>NZ_JACEIC010000001.1 GCF_013778305.1 Nocardioides agri
AAGCCTTTCAGCGCCGATGGTACTGCAACCGAGAGGTTGTGGGAGAGTAGGACGCCGCCGGACATACACTCAGTAGAGGCCACCGTAAGGTGGCCTCTACTCATTTCTGCACCTTCCCGTACCAGCCCAGCAGGAGCACAGTCGTGGCCGATCAGCGTCGCAGCCAGCGTCCGTCCGGTGACGGTCCCCGCCGCGGGGGTCGTCCGAGCGGGGGCAAACCTCAGTCGGGCGGGAAGCCCGCGTCGTCGCGAGGCGGCAAGCCGGCGCAGGCCCGCGACGGGAAGCCCGGGCAGTCGCGAGGCGGGAAGCCGGCCGGCAAGGGCGCGCCGCCGCGCCGCGGCGGCAAGCCGCCCGCGCGCAGCGGCCCGCGCGAGCAGGCGCCGCGCTCCGCCGAGCAGGCGGTCTACGACGGCCCGGACCTGCCGGCCGACATCACCGGCGCCGAGCTCGACCGGGCGGTGTCCGCCCAGCTGAAGGGACTGCCCGAGAAGCTCGCGAACCGGGTGGCCCGCCACATGGTCGCCGCCGGCATGCTGGTCGACGACGACCCGGAGACCGCCTACCAGCACACGCTGGCCGCGCGGGCCAGGGCGCCCCGGATCGCGGTCGTGCGCGAGGCGACGGGCGAGGCGGCCTACGCCGCCGGCCACTACGCGGAGGCGCTCGCCGAGCTGCGGGCCGCCAAGCGGATGAACGGCGCCACGGCGTACCTGCCGATCATGGCCGACTGCCACCGCGCACTGGGCAAGCCGCAGGAGGCGCTCAAGCTCGCGAAGAGCCCGGGTGTCGCGAACTTCGGTCCGGAGGCCAAGGCCGAGATGACGATCGTCGAGGCCGGCGCCCGCCGCGACCTCGGCCAGCTCGACGCCGCGCTGCGGACCCTCGAACTCGCGCCCCTGCAGTCGAAGAGCCGGTCCTCGTGGGTCGTGCGGCTGCGCTACGCGTACGCCGACACGCTCGAGGCCGCGGGCCGTGAGCAGGACGCGCTGGCCTGGTTCCACCGCACGCACGCCATCGACAGCGACGAGCTCACCGACGCGGCCGAGCGTGCCGAGCTGTTGGAGAAGCACCAAGGCTGAGCGCATCTGCGCTTCGGGGGCGAGGGCGTCGCGCTGGCCCCCGAGAGCCTGGGAGCGGCGGTCGGGGTGGGCGACGGCCTCGTCCTCGGAGCGTTGACGGACCCGGCCCACAGCGTCGTGGACCCGGCATCGGTGCGCGCGGCGCCTGACCGCGACACGCGTGTGTCCTGCGCGGATCTGCTGGCGTTCGGCGGCCCCATGGGCCACAATGGAGCCACAATTTCACGTTCGTCACTCCCGCCTCATTTCATCCCGGAGAGAGACCGCTGGGGAAGGCGCATCTCGCGCTGGAGATGAAGGAGGCAACGGTGACGACTAGCACTGCCACGCGCACCGCGACGCGAGGTGTCCTCTACGTGCACTCAGCGCCGTCCGCGCTGTGCCCGCACATCGAGTGGGCCGTCAGCGGTGTCCTCGGCGTACCCGTGAACCTGGACTGGACCCCGCAGCCGGCGCAGTCCGGCACCTACCGTGCCGAGCTGTCCTGGAGCGGGTCGGTCGGGTCGGCGGCCGCGGTCGCCTCCGCGCTGCGCGGCTGGAACCACCTCCGCTTCGAGATCACCGAGGAGCCCACCGCCGGATCGGAGGGCGCCCGCTACTCCTTCACGCCCGAGCTCGGCGTCTTCCACGCCGTCACCGGCCTGCACGGTGACCTGATGATCCCCGAGGACCGGCTCAAGGCCGCCGTCGTGAAGGCGGCGCTGGGCGACACCACGCTGCTCGTCGAGATCGACAAGCTGCTCGGGAAGCCGTGGGACGACGAGCTCGAGACGTTCCGGCACGCCGGCGACGGCGCCCCGGTGCGCTGGCTGCACCAAGTCGTCTGACGCCCACGTCGGCTAGCGGGGCCGGCGCAGCCGGAAGCGCGTCTCGCCGAGCCACTGGCGGTGGCCGGTGCCGTCCGCGTCGTACCAGTGCAGGAGCGACCGGACCGTGAACCAGCCCGGTCGCGTGGAGTAGCGGCAGAAGCGGAAGCGGGCGGCCCGCTCGGTGGGATCGCTGTCGGAGATGAAGGTCCCGGACGCGAGGTTGCGACCGTCGCGGTCGCGCAGGAACACCTCGAGCGTCCACTCGTCGGTCGGCGTGCTGATCGCGTAGCGGTAGGGGTAGTCGCGACACCCGTGGCGCAGGACCCCGTCGAACCCCCAGGCCGACCCGGAGGCGGTCGCTGTCCTCGGGGTGGTCGGGCTGGGCGCCGACGCGGAGGAGGGCGGACCGAGGAGCTGGCCGACCAGCCCCGAGATCGGGTCGGACGGCCCGTCGGCAGATGCCGGAGCGACGAGGAGCGCCAGCACGAGCGGGGTGCTGGCCAACGCCGTCGCTCCACGTGTGGCCCACGTCATACCTGTCCAACGCGAGGCCGCGCCGTGGGTTATGGGGCTACAGCGGGATGTTGCCGTGCACGCCGCGGCGTACGCCGTCGGCCTGGACGGCGGCCTCGAGCGCCTGGGCGAGCGCGGACCGGGTCCGGGTCGGGTCGACGACCTCGTCGACGACCCCGATCTCGACGGCCTTGTCGACGCCACCGGCGATCCGCTCGTGCTCCGCGGCCAGCTCCGCCTCCACCTGCGGGCGGATGTCCGGAGCGACCTCGGCGAGCCGGCGCCGGTGCAGGATCCGGATCGCGGCGACGGCGCCCATGACGGCGACCTCCGCCCCCGGCCAGGCGAAGACCTTGGTCGCGCCGAGCGAGCGGGAGTTCATCGCGATGTAGGCACCGCCGTAGGTCTTGCGGGTGACCAGCGTGACGCGGGGGACCACGCACTCGCCGAAGGCGTGCAGCAGCTTCGCGCCGCGGCGGACCACGCCGTCCCACTCCTGGCCGACACCGGGGAGGTAGCCGGGGACGTCGACGACCACGACCAGCGGGACGCCGAACGCGTCGCACATCCGCACGAAGCGGGACGCCTTCTCGGCGGAGAGCGAGTCGAGGCAGCCGCCGAGGCGCAGCGGGTTGTTGGCGACGACGCCGACGGTGCGCCCGCCGAGCCGGCCGAGCGCGGTGACGATGTTGGGGGCCCAGCGGGCGTGCAGCTCCTGGGCGGTGCCCTCGTCGAGGATCGACTCGACGAGGGGGTGCACGTCGTAGGCGCGCTTCTTGGACTCCGGCAGCAGGGCCGCCAGGTCGCGGTCCTCGACCTCGTCGACCTTCATCGAGCCCTGCGAGCCGAGCAGCGACGCGAGGTCGCGGGCGCGGTCCAGGGCGTCGCGCTCGGAGTCGGCGAGGACGTGCACGACGCCCGAGCGGCGGCCGTGGGGCTCCGGGCCGCCGAGCCGCAGCATGTCGACGTCCTCGCCGGTCACCGACCGGACGACGTCGGGGCCGGTGACGAAGATCCGGCCCTCGGGGCCGAGGATCACGACGTCGGTGAGCGCGGGTCCGTACGCCGCGCCGCCGGCGGCCGGGCCGAGGACGACGGAGATCTGCGGGATCTTGCCGGAGGCCTGGGTCATCGCCTGGAAGATCCGACCGACGGCGTGGAGCGACAGCACGCCCTCGGCGAGGCGGGCGCCGCCGGAGTGCCAGAGCCCGATGATCGGGCTGCCGTCGGTCATGGCCCGGTGGTAGGCGTCCACGACGACGCGGCAGCCGAGGTCGCCCATCGCGCCGCCCATGACGGTGGCGTCGGAGCAGAACGCGACGACGCGCGTGCCCCGGACCGTGCCGACCGCGGCGAGCATGCCGGAGTCGTCGTCGGGGGTGATCAGCTCGAGGGTGCCCTCGTCGAAGAGCGCGGTGAGCCGGTGCACCGGGTTGCGCGGGTCCTCCTCGCGGGGCAGCTTCGTCGGTCGGGCGACGGTGGCCGTCATCTCAGACGCTCCCGAACGCGACCGCGACGTTGGCGCCGCCGAAGCCGAAGGAGTTGTTGAGGGCCACGATGTCGCCGAGCGGCAGGTCGCGGGCCTTGGTGGCGATGTCGAGCTCGACCTGCGGGTCCTGGTTGTCGAGGTTGATCGTCGGTGGCGAGATGCGGTGGTGGAGGGCGAGCACGGTGGCGACCGCCTCCAGCGCGCCGGCGCCGCCCAGCAGGTGACCGGTCATCGACTTGGTGCTGGTGACCACGACCTCGTTGACGTGCGAGCCGAGGGTGGCGTGCAGCATCAGGCCCTCGGCGATGTCGCCCTGCGGGGTCGACGTGGCGTGGGCGTTGACGTGCGCGACCGTGGTGGGGTCGACGTCGCCCTCCTCGAAGGCCATCCTGATCGCGCGGGCTCCGCCGCGACCGCCGGGGTCCGGCTGCGCGATGTCGTGGGAGTCGGCGGTGATGCCGGCACCGAGCACCGTGGCGTAGATGCGGGCGCCGCGGGCACGAGCGTGCTCCTCGGACTCCAGCACCAGGACGCCGGCGCCCTCGCCGAGCACGAAGCCGTCGCGGGCGAGGTCCCACGGCCGGGAGACGGTGGTGGGGTCGCCGCCCTCGGGGCCGCTGGCGGTCTTGGAGAGCGCCATCATGTTGGCGAACGCCGCCATCGGCAGCGGGTGGACCGCAGCCTCGGTGCCGCCGGCGACCACGACGTCGGCGCGGCCGAGGCGGATCTGGTCGACGGCGTGGGCGATCGCCTCGTTGCCGGACGCGCACGCCGAGACCGGCGTGATGACCGCCGCGCGCGCTCCGACGTACAGGCTGATGTTCGCCGCCGGGGCGTTGGGCATCAGCATCGGGACCGCGAGCGGGGAGACCCGCCGTGGACCCTTGGTGATCAGGTTGTCGTACCCCTCGAGGAGCGTGGTGACGCCGCCGATGCCGGAGGCCATCGCGACGCCCAGGCGGTCGCCGTCGACCTCGGCGCCTTCGAGGCCGGCGTCCTTCCAGGCCTCCATCGCGGCGACCAGCGCGAACTGCGAGCTGCGGTCGAGGCGACGGGCCTTGACCCGCTCGAGCACCTCGGTCGGCTCGACGGCGATGCGGCCGGCGATCTTGACCGGCATCTCCTCGGCCCAGTCGTCGGTCAGGAACCGGACGCCGGAGCGCCCGCTGACCAGGGCGTCCCAGGTGCTGGGGGCGTCACCGCCGACGGGGGAGGTGGTCCCGAGACCGGTGACGACGACTCGTGTGGAAGACATGCTGCTCCTTGAGGGGTACGACGAGCGGGTCAGCTCAGGACTGGGCCCGCTCGATGAATGCGACGGCGTCGCCGACGGTCTTGAGGTTCTTGACCTCGTCGTCGGGGATCGAGACGCCGAACTTCTCCTCGGCGGCGACGACCACCTCGACCATGGACAGCGAGTCCACGTCCAGGTCGTCGATGAACGACTTGTCGAGCTGCACGTCGTCGGCGTCGATGCCGGCGACCTCGTTGACGATCTCGGCGAGGTCGGCGCGGATCTCTTCGGTGGTGGCCATCTGGCGGTTTCCTTCTCTCTGGGGGTTTTCCGTCGGGTGGTGCGTGAACCGTGTGGAACGGGGTGGGTCAGGGGACGGTGACGACCTGCGCGGCGTACGCGAGGCCGGCGCCGAAGGCGATGAGCAGGGCGGTGTCGCCGCTCTTGGCGTCGCCCTCCTCGATCATCCGGTCCAGGGCGAGCGGGATGGACGCGGCCGAGGTGTTGCCCTGCTCGGCGATGTCGCGGGCGATCTTGACGCGCTCGGGCAGCTTCATGGCGCGGGCCATGGCGTCGGTGATGCGCATGTTGGCCTGGTGGGGGACGAAGACGTCGAGGTCGTCGATGCTCACCCCGGCGCGGTCGAGGGCCTGCTGGCCGGTCTTCGCCATCTGGTAGGACGCCCAGCGGAACACGGCGTTGCCCTGCATCACCAGGTGCGGCATCTCGGGGCGCTCGGAGGCGACGACGTCGCGCCAGTCCTCGCGCTGGCGGATCAGGTCGAACTGCTCGCCGTCCGAGCCCCAGACCACCGGCCCGATGCCCGGGGTCTCGCTGGGACCGACGACCACGGCGCCGGCACCGTCGGCGAAGATGAACGCCGTGCCGCGGTCGCCGATGTCGGTGATGTCGGAGAGCCGCTCGACGCCGATCACGAGGGCGTAGCCGGCGCTGCCGCCGCGGACCAGGTCGGACGCGAGCGCGACGCCGTGGCAGAAGCCCGCGCAGGCGGCGGAGATGTCGAACGCCGCGGCCTGGTCGGTGCCGAGCTCGTGGGCGATGGCCGTGGCCACGGCCGGGGTCTGGAACATGTGGGTGACCGTCGCGACGATGACGCAGTCGATCTGGCGGGCGTCGACGCCGGCGCGCTCGAGCGCGGTGCGCGCGGCGGCGACCGACATCATCTGCACGGTCTCCTCGGGCGTGGCCCAGCGCCGCTGCTTGATGCCCGAGCGCTGCTGGATCCACTCGTCGCTGGAGTCGATCGCCTCGACCACCTCGGCGTTGGGGATCACCCGGCTCGGCCGGTAGCTGCCGAGGCCGAGGATCGCGGCGTGCTGGGCGCCCGTGGCGGGGGTGAGCGCGGCCATCACTGGCCACCCTCGGGGTGCAGGCGGAGCAGCGGCTGCCCGGGGGAGACCAGGTCGCCGTCCTCGACGAGCCACTCGACCACCCGGCCGCCGTGCGCCGCGGTGATCGCGCTGCGGTCCCGCAGGCTGGCGATCTCGCCGATCGTCGTGCCGGGCGGGAGCACGTCGGCGTCGGCCGCTTCGGCGGCCACGTGGAACGTGCCCTTGGCGGGGGAGACGACGATCCGCCACGTGGGCGTGGTCTCCATGCCGGAGGACTCGCCGTGCTTGGCGCAGAACGCGCGTGCGTCCTCGAGCTGGTCGGGCGTCTTGAGGGCGAACGTCTCGACGCCCTTGAGCGCCCGCTTCGCGATGCCGGTGAGGGTGCCCGCCGGCGGCATCTCGAGGATGCCGGTGACGCCGAGGTCGGCCATCGTCTCGAGGCACAGGTCCCAGCGCACCGGGCTGGCGATCTGGCCGACGATCCGGGCGAGCACGTCGCGGCCGTCGTGCACGACCTTGCCGTCCCGGTTGGAGATCACCCGGGTGCGCGGGTCGTGCACGGACACCGACTGGGCCAGCCCGGCGAGGTGGCCCACCGCGGGCTCCATGTGCTGGGTGTGGAAGGCGCCGGCGACGCTGAGCGGGACCAGCCGGGCCTTGGCGGGCGGCTCCTCGGCGAACGCCGCGAGCTGCTCGAGCGTGCCGGCCGCGACGATCTGGCCCGGGCCGTTGTCGTTGGCCGGGGTCAGGCCGTGCTTGTCGATGGCCGCCAGCACGTCCTCCCGGTCCCCACCCAGCACCGCGGTCATGCCGGTCGGGGTGACCGCGGACGCCTGGGCCATCGCCTTGCCGCGCTCGCGCACCAGCACCATCGCCTGCTCGGCGGTGATCACCCGGGCACCGGCCGCGGCCGCGATCTCGCCGACGCTGTGGCCGGCGACCGCGCCGACCTGGTCGTAGGCGTCGGCGGGATGCGGGAACAGCTCGAGCGCGGCGACCAGCCCCGTCGCCACCAGCAGCGGCTGGGCGATCTGGGTCTCGCGGATCGTCTCCGCGTCGGCCTCGGCGCCGTAGTGGGCGAGGTCGAGGCCGGCGACGGTCGAGAGCCAGTCGAAGCGGGCCGCGAACGTGGGGTCCTCGAGCCAGGGCACGAGGAAGCCGGGAGTCTGAGCACCTTGACCGGGAGCGACGATGACGAGCACGTTGTCCACTCTGCCCCGCGGAGCGACCGAACCTCGACCGCGGCCCGCACGAAATCACTGCGCGAGTCTTTGTAGGGTTCCTACAAACGCCCGGAGAGCCGACCGAGGATGAGCGCGATCTCCAGCGTGAGCGACTCGCGCGGGTCGGTCGCCGAGAAGCCGGTCAGCTCCGCGACCTGGCGCAGCCGGTAGCGGACGGTGTTGGGGTGCACGAACAGCGCCCGCGCCGTGGCCTCGAGCGAGGAGCCCTGCTGGAAGTACGCCGAGAGCGTCTCGATCAGCGTGCCGCGGGCGTGCACCAGCGGCAGGTAGACCTCGTCCACCAGGTGCCGGCGCGCGTGGCCGTCGCCGCTGAGGGCGCGCTCCGGGAGCAGGTCGGCGCTGCGCACCGGCCGCGGCGCGTCCGGCCAGCCGGGCGAGGCGCGGTGGGCGGCCAGCGCGGCCCGGGCGGAGACGTGCGCCTGACCGAGGCCGTCGGTCACCGGCCCGACGACGACCGCCCCGGGGCCGAACAGGTCCGCGATGACCGCGGCCGCCTCGCGGCTGCGGTCCGCGCCGCCGAGGACCACGACCAGCCGGTCGCCCTGCACCGCGCACAGGGCGTCCATGCCCGCCGCGCGAGCGGTACGGCGTACCTCGTCGAAGGTGTCGGTGTCGCTCCGCTCCGCGGGCACGGTGCCGAGCACGACGGCCACGTCGCCCCGGCCCGCCCAGCCGAGGGCGCTGGCGCGGGACAGCAGCGCCTCGTCGGGGTCGGAGCGGAGCACCGCGTCGACGACGAGGGCCTCGAGCCGGGCGTCCCAGGCACCGCGGAGCTCCGCGGCCCGGGCGTAGACCTCGGCCGTCGCGAAGGCGACCTCACGGGCGTAGCGCAGCACCGCGGCGCGCACCTCGGCGGCGTCCACGGGCTCCAGCAGGTCGGGCACGTTCTCCTCGACCACCTCGATCGTGAGCCGCACGAGGTCCACGGTCTGCTGGAGGTTGATGACGCCCGCCAGGGCGCGCGGGGCGGCGCCGAAGACCGAGGCGACCATCTCGGTGCCGGCGGGCGCGGGCTGGTCGGCCACGCGGTACCAGTCGACGAACCCGCGGATGCCGGCCTGCAGGATCGTGGCGACCCAGGCGCGGTCCTCGGCGCTGAGCGCCTGGAACCAGGGGACCTCCTGGTCCATCCGGGTCATCGCAGCCGTGCTGAGCGCGCCGCTCGCGCGCTGCAGCGCGTCGGCCGCCCGCTGGTGGGGCGACACACCCGGTCGAGTGGCCACGCCGCGAACCTATCGGGCGAGCAACGATTGCGTTAAGACCCGGGCGCCGAGCGGGATCCCTGCTCGGTCGGCGATCCGTCATCTGGTTGAATCGACCCTTCACGTCGGGGGGAGCACACCGTGACCCAGCACGAGGTCCAGTTCGTCACGATCCACGGCCATCGCCGCGCGTTCGTGCGGGTCGGCTCCGGTCCGGCCGTGCTCCTGCTGCACGGGCTCGGCTGCGACCACCGCACCTGGGAGCCCGTGATCGACGCGCTCAGCCGGCGCTACACGGTGATCGCACCCGACCTGCTCGGCCACGGGCAGTCCGACAAGCCGCGGGCCGACTACACGCTCGGCGGCTTCGCCAACGGGATGCGCGACCTGCTGACCGTGCTGGGCATCGACAAGGTCACGGTCGTCGGGCACAGCTTCGGCGGCGGGGTGGCGATGCAGTTCGCCTACCAGTTCCCCGAGCGCACCGAGCGGCTGATGCTGGTGGCCTCCGGCGGCCTCGGCCCCGAGGTGCACCCGGGCATCCGCGCGATCGGCACACCGGGCTTCCACGAGGTGATGGGCGTGCTGACGCTGCCCGGCGTACGCCACCTCGGCATGGCCGGCCTGCGCACCCTCGCCAACCTGGGCCTGAAGTCGACCCGCGACTTCGACGAGGTCGCCCACATCTACGACTCGATGCGCGACCCGAAGGCGCGGGCGGCCCTCCGGCACGTCGTGCGCGCGGTCGTCGACTGGCAGGGCCAGATCGTGTCGATGGCCGACCGGGCCTACCTCACCGAGGAGATGCCGATGTGGGTCGTGTGGGGGCGCGACGACCGGGTGATCCCGGTGCGCCACGCCAACCACGCCGCGGCCCTGGCGCCCCGCTCGCGGGTCGAGGTCATCCCCGACGCCGGGCACTTCCCGCACAAGGACCACCCGCTGCGGTTCGCCCAGGTCGTGCACGAGTTCATCCGCACCACGCAGCCGGCGACGTACTCGCGGGCGCGGTTCCGGGCGCTGCTGCGCAACGGCGCGACGCAGCCGCGGCTGCGGGCCGTGGAGGACACGGCCTAGCAGCGCCGGAAATGCCACAGGGCGGTGACCAGCGGTCACCGCCCTGCGTGCGTCCGGGAGCGACTACGCGTCGCCGCCCTCCTGCTTGACGTCGGCGACCGCGGTCGGGTCGTCGATGCGGTAGCGGTTGAACGCCTCCTCGACCTTGTCCCGGCCGATCTGGCCGGCGTCGGCGAGCGCCTGGAGCGCCTGGACGACGACCGACTGCGCGTCGATGTGGAAGAAGCGCCGGGCGGCCGGGCGGGTGTCGGCGAAGCCGAACCCGTCGGCGCCGAGCACGCGGTAGTCGCCGGGCACCCAGCGGGCGATCTGCAGCGGCACCGCGCGCATGTAGTCGGACACCGCGACGACCGGGCCCTCGACCGCCTGGAGCTTGTCGGCGACGTACGGCGTGCGCGGGGACTCGCCCGGGTGGAGCAGGTTCCACTCCTCGGCGGCGGCACCGTCGCGGGCCAGCTCGTTCCACGACGTCACCGACCAGGTGTCGGCGGACACGCCCCACTCCTCGCGGAGCAGGCGCTGGGCCTCCTCGACCCACGGGAAGCCGACGCCGGAGGCGAGCAGCTGCACCCGCGGGCCCTCGCCCTCGCCCGCCTTCACGTGGTGGATGCCCTTGAGGATGCCCTCGACGTCGACGCCCTCCGGCTCGGCCGGCTGCGCGACCGGCTCGTTGTAGACCGTCAGGTAGAAGATGACGTTCTCGCCGGTGCCGTCGAAGCCGCCCTCGCCGTACATCCGCTCGAGGCCGGACTTCATGATGTGGCTGATCTCGTAGGCGAACGCCGGGTCGTAGTGCACGACTGCGGGGTTGGTCGCCGCGAGGAGCGGCGAGTGGCCGTCGGCGTGCTGGAGGCCCTCGCCGGTCAGCGTGGTCCGCCCGGCGGTCGCGCCGACCAGGAAGCCGCGCGCCAGCTGGTCGGCCATCGCCCAGATCGAGTCACCGGTGCGCTGGAAGCCGAACATCGAGTAGAAGATGTAGAACGGGATCATGTGCTCGCCGTGCGTGGAGTACGCCGAGCCCGCGGCGGTCGCCGAGGCCAGCGCGCCGGCCTCGGAGATGCCCTCGTGGAGCATCTGGCCCTGCGGCGACTCCTTGTAGGAGAGCAACAACTTCCGGTCGACCGACTCGTACTGCTGCCCGGCCGGGTTGTAGACCTTCGCGCTCGGGAACATCGAGTCCATGCCGAACGTGCGGTACTCGTCGGGCGCGATCGGCACGATGCGCTTGCCGATCTCCGGGTCCTTCATCCAGTCCTTGAGCAGCCGGACGACGGCCATCGTGGTGGCGATCTTGTGCTTGCCGCCGCCCTGCTTGAGCTCGGCGTACATCGCGTCGCCCGGCAGGGTGAGCGCCTTGGCGCGCACCTCCCGCTTGGGCAGCGAGCCGCCGAGCGCCTTGCGCCGCTCGAGCATGTACTCGATCTCGGGGGAGTCGGCGCCCGGGTGGAAGAACGGCGCGCTGCCGGTCTCCTCGTAGGAGCGCTCGAGGTCGCGGTCCGAGATCGGCATGTAGAGGCGGTCCCGGAACTTCTTGAGGTCGTCCTGGGTCAGCTTCTTCATCTGGTGGGTGGCGTTCTTGCCCTCGAGGGCGTCGATGGTCCAGCCCTTGACGGTCTTGGCCAGGATCACCGTCGGCTGCCCGACGTGCTTGGTGGCCGCGTCGAAGGCGGCGTAGACCTTGCGGTAGTCGTGGCCGCCGCGGGGCAGCTTGCGGATCTGGTCGTCGGTCATGTGCTCGACCATCCGGCGCAGCCGCGGGTCGCTGCCGAAGAAGCTGTCGCGGATGTACTCGCCGGTCTCGACCGAGTAGGTCTGGAACGCGCCGTCCGGGGTGTTGTTCATCCGGTTGACGAGCACGCCGTCGACGTCGCGCGCGAGAAGCTGGTCCCACTCGCGGCCCCAGACGACCTTGATGACGTTCCAGCCGGCGCCGCGGAAGTTGGCCTCGAGCTCCTGGATGATTTTGCCGTTGCCGGTGACCGGGCCGTCGAGCTGCTGGAGGTTGCAGTTGACGACCCAGACCAGGTTGTCGAGCTCCTCGCGGGCCGCGGTGCGGATCGCGCCGAGCGACTCGGGCTCGCCCATCTCGCCGTCGCCGAGGAAGGCCCACACGCGCTGGTCGCTGGTGTCCTTGATGCCCCGGTTGTGCAGGTAGCGGTTGAACCGCGCCTGGTAGATCGAGTTGAGGCCGGTGAGGCCCATGGACACCGTCGGGAACTCCCAGAAGTCCGGCATCAGCCGGGGGTGGGGGTAGGACGACAGGCCGGCGTGGGCCCCGTGCTGGACCTCCTGCCGGAAGCGGTAGAGCTGCTCCTCGGTCAGCCGGCCCTCGAGGAAGGCGCGGGAGTAGATGCCGGGGGAGGCGTGGCCCTGGATGTAGATCTGGTCGCCGCCGCCGGGGTGGTCGTGGCCGCGGAAGAAGTGGTTGAAGCCGACCTCGTAGAGGCTGGCCGAGGACTGGTACGTCGCGATGTGGCCGCCGACCTCGAGCCCCTTGCGGTTGGCGGAGGACACCATCACGGCGGCGTTCCACCGGATGAACGCCCGGATCCGGCGCTCGGTCTCCTCGTCGCCGGGGAACCACGGCTCCCGCTCCGGCGGGATGGTGTTGATGTAGTCGGTGCTCCGCAGCGCGGGCACGCCGACCTGCATCTCGCGCGCCCGCTCGAGCAGGCGCAGCATCACGTAGCGCGCCCGCTCGCGGCCGCGCTCGTCGACCATGCTGTCGAACGAGTCGAGCCAGTCGCGGGTCTCGTCGGGGTCGATGTCGGGCAGCTGGGTGGGCAGTCCTTCGTGGATGACGGTCGGGGTGGTGCCGCTCCGCTGGGTGTCCGTGGGGGTTACGTCTTCGGTCACGTCGCCAATCGTTGCACGCGCTCAGACGGGGAGAAATCTACCGACGAGTACGCGGAACCTCGGTCTCTCGTGGTGGAGACGGGTTGCGCCCTCGGGGGAACTCCGCTGGACTACTCCCCACTTCGATCCCAACCCCGGGATCCGACCGACGGGAGGCAGGCGTTGAGCTCGACGCAGGGTGGTGGGTCCACCCAGACCGGACCTACTGGCCCGGCCGACCGCATGGGCTTCAAGCCCGGCATGGTCGTCCAGGAGCTCGGCTGGGACGCCGACGCCGACGACGAGCTGCGCGTTGCGGTCGAGGACCGCATCGACGCCGACCTGGTCGACGCCGACTACGGCAACGTCGTGGACTCGGTGCTCCTGTGGTGGCGCGCCGAGGACGGCGACCTCGTCGACGGCCTCGTCGACGCACTGACCGACCTCGTCGGCGGTGGCGCGATCTGGCTGCTCACCCCGAAGGTCGGTCGCTCCAACGCGGTCGACCCCGCCGACATCGCCGAGGCCGCGCCGATCGCCGGCCTGTCGCAGACCACCACGGCTGCCGTGAGCAAGGACTGGTCCGCGACCCGCCTGGTCGCCCCCAAGTCGCTCGCGTAGCCTGCGGGGGTGCTCCAGAAGGTTCGCTCGGGACTGACGGCAGCCGGGACGACAGCGCGCGTCCTCGGCAAGTCGGGCGTCATCCGGCCGCACAGCCCTGCGGGACTGGTCCGGGGCGGACTGGCGCTGAGGAGCTGGGGCCTCGGCCCCGCGGGCGGCTTCACCGCCGCCGCCCGGCTGGACCCGCACCGCACGGCCGTCGTCGACGAGCTCGGCTCCCTGACGTACGACGAGCTGCACCGGCGCTCCAACGCGCTCGCGCGGGCGTTCGCCGACCACGGCGTCGGGTCGGGGGACGGCGTCGCGATCATGTGCCGCAACCACCGCGGCTTCATCGACGCGAGCATCGCCACCGCCAAGCTCGGCGCCGACAGCCTCTACCTCAACACCGCGTTCGCCCGGCCCCAGCTGCTGGAGGTCGTCGAGCGCGAGCGCCCGAAGCTGATCGTGCTGGACCAGGAGTTCGCCGGCCTGCTGGAGGGTGCCGAGGTCGACGTCCGCGTGCTCGCCTGGACCGACGGACCGACCGAGGGTCCGACGATCGAGTCGCTGGTCGCCAGCCGCTCCGACGCCGACGTGCCGCCCGCGAGCCGGCACGGCCGCATCGTGATCCTCACCTCGGGGACCACCGGCACTCCCAAGGGCGCCCCGCGCAGCGAGGCCGGCCTGGAGGCCGCGGTGTCGCTGCTGTCCCGGATGCCCCTGCGCTACGGCTGGCGCACCCACATCGCGGCGCCGCTCTTCCACACCTGGGGCTTCGCCCACTTCGCGCTCTCGATGCTCCTCGGCTCGACGATGGTGCTGCGCCGGCGCTTCGACCCGGAGTCCTGCCTGGCCGTCGCCACCGACGAGCGGTGCGACTCGATCGCGGTGATCCCGGTGATGCTCCAGCGGATCCTCGCCCTGCCGGCGGAGACGCTCGACCGCTACGACCTGTCCCGCGTCAAGGTCGTCGCGTCGTCCGGCTCCGCGCTGCCCGGCGACCTGGCGCTCACCTGGATGGACCGCTTCGGCGACAACCTCTACAACATCTACGGGTCGACCGAGGTCGCCTACGCCTCGATCGCCACCCCCGAGGACCTCCGCGCCGCTCCGGACGCGGCCGGGAAGCCGCCGTACGCGACGGTGGTGAAGATCCTCGACGAGGCCGGCGTGGAGGTGCCGCACGGCGACAGCGGGCGGATCTTCGTCGGCAACGGGCTGCTCTTCCCGGGCTACACCGGTGGCGGCGGCAAGGAGCTCATCGGCGGGCTCATGTCGACCGGCGACGTCGGCCGGTTCGACGCCGACGGCCGCCTGCACGTGGAGGGTCGCGACGACGAGATGATCGTGTCCGGCGGCGAGAACGTCTTCCCCAAGGAGGTCGAGGACTGCCTGGCCCGCCACGACGCCGTGCTCGAGGTGGCGGCGGTCGGGGTCGACGACGCCGACTTCGGCAAGCGCCTGCGGGCGTACGTCGCCGTCGCCCGCCCGGTGACCGAGGCGGAGCTCAAGGAGCACGTGAAGGACAACCTCGCCCGCTTCAAGGTGCCGCGCGAGATCGTGTTCCTCGACGAGCTACCGCGCAACGCGACCGGCAAGGTGCTCAAGCGCGACCTCTCGACCGAGTGACCGACGCCGATCGGAGGACCGGTTGAAGGTCTGTCCCCGGCCGGTGACAGGATTGAGCCATGACCGGTCTCGAGCTCGGCGCGCCCGCACCTGACTTCACGCTGCGCGACCAGTTCGGCCAGGACGTCACGCTGTCGTCCTACCGCGACAAGAAGGCCGTCGCGATCCTGTTCTACCCCTACGCGTTCTCCGGGGTGTGCACGGGCGAGATGACCGGCGTGCGCAACCGGCTGGCGGAGTTCCTCACCTTCGAGACCGAGGTGCTCGCGATCTCGTGCGACCCGGTCTACTCGCTGCGTGTGTTCGCCGACCAGGACGGCCTGAACTTCCCGCTGCTCTCCGACTTCTGGCCGCACGGAGAGGTGGCCCGCGCCTACGGGGTCTTCGACGAGGCCAAGGGCTGCCCGCAGCGCTCGTCGTACGTCGTCGACAAGCAGGGTCTGCTGCGCTGGGCCGTGCACAACGCGATGCCCGAGGGTCGTGACCTCGACGAGCACCTGCGCCAGCTCGCGGCCGCGATCTGAGCGCCGGCGCGCGACGTCTAGACAGCGCGGCCGGATTCGGCGGAGTCCCCGGACAGGCCACACGCGTCTCGCCTAGACTCCGGCTCGTCGGACCGCAGGTGACCCGAGACGCCTGCGGTCCGACCTCATTTCAGGCCGGGTTCGTGCCGACGTCCGAACCTGCGTAGTCTGTCCCCGCTCCGAACGCGTGTCCGGGAGCGTCGGGCGTATAGCTCAGCGGTAGAGCACCTCCCTTACAAGGAGGTGGTCGGGGGTTCGATCCCCTCTGCGCCCACAAATGTCGGCGTGACCTGCAAGAATGACCCTCGGGTCGAACACGTAAGCGAACGCACAGCGTTCACACACCACCTCTTGCAGGAGACACACGTGGCCGACGCCTACGCGCTCAACGCGCTCATCGACAGCTGGGAGCTGACCCTCCGCCAGGAGCGAAAGAGCCCCCGCACCATCGGGAACTACCGCGAGGCCATGAGCCTCCTCGCCACCTGGCTCGTCGACGAGGGCAAGCCCCACGACCCCCGCGAGATCACCACCGAGGTGCTCAGGGAGTGGCTGGTGCACCTCGACGAGACCCGGTCGGCGGCCACGGCCCGGACGAGGTGGACCGCGCTGCGGTCGTTCTGGGCGTGGGCGCTCGAGGAGCAAGAGATCGAGGCCAACCCGATGGAGCTCGTGAAGCCCCCGCAGCTGCCGGAGAAGCTCGTCGACTTCCTCACCGCCGATCAGCTCCGCGACGTCATAGCCGCGTGCGACGGACCCCGGATGGTCGACCGCCGGGACGCGGCGCTCATCCTGCTCTACGCCGACAGCGGGGGACGGCTGTCCGAGATCGCCGGCGCGGGACGCGCTGGGCTCGACCTGCGGGCCCGCGAGCTCCTGGTGGTCGGGAAGGGCGACCGGGAGCGGATCCTGCCGTTCGGGGCCACGACGGCCCGGGCGCTCGACCGGTACCTGCGGATCCGGGCTCGGCAGCCGTACGCCGAGTCGAAGTGGCTGTGGCTGTCGGGGAAGGACGGGAAGGCGATGAGCGCGAACGCGGTGCACCAGATGCTGAAGCGCCGCGGCGCGGCCGCTGGCGTGCCGGAGCTCCACGCGCACATGTTCCGGCACGGGTTCGCCGACGCCTGGTTGTCGTCGGGTGGCAGCGAGAGCGACCTGATGGAACTCGCGGGGTGGCGGTCGCGGCAGATGCTGAACCGGTACGGTGCGAAGCGCCGCTCTGAGCGTGCGCGGGAGGCGTACCGGGGTCGGTCGCCGATGGACAACCTCTAGCGAGCGGCGCGCTGGCGTTTCCGGGCGTCGCGGACCCGGCGGAGCCGGTGGACCTCGGCGGGCATCTTGGCGAGCGCGTCGGGGCGGTCGAGGAGGTGGTCGACGAGCGCCCAGTAGCGCGTCGGGGTGAGGCCGAGCTGCTCCATGGCGTGGGTCTCCCGTACGGCGGGGTGGCGGTAGTGGATGGCGGCCAGCGTGAGGGCGGTGCGCTCGTGGTCGGTCACGGGGTCGGCTCCAGGAGGGCGTCGAGGAGGTCGGCGACCTCGAGGTACTGGGCGCGGCCGGGCTCGGGGCGCTGCTCGTACCAGGCGCGGCGGGAGGCGGCGGTCTCGGCGATGAGGTCGGCTGGCGCGCCGATGCTGCGGAGGTCCTCGAGTGCATCGTGGCGTGGGATCTGGTGCTCGAGCAGGTAGCGGGCACGGCCGTCGAGTTGGGCGGCGACGATGCCGGGTTCGATGTTGGAGCGGGATGCCATGGCCGGGAGGCTAGACGGCGGCGCCGACAGCCCGGGTCAGCGCAGGCAGATGGTCTGGACGACAACCTGAGAGGTGGGCTCTGCGGTACCGACGCGGACGACGTAGGCGTTCTGCGCTTGGTCGATGAAGGAGGAGGAAGCATCCATGGCGAAACCTCCGGACTTCACGTAGCCGCCGACGGCCAGCGTGCCGACAGGGCACGGCGATGCGACCTGCTTGACCTCGCCGTTGTTCACGGTGAACGCGTTGTCGACGTACTCGACGGTCGGCGCGAGCTCCTGGACGGTCTCGTCGGTCAGCGCGTCGGGCGTGACGGAGTTGTCGGCGAGCTGCTGCTGGGTGATCGCGTCGGCTGCGATGCGGTCGGACCGGATCGCGCCCTTCTTTGATCTGCGTGCCTCCGACGCTGCCCTTCTGGATCCGGTTCGCGGGGATCGAGTTCTTCTCGATGCGCTTGCCGTCGATCCACTTCGCGCCGGCGACGGCGCCGGCCGTGGTGGTGCCGAAGAGCAGCATGACCGCTGCGATGGCGATGACGACGACGTGGGAGGTGCGGAGGTGGATGTTCATGGAGGGACGGTACGCCGCGGCACCCCCACTCGCTTGACCCTTTCGGGCGACCTGTGGATAACCCCTGGACGCGACGGAGCTGCCCCGCCGAGCGCGAGGCTCGACGGGGCGGGTGCTGGGTGGCGGCGGCTAGTAGAGGTGGACCCGACCAACGTGGATGACCGGCGTCTCGCCGTTGGCGACATCGAGACGGGCGTAGAGCCCGTAGAGCTCCTCGGGGTAGGCGTCGTCGAGCTCGATGACGGCGGTCGTGCGCGCGGTCCGGGTCGTTCCCGGGTCTCCGACCCAGACCGCCGGGTGCCAGGCGGTGTCGACGTGGATGCCGTCGCGGGAGAGCGCGAGCTCGACCCCCATGTCGAGGGTGACGTTCGCCTTCACGCTGCCCTCGAGCAGCTCGGTGCTGCCGCGAGGCCGGTGGAGCAGGGGGAGTGGGGCGTCTGTCATGGGCTGCTCCATCGATGTGGGGTGGCGGCACCGCCGTAGCGGTGGAGGGTGGCCGCTGTGCTCCAGCGGGCGTCGGTCTCGACGCCGTCGGCGATGACCTTGGGGATGGTCGTGTCGAGGATCGCGAGCGAGGCCAGGTCGATAGCGGTGGCCGTGTCGGTCCGGGCGAGCAGCGCGGACAGCTGGGAGGCGGTGTCGATGCCGTTCGCGGCGTCGGTCGCGGTGAGGACGACGGTGACCGTGGCGGCGTCGACCGCGGTCGCCGTGTCCGCCCTGGTCGTCGACGCGGTGAGTGAGCTCGCTCCCTCGACACCGGTAGCGGTGTCGGTGCCGGCCTTCGCGGTAGCTCCGGTGTCGAGGACGGCCATCGCATCGGTGCCGTTGGCCGTATCTGAGCCGCTCACAGCGACTGTGACGGCTCCGGCGTCCGTGCCTGCCGCCGAGTCGCCGCGCGTCAGCGAGACGGCCACCTGGGCAGCGTCAGCACCTGTCGCGGCGTCGGCCGCGGTCGCCGTGGTGCTGAGCGAGGACGCGTCGGCAGCTGCTGCGGTGTCCGCGCCGGTGAGAGCGACCGTCAGCGAGGCTGCGATGTCGGTTCCGGTCGCGGCGTCGGTGCCGGTCTTCGCGGTCGCGCCGGTGTCGAGGGTCGACATGCCGTCGACGGCGGTGGCCGTGTCGGTACCGGTGACCGCGACGGTCAGGGTGCTCGAGGCGTCCGTCGCGGTGCCCGTGTCAGAACCGCTGGCGGCCGCGACGGGCGAGGACGCATCGGCCGCGGTGGCGGTGTCGGATCCGGTGACCTGGACAACGAGCGCGGACGCATCAGCCGCGGTGGCGGAGTCTGAACCGGTGACCGCGACGGTCAGCGAGGACGAGGCGTCGGTGGCGGTCGCGGTGTCGGTGCCGGCGACCGGTGTGGGGCCGCCGCCGGCCGCAGCTGGGGCGACTCGGAACGACGGCCGGTGTCCGCCGCCGGGTCGGGTGCGGGGCACGCCGTAGCGGATCAGGTTGGACACGGCGTCTCCCTCCGCTCGGTGCTGGTCAGATCAGCGGCGGGGTCACTCGCTCCACTTGAAGTACACCTGGAGGGCTTGGCCGGTGCCGTTCTCGACGAGGATGCCGACGCCGGCGTTGGCGGCTGCGTCGACACAGAGGTCGAAGTCATCGAAGGTCCACACGAACCCGGAGCCGACCGCGGCGCCGAGGACGGCTCGGAAGCCGAGGTCCGTGGTCGTCGGCGCGGTGCTGGAGTAGGTGTTCCTCAGTGCCGCGACCGCCGCTTCGGGGTTCCTGGGGTTCATCGCCACTGCGCCGAGTGATGCGCCGGGGGTGCCGGCGGTCGTGAGGCGGCAGAGCTTGAGCGCCACCGCGGTCGAGGTGGTGTTGAAGACACCGATCTCGCGGATGCGGGGCAGCACCGCCGCGGAGCCGACGAGGGCGGCGACCGGGAGTGTGGTCGAGCCCGCGGAGGTCAGTCCGCCGGCAACGAAGTTGGCCATCAGAATCTCCTGGGTGGCTGGACGAGGATCGGCGGAAGGGCAGGTCCGCCGCCGCCGGACTTCAGAATTTCGATGGCGCCTGTGGTGAAGGAGGCGCCGGTCGGGGTGGAGAGCCCGACGGACGTGGTGGCGCCAGTCAGGTCGCAGTGGGCGCCGTACTGGGTGCTGTCGGTGCTCGAGAACTGGTACATGTCCTCGACGGCCGACGCGAGCCACGCGCGCGACGCGCCGCTGCCGCCGGACCAGTCGCCGACGGCGACGATGCCGAGGTTGCCTGAGGCGCCGGACAGGCTGGCGGACGACCCCGTGGTCGAGGTCGCCGTGTTCGGCGTGGCGGCGAGGCTGTAGCCGTCCGCGGTGGGGCAAACGTAGAGGGTGCCGTTGTGGATGCTGTTCGACGCGGCGAGGACCGAGCAGGTCACGACGACGCTGGAGCCGGCGCTCGAGGCGACGGCCGTCCAGATGTAGACCCGGGTATGGCTCGCGGCGTTGGCCGCGAGGCGTTGCGTGAACGTGAGCCCGGTCCCGGACGGCGGGTTGAGGGTGTTCGCCTGGTCCCAGGTGACAGCCGCGACCACCACGACGTCGCCGACAGCGAGCGTCGGGATCGTCCACGACAGCGTGCGCTGGTCCTGGGTGATCGCGACGTTGCCGGAGACGACAGTCAGCGCCATCTGTCAGTCCTCAGAGAGTGGGATCGACGAACGAGAACTGGACCGAGCGCACGTCGCTCGCGTTCGACAGCCCGAGGTTGCTCAGCGTGCCCTTCTGGGTGACCGTGACGTCGGTCTGCGGGTCGAGCTTGATCCACAGGTTGCCGCGCTTCTTGTCGGGCAGCATGGCCCAGGCCGGCGAGGTGCCGGTGTTCCTGGTCCAGAGGAAGATGACCGGCCCGTCGCAGCCGGTCGCCTTCGTCGAGACGCCATCCCAGGTGTACCGGCAGTCGATGAGCACATAGCCGGTCCGGTCGGGCAGCGGGAGCTCGATCGCGAACTCGTTGTACGCCTCGCCGCGCGCGTTGTGGTCGCAGGTGCCGATGGGCATGTCGCCGCCAGCCCTCAGGCGATCGTGATCGTGACAGTGAGAGCCCAGGCGCCGGAGACCTTCGTGCCGAGCGACTCGACCTTCCGGTTCAGCATGACCGCGTTGACCGTGGTGCCGTCCGCGACCGTGGGGGTGCCGATGTCGAGGCACCACTCCTGCCAGGCGAAGTTTGCCTCACCGGTGGCGAAGGTCGACTTGGCGGTCACGACCCCGTTGGACTGCTGCGGGTAGGTGGCGTCCATGACCTTGAACTGCCGGTTGGCGGAGCCGGCCGAGGCCTGCAGGTCGGTCTGTCCGACCGCGGCGGCGGTTGTGGAGTTCCCGACGCCGAGCCGCGCGGACGTGTTGGTCAGGGCCTGGCCGCCGGCGCCGATCAGCAGCGACGTGAGCCGGTTCAGGCCTGCGGTGGTGAGGAGGTTCCCGGCCGCCTCGGCGACGTCGTACGGGGCGACGTGAGCGGCCAGGAGGTCACCGGACGGGACGAGGACGCCGGTGCGCCGGGCGACCCAGTCGACCTGCTCCTGGTCCCACTTCTCGACGAGGGCGTGGGGGCGCCAGGTGAAGCCGTCCTTGCTGGGCAGGTCGGCGAAGACGCTGCCGGCGTCGTGTGCGATGGAGGTCTCGTGCATGACCGGTTCTCCTAGCTCAGAACTCGATGAGGTTGTCGTCGACCGCGCGGAGCGCCCGGCCGAGGAGGATCAGCGCGACGCCGCCAAGGAAGACGCCCGCGTGGATGAGGTTCTCGGTGACCGAGCCCTGGTCGAAGCGGCGCGGCTTCTTGGCCATCGGACTACTCAGCCCTGGGCGTGGTGTTGAGGCCCGCGAGGAGGAAGGCTGCAGAGACCTCGCCGCTCCAGAGCGTGACCTCGAGCTGGCCGATCCAGCCCTTGGCGAAGCAGTAGGCGACCAGGGGTGCGCCGACGACGTTGGCGATGTAGATGGCGGCGCGGACTCGGCGCGGCGGGTTGAGGTTCACGGCTTCTCCTGGTTGCGGTGGATGGCATCGACGTCCACGGCCCGGAAGTCGGCGCACTCCGATGCCAGGACGACGTGCGGCTTGAGGGCGAGGCCGGCCGCGAGGATCTCCGACGACTTGGCCGCGCCGGCGGAGACCGACATGGCGTTGATGACGAGGATGCGGACGACGACGCCGGTCTTCTTGTGGCGCATCCTGGCGAGCACGGCTTTGTGGTCGCCGCCCACATCGACCGCGACAGTGGAGAGCACCTCCCAGCCCAGCCGGGGGACCGTCATCCACAGCACGCCATCGCCGACGACCCGGCGACCCGTGAGGCGCGCTGCAAGGGGGCCGCTGACGTTCATGTCGCCGCCCTTGAAACGGGCCGGGACCTTGGCGAGCTTCGTCATGAAGGCCGACCGTGCCTTCGGCGCTCGAGGCGGTGGGGCGTGGCCCGCAGCGACTGGGAACGACAGGCGCTTGCGAGGTGGCGTGGTCACGACGCGCGCGCGGAGGATGGATCGCCGACGGATCCCGCCGCCCTCACTGGTCGCGTTCGAGCCGACGACGACAGTCGGGTCGAGGAGGTCGCCGAACGACTTGCGCACGCCGAGTGCCGACCCGGACTCGGCGGAACCGAGGTCGCCGGGCTGGAACCAGTGGTAGGCGGCCTGCTGACGCCGAGCCCACTCGATGCCCTCTCGCCAGGTGCGCCCAGAGAGCGGCCTGGGGCCGTCGTCAGGACCACCCCGGCCCTCGCGTCCGAGGCCGTTGAAGCCAGCGTCGACAGCGTCGATCTGGTACCGCGCAGGGCCGTTGTGGGGGCAGTCACGCAGCACGCCGTGCGTGTGTCGGTTGCTCGCGAAGGCTCCGGTTGTTCGAGCCCAAGTGGCGTCGGCGCCCATCTGCCGCGCGACCTCGACAGCCTCGCGCTGGGTCTGGCCGATGTCGAACGCGCCGCCCTTGGAGTGGACGCCAGCGCTGGCGGGGGCGTTGCCGATCAGCTGGAAGATGTCGATGTTGAACTGGATGACGCCGCGCCGAAGCAATTCGGCCTCGTAGACGGGGAGCCATTGCACGAGGCACGGGCAGGCCGGGCGGCCGCGGAGCGTCACGGCGTAGGACGGCAGGGTGCTCATCAGCACTGGCTCCAGACGCCGTGCTCGATGTAGCCGTGGAACGGCTCGCTGGTCTCGGGACCGCCTGTGATGAGGATGCTGTTGCTGCTGCCGTCCCCGGGGCGCACGCTGATCGTGCCGTCGTCGTGCTCGCGGACGGTGTGGATGCTGAGCATTCCGTAGCGGCCGGTCGGATCGATGACGCCCCAGACGCCGCCGGTCAGGTTGCCGGCGAAGCGCGGGTCGTCGGCGTCGCCCCACCAGCGTCGGTCCTGGGTGTTGTCGCGGACGTTGAGCGGCCGTGGGTAGTCGGGGTGCTTGTCGCGCACGGTGACGCGCCAGTAGTCGCCCGGCTGGAGGTCGTCGTACTCGATGGGGAACGAGCCGATCGGGGCGTCGGGAAGTCGTCGTCCCTGCATGGGTGCCTCCTTCGGGCAGGCGGAGATGGCGTCGAGCAGCTGCGCGACGCGGACGCGGAGACGGGTCAGGGCTCGTCGGGGAACGCGAGCCGCAGGGCGTTCTTCGCGGTGTCGAGCTCGGCGCGGCAACCGGCGAGTTCCCGCTCGAGGTCCGTCACCCGGGCCTTCAACCCGGCGACGTCGCCCTCGAGCTCGTGGATCTCCCGGTCCTGCCGGTCGATGGTGTCGGTGTAGTAGGTCTTCGCCCGCTCGAACGCCTCAGCCTCGATCACCGCGCGGCTCGTGGTGTCGGTGTTCTTCACCGACGCGTTCGCGGCTGCACGCTGCGAGGCGAACGCCGCCAGCGCAGCGACGACCGCGACAACGACCGACGCGATGCTGGTGAGCAGCGGCGCGTCGATCGCGTAGGCCGCGAGCTGCTCGGCGGCGTAGACAGGCATCAGTCGGCTCCGGGGTTCACCAGGCCGGAGATGGCCCACCACAGGAAGGCGACTAGCCCCCACGCCAGCACGCCGGAGATCCCCTGGTGGGGCGCGCCCATGATGATCCCCACGGCGTAGAAGGCGGCCCACCCGGCGGAGAGCCCGGTCATGGTCGTGTAGCCCCACGTCTCGGACGCTGGCGGCCAACGGGAGGAGAGGATCGCCAGGAGCCCGACCAGAATCCACACGCCGCCCCACGCGGGCAGCGGCATCCAGCTGATTGCGAGCTGTAGTGATGCCTCCCGGGACGGGGTCGCCTCCGAGAAGATGTACGACAGGCCGATGCACACGTAGACCGCGCCCGCCACCGCGAGCACCAGCGAGTGCCGTTGCCACGGCCGCAGGGTGAGCAGGTGTCGGTAGGGGTTCACGGTGCCTCCCACATCGGGCTAGTCGGTCCCGGACAGGTCGTTGACTGTGAGCCGAATGAGCGTGTTCATCTGTCGGGTCAGCGCCCGAACTTGGGCGATGACCTGCGCGTTGGTCGGCGATGTGAGCGCGAGGAAGGCCCGGTTCCCGGTCAATGCCGCGTGGACCTGGTCCGCCAACGTCGCGCGGTTCGCTTCAGCTTCGGCCTTCGCGGCGCGCTCGTCGGCTGCCGCGTTGTCCTCCGCGGTGTACGGCGCCGTTGCGTAGGGGGTCTCGGTGAAGTCGTAGTGCAGCCGCGTCTCGTCGTCGGTCCAGTAGCGCCGGTCGCCGGCCGGCCAGGCGTCCTCGGGGATCACGAGGCCTCCTCCACCGTCAGGACGCCCTCGAGGCTGCGGTCTGCGAAGCCCATCGGCGTGATGGTGATCTGGTCAGACCCGTCGGTGTACCTCGAGCCGCCGATCACGATGTCGGTGTACGCGGGCATCTGGTTCGCTCGCGAAGTGTCGATGGTGCCCGCTAGGCGCACCAGCTGCAGGGACCGAACCTGCACGAACGGCGCGCGGGTCCCGCCCAAGTTCGTGAGCTGGGTGGATGACAGCTCGAGGCCCTCAGCCCAGCCCATGCGGGCACCAGCGAGCAGGAACATGCCGGTGAGCACCGAGTCGGCGCGGGCCGGAGTGATGACTCCCATCGGGGTCAGGTCGACCCACTTGGTCTTGCGCCCGAATGCGTTGGCCGCAGCCGCCGACCCGATCGTCCTGGTGCTGTAGGTCGAGGCGCCGGACAGGTAGGTCCCGACGAGGTGGGTGGCGAACTCGTCATCCGCCGGGGTGAGCCCGCGGCCGGCGACGACATGGGGCACCACCCACAGTGGTGTCGTCGGATCCGCTTGCATGACGATCAGTGCGTTCGGCGTGACCGACCAGCGCAGGCCGTTCTCGTTCGCGTAGTTGTCGAGCAAGTACGCGAGCTTCATCTTCGGGTCCGGGCTCGTGCCGCCCCAGGTGGCTGCGGAGACCGAGCCGCCCCAGCTGATCTCGCCGCGGGCGCCTGCGCCGGCGATGGCGGCGTCGGGAACGGTGGTTGGCACGTTGGACGAGTCCATCGCCAACGCCGTCTCCGCCTGGTGCCACAGGCCGATCGCCTCGTACTCTCCGGTCGACCCCGGTTCCAAGAGCGTGCCGATCCAGACGCAGAGGCCCGCTTCGTAGATCTGCACGAGCTGGTTGCCGCGCAGCAGCGGGTGCCGGAAGTCGGGGTCCATGGTCCACGACGCGGCCTCGGAGCCGTGCTTGCCGTACTCGATGGTGACAGGGCCGTAGGAGGCGGAGGGGGCGAGGATGGACAGCCAGACGCCGCCGATCTTGACGCTAAGACTCCGCATGGGTGTGGGACCTGCGGTAGTGCTCGAACGACACGGAGGCGTCGGTGACGTTGGGCGTCACGGTGAAAGTGACGGAGCCGTCGGGGTCGAAGAGGTGGCCGGTCTGGTCGCACAGGATGGCGGACGTTGCGGGGGTGAAGGCGTCGGACCAGTCCGCGGCGGTGCCGATCATGATCGACCCGTTCGGCTCGTCCAGCGACGGGGCCGCGATCTTGAGCCGGTTCGCGGACCCGCCCGGCGACGGGGCCGCCGACCCGCAGTCGACGACCGTGAGACGCCCGCGCTCGGTGGCGAACAGGTACGCCTCGTCGAAGTAGACGAGCTTGGTGCTGTTGTCGCCGGCCTGGATCTCCACGAGCGTTCGGCCCGCGACTCCGGCTCGTGCGACGGGCAGCGGGAACGATGCGATCGGGAAGAGGTAGTTGGTTGGCGCGATCGCGGGGAAGGTGATTGTGGTCGAGCCCTGTAGCAGGACGCCGCCGATGATCCCGCCGGGCAGGGCGGCGTAGACCGACCAGAACATGGTGGTGGAACCGACGAAGCCGGACGCCGCCCGTACCCAGAGCTGGCAGCCGCCCTCGGGGATCGCGGTGTTCGGGATGCTGAACTGGGAGACCGTGTCGAGGAGGTTGTAGGCGCCGGAGACGCGGGTGGAGTCCGCGGTGACTGCGCTCGAGGCGACGCGCCACTGACGCAGCGGCGGGGAGTAGCCGCCCATGACCGGGTGTGAGAACACGACGGTGGTGCCGAGCGCCGTGGTGGGGTGCTGGACGAGGATGGTCCCCTCGGTCGGCAGCGATCCGCCAGGGTTGATGGTGCGCGACAGCTGTCGGGCGGTGCCGGAGATCGGCAGGGTCGCGGCGGTCTGCACGAGGTCGATCTCGAGGGTCGCGCTGCCGGTGCTCGCGGGGTGGACGATGCCGAACTGGATCCACGCGAGCGACGTGACCGAGTCGGGCACCTGGTACCACGAGCGCGTGAACCCAGCGACGGCCCCGGGCTCGCGCCGGACTTCGGGAAGGTTCCCCGTCGTGGCGTTGGTCTGGGCTCCGACGATCGAAGGGATCGACGTCTTCCAGTCGATCGAGATGTACTTTTCGGTCGACGTCGAGACCGCAGCCGTGCGCCGCAGTGCCGAGCCGTAGAGGCCGGCGCCGATGCTGGTGGCCGGGTTGTACGTCGACCGCACCGCGCCAGAGACGACGGAGAGCGTCGCGCCCGCGGGTGAGAGGACGGCCCAGTTGGTCGTGGACGCGGCGCTGTCGATGACTGTCGGCGTCGCGGTGGCGACCGCCGGGGTGATGATCTTGGTGGCGCCGCGGGCGCCCGGGAGGGCCTGCAACGCGATCGCGTACGACCGGCGAAGGAAACGCTCCCCGATCGAGCCGACCGAGTCCATCTTGTGGTCGAGCCGCGACCAGACCACGTCGAAGACGGTGAGTGCCGCCGTAGGCGACGGCGGCTGCCACTTCAGCTCCGCCGGCTTGCCGACCACGGCGACGAGCGCCTTCTCCGCCGCGGCCAGTCCGGCGCCGCCGGAGGCCTTGATGGTCAACGCGATTGACGGCTCACGGTTCTCGTCGCGCAGCTTGATCACCCGGGACCCGCTGGTCATCAGCGACAGGAGCGTCACCGTGATCGGCTGCGGGTTTCCCCAGTGGGTCTCGGGATCGAGGACGTTGAACGAGTAGGTCTCGCCCGAGGTAGCGTCGGTGTAGACGACGGTCTGCCCGTTCGCCACGAAAACGAGGCCTCCCAGCGACAGGCTGTGGATGGAGTTCGCGACGTAGCTCATCAGCGTCTCCTCGATCCCGTGCGCGACGCGCGTGCTGCGACGCTGTTGAGCGCCTGCGCGTAGTGCTCGGAGGCCGTGATCGTGTTCGCCGCCTGCGCGGCCGTCTGATTCGCCACCGTCTGGTTCAGCGTGTCGAGCTTCGACGAGATGGTCGCCAACTCCTGCGTCTGCTGAGCGATCTGCGCGCCGTACTGCTGGTCGCCGACACGGCTCGCCGCGGTCGTCGTGAGCTGGTCGCGCTGGCCGTAGAGCGAGGCGTACTGACCGAGCTGCTCGTCGGAGTAGCCGGCGAGGACCTCGAGGCCCTTCAGGCCTCCGTGCTCGGCCGCGTCCCGGAACGCGCCGCCAGTCAGGCCGCGGGCCATGAGCGACTGGGAGAGCTCGTCGTAGCGCTGGGCGTTCGAGACGTCCTCTTGCAGCGCTGCGAGCGGGTCGACCGACGTAGCGCCCTTGAGCCATGACGGGAGGCCCTGGGTCTTGCGCTCGGCCCAGATGTCCGAGGTGAGGCTGCCCTTGATGTTGCCGACGAGCTGGTTGCGCTGCCCGGTGGTGTCGTCGAGCCGCGACTGGGCATCCTGCCGGAGTTGCTCACCGAGGGCGCGCAGGTCGTCGAGCGCCTTCTCGCGCTTCTCGCGGGCGTCCTCGCGCTGCTGCTGGCGGGCCTCGCGCTGCTCGCGATTCTTTGCCGATCGGAGGTCGGCGCGGGCCGCCTCGAGCTGGAGCTCCATCACCTTGCGGTCGAGGCCGCGGACGGCGAACTCGCCCTTGTTCTTGCCCTTGTCGACCCGGTCCTTGAGTTGACGGCTCAGGTCGACGACCTCCTGTAGCGCCTGAGCGATCGCCAGTCGGTCGTCGAGCGTCCTGCGGCCACCGACCACGCCGCCACCCGCGAAGCCAGGGAGGTGGCCGTAGCGAGAGGAGAGCATCCCCCAGTCGCGGCGCACGAGCTCCTGCGGGATGACGACCTCGCCGCGGTGGACGACGCCGGCGACCTCGTGCTTGTCGCCGGCGCCGGTGTAACCGCCCGTGTCGAACTGGAAAGGCTTGAGCCCGGTGCGGACGGTGTTGACCGCGACGGTGATCGTCTTGGAGACGAGGTGGGAGAGCTCGGCGTTGAGGCGCTGGACCTGCCCGGTCGCGGCATCCGCGCCCTCGACGCCAACCTTCGCGACCCGCGATTTCGGGATTGCGAGGAGACTGTCGGCCAGCCGCACGGCCGCGTCGTGAGGGACCCTCATCGACTCGGCGACCTGGATGAACGTTCGCCGCGCCGCCTGGAACCGCTCCTCATTGTTCCGCACGGCGGCGGACTGGCCGTTCCACGCGTCCGCGAGACCCTGGAGCGCGGACCGGTTCGCCCGGCCGGCCTCGGTGTACTGGTTCAGGCCCTTCGCTCCGGTCGCGGCCTGCTCCCGCGCGTCCGCGATCGCCTGCCCCCACGCAGTCTCAGCGCCGAAGGCCGACACCGCGGCGTCGCGCTGCTTCAGCATCGCCTTCATCAGGTCCTGGATCGACGTCGTCGCCGCGGCCGCCGACTCACCGGCCTCGTCAGCGCCGCTCGCGTACTTCTCGTTTCCGCCGGAGGCATCCTCGGCCGCCGTGGCTGCGTTCTCGAGCGCGGTCGCATACTCGGGAAAGCGCTTCGCCGCGTCGTCGGCCGAGACGCCGACCTTGTCCGCCATGTTGACCAGCTCGTCGAACGCGGCGGCAGCGGTCTCGGCGTCGCCAGACTCGACCATGGCGGCCAGCGCGTCGTCGAGGCTACTGATGGTGTCGCTCGCCGCCTCGAAGCCGCTCGGGTCCCAGGACGAGACCCAGGACAGCGGGTTCGCGTTGCGCTGCCACTTGTCGTCGATGTCCTGGAACGCCATGGCGACGTTCTCGAGGTTGTCGACGACGCGGCCGTCGGCGAGTGCGACCAGGTCGCGCTCGAGGCTGCTGGAGTCGACCCGGGTGTGCGCCAGCTCGTCGAGGGAGTGCTGGAGAAGGTCAGCGACTGTCACGACGGCCGCTAGGCCAGCCCCAGCGGTCGCAATGCCCCGCAGGCCACGGCTGGCCTTCTCGCCAGACATTCCGACCTGGTCAAGAGCCTCGCGGGTCTGGGAGATGCCGCGGACGACCTTCGTGCCGAACCACGCTGCGCCGGAGGTGATGGCGGTGACCGCGAGCAGTCCGGTGACCGTGGACTGGATCGGCTGCGGGGCCTTCGAGAAGGCGCTCGTCATCGCCGAGGTACCTTCGGCGACCTTCGCGATAACCGGCAGCAGGGTGTCGCCGATCTCGATGCCGGCGTCGCGGATGTTGTTCATCGCGACCTGGGCCTGCGCGCCGGTCGTCTGGGCGCGCTTGCCGTACTCGGTGGTCAGCGCAGAGTTCTCTTCCCACGCCGACGCCGACTGGTCGAGCGCCGTGGTCAGGGAGTCCCCGGCGCCGGCGAGCCGCAGCATCACCTGCAGGTTCTGCGTGCCCTTGATACCCATCGCGTCCAGCGCCGATGCAACGTCCCCACCAGACGCCTGGATGCGACCCAGCCCCTGGATGAACGCGTCGAACGCCCGGACCGGGTCGCTCTCCCACGCCTGCGCGAACTGCTGCGCCGTCATCCCTGCCGTGGCGGCGTACTGCTCGAGGTACTTCCCGCCGGACGCGACCTGGGTGTTGATGCCGACCAGGACGCGCTGCACGGCGCCACCGCCGAGCTCGGACTCGATGCCGAGGTTCGCCATGGCCGCCGACAGCGCCAGTACGTCGGACTCGCTGGCACCGATCAGCGCGCCGGCGCCGGCGACCCGCTGCGCCATGGAGACGATCTGGGCCTCGGTCGAGGCGCCCTTGTTGCCGAGGTCGACGATGGTGTTGGCGATCTCGTCGACGTCACCGGCCGCCGTCTGCATCACGTTCATGAACTGCGCGATGTCAGTGGCGGCCTGGTCGGCGGTGAGGTTGGTGGTCTCACCCATCTCGACCATGACCTTGGTGAAGTCCGCGACGTCCTCAGTCGCCACACCCAGCTGACCGGCCGCCTCGGCGGTGGCGGCGATCTCCTGGTGGGTGGCCGGCATGGTGCGGGCCATCTCGCGCAGCTCGCCCTCGAGTCCTGAGAGCTGGGAGCGGGTGCCATCGACGGTCTTCTCGACCCCGGCGAACTGGGACTCCCAGTCGACCGCGGCCTTCCCCGACGCCACGAGCGCCGCGGTGGTGGCCAGCGCCACCTTCCCGGCGGTCGACGCGAGCTTGTCGACCGACTGGTTCGCCCGTGAGGACGACCGCTCGGCCTGGGTCATCGCCCGGTCGAACTCGGTGCCGAACTCCTTCGACGCCCGGATGGCCTGGGCGGTGTCCATGGAGAGCCGTACGACGACGGACCGGGCCTCGGCTCCCATGGACACCTCCCTCACGGACGGGGCGACGACCGGGGGAGTGGTCGTCACGAGCTGGTGGTGGTGACGCCCAGCACGAACGGAGGCATCGGCTTGTCAGCCGGCCGGGACGATCCGCCGAGCCGGTAGATGACGTCGCGGCCGGCGAGTGCCGAGCAGGCGAAGCACTTCACCGAGTGGGTGTCGTCGTAGTAGCCGTCCATCTCGGTGTGCCAGGCGACGGTCTTCTTCTCGCCGCACTCGCAGAGGGTCTGCTCGTACAGCTCGAGGCCTCGGAGAAGGACCTGGTCCTCGAGGGTGAACGCCGGCGACTGGATCACCTTCACGACCCGCGCCGGCGTGCCCGGGGGTCGCCGTGGTGGCTGGGCGGGGTCCTGGTCGTCGTAGACGTACGTCTGGGTCTGCACTCGCAGCCCGCAGAAGATCGTCGGTGCGACGCCGAGCTGGCGAGCGATTCGGATCTCGGTGCGGGCTACTTGGCCTTCGGGCTCACCGAGAAGCCGAGCGATTTTGGGATGTCGATCCGCCCGGTGCACACCTCGGCGGCGGTCTTCCACAGCTCCTGCCACGACGTCACCGGCAGCGTCTTGCGAAGCTGTCGTGCTTCCTCGACGGTGATCTTCGGCTCGACCGAGCACTCGGCGACCAGGAGCTCGTGGTACGGCTTGAGGTCGGCGCCGTCTTCCTTCGGGTAGTGCGCGGCGTTGAAGGTGGAGAGGTCGTCGGACGACATGCCGCGGAAGAGCGGGAGCCACATGTGCTCGGCCATCTGGACGCGGATCTCGTCGGCGCGGGCGTTGAGCCGGGTCGCGCGAGCGGTCTTGGACTCCTCGCCAATGGAGGCCTCGGGATCGTCGGTGACCTCGCCGTTGACGTCGAGCAGGCCGGCGAGCTCGGCGATGACGTCGTCGTACTCGGCGACCAGGTCCCCAGCCAGGCAGACGCGGGCGCGCTTCTCCGGCAGGCGGGCCGCGGCGAGGACGTCGGCGACGCTCATGGGCGCCTTGGCGGCGACGGCGGCCTCCGCGAGCGCGGCGGGGTCCGGGATGGGCGGGGCGGTCGGTGGCCGGGTGAACGCGTCGGGCGTCTGGGTGCCGGGGTCGCCGAGGGACTGGTCGGTGGTGTTCATGGTGGTGCTCCTGTCGAGGTCGTCGAGGTCGTCGAGGTGGGCGTCGAGGTGGTGATGCTGGCGAAGGGGTGGCGGGCGACCTCGACGTACGCCCGCCACCCCGGCTCGGAGGTGGCCCCGGGTCAGGCCGCTGCGATGTTCGGGTACATCTGCTGCGGCTCCAGCGGGATCCGCTTCTTGATGTAGCCGCCCATGTCGGAGGGCTCCTGCGGGAGGTCGGTGAGCACCGAGCCGCCGAGGTAGATCTCGTCGCCCGACGCCCACGCGGCGGTCTCGAGCTTCCCGGTCTTCCGGGCGTAGATCCACAGCGTGGTGCCCTTGACCTTGGTCGCAGTGAAGAGCGAGTCCTCGGTCGGGTCCGCGACACCGGTGCTGGCGTTGAAGAACCGGAAGATCGTCATGCCGGCCTGGAAGTTCGACGCCGCCAACGCGTTCACGTTGTTGATGTCGGCGAGCGCCTTTTCCGCGACCTTGTCGGAGTCGGTGGGCGACCACTGGAAGTCCGAGGAGAGCACCCGCGCGGCCGCGTTGATGCCGGCGTTCAGCTCGGCGATGGTGGGGGCCGCCGCGTTCGCCGGCGCCGTGGTGAGGATCGCGAGCTTGATGTGGCCGTCGGCCAGGCTCTTGGGCATGGTGTTACTCCTTCGCCCCGGCGGCCGGGGTCTCGGTGGTGCCGCCAGCGGCGGACGCCGCGGCGGAGTCGGTGGCCTGCCCGCCGGCAGGCGGCTGACCTTCGGTCAGTCCCGACGGCTGCTCGACGTCGACGTCCTGGTCGGCGTGCGGCTCGGGCAGCGGGTCGGTGCCGACGACGGCGCGGACTGCCTCGAGCAGCTCGTCGTGCTTCTTCAGCCCGGTGGTGTCGATCCCGGCCTTCTCGGCGAAGGCCTTGATCTCCTTGACGGTGGACTCCTCGGTCGGCGCCGGGCCGAGGTCACCGTCGAGCGCACGCTGGGACGGGGTCTTCTCGATGAAGCGGCCGAGCACCGGGTCGCCGATCCAGTGGGCGGGGACGCGCTGCTTCAGGTCGGTGCGGGTGTCGACGACCTCGACGAAGTCGCTCATCAGAACGCCACCACCCGGAGCTCGACCGACGCGGTGGCCGAGCAGGTGAGCTTCACGACCTGCGTGATCGGGTCGGCGAGGTCGACCGCGAACGGGCCGAAGATCGCGACCGCACCGGCCGCGACCGCGGTCACGATGTCCGGGCGGGCCTGGCCGTAGGTGTCGTTGCCGGGCGTGTCGATCGTGACGTTGATCGACGCTCCTGAGCCGTTGCGGACGATGACGCGGGACCCGATCGGGACGGTGTCGCCGCCCGCAGCTGGCGTGATCGGGGCGATGGTGGTGCCCGTGACCACCGTGGTCAGGGCAGGCAGGTTGGCCATGGGTTCTCCTGGTGGTGAAGGCCCCGGGCCGGTCCCGGGTCAGGTGTGGGCGGTGAGGCGGTACTCGAGGGGCGCGTAGTGCCGCTCGGGCGTGACGGTGTTGTCGATGAGCAGGGGGACGTCGCGTCCGGGGGTGGGCATCAGCTGGCCGCACTGGGCCCCGGAGACGACCGGCGCCCAGCCGCGCAGCAGGGTGTCGATGCGGCCGACCAGCGCTAGGAGGTCCTGCACGTCGCCGGCGGCCGCGGTGACGGCGTACGGCACGTCGCGGTCCCGGAACGGGTCGACGGCGCCGGCCGCGGACCGCTCGTCGTCGCGCTCGCGGCCGATGCCGGGGAAGACGACGAAGTAGGGCTTGACCCGCAGGTCCTCGCCGGGGACCTTCACGGGCGGGTCATCAGGGGTGTTGGTCACGCCGGGGAGCCCGTTGAGGGCGCCGACCTTGCCGAAGTACCCGGTCGCGTTCGTGACTCCGGTGAGGCGGGTAGCCACGGCGAGGCCGAGGAGGCGAAGGTCGATCGGCATCAGAGGACCTCGCTGGCGGCCGCCTGGGCCAGCGCGCGGGTGTAGCCGTCGATCTGCCGGTCGTACGCCGGCCCCAGGAACGGCGTCCCGGGCTGCGTCGAGGTGCCGTACTCCTGGTAGATGCCGTAGTCGACAGTCGGCCCGATCTCGGCGCTCATGGCGCCGGACCGGCCGTCGCCGGACAGGGTCGTGGAGATCGAGGCGCGTAGCGTGCCGGTGTCGACCGGGGCGAGCGCCTGGGCGCCGGCCTCGATGGCGTGCGCCGTTCGTCGCAGCACCATCGCGCTGACCGCACCGATGCGTGCACCAGCGCCGGCGATGCGGGACGCGACCGCGCGGGCCTCGGAGACGTCGATGTCGATGCCCACGGTTGGCCTCCTCCCGGGTCAGCTGTTCAGCACGCAGTAGAGGACCCGCTCGAAGCGGAGTGACCCGAGCTCGATCGACACGACCTTCAGCGTCTGGCCGTCGAGCAGCTGGTCGCCGGAGCCGGTGACGTTGACCAGGTCGTTGATGGCGCCGAGCTCGGTGGCCGGGATGGTGACGGAGTATCGGGCGATCGTCTCGGGGTCGTCGGCGGCCAGGATCTGTCGCGCCTGCGTATCGAGCTCTTCGACGCGGCAGGTGCCGGCGTAGTACGGCGGGTTCGGGACCGCGACGTTCTCCTGCGCGGCGTCGGACCAGGTCTGGGTGGTGCCCGGGTGCCGGATGGTGCACGCGGCGGTGCCGGTGGCAGCGGAGATGCTCTGGGGCGCGGTCTGCCAGTCGGGGTGGATGACGGGGGAGCCGGGTCGGCCGGTGTGCTGGCGAAGCATCAGCAGATCCCGGTGAAGTCGACGACCTCGAAGTGGCCGTCGGCGTCGTCGTCGGTGACAGCCTGCTCGCGCAGCGAGGCGGCCCGCTCCCGGAGCGCCGCGGCGACCTTCGGGCCGTCGGTGGAGAGGCCGGTCTGGGTGCGGATGACCTTGGAGACGAGGGCCTCGTTGTCGGCGATCATGTCGCAGGCCTGTGCGGCCGCGCGCTTGATCGAGCCGCCCTCGAGGTCGAGGAAGGTCTGGATCTCGGTTGTGGTGAAGACGACGTTGCCGGGGTCGTCGGGCCGGTAGTCGTTGATGAGGACGCGGACCTTGTCGACGTCGGTCAGGACAGCCACGGTCGCCTCCTCGAGGTGGAGCGGGGATGGGTACGGCCCGGCCCGATGACCTGGGCCGGGCCGTACCTGTGGAGCTCAGGACTCCTTCGGGGTCCCGTACTTCTCGCGGAGCTCGTCGCGGTTGAGACCGCCCTCGTCCTTGGGCTTGGTCTCCTCCTCGGGCGCGCCCTTGCTGGCGGCGTACGCCGCCCACGCGTCGCGTGAGGCGTTGCCGTCCGGCTCGGAGACCGGCTGGAGGTTCGCCGGCGGGATCTCCGGGAACACCGGAGCCGGCTCGGTGACGGCCACGACCTCGCCGTCGACCTCCTCGGGCGGCATCTGGCCGGTGACGATCCCGACGTAGATCCGGCCGGTCTGCTGGCCCTCCGCAGGGCCGTCGCCCTTCTTGGGCTTCTCCGAGGGCTGCACGTACATGCGACCCATGGCGATCAGGCCCCGATGTAGGCGAGCGCGGCCTTCGGCTCGAGCAGCGCGCCACCGAAGACGTGACGCACCTTGTAGTCGATGCCGTCGGTCTCGAACGAGCCCTCCTCGGCCCCCACGGTGCCGCCGCCGACGCGGACGGCGTTAGGGGTCTTCAGGAACAGCTCCGGCGCCTCGTGGCCGGCGAGGAACCCGACCTCCATCGCCGGCCGGCCGACACCCGGGTCCGCGAAGAGGTACCAGGTGGTGTTCTTGTTGGCCGAGACGTCGATGATCGGCAGCCACGGGTTGACGACCACCTCGGCGACCTGGCCGCCGATCCAGTTGCGAGCAGTGATCTGGTCCGCGGCCGCCGTGCCGCCACCACCGGTGGCGACGCGGATCTCGGTGGCGTTCATGATGTTCTGCGCGGCCACGGCCAGCGCCGGCGGGACCACGAGCCGCACCTGGCCGGTGAAGATCGGGTTGCCGTCGGTGTCCGTCTGCGCCCACAGCGCGCTGAGCGCGGTGGAGAGCTTGCCGACGTCGAGGCCGACGCCGCCGGTGGTGATGCGACGGGAGCCGGTGTAGAAGGCGGCGTCGGGGCCGGTGGAGTCGACGTACAGCTCGGTGGCGAACCGCTCCTCCGACATCCGGGCTGCCTTGGCCAGGCGGGACGGGGTCTCGCGCAGGGCGTCGAGGTCGTCGTTGACGAAGACCTCCCACAGGAACGGCACGCGGCGGCCGAACTTGGAGACCGCGTAGTCGTACTTGCCCTCGGTCAGCGCCGCCTCGGGGTACTCCGCGCCCGGGCCGACCGGGGACAGCACGCCCTCGGCGCCGTCCATCGTGAACATCCGCTTCTTGCGGAAGTCACGGACGGTGCCGCGGCGGGCCAGCTGCGCCCAGATGGTCGGCCACTCGCGGTACTTGCCGAGCATCGACCGGTCGATGATGTCGCCGAACAGCAGCGGGAAGTCCGAGGTGGACATCGCCTCCTGCAGCCGGTACATCGGGGTGCGGCCCTCGACGACGGCGGCCACCAGCTTGGCCGCCTCCGAGAAGGAACGCACGTAGCGGGGGTCGTCGCGGCGCATGGAACGCACGCCACGGCCGTCCTCCCGCGCGTTGAACATCCGCTCGATGCTGACGTCCTCGGCCTTGACGGTCTCGAGGAGGTCCAGGAACTCGCTCATGGTGTTGGTTCTCCTCGGGGGATCAGGCCGGCGCGTCGGAGGCGACGGCGTACTGGGCGATGCGGACGGCGATGGTGCCGGCGCCGGCGCCCTTCGTGGCCAGTGCGTGGCCGAAGAGCTGGATGCCGGCACCGGGCGCGACCACCAGGGCGCCGGTGGCGCTGGTGATGTAGACCGGGAGGCCGACGGAGGCGATGGCGCCGGTGACCGAGACGTTGAAGACGCCGTCGGTCTGGACGGTCGCGGTGCCGTCCGCGGCGCGGTCGGTGAGCGCGACGCCGGGGATCATCCCTGCGATCACGGGGCTGCCGGAGACGGTGCCGGCGATGACGGGCAGCGTGAGCTGCTTGCCGTCCTCGAAGACGCGATTCTTGGCCATGTCAGTCAGCGCCCCTTCGCGGCGATGTCGGCCTCGGACTCGGAGAGACCGAAGGCGGTGAGGGAGCCCTTGATGGACTCCGTGATGGCGGTGCTCTCCGCGGCCGGGGCGGTGCGGAGGGCGCTGAGACCGCGGGGGACCCCGACGCCGGCGGCGTTGAGGGCCTCGGCGGCCTCGAGCTCGTGCTGGTTGCGGCGCTCGATGACGCGGTTGCGCAGCGCCTGCTCGTCGAGCTTGAGGTCGTCGCCGACGAGGGGGAGGCTCTCGATGAGCTCGCCGGAGAGGCGGGCGACCGTGGTCGGCGGGAGCCAGGCCTCGGCGAGCTCCTCGCCGATGATGTCGCGGGCGCGCTCCCTGGCGGTGAGGGTGGCGACCTGGGTGCGGAGGTCCTTGTCGCGGGCCTCCATGACCTCGCGCGGGGAGCGCGGGCTCGTGGTGCGCTTGGCCTCGGCCAGGTCCTTCTCGGCCTGGTCCGCGCGGGCCTTCTCGGTGTCGCGCTCGGCCTCGAGCGCCTCCACCCGGCCAGCCAGGTCGACGAGGCGGGTGTGCTCCGACTCGTCGATCTCGATCTTGCCCATGAGGTTCTCCTTCTGGGACTCGGTGGTAGTGGTGCTGTCCGACCGGGTGGTCGGGACGTCTGTGGGTGAGTCGGGGACGGTGACGTCGCCGTTGGCGACCGCCTCCTCCATCGCAGTCCGGGCTGACTCGAGCACTTCGAGGACGCGACCGCCTCGGCCGGCGCGGGTGACGAAGTCGACGGATGCGGCCTGGACGAGCTCCTCGACGACGCGGCCCCGGCGGCCTTCCCGCTCGCCCTCGGAGACGCGTGCGGAGCCGCGGATGGAGACGCCGATCGCGTCCTTCATCTCCGCGATCACCTCGCGGTAGGGCCCGAACACGGTGGCCTCCCCGACCAGCGCTTCGCCGGTCCACACCGCGTCGGTGGTGAGGACCGCGGCGAGATCGCGCACGGACCGTTCGGGAAGCTCGGCTTCCTGGGTAGCGGTGGGGTGGTCGAGGTACATGTGGGTGCCGGCGGGGAAGACCCGGGCGTCGGCCGCCGCCTCGAGGACGTCGGCGGAGTAGTAGCCGGAGGAGCCCCAGCCGGGGTTGATGAGCTGGATCATCATCCGGCCGGACTTCGCGGTTGCCGCGGCGGCCTCGGCGACCGCCGCGGTCTCGCGGAGCTGCACCGTCTGCATGGCGTACCTCCTGGGGGCAGTGCGGGGTAGCGTTCTCGAGTGGATCCGGAGCCGGTCGAGCACATGTGGCGCCTGGTCGGCGCGGTGCTGGGCGGGTCGTCGGCGACGGAGTACGTTTGCGAGCTCTGCGACGCTGTCCTCGTTATCCCGGCGGGCGGAACGCCCCCGACGACCGTGTAATCGAGGGACGACGAATGGATCAACCAACAGCCACCCTCATCGCGGGCGTCACGGCTGCGGTCGGTTCCACGGCCGTTGGCCTGACCGCCCTGTTCTTCGCAGCACGCAACACGTCCAAGACCTTGAATCAGCAGGCTGCAGAAGCGGATCGAGGTCGTGCCCACGATTGGCGACGAGCGCGAGAGCAGCGGCTCTGGGACCGCCGGAACGACGCGTACCAAGCCCTGTTGGAGTGGCTAGACGGCCCGGGACACGCGATCGGGCCGTGGGAGATCGAGCGTGGACTAGAGGGTGACATGTTTTCCGTTGGCCCGCCTGCGCCTGGTGAGGCGCCGAGCTACCCGAGGCAGACGGTGGACCCGCCTGCGGAACTCGTGGCCGTTGTCGAGATGTTCGGCTCGGACGAGGTAGTTGAGAAGCTCCGGGCCCTTCAGGATTGCGCCTTGAGAGAACGCCGGTACGAGATCTCTCTCAGGTTCGACGTGATACTCAGGCTGCAGGACGACCAGCCCGACGTGGCAGCGATTGCTGACGACAATCGCGAGCGTTCGCGCATGACCCGCGTTGCCCGGGAGGATTGGAACGTCGCTCGCGGCGAGCTGTGGGCGACGGTCCGCGCCGAGTATCAGAACATCGACGGCGCTTCGAGTGGCTCAGAGCTCTAGACGGGCTGCAGCAGCCGGCGGCGGACGTCCTGTACCGGGACCGGCACCCAGGAGTCACGCCACCCGGTCGTCTCGCGCTTCACCGACAGCGCCTCCCAGGGCAGCGCCCCGGTCTCGATGCCCTGCAGGCGGACCGGGCCCATGATCCGGTTCTTCTCGTACGCCGGGAGCTCCTCGAACGCCGCGCGGGCATCGGGGAGCAGCGACGGAGGCTCCTCGATGTCGAACCCCAGCTCCGACCACGGCCGCACCAGCGGCATCCGCGAGCAGCGGCCGCACTGGTGGTCCTCGGGGCCGGGCTGCTCGAGCGGGTAGCGGCGGCCATGCTGGCCCCAGCACGACGGGCAGGTGCGGACGTCGAGCTTCGCGAGCCACACCCAGCCGGCGAGGACGTCGGAGTGCTCGAAGTGGTGGACGGCCGCGGCGGACCGGTGTGCGTCGATGATCTCAGTGCGGGCGATGGTGAGCGCCCGGTTGAGGCCGCCGTTGAACCGCTGCTCGGCCAGCCGCAGCATCCGCGCGGCCGCGGTACGAGGGTTCTCGCCCAGCGCGACGCCGCGGACGAGGGCCTGCCGCATCGCCTCGCGCGCGTGCCGCTCCAGCGGGCGGCGCAGGGACTCGATCTGGGTGTTGGTGCGCTCGACGATCGCGCCGATGGCGTCGGGGTCGACCCGGTTGAGGCGGGCGAAGAGCTCCATCGTGTAGGCCTCGGCCGGGAGCTGGGAGACCAGGAGCCGGGCCTGCCACATGGCGGTCTCGCCGGTGACGTCGCGGGTGGTGGCCATGACGGTGACGCCAGTGAACTCGGCCAGGTTGAGGATCTCCTGGGTGGTGACCTGCAGGGCGCGCTGCGCGGTCTGTGCCCGGGCGATCTGCCCGGCGCTCGGCCACCGGCCGGCCTTCGAGGTGGCGACAAGGTCGGCGATCGCGGTCTCCCACGCCGGCTCGATCTGCGTCCACGCACGTGCCCACGCCTGCACGAGCTCGCGGACGGCCTGGTCGACCTGGTTGTCGAGCCGCACCCGCAGCTCGTCGGCGATCCGGATCGTGGAGTGCCCGATCGCCATCAGCTGGTCACCGCAGCGCCTCGGCTGCGTCCTCGCCGCGGTTGAACGCGTCGACCGCGACCTGGCCGGCGGACATCTCGGGGTCGATGAAGTTGCCCTGGTCGTCGGTCATCTCGTCGACGATCTCGTCGATGTCGTCGACACCGAGGGCCTGGAGCAGGAGCTTCAGGACGGTCAGCGGCGGCAGCTTGCCGGTCCCGTCGGCGGCGACGATCGCGTCCACGAGGGTCTTCAGGTCGACCGCGGTCAGGTCCGGCCAGTCGAAGTCGATGGTGCGCGGGGTGTCGCCAGCGAGCTCGACGACCTCGCGGTCCCACTCGTCCCGGGTAACGGTGCCCTTGAGCGGCCCGCGCGGCGCCCGGACGGCGGCGTCGATGACGTACTCGAGGATGGTGCGCAGGTAGTCGGCCCACACGTCGCGGCGCTGCCCGGCCATCAGCTCGGTGGGCCGGTCGAGGGTCTCGGCGACCGCGCGGGCGCCGGTCTGACCTGGGTCGGCGAGCAGCATCGTGAGGGGCACGTCGAGGCCGGCGGCGACCATGCCGGCGAGCGGCTTCCCGGACTCGGAGTCGATCGTGGCGCCGGACTTCGGGATCGCCTCGAGGACCTGACCCTGGCTCATGTTCGCGATCCCGCCGACCGGGGTCTTCCCGGTGGTCGGGTCGGCGGTCGCGGCGGTGCGGATCGCGCCGGCGGTCTTCTCGGCCTGTCGCTTCGACCCGGACGTCGTACGCCACGCGAACCGCGACAGCGCCTTCACGAGCTTCGCCCAGTCCTCGAGGAACTCCTTGTACGCCTTCGCCCACGGGATCGCTGCGAACGCGTCGCCAACCCCGAAGTGCCAGTCGTCGAGGCCGTTGACCGCGAGGAAGGCGACGGGGGCGTCCCAGTAGATCTCCTCGCCGCGGTCCTCGCCGTCGCGGTTGACGCGCAGCGGGCGGGGCCCGCGGGGCCGGAAGTCGACGTCGGGGTAGTACGCCGTCCGCGTCTCGCCGGCCTTCGGCGACCAGGTCCGCTTATAGAACCAGACCTCGGAGTCGTCGTCGGGGTTCGTGATCACATCGGCGATCTGGTTGGTCGGGATGAGCCGGGGCTGCACGCGGCCGGTCAGCGGCTTCGTGAACAGCGCGACCGCGATCATGCCGTCGGTGCCGAGGGTGCGCTCGTTGCGTTCGCGGGCGACCGCGGAGGTCAGGGTCTTGCGGGTGGCCTTGTCGTCGAGGAAGGCCTGGATGACCGCGTTGACGTCCTGCTCGGCGGTGTTGTCGTCGTTCTGGCCGGTGGCGCGGGCGGTGATCTGGACGCCGCCGTCGCCCCAGATGTAGGCGGCGCGGAGGTTGAGGCCGCGGCGGATGAGGGGGTTGACGACGGCCATGACCCGGGAGAGCCGCGCGGCCTGGAGGAGTCCGGCGCGGGTGAACTCGATCTCCGAGCTGATGTTGAGCGACCGCCAGGAGCGGTCCTCGAGGCCGAGCTCGACATCGGCCAGGCCGGCCTCGCCGACGAGCTGCTCCTCGAGGAAGTGGATGGTCTCGATGGCCTGGTGCAGCTGCTCGGTGAGGTCGGCGGTGTGGAGGGTTTGGGCGACCTCGCCGACGGTGCTGGTGTCGGGGACCCTGGAGAAGACGTCGAGGATGCTCACTAGGTCACCGCCTCTGCGTGAAGTTGTGTCGTTGTTGCCCCTGAACTGCCGGCCACGTCCCTCCCGGCGCCGCGTCCGTGACCAGCAGCAGGGGTCCCACGGGCGCTAACCGCGACGGGCCGCCCGCTGTCTGTAGCTCGTAGCGCGGCATCTCGCCAAGCGGACTGACGCACGCGACGCTGGAGCGCACGGAGGATGGGTGGACGCGCCACCGAGCGCGACTACAGGATCAGCAGGTGAACGAACTTCGTGAGTTCCTACTTGCCCGCCTCGCCGAGGACGAGATCCTGGCATCGCACGCTGCGGCTGCGGCGCCGCCGCCCTGGGAGGCATCGAGTGGCTGGATCAACGCGGGTGGCATCGCGTACGACACCAGCTACTCCCCTGCGATGGGGCGGCACGTCGCGCAACACGACCCCGGTCGGGTGCGCCGAGAGGCCGCCGCCAAGCGACGCATCATTGACCTGTGCTGGGCCCACACCCAGGTCGCTAGGTCCGCGGAGTACCCGAACGTCGTGACCCGGATCGAGGCACTCGCCACATCAACGCTGCTGTCGCTGGCGGCCGCGTATGCCGACCATCCGGATTACCAGCCCGGGTGGATCGAATGAACCCAGCACGGGCCTGACAGGTCCTGGGCCGGGCACGGGCGCACTTCGTCCGCGTGTGCGTCCCAGACGCAACCGGAATCCGATCGGGCTCAACGTCTAGTAGGCCGAGATCTGGAAGTCGGCCAGGTCATCGTCGAGGTCGTCCTCATCAACGATCTCCCCAGCAAGGAACGGCTGCAGCACCAGCCGGTTCAGGCCCTGCGACAGGGCGTCGACCTGGTCATCGTTCGTCGCGGTCGGGAACCCAGCGCACTCCTCGATGAGACCACCGACCCACGGCGCGATCGCCGGCGCCGGGAGGTAGACGTTCCCAGCCTCGACCAGCGGCGACACCGCGGACGCCCGCGCCTCCTTGGAGCCATGCGGCTCCTCCGGCACGATCCCCGCGATCCGCTTGCGCAGCGACGCGATCACCGCGGTGCCGTTTGCCTTGTCCTCGACGAGCTTGAGCAGCGCCTGGGGCCACCGGGCCGCGAGCTGCTCGAACTGGTTACAGGTCTCGACGAAGTCCCAGCGGCCACGGACCTGCTCGAGGAGGTAGGCGTCGACGCCGCGGCGGCCCCACACCTGTCCAACCACGTAGTCGGAGTCCTCGGTGTCCTTGAACGCCATGTCCCACGACATGAGGACCTCGTCGAACCCAGTGACGAGCCGGGCGCCGTCCTCGCGCTCGAACCAGAGCGGCTGGTCGTACCGCTGCCACCAGTCCCGCTTGAGGATGCCGCCTTCGACGGGGGAGGGCCGGCCCTGGTAGAGCGCGATCCAGACGCGGGAGCCGACCTCCCGCATCTTCTTCGCCCAGTCCCGCAGCGTGCGGCGCCGCGCGGACTCCATGAACTCGCCGGGCTCGCGGCCGAGCGGGTCGGGCTTGCCGTAGTCCGGGTCGTCCTCGGGGAGCTTGGTCGAGTCGATCGCCTGTGCGGCTATGTTGAGCGCCGTCCACTCCTCGGGGTACTCGGCGCGGAGCCACCCCGACAGGTCGTCCTTGCGCCACCGGGTCTGCACGATCACGACCGGGGCACCGGGGGCGAGGCGGGTGAGGGCGACAGACTGCCAGAACCGCTGCACGGTCTGCCGCCAGGCCTTGGAGTCAGCCTGCTTCTCGTCCTTGTAGGGGTCGTCGATGATGAGGACGTCGACCGGCTTGCCCGTGAGGGAGCCCTCGATGCCGACGCAGACGACGCCGCCCTTGTAGCCGAGGAGCTTGAACTCGTGCTTCTTCGCGGTGGACTTCGACAGCGTGAGGCCGAGCTCGGGGTGGTCGCGGAGGATGTCGCGGATCTGCTCGCCGAAGGTCTGGGCGAGCTCGAAGCCGTTGCAGACGATGGCGACGCGGAGGTTCGGGTTGCGGTGCAGCAGCCAGACGACGAACCAGACGCTGATGCGCAGCGACTTGCCCTCCTGCGGGGGCATCGAGCACATGAAGCGTTCGATCTCGCCGGTGGCGACCTTGGCGAGGTGCTCGTCGATGACGTCTAGGGCGGGGGTCTGGATGGTTCCGCGGTCGAGAGCTTGGGCCATCTCGCCGGGTGTGTTCCAGGGGCGCTCGCGGAGCTCGGGGGCGAGGTCGGCGGCGATCATCTGGATCATGAGGTCGCGGCCGGCCCGGGCCTGGGTGACGGTCACAGGCACCCCCTGGGATCAGGCGGCGTGGGCCGCTACGCCATCTCGTCCCACACGGGGCCCCAGTCGACCTGGACTTCGGAGCCCTGGTCGTAGGAGGTCGGCGCGACGATCCCTTGTTCGCAGACCGCGGCGTCGTCGACGAACACGAGCACGCGAACGCCCGTGGGCGCATCGCGGGTCAGGGTGAAGGTCGACACGCGGTCCCCTTGCTCGTCCACGAACAGGAAGTGTGAGGCGGCGGTGAGGCTCACCGAGATCCACGCTTGGCCGCTGTGTCGCTCGCTGACCTCCTCGCCCGTCGAGTCGACAGCGACGGCGTAGCACTCGTCTCCGATGGCGTAGAAGTGCGCGCCAGCCGTTGTTCTGGGACTCACGTCGATCTCCTCAGGGTCGGCCAGCCGGACGCCGGCGGGCGGCGCGGGTCCACTTCACGGGCCGGGAGACGAAGGCCCCCGGGATCAGATGCTCGACCGAGGGCCTGGAACGGACCGGATACGGACTGCCCCCAGACGCACAAGAACCCGTGTGCGTCGGTGTGCGGGCATACGGGTTCTTGAGGAGATTGGACACGATCGGGCGTTCGGTGTCAAGGCCAGAGCCTTAAGTGCCTCCCGGTGAAGCCCTAGGCCTTTAGCGCCAGCGACATTCGCCAATCGCGCCTTCCCAGATCAGACCTCGCCCGTGTTGCTCCTGGGGGAGGATGCCAGAGCTGTGGCGCTACCTAACGGGAAGGGACCTGCCGATGGCGAGGCGAGGGGACAAGCTGCCGACGAGGTGGACTCGCTGGCCGCACACGAAGGCCAAACACGACCTGCTCGTCCGGTACCTGCAGGCGTGGTTCCCGATCATGGGGCGAACGGCAGGTCGGGCGATCGTGCTGGATGCCTTCGCAGGGCCGGGCCGCTACGACCACGGCGAGGACGGCTCCCCGGTGCTCGTACTGGAGACGCTGCTCGAGCACAACGACTTCGACAATTGGAAGTGCGAGTTCGTCCTGGTCTTCAACGAGCTCGACCCGGAGCGCTTCGAGTCGCTGGGCGACGTGCTGCGCGAGATCCGCGAGGACAACCAGCCATGGCCCGACAAGGTCAAGCTCATCGACCCGCGGAATCAGTCGTTCGAGGACCTCGGCAACGACATGCTGCGGAGCCTGAAGGGCGCCAAGATGGCGCCCACCTTCGCGTTCATCGACCCCTTCGGCTACATGGGCCTGCCGCTCGAGCTGATCGCGGAGATGCTTAGCTACGACCGGTGCGAGCTGTTCATCTACTTCGACTTCAACTCCGTAAACCGGTTCGCCACGGCCGGCAACGTCGACAAGCACTTCGAGCGGCTGTTCGGCACCGACGAGTTCAAGGACGCGCCCGACGGAGGGCCTGAGCGGCAGCAGTTCCTCCACGACCTCTACGAGCGGCAGCTCAAGAGCGTCTGCAACTTCGCCTACGTTCGCAGCTTCGCGATGGTCAACCAGGGTGGCCACATCGGGAACTACATGTTCTTCTGCACCCGCAACCTCCAGGCGTTCGACCGTATGAAGGAGGCGATGTGGAAGCTCGCGCCCAGCGGCGACTACCGCTTCGAGGACCGGCTGGCCGACCAGCTCGTGCTCTTCGACAACGAGGACGCGACCGGCCCGCTGCGGGACTACCTGCTCGAGCACTACGCCGGTCAGACCGTCCCGATCAAGGAGCTCGTCGACCATGTGATCGCCGAAACGCCGTTCCACAGCACCCAGGTCCGTCGGGCGACCCTGAAGCCGATGCAGGAGGACAACCTGATCCACGCGATCGGCCAGACCCGGAAGGGCACCTACAAGGAGGGCGTTGTCTCGATCGTCTTCCCGAGCACCTAGGCCAGGGCCAGCATCGGCATCTCGTCCCACGTGCGGCCGTCGAGTTCGCGGCCGTTGGCCTTCGGCGTGCGGCCGCCCCACTGCTTGAAAAAGAAGGCGACGCCGGCGTTCTCGCACTGGTCGCGTAGGTCGGTGACCCAGGCGGGATCCATCGGTCGGGCGTTCGGCCCGGACTCGCCGCCGGCGATGACCCAGTCGATGCCGTCGAGGTTGATCCCGGGAAGGGCGGAGAGCAGCGGCTCGCACGAGAGGAAGCGGACGGCGGCCGGCGTGGCGCGGAGGTGGTCGATGCGGTCGACGGCGTCGAAGGACTCGACGGAGACGCCCATCCAGACGTTGTCGGGCCAGTCGAGTCGGTCGGCGATCTTCGCGAGGCGGCTCGCTCGCTTGGTGAGCACCTGGTAGGTGTGCTGCGGGGTTTCCCGCATGACGTCGAAGACGTCGCGCACGAAGGAGATCGGGACCTTGGCGTGGAAGAGGTCGCTCATCGAGTTCACGAAGACGACCTTCGGGCTCTTCCAGCGCCGTGGCTGGTCGAGGGAGGCCGGGTGGATGGTGACGCCGAAGCCAGGCCCTGAGGTGCGCGGGTCGCCGTCATTCTGGTATTTCTCGGCGCCCATCGCCTTCAGCCGCTTCGCGAGCGCCAGCGCGTAGCAGTTGTCGCAGCCGGCGGCGACGCGGTCGCAGCCTGTGACCGGGTTCCAGGTGACCTCGGTCCATTCGATCGACGAGTACGTGCCCATGATTCCTCCACGACCCGATCAGTGACCCCTGGGCGACGCTCACCGGGGAGGAGCGATCGCTGTACGTATTCGGCGTCAGGCTAGCGTGACAGCTACACGGTGGCCTGCAGTTGGCATCTTCCCGGCGTTTGGCTGTGCACGACAACGGCGGGGAGTGTCTGGAGACACTTCACCCGCCGATCGACAGTTTGAGCGCGAAACCTTCGGGTGTCAAGGCCACAGCCCTTGCACCGGTTGGTGGTGAAGGCTCAGGACTTCACCACCCCAGCGGGTCGATGCCCGTGTCGGTGAAGTACGCCCAGATGCCGTACCCGACCAGGCCGATCACCACCAGGAGAGCGATCACGCCTGCGCGGCCCTCGAAGCGCGGATGGTCGTTGCGGTCGCGGTACGTCACGGTCGCCACTCCCACAGCGCGGGGTTCACCAGCAGGAGCTGGCCACGGGGCACGAAGCGGTTCCCGACGACGGTGGTGTCGTGCTGTGCGGCCAGCGCCTTGGCGTCAGCGAGGTTGACGTCATCAGGGTGGACCAACACGACGTGCTTGCCCAACACGCTCATGCGCCCATCCTCTCTTCGCGTAGGGACGCCAGCAACCGTGCGTGCACCGCGTTCCAACACCGCGCCGACCCGCACGCCGGGCACTGGAACCGCAGGTCCGGCACGTCCGGCTCCGGCACCGGACACCAGCACGGGCCCGCGCCCGGCCGCACCTGCCGCTCGGCCTCGGACTCCGCGCGGATGTGGTCGGCCAGCAGCCCGATCGTGGCCTCGTCCCACGTCGCGCCGCAGGGGTCGCGCCGGTCGTCACCCTTGAAGGTGCACCGGCCGATGTGCTCGGCGAGCCGGATCCGCAGCGTCCCGCGTTCCCCACAGGCGGGGCAGGTGTTGTCGGGGGACCACGCTGCCGAGTCCCAGCCGGTGACGATCCGGGCGTGGATCCACCAGCGGTGTACGTCGCGTTCGATCGCGGTCCGGGTGACCTGGTCGGCGCCGACGGCGAGGGAATGGAGCTGCTGGAGCGCGCGGGCCGTGTCGAGGTGCTGGGGCTGGTCGCCGATGTCGAGGATCCACCGGTTGACGGCGAGGTCGATGCTGACCAGGGCGTCGAGGGCTTCGAGGCGGGCGGCGGGCTTGGAGGCGTAGCCGGCGCGTGGTCCGTCGTCGGATGCTGCTGAGGGGACGTCGTTGTTGGCGAGCTGGACGAGGAGAGCGGGGGCGCGGGTGATGTGGCGGGCGTCGATGAACCCGGGCCCGGTGAGGGACTTGGTCTGGTAGGTCTCGACGTGGGTGTGGGGTTCGGTGAGCTCGCGGACGTAGTCGGCGAGGGTCATGGGCTGGCGGCTGGGTGCAGTCACGCGGCACCCCCGGTCGGAGAGCCGTCGACGCCGAGGGTCCCGTAGACCTGCGTCTGGATCTTGGTAAGGGTGAACTCCAGCGTCAGCTCGCGGCCGCCGTCGGGGGAGTCGTTGGTGGCGGGGCGATGAGCCACCGCGTGGACCAGATGTGCCCCTCCCCGCAGAGGTAGTCCGCGGAGGCGAGCGCGTCCTTGAGCATGACGTTCGCGTCGAGCGCGAGCGCTCCGCACGTGGGGCAGAACGCTCCGCCCGTTGCGGGGTCGTCTGTGGGCGTTAGGTTGTTCATCAGTCGGTCGTTTCCCTTCCGGCGAGGCCCCCGGCGGACTCTGACCTCCGCCCGGGGGCCGCCCAAGCGGCTGTCGTTTCCCGCTCCGATAGCACCACACCGCGCGTACAGCCGGTAGGTGGGTTTCCACACCCCGGTCGATCTGTGGGAAACGTCGGTCCGGCATGCCGGTCCGGAGCGTGAAAGTGGCCGCTCGGGCATGCTCGAACGCGGCTCGATCGGTCTCGCGGACGAGGTGCTGATAACCAGTCGGGTAAGGACCAGGCAACGGGAAGCTCCTTTCAATGACTACGACTTCGCTCATGCGGTGCGCTTCGATCCGGCGTCGAGGAGCAGCTGCCCCAGCACCGCCTCGTGCACCAGGGCCCGGCCGGTCTCGTCGAGGTCGAGGTGCAGCTCGGCCTGGGCACGGATCTGACCGACCGTGCCGACCGCGACAGGCCGGATCCACGTCTGCTGGTCGCTCATCGGGCCACCTCCACCCGTTGCACCAGGCGGAGCCGCGGCGCACGATGGAGGCGTGACCCAGCCCGCACCGGAGCACGACGACTACGAGGCCTGGCAGGACCTGCAGGCCGTCCTCGAGGAGCGCGACGCGGAGTACTGGGCCGGCCTCGATGACGAGGACGAGGACTGAGCTCGGGCGCGATCATCGGCGTGCTCCCTTCGGTGTGGGGTCGGGTCGGTTGCCGCCGATCGGCCACGTGGTGCCGAGGCGTGTGCGGTGTGGGACGCGGTGGTGGTACGGCTCGATGCAGGGGTCGGTCTCGTCGGCGTTGCCGCAGGTGACGGCATGGCACCAGACGCACCGGAGATAGGCGTGGTCGCGGGCCACGCCGCGGCCGCTGGACCCAGGGCGGGGCCCGAGGTGGGGCCGGTAGTCGTGGTCGACACCGTCGGCGGTGCACGCCCGGACGTGCTCATCGTTCGCGGTGGCCAGCTCGGGGAGCTCGGCCGCCGGCGTGGTCACGACGCCTCCCCAACGTTGGGACTGGCTGCGGACGGTCCCCGTCGGATAGGTTCCGCGCGACGGGCAGCCGCCGCCGTCGGCGCTAGCCCCCCGTGAACGCCGAAGGTGACCGGCTGTCCGTCTTCTCGCTGGGTGTTCATGCTGCCTCCAGGTCTTCGATGAGGACCTCGAACGCGAGGGCTTCGTACAGCTCGGTGCCGTATGGGCGTGCCTCCGTGGGGTCGCCCCACTCGCGCTCCGGCCGGGCCGTGGTGCTCCCTGTGCCGCCGCAGCGGGGGCACGCGTCGACCGGTGCGGGGTGGTGGCAGCTCGTGCACCAGGCCGGGACGGTGGCGTGGTTGTCGGTCATCGGATCTCCTCAATCGGGGTGAGCGCGGGCGGAGCGGTCGTGGGTACGGCCCCGGGGGCAGCCGCCGTCGGCGACGCCACCGACCGGACCTCGGCAGGCACCGGCGGCGGCTTCACCACGGCGGGCGGCCAGAGCTGGTGGGACGCCTCGACCTGGCCGAGGCCCTCACCGATCAGCACAGCGAGGCGTTCGACGTCGGGGTCGGCGTAGCTGGTCTCCTTCAGCTGCTGGGCACAGGCGCAGCTGGAGCAGGGGGTGAAGAGGCCGGGGTCGTCGGTCCGGTTCGCGCACACGGTCACGACGCCTCCCGGTACCGTCCGGCCATGAACCCGCCCGATCTCGACCCGAGCGACTCCAGCTGGTGGTGGCTGTACGGCCTCGACGGGATCATCGGCGGCGTCATCGCTGGCCTGGTCGCGGCAGTGGCCGTGCTCGCCACGCTCCGCCACGAGCGCAGGATGTCCGACCTGCAGCACGCCCGACAGGTCGCCTCACGCCTGCTCGCCGCGGCGTGGACGGCGCAGGACCGGAACGAAGACCCCCAGCAGATGATGCTGCTGGGCATCGTCGAGCTGGTAGGGCTCTCCCGGCGACGCTGGCCGGAGCTGAGCGACGAGCTCGAGCAACTCGTTACCCGGACCGACATCGACGACCGGGAGACCGGACGAGAGGTGACGGTCCTGCTGCTCCACTGGACCAGCTCGCCGCACGAGCTCGAGCGGAACTGGCGGAGGTCGCTGATTCGGCAGCTCAGGCGGGCTCGCACGTGGGTCCTGGAGAAGCGCTGGGGGTCACCGAACGACGCGGCCGATCCACCTAGCGAGAGGGACTGACGGGGCCTCACGGATCGACCTCGCCGGCCACGACCTCGCCCGCTCCCAACGACGTCAGGAACGTCCGCACCGCCAGGTCCCGATCCGCCGGCAACAGCTCGAGCACCCCGAGCGCCGCCCGGAATGCCGCCGTGACCAGCGACGCCCGCTCCTGCTCGAGCTCGACGTGCCGCTCAGCGATCCCCATGTCGTGCGCCGTCTTCGCGAACCGGACGACGCGGTCACGCTCGGCGGCCTCGAGCTGCGCCAGCCCACGAGCCCGCTCGCCCGTCTCCACCCGCGCACCGTCACGTCCGGCCGCGTACACCGTGCCGACCAGGCCGACCTCGTCCTCGACCTCCAGCTGCCAACGGAGCATCTCCCCGTACAGGTCCGCCCGCATCACCGCGACCCGCAGCTGATCGAGCACCACCGTGCCCGGATCCAACGCGACCGCGTCGGCCGGCTTCGCCGCCGTCGACCAGGCCGCCAGGTTCGCCTCACCGAGGGCCTTGGCCACGGCCAGGGACCGGCCGGCATGGTTCTTGCACAGCGCCAGACCACGGATCGCGGTCGCGTGGTGATCGGGCTTCTTCGCCGAGCACTCCCACCGGTCGTGCGTCTCGCACCACCGGGCACCGGAGCGAGCCATGAGGTCCTCGCCAGTCATGGGCGGGGTGCTCACGAGCAGACCTCGCAGCCGTAGCCGGTGGGGTAGGCGTGGTGTTCGCCGATGCTGCTGAGGTCTCGTGTGCCGGTGGCTTTGACCAGGGCGACTTCGACGGATCCGCAGGCGGTGCAGAGGCCGTAGGTCTGGGGGTCCGGGAACGGGTCTGGGGACACACTGGGGGACGCGGTCGTGAGGGGCTCGTCGAGTGTGTCCCCTCCGTAGGAGAGGGGACCAGGGGACACACTCGTCTCGCGGTGTCCCTGGCACCCGTCCGGGACACACTCGGGACACACTGAGGGACACACTCGGGTGGGGGTGTCAGTCGGGCTGTTGGACATGGTCATCCTCTGTCTCTCGGTAGAGGGCGATGGAGTGGTGGAGCTGGGCTCGGCGGGGTCCCTGGATCCGGGAGATGAAGCCTTCGGCGACGAGGGTGGTGATCGCGTGGCGCAGGATCTTGTCCTTAGCGGTGATGGCGTCCTTGATGTCGGTGAAGGTGCACTGGTCGTTCTCTTCGACGTAGCGCGAGATGCGCTCCATGACGTGGGTGGGGCGGAAGGTCCCGTCGTCGTTCGTCGGGGTTTCCTCGCGTCCGACGTGCCAGGTGGTGACGTGGGGCTGGGTGGAGTCGAGGGTGAAGGTGCCGGCGTAGCCGCCTCCTGAGGACTTGCGGAGCTCGCCAGCGGTGTCCTTCTCGATGCGCAGCGTGATGCGGCCGACATGGCCAGGGGCGGGCTGCTGGCGGGCTTCGGCGCGGAGGTAACTGCCGCGGATCATGCGCTTCTTGGCGATGGAGCCGATGGCGTAGCCGGTGGCGCGCGCTTCGGTGGACTTGGGGAGGTGGTCGATGGTGATGACGCAGGAGCCGGCCTGGGCGGGTTGGGTGCAGACCAGGCGCATGGCGGTGGTCATCTCGTCGCCGTCGTTGGTGTTGACGCCGAGCATGGGGAAGACCTCGCCGAGGCTGTCGATGATCGTGACGGTGGGGGCGAAGCGGACGATGTCGGTGACGGCGGCGCGGAGCTCGTCGGGGTCGTCGGGCTCGTAGTAGCGGAACCGGTTGGGGTCGGCGACGTGCTCGAGGCGGGCGCCGAGGAGGAGGAGCCTGGCGGCGGTGTGGTCGGGGCCGTTGTGGTCGACGTCGATCATGGCGAGGGTGCCGCCGGCGTTCATGGCTTCGACGCCGGCGGCTTGGGCGAGCCAGGTTTTGGCGGCTTCGGGGTCGCCGAAGATGCCGTTGACCTTGCCGGGGTAGAAGAGCGCGGTGCCGTCGGTGCGGCGGCAGATGGTGGGCGGTGGGATGACGGGGGGCTGGCCGCCGAGGATCCAGGAGAGGTCCTTGAGGCCGGTGCTGGTGGTGGAGGTGTTGCCGAACCGCATCGCGGTGTCTTCGATGAGGTCGACGGCGTCGGCGATGTGGGACTGGGCGGCGTCGAGGTTCCCGGCGTGGCCGAGCTGCACCATGCGTGTGCCGACGGTGACGATGCCGCGGAGCTTGGCCTTCTCGAGGACGGATGCGGCGTACGCGGAGGCGTTGGCGGCGACGGGGACCTGGGCGGCGAGGGTGTGGAGGTAGGGCGCGCCGCCGACGCGCTGCAGCTCGCCGCGGCGTTGGAGCTCGACGGCGACGGTGACCATGTCGACGGGCTCGCCGCGGTGGTGGAGGTCGACGATGGCGTTGTGGATGGTCTCGTGGTGGGGGCGGTAGTAGTCGCTGGGGAGGATGACGGCGGTGACGTCGTCGATGGCCTGCGGGGAGATGAGCATGGCGCCGAGGCAGGACTGCTCGGCCGCCATGTCTTGGGGTGGCTGTCGGGTGTCGGCAGGGTGGTCGAAGCGCGGGTCGAACGGTGGTTCGTCCTGCCCGATGGGGTGGAGGTGACGGGTTGGTGGTCCGTCGTTGGTCACGTGGTGGTCCTCCCGACCTGGGTTGTGCGGTGTGGAGGGTCTGAGGGGGCAGGTGCGCCCGGCCTGGAAAGGTGGCGGGGAGCGGGCCGAAACAGGCCGTTGTCCTGGTGATCTGGCGTCCTTCGCCGGGGTTCAGCCACGGCTGCTCCCTCTTCCGGCGTTGACCCCCTCAGACCTGGCTGGTGGTTAGGCGGCCGGGCTCGGGTCGGGGTCGGGCGCGGCGAACGGGTCGGGGACGGTGGAGGGCTGTCGGGTGCCCTCGGGGCGGTCGTACTCCCAGGGCTCGGCGTCGGTGGCGTCGGGGAGCGGCTCGCCGGGCTCGGTGACCTCGCCGGTCTCCTCGTTGACCGCCTCGCCGGCGCCGGCCTGGTCGTCGTCGCCGTCGTCGGGGAGGAGGTCCTGGACGGAGTGGCGGGCGGCGGCCTCGAGGAGGCCGCAGACGTCGCAGATGGGGTTGTCCTCGGAGGCGTCGACGGGGAGGAAGGGGTGGGGCCGGTGTGCGGCGCCGGCGGCGACGACGCCCTCGACGGTGGGCTCGTCGCCGGTGAGCTCCTGGTCGATCGCGAGCTGGCCGTCGGCGTGCTTGCGGTTGAGGTAGACGGTGCGCTGGAGCTCGCGGAGGTGCTCGGCCAGGGTGTCGTCGAGGGCTGGCTCGATGCCGTCGATGACGAGGGTGACCTTGCGCTTCCCCTTGACGGAGGGGCCGTGCTTGTCGACGACCTGGAGGTCGACGATGGCCATGACGTGGGTGCCGACCTTGTGGAAGAGCTCGGCGGCGATGTCTTCGGTGATGCCGGTGCCGTCGAGGCCCTTGCTGTTGATGGTGGCCTGGGTGTCGGTCATGCGTCGTCTCCTGTCGAGGTGCTGGTCGGGTATGGCTGGAGGTCGGGGTGGGTGGCGAGGTGGTCGCGGCGGGCGAGGGCGGCGCGGTGCTCGCGCTCGGCCTCCTCGAGCTGGGAGCGGAGGTCGCGGGCTCTGGCGCGGAGCCGCTTCTCCTGGCGGGTGGCGACGGCGAGCGCTTCCTCGGCGCGTTGGCGGGGTGTCTTGGCCTGGCGGGTCATGCGGCGGGGTCTCCTGTCTGCTCGAGCACGAAGGTGATCCCCTCGCTGGTGGCGCGGCCGGTGGTGACGAAGTCGTCGATGATCTGGCGGATGACCTGCAGCGAGACGCCGGCGTGGAGCAGCTGGTGGATGGCGCGGGCGCGGGGAATCTGGTCTGCCGGGAGCCGGCGGGTCCAGCCGGTGCCGGGGTGGATGTCTTCGAGAGTGGCGAGCAGGCCGGTGCGGAGCCAGTAGTCGACCTGCCGGTAGGTCACGGAGGTCTCGTCGATGAGCTCGCTGGTGGTGACCCAGCCGCGGTCCTCGCGAGGGGGCAGCGGCTGGCCGATGCGGCTGACGTTGGAGATCACGCTGCCTCCTCGGTTCGGGACGTGTATCGCTCGGGCTTCCATCCGGTGAGGCGGGCGAGTTCGTTGAGGGAACGGCCGGTCTCCGGCCACCGGCGGACGATCTCGCGACGCTCGGCGGTGGTCGTGGGGACGCTGTCGCCGGCGAGCACCCGAAGGACGACGACCTCGTCGATCGCGGCTGCGTCGAGCAGTTCGTCGGTCAGGTCGGGGGCGGGGTCGCGGTCGATGTCGTTCCATGCGGCCGGGCTGGGGTAGCCGCGCTTGGCTGCTTCCCGTGCCGCGCGCGGGGTGGGCCCGGGCTTGCGGGAGAGCTCGCGGTAGAGAGCGGCGACCTTGTCGTGGGTGGAGCGGAGAACCCAGCGGCCTTGCTGGTGGATCAGCGTCCGGGACTGGATGCCGTGGCGGTGGAGGTCGCTGTGGCTGTACCCGATGGCCATGAGGGCCTGGAGTCGGCGGACGGTGCCGGTGCGGGAGACGAACGGCTCTCCGCGGCCCTGGGTGCGGGTGGGGAGCTGGTTGGGGTCGACGCTGAGGATGCCGGCCGCGTTCGCCGGGATGGCCCAGCGCTGGGTGCCGTTGCCGATGAGGCGAACGACATTGACGGTGACGCCGGCTTCGCCGGCGATCGCGCGCAAGGACCAGTCGTTGCCGAGGAGGGCGGCGATGTGGTGGCGGACGGGGGTGGCGTCGAGGTAGGCGGACTCGCCGCGGAGGCGGCGGACCGCGGAGGCCTTGACGCAGCGGCGCACTGCGATGACGCAGTCGGGGTGGTCGCAGTCGAAGGCGACCACGCCGTGGGTGTGGTCCTTGAGCTTCATGCTGCCCCCTCGGCGGTGGGGCGACGGACGTACCGGTGGACGTTCCAGCCGGTCTGCTCCTCCAGCGCCTTGAGCGAGCGGCCGCTGGCGGTCCACCGGTGCACGACCTCCACGCGGTCGGGAGGGGTCGCGGCGACGTTGTGCTGGCCGTCGAGGATCCGCTGAACGACGACCTCGTCGTAAGCGGGTTCGGGCATGGCCCCACCGGTGGCCTCAGCCCGGATGACTGCCTCCCAGCAGGCGCCGCAGGCCCCACTGTTCTGGACCTTCGGACGGGTGGTGTGGCCGCAGACCGCGGAGGCGTCGGCGAAGAGCGGGTGGTCGGATCCAAAGTGGGGTGGTTCGACGACCCGCGGGCGGCCGCGCTCGGGTCGGCCCGTGGTGGTGCGCTCGTGCTGCCGGGTCTCGCGGACGGCGGCGATCGCGTCGCCGGCGTTGAGTCGCCCGTCGCGGACGCTGTCGCGGGACGCCTCGTCGAGCTCGAGGAGGTTCAGCAGCGTGGAGATCGTCGTTTGGTGTACGCCGGTGCGCCGGGAGATCTCGGCGACGCTGAGGCCGCGGTTCCTGAGCGCGCCGTAGGCCTCGGCCTTCTCCATCGGCCCGAGGTCGCGGCGCTGACAGTTCTCGACGAGCATGATGACCAGCTGCTCGGTGGCGTCGTCGACGCCGTGGCGGATGATCACCGGGACCTGGGTGAAGTTCGCGAGAACGGCGGCCGAGAGACGCCGGTGGCCAGCGAGCAGGAGGAGGCGCTCGGTGTCGCCGTCGAGCTCGGTGGCGGTGAGCGGCTGGAGGATGCCGTGCTCGCGGATGGAGAGGGCGAGCTCGGTGAGGTCGCCGACGTCGGCCCGGATGTTGTCGGGGTGCGCGGTGAGGCGGCCGATCGGGACGACCGTGACGGTCTGCTTGTGACGTGCCATCACTCCTCCTCGGAGTTGACGTGGATCGGGGCGAGCTCGCCGCGGGCGATGGCGGCGTCGGCTTCGCGTGCAGCGGCCCAGCCGGCATCGGTGAGCCAGTAGCGGACTTCCTGGTCCGCGCAGGTGGTCATCGGCGTGCTCCTGCCTGGATGGCGGCGTCGATGGCATGCGGGTCGATCGAGATCGTGACCTGGAGCGGCTTCTCGGCCCGGCCGGTGAGGTAGGCGAAGGACTCGCGGATCTGCTCGGGGGTGCCGGCGTGCTGGCCGGCGGCGAAGCGGAGGAGCCGTGCGGTGTGGTTGGCCTCGGTGATGGTCACCGGCCACCTCCCGTCACATGCTGGCGAACGCTGAGCCACCCGCCAGCTACGGCGTAGGCGTCGTCGAACGCGATCTGCTCGCGGCCGGCGGCGGTCAGGTGCAGACGGCGCGGGCCTTGTTCGGTGTCGGAGTCGCCGACATAGGACCGGGCCAACCAGCCGCGCTCGACCGCGGCGTCGACGGTGCGGCGGCGCAGGCCGACCTCGGGAGCGCCGATGCCGTCGTCGTAGCCGCGGTCGATGGAGACAGCGACCTCAGCGAGGACCAGGAGTACGGCGTCGGAGGCGGCGGCGCGGCGCGGCTTCGCGGTCGGCGTGTAGCCCTCGAAGAGCGCGGGCTGAGCGGTCATCAGAGCAGCACCCCCTGTCCCGTCGTGGTGCCCGTGCTGGCCGCGGCGGGGGATTCCACGGCCAGCACGGGGTCGGTGAGGAGCGAGGTCGGGAGGGTGTCGGCCACGTAGACGCCGAGGGCGTAGGCCTGCCAGACGTCGGCGGCGAAGCCGTAGAACCAGCCTGGGGAGGCCTTGGTGCCCTTGCCCCTGTTGGGCTGGCCGGGGGCGAAGCGGTCGACTAGGGCCTGGGTGATGTTGGAGTCCTTGGCCTTCGCGCTGTGGCAGTGGTGGAGCTTCACCGGGTGGCGCTTCACCAGCTGGGGAAGCCGGTGCACCAGTTGCTGGTAGAACCGGCCGATCCACACGCAGGTCTCGAAGACGTCGGCGCCGACGGGCATCCCGTACGAGGCGACCATCTCGATGGCGACGGCGCAGTCGCGCTGAAGGCGCGGGAGCTTGTCGAGGAGCTCGTGGTTGCCGATCTTGTTGAACTCGAGGGGGCGGCGGGTGGCGTGGTCTATGACGACGTAGGCCGACTCGGTGTTGCCGGGGTCGATGGCGAGGATGCGCATCAGTAGTCGCCTCCTGGTTCGGCGTCGCCGGCGCTGGTCGAGGTGTAGGTGTGGCCGCCGGCGGCGTCGGGGTCGTGTGGGGTGGTGCGGTCGCAGGTCAGCGAGTCGCCGGCGAGGCGGTGGGTGCAGGTCATGGCTGGCCTCCTGGGAGGCCGAACCACATGGCGATGGCGCCGGCGGCGAGGACGAGGGCGAGGAGGATCACGACGGGTCACCGCCTGCCTGGACACCGGGCGGAGTGCTCAGCAGGCGGTGGATCAGCGGGTCACCGAACACGCCGTTCTCGGGCACGCCGAGAAGTCGCAGCGCGGCTTCCATCCCTGCCGCCTTGTCGCGGGCGCGCTGCGCCAGGCGGCGCGAGCCGCCTGGGTGGTCGAAACGGTCGGCCACACTCAGGAGGTTGTCGATGCGCTCCTGCACGCGCTCGATCCCGCCACCCTCGGCCGTTGACGCGGCAGTGGCGGCCGGCGGTGCGGTGTCGTCGTCGAGCCACTCGCAGGTCTCGGGGTCGTCCGGGTTGAACTTGTGGAACGGGTCCGTGTCGAGGTGGCCGGGCTGCTTGCCGCACGTGATGGCGCGGTTGCGGGCGTACCGCGCCCCGCAGAGCTGGGTCGTCATCGCGCACCGCCCCGCTCGCCCGCGCCGAGGATCCGCGCAGCGGCCCGGGCTGCCCGAGCCAGCCGGAACTCTGCGAGCCCGGGTTGCCCCTGGCGCACCAGACGCATGGCGTCCTTAACCGCGACGTCGAGAACGGCGTCAGCGGTCGCTCGGCGGTCGGTGGTCGCGACCCGCGCCACGGTCTCCTGACATGCCAGAAGGCTCACCTGGCCGGTCATGCCGCCACCTGCTCGCGGTGGGCCGACGCGCACGCGTCGGTGTGGACCGGCCACGACGGGCACATCCCGTCGTGCTCTTTGCCGACCTTGTCGAAGAACTCCCGCAGCCCGTCCTGCTGCGTGCGACGCCACGTCACCTGGTGCTCGTGCAACGTGCCGAGCTTCCACGCCGCCATCTGCGGCCACCCGGAGATCAGCTTGCCGAGCACACGAACCGAGGCGACCGCGTCCGCGGCCGCGTCGTGCGCGTCGGCCAGGACCACCCCGTAGTGCGCGCACAGGCTGGTCAGCGTCCGGTCCGTCGTCCCGCAGCCGCCGCACGCCCACTTCCCGCCGCGGCAGCCGCCGCAGACGTGGACGCTGTTCTCGCGGTCGCACTCGGTGCCGTCGGCCGCCTTCTTGTAGCAGGTCTTGCGCCACTGGTCGAAGGCCTTCTCGACGACCATCGGGTCCACGACGCCGCGGAGCCCGAACGGCCGGTGCGAGAGCGGGTCGACGTCGTAGCGGCGGGCCTCGTGCTCGAGGAGGGTGAGGTCGTACGGGGCGTTGTGGACGATGACCGCCTGCTCGCGGGCGATCAGGCCGCCGAGCTGCATGGCGATCTCGAAGATCGCGGTCTCGGCGGGGATCGGCCGAACCGCCCCGGTGGGCAGGAAGCGGAGCGCACCGCCGGGCTTCCCACCGTGCTCGGCCAAGAGCTGGGCGATCCGGTCGTTGGTGTAGCCGTGGACCTCAGCGGCCTCGGCGGGCACGTCGATGCCGGGGTCGACGAGCCAGCGCAGCGGCTGGGGACGCGTGCCGGTCTGCATGTGGACGACGGCGGCGGTGACGATCCGCGCGGTGGCGGGATCCTGGCCGGTCGTCTCGGTGTCGAACGCGCCGACCGGCTGCGCGTGCCACTTCGCCGAGCTCATGCCGCCGGCTCCTTCGTGAGCACCTGCAGGTACGCCCGGAGCTCGGCGGCCGTCGCCTCGTCGGGGAGCAGGCCGCCCATGCGGGCGGGGAAGTCGTCGCGGAGCTGCGAGGTCGTCATCCCGGCGTGCCCGGCGGTGGCGACGATCTGCTGCCAGATCGCGTCCGGGTCGTCCGTGCCCGCCGGGGCGGGCTGGTCCTCGACGACCTCGGCCTCGTACGCGCCGTCCGCGTCAGGCTGTGGCTCCGAGCGGGCGGGCGGCTCGGCTGTGGTCAGGTCGGAGACGCGCTGCTGCAGGTGCTCGGAGAGGCCCTGGGTCATGTGGCCGGCGGCGTTGGCCTGTCGCCAGAGGTTCCGCACGTCCTCGGGGTCGGTGAGGTCGGCGGCGATCGCCACGTAGTCCGGGCCCGCCGCGGCGAGCGCAGGGGTCTCGCCCACCGGGCCACCGGTGAGCGCCGGTGCAGCGACGCGGCCCTTGCCCTCCATCAGCTGGGCCGGGGTCACGTCGACCTCGATGATCGGCACGGCGTAGTGCCGGGTCTTCGGGCCCTGGTCGGTCTGCTCCACGCTGGTGCGCTGCTCGAGCGCGAGCCAACCGTTGACGTAGCCGCCGGCGGCCGCGAGGAACTCGGCGACGTCGGGGAGCTCGATGGCGGCGTTGAAGCCGTGGGACTCGACGCGCCAGACGCCGATGCCCTCGACGTCGCGGAGGACGACATTCAGGCGGGTGGTCGGCTTCTTGATGGCCTCGAGGTGCTTGGGGTCCTCGGGGTCGCAGGGCTCGTCGGTGAGGACGTTGGTGCGGCCGTCGCAGCGGTGCTGGCAGCCGGCCCGGGTCCAGAACTCGTACCACTGGGAGACGGGCTGCGGGGGGACCATGATCGGGACGCGGGCGGAGCCGGAGATGACCTCCCACTGCTGTGTGCCGCCAGCGGGGGTCCACTCGCGGACCTCGCCGCCGTAGAGCTCGGCGATCTTCTCGAGGAGGGCCTGGCTGTGGCTGGTGAAGCGGAAGCGGTCGAGCTTCTGGGGGGCGCCGTTGGCGGCCTTCTGGCCGAGGCGGATGCGGCCAAGGGTTCGGGCGCGCTTCTGGAGGTCGAGGATGGGCATGTCAGGAGGCCTTCCGGTCAGGTGCGGAGACGCCGGCGACGGGGAGGCGTTGCTCCCACCAGCCGTCGGTCGGTCGGTCGCAGGCGGGGCAGTCGCCCAGGTGGGCGCGGGCGGGGGAGGGGACGATGACGACGGCGCCGCACCAGGAGTGCTGAAGCACGCGCTGCGTGCCGGCCTTCATCGCGGGGGTGGGGTCGACCGAGAGCGGTTCCCAGCCGGGGATCTCGAGCACGAGCTGGTCGGTCGCCATCACGCCACCGCCTCAGCAGCGGCCTGCAGCGCGAGCGCCTTGCCGATCACGGGGTCGTCGGTCTTGGCGGAAGCGATCCGCGAGGACCACTCGTCGACCATCTGCGCGTGGCGGAAGTACGCGTACTCTCGATCGCCGCACCGCGCCGGGTAGAGCCGGTAGCCCTCCGGCCGCAGGTGCAGGACCACGCCGACCTCGGCGGTGGGCGGCATCGGCACTCGGGAGCCGTCACGCATCCACGCGACGGTCGCCTTGCGGTAGGCCGACATCTGCAGGCCGGCCTCCGGGTAGACCCCGTGCACGTGGCCTTGGGAGGTGACGCGGTCCCACTCGCCGCCGGTCTTGGTGTCGCCCATCAGGTCGCACGCGGGCGGAACGAAGTAGCCCCGGGACCGCAGCTCCTCGCCGATCGGGCCCTCGGCGCCGATCATGTAGTCGAGCGTCCCGGCGTATCCGTGCTCGGGGTTCGCCACGACCATCTCCGACGCGGTCCACCGCGGCCGCCACTCCTTCTCGAACCGGACCAGGTTTGCCAGGAACGGCGCGAGCTCGGGACCGTCGACCGCCCACTCGGTGTCGCCGACGCGGATGGACTCCGGCATTGGCGTGCCGAGGATCCGGGACTCGATCACCGAGTGGACCAAGGAGCCGACCTCGGCGCGCTCGTCCTTCTTCCGGGTGTGGGCCCGCTTGATCCAGTCCCGCAGCTCGGCGAGCTGCTCGGGCCGGCGCGAGGCCGCGACGAGCTGGGGAAGTGCCTCGATCGCGGCGTCGGTGCAGGTGATCGCGGCCCAGAAGAGGAGCGCAGGCTTGGGGACGCCGCCACCGAGGATGGTCGTGACGGACCGGAGCCGGTCGCCGGTGGCGTGGTCGGCGTAGTAGCCGTTGCCCTGCCGGGCCGGGATCGGGCCGCGGGTCCTCTGAGCCTTCTGCTTCTTGTGGTCCATCGGGCGACCCACGACCTCGGGGACCGACGGGTCGTCGATCCGCAGGGGGCCAGTCATCTCGTGCTGGTCGGGGGCGCTCATGCCACACCCCGCATCCCGGTCCCGGCGCACCACGAGCACAGCCGGTAGCCGGACTCGCCGTCGACGACGTCGACGTACATCCCCGTGCCGTCGCACCGACCGCACTCGTCGATGTCGGCCGGCCGGGTCTCGTCGAGTTCGTCGCAGCGGTCGTACGGCGACGGGGGCTCGGTCGGTGCCGGGGCGACCAGTGCCCGAGCCGACAGCGCCGCGGTCACGACGCACCTCCGGCGGGCTGATCGAGCCCGAAGACCCGCGCGAGGTTCGCGTCCGACCACTGCGGTCCGAACCCGGTCGGGCCGGCGGTGAACTCGACGGCCGGCTGCTCGCCCGAGCGGCGAACGGAGTCGACCAGGATCCCGAGGACGTCGACGAGGCCCGTGAGGTCGTCGACCTTCACGTAGTGCCCCTCGAACGCTTCGCGGGAGATGAGGTGGCCGATCCCCGGCTCGTGGACGTCGACGCGGACCAGCACCAGATGGTGGTCGGTGACCTCGCGGATCCGGTACCGGCGGCCGTTGCAGGGGTGCACGTAGACCGCGGCCAGGTCAGGTGTGGGGTCGGGGGCGTTCACGACGCGCTCCCGAGCAGCCGGAGGCCGGACGGCGCCAACACCACGGTCCACAGCTCGACAGCGACGTCGCCGATGGGGGAGGGCACGGTCGCCCGGTGGGTGAGGACCTGGGAGCCGGGCTGGCTGGAGACCGGCCGGCGCTCCTCGACCTGCAGGTTGGTGACGGTGTCCAGCCAGGCCTCGAAGTGCTCGGCGAAGATCCGAATCTGGATCGGGTCGCCGGTGTGGCGCGGGGCATCGACTGCGTCGAGGGCGAGGCCGTGGTCGGCGGCGTGCTGGGCGACCGCGAGCAGCGCCAGGGTGGTGACCGGGGTGCTCACGCCGACACCGCCTCGTCGGCCAGGAGCGGGTGGCAGCGCCACTCGACGACCTCGCGCTGCTCGGTGCGCTCGGGCTGCGCCTCGACGGCCGGGATCGTGACGGTCTCGCTGCCGGTGACGATGCGCTCACACAGCTGATCGCGATGCGCGAAGATCTGGAGCGTGATGCCGCCGTCGAGCGGCCGGGCGAAGTCGAAGCGGTCGTCCCACGGATTCTTGGTCCACTTCCCGCCGAGGGCGGCGATGATCGTCCGGGCGGCGTCCCGCTGGTTGTCCTTGTGGCCGTCGGTGTTCATCAGCTGCCAGGTGACCTCGACGTGGCCGCTGCCGGAGTACGCGAAGACGCATGGGGCAGGCAGGTCGGGGTGAGCGGCGAGGAGGTCGGCGACGACCTTGAGCCGGTCGGCGGTGGCCGCCGCGGTGTTCCTGCTGGTGGTGCTGGTCTCCGTCATGGGAGACTCCTCTCGTTCGTGGGGTCCGGTCGCTGCCGAGCGATGAGCCGGGCCCTGCGGGCTTTTCTGAGTCAGGCGGACTTCTTCGCGCGCCGGGCCTGGGCCGACTTGAGGGCGATGCGCTGGTAGTGCGCGCGCTTGGCGTTCTCCGCCCGCTTCGCGCGCTCCGCAGCGGGGAGGACGCGGTCGGGGTCGACCTGGTCCTCGAACTTCCGGGCCATCGCGTCACGCGCGGGCTGGGTGGCGGCCGACCGGTCCTCGGTCTTCGCCCACCGCTCGTTCGCCGCGATCCGCGCGATCGTGCTGCGAGCCGTGCTGCTCTTTCTCATGCCACCTGTTCCTTGCCGGTACGGCTAGCAGTGCTTGCCTGCTCGGGCACGAAAAGGACGTGGAGCGGGACGTCAAGCGCCTCCACGATGAGTTCGGCAGTACGCGGTTCACACGACTTCCGCCGACCGCTGGTGAGGTGGTTGATGAACGACGGGTGCTTGCCGGCGTACCTCGCCAGCTTGCGCTGGCTCATCTTTGCGCCCTCGTGGTCGCCGACCAGCGCCTTCAGCAACTGGCGGTTGGTGAGCTTCATGAACGTTCCCCTCGGCCATCTTCGTGCTCTGTGCATTGATCCTCCGTCGGTAGGTGCCTATCTGTCAAGCAGTAGTGGGCAACAGAGTGCCTACCGCTAGGCAGGCTGTCAAGAAATTCGATCGCTGTAGTTCTGCACGTCAACGCATCGACGCAGGTCAGAACGCACATTTCTGGTAGGCGCTAGGGCTACTCTGAGACGGCAAACAGCGGTAGGCGGGCGTCCCTAGATGGGGCTTGCCCGCACGTGGCAAGCGGTGGAGGGTGGCGGCGTGGACCTGGGCAGGCTCATCGACACACATCGAGGAGCCCGTTCGTACGGCGAGCTCTCCCGAGACTGCGGGGGCAGCCCGTCCAGCAAGAGGCTCCAGCAGCTGGTGACGCAACCGATCAAGAACTTCCCCGACCCACCGACCGTGAAGGCGCTGGCTCGGGGGCTAAAGCTCTCCGAGAAGGTCGTGACGCTGGCGGCCGCGGAGTCGCTAGGGCTGGACGTCTCTCAAGGGGAGGCCCGGCTGGTCGAGCTGCTGCCAGCTGGCACTCGGGACCTCACCGAGGAACAGGCGGCCGCTGTAGCTCACCTGGTTCGCACCATCGTTGATGCGACGACCGAGCGAGGTGATGGCGATGTCCACCGAGACGCCGCCCCCATGACGGAACCGAAGGGCGTCGTCTGGGCGCGCACAGGTAGCGGCAAGACGGCCACGATGGCGGCGGCCATTGCGAACTGGTACGCGAAGTACCCCAGTGGCCGTGTCGTCCTCGTGACGGGGCCGCAGGTCGAGGCCTTCAGCGAGGACCCGGACCTCGGGCAGAAGGTCCTCGATGCGTACCGGGCCACGCTCCCGCATGCGTTCGAGCTGACGGACGAGGTGTCCGATCTCCCCGGAGATGCCGAGGACCAGGTCTCCTGGGAAGAGTTCACCGCTGCGGTGGAGGACTACCGTCGATCTCTGCTCGACGACATCGCGGCCCGGACCTCGACGACGTAGAGGGACTGTCGCGATGTCGGCGGTGGTCTCTACGGTCCCGGCCATGCAGTACCACCCCTGGCGCCGGCTCCGAGAGCTCGTGCACGTCACGCTCCACTGGCACGACGACGGCCCCGCGGGCTGGTGCCGGCACTCCACCCAGGACGTGTCGATCCGGCGGGGGATGACGCAGGCCGAGCGTCGATCGACGGTGACCCACGAGGTGGTGCACCTCGAGCGCGGGCCGGCGGTGCGAGGGTTCAGCGAGCGCGAGGAGCGCGAGGTCGACAAGGAGGCCGCCCGCCGACTGCTCCCCGACATCCGCGAGGTGGGGGAGGCACTCGCCTGGGCGTCGTGCGTCGACGAGGCCGCCGATGAGCTGTGGGTCGACCGCGGCACGCTCCGGGCCCGCCTCGAGCACCTACACCCCGCCGAGCGGGCCTACCTACGGCGTCGGCTCGCCGACGATGATGTTCATCAGGAGGAGACGGCATGAAGCTTGCGACGATCGCGCTGACCCCCGTGCTTGCGGTACTCGCCGTCGGCTGCAGCAGCGGCGGCGAGGACGACGGCGGGGGAGAGTACGGCGCCAAGGACGTGTGCCAGCAGTTCGTGGAGGACCGGCTGAAGTCGCCGGGCACAGCGGACTTCTCCAGCGAGGTCGCCTCCGAAAACTCCGACGGCAGCTGGACGGTGCGAGGCGACGTCGACTCCGAGAACGGCTTCGGCGCGCTGCTCCGCAACAGCTACGAGTGCACCGTCCGGTACCAACCGAGCACCGAGCGCTGGAAGCTCGAGGACATGCAGACCACCGAGAACTGAGCCTCGGCTTGACCACCTTCCTTGATGCACAATGCTCGGGATCCGACGCCGTTTCCGCAGGTCAGCACAACGCATATCCGGCCATTCCTTACAAGGAGGTGGTCGGGGGTTCGATCCCCTCTGCGCCCACCATGGACCGCCCCGATGCCGACGACCTCGTGGCCGCCGTGCGGGCCGCGCTGGCGGCCGGCGGCGACCCCGAGCGCGCGGCCGAGCAGCAGCGCTACATGAAGTCCGAGCTGCCCTGCCGCGGCTACACCGCGCCCGAGCTCAAGGCGCTGCTGCGACCGCTGCTGGCCGGCTACCGGCCCGTCGACCGCGGCGCGTGGGAGACGTCGATTCGGACGCTGTGGGACGGAGCGACCCACCGCGAGGAGCGGTACGCCGCGCTGGCGGTCGCGCGGCACCGTCGCGCCCGGGCGTGGCTCGCGCCGCCGTCGGTGCCGCTCTTCCGCCACCTCGTCGTCACCGGCGCGTGGTGGGACGTGGTCGACGAGACCGCGCAGCACCTCGTCCGACCGTCGCTCGAGGCGCACCCCGCCGACCTCACCGCCACGCTGATGTCCTGGGCGACCGACGCCGACCTGTGGGTGCGGCGGGTGGCCGTGATCTGCCAGGTGGGCCGCAGGGGCGAGACCGACGTCGCCCTGCTGCGGCACGCGATCGACGCCAACGTCGACGACCAGACGTTCTGGCTGCGCAAGGCGATCGGCTGGGCGCTGCGCGACTACGCGCGCACCGACCCGGCATGGGTGCGGGCCGAGGTGGCCCGGCACGGCGATCGGCTCTCCGGGCTGTCGCGCCGCGAAGCCCTCAAGCACCTCTAGTCGGTCAGTGCCTTCGCCCGGTCGTTGAGCCGTTGCGCGGCCCAGCGGCTCGCGAGCCGGACGGGCACGTCCCACAGCGGAGCGAACGGCCGGACCCACGGGCGCAGGTAGCGGTGCTTGATCGCCTCGGACTCGGCGCTGGACAGGGCCCGGTTGGCCACCGTGATCGAGTCGGGGTGCCAGCGGAAGCACGAGGTGATCGTCGGCGTCGCGATGAAGCGGCCCTGCCTGCGCAGTCGCAGGAACACGTCCAGGTCCATCGCGTACTTCAACGACTCGTCGTAGGGGCCGACGGCGTCCAGGGCGCTCAGCCGGATCAGGGACGACGGCATCGGCACCAGGTTGGGTCCCCAGCCGAGGATCCGCGTGGCCCACGCACCGGCGCGGCTGACGCCGACCGATCGGCCGTCGGGGTCGATGTAGTCGCAGGCGCCGTACGCGACGACCGCCGAGGGCTGTGCCTCGAGCAGCCCGGCCAGGTGGGCCAGGGCGCCGGGCAGGAAGAGGTCGTCGTCGTTGAGCCAGGCGTAGAACTCCTCGCCCCGCCGGGCGTCGAGACCGGCGTTGACCGCGGCGGTCAGTCCGCGGCGCGGGTCGTCGACGACGTCGGCACCCAGCTCGCGGGCGACGGCGCGGGCGTCGACGGCGGCCGTCGGGACGACGAGCACGAGCCGGACGTCGACGCCCTCCTGGTCGAGCGCGCTGCGCATCGCGTCGGTCAGCGTCGCGGGACGCTCGCCGAGCGTCGGCATCACGACGAGCACCGACGGGCGGCTCGCCGTCATGCGTGCACCTCGCCGTCGAGCGCCGGGGTCGCCTCGAGCTCGTCGAGGTCGGCCTGCACCATGGTGCGCACGAGCTCCGAGAAGCTGACGGTCGGCTCCCAGCCGAGCTCCCGGAGCCGGGCGGCGTCGCCGACCAGCGCGCGCGGGTCGGCCGGCCGGTAGAGGTTCGGGTCGACGGAGACGTAGGACTCCCAGTCGTCGATCCCGACCACGGCGAACGCCTCGCGGAGGAAGTCGCGCACGCTGTGGGCGTTGCCCGTGGCGACGATGTAGTCATGCGGCTCGGGGGCGTCGAGGATGCGCATCATCGCGTCGACGTAGTCGGGGGCGTAGCCCCAGTCGCGCAGCGCGTCCATGTTGCCCAGCGACAGGTGGTCGAGCCGCCCGCGTGCGATCGCCGCCACGGCGGCGGTGATCTTGCGGGCGACGAACGTCGTGGGCCGGCGCGGCGACTCGTGGTTGTAGAGGATCGCCGCCGTGGCGTAGAGCCCGCGGTGCCGGTAGACCTGCACCATCGTGTGCGCGAAGTCCTTCGCGGCGCCGTACGGCGTGATCGGGTTGCGCGGCGTCCGCTCGCTCTGCGGGGCGGTCGCCGGGTCGCCGAAGACCTCCGCGCTCGACGCCTGGAGGAAGCGGATCTCGCGCCCGGTCCGCTCCTGCTGCTCCCACGCCGCGGCCAGCAGGCGCACCGCGCCGATGCCGATGGTGTCCGCCGTCTCGACCGGGGCCTCCCACGAGCGGGCGACGGACGTGGAGCCGGCGAGGTTGAACAGCCGGTCGGGGGCCGCGGCGTCGAGGGCACGCAGCAGGCTGTCGTTGTCACGCAGATCCGCGACGTGGATCTGCAGGCCGGGGAGCTCGGCCGAGATGCTGTCGACGACGCTCTCGTCCCGGACGATCCCGTGCACCTCCTGGCCCTCGGCGAGCAGCCGTCGGGCGAGGTACCACCCGTCCTGGCCGGTGACCCCGGTCAGGAGGGCCCGATAGCGGGGGTGCTGGTCTGTCACAAGACTCCTCGTCGTCGTACGAGCGCCCGGCCGCGGGCACGCGGCACAAGGCTAGGGCACGCCCCGGCGGCGACGCGGTGGGCCGGTACTAGCATGAGGCCTCCCCGCGCCGAGACCGACGCCGAGAGACGGAGACGACCGCCCGCATGTCCTTCTCGCCAGCGTCCACGGGCGCGTCCACCGGGCCCTCCGCCAGTCGTGTCGCGGTCGCCCTGCCGATGCTCAGCCTCGTCCCCGGCGGCATGGGCGGCAGCGAGACCTACGCGCGCGAGCTCACGCGGGAGCTGGCCGCGATGCCCGAGCTCGACGTCACGACCTACCTGCCGCGCGCTGCTGCGGGCTTCTCCGAGGGCGTGCGCGAGCACGTGGTCGAGCGGGTGGCGGGCGCGGACGGCACCCGCGGGCGGCTCGAGAGCCAGCTCCAGTCGCGGCGGAGCAAGGACCTGCGCCGGGCGCTCGCGGACGCCGACGTGGTGCACTACCCGCTGAGCGTGCCGGCGCCACCGGCCCCGCGCGGGTCCCGGGCGGTGGTCACGCTGCTCGACACCCAGCACAAGGACCTGCCGGAGCTGTTCTCGCGCGCCGAGCAGGTCTACCGGAGGTTCACCTACGACCGGCCGACGCGGCGGGCCTCGGCGGTGATCACGATCAGCGAGTTCTCCAAGCAGCAGATCGTGCGCCACTACGGCCTCGACCCCGACACCGTGCACGTCGCCCACCTGGGCGTCGACACCAGCCACTTCGCGCCGGTGGTCGGGGAGCGCGAGGACTTCGTGCTGTACCCGGCCCGCGGCTGGCCGCACAAGAACCACGGGCGGCTGCTGGAGGCGATGCGCCTGGTCCGCGAGGAGGTGCCGGGCCTGCGCCTGGTGCTGACCGGTGGCGGCCTCGACTCCCTCGGCGACGACCTCCCGGAGTGGGTCGACCGGCGCGGCCTCGTCTCGCGCGAGGAGCTGCTGTCGCTCTACCGGCGAGCCTCCGTCCTGGCGTTCCCGAGCCGCTACGAGGGCTTCGGCCTGCCGCCGCTCGAGGCGATGGCCTCCGGCTGCCCGGTTGCGGCCGCGAACGCAGGGTCGCTGCCGGAGATCTGCGGTGACGCCGCGGTGATGTTCGACCCCGACGACGCCCGCGCGATCGCGCGCGCCGTGCTGGACGCCCGGGCGCAGGGGCCCGACCTCGCCGTCCGCGGGCTCGAGCACTGCCGGGAGTTCACCTGGAAGCGGTGCGCCGAGGTGCACCGCGACCTCTACTTGTCGGTAGCAGGACGCTGAGACGGCAGGCCTTGCTGGACTGGTGATCGGTAGTAGGTTCTCGGGCATGATCCGGCTGCTGATCAACGTGGGCATCACACTGCTCGCGAACGCCGTGGGGCTGGGTGTCGCGGCGTACCTGCTCGACGACATGACCGTGACGGCCTCGGCGTTCCTGATCGCCGTCGTCATCTTCACGGTCGTCTACGCCCTGGCCCAGCCGATGCTCACCCAGATGGCGATCTCCGCGGCACCGGCGCTGCGCGGCGGCGTGGCGCTGGTCGCGACGCTGCTCGGGCTGATCATCACGACGCTGCTGACCGACGAGATGTCGATCACCGGCATCGAGACGTGGATCGCGGCCACGGTGATCGTCTGGCTGGCCTCGCTCGTCGGCGCGCTGCTGCTGCCGCTGGTGTTCCTGCGCAACCGCCGGGACGACCGCGCGCGCCGCTGAGCTCGCGCACGACCGAAACGACCGACCGAGGAGGACGTGCATGACGCAGGGCCCGAGGATCGCCGAACGGCTCGACGGACAGCACGTCCTGCTCACCGGCGTCACGGGGTTCGTCGGCGAGGCGCTGCTCCTGCTGCTGCTGAGCGACGTGCCCGGCGTGCGGGTGACCGTGCTGGTCCGGCCCAAGGGGTCCACCAGCGCCGCCGCCCGGACGGCCGCGCTGCTGCGCAAGCCGGCGTTCGCCGATGTCGTCGAGGCCGCCGGTGGCGTCGACGAGCTGATGGCCGCGCGGGTCGACGTCCTCGAGGGCGACCTGGCCGACGCGCCGGTCCTGCCGAGCGGCCTGCACGCGGTGGTGCACTGCGCGGGCGACGTCTCCTTCGACCCGCCGGTCGACGAGGGCTTCCGCACCAACGTGCAGGGCACCCGCGAGCTGCTGGCCCGGGTGCGCGAGGCGGGACCGGACCTGCACTACGTGCACATCTCCACGGCGTACGTCGCCGGCCGCCGGCGCGGCAGCATCCCCGAGGGCCCCGTCGACCACGACGTCGACCTCGAGGCCGAGCTGGCGTGGGGGCTCTCCCAGCGACGGGTCGTCGAGCACCAGAGCCGGAGCGCGACCGTGCTCGAGCGCGAGCGGCGCAAGGCCGAGCGCACCCACAGCCGCGCCGGCCTGCTGACCGCGGCCGCGGCCACCGAGTCCGCTCGCAAGGAGTGGGTGAAGCGCGAGCTCGTGCGGATCGGCTCCGAGCGGGCGCGCAGCCTCGGGTGGACCGACTGCTACACGTTCACGAAGGCGCTCGGCGAGCGGGTCGTCGAGCAGCACGCCCGCGACGCCGCCCAGCCGCGTCGGGTCTCGATCGTCCGGCCGAGCATCATCGAGTCCGCCCTGGAGCGGCCCTACCCGGGCTGGATCGAGGGCTTCAAGATGGCCGAGCCGCTGATCCTGGCCTACGGGCGCGGCGAGCTGCCGGAGTTCCCGTCCTCGCCCGACACCATCGTCGACATCGTGCCGGTCGACCACGTCGTCGCCGCCATCGTCGCGGTGCTGGCGCACCCGCCCGAGCCCGGCGACCCGGCGTACTTCCACGTCTCCTCGGGTGACCGCAACCCGCTCACGTTCCGGGTGCTCTACGACACCATCCGCGGCTACTTCGACGAGCACCCGTTCGCCGCGGGCGACCGCGGTGCCGCCCGGCTGCCCGACTGGCGCTTCCCGGGCGCCTCGTCCGTGGAGCGGCTGCTGACCACCAGCGAGCGTGCCCACAAGGTCGCCGACTACGTCGTGGGCCACGCGCCCCGCGGCGACCGGACCCGCGACCTCGCCCGCAAGCTCGACCAGCAGGGCCGGCGGCTGGAGTTCCTGCGCCGCTACCTCGACCTCTACCGCGAGTACGCCCAGGCCGAGCTCCGCTTCTCCGACGCGCAGACCCACGCGCTCTACCGGTCGCTGAGCGCCGAGGACCGGGCCAGCTTCGGCTTCGACACCGCCGTCATCGACTGGCCGCACTACCTCGGCGACGTGCACTGCCCGGCCGTCACCGCGCCGGTGCGACGGATGGACGAGGCGCGTCGCAAGCGCCGGGCCGCCAGCGACCCGGTGCTCAAGCCGGTCCGCGAGGGCTCGGCGGTCGCGGCGTTCTTCGACATGGACGGGACCCTGCTGTCGTCGAACGTCATCGAGACCTACCTGTGGCTGCGGCTGCGCGAGCAGAGCGGCACCGAGCGGTGGGGCGAGATCGGGCGGGTCGCCGCGAAGGTGCCGGCGCTGGTGCGCGCGGAGCGCCGAGAGCGCAGCGCCTTCCTGCGGGCGGTCTACCGCCAGTACGAAGGTGCGCGGCTCGCCGACCTCGACGCGATCGCCGACGAGCACCTGACCGACCACGTGCTGTCCCGGCTCTCGCCCGACGCCGTGCGCCGGATCCGGGAGCACCGCAACGCCGGCCAGCGCACGGTGCTGATCACCGGCGCGATCCGGCCGCTGACGCGTCCGCTGGCGCCGCTCTTCGACCACATCGAGGCCGCGGACCTGGCCGTCGACGACCGTGGCGTGTGCACCGGGTTCCTGGCGTCGTCGCCGCTGGTGGGGGAGTCGCGGGCCGCCTGGATGCGGTCGTACGCCGCGGCGCACGGCATCGACCTCGCGGCGTCGTACGGCTACGCGGACTCCCACTCCGACCTCCCGCTGCTGGAGGCCGTCGGCCGGCCGGTCGTCGTCAAGCCCGACGTCTCGCTCTACCGGCACGCGCGCCGGCAGCGATGGACGATCGTCGACTGGGCCAGCTCCGAGTCCAACGGGCGCAGCCTCAACCCGGCAGGTGGTCTCGGATGATGCTGGCGCTGGAGATGTTCCGGTCCGTGCCGCGGACCGTGGCCGGCAAGGCGATCGGCGGCCGGATGCCGGGCGTGCTGTCGGGCTTCGCCGCGCCGCTGCGGCTCGTGACGCTGGACGAGCCGCGGGTCGACCGGCCCGGGTGGGCGCGGCTGCGCACCCGGCTGTCCGGCATCTGCGGCTCCGACCTCGGCGCGCTGTCGGGGCGGACCAGCCTCTACTTCTCCGCGGTCGTCTCGCTGCCCTTCGTGCCCGGCCACGAGGTGGTCGCCGAGCTGCTCGAGGACTGCGAGGACCTGCCGAAGGGCACCCGCGTGGTCGTGGACCCGGTGCTCACCTGCGCGGCGCGCGGCGTCGAGCCGTGCACGCACTGCGCCAGCGGCCAGACCAACCGCTGCGAGCGGATCACCGTCGGCCACCTCGCCCCCGGCCTGCAGACCGGCTTCTGCAAGGACACCGGCGGCGGCTGGGGCCAGCAGCTGGCGGCGCACCGCAGCCAGCTGCACCCGGTGCCCGACGGCTTCTCCGACGAGCAGGCGATCCTGGTCGAGCCCCTCGCCTGTGCGGTGCACACCGCGCGGCGGGCCGGCCTGCGCAGCGGCGACCGCGTGCTGGTGAGCGGCGCAGGATCGGTCGGGCTCTTCGCCACGCTCGCCCTGCGCGAGCTCACCGACGCCGGCGAGATCATCGTCGTCGCCAAGCACGCCCACCAGCGCGAGCTGGCTCGCGAGTTCGGCGCGACCGAGGTGGTCGCGCCCGGCGAGGTGCTCCGGCGGGTACGCCGCGCGACCGGCGCCTTCCAGCTCGAGCCGCAGTTCTCCTCGCCGTACCTGCTCGGCGGCGTGGACGTCGCGATCGACGCGGTGGGCAGCAAGCAGTCGCTCGAGACCGCGCTGCAGGCGACCCGGGCGGGCGGCCGCGTCGTGCTGTCCGGGATGCCGGCCGCCGCCGACCTGTCCGCGGCGTGGTTCCGCGAGCTCGAGGTCGTCGGGACCTACGCCTCGGCGCAGGGCGACGAGGCCTTCGACAAGGCGATCGAGCTGGCCGCGACCGACGCCGTCCAACAGCTCGCCAAGACCGTCACCGCCTATCCGCTGCACCGGTGGCGAGAAGCGCTCGACCACGCCCACTCGGCCGGCCGGCTCGGCACGGTCAAGGTGGCCTTCGACCCCCGCTCGTCACAATGAGGAGTTCGCAATGAGTCGCCCTGGATTCGTGCTCGAGGTGGACGACCGCACCCCGCCGCTCGTCGTCCACGAGGGACTCGGCTTCCGGCTGGAGGACTCCTTCCCCCTCGGGACCCGTGTCGTCTACCCGCCCGAGTCCCTGCCCGCCGTCCCCGACGTGGACGCGGCGATCCGTGAGGCGCTGCTGCACCCGGTGGACTCCGACCCGCTGCCGACGCTGCTCTTCCCCGGCATGCGGCTCACGATCGCCTTCGACGACCTGTCGCTGCCGCTGCCGACCATGAAGGCGCCCGACATCCGCGGCCGGATCATCGAGCACGTGCTGACGATGGCGGCCGAGGCGGGCGTCGACGACGTGAAGCTGATCGCCGCCAACGCGCTGCACCGGCGCATGACGGCGGCGGAGCTGAAGCACATCGTGGGGGAGCGGGTGTTCCGCTCGTTCTACCCGCAGGGCGACCTCTACAACTTCGACGCCGAGGACCGCGACGACCTCGCCCACCTCGGCACGACCGACAAGGGCGAGGACATCGAGATCAGCAAGCGGGCCGCCGAGTCCGACCTGCTGGTCTACGTCAACGTCAACCTCGTCGCCATGGACGGCGGCCACAAGTCCGTCGGCATCGGGCTCGCGTCGTACACGTCGCTGCGCCACCACCACAACGCCAAGACGATGGTGCACTCGCGATCGTTTATGGACCACAAGCACTCCGCGATGCACCACTCCGCCTGGCGGATGGGCCGGGTCATCAAGGAGACGGTCAAGGTCTTCCAGATCGAGACCACGCTCAACAACGACATCTTCCCCAAGCCCTACGAGTTCCTGCAGAAGCGCGAGTGGGAGTGGTCGGTCAAGGACCAGGCCACGATGCTCGGCGTACGGCGGGGGCTGTCGGTCGCGCCGCAGAAGCTGCGGCACAAGATGTTCCACGACATGCGCTCGGTCTACGGCCTCACCGGCGTCAACGCCGGCGAGGTCGAGGCGGTGCACGAGCGGACGCTGCAGAAGGTGCACCAGCAGCACCTGGTCGAGGTGCAGGGCCAGTCCGACGTGCTGGTGATGGGGATCCCGTACGTCGGGCCCTACAACGTGAACTCCTCGCTCAACCCGATCCTGGCCACCTGCATGGGCCTGGGCTACTACTTCAACTCCTACCTCGGGCAGCCCGTCGTCCGGAAGGGCGGCGCGGTGATCCTCTACCACCCGCTCAACGAGGGGTTCAACCAGCTGCACCACCCGTCGTACGTCGACTTCTACGAGGAGGTGCTCGCGGAGTCGACCGACCCGGCGGTCGTGGGGGAGAAGTACGAGCAGCAGTTCGCCGAGGACCCCTGGTACCGCCACCTCTACCGCACTTCGCACGCCTACCACGGCGTCCACCCGTTCTACATGTGGTACTGGTCGGCGCACGCGATGGACCACGTCGACGAGGTGATCTGGGTCGGCGCGGACCGCCGCGCCGCCGCCCGGCTGGGCTTCCGGGCCGCGACGACGCTCCAGGACGCGCTGGAGATGGCGTCGGGCACCGTCGGCTCGTCGCCGTCGATCACCTATCTCCACAACCCGCCGCACCTCCTGGCGCACGTGCGATGAACCACCCCACTCGATTCTCGAGCTCCCCCGCTTCGCTCCTCCGCCCGACAATCGATCGGGGACCCCGATGAGCAGCTTCATCAAGGAGTCGGTCGACGAGGTCCGCCTGGTCGCGCGCGGGTGGCGGTGGGGCCGGCGCAGCCAGGTGCCGCGGTCCGCCGAGGAGTGGGTGCCGGCCGCGCACTCGACGGTGTTCCGCACGGAGTGGTCGCGGCGCCGGCCGGCCATGGCGGCCCGTGAGGTGGCCCAGAAGGCCGGGCTCGAGCCGCTCTTCCGCTCGCAGGTGCGCGCCCGGGTCGAGGGTCTCGACGTGCTCGAGCGGATCGACGGTCCGGTGATCTTCGTCGCCAACCACGCCTCGCACCTCGACACCCCGCTGATCCTGCTGTCGCTGCCCGACGCGTGGCGGCGGCGCACCGCGGTGGCGGCCGCGGCCGACTACTTCTTCGACACGTGGTGGCGCGCGGTCGGCTCGTCCCTGCTCTTCAACACGTTCCCGATCGACCGTCGCGGCGGCACGATGGCCGCCACGCCGGGCGAGGTGCTCGCCGACGGCTGGAGCCTGGTGATCTACCCCGAGGGCACCCGCTCGGTCGACGGCTGGATGGGCAAGTTCCGGATGGGAGCCGCGTTCCTGGCCAAGGAGCACGGCGTCCCCGTCGTCCCCGTCGCGCACCGGGGCACCTACGCCGCCATGCCGCGCGGCGCCGGGTGGCCCGCCGCCGGCCGGCGGCAGCTGACGGTCCGCTTCGGTGAGCCGCTCGTGCCCGGCGAGGACGAGTCCGTGCGTGACTTCGCGCCCCGGATCAAGGACGCGGTCGCCGCGCTGCTCGACGAGGACCGCACGACCTGGTGGGAGGCCCGGCGCCGGGTCGCCGCCGGTGCCGTGCCGGACCCGTCGGGGCCGGACGTCGCCCGCTGGCGGCGCGTCTGGGAGCAGTCCGAGTCACCCGTCGCCGACGCGCCCGCCCGGAGGCTGACCGCCTGGCGTCGGTGAGAGGAGTCTCATCCGGGGCTCATGGCCGCCTCACCGCCGGCCGGGATCGTCGTCCTCGTCGCAACACCGAGACGAGGAGACGACGATGAGCAAGCTGATGACCACCGGTGCCCTCGGGCTGGCCACCATGGTGACGACCGGGCTGATCGCCTGGCAGGCGCCCGCGGCGTTCGCCGACCACCACGACAAGAAGACCGCGTTCAAGCGCGACGACGACAGCCAGGTGCTGGTCACCACCGTCGACGACGACGATGACGACGACACCGGGCTCAACCACCAGACCCGCACCCGCACCCGCGGCGGCGACGACACCGGCACGCACACCCGCACCGGCGGCGACGACAGCCGCGGCGACCGGGTCCGCGACCTCACCAGCGACGGCCCGGGCAGCGGCAACGTCGACCGCTCGCGGCACCACACCAACGACGGCACCCGCCACAACACCCGGGGCTGACTCCGATGGCAGAGGCCACCTGGGGCTTCGCCGAGGGTGACCCGATCACCGCCGAGCTGACGGCCGTCCGTCGGCTCGGCGGCGGGTCCGCCTACGAGGCGTACCTCGCGTTCGACGACACCACCTACGGCCCGGTCGTCGTGAAGGTCGTGCGACCCGACCAGGTCGACGACGCGCGGGCGCTGCGGGGACTGGCCCGCGAGGTGGACGCGCTGGCGACGGTGAACCACCCGGTCGTCGTACGCGGGCTGCGGCACGAGCTCGCGGGTCCACGCCCGCACGTCGTGCTCGAGCAGATCGACGGGCCGCGGCTGTCCTCGCTCGTGCGTCGCTACGGGCCGCTGCAGGAGCTGCAGTACCTCCCGCTCGCCGTCGAGCTCGCCAGCGCCCTGCACTACCTCGCGCACCTCGGCTGGGTGCACCTCGACGTGAAGCCGAGCAACATCATCATGGGCGCCCCGGCCCGGCTGATCGACCTCTCGATCGCGCGGCCCGCAGCCGACGCCGTGGGGTCGCGGCGACTCGGCACCGACGCCTACATGTCGCCCGAGCAGTGGGACCCGGACGCCTACGGCGAGCCCTCACCCGCCTCCGACGTCTGGGGCCTGGGTGCGACGCTCTTCGAGGCGGTCGCCGGGCACCGCGCCTACCGCGTGCCGACGGAGGAGCCCGCGCGGCTCCCCGACCGCGTGCCCTCGGACGTCGCCAAGATCGTCGACGCCTGCCTGTCGCCGCGCTCGGGCGACCGGCCGCTGCCGCGGGAGGTCGCGGAGGCCCTCGAGCCCGTGCTGGACGGCCAGCCCGCGGTGCGGCTGGGTGGTGGTTTGCGCACCCGCTGACCCGCTGTGGGGCGGATCAGCGCTTCGTGATCGTGATGCTGCCCCGGTAGCCGCACGTCGCGGTGCCGATCGTGCCGGCGGCGCTGTCGAGGTAGATCGACGACCGAGCGCGCTCGTTGTCGACGCGCACGCAGAAGGCACCGCTGCCGTTGCGGGCGAGGGTGATCGTGATCGCGTCACCGGGTCTGGGCTCGAGCCTCGCGTCGCCGACGACGCCGACGGTGCCCTCGTCGATCACGATCGGGAACGCGAGGGTGCCGTGCGCGGCCACGAGGGTGCTGGCGGCGGCTTCGGCGTCCTGCCGCATCTGGACGTCGATCGCCTTGTCCCGCTGGTTGAGGAACACCGGGACGACGATCGCGGCCAGGATCGCGACGACCATGATCGCGGCGACCACGCAGGCGAGCGAGATGAGCACGACGGTGGCGGCCGAGGGCGGCCGCCTGTTCAGCATCGGATACCCATCCGCGGGCGACCAGTCCGACCGCACCACGCGGGTGCCGGACGCGCGGTCGTGGACGGCGCGGCGCTCGGGGGAGTCGGTGCCGGCGACGAGGAGGTTGATCAGGGACCCGAGCGGGACGACCTCGAAGCACACCTGCACGAGGCACCGGACGGCGCCGTACCCGTAGCCGGGAGGAGTGACGAGATCGTCCGCCCGCACCACGCGGATCCCGAGGGCCGCCTTGCCGAGCGTCCGGCCGGCCCGGGCAGTCGGCACGTACCAGTAGAGCGCGACGACCGCGACCCACCCGAAGAACATCACGGTCCCGGCGACGTCGTCGTTGCCGCCGGCGAGGGCAGCCCCGAGGAAGCCCGCCGCGATCGCGAGCACCGACATCAGCACCCCGTCGAGCAGGTAGGCCACGACCCGTCGGCCCAGGGAGGCGAACGGGTCGCGCGCGGGCGGGCGGACCGGTGGCCCGGGCCAGGGTCCGGCCGGGGTCGGGGGGTAGCCGTAGCCCACCTGCGGCGCGGCGTACGGCGTCGGCGCGGCGTAGGGCGTCGGCGCGGTGATGGGTGCCGTCACCGGTTGCGGTCTCGGGGCGGCGCCGAGCGTGTCCCACGGCTCGACGCGAGACCGGTAGCTGGGGACAGGGACGGGCTCGGCGGCCGGCGGGACCGCACCCTCCGGGGCAGGGCCGAGCTTGTCGCAGTCGACGCAGAGGGCGGGGAGCAGGGTGAAGTCCCCGCACCGCTGGCAGTTCGGCATGCCGGGGTATCGGTCGGAGCGACGGGTGACTTGACGCGCTCAGCGGGCGAACCGGTAGCCCATGCCGCGCACGGTGGCGATGCTGTCGGCGCCGAGCTTCTTGCGCAGGTAGCCGACGTAGACGTCGACGACGTTGGAGCCGGGGTCGAAGTCCAGGCCCCAGACGTGGTCGAGGAGCTGCTCGCGGGAGAGCACCTGGCCGGGGTTCGTCATGAACATCTCCGCGAGCGCGAACTCACGCGCTGACAGCTCGACCTCGCGATCGCCGACCGCGGCCCGCCGGGTGCGGAGGTCGAGACGGACGCCGCCGTGCTCGAGGACGTCGTCGCGCGACGCGGCGCCGCCGGCGGCCGGGCGCAGACGCAGCCGGATCCGGGCGAGCAGCTCGGCGAAACGGAACGGCTTGGGCATGTAGTCGTCGGCGCCGCCCTCGAGGGCCGAGACCGTGTCGCCCACGGAGTCGCGGGCGGTGAGCACGATGACCGGCACCCGCGAGCCCTGGGCGCGGAGCTGCTCGAGGACCGAGAAGCCGTCCAGGCCGGGCAGCCCGATGTCGAGCACGACCAGGTCGAAGTCGCCGCTGAGCGCCCGGTCCAGGCCCACGTGGCCGTCGGCCGCGACCGCGGTCGTGTGCCCGTCGGCGCGCAGGCCCTTGGCCACGAACGACGCGATGCGCTCCTCGTCCTCCACGATCAGGATGCGGGCCACTCGTCCTCCAGCTTCGTCACCCGGGGCAGGGTCAGCACGAACCGCGCGCCCGGTCGTGCGTCCTCCACTGCCACCGTGCCACCGTGCGCCCGCACGATCGCGCCGACGATGGAGAGGCCGAGCCCGAAGCCCTCGTCACCAGGAGGTACGGCGGAGCGGCCGAATCGTTCGAAGATCAGCTGACGATCTGCCGCCGGCACCCCCGGGCCGGTGTCGCGGACCCAGATGCGGACGTCGGCCCCGGTCGTCGCGGACCCGATCGCGACCGGGTCGCCCGGCGCGGTGTGCTTCACGGCGTTGTCGGCGAGCTGGAGCAGCGCCTGGGTGAGCCGCTGCTCGTCGGCCTCGACCTCGGCGTCGGCGACCGCGTCGACGATCCACTCCCGGTCGCCGAGCCCGCGGGCCTTCGCCACGACGTCGGCGGTCAGCGCGCCGACGTCGACCTGCCTGGGTCGCAGGAAGTCCGGGCGGTCGCTCTTCGCGAGCAGGATGAGGTCGCCGACCAGCCGCGCCATCCGGTCGATCTCGTCGAGCAGCAGCAGGCGGGTCTCGGCGACGTCGTCCGGGTTGTCGGGGTCGAGCAGCTCGAGGTGGCCGCGGAGCACGGTCAGGGGCGTCTTGAGCTCGTGGCCGGCGTCGTCGAGGAACTGCCGCTGCCCCACGAACGCGGCCTCCAGCCGGTCGAGCATGCCGTTGAACGTCCGGGTCAGCGCGGTGATGTCGTCGTTCCCGGTCACCGGCAGCCGCTGCGAGAGGTCGGTCTCGGTGATGTCGTCGGCGGTCTCCCGCAGGGTGCGCAGCGGCGCGAGCAGGCGGCCGGACAGCCAGAACGCCGCGGCCGTGACGAGCAGCAGCACCAGCAGCGCGACGATCGCGTAGGTGCGCATCGTGTCGTGGAGGCCGTCGCGTGCCCGGTCGAGGTTCGTGACGACCACCAGCGCGCCGGTCTGGTCGCCCTGCTCGATCGTCTGCACGGCGACCTGGAGCTCGCCGGCGGGGGAGTCCACCCGTGCGGTGCCGTTGTCGTCGAGCAGGGGGCGTACGACGTCGCGCAGCTCGGCGCGCGACAGCGGCAGGTCGCCGACCGACTGGGCACTGACGTCGTCGTCCCACCAGCCGAGCAGCAGCTCGTCGTCGTCGGGCACGTTGCGCTCCAGGAAGAGCCGGATCATCGCCTCGACGCTGGCGAAGGGCCGGTCGCTCGCGCGGTCGAACTCGCCGAGCTCGGCGAACTCCTGGTCGACCTCCGCCGCGATCTCCTGGTCGAGGCGGCGCGACTCGATCGTGAAGACGACGACGCCGGCCAGGACGAGGCCGGCGAGGACGAGGACCGCCACGGTCGCGGTGATGCGAGCCCGGACGGAGACGCTAGTCGTCCTCACCGCCGCCGGGTCCGCTGTGGTCCTCGCCGCCGCCACCGCCGCCACCGCCACTGCCGTGGCCGCTGTGGTCCTCGCCGTCGTCGTCACCGTGGTCGTCGCGGTCGTCGGAGTCCTCGTAGTCGGGGACGATCACCTCGACGTCGTCGTCGTCCGGCGTGGCCGACGGCGCGGGCGGCTCGGTCGGGGGCGTGGGGGTCGGTCGCGGCGTCGGACTGCTCGGCTGGGTCGGCTCGGGCTCCTCGATCACGATCGTCTCGCGCGGTGCCGGCTCCTCGGTGGCGGACGCCGCCAGCGAGCCCACGACGTACGCCGTCATCGGGGCGACCACGGCCACCCCGAGCAGCACCTTCCAGATCGTCCTCATGTCGGCACCATCCTCCCCGATCGTGGGGCGTCGGTGAGAGGTCGATGAGAGGACTCTCATCGGCCGATGCTGGCTACAGTGACGGACATGATCGTGCCGTTCAGCGTGTCGGACTTCATCGACCGGGCCGTGCAGGTCTACGGAGACCGGATCGGGGTCGTCGACGAACCGGACCAGCCCGCGTCCTCGCTCGGCGAGATGACGTACGCCGAGGTCGGGCAGCGGGCCCGTCTGCAGGCCGCGATGCTCGACAGGCTCGGGATCGACGTCGGCGACCGGGTGGCGATCGTCAGCCACAACAGCGCTCGGCTGCTCACCGCGTTCTTCGGCGTGTGCGGCTCCGGACGGGTGCTGGTGCCGGTGAACTTCCGGCTGCGCCCCGACGAGGTGCGCTACATCGTCGAGCACTCCGGCGCCCGGGTGCTGTTCGTGGACCCCGAGCTGGCCGAGTCGCTGGGCGACGTCGAGGCGGAGTTCACGTTCGTGCTCGGCGATCCCGCCTCGATCGACGTGCCGATCGACGCCGAGCCGCGGCCCTGGGAGCCGGACGAGAACGCCACCGCGTGCATCAACTACACCTCCGGCACGACCGCCCGCCCCAAGGGCGTGCAGATCACCCACCGCAACATCTGGGTCAACGCGGTGACCTTCGCGATGCACGCGACCGTGAGCGACCGCGACGTCTACCTGCACACGCTCCCGATGTTCCACGCCAACGGGTGGGGGATGCCGTTCGCGATGACCGGTCTCGGGGTCAAGCAGGTCGTGCTCCGCAAGGTCGACGGCGCCGAGATCCTGCGGCGGGTGCGCGACCACGGCGTGACGGTGATGTGCGCGGCCCCGGCGGTCGCCGCGGCGGTGCTCGACGCCGCGCAGACGTGGGAGGGCGAGATCCCCGGCCGCGACCGGGTGCGCATCATCATGGCCGGCGCGCCGCCGCCCACGAAGACGATCCGGCGGGTCCAGGAGGAGCTCGGCTGGGAGTTCATCCAGATCTACGGGCTCACCGAGACCTCGCCGCTGCTGACCTTCAACCGCACCCGCGCCGAGTGGGACCACCTGCCGGCCGAGGAGCGGGCCACGCTGCTCACCCGGGCCGGGGCGCCCGCGCTCGGCGTACGGCTCAAGATCTCCGAGGACGAGCAGAACGAGGGCGAGGTGCTCGCCCGGTCCAACGTCGTGCTCGAGGGCTACTGGGAGCAGCCGGAGGAGAGCGCGCGGGCCCTCGCGGACGGGTGGTTCCACACCGGCGACGGCGGCACCATCGGCGACGACGGCTACCTGACGATCTCGGACCGCAAGAAGGACGTGATCATCACCGGCGGCGAGAACGTCTCCTCGATCGAGGTCGAGGACGTGATCTTCTCCCACCCGGCGGTCGCCGAGGTCGCGGTGATCGGCATCCCGAGCGAGAAGTGGGGCGAGACGATCCTCGCGCTGGTCGTGCTCGCCGAGGGCGAGCAGGTGACCGAGGCCGAGCTGATCGCCTGGTGCAAGGAGCGGGCCGCGGGCTACAAGGCGCCGACGGTCATCGAGTTCCGCGACGAGCTGGCCCGCACGGCGACCGGCAAGCTGCAGAAGTTCAAGCTGCGCGCGCCGTACTGGGAGGGCCGGGACCGGCAGGTCAACTAGGCACCGGGCCGATAGCCTCGACCCATGCCCGCGCTCGAGGACGTCGTCGACCTGCTGCACGGGTGGTACCCGCCCGCGACGGCGGACTCCTGGGACGCCGTCGGCCTGGTGCTCGGCCACCCGATCGACCAGGTCGGCAAGGTGCTCTTCGCGGTCGACCCGACGATCGAGGTGGCGCGCGAGGCGGCGGGGTGGGGTGCGGACCTGCTGGTCGTCCACCACCCGCTCTTCCTCAAGCCCGTCCACGGCTTCGCGGCCACCACGCCCAAGGGCCGCACGCTCGCCACGCTGGCGGGGGCCGGCTGCGCGCTGCTGACCGCACACACCAACGCCGACCAGGCGGTGGCCGGGGTCTCCGAGTCGCTCGCGCTCGCGATCGGGCTCACCGACCTCGAGCCCATCCAAGCGGCGCCGGCGGCGCCGATGGACAAGCTCACGACCTACGTCCCGGCCGCCGACGCCCCCGCGATGCGGGTCGCGCTCGCCGCGGCAGGCGCCGGCCGCATCGGCGACTACGACCACGCGTCGTTCTCGACGCCGGGTGAGGGCCGCTTCCGGCCGCTCGAGGGCGCGAACCCGACCATCGGCACGGTGGGCGAGGTGGAGACCGTCGCCGAGGAGCGGGTCGAGGTCGTGCTCCCGCGGTCCCGCCGCGCGTCCGTCGTCCGCGCGATGCTCGCCGCCCACCCCTACGAGGAGCCGGCCTTCGACGTCGTCGAGATGGTCGACCCGGGCACGGCGCCGACCGGCACCGGGCGGATCGGCGACCTCGCCCCGACCACGCTGCGCCGGCTGGCTGAGACGGTGGCCGCGGCACTGCCCGAGACCGCCCATGGCGTGCGTGTCGGCGGCGACCCGGAGCGCGTCGTACGCCGGGTCGCGGTGTGCGGCGGGGCCGGCGACTTCCTCCTCGACGCGGTAGCGCGCACCGACGCCGACGTCTACCTGACCAGCGACCTGCGGCACCACCCGGCCGCGGAGTTCCTCGAGAAGGGCGGCCCCGCACTGGTCGACGTGGCGCACTGGGCGGCCGAGTGGACCTGGCTGCCGGTGGTCGAGGCGCGGCTGCGCGAGGCACTGGGCGATACTTTGGAGACCCGTGTCAGCACGATCTGCACGGACCCCTGGACGTTCCGTAGCTGAGGAGAACCCCCTGAAAGCCGACCCCGCCGCCCAACTGAAGCTGCTCGACGTCCAGCAGCTCGACGCCACGATCGACCAGCTGCGCCACCAGCGGGCCACGCTGCCGGAGATCGCGGAGATCGCCGAGCTCCAGGCGAAGCGCACCGATGTCGAGAACCTCGCCCGCGACGCCCGGATCGTGGTGGACGACCTCACCCTGGAGCAGCAGAAGGTCGACACCGACGTCGAGGCCGTCAAGGCGCGACGCACCCGCGACCGCGACCGCATGGACAAGGGCCTGATCACCAACCCCAAGGATCTGGAGCGGATGGGGCACGAGCTCGAGTCGCTCGAGCGCCGGATCTCGACCCTCGAGGACGAGGAGCTCGAGCTGATGGAGCGGCTCGAGGAGGCCCAGGCCGGGCTGGCCAAGCTCGAGGGCATGGTCGCCGAGACCGACGAGCGGCTCGTCGCCCTCGCCGCCGCGCGGGACGAGAAGCTCGGCGATCTCGAGGAGCGGCTGCAGGAGGTCCAGGGCCGACGCGGGCCGGCGGCCGAGGGGCTGCCCGAGGACCTGCTGGCGCTCTACGGCCGGCTGCGGGAGCAGAAGGGCGGCGTCGGCGCGGCGGCCCTGCGGGCGCGCGAGTGCGGCGGCTGCCGGCTGACCATCGACTCCGTCGAGCTGACCCGGATCAAGGGCCTGCCTGACGACGAGGTGGTCCGCTGCGAGGAGTGCCAGCGGATCCTGGTGCGGACCGCCGAGTCCGGGCTGTGACCGGCCCCCGCGCCGTCGTCATCGAGGCCGACGGCGGATCGCGGGGCAACCCCGGTCCGGCGGCGTACGGCGCGGTGCTGCGGGACGCGGAGACCGGCGCCGTCATCGCCGAGGACGGCAGCACGCTGGGGATCGCGACCAACAACGTCGCGGAGTACTCCGGGCTGATCGCCGGGCTCAAGATGGCCGCCGACCTCGCCCCGGGCGCCGCGGTCGAGGTGCGGATGGACTCCAAGCTCGTCGTCGAGCAGATGTCCGGTCGCTGGCAGGTCAAGCACCCGGGCATGAAGCCGCTGCACGCCGAGGCCTCGCGCCTCGCGCCGGCCGGCACGGCGTACACCTGGGTGCCGCGGGCGCAGAACGCGCACGCCGACCGGCTCGCCAACGAGGCGCTCGACGGCACCCGCGACGGCGTCACCGTCGCCTGGGAGCAGGAGCCGGAGTCCGTCGCCGAGGCGGTGCAGGACCCCGACACGCAGCCGCGGTCGATGCAGGAGCAGGCCCGCGGCTGGTCCGGCGGCACCGACCGGCCGACCACCGTCGTCCTGGTGCGGCACGGCGTCACCCCGCACACGAAGGAGAAGCGGTTCTCCGGCGGCCTCGCGTCGGCCAACCCCGGCCTCAGCGACGAGGGCCGGGCGCAGATCCGGGCGGTCGCCGACTGGCTCTCGCCGATCGCGGACCGCGTCGACGCGATCGTCGCCTCGCCGGTGCGTCGGACGCGGGAGTCGGCCGAGATCATCGCCGAGGTGCTCGGGCACGCGGTCGAGGAGGAGCCGGGCTTCGCGGAGATGGAGTTCGGCGCGTGGGACGGGATGACCTTCGCCGAGGTGGGGGAGCGCTACCCCGACGAGCTGACGACGTGGCTGGGCTCGCTCGACCACGCGCCCGGCGGCGGGGAGTCCTTCCGCACCGTCCAGGAGCGCGTCCGCGCCGGACTCGGGCGGCTGCTGGAGGCCCACGCCGGCCGCACGGTCGTGGTCGTCAGCCACGTGACGCCGATCAAGACGCTCGTGGCCGAGGCGCTGGACGCCCCGCTGGAGGCGGTCTTCCGGATGGAGCTCACGCCGGCGTCGGTGACGGTGCTCGCGTGGTTCGGCGACCGGCCGTCGATGCGGATGTACAACGCGCTGCCGCCGGGCAACGACCTCTTCTCGACCGCCTCGACCTGGTGACTACAGCTCGCTGACGACGACGTCGAGGCGCGAGCCGTCGACCTCGACCACCCAGCCGAGGTCCCGGAGCGCGTCGGCCAGCCTCCCGGGGGTGCGCGGGTCCGCCCCCGCCTCGAGGAGGGCCCGGACGATCCGCCCCTTCGTGGCCTTGTTGAAGTGGCTGACGACCTTGCGGGTGCCCTGGTGCTCGTGCAGCACCCGCACGGTCGCGGCGCGCACGCCCGCCGGCCGCCAGAACGCGACGTACGTGCCGCTGCGCAGGTCGACGAGCAGCCCCGAGCCGACCGCGTCGGTGATGACCTCACCCAGCTCCTCGCGCCAGACGCCCGCGACCGCGCCGAGGCCGGGCAGGGTGGTGTCGCCGGAGAGGCGGTACGCCGGGATCCGGTCGCTCGGCCGCACCAGCCCGAAGAGGCTGGAGGTGACCGCGAGCCGCGCGGTCGCGCGGCGCTTGGCCGCCGTCGAGAGCGTGGCCACGTCCAGGGCGTCGTACAGGACCCCGGTGTAGACCTGGTCCGCGCGCGCGGTCGGGTTGCCGCGCAGGCCGCGGTTGAGCTCGACCAGGTCGAGCTGGGTGCTGCCGATGCCGAGCGTCTTCGCGGCGACGTCGGGGTCGCCCTCGCACAGCTCGACGAGCGCGTCGAGCACCCGCCCGCGGGCGGCGGTGAGCGGGGCGAAGTCGAGGCCGGCGAGGTCGAGCGGCTTGCCGCGGCGCGGCGCGGCCTTGCCCTCGCTGGGCGGCAGCAGGATCAGCACCGGAGGAGTCTCCCAGAGGTGTCACAGACCGCCCGCGGCCGGTGTCTTGATGGCATGACCGAGACACGATTCGACCTCTTCGGCTCCGAGCTCATGACGGGCTTCGTCCGACGCTTCCAGGGCGCCTCGCGCGTCGTCACCGAGTCCACCCTCCCCCCGACCGTGCAGGAGCTGGTCAAGGTCCGCGCCAGCCAGGTCAACGGCTGCGGGATGTGTATCGACATGCACGTCAAGGACGCGCTGGCCGCCGGCGAGGACCAGACCCGGCTCTTCCTCGTCGCCGCCTGGCGCGACGCCACGGTGTTCACCGAGGCCGAGCGGGCCGCCCTCGCGCTGGCCGAGGAGGGCACCCGCCTCGCCGACGCCTCGACCGGCGTCAGCGAGGAGACCTGGCAGGCGGTGCGCAAGCACTACGACGACGAGCAGGTCGCCGCGCTGATCGCGATCATCGCCGTGATCAACGCCTGGAACCGGCTCAACGTCATCGCCGGCACGCCCGCCGGGGGCTACCAGCCCGGGATGTTCGGCTGACGGGCGTTTCGCTCGGCGTACCGATGGCTAGGGTGCCGGTATGCCGAGCAGCCGCGTGGTCCGGGTCCGGTCCGTCGATGACGGGGTGGCCGGTGCCGCGCTGCGCGAGGGCATCGAGCGCATCCAGTCCGAGCTCGGGGTGTCGGCGTCGTTCCCGCCGGACGTGACGGCGGCGGCGGAGGCGGCCGCGGCGGCGCCGCGGCTGCCCGACCTCGACCGCACCGACCTGCCGCTCGTGACCATCGACCCCGAGGGTGCGCGGGACCTCGACCAGGCGCTGCACATCGAGCGGTCCGACGACGGCTACGTCGTCCACTACGCGATCGCCGACGTCGCCGCGTTCGTGCAGGCCGGGGATCCGGTCGACCTCGAGGCCAACCGGCGCGGCGAGACGCTCTACGGCGCGGACACGAAGGTCCCGCTGCACCCGCCGGTGCTCAGCGAGGACGCCGCGTCGCTGCTGCCGGACCAGGTGCGGCCGGCGCTGCTGTGGACCATCCGGCTGGACGCCGAGGGGGCCCGCACCGACGTGCACGTCGAGCGGGCCGTCGTACGCTCCACGGCGCAGCTCAGCTACGTCGAGGCGCAGGCCGCGATCGACGCGGGCACGGCCGTGGAGTCGCTGCTGCTGCTGCGCGAGGTCGGCGAGCGCCGGATCACCCGCGAGGCCGTCCGTGGCGGCGTCTCCCTGCCCCTGCCGGAGCAGGAGGTCGACATCGACGGCGGCCGCTGGCGGCTGGAGTTCCGCAAGCAGCTGCCGGTGGAGCTGTGGAACGCGCAGATCTCGCTCCTCACCGGCTTCGCCGCCGCCGACCTGATGCTCTACGCGCGGATCGGGCTGCTGCGCACGCTGCCGCCGCCGGACCCGCACGACGTGCAGCGCCTGCACCGCACCGCCCGGGCGCTCGGCATCAGCTGGCCCGCCGAGCAGCTCTACCCCGACTTCATCCGCACCCTGGACCCGTCGATCCCGGCCCACGCCGCGATGGTGAACGCGTGCACCCGGCTGCTGCGCGGCAGCGGCTACGTCGCCTTCGACGGCGAGACCCCCGAGCAGCCGCTGCACTCGGCGCTCGCCGAGGAGTACGCCCACGTCACCGCCCCGCTGCGCCGGCTCGGCGACCGCTACGCCGGCGAGGTCTGCCTCGCCCTGTGCGCGGGCACCGAGGTGCCCGACTGGGTGCGCGCAGCCCTGCCCGGGCTGCCGAAGACGCTCCAGGCCTCGGGACAGAAGGCGCACGCCTACGAGCGAGCGGTGCTCGACCTCGTCGAGGCGGGCGTGCTCGCGGACGAGGTCGGCTCGGAGTTCTCCGGGGTGGTGGTCGACATCGACGAGGACGACGCGCGCCGTGGCGTGGTCGTCGTCCACGACCCCGATGTCGAGGCGCGGGTCGTGGGGGAGCGGCCGCTGCCGCTCGGCACCGACGTGCGGGTGCGGCTCACCGTCGCCGACGTGGCAACCCGGCGGGTCGAGTTCGAGCTCGTCTGAGCGATAGATGGGTGGCTGCTCCCCATGTGCCGCGGCGCGCGCGGCGGGAGTGTTGGAGCACCGACGGCACGAGGCCGCGGACCAACCCGAAGGAGTAGTCATGCAGCGTTTCATCATCGAGCGGGAGATCCCCGACGCGAAGGACCTGACCCAGGACCAGATGGCCGAGATCGCCCGCACGTCCAACGCGGCCGTCGAGTCACTCGGTGTGCCCTACGAGTGGGTCGTCAGCTACGTGGCCGGCGACAGGATCTACTGCGTCCACGACGCCGTGGACGCCGACGCGGTGCTCGAGCACGCCCGGCGCGGGGGCTTCCCGGCCAACAAGGTCACGCCGGTCGCGGCGGAGTTCGGCCCGCACACGGCCACGCTCTGACCCGACGCCGTCCCGTGACGACCAGCAACTCGCCTGGCGTCAGCCCGGAGGACACCTACACTCAGGCCGTGCGGCTGTTGGAGCGCGACGCCGAGACGGGTGTCCTCCGGGCAGCGCTCGGGAGCGCCCGCGACGGCGAGGGCAGCATCGTGGTCATCGCCGGTGAGAGTGGTGCCGGCAAGTCGTCCCTGGTCGACGCGCTGGTCTCCGAGGCCGACGGCGTACGGGTGCTGCGAGCGCACTGCGACCCGCTCGACACGCCACGACCGCTCGGTCCCTTCCGCGACCTCCGGCTGGTCGACACCTCCGGTCGGGAGGACGCCTCCCGCGCGGAGCTCTGCGAGCGCGTGTACGACGCGGTCCGCGACGAGCCCGCCCTGCTGGTCGTCGAGGACCTGCACTGGGTCGACGCGGCGACGGTCGACGTGCTGCGGTTCCTGGCGCGGCGCGTGGAGTCGATGCCACTCCTGCTCGTGCTCACCTATCGCGACGGCGAGATCGACCCGCGGCACTCCGTGCGGCCGCTCCTCGGCGACGTCGCCTCGCTCGACGGCATCGTCCAGCTCGCGCTGGCCCCCCTCTCCGTCCACGCGGTCCGCGACGTCGTCGCGGGCACCCACCTCGACGCCGAGCGCGTGCACGCGCTCACCGGCGGCAACCCGTTCTTCGTCACCGAGGTCGCCAAGGAGCCCGACCGGCCGCTCCCGAACTCGGTGCGTGACGCGGTCCTGGCGCACATCGCCGACGTGACCGATCACGACCTCGAGGTCCTCCAGCTGATCGCGGCCGCGCCCGACCGGCTCGACAACCGGGTGCTGCCGCACCTGGGCGTCGACCTGCCGACCCTGCGCCGCCTCCAGGACACCGCCCTGCTGACCCGGACCGCCGAGGGCCTGGTGTTCCGGCACGAGCTGGCGCGGCAGGCCGTCGAGAGCACGGTCCCGCCCGGTGGCGGACCGCGGCTGCACGCGCGGCTGCTCGAGGCGCTGCAGACCATCGAGCCGGCCGACCCCGCCGTGTTCACGCACCACGCGGTCGCCGCGCGCGACAACGCCCGCGCTACGGCGTACGCGTGCCAGGCCGCGGAGGAGGCGAGCACGGCGGGCTCGCACAGCGAGGCGGCCGCGTTCTTCGAGATCGCGCTCGAGCACCTGGAGTCGCGCGACCCGGTGGAGCGCGCCGGGCTGCTGCTGCGGCTCGCCTACCAGCAGTACATGACCAGCCGCCTCGCCGAGGCGATCGCCAACACCCGCGCGACCTTCCGGTTGTGGGAGGAGGCCGGGGACGACGACGGCCTCGCCGCCGCACACGACGCCGTCGCGCTGTACGAGTACTACAACGCCCACCGGGCCAAGGCCGAGCACCACGCGGACACCGCCGCTCGGATCGCGCAGGGCGCCGGCACCGCGTCGACCTATGGCGCCAGCCGCGCGACGCGGGGATTCATGGCCTACATGCGCAACGACCTCGACCAGGCCCGAGCACTGGCGACCGAGGCGCACGAGGTGGCGCGGCGCAACGAGCTCGCGCAGCTCGGCCTGCGCAGCGAGGTCGTCGCGAGTGTCGTCGACCTCGTCAGCGGCGACGAGTCCGCACGACCGGTGCTGCTGACCCAGGTCGAGGCCGCCCGGGACCGCGGGTGGGACGAGCTGGCGTCGACGGTCTACTCCCAGGTCGCCAGCCTGGACGTCGAGCACGGCCGGCTCCGCGACGCGGAGCAGGTCCTGCAGGTCTCGATCCCCTTCGCCGACGCCCGCGACATCCCGATCTGTCGGCACTGGCAGACCGGCGTCCGCGCGCGTCTCCAGCTGCTGCGGGGGCGGTGGGAGGCGGCGCTCGAGGACGCGGCCGCGGTCGTCGCGGACGACGGGATGCCGCTGGCGCTCGTGTGGCCGCGACTGGTCAGCGTGCTGGTGCCGCTGCGCCGGGGCGAGCACGCCGACCTCGGCGTCCTGGACGACGCGTGGTCGCTCGTCGAGCAGATCGACGAGCCGCTGCGCCGGCTGGCGGTGCTCGCGGCGCTCGCGGAGGCGGCGTGGATGACCGGCCGGCACGACCCTCGGGTGTCCGAGGGCGCCGTGGCTCACCTCGACGGCCTCGCGTCGCGCCCCGGGGCGGAGTGGGGCGCCGGGAACTGTGGCGCCTGGCTGCGTCGGATGGGGCTCCCGGTCCCGGACGTGGCCCGCAGCGCCACGCCGTACCGACTGGTCGACGAGGGCAGGATCGCCGACGCCGCGGCGTACTGGGCGCGGGTCGGTGATCCGTTCGCCGAGGCGATGACCTGGACCGACTCGGCGGTCCCGGAGGACCGAGTGACGGGGATCCGGCTGCTGGACTCGATCGGCGCGATCGGGACCGCCGATCGGCTCCGCGTGGCGATGCGCCAGGAGGGGAGCGTGGTCGTGCCGCAGCGGCCCCGAGAGAGCACGCGCGCGAACCCCGCCGGGCTCACGAACCGGCAGCTCGAGGTCGCCCGACTGGTCGCCCGCGGGCTGTCCAACAGCGAGATCGCCGCGCAGCTCTTCATCTCACCCAAGACCGCCGACCATCACGTCTCGGCCATCCTGACGAAGCTCGGCGTGCCCAGCCGCCGCGCGGTCGTGGTCAACGCGGAGCAGCTCGGCCTGACGTGATCCGCGGCGTCGGGCCCAGATCTCGAAGCGCAGGTACCAGGCCAGCATGAAGGCGGTGCTGACCAGGTGGAACGTGTGCAGCACCCACAACGGACCGGGCGCGAGGCTGAAGACGTAGACGGAGTGCACGCCGTTGCCGACGTTCGCCAGCGTCAGGTTGCCCAGGCTGTAGGAGCCGAGCTCACGGGTGCGCAGCGCCTTCCCGAGCATGGGCATGGTGCTCGACGCGAAGATCACCGTGGAGGCGACTCCCGCGAGCACCGGCACGGCGGCGATCACGTGTCCACGCTCGGTGGACGTCTGCGCGCGCGGCGCGACGTGCGCAGCGTGCGCACGGTGCGGCTCCGCTCGGCCGCGGCGATCAGCTCCTGCTGGCGCCGACGGATCATGTCGAGCTGGTAGGGGTTGTACATGGCATCACCTCGTCGTGTCGGTCGTGGACACGACAAGGCTCAGGTCCCGGGCCTACCCAGGACATCGGAGGAAGTCCCCATGTTCCGCCCGAGTCAGCCCGGGATGCGGCCTTCCCACGCCGCTGGTCTCGGGCCATGCTGACGAGATGGCCGACAGCACCGGTCAGAAGAGCCTGGCCGTCCCGCTCACGGCGTTCGCCGCGGGTGCGGTGGTCGCCGTGCTGCTCGGCGTCTTCGGGAAGGCGCACGACCCCACGCTCGACGGCACCACCTCCCTCGGCTTCGACACCGTCATCGGGATGAAGGTCGTGTTGTCGGTCGGGATCGGCGTCCTGGTCGTCGTCCAGCTGTTCAGCGCGTTGTGGCTCTACGGCAAGCTGCCGGGCCGGCCCCCGCGGTGGCTCGGCACCGCCCACCGCGCCTCCGGCACGATCGCCCTGCTGCTCGCCGTCTTCGTCGGCTACCACTGCCTCTGGGCGCTCGGCCTCGAGACAGGCCACCTCCACAACGGCGAGAAGGTGCCGCTGCGCACCGTCGTCCACGGCGTCCTCGGCTGCGCCGTCTTCGGCGCCGTCATCGTCAAGGTCGTCGCCGTCCGCTCCCGCCGCGCGCCCGGCTGGTTCCTGCAGGTCGCCGGCGGCCTGCTGTTCACGCTGCTGGTCGTCGTCGTGCTCACCTCGGCCGGGTGGTACCTCTCCGAGAAGGGGTGGCCGGACTCCGGCGGCTATTGAGCCGGTGGGTGCGAATGGGCTGGCCTGTAGGCCGGGAACGTCCCATCCTGAGAGAGAACTCGCCTCTGACCTGCGGGTATTGCGTGGCGGTGATGCGCCCGCCGCGCCCGTGTGCACACTTTGTGCACACGGGCCAGGTCGTCAGGCCGACAGATGCCCGATCGCGGCCTCGGTGGCGCTGACTGAGCGTTCCTCGTCGTTGGGCCACAAGTGGGCGTAGGTCCGCAGGGTCTCGGCGACGTCGGCGTGGCCGAGCCGGTCGGCGACTGCCCGAACCGACCGCCCGTCGGCGATCAGGAGCGACGCGTGGAAGTGCCGGAGATCGTGCCAGCCGCTGCGCGCCGGTAGCCCGAGGTCCGCGGCGACCCGCTGCCAGACACCACCGGCTGCTGACCGTTCGATCGGACCGCCGACCCGCGAGCTGAAGATGAGCCCTTCGGGTCCCGTGCCGTAGGTCTCCAGGTGCTCCACCAAGACCTTGATCGTGGAGACCCCGATGGTGACCAGCCGATCCGCACGCGGAGTCTTCGGCGGCCCGAACTGTGGCACGCGTTCGCGGGTCCTGATGAGCTGACGGTCAACCGTGATCGTCACCGTCTCGGGCATCCTCAGGCCGCGCGGGAAGAGCGCCGGGCTGATCCGGTCCAGGGTCAGGCCACGCAGTTCGCCGGAGCGCATGCCCGTGGCGGCGCCGACTATCGCCATCGCCCGGTAGCGCTCGGGCAGCGCGGCCACGATTGCTTCAAGCTGTTCGATCGTCAGCGGCGAGACCTTCTTGTCGACCACCTCCGGCAGGTTGATCCTCACGCACGGCGTGCGAGCGATGTGCTGGTCCATCACGGCCGAGTTCAGGATGGTGGCGACCAGGCTGTAGATCAGCCGGACCGTCGAGGGCGCCAAGGTCTTCGACGCCGTCGTCACCACCGTCTGTATGTCGGTGCGCCGCAGGGTGCCGATCTGGCGGCCACCGATCACGGGGTAGACGTGCAGGCGCAGCCGGCTCTCGATGTGGTCGGCGGTGCCGTCGCGATGGTGGAGCTGCGCGGCCCGCCACTTCTCGGCGTACGCCCTGAAGGTCACCTTCGACGCGCTGGGGTCGACGTAGTCCCCGCGCACCAGTGCCGCGACCTGCTCGTCCAGCCAGTTCTGCGCCTCCTTACGGAGCTTGAACCGCTTGGCGACCTGCCGACCGTCGCCGTCGCGGAATCGAACCTGGTACTTGCCGTCGGCGAGTTTCTTGATCGTGCCGGCCATTACCGCTTCCTTCCGAGTCCGGTGAGCAGCGAGGCGACGGCTCCGACCTCCGCGAGCTGCCGGTCGATGCTCACGATGAACGCCCGCTCCGCCGGCGTCTGGCGTTTCGCGTCCTTCACTTCCCGCTGCCACACCCGGTAGGCGTCGGCGAAGACTGACGCCTCGATCGACAGCGTCCGCAGCTCGGTCGTCACGTTGAACGCCGCCTGGCGAATCTCGGATCGAATCCCAGACCGGGGGGACACCAGATCGTCCAGCAGAACCCCGAACACCGCGGCGAAGGCGCTTGCTTCCATAAGCCGGACAGCTCGGTCCCCGCGTTCGGTCTTCGCGACCTGCGACTGGTTCATCTTGACGCCGTGCCGGGCCAGTTGCTGGACGAGTTCGCGCTGGCTCCATCCCTTCGCCTCGCGGAGCGTCTTCACCGCTTGGCCAAGGTGTCGTTCGGCGTCGTGGGCCGGCCATTGCCCGATCGGGTCAGTCTCCATGGGAATACATGATGCAGCGGCTAGAGAATCAGGTCAAGCAGTAGCACCCTAGTCCCGTCGGGCATCAACAACGATTCTCCCTGGAGGCTGATGATGGAGCGACTCGTCACAATCGCCGATCTGGCGGGGGACAAGGGCGGCAGCACACCAGTCCCCGAGGGCACCTGGCGCTACTGGCGCACGAAGGGGATCGGTCCGCCATCGGTTCGTATCGGTCGCCGCGTCTTCTACCGCGCCATCGACGTTGAGCGGTGGCTCGAAGACCAGTTCGCCGATGCCGAGCGCGACCGTCCTAGTTAAGGCAGCCGAGCACCGGAAGGGCTCGACCGACCGTCACCACAACACGAGAGGAAGAGGAAGATGGCAGTCCAACGAAGCCTCTGGGATGACCCGCGGGTCAAGCCGAAGGGCGCACGGTTCGCCAAGTTCAACGACATCGGGGACGAGCACGAGGGCGTCATCGCCGAGGTCACGATCCAGCTGTTCGACGAAGGCCGGGACACGGAGAAGGCGGTCCCCAAGCTGATCTTCGAGGACGGGACCGAGGTCACCTGCTCGGCCAGCAACCTGCACCGGATGATGTACGAGCAGCGTCCCGAGGTCGGTGACCACATCCGCATCAGGTATGTCGGTGACGATGATGCCGACTACAACCGGAAGCTGTTCGACGTCGACATCGTCCGCGCCGACCCGTCGTTCTGAGGCCCACGGTGACCGCGTCCGAGCCCACCGACACCACCACGCGGCCGGGGGTTGTCCTCGAGGCCGCCGCCATGCTCGCCGACGCCGGGTTCCACGTCTTCCCGGTCGAGGGCAAGGAACCCCGCGTCCGGTGGGGGAGCGCAGCCACCCGCGACGCCGAGCAGCTCCTCGCGTGGTGGCGTCGGTGGCCGGATGCCGGCGTAGCGGTCGACTGCGGCAGGTCCGGCGTCGTGGTCGTGGACCTCGACGTCAAGGACGGAGTCGACGGGGTGACGGCATGGAAGGAGTTGGCCGACGGGAGAGCGCCGGCCACCTTCTGCGCCGTCACCCCGTCGGGCGGCCGACACCTCTACTACCGCGATTCAGCCCGGTCGTACCGGAACAGCGCGTCGCAGGTAGCGCCCGGCGTCGACGTCCGCGGCGTCGGCGGGTACGTCGTCGCACCACCGTCCCCCGGATACGCGTGGCACGCCGAGATGCCGCTGTCCGTCGATGACCTCCCGGCCCTTCCTGACGGCTTGCTTCCCATCTCGACCGGGACCAACGCCGGGCACTGGCGGCGACTCGACCTGGACCGCCTCGACCATCGGGACCGTGCCGCGCTTGCCGAGCTCCTGCGGCTCGGCGGGCACTCCGCGTATCAGGCCGACGGGTACATCGCGATCACTAGGCCGGGGAGGATGGCCGGGTTGTCGGCCTCAATCGGGCACATCGGTCCCGGGGTGGCGAAGGTCTTCACGCCGCACTGGCCGCCGCTGACGGCAGGCGGCAGATACTCGGCCGACGACCTGGTCCTTCTTTCTCGTCCAGATGTCGCCGCAACCGTGCAACCGGCGCTGGCCGCCGAGCACCGCATCCTGGACAAGTTCGGCGAAGCCGTCGCCGGACAAGGTCTCGTCGGCGAAGACGCCCTCGCCAAGCTCCTGTACCTCACGGTCACCAGCAGGCTCCTCGACCGGCAGGTCTCGGCCGGCGTCAAGGGCCACTCCGCGTCCGGGAAGTCCTGGACCGTCGAGGTGGTGCTCCGCTTCTTCCCTCGCGACGCGTACCTGACCTTCACCGCGATGTCGGAGAAGGCGCTCATCCACTCCGACGAGGAGTACGCCCACCGGACCATCGTCATCTACGAGGTGGTCGCCCTGCGCGAAGGCATTGAGGATGACCTGACCTCCTACCTGATCCGGTCCCTCCTGTCCGAGGGCCGCATCGAGTACCCGGTGACCGTCCGCGACCCCAAGGGCGGGTTCACCACCAAGACGATCGTCAAGGAAGGCCCCACCAACCTGCTCTTCACCACAACCAAGACGCGGGTCCACGCCGAGAACGAAACCCGCGTCTTGTCCCTGAACACCGACGACTCCACCGAGCAGACCGCTCGGGTCTTCCTCGAGCTCGCCAACGACGACGCGATCGCCCCGCACGGCGACCTCGACCCGTGGATCGAGCTGCAGCGGTGGCTCGAGAACCAAGACAACCGGGTCGTCATCCCATACGCCCGCGACCTCGTCGCACGCATCCCCGCCGTCGCGGTCCGGCTGCGCCGCGACGTCGGAGCCCTGTTGTCGCTGATCCGAACCCACGCACTACTCCACCAAGCGACCCGCCGCCGCGACCACGACGGCCGACTCGTCGCCACCCTCGACGACTACGGGACCGTCCGGGACCTGGTCGCCGACATCCTCTCCGAAGGCGTCGGCGCAACCGTCTCGGCCACCGTCCGCGGCACCGTCGGCGCGGTCGCGACGATCACCACCGGCAGCCGCGAGGCCAGCGCCCTGGACGTCGCCCGCCAACTCGGCGTGGACAAGTCCAACGCCGGCCGCCGACTCCGCGCCGCATCTGACGGCGGGTACGTCCGCAACCGCGAGGACAAGCACGGCAAGCCGGGCCGCTGGGTCCTCGGCGACCCGCTCCCGGAGGCCGTGGCGCTCCTCCCGACGGTCGAGGAGCTGCGGTCCGGTTGCGCGGTTGCGCCGGTTCCTGGGGCAGAAAGAGACCCGCGCCCAGCGAGCGTCGGCCCTCCGACGGAGACCAGGCGCGCAGGCGAGGGGAGGCCGGCATGACCACGCCCACCGGCATCAGCCGGCGGCTGCTCACCCTGCACCAGCTCGCCCGTCGAGCCGCAGACACCGCCGAGCTCGCCTACGCCGCCCACGACCGGGACCAGCAGGAGGACGCACTGCCGTACCTGGCCGACATCGCCGAGGAACAGACCCGTGAGCTTTACCTCCTCGCTCAGCACCTCCACAAGCTCGGTCTCCTCGACCACGCCGCCGGCTGGTCATCAGGGTCCGCATGACCATCGCCGGAAGTCCGCAACCATGGGGAGGCTCGCACTCCCGACGCATCCGCGCCTACTGGCAGACGCGGCTCCCCATGCCCTGCGGAGTCTGCGGCATCACCATCCGACCCGGGGACCTGTGGAACGTCGGCCACATCGAGTCCCGAGCCGCGAGGCCCGACCTCGTCTACGTCATCGCCAACACCCGACCTGAGTGCCGACGTTGCTCCGACGCGGGCGGTCAACAAGGCGTCCGGGACAAGGCTCGCGCCGACACCCTGCGGCAGTACGGCCTCCCACCCGAGACGACGACACCGCCGCGATCCGGAGGGCGCCGACCGGATTCTTGGGGGCCACCGTCTACGACGGCAGTCCCCGCAGTCTCGCGTCTCTCCGACCAGGAGACCGAAGGTCGTCGCATCCCTTGGGATGTGCTCGTCGACAGGCCCTGGTTGGTCGGGTTCGCGGAGGTTCCGGCGGAGTCGTCGGTGCCGCTGCTCATGTCCCCGCCGCATCCGTCGGCGACCGGCAGTTATGGGGAGCTGGCGGCGAAGTGGGCGGAGGCGGAGCTCGGTCTTCGGTTGCGGTGGTGGCAGCGGTTGGCGCTCCGCCGGCTGCTCGAGCACGACGCCGAGGGGTCGCTGTGCTGGACGACCGCGCTCGTCTCGACGCCGAGGCGTGCTGGGAAGTCGACGCTGCTGATGGTGCTCGCGCTGTGGCGGATTAGCCACGGCGACCTGTTCGGCGAGCCGGTGCAGTCGGCGATTCACTGCGCAGCGGACAAGCAGGCGGTCGCCGAGGTGATGCGCAAGAGTTTCGGGTGGGCGCAGACGAACGGGCACGCCGTGCGTCGCGCCAACGGACAGGAGGCGGTCGAGCTGACGACCGGCGGCCGCTGGCTGCTCCGGTCGACGTCCGCGGTCTACGGCTACGAGGTCGACCTCGGCATCGTGGACGAGGCATGGGCGGTCGACCCCGAGACGGTCGACGACGGACTCGAGCCCGGGCTCGCGCACCGACCGTCCCCACAACTGTTGGTCACCTCCACCGCACACCGGCGTGCGACGTCGCTGATGCGCCGCCGGCTGGCGGCCGCGACCGCGGGCATGGGTGAGGACACGTCCACGTTGGTGCTGCTGTGGGGCGCGCCCGCGGATGCGCCGCTCGGGGAGGTCGGGACCTGGCGCGCCGCGAGCCCGTTCTGGACCGTCCAGGTCGAGCGCCTCATCTCGGACCGGTGGGAGCGCGTGCAGCGCGGCGAAGCGGACCCGGCGGCCGACGACCCAGACCCTGTCGAGGGGTTCGCGGCGCAGTACCTGAACAGGTGGCCGCCGACCGACGCGGTCCCGGTGCGGCGCGAGGAGCCCGCGGTGCCGGCCGAGCTGTGGACCGGCGCGCTGACCGAGGACGGAACCCCGTCCGGGCGACCGGCGGTCGCCGCGCTCGAATCGTGGTTCGCCGTCGGTCCGGCGCTGGCGGTTGCATGGGTCGACGAGGCCGGGCGAGCCGTGGTGTCCGCCCGCCAAGCCGACACACTCGCCGACGCCGCCGACCTCGTACGGACCGCAGGTGCTCCAGTGCTGCTCGTCGGGAAGTCGCTGACCGACGACGCCGCCCTGACGACTCTCGCCGGGTCGGTCACCATCGAGCCGACGGGAGGGACGACCTGGAACGTCGTCTCGGAGCTGCGGCGGTACCTCGACGAGGGACGCCTCCGGCACGACGGCTCCCCGCTGCTGGCCGACCAGGTCGCGGGGCTCGTCGTGGTCGACGCCGCAACTGGTCCACGACTACGACCCGGAGCGGTCGTCTCCGCGGTCAAGGCCGCCGTCTGGGCCGCCCGCCGAGCACTCGCGGCCACCGAGCCGCCGCGCATCTTCTAGTTCCAACACACAAAGGAGAACCACCATGAGCATGACGGGACTGCCCCCCGCCCCCGGCTTCATGGCCGCACCCGCGGTCCCGCTGCGACCCGCCAACCTCCCCGACGCCGCGTACGTCGCCGCCATCGCCGGCGCCGACCTCGCCGAACCCCTGACCCGGATCAACGCCGCCTACGCGGCGGCTTCGACTGCCGTCGTCGCGCTCGACGCCGCACGCCCCGGCGGCAACCGGTTCACCGCGGAGCTCGCCGCGGACGTCGCCGACCGGGTCGCGGGCAGGACTGCTAAGACCCTCCGCGTCGACCGGCTCGTCGAAGGCGACCGCGAACGGTGGGCAGAGACGGCGATCGCCTGCAAGGCCGCGCCGGCCATCCAGCGCGCCGAGCTCGCGAACCTCGACAAGACCGCCATCGGCAAGGCTGCCCGGAAGGCAGCGGACCAGGCCGCCGCCGAATGGGCTGCCGCCGCTGCGTCGGGGTGGATCGAACGCGCCGACCACCTCGTCGCATGGACCCACCGACGCGCCGGCGAGGAGGCACTCGGAACGTACGGAGCGGCGTCGCGACTCTGGGAATGGTGCACCGGCGCGCCGGGACGCACGCCGCCCACTGTCCGGCTTCAGATCCCCGACGTAGACGCCCTGCCGCCGATCCCCACCGCCCGCGGCCAATGGCTCGCCCTCGAACGCCTCTTGCGCCCGACCACCTGGCTCAACCTTCCAACCGAGGGCATTGTCTGGCCCGACGACGCCCCCGACATCGCCCAGGCGCTCCCCGAGACAGGGCGACAGTTCGCCGACCTCGCGAACCACGGATCGTGGCCGGTGGTCCCCGAACCGCAGGGAAGGTAGACGATCAGGATGCTGATGGGTGTCATCCCGCTCGGCGGGCACGTCGAGCTCCGAGGAGGGCGGCTGCTAGAGATCGTCCCCGAGACCCTCGAGGACTTCCTCGACGACGGTCCGAGCGGTACGACGCCTGTCCTCCTCGAACACGACCCGACCCGACCGCTCGGCTGGGTCACCAACGTCCGCACCAAGCATCATCGGCTGCTGGTCTACGGCGACCTGGACACGGCCTACCCGTACGCGAAGGCCGCCGAGCGGCTCATCCGCTCGCGCACCATGTACGGCTTGTCGCCGATGGTGATGACGCAGAACGCCGACCGTCTGTACGCGCCGACCGGCGCGTGGGGGCGCGGACTCGTAGCGTCGGTCCCGGAGGTGTCCCTGGTCTGGCGGCCCCGAATCATTGGTGCGGCGTGGCACCTAGGCTGATGTCACTTGAGCAGCCCGTAGTGCCAGAGCTTGGGGGCGATCACGTCGGCGTGGTACCGAGCCACAAGCGCCTTCAGCGTCTTCAGTTCGCCGTTGAGGATGGGGTAGTCGTAGACCGTGGTCGGCTTTCCGCCCACTACGACCCGCTTTGACGTGTTCAGATCTGCGGCGATCTGAAACGGGCCGTAGCTTCGGGTCGGCGTGTAGTTGGCAGTCTGCTTCGCCGCGTCCAGCACCTTCGCCCACTGCTTAAGCAGCGTTTCTTCCACGGCCGTCAGTGAGTAGTTGTCCAGGTCCTTCTGCGCCACGGTGTCGCCGTCAAAGCACAACTCGTTGCGGTAATCGCGGCCGTCCGAGCCCAGGAACGAACGGCACTTGTTGTGGTACGCCAGGCACGTATAGATCAGGCAGGACTTCAAGAAGTCGGGGTCGCTGGAGAAGTTGTCACCGTTGTCGGCGGAGCGGTTCACCACGCCACGAATCCAGAACCGCCCCTCGGACGGGTAGCGGCCCACGACGAAGAGCGGCAACTTCGTCTGGTAGTTGTCGCTGCGGAGCGGGAAACCGTTCGTGGCACTGAAGACGGACACTCGGGTGAGCACCGTTCGCAGGTCGGTGTTCTCGAAGCCGGCCGCGTCCGCGACCAGGTAGCCGATGATGTCCGGCCCCCACAACGCCGACTTCGCGTAGCGCTTGCGCGACGTTTCGACGCCGTTCGGCTCGCATACGATGCCGGGCTCGTCTGTCGGCAGAGACCGGGTGTCGTAGAGCGACGAGAGCAACTTGTGCGTCGTGCGGACGACGATGTTCCCAGGCCCGGGGTTCTCCTTGTGCGCCGCGCCCTTCACGAGAGCACCCGTCTTGCGGTTGATGTCGAAAGGCGCCAATGGGTAGCTGTTCCGGCGTCGCTTCGGGTCCTCGTTCGACCACAGGATCACGCTCACACCTGCGTCCTTGCGGGCGTGGAAATGGCGGCGATTGAAGAGGAACCCTCGGACGAAGGTCTTGTTCACGAGGCCCTGCGACTTGAAGTACTTGGTCGGCGAAAAGAGGACGTAGGAGTCCGTCGGCTGTCGCAGGTAGTAGCGGAATCCAGACCAGATGAAGAGGTTGGTCAGTTCCCGCAGGGCGCGGTTGTTGGCGTTCTTCGTCGACTTGCCCCACTCCGCTTCCATGCGCTTTCGCACCCAGGAGTCCTTCCAGCCGAAGGACTCGCGGCCCGCGAACTTCTGAGACTCCATTCCGGCGACGTCCGCGTACGGCGGGTTCTCGAAGAGAATGATCGTGCACTCGGGGTTGTCGAGGTACTGCTGGATCACGTTCGGAACGCGGACGCCCTGCTTATTCAGTCCGCCCAGCACGAAGCGGTCTGACAGTGCATCTCCATTGAGAAGGAAGCCCCTCTTCGGGTCGCCGGCCTTAAAGGTCGGCGGGATGACGGCTCGCACCTGCTGGCCGAACTCCCGGGCCAGTTCCAAGTACTCGAACTCCTCGTATGTGTTCACGATGACGTGGGAGAGCTCGTCCTCCGTAAGGAAGCGCTGCAGGTTCCCGGTCCCGGCACAACGGTCGATGATCACGTAGTCGTTCCCTGCGGGAACGCGCCGGATGGCCTCGCGAAGCAGTTCGTGTGACTTCTTGACGTACGGCTCGGGGGTGTAGAACGCGCCCAGCTCGATCTTCTTCAACTTGTCGTTGAGCCGATCGAGGATGTAGCTGAACTCGGCGTACGAGTCGCCTGGGTAAGGGTGGATCAGGCCCTTGAACTGACGCGGGTCTTTCAACTCGCCGAGCGGTCCCTTGGCCGGGTCGTTGTTGAGGAACGCCGCTTTGTCGGAGCCTCGGACCTCGCGGTAGAAGCGTTCTGCCCACGCGACCACGCAGTCCTCGGTGATGCGGATCGGAATGAAGCACTCCTCCTTGAGGAGGTCGACGATCGCCTGCGCACCTGTGTCCAGGTAGTCCTTGATGACGACCGGCTTCCCCTTGGCCCGGAAGCCCTTGTTGTCCCTGCTGGCCGCCGTCGTGTACGGCTGATGAAGCTCCTCGACGTAGTCGTTGGAGTCGAACTTGTAGACGGTCAGGGCGTTGAGGTCGACCAGGAGGATGTTCGCGGGGACGTTGTGGCCATTGATCCGCAGTCGCGACAGGTACTTGATGGCCTGGAACAACACTTGGTTGACGTCGGCGATCGAGGTCTTGAACTCCAGCAGGTTCCCGTTATGGACGCCGTCGGTGTGGAGAACGATCGCCGTGGCAGGGATCTTGAACTCCTTGAAGAAGTCCGCCTGTCCCTCGGCTTCGTTGGCGTACTCCTGGATCATTCGCTGCCCTTCGACGTCGTACCCGGCTGACGCCCGATCTTGTCACCTAGAGCCTGTTGCGTCCTGTCATTGACACCCGCGCCGGACACACAACCGTCACGGATCGCGGCTGCCGAGCGATCACCTGCGGATGGACCACGACGGCACGGGACGTGTGCACATCTTGTGCACACGATTTGTGCACAAGACACTCAATAGCCCCCATCTGCCGTCATCATCACTCGGTCGTCGAGGCGGCATTACCGCAGGTCAGAGGGGGTTTTCGCAGGTCAGAGGGCCGAGGGGCGGATGGGCTGGCCTGTAGGCCGGGTTCTGTACGCCGAAGCGTGGCGACCATCCATCTACGACGACCGTTGCCGGCCGCCTCCAGCGGTCTACCCGCGCACTCGGGCGGGCCGCCCTCAGTCGTGCGCGCGTCCGGGGCCCGAGGGCTCCGGACTTCTTGACCTTGCTCCAGGTGGGGTTTGCCGAGCCGGCCGGGTCGCCCCGGTCGCTGGTGGTCCCTTACACCACCGTTTCACCCTTACCTGCCCTGCCGCCGAAGCAGCCGGGCAGGCGGTCTGTTCTCTGTGGCACTTTCCCGCGGGTCACCCCGGGTGGGCGTTACCCACCACCCTGCCCTGTGGAGCCCGGACCTTCCTCGGCACCTCCCTCTCGGGCGGTGACGCGGTCGCCCGGCCAGCCCATCCGCGTGAAAAGGATAGGGCAGAGGGGGCGATGCCGGGACGACTAGCCTGGCGACGTGCTGGCGGAGGGGTACGAGATCAGGCCGATGCGGGCGGGGGACGCGCCGGCGTTCGCGGTCGCCTACCGGCGCAACCGGGCGCACCTGGAGCCGTGGGACCCGGACCGTCCGGAGTTCTTCTGGACCGACGAGGGCCAGGTGGAGAACGTCGCGAGCGGGCTCCGCGCGGCCGAGGAGGGTCGCACCTTCACCTACGTCGCCTGGTACGGCGACCAGGTGGTCGGCCGGGCGATGCTGACCAACATCGTGCGCGGTCCGCTGCAGAGCGGGACCGTCGGCTACTGGGTCGACCACGAGCACACGGGCAAGGGGCTGGCGACCGCGCTCACCGAGCACGTCGCGGTCGAAGCCCTCGGCCTGGGGCTGCACCGGCTCGAGGCGGGCACAATGGTCGAGAACGTCGCCTCGCAGAGGGTGCTCAAGCGGGCGGGGTTCACGGAGTACGGCACCGCGGAGAGGTTCCTCTTCGTGCGCGGCGAGTGGCGCGACCACGTGCTCTTCCAGCGCATCCTGCACGACGACCCGCCGGGGAATCCCGGCGCCTGAAGGGCGGTTGAGGGGACATGAACGACGACATGCTGCCGGTGCCGCGGGTCGTCTTCCCGGACCAGGCGGCCCCCGAGTCGGCCTACCGCACCGCCTACGACCTCCTCTCTCGACGGGCGCCGAAGGAGGCGCTCGAGGTGCTGGAGCCGGCGCTCGCCGACGAGCCCGACAACACCGGCCTGCTCGCGCTGCGCGCCTGGGCCTACCTGATCCGGGCCCAGCTCCAGCGCGCCGAGGCGGACCTGGAGCACCTGGTCGAGGAGAACCCGGCCGACGACTGGGCCCAGCACGCGCTCGGCCGCTGCCTCGAGCGGCAGAGCCGGTTCGAGGAGGCGCTGCCGCACCTCCGGCTGGCGGCCGCGATGAGCGGCGACCCGGACCACGGGCTCGCCGTGCTGCGGGTCGAGGAGCACCTCAACAGGTCGTGAGGATCTCCGCGCCCTCGGGCGTGACCAGGATCGTGTGCTCGAACTGAGCGCTCCTGCGCCGGTCGCGCGTGACGACCGTCCAGCCGTCGTCCCACATCTCCCACTCGTGGGTGCCGAGGTTGAGCATCGGCTCGATCGTGAACGTCATGCCGACCTCGATGAGGTCGTCGTGCTCGGGGTCGTCGTAGTGCGGCACGATCAGCCCGGAGTGGAACGACGTGCCGATCCCGTGGCCGGTGAACTCCCGGACCACGCCGTAGCCGAAGCGCGCGGCGTAGGACTCGATGACCCGGCCGATGACATTGATCCGACGACCCGGCTTCACGGCGCGGATGCCACGCGCGAGCGCCTCCTCCGTGCGCTCGACCAGCAGCCGCGTCTCCTCGTCGACGTCGCCGACGAGGAAGGTGGCGTTGGTGTCGCCGTGCACGCCGTCGAGGTACGCCGTGATGTCGATGTTGACGATGTCGCCGTCCTCGACCGGGCGGCTGTCGGGGATGCCGTGGCAGACGACCTCGTTGACGCTGGAGCACAGCGACTTCGGGAACCCGCGGTAGCCGAGGGTCGACGGGTAGGCGCCGTGGTCGCAGAGGAACTCGTGGCCGATCCGGTCCAGCTCGTCGGTGGTGACGCCGGGCGCGACGTGGGCGCCGACCAGGTCCCGCGCCTGCGCCGCCAGCCGCCCGGCGGCGCGCATCCGCTCGATGGTCTCGGCGTCCTTGACCTCCGGGCCGTCGTAGCGGGCGGGGGCGGGCCGGTCGACGTACTCCGGCCGGGCGATGCCGACCGGCACCGGACGACGCGGCGAGATGGCTGCGGGCGTGATGGTCACGTGGAGCAAGTGTAGTTTCGGGAGGCATGAGCCAGTTCTGGTACTGCGTGAAGCACGGCCGGGTCGAGGACGAGACCAACATCTGCCCGCCGATCGACCGGCTCGGTCCCTACGACTCGCGTGAGGAGGCACAGCACGCGCTCGAGAAGGCCGAGCAGCGCAACGAGGACTGGGACAACGACCCCCAGTGGAATGACGACTGACCCGCTCCGCACGAAGGCGTCACCCTGGCCCTTCGTCGGCATGGCGGGCATGGCCTGCGTCTTCTTCCTGTACGCCGCGAGCGTGCTCTTCGCGCCCTGGTGGCTCGTCGTGGCCCTGCTCGTCGTCTGGGCGTTCCTGCTGGTCGTGGCGTGCGCGTGGTGGACCCCGCACCCACGATGGGTGCCGTGGGTGCCGGGCGTCGCGCTCGTGCTGTGGGTCGCGGTCGTGCTCAGCGCCTGACCGCGCCCAGCCGTCAGCCTGCGCTCGGCCGCACCTGAAGGATCGCGTCGGCGCCGCCGCCGTTGTCGGTGGTGACGTAGAACGTCGAGCCCGGGCCGTCGACGACGGTGCGGATCCGGCCGAACCCGCGCAGCTCGTCGGGCACGTGCACCCGGCGGAGGTGGCCGTCGGCGGTCAGGGTCAGGAAGAGCACGCGGGAGGCCTTGAGCGCCGCGACGGCGAGCGTCCCGTCGTACGCGCCGAGGCCGGGGCCGGTGACGAAGCCACCTCCCGAGGTCGCGAGGGTCGGGTCACCCGACCGCCACACCGCGGCGCGCTGCCGGCCGGGCAGCCGCTGGTCGGTCATCGGCACCGACTCGTTGTAGCCGGGCACCGGGTTGTAGCCGTAGTCGCCGCCGCGCACCAGCCGGTTGACCTCGTCGTCGCGGTAGGTGCCCTGCTCGACCGACCACAGCGTGCCGTCGGCGCGCTCCGCGAGGCCCTGCACGTTGCGGTGGCCGTAGGTGTAGACGTAGCGCTGGACCCGGTTGGCCGACCGGATGAAGGGGTTCGAGGGCCACGGCCGGCCGCTGAAGCGGTCGAGCCGGAGCGTCTTGCCGCCGAAGGAGTGCAGGTTGCGAGGGTTGGCGCCGGTCGCGGCGTCCCCGGTGCCGACGTTGAGCGCGCCCCGGCGGTCGATCAGCAGCCGGCAGCCTCCGTGCCGGCCGGGCGTCACGGAGCTCGTGGGGAAGCCGCTGACCAGGACCCGGAGCTTGGTGGCCCGCGTGAGCGCGTCGTCGAGGCGCCACGCCACCACCCGCACGTCGGGACGGCCGCCGGCGCGGAACCCGCCGGCGCAGGTGTAGACGCGGTGGTTGGTAGCGAAGTCGGGGTCGACCTCGAGGCCCATCAGGCCCGTCTCGCCCGAGACCCACACCTCGCTGCTCGGGAAGGCCAGCGACCGCGTGCGGCCGTCCTCCCACACGCTCAGCGTCGCGCGGTCGCGCTGGGTGAAGAGCAGCCGCCCGCCGCCGATCGGGCGCACGTCCCACGGGTGGTCGAGGCCGGTGACCAGCCGGCGCACCTGCAGGGCGGGGTACGACGCACGCTCGGCGCGGTCGAGGTCCGGGGCCGCGGCGGGCGCCGCCGCGGGGGTGATCACGAGCGCTGCGACGAGGGTGGCGAGGAGGGAGCGCATCCCCGGAGGGTAACCGGCCAAGATGAGACGCCGGCCGGTCACAGCCAGCCGTTGCCGTCGGCGGTCAGCACCGCCTCCGCCCGGTTGGTGGCGCCGGTCTTGCCGATCGCCGACGACAGGTGGTTGCGCACCGTGCCCTCCGAGAGGAACAGCCGGGCGGCGATCGTGGCGACCGACGAGCCGTCGCGGGCGGCGCGCAGCACGTCGGTCTCCCGGGCGGTGAGCGGGGAGTCGCCGGCGACCAGGCTGTCGGCCGCGAGCGCCGGGTCGACCACCCGCAGCCCCTGGTGCACGCGGCGCACGGCGTCGGCGAGCTGGGCGGCCGGGGTGTCCTTGACGACGAAGCCCGAGGCGCCGGCCTGGAGCGCCCGGCGCAGGTAGCCCGGCCGGCCGAACGTCGTGACGATCAGGACCCGCGTCTCGGGCGCGGCCCGGCGGACCTCCGCCGCGGCGCTGATCCCGTCGAGCCCGGGCATCTCGACGTCGAGCAGCGCCACGTCCGGACGGTGCTCGAGCACGGCCGCGACGACCTCGTCGCCGGCCCCGACCTCGGCGACGATCTCGAGGTCGGGCTCGAGCCCGAGGAGCGCGGAGAGGGCACCGCGGACCAGCGCCTGGTCGTCGGCGAGCAGCAGCCGGATCGTCACGCCCGCACCACCCGCAGGACGAAGCCCGGGTCGAGCTGCTGGGTGACGACGGTGGCACCGGTCGCGGCGGCGCGCTCCCGCAGGCCGGCCAGCCCGGAGCCGGTCCCGGGCACCGTCGGCCCGGCGCCGTCGTCGCGCACCTCGGCGGCCGTCGGGGAGAGCACGACCTGGCAGCGCCGGGCGCCCGAGTGCCGGAGCACGTTGGTCACCCCCTCGCGGACCGTCCAGGCGAACAGCTCGCGCAGCTCGGTCGGCACCTCGTCGGCGGAGTTCGGCAGCTCGGCGTCGATCTCGGCTGCCGCGAGAGCGCTGCGGGCGCGCGCGAGCTCGCCGGGGAGGGTCAGCTCGCGGTAGCCCTCCACCGCCCGCCGGACGTCGGCCAGGGCGTCGCGGCTGAGCCGCTCGAGATCCGCGAGCTCGGTGCGCGCCCGGTCCACGTCCTCGTCGGTGCCGCGGTCCAGCAGCCGCTGGGCGAGCTCGGCCTTGACGGTGATCACGGTGAGGGAGTGGCCGAGGATGTCGTGGAGGTCGCGGGCGAAGCGGGTGCGCTCGTTCTCGACGGCGAGGCTGGCGTTCTCCTGCTCGGCGCGGATGAGCTGGATGTTGCGGCGCATCACGGCGCGCATGCCGAAGATCGCCACGGAGGCCGCGAAGATGCCGAACGCGAGGCCGATCTGGCTGCCCCAGTCCTCCACGGCGCTCAGCGCGAGAGACCCGAGCACCAGGAGCACGACGACGACGGCCGCGACCCGGAACGGGAAGACCATCACCGCCGCGACCGCGATGTAGACGACGCTGGCGAGCCCGGTCTCGCCGAGCGTGGCCACCATGACCCCGGCGAGCAGCACCAGGGCGAGCAGGTAGGGCACCGTGAACCGCATCGGCGGGCACTCGACGAGGCGGTGCCGGTCCTCGCGCAACCGCACCCACAACGCCATGTAGACGGCCGCGAACGCGAGCGTCGCCACGATGCCTACCACGCCCTGCGGCTCGTCGCGGTGCGCCCAGCCCTCCAGCAGGGGGTCGAGCAGGAAGAAGAGCCAGATGCCGGCGAACAGCGGGCCCAGCCGACCGACCTGGTTCGGCGGGGTCCGCTGCTCGCTCATGCCCGGAAGGCTAGTCACACCCGGGCCGTGTCCTGGGCCATCTTCCACGCGGCGCCGCCGACGAACACGGCCAGCCACAGCGCGGCGTTGACGCACGCGATCCAGCCGAGGTCGCCGGTGAGCGGGTAGCGGCTGATCTCGGCGACGCCGTACATCGGGGTCCACTGGGCGATCGTGTAGATCCACGAGCCCTCGTCGATCGGGATGAAGACGTTGCCGAGGAAGGACAGCAGGGCCAGGCCCGGGCCGAGGATCTGCATGGCGTTCTCGCCCGGCACGAGGTAGCCGACGAAGAGGCCCAGCGCGGCGAACACCGACGTGCACGCGAGCGTCAGCAGCGCGCACTCGACCCAGACGTCCGCCGGCATGTCGGGCTTGCCCTGCACGAGGCCGACGAGGTTGACCGCGGTGATAGCGACCGCGCCGAGCACGAGTGCGAGCAGCGCCTTCATCACGATGTACGCCGTGGGGTTGAGCGGGGTCAGCCGGAGCTGGCGCGACCAGCCGAGCGCGCGCTCCAGCGCGACCTGGGTGCCGGACGCGGCGGCGGTGAGCGCTGCGCCGTACAGGGCCATCGAGACCATGACGTAGGCGGCGACGTTGCCGTGGCCGACGTCGTCGTTCCAGTTGGCGGCTGTGCCGAAGCTGAGGAACAGGGCGGCCGGGAAGACCATCGTGAAGAAGAGGGTCCGACGGTTGCGGAGCATCCGCTTCAGCTCGATGCCGAGCACGGTGAGGTTGAAGCCGCCGAGCCGCGGCACGCGGCGGGCGGTGGGGTCGAGGGTGGCGGTGCTCATCGGGCGTCTCCGGTCAGGCTCAGGAACGCGTCCTCGAGTCCCTGCGAGGTGATCTCGAGGTCGCGCGCGTCGGTGTGGGTGAGCAGGTGGCGGGCCACCGCGTCGCTGTCCTTGGTGTGCACCAGCACGGTGTCGCCGCGGGTCTCGACGCCGGTGACGCCGGCCAGGCGGGCCAGGGCGTCGGCGTCCACGCCGGGCAGTGTCGCCCGGACGGTGCGCCCGCTGGCGAGCGCCTTGATCTCGGCGCCGGTGCCGTCGGCGACGATCCGGCCCTGGCTGATCAGCACGATGCGGTCGGCGTACTGGTCGGCCTCCTCGAGGTAGTGGGTCGCGAAGAGCACCGTGCGGCCCTGCGCCGCGTCGCGCCGGATGGCCGACCAGAAGGTACGGCGGCCCTCGACGTCCATGCCGGTCGTCGGCTCGTCGAGCAGCAGCAGCGCGGGGTCGGAGAGCAGCGCCATCGCGAACCGGAGCCGCTGCTGCTCACCGCCGGAGCACTTCGCGACCCTGCGCTCGGCGATCTCGGTGATGCCGGCGTCGGCGAGCACGCTGTCGACCGAGCGGGTGTCGGCGAAGAGGCTGGCGGTGTACTCGACGGTCTCGCGGACCGTGAGGTCCTTGAGCAGGCCGCCGGTCTGCATCACAGCGGACACCAGCCCGCGCGCGATCGCGGCGCGCGGTGGCATCCCGAGCACCTCGGCGGTCCCGGTGGTCGGCCGGGAGAGGCCGAGGACCATGTCGATCGTGGTGGTCTTGCCGGCGCCGTTGGGGCCGAGGAACGCCACGATCTCGCCCTGCTCGAGAGTCAGGTCGATGCCGCGGACCGCCTCGACGGGCCCGAAGGACTTCGTCACCCCGGCGAGCCGCACGGCGGCGGTGCGGGCGAGGGTCTGGGTGGAGGTCATGCCTCCACCCTGGCGCCGCTCGGGCGCCGGACCCTCACACGCCCGTCACGACTGCCCCATGACAGGTGTCATGGTCAGAACGTGTGCTCCTCCGCGGGGAACGTCCCGGCCTTGACGTCGGCGGCGTAGTCCTGCGCCGCCTTGAGGAGTACGCCGTGGAGGTCGGCGTACTGGCGGACGAAGCGGGGCATCCGGCCGGTGCGCAGGCCGAAGGCGTCCTGCCAGACGAGGACCTGGCCGTCGCACTGGCTGCCGGCGCCGATGCCGATGGTGGGGATGCCGACCGTGGCGGTCACGTCGGCGGCGACGTCACCCGGGACCATCTCCATGACGACCGCGAACGCGCCCGCGTCCTCCATCGCCTGCGCCTCCTCGACCACCTTCTTCGCGGCGTCGCCGCGGCCCTGCACGCGGTAGCCGCCCAGGTTGTGCTCGGACTGGGGCGTGAAGCCGATGTGCGCCATCACGGGGATGCCGCCCTCGGTGAGCTTGCGGACCTGCGGGGCCATCTCGACGCCGCCCTCGAGCTTCACGGCGTGCGCGTTGGCCTCCTTCATGAAGCGAACCGCGGTCAGGTAGGCCTGCTCGGGGGAGGCCTGGTAGGAGCCGAACGGCAGGTCGGCGACCACGAGCGCGCGGCGCACCGAGCGGGAGACGGCGCGGGCCAGGGGGATCAGCTCGTCGACGGTCACGGGCAGCGAGGTCTCGTTGCCGAACACGTTGTTGGAGGCGCTGTCGCCGACGAGGAGGACCTCGATGCCGGCCTCGTCGAAGGTCTGCGCCGCGTACTGCTCGTAGGCGGTGAGCATCGCGAACTTCTCGCCGCGCTGCTTCATCTCGCGCAGGTGGTGGGTGCGGATCCGCTTGATCGCGGCCGCTCCGTCCTGCGTGGCCGGACCGGTGCCGTACGGCGCCGTCTCCTCGCTCATGCCAGCTCCTGAGGTGTCATCTCGCGGCTCCCTGATGGAGTCCACGGACCACTCGTCAGGCTAGCCCCGTGGGGCCGCTGGTGGACCTGTGTGCCTCGTCACCCCGGAGGCTGTGACGTCGTGCCGACCCGGTGCCCGTCCGCCGACGGTGACGACGGCGAGGCAGGCGAGCGCCGCACCGACGGCGACGAGCAGTGCGCCCTCGGCACCGACGCCGAGACCCGCCACGATGCCGAGCAGGTACGGCGCGAAGAAGCCCAGGTAGGTGAGGCCGTAGAAGACGGCGACGACCGCACCCCGCTCGTCGGGCGGGGCCAGGCGTTCGACCTCGCGCAGCCCCGAGACCAGGCCGCAGCCGTACGCCGCGCCGAAGAGCGGCGCCGCCGCCAGCACCCACCACCGGCTGTCGGTGGCCAGTGCGGCCAGGCCGACCAGCAGCGCGACCGTCGCGCACGCCAGGCCGACCCGGCCCGCGAGCAGCGGCGCGCGGTCGTCCAGCCGGCGGGCGATCGGCTGCACGAGGACGCCGGTGCCGAGCGTGACGCCGGTCAGCAGCCCCGCAAACGCCACCGCGCCGGCGCTCGGCCCGTCGACCACGCTCGGCAGGTAGGCGAACGAGATCGACGCACAGCCGAACACCCAGGGCGCCGCCGGTGCGACGGCGAGGAGGAAGCGGCGGCCGTAGGTCACCGGAGGCAGGGTCAGCAGCGGCCGGACCGTCGGGCGCTGGGGCCGGGGACCCGGGGCAGGGAGCAGCAGCACGAGGGCCGCGACACCCAGCACGAGGTGGGGCAGGTAGGGGACCACCAGCGGGTGCGCGGAGACCTCCGCCACCACGCCGGCGACGAGTGGCCCCAGCCCGAAGCCCGCCGACAGCGAGAGCGCGGCGCGCCGCGCGCCGGCGCCCGGAGGGTCACCCTCGGAGAGGTCCGCGACCCAGGCGCTCGCCGCGCCGAACACGACGCCGGAGCTGACGCCGGCCAGCAGCCGCGAGATCGCGATCCCCGGCACCCAGTGGCTCGAGACGACCAGGAGCGCGGTCGCGACCGGCGAGAGCGCGACGAACGGGACCACGACCGCACGCCGACCCCAGCGATCGGACGCCGCTCCGCCGACCAGCAGCGCCGGGATCAGGCCGACGGCGTACACCGCGAACAGCAGGGCGCGCGCCTGCGTCGACATCCCGAGCTCGGCGCGGTAGGCGAGCAGCATCGGCGAGAACTGGTTGGCGCCCCACCCGACGGCGAACATGGCCAGGGCGACGCGGTGCCAGGGTCGGAGGGTCACCCGGCCACGGTAGACGCGGGACGCTTCAACGTGCGTTGAAGGGTTCGCGCAGTACGGTCGCCCCATGACCGGCGACACCGACCTCGCCGCCGTCGGCCGCCTCGTCGGCGACCGGGTCCGCGCGGCGATCCTGTTGAGCCTGCTGTCCGGCGGGGCGACCAGCGCGTCCGAGCTCGCCGCTGCCGCCGGCGCATCGGCATCCCTGACCAGCGCCCACCTGAGGAAGCTGCTGGACGGCGGCCTGGTCGAGGTGGCGACGTCGGGACGGCAGCGGCTCTACCGGATCGCGTCGGTCGAGGTCGCCGAGATGCTCGAGGCGATGCAGCTGGTCGCTCCGGCGGCGCCCGTGACGTCGCTGCGGGGCGCGAGCTCCCGGCGCCGGTTGCGGCGTGCCCGGATGTGCTACGACCACCTGGCCGGCGTGCTGGGCATCGCCGTGACCGACGGTCTGGTCGCGCGCGAGGTGCTGGCGGACGGGTCGCTGGCGATCGCGGACGGCGCCGCGCCGGCGCTGGCGGAGATCGGGGTGTCGCTGACCCCGCTGCTGAGCGGCTCGCGGCCGGTCGTCCGCGCGTGCACCGACTGGACCGAGCGCCGCCCCCACGTGTCGGGCGGACTCGGCGCCGCCGTGGCCTCGACGTTCGTCGACCGGGCCTGGGTGGTCCGGCGCCCCGGCTCGCGCGGCCTCGACGTCACGGCCGACGGCGCTGCGGCGCTCGAGGACTGGCTCGGCGTCAGGCTCACCGACGACGCCGCCTGGCGCGACTCGGCGTAGCCCGGCGCGGAGGACCCAGCGTGGAAGACTGGGCGCGTGGACTTCTACTCCGCCTACGCCCACGGGTTCGCGCGGGTCGCCGCGTGCACCCTGCCGGTCGCGATCGCGGACCCGGCGGCCAACGCCCAGCGCATCCTCGAGCAGGCGCGGGCCTGCCACGAAGACGGGGTCGCGGTCGCGGTCTTTCCCGAGCTGACCCTGACCGGCTACTCCATCGACGACCTCTTCCTCCAGGACCGGCTGCTGGAGGCCGTCGAGACAGCCCTCGCCGACCTCGCGGCCGGTACGACGGACCTGCGGCCGCTGCTGCTCGTGGGCGCGCCGCTCGTGCACGGCACCCGGGTGGTCAACTGCGCCGTCGCCGTCCAGGGCGGCCGGATCCTCGGGGTGGCGCCGAAGTCCTACCTGCCGACCTACCGCGAGTTCTACGAGCGGCGCTGGTTCGCGCCGGGTGACGACCGTCGTGGCGGCACGATCCGGCTGCTCGGCTCCGACGTGCCCTTCGGGCCCGACCTGGTCTTCGAGGCCAGCGACGTCCGCGGGCTGCGGGTGCACGCCGAGGTCTGCGAGGACATGTGGGTGCCGGTCCCGCCGAGCGCCGAGGCCGCGCTGGCCGGGGCGACGGTGCTCGCGAACCTGTCGGGCAGCCCGATCACCGTCGCGCGCGCCGAGGACCGGCGGCTGCTGGTGCGCAGCGCGAGCGCGCGCTGCGTCGCGGCGTACGTGTTCGCGGCCGCGGGCCAGGGTGAGTCGACCACCGACCTGTCCTGGGACGGCCAGACGATGGTCTACGAGTGCGGTGAGCTGCTGGGGGAGACCGAGCGGTTCCCCGACGGGCCGCGCCGGGCGGTCGTCGACGTCGACCTCGACCGCATTCGGCAGGACCGGCTGCGGCAGGGCACCTTCGACGACAACCGGCGCACGCTCGACGGCCGGATCGGGGAGTTCCGCACGATCCGCTTCGAGCTGCGCCCGCCGGCTGGCGACATCGGGCTGCGCCGCAAGGTCGACCGCTTCCCGTTCGTGCCCGACGAGGCCGAGCGGCTCGCGCTGGACTGCTACGAGGCCTACAACATCCAGGTCTCCGGGCTCGAGCAGCGGCTGCACGCCATCGGCGGGGAGGACTTCCAGCCGAAGGTCGTGATCGGCGTCAGCGGTGGCCTCGACTCCACGCACGCGCTGCTCGTGGCCGCGAAGGCGATGGACCGCCTCGGCCGGCCGCGCGAGGACATCCACGCGTTCACGCTGCCGGGCTTCGCGACCGGCGAGACCACCAAGGGCTATGCCACGCGGCTGGCCAAGTCGCTCGGGGTGCACTTCGAGGAGATCGACATCACCGCGGCGGCCAACCAGCTGCTGGCGGACCTCGACCACCCGTACGCCGAGGGTCGCGAGGTCTACGACATCACCTTCGAGAACGTCCAGGCCGGGTTGCGCACCGACTACCTCTTCCGGCTCGCCAACCACCGCGGCGGCATCGTGCTGGGCACCGGTGACCTCTCCGAGCTCGCCCTGGGGTGGTGCACCTACGGCGTCGGCGACCAGATGTCGCACTACAACGTCAACGCCGGCGTCCCGAAGACGCTGATCCAGCACCTGATCCGCTGGGTCGCGGCCAGCGGCCAGGTCGACGACGAGTCGGCCGACCTGCTGCTCGAGATCGTGGAGCAGGAGATCACCCCGGAGCTGATCCCGACCCGCGAGGACCAGCTGCCGCAGTCGACGGAGGCGTCCGTCGGTCCCTACTCCCTCCAGGACTTCACGCTCTTCCACGTCCTGCGCCGCGGGTTCCGGCCGAGCCGGATCGCGTTCCTGGCCTGGCACGCCTGGCGCGACGCCGACGCGGGGGAGTGGCCGCCGAACTTCCCCCACGAGCGGCGGGTGTCCTACGACCTGGCCGAGGTCAGGCGCTGGCTGGAGGTGTTCGCCCGACGGTTCTTCGCCAGCCAGTTCAAGCGCTCGGCGCTCCCCAACGGTCCGAAGGTGAGCCACGGGGGCACCATGTCCCCGCGCGGGGACTGGCGGATGCCCTCCGACGCCAGCCCGGCGGCGTGGCTCGCCGAGATCGAGGCGAACGTCCCGCGGGCCTGAGCACGACCGTGGGCGCAGTGGGGCGGGTCCTGGGCGTGGTGCTGGTCGCGGCCGGCACCGTGCTCGCGGTCGGCCTGCTGTTGGTGGGCGCGGTCTGGCTGACGTGGGACGACCAGTCGGGACCAGCCTCCTCGGCACCGCCCGCGTCCCCCTCGCCCACCACGTCCACCGCGCCCACCACGCCGGAGGGGGCCTGCAACGGCCACGTCGAGCTCTGCGACCGCGCGTACGACGCCGTCGCCCAGCTCGCCACGCACAACTCGATGGCGGCCGCTGCGGAGCCCGGCTGGTTCTTCGCCGAGCAGCCGGACGGGATCATCGAGCAGCTCGACCACGGCGTGCGGGTGCTGCTCGTCGACAGCTGGTACGGCCAGAGCACCGACCGCCCCGGCGTCGTCGCGACGGCGGGGCAGTCGCGCGCCGAGGCCGTCCGCGAGGCGCGCGGGCAGTGGGGCGAGGTCGCGGTCCGCGCCGCGCTGCGGGCGCAAGGCGCCACCGGCCTCGCGCCGCGCGGCCCGGTGCGGCCCTACCTCTGCCACGCGATGTGCGAGCTCGGCTCGACCGTGTGGGAGCGCAGCCTGCGCGACCTGAAGGCGTGGCTGGACGCCCACCCCCGCGAGGTCGTGACGATGTTCGTGCAGGACGAGGTCACCCCCGAGGACACCGCCGCCGTCGTCGAGGACGCCGGGCTGCTGCCCTACGTCACGGATCCTCCCGAGGACGGCTGGCCGACGCTCGGCGAGATGGTCGACTCCGGACAGCGGCTGGTGGTGCTGATGGAGAACCACGGCGGGGGTGCGGCGTACCCGTGGCTGCTCCAGGGCTTCGACTGGGTCCAGGACACGCCGTACCTCTTCACCGACCCGGCCGAGTTCTCCTGCGAGCCGAACCGCGGAGAGCCGGATGCGTCGATCTTCCTGGTCAACCACTGGATCAAGAGCAAGACCCGGATCGCGGAGTACGCCGCGGCGGTCAACGCGCGCGACGTGCTCGGGCCGCGGCTCGCCGAGTGCGCCGCCGAGCGCCGGATGCTGCCGAACTACGTCGCGGTGGACTACTACGACCTCGGGGACGCGCTCGCGCTCGTCGACGAGCTGAACGGCCTCTGAAACGCGCCTCGCCCGTAGCGGGTGAGGCGGTCCAGCCGGGTCTCGCGGCAGCATCGGGAGGGCTCGGGACGGGAGGCACACGTGTCTGAGACGGAGCGGCAGGTCCGGCAGCCGTCGCTCGCGGACGCCCTGATCCCGCTGGTCGCGCTCGCCACCCTCATCGCCGGCGCGCTCGCGCTCTTCGGCCTCGACGCGCTCGACGGCCCGATCCAGGTCGCGCTCCTCGTGTGCTGCGGCGTCGCGGCGCTGGTCGCGATGAAGAACGGCCACCCGTTCTCGGCTGTCCAGGAGGCGAGCCGGGGTGCCGTGGCGTCGGTGACCAGCGCGATCTTCATCCTCTTCGCCGTCGGCGCCCTGATCGGCGTGTGGAACCTCAGCGGCACGATCCCGACGCTCGTCTACTACGGCATCCAGGTGCTCTCACCCGGCTGGTACTACGCGGCCGCGGCGATCATCTGCGGCATCGTGGCTCTGAGCATCGGCAGCTCGTGGACGACGGCGGCGACCATCGGCGTCGGGCTGGTCGGCATCGCCGGGCTGATCGGGGTCTCGCCCGAGATCACCGCGGGTGCCGTGATCTCGGGGGCCTACCTGGGCGACAAGACCTCGCCGCTGTCGGAGACGACCGTGCTCACCGCGCAGCTCGTGGGTGTCGACACCTACGAGCACATCAAGCGCCAGGTCTGGACGTCGGTGCCGGCCTTCGCGATCGCGGTCGTCGTCTTCTTCGTGCTCGGCCTGACCGGGCCGGACACGGTGTCCGCCGCCGAGACCACCTCGGACCTGGACGAGCTGAACGAGATCTTCTGGATCACCCCCCTCGCCCTGCTGCCGTTGGTGCTCCTGGGCTACCTCTCGATCCGCAAGGTGCCCGCGTCGCTGGCGCTGCTGGCCGCCACGCTCTTCGCGGGCGTCCTGGGTGCGTTCCTGCAGCCCGACGTCTACGCCGACTTCGTGCCGGGCGCCGGCAACGTCGTCATCGAGTCGATCAAGGCGATCTGGTCGGCGATGGCGAACGGGTTCACCATCGACTCCGGCATCCCGGACGTCGACCGGCTGCTGTCGCGCGGTGGCATGGACAGCATGCTGCTGACGATCTGGCTGATCCTCGGGGCGGTGACCTTCGGGGCGATGCTCGAGGAGTTCGGCCTGATCGGCCGCCTCGTCGACCCGATGATCGCCGCGGCGACCTCGACCGGCCGGCTCTTCCTGACCGTCTTCGCCTGCGCCTTCGGCCTCAACGTCGTCGCCGGCGACCAGTACATCGCGCTCGTGCTGCCGACGAAGATCTTCCGGGCCGAGTTCGCGAGGCGCGGCCTGGCGCCGACCAACCTCTCCCGACTGGCCGCCGACAGCGGCACCGTGACCTCGCCCCTGGTGCCGTGGAACTCGTGCGGCGCGTTCATGGGCGCGACGCTCGGCGTCGCGACCTTGCTCTACCTGCCGTACGCCATCTTCTGCTACGCAAGTCCTGCGCTGAGCGTGCTGTACGGCTTCACCGGCTTCAAGATCGAGAAGGCCGAGCCGACCCCCTTGGAGGAGCCCGCATGAGCACCGACGTCGAGACGGCCGCCGGAGGCACCGTCGCGAAGATGAGCGTCCCGACGCTGACCGCGATGGTGGTCGGCGGCATGGTCGGTGCGGGGGTCTTCTCGCTGCCGGCCCGCTTCGGCGTCGCGACCGGCATCCTCGGCTCGCTGATCGCCTGGGCGATCGCCGGCGCCGGCATGCTGATGCTGGCGTTCGTCTTCCAGAACCTCGCGATCCGCAAGCCCGAGCTCGACTCCGGAGTCTTCATCTACGCCAAGGCGGGCTTCGGCGACTACGCGGGCTTCAACTCCGCGATCGGCTTCTGGGCGAGCTCGATCGCCGGCAACACCTTCTACTGGGTGTTCATCGGGGCGACGCTCGGGGCCTTCTTCGACAGCTTCGGCGACGGCGACACCGTGCTCGCGGTCGCGCTGGCCACGGTCGGCGTCTGGACCTTCCACTACCTGATCGCGCGTGGGGTCCGGGACGCCGCGATCATCAACCGCATCGTCACGATCTTCAAGATCATCCCGATCCTGGTCTTCATCGTCGTGATGTTCTTCTACTTCGACGCCGGCGTCTTCGCCGACAACTGGACGGCGTACGGGTACGGCGACCTCGGGTCGCTCAACGAGCAGATCCGCAACACGATGCTGATCACCACGTTCGTCTTCATCGGGATCGAGGGCGCCAGCGTCTACTCGCGCTACGCCAAGAGGCGCGAGGACGTCGGCAGGGCCACGGTGATGGGCTTCTTGTCGGTGCTGTCGATCTTCTCGCTCGTCACCCTGTCCAGCTATGCGGCCGTGCCGCAGCCGGAGCTGGCGGCGACCCGGCAGCCGTCGATGGTCGGCGTCTTCGAGTCCCAGGTGGGCGACTGGGGCGAGGTCTTCATGAGCGTGGCCGTGGTCGTGTCCGTGCTCGGCGCCTACCTGGCGTGGACGCTGATGGCCGCCGAGGTCATGTTCATCCCCGCCCGCCAGGACGACTTCCCGGAGTTCCTCGGCCGGGAGAACGAGGCCGGCACCCCCATCACCGCCCTGGTCGTCACGTCACTGGCGGTGCAGGGCCTGCTCGCGCTCACGCTGTTCGTCACCGACGCGCTCAACTTCATGCTCGACCTCTCGACCAGCCTGGCGCTGCTGCCCTACCTCCTTGCCGCGGCGTACGCGCTGAAGCTCGGGCTGACGGGGGAGTCCTACGAGGGCGTCTCAGCGGGGGTGCGCCGCAAGGAGACCATCGTGGCCGGTGTCGCCACGGCGTACACGATCTTCCTCTTCGACGCGGCCGGCATGAAGTTCGTGCTGCTCATGACCGTGCTGCTGGCGCCCGCGTCGCTGCTCTACGTGAAGGCGCGCAGCGAGCACGCACGACGGATCTTCACCCCGGCCGAGATCGGCCTCTTCGCCCTCATCGTGGCCGGCGGCGTGATCGGCGCCGTCGGACTCTGGACCGGAAGGATCAGCCTGTGAGATTGGAAGGAACCAACAGATGAGCGTCTCCTCGACGTACGGCGTGCACTCCGAGGTCGGCCGTCTCCGCAAGGTGCTGGTGTGCGCCCCGGGTCTCGCCCACCGCCGACTCACGCCGAGCAACAACGACGAGCTGCTGTTCGACGACGTGATGTGGGTCGAGAACGCCCAGCGCGACCACGCGGACTTCGTCAACAAGCTGACCACCCGTGGGGTCGAGGTCGTCGAGCTGCACGACCTGCTCGCGCAGACGCTCGCCGTGCCGGGGGCGAAGGACTGGATCCTGGACCGCAAGATCGTGCCCAACCAGGTGGGCCTCGGGCTCGTCGACGACACCCGCAGCTATCTCGAGGGGTTGCCGGACCGGCAGCTCTCGGAGTTCCTGATCGGCGGCCTCGCGACCAACGACCTGCCCGACGACTTCCGGTCCGACTACGTCAACCTGGCGCGTGAGTCGACCGGCGCGCGGGAGTACCTCATGCCGCCGCTCCCCAACACCCTCTACACGCGCGACACCACGTGCTGGCTCTACGGCGGCCTCACGATGAACCCGCTCTACTGGGCGGCTCGCAAGGAGGAGACGCTCCTCTACAAGGCGATCTACCAGCACCACCCCGACTTCGTCGGCTCCACGGTGTGGTGGGGCGACCCCGAGCAGGACTGGGGCCAGGCGTCGTTCGAGGGCGGCGACGTGATGCCGGTCGGCAACGGCGTCGTGCTGGTCGGGATGAGCGAGCGCACCTCGCGCCAGGCGATCACCCAGGTGGCGAAGGCGCTCTTCGACCAGGGTGCGGCGACGCGGGTGGTCGTCGCGGGCATGCCGAAGCTGCGCGCGGCGATGCACCTCGACACGGTGTTCACGTTCGTCGACCGTGACATCGTCACGCTCTACCCGACGATCATGGACGCGGTGCACACCTTCACGCTGATGCCCTCCGATCGGGCGCCGGGCGTCGAGGTCCGCGACGAGGGCACCACCCCGTTCGTCGAGGTGGTGGCCCGAGAGCTCGGCCTCCCGTCCATCCAGGTCATCGACACCGGCGGCGACGTCTACCAGTCCGAGCGGCAGCAGTGGGACAGCGGCAACAACGCCGTCGCGCTGGAGCCTGGCGTCGTGTTCACCTACGACCGCAACACCCTCACCAACACCCTTCTCCGCAAGGCCGGCGTCGAGGTGATCACGATCGTGGGCGCCGAGCTCGGCCGCGGTCGGGGTGGCGGGCACTGCATGACCTGCCCGATAATCCGGGAGGAGGTCGACTTCTGATGATCACCAGAATCCATTGCTTCGCCGTCGCCGTTGGCCTGGCCGGCGTCCTGTTGACCGGCTGCGGCGGTGACAGCGACAACGAGACCACGGCCGCCGACCTCAACGGGTCGACGTTCACCTCCACCGAGGTCGATGGGCACGACCTGGTCGAGGGCAGCAAGATCACGCTCACCTTCGACGACGACAAGCTCAGCGCTGAGGCGGGCTGCAACACGATGAGCGCGCCCTACGTCATCGAGGACGACCTGATGAGCTGGGACGGCGAGGTGGCCGCAACGATGATGGCCTGCTCGGACGAGCTGACCGCCCAGGACGCATGGCTCACCGACCTGCTCAAGACCGGCGTCGACGTCGAGCTGGACGGCGACACCCTGACCCTCACCCACGAGGACGAGACCATCGAGCTCGCCAAGTCCTAGTCGGCGGACGCGCGTCGACACCGGCTCCCACGCCCGCACTAGGGTCGAAGCATGAAGACTCGCAACCTCGGCGGCAGTGGTCTGAAGATCTCGGAGATCGCCTACGGCAACTGGCTCACCCACGGATCGCAGGTGGAGGCGGACGCGGCGAACGCGTGCGTCCGGCAGGCGCTGGAGGTCGGGATCACGACCTTCGACACCGCCGACGTCTACGCGAACACCAAGGCCGAGACCGTGCTGGGCGAGGCGCTGAAGGGGGAGCGGCGTGAGGGACTGGAGATCTTCACGAAGGTCTACTGGCCGACCGGCCCTGGCGGGCACAACGACCACGGCCTGTCGCGCAAGCACATCATGGAGTCGATCAACGGCAGCCTGAAGCGCCTGCAGACCGACTACGTCGACCTCTACCAGGCGCACCGCTACGACTTCGACACCCCGCTCGAGGAGACGATGGAGGCGTTCGCGGACGTCGTGCGTCAGGGCAAGGCGCTCTACATCGGCGTCAGCGAGTGGCGCGCCGAGCAGATCCGCGAGGCGCACGCGCTGGCCCGCGAGCTCCACATCCCGCTGGTGTCCAACCAGCCGCAGTACTCCATGCTCTGGCGGGTCATCGAGGAGGAGATCGTGCCGACCAGCGAGGAGCTGGGGATCGGTCAGGTCGTGTTCTCGCCGATCGCGCAGGGCGTGCTCACCGGCAAGTACGTCCCGGGTCAGGCGGCGCCCGAGGGCAGCCGCGCGACCGACGACAAGGGCGGCGCCGACATGATCAGCCGCTGGATGCGCGACGACGTGCTGGAGCGGGTCCAGCAGCTCAAGCCCATCGCCGACGAGGTGGGACTGACCATGGCCCAGCTCGCCGTCGCCTGGGTGCTGCAGAACCCCAACGTCTCCGCCGCGATCGTCGGTGCCAGCCGTCCCGAGCAGGTCACCGACAACGCGAAGGCGTCCGGGGTGACTCTCGACGCGGCGACCCTCAAGGCGATCGACGAGATCGTGGAGCCGGTCGTCGAGCGCGACCCCGGCAAGACCCAGCAGCCCCGCCGGAGCGACTTCTCCTGACCCCGCGGGCGGGTCCGCGGGTGGGTCAGCGGTCGTAGTCCTCGGGGAGCGTCTGCCCGATCTTCACCCGCGGCTTCGGGAGCCGCATGAACTTCATCTGCAGCGCCCGGGTGACCGCGTAGTAGGTCAGACCCTTGTGGGGCTGGTCCGGGAAGCGCCGGGTGAGCTCGCGGCGCAGCCGGAAGCGGAGCACGACCATGTCGATGAGGACGAAGACGATGATGCAGAGGAGCAGCGTGTTGCCCCACTGAGCGAGCTGCCGGTTGCCGGAGTAGCCCAGGATCATCGTGACCAGCAGCAGCGGGATCACGAGCTCGATGAGGGAGAACCGGGCGTCGACGAAGTCCCGCACGAATCGTCGGACCGGGCCCTTGTCGCGGGCGGGGAAGTAGCGCTCGTCGCCGTCCCGCATCGCCTGCCGGACCGACTTGCTCGACTCCGAGCGCGACGCGCGCTGCGCGGCGGCCATCTCCTTGCGGGTCCGCGGCGTCTTGGCCCGGGCCCTGGCGGCCGCCTCGGCCTCCTTGCGGGTCGGCGTGGGACGCCCCTTGCCGCCCTCCTTCACGGTGGTGGGCTCGGGGGCGGACTCGGACTTGCTGCGACGGAACAACGCGGAGACCTTCACTGACGGGACGAAACGTTGCCGTCAGGGTACCGGCGTCGTACCCGTGACTTGATTTTGCGCCTAGGGTTGAGGCCTCAGCAGTCAGTTCTGGAGAGGGACAACCCCTGATGGGCATGTGGCAGCGCTTCACCCTGATCTTCAAGACGAAGGCCAACAAGGTCCTCGACCGCGCCGAGGACCCGCGCGAGACGCTGGACTACAGCTACCAGCGCCAGGTCGAGCTCCTCGGCAAGGTGCGCCGCGGCGTCGTCGACGTCGCGACCAGCCGCAAGCGGGTCGAGCTCCAGATCGGCCAGCTCGAGCAGCAGTCGACCAAGCTGCAGGGCCAGGCGGAGAAGGCGATCGCGGCCGACCGGGAGGACCTCGCCCGCGAGGCGCTCACCCGCAAGTCCGGGCTGACGACCCAGATCAACGACCTCAAGGTGCAGCTCGCGCAGCTCCAGGGCGAGGAGGAGAAGCTCACGCTCGCCCAGCAGCGCCTGCAGGCGAAGGTCGAGGAGTTCCGCACCCGCAAGGAGACCATCAAGGCCACCTACACGGCCGCCGAGGCGCAGACCAAGATCAACGAGGCGATGACCGGCCTCGGCGGCGAGCTCGGCGACGTCGGTGCCGCGATCCAGCGGGCCGAGGACAAGACCGCGCAGATGCAGGCCCGCGCCGGTGCCATCGACGAGCTGATCGCCTCCGGCGCGCTCGACGACGTCAGCACCGTCGGCCGCGGTGACGACATCGCTCGGGAGCTCGACGCACTCAGCTCGAAGGCCGACGTCGAGGCCGAGCTCGCCGCGCTCAAGGCCGGCAGCACCCCCCAGGCGATCGAGACCGGCGAGCCCGAGCGGAGCGCCGAGGGCGACACCGCCTGATCCCCCTTCCGGGGCCCTTGCCCGACCCCGGACAATGAAGACATGGCACGCACGCGATTCGTCGGCGACGCCGGGCTGACGGCCCGGATGACCACCGTGATCTTCCTGCTCGGTGCGATCTTCGTCGGCGTCATCGCGGTGCTGATCGCGATCCTGCCGCAGTACGCCTTCTTCATCGCGCTGATCGGCCTCGGCGTCGTGTGGTTCCAGTGGTACAACTCCGACTCGGTCGCGATGAAGGCGATGCGGGCCCGCGAGGTCAGCCCGGAGCAGGCACCGGAGCTGCACGCGATGATCGACCGGCTCTGCGTTCTGGCCGACATGCCGAAGCCCCGCGTGGGAATCGCGGACACCGAGCTGCCCAACGCGTTCGCGACCGGTCGCTCGCCGAGCCACTCGGCGGTCGTGGTCACCACCGGCATCCTCAAGCGCCTGACCGCCGAGGAGCTCGAGGGCGTGCTCGCCCACGAGCTGTCCCACGTCGCGCACCGCGACGTGCTGGTGATGACGGTCGCCTCCTCCGCCGGCATCGTCGCCAGCATGCTGACCCGCGGTGCGCAGTACGGCGCGATCTTCGGGGGCGGCCGCCGCGACAACAACGGAGTGCCCGTGTGGCTGGTGGTGCTGCTGGTCAGCCTGATCACGTACGCCGTGAGCTTCTTCCTCCTCAAGCTGCTCTCGCGCTACCGCGAGCTGTCCGCGGACCGCGCGGGCGCCTACCTCACGATGAAGCCCGAGGCGCTCGCCTCGGCGCTGCAGAAGATCACCGGCGAGATCAACACGATCCCCGACAAGGATCTGCGCGCGTCGCAGGCGATGAACGCCTTCTTCATCGCCCCGGCCGTCAAGGGCGTCTCGCTGCGCACCTTGACCTCGACCCACCCGACCCTCGAGCAGCGGCTGGAGCAGCTCGCGAAGATCCGCGCCGAGCTCGACCGAGCCTCCTGATGGGCGGCCTCTGGACGGCGCTCACCGGTCGGTCCCGGCCCAAGCGGCCGCAGCTGGACAACCTGTTCCTGGTGCCGTCCGCGGCGATCACGTTCGAGACCACCGTCGGCCTGCGCCCGACCGGCACTGGCTCGGTCTGCTACCGCGCGGCGAGCGGCCACGCGTTCGCGGAGGTGCAGCGCGAGGTCGTCGAGCTGCTCAACGCGGACCCGGACGCCCCCGACGTCGAGACCACGCAGGACGAGTTCGGCTTCACCTGGCTGGTCGTCCACCGCGACCCCGGTGACCCCGCCGGGCCGGTGGCCGACCTGCACGCGGTCAACACCTCGCTCGAGGAGCACGGCTTCAGCGAGGGTCTGCTCTGCTCCCTGATCCCCTTCGCGGACGCACAGGGGCGCCGGGTCGGGCTGGTCTACCTCTACAAGCAGGGCACGTTCTACCCCTTCGCCCCGGTGGCCGGCGGCGAGCGGAAGCGCGACAACCTGCTCGAGATCCAGCTCCGCGACGTCCTGAAGGGCGAGCTCCCGATGGAGGGCGACCTCGGTCGCTGGATGGCGCTCTGGGGCGCACCCGGGCTCTGAGGCCACCCTCGCGCCCCCCCGTCGGGGGAGGTCACAGGTCGTGCACAGGTGGGCCCGAGCAGGCCCACAGACCGGCCCGCCAGGGTCCCTCTCGCGGGTCCGACCGGTCCCGCACCGACAACCGTCGAGAGGGACCACCGTGCGACTCCCTGCCCGTCGCCGATCGCGGGTCCTGCTGGCCGGCGCGCTGGTGGTGCTGGTCGCGGTCGCGAGCACCGGTACCTGGCTGCTCGTCCGCGACAGCTCCGAGGCCGCCGACAGGAGCACCGCGACCGTGACCACCCAGACCGTCCGCGAGACCGTGACCGCGGACGGCGCCCTCGCTGCGCGCACCACCAGCGACGAGGCGTTCGCCGTCTCCGGCACCGTCACCCGGGTGGCCGTCGTCGAGGGCGACAAGGTGGCCAAGGGCGACGTGCTCGCGGCCGTCGACGACGAGGGCCTGGTCGCCCAGCGCACCGCCGCGAAGTCGTCGCTCGACGCCGCCGAGAGCCAGCTCGACGAGGACCAGGACAACGGCGCCAGCGACGTGCAGGTCGCCGCCGACAAGACAGCGGTCGTCTCCGCCCAGGCGACCTACGACGACGCCCGGCAGGCGGTCGAGGACGCCACGCTGCGCGCCTCCATCGCAGGCACCGTCACGTCCGTCGGCATCGAGAGGGGCGACACCGTCGGCTCCACGGCCTCGCCCGACGCGACCGGCGACGACGCCGCCACCACCGCGACGATCTCGATCCTCGCGACCGGCCGGTACGACGTCGTCGCGACCGTCGCCGCCGACGACGTCGACCGGCTGAAGAAGGGCCTCCAGGTCGAGATCGCCGTCACCGGCGTCACCGAGACCGTCTACGGGACCGTCTCCGAGGTCGGCCTGGTCGCCCAGGCCAACGACAGCGGTGCGGCGGTCTTCCCGGTCACCATCGAGGTCACCGGCAGGCGCAAGGACCTGTTCGCCGGCGTCTCGGCCACCGCCACCATCGTGGTGAAGCAGCGCGACGGCGTGCTGACCGTGCCCAGCGGCGCGCTGACGACGGAGGACGGCACGACGTACGCCACCGTCGTCGACGGTGACGAGGAGACGAAGGTCGAGGTCGAGATCGGCGAGGCCTACGGCATGGACACCGAGGTGCTCGCCGGCCTCGAGGAGGGCGACACCGTGCTGCTGCCGACGCTGCGGCTGACCGACGGCGGCGATGGACCGCAGGACGGCGAGCTCACCTTCCCGGGCGGCGACATGCCGCAGTTCGGCACCAACGGCGGCGGCCCCGGCGGCCCGACGGTCGTGGAGAAGCCGTGAGCACGCCGATCATCACCCTCGACGGGATCCGCAAGACCTACCGGACCGGGAGCCTCGAGTTCGAGGCTCTGTGCGGGATCGACGCGTCGATCGACGAGCACGAGTACGTCGCGGTCGTCGGGCCGTCCGGCTCCGGCAAGTCCACGCTGATGAACATCGTCGGCTGCCTCGACAACCCCACCGAGGGCACCTACGAGCTCGCCGGCGAGGACGTGTCGACGATGTCGGAGGCGCAGCTCGCCGAGGTCCGCAACCGCCGCATCGGCTTCGTCTTCCAGCAGTTCAACCTGCTGCCCAGCCTCTGCGCCTGGCGCAACGTCGAGCTGCCGCTCGTGTACGCCGGCCTGCCGCGCCACGAGCGCCGCGAGCGGGCCATCGGGGCCCTCGAGCGGGTCGGCCTCGGCGACCGCACCGAGCACCGTCCCGGTGAGCTCTCCGGCGGCCAGCAGCAGCGGGTCGCGGTCGCGCGGGCGCTGGTCACCGAGCCGGCGCTGATCCTCGCCGACGAGCCGACCGGCAACCTGGACTCGCGCTCCACGGCCGACGTCCTCGACCTCCTCGACGAGCTGCACGGCACCGGCCGCACGATCGTCGTGATCACCCACGAGCCCGACGTCGCCGCGCGCGCCGGCCGCAACCTGGTCTTCAGGGACGGCCAGATCGTGTCCGACACGAGCAGCGCGCGGGCGGTGGCCGCCCGATGAACTGGATGGAGACCTTCCGCTCCGGCACCGAGGCGATCCGCGCGCACCGGATGCGCTCCCTGCTCACGATGCTGGGCATCGTCATCGGCATCGCCTCGGTCATCCTCACTGTCGGCTTCGGCCAGGGCGCGCAGAACAAGGTGAAGGACGAGATCGACGCCCTCGGCAGCAACCTGCTGATCGTCTCGCCGGGCAGCAGCACCGACGACGGCGGCTTCCGCGGCGGCTTCGGCTCGGCGACCACCCTCACGCTCGAGGACGCCGCCGCGATCGCGGACGACGCCGCCGTGCCCGACGTACGCCGGGTTGCGCCGACCAGCAGCTCCTCGGCGTCGCTGACGGTAGGGGAGACGAACTGGACGACGCAGGTCGTCGGCACCACGCCGGCGTGGCTCGACGTGCGGGCGCGGGAGCTGGCCGCCGGCCGGTTCTTCACCGCGGACGAGGTCGCGTCCGGCGCGGACGTCGTCGTGCTCGGCCCGGACACGGCGGGCGAGCTCTTCTCCTTCGGCAGCCCCGTGGGCCAGACCGTCACGGTCTCGGGCCAGCAGCTGACCGTGATCGGGGTCCTCGGCTCCAGCGGCGCCTCCGACGACGGCGGCTCCGAGGACGACCAGGCGCTGGTGCCGATCAGCACCGGCAAGTCGCTCAGCGGCGGGACCACCGGCTCGGTGTCGACGATCTACGTCGAGGCGGCGTCGACGGAGGTGCTCAGCGCGGCGTACCAGGAGATCGAGGGGCTGCTGGCGACTCGCCACGGTGTCACCACGGACGACGCGGACTTCAGCATCGCCTCGCAGGAGTCGCTGGTCGAGACCGCGAACTCCACCAACAAGACGCTCACGGTGCTGCTCACCGGCATCGCCGCGATCTCGCTGCTCGTCGGCGGCGTCGGGGTCATGAACATCATGCTGGTCTCCGTCACCGAGCGGATCCGCGAGATCGGGCTGCGCAAGGCGCTCGGCGCGACACCGACGGTCATCGGACGGCAGTTCCTGGTCGAGGCGGCGCTCCTCGGGCTGGCCGGCGGCGTCATCGGGATCCTGCTCGGCGTGGTCGGGGCGCTGGTGCTGCCGACGCTCATCGACCAGCCCGTGACGATCTCGCTGCTCGCGACCGCCGCGGCGCTGCTCACCTCGCTGGCGCTCGGCATCGGCTTCGGGGTCTACCCCGCCGGCCGGGCGGCCCGCCTCACGCCCATCGACGCCCTGCGCAGCGAGTGATGCTGCGCCTCGACGAAAGGTCCACCATGTCCGTCACCCGCCACACCCTCGCCACCGCCAGTGCGGTGCTGCTGATCGCGACGCTCGCCGCCTGCGGGGGTGGCGGCGACCCGGAGGCCACCGACGCCGGCCCGCAGGGCTCGGCCCCGGACATCCGGGGCGGCGGCCCGGGCGGCACCCCGCCCGGTGCGTCCGGTGAGGTCGCCGACGTCACCGGCAGGACCGCGCAGGTGCAGGGCCCGAACGGCCAGGTCGCCGTCACCTGGACCGGCGGGACCACGTTCACCGAGGAGGTCGAGGCCACGCTCGCGGACGTCACCGTGGGCTCGTGCGTGATGGTCACCGGCGCCGACGAGGACACCGACCCCGAGGCCACCGAGGTCACGGCTGCGAGCGTGCGGGTCGAGGAGCCGGCCGACGACGGTGGCTGCGGGTTCGCGGCCGGCGGGCCGGACGGCGCCCCGTCCTTCCAGCCCGAGGGGACGCCCAGCGACCTGCCGAGCGGCGCGCCCGACGGCGTACGGCGCGGTTTCGGCACCGCCGGCACGGTGAGCGCCGTCGCCGCCGACGGCTTCAGCGTCACCTCGCAGCGCCCCGACGAGGAGGACCCGGTCGAGGTGACCGTCACCGCCGACGACGACACCACCGTCACCACGACGGCGGCCGCGAAGGCCTCCGCCGTCGAGGTCGGCCGGTGCGTCGTGGCCCAGGGCGGCACCGACGACACGGGAGCGGTCACCGCCACGTCGATCAGCGTCTCGGACCCGGTCGACGGCGAGTGCCTGGGCGGCCTCCTGACCGTGACGCGTCCGGACGGCGGTGCGGCGTGAGGATCCCGCGCCGGGCCACGGCCGCGGTGGTCACGCTCGCCGTCGCCGGCGCCTGCTGGGCGGGGTACGCCGCGGCCGCGGACGACCCGTCCTACCGCACCGCCGTGGCGAGCATCGGCGACGTCGAGGAGACGGTCGCGCTCGCCGGGACGGTCGAGCCCGCGGGCCGGGCCGACCTGGCCTTCGCGACGTCCGGGACGGTCGCGCGGCTCGCCGTGCGGGCGGGCCAGAAGGTCAGGGCCGGGGCGGTCCTCGGCACGCTCGGGTCGGACACCCTGCGCAAGGAGGTCCAGCACGCGCGCGCCGCGGTGGCGGCCGCCCGGGCCCAGCTCGAGGCCGACATCGACGCCCAGACCAGCGCGGTCACGGACCCGACGGACGGCGGCTCGTCCCCCCAGGCGCCGACGGCCCCGCAAGCGCCAGCGGGGCCGTCGGACCAGCCGTCCCAGCCGCCGTCCCAGCAGCCGACGCAGCCGCCCTCGGAGCAGCCGTCCCAGCAGCCGTCGGAGCAGCCGTCCGAGGACCCGGTCGACCCCGAGCAGCTCGCCGAGCTGGCCGCGCAGCAGCAGGCCGTGCTCACGGCGCAGTCGGCGGTGTCCGCGTCGCTCGCCGTGGCCGCCACCGCGCTCGCGGCCCAGCAGGCCGCGTGCGTCGACGTCAGCAGCCAGGCGTGCGCGGACGCCCTGGTCGCGGTGCAGGCCGCGCAGCAGCAGGTCTCGACCGATCAGCAGGCCCTGCAGACGGCGCTCGAGGCGCTCGGCGCCACCCTGGCGGCCGCGCTGGGCGACGCCTCGGCCGACCCGGCGTCCGCCAGCACACCGGCGTCGGGGTCCGCGATCGTCCTGGTCGCGGAGGTGGGCCCGACGGTCACGGCGGCGACCCTGGCCCGGGACCAGGCATCGATCGACCAGGCCGAGGCCGACCTCGTCGCCGCCGAGCAGGAGCTCGCGATGGCGACGGTGACGGCGCCGTTCGCCGGCCGGGTGGTCGCGGTCGACGCCGAGGTGGGCGACTCGGTGGCCGCCGGCACCGACGTCTTCGTGCTGGTCTCGCAGGGCACGACGACCGTCCAGGTCGCGGCGAGCAGCACCGAGGTCGGGGAGCTCGAGCCCGGCCAGGGCGCGACCGCCACGCCGGCGGGCGCCGACGAGCCGCTCACGGGAGAGGTGACGCAGGTCAGCTCGATCCCGGACGACGAGGGGAGCTACCCGGTGACGATCACGCTCGACCGCAAGCACCTCGACCTCCCGACCGGGCTCACCGCCACGGTCGCCGTGGTGACCGGCACGGCCACCGACGTCGTCACCGTGCCGGTCTCGGCAGTCTCCGACGGCACCGTCACGCTGCTGGACGACGGCGCCGCCACCCGGACGCCGGTCACGACGGGCATCGTGGGGCGCACCGAGGTGGAGATCACCGACGGAGTGGCGGCGGGGGACGAGGTCGCGCTCGCAGATCTCACCCGCCCGCTGCCCACCGGCGACGGGCCGCAGGGCGACTTCCCGGGCGGCCCGGGCGGGCCGCCGGTGGTGATCCAGCGCGACGTGCCCAAGCCCCAGTGAGTCGCCCTCGCGGCCCTCGACGCGCCGTACTAGCCTGCGACGCAGTAGACCGAGCCGATGGGGGGCCATGGCGTGGAGAACGCTGTCCAGGATGCGCGGCGGGTCGCGGAGATCGGGAAGTACCGAGTCCTCGTCGACCCACCGCGCAAGGACCTGATCGCGCTCACCGAGATCGCGGCGCAGATCGCCCGGGTGCCGATGGCGACGATCAACCTGATCACCGACGACGCCCAGCACCAGGTCGCGACGCACGGGTTCGACGGCGCGATCTGCCGCCGCGAGGACTCGATGTGCAACGTCGTCCTCGACGCCGGAGCACCGGTCGTCGTGCCGGACGCGAGCCAGGACCCGAGGTGGCGCGACAACCCGTTCGTGACCGGCGAGATCGGGAGCGTCCGGTTCTACGCGACCCACCAGCTCACCACGCCCGAGGGCGTCGTGATCGGCACCCTGTGCGTCTTCGACGAGCAGCCGCGCTCGCTCTCCGACGAGCAGGAGCACGCACTCGTGGGGCTGGCCGACCGCGTCGTCGACCTGCTCGAGCTCGAGCTGCGCACGCGGGAGCTGGAGCGCTCCAACGAGCAGCTCGCCGCGTTCGCGGGCCAGGTGAGCCACGACCTGCGCAACCCGCTGACCGCGGTCACGCTGTCGCTGACGATGCTCGGCGACGACATCGACCCCGACGACCCCGAGGACGCGGACAAGAGCTTCCTCGTGCACCGCGCGATCGGCGGCGCCCGTCGGATGCAGACGCTGATCGACGACCTGCTCAAGTTCGCGCGGGTCGGCGGTGAGCTCCAGCGCGGCGCGGTCGACCTGGGCGGGGTCCTCGACGACGTGGTCGAGGACCTGGCCGTGCCGCTGGCGAAGGCGACGGTCATCACCGGGGACCTGCCGACCGTGACCGGGGACGCCGTGCAGCTGCGGGCCGTCCTGCAGAACCTCGTCGCCAACGCCGCCAAGTTCGTGCGCCCCGGGGAGCCGCCGCACATCGAGGTGGACGCCGTCCGGCTCGATGGCCGCTGGCGCGTCGAGGTCGCCGACCGCGGCCCGGGGATCCCCGAGGAGGAGCGCGAGCGGGTCTTCCAGCCGCTCGCGCGCATCGACGAGGAGGTCGACGGCTCCGGCATCGGCCTGTCCACCTGCCGGCGGATCATCGACGCCCACGGCGGCCGCATCGGGCTCGTGGACGCGGCGTACGGCGGCACCTGCGCCTGGTTCGAGCTGCCGGACTAGTCCTTCTCGGTCTTGCCCGGCAGGGCGAGCATCCGCTCCAGGGCCACCAGCGCCCACCGCTCGGTGTCGGGGTCGACCTCGATGCGGTTGACGACCGTGCCCGCGGCGAGCGACTCCATCGCCCACACGAAGTGGGGCAGGTCGATGCGGTTCATCGTCGAGCAGTAGCAGACGGTCTTGTCGAGGAAGACGATCCGCTTGTCGGGGTGGGCGTTGGCGAGCCGCTGCACGAGGTTGAGCTCGGTGCCGATCGCCCAGGCCGAGCCGGCCGGCGCCGCCTCGATGGTCTTGATGATGAACTCGGTCGAGCCGACCAGGTCGGCCTTGAGCACGACCTCGTGACGGCACTCGGGGTGCACCAGGATGTTGATGCCCGGGATCTCCGCGCGCAGCGAGTCGACGACCTCGGGGGCGAAGCGGCCGTGCACGGAGCAGTGGCCCTTCCAGAGGATCATCTTCGCGTCGCGCAGCTGCTCGGCGGTGAGGCCACCGTGGGGGCGGTGCGGGTCCCAGACCACGCAGTCGTCGAGCGTCAGGCCCATCTTGAGCACGGCGGTGTTGCGGCCGAGGTGCTGGTCGGGCAGGAAGAGCACCTTCGCGCCGCCCTCGACGTCAGCCTTCTGCTCGAAGGCCCACTCCAGCGCGACCTCGGCGTTGCTCGAGGTGCAGACGACGCCGCCGTTGCGCCCGCAGAACGCCTTGATGTCGGCGGAGGAGTTCATGTAGGTGACGGGAACGACGGAGTCGGCGATGCCGGCGGCCGTCATCGCCTCCCACGCCATCTCGACCTGGGTGAGCCGGGCCATGTCGGCCATCGAGCAGCCGGCGGCCAGGTCGGGCAGGATCACCTGCTGGTCGGGGCCGGTGAGGATGTCGGCGGACTCGGCCATGAAGTGCACGCCGCAGAAGACGATGAACTCCGCCTCCGGCCGGGCGGCCGCGTCGCGGGCCAGCTTGAAGGAGTCGCCGGTGACGTCGGCGAACTGGATGACCTCGTCGCGCTGGTAGTGGTGCCCGAGCACGAAGACCTTGTCGCCGAGCGCCTCCTTGGCCGCCAGGGCGCGCGCCACCAGGTCGGGGTCGGACGCCGCGGGCAGGTCGCCCGGGCACTCCACGCCCCGCTCGCTGTTGAGGTCGGCGCCGCGGCCGAGCGGCAGCAGCGGGAGGTCCACGGTCGTCATGGTGCCCATCCTATTTGTCCGGTGCTGCGTCTAGAGCAGCGCACCATGGTGAACGTACGGCACGGGCGGCTTCATCCCGCGCAGCCCGAGATAACCCTCCTGGGTGAGGTGGAGCCGGGCGGCGAAGCCGACGTCGAGCGCCCACTGGTTCGCGCCGGTCACGTGCGTGATCGCGGCGTGCTCGCCGCCCTCGGCCAGCGCGGCCCACAGCAAGCGGGTGGCGGTGCGCCGGTTGCTGGCGCCCAGCAGCGCGAGGCGGCCGCGCTCGTCGACGTAGGCGTAGCCGGACCCGGTGGTGGTGTCCGACACCAGGAGCCGCCAGACGCCGAGCATCCACTCGTGGTCGGGGCCGTGCCCGGCGCCGCGGGCGGCGCGGTCGACGGAGTCCATCAGGTCGATGTCGGAGGCGCTGCCCTCGCGGACCTTCGTCACCACGGGCAGCAGCGACCGGTCGAGCGGACCGGTCAGGTGCATCTGGGGGTGGAGCGCGAACCCGGCCCGGTGGTAGACCCGGACCGCCTTCGGGTCCGCGGACGAGGCGAGCGCCGCCCGGGTGCAGCCGCGCGCGTGGTCCATCGCCGCGGCCAGCAGCGGCCGGCCGATGCCCGCGCCCTGCAGGCCGGGACGCACGGCGTACGTCGCGAGGCACCAGAGCGTCTCGCGCCGGAAGGACGTCACCATGCCGACCATGCCGGTGTCGTCCTCGGCCACCCAGCAGCCGGCGGGGTCGGTGCGCACGAAGTGCGCCGTCCGGGACTCCCACGTCGCCTGGTGCGCCGGCGAGCGGGGCTGCGGGTCGGGTTCGGTGACCCGCCGCTGCCGCGAGTCGAGCTCGAAGAAGGCCGCGTCGCTGAGCCTCTCGGCGGCCGGCACGTCGTCCAGGGTCATCGGCCGGATCAGCACGCCGCAACCCTAGGGGGAAGACTGGGGCCATGCGCATCCTGGTCGCCCCCGACAAGTTCGCCGGCACGCTGACGGCGGTCGAGGCGGCCGACGCGATCGCGGCCGGCTGGCGCCGCCGCGCGCCCGAGGACGAGATCGACCTCGCTCCGATGGCCGACGGCGGTCCCGGGTTCGTCGACGTGCTGCACGCCTCGCTCGGCGGCGACCTGCTCGCGGTCACGGTCCGCGGCCCGCTCGGCGAGCCCACGCCGGCGACGCTGCTGGTCCGGGACGGGACGGCGTACGTCGAGAGCGCGCAGGCGTGCGGTCTGCACCTCACGGACAAGGAGCGGCCCGAGGACGCCTCGACGTACGGCGTGGGCGAGCTCGTGCGCGCCGCGATCGACGCCGGCGCCCGCCGGGTGGTGGTCGGCCTCGGCGGCAGCGGGACCAGCGACGGGGGAGCCGGCCTGCTGGCCGCCCTCGGCGCCACCGCCGACGTCCCGCTCGACGCCGGGGTCGCCGGCCTGGCGGGCGTCACCCGTGTCGACGTGCCCGCCATCGACGTGGAGCTGGTCGCGGCCAGCGACGTGGACAACCCGCTGACCGGGCTCTTCGGCGCCGCCAAGGTCTTCGGGCCGCAGAAGGGCATCGCCGAGGACCGGCTGCCGGCCGTCGACGGGTGGCTCCAGGACCTGGCCGCCGCGACGGACCGCAAGGTGGCGCTCGCGGACGGAGCCGGTGCCGCGGGTGGCCTCGGCTTCGCGCTCCTGCTGCTCGGCGCGACCCGCGAGCCCGGCATCGGCCTGGTCGCGGCCGCCCACCGGCTGGCCGAGCGCGCCCGGGTCGCGGACCTCGTGCTCACCGGCGAGGGCGCCTTCGACTACTCCAGCCGCGCCGGCAAGGTGCCCTACGGCGTCGCCGAGGTCGCCGCCGAGGCGCTGCGGCCGTGCGTGGTGCTCGCCGGCCAGGTGCACGTCGGCTCCCGGGAGATGCGGGCGCTGGGCATCGAGTCGGCGTACTCGCTCGTCGACGCCGTGGGGGAGGACCGCGCCTTCGCCGACCCCGCCGGCGCGCTCGCCGACCTCGCCGAGCGCGTCGCCCGCACCTGGTCGCGCTGAGCGACCGGGCGCGGCGCAGAGTCCCAGGAATAACCGCGCGTGTGCGACCATTGAGGCGAGCAAGACCCCTTCCACCGACTTCGGGAGTACCACCCATGACCGAGCAGGCCGAGACCGCCACCGAGCACCGCACCGACTCCATCAACGTGAGCCCGGTCGCCGCTGCGAAGGTGAAGAGCCTCCTCGAGCAGGAGGGCCGCGACGACCTGGCGCTGCGCATCTCCGTGCAGCCCGGTGGCTGCTCGGGCCTGCGCTACCAGCTCTTCTTCGACGAGCGCAGCCTCGACGGTGACGTCGTCACCGACTTCGACGGCGTGTCCGTCGTCGTCGACCGGATGAGCGTCCCCTACCTCAACGGCGCGACGATCGACTTCGTCGACAGCATCGAGAAGCAGGGCTTCACGATCGACAACCCCAACGCGACCGGGTCCTGCGCCTGCGGCGACTCGTTCCACTGATCCACACCGACAGCAGCCCCGGACCGACTGGTCCGGGGCTGCTGTCATGTGCGTCGCACCTGACCTGAGCGTCGTCCTCGGGCCCGGATCGCGACGCTCAGGTCAGGTACGACGGTCGGATCACTCGCCGTCGAGCTGGAGGTGGAGGGCGCGGGCGAGCCGGGCGGCGGCCTCGGGCACCTCGACCTCGCCGGACTTCGGCTGCTCGCGGGCCAGGTCGCGGGCGGCGGCGGTCAGCGGCCCGGTCAGCGCCGCCTGGACGGCGAGGCAGTCGGCGCCCATCTCGGCGGGGGTCGAGGGGTCGTCGTAGGCGAGTCGCTGAGCGTTCATGCCACCGACGCTACGGGCTACCGATTGGTACTCCGAGCGGTACCGATGGGTAGTCTCCCGTGTCATGTCGCTGCTGATCGCGGGCTCCATCGCCACTGACCACCTGATGAGCTTCCAGGGGAAGTTCCGGGACTCTCTGGTGGTGGAGCAGCTGGACAAGATCTCGCTCTCCTTCCTCGTGGAGGACCTGGAGATCCGGCGCGGCGGCGTGGCCGCCAACATGTGCTTCGGGCTCGGCCAGCTCGGCCTCCGACCGGTGCTGGTCGGCGCGGCCGGCGAGGACTTCGCCGACTACCGCTCCTGGCTGGAGCGCCACGGCGTCAACTGCTCCCACGTGCGCATCTCCGACACCCGGCACACGGCCCGCTTCGTGTGCACCACCGACCCGACCGGCGCGCAGATCGCGTCGTTCTACCCCGGCGCGATGAGCGAGGCCCGCCTCATCGAGCTCGCCCCGGTGGTCGACCGGGTCGGCGAGCCCGAGTACGTCCTCATCGGCGCCGACGACCCCGACGGCATGCTCCGGCACACCGAGGAGTGCCGCCAGCGCGGCTACCAGTTCATCGCGGATCCCAGCCAGCAGCTCGCGTTCAGCGACGGCGACCTGATCCGCAACCTCGTCGACGGTGCCGCGTTCCTGTTCTCCAACGAGTACGAGTCGCACATGATCGAGCAGAAGACCGGCTGGTCCGCCGCGGAGGTGCTCGACCGGGTCGGTGTGCAGGTGACGACGCTCGGCAAGGACGGCGTGCGGGTGCAGCGCAAGGGCGAGGAGCCGATCGTGCTCCCCGCCGCCAAGGACGTGACCGCGGTCGAGCCCACCGGGGTCGGCGACGCGTTCCGCTCCGGCTTCCTCGCCGCCCTGGCGTGGGGCCTGGGCCACGAGCGCGCCGCACAGGTCGGCTGCGTGCTCGCGGCGTACGTCGTGGAGACGGTCGGCACCCAGGAGTACTCCTTCACCCCGGCGCAGTTCCTGGCCCGGATCGAGCACTCTTACGGCGCGGACGCGGCGTCCGACGTCGAGCCGCACCTCAAGGCGCTGGCCTGACCTTCACGCAGCACCAGCCGGGCTCGGGCTCCAGGCACGCCGTCGCGTCGCAGCCGAGCCCGTCCGCGACGCCCTGCACGAACGCCTGGTTGAGGCCGCACACGAGCGCGGTGTGGGCCCGGGCCAGCGCGTCGAAGGGACAGTTCGACAGCAGCACCACGTCGTCCTCGACCCGGGGCTCGAAGCCCTGGTGGGTGAGCACGCGGGTCAACGCAGTGACGTCGCCGGGCGCGTCGGCCGCGCCGACCGCGCGACCGGTCTCGGCGGCGATGCCGGCGATCGCCTCCTCGAGGGGCGTGCCAGCGCTCGCCCGCTCGACTCCGCCGGCCAGGATGTGGCCGACCAGGTCGTACTTCCGGTCGGGCAGCGAGATCGCCACCTGCTCGTCGGCCCGGCGGTAGAGCTTGCTGGGCCGGCCCGCACCCGGACCGCTGCGCTCGCCCAAGCGCCGGAACTCGGTCGCCAGCAGCCCGGCCTCGACCAGCCGGTCGAGGTGGAACTTCGTGCTGTGCAGGGGCAGGTCCAGGGCCGTCGCGGCCGCCTCCCGGCCGACGGCCTCCCGCTGCGCTGCGACGTACTCGTAGAGCGCGCGGCGCGTGGGGTCGGCGAGTGCGCCCACCCGTGCCGCCTGGGCGGCGAGATCGGTCCCGGTGTCCATTGACGGAAGGCTCCCATCGTTTCTAAAGTGCAATTGTGACTACTTTAGAGTTTCGCCGCCCGGGTGTCGACCTGCGCGCAGCGGAGGACGCCGCCGCCGACCTCCTCGAGGCGCTCGGCCTCGACCTCGCACACGAGTCCGTGGCGGCGACGCCCGGCCGGATGGTGCGGGCGCTGGCCGAGATGCTCAGCCCGACCGACTTCGAGATGACGACGTTCCCCAACGACGAGGGGTACGACGAGCTGGTGCTGGTCCAGGACATCCCGGTGCGGTCGCTGTGCCAGCACCACGTGCTGCCGTTCGTCGGGGTCGCGCACGTGGGCTACCTGCCCGGCGCGCGGATCCTCGGGCTGTCCAAGCTGGCCCGCACGGTCGAGTACCACTCCCGCGGCGCCCAGACGCAGGAGCGGCTCACCCAGCGGGTCGCCGAGCACCTGCGCACGGCGCTGGGGGCGAAGGGCGTCGGCGTCGTGATCGAGGCCGAGCACACCTGCATGTCGCTGCGCGGCGCTCGGGTGCCGGGCTCGCGCACGGTGACCTCCGCGCTGTTCGGTCGGCTGCGCGACGACGCGGCCTCCCGTGCCGAGTTCCTCGCACTGACGCGGTCGGGGAGGTGACCCCGATGACGCACGTGATCGTCGGCGGTGGACTCGCAGGCGCGTCCGCGGTCGAGGAGCTGCGCGGGCAGGGGTACGACGGCGACGTCGTGCTGGTCGGCGCCGAGCCGCACCTGCCCTACCACCGGCCGCCGCTGTCGAAGGAGGTGCTGCTCGGCAAGGACGAGCCCGACAGCACCGGCGTCCACGACGCCGGGTGGTACGCCGAGCGCGGCGTCGACGTCCGCACCGGCACCACCGCCCGGCGGATCGACCGGGTGCGGCAGGTCGTCGAGACCGACGCCGGGGAGGTGGCCTACGAGCGGCTGCTGCTCGCCACCGGGTCGGAGCCGCGCCGGCTCCCCGTCGAGGACGCGGTCTACCTGCGCACCCGCGACGACTCCCGCGCGCTGCGCGCAGCGCTGCTGCAGCAGCCGCGGCTGCTGATCGTCGGAGCCGGGTGGATCGGACTCGAGGTCGCCGCCGCCGCCCGGCTCGCCGGCTGTGAGGTGACCGTGGTCGAGCCGCAGGCCCAGCCGCTGCTCGGCGTCGTGGGGGCGCGGGTCGGTGCGATGTTCGCCGACCTCCATCGCCAGCACGGCGTCGACCTGCGGCTCGGCACGTCGTACGACGAGCAGGAGGCGGACCTGGTGCTCGTCGCCGTGGGCGCCGAGCCGCGTGTCGACCTCGCGCGCGATGCGGGCCTCGACGTCGACAACGGGGTGCTGGTCGACGCCGCGCTGCGCACGTCCGACCCCGCGATCCTCGCCGCCGGCGACATCGCCACCCACGACCACCCCCGACTCGGGCGGCTGCGCGTCGAGCACTGGGACAACGCGATCGAGCAGGGCAAGGCGGCGGCCCGCGCGATGCTCGGCGACGAGACGCCCTACGAGCGGACGCCGTACTTCTTCACCGACCAGTACGACCTCGGGACCGAGTACGTCGGGCACGTCCCGCGCGAGCACCGCGACGACGTCGTCGTGCTGGGGGACCTGGCCGCGCGGCGGGCCGTGCTGCTCTGGCACGACGGCGCCGGGCGGGTGCTCGGCGGCATGCACCTCAACGAGTGGGACGCGACCGACGACCTGCGCGCGCTGGTCGGGCAGACCGTCGACCCGGCGCTGCTGGTCGACGGTCCGGAGGCCGACCTCGCTCAGCTGGTGCGGCGGACGAGGTAGCGGCCGGGCGGCTGCTCCCCGACGTACTCCTGGCCGCGCAGGCGGCACCACGCCGGGATGTCGGTGCGGGCGGCGACGTCGTCGGCGAGCACCGCGACGACCGCGCCCACCGGGACCTCGGCGTAGCGCTTGCCGAGCTCGATCACCGGCAGCGGGCAGAGCATCCCGCGGCAGTCGAGCTCAAGGTCGGCGCCGGTCACAGCCCCACCCTGGCGCGGAGCTCGCGGACCACGTCGGGCAGCACGGCGAGGAAGCCGGCCACGTCCTCCGGGGTGGTGTCGCGGGTCAGCGAGACGCGTACGTTGCCGTGGGTGAGGACGCCCATGGCCTCGAGCACCCGGCTCGGCGTGAGCGTGGACGCGGTGCAGGCGGAGCCGCTCGCCACGCCGTACCCGAGCCGGTCCAGCTCGGTCACCAACGACTCGCCGTCGACGTACAGGCAGGAGAACGTCACGAGGTGGGGCAGCCGGTCCACGGGGTCGCCGACCACCTCGACGTCGGGGATCGCTGCGGCCGCGGCCCGGATCTCCTCGACGAGCGCGTGCTGGCGGGCGTTGACCTCGTCGCGCTCGGCGACCACGGCCCGGAGCGCGGCCGCGGCCCCCAGCGCGGCCGGCACGTTCTCGAAGCCGCTGGCGCGCTCGTCGACCCGGTCGTCGCCGGGGAACGGGCTCACCCAGCGCGTGCCCTTGCGGACCACCAGCACGCCGACGCCCGGCGGACCACCCCACTTGTGGGCGGACCCGGCCAGGGCGTCCCACCGGTCGGGGAGCGGCAGCCGGCCCATCGACGCACAGGCGTCGACGAACAGCGGTACGCCGTCGGGCAGCGCGGCCAGCGGCTGGAGGGTGCCGACCTCGTGGTTGGCGCTCTGCACGGCGAGCACCGAGGCGTCCTCGGGGACCGCCGACGCGTCGACCCGGCCGCTCCGGTCGACGGGTAGCTCGGTGGCGGCGCCCGCCCAGGTCGCGGCGTGCACGACCGCGGAGTGCTCGACCGCCGAGTGCGCCACCGGGCCGCTGCCGCGCCGGATGCCCAGCACGCCGCGGTGCACCGCGTCCGTCCCCGAGGCCGTGAAGGTGACCTCGTCGGCGCGCACGTCGAGGCACTCGGCCACGACCGCGCGCGCGTTGTCGAGCAGCAGCCGGGCGTCGCGGCCGGGGCCGTGGAGACGGCGCGGATCGGCGTATCCCCGGTCGTACGCGGCCATCAGAGTCTCCCGCGCGGCCGGGTGCAGCGGCTCCGCCGATGCCGAGTCCAAGTACCCCGAGGGGTACGCCGCGGCTTTTCTCACACCCGCAACCTACCGGCCCCCCAGCGGCTCATCCGATGCCCGGTTCCGATAGTGTTCGACCTATCCGTGATCGTTGAGAGAGAGGCTCGTTCGTGGGTCTGCAACTCCCCAGGCGGGCGGCCGGGAAGACGGACGCGCTCCGTCGGTTCGCCGCCCTGGCTGCCGTGGGTGCCGGTGTCCTTGTGGTGTCCGGATGCTCGGACCGGACGCAGGGTCAGTGGAAGCGCTTCGCCATGCCCGACCCCGCCTCGGAGCAGGGCGAGCGCATCCTCAGCCTGTGGCAGGGCGCGTGGATCGCGGCGCTCATCACCGGCCTCATCGTGTGGGGCCTGATCTTCTACGCGATCATCCGCTTCCGGCGCCGCAACGCCGACGAGATCCCCGTGCAGACGCGCTACAACCTGCCGCTCGAGATCTTCTACACGATCGCCCCGGTCATCATGGTCATCGTGTTCTTCGCGAAGACGGTGGACACCCAGAACTACGTCCTCGACGAGGACCGGCCGGTCGACAACTGCATGGAGATCACCGGGCAGCAGTGGTCGTGGACGTTCAACTACGGCGTGGGGGAGAAGGGTGACTGCGACGTCACCCCCGACACGACCGAGTTCCCGTACGAGTCCTACGTCTACACCGCCGGCACCGGCTCCGACATCCCGGACCTCTACCTGCCGGTCGGCGAGACCACCCGGTTCAACCTGCACTCGCCCGACGTGATCCACGACTTCGGCGTCCCCGGCTTCCTGATGAAGATGGACGTCATCCCCGGCCGCGTGAACCACTACGCGATCACCCCGACCACCATCGGCGACTTCAAGGGCAAGTGCTACGAGCTCTGCGGCACCTACCACTCGCGGATGCTCTTCAACGTCCACGTCGTCAGCCGCGAGGACTACGACGCGCACCTGCGGGAGCTCGAGGCGGCCGGCAACACCTCGGACCTGCCGCTCATCGGTGGCGAGTACGCCAGCACGCAGGCCGGTCTCGAGGCCGGTCAACAAGACGAGGAGGAGGCGGAGTGACCGCCACGTCCGCACAGACCGTCGGCGCCGTGCCGGCCCCGCGACGCCCGCTGGGCGAGCAGCTCGCGCGGATCATGACGACGACGGACCACAAGCTGATCGGCAAGCTCTACCTGGGCACGTCGTTCGTGTGGTTCATGGTCGGTGGCCTGATGGCCATGCTGATCCGCTCGGAGCTGGCCTACCCGGGCATGCAGATCGTCAACGACGAGGTCTACAACCAGCTCTTCACGATGCACGGCACGATCATGCTGCTGCTCTTCGCGACGCCGCTGTTCTTCGGCTTCGCCAACGTGATCATGCCGCTGCAGATCGGTTCGCCCGACGTCGCGTTCCCGCGCCTCAACATGTTCAGCTACTGGCTGTTCCTGTTCGGCGGCATCATCGCCGCCTCCGGCTTCCTCACCCCGCAGGGTGCGGCCGACTTCGGCTGGTTCGCCTACACGCCGCTCTCCGACGCGGTGCGCTCGCCGGGCGTCGGCGGTGACCTGTGGATCATGGGTCTCTGGATGGCCGGTCTCGGCACGATCCTCGGCGCGGTCAACTTCATCACCACCATCATCTGCATGCGCGCGCCCGGCATGACGATGTTCCGGATGCCGATCTTCGTCTGGAACACGCTCGTCACCAGCCTGCTCGTGCTCATCGCGTTCCCGGTGCTCGCCGGTGCGCTGCTCTCGCTCGAGGCGGACCGCCAGCTCGGCGCGCACGTCTTCGACACCGCCCACGGCGGCGCGATCCTGTGGCAGCACCTCTTCTGGTTCTTCGGGCACCCCGAGGTCTACATCATCGCGCTGCCGTTCTTCGGCATCGTCACCGAGATCCTGCCGGTCTTCAGCCGCAAGCCGATCTTCGGCTACATCGGCCTGGTCGGCGCGACCCTCGGCATCGCGATCCTCTCGGTCGCGGTGTGGGCGCACCACATGTTCGTCACCGGCGCCGTCGACCTGCCGTTCTTCTCCGGCATGACGTTCCTGATCGCCGTCCCGACAGGCGTGAAGTTCTTCAACTGGATCGGCACGATGTGGGGCGGGTCCCTCTCGTTCGACACCCCGATGCTGTGGTCGATCGGCTTCCTCACGACCTTCCTCTTCGGTGGTCTGACGGGCGTCATCCTGGCCAGCCCGCCGCTCGACTTCCACGTGTCCGACTCCTACTTCGTGGTCGCGCACTTCCACTACGTCGTCTTCGGCACTGTCGTGTTCGCGATGTTCGCCGGCTTCTACTTCTGGTGGCCGAAGATGACCGGCCGGATGCTCGACGAGCGTCTCGGCAAGCTGCACTTCTGGCTGCTGTTCGTCGGCTTCCACACGACGTTCCTGATCCAGCACTGGATCGGCGTCGAGGGCATGCCGCGCCGCTACGCGGACTACCTGCCCGAGGACGGCTGGACCGCCATGAACCAGGTCTCGACGATCGGCGCGTTCCTGCTCGGCGCCTCGACGCTGCCGTTCCTCTACAACGTCTACGTCTCCCGCCGGGCGCCGCTCGTGCTGGTCGACGACCCGTGGGGCTGGGGCCGCTCGCTCGAGTGGGCGACCTCCTGCCCGCCGCCGCGGCACAACTTCGTCACCATCCCGCGGATCCGCTCGGAGTCCCCGGCGTTCGACCTGCACCACCCGGAGGTGGCCGCGATCGAGCTCGAGGAGAACGAGGCCGCCCGCGACGGCAAGGCGGCGGACGCTCCTGACATGGAGGGCCGCGAGGAGACCGTGCGCGGTCGCATGAGCGGCGACGAGGACGTCACCCGGACGACCGACACCGACCACCCGGAGGGCAACGCCTGATGAAGTCCGAGGCCTGGATCTTCGCTGTCTGCACGATCTTCTTCGTGCTGGTCAGCCCGGCGTACTGGTTCATCTCCGGTGACTGGACGGGCACGTCCGCGCTGGTGATGACCACGCTGCTCGCCGGCATGGTCACGCTCTACCTGGGCTTCCACGCCAGCCGGATGGACCCCCGCCCCGAGGACCGCAAGGACGGCGACATCGCCGACGGCGCCGGCGAGCTCGGGTTCTTCCCGCCGTACTCGTGGTGGCCGCTGTGGTGCGCCCTCACCCTGGGTGTCTGCGTCTACGGCGTGGCTGTCGGCGCCTGGTGGCTGTTCATCATCGGCGTCGCGCTCGGTGCGGTGGCGCTCGTCGGGTGGATCTTCGAGTACTACCGGGGCGTCCACGCGCACTGAGGCTCGCGCCGCGCCGAATCGGTTCGTCGTCGCTCGGCCGCTACTCTGGAACGAGTCATCGATCGTTCGTCACGGGGGAGTGTGCATGTCTCGGAGTCGCGCGCGCCTGGCGGGTGCCCTGGCGCTGATGGCAGTCGTGTCCGGCGGACTCGCCGGCTGCGACGCCGGCAGCGCCGTACCCGGCGCGTCGCCGTCCGAGGACGCCTCCTCGGCGAGCGCCTCGCCGACCCCCCAGGTCTCCGTCGCCGCCAACGTCAAGCGCGGCGAGCAGGACGTCCCGGTCGACCGGGCGATCAGCGTGTCCGCCCAGGACGGGACGATCGCCTCGGTCGAGGTGTCCTCGCCGGCAGGCCCCGTGGCCGGCGAGCTCGCGCCCGACCAGACGTCGTGGACCGCGACCGGCCGGCTGGAGCCGGGCACCCGTTACGTCGTCAAGACCGTCGCGACGGACGCGGCCGGCGCCGAGGTGCGGCGTACGGTGCGGTTCCGCACCCAGGACCTGACCCTGGACCAGCAGACCTTCGCCTCCGTGGCGCCGCTGCAGGGTGAGACCGTGGGCGTCGGCATGCCGGTCATCGTGACCTTCGACCTCCCGGTCACCGACAAGGCCGCGTTCGAGCAGCACATGACCGTCACCTCGACCCCTGCCCAGCCGGGCACCTGGCACTGGCTCAGCGACACCGAGGCACACTGGCGTCCGAAGTCCTACTGGCAGGCCGGCACCAAGGTCGACGTCGACGTCGACGTCAACAGCGTCGCCGCCGGGGGTGGCATCTACGGCCAGGAGAGCCGCCAGGTCGCCTTCGAGATCGGTGACGCGCACGTCTACCGCGTCAACGCCCAGACCCACCAGATGAAGGTCTTCCGCAACGGCAAGCTGCTCCGCACCCTGCCGATCACCACCGGCAAGCCCGGCTTCACGACCCGCTCGGGCGTGAAGGTGATCATGGAGAAGTTCGAGAGCCGCCGGATGAACTCCGAGACCGTGGGCATCTCCCGCGACAACCCCGAGGCCTACGACATCGACGACGTCCGGTGGGCGATGCGCCTGACCAACTCGGGGGAGTTCATCCACGCCGCCCCGTGGTCGGTCGGCTCCCAGGGCTACGCCAACGTCTCCCACGGCTGCACCGGCATGAGCACCGACAACGCCGCCTGGCTCTACGCCATGACCCTGCGGGGTGACGTGGTCGAGTACACCGGCACCGACCGGCCGATGACGCTGGACAACGGCTACGGCGACTGGAACGAGTCGTTCAAGCAGTACCGTCAGGGCTCGGCGCTGGCCTGATCGGCCCCCGCGCCAGCGAGAGTCTGGCTGCGGTGGAGCATCCTCAGAGCAGGTGCACGGCGCCGCGAGCGACGAGGAAGAGCCCCAGCGCCGTCAGCAGCAGCACCGCCAGCAACGCGCCACGCTTGGCGATGAGGTCCGCCAGCACCGTCAGCCCGCGACTGGCGGGTCCCGGCGCGATCACGGTGAGGGCGAGCGGAAGCCAGGCCGGCAGGGCTGCCACGACGACCACGACCAGGATCAGCACGGCTCGGGCGGCCGCATCGAGGCCGCTCGCGGAGATCTCCTTGGCCGCGGGGACGAGAATCGCCAGGGTCGTGAAGTTCGTCGCCATCGAGAACACGCCGAAGCCGAGGGCGGCGGGCGGGCTCAAGTCCCGCTGGTGAGGCCTCTTCTCGCGACGAGGGCGATGTTGGCGCGCGAGCAGCACGACCGCGAGCGCGAGGAGCAGGCAGCCGAGGACGACGTCCAGGGTGGCGCTCAGACTCGGCTCATGCGGCAGCGAGACGGAGCGGCCGAAGAGCACCAGGGCCGACACGAAGACCAGCAGGACTCCCGCGACACCGCCGGCATAGCTGGCCGCCACCCGGCGGCCGTTGCGTCGGGAGAGCAGTAAGGTCTGCTCACTGAGCATCACCGGGCTCACCGCCCCGACCAGGGCCAACGGGAGCACCACCGCCAGCACCCTCAGCATCGACGGGATCCTCGTTGCTCACCGGGTGGCGAGGCGTCGCAGCGATGGCGGCGAGGGAGCAGGAACACCGAGGCCGCCCGACTCCCGCAGAGGAGAAGGGCGGCCACGGTGCTGTCGTTGGGGGTCAGTGACCGCGCAGGGTCTCGTCCTCGACCAGGTGGTGGCCGTCGAACTGGTGTCCGTCGGCGGAGTGGTCGAGTCCCGCCTGCAGCTCGTGCTCGTGCTCGGCGTGGTGGTGGCCCTCGTCGAGCTCTTCACGCGTGGGCTTCTGCACGTTGTCGGACCACATCAGCGTGCGGAGCCGGGTGCGCAGGCCCTCGAGGCGGCCGGTGCCGGGCGCGGCCACGCCGTTGGCGTCGACGGCCTCGTGGTGGCCGTTGACCTCCGGGTCGCGGTGGCGAGCGGTGAGCGTGTACGCCGTCGAGGCCGGCAGCGGCAGGTGGCGCTCGGTGTAGCCGCCCTCGGGCGACCGCATGATGATGCCGGTCTCGTACCCGTGCAGCAGCGTCTCGTTGTCCTTGCGCTGCAGCGAGATGCACCACCGTCGCGTGATGATGAACGCGAGGACCGGTCCGATGACCACCGCGGCACGCATGAAGTACGTGATCTGGTTGATCGAGAGGTGCAGCCTGATCGCGATGATGTCGTTGCCGCCGGCCGCCCAGAAGAGGCCGTACATCGTCATCAGCGCGACCATCGTCGCGGTCCGGGTCGGCGCGTTGCGCGGGCGCTGGAGCAGGTGGTGCTCGCGCTTGTCGCCGGTGACCCAGGCCTCGATGAACGGCAGCAGCAGCAGGATGATGAACATGACGACCGGCAGGATCAGGATCGGCAGCATCACGTTCCACGAGATGGTGTGACCCCAGATCTCCGACTCGATGCCCGGCATGATGCGCAGTGCGCCGTCGGGCCAGCCCATGTACCAGTCGGGCTGCGAGCCCGCGGTCACCTTGGACGGGTCGTAGGGGCCGTACTTCCACACCGGGTTGATCGACAGCAGCCCGCCGAGGAGGGCGGTCACGCCGAAGACGATGAAGAAGAAGCCACCGGCCTTGGCGGCGTACACCGGGAGCATCGGGTAGCCGACGACGTTCTTCTCGGTGCGACCGGGGCCAGGCCACTGGGTGTGCTTGTGGTACACGAGCAGCAGCATGTGCGCCGCGACCAGGGCCAGCAGCAGGCCGGGGATCAGCAGGATGTGCACGACGTAGAGGCGCGGGATGATCGACTCACCGGGGAACTCGCCGCCGAACAGCAGGAACGACATGTAGGTGCCGACGACGGGGGAGGCCTTGATGAAGCCGTCCGCCGCGCGGATGCCGGTGCCCGACAGCAGGTCGTCCGGGAGCGAGTAGCCCGTGAAGCCCTCGAGCGTGCCGAGGATGAGCAGCAGGCAGCCGATCACCCAGTTGAGCTCGCGCGGCTTGCGGTGCGCGCCGGTGAAGAACACGCGGAGCAGGTGGATCATCATCGACGCCACGAAGAGCATCGCGGCCCAGTGGTGCATCTGCCGCATGAGCAGGCCGCCACGGACGTCGAACGAGATGTTCAGGCTCGAGGCGAAGGCCTCGGACATGTGCACGCCGCGGAGCTGCTCGTAGGTGCCGTTGTACTGCACCTCGCCCATGCTCGGGACGAACCACAGCGTCAGGAACACGCCCGTGAGGAGCAGCACGACGAAGCTCCACAGAGCGATCTCGCCGAGCATGAAGGACCAGTGGTCCGGGAAGACCTTGCGCAGGTTCTTCTTGCCCATCGCGGCCAGGCCCAGGCGCTCGTCGGCCCAGTTGCCCAGTGCGCCGATCTTGCTCGGCTTGGATGCCGTCGCCGCGGTCGTCGCGTTGCTGGTGGCGACCTTGCTGGTGTCCATGATCAGCCACGCTCCCAGAAGCTCGGTCCAACCGGTTCGTCGAAGTCACTCTGCGCCACGAGGTAGCCGTCCGCGTCGACGGCCAGGGCCAGCTGCGGCAGCGGCCGCGCGGCCGGACCGAACACGACCCTGGCCGAGTCGGCGAGGTCGAAGGTCGACTGGTGGCACGGGCACAGCAGGTGGTGGGTGGTGCGCTCGTAGAGCGAGATCGGGCAGCCCACGTGGGTGCAGATCTTGGAGTAGCAGAGGATGCCGTCGACCGACCAGTTCTCGCGGCCCGTGCCCGGGATGATCTCCTCGGGCTCCATCTTGACCAGGACGACGGCGCCCTTGGACTTGTTGACCTGGAGCGCGACGCCCTCGAGCGGCTCGCCGTCCCAGGGGCTCACGTAGATGCCCTCGGGCTCACCGTTGATCAGGTCGCCGATCTGCATGTCCTCGGGGCGGATCGGGGTGCCGACGACGTCGCGGACGACGCGCATGCCCTTGTCCCAGATCGTGTTGGTGATGCCGGAGCCGGGGAACGGCGGGTTCTCGGTCACCTGCGCGTTGGTCGGTCCGAGGTCGCGCAGCATCACCACGGCCGGAACGCCGAGCAGGCCGGCGGCCCCGAGCAGCGAGTTGCGGACCAGCGGACGACGGCCGATGCCGGACTCCCCGATGCCCGTGTTGAGCGCCTCGATCGTGGTCGCCCGGTCCTCGTCCGACGAGCGCGCCGGGTGGCGGTACTCGACGATCTCCTGGTCGGCCATCAGCTTGCGTGCCCACTGGATGATGCCGATGCCCAGGAAGAGCAGCGCGCCGGCGAGGGTCAGGCCGAAGAGGAGGTTCTGGGCGCCGAAGCCGGCGAGGGTCTCGTCGGGGCCGACCACCACGTAGCAGACCACGAAGAGGACCGTGCAGAGCGCGGAGAGCGTGAACAACGTCGCGACCTGGCGCTCGGCGCGCTTCTCGGCCTTGGGGTCGACGTCCGTCGGTCGCCACAGGTGCTCGTGCACCCCGGGGTTCGCGTACAGGTCGTCGCGCTCGGGGAGGTTCTCGTCCACGGGCTCGTCGTGCCCGTGGCCGTCGATGACGGGCGGGGTGCTCACGCGTCCACCTTCTTCTTGTTCGTACGGGTCGTGTGGGCCGCGATCCAGACCGCGGCGCCCACGCACAGGCCGATGCCCAGGATCCACGCGGCCAGGCCCTCGGTGACGGGGCCGAGGCCGCCGAGACCGAAGCCGCCGTAGTTGGGCATCTCCTCGAGCGAGCCGAGGTAGGCGATCACGTCGCGCTTCTCATCGGGGGAGAGGTTGCCGTTGCTGAAGTTCGGCATGTTCTGGGGGCCGGTCAGCAGCGCCTCGTAGATGTAGCGGGGCTCGACGCCACGGATCTTCGGGGCGTAGCCACCGCGCGGCATCGCGCCGCCGGAGCCCTCGAAGTTGTGGCACGCCGTGCAGTTGGTGAGGAAGATCTGGCCACCGCGGACGATGGCTGCCTCGCGCTCCTCGTCGGAGAGGCCCTCCAGGCTGTAGTCGCCCTCGTCGGGGACGGCAGGCCCGGGGCCGAGCGAGGCGACGTAGGCGCCCAGCGCGGCGATCTCCTCGTCGCTGAAGGTCTCGGGCTTGCGGGGCACCTGGGCGCCCGGCTGCACCATCGGCATCCGGCCGGTGCCGACCTGGAAGTCGACCGCGGCGGAGCCGACGCCCACCAGGGACGGGCCGAGCTGGTCGCCGCTGGTCGTGCGCACGCCCTCGCCGTTCTGGCCGTGGCAGAAGGCGCAGCTCACCAGGAACAGCTCGCGGCCCTGCGCGACCTGGTCGGCGCTGGCGGCGGTCTCGTCGGCCGAGGCCGGCGAGAAGAGGGTGTAGAGGCCACCGACGCTCAGCAGGGCGAGCAGCAGCACGGCCACGCCGGCGAGCGGTCCGCGGCGGTGCCGGGAGAGTCGGCCGGCGGAGCGGTTCAGGAGACGCACATCTGGTCCTAGCGTTGTCGGTCGGCTCGGGTCACTGGACGAGGTAGATCGTGGCGAACAGCCCGATCCACACGACGTCGACGAAGTGCCAGTAGTAGGACACCACGATCGCGCTGACGGCCTGCTCGTGGGTGAACTTGCGGGCGGCGAACGTGCGTCCGAGGACGAAGAGGAAGGCGATCAGGCCGCCGGTCACGTGGAGACCGTGGAAGCCGGTGGTGAGGTAGAACATGGTGCCGTAGGCGGAGTCCTGGAGCGTGATGCCCTCGTGCACGAGCTCGACGTACTCGATCGACTGCCCGGCGATGAAGGTCGCGCCCATGATGTACGTCAGGACGAACCACTCGCGCAGGCCCCAGCCCTTGACCTTGAGGAGCGAGCCGGTGCGGCCGACCTGGCCACGCTCGGCGGCGAACACGCCCAGCTGGCAGGTGAACGAGGACAGCACCAGGATCGTGGTGTTCACCGTCGCGAACGGGACGTTGAGCTTCTCGGTGTTCACGGCCCACAGGTCCGGGCTCACCGCGCGGATCGTGAAGTACGACGCGAACAGGGCCGCGAAGAACATCAGCTCGCTGGAGAGCCAGATGATCGTGCCCACCGAGACCATGCTCGGCCGGTCGTGGTGCCCGTGAAGACGGGAGGCCGGGATCGCTGTTGCTGTCGCCACGATCGCCATTATGTCGTGACGCCGGACGGAGGGCACCCCGACCCCCTGGGTTTCCTCGTCATAAAGTTCACAGCGTGCTCATCCCCACCGTCGGGACCGCGCTCGCGGCCGGTTCCGACCTTCCTCGCTTCACTTTCGGCACCGTCGTGACCGGGTGGTCGCTGCAGCCGGTGGCCTTCGTGCTGACCGTCTGGGTGGCCGGCCTCTACCTGTTCGGCGTGGCCGTCCTGCGCCGCCGCGGGGACCGGTGGCCGATCGGCCGCACGATCGCGTTCGTGCCGGTCGGGATGGGGCTGTTCTACTTCGCGACCGCCTCGGGCCTGGGCACCTACGACACGACGCTGATCAGCGTGCACATGGTGCAGCACATGATCCTGTCGATGCTGGTGCCGATGGCGCTGGCGCTCGGCGCACCGGTCACGCTCGCCCTGCGCACCCTCCCCGCGCGCCCGCGGCGCTGGCTGCTCGTGGTGCTGCACTCGCGGGTGGCCAAGGTGCTGTCGTTCCCGCCGCTGACGTTCCTGCTGTACGTCGTCTCCCCGTGGGCGCTCTACTTCACCGGCTGGTACCCGGCCACCCTCGACTCGACGTACCTCCACGAGGTCATGCACATCCACCTGGTGCTGGTCGGCTGCCTCTTCTTCTGGCCGATCGTCGGCGTGGACCCGGTGCCCGGGAAGGTCGCCTACCCGTTCCGGATGCTGCTCGTGGTGCTCACGCTGCCCTTCCACGCCTTCCTGGGCGTCACGATCATGCAGCAGGAGACCGTCATCGCGGCCGACCACTACGAGCGGCTCCGCGAGGGCCCGATGGGCTCCTGGCTGCCGTCGGCGCTCGACGAGCAGCACCTGGCCGGCGGGATCCTGTGGGGATCGGGCGACCTGGTCGCGCTGGTGCTGTTCGGGGTGCTCTTCGTGCAGTGGGTGCGGGAGTCGATGAAGGAGGCCAAGCGCGAGGACCGGCGGCTCGACCTGCTCGAGGCGCGAGAACGGGCGGCGTCCGCGCCCGCGCCCGACCGGGACCGGTAGCATCGCGGCCGTGAGCGACTCGACCTCCCGGACCGCCCTGCGGGTGCTGGTCTACAGCGACGACGTCAACACCCGGCAGCAGGTCATCCTGGCCCTCGGCCGCCGACCGCACCCCGACCTGCCCGAGGTCGAGTACGTCGAGGTGGCGACCGAGCCGGTCGTGATCCAGAACATGGACGCGGGCGGGATCGACCTCGCGATCCTCGACGGCGAGGCCGTGCCGGCCGGTGGCCTGGGCATCGCCAAGCAGCTCAAGGACGAGATCTACGAGTGCCCGCCCGTGCTGGTGCTGACCGGGCGCCCGCAGGACGCGTGGCTGGCGACCTGGTCGCGGGCGGAGGCCGCCGTGCCGCACCCGCTGGACCCGGTCCAGCTCGCGGACACGGTCGTGTCGCTGCTGCGCTCGCGCGTGCCCGCGACGACGTGACCACCTGGCCCGAGGTCCTGACCGCGCTGGTCGGCGGCTCGGACCTGAGCGCGGAGCAGACCGCGTGGGCGATGGGCGAGATGCTCTCCGGCGAGGCCACGCCGGTGCAGGTCGCCGGATTCGCCGTCGCGCTGCGCGCGAAGGGCGAGACCAGCGCCGAGGTGCTCGGGCTGGTCGAGGCGATGTACGCCGTCGCGACCCCGCTCTCGGTGCCGGGCCGCCTGCTCGACGTCGTCGGCACCGGGGGCGACCGCTCGATGTCGGTCAACATCTCCACGATGGCCGCGATCGTGGCGGCGGGCGCCGGAGCCCGGGTCGTCAAGCACGGCAACCGGTCCGCGTCGTCGCAGTCCGGCTCCGCCGACGTGCTGGAGCAGCTCGGCATCCGGCTGGACCTGTCGCCGGCGCGGGTGGCCGAGGTCGCCGAGCAGGCCGGCATCACGTTCTGCTTCGCGGCGACCTTCCACCCCGCGATGCGGCACGCGGCCGTCGCCCGCCGCGAGCTCGGCATCGCGACCACGTTCAACCTGCTCGGCCCGCTCACGAACCCCGCCCGGGCCGGTGCCCAGGCGATCGGCTGCGCCGACCCGCGACTCGCCCCGGTGATGGCGGGGGTGTTCCAGGCGCGCGGTGTCGACGCCTGGGTCTTCCGCGGCGACGACGGCCTCGACGAGCTCACCACCACCACGACCTCCCGGGCCTGGCAGGTCCACGACGGCACCGTGCACGAGTGGACGCTCGACCCGACCGACCTCGGCATCCCGCGCGGGACCACCGAGGCGCTGCGCGGGGGCGACGCGGCCCACAACGCGGACGTCGTACGCCGCCTGCTCGACGGCGAGACCGGGCCCGTCCGCGACGCCGTGCTGCTCAACGCCGGAGCCGCGCTCGCGGTGCATGACGACCCGGCCGGCGACCCGCGGTCCGCGCTCGAGGCGGGCATCGCCAAGGCGCAGGACGCCGTCGACTCCGGGGCCGCCCGGGCCACGCTCGACCGCTGGGTGGCCGCGACCGCAGGCTAGGCCGCCGGCAGGTCGAGGACGAACGTCGACCCGTCGCGGCGGAAGCCGACCCGGTCGTAGTAGGCCCCGACCATGTTGGGCGGGGTGACGACGGTGCGGTAGCCGAAGCCGTTGAGCAGGCCGCTGCGCCGCCACACGAACTCGCCCGGGGTGAAGTCGCGGTACTTCGGCGTGACGTAGTCGAGCCGGACCTGCGCCACGTCGTCGTGGCCGGCGATGACGACGACGCCGACGGTCTCGTCGCCCTTGATGACGATGAAGGCGCGATCGCCCGGCTGCGGCTCGGTGAAGTCGGGCTGGTGCCGCACGATGTCGTCGCGATGCACGTCGAGGACGTGGTGGAGGTAGTCGTCGCCGGTGCCGACCTGGAGCACCTCGAACGCGGCCTCGTCGTGCCGCTGGCGCAGCAGGCCGACGAGGAAGTAGACGTTGATCGCGGCGAGCACGACGTTCTGCGCCGCCATCGGCCAGACGCCGATCATCGCGTTGAAGAACGCCAGCACGACACAGGCGACCAGGTTGAGCACCCGGAAGCGGAGCACCCGCGTCTGGAGGAGCGAGAAGACGAGCAGCGCGCTGCCGGCCCAGCCGATCGCGTCAAGCCAGGACATCGGAGGTGCCCTCAGTCGAGGCCGAGCGAGAACGCCGACTCGAGGTCGTGGCGCGAGTAGGTGCGGAACGCGATGTGGGTCTCGGTGCCCGTGACGCCGGGGACCTTGTTGAGCCGGTCCGCGACGACCGCGGCGACGTCCTCGTGGTTGCGGACCCGGACCATCGCGATCAGGTCGATCTGCCCGGTCACGGAGTAGACCTCGCTGATCCCGTCGAGCGCGGCGATCGCCTGCGCCACCTCGGGGATCCGGGCGACGTCGGCCTTGACGAAGACGATGGCGGTGATCACGCGCCGACCCTAGCCCTACCGCGCAGGCTGGTGCACGGTGCCGAGCTCGCGGCGCTCGCCGAAGGGCACGAGGGAGAGCCGGGACTGGTTGACCGCGTCGTGGATCGCGAGATGCCGGGTGGCGCCGGCGACCGGGCAGGTCCACTCGCCGTCGACGTCGACCAGCCGGATGCCGGGGGACTCCAGCCAGCGCAGCACCTTCTCGGTCTCCTCCGCGGTCGCCGCCGGCACCGGGCCCGGGCCGGGTCGCACCGTCTCCGCCGACTCGCGGAGTCCGGCGACGTAGGCCTGCGCGTCGGCGCCGGAGGGGATCACGCCGGCCGCGGCCAGCCGGCCGTGGCGCACCACGTGCACCGCCCACCGGCCGTCGTCCTCGCGCCGCGCCGCGACGACCTCGGGGCAGCGGGTCAGCGCGGCGAGCCGCTGGGTGCGCGCGGCGGCCCGCACGAACGCGGCGAGCCGGTCGCGGTGGACGCCCGCCTCCTCGAACCGCTCGTCGCCGGCCAGGACGCTCATCCGGGCGTTGATCGCGTCGACCACGTCGTCGGGGCGGCGCAGCAGCGAGTCGCGCAGCTGCCGCACGACCGCGGCGTACGCCGTGGCGTCGACGCTGCCGTCGCAGGGGGAGAGGCACCGCTGCATCTCGGCGAGCACGCACGGGCTGCGGCCGCCGACGCTCGGGTCGCGGGCGATCCGGTCGGAGCACTGGCGGATCGGGAACGTGTCGTGGAGTGCCGCCAGGCACTTCTCGGCAGCCTTCTTCGACGAGAACGGGCCGAGGTAGTCGGCGTCGTCGTCGAGCACGCGGCGCACCAGCGACAGCCGGGGCCAGGGCTCGCGGGTGAGCTTGACGAAGTGCACCTTCTCCGGGAACCGGGAGCGCCGGTTGTAGCGCGGCTTGTGCTCGGCGATCAGCCGCAGCTCGCGGACCTCGGCCTCGAGGGCGGTCGCGCACTCGATGCCGTCGACGCGACTCGCGATGCCGACCATCTCGCCCATCCGGGAGCGCGTCTCCGAGGCGGTGAAGTAGGACCGCACGCGGGTGCGCAGGTCGCGCGAGGTGCCGACGTAGAGGACCCGGGCGCGCTCGTCGCGGAAGAGGTAGACGCCGGGTGCGTGGGGGAGTCCCTCGGCGAGGTGCCGCTTCTTGCGCTGGGCGGTCGTCACCCGCGCCGAGAACGTCTGCAGCTCCTCGAGCGTCTGGACGCCGACGCCGCCGAGCCGCTCCATGAGCCCGTGGAGCACGTCGACGGTGGCCCGGGCGTCCTGGAGCGCGCGGTGGTTGGGGGTGGTCGGCGACCCGAACGCCTTTGCGAGCGACGACAGCTTGCAGTTGGGCGCGTCGTCGCGGGTCACCACGCGGCGGGCGAGCCGGGCGGTGTCGAGCACCTCGAACGACGGCCAGGCGCGGCCCTGCTGCTCGGCGAAGTAGCGCAGGAAGCCGACGTCGAAGGGGGCGTTGTGGGCCACCAGCACGGAGCCGGTGGCGAACTCGAGGAACGCCGGCAGCGCCGACTCGATCGGTGGCGCGTCGGCGACCATGCCGTTGGTGATGCCGGTCAGCACCGCGATGAACGCCGGGATCTCGGTGCGCGGGTTGACCAGCGTCTGGAACTCGCCGAGCACCTCGCCGCCGCGGACCTTGACCGCGCCGATCTCGGTGATCATCGAGCCGCCCTCGGCCGACCCACCGGTGGTCTCGAGGTCGACGACGCAGAACGTGATGTCGCGCAACGGGCGGCCCAGCTCGTCGAAAGTGCGTTGCGACTCCCACCGGGAGGTCGCACGCTGGACGCCGCTGCTCATGCCGACGACGCTAGATCCGGCCACCGACATCGCTGGGGAGGACGCGCGGACTACGCTCGGCCCACCATGCAGCGGGACCAGAGAGGAGCCGCGATGCCTGCCATCCCCGACGACCTGCGCTGGCGCTGCTCGGGCTGCGGCAACCTCACGCGCTTCGACGTCACCCGGACCCGTCGGACGACCGAGTTCTGGCACTTCGACCTGGCCGGCTCGCACCAGGTGGAGTCGACCGAGGTGCACGACGAGTCCGTCGAGACGGTCACCTGCCGCTGGTGCGGCCGCTCCGACGCGATCGAGCTGGTGCCGCGCCACCAGCCGGTGGAGCCGTGACCGGCGCGGCCGGGCCCGCGCTGACGGATCTGCCGGAGCCGGTCCGGCTGCGCGTGGTCGCCCAGGTCGCCGAGGTGCTGCCCGACGTGCCGCAGCTGCCGCCCGGCGTACGACGGGTCGCGACGTTCGCGCCGGCGCGCCGGGCCCGGCTCGGGGCGACCGCGATCGGCGAGGCGCTCGGCGACGAGGAGTTCCGCGAGCGCGCCGGGGTGCAGGTCGCCGCGCGCCCGGAGCCGGCGGCCGAGGACGACGTCGCGGTGGCCGCGCGGGCCTGGATGACGCGACCGGAGGGCTGGGCCGAGCTCGTCGCGGAGCGCGCCGCCCGGGTCGCCGCCGTCGCGCCGCCCGACCAGCGGGACCGGGAGCTCGAGCGGCTGCGCGCCCGGCTCGCCGAGACCGAGGAGACCGTGCGGGAGCTGAGGGCCGGCCAGCGCGAGCTCGAGGACCGGCACAAGGCCGAGCACACCGGCCTGCGCCGCAAGGTCGGCGAGGCGCGCGCGGCCGAGCGGGACGCGCGGGAGGTGGCCGAGCGGGCCACCGCTGAGCTCGCCGCGCTGCGCGCGGAGGTCGAGGGCCGGGTCGGCGCGCTGGAGAAGGAGAACCGGCGGCTGCGCACCGAGGTGGAGCGCCGGGACGCCGAGGGTGCCCAGGCGAAGCGGGTCGCGCGCTCGGAGCGCGACGAGGTCACGATGCGCGCCCGGCTGCTGCTGGAGACCGTGATCGACGCCGCGACCGGGCTGCGGCGCGAGCTCGCGCTCCCGCCGGTCGAGGGCGTGCCCGCCGACCGCGTCGTCGCCGACGTGGCCGAGGCCGGCGTGCGTACGCCGAGCTCGGCCGGCGCGATGGGAGCGGCGCACCCGGGCCTGCTCGACCAGCTGCTGGCGATGCCGCGCGCGCGGCTGATCGTCGACGGCTACAACGTCAGCAAGCGGGCCTGGCCGAGCTCGTCGCTGGAGGCGCAGCGCAACCGGCTCGCCGGGTCGCTGGCCGCCCTCGTCGCCCGCACGGGGGCAGAGACGACGCTGGTCTTCGACGCGGCGGAGACCGACCACCGGCCACCGGTCGTCGCGCCGCGCGGCGTCCGCGTGCTCTACAGCCCGCGCGGCGTGCTCGCCGACGACGTGGTGCGCGACCTGGTCTCGGTCGAGCCGCAGGGTCGGGTGGTCGTGGTCGTGACCGCCGACCGCGCGGTGGCCACCGACGTCGCGGCCGCCGGCGCCCGGGTGGTCGACCCCGACGCGCTGCTCGGGCTGATCGCGCGCTGAGGGCGCGACACGCCGGCCGGGCCGTTGTCGGTGGGCCCTGTCACGGTGTCCCCATGAGCACGAGAATCGACTGCGACACCTGCGAGGTCCGCGGGTTGCACTGCCACGACTGCGTGGTCACCGTCCTGCTCGGCCCGCCCCCCGAGCTCACCTTCGGCGACGACGAGCAGCGGGCCCTCGTCGTCCTCGCGGCCGGGGGCCTGGTGCCGCCGTTGCGGCTGGTCCAGTCCGTCGACCCACCGCACATGGAGTCCGCCTGACCACGGGACTCCTGGGGCAGGTGTGATGTGTGTGACAGGTGAGCCGCGAACGCAGGCTTTCGGCACGGAGCACGCACAAACTCTCTATAAAAAACCGGCGTGTTGCCGATGGAAGGTTTGGCGACCGGGCCACCTCTTGCGTAGCCTCGGTCGCTCAGGTGGCCGGGGACGTGGATCACTCGGATCTGCGCGGCCACCGCGCTGAGTCCGGACCAACCGACCCGTCGGGCGGCCCGGAGCCGGGGAACCATCGGTGCCAGCCTGTCTGGCGCCAGGGGTGAATCACCGGGGAGGCCACGGCCGAACCGGGGTAGGGCAAATGTCGTGCCCGAATCCGTCAGCTCACCCGGTAGGCGTACGACGTACAAGGAGAACCCCTGCTCGTGCCGAGCCGGAACAAGCAGAACCGGAAGCGACTGGTCACCATCGTCTCCGGCTGCGCCATGATCGCTGTCGTCGGGCTCATGCCCTCGACCCCCGCTCAGGCCGAGCCGGACATCGGCGACGTCCAGGCCCGGGTGGACCGCCTCTACCACGAGGCGGAGCAGGCGTCGGAGCGCTACAACGACGCCAAGCTGGAGCTCAAGGAGCTCGAGCGCGACCTCACGCTGCTGCGCGCCGACGAGAAGCGTCAGGACCAGGACTTCCAGGAGGTCCGCACGCAGGTCAGCGACTCCGTCGTGCGCCAGTACCAGGGCGAGAGCCTCTCGAACGTCGGCCAGGTCGTCGTCTCCGACGACCCGAAGTCGTTCCTCGCGGAGCTCTCGACCATGTCGGCGTTCAACGACCTGCAGTCCGACCTCTTCGACCGCTACGCCACCGAGGCCCAGGCGCTCGGCCTGCGCCAGGCCGCCACGGAGCGGCGCGCCGACCAGGTCGCCGACCTGCAGAAGAAGCTGGCCGCGGAGAAGGCGACCGCCGACAAGAAGCTCGCCCAGGCCAAGGGCCTGCTCGACGACCTCAAGGCGAAGGAGCGCGAGGAGATCCTCTCCCGCGGCGTCGTCCGGGCGCCCGCCGACGTGCCGGCCTCCGGCCGGGCCGCCGCCGCGATCGCCTACGCGCTCGCCCAGGTCGGTGACTCCTACGTCTACGGCGCCGCCGGCCCGAGCGCCTTCGACTGCTCCGGTCTCACGATGATGGCCTGGGCGCAGGCGGGCGTCGCGCTGCCGCACTCGTCGAGCGCCCAGACCGGCTCCGGCCCGCACATCGCGATGAGCGACCTGCAGCCGGGAGACCTCGTCTTCTACTACAGCCCGGTCAGCCACGTCGCCCTCTACATCGGCAACGGCATGATCGTGCACGCCGCCAACCCGGGCACCGGTGTCGTCGTCTCCGCCGTGGGCTCGATGCCGTACTCCGGCGCAGTTCGGCCCGGCTAGGCCCGCACCGGCACAATTCCGGGGTGAGCACCTCGGACCAGCCTCGACAGGCCGGTCGCCCACGCTGGTGGGTGGCCGGCCTGTCGCTCTGTGTCCTGGTCGCCGCCGGGCTGCTGGTGCGGGCGGTCGTCGACGACGACACCTACGTCGCCCCGACCCCGACCGCCGCCGCGCGCCCCGAGGTCGACCCGGCCGGGGCCACCGCGACGCTGGCGGCCTTCGAGGACGCCGTGCGCGCCGGCGACGCCGAGGCGGCCCGCGCGCTGGCGCCGACCGGCGACAACGCCGCCGGCGACCTGCTCGCCGCGCTCGTCGACAACGCCGACCGGCTGCGCGTCGATGACTTCACGCTGCGCTACGTCGATGACCAGGGTGCGCCCGCGGCCGACGGGGCGTGGACGGCCGCGGTGGACGCGACCTGGCGATTCCGCGGCTTCGACCCGACCGCCTCGTCCGCCGAGGTCCGCGCCCGGCTCGTCGAGGAGGACGACCGGGTGGCGCTGGCCGGGTTCGGCGGCAGCGGCGGGATCGAGCCGGTCTGGCTCTCCGGGCCGGTCGAGGTCCGGCGTACGCCGCGGACCCTCGTGCTGGTCGACGGTGCGGCGGCCGAGGCGGACCGCTACGCCGCCCGGGCGGAGGCTGCGGTGCCCGTGGTCCGCCGGGTGCTGCCGGACTGGCGACGCGGCCTCGTCGTCGAGGTGCCGGGGTCGTCGGCGGACCTGGAGCGGGCGCTCGGCGCCGAGCCCGGCAGCTACGACCAGATCGCCGCCGTCACCACCTCCGCCGACGGCTCGCAGGTGCCAGACGCGTCGGTGCACGTCTTCGCCAACCCCGACGTCTACGACGGACTGCGGCGCACGGGCGCCCAGGTGGTGATGAGCCACGAGGCCACCCACGTCGCCACCGGCGCGTGGGACAGCGGCACCCCGCTGTGGCTGCTGGAGGGCTTCGCCGACTACGTCGCGCTGCGCGACACCGGCCTGCCGGACGAGCGGGCCGCGGCGCAGATCATCAAGCAGGTGCGCCGGGACGGCGCACCGAGCGGGCTGCCGGACGGCGCCGCATTCGGCGACCGCACTCCTCGCCTGGGCGCGACCTACGAGAGCGCCTGGCTCGCGGCCCGGCTGGTCGCCCAGGAGGCGGGGGAGGATGCGCTGGTGCGCTTCTACCGCGCCGTCGACCGGGGCCAGCCGATCGAGGAGGCGCTGCCCGCGACGACGGGCATGACGCTGGACCGGCTCACCGACGACTGGCGCGCGGAGCTGACGGAGCTCGCGCGGTGAGCGAGCGCCGGGTGGCGCTGGTCGTCGCCGCGGTCGGCGGCATGGCGTTCGTCGTGCTCGCCGCGCTGCTGGTGCCGTGGAGCCCGGTGCCGGGCGGCACGCCCGACCCGGTGCCGGCCACCTCGGTCTTCACGGCCGAGCAGGTCCGCGCGGGCGAGCACTTCGCCAACTGGTCGCGGCTGTGGAGCTGGAGCTCGCTGGCGGTCTCGCTGGCGTTCTCCTGCTGGCTGGGCTTCAGCCGGTGGGGTCCGCGGCTGGTCGGCCGGATGCCCGGCTGGTGGTGGGTGCGGGTGGTGCTCGCGGTGGCCGCGGTCGAGCTGGCCGGCCGCGTCGTGACGCTGCCGTTCGGGATCGCGCTGCGCAAGCACGCGCTCGACCACGGGCTGAGCACCCAGGGCTGGGGCGGCTTCGCCGCCGACGTCCTGCGCGGCCAGGCCGTCGCCATCGTCGCCACCTCCCTGCTGGCGCTGGTGCTCGTCGGCTGCGCCCGGCGCTGGCCCCGCGCCTGGCCGGCGGTCGCGGGCGCGCTGCTGGGCGTCCTGGTGCTGGTCGGCTCGTTCGTCTACCCGATCGTCGTCGAGCCGATCTTCAACGACTTCACGCCGCTCCCGGAGGGCTCGCTGCGCGCCGAGATCCTGGACCTCGCCGACCGGGAGGGCGTGCCCGTCGACGACGTGCTCGTGGCGGACGCGTCACGGCGCACGACGACGCTCAACGCCTACGTCTCCGGCTTCGGCAGCACCCGACGGGTGGTGCTCTACGACAACCTCGTCGACGACGTGCCGCGCGCCCAGGTCCTGTCGGTCGTCGCCCACGAGCTCGGGCACGCCAAGCACGACGACGTGCTGGTCGGGTCGCTCCTCGGCGCGGCCGGGGCCGTGTTCGGCGTCGGCCTGCTCGCCCTGGTGCTCGGCGCCCTGGCAGCTCGCGGCCGGCCCCCGCTGCGGGAGCCCGAGGTCGTGCCGCTGCTGCTCGCGCTGCTGGCGGTCGGCACCCTGCTCGCCTCGCCGGTCCAGAACACCATCAGCCGGCAGATCGAGACCCGCGCGGACGTCGACGCCCTGCTCGCGACCCGCGACAGCGACGCGTTCATCGCCGTGCAGCGCCAGCTCGCGCTGCGCTCGCTCGCCGACCCCGAGCCGCCGCGACTGTCCCAGCTCTGGTTCGGCTCCCACCCGACGGCGCTGACCCGGATCGCGATCGCCGAGCAGCTGCGTCCCTAGACTCGGCCCGTGCCTGGAGCCATCCGACGCGTCGCGGTCTTCTGCGGTTCGAGCCCCGGCGTCGACCCCGCGTGGTCGCGCGCGGCGTACGACGTGGGCCGCGGCCTGGCGGAGCGCGGCATCGGGCTGGTCTACGGCGCGGGCGGGTTCGGGCTGATGCGCGAGGTCTCGCAGGGCGCGCTGGACGCCGGCGGCGAGGTCATCGGCGTGATCCCGCGCTCGATGGTCGAGCGGGAGTGGGGCCGCGACGACCTGACCGAGACCCACGTGGTCGAGACCATGCACCAGCGCAAGGCGCTGATGGCCGAGCTCGCCGACGCGTTCCTCTGCCTGCCCGGCGGCCTCGGCACCCTCGAGGAGATCATCGAGGTCTGGAGCTGGCGGCACATCGGCTTCAACGACGACCCGGTCGGCTTCCTCGACCAGGGCGGGTTCTGGACGCCGTTCCTCGACGCCCTCGGCGGTCTCGTCGACGCGGGCTTCATCCGGCGCGAGGTGCTCGACGATGTCGTGGTCGCCGACGACCTGGACGCCGCTCTCACCGGTCTCGCGGCCCGGATCGCTTGACCCGGCCAGGTAGGCAGGAGTGGTGAACACCCGACGTCTCGCCTTCGCGGTCCTGCCCGTGGTCGCCGCAGCCGGCCTCGGCGGCCTGGGCTCCCGCAACGCGCCGAGCACCTACGCCCGCCTGGACAAGCCGGGCTGGGCGCCGCCCGCCGCGGCCTTCGGGCCGGTGTGGACCGCGCTCTACGCCGCCATCGCGGTCGCGGGCTGGCGCGTGCACGCCGCGTCACCGCGGGCCAGACGCCTGCACCTGGCGCAGCTCGCGCTCAACGCGGCCTGGCCCGGGGTGTTCTTCGGCGCCCGGGAGAAGAGGGCGTCGGTCGCCGTGATCGCCACCCTCGACGCCGTGCTGGCCGCCGAGATCGCGACCCTGCGTCGTGAGGATCCGGTCGCGGCCGCGCTGCTCACGCCGTACCTCGCGTGGACGGGCTTCGCGACCGCCCTCAACGCCTCGGTGAGCGAGCCCGCCGACAGCCCTGCTCAGCGGTAGAGCGCCGCGACCTCGTCGCGGAACTCGCGCATCACGACGTTGCGCTTGAGCTTGAGGCTCGGGGTCAGCTGCCCGCCCTCCTCGGTCCACTCGTCCGGGAGCACGGCGAACTTGCGGATCGACTCCGCGCGCGAGACGGCCTTGTTGGCCTCGTCGACCGCCGCCTGGATCTCCGCCTGCAGGTCGGCGTCGTCGACCAGGCGCGCCAGGTCGGTGCTCTTGCCGTGCTGCTCGGCCCACAGCGGGAGCGCCTCGCGGTCGAGGGTGACCAGCGCGCCGATGAACGGCTCGCCGTCGCCGACGACGATGCACTGGTCGACCAGCAGGTGGCTGCGCAGCCGGTCCTCGAGCACGGCCGGGGCGACGTTCTTGCCGCCGGCGGTCACGAGGATCTCCTTCTTGCGCCCGGTGATCCGCACGAAGCCCTCGTCGTCGACCTCGCCGAGGTCGCCGGTGTGGAACCAGCCGTCCGCCTCCAGCACCTCGGCGGTCGCCTGCTCGTTGCGCCAGTAGCCGGCCATGACCTGGCCGCCCTTGAACATCAGCTCGCCGTCGTCGGCGACGCGGACGGCGGTGCCGGGCAGCGGCCGGCCGACCGTGCCGATCTTCGTGGCGTCGGGGAGGTTGGCGGTCAGGGCCGCGGTGGTCTCGGTGAGCCCGTAGCCCTCGAGCACCACGAGCCCGATGCCGCGGTAGAAGTGGCCGAGCCGCTCGCCGAGGGGGGCGCCGCCGGACACGGCGTAGAGGCACTTGCCGCCCAGCGCCGTGCGCAGCTTGCCGTATACGAGCTTGTCGAAGACCGCGTGCTTGGCGCGGATCGCGAGCGGCACCTTGCCCCTCTCGAGGCCGCGGGAGTAGGCGATCGCGGCCTCGGCGGCGGCGTCGAAGATCTTGCCGCGACCGTCGGCCGTGGCGCGCTGCGAGGCGGTGTTGAAGACCTTCTCGAAGACGCGCGGGACCGCGAGGATGAACGTCGGCCGGAACTCCGCGAGGTCGGGCAGCAGCTGCTTGATGTCGGCGGTGTGGCCCATCCGGGTCCGCGACTTCACGCAGCCGACCTGGATGATCCGCGCGAACACGTGGGCCAGCGGCAGGAACAGCAGCGTGGAGCCGCTGTCGTCGTGGAAGAGCCGCTCGAGCTCGTCGACGGCCACGCCGAGCTCGAACATGAAGTTGCCGTGGGTGAGCACGCAGCCCTTGGGTCGGCCGGTCGTGCCCGAGGTGTAGATCAGCGTGGCGGGGTCCGCGGGCCCGGCCGTCGTACGGCGCTTCTCGAGCTCCTCGTCGCTGATGTCGCCGCCGAGCCTGGTGAGCGTGTCGACGGCGTTGTCGGCGATCGACCAGACGTGGTTGAGCTGGTCGAGGTCGGCGCGCGACTCGGCCACCCGGGCGAGGTGCTCCGCGCTCTCGGCGACGACCGCGCGCGCGCCGGAGTCCGACAGGATCCAGTGCACCTGCTCGGACGAGGAGGTCTCGTAGATCGGCACCGTGACCGCGCCGGCGAACCAGATCGCGTAGTCGAACAGCGTCCACTCGTAGCGGGTCTTCGAGATGAGCGCGACCCGGTCGCCGGGCTCGATGCCGGCCGCGATCAGGCCCTTGGCGACGCCGCTCACCTCGGCGAGGAACTGCGCCATCGTGACGTCCTCCCACGCGCCCGTCGCGACGGAGCGTCGGCTGAACTGCACGGACGACGCGCGGTCCCGGGCGTTCGTGACGACGTCGTCGGTGAGGTTCCCCGTGGCGGGGATGTCGGTCGTCATGGGGGTGGAGAACTCACGCACGGGCCGAGGCTATCGCTAGAGCCGGGCGGCAGCCCATCCGGTACGCTCGCTGCCCGACCGCCACCACGAGCCCGACGACGAGCTCGACGACGAGACCACGACGACCGAGTGCAGGGGTGCCAGATGGCTGAGCAGACGACCTCGTCGATCGTGATCGACGCGCCTCCCGCCGACATCATGAACGTCATCGGCGACTTCGCGGCCTACCCCGAGTGGGCCAAGGGCGTGATCCGCGCCGACGTCGTCGCCGCCGACGAGGACGGCTGGGCCGACCAGGTGTTCTTCGCGCTCGACGTCAGCCCGATCAAGGACGAGTACACGCTCGCCTACGAGTGGGACGGCTACGACGAGGTCACCTGGACCCTCGTCGAGGGCAAGATGCTGCGCGCGCTCGACGGTGCCTACACGCTCAAGGACCTCGGCAACGGCTCGACCGAGGTGACCTACCGGCTGGCGCTCGACGTGTCGATCCCGCTGATCGGGATGCTCAAGCGCAAGGGCGAGAAGATCCTCATCGACACCGCGCTCAAGGGCCTCAAGAAGCGCGTCGAGTCGCTCGCGTAGCCCGCGTGCGCATCATCCTCTTCACCGGCAAGGGCGGCGTCGGCAAGTCGACCGTCGCGGCCGGGACCGCCGCCCTGGCGGCTGCCGGCGGGCAGCGCACGCTGGTGCTCTCCACCGATGCCGCCCACTCGCTGGCCGACGCCTACGGCTGCGCGCCCGGCTCCATCGGCGCCGAGCCGACCGAGGTGGCCGACCGGCTCTTCGTCCAGCAGGTCGACGCGCAGCTGCGCTTCGAGCAGTCCTGGCAGGAGATCCAGCGCTACCTGCTCTCGGTCCTCGACGTCGCCGGCCTCGACCCGGTCGCCGCCGAGGAGCTCACGGTCATCCCCGGCGCCGAGGAGGTGCTGGCGCTGCTCGAGCTGCGCATCCAGGCGCTCTCCGGCGGCTGGGACGTGATCGTCGTCGACTGCGCACCCACCGCCGAGACGCTGCGGCTGCTGGCGCTGCCCGAGGCCCTGGGCTGGTACATGCACCGGGTGCTGCCGGTCGAGCGGCGGGTGGTCAAGGCGCTGCGGCCCGTGCTCAGCCGCGCGGCCGGGGTGCCGATGCCCGGCGACACGGTCTTCGACGCACTCGAGCGGCTGCACGCGGAGCTGGAGGAGGTGCGGGCGCTGCTCAGCGGCCCCGAGGCCAGCGTCCGGATCGTGCTGACGCCCGAGAACGTCGTGCTCGCCGAGGCCCGGCGCTCCTACACGATGCTCTCGCTCTTCGGCTACCGCGTCGACGGCGTCGTCGCCAACCGGGTCTTCCCGGCCGACGGCGCCGACGACTGGCGCGCCGGCTGGGTGCTCGCGCAGGACGAGGTGCTCGAGCGGGTCGCGGAGTCCTTCGCCGGGCTGCCGATCTGGCGCTCGCCGTACCAGCCGGGCGAGCCGGTCGGTGTGGACGCGCTCGCCGCCCTGGCCGCAGACCTGTACGACGGCGCCGACCCGCTCGCGAGCACGAAGGCCCGGGGGCCGTTCAGCGTGACGACCGGCGAGCACGGGGCCGTGCTGCGGCTCTCGCTGCCGCTGGTCTCGCGCGCGGAGGTCCACCTGGCGCGCAACGGCGACGACCTGGTCGTGACCGTGGGATCGTATCGTCGGCTGCTCACGCTTCCGTCCGGACTGGCTCGCCATCGCATCGCCGGAGCGCGGGTGGAGCAGGGGGAACTGCAGGTGCGGTTCGTCGAGGACCCCGTTGACGAGTCAGGGAGGTGACGTGAGCGGGGACGAGCACGACGAGCACGACGAGCAGGTCGGGACGGTCGCGGAGGAGGCGGCGAAGCTCCTGGGCGCGCTGTCGGACTGGGCCAAGGACCAGGGCGCGGACCTCGGGCACACGGTGGCCGGGTTCGCCGACCACGCGGCGCGCACCGCCCGCGACGTCGACCAGCACCTGGCGACCGGAGCGGCGGAGTGCCGCTGGTGCCCGGTCTGCCGTACGGTGCATGCGCTGCGGCAGACCAGCCCGGAGGTCCGGGCCCAGCTGACGAGCGCGGCGGCCTCGCTGTTGCAGGCCGCATCCGCCATGCTGGCCACGACGGTGCCCGGTCAGGCCGGGCAGCAGGGCCACCGCAGCGGGGTCGAGCACATCGACCTCGACGACGGGCCGGCGGACTGGCCCGACGACACGAACGAGAACTCCGAGGAGGGAGACCGATGAGCCTGGCGTGTGGGATCGACGTCGGTGGGACGAAGATCGCCGGGGGCGTGGTCGACCTGGACGGGGTGATCATCGAGGAGCTGCGGGTCGAGTCGCCCGCGACCGACGCGGAGGCGATCGAGGAGGCCATCGCCGGCCTGGTGACCCAGCTGCGTGAGCGGCACCCGATCGAGACCGTCGGGGTAGGCGCGGCCGGCTACGTCGACAAGTCGCGCGCCGTCGTGCTCTTCGCGCCCAACGTCGCCTGGCGCAACGAGGACCTCAAGGGCGAGCTCGAGAAGCGCGTGCAGCTGCCGGTCGTCATCGAGAACGACGCCAACGCGGCGGCGTGGGGCGAGTTCGCCTTCGGCGCCGGCCGCGACGCCGAGGACCTGCTGCTCGTCACGGTCGGCACCGGCGTCGGTGGCGGCCTGGTGCTCGACGGCGAGGTCTACCGCGGCGCCAACGGCGTCGGTGCCGAGATCGGCCACATGCGCGTCGTGCCCAACGGCATCCTCTGCGGCTGCGGCAAGCACGGCTGCTTCGAGCAGTACGCCAGCGGCTCGGCCCTGGTCCGCGAGGCCCGCTCGCTCGCGATGAGCGGCGCGCAGATCGCCCAGGGGATGCTGCGCCGGGCCGGCGGCGACCTGCAGAAGATCACCGGGCCGCTCATCACGGAGGCGGCGCGCGACGGCGACGCGGGCGCGCGGCAGCAGCTCGCCGAGCTCGGCCGCTGGCTGGGTGAGGGCGTCGCGTCGCTGACCGAGATCCTGGACCCCGAGGTCGTCGTGGTCGGCGGTGGCGTCAGCGAGGCCGACGACCTGCTGCTCGACCCGATGCGGGAGGCCTTCGCCGGCCAGCTCGTCGGGCGCGGCTTCCGGCCGATCCCCGGGATCCGCAAGGCCGAGCTGGGCAACCGGGCCGGCTTGATCGGCGCGGCCGACCTCTCCCGGCGATAGCAGCGGCACCGCGATGGCTCTCTTCATCGGCGTCGACATCGGCGGCACCAAGGTGCTGGCCGCCGCGGTGTCGTCGACCGGCCGGGTGCTGCGCACGGCGCGCCGGAGCACGCCCGGCCGCCAGGTCGAGGCGCAGCTGATCGAGGACGCGCTGACCGAGGCGGTCGAGGAGATCGCCGGCGTACGCCGCCCCTCGGCGATCGGCATCGCCGCCGCGGGCTTCGTCGACGCCCAGGGGGAGCGGGTCCGCTTCGCCCCGCACCTGCCGTGGCGCGACGAGGGCGTGCGGGCCCGGCTGGCCGAGCGCTGGAGCGCGCCCGTGGTGCTCGACAACGACGCCAACTGCGCGGCGCGGGCCGAGATCGCGTACGGCGCGGTGGGCGACGCACAGCACGCGCTGATCGTCACCCTCGGCACCGGGATCGGTGGCGCGGTCGTGCTCGACGGCGCGGTGCACCGCGGCTACAACGGCATGGCGGGGGAGTTCGGGCACATGCAGGTCGTGCCCAACGGCCAGGCCTGTGAGTGCGGCGGGATCGGATGCTGGGAGCGCTACTGCTCCGGCAACGCGCTGGTGCGCCACGTGCGGGCCAACAACGGCGCCGACGACGTCACCGGTCCGGAGATCACCGAGGCCGCGCGCGCCGGCGACCCGGTCGCGCTGGCGGCCTTCGCGTCCGTGGGTGAGTGGCTCGGCATCGGCGTCTCCAACCTGGTCGAGGCCTTCGACCCCGAGATCGTCGTGGTCGGCGGCGGCCTGTCGGCCGCCGACGACCTGCTGCTCGGGCCGGCCCGGGTGGCGATGCGCGAGTCGCTCGTGGGCGCCGACCACCGGGTGGTGCCGCCGATCGTGCGGGCCGGACTCGGCCCCGAGGCCGGCGCCGTGGGCGCGGCCTACCTGGCCCGGGAGAGGTTCAGGAGCGCCGGTACTCGGGCACGAGCTCGACGGCAAGCTGCTCGAGGAACAGCCCCACGTCGGTGACGATGCCGCGGGCCTGCGAGGAGCCGCGGTCCGCGAGCTTGGTGACCGTCGCCGGGTTGATGTCCACGCACACCAGCGGGATCGACGCCGGCAGGATGTTGCCGGTCGCCACCGAGTGCAGCATGGTCGCGACCATCAGGCAGAAGCCGACCCCCTCGAGCTGGCCGCGCATGGCGCGCTGGCCGTCGATCACGTCGGTGTGCACGTCGGGCAGCGGACCGTCGTCACGGACCGAGCCGACGAGCACGAACTCCTTGCCCTGGGTGACCAGCGCGTGCATGATGCCGCCGGTCAGCACGCCCGCCTCGACGGCCTCGCGGATCGAGCCGGCCTTGCGGATCGTGTTGATCGCGCGGATGTGGTGCTCGTGACCGTGCTCGACGCCGCGGCCCATCGCCAGGTCGACGCCGAGGCTGGTGCCGTAGAGCGCCGACTCGATGTCGTGGGTGGCGAGCGCGTTGCCGGCGAAGAGCACGTCGACGTACCCGGCGTTGACCATCGCGACCATCGCCGGCGCGGCGCCGGTGTGGACGACGCCCGGACCACCGACCCACAGGACCTTCAGGCCCTGGGCCTTCGCCTCGCGCATGCCGTCGGCGACCTGGCGCACGAGGACGGCCTGCGGCTTCTCCGAGGACACCTCGGACTCCATGAAGCCGAACGCGCCCGCGCTCGCGTCGGGGGTCGGCACGGTGACGTGCACGCCGTCGGCGCCGGTGATCACCAGCATGCCCGCGCGTACGTCGGACATCGGCAGCGTGTAGACGCGGGTGGCCTTGCCGTCGGCGTCGCGCTCGAGCACGAGCCCGCAGTCCATCTCGGGGTTGCCGACGCGCAGCCAGGCACCGTCGACGCGGACCCGGGTCTCGAGGTTGGTGGTCGAGTAGAAGTGGTCGGGGAAGACGCCGTCCCGCTCCGCCACGGCGGTGGTCGCCTCACCCGGGTCGACCTGGTTGACCCCGCGGGTCTGGAGCCGCATCAGCAGCCGCTGCAGACTCTCCTCGTCCTCGGCGATCACGTTGATCACCGCGTGCGAGGTGTCGTCGGTCTCGCGGCCGACGTCGAACTTGTCGATCGTGTAGTCACCGCCGTACTCGCGGATGTCGTCGAGGACCCGGGAGAGGATCCCGTGGTCCATCAGGTGCCCGGTGATCTCGACGGTCTCAGAGGCGCTCACAGACGCACAGTAGTGCTCACACTTGGGCGCCGTCGTCCCAGGGGTCGCGCGGCTCGCGGGGCATCTTGACGACGAGGTAGACGAACCCGCCGACGAAGCCGCAGACCAGCAGGTAGCCGAGCCAGGTCGGGATCGAGACCGACAGCAGCAGCGCGAGCAGCAGCACGAGCGGGGACCCGAAGACACCGGCCCAGGCGATGGCGCGGTCGGGGGCCAGGCGGGGGAGCGGCGGCGGCTCCGGAGGGGTGAAGCCCTCGACCTCGTCGTCCACCGCGTCGTCGATCGGGTCGGGCCCGAGCTCCTCCGGACGGTCGCTGGCGGCGAACCCGCTGGCGTCGGGGAACCGGCCCCCGAACGGCCCGGCCGGAGGCTCCTGCGCCGGTCGGTCGGCGGTCGGCTGGTCGGGCGTCGGCTCGTCGAGGGTCGGCTCGTCGAGCTCCGCGCGCGCGCCGTAGTTGTCGACGATCGCCTGCCAGGCGAGCTCGTCGGCTGTCTTGTCGCGGTCGTCGCGCTCGTCGCGCGGGTCGCGGGGGTCCGGCACATGCACGAGCGTATGCCCCGTCCGTGAACTCCTGGCTACGAGCCCGCGGTGATCCGGGCGACGAAGGCCGCGGACTCGTCGAAGATCCGGTCGGCGTCGTTGTCGACCGTGGCGACGTGGTAGCTGTTCTCCAGGCGGACGATGGTCACGTCGGTCGAGGAGACCTTGCCCGTGATGATCGGCTCCGACGCCTCGTCGACCACGTGGTCCTCGGTGGAGCGGAAGTAGAGGATCGGCGCCGTGACCCTGGGCAGGTCGGCGACCAGCGACGGCCAGGCCCGGAAGAGCGTGTGGATGGCCTTGAGCGGCGTGCGGTCGTAGCCGTGCTCCTGGCCGCCCTCCTTCTTGATGTCGTTGGCCAGGCCCGGGAACGACTTCACCACGTGCTTGAGCACCGGCAGGAGCTTCACGTCGAGCCGCTTGGTCGCGACCGCCGGGTTCACCAGCACCAGGCCGGCGACGTCGGCGGGGCGGTCGGCCGCGAGCCGCAGCGCCAGCGCGCCACCCATCGACAGGCCGCCCACCACGACCGCGTCGTTGTCGGCCACGAGCCGGTCGAAGGCGGAGGTGAGCTCGGCGTACCAGTCGGCCCAGGTCAGCGTGTTGAGCTCCTCCCAGGTGGTGCCGTGCCCCGGCAGCCGCGGCACCTCCACGGCGTACCCGCGCTCGGCGAGCGCCTCGCCCCACGGCTTCATCGACGCGGGCTGGCCGGTGAACCCGTGGCTGAGCAGGACGCCGACGCGGCGGCCGCCCGTGAGCTCGGGCCGGGCCGGCGCGGAGAGGGGCGACGCGAGGGGGTGGATCGTCATGCGCGAAGTGTGCACCACGGCGACCGCTGGGCGGAGAGGTCTGGGGAACTCCCGGGGTACGGTCTAGGCTTCGCCCGACGGAGTGTTGGGCTGGCGCGGAGGTTTCGGTGTTCTACTGGTTCCTGAAGTGGATCGCGCTGGGGCCCTGGCTGCGCCTGGTCTTCCGGCCGCGGGTCTCGGGTGCCGAGAACGTCCCGCTCGAGGGTCCCGCGATCCTGGCCAGCAACCACCTCTCGTACGCCGACTGGCTCTTCATGCCGCTCACGCTGCCGCGGCGCGTGACGTTCGTGGCGAAGGCGGAGTACTTCACCGGCAAGGGCCTCAAGGGCTGGCTGCAGAAGACGTTCTTCGCCGGCTCCGGGCAGGTGCCGATCGACCGCGCGGGCGGCAACGCGTCCGAGGGCGCGATCATCTCCGCGAAGCGGCTGCTGGCCGAGGGCGAGCTGTTCGGCATCTACCCCGAGGGCACCCGCTCCCACGACGGCCGCCTCTACCGCGGCAAGGTCGGCGTGGCGCGGCTCGCGCTCGAGTCCAAGGTGCCGGTGATCCCCGTCGCCGTCGTCGGCACCGACGTGGTGGCGCCTCCCGGCAAGACCTTCGGCCGGTTCACGCGCCCGATGGTGCGCTTCGGTGCGCCGCTCGACTTCTCGCGCTACGAGGGCATGGAGAACGACCGCTACATCCTGCGCTCGATCACCGACGAGATCATGTACGAGATCATGCGGCTCTCCGGGCAGGAGTACGTCGACATGTACGCCACCCGCGCCAAGGAGCTCTCGAAGAAGGAGTCGGACGCCGAGCGCGGCGAGGGCGAGTCCAAGCTCGCCTCGTGACCATCCACGACACGCACCCCTTCGCGGATCCCGAGCCGGACCCGGTCCGCCGCTTCCGCGGGCGACTGGGCGGCCCGGTCTCGCTGGTCACGACCGGGGCGGCGGCCGACCGCGCGGGGCTGACGGTCTCGTCGTTGATGGTCGCCAACGGCTCGCCCGCGCGGGTGCTCCTGCTCGTCGATCCCGACAGCGACCTCGCCGACGCCGTGGCGTCGTCGGGGACGGCGGTCGTGCAGCTGCTCTCGTGGGGCGACCGCGACCTGGCCGAGGCGTTCGCCGGCACCGCACCGGCGCCGGGCGGTCCGTGGCGGCTGGGCACCTTCGAGGACACGGAGTGGGGGCCGCGGCTGTCCTCCGCCGCGACGTGGGCCGGGGTGCGCGTCGAGTCGACCTCGACCGCCGGCTGGTCCTCGCTGCTGACCTGCGTCGTCGAGTCGATCGAGGTGGGTGCGGACGACGAGCCGCTGATCTCGCGGCGGGGCCGGTGGGTGCGGCCGTGAGCGAGCTGCTGGAGATCGCCGAGGAGCTCTACGGGCTGCCGCTCGCGGAGTTCACCCCGGCCCGCGACGCGAAGGCCAAGGAGCTCAAGGGCACGCCGCTCGCGGCCCAGGTCAAGGCGCTGAAGAAGCCGTCGGTGGCGGCGTGGGTGGCGAACCTGCTCGTCCGCCACGACACCGAGCAGGTCGACCAGGTGCTCGCCGTCGGTGCCGCGCTGCGCGAGGCGCAAGCGTCGATGTCGGGCGACGAGCTCCGGGCGTTGACCAAGCAGCGCCGCCAGCTCACCTCCGCGGTGACGACCGGCGCCCGGCGGATCGCTCGGGAGGCCGGCACCCGGGTCACCGAGTCGGTCGCCGAGCAGGTCGAGGCGACCCTCACCGCCGCGATGGTCGACGAGCGCTGCGCGCAGGCGCTGCGCAGCGGGCTCCTCGTCTCCGCGCTCGCGGCCACCGGGGTCGACGCGGCCGACGTCGCCGCAGCGGTCGCCGCGCCCGAGGCGCTGGGCTTCGCCGCCAGCCCCGTGGAGACCGCCGCCCCCGCCCGCCCGGAGCTGCACGTCGTACCCGACCCGGAGGCGGACGCGAAGGCCGTCGCGGCCGCGGAGTCGGCGCTCGCGGCCGCCGAGGAGGCGCTCACCGAGGCGTCGGAGGCGCACGAGGGGGCCGCGGACGCCGTGGCCCGGCTCGAGGCCCGCGGCCTCCAGCTGCAGGCCGAGATCGCCGAGCTGCGCGCGAAGATCGACGAGCTCGAGACCGCGGCCGAGGAGACCGACGACGAGCTGTCCGAGGCCGAGGACGCCCGCGCGGAGGCCGAGGCCGAGCTCACCGCCGCCACCCGGGCCCGCGACGCTGCCGCTGCCGACCTGGCCCGTGTGAAGCGATAGCCACAGACGTTGTGGCTGTTCCCGGAGGCCAGGAACGACCAGAACGTCGCTGGCTATCGCAGCGGGTCAGCCCTCCCAGCCCTTGGCGAGCTCGACGGCGCGGGTCCAGCGGGCGTGGGCGGCGTCGGCCGAGTCGCGGTCGGTGGCCGGCTCGAAGCGGCGGTCGAGGGTCCAGGTGGCGCGGAGGTCGTCGGTGGAGGCCCACACGCCGACCGCCAGGCCCGCGAGGAACGCGGCACCGAGGCCGGTCGTCTCGACCGCGGTCGGCCGCTCGACCGGCACGCCGACCAGGTCGGCCTGGAGCTGGCAGAGCAGGTCGTTGGCGGCGGCACCCCCGTCGACCCGCAGCGCGGAGAGCTGCGGCATCACGTCGAGGACGTCGCGCACCTCGTGGGTGATCGCCTCGAGCGTCGCGCGTACGACGTGCGCGCGGGTGGTCCCGCGCGTGATGCCGACGAGCAGGCCCCGGGCGTCGGGGTCCCAGTGCGGGGCGCCGAGGCCGGTCAGGGCGGGCACGAACACCACGCCGCCGCTGTCTTGCACGGTGGCCGCGATCGCCTCGCTCTCGGCAGCGGACCCGACGATCTGGATCCCGTCGCGCAGCCACTGGACCGCGGCGCCGGTCACGAAGATCGAGCCCTCGGAGCAGTAGGTCATCTCGCCGTCGGGGGAGCGCCACGCGGCCGAGGCGAGCAGCGCGTCGGAGCGCTGCACCGTCGAGCCGGTGTTGGTGAGGATGAAGGAGCCCGTGCCGTAGGTGCACTTGGAGTCGCCCTCGTCGAAGCAGGTCTGCCCGAAGAGCGCCGACTGCTGGTCGCCGGCGATGCCGGACACCGGCAGCGACAGCCCGAGGAAGGACTTCGGGTCGGTCGTTGCGATCTCGCCCCAGCTCGGCACCAGCTCGGGGAGCGCGTCGCGCGGCACGCCGAAGAGCTCGCACAGCTCGTCGGACCAGTCGCCCGCCTCGAGGTCGAAGAGCAGCGTGCGGCACGCGTTCGAGACGTCGGTGACGTGGTACGTACCGCGGGTCATCCGCGCGACCAGGTAGGAGTCGACGGTGCCGATCGCGTAGCGGCCCGACTCGACCAGCGCCCACGTGTGCGGCTCGTTCTCGCGCAGCCACATCAGCTTGGTGCCCGAGAAGTAGGGGTCGAGTCGCAGCCCGGTCAGCTCCGCGACCCGATCCTCGTGGCCGTCGTCGCGCAGCCGCGCGCACAGGTCGGCGGTACGGCGGTCCTGCCACACGATGGCCCGCCGGGGCGAGCCGAGGGTCTCGCGGTCCCACAGCAGCACGGTCTCGCGCTGGTTGGTGATGCCGACCGCACGCAGCCGGTCGGCGTCGTACCCCTTGAGCGCGTCGCGGGTCGCCTCCAGCGTCGCCTGCCAGATCTCCTCCGGCGTGTGCTCGACCCAGCCGGGCCGGGGGAAGTGCTGGGCGAACTCCTGGTAGCCGCGTGCCGCGATCCGTCCGTCCTGCTCGACGACGAGCGCGGTGACGCCGGTGGTGCCGGCATCGATCGCCAGCACCGCGTCGGAGCTCACCGGTCGGCCTCGGTGTCGCGGATGATCTCGAGGATGCGCACGTCGATCCAGGAGCCGTCGGGAGCGACCCGCATCTCGTAGTTCTCGGTGCCGACCCAGGCCAGGAAGTCGCGGGCGCCGGCGGCCCGCGCCAGCTCCTCGAGCTCCTCCGCCAGGTCGGGGGTGACCGGCACCTTCTCCTCCTCGGTGGAGGCGGTCAGGTAGAGGTCGTTGAGCGCGAGCAGCCGGGCGAGCTCGGTGATCGGTTCCGGGTGGTCGTCGACCCGGAGGTCGACCGCGATGTCGTCGAGGCCGCCGTACCCCGCCTCCTCGCGCACCACGAGCAGCGCCGCCGACTGCCGCCCGCGCGAGTCGCCGCCGGCGGCGTCCCCGGCGATGAGCGCCTCGAGGAGGCGCGCGCCGAGCGGCGCCTCCGGCGAGGAGTCCAGCCACGCCGCCTCCATCGCCTCGACGACCTCGGAGCCGGCCAGGATGTTGCCCTGGATGGCGTAGCCGTCGCCGGTGACACCGCCGGCCCAGTCGAGGCAGGCGGACCCCGTGTGGCTGGCCGCGCCGCCGTCGACGTCGACGATGCCGACCTGGCGGTGCTCGCGGCCCTCGTCGTCCTCGAGCAGTCGCTGCAGCGCCACCGAGGCGGTAGCGCCGTCGTCCAGATGGGCGAGCGCCTGCCCCTTGTAGGCGACGTTGGCGTCGGCCTGGGTCGCGATGGCGCCGACGCCGGCGACGGCGGCAGGGACCGCCGCGCCGACGGCCAGGAACTTGGAGGCGACGGCGACGCCCCACGACTCGCCGTCAGCGGAACGGGCCACGATCGAGAACGTCATGGCCCGACAGTATCGACTTCGGCCGATAACAATTTGCCTCCGACCACGGTCGTGCCCGGAGGATGTGCCGGTGCTCGATCGCCTCGCCGCCAAGCTCGGCTTCCCGTCCCTCGGCCACCACCGGCGCTTCGTCACGGCGATCGCCATCGACGCGGTCGGCAGCGGGGTCTTCATGCCGGTGTCGATGCTCTACTTCCTCGTCACCACCGACCTGAGCCTGGTGCAGATCGGTGCGGCGATCTCGATCGCCTCGGCAGCCTCGATCCCCGCGGGTCCGCTGCTCGGCGGCCTGGTCGACCGGCTCGGCGCCAAGCAGGTGCTGCTCGCCGGCAACGCCCTGCAGGCCGTGGGCTTCCTCGCCTACCTGGTCACCGAGTCGTTCGTCGGGCTGATCCTGTGGACGGTCGTGGTCTCCGTCGGGCGCACGGCGTTCTGGGGCTCCTACGGCAACATCGTCGCGGTCATCTCGCGGCCGGGGGAGCGCGAGAAGTGGTTCGGCTTCCTGGGCGCGCTGCGCAACGTCGGCTTCGCGATCGGCGGGCTGCTCTCCGGCGTGGCCATCACCGTCGGCACGCACGCGGCGTACCTCTCCGTCGTCCTCGTCAACGCGCTCTCGTACGTCGTCGCGTTCGTGCTGCTGCTCGCGGTGCCGTCGACCCCCGCGACCGGGCACCGGTCGCCGGAGGGCGCCTGGCGCACCGTCCTGAGCGACCGGCCCTACCGCGTGCTCTGGCTGGTCCAGCTCGCCTACTCGACCGCGATGATGGTCCTCAACTTCGCCATGCCGGTGTACGCCGTCGCCGTGCTGGGCCTGCCGGGCTGGGTCACGGGCGCGGTCTTCACGATCAACACCGTCATGGTCGGGTTCGGCCAGGGGCTGGTCGTGCGCGGCATGACGGGGAGCCGGCGTTGGCGGGTGCTGGTGCTGACGAACCTGGTGTTCGCCGCCTCGTTCCTCGTCATGCTCGGGGCGAGCGAGCTGTCGGTGGTCGCCGCGACGGTGGTGGTGCTGGTCGGCTCGGTCGTCTACACCGGCGGTGAGCTGCTCGGGGGGCCGGTGCTCGGCGCGCTCGGGGCCGAGGCCGCGCCCGACCACCTGCGCGGGCGCTACCTCTCGCTCATCCAGCTCGCCTGGACGATCTCTAGTGCGGTCACGCCGGTCGCCTTCGCGTGGCTGCTGGACCGCGGGGAGTCGCCGATCTGGCTCGCGCTCACCGCGGTCAGCCTCACCGGTGCGCTGCTCGCCGTCCACCTGGGCCGGGCGCTCCCGGAGGCCGCGGCGCCGGTGACCAACGAGGCCGCCGAGGAGGAGGTCGCGGTCTGAGGCGGGGCGGGACCTTCGGCCTCTGGCCCAGGGGCGGTCGAGGCTTTAGTCTTGTAGGGACCTAAGACCGATCGTTTCGCGCCCGAAGTGCGGAACCGCCCACCCGAAGAGAACCCATGACCGTCCGTCGCGTTGCCCTCCTCACCGCCGGTGGCCTGGCCCCCTGCCTGTCCTCGGCGGTCGGCGCCCTGATCGAGCGCTACACCGAGCTCGACCCGGGGATCGAGATCATCACCTACCGCGACGGGTACGCCGGCCTCCTCGGCGGCGACCACCTGACGGTCACGCCGGAGGACCGCGAGCGGGCACACCTGCTCCACGGGTTCGGCGGCAGCCCGATCGGCAACAGCCGCGTGAAGCTCACCAACGTCAAGGACTGCGTCAAGCGCGGCCTGGTCGCCGAGGGCCAGGATCCGCTGCACGTCGCCGCCGAGCAGCTCACCAAGGACGGCGTGGACGTGCTGCACACCATCGGTGGCGACGACACGAACACCACGGCTGCCGACCTCGCGGCGTACCTGCACGACAACGGCTACGAGCTGACCGTCGTCGGCCTGCCCAAGACGATCGACAACGACGTGGTGCCGATCCGGCAGTCGCTGGGCGCCGCGACCGCCGCCGAGCAGGGTGCGCTGTTCGCCCGCAACATCGTCGCCGAGCACTCGTCCAACCCGCGGATGCTGATCGTCCACGAGGTCATGGGCCGCCACTGCGGCTGGCTGACCGCCGCCACCGCGGCGAAGTACCGCGAGTGGCTGGCCACCCGGGAGTTCTCGGGATTCGGCGACAACAACGAGCGCTCGTGGGACGTCCACGGCGTCTACGTGCCCGAGCTCAGCTTCGACATCGCGTCCGAGGCCGAGCGGCTCCGGGCGATCATGGACGAGACCGGCTGCGTCAACGTGTTCCTCTCCGAGGGCGCCGGCGTCTCCACGATCGTCGAGGAGATGCTCGCCCGGGGCGAGGAGCCCAAGCGCGACGCCTTCGGCCACGTCAAGCTCGACACCATCAACCCGGGCTCGTGGTTCGCCAAGCAGTTCGCCGGCATGGTGGGCGCCGAGAAGACCATGGTGCAGAAGAGCGGCTACTTCTCGCGCTCCGCGGCCGCGAACGACGAGGACCTGGCGCTGATCCGCGCCTGCGCCGACCTCGCGGCCGAGGCCGCGCTGCGCGGCGAGAGCGGCGTCGTCGGTCACGACGAGGAGGCCGGCGACGTGCTGAGGGTCTGCGAGTTCCCCCGGATCAAGGGCGGCAAGGCGTTCGACCCGACCGTCCCGTGGTTCCGCGAGCTGCTGCAGGACATCGGTCAGCCCGAGGGCGCCCTGGTGCCGTCGGCGCACTGACCTGGCGGGCCGCTCCCCACTAGAGTCTGTCGGGCTGGGACCGACCACGACTCGATCGAGGAGCAGCCATGCGCGTCGGAGTACTCACCGGAGGTGGGGACTGCCCCGGCCTCAACGCCGTCATCCGCGCGGTCGTCCGCAAGGGCGTCAAGACGCACGGGTTCGAGTTCGTCGGCTACCGCGACGGCTGGCGCGGCCCGCTCGAGGGCGTGACGATGGAGCTCGGGATCGAGCAGTGCCGCGGCATCCTGCCGCGCGGCGGCACGATCCTGGGCTCCTCGCGGACCAACCCCTTCAAGCTCGACAACGGCGTGGGGCGGATCAAGGACAACCTCGCCAAGGACGGCGTCGACGCGCTGGTCGCGATCGGTGGTGAGGACACGCTCGGCGTGGCCACCAAGCTCGCCGACCTCGGCGTCGACGTCGTCGGCGTCCCGAAGACCATCGACAACGACCTCTCGGGCACCGACTTCACGTTCGGCTTCGACACCGCCGTCAACATCGCGACCGAGGCGATCGACCGGCTGCACACCACCGCCGAGTCCCACCACCGGGTGCTCGTCGTCGAGGTCATGGGCCGGCACGCGGGCTGGATCGCGCTGCACTCCGGGATCGCGGGCGGCGCCAACATCGTGCTGATCCCCGAGCAGCCCTTCGACATCGGAGAGGTCTGCGCCCTCGTCGAGAGCCGCTTCGAGTCGCACTACGCCCCGATCCTGGTCGTCTCCGAGGGCGCGGTGCCGCGTGAGGGCGGCGACATGACGCTGGTCTCCGGGGACGTCGACGAGTTCGGGCACGTCCGGCTCGGCGGCATCGGCGACCGGCTGGCCAAGGAGATCGAGGCCCGCACCGGCAAGGAGGCGCGCGCCGTCGTGCTCGGCCACATCCAGCGCGGCGGCACGCCCACGGCGTTCGACCGCTGGCTGGCGACCCGCTTCGGCCTGCAGGCCATCGACGCGGTCGCCGAGGGCGACTTCGGCACGATGATGGCGCTGCGCGGCACCCGCATCGACCGGGTGCCGCTCGCCGAGGGCACCGGCGAGCTCAAGCTGGTCAGCCCGGAGGAGTACGCCGAGGCGCAGGTCTTCTTCGGCTGACGGAACCGGCCCGCCGGGGGCTGCGTACTAGACGGTGAGACCACCCTGGTGCGAGGAGGGCCCGTGACGGCCGAGCAGGAGTTCGACGAGTTCGCGATCGCCGCGTGGCCACGGCTACGGCGGTCGGCGTACCTGCTCACCGGTGACCACCACCTGGCCGAGGACCTCGCGCAGACCGCGCTGGCCCGGACCTACGCGAGCTGGCAGCGGGTCCGTCGCGCCGACGCGCTCGCCTATGCCCGCAAGGTCATGGTCAACGCCAACATCGACCGGCTGCGGCGCCGGCGCGCCACCGAGGTCGGGGGTGCCGCGGCCGAGTCACGGCTCGCGCGGGAGCCGGTGGCCGACGTGGGCAGCGAGGAGCTGGCGTCCGACCGCGACGCGATCGTGCGGCTGCTGGGCCGGCTGACCGACCGCGAACGGCGCGTGGTGGTGCTGCGGCACTACTTCGACCTGTCCGAGGCGCAGGTGGCGCGCGAGCTCGGCATCGCGCCCGGCACGGTGAAGAGCGCGCTGTCCCGGGCGCTGGGGAAGCTCCGGGTCACCGCGGCAGAGGACGAGACGACCTTCGTGAGGGAGGGACTTCGATGAGCACACGCACGATCGAGCAGCTCGAGCGGGAGCTGCAGCACGACGAGGGGGAGCCCCTCGACCACGCCGCCCTCGTCGCGATCCGGGCGGCCGGCCTGCGGCGCCGGCACCTCAACGTCGCCGGCATCGCGGTCGGGGTGCTCGCCGCCACCGTCGCCACCGGCCTCGTCCTGAGCGCCGTGCTCGGCGGCGGCCCCGGTCGCGCGTCCGACCCGCAGCCGGCCGGACCGCCCCACGACCGGCTCTCGCCGCTCGCCGAGCGCACCCTGGCCGTCATCCCCGGCGCCCAGCAGGTCTCCGACTGGCAGGTGGTGATCACCCCGCCCGACGACGCCGTCCGTGACTGGGTCGACGAGGCCGAGGTCGTCGGCGCGCCGGTCGACACCGGCGCCCACTACTACGCCGGCGTCACCAGCTTCCGGCCCCGGGGCTTCCCCTCGTGGCTCCACCGGGGCGTCGCGCACGTCGAGCAGACCGAGCTCGCCGATCCCGACGGCAGCTACCCCGTCGGCTCGACGGACATGGGCATCCTCGTCGACAGCGGCGCGGCGTACCTCGGCTGCGTCGGCAGCCAGGACTCGTGCGGCCCGGCGCTGCTGACGCGGACCGACCACGGGTGGGGCTACGAGTGGGGGATGGGCACCGACGACTTCCTCACGCCCGGGTCCGACATGGAGGTCTTCCTGAGCAAGGACTACTCCACCGGGGCGCCGGGGGAGCTCGTGCTGGCGGGGCTGCCCGGCACCGACGTCGCGCGGGTCGACCTGGTCCAGGCCGACGGCACCGTCGTGGCGGGTCATGTCGCACCGGGCACGATCGTCCGGGGTGCGTCGATGATGTGGGGGACCACGGTCGGCGAGCCGGCCGCGGTCGTGGCCTACGACGCGGACGGCCGGGTGATCGAGCACCACCGGCTCCGGGCCTGCTCGGACCCGGTCGACTGCGAGGTGCGCTGAGCGGTCAGCCGAGCTCGAGGTCCACGACCAGCGCCAGGTGGTCGGAGATCGCCAGCCGGCACGCCTCCGCGCGCACCGCGCGCACCCGCCCGTCGGCGAGGACGTGGTCGATCTGGACGGCGGGACGGTGGGCCGGGAACGTCGGCCGCGCGGCCAGCGAGCGCAACCTGCTGACCCGCGTCGCCGGGCCCGACCCCATGTTGAGGTCCCCGGTGAGCAGCAGCGGCCGACGCGCATCGGCCAGCGCCGTGCGCAGCTGCGCCAGCTGGCGCCGGTTCCAGTAGGTCAGGAAGGACAGGTGGGTGGTGGCGACCGTGACGCACCCGCCGGCCGGCAGCTCGACCTGGGCCGCGACCGCGACCCGGGGCTCGTCCCGCACCAGACGGGGGAGCCGTTGACCGTGGAAGACCCACGGCGCCGGCACCGGGGCGCCCGGCAGCCGGACGACCTCCCAGGCCGCGACCGGGTGGCGGCTCAGCAGCGCGACGCCGTACCCGGCGCTCTCGGGGTGCTCGGCACCGGTGGCGGCCGTCCAGGTGGCGCCCGGGCTGCCCGCCAGCGCAGCGACGAAGCGATGGTCGACGGCGCCCATCGCCTCGGCGGCCACGGCGGTCAGGTCGGCGTGCGCCGACCGCGACTGGTTCCGGTCCACCTCCTGGAGCGCGAGGACGTCGGCGTCGAGCTCGCGGACGGCGTCGGCGAGCAGCCGCGGGTCGACGTGCTCGTCGCCGTGGTGGCGGCTTCCGTGCAGGATGTTGAACGTCGCAAGGCGCATCGAGGGGGCGGTACCCCGAGCATGCGGCGGCGTACACGCGGTTACCCATCACGCGTGGAGAACGTGCAGGGCGGCCTGCGGGAGGCGCTCAAGCTCGTCGCCGTCGCGCTCAAGGACGGCGACGCGCCGTTCGCGCTGACCGGCGGCTACGCGCTCTGGGCCCGCGGGGCGCCGGAGCCCGTCCACGACGTCGACTTCATGGTCGCCGAGGAGGACGCGGCGCGGACGGCCGAGCTGCTCGCCGACCAGGGCCTCGAGGTGGTCCAGCCCCCGGAGGACTGGCTGTTCAAGGTGTACGTCGACGGCGCGATGGTCGACATCCTCTTCCGGGCGGGCGGCGACCCCGTCACGCGCGAGCGGCTCCACGACGTCGACCAGATCGAGGTGGAGTCGGTGCGGATGCCGGTGCTGTCGGCCACCGAGCTGCTGGTCGACAAGCTCAACGCGCTCGAGGAGCACGCCTGCGACCTCGGCTCGATCGTGCCCGCGGCCCGGGCGGTGCGCGAGCAGGTCGACTGGGCCGCGGTCGCCGAGGGCACGGCCGGCAACGACTTCGCGGCGGCGGCGCTCTTCCTGCTCGACCGGCTCGGCGTCGCGAGCGGCGCCGCGCCTGATTAGACGCCCCGCCAAGGGGGGAGAGTGGCGACCATGACCACTCAGAGCTCCGACGACGTGGACGTCAACGGACCGACGCCTGACCTCAAGCGCGTCCTCGGTCCCCGGCTGCTGCTGCTGTTCATCGTCGGCGACATCCTCGGCGCCGGCATCTACGCCGTCACCGGCGAGATGGCCCTGGAGGTCGGGGGGCTGGTGTGGCTCCCGTTCATCGTGGCGTTCGTGGTCGCCACGCTCACGGCGTTCTCCTACCTCGAGCTCGTCACGAAGTACCCGCAGGCCGCCGGCGCCGCGCTCTACACGCACAAGGCGTTCGGGATCCACTTCGTCACGTTCCTCGTCGCCTTCGCGGTGATCTGCTCGGGCATCACCAGCGCGTCGACGTCGTCGAACCTGCTCGCCACCAACCTGCTCGCCGGGTTCGACGGGCTGGGCTGGGACGTGCCCCAGGGTGACACCGCGATCACCGTGGTGGCGATGCTCTTCATGGTGTTTCTCGCCGGGGTCAACCTGCGCGGCGTCGGGGAGAGCGTGAAGTTCAACGTCGTGCTGACGCTGATCGAGATGACCGCGCTGGTCATCGTGATCGCGATCGGCTTCTGGGTCATGGTCAAGGGCGACGCCGACATGGGCCGGATCGTGGTCTTCCACACCGAGTCCGACCGCGGGCTCTTCCTCGCGGTCACCGTCGCGACCGCGATCGCGTTCTTCGCGATGGTCGGCTTCGAGGACTCCGTCAACATGGTCGAGGAGACCCACGAGCCCGAGCGGATCTTCCCGCGGGTCATGCTCACCGGGCTCGGCATCGCGGTCATCTTCTACGTGCTGGTCGCGATCTCGGTGATCGCGGTCATCCCCGAGGGCCAGATCGAGGCGGTGGTCTCCGACGAGGGCAAGGTCCTGCTCGCGGTGGTCGAGAAGGGCGCCCCGGGCCTGCCGATCGACAAGATCTTCCCGTTCCTGACGGTCGTCGCGGTCGCCAACACCGCGTTGCTCAACATGCTGATGGCCAGCCGGCTGCTCTACGGCCTCGCCCACCAGGACGTGCTGCCGCGCACGCTTGGCAAGGTGCTGCCCGGCCGGCGCACGCCGTACGCCGGGATCGCGTTCTCGACGGTGCTCGCGCTGGGCCTGATCGTCGTGGTGACGTTCCTCGCGGACACCTCGGTCATCTCGGCGCTGTCCGGCACCACCGCGCTGCTGCTGCTCTGCGTCTTCACGGTCGTCAACATCGCCTGCATCGTGCTGCGCCGCGATCCCGTCGAAGGTCGGTTCCGGGCGCCCGGGTGGGTGCCCTTCGCCGGCGCCGCGGCCTGCGCCTACCTGGCCGGTCCGTGGGCCCGCGACCGGGAGGACTGGGTGCAGTACGAGGTCGCCGGCGGCCTGCTGCTGCTCGGCATCGTGCTCTGGGCGTGCACCTGGTTCACCAACCGGGCGGTGCGCGCGCAGAAGACCGGCTTCCGCGACATCGAGCACCTGGAGGAGTAGGCGACGTCTCGCCGTCGGCCGCCGAATCCGGCGCCCGGCGTCGACCGCCGTACGCTTGACGGGTGAGCAGCACCGTTCCGGACCTCGCGACCCTGCACGCCCTGGGGGCCGCCCAGCAGCCGACCTACCCCGACCAGGCCGCCGTCGACGCCAACGTCGCGCGGCTGCGCACCATGCCGCCGCTGGTCTTCGCGGGTGAGTGCGACGACCTCAAGGCCAAGATGGCCGCGGTCGCGCGGGGCGAGGCGTTCCTGCTGCAAGGTGGGGACTGCGCCGAGACCTTCGCCGAGGTCACGGCCGACAACGTCCGCAACAAGCTGCGGGTGCTGCTCCAGATGGCGGTGATCCTCACGTACGCCGGCTCCGTGCCGGTCGTGAAGCTAGGGCGGCTGGCCGGCCAGTACGCGAAGCCCCGCTCCTCGGACATGGAGACGCGCGGCGGCGTCACGCTCCCGGCCTACCGCGGCGACGCCGTCAACGGCTTCGACTTCACCCCGGAGTCGCGCATCCCCAACCCGACGCGGCTGCTCGACGTCTACAACGCGTCGGCGGCGACGCTCAACCTGGTGCGCGCCTTCGTCACCGGTGGCTACGCCGACCTCCGGCAGGTGCACACCTGGAACACCGACTTCGTGCGCACCTCGGCCGCCGGCCAGCGCTACGAGACGCTCGCGGGCGAGATCGACAAGGCCCTCTCCTTCATGAAGGCGATCGGCGCCGACCCCGAGGAGCTCAAGCGGGTCGACTTCCACTCCAGCCACGAGGCGCTGCTGCTCGAGTACGAGCACGCGATGACCCGCATCGACTCGCGCACCGAGCTGCCCTACAACGTCTCCGGCCACTTCGTCTGGATCGGTGAGCGGACCCGGCAGCTCGACGGCGCGCACGTCGAGTACTTCCGCCACATCCAGAACCCGATCGGCTGCAAGCTCGGCCCCTCCGCGACCGCCGACGACGCGCTCGCGCTCGCCGAGCGGCTCAACCCCGACAACGAGCCGGGCCGGCTGACCTTCATCACCCGCTTCGGCGCCGGCAAGATCCGCGACGGGCTGCCGAACCTGGTCGAGAAGGTCACCGCCGCCGGCGTGCAGGTCGCCTGGGTCTGCGACCCGATGCACGGCAACACCTTCGAGTCGAGCACCGGCTACAAGACCCGCCGCTTCGACGACGTCATCGACGAGGTGCAGGGCTTCTTCGACGTGCACCGCGCGCTGGGCACCTGGCCCGGCGGCGTGCTGGTCGAGATGACCGGCGACGACGTCACCGAGTGCATCGGCGGCGGCGAGGAGATCGACGAGGCCGGGCTCGCGCACCGCTACGAGTCCGTCGTCGACCCGCGCCTCAACCGCGTGCAGTCGCTCGAGCTGGCGTTCCTCGTCGCGGAGATGTTGCGCAACGCGTGAGCTGCGGCCGGTCGCTGTTTCATCAAGGGATGAGGTCGAAGCTGCGCCTCCGTGGGCGAACTCGCCCGGGGAAGCGCCGCTCCGCCTGCATCCCTTGATGAAACGCCGACGCCGCCACCCTGACAGGATGACGCCGTGATCGACCTGCGCTCCGACACCCTCACCACGCCGACCGACAAGATGCGGGCCGCGATGGCGCGGGCCGAGGTCGGGGACGACGTGTACGGCGAGGACCCGACCGTCGCCCGGCTCGAGGAGCGGGTGGCTGGGCTGTTCGGGCACGAGGCTGCCCTGTTCACCCCGACCGGGTCGATGGCCAACGTGCTGGCGGTGCGCAGCCTGGTGCAGGCCGGCCAGGAGGTGCTCTGCGAGGCCAGCGCGCACATCGCCCGCGCCGAGCTCGGCGCGCACGGCGCCTACACCGGCCTCACCATGCGCACCTGGATCCACCGGCGCGGGCAGGTGGACCTGCCGACGATCCAGACGCTGTTCGCGCCCGACATGGGCCCCTTCTTCGTGCCGACCGCGGCGATCTCGGTCGAGAACACCCACAACTTCGCCGGGGGAGCGGTGCTCCCGCTCCAGGACCTGCGCGACCTGCGCGAGTTCGCCACCGGCGCCGGCGCGCGCGTGCACATGGACGGCGCACGGATCTGGAACGCGCACGTCGCCACGGGCACGCCGCTCGCGGAGTACGGCGCGGTCGCGGACGTCTTGGCGGTCTGCCTGTCCAAGGGCCTGGGTGCCCCCGTCGGTTCGCTGATGGTCGGCAGCCGGGACGCGATCGCCGAGGCCCGCATCTGGCGCAAGCGGATGGGCGGCGGGATGCGGCAGGTCGGCATCCTCGCCGCAGCCGGGCTGCACGCGCTGGACCACCACGTCGAGCGGCTGGCCGACGACCACGCGCACGCCCGGCTGCTGGCCGAGGCGTGCGGCGTCGACCCGGCGACCGTCGACACCAACATCGTGGTCGTGCAGCGCTCCGACGCCGCCGACTTCGTCGCGGCCGCCCGCGCGGAGGGTGTGCTGGTCGCCACCGTCGGCCCGACCGCCGTGCGCCTGGTGACCCATCTCGACGTCAGCGACGCCGACGCCGAGCGGGCGGCGGCGGTGCTAGCCCGCGTCGCAGGCTGACGCGTCCGGCACGACGGCCTCCTCGCCGTCGAGCACGGCGGCGACCAGGTCCGGCACCGGGTGACCGAGCAGGTCGAGGTGCCGCAGCTCCAGGTCGCCGCAGACGGCCTGCACGTTCACGTCGAGCGCGCCGTCGAGCCGTGCCGACTCGGCCGGGTCGACCACCCCGTCCGAGTCGCTCCAGATGCTGACCCAGTCCGCGTCCGCCGGGACGCCCGTGGCGTCGAGCTCCTCCAGCAGGTCGCTGCCCGCGAGCAGTTGGGCGCACGCGTCCGTGCAGTCGGCCGGGTCGCTCACCTCGAGGGCCTCCAGCGTGGTGCCGTGGTGGGGCGCGCCGATCGTCACGAGACGGCGTACGGCGTCGGCGCCGTCGCCCGTCGCCCACAGCCGGGCGACGATGCCGCCGGCGGAGAACCCCACGACGTCGACCTCCTCGGCACCGGTGCCCCGGACGGCCTCGTCGACGAGCGCTGCCTGCTCGCGGAGGTCGGCGGTGCCGCCCTGGTTGTCCACGGTCACGGTCGTCCGGCCGTCGTCCTCCAGGGCGTTGGCGATCAGCGCCATGTCGGTCGGTGAGCCGCCGAGGCCCGGCACGAGCACCACCGGCGGCTGCGCCGCGGAGGTGTCCTGCTCGGTGGGCGTGGGTTCGGTGGGTGCCGGGTCGTCGTCGCCGCACGCGGCGAGCACCCCGAGCAGGGTCACGACGACGAGGAGGCGCAGCGGCATGGCGGTCACGCTCCCGCGACGAGCAGCAGGTCGCTGATCGCCGTGAAGTCCCGCGAGTCGGGGCCGGTGCCCGGCGCCGAGACGGTCACCAGGCGGAGCGTGATGGTGGTGGTCGTGGCGTCCACGTCGATCGACTGGACGCCGGTCGTGTCGCCCAGCGCCTGAGGCACGGTCGTGCCGTCGTCGAAGACCCACTCGACCTGCTCGACGCGCCGGTTGCCGTGGTACCAGTCGCGCCCGGCCTCCTGCTTGGCATAACCGTTGATCAGGCCGACCGAGCGCAGCCGGGTCTCCTCGGCGAGCGTGATGGCGATCTCCGACCCGCTGCCGTCCCCGGCCATCCGCCAGGCCGTCTCCGGCACGCCGTCGAGCATGTTCTGGGCCTCGTAGTCGACCGGCGCACCGGTCACGGTGCGGCCGGGCGCGGCGGTCGCCGGCACCGTCACGGCGGCGTCGGCCGTCACGCTGCCCTTCGGGATGTCGGGCGCCTGCGACGAGGACCCTGGGCTGCCCGGGCCGCTCGGCTCGCTGGTCGACTCGGCGTCGGGCCCCTCCGAAGGCCCCGGGTCGTCGCCGCTGGTCAGCAGCGCGATCCCGAGGATCACCACCAGGGCCAGTGCGACGCCGATCGCGGCCCACATCCCCCAGGGCCGCGGCCGGCGGTGGCGGTTGGGCACGACGTTCTCATCGGCTGCCGGCGTGGGGTCCTCGTCCGCGAAGAGCGGGTAGCGGGCCGGCGGGGCGGGCGTCCAGGTCGGCGGCGGCGGGATGTCTGCGGGCGGTGCCACTCGCGGACGCTCCGCGGTGTCGCCGGGCCCGAGGTCGCCGAGGTCACCGAGGTCGCCGAGGTCGGTGGGGGAGCCGACCGCGTGGCCGCAGTTGGTGCAGTAGCGGCCGACGCCGAGCTCGTGGCCGCAGTTGACGCAATAGTTCATCGGGCGTCAGGTTAGACGACCGGCGCGAGGGCCGGCTCCTTGCCGACGAGCGCCGGGAGCCGGCGCACGGCCTGGGCGAGCTCGCGCAGGTCGGCCCCCTCCAGCGCCTGCGGTCCGTCGCAGAGCGCCACCTCGGGCTGCGGGTGCACGTCGACGATGACGCCGTCGGCCCCCACCGCGATCGCGGCCCGGGACAGCGGCAGCACCAGGTCGCGACGGCCCGCCGCGTGCGAGGGGTCGACGATCACCGGCAGGTGGCTGGCGGCCTGCACGACCGGCACTGCCGAGATGTCGAGGGTGTTGCGGGTCGCCGGCTCGAAGGTCCGGATGCCGCGCTCGCAGAGCACGACGTCGAGGTTGCCGCGCTGGGCGATGTACTCGGCCGCCATCAGCCACTCCTCGATGGTCGCGGTCATGCCGCGCTTGAGCAGCACGGGCTTGCCGGACTCGCCGGCCGCCTGCAGCAGCCCGAAGTTCGCCATGTTGCGGGTGCCGATCTGCAGCATGTCGGCGTACTCCGCGACCACCGGCACGTCGCGCGCGTCCACGACCTCGGTCACGATGGGCAGCCCGGTCGCGACCCGCACGTCGGCGAGGATCTCGAGGCCCTTCACGCCCAGGCCCTGGAACGCGTACGGCGAGGTGCGCGGCTTGAACGCACCGCCCCGCAGGATCGCGGCCCCTGCCGAGCGCGCCATCTGCGCCGCCTCCAGCGTCTGCTGGGCGGACTCGACCGCGCACGGACCGGCGATGAACGTCAGCGTCTCCGGCCCGATCGGCACCTGCCGGCCCGGCTCGCCGATCCACACCGTCGACCGGTCCGGGCGGTGCTGGCGGCTCACGAGCTTGTAGGGGTCGGAGATCCGGTGCACGTCGGCGACGCCGCGCAGCGTGCGCAGGTTCAGGTGGTGGAAGGAGTCGATGTCGCCGACCAGGCCGATGATCGTGCGCTCCAGGCCCTTGGAGACGAACGCCTCACCGCCGACGCCCTCCACCTTCTCGACGACGCGCGCGACGTCCTCGTCGGTGGCATCGGGGGACATGACGACGACCATGGCTGCTCCTTCGCGAGGCAGGCCACGTCGTCGGGGCCACTGCTGGGAGCGTAGGGGAGCGCGAGTCGGTGCCCGCCCCGCGCCCGGCATCCGGGACTCGTCGCCTCAGACGGCGATGTGCGGGACCTCGGCCTCGAGCTTGCGCCCGGGCGCGAGCTCGACGAGCAGCATCGCGGTGAGCACGAGCGCGCCACCGACGAGCATCCGCCCGGTCACGGACTCGCCGCCGAGCAGCACCGCGAAGAACGCCGCGAACACCGGCTCCATGCTCATCACGATCGCCGTGCGCGTCGCGGAGAGGTGGGCCTGCGCCCAGGTCTGGCCGAGCAGTGCCAGTGCGGCCGGGAACACCGCCATGTAGACGACGGACAGCCAGTCGCGGCCGTCGTCGGGCAGCACGATGCCGCCGGGGGCGCTGGCGACCAGGCAGATCACCGCGACCATCACGACCTGCAGGATCGACATGCCGAGCGCGTCCCGGGCGTTCGACCAGGCGCTGAGCCCGACGATGTGCAGGGCGTAGATCATCGCGGCGACGAACGTCAGCGCCTCGCCGTACCCGATCGAGAGGCCGTCGAGGGTGAGCACGGCGAGGCCGCCGAAGGCGAGCGCGACGGCGGCCCAGGTCATGCCGGTGATCCGGTTGTGCAGCAGCACGGCGGCGAAGAGCGGGGTGGCCACGACGTACATGCCGGTGATGAAGCCCCACGCTCGCCGGGGTGTGCGCGAGCCCCGCGGTCTGCAGGATCTGCGCGACGCCGTAGAGGCAGCCGAGCACGGCCGCCTGGCGGCGGGTCGCGGGGCAGAGCCGCAGGACCGCGCGGGGTGCGACGACCAGCAGCAGCACCGCGGCGATCGAGAACCGCACGGCCAGGAAGTCGACGGCCGGCACCCGGTCGAGCAGGTCGTGGATCAGGAAGAACGTGCTGCCCCAGCACGCGGTGATGCCGAGCAGGACCGCGGTGGCGAGCAGCGACGTACGACGCTCATCCACGGGCGTCACCATCGCGCAGCCGCTTCAGCAGCGGGATGTCGCGCGTGTCGGCGTCCCGCGAGTCGGGCGTCTCGAGGATGAACGGCACCCCGTCGGTCGCCGGGTGCGCGAAGAGCTCCGCGAACGCCGCCTCGCCGATGTGGCCCTCGCCGATGCGCTGGTGGCGGTCCTTGAACGCGCCGCGCACGTCCATCGAGTCGTTGGCGTGGATCAGCCGGAGCCGGCCGGGCCCGCCGATCTCGACGATCCGGTCGACGGTCGCGGTCGCGCCGCCGGGCTCGTCGAGCGGGGCGCCGGCCGCGAAGACGTGGCAGGTGTCGAGGCAGATGCCCGCCTTCGGGTGGTGGTCGAGCGCCTCGAGGTACGGCGCCAGGTCCTCGACGCCGGCGCACAGGGAGCGCCCCTGACCGGCGGTCGGCTCGAGCAGGAGCCACGGCGCGGCGTCGTCCGCGATCGTGTCGAGCACCGGCAGCAGCGCCTCGCGGACCTGCCTCATCGCCTGGGTGTCGTCGGCGTCCCCGACGTAGGAGCCGGTGTGCACGACGACGCCCTCGGCGCCGATCTGGGCGGCCCGCTTGAGGTTGTGCGCGACCGACGCCACCGAGTTGGCGTACGTCGCGGGCGTGGGGCTGCCGAGGTTGACGAGGTAGGGCGCGTGGATGAACGTGCGGGTGCCGCGCTCGGCCATCAGGTCGCGGAACCGGGCGTCCTCGGCCGGCCTCCCCTCGGTGAGCGCCCACCCGCGTGGGTTGCCGACGAAGACCTGGAAGGTCTCGCAGCCCAGCAGGTCCGCCTGCGCGACCGCGCCGTCGACGAGACCCCTGCCGACCAGGACGTGGGTTCCGATCGGGTTGCGCACCGCGCAACCCTAGACCGCGACCCCGGTCAGATCAGGCTCAGGGTGATCGTCGCGCCGACCGGAGCCATCGAGCCACCTTCGGGGTCCTGGGAGAACACGAAGCCCAGGCCCAGCGACCCGGCGGCCGACTCGGTCACGACGTGGAAGCCGAGGTCCTCGAGCGTCTCGGTGGCGGCGTCGACGCCCTGACCGCGCACCGACGGCACCTCGATCAGCTCCGGGCCCTTGGAGACCACGAAGGACACCTCGTCGCCGCGGTGCACGGTGGTGCCGCCGGGCGGGTTCATCGAGATGATGTCGCCCTCGGCGACGTCGTCGCTGAACTCCTCCTTGGCGACCTTGCCGGTCAGGCCCTTGGAGTCCAGCCACTGCATCGCGTCGTCGACGTCCTTGCCGACCCAGTCCTTGAGCTCGACCGGCCTCGGGCCCTTGCTGACGGCCAGGTCGACCGGGGTGTCCGGCTTGAGCGTCGTGCCGGCCTTGGGCGTGCTGGAGATGACCTGGCCGAACGGCACGGTGTCGGACCACTTCTCGGTGGTGCCGCCGTAGGCGAGGTGGGTCGCCTCCAGTGCGTCGCGGGCCTCCTCCTCGGTCATCGTGGCGAGCTTGGGCACGTCGTAGCGCTCCTTGCCCAGCGACATCGTGATCTCGACGGTGCCGCCGTCGATCACCCGCGAGCCCGGCTCCGGGTCGCTCGCGACGACCCGCCCCGCGGGGACGGTCTCGGAGTACGCCGGGTCGCCGACCTCGGCCTCGAGCCCGGCCGCCGCGAGCGCCTTCACCGCCGCCTGCTCGGTCTTGCCGAGCACGCCGGGCGTCGTGGTGTAGCGCCCGTCGAGGAACCACCACGCCGCGGCTCCGCCGCCGACGACGAGCAGCAGCGTGGCCAGCAGCAGTACGAGTCCCTTGCGGGAGCGGCGCCCCCGCGGTCCGTCGGCCGGAGGCTCGCTCGGCGGAGGTCCGGCCGGCGGGCGGGCCACGGTGCGGAGGAGCGTGGTCGGCTCGGCGGCCGCGGCCGCGGGGACCGCCATCGTGGCCAGCGCGCCCCGGTCGAACGGCTCCGGCGCGGTGTCGTCGGCCGAGGGTGCCTCGGCGGCCTCGCTGCGCAGCCTCGTCGGCAGCAGGTCGGCGGTGAGCTCGGGGTCGTCCACCACGCCCTCGGCCAGCGCGTGGCTGACCCGGTGCACCTGGTGCAGCAGCACCGCGGCGTCGGCCGGCCGGAGCTCGCGGTCGCGAGCGGTCGCGCGGGCGACCAGCGCGTCGACGTACGCCGGGAGCCCCGGCACCAGCGTCGACGGGGCCGGGACGTCGGTGTGGACGTGCTGGTAGGCGACCTGGATCGGGCTCTCGCCCTCGTGCGGCTTGGTGCCGGTCAGCAGCTCGAAGAGCACGACGCCCGCGGCGTAGACGTCGGCGCGCGCGTCGGCGCGGCCGCTCACCACGAGCTCGGGCGCGAGGTAGGAGACCGTGCCGATCAGCACGCCGCCGGTCGCGGTGTGGTGGGTGTCGGCGCTGACGGCCTTGGCCAGCCCGAAGTCGGCGACCTTGACCCGGCCGTCGTCGGCGATCAGGACGTTCTCGGGCTTGACGTCGCGGTGGATCAGGCCGGACCGATGAGCGGCGGCGAGCGCGGACAGCACCGGCTCGAGCAGCGCGAGCGCCCGGGCCGGCTGCATCGGGCTCTCCTTGCGGATCACGTCGCGCAGGGTGTGTCCGGAGATCAGCTCCATGGCGAGGAAGACGGTGCCGTCGTCGTCGCCCTGGTCGTAGACCGCGACGACGTTGGGGTGCGAGAGGCGCGCGGCGGAGCGGGCCTCGCGCACGAACCGCTCGGCGAACTCGTTGTCGTCGCCGAGGCCGGGGTGCATCACCTTGACCGCCACCGTGCGGTCGAGACGGAGGTCGGTGGCCTCGTAGACACCGGCCATCCCGCCGCGCGCGATGCGGACGCCGATCTCGTAGCGACGGTCGAGCACCCGACCGGTCAAGGGGTCGCTGACGCCGTCGGCGCCGCCCTTGCGGGCAGGCCGATCGTCGCGCCGTTCTGGCTGCACAGCGACCCTCCTGTGCCGGACGGGGAAGGATCCGGTGGCTCAATCGTACGGACGGCCCTCGCTCGGGGCCGGTTGGCGGGGGCGGCGGCGTGGCGCGGATCTCCCCAGCGGCCGTTGCGGCGCCCCGGCTCCGCGGTGCCAGACTGGGCGCATGGAACAGCCCCGCCTCGCCGACGCCGACCTCGCCGCCCTCGTCCCGGCCTGGCTCGACTGGGCGGCCGCCGCCGAGCAGCTCGGCGTGACGGTCGCCAAGGTCCGCACGATGATCCGCGAGCACGAGCTCGCCGCCGCCGTGCCCGCGCCGCGCGCCGGCCAGCAGGTGCCGGCCGACTTCATCCAGGACGGGCTGCCGGTCAAGGGGCTGTCCGGGTTGCTCACCATGCTGCACGACAACGGCTTCGACGACCGCGAGTGCATCGCCTGGATCTTCACCGACGACGACCTCCCTGGCCGTCCCATCGACGCGCTCCGCGAGAACCGCGGGACCGAGGTCAAGCGGCGCGCACAGGTGCTCGCCAACTTCTGACGCCGGCTCAGACGACCCGCTGGGTCGCGGCGTCGGCGAGACCGTGCAGCACCCCGCGGGCGTGGTCGTCGATGTCGGCTCCGGCCAGGGCCTCGAGCGCCCGGGACACGAGCGCGTCGATGACCTCCTCGACCTGCGCGTGGGCGCCGGAGCGGTCGATGATCTCGCGCAGGTCGGCGACGTCAGTGGGGGAGAGCGGGGTGCCCAGCGCGGCGTCGAGCCGGGTGGCCTCGGCAGCGTCGGCCGCGTCCAGGGCGAGCGCGACCAGCACCGTGCGCTTGCCCTCGACCAGGTCGTCCCCGGCGGGCTTGCCGGTGGTGGCCGGGTCCCCGAAGACGCCCAGCAGGTCGTCGCGCAGCTGGAAGGCCTCACCGAGGGGGAGGCCGAACCCGGAGAGCTGGTGCAGGGTCTGCGCCGACGCGCCGGCGAGCGCGGCGCCGATGTGCAGGGGCCGCTCGATGGAGTACTTCGCCGACTTGTAGCGCAGCACGGTCATCGCCGCGTCCACGTCCGCGCGGCCGCGGGCCTGCACCGACACGTCGAGGAACTGGCCGGCGATCACCTCCGAGCGGCACCGGTCGAAGACATCCAGTGCGGGCAGCACCCGCTCGATCGGCAGGCCGCAGCGGCGCAGCAGCTCGTCGGCCCAGCTGAGGAGCAGGTCGCCGAGCAGGATGGCCGCGGCGGCGCCGTACTGCTCCGCGTCACCGCGCCAGCCGTCGGCGCGGTGCTCGTCGGCGAACCCGCGGTGGGTCGCCGGCCGGCCCCGCCGGGTGTCGGACGCGTCCATCAGGTCGTCGTGCACGAGGGCGCTGGCGTGCAGCAGCTCGAGCGAGGCGCACGCGCGGACCAGGGCGTCCTCGTCGGCCGGCACCGGCTCGACGGCCCGGTGCCCCCAGTAGCAGAAGGCGGCGCGGAAGCGCTTGCCGCCGGCCACCGAGGCTCGCGCCTCCCGCACGAGCCGCTCGGCGTCCGGGCCCAGCACGGCGAGCCGCGCGGCCTGCTCGTCGATGAAGTCGTCGAGGGCCGCCTGCACCCGGCCGCGGAACGCGGCGCCGTCCCACCCGTTCCCGCTGTCCGCCACGACAGGGAGACTAGCCAGTGGTCAGGAAGCGCGACCCGACGGGCCCGGTCCATACACTGCTCCGCATGGTGGACTCTCAGGCGCGCAGGATCGGCGACCTCGTCCGGTCCGGCGAGCGGTCGTTCTCGTTCGAGTTCTTCCCGCCCCGCGACGCGGCCGGCGAGGAGCAGCTGTGGCAGGCGATCCGCGAGCTCGAGCCCTACCGGCCGACGTTCGTCTCGGTGACGTACGGCGCCGGCGGCTCGACCCGCGACACGACCGTCCGGGTGACCGGCCGGATCTCCCGCGAGACCTCGATGACCGCGATGGCCCACCTGACCTGCGTCGGCCACACCCAGGCCGAGCTCGACGGCGTCCTCGACGCCTACGCCGAGGCCGGCATCGCCAACGTCATGGTGCTGCGCGGTGACCCGAAGGAGGGTCCGCGGGCCGAGTGGACGCCGACCGAGGGCGGCTTCACCTATGCGGAGGAGCTGGTCACGCGGGCCCGCCAGCGGGGCGGGTTCAGCATCGGCGTGGCGGCGTTCCCCGAGGGCCACCCGTCGGCGGAGTCGCTCGACCACGACGCCGACGTGCTGGTGGCCAAGGCTCGCGCCGGCGCCGAGTTCGCGGTCACCCAGATGTTCTTCCGGGCCGAGGACTACTTCGGGCTCGTCGAGCGGGTCCGCGCCCGCGGCTGCGACCTGCCGATCCTCCCGGGCATCATGCCGATCCTGAACCTCGCCAACATCCGCCGCCAGGGCGAGCTGATCGGCACCGACGTGCCCGCCTCCGTGGTCGACCGGATCCTGGCCCACGACGGCGACGCGGTCGCGATGCGCGCCGCCGGCATCGACCTCGCCGCCGAGCTGTGCGAGGAGCTCCTCGAGGGCGGCGCGCCCGGCCTGCACTTCTACACGCTCAACCGCTCCAAGGCGACCCGCGAGATCTTTGCCCGCCTGAACATCGCGGCCTGACTCAGGCCGGGCCGACCTCGGCGGCGACCAGCGCGGCGGACAGCCCGACGTAGGGGAGCCCGGCACCGGGGGTGGCGTGGGCGCCCGCCGCGTACACACCGCTGATCGGCGTGCGGGGTCCGAGTCGCTGACGCGCCGTGGCCCGGCCCTGCCAGAGCACCCCCATCGGCGACCCGCCCCAGCGCGACACCTGGTCGCGCGGGCTGCGGTCCACGCGCGCGACCACCTGGGCCCGCACGTCGATCCGGTGCCGGGCGAGCGCGCGCAGGACGTCCTCGGAGAGCCGGCCGCGCCCGTGCACGGTCAGCGTCCAGTGCCCGTCCGGGGCCGTGCCTCCGGTGCGCAGCACGAGCATCGGGTCGCCGTGCAGCACGAGCTCGTGCGGCAGGTCCAGCGGCTCGCCCGCCAGGCCGACGTGCACCACGACCGGCGGGATGGCGGGCATCGTGCGCGCGACGTACGACGCGAGCGCCGGCAGGCGGCGGGGGTCGACGGCGCAGACGACCACGTCGGCGTCGAGCTCGCCGGTCGAGGTCGCGACGGCGACGGCGCGGCCCTCGCGCACCACGACGTCGGCCACCTCGGTGCCGGTCAGCACCGTCACCCGCCGGGTCGCGAGCCGGGCGACCAGCGCCTCCCCGAGGCGCACCATGCCCCCCTCGACCGTCCACGCCCCGAACCGCTGCTCGACGTAGGCGGTCATGCCCGCCCACGCCGGCACGTTGCGCAGGTCGTGGCCCTCGGCGACGAAGGGGTGCCCGGCCACCAGCCGCAGCCGCTCGTCCTTGAAGGTCTTCCGGAGCCGCTTGAAGAGCATCTCGCGGCTGTCCAGCCGCGCCGCGACGTCACGCGGGAGGTCCGTGGGGTCCCACGGGCTCTCGAGGTAGCCGCGGCGCAGCACCTCCCAGTCCTCGGCGTACGACGCGACGTGGTCGACCCAGCGCCGCCCGAGCCCCGCGCCGAGCTCGTCGAGCGCCGCGAGCTGGGCCGCGCGGCCACTCGGCAGCGCCAGCCGCGAGCCGTCCTCGAAGCGGTGCTCGCGCAGCACCGGCAGCGGCACGAGGTCGAGCTCGCGCTCGACCGGCCGGCCGGACTTGCGGAAGAGGTCGCGGACGACCGCCGGGAGCAGGGTGTACGTCGGCCCGGCGTCCCAGGTGAAGCCGTCCTCGGCCACGCCCTCCAGCGCGCCGCCGAGCGAGTCCGACCGCTCGACCAGGGTCACCTCGTGGCCGAGCTTCGCCAGCCGGGCCGCCGCGGCCATCCCACCGAACCCGCCCCCGACGACGACGATGCGCGCCACCGCTCGCTCAGCCCTCAGCGGCGATGACGCGGCCGAGCGACTCCCCGTCGCGCGCCACGACGGTGGTGCCGTCGGCGGCCGTGATGATCGGGCGCTGGATCGCGCGCGGGTGTGCGGCCAGGGCCGCCAGCCAGTCGGCGCGGTGCGCGGCGTCCTCGGGCAGGTCGATGCCCTCCTCGCGGGCCTCCTTGGCCCGCGCCACGTCCCACGGCTCGAGGCCGAGGCGCTCGACCACGTCGCCCAGCTCGGCGGGCGTCGGCGGGTCGTCGAGGTAGCGGCGCACGGTGTAGTCGACGCCCGCGGCGTCGAGCTCGGCGACCGCGGTGCGGCACGTGGAGCAGGCCGGGTTCAGCCAGATCTCCATCAGGCGACCTCGACCTCGGACGCGCCGGTCATCGCCGCGAGCTCGTCGTAGGTCGTCGAGAAGACGGCCGCGGGGTGGCCGGCCGCGGCCCAGACGACGTCGTACCTGCGCAGCCAGGGGTCCAGGTAGGTCGGGATCGGCGCCGGGTGCCCGATGGGGGACACCCCGCCGATGACCTGGCCGGTGTGCTCGCGGACGAACTCCGGGGTCGCCCGGCGCAGCTTGCCGACGCTGAGGTCCGCGGCGACCTTGGCGGTGTCGACGCGGTGCGCTCCCGACGTCAGAATGAGCACCGGTGCGCCGTCGGCGTCGAAGAGCAGACTGTTCGCGATGGCGCCGACCTCGCACCCGAGCGCCTCGGCCGCGAGTGCGGCGGTGTGCACCGAGTCGGGCAGGATGACCACCTCACCGGTGCCGCCCCGGCTCGCGTGGTCGGCGCGGAACCGGGTGATGGTCGGGTGTTCGGAGTTCATGGTCGAGACCCTAGGGCAGCGGGTGCCCGGGGATGGAGGAGGAGACGGATGAGTCAGGAGCGGCCCGCAGCGGTGGCGGCGGTCTGGTTGACCCGGGCGCAGCTGGTGCTGCTCCTGGTGGCGGCGCTGCTGGCGGTCGTCCTTGACGACGAGCTCGCCGACGCCTGGCAGTCCGGCCGACCCGACGCCGACTCGGTGGAGCCGCCGTCGATCGTCCCCGTGGTGGTCGTGATGCTCGCCGTGATCGGGCTGCTGCTCTTCGTGCTGCTGGAGTTCTTCCGCTCCCGGCACGGGTGGGCGCGGGTCGCGATCACCGTGACGCTGGTGCTGCTCGCGCTGGGCACGCTGGCGACGCTGCGCATCGGTCCGCCCGCGCTCTTCGTGGTCGTCTCGGTCCTCAGCCTGGCGCTCGACGTCGCGATCATCGGCGCGCTCTGGCGCCGGGACACCACCGGCTACCTGCGCGAGGCGGACCGCTCGCACGACGTACGGGCCGGGTCCTGACCCCACCTCGACGCGCCTCGACGCGGCCTTGACGGGCTGTCGGCGGGCAGGTGTACGGTGGGGACCTGATCGAACACCTGTTCGATCAGGTCCGGTGGGGGCGACCTCGACCCCCGTCCCCGCCGGGCGTCCCACGGCAGGGGTCGCCGGTCCGGGGTCGAGGAAGAGGTGTTCGATGAACCCGCACGCGCTGCCTGCCACGACCCACTCCTACCTCGCCCGCGCGGCGGAGTCGCTGAGCGAGGCGGTGGCGGCCACCGAGGTGCCGACGCGCTACGCGTGCGCCCACGTCGCGGCCCTGCGCTCGGCCGCCGCGCTGCTCTCGGCGCGGGCCCGTCCGGCCGCCCGGACGCGCCGGCGGCAGCACAACGCCTGGGTGCTGCTCGCCGAGGTGGCTCCGGAGATGGAGGAGTGGGCCCGCTTCTTCGCCGCCGGCGCCGCCAAGCGCGCGGCCGCCGAGGCCGGGTCGACGCGCGCGGTCGCCGAGCGCGAGGCCGACGACCTGGTCCGGGAGGCCGACCGGTTCCTCGCGGTCGTCGAGCGCAGCCTGGGCCTGGTGCCGCACGTGCCGGTCGACGAGCGGCTGGTGGCGGTCCGCGCCGGCTGAGCCCGCGCACCCTAGGCTGGAGGCATGACCGACAGCCTCAGGACCGGCCGGCCCAGCGAGCGCCGGGCCGCCGCCCGCGACGCTGTGGTGTGGGACGGCCTGCTGCCCGCCGTCGTCCCCGACAGCGACGTGGTCGACGTCGGTGGCGGGACCGGCGGCTTCGCCGTACGGGTCGCCGAGCTCGGTGCCCGGGTGACGGTCGTCGACCCCAGCCCCGACGCGCTGGCCGCGCTCGGCCGCCGGGCACGCGAGCTGGAGGTCGCGGTCTCCGGCTTGCAGGGCGACCTGTCGACGCTCCTCGACGTCGTCGGGCCCGACAGCGCCGACCTGGTGCTCTGCCACGGCGTGCTCGAGGTCGTCGACGACCCGGCTGCCGCGCTCGCGGCGCTGCGGTCGGTGCTGCGTCCCGGGGGCGTGCTGAGCCTGCTCGTCGCCCAGCGGCACGCGGCGGTGGTCGCCCGCGCGATGGCCGGTCACTTCCCCCAGGCGCTGGCGATGCTCGAGTCGGGCTCCGACCGCGACGGTCGCACCGGCCACCGGTTCACCGCGCCGGAGCTGACCGAGCTGGTGGCCGACGCCGGCTTCGGCGTCCGTTCGGTGCACGGCATCCGGGTCTTCGCCGACCTAGTGCCGGGCTCGCTCCTCGACCTGGAGCCGGGGGCGACCGCGGCGCTGCTCGAGCTCGAGCGGGCGGTCGCGGAGCGGGCGGAGTACCTCCCGCTGGCGACCCAGCTGCACGTGCTGGCGCGCTGACCCGGCGGGTCGCGGAGGCGTCCGCGAGGGATTGGGCGACCGGCCACGGGGAACGGTCCAGCCGTAGCGGCACGGTTCGGTCACGAAAATGTCGATCCCGGCTACCGGGATGCCGAGCCGCTGCCTAGACTGGACTCGCCGGGGGACAAGTCCGGCGACGACCTGTGGGAGGTACGGTGCCACTCTCGGAAGAGGAGCTCCGACTGCTTGAGCAGATGGAGCGGGCCCTCGTCGAGGAGGACCCGAAGCTGGCCTCGACGCTGCGCGGCACGGCGTTCCGCCGGTCCGCCCGCCGACGAGCCATCCTCGCCGGGGTCTGCTTCGTCGCCGGCGTCGCGGTCCTGATGACCGGAGCCGTCGCGAGCATCACCGTGCTCGGGATCGTCGGGTTCGTCATCATGCTCGGTTCCGCGACGATTGCGCTCACCGCGATCCGCGGGCACCACGGCCACGTGGCCTCCGACCCCCGTGCCGCCCACCCCAGCCGCGGTGGCTTCACGGTCATCGACGGCGGCCGGGCCAGCAAGCGCTCCCGCCGTACCAGCCACGGCTCCTTCATGGAGCGCATGGAGGAGCGCTGGCGTCGTCGCCGCGAGACCGGCGGGTTCTGACACAGGCTTGATCGACACAGCTTGATCGACACCGGGCGGTGACCGCAGGGTCACCGCCCGTCGTCCTTCCATCGGCCTTGACCCCCACCACCCAGGCAAAGCTGTCACTTCTCAGGCGTTGCAACGCCTGAGAAGTGCCGGAATCACCGGTTCACCGGTGATTCCGACACCGGCCCGACCCCCTCAGGTCACCTGGTCGACGACCCCGCCGTACCGGGTCTCGACGGGACCGCCGCCGGCCCGCCGGGAGCGATCGAGGCGCAGCACCGACCGCGGCCACCAGGCGGCCCGGCGCCGGGCGTTGCGGGCGGCGCCGCCGGCCAGCGCGTCGAGGCAGGCCTCGGCGTCGGCACGGAGCCGGACCGGGTCCACCGGCACGCCGGCGCGGGAGTACCGCTGCAGTTCCAGGGTCCGCACGATCCGGTCGAGCGCGCCGACTGCCTCGGGGGCGACCTGTGGGCCGCGCGGCGGCCGCTCGGGAGTGTGCGGGCCGACCGGGGCGCCGAACAGGTCGACCATCCACTCGCCGGTCGCCCGCGGCGAGCGGCCGTGGGGCCAGGCGCTGCCGAGGTCGACGGCGCTGTCGCGCAGCTCGGTCCACACCAGCTCGGGGGCTCCGGAGGCCAGTCGACGCTCGCGGCGGCGACGCCGCACCAGCCGCGGCAGCAGCAGGCCGGCGAGGAGGACGACGGCGAGGGCGAGGCCGCCGACGATCGGGCCCCACGACCTGCCCGAGCCGGCGGCGGCTGCGGCGTCGGGGTCGAAGCCGGAGTCCTCGATGGGGCGCGGCTGCGCGGTCGCGGAGTTGGAGGCGCTCTCACTCGGCGCCGCCGACTCGCTCGGGTCGTCGCCCGCCCCGGACCCGGGGACCGTGTAGGCCGGCACGTCCTCCGCGCGATCGGCCGGAGTGGGCTCGAAGCGCACCCAGCCGGCACCGTCGAAGTAGAGCTCGGGCCAGGCGTGCATGTCGAGCGAGCTGTAGGACCAGCCGTTCGGGCCGTCGGGGGTGGGGCGCAGGAAGCCGATCGCGACGCGGGCCGGGATGCCGAGCTCGCGCGCCATCACCGCCATCGCTGACGCGAACTGCTCGCAGTAGCCGATGCGACCGCCCGGACCCTCGGACAGGAACTGCACCAGCGCCTCGTTGCCGCTGCCCTCCGCGCCGTCGAGGCTGTAGGTGAAGCCGCCGTCCTCGCGGAACCAGTTCTGGAGCGCGACCGCCTTCTCGTACTCGGTCGTGGCGCCCTGGGTCGCCGCCGCGGCCAGGTCGCCGACGATGGCCGGCATGTTGTCGGGCAGGTCGGTGAACATGTCGTCGACCTTGCCGCCGGGCGGGGCGGCGTCGGCCAGCGTCTCGGAGTCGATCGCGGGCCGGATCGCGGTCAGGGAGTACTCGAGGCCGGCCGCGCTGAGGCCGTCGTCGCCGGCCAGGAAGTCCATGGTCTTGTCGTCGTAGCGCCAGTCGCCGGACGCGGTGACCCGGCTGACCGGCGGCTGGGTGGGCAGCCAGCGCGAGTCGAAGAGCGGCGACACGGTGATGTCGTAGGGGTACTGCTCGCGCTCGATGTCGACCGACAGACCGACCGGCGGCGGCATCGAGCCGTCGGCGAGGTTTCCGACCGGCACGTCCCGGTCGCCGGGGCTCCACTCGGCCTCGTTGTAGCGGGTCAGCGCCAGGATCCGGAGGTACGACGGGTCGGGGTCGGTCGTCGTGAGGTGGACGAGCGGGACGTCCTCGCGGCGCTTGAGGTCGCGGACCAGGTCGGCCGTCGGGTTGTCGACGCGGATCTGCTCCCCGTCGCCGTTGCCCGGTCCGAAGTCGAAGAGGTGCCACCCGGTCGCCGGGACCAGCACGGGGACCAGTACGGCGAGCGCGGTGGCCGCACCGCCGATCAGTCCGGCGGTGCCCCGCACGGTGTGGCTCCCCGCCCCGAAGGCGATCGGGTCACCGGTCTCGCGGTCCTCGGCGATCGGCCGGCCCCAGCGGGCCACCTGCTCGGACTCCTGGAGGTAGAGCATCGTGAGGAAGCCGCCGGCCGTCCCCGCGAACACCCAGGGGGAGATCGTGGTGTCGACCATCCCCAGCGGGACGCTGAACACCGCGAGCAGCGGCAGGCCGGCGAGGGGTACGCGCCGGGCGGTGCAGGCTAGCGCGTCCACGAGCAGCAGGCAGGCGAGGCCGCCGAAGATCAGCAGCGCGTCGACGGGCGGCAGCTCGGGCCGGATCGGCGCGGCGTACCGGTTGGCCGTGTCGAGGGCGTCGGAGATCGTCGTGGTCAGCTCGGTCCAGCCGCCCCGGACGGGGATCGGCGTCCCGACCAGGAGCAGGCAGGCGAGCGCGGTCGAGATCGCGAGCTGGAAGCCGACGACGGCGATGCCCGGCCACCGCCACCACCGGGCGAGGGCACCGGTGACGGCGATCACCGCGCCGATGAGCAGCAGCGGGTTGAGGAAGTCGCCGGGCGACATCGTGAGCTCGCGCCAGGCGTTCATCGCGAACCAGGTCGTGGCCGCGGCCAGTCCGGAGAGCAGCAGGCCCGGGCCGAGTCGGGTGTGGCGGCGGGTCATCCGACGACCTCGGGCTCCGCCTCGGGGTGCGCGGCCCGGGCCACGCCGCGGGCGCTCTGGGCGCTGGTGTGGGCGAGCTCCTGCCAGACGGCGTCGAGCCGGTCGCGCGGCCCCAGCGGCGCCGCGCGCCAGCCCTGCTGGCCGAGCAGCTGGGTGGCCGTGCCGGGCGCGCCGCCGATCCACGCGTCGACGTCGACGGCGACGGCGAGCGCGGACGCCGCGTGGTGCTGCATCCGCCGCAGCACCGGCAGGTCGTGGGACACGATGCCGCCGAAGACCGCGACCGTGAGGCCGCCGTGGGCGCCCTCGCCGAGCCAGCTCGTCTCCAGGCGGGCCTGGGGGACCGGCGTCACGACGGCGAGCGACTCCAGGAGCGGGCCGGCGTTGAGCTCCGCGCCGCGCACGTGCCAGGCGCTGCCAGGCTCCTCGCCGGTGGCGGTCACCAGCCGGACCGCGAAGCCTCGGCGGGTGAGGTGGACGGCGATCGACGCGGCCGCCGAGACCGCCGCCTCCAGCGAGGAGGCGATGCCCTGGCCACGGTGGGCGCTGGCCCGGTTGTCGAGGAAGAGCGTCGCCCGGGACTGCCAGGGCTGCTCCTCACGGCGGACCATGAGCTCGCCCACGCGGGCCGAGCTGCGCCAGTGCACCCGGCGGAGGTCGTCGCCGCGACGGTACTCGCGCACGGTCACGTCCTCGGCGCTGCCGGTGGCGAAGGCGCGCGGCCGGTTGTCGCCGGACCCGGTCCACGCCCCACCGAGTGGGATCTGGGGGAGCGGCACCGTGCGGGGGGTGACGATGAGCGGCACCGTCGTGCGGAACGTGCGGCCGAGCTCGACCAGGCCGAACGGGTCGCTCACCCGGACCGACATCGGCCCGATCTCGAAGCGGCCGCGGACGTCGGAGCGGACCTGGTAGGTCACGGAGTGGCGCCAGCCGTGGCCGATGCCCTCGACGACGAACCGCGGCCGGGTGCCGAGCACGTAGGGCACCTGGTCCTCTAGGCGGAGCGCGCCGTTGGGGGCGAGGCCCTCGTTGGCCAGCGTCAGCGTCACGCGGGCCGGCTGGCCGGCGGCGACCAGCTGCGGGGTGACCGTGCGCACCAGCGTCAGCCGGTAGCGGTTGCGGGCGAGCACGGCGACGGTGAGCAGCGCGACCGCGAGCAGCAGGATGCCGACCCGCGCGAGCGTGGGCTGGTCGAGCAGGATCGCGCACACGATGGCGGTCACGCCGGCGGCGAGGAACGCGCGTCCGCGGACGGTGAGGCCGGCCAGTGCTTCTCTCATCGGCTCAGTGCTTCGCGCGTCAGCCCGCGTCGGGGACGGCGACGGTCGCGACGATCGCGTCGAGGATCGCCGTCGTCGAGCGCCCGCTCATCGCTGCCTCCACGCTCGGCAGCAGCCGGTGGGCGAGGACCGGGCGGGTCAGCCGGTGCACGTCGTCGGGGAGCACGTAGTCGCGGCGGTCCATGGCGGCCACGGCCTTGGCGGCCCGGACCAGGTGGAGGGTCGCCCGCGGCGACGCGCCCAGCGAGAGCTCGTCGGAGCGCCGGGTGGCGGAGGTGATCGCGACGGCGTAGCGCTGCACGGCCGTCGAGACGTGGACCTGGTTGACGATCGCGATCAGCTTGCGGACCTCGGCCGCGTCGGTGACGGGCTCGAGGTCGTCGAGCGGGTTCGCTCCGGTGTGGCTGTTGAGCATCGCGATCTCGGCGGCCTCGACCGGGTAGCCGACGGAGACCCGGGCCATGAAGCGGTCGCGCTGCGCCTCCGGGAGGGCGTAGGTGCCCTCCATCTCGATCGGGTTCTGGGTCGCGATGACCATGAACGGCGCCTCGAGCTGGTACGTCGTGTTGTCGACGGTGACCTGCCGCTCCTCCATGCACTCCAGCAGGGCGGACTGCGTCTTCGGCGAGGCGCGGTTGATCTCGTCGCCGACCACGACGTTGGCGAACACGCCTCCTGGCCGGAACTCGAACTCGCGGGTGTTCTGGTTGAACACCGACACGCCGGTCACGTCCGAGGGGAGCAGGTCGGGGGTGAACTGGATCCGGCGCACCGTGCAGTCGATGCTGCGCGCGAGCGACTTGCTCAGCATCGTCTTGCCGACTCCGGGCACGTCCTCGATGAGGAGGTGGCCCTCGGCGAGCAGCACGACCAGCGCCGAGTGGACGACGTCGGGCTTGCCCTCGATGACGCGCTCGATGTTGGTCCGCACGCGGCTCACCACCCGCGACAGCGTCTCGAGGTCCGCCCCGCCCGCTTCCGCGGTCAACCCAGTCTCCACATCGTTCCTTCCCTCGCCCTGTCCGGTGCGCTGCCGCCCTGCTGTGAGCAACGCCACCCGCTAGACCCAACCGTAAGCGGTGGGGGAAACCTACGTGGCGCGCTCTCGCTACGCATCTGACTCCCTGGATCACGGATTGGTTGCGTCGGCGGTTCACCCCCCGACCCGCCTCGGGCGGCGTCCGTCCTCCACCACGCTCCACCGGCGGTCGCGCTTCCCCACCCGCGCCCCACTTCGACGTCCTGGCGCTCGGCGTACCCGCGCTGACCTGCGCAGATGCGCCCTCCGCAGCCGCCCGGGCCGAGGCCGGATCCGGCCCACCACACGCCGCCGCCGGCCGGAACGACGGCAGAAGACACGCGCAATGTGGTTGACGGTGGGGGATTGTGGAGTAAGGTGGAGCGCAGTGGAGGAAGGGTCCAGGGGAGTGGAGGTGCCCGATGTTCTTCATGGGCACGTACACCCCCAAGCTCGACGAGAAGGGGCGGCTCTTCCTCCCGGCCAAGTTCAGGGATCGGCTCGCGGAGGGGCTCGTGGTGACGCAGGGACAGGAGAACTGCCTGGTCGTGTGGCCCACGGACGTCTTCATGGAGGAGGCGCGGCGGGCACAGGCCACGCCGATGACCGTGCGTGGGGCCCGTGACTACGCGCGCATCCTCTTCGCCGGCGCCGACGAGGCGTCCCTGGACAAGCAGGGCCGGGTCGGCATCTCGGCCCACCTGCGCGAGTACGCCGGCCTCGACCGCGACGTGGTCGTCATCGGCGTGATGGACCGCGTCGAGATCTGGGACCCGGCCCGCTGGCGGGAGTACTCCAGCGGCGCCCAGGCCAAGTTCGCCGAGCTCGACGAGCAGCCCAACCCGAACTAGCTCCACCCCGCACCACCGCAGGACCAGCAAGAACTACAGAGCGATCCGCAGGACGAGGTCTCGAGCCCGCTCCCGCGCCATCTGGGGCACCTTCCCCGGTTCCAGATGGCACCTCCATCTGGGGCACCTTCCCCGGTTCCAGATGGCCCTTCCCGCAACACCGGGAGCGGGCAGGGACCTGGTCCGGCGGATCGCTACTTCCCCAGCAGCACGACATCGAGGGTCGAGACAGATGAGCATCGCGCCAGTGGCACCGCGCCGGACGGCTCCGGCCGCCGCGCCGGACGTCCGCGACGTCCAGGACGCACCGGCGGCCGCGCCGCGGGTGCGCCACCAGGCGCGCGAAGCGGCCACCGTGATGGTGTTCTCGGCGGCCACCTCGGCCGGCATCGCGGTCTTCTTCCTGCTCCTCGCAGTCGCGGCGCGACAGGCCTGACATGGCCGGCCCCGCCCACGTCCCGGTCCTGCTGGACCGGGTCGTCTCCCTCCTCGCGCCCGCGCTCGACCGCGCCGACCGCGACCGCACCGTGCTCGTCGACTGCACGCTCGGCCTCGGCGGTCACACCGAGGCTGTGCTCTCCCGCATCGACCGGGCCCACGTCGTCGGCATCGACCGCGACCCGCAGGCCCTCGAGCTGGCGACCAGCCGCCTCGCGCCGTACGGCGAGCGCTTCACCGGCGTGCACGCCGTCTACGACGAGATCGCCGAGGTGCTCGAGGAGCTCGGCCTGCCGCACGTCGACGGCGTGCTCTTCGACCTCGGCGTCTCCTCGATGCAGCTCGACGTGCGCGAGCGCGGGTTCGCCTACGCCGAGGACGCGCCGCTCGACATGCGCATGGACGGCAGCCAGGGCATCACCGCGGCCGAGGTGCTCAACACCTACGACGCCGGCGACCTGACCCGGATCCTCCGCGAGTACGGCGAGGAGAAGTTCGCCCGCAAGATCGCCGCTGCCGTCGTGCGCGAGCGGGCCAAGGAGCCGTTCACGACCTCGGCCCGCCTCGTCGAGCTTCTGTACGCCGAGATCCCCGCGCCGGCGCGGCGGACCGGCGGCCACCCGGCGAAGCGCACCTTCCAGGCGCTGCGCATGGAGGTCAACGACGAGCTGGCCGTCCTGCGCCGCGCGCTGCCGGCCGCCGTGGACGCGATCGGCGTCGGCGGCCGCGTCGTGGTGGAGAGCTACCACTCGCTGGAGGACCGGATGGTCAAGCAGGCCTTCACGGCCGCGACCCGGTCCGACGTGCCCGAGGACCTGCCGTTCGTGCCGGAGGGGCACGAGCCGGCGCTCCGCCTGGTGACTCGCGGGAGCGAGAAGGCCACGCCGGAGGAGATCGAGGAGAACCCGCGCGCCGCCTCGGTGCGACTGCGGGCCGTGGAGCGTGTGCGCGAAGGGGGAGTGGCGGCATGAGCAGTCCTGCGATGCAGGTCCGGACGAGGATCCCGCGGTTTGCGGAGAGCGCGGTCGAGAGGGCGCGGCTGACCGTCGTCCCGCGCCGCCGCAGGGCGGCCGGCCGCGCGCCGTTCCTCGCCCTGGTGTCGATGGTGCTGCTCGCCGGCGTCATCGGCCTGCTCCTCTTCAACACCTCGATGCAGCAGGCGTCGTTCACCAACACAGCGCTCGAGCAGCAGGCCGACCGCCTCGCGGCGCGCCAGCAGTCGCTGGAGATGGAGCTCGAGCAGCTCCGCGACCCGCAGCGGATCGCCGGCGCGGCGCAGCGGCTCGGCATGGTGCAGGCGTGCAGCCCGGCGTTCCTGCGCCTCGGCTCCGGGCGCGTGATGGGCGAGCCGTGCGCGTCGACCGCCGCCAACTCGCTGCAGATCCGTCCGCGGCCGCCGGTCAAGCCCGCGGCGCTCAACCCGCCCGCCAACGTCGTCACCGTCGAGGCGCCCGCCGCCCAGACCGACGCGGCGAACTCCTCGGCCCAGCCCGAGCGTGGCACCCGGGAGCGGGCCGCGCGGGACGGTAAGAAGAAGAACAACCGGTAGTCGGCACCCGACTGCCCCCGACCCGTCCCCTGCAGGAGCCCACGTTGTCCTCGCCCCCGTCGCACGCGCCGACCCCCGGCGTACGGCGCGGCTCTCCGCAGCTGCGGCTGCGGATCGGGTTCCTCGTGATCGCGATCGCGCTGTCGGTGCTGGGCGCGCGGCTCGTGCAGCTCCAGGGCCTCGACCCCAACTCCTACGCCCAGATGGCGGCCGCCGAAGGGACGACCGAGGTCGAGCTGCCCGCGGAGCGCGGCGACATCCTGGACCGCAACGGCCGGCCGCTCGCCGACTCCGTCGCCGGGATGATGGTGTGGGCGGACCCGGAGCTCACCGACGAGCACGCGGCCGACATCGCGGCCTTCCTCTACAAGAAGCTCGACGTGGACTACGTCTCCACGCTCGCCAAGCTCCGTGAGCACCAGGTCGACGGCTCGGACGTCCGGTTCGAGTACATCGCCCGCCGGGTCCCCGCCACGCTCGCGACCGAGGTGGTCGAGGAGGCGGAGCGCCTGGACTACGAGGGTCTCGGCACCCGCCGCGACCCGCTGCGCTCCTACCCCGCGGGCGACGTCGCCGCGAACCTCGTCGGCTTCATCGGCACCGACGAGCCGCTGGCCGGCATGGAGCGGACGTTCGACACGCTGCTGTCGGGCACCGACGGCTCGGAGCGCTACGAGGTCGGCGGCGGCAACCGCATCCCGCTCGGCGAGAGCACGATCACCGAGCCGGTCAACGGCGCCGACCTGCACACCACGATCGACCAGGACCTCCAGTGGTTCGCCCAGCGCGCCGTGCGCCAGGCGGTCGAGGCGGCCCGCGCCGACTCCGGCTTCGCGGTCGTCATGGACAGCCGCACCGGCGAGCTGCTGGCGGTCGCCGACGACCCGACGTACGACGCCAACGACCCGGCCGGCGCGGACAAGCCCGACCTCGGGTCGCGCGCGCTGCAGGGTGTCTACGAGCCCGGCTCGGTCCAGAAGGTGCTCACCGTCAGCTCGCTCATCGACCAGGGCCTGGTCACGCCGCGCACCCAGATCGTGGTGCCGCCGGCGCTCAACCGCGACGGCCGCGTGATCCACGACTGGTTCGGCCACGGCACGATCCACATGACGCTCACCGGTGCGATCGCGCAGTCGTCCAACATCGGCACCGTGCTCGCGGCGGACCGGTTCAAGCAGGGCCAGCTCTACGACTACCTGCGGGCGTTCGGGCTCGGCCAGCGCACCGACATCGGCGTGCGCGGCGAGACGAAGGGCCTGCTGCCGCCGTTGAACAGCTGGACCTCCCAGCTCGAGGACCGCATCGACTTCGGCCAGTCCCTCTCGGTCAACGGCGTGCAGATGGCCGCCGCGATCAACACGATCGCCAACGGCGGCGTCCGGGTCTCGCCGAGCCTGATCGACGGCACGGCCACCACCGACAGCGGCCAGCAGGTCGGCACCGACCACACCACCCGCAAGCGCGTGGTCAGCGCCAAGGCCGCGCGCGACACGGCCCTGATGATGGAGCGCGTCGTCGACCCCGAGGTCGGCGTCGCGCCCGGCGCGGCGGTGCCCGGCTACCGCGTCGCCGGCAAGACCGGTACGGCGCAGCGCGTCGGCGAGGAGTGCGGCTGCTACGACGGCTCGTTCACGGTCTCGTTCGCGGGCTTCGCGCCCGCCGACGACCCGAGGTTCACGATCTACGTCGTCGTGCAGAACCCGAGGAACGGCGGCGGTGGCGGCTCGGTCGCCGGCCCGGTGTTCTCGAAGATCATGAGCTACACGCTGCGCCGCTACGGCGTACCACCCACCGGCACCAGGCCCTCACGACTCCCTGTGGAGTGGTGAGGGAGGCTCGGCGGTAGGTTCGCGTGGTGAGCGACTCCACCCGCCCCCAGGACCCACCGCGGACGCCGCTCTCGACCCTCGCCGACTGGCTGGGCGTGGGCCGCCCCGATGGCGCCGAGGACGTGCTGGTGACCGGGATCTCGCTGTCCTCCCAGCGCGTCCGGCCGGGGGACCTGTACGCCGCGCTGCCGGGCAGCCGGGCGCACGGCGTCGACTTCGCCGGCCCGGCGATCGGGTCCGGCGCCGTCGCCGTGCTGACCGACCCCGACGGCGCCGCGCGCGCGGACCTCCCGGTCCCCGTGCTGGCCGTCGACCGCCCCCGAGCGGTGCTCGGCCGACTCGCCGCCCACCTGTACGGCGACCCCGCGGCGTCGATGCGGATGGTCGGCGTGACCGGCACGCAGGGCAAGACCACGACCACCCGCCTGCTCGAGAGCGGTCTCACCGAACGGGGCGAGACCGCCGCGGTGATCGGCACGGTCGGCACCCGGGTGGCCGGTGAGGACGTGAAGACGGCGCTCACCACCCCCGAGGCGCCCGACCTGCACGCCCTGTTCGCGATGATGCGCGAGCGCGGCGTGACGACCTGCGCGATGGAGGTCTCCAGCCACGCGCTGGTGATGGGCCGCGTGGACGGCGTCGTCTTCGACGTCGCGGTCTTCTTGAACCTCGGCCGCGACCACTTGGACTTCCACGCCGACGTCGAGGACTACTTCCGCGCGAAGGCCTCGCTGTTCACGCCCGAGCGGGCGCGGCGAGCGCTGGTCAACGTCGACGACGAGCACGGCCGTCGGCTGGCCGCGGAGTGCGCGATCCCGGTGCGGACCTTCTCCGTGGCCGGTGCGGCCGACTGGCGGGCGAGCGACGTCGTGCTGCGCCCGGACGGCTCGTCGTTCGTGGTCACTGGGCCCGACGGCGTACGCGTGGAGGCGGGCTGTCCGCTGCCGGGGGAGTACAACGTCTCCAACACCCTGGCCGCCATCGCCGCGGCCGCCGAGGCGGGGGTCGACGCGGCCGCGGTCGCCTCGGGCATCGCCAGCGGCGCCGGCGTGCCGGGGCGCCTCGAGCGGGTCGAGGCCGGCCAGGACTTCCTGGTCGTCGTCGACTACGCCCACAAGCCCGACGCGGTCGAGGCGGCGATCGGCGCGCTGCGGCCGCTGACCGAGGGTCGCGTGATCGTCGTGCTCGGCGCCGGCGGTGACCGCGACCCCGGCAAGCGCCCGATCATGGCGGCCCTTGCGGCCGAGCTGGCCGACGTGCTCGTCGTCACCGACGACAACCCGCGCACCGAGGACCCGGCCGCGATCCGGGCCGCGATGCTGGCCGGCGCCGCCGGCGGTAGGGCGGAGGTCCTGGAGATCGGCGACCGGCGGGCCGCGATCCGCGCGGCGCTCGACCGTGCGGCACCCGGCGACGTCGTGCTGATCGCCGGGAAGGGACACGAGACCGGACAGGAGATCGACGGCGTGGTGCACCCCTTCGACGACCGCGAGGTGGCCCGGGAGGAGTTCGCGTGATCGCGATGACCCTGGCCGAGATCGCGACCGTGGTCGGCGGCACCGTCCACGGCGACGCCCGCGCCCGTGACGTGGTCGTCGACGGGGCGGCGTACGTCGACAGCCGGCAGGCCGTCCCCGGCGGGCTGTTCGTCGCGGTCGTCGGCGAGCAGGTCGACGGTCACGAGTACGCCGCCGGCGCGCACGCGGTCCTGGGCAGCCGCGCCACGGCGGCCCCGACCGTCGTCGTCGCCGACCCCGTCGTCGCGCTGGGCCGGCTGGCCCGGCACGTCGTGGACCGGGTCGACGCGATCGTCCTCGCGCTCACCGGCTCCCAGGGCAAGACCGGCACCAAGGACTACCTGGCGCAGGTGCTCGCCACGGTCGGGCCGACGGTCGCGACGCTCGGCAACCACAACAACGAGCTCGGCGTCCCCCTGACCGTGCTCACCGCCGACGCCGGCACCCGCTACCTGGTCGTCGAGATGGGCGCCCGGGGGATCGGCCACATCGGCTACCTCTGCGAGCTCGCGCCGCCGCGGGTCGCCGCCGTGCTCAACGTCGGCACCGCCCACCTCGGCGAGTTCGGCTCGCGCGAGGCGATCGCGCAGGCCAAGGGCGAGATCGTCGAGGCACTGCCCGCCGAGGGCACCGCGGTGCTCAACGCCGACGACGCGCTGGTCGCCGCGATGGCGACCCGCACCTCCGCCGCCGTGACGACTTTCGGCGCCGACGGCGACGTCGCCTGGCGCGGCCTCGAGCTCGACGAGCTGGGCCGCGCGTCCTTCGACCTCGGGCACGCGGGGGAGTGGCGGCCGGTCCGGCTGCAGCAGAGCGGCGCCCACCAGGTGCTCAACGCCGCCGCCGCGGCTGCGATGGCGCTCGCGGTCGGCGTCCCGCTGGCGCGGGTGGCCGCCGCGCTCAGCGCCGCCGCCGACGCCTCCCCGATGCGGATGGAGCTGCACGAGCGCGCCGACGGCCTGGTCGTCGTCAACGACGCCTACAACGCCAACCCAGCCTCGATGCAGGCGGCGCTCGAGGCGCTGGTCGCGATCGGCGCCCGGCGCGGGCGTCGTACGGTCGCGGTCCTGGGCGAGATGCGCGAGCTCGGCCCCACGGCGTACGACGAGCACGTCGGCGTCGGCCGGGCGGCGGCTGCGCTCGGCGTCGACGTCGTCGTGGCCGTCGGTCCTGAGGCTGCGGGCATCGCCGCGGGAGCCGGGGATGAGGCGATCGTCACGGCGGGGCGTGCCGAGGCACTGGCCTGGGTGCGCGAGAATGTCGCGGGCGCCGACGTCGTGCTGGTCAAGGCCTCGCGCGGCGCCGCCCTGGAAGTGATCGCCGACGGGCTGCTGGCCCACGACGTGGAGGGAGGGAGCGCACGATGAGAGCCATCCTGTTCGGCGGTGGCCTGGCGCTGCTGTTCTCGCTCCTCGGCACCCGGGTCGCGATCAACCTCTTCACCAAGTGGGGCTACGGCCAGGAGATCCGCGACGACGGCCCCACCAGCCACCACACCAAGCGCGGCACGCCCACGATGGGCGGCGTCGTCATCATCCTGGCGACGGTCGTCGGCTACTTCGGCGCGCTGCTGATCACCCAGACCGTGCCGTCGGCGTCCGCGCTGCTGCTCCTCTTCCTCTTCGTCGGGATGGGCCTGGTCGGGTTCCTCGACGACTACATCAAGATCTCCAAGCAGCGCAGCCTCGGGCTGCGCAGCAAGGCCAAGATGATCGGCCAGACGCTCATCGCGGTGGTCTTCGGCGTGCTGGCGCTCTCGCACTGGCTCGAGGACGGGGACGGCGTGACACCGGCCTCGCAGAAGATCTCGTTCCTGCGCGACATCGGCTGGCTGGCGCTGCCGATGGTCGTCGCCGTGCTGCTGATCTGGTTCATCATCGTTGCGACCAGCAACGGCGTGAACCTCACCGACGGCCTCGACGGCCTGGCCACCGGCGCGTGCACCATGGTCTTCGGCGCCTACATGCTGGTGAACATCTGGCAGAACAACCAGTCCTGCGCGGTCGAGAACACCGCGCTCTGCTACGACGTGCGCGACCCGCTCGACCTGGCGATCGTGGCCGCCGCGCTGACCGGCGCGTGCTTCGGCTTCCTGTGGTGGAACGCCCCGCCGGCCGCGATCTTCATGGGCGACACCGGCTCGCTCTCGCTCGGTGGCGCCCTCGCCGGCCTCGCGATCCTCACCCGCACCGAGCTGCTGCTGATCGTCCTCGGCGGCCTCTTCCTCATCGAGACCCTGTCGGTGATGCTCCAGGTCGGCTACTTCAAGCTCACCCGGGGCAAGCGGATCTTCCGGATGGCCCCGCTGCACCACCACTTCGAGATGCTCGGCTGGGAGCAGGTCACGGTCGTGATCCGCTTCTGGATCATCACCGGGCTCTGCGTCGCCGCGGGTCTGGGCATCTTCTACGCCGAGTGGGTCGCTCGGCTGTGAACGTCGACGGTCTCGGCCGGCACGACTCCTGGGAGGGCGTGCGCGCGGTCGTCGCAGGGTTCGGCGTGTCCGGCTTCGCCGCCGCCGACAACCTCAACCACCTCGGCGCGACCGTCGTCGCGCTCGACGAGTCCGACGCCGGCGACCGGGCCGACAAGGCGCAGCTGCTCGAGGTGCTCGGCGCCGACGTACGCCTCGGCCCCGGCAGCACCGCGGTGCTGCCGGACGACGTCGACCTGCTCGTCACCTCGCCTGGCTGGAGGCCCGACGCGCCGCTGCTCGCGCAGGCCGCCGCGCGCGGCATCCCGGTGTGGGGGGAGGTGGAGCTGGCCTGGCGGCTGCGCGACCCCGACCACCACACGCCCTGGCTGGCCGTCACCGGCACCAACGGCAAGACCACGACCGTGCAGATGCTCGACTCGATCCTGCGCGCCGCCGGCCTGCGCAGCATCGCCGTCGGCAACGTCGGGCTGCCGATCGTCGAGGCGGTGATGGACTCCGAGCCCTACGACGTCCTCGCGGTCGAGCTCTCCAGCTTCCAGCTGCACTACACCCACTCGATGAGCGCCGAGTCGGCCGCCGTGCTCAACCTCGCCGAGGACCACCTCGACTGGTACGCCGGGCCGACCGGCATGGCCGACTACGCCGCCGACAAGGGCCGGATCTACGAGCGCGTCCAGCGCGCCTGCGTCTACAACGTCGCCGACCCCGAGACCGAGCGGCTGGTCCGCGAGGCCGACGTGATGGAGGGCGCGCGGGCGATCGGCTTCACGCTGGGCATGCCGTCGGTCGGCATGGTCGGCGTGGTCGAGGACATCCTGGCCGACCGCGCCTTCATCGAGCAGCGCGACACCAGCGCCGCCGAGCTGTGCACGATCGCCGACCTGGCCTCGCCCGCTCCGCACTTCGTGGCCAACGCGCTCGCAGCGGCCGCGCTGGCCCGCTCGCACGGCGTCTCCCAGGCCGCCGTGCGCGACGGGCTGCGGTCCTTCCGCCCCGACGGCCACCGGATCGCGGTCGTGGCGGAGCGCGACGGCGTCACCTGGGTCGACGACTCCAAGGCCACCAACCCGCACGCCGCGCAGTCCTCGCTGCAGGCCTACGACCCGGTCGTCTGGGTCGCCGGCGGGCTGGCGAAGGGCGCGAGCTTCGACGACCTCGTGGTGGCGGTCCGGGACCGGCTGCGCGGCGTCGTGCTGCTCGGTCACGACCGCGACGTGATCGCCGCCGCGCTTTCGCGACACGCCCCGGATGTTCCGGTGATCGTGGTCGGCGACGGCGAGACTGGCCCCGTAGATGGTGGACATGCCATGGAGCGCGTCGTCACCGCGGCGGCCGAGTTGTCTCGACCCGGCGACACGGTCCTGCTCGCTCCCGGCTGCGCGTCCATGGACATGTTCGCCAACTACGCCGAGCGCGGCGACGCGTTCGCGGACGCCGTACGACGCAGGGCCTAGCACGACAGCTGGCACGGACAGGGAGGGACGCGATGACCACCGTCAGCCCTCCGCTCCCGGCACCGGAGGCCCAGGCGCGCCGCACCTCGTGGGGACACTGGTACGCCGCCGTCCGGCACGCGCTCGACCGCCCGCTGACGGCCTATTACTTGCTGCTCGGTGCCTCGGGGCTGCTGCTCACCATCGGCCTGATCATGGTGCTGAGCGCGTCGAGCGTCTACTCCTACGAGCAGAACGGCAGCTCCTACGCCGTCGTCACCCGCCAGCTCATGTGGGTGGCGATCGGTCTGCCCTGCGCCTGGGTGGCCTCCCGGCTGCCCACGTCGTTCGTACGTCGCTTCGCCTGGCTCGGCCTGATCCTGGCCGTCGTGCTGCTCGCGCTGGTGCGGGTGCCGGGACTCGGTCGCGAGGTCAACGGCAACACCAACTGGCTCGGTCTCGGCCCGTTCGTGGTCCAGCCGGCCGAGGTCGCCAAGCTCGCGATCGTGCTGTGGGCGGCCCACATCTACGCCCGCAAGGACAAGCGGCTCGGCAGCTTCCACGAGGTGCTGATGCCGGTCGTGCCCGGCGTGCTGCTCGTGGTCGGCCTCGTGGTGCTCGGCAAGGACCTCGGCACCGCCCTGGTGCTCGCCGCGATCCTGATGGCGATGCTGTGGGTGGTCGGCGCACCCGGCCGGCTCTTCGCGGCGATGCTCAGCGGCGTCGCGGTGCTGGCGTTCTACCTCGCCTCCACCAGCTCCGAGCGCCTGGCGCGGCTCTCGAACTTCGCCGACCCGTTCAAGGACTACCTCGACACCGGGTGGCAGCCGGCGCACGGCCTCTACGCGCTGTCGTCGGGCGGCATCTTCGGCGAGGGCATCGGCTCGAGCCGCCAGAAGTGGGGCGACCTGCCCGAGGCGCACACCGACTTCATCTTCGCCGTGCTCGGCGAGGAGCTCGGCCTGATCGGCACGCTGCTCGTCGTGGGCCTCTTCCTCACGATCGCCTACGCCGCGGTCCGGATCGCGACCCACACGACCGAGCCGTTCGTCCGCTACATGAGCTTCGGCATCGTCGTCTGGCTGCTCGGGCAGATGATCATCAACGTCGGCATGGTGCTCGCCCTCGTCCCGGTCATCGGCATCCCGCTGCCGCTGGTCTCCTACGGCGGCTCCGCACTCGTCCCGTCCCTGGTCGCCCTCGGCCTCCTCATCGGCTTCGCCCGCCGCGACCCGGAGGCCGCGCAGGCGTTGGCGCAGCGCAAGAAGGCCCGCTCCGCCGGTCTCGCCGCCGGCCGCGTTTCCTAGGATTGCCCGCGATGCGCATCCTGCTCGCCGGCGGTGGAACCGCCGGCCACACCTCCCCCCTGCTCGCCACCGCCGACGCCCTCCGACGGCTCCGTCCCGACGTCGAGATCACCTGCCTCGGCACCCCGCGCGGCCTCGAGACCACGGTGGTCCCCGCCGCCGGCTACCCGCTGGAGCTGACCCCGCCGGTGCCGCTCCCGCGCCGGCCCAGCGCCGACCTCCTCAAGGTCCCGACGCGGCTCCGGGCCGCGGTCAGGGAGACCCGCGCGGTGCTCGACCGGGTGCGGCCCGACGTGGTCGTGGGCTACGGCGGCTACGTCTCGATGCCGCTCTACCTCGCCGTCCGCAAGGGCCAGGTGCCGCTGGTGATCCACGAGCAGAACGCCGTGCCTGGCCTGGCCAACAGGGCCGGCGCGCGGTTCGCGAGCCGGGTGGCCGTGAGCTTCCCGGACACCCCGTTGCGGCGGGCCGAGCTCGTCGGGCTGCCGATCCGCCCGATGATCTCGGGCCTCGACCGGGAGGCGATGCGCGCCGAGGCCCGCGCGTTCTTCGGCCTCGACCTCGACCGGCCCACACTGCTGGTCACCGGCGGCTCCCAGGGCGCCCGGCGGCTCAACCAGCAGGTGTCGGCCGCCGCCGCGGCGATGGCCTCGGCCGGCGTCCAGGTGCTGCACGTCCAGGGCAAGCACGGGGGAGCGGAGCCGGCGCCCACCGACGTCCCCTACGTCGTGGTCGACTTCGTCGAACGGATGGACCTCGCCTACGCCGCCGCCGACCTGGCCCTGTGCCGCGCGGGCGCCAACAGCGTCACCGAGGCCGCCGCGGTCGGGCTGCCGGCCGTCTACGTGCCGCTGCCGATCGGCAACGGCGAGCAGGTGCTCAACGCACGCCCCGTCGTCGCCGCGGGCGGCGGCCTGATCGTCGACGACCTCGAGCTCACCACCGACTGGATCGTCGAGCACGTGCCGGCCCTCGCTGTCGACGCCGAGCGGCTCGCCCAGATGGGCGCGGCGGCCGCCGCGGTGGTCCCGCGCGACGCCGACGAGAAGCTCGCCCGCATCGTCCTCGAGGTCGCCCGAGCAGGGGCGGAGCGGTGAAGGTCCCGGTCCCGGACGAGATCCTGCCCGCCGACCGGCTGGGACACGTCCACTTCGTCGGCATCGGCGGCGCCGGCCTGTCCGGCATCGCCCGCATCATGCTGGCGCGCGGCATCGCGGTCAGCGGCAGCGACGGCACCGACTCGCCGACGCTCCAGGCGCTGCGCGACCTCGGTGCCACGGTGCACCTCGGGCACGCCGCCGACCAGCTCGGCGACGCCGACACCGTGGTCGTCTCGACCGCGGTCCGCGAGGACAACCCCGAGTACGCCGAGGCGGTGCGCCGCGGCCTGCGGGTGCTCCCGCGCTCGGCCGCCCTGGCCGCGGTGATGGCCGGCCGCCGGGTGGTCGCCGTCGCGGGCACCCACGGCAAGACGACCACGACGTCGCTGCTCACGGTCGCGCTGCAGGCGGCCGGCGCGGATCCGGCGTACGCCATCGGTGGCGACCTGTCCGCGACCGGCGTCAACGCGGCCGACGGGACGGGCGAGGTCTTCGTCGCCGAGGCCGACGAGAGCGACGGCGCCTTCCTGCACTACGCGCCGTACGCCGCGGTCGTCACCAACGTCGAGGCCGACCACCTCGACAACTGGGGCACCGAGGAGGCCTACGTCGCGGCGTTCGACGAGTTCGCCGCGACGGTCGCGGCCGACGGCTTCCTGGTGTGCTGCGTCGACGACCCCGGCGCGGCGGCGCTCGCCGAGCGGCAGCGCGCGGCCGGCCGCCGGGTCATCGAGGTCTCCGCGGGTGCGCCCGAGGCGCTCGCCGGTGTGACGCTCTGGTCGCCGGGGGCGCACTACCTCGCCGACGCGCTCGCGGCCCACGCGGCCGGCGTCGCGCTCGGCTACGACCCCGCCGACCTCGCGCGCGGGGTGGCGGCCTACACCGGCACCAAGCGCCGCATGGAGCCCAAGGGCGAGGCCGGCGGCGTCCGGGTCTACGACAGCTATGCCCATCACCCCACCGAGATCGCCGGCGACCTGCAGGCGGCGCGGGCGCTCGCGGGGGAGGGCCGCGTCGTCGTGGCCTTCCAGCCGCACCTGGTCTCGCGCACCCGGATCTTCGGCACCGCGATGGGCGAGGCGCTCGGCGCCGCCGACGAGGTCGTCGTGCTCGACGTCTACCTCGCCCGCGAGGACGCCGACCCGGCCGTGACCGGCGCGCTGGTGGCCGGCGCGGTGCCGCTGCCCGCCGCCCAGGTGGCGTTCGTGCCCGACCTCGCCGACGCGGCCGCGGCGCTGGCCGCCCGGGCCCGGCCCGGCGACCTGGTCCTCACCCTCGGCGCGGGCACGGTCACCGAGGTGGCCCCGCAGGTGCTGGCACTGCTGGGGGCGGCTGATGGCTAGACCCCGCGACCCGGAGGCGACCCAGGGCTTCGACGCCCTCAGCGCCGCGTCGGACGACGGCCCCGAGCCGGCCCCGGATCCGGCGCTCGAGCGCAACCGGCGCCGGTTCGCGCGCCGGCAGCGCGCCCGCCGCTGGCTCGCCTGGCGCCGCGTGCTGGCCGTGCTGCTGGTGCTGCTGCTGGTCGTCGGCGGGCTGTGGCTGGTGTTCGGCTCGTCGTACCTCTCCGTGCACGGCGCCCACGTCACCGGGGTCGAGCACCTGCGCGCCGACCAGGTCGAGCGCGCGGCCGCGGTGCCCGTGGGCGAGCCGCTCGCCACCGTCGACCTCGACCGCATCCGGACCCGGGTCGAGGCGCTGGCGCCCGTGAAGTCCGCCGACGTCAGCCGCGAGTGGCCCGACCGCGTGCGGATCGTCGTCACCGAGCGCGAGCCCGTCGCCGTCGTCACGCTCGGCGGCCGACTCCGAGGTCTGGACGCCGATGGGGTCGTCTTCCGCGACTACCAGCGAGCACCCGCCGACCTGCCGCAGATCGAGACCGACGCCGACACCGGCTCGGAGGCGCTGCGCGAAGGTGCGCTGGTCGTCGCCGCGCTCCCCGGCGACCTCGCCTCCGACGTCGATCACGTCGACGTCGCCACCGTCGACGAGATCACCCTCGAGCTGCGCGACGGCCGCGAGGTGATCTGGGGGAGTGCGGAGCAGACCGAGCAGAAGGCCGCCGTCCTCGGCGAGCTGCTCGATGCCGTCGAGGCCGAGCGCTACGACGTCAGCGTTCCCGGGCAGCCGACCACCCGCTAGGCGGCGTGTCGCCGCCAAATGGCGTGCCGCCCTGCCTAGTGTCGTCGGCACGGCGAGGTTGACATAACTATAACCCTCAGGTTGAGGGTCAGAGTTGAGGAACACGCCGATCGACTTCCCCAGTACCAGCAGACATCCCGAACATCCGCACGCAGAGCGAAGGGCGAAAGCCGTGGCAGCAGCACAGAACTACCTGGCCATCATCAAGGTCGTGGGCATCGGTGGTGGTGGTGTCAACGCCGTCAACCGGATGATCGAGGTCGGCCTCAAGGGCGTCGAGTTCATCGCCATCAACACCGACGCCCAGGCGCTGCTGATGAGCGACGCCGACGTCAAGCTCGACATCGGCCGCGAGCTCACCCGTGGACTCGGCGCCGGCGCCAACCCCGACGTGGGCGCCCGGGCCGCCGACGACCACGCCGACGAGATCGAGGAGGTCATGAAGGGCGCCGACATGGTCTTCGTGACCGCCGGCGAGGGCGGCGGCACGGGCACCGGCGGTGCGCCCGTCGTGGCCCGGATCGCGCGCAGCCTCGGCGCCCTGACGATCGGCGTCGTCACCCGGCCGTTCGCCTTCGAGGGCCGGCGTCGCGCCAACTCCGCCGAGGAGGGCATCGCGCAGCTGCGCGAGGAGGTCGACACCCTCATCGTGATCCCCAACGACCGGCTGCTCTCGATCAGCGACCGCAACGTCTCGGTGCTCGACGCGTTCAAGCAGGCCGACCAGGTGCTGCTGCAGGGTGTCTCCGGCATCACCGACCTGATCACCACGCCCGGCCTGATCAACCTCGACTTCGCCGACGTGAAGTCCGTGATGTCCAACGCCGGGTCGGCGCTCATGGGCATCGGCTCGGCGCGTGGCGACGACCGCTCCGTCGCGGCCGCCGAGATGGCGGTGTCCAGCCCGCTGCTCGAGGCGAGCATCGACGGCGCCCACGGCGTGCTGCTCTCGATCGCCGGTGGCTCCGACCTCGGCCTCTTCGAGATCAACGAGGCGGCGGCGCTGGTCGCCGACGCCGTGCACCCCGAGGCCAACATCATCTTCGGCGCCACCATCGACGACGCCCTCGGCGACGAGGTCCGGGTGACCGTCATCGCCGCCGGCTTCGACGGTGGCCAGCCCAAGCGCCGCGACGAGGGCTCGACGCTGCGCAAGGACCCGCGCCCGGAGGCCAAGCCGGCTCCGCGACCCGAGGCCGAGCGGGCCACGGTCCCGGCGAGCGCCCCGGCGGCGTCGTCGTCCGACAAGCCGGTCCAGCCGACCGCGCCGCGACCGGCGCCGACCCAGGTCCAGTTCGACGACGACGACCTGGACGTGCCCGACTTCCTCAAGTGACCTTCTTCCACGTCGACACCGTGCCGGTCGCCACCGGCACGGTGTCGGTCGCGTTCACGGACCGCCGCCTCGACCTCGGCGACCTCGCGGCCGACGACGTCCGAGCCGCCGGCCTCGCCGAGGTCGCCGCAGCGACCGGCGCCACGCCGTACCTCATGCACCAGGTGCACGGCACCGCGGTGCACGTCGTCACCGGGCCGGACGGCGCGTTCCCGGACGCCGACGCGCTGGTGACGGCCGAGGCGGGCGTCGCCCTGCTGGCGCGGGCCGCCGACTGCGTCCCGGTGCTGCTGGTCGCCGACGACGGCCGGATCGCGGCCGTGCACGCAGGGCGCGAGGGCGTACGCCGCGGCGTCGTCCCGGCCACGCTCGCGGCGCTCGGTCGCGTGCCGGTCCGTGCCTGGGTCGGTCCGCACATCTGCGGCGGCTGCTACGAGGTGCCGGAGGAGATGCGCGCCGAGGTGGCCGCGGCGGTGCCTGCCACCCACGCCAGCACGACCTGGGGCACGCCCGCGCTCGACCTCGGCGCCGGGGTGCTCGCCCAGCTCGCGGAGGCGGGCGTGCCGGCGACGGAGGTCGGCGGCTGCACCCGCGAGGACGACACGCTCCACTCCCACCGGCGCGACGGGGCGGCCGCCGGCCGGCTCGCGGGCGTCGTGTGGAGGCACCCGTGAGCCGCTACGACGAGGTCGCCGCCAATCTGGCGGCCGTGCGTGAGCGGATCGCGACCGCGTGCGCGGAGACCGATCGCGACCCGGCGGAGGTCCGGCTCGTCGTCGTCACCAAGTACTTCCCGGCGTCCGACGTGCGCATCCTCGCCGACCTGGGGGTCACCGACGTGGGGGAGAACCGGCACCAGGAGGCGCAGGCCAAGGCCGCCGAGTGCGCCGACCTCGACCTCACCTGGCACTTCATCGGCGCCCTCCAGAGCAACAAGGCCGCGGCGGTCGCGGCCTACGCCGACGTCGTCGAGTCCGTCGACCGGACCAAGCTGGTCGCTGGACTCGACCGCGGCGCCCACGAGCGCGACCGCCCGGTCGACGTGCTGCTCCAGGTCAGCCTCGACCCGCCGGGCCGCGAGGGTCGGGCCGGCGCGGACGCCGACGACCTGCCCGCCCTCGCGGCGGCCGTCGGCGCCGCCGGGCTGCTCCGGCTGCGCGGGCTGATGGCGGTCGCCCCGCTCGGCGAGGACCCGGAGGCGGCGTTCGAGCGGCTCGCCGGCGTCCGCCGCGGCTTCCTGGTCGACCACCCGCACGCCACCTGGCTCTCGGCCGGCATGAGCGGCGACCTGGAGCACGCCGTACGACACGGCGCGACACACGTGCGCATAGGCTCCGCGGTCCTCGGTCCGAGGCCTCGGGTCCAGTAGGGTCCAAAACACCAACAGTGCAGCCCCACCTGGGGATGCGGAGTTCCGGAGGACGACAGTCATGAGCGGCGCGATGCGCAGGATCGGCGAGTACCTCGGCCTGCTCGAGGACACCGGCCGGTACGACGACGAGTACGCCACCTACGAAGGCGACTACGAGACGCAGGAGACGATGCCGGTCTCGGCGCGGCAGGCCAAGGCCCCGTCGCGCCCGGCGACCGTCGCCGACCTCTCGGAGCGGCGCCGCCCGGCGACCGCGACCGGTCCGACCGGGGTGGTCGCGGAGCTCTCCCGCATCACCACGCTGCACCCGCGCACCTACAACGAGGCGCGCACGGTCGGCGAGAACTTCCGCGAGGGCACGCCGGTCATCATGAACCTCTCGGAGATGGACGACGCCGACGCCAAGCGACTGGTGGACTTCGCGGCTGGGCTCGTCTTTGCCACTCGTGGCACCATCGAGCGCATCACCAACAAGGTCTTCCTGCTCTCCCCTCCCAACGTCTCGGTCGCAGCCGAGGACAAGGCGCGGATCGTCGAGGGCGGGTTCTTCAACCAGAGCTAGGACTCGTCGTACGTGCAAACCGTGGGAATCGTCATCCAGATCGTGCTCTGGGTGTTCATCGCGCTGCTGTGGGTCCGGTTCATCGTGGACTGGGTGCAGATCTTCGCGCGCCAGTGGTCGCCGCGGGGCGCCCTGCTGGTCGGCCTGGAGGGCGTCTACTCCGCGACCGACCCACCGATCAAGGCACTGCGCCGCGTGGTGCCGCCGCTGCGCATCGGGAACATCTCCCTGGACCTGAGCTTCCTGATCGTGATGGTCCTGGCCTACGTGCTGCTCTCGCTCAACGCGAGGCTGCTGCTGACCTGATGGGTCATCGACTACTTGGCTGCGCCTGCCACCGTGGCAGGCGCTATTGTTCGACCGACAGTAACTCTGACGAGAATGAATGGGTGAGGTCATGCCGCTGACGCCTGAGGACGTGAGCAACAAGCGCTTTACTCCTGTCCGGCTCCGTGAGGGCTACGACATGGGCGAGGTGGACCAGTTCCTCGACGAGGTGGAGGCGGAGCTAGCGCGGCTCACGAAGGAGAACGACGACCTCAGGTCGAAGCTTTCCGCCGCGCAGTCCGGCGCGCCGGTCCCGACGTCCGCCCCGACTCCCGAGCCGGTGGTCGAGAAGAAGCCGGAGCCCGAGCCGGCCCCGGTCGCAGCCCCCGCGCCGGTCGTCGCGGCCGTGGCCAGCCCGGTGGAGACGATCCGCGTCGAGACGGTCCCCGAGGCCTCCAACGCCGCGGCCCGCCTGCTGGAGATCGCGACCCGCAACGCCGACGAGCTGGTCGAGGACGCCAAGAACGAGGCCGACAAGATCATCGCCGAGGCGCGCACGAAGTCCGAGCGCCTCGACGTCGAGTCCCGCACCAAGGCCGACCGGCTCGAGGCGGACGCCCGGACCCGGGCCCAGATGCTCGACTCCGAGACCGCCGAGCGCCGCCGCCAGATGTTCGGCGACCTCGAGAAGGAGCGCGACAAGCTCAACAGCGAGGTGGAGAACCTGCGCTCGTTCGAGCGCGAGTACCGCTCCCGCCTCAAGAGCTACTTCACCCAGCAGCTCGAGGCGCTCAACGCCGGCTCCGAGCCGCCCGCCTCCGCCGGCGAGGACTCGCCGGCGCCGAAGCGGCTGCGCTCGATCCTCGGCGAGGACGACGCCTGATCCAGGCCTGGGACCGGCGCTGAGCCGGCTCCGACGACACCGGTCGACCCCTCGTGGGCCGACCGGTGTCGCGCTTTCCCGGTGCGTCGGTTTGAGGGGGCTGGTGTCACCGGCTAGATTCCCTGCACCCGATTCGGGTGGCACGTGCCCCGCCAAGGCCGAGGAGGCCCGTCATGGCTCGCAGCACCAGGAAGTCGATCGCCGGTCAGGCGGCGGCAGCAGCGCGCAAGGTGGTGAGCCGCGGGTCGGCGGCCAAGAAGGCGGCTCCGGCCACGAAGGCCGTTCCGGCGAAGAAGGCGGCCCCGGCGAAGAAGGCGGCTCCGGCGAAGAAGGCGGCTCCGGCCAAGAAGGCGGCCCCGGCCAAGAAGGCGGCCCCGGCCAAGAAGGCGGCCCCGGCCAAGAAGGCGGCTCCGGCCAAGAAGGCGGCCCCGGCCAAGAAGGCGGCCCCGGCCAAGAAGGCGGCCCCGGCGAAGAAGGCCGCTCCGGCCAAGAAGGCCGCTCCGGCCACGAAGGCGGCCCCGGCCAAGAAGGCGGCCGCCACCAAGACGACTCCGGCGGTCAAGAAGTCGGCCCCGGCCACGAAGGCGGCTGCCCCAGCCGCCAAGAAGGCCGCTCCGGCCACGAAGGCAGCAGCTGTGACGAAGGCATCCGCGCCCGCCCCGAAGACCCCCGCCAAGGCCCCCGCCAAGGCTCCCGCGAGGAAGGCGCCGGCCAAGGCGCTCGCCGTCCAGGCCGGCGAGACCGCCTGGACCAAGGCCGAGCTCAAGGAGCTGCTCGACGAGCTGCACGAGCAGCGCACCCACAGCCTCGAGATCGTGGCCGGCCTCGACAACGAGCTCAACGGCCTGATGCGCGACTCCGGCGACGGCGCCGGCCAGGACCAGGCCGACGTCGGCGCCAGCAGCTTCGAGCGCGACCACGAGCTCACCGTGCTCAACAGCGAGCGCGACAAGCTGGCCCAGATCGAGCGCGCCCTGGCCCGCATCGACGACGGCACCTACGGCATCTGCGAGTCCTGCGGCAACCCGATCGGCAAGATGCGACTGATGGCGTTCCCGCGTGCCACACTGTGCATGACATGCAAGCAGCGCGAGGAGCGTCGCTGACCAGCGACCAGGACGAGATCCCACCCGTTCGACCCCGCGGCCCGCGGCCCCGCCTGCTGGCGGTCTTCGGACTCGTCGCCCTCGCGGCGTACGCCGTCGACGTCATCGCGAAGGTGGTGGCGGTCGACCGGCTGACCGGGCGGCCCGACGTCGAGCTGATCGGCGACTTCTTCGTGCTGCACCTGGTGCGCAACCCGGGCGCCGCGTTCAGCACCGGGACGGCGTACACCGAGCTGTTCACGCTCCTGGCGATCGTGGCGGTGGGCGTGATCCTGTGGCTCGTGCGCCGGGTCGGGAGCGTCGTCTGGGCGGTGGCCCTCGGCCTGCTGCTCGCCGGCGTCGCCGGCAACCTGACCGACCGGCTGCTGCGCGAGCCGGGGCCCCTGCGCGGTCACGTCATCGACTTCTTCATGCTGCCGCACTGGCCGGTCTTCAACGTCGCCGACATCTGCATCAACGTCGCCGCCGGGCTGATCCTCGTCCAGGTCGTCCGCGGCGTGCACCTCGACGGCTCGCGCACGAGCGAGAAGACGCCGTGAGCCTCGCCGACCACCGGGTCCTGCCCGTGCCCGAGGGGCTCGCCGGCGAGCGCGTCGACGCCGCGATGGCCCGGCTCTTCGGGCTGTCGCGCAGCCGCTCGGCCGACCTGATCGCCGCCGGCCACGTGGAGCTCGACGGCAAGCCCGTCGCCAAGAGCGACCGGGTGCTGCCCGGCGCGATCCTCGACGTCACGATCCCGGTCGAGGCGGACCCGCTCGAGGTCGTGCCCGAGGTGGTCGAGGGGATCAAGATCATCCACGACGACGACGCCATCGTCGTGATCGACAAACCCGTCGGCGTCGCCGTCCACCCCTCGCCCGGCTGGTCCGGCCCGACCGTCGTCGGCCACCTCGCCGGCGCCGGGTTCCGGATCTCCACCAGCGGCGCCTCCGAGCGTCAGGGCATCGTGCAGCGCCTCGACGTCGGCACCTCCGGCGTGATGGTGATCTGCAAGTCCGAGCACGCCTACTCGGTGCTCAAGAACGCCTTTCGCAACCGGACCGTCGACAAGACCTACCACGCGCTCGTCCAGGGCCACCCGGACCCGCTCGAGGGCACGATCGACGCGCCCATCGGGCGGCACCCGAAGGCCGACTACAAGTTCGCGGTGATGGCCGACGGGCGGCACAGCGTCACGCACTACGAGACGCTCGAGGCGCACCGGTTCGCCAGCCTGCTGCAGATCCACCTCGAGACCGGCCGCACGCACCAGATCCGGGTCCACATGGCCGCGCTCAAGCACCCCTGCGTCGGCGACCTGACGTACGGCGCCGACCCCTCGCTCTCGCGCCGGGTCGGGCTGGAGCGGCAGTGGCTGCACGCCGTACGCCTGGGCTTCGAGCACCCGGACACGGGGGACTACGTCGAGTACGAGTCGGAGTACCCGGAGGACCTCGCGCACGCGCTCGAGGTGATCCGCGATGCCCACTGACGACCTGCTGCTCCGCCCGGCCGGACCGGACGACGCCGTCGCGGTCGCCGGCCTCTACACCGCCGCCCGGGTGGCGGCCGTGCCGCAGATGCCTCCGGCCGTGCACACGGGCGAGGAGGACCGGGCCTGGATAGCCGGCCAGCTCGCGAGCGACGACGTCGAGGTCTGGGTCGCCGAGCGCGACGGCGCGATCGTCGCCTACGCGATGGTCACCCCGACCTGGCTCAACCACCTCTTCGTGCACCCCGATCACCTCGACACCGGCATCGGCACGACGCTGCTGGACCTGGTCAAGTCGCTGCGTCCGGCCGGCTTCGCGCTGTGGGTCTTCGAGAGCAACGAGGGCGCCCGCCGCTTCTACCGCCGCCACGGCCTGGTCGAGCTCGAGCGCACCGACGGGTCCGGCAACGAGGAGAAGGCTCCGGACATCCGGATGGCGTGGCCGGGCGCCGACCCGCTCGCGTTCTACCGGGGGCTGATCGACGAGGTCGACGAGCAGCTGGCCGACCTGCTGGCCCGCCGGGTGGCCCTCACCCGCGCCGTCCAGGACCACAAGCGCGACACCACCCGCGACCCGGAGCGCGAGCGCTCGATCGCCACGGCGATGGCCGCCCGGGCGCCGGAGCTGGGCGAGGAGCGGCTGGCCCGCATCGTGCACACGATCATCACCGAGAGCCTCGAAGCCACCGAGTCGGCGCCACCTGCCCGCTGAGCGGGCTCGAGTCGGCGCGAAGTGCCCGCCGGGCGGGCACTTCGCGCCGACTCGGGGCCCGCGGGCGGGCAAGACGGGCCGAGTCGGCGATGTCGGTGTGCCGCTCTAATCTGAGGAACGAGTCGCGTAGGCTGGCGTCCTTCCCCCACCGGTCGCCAGGACTTCTTCGTGGCGCTGGTGAAGCACGCCCGCAACCCTGACCGACGCAGCATCCGAGGAGGAGCCCGGAGACGATGGCGACAGGCTCCCAGGACTCCTTCGTCCACCTCCACGTCCACACCGAGTACTCCATGCTCGACGGGGCATCGCTGCTCGACGGACTCTTCACCCGCGTGGCCGCGCAGGGGATGCCGGCCATCGCGATGACCGACCACGGCAACCTGCACGGCGCGTTCGACTTCTACTCCAAGGCCCGCAAGCACGGCGTCAAGCCGATCATCGGGATCGAGGCCTACCTCACCCCCGGCACGCCCCGCGGCGAGCGCAAGCGGGTCCGCTGGGGCAAGGGCGACGTGGCCGAGGAGGGTGGCAAGGACGTCGCCGGCGGTGGCGCCTACACGCACATGACCATGTGGGCGGAGAACACCGCCGGCATGCACAACCTCTTCCGGCTCGCCAGCCGGGCCAGCCTCGAGGGCTACTACTACAAGCCCCGCATGGACCGCGAGCTGCTCCAGCAGTACGCCAAGGGCATCATCGCGAGCACCGGCTGCCTCTCCGGCGAGATCCAGACCCGGCTGACGCTCGGCCAGTACGACGAGGCGCTGCGGGCGGCCGGCGAGTTCCAGGACATCTTCGGCAAGGACAACTTCTACCTCGAGCTGATGGACCACGGCATCGCCGCCGAGCGGGCCACCCGCGAGGACCTGCTCCGGATCGCCAAGACGCTCGACCTGCCGGCGATCGTCACCAACGACACGCACTACACCAACCCCGAGGACGCCGCCGGCCAGGACGCCCTCATCTGCGTGGCGTCCGGCAAGCGCCTCGCGGACACCAACCGGCTCAAGTTCGACGGCGGCGGCTACTACATCAAGTCGGCCGCCGAGATGCGCGAGCTGTGGGCCGACTTCCCCGACGCCTGCGACAACACGCTCGCGATCGCCGAGCGGTGCGAGGTCGAGTTCGTCGAGTCCACGGGCGGCTACATGGCGCGCGCCGACGTGCCCGCCGGCGAGACCGAGGACAGCTGGTTCCGCAAGGAGGTCTGGCGGGGCATCGAGGCCCGCTACCCCGGCGAGCGGCTGACCCAGGACGTCAAGGACCGCGTCGAGATGGAGCTCGCGGTCATCTCCCAGAAGGGCTACTGCGGCTACTACCTCGTGGTCGCCGACTTCATCCAGTGGTCCAAGCGCAACGGCATCCGCGTCGGTCCCGGCCGTGGATCGGGTGCGGGCTCCATCGCGGCGTACGCCCTGAGCATCACCGACCTGTGCCCCCTCGAGCACGGACTGTTCTTCGAGCGCTTCCTCAACCCCGAGCGCCCGTCCATGCCCGACTTCGACATCGACTTCGACGACCACCGCCGCGGCGAGGTCATCAAGTACGTCACCGAGAAGTACGGCGCCGACCGCGTCGCCCAGATCGCCACCTTCGGCCGGCTCAAGGCCAAGGCCGCGATCAAGGACGCCGCCCGCGTGCTCGACCACGGCTTCGCGATCTCCGACCGGATCACCAAGGCGCTCCCGCCCGACGTCATGGGCAAGGGCGTGCCGCTCAAGGAGATCTTCAACCCCGAGCACAAGCGCTACGGCGAGGGCGGCGAGTTCCGCACGCTGCACGACCAGGACCCCGACGTCCGCACGATCTACAACACCGCGGTCAGCCTCGAGGGCCAGATCCGCAACTGGGGCGTGCACGCCGCCGGCGTGATCATGTCCAGCGAGCCGCTGCTCGACATCGTGCCCATCATGGCGCGCCCGCAGGACGGCGCCATCATCACCCAGTTCGACTACCCGATGTGCGAGGCGCTCGGGCTGGTCAAGATGGACTTCCTCGGGCTCAGCAACCTGCACATCCTCGACGACGCGATCGTCAACATCGAGGCCAACCGCGGCGAGCGCGTCGTGCTCGAGGAGCTGCCGTTCGACGACCGGCCCACCTACGAGCTGATGGGCCGCGGCGACACCCTCGGCGTCTTCCAGCTCGATGGTGGCGGCATGCGGGCGCTGCTGCGCTCGATGCAGCCCGACCAGTTCGCCGACATCACCGCGGTCAGCGCGCTCTACCGCCCCGGCCCGATGGGCGCGGACTCGCACAACAAGTACGCACGCCGCAAGAACGGCCGCGAGCCGATCGAGCCGATCCACCCTGCCCTCGCCGAGGCGCTCGAGCCGGTTCTGGGGGAGACCTACGGCCTGATCGTCTACCAGGAGCAGGTCATGGCGATCGCGCAGGTGCTCGCCGGCTTCACGCTCGGCGCCGCAGACAACCTGCGCCGCGCGATGGGCAAGAAGAAGAAGGAGGAGCTCGACAAGCAGTACGCCGGCTTCCAGGCGGGCATGCTGGAGCGCGGGTTCCCCCAGGCGGCGATCGACAAGCTGTGGGAGATCCTGCTCCCGTTCTCCGACTACGCGTTCAACAAGTCGCACTCCGCGGCGTACGGCGTCATCACCTACTGGACCGCCTACCTCAAGGCCAACTACCCGGCCGAGTACATGGCCGCCTTGCTCACGTCCGCGCGGGACGACAAGGACAAGATGGCGATCTACCTCAACGAGTGCCGCCGGATGAAGATCCAGGTGCTCCCGCCCGACGTCAACGAGTCGGCCCACGACTTCACCCCGGTCGGCCGCGACATCCGCTTCGGCCTCACCGCTATCCGCAACGTCGGCGCCAACGTCGTCGACGGCATCGTCGCCGGCCGCACCGAGCAGGGTCGCTACGAGGACTTCAACGACTTCCTCAAGAAGGTCCCGGCGCAGGTCTGCAACAAGCGGGTCATCGAGTCGCTGATCAAGGCCGGCGCGTTCGACGACATGAAGCACAAGCGGCGTGCCCTCGTGGCGATCCACGAGTCGGCGGTCGACCAGTTCGTCGACATCAAGCGCAACGAGGCGATCGGCCAGGACTCCCTCTTCGGCGGCCTCGACGACGACTCGGGCTTCGGGGTCTCGGTGACGATCCCCGACATCGACGACTGGGACAAGATGACGCTGCTCGGCCACGAGCGGGAGATGCTCGGGCTCTACGTCTCCGACCACCCGCTGCTCGGCCTCGAGCACGTGCTCTCGACGGGCACCGACTGCACGATCGGCCAGCTGATGATGGACGAGGACCGCGCCGACGGCACCCCGATCACCGTCTCCGGCCTGGTCACCTCGGTCCAGCGCAAGATCACCAAGCGGGGCGACCCGTGGGCGCTGGTCACCGTCGAGGACCTCGACGGCGCCATCGACGTGCTGCTGTTCCCGAGCTCCTGGCAGCTGTGCGGGCACGTGGTCTCCGAGGATGCGATCGTCACGGTCAAGGGCCGGCTCTCGCGGAGCAAGGACCAGCCGGAGATCATGGGCCAGGAGGTCACCCTCCCCGACCTCTCCGACGGGCCGTCGGGCCCGGTGGTCATCAGCCTCCCGTCGACCCGGTGCACGCCGCCGGTCGTCGACCAGCTCAAGGAGGTGCTGCGCACTCACCCCGGCATGACCGAGGTGCGCCTGCGCCTGCTCACCCGCGAGTCGACGCTGGTGATGAGCCTGGACAAGCACCGGGTCTCGCCGAGCCCCGCGCTCTTCGCCGACCTCAAGCAGCTCCTCGGACCCGGGTGCCTCACCGGATGACCGCCTCGCGGCGGCGCGCGGCCGTGGAGGTCGGCGGCGTCCTGGCGGCGTTCGCGCTCGCCGGGGCGGTGGCGGGCTTCGTCTGGGAGCGGGTGTGGACGCCCGAGACCGGCGTCGTCGTCGACCACCAGTGGCGGCCCGCGGACGCCCTCGCGCTCCAGCAGCAGTTCTCCGGCACCGGCTGGTACGTCGTGGTCGGCACCGTCGCCGGCCTCCTCGTCGGCCTGGTGGCCACGCTCTTTGTCGACCGCGTGCCGATGCTGACCCTGGTCGCGGTCGTCGCCGGCTCGGCGCTGGCGGCCTGGGTGATGCTCCGCGTCGGAGTCGCCCTCGGCCCCGCCGACCCGAGCGACCTCGCCGCGAGCGCCGACGACGGCACCCGGCTCCCCGCGCAGCTCGCGGTCTCCGGCCGCAGCCCGTTCATCGCGGTCCCGCTCGGTGCGCTGGTCGGCCTGGTCATCGTGCTCATCGGCCTCGGCCCGCGCCACCCGCGTCTTCCTGTGGAGGAGCATCCGGACGTCGCTCCGACGCCCTAGGCTGCGCGCATGTCCTTCGACGCGCCGGCCGGTCCGCCTCCCTCGGGACCGCCCGAGACCCTCGACTTCGGCGGCGGCAAGCCGCTGCCGCCGGACCGGGGCGGCCGCCGTGGGCTGCTGGCCGTCGTGGGGGCGGTCGCCGCCGTGGGCGTCGCCGGCGCCTCGTGGGCAGCCTGGTCGTTCTTCTCGACCGGCGCGCAGCCGGCCGAGGCCCTGCCCGGCTCCACGATCGCCTACGTCAGCGTCGACCTCGACCCCAGCGGTGGCCAGAAGATCGAGGCATTGCGCACCCTGCGCAAGTTCCCCGCCTTCGAGGAGCACGTCGGGCTCGACGCCGACGACGACATCCGCGAGTGGATCTACGACGAGATCCAGGGCGAGTGCGACGACCTCGACTACGCCGACGACATCGAGCCGTGGCTCGGCGACCGCTTCGGCCTGGCCGCCGTCGACGTCGGCGCCGACGACCCGGCCGCGGTCTTCGTGCTCCAGGTGAGCGACGAGGACGGGGCCGACCAGGGGCTCACCGCCCTGCGGGACTGCAACGGCGCCACGCCCGACGAGGGCGCGTGGGTGATCGAGGACGGCTGGGTGCTGCTGGCCGAGACCGAGGACATCGCCCAGCAGGTCGCCGACGACGCGGCGAAGGGCACGCTCGCCGACGACGACGACTACCGGCGCTGGACCGGCGAGGTCGGCGACAGCGGCGTGATCTCGATGTACGCCGCCCCCGAGGCCGGCGCGCTCATGGCCGACCAGCTCACCGGCGTGACCTCCGGCGAGGACTTCGCGACGGACTGCACCACGGACGACGACGGTGCGGTCGTCTGCTCCGGCTCCTCCATCGGGCCCGACGACACGATGCCGGTGCCGGACGAGGCGACGAAGGCGCTCGAGGACTTCCGGGGCGCCGCTGCGACGATCCGCTTCGACGACGGTGGGGTCGAGCTCGAGGTCGCCGCCGACTCGACCACGGTCGGCCGCGGGCTCACCGGCGGCGACGACGCGGGTGAGGTGGCGTCCTCGCTGCCGGCCGACACGGTTGCCGCGCTCGCCCTGAGCTTCGGGGAGGGCTGGGTCGACGACCTCCTCGAGCAGATCGCCCAGACCGAGGGAGGCTCGGTCGGTGACCTGGTCGACGAGGTCACCAACACGCTCGGCATCGACCTGCCCGAGGACGCCGAGGCCGTCGTCGGTGACGCGCTGGCGCTCGCCATCGGACCCGACTTCGACCCGACCGCCCTCGACAGCGGCTCGACGGAGCTGCCCGGCATCGGCGTGAAGATCATCGGCGACCCGGCCGAGATCGACGGCGTGCTCGACAAGCTGCGCACGGCAGCGGCCGGCGCCGACGACGGCGTCCTCGACAGCGACCCGGGCGATGCCGCCGTCGCGGTGGGCCCGGACGCCGGCTACCGCGCCCAGCTGGTCGAGGACGGCGACCTCGGTGGCACGGACACGTTCGGTCGGGTGATCGAGCACGCCGACGGCGCGGCCGCGATCCTCTTCATCGACCTCGACGGCGGCGACGACTGGATCGCCGACCTCGCCGGCGACGACCAGGAGCTGCGCGACAACCTCGAGCCGCTCGACGCGCTCGGGCTCAGTGCCTGGCGGGACGAGGAGACCGCGCACGCGGTCCTGAAGATCACGTCCGACTGATCGGGGCCAGGATCGCGCCGGGCGGCGATCTCTCAGGAATTTCTGCTTCGTGCCGAACTCCCAGTGACGGCCAAAGCCGGCCCGTGACCGGGCTGCGCCGTGCGACGGGCCCTGTCCCGTCCGCAGGCCGGCGCTTGCGCCGGCGTGTGCGACACCCACCCCCGGCGCCCATCGTGCGCGCGCCGGTCGCACGAGGAGTACGACCATGGATCAAGCACAGACCCCCGCGGGGTGGTACCCAGACGCCTCGCGTCCCGACCTTCTGCGCTACTGGGACGGCACGGCGTGGACCGAGCACTCCGCTCCCGCACATGGAGTCGGCGCCGCCACGACTGCGGTTCCGGCCGTCGGTGGCGCGACCACGACGCCGAACTGGTTCGCCCGTCACAAGGTTCTGACCGGCGTGCTCGCGGCGTTCGCCGCGCTGATGCTGATCGGGACGATCGGCTCCGCGATGGAGTCGGATCCGTCGGACGACATCGCCACGCCGGCAGCGAGCGACACCGTCGACAAGTCTGACGACGATGCCGCGGAGCCGGCCGCGGAGCCGGCCGCCGAGCCGGCCGCCGAGCCGGCCGAGGAGGAGGCCGAGGAGCCGGCCGGGGAGCCGGCCGAGGAGCCGCAGGAGTCGGTCCAGGACCAGTTCCTCGCCATCGTCGAGACCGGACAGGACGCCGCAGACTCCGGGAACGAGATCGCGGTCGTCCAGGCCCGCAAGGAGCGCGGCACGTCGATCTGCTCGCTGCTCGGTCCTTCGCTCGCTGTCGAGGGATGGCATGGCACCGTCGAGTCCGTCGAGACCGAGCTCGGCGGCGACGCCGCAGTCCTCGCCATCTCGATCGCCGACGACGTCTCCGTGCAGACCTGGAACAACTCGCTGTCGGACATCGGCTCCGACACGCTGATCGCTCCGAGCAGCAAGATGTACGCCGACCTCGCGGACCTTGAAGAGGGCGACGAGGTCGTGTTCAGCGGCCGGTTCGTCCGCAAGGCGGGCGGTGACTGCGTTGAGGAGCAGAGCCTTATGGACGTCAACGGGATGTCGACCCCTGACTTCTCCTTCAAGTTCGCGACCGTCAACGCTGGCTGAACTCAATGATCGAGATCACGTCCGACTGATCGGGGCCAGGATCGCGCCGGTGGCCGTGACCAGGTCGTCCGGCGCGATCCCGAGGTCGAGCCCGCGCCGGCCGCCGGAGACGTAGATCGTGTCGAAGCCGGCGGCGGACTCGTCGAGCACGGTCGGGTGCGCGCGCTTCTGGCCGACGGGGGAGATCCCGCCGGCGACGTACCCGGTCGCCCGCTCGGCGGCGGCCACGTCGGCCATCGCGGCCTTGCTGCCGCCCAGCGCGCGGGCCAGGGCCTTGAGGTCGAGCTGGCCGGAGACCGGCACGATGCCGACCGCCAGCCGGCCGTCGACGTTCGCCATCAGCGTCTTGAACACCCGCTCCGGCTCCAGGCCCAGTGCCTCGGCGGCCTCCAGCCCGTACGACGTGGCGCGGGGGTCGTGGTCGTACTCGTGCAGGCTGAACGGCAGCTCCGCGCGGGTCAGTGCGACCGTGGCGGGGGTGCCGCCCGCGGACTTCTTCTTGGCCATCGGGTCTCTCGGCTAGTTCGGCGACCACCGGGTGCGCGCGACCTCGGTGGCGGGCAGGGACGGGATCACGTTCATCGCCCGCAGCTCGGCCCGCAGGAGGTCGGTGAGCAGCACCAGCCGCTCGCCGGCGTCGTCGGCCTCGAGCAGGGTCTGCCGCTCCGACATCGGCAGCGGTGCGAGCGCGGCCAGCGTCCAGGAGAGGTAGGTCGGGTCGCGGGGGAGCGAGCCCTCGTAGGGGTCGCTGCGCAGCGCGGTGAGCGCGGCGCGGTAGGCGGTGAACGCGGCCCGGGCTCGCTCGAGGACAGACTCCGGCACCGCCGACTCGGGGTCGGGGTGCGGCTCGACGTGCCCGACCGGGAACGTGCCGCTCGGGTCGAGCCGTTGCAGCTCGATGCGCTCCATCCCGACGGCGACCACGTCGAAGGTGCCGTCCTCGTGGGCCTCCACGTCGGTCAGCTGCAGCCGGACGCCGACCCGGTAGAGCGACTGGGCGCCGTGGTCGCCGATCTCGTAGCCCTCCCGGATCGCCACGCTCGCGAACACCCGCTTCGTGGGGTCCGGCTCGCGCAGCAGGTGGTGCACCAGCGCCCGGTAGCGGTCCTCGAAGACGTGCAGCGGCACGCTGATCCCCGGGAAGAGCACCGCGTTCAGCGGGAACATCGGGAGTGTGTCGGCCACGGCATCAACGTAGTCCAGCCACTGTCGCCGATCAGGCAGGACAGGCGACCGCTCGTAGAATCGGACGCATGATCCAGCGCATCGACCTGCGGGGCGTGGACCGGGCGACGGTCGACTACCGCGCAGCCGTGCCCCGAGCCGACTTCGACGTCGAAGCGGCGGTGCCGGCGGTGCATGCGATCTGCGAGGCGGTGCGCACGCGCGGCCTGGATGCGATCCGGGAGTACGGCGAGCGCTTCGACGGCGTCACGGTCGACGACATCCGGGTCGCCCCGGAGGCGCTGGCCGAGGCGCTCGACGGGCTCGACCCGGCCATCCGCGCGGGGCTCGACGAGTCGATCCGGCGGCTGCGGGCGACCTGCGCCAACGAGCTCGAGCACGACGCGGTCACCGACCTCGGCCCGGGCGCCCGGGTCACGCACCGCAAGGTGCCGATCGACCGGGTCGGCCTCTACGTCCCCGGGGGCCTGGCACCGCTGGTCTCCAGCGTGCTGATGAACGTCGTGCCCGCGCAGACCGCCGGCGTCGGCTCGATCGCGCTGGCCAGCCCGCCGCAGAAGGCGTTCGGCGGCGCCGTGCACCCCACGATCCTGGCGGCCTGTGCGCTGCTCGGCGTCGAGGAGGTCTACGCCGTGGGCGGCGCCCAGGCGATCGCGATGTTCGCCTACGGCGTCGGCCCGTGCGCCAAGGTCGACCTGGTCACCGGCCCGGGCAACATCTACACGGTCACCGCGAAGCGGCTGCTCAAGGGCCAGGTCGGCATCGACTCCGAGGCCGGGCCCACCGAGATCGCCATCCTCGCCGACGACACCGGCGACGCGGCGTACGTCGCCGCCGACCTGATCAGCCAGGCCGAGCACGACCCGCTCGCGGCGTCCGTGCTCGTGACGCCGAGCGAGCGCCTGGCCACCGAGGTCGAGGCCGAGCTCGACAAGCAGGTCTCGGTGACCAAGCACGTCGAGCGGATCCGCACCAGCCTGTCGGGCCCGCAGTCGGGCATCGTGCTCGTCGACGATCTCGAGCAGGGCCTCGACGTGGTCAACGCCTACGCCGCCGAGCACCTCGAGATCCACACCGAGGACGCCGCCGGCTGGGCCGCGCGGGTGCGCAACGCCGGTGCGATCTTCGTCGGGCCGCACGCGCCGGTCAGCCTCGGCGACTACTGCGCCGGCTCCAACCACGTGCTGCCGACCGCCGGCTGCGCCTGCCACAGCAGCGGCCTCTCGGTGCGCGCGTTCACCAGGTCGGTGCACGTCGTCGACTACTCCCGCGAGGCGCTCGCCGAGGTCGCCGACCACGTCGTCACGCTCGCGAACGCCGAGGACCTGCCGGGTCACGGCGCCGCGGTGTCGGTGCGGTTCCAGTCATGACCTGGCCTCCGATCCGGGAGGAGCTGCGGGGCCTCCAGCCGTACGGCGCGCCGCAGCTCGACGTGCCGGTGCAGCTCAACACCAACGAGAACCCCTACGGCCCCTCCGACGCCTGCGCCGACGACATCGCCACGGCCGTGCGCGCTGCGGCGACCACTCTCAACCGCTACCCCGACCGCGAGCACGTCGAGCTGCGCACCGCGCTGGCGGCGTACCTCTCCAAGGACACCCCGCACGGCGTCACCGCCGAGCAGGTGTGGGCGGCCAACGGCTCCAACGAGGTCATGCTCCAGCTCCTGCAGGCCTTCGGCGGCCCCGGGCGCACAGCCATGAGCTTCGCACCGACCTACTCGATGTATCCCGAGTACGCCCGCGACGCCTCGACCGCCTGGGTGCAGGGCCGGCGCGCCGAGGACTTCAGCCTCGACCTCGACGCCGCCCGCGAGGCCGTCGAGCGCGAGCGGCCGAGCGTGGTGCTGCTGCCCAGCCCGAACAACCCGACCGGCACCGCGCTCCCGCCCGACGCCGTCGGGCTGCTGTGCAAGGCCGCGGGCGACGACGGCATCGTCGTCGTCGACGAGGCGTACGGCGAGTTCCGCCGCACGGGCGTGCCCAGCGCGCTCGAGCTCCTGCCCGAGCACCGCAACCTGGTCGTCACCCGCACCATGAGCAAGGCGTTCGCGGCCGCTGGGCTGCGGCTGGGCTACCTCGCCGCCGACCCGGCGATCTGCGACGCGATCCGCGTGGTCCGGCTGCCCTACCACCTCTCGGCGGTCACCCAGGCGACCGCGCTGGCGGCGCTGCGGCACGCCCCCGAGCTGCTCGGCAGGGTCGACGAGCTCCGCGCCGAGCGCGACCGCACGGTCGGGTGGCTGCGGGCGCAGGGGCTGACGGTGGCCGACAGCGACGCCAATTTCGCGTTGTTCGGCACCTTCGGCGACCGTCATGCTGTGTGGCAGGGGCTGCTCGAGCGGGGTGTGCTGATCCGCGAGGTCGGCCCCGACGGGTGGCTGCGCGTGTCGATCGGCACGGCGCACGAGATGGACGCTTTCAAGGACGCACTGTCCCAGGTGATGGAGGAGCAGGCATGAGTCGCACCGCGCGCATCGAGCGGCAGACCAGCGAGTCGAAGGTCCTGGTCGAGGTCGACCTCGACGGCACCGGCCGCCACGACATCTCGACCGGCGTCGGCTTCTACGACCACATGCTCACCGCCTTCGCCCGGCACTCCCTGGTCGACCTGACCGTCCAGACCGCCGGTGACACCCACATCGACGCGCACCACACCGTCGAGGACACCGCGATCGTGCTCGGCCAGGCGCTGCGCGAGGCGCTCGGCGACAAGGCCGGCGTACGCCGGTTCGGCGACGCGACCGTGCCGCTCGACGAGGCGCTCGTGCAGGCGGTCGTCGACGTGTCCGGCCGCCCCTACTGCGTGCACACCGGCGAGCCCGAGGGCCAGCAGTACGTCCAGCTCGGCGGCACCACGCCGGCGTTCCTGGGGTCCCTCACCCAGCACGTCTTCGAGTCGATCGCCTTCCACGGGCACTTCGCGCTGCACGTGCGGGTGCTGGCCGGTCGCGAGCCGCACCACATCGTCGAGACGCAGTTCAAGGCGTTCGCGCGCGCCCTCCGCGACGCGATCGCGCTCGACCCGCGCGAGACGGGGATCCCCAGCACCAAGGGCGCTCTGTGAGCCAACCGCACGTCGTGGTCCTCGACTACGGGTCGGGGAACCTCCGCTCCGCCGTGCGCGCAGTCGAGCGCGCCGGCGCGGCGGTGACGCTCACCAGCGACTTCGACGCGGCCCTGAACGCCGACGGGCTCGTGGTCCCCGGCGTCGGCGCCTACGCCGCCTGCATGGCAGGCCTGCGCGCGATCAAGGGCGAGCGGGTCATCGGGCGACGCCTCTCCGGCGGTCGCCCGGTGCTCGGCATCTGCGTCGGCATGCAGATCCTCTTCGCACGCGGGGTGGAGCACGGCGTCGAGACCGACGGCTGCGACGAGTGGCCCGGCGTCGTCGAGCGGCTGCAGGCGCCGGTCGTCCCGCACATGGGCTGGAACACCGTCGACGTCCCCGACGGCACCGGCCTCTTCGCGGGCATCGAGGACCAGCGCTTCTACTTCGTGCACTCCTACGGCGTCCGCGACTGGACCCTCGTCACCAACGACCGCACCCGGGCGCCACTGGTCACTTGGGCGGAGCACGGCGGCGACCGGTTCGTGGCCGCCGTCGAGAACGGGCCGCTGTCGGCCACGCAGTTCCACCCGGAGAAGTCCGGCGACGCCGGTGCCGCGCTGCTGCGCAACTGGGTCGGGTCCCTGTCGTGAGCGCGCGATGAGCAAGGAGCGTGCCCAGCGCCGGGCCGAGCGCGAGCGGGAGGCGGCCGTCCTCGCCGCCGCGAAGGCCGCCGAGGCCGAGCGCCACGAGCGCCGCGAGGCCCGTCGCCGGGCGGTCGCGTCGCGGCTGCCCAAGAAGCGTCGCGGCCCGTCCGGCGTGCTCGCCGACCGGCGGCGTACCCAGACCCGGCTGCTGGTCCTCGCGTTCCTCGTGCTCAACGTGCTCGTCTGGCTCGCCTCCGGCGACTGGGCGGTCCGGATCCTCGCGCTCGTCCTGACCGCGCTGGTCGGCCCGCTCGTCCACATCCTGATGACCAAGAACTGAGGGAACATGTCCGACTACCTCGAGCTGCTGCCCGCCGTCGACGTCACGGAGGGCCGCGCCGTCCAGCTCGCCCAAGGTGTCGCCGGCTCCGAGCGGGTGTACGGCGACCCGCTCGCCGCCGCGCAGCGCTGGCAGGACGCCGGCGCGGAGTGGCTGCACCTCGTCGACCTCGACGCGGCGTTCGGTCGCGGAGAGAACCGCGGGATCCTGGCCGAGATCGTCGGGGCGCTCGACATCAAGGTCGAGATGAGCGGCGGCATCCGCGACGACGCCTCGCTCGAGGCGGCGCTGGCCACCGGCTGCCGGCGCGTCAACATCGGCACCGCCGCGCTCGAGCAGCCCGAGTGGTGCGCCCGGGTGATCGCGGAGCACGGCGACCGGATCGCGATCGGCCTCGACGTCCGGGGCCGCACCCTCGCCGCCCGCGGCTGGACCCAGGAGGGCGGCGACCTCTACGAGACCCTCGCCCGCCTCGACTCCGAGGGGTGCGCACGCTACGTCGTCACCGACGTCAACAAGGACGGGATGCTCCAGGGCCCCAACCTGCAGCTTCTGCGCGACGTCTGCGCCGCCACGTCGGCGCCGGTCGTCGCCTCCGGCGGCGTGACCACGCTCGACGACATCCGCGCGCTCATGGAGCTCGTCCCCGAGGGCGTCGAGGGCGCGATCGCCGGCACCGCGCTCTACGAGGGCCGCTTCAGCCTCGAGGACGCGCTCGCGCTGACGCAGGGCCGGGCATGAGCCTCGCCGTCCGCGTGATCCCGTGCCTGGACGTCGACGCCGGACGCGTCGTCAAGGGCATCAACTTCAAGGAGCTCCGCGACGCCGGTGACCCGGTCGAGCTGGCCCGCGCCTACGACGCCGAGGGCGCCGACGAGCTGACGTTCCTCGACATCTCCGCCTCCCACGAGGGTCGGGCCACGACGATGGAGATCGTCTCGCGGTGCGCCGAGGAGGTCTTCATCCCGCTCACGGTCGGCGGCGGCGTCGGCAGCGTCGACGACGTCGACCGGCTGCTGCGCGCCGGCGCCGACAAGGTCGCGGTCAACACCGCGGCGATCCACCGGCCCGAGCTGGTCGCGGAGATCGCGGACCGCTTCGGCAACCAGGTGCTGGTGCTGTCGGTCGACGCCCGCCGCGCGGCCGGCACGCCCTCCGGCTTCGAGGTGACCACCCACGGTGGCCGGAAGTCGGCGGGGCTGGACGCCATCGAGTGGGCCGTGCGGGCGGCCGAGCTCGGCGCGGGGGAGATCCTGCTCAATGCGATGGACGCCGACGGCACCCAGGACGGGTTCGACCTGGAGCTGATCCGCGCCGTACGCCGTGAGGTCACCGTCCCGATCATCGCCTCCGGCGGCGCCGGCGCCACCGAGCACTTCCCGCCCGCGGTCGAGGCCGGTGCGGACGCGGTGCTGGCCGCGACCGTGTTCCACTTCGGCACGCTGCGGATCGCCGACGTCAAGCAGGCGCTGGCGGCCGCGGGTCACCCGGTGCGCTGAGCGTCGTCACCAGGGCGGGAACTGGTTCCGGTTGGTGTTGTGGTCCTTCTCGATGCTGCCGATGGTGGACTGCCGGGCGCTGAAGGCACGCGCGTCGTCGATGCCGCCCTTGCGCGGCCACAGCGCGTAGACGACTGCGGCGAGGACGACGAGGCCGACGATGATCCAGACCCACATGGGGAGCCTCCGCGGTTGGGGTAGCGGCAGTGTAGGGGGAGGTCAGCCCAGCGGGAGCGTGAACAGCCCGACGTCCGGGTGGGTCACGACCAGGTCGGTCCCGACGACCGCGGCGCCGACGTTCTCCTGCGTGGCCGCGGTGTCACCGAGCCGGGTGGTGGAGACGAGCTCCTCGCTCTCCGCGTCGATGGCGTAGACGGTCGGCCCGCTCTGCCCGACGACGTAGACGGTCGTGCCGTCGGCGACCACGGCGTCGGCATCGGTGAGGTCGGTGACCTCGCCCAGCTGCTCCAGGGTCGCCGGGTCGAGGACCACGACCTTGTGGCTGACCGTGCACGACACCCACACCTTGCCGGCCGCCTCGACCACGCCCTGAGCCCCGACGCAGCCGACGACGGGCACGGTCGTCGCCTCGCCGTCGGCCACCCGCGAGACCGAGGTCCCGCCGTAGTTGGTGACGAAGACACCGGAGTCGCCCGCCCCCACCAGCCACGGCGCCTGCCCGACGTCGTACGACGCCTGCAGCCGGCCGTCGCCGTCGAGCTCCAGCACACGCTCGCCGGCCTGGTCGACGACCCACAGGCTGCTGCCGTCCCAGGCCAGGCCCTCCGGCTCGCTGCCCGCGGGCCGGACCTTCACCCGACGGTCCACCTCGCCGGTCGCCGGGTCGATGCGCACCACGGTGCCGTCGTGGATGACGCTCACCCACACGCCCGCCGGGGTGTCGACGATCCGCAGCGGCGCGTCTCCGACCTTCACCCGGGTCGCGTCGCCGGTCAGCACGGCGCCGTCGCCGACCAGCACGACCCACGGCCGGCCGTCCACGTCGGCGATGCCCACGGGCTCGCCGTCGAGCGGCGTCGGGACTGCCGACGCGCTCGGCTCCGCCTCCGGCTTCTCGGGGTCCGACCCCGAGCAGGCGGTCAGGACGGCACCGGCGGCGAGCACGGCGAGCGCGGCCCTCATGAGCCGACGGTAGCGGCTCTCAAGCCCCCAGGTCGGCTTCGCGCACCGCTGCGACGGCCGCCTCCGGCCCGTCGAACTCCAGTCCGACCGTCGCGGAGCGACCGAAGAGGAAGAGGACCAGCTCGAGGACCTCGCCGCTGATCGTCACCGGATCGGCGCCCTTGCGGACGACCGCGGTGGCGCCGGTGTCGCGGCGGCGCAGCACCGTCGGCCCGGGGAGCTTGCGGCCGAAGAACGACGCGCCGCGGCTCAGCTGGGACCACAGCGCGTCGACGTCGGCCGGGTCGAGGCTGCGCGGCTGCCAGCCGTCGACGCCGCGGCGCAGGTCCTCGTGGTGCACGAGGTACTCGAACCCGTTCATGATCCGGTCCACGAACGGCAGGATCCGCAGCGGGGCGGGCGGGGTGCGCAACGTCGCCACCATGGCGTCGTACCCCTCCGCCTGCTGCTTCGCCATCGCCGACTCGGCCCGCGGCGCCATCGACTCGAGGACGTTGCCGAGCGAGGCGACCGGGTTGCGCTCGCGGACCAGGAGGTGCGCGACCAGGTCGCTGGCCGTCCAACCCTCGCAGAGGGTCGGCGCGTCGGCCCCGACCTCGAGCGCCAGGTCGCAGAGCGCGGCGCGTTCGCGGCGCGCGAGTGACTCCGTCATGCTGGCGAGCATAGGGCGATGTCGACGCCGCTCGTCCCGATGTCGGTGAATGGTCGGTGGGTGGGAATAGCCTGGGCGGGCCGCGGGTTCCCCGCAGGCGCACGGGTGAGGCGGGGTGTGGTGAGCGAGCGACGCAGCAGGCGGGGGACGACCTCCGACGGCTTCCGCGTGCTCTGGGTCGCCATCAAGCGCGAGCCGTGGATCTTCGCGGTCTCGACGCTGGGCAGCGTCCTCTTCGGTGCCCTCACCGTGGCGGATGCGTGGGTGCTGGGCTGGGCCACCGACCACGTGGTGCTGCCGGCGTTCGACACCGGCGAGATCGCGCCGGAGCTGCTGCTCGCGGTGGTCGCGCTCTTCCTCGGCGTCGCGATCCTGCGTGCCGTCGGCATCGTCGCGCGCCGGCTCGGCGCAGGCGTCATGCAGTACCGCATGCAGGCCCACACCCGTCGCGCCGTCACCCGCCAGTACCTCTCCCTCCCGATGGAGTGGCACCAGCGGCACCCGACGGGCCAGCTGCTCTCCAACGCCAACTCCGACGTCGAGGCGGCCTGGGGCCCGATCGCGCCGCTGCCGATGGCGGTGGGCACCGTCGCGATGATGGTGATCGCCATCGCCCAGATGTTCGCGGCCGACCTCGTGCTGGCGATGGTCGGCCTGCTGGTCTTCCCGGCGGTCGTGGTCGCCAACCTGGGCTACCAGCACTACGCCTCGCCCTTGATGACCAAGGCCCAGCAGCTGCGTGCCGAGCTCAGCGAGGTCGCGCACGAGTCCTTCGACGGCGCGATGGTGGTCAAGACCCTCGGCCGCGAGGCGGAGGAGACCGACCGCTTCGCGGAGATCGCGCTGCGGCTGCGCGACGTCAACATCCGCGCCGGCCGGATCCGCGCGGCGTTCGACCCGATCCTCGCCGCGCTGCCCAGTCTCGGCGTGCTGGTCGTGCTGGCGGTCGGGGTCGCCCGCGTGGTCAGCGGTGCGACGGACCCCGGTGCCGTCGTCACCGTCTCCTACCTGCTGACGATCGTGTCCTTCCCGATCCGCTCGATCGGGTGGCTGCTCGGTGAGTTCCCGCGCAGCGTGGTCGGCTACGAGCGCGTGCAGCACGTGCTCGAGGCGACCGGCGAGATGACCTACGGCGCCGAGCCCGCCACCCGCTCGGCCGGGGGCGCGCGGCTGGAGGTGCGCCACCTCGGCTACCGCTACGACCCCGAGCAGTCGCTGCTCGACGACGTCAGCTTCACCGCCGAGCCGGGTCGCACGGTCGCGCTCGTCGGGGCCACCGCCTCCGGCAAGAGCACCCTCACCGGCCTGATGACGCGCCTGGTCGACCCCGACGAGGGGGCGGTGCTGCTCGACGGCACCGACCTGCGCGAGCTCGCGCAGGGCGAGCTGGCGAGCGTCGTCTCGCTGGTGCCGCAGACCGCGTTCCTCTTCGACGACACCGTCCGCGGCAACGTCACGCTCGGGGCGGACGTCCCCGACGGGGCGGTGTGGGAGGCGCTGCGCGCCGCGCAGGCAGACGGGTTCGTGGCGGCGCTGCCCCACGGGCTCGACACCCGCCTCGGCGAGCGCGGCACCTCGCTCTCGGGCGGCCAGCGGCAGCGGATCTCGCTGGCCCGCGCGCTGGTCCGCCGGCCGCGCCTCCTGGTCCTCGACGACGCCACCTCGGCCGTCGACCCCGAGGTCGAGGCCCGCATCCTCGAAGCGCTGCGCTCCGGCGCGCAGGAGTCGACCCTGGTGGTCGTCGCCTACCGCAAGGCGACGATCGCGCTCGCCGACGAGGTCGTGCACCTCGAGGACGGGCGGGTGGCCGACCGCGGCACGCACGACGAGCTGCTCGCGCGCAGCCCGGCGTACGCCCACCTGGTCAACGCCTACGAGGTCGCCGCCGAGCTCGTGGGGGAGGCCGAATGAGCACCACCGGCACGGCCCTCGACACCGGCGAGCAGATCGGCGCGATCGCGACGCTGCGCCGCGGCATCCACTACTCCCCGGAGCTCACCGAGGGTTTCCGGGTCACGCTCCTGCTCGCGCTCATCGCGTCGATCGGCCAGGTCATCGTGCCGGTCACCGTGCAGCGCACCGTCGACCACGGGCTCAACGCGCCCGGCGGCCCGGACGTCTCCTACGTGGTCGAGATGGGGATCGCGGCAGCGTTGGCGATCTCGCTGACGAGCTGGGCGTCGTACGCGATGACGCGGCGGCTCTTCGCGACCTCCGAGCGCGGACTCGCGACCCTGCGGATCAAGGCGTTCCGGCACGTCCACGACCTCCCGCTGCTCACCCAGAACACCGAGCGCCGCGGCGCGCTCGTCTCGCGCGTCACCAGCGACGTCGACCAGGTCAGCCAGTTCCTCGTGTTCGGTGGCCTGCTCCTCATCGTCAGCGTCGGGCAGGTGCTGGTCGCGACGGTCGTGATGGTCATCTACAGCTGGCAGCTCGCCCTGGTCGTCTGGGTCTGCTTCGCCCCGCTGTTCCTGTCGCTGCGTTACTTCCAGCAGAAGCTGTCCGCGGCCTACGGCGTCGTGCGCGGCCAGGTCGGCGTGATGCTCTCCGCGATCGCCGAGCCCGTGGTCGGCGCGGCCGTCGTCCGCTCCTACGCCGTCGAGGACCGCACGCAGGCTCGCATCGACGAGGCGATCGACGAGTACAAGGCCGCCAGCACCCGGGCGCAGGGCTTCACCGCGTTCTCGTTCTCCCTCGGCGGCGTCTCCGCCGGCCTCGCCAACGCCGGTGTGATCGTGGTCGGCGTCTGGCTCGGGTTCGCCGGCGACATCACCGCCGGCACCGTGCTCGCCTTCGCCTACCTCGTCACCCTGTTCGTGGGGCCCGTGCAGATGGGCACCCAGATCCTCACCGACGCCCAGAACGCGATCGTCAGCTGGCGGCGCGTGATCGGCATCCTCGACACCCCGGCCGACCTGGTCGACCCCGGGCCGGACGGCGCGACCCTGCCGCACCGCGCGGCCGACGTGTGCTTCCGGCACGTGCTGTTCGCCTACCCCGGAGGCCCGCCGGTGCTGCGCGACATCGACCTCGAGATCCCGGCCGGGCGCCGGGTCGCGGTCGTGGGGGAGACCGGCTCCGGCAAGTCCACCATCGCCAAGCTGCTCACCCGGCTGATGGACCCGACGGAGGGCGCCGTGCTGCTCGACGGCGTCGACGTCCGGTCGATCTCGCAGCAGTCGCTGCGGCGCAGCGTCGTGCTGGTGCCGCAGGAGGGCTTCCTCTTCGACGACACCGTCGCCGCCAACGTCCGCTACGGCCGCCTCGACGCCACCGACGAGGAGATCGTCGCCGCCGCCGACGCGATCGGTCTCGGCGACTGGCTCGCCGGGCTGCCGCGCGGCATCGCGACCCAGGTGGGCCAGCGCGGCGAGTCGCTCTCCGCCGGCGAGCGCCAGCTCGTCGCCCTGTGGCGCGCCCAGCTCGCCGACCCCGACCTGCTCGTCCTCGACGAGGCCACCAGCGCCGTCGACCCGGCTCTCGAGATGCGCATCGGGCAGGCCCTCGAGCGCCTGATGACCGGCCGTACGTCGGTCACGATCGCCCACCGCCTCACCACCGCCGAACGCGCCGACGAGGTCGTCGTCGTCGACCGCGGCCGGATCGTCCAACGCGGCCCGCACGCCGAGCTGGCCCAGCAGGACGGCTCCGTCTACGCGTCGTTGTACGCCTCGTGGGTGGCGCAGCAGGGGCGCTGAGCTTCGGCTTGCGGGTTAGCGCCGGTGTGGACCGATAGGCAGCGAGGCGGGTGGGGCGGGCGCGGGCTGGCGTTGCTTGCCGGCCTCCGGTCGGCTCGCCCGAACTTCAACGTCACCTTTCCTGTCGGCGGGTTGCGGGTTCGCTGTGGCGCCGACCGACAGGCAGCGAGGCGGGGGTGCGGCGGCAGCAACCGGTTAAAGAAGGGCCGTACTCAGATCTAGAACATATGATCGAATAGATGTAGACTGGGGTATGGCCCGACGCCCCACCACTGCACTCGCTGATCCGGTGCTGGCGGCTGCCCGCGACGCCGCTCACGCGGAGGTGCTGGCGGCGGCGCGGAAGTTCGAGCTGGCCGCCACCTGGGCGGCGATGCACCCCGCGTCGGTCACCGACCCGGTGGTGACCGACACAGGCGTGGTGGAGATGTACGGCGACCAGCCCGTCACCCTGGCCGGGGAGGGCGCGCCGGGCATGTCGGAGTTCGCGGTCGCCGAGTTCGCGGCCGCGATCGGCATCTCCACGGCCGCGGGACGGAACCTGATCGGTGCGGCGCTGGAGTGCCGGCACCGGCTGCCTCGGGTCTGGGCGCGGGTGATGGCTGGTGAGGTGCCGGTGTGGAAGGTCCGCCGGCTGACCGAGCAGACCCACCGCCTCCCGATGACCGGCGCCGCCTACGTGGATCGGCACCTGGCGCCGGTGCTGGAGAGGTGCTCGTTCGCGCAGATCGAGCGGGCCGTGGAGACCGCGTGCGCCCAGACCGAGGACGAGAAGGCCGAGCTCGACCGCCTGGACGCCGCCGCGACCGAGTTCTTCCAGGTCCGGTTGGGCGATGCGCACCTCAACAACGGCCGGGTGCCGGTCGACGGGCTGCTGGACTACCCGGTCGCCCTGGCCCTGGAGCAGGCGCTCCAGGCCGGCTCCCATCACCTGCTGGCCGAGCACCCCGAGCTCACGCTGGATCAGCGCCGTGCCCTGGCGCTCGGCCACCTCGCCGCCGGGAGTGCTGGTGTCGCGGAGGTCGTGGTCTATGCCCACCACACCCCGGCCGAGGGCCACGGCATCGTCGACGTCGAGAAGCTCGGCCACACCACCACCGAGCAGCTCACCGACTGGTGCCGCCACCTCGCCACCCGCGTCACCATCCGCCCGGTGCTCGACCTGGACGCCGAGCTGACCACCGACGCCTACACGCCGACCGTGCTGCAGCGGGAGCAGGCGGTCCTGACCAACCCGACCTGCGTGTTCGCGCACTGCGCCCGGTCCGCCCGCGGCTGCGACCTCGACCACATCGAACCCTTCGACGCGGGCGGCCAAACGACCTCCTGGAACTTGGCGCCGCTGTGCCGGCTGCACCACCGGATGAAGACCCACGGCCACTGGACCTACCGACGCCTCACCCGCACCAGCTTCGAGTGGACCAGCCCGTCGGGCGACGTCTACGACGTCGACCGCACCCTCACCAGACGACGAACCCGCTGACCAGCACCCCACCCGCACCGCGGGTGGGGCCACAGTCATGTCCGTCGTGTTCTTTCTGGCGGCGACCACAGCGCCCGGGCCCCAGCGGCGCACGAGCCAAGCGACCGCAACCACGTATCCCGTCCCCGCGTCACCAACGGCGACCCCAGACCACGGCACCGCCATAGGTCAGAGGTCAGCGGTCGACGGGCGGGACCAGGGCTTCGATCAGGCGCCCCAGCGACCTGGGATCGGACGCGGCGTGCGCCGGGACCAGCTGCCCGACCGACAGCCCGAGGCAGTGCGGGTCGCGCCAGAGCTCGGCCAGTGCCCGGCCGAGCTGGGAGACGGTCGGCCCGCTGTTGCGGCCGTTCACGTTCTCCGCGAGCGGTGCGTCCAGGAAGTCCAGCACGTCCACGTCGACGTGCACGAGGAACGGTTCGGCGGCCAGACCCGCGCGGGCGGTGGCCGCGGCGGCCGGCGGGTCGGCCACCAGCGCCGCCTGTGTCACGACGGTGAGGTCGAGCTCGCGCGCACGGTCGCGCTCCCACGCGGTGGTCGCCGCCAGGTCCACGCCCAGGTAGCTGAGACGGCCGGGGCGCAGCAGGGGGCGCGGGCCAACGGCCCCGACCAGCTCGGGAGCCGCCCCGTCGAGGTCCAGGGCGTGCGCCATCCCCATCCAGCTGAGCGAGCCCTCGGTGGTCGAGATGGGCGTGTTGAGGTCGAGGTGCCGGTCGACGTAGACGAGCTGGGCGTCGGTGCCGGCCCGGGCGGCCGCGGCGCAGGTCCCGAGGGCGACCGTGCAGCTGCCGCCGAGGACGAGGAGCAGCTCGTCCGGCGCCATCAGGGCGTGTGCCGCGTCAGCGAGCTCCCGGAGGCCAGCGATCTCGTCGTCGAGGTTCTGAGCGTACGGACGTTCGCGGTCGGGCCGCCAGCGGCGTACGGCGAGGTCGCCGGCGTCCTTCACCTCGTGTCCCGCGGCGTGGAGCGCGCCGACCAGGCCGGCCTCGCGCAGCGCCGTCGGTGCCTGCTCGACACCCACGCAGTAGGCGGCAGCGCTGCTGGGGTAGCCCAGGACGTTGATCGTCGCCATGGCACCCAGTGTGCAGGGGCCCTGGGATACTAGACCCGTGACCACGCTCGACCCCGCCATCGCCGAGAAGCTGAAGCGCACCGCCGAGGGGCTGGTGCCTGCGGTGGTCCAGCAGCACGACACCGGTGAGGTGCTGATGCTCGGCTGGATGGACGACGAGGCGCTGGCCCGCACGCTGGCCACGGGCCGGGCGACGTACTGGAGCCGCTCGCGCGGGGAGTACTGGGTCAAGGGCGAGACGTCGGGCCACCACCAGCACGTCAAGGAGGTGCGCCTCGACTGCGACGGCGACACCCTGCTCGTCAAGGTCGACCAGGTCGGCGTCGCGTGCCACACCGGCGACCGCACCTGCTTCGACGCGGCCCTGCTGAGCGGCGACGATGGCTGAACAGCAGAAGAGCAGGCGACGGACGTTCGGCCCGGTCGTCCTGCTCGGCCTCGCGGCCGGCGGCCTGACGGCGATCGCCGGCAGCCAGCAGGTCGTCGACGGCGAGGGCAGCGCGCGCACGGCCAACAGCGGGCTCGCGCTGACGTTCAAGGGCGACCTGCCGCTCGTGACCGCTCTGGGGCTGGTGGCGCTCGCCTGCTGGGGCGTGCTGCTCGTGACCCGCGGCAAGGTACGGCGGGGCGTCGCCGCACTCGGCACCGTGGCGGCCGCCGGCGCGCTCGTGGCGACACTGGCGGCCTACCCCCAAGTGACCGACGACCTGCGCGCCGAGCTCGCCCAGATCGGCATCACCGACCCCGACCTCCACCACACCGCGTGGTACTGGCTGGCGGTGGCCGGCGCCGCGCTCGCCGTCGTCGCTGGCGTGCTCGCCGTGCGCTGGGCGCCGCAGTGGCCGGAGATGGGCAGCCGCTACGACGCACCGACGGCGCCGACCGCACCGGCGGCCGCGCCGACCGAGGAGCAGAGCAGCCTCGACCTCTGGAAGGCGCTGGACGAGGGCCGCGACCCCACCGCATAGAATGCCGCCAGCGTCATCCGATCGAGTGCTCGAGGAGCCCCCGCATGTCTGCAAACCACGGCAACACCCCCGCTGCCTGGACGGCCGTCTCGGTCGCCATGCTCGGCTTCGTCGTGGGAGCGGTCGGCCTGATGCTGGAGCCGGTCAACTGGGTCGTCTTCTGGGTCGGCGTCGCGCTTGGCGTGGGCTCGTTCGTGCTGTTCCTGGTGATGGCGAAGCTTGGTTTCCACGAGTAGTCCAGCCACTGCCAGTGCGGCTCCCACCGCCTCGCGGTGGGAGCGGGTGCGTACGCCGGCGCTCGTGATCGGCGGCCTGGCCGCCCTCACCCTCGCCCTGCACCTGCGCGACCCGCACCAGCACGCGTCGTGGGGGCTGTGCCCGAGCGCGGCCCTCGGCGTCTACTGCCCCGGGTGCGGCGGCCTGCGGGCGGTCAACGACCTCACCCACGGCGACGTCGGCGCGGCCGCATCGAGCAACCTGCTGCTCGTCGTCCTGATGCCCGCGCTCGTGGCGCTGCTCGCGCTCTGGGCGGCCGACCGCTGGCGCGGGCGGACCCGAAGCATCGACGGACCCCGAGCCCGAGCAGTGCTCATCGGGCTCGGCGTCGTCGCTGCGGCCTTCACCGTGCTGCGCAACCTGCCGGCAGGGGCCTGGCTCGCCCCCTGACCGGTCAGGTGGCGTAGACCAGGATGTTGATCAGGATGCCGACCACCGACAGCGCGGTGCCGATGATGCCGCAGATGTAGCCGGCGTTGACCTGGCCGCGGCCACCGAACTGGGTGGGGTTCGCGTCGATCTCGCTGAGCGCCGACCGGCCCATGATGATGGCCGGGATGCCGGTGAAGAGTCCGCAGCACACGATGCTCAGGATGCCGAGCACCAGGATCAGGGTCGCGCGCGGGTGGTTGGCGGGGGGCATTCCGCCGTACGGCGGCTGCGGCGCGCCGTACTGCGGCGGCGGGGGAGGCGGGTCGGAGTAGCTCACGGTGTCTCCTTCGTCGGCCGGTCCGTCTGCCGGCTCTGTCCAGCGGACACTACCCAGCGACGGCCGCCTCACTCCGCGTGAAACACTGGGGACATGTCCGTGCTCGACGAGATCGTGGCCGGCGTACGTGCCGACCTCGCCGAGCGGGAGGCCGTGACGAGCCTGGCCGACCTGCGTGCTGCCCTCGCCGACGTCGACCCGCCGCGCGACCCGATGCCGCACTTCCGCGCGCCCGGCTCGAGCGTGATCGCCGAGGTGAAGCGGCGCAGCCCCAGCAAGGGCGACCTCGCCGACATCCCCGACCCCGCGCAGCTGGCGCAGCGGTACGCCGCCGGCGGGGCCGCCGCGATCAGCGTGCTCACCGAGCAGCGCCGCTTCGGCGGCAGCCTCGACGACCTGCGCGCCGTCCGCGCCGCGGTCGACACCCCGGTCCTGCGCAAGGACTTCATCGTCACCAGCTACCAGCTGGTCGAGGCCCGGGCCGCTGGCGCCGACCTCGCGCTGCTGATCGTCGCCGCGCTCGACGACGACGCGCTGCGCCGCCTGCACGACGAGGCCCGCGAGCTGGGCCTGACCGTGCTGGTCGAGGTGCACGACGAGGCCGAGACCGAGCGCGCGGTGGCGCTCGGAGCCGAGCTCGTCGGCGTCAACGCGCGCAACCTCAAGACACTGGAGATCCACGCCGACACGTTCGGCCGGCTGGCGCCGCTGGTCCCAGACGACCGGGTGCTGGTCGCCGAGAGCGGGATCTTCGGGCCCGCCGACGTGAAGCGGTTCGTCTCCGAGGGGGCCCGCGCGGTGCTCGTCGGTGAGGCACTGGTCAAGGACGGCGACCCCGAGGCCGCCGTCGCAGCGATGACAGGAGTTGAGGCATGACCACGGCATCGTCCAGCTTTGGGGCCGACGAGCGGGGGTGGTTCGGTGACTTCGGCGGGCGGTTCATGCCCGAGGCCCTGGTCGCCGCGCTGGACGAGCTCACGGTCGCCTGGCAGGAGGCGATGGCCGACCCGAGGTTCGTCGCCGACTTCGAGCAGATCCTGCGCGAGTACGCCGGCGTGCCCAGCCCGCTCTACCACGCCGAGCGGCTCAGCCAGCGGGCCGGCGCCCGCATCCTGCTCAAGCGCGAGGACCTGAACCACACCGGCGCGCACAAGATCCGCAACGTGCTCGGCCAGGCGCTGCTCACCAAGCGGATGGGCAAGTCGCGGGTGATCGCGGAGACCGGCGCCGGTCAGCACGGTGTCGCGAGCGCCACCGCCGCGGCGTACTTCGGGCTCGACTGCACGGTCTACATGGGCTCGGTCGACACCAAGCGCCAAGCGCTCAACGTCGCCCGGATGAACCTCCTCGGCGCCAAGGTCGTCGCGGTCGACTCCGGCAGCGCGACGCTCAAGGACGCCATCAACGAGGCGCTCCGCGACTGGGTCGCGAGCGTCGACCACACGGCGTACCTCTTCGGCACGGCCGCCGGGCCGCACCCCTTCCCGAGCATGGTCCGCGAGTTCTGCCGCGGCATCGGCGACGAGGCGCGCGCCCAGTGCCTCGAGCAGTACGGCGTCGTGCCCGACGCCATCGCGGCCTGCGTCGGCGGTGGCTCCAACGCGATCGGGCTGTTCACCGCGTTCCTCGACGACGAGGCCGTGGACATCTACGGCTTCGAGGCCGGGGGAGAGGGCTACGACACCGGCCGGCACGCCGCCACCATCCACGCCGGCGAGCGCGGGGTGCTGCACGGCGCCCGCACGTTCGTGCTCCAGGACGAGGACGGCCAGACCACGGAGTCCCACTCGATCTCGGCCGGCCTCGACTATCCCGGCGTCGGGCCGCAGCACGCGCACCTCGCGGACGTGCAGCGCGCGACGTACCTCCCGGTCACCGACGCGGAGGCGATGGACGCGATGGCGCTGCTGGCCCGCACCGAGGGGATCATCCCGGCGATCGAGTCCGCGCACGCCCTCGCCGGAGCGCTGCGGCTCGCGGAGGAGCGCCCGGGGCAGACCATCCTGGTCAACCTCTCCGGTCGCGGCGACAAGGACATGGGCACGGCGCTCGAGTACTTCAAGCTCGGCAGCCCCGACGAGGAGACCGGTTCGTGAGCACCACCAGCACCGCCTTCGCGACGGCGAAGGCGGAGGGCCGCGCCGCGCTGGTCGGCTACCTGCCGGCCGGCTTCCCCGACGTCGAGGGATCGATCCAGGCCCTCACGGCGATGGTCGCGGCCGGGTGCGACGTGATCGAGGTCGGCCTGCCCTACAGCGATCCGATCATGGACGGCCCGATCATCCAGTCGGCGGTCCAGCAGGCCCTCGACGCCGGCTTCCGCCTCGACGACGTCTTCCGGGTGGTGGAGGCCGTCGCCGCGACCGGCACCCCCACGCTGGTGATGACGAGCTGGAACCCCGTGGAGAGGCGTGGTGTCGAGCGCTTCGCGCAGCAGCTGCACGACGCCGGCGGGGCGGGGCTGATCACTCCCGACATCACGCCCGACGTCGCCCAGGACTGGATCGCCGCCGCCGACGCCCACGACCTCGACAAGGTGTTCCTGGTCGCCCCGTCGAGCACCGACGAGCGGATCGCGATGACGACCAGCAGCTGCCGGGGCTTCGTCTACGCCACCGGCATCATGGGCGTGACCGGCACCACGCAGGCGACCGCGGAGGGGGTGGCTCCCCTGATCGCCCGGACGAAGGCCACCACCCAGCTCCCCGTCGGCGTCGGCGTCGGCGTGAGCACCGGTGCCCAGGCGGCCGCCCTGTCGGCGTACGCCGACGGCGTGATCGTCGGCTCGGCGTTCGTCCGGGCGCTGCCCGACGGATTGCCCGCGCTGGCGGCGCTGACCGAGGAGCTCGCCCAGGGTGTCCGGCGTGCGTAGGGCGGCCGCCACCGTCGCCGCCCTGCTCCTGACGCTCACCGCCTGCGGCGGTGACGACAGCGCCGGCGGCGAGCTGTCCGGCACCGAGCTCGACCCGCCGTTCGAGGTGTCCTCGACGCCGCTGGTCGACACCGACGGCGCGCCGTACTCGCTCACCGAGGACACCGACAAGGACCTCACGTTGGTCTTCTTCGGCTACATCCACTGCCCGGACATCTGCCAGACCGTGATGGCGAGCCTGGCCACCGCGATGACCCGGCTCGACGAGCGTGACCGCGAGCGTGTCGACGTCGTCTACGTGACGACCGACCCGGCCCGGGACACCGGCCCGGCGATCAAGGAGTACCTCGACCACCTCGACCCGGAGTTCGTCGGCCTGACCGGCGACCTGGACACCATCGTCGACGTCGCGAAGCCGCTCGGCGTCGGCATCACCCAGGGCGAGAAGCTCCCGTCGGGCGGCTACGACGTCACCCACGGCACGACGATCACCGGGATCGACGCCGACGACCAGGGCACGATCTACTGGGGCGAGGACACCTCGTCCGCCGACTTCGCCGCCGACATCCACACGCTGCTCAACGACTGACCCGATGACAGAGGGCCCATGCTGCTGACCGCACTCTCGATCCCCAGCCCCTCGGCCGGGACCTGGTCCCTCGGGCCGCTGCCGATCCGGGGCTACGCGCTCGCGATCATCCTCGGCATCGTCGCGGCCATCTGGATCGGCGAGCGTCGCTGGGTGGCCCGCGGCGGCACGCCCGGGGACGTCCAGGACATCGCGATCTGGGCGGTGCCCTTCGGCCTCGTCGGCGGCCGGCTCTACCACGTGCTCACCGACAGCCAGCTCTACTTCGGAGCGGGGGAGCACCCGATCGAGGCGCTCTACGTGTGGCGCGGCGGCCTCGGCGTCTGGGGAGCGATCGGTCTCGGCGCCGTGGGTGCGGTCATCGGCGCCAAGCGCAAGGGCATCAGGCTCCTCCCGGTGCTCGACGCGCTCGCTCCCGGCGTGCTGGTCGCGCAGGCGATCGGGCGCTGGGGCAACTGGTTCAACCAGGAGCTCTTCGGCAAGCCGACCGACCTGCCCTGGGGGCTCGAGATCGACCCCGAGCACCGCCCGCTCGGGTACGCCGACCAGGCGACGTTCCACCCGACGTTCCTCTACGAGAGCCTGTGGTGCCTGGCCGGGTTCGCGGTGCTCGTGTGGGCCGACCGCCGGTTCCGGCTCGGCCACGGCCGCGTGGTCGCCCTCTACATCATGATCTACACGCTGGGTCGGGGCTGGATCGAGATGCTGCGCATCGACAGCGTGGAGCTCTCCGACGTCGGCGGGCTCCGCTTCAACGTCTGGACCTCGATCGTCCTGTTCGTCGGTGCGCTCGTCTGGTTCGTGGTCAGCGCGAGGATGCAGCCCGGCCGGGAGGAGCGCGTGTACAACACCACACCCGAGGACGTGTCCGCCGCCGAAACAGACGCGACGGAGACCGGCGCGTAGGTGTTAGCCTGTTCCCTCCGCTAGGGCCAATGTCGTCCCCTGCCTGCACAGCTGATCCGCCTGCGCCGGCCCGACAATGTCGTGGGGCCGAGCGGCGCTGAGACGACGGGAGAATGCCCGGTGCCGTTCTCGCACGCATTCCCGCCGCCCCAAGGGCTCTACGACCCTCGCCACGAGCACGACGCGTGTGGCGTGGCCTTCGTCGCGACCCTGACTGGTGTGGCCAGTCACGACATCGTGAAGAAGGGCATCACCGCCCTCCGCAACCTCGACCACCGCGGAGCCGCGGGCGCCGAGCAGAACACCGGCGACGGCGCCGGCATCCTGCTCCAGGTCCCCGACGCCTTCCTGCGCGCGGTCACCCGGGAGGCCGGCTTCGAGCTGCCCCCGCAGCACGGGTACGCCGTCGGCACGGCGTTCCTGCCGGCGGACGCCGAGCAGGCCGGCAAGGCCAAGGCCCGGATCGAGGAGATCGCCGCCGAGGAGGGCCTGACGGTCCTCGGCTGGCGCGACGTGCCGACCGACCCGGCCGAGCTGGGTGGCATGGCGCTCGGCGTGATGCCGTCGTTCGCCCAGCTCTTCGTCGCCGGCGCCGGGTCCCGGGTCACCGGGATGGCGCTGGAGCGGCTCGCGTTCTGCCTGCGCAAGCGCGCCGAGCACGAGGCCGACGTCTACTTCCCGTCGCTGTCGTCGCGCACCCTGATCTACAAGGGCATGCTCACGACCGACCAGCTCGACAAGTTCTTCCCCGACCTGCTCGACGAGCGGGTCACCTCCGCGCTGGCGGTCGTGCACTCGCGGTTCTCGACGAACACGTTCCCGAGCTGGCCGCTGGCCCACCCCTTCCGGTTCATCGCCCACAACGGCGAGATCAACACCGTGATGGGCAACCGCAACTGGATGCGTGCCCGCGAGGCGCTGCTCGCCTCCGACGTCATCCCCGGCGACCTGGAGCGGCTCTACCCGATCTGCACCCCCGGTGCCTCCGACTCCGCGTCGTTCGACGAGGTGCTCGAGCTGCTGCACATGGGCGGCCGCTCGCTGCCGCACTCCGTGCTGATGATGATCCCGGAGGCGTGGGAGAACCACGGCGAGATGGACGCCAAGCGGCGTGCCTTCTACAAGTTCCACTCCGCGCTGATGGAGCCGTGGGACGGCCCGGCCTGCGTCGTGTTCACCGACGGCTCGCAGATCGGCGCGGTGCTCGACCGCAACGGCCTGCGCCCCTCGCGCTACTGGGTCACCGACGACGGCCTCGTCGTGCTGGCCTCCGAGGTCGGCGTGCTCGACATCGACCCGGCGACCGTGGTCCGCAAGGGCCGGCTGCAGCCGGGCCGGATGTTCCTCGTCGACACCGACGAGCACCGGATCATCGAGGACGAGGAGGTCAAGTCCGAGCTCGCGGCGGAGCACCCCTACGACGAGTGGCTGCACGCCGGCCTGATCCACCTCGACGACGTGCCCGACCGTGAGCACATCGTGCACACGCACGCGTCGGTCACCCGCCGCCAGCAGGTCTTCGGCTACACCGAGGAGGAGCTGCGGATCATCCTCACGCCGATGGCCAACGGCGGCGCCGAGCCGCTCGGCTCGATGGGCACCGACACGCCGATCGCGGCGCTCAGCGAGAAGCCCCGGCTGCTCTTCGACTACTTCAGCCAGCTGTTCGCCCAGGTCACCAACCCGCCGCTCGACGCGATCCGCGAGGAGCTCGTGACCTCGCTGGCCGGCACCATCGGCCCCGAGGCCAACCTCCTCGAGCCGGCGCCGGCGTCCTGCCGCATGGTCCAGCTGCCGTTCCCGGTCATCTCCAACGACGACCTGGCCAAGATCCGGCACATCAACCGCGACGGCGACATGCCGGGGTTCATCACCCACGTCTCCCGGGGCCTCTACCCCGTCGACGGCGGGGGAGCGGCGATGGCCGAGCGGATCGACGAGATCTGCCAGGAGGTGTCCGCGGCGATCGCCGACGGCGCCCGGATCATCGTGCTGTCCGACCGCCACTCGACGGCCGACCAGGCCCCGATCCCGTCGCTGCTCCTGACCGGCGCCGTGCACCACCACCTCGTGCGCGAGAAGACCCGCACCCAGGTCGGGCTGCTGGTCGAGGCCGGCGACGTCCGCGAGGTGCACCACGTCGCCCTGCTCGTCGGTTACGGCGCGGCCGCGGTCAACCCCTACCTGGCGATGGAGTCCGTCGAGGACCTCGCCCGCGAGGGCTACTACGTCGCGGTCGACGGCGAGACGGCGGTCAAGAACCTCGTCAAGGCGCTCGGCAAGGGCGTCCTCAAGGTGATGTCCAAGATGGGCGTCTCCACCGTCGCGTCCTACACGGGTGCCCAGATCTTCGAGGCGGTCGGGCTCTCCCAGGCGGTCGTCGACAAGTACTTCACCGGCACCACGTCCAAGCTCGGCGGCGTCGAGCTCGACGCGATCGCCGAGGAGGTCGCGCGCCGGCACGCCTCGGCGTACCCGCGCGGTGGCATCGCGCCCGCGCACCGCGAGCTCGAGATCGGCGGGGAGTACCAGTGGCGCCGCGAGGGCGAGCCGCACCTGTTCGACCCCGAGACGGTGTTCCGGCTGCAGCACTCCACCCGCACCGGTCGCTACGACATCTTCAAGCAGTACACCTCGCGGGTCGACGAGCAGTCCGAGCGGCTGATGACGCTGCGCGGCCTCTTCCGGTTCAAGGACGCGGAGGGGACCGGCCGCCAGCCGGTCCCGATCGACGAGGTCGAGCCGGTGTCCGAGATCGTCAAGCGGTTCTCGACCGGCGCGATGTCCTACGGCTCCATCTCCAAGGAGGCGCACGAGACCCTCGCGATCGCGATGAACCGGCTGGGCGCGAAGTCCAACACCGGTGAGGGCGGCGAGGACCCCGACCGTCTCTACGACCCCGAGCGGCGCAGCTCGATCAAGCAGGTCGCCTCGGGCCGCTTCGGGGTCACCTCGGAGTACCTCACCAACGCCGACGACATCCAGATCAAGATGGCGCAGGGCGCGAAGCCCGGCGAGGGCGGCCAGCTGCCCGGCAACAAGGTCTACCCGTGGGTGGCCAAGACCCGGCACTCGACGCCGGGTGTCGGCCTGATCAGCCCGCCGCCGCACCACGACATCTACTCGATCGAGGACCTGGCGCAGCTGATCCACGACCTCAAGAACGCCAACCCGCAGGCCCGCGTCCACGTGAAGCTGGTCTCCGAGGTCGGCGTCGGCACGGTCGCGGCGGGGGTCTCGAAGGCGCACGCCGACGTGGTCCTGATCTCCGGCCACGACGGCGGCACCGGCGCGGCGCCGCTGACCTCGCTCAAGCACGCCGGCGGCCCGTGGGAGCTCGGCCTGGCCGAGACCCAGCAGACGCTGCTGCTCAACGGCCTGCGCGACCGGATCGTGGTGCAGACCGACGGGCAGCTCAAGACCGGCCGCGACGTCGTCGTCGCGGCGCTGCTCGGCGCCGAGGAGTTCGGCTTCGCGTCGGCGCCGCTGGTGGTCTCCGGCTGCATCATGATGCGGGTCTGCCACCTCGACACCTGCCCCGTCGGCGTCGCGACCCAGAACCCCGTGCTCCGGGAGCGCTACTCCGGCAAGGCCGAGTACGTCGTGAACTTCTTCGAGTTCATCGCGGAGGAGGTGCGCGAGCTGCTCGCCGAGCTGGGCTTCCGCAGCCTCGACGAGGCGATCGGCCAGGTCGGCAGCCTCGACGTGGCCGAGGCGGTCGACCACTGGAAGGCGGCGGGTCTCGACCTCACGCCGATCCTGCACCAGCCGGACCTGACGGCGTTCCCGGACCAGACGCTCTACCGCACCAAGTCGCAGGACCACGCGCTGGAGAAGTCGCTCGACCTCACCGAGCTCGTCCCGCTGGCCCGGCCGGCGATCGAGAGCCGCGAGCCGGTGCGCGCCCAGGTCAAGATCCGCAACGTCAACCGCACCGTCGGCACGATCCTCGGGCACGAGGTCACCAAGAAGTACGGCGGTGAGGGGCTCCCCGAGGGCACGATCGACCTGACCTTCACCGGGTCGGCCGGCCAGTCGTTCGGCGCGTTCGTGCCGCGGGGCATCACGCTCCGCCTCGAGGGCGACGCCAACGACTACGTCGGCAAGGGGCTCTCCGGCGGGCGGATCGTGGTCCGGCCGGACCGCGCCGCGACGTTCCGGGCCAACGAGCAGATCATCGCCGGCAACGTGATCGCCTACGGCGCCACCTCGGGTGAGATCTTCATCCGCGGCGGCGTGGGCGAGCGGTTCTGCGTCCGCAACTCCGGCGTCCGCGCCGTGACCGAGGGCGTGGGCGACCACGGCTGCGAGTACATGACCGGCGGCCGTGTGGTCGTGCTCGGCAAGACCGGCCGCAACTTCGCCGCCGGCATGTCGGGCGGCGTCGCCTGGGTCCTCGACCTGAAGGAGCAGCGGGTCAACACCGAGCTCGTCGAGCTCGGGCCGGTCGCCGGCGAGGCGGCCGAGGAGCTCCAGGAGCTGGTCCGCACGCACCTCGAGGAGACCGGCTCGACGGTCGCCGAGGAGCTGCTCGCCGACTGGGGGGCCGCACTGGCGCGGTTCACCCAGGTCATGCCCACCGACTACCGCAAGTCGCTCGAGGCGAAGGCCAAGGCGGAAGCCGACGGCCTCGACGAGAACGAGACTGCCCACGCCATGATGGAGGCCCTCCATGGCTGACCCCCGCGGATTCCTCAAGGACGGTCGCGAGGTCGCGACCCGGCGTCCTGTCGAGGAGCGAGTCAACGACTGGAACGAGGTCTACCCCGGCAGCGCCGGGCGGGCCCTGCTCCCGATCATCACCACCCAGGCCGGGCGCTGCATGGACTGCGGCATCCCGTTCTGCCACCAGGGCTGCCCGCTGGGCAACATCATCCCCGAGTGGAACGACCTGGTCTGGCGCGACGACTGGGAGGGCGCTATCGAGCGCCTGCACGCGACCAACAACTTCCCGGAGTTCACCGGTCGCCTCTGCCCGGCCCCGTGCGAGACCGCCTGCGTCCTGGGCATCAACCAGGACCCGGTGACGATCAAGAACGTCGAGGTCTCGATCATCGACAAGGCGTGGGAGTCCGGCCTGGTCCGGCCCCAGCCGCCGGAGTGGCTCTCGGGCCGCACGGTCGCCGTGGTCGGCTCCGGGCCGGCGGGTCTCGCCGCCGCCCAGCAGCTCACCCGCGCCGGCCACACGGTCGCGGTCTACGAGCGCGCCGACAAGATCGGCGGGCTGCTGCGCTACGGCATCCCCGAGTTCAAGATGGAGAAGAAGCACCTCGACAAGCGTCTGGAGCAGATGCGCCGCGAGGGCACCGTCTTCCGCGCCGGCGTCGACGTGGGCGGCGAGCAGCTGACCGCCGACCGGCTCCGGGAGCGGTACGACGCCGTCGTGCTCGCGATGGGCGCGACCGAGGCCCGCGACCTGCCGGTGCCGGGTCGCGAGCTCGCGGGCATCCACCAGGCGATGGAGTTCCTGCCGCAGGCCAACCGGGTCGCGCTGGGCGAGGAGGTGGCCGATCAGATCGTGGCCACCGGCAAGCACGTCGTCATCATCGGCGGCGGCGACACCGGTGCCGACTGCCTCGGCACCTCGACCCGCCAGGGCGCCGCCTCGATCACGCAGCTCGAGATCCTGCCGGAGCCGCCGGAGTCGCGTCCGGCCGGGCAGCCGTGGCCGACGTACCCGATGATCTTCCGGGTCTCCTCGGCCCACGAGGAGGCCGGCGACCGCATCTACGGCGTCTCGACCCAGGAGTTCCTCGGCGACGAGCACGGCAACGTGCGGGCGCTGCGGCTGGTCGACGTCGTCTTCGAGGGCGGCAAGCTCACCGAGGTCGAGGGCACCGAGCGGGAGATCCCGGCCGACCTGGTGCTCTTCGCGATGGGCTTCCTCGGTCCCGAGAAGCCGGGCCTCGTCGAGCAGCTCGGCGTGGACCTCGACGAGCGCGGCAACGTCAAGCGCGACGCGTCGTACGAGTCCTCGGTGCCGGGCGTGTTCGTCGCCGGCGACGCCGGCCGCGGCCAGTCGCTGATCGTGTGGGCGATCGCGGAGGGACGGGCCGCCGCCTCGGCGGTCGACCGCTTCCTGACCGGCTCGACGACGCTGCCCGCGCCCATCAAGCCGACCGAGCGTCCTCTCGTCGTCTGAGCGATTTCACAGCAGATGCACGGGGAGTTTGGTCTTTCCGAGTTAAAAGTCGGGGTAGGGTGAGGTACGTGCGTAGAGCCAAGATCGTCTGCACCCTGGGTCCCGCGGTGGACTCGCCCCGACGCGTCCGAGAGCTGGTGTATGCCGGCATGGACGTCGCCCGGCTGAACATGAGCCACGGAGACCACGAGGACCACGCCGAGCGCTACCGGATGGTCCGTGAGGCCTCCGACGCGAGCGGTCACGGGGTCGCCATCCTCGCCGACCTGCAGGGCCCCAAGATCCGTCTCGAGACCTTCGCCGACGGCCCGGTCACGCTGCGTCGTGGCCAGGAGTGGGTGATCACCACCCGCGACGTCGAGGGCGACGACACGATCTGCGGCACGACGTACAAGGGCCTGCCCGGCGACGTGAACATCGGCGACCCGCTGCTCATCGACGACGGCAAGATCCGGCTGCGGGTCACCAAGGTCGAGGGCACCGACGTGCACACCGAGGTGCTGGTCGGCGGTCCGGTCAGCAACCACAAGGGCATCAACCTGCCCGGGGTCGCGGTGTCCGTGCCGGCGCTGTCGGAGAAGGACATCGAGGACCTGCGCTTCGCGCTGCACCTCACCGTCGACTACATCGCGCTGAGCTTCGTGCGTGACGGCAAGGACGCGGACGACGTCCGCCGGATCATGGACGAGGAGGGTGTCCACCTCCCGATCATCGCCAAGATCGAGAAGCCGCAGGCCATCGACAACCTCGACGACATCATCGCGGCCTTCGACGGCTTCATGGTCGCCCGCGGCGACCTCGGCGTGGAGTGCCCGCTCGAGGACGTGCCGTTCCTGCAGAAGCGGATCGTCGAGAAGGCCCGCCTCAACGCCAAGCCCGTCATCGTCGCGACCCAGATGCTCGAGTCGATGATCCACAACCCCGCGCCCACCCGCGCCGAGGCCTCCGACGTCGCCAACGCCGTGCTCGACGGCGCCGACGCGGTCATGCTCTCCGGCGAGACCAGCGTGGGGGAGTACCCCGTGCACACGGTCGAGACCATGGCCCGCATCGTCGAGGCCACCGAGGAGCACGCGCTCCAGGCCGTCGACCGCGTCCGGGTCGCCGAGATCGACTGGGACCCGCACACCAAGAGCGGCGTGATCGCCAAGGCCGCCGAGGAGGTGGCCGAGCGGGTCGGCGCCAAGTACGTCGTCGCGTTCACCCAGTCCGGCGACTCCGCGAAGCGGATGTCGCGGCTGCGCGGCCCGATCCCCATCCTCGCGTTCACGCCCGTCGCGGCCGTGCGCTCCCAGCTCGCCCTGAGCTGGGGCGTCGAGACCTTCCTGACCGCGACGGTGGAGCACACCGACGAGATGGTCCGCCAGGTCGACGAGCAGCTGCTCCAGATCGGCCGCGTCAAGGAGGGCGACCTCGTCGTCATCATCGCCGGCGCGCCCCCGGGCATCCCCGGCTCCACCAACGCGCTGCGCATCCACCGGATGGGCGACGCCATCAACGAGGTGGCTCCGGCGTACAAGCGCGCCGCCCGCTGAGTGGTGCCCCGGGTGGGATTCGAACCCACACTGGACGGTGTTTGAGACCGCTTCCTCTGCCGTTGGGATACCGGGGCCGACAGCGCCAGAACCTTAGCCGACCCCGCGCCGCCGACCCCTCTTGGCTAAAGTCGATCGAGATACTACAGTTTGGCCGAGACGGAGTAGCGCGGGCTCGGACAGCAGGGAGATCGTCATGGGGATCGGTGCGCAGATCGACGGCTGGGCCCGCCGCAGCCAGGAGCGGGCGGTGGTCAACGCCCGCGAGGCGTCGACGGCGCTGAGCCGCCGCCGGGTGGAGCGCGAAGAGGTCGACCTCTTCCTCCGGGCCCACGCCCCGGCGCCGGCCCCGCTCGGCGTACGACGTCCGGCCTGACGGCCGGTTCCCGTCCGCAGGGGGCGGGCCGGTTAGCCTTCTCCCCGTGACCGAGCCGACCGCCACCCCGACCTCGACGAGCGCCGCGCGCCGCGTCGTGATCGCCGAGGACGAGGTCCTCATCCGGATGGACCTCGCCGAGATGTTGGCCGAGGAGGGCTACGAGGTCGTCGGCCAGGCCGGCGACGGGCAGACCGCGATCGACCTCACCGAGCAGCTGCGGCCGGACCTGGTCATCCTCGACGTCAAGATGCCGGTCCTCGACGGCATCGCCGCGGCCGAGCGCATCGCCCGCGACCGGATCGCCCCGGTCGTCATCCTGACGGCCTTCTCCCAGCGTGACCTGGTCGAGCGCGCCCGCGACGCCGGCGCGATGGCCTACCTCGTCAAGCCGTTCAGCCAGACCGACCTGGTGCCTGCGATCGAGATGGCGGTGAGCCGCTTCGCGGAGCTCTCGATGCTCGAGGCCGAGGTCGCCGACCTCACCGAGCGGCTCGAGACGCGCAAGGCCGTCGAGCGCGCCAAGAGCGTGCTGCAGGAGCAGCTGGGGCTGAGCGAGCCCGACGCGTTCCGCTGGATCCAGAAGACCGCGATGGACCTCCGGCTCTCGATGCGCCAGGTCGCCGACGGCGTCATCGCCCACGGCCCCGGCATCGCCGGCTGAGCGCGGAGGTCCCCTCCGGAACGTCACGCGCACGTCACGCTTCGGTAAAGGCTCCGCGCGACCCGCGTGGCGTCGCGGGGTGAGTGGCGCGGACCACATCCTTTGACCCTAGACTGCCCTGCGAACCCGGCCGGGTTCTGGAATTGGGAGGACCGAGTTGAAGTCTCGACACGCTGTCCGCGAACGGGCGGTGGTCAGGGGGGTAGCGGGACTCGTCCTCGCGCTGCTGCTCACACCGCTGATCGCGCTGATTTCCTCGGGAGCGGCCAACGCCGTGGACACGCTGTGCCTGGCGGAGGCCGACAAGACGGCCTGCATCGCCGGCACGCTGCGCACCGAGGCCGACGTCGTCCCCGACGTGACGCTGACGATCACCGGACCCGGTGGCTTCTCCGAGGAGGTCACCACCGGCGAGACCGGCAAGTGGAACGTCCAGGTCACCGAGCCGGGCGCCTACGTCGTCAAGATCGACGAGGACAGCCTCCCGGACGACGTCGTGACCGACCACCCCGAGGTCACGATCAACGTCGGACGCCTCGGAGCGACCCAGGCGGCCACGCTCGACGTCCGCACCGGCTCGTACAGCGCTGAGTCGAGCAAGTTCGACGAGCTGGTCCAGAGCACCGTCAACGGCCTGCGGCTCGGCCTCCTGCTGGCGCTGGCGTCCGTCGGTCTCTCGCTGATCTACGGCACGACCGGCCTCTCGAACTTCGCCCACGCCGAGCAGGTCACGCTGGGCGGCATCCTCGGCTACTACCTGATCAACCGGGGCGGCCTGAGCCTGATCGTCGGCGGCATCCTCGTGGTCGTGATCTGCGCGTTCACCGGCTGGTTCCAGGACCGGGTGCTGTGGCAGCCGCTGCGTCGGCGCGGACTCGGCCTCACCCAGCTCATGATCGTGACGATCGGCCTGTCGCTGGCCCTGCAGTACTGCTACCAGTACTTCGTGGGTGCGCGCACGGTCCGCGTCGTCCAGGATAACCCCGAGGTCTCCACCTTCGGCCCGATCACCATCACCAACCAGTCGATCGTCGCGATGGCGATCTCGGTGGTCGTGCTCGCCGCGGTCGGCTACGCGCTGCTGCGGACCCGGATCGGTCGGGCCACCCGCGCCGTCTCGGACAACCCGGCACTCGCGGCGGCCTCCGGCATCGACACCGACAAGGTGATCCGGCTCGTGTGGACGGTCGCGATGGCCCTGGCGGGCCTCTCCGGTCTGCTCTACGCCCTGGTCACCAACGGCATCAAGTGGGACACCGGCCTCCAGATCCTGCTGCTGCTCTTCGCAGCGGTGACGCTCGGCGGCCTCGGCACCGCGTTCGGTGCGTTGCTCGGCGCGCTGATCATCGGCCTCGTCGTCGAGATCTCGCCGGTGCTGGGGATGCCCGGTGACTTCAAGTACGCCACGGCGCTGCTCATCCTGATCCTGCTCCTGCTCGTGCGGCCCCAGGGTCTGCTCGGCAAGCCGCAGCGGGTCGGGTAAGGGAGGGACTGACGACCATGGACACCATCCAGCTCATCCTCAACGGCATGATGCGCGAGGCGCTGTCTCCCCAGACCGCAGCCGTCGCGATCGCCGTCATCGGTCTCAACATCCACTTCGGCTTCACCGGCCTGCTCAACATGGGCCAGTCGGGCTTCATGCTGCTCGGCGCCTACGGGTTCGCGATCTCCATCTGGCACGACCTGCCGATGGTGGTGGGCCTGCTCTTCGGCTTCGGCGCCGCGCTGATCTTCGCGCTGATCCTGGGCGCACCGACCCTGAAGCTGCGCGGTGACTACCTCGCGATCGTGACGATCTCGGCCGCCGAGATCATCAGGTACGTCGGACGCTCAGCGCTCCTGACGGACTTCACCGGCTCCGCGCAGGGCATCCCCGGCAGCCAGTACCGCTCGTCGTTCACCGGCCTCTCGTTCTTCGGCAGCGGCTCCTTCACGCTGATCCCCTTCAACTACACCGATGTCGCCGACGGCGCGGCGTGGGTGCGGGTGCTCGGCTGGGCCATCGCGATCGCGATCGTGGTCGTGCTCGTCTTGCGGCTGCGCCGGGGTGGCGCCTTCAACGGCATCGCCCAGGCAGCGCTGATGGGCCTGCTGCTGGTGGCCGGCGTGTTCCTGCTGTTCTTCCTCTTCCCGGTGCCCAACCAGCGCACCGGCGTCAACGGCTGGTGGGTCCGCTTCGTGGCCTGGGGCCTGGTGCTGCTGTGCACCTTCGTCGTCTACCTCCTGGTCCGCAGCCCGTGGGGCCGCCTCCTGCGCGGCATCCGCGAGGACGAGGACGCGATCCGCTCGCTCGGCAAGAACGTCTTCTCGATCAAGATGCAGGCGCTCATCATCGGTGGTCTGTTCGGCGCGCTGGGCGGCATCGTCTACGTGCTGCCGGCCAGCGTGCAGCCGGACTCCATGGGTCGTTCGCTGACGTTCTTCTGCTACACGGCGCTGCTCATCGGTGGCGCGGCGACGATCTTCGGCCCGGTCCTGGGTGCGGTGATCTTCTTCGCGGCCCGCATCGGCATCAAGTACACCGCCGCGGCGTACGTGCCTGACAGCATCATGAACAACCAGCAGACCGAGCAGTTCTCCTACATCGTGGTGGGCGTGGCGCTGATGCTGATCGTGATCTTCCGACCGCAAGGCATCCTGGGCAACAAGAGGGAGCTCCGATTCAATGTCTGACCAGACCGTTGCCTCGCGCAACCTCGCCGACCCGGTGGCCCGGCGCGAGCTCGTCTCGGGCTTCGATGCCTCCCCGGGGGGCAGCAAGCCGGACTCGATCCTGCTCGTCGACAAGATCACCCGCCAGTTCGGCGGCATGACCGCCGTCGACGTCGAGCACCTCGAGGTCCAGCGCGGTCTGATCACCGCGCTGATCGGCCCCAACGGTGCCGGCAAGACCACGTTCTTCAACCTGATCACCGGGTTCGACCGGCCGACATCCGCCGGCAAGGGTGCGCACTGGGCCTTCGACGGGCGCACGCTCGACAAGACCTCGGCGTCCAGCGTCGCGCAGGCCGGCATGGTTCGCACGTTCCAGCTCACCAAGGCGCTGAGCGCCATGACGGTGATCGAGAACATGATGCTCGGCGCGCAGAACCAGGCCGGCGAGAACCTCTTCAAGTCGATGTTCCGCGGCTCGTGGCGCAAGCAGGAGCAGGAGATCGAGGCGAAGGCCGACGAGCTGCTCGCCCGCTTCAAGCTCTACGAGAAGAAGGACGACTACGCCGGCAGCCTGTCCGGCGGCCAGCGCAAGCTGCTCGAGATGGCACGCGCGCTGATGAGCGACCCGAAGATGATCATGCTCGACGAGCCGATGGCGGGAGTGAACCCGGCGCTGACGCAGTCGCTGCTGGGTCACATCCAGGGCCTCCGCGACGAGGGCATGACCGTGCTCTTCGTCGAGCACGACATGCACGTCGTCCGCCACATCTCCGACTGGGTCGCGGTGATGGCCGAGGGCCGTCTCGTGGCCGAAGGCCCCGCGGACACCGTGATGTCGAACCCGGCCGTGATCGACGCCTACCTGGGCGCCCACCACGACACCGACCTCGGCGACGACGCCCTCCTCAGTGACGAGGCGTTCGAGCAGATCGAGGGAGAGGTCGAGGCGGAGCGCGAGGCCGAGGAGGAGCAGCAGTGAGCGAGCAGCAGATGAGTGGCACCGGCGTCGCGACCGGCCAGCGGGCGGTCGTCGAGGCCAAGGACGTCGTCGCCGGCTACCTCCCCGGGGTCAACATCCTCAACGGGTGCAGCCTGGTGGCCTACCCGGGCGAGATGATCGGCATCATCGGCCCCAACGGCGCCGGCAAGTCGACCCTCCTCAAGGCGATGTTCGGCCTGGTGAAGGTGCACTCCGGGTCGGTGACGCTGGGCGACCGCGACATCACCAACCTGCGCACCAACCAGCTCGTGGAGATGGGCGTCGGCTTCGTGCCGCAGACCAACAACGTGTTCCCCTCGCTCACCATCGAGGAGAACCTCCGGATGGGGCTCTTCCTGCGCCCCAAGCGGATCCGCGAGCGCCTCGACGCGATGTGGGACCTCTTCCCCAACCTGCACGAGCGTCGCGACCGCAGCGCCGGCGCCCTCTCGGGCGGCGAGCGGCAGTCCCTGGCGATGGCCCGGGCGCTGATGATGGAGCCGTCGGTGCTCCTGCTCGACGAGCCGTCGGCCGGGCTGTCGCCCGTGCGCCAGGACGAGACCTTCCTCCGCACCCGCCGGATCAACAAGACCGGCGTCTGCGTGGTCATGGTGGAGCAGAACGCCCGGCGCTGCCTGCAGATCTGCGACCGCGGCTACGTGCTCGACCAGGGCCGCGACGCGCACTCCGGCACCGGCCGCGAGCTCGCCAACGACCCGAAGGTCATCGAGCTCTACCTCGGCACGCTCGCCAAGGACGTCGACGAGTCCAAGAGCGGCGACGCCCCGGCCTGACACCCGCAGCGACGACGTACGTCGGACGGCCCGCTCCCCGGTCGGGGAGCGGGCCGTTCTGCGTGTGCAGGGAACATGTACTGGGAACGACAAGGGGCCCCGGACCGAAGTCCGGGGCCCCTCGCAGAACTCAGAGGTGATCGTCAGATCACTTCTTGCCCTCCACGGTGCTGGTGAGCTCGTTCTTGTTGCTGGCGTTGAAGGTGTAGATGCCGACGAACGCCGACGACGGGTCGTTCTCGTCGTCGATCGGGCCGATACCCGACGGGCCGGTGTACTTGATCTCCTTGCCGTCGGTGATCATCGCCGCGCAGTCGGCGAAGGAGGTGCACTCCTCGCCGCCCGTGGCGCCCGAGACGGCCGCGTAGTTCTTCTGGATCGTCTCGGAGTCGGTCGCCCCGCCCTTCACCGCGGCGAGCGCGGCGAGGATCGTGGCGTCGTAGGACTCGGCGCCGTAGGCGTAGTCCTTCAGCGGCTTGCCAGTGGCCTGCTCGGACCAACCGCTCAGGCGGTCCTTGAAGCCCTGCTCCGGGTCGGCACCGGGGATGGTGCCCTGGGCGCCCTCGAGGGTGCCCTTGGCGAAGTCGGCGCTGTAGTCGGCCGTGTTGCCGTCGGAGAAGTAGGTCTTGGCCATGTCCCAGCCCTGAGCCTTGAGCTCGGGGACGATCGACTTGGTCTCGTCGAAGGCGAGCACGACGATCGCGTCGGGCTTCGCGGCGAGGACGCCGCTGACCTCGGCGGAGAAGGTCGTCTGGCCGGCCGGGAACTCGTCGCCGTCGCCCTTGCAGCCGTAGACGCAGGAGCCGCCGGCACCCTCGACGGTCTGCTGGACCGCGTTGCGCAGACCGGTGCCGTAGGTGTCGTTGAACACCAGGAAGCCGACCTTCGAGTACCCGTCCGTGGAGATCAGGGTGCCGAGCGCGTTGCCCTGGACGCCGTCCGGCGGGGCGGTGCGGAAGTACCACGGCGAGTAGCCGGAGAGGTCGACCGCGGTGTTGGCGGGGGAGACCTCGACGATCTTGTTGTCGGCGAAGGTGTCGACGACGTTCAGCGAGACGCTGGACGACGCGGCGCCGATGACGACCGACGGCTTGCTGGCGACCAGCGTTCCGGCGGACGCGGTGGAGACCGACATGTCGGTCGAGTCACCGGAGTCCTGGATGTCGTGGCACGCCGCGACGCCCTCGACGCCCGCGGCGTTGATGTCCGAGACCGCCAGCCCCACGCCCGCGACCTCCGGGGGACCGAGGAAGGCGAGGTTGCCCGTGAGCGGCAGGATGCCGCCGACGCGCAGGGTGTCGGCGCTGGTCTGGTTCGCGGCGCACTCGTCGTTGGTGAACGAGTCCGCGGCCGGAGCCGACTCCGAGGAAGAGGGGGTGTCCTCGGCCTGCGGCTCGGAGTCGTTGGAGTCGTCGCCGCATGCGGTGAGGGCGAAGCTGAGGACGGCGGTGCCCGCCATCAGCCGCACCCAGGTGGCGGTTGTGGATCGATTCACGGGGTGAACCTTTCTGTCTGTCGCGTTGATGCACTGCGCCCGCCTCCCGAAAGGCTGGGCAAGGGCCCTGCCACCGTAGGACTGGCCACCAGGTGCGGGGTCGTACGGCACCCTGTCGTTAGCGAACCGTTACGTCAATGGAACGCGCCTACGAGCGCGGTCAGAATCGGTGCGACCAGCAGCGCGGGCAGCAGGTCGGCGACGGGGATCTCGCGGATCCGGAGCAGGCGGAGCGCGACGCCGACCAGGAGCAGGCCGCCGGTGGCGGTGATCGCGGCGAGGTGGGCGTCCGGCAGGACGTCGCCGAGGGCGAGGCCGAGCAGCGTGAGGCCGCCCTGGATGACGACGATCGTCACGGCGCTGGCGGCGACGCCCCAGCCGAACGACGCGGCGAACGCGATCGCGGCGAACCCGTCGAGCGCCGCCTTGAGGAACAGCTGCTCGGCGCCGTTCCCCAGCCCGTCGTTGAGCGAGCCGAGGATCGTCAGCGGCCCGGTGCAGAAGACGAGCGAGGAGACGACGAAGCCCTCGATGAACCGGTGCCGCTCGACGGAGTCCGCGTCGCTCTCGAGCTTGGTCTGCAGCCAGCCGCCCACGCCCTCGACCCGCTCCTCGAGCCGCAGCGCCGAGCCGGTGATGCCGCCGATCAGCAGGGAGCCCAGCACGATCAGCATCGGCGCCGCGTCGCCGACCTGGTCGGCGAGCTCGTCGTCGAGCACGGCCATGGCCGAGGTCCCGGCGATGAGCAGGGTCACGAGGCCGAGGGCGTCGGTGACCAGGTCGCGGGTGCGCACCGGGAGCCGATTGCCGAGGAGGACGCCGATCGTGCAGCCCAGCAGCACGGTGGCGACGTTCACGATGGTGCCGATTCCGGGTATCAACGCGCTCCTCGGGTACTCCCTCTGTCCGGACGGGGTGCCTGAGCGTAGTCTCTTCCGGTGGAGCCGCGTTCGGGGGACAGGGAGACGCGGAGGACGGCGAAAGGCCGGTTGAGGTAATGGCGCGATGAGTCGTTCGATGGTGACCCTTCGCAGCGCGACCCTCGAGGACGCGCCCCTGCTCGCAGAGCTGTGGCAGGACATCGCCCGCAGGACCGGCCCGGAGGACGTCGTCGCCGACATGGCCGCCGTCGTCGCGGCTGCCCAGGAGTGCGAGCGGCAGCGGATCGTCGTCGCCGAGTACGACGGGCAGTTCGCCGGTGCGGTGCACCTGGAGCGCACCACGATGTCGGCGATCAACCTCGAGCCCGTCGTGCGCGCGCTCTCGCCGCACGTGCTCACGCCGTTCCGCCGGCACGGCATCGGCACGGCGCTCATGGACGCCGCCGTGACCTGGGCCGAGGAGCACGGCATCGGCCACGTCGCGACCGCGGCGGTCGCCGGGTCCCGCGACGCCAACCGATTCATGGCGCGGATCGCCCTCGGCCCCTACGCCACGCTGCGCGTCGCCGCGACGCACGCCGTCCGCGCCCGGCTGTCGCTCCACCGGCGGCCCGCCACCACCGGCAACCCGCGCCAGGTGACCCAGGTGCTCGCCGCCCGCCGCTCGCTGCGGCGCTCGCGGGCGGGCGTCCAGGGCTAGCTCGGGGCGTAGCGCTCGCGCGGCATCAGCGCACAGGTGATGCGCGAGGTGCACACCCGCTTGCCGCGCTCGTCGGTGATGACGACCTCGTAGGTCGCCGTCGTACGGCCGAGGTGGATGGCCGTGGCCGTGCCGGTGACGGTGCCCGAGGTGGCCGAGCGGTGATGGGTGGCGTTGATCTCGATGCCCACCGACAGCCTGTCGGGCTGGGCGTGGATCGCCGACCCGACCGAGCCGAGCGTCTCGGCGAGCACGACCGAGGCGCCCCCGTGGAGCAGGCCGTAGGGCTGGGTGTTGCCCTCGACCGGCATCGTGGCGACCACGCGCTCGGCCGAGATCTCGACCAGCTCGATGCCCATCTTGTCGTTGAGCCCACCCATCCCGAAGGGCATCTGGGCGAGGAAGTCGTCGATGTCCAGCGCGTCGTCAGCGGAGGAGGTCATGCACCCATCCTGCCTGTCGGTGGCCGCCGATAGAGTCGCAGGGTGCCACGCCTGCTGCTGCTCGACGGACACTCGCTCGCCTACCGCGCCTTCTTCGCGCTCCCGGTCGAGAACTTCTCGACCACGACGGGCCAGCACACCAACGCCGTCTACGGGTTCACCTCGATGCTCATCAACGTGCTGCGCGACGAGCAGCCCACCCACGTGGGCGTTGCGTTCGACGTCTCCCGCCAGACCTTCCGGCTCGAGCAGTACTCCGAGTACAAGGCCAAGCGCAACAAGACCCCGTCGGAGTTCAGCAGCCAGCTGCCGCTGATCGAGGAGGTGCTCGACGCCCTCAACATCCCGTTCCTGAAGAAGGAGGGCTACGAGGCCGACGACATCATCGCCACCCTCGTCACCCAGGCCCTCGAGGACGAGGAGATGGAGGTCCTGATCCTCACCGGCGACCGCGACTCGCTCCAGCTGGTGACCGACCGGTCCACGGTGCTCTACCCGATGCGCGGCGTCTCCGACCTGGCGCGCATGACGCCGGCCGCCGTCGAGGAGAAGTACGGCGTGCCGCCCTACCGCTACCCCGAGCTCGCGGCGATCGTGGGGGAGACGTCCGACAACCTGCCCGGCGTCCCCGGCGTCGGCCAGGGCTTCGCCGCACGGTGGATCAACCAGTACGACGGCCTCGACAACGTCATCACCCACGCCGACGAGATCACCGGCAAGAAGGGCGAGGCGCTGCGCGAGCACCTCGGCGACGTGATCCGCAACCGGCAGCTCAACGCCCTCGTCCGCGACCTGCCGCTCGACAAGGCGCCGGCCGATCTCGCCGTGCAGCCCTGGGACCGGCACGAGGTGCACACGCTGTTCGACGGTCTGGAGTTCCGGGTGCTGCGCGACCGGCTCTTCGAGACGCTGACCTCCGAGGAGGAGATCGACGACTCCGGGTTCGCGCTCGCCGGCTCGGTGCTGGGCGCCGGTCAGGTGGCCGGCTGGCTGGCCGAGCACGCCGCGAGCGGTGATCGGGTCGGTCTGCACGTCGCCGGCCGCTGGGGAGCCGGCAGCGGCGAGGTCACCTCGGTCGCCCTGGCCACCGCCGACGGCACCGCCGCCTGGCTCGACGCCGACGACCTCGCGCCCGACGACCAGGCCGCGCTCGCCGGCTGGCTCGCCGATCCCGCGCGGCCCAAGGTGCTGCACGACGCCAAGGGCCCGATGCTCGCCCTGGCGGCCTGGGGCACCCCGCTGCACGGCCTCGCGCGCGACACCGCCCTCTCGGCGTACCTCGCCCGGCCCGACCAGCGCTCCTACGACCTCGCCGACCTCACGGTCCGCTACCTCAAGCGCGAGCTCAAGCAGGGTGGCGCCACCGACGACGGCCAGCTCAGCCTCGGCCTCGAGGACGAGCCCACGGGTGAGGTCGAGATGCTGCACGCCCGCGCCGTCCTCGACCTCGCGGCCGCGCTCGACGACGAGCTCGAGGAGCGCGGCGGCACCCGCCTGCTCGCCGAGGTCGAGCTGCCGCTCGTGGACCTGCTGGCGACGATGGAGCAGACCGGCATCGCCGTCGACGTCGAGCACCTCGAGGGCCTCGAGAGCCACTTCGGGACCGAGGTCCGCACGGCCGCCGACGACGCCTACGCCGTCATCGGCAAGGAGATCAACCTCGGCTCGCCGAAGCAGCTCCAGGTGGTGCTCTTCGACGAGCTCGACATGCCGAAGACCAAGCGCACCAAGACCGGCTACACCACGGACGCCGACGCCCTCCAGGCGCTCTACGTCAAGACCGAGCACCCGTTCCTGCTGCACCTGCTGCGGCACCGCGACGTCTCCCGGCTGCGGCAGACCATCGAGGGGCTGCTCAAGACCGTCGCGTCCGACGGCCGCATCCACACGACGTTCAACCAGACGATCGCGGCCACCGGCCGGCTGTCGAGCACCGACCCCAACCTGCAGAACATCCCGATCCGCACCGAGGAGGGACGCCGGATCCGGGAGGCGTTCGTCGTGGGGCCGGGCTTCGAGTCCCTGATGACCGCCGACTACAGCCAGATCGAGATGCGGATCATGGCGCACCTGTCCGAGGACGCGCTGCTGATCGAGGCGTTCAGGTCGGGCCGCGACTTCCACTCGATCACCGCAGCCCGCGTCTTCGACGTCGCCGCCGACGACGTGACCGTCGAGATGCGGGCCAAGATCAAGGCGATGAACTACGGCCTCGCCTACGGGCTGTCCGCCTTCGGCCTCGGGCAGCAGCTCGGCATCGACCCGGGCGAGGCGCGCGGGCTGATGGACGAGTACTTCCAGACCTTCGGCGGTATCCGCGACTACCTCGGCGGCGTGGTCGAGGAGGCCCGCAAGACCGGGTTCACCGAGACGATCATGGGCCGCCGGCGCTACCTGCCCGACCTCACCAGCGACAACCGGCAGCGCCGCGAGATGGCCGAGCGGATGGCGCTCAACGCGCCGATCCAGGGCTCGGCGGCCGACCTCATCAAGGTCGCGATGCTCAACGTGCAGCGCGAGCTGGTGGCCGCCGGCCTGCGGTCCCGGATGCTGCTCCAGGTCCACGACGAGCTCGTGTTCGAGGTGGCGACGGGGGAGCAGGAGGCGCTGGAGACGCTGGTGCGCCAGCAGATGGGCGGCGCCGCCGACCTCGCGGTCCCGCTCGACGTCTCAGTCGGCTTCGGTCGCAGCTGGCACGACGCCGCGCACTAGCCGCGCTGCCTTCAACCGGCCAGCTGCACCGGGGACTCCGCGTCCGCCGCGGGCTCGCGCAGCCGCCAGAAGCTGACCGCGGTCAGCACGACCAGCAGGAACGTGTCGACCGCCAGCACGGTCAGCAGGAGGCCGTCGAGCGTGCTGGTCTGGAGCGACGTGACGAGCAGCACGACCACGGCGGCCCAGATGAAGTACGTCGAGCGCGTGCCGCGCCGGGCCAGGACCGAGTAGACGAGCAGCTGCAGCATCGCCAGCACCGTGCCGAGCACGGCGAACAGCCACAGCCGAGACTGCACGTCGGCGTACTCGCTGCCGCCGATGAACACCAGCGCGAGACCGGACATCAGCCACGCGCCGAGCGTGCAGACGGCGCCGAGCGCGGCCACCAGCGAGAGGCTGCGCACGAGTGCCAGCCGCCGCTCGCCGGCGGTCGACATCGACGGGAAGGCGAGGACCACCACGAACTGCGGCAGGAAGAGCACTGCCTTGGTGAGGATCAGGCCGCCGGCGTAGAGGCCGGCGTCGTGCTCGTCGAGCACGTTGCGCGCCACGACGATGTCGATGTTGGAGAGCAGGTAGAAGGCCAGCAGGGCGACCGAGGCGGCGAAGGTCTCGCGCGCAAGGGCATGGGGGCGGTGCTCGTCGCTGGTCTCCCCGGGGACGCGATGCACGCGCAGCACCCACCACCCCATGGCGACGGGCACCCAGAAGGCGATCGTGACGCCGAGCATCGCGCTGGTCTCGGTGGGGCTGATGAGCACGCAGATCGTGCCGATGACGACGCGGGAGACGCCGACGCCGAGGTAGATGATGCCCAGCGGCCGCCAGCGGCGCTCGCCCTGGAGGATCCCGGCCTGGCCGCCCATGATCGTGGTCGGGATCGCGGCCAGCGCGAGCAGCAGGGCCGGCGCGAGACCGTCGAGCTTGAGCATCCGCCAGACCAGCGGCGAGAGGAGCAGCATCAGCGCGCCGAGTGCGAGGGCGGCGCGGTAGCTGACCCGCAGGATCCCGCGCTCGATCTGGGCGACGTGCCCGGGCTCACCAGCGATGCGGCGAGCCGCGGTGGCCTGCAGGCCCAGTTGGAGCACGGCGATCACGATCAGCACAGCCATCAGGCTGGCGACCGCGCCGTACTCGCTGGGCCCGAGCGCGCGCGCTGCGATGATCTGGAAGCCGTACGTCCCGATGTTCATGACGCCCATCGCGACCGCAACGAAGGCAGCGCTGTGCCAGAGGCTCGTCGTTCGCTGGTTCGTCACGGCGCAGAGCCTATGAGACGGGCATGCCGGCCGCAGGGTCGGTCCGCCCGAGCGCGGGGCGCATCGATACTCTGACCGCCACCGTCGTCGGGACCGAGAGGCAGAGGGAGCTCGTGAGCCGTCCACAGCTGGTGCTCGTGAGGCTGTGGCCGTGGCTCCTGACGCTGGTGATCATGGGGCCGCTGCTCAGCCGTGGGTTCGTCCTCACCTACGACATGGTCTTCGTGCCTGACCTCGCGCTGCGCTCCGACTTCCTCGGCCTGGGCTCCGGGCTGCCGCGGGCGGTGCCGTCCGACGCCCTCGTGGCCGTCCTCGACAACGTCCTGCCGGGTGACGTGCTGCAGAAGGTCGTGCTGGTGGCGGCCCTCGGGCTCGCCGGGACCGGCGCCCGCAGGCTGGTGCCCGGCGGAAGCACGAGCGCCCAGATCGGCGCGACGTCGCTCTACCTGTGGAGTCCGTTCGTCGCCGAGCGGCTCGGGATCGGGCACTGGCCGCTGCTGCTCACCTACGCCGCGCTGCCGTGGATCTTCGACGCCGCGCGTCGGGCGCGGGCCGGTGAGCGGACCGTGCCGCAGCTCGTCCTGTGGGTCGCGTTCGGGAGTCTCAGCGCCGCCGGCGGTGTGATCGCCGCCTTGTTCGCCGTGGCCTGCGTTGCCGGCCGACGACCCGCCGCCGTGCGTCGTACGGTCCTAGTCGCCGGCGCGGCACTCGCCGTCAACGCGCCGTGGTTGGTCGCCGGCGCGCTCCACGGCAGTGCGGCGCTCAGCGACCCGCGGGGCGTCGAGGCGTTCGCGGCGCGCGCCGAGGGCTTCCTGCCGCTGCCGCTGACGCTCATCGGCCTGGGCGGGATCTGGAACGCCGAGGTCGTGCCGCCGTCCCGCGAGAGCTGGGCCGCCATCGTCCAGCTGCTGCTCGTGCTCGCGATCAGCGCAGCCGGGTTCCGGGCCTGGCGGTCGGGCCTGCTGCTGCGTGACCGGTTGGGACTCGGCCTGGCCGCCGCCGTCGGACTCGTCGTGGCCCTCGTCGGCAGCGTGGCACCGGACGCGCTCGGCTGGGTGGTCGCCCACGTGCCCGGCGGCGGTCTCTTCCGCGACGGGTCCCGGTTCGTCGCGCTGGTCGCCCCGCTCGCGGCCAGCCTGTTCGGGACCGGCGTCGCGGCCGTCGTCGGCCGGCTCGGCGAGCGCGCCGCGCGGATCGGGGTGGGCACGGTGCTGGTGCTGGTGCCGCTGGCGCTCATGCCCGACCTCGGGCTCGGTCTCGGCGGGCGGCTCTCGCCGGTCAGCTACCCCGGCGAGTACGCCGCGGCGCGGTCCGCGGTCGCGCAGCGCCAGGACGCCGGCGTGCGGGGCGACGTGCTCCTCGTCCCCTTCAGCTCCTACCGGCTGCCGGCGTGGAACGAGGGACGCCGCACCCTCGACCCCACCGGGCGCTACCTGACCCCGAACTTCCTCGCCAGTGATGTGCTGTACGTCGACGGCGTCGCGATCGCGGGGGAGGACCAGCGCGCCGCGCGGGTGAGCGACCTGCTCGCCGCCGACCTGCCCCCGGCCGAGCTCGCCGAGGCCCTCGGCCGGGAGGGCATCGGCTGGGTGGCGCTCGACCGGGAGGCACAGGCGATGGTCGGCGACGCCGCCCCGTCAGCGGACCTCGCGGGCCTCCCCACGGTGCACGACGGGCCCGGCCTCGTCGTCTGGGAGCTCCCGCGGCCCGACCTCGAGCAGGCGGGCAGGGCACGCGAGGCAGCCATCGCAGTCGCCTGGCTCGGCGCTCTCGGCCTGGTGGTGACGAGTGCCGCTCTGGTGGTCGTCCGCGGCCTCCGGCGGCGCGGGAACGTGTTCTAGAGCTCCCGCTGAGAAATGCGAACAACGGTGTGACTCAGTGGTAGGTTGTGCGCACCTAGAGGGAGAGGACTGACGTGCAGACTTTGATCATCGGTGGAGTGGCCCTGCTGGTCGGTGGCGGCTTGGCCGCCGGTACGGCCATCGGCGTCGTCAACAACGCCACCTCCGGCACGTTCCAGCCGACGGGCCAGAACGTCCTCCAGTACGGGACGACGTCGACCAAGTAGTCGGTCGACTCGACGAGAGCTCTCCAGGACCCGCCGCGCCGAGCGCGGCGGGTTCTGCTCATTGCTGGCCGCTTCCTAGGGACCGTCGGGGTCCTCGACGCTCACCCGCTGGCCGTCGAGCACGTCGGAGAGGATGTGCGTGAACGAGTCCTGGGAGTGGGCCCAGGAGAACGTGTGCGACATCTCGCGGGCGCCGGCGCCCAGCCGCTCTCGCAGCTCCACGTCCTCCAGGAGCTGCCGGGTCGCGGACACGAACTCGGCCTGGTCGTTGACGAGCAGCCCTGAGCGCAGGTGGGCGATCGACTCGCGGGTCCCGCCGGCCGACGCGTACGCGATCGTCGGGACGCCGTGCGAGCCGGCCTCTCCGATGACCAGGCCCCACCCCTCCTTGATCGAGGGGAGCAGCATGACCCACGAGCGGGCCAGGATCTCGTGCTTGCGGGCCTCGCTCACGAAGCCCTCGAACGAGACGAGGTCGCCGACGCCGGCGTTCGCGGCGTACTTGTGCAGGTCTTCGTCCCACCAGCCGCTCCCGACGATGGTCAGCCGGACCTCCGGGTGGTCGAAGCGGAGGGCGGCGACCGCGTCGATCGCGTGCTCGATCTGCTTGTGCGGCACCAGCCGACTCAGCACGACGAGGCTCGGGTGGTCCGACCTGGTCTCGGTGACGGCGGGCGGGGGAGCGGTCCCGTTGTGCACCACGGCGATCCGGCCGCGGTCGACGCCGAGGTCCATCAGCTCGGTCCGGGTCGCGCGGGACACCGCGATGTACTGGCTGCGCCGGTAGAGCAGCGGGGCGAGGCGGCGCTCGATCCACCACCCGACCTTGCCCACCACCCCGGGGTAGACGATCGGCCACTGCTCGCGGTGCACGTGGTGCACGAGCACGACGACGGGCCGGCGGGTGCCGAGGCGGGTGAAGAACGGCAGGCCGTTCTGGACGTCGACGACGACGTCGACCCGCCCGAACCGACGTCGGGCGAGGTTCCACAGGCCGCGGAGGTAGATGTCGATGTGGTTGCCCTCGCGCACGTAGCGGACGCCGTCGCTCATCTCTTCAGCGGGCGCCTCACGGTGAGCGGCGCAGAAGATCGTCGCTCGGCCGCCGTGCCGCACGATCCCGCGAGCCATCGACTCGACGTAGCGCTCCGAACCGCCGCCCTCCGGGTTGGCGGTGTCCCGCCAGTTGAAGAAGACGACGTGCCGGCCCCGCACGCGCTCCGGGTTCCCTCCCTGCATGCCTCGATGTTACCCGCCGGTCATGTGACGGACCCAACTTTCGGCACAGAGCTGAGGGCCGGTTGCGGTCCCGTCGTGCCAAGGCCGTCCGCGGCGGGGACGGATGCCATACTCTCCGCTCGTGTCGGTCAACTCGCAGTGGCGGCTGTTCCTGAACAGGCGGATCCACGTCCCCGTGCGCGATGAGGACCTCGTCCTCGACGTCGGCAGCGGCGACAAGCCGTCCTGGCGCGCGGACGTGCTGCTCGACCGGTACGCGGGCGCCGAGCACTCCGCCCAGCGCTCCGGTCGCTCCAGCGCTCGGGTCACCCGCCCGTTGTTCGACGCCGACGCGGCGCACATGCCGTTCGCAGACGGTGCGTTCGACTACGCCATCTGCTCCAACCTCCTCGAGCACGTCACCGACCCGTTGGGCGTCGCGAACGAGCTGACCAGGGTCGCCCGCGCAGGATTCATCGAGGTTCCGGAGGCGGCGAGCGCCAAGATCGTCGACTTCCCGAGCCACCTGTGGTGGTGCCGGTTCGACGAGACCGACCCGGACGCGCCCACGCTGGTGATGACGGCCAAGACGACGCCGTACTTCGACGCCGAGATCGACGCCTACATCGAGCGAGCCGGCGTCCGACAGGCACTGGACGACGTGCTCTACCGGAGGATGGAGCACCGCGCGATCCTCTACCACTGGTCCGGTGCGGTCCGGCTGCGCACCGAGGGTCAGCTCGATCCCGACTTCGCGGCCGCCGCGATGATGGCCCCCGGCCACAAGCGCACGTGGGAGGCGATCGCCGTCCGATGGGTGACGAGCGTGCTGACCGCGCGGACCCGGATGCGTCGCCGTTGGGTGCGGGTGCGCTACAACCAGGTCGTCAAACCGGAGTTCCGCCGAGCCGACGACCCCATCCTCGAGCGCCGCATCTACCGGGTCGGGGATCCGAGCTGAGGCATCTGGGTATGCGCGGAGCGCCGCAGGCCCTCCGCGCAGACCGTGCGGGGCTGGTCTCGTGGGTCGTCATCCTCTCGGTCGTGACCCTGAACCTGGTGCAGCAGCCCGGCCTCATCACCTTCGACACCAAGCTGGACCTCCAGTTCAACCCCGCCGACTTCCTCTATCGGAGCCTCGACGTCTGGAACGGCGACTCGACGCTGGGCGGCCTGCAGAACCAGGCGTCCGGCTACCTGGTGCCGATGGGCCCGGCGTTCTGGCTGGGTGACGTGCTGCCGGTGCCGATGTGGATCTGGGAGCGGCTGTGGACGGCGGCCGTGATGCTGCTCGCCTACTTCGGCACCGTGCGGTTGGCGCGCAGCTGGCCCGGCATCAGCGAGGCCGGCGCGATCCTCGCCGGCCTCACCTACATGCTCGCGCCGCGCGTCCTGGTCACGGTGGGCGGCATCAGCGGTGAGACGCTGCCGTCCGCGATCCTGCCGTGGACCGTCCTGCCGCTCGTGCTCTACCTGCGTGGTCGGCTGCCGGCGTGGGTCGCGTTCCTGTGGTCGGCGGCCACGATCCCGTGGATGGGCGGTCAGAACGCGACGCTCGTGGTCGCGTGCCTGGTCCTCCCTGGTCTGCTGCTCCTCCTGGCCGCCGGCCGAAGCTGGTCGCGCCGGGTCCGCGACGCGGCGGCGTGGACGGGTCTGGCGATCGTCGCGTCGGCGTGGTGGCTCGTGCCGCTGTTCGTCTTGGGGGGCTACGCGCCGCCGTGGCTGAACTTCATCGAGTCCTCGACGGACACCGCGAGCGACGTCGGCTGGCTCGCAGCGTTCCGCGGCGTCAGTCACTGGGTTGCGTTCTTCCCCGACGGCGGCACCGCGGGGTGGGTCGGGGCGTACGAGCTCGCGTCGTCGTCCCTCCTGCTGGTCACGACGGTCCTGGTCGCGGGAGCGGGGCTCGTCGGGCTCGCGCAGCCGACTCTCTGGCTCCGCCGACCGCTGGTGGTCTCCATGCTCGTCGGCCTCGCCGTGCTGACGCTCGGCAGTGCGGATCCGGCCGGGTCGGTGTTCGGCAGGGAGTGGCTGGACGCACTCGACGACGCCCTCACGCCGCTGCGAAACATCCACAAGTTCGACCCGATCGTGCGGCTCCCGCTCGCACTGGGTCTGGGCGGCTTCGCCACCGCCGTGGTGCCGCAGCTGGTGGCCGCCGCCCGCGGCTTGTCCGTACGCCGGCGGGCGCTGGCCGGCACCGGCCTCACCGCGGCACTCGCCGTGCTGATCTGCGCAGCCGCGCAGCCCGCCGTCTCGGGCCACCTGCGCGTCTCCGACGGCGTCCGGGACATCTCCGCTCCATGGCAGGCCGCGGTCGGCTTCCTCCAGCAGCAGGAGGGGCCGACGGAAGTGCTGGTGCTTCCCGGCAACGGGTTCGCCGTCCAGACCTGGGGTCGGACGACCGACGAGCCGATCCAGGTCATCGGCAGTCCGCCGTGGTCTGTCCGCACCCAGAACACGATCGCGCCAGCGGCGACCGTGCGGATGCTCGACGAGATCGAGGCCCAGGTCAACCTCGGACGCCCGATCACCGGTCTCGCATCCACCCTGCGACGGCTGGGCATCACCCACGTGATCCTGCGCAACGACCTGGATCCCGTCCAGACGACCGCCCCGCCTCCGGCCGTCGTGATGGCCTCGGTCGCCGGCTCCACGGGGTTGACGCCCCTGGCCGACTTCGGGCGGACCGCCGAGGGCTTTCCCGCGGTCGCCGTGCTCGCGGTCGACGCGGAGCGACCCGACCCCAAGGTCGCGATCTCCGACTGGGACTCCCGCGAGGTGGTCCAGGGCGGACCGGAGGCGCTGAACGACCTCACCCAGCTCGGCCTGGTCTCCGAGGACGAGCCCGTCGTGCTGGCGGACGGAGGCGACGACGCCGCTGCCGCGGACATCGTGACCGACAGCAACCAGCGCGTCGAGCGCTCCTTCAGCCGGATCACCGACAGCGCCTCCGGGGTGATGACGGCGGACGACGGGTTCCGGCAGCAGCGGCTCGTGCACGACTACGTCGGCGGGACGGTGCCGAGCGCCACGACCGACGCCGAGTACGACGGCGCGAGCGCCATCGTGGCGTCGTCGTCCGGTGGGTACGCCGACGTCCTCGGCCCGGTGTTCCAGGACGAGCACCCGTACGCCGCGTTCGACGCTTCCCCCTTCACGGCCTGGGCCTCTGCCCCGTTCGTCCCGCCGGTCGGGCAGTGGATCGAGGCTCGTTTCCCGGAGCCCGTCGAGCCCGCGACCGTCAGCCTGCTCTTCGATGCCGCGACCGGCGCCGACGTCTCCCGGGTTCGCATCGAGACCGACGCGGGCTCCGTGGACGCAGCGGTCGGTCCGGACGGGTCGGCGGAGTCCGTCGCCCTGCCCCCCGGCGCGACGACGAGGCTCCGCATCGCCGTCGAGGAGGTCGGAAGCCGCGCGTGGCAGGTGCGGCTGGCCAACGTCGCCGTCGAGGGCATCGAGATCCGACGCAGCCTCCGGGTGCCGGGCGAGGTCTCCGCCGGCACCTCCATGGTCTTCCGCAGCGAGCCCAGCCGCCGCGCCTGCGTGGTGGCCGGCACGCGCGTCGAGTGCGAGGAGGCGTGGCAGCGGGAGACTCCCGAGACGCCCGGTTTCGACCGGACCGTCGACGTCACCGAGAGCGGCACCTGGCGGGTGGTCGGCCGGGCGGTCGCGACCGACGGGCCGGCCCTCCAGCGCCTCTTCGCGCCCCTCGGCAAGGAGCAGGTCGACGTCGAGGCGACGTCGTCGTTCGCCGGAGATCCGGCCGTGCTCGGCTCGAACGCCTACGACGGCCGCGAGGACACGAGCTGGTACGCGTCGCCGCTCGACCCCGCGCCGAGCCTGCAGCTGTCCTGGAAGCAGCCGCGCACCATCAGGTCGGTGCGCGCGGTGCTGGCTGCCGGTCAGCCCGGTGAGCTCCCCGCCGAGCTCGTCGTCGACCCGTTGACGCCGGGCATCGAGCCGCAGGTCGTCGAGACCTCCGGCGAGCGCGCCGGTTCCATGACGCCCGTCCGCACGAACCGGTTGCGGATCACGCCCCTCGCCGATCCCGACCGCACGGAGCCCGCCGGCATCGGAGAGCTGAGCATCAGCGGGCTCGACGACCTGCGCCAGACCGTCGACCCGACGGCGCAGACCGGCCTGCTCTGCGGCTTCGGCCCGACCATCGAGGTCGACGGTCGAACCGTGCAGACCAAGGTCCTCGGCGACCTCTCGCAGGTCGTGCGGGGCGGCGAGCTCGCGGTCGTGCCCTGCGACGACGGTCTCCTCGACATGGACGCCGGCACCCAGCGGATCCGCGTCACGAACCCCGCCGGCTTCGCCGTCTCCCGGCTGTGGCTCGTCCCGGCGGAGCCGGTCGCGGAGCCGGTGCGCGGCGCCTCCGACGCGCGGGTCGTGCGGTGGACGCCGACCGAGCGGACGATCGAGGTGAGCACGGAGGACGACGCGGTGCTCAGCGTCGCCGAGAGTGAGAACTCGGGCTGGGAGGCCCGCCTGCACGGCGCGCGGTTGGACCCCGTGGTCGTCGACGGATGGATGCAGGGGTGGCGGCTGCCGGCAGGCTCGGACGGCGAGGTCTCGCTCGTGTACGCGCCGCAGCAGCCTTACCGGATCGGCATCGTCGCGGGTCTCACCCTCGCCGCCCTGCTGAACGTGGCCGCGCTCGTCACCCTGGTGGTCTGGCGCCGCCGCGGGTCGGGCCGGACGGGTGCCCGGGTGGCCCCGTTCTCCTACCGGGGCCCGGGTGCCGTGGGTGCTCGCGCGTCCGGGCCGGGCCGGCTCGTCGCGGTGCTGGGCGTGGGGGTGCTGGCGCTGGTCTCGTTCCCGCTCGCGTGCGGAGCCCTCGCCGCCTTCGTGACCCGCGGCCTGCGCCTCGCCGTGGTCTGCGGCGCCAGTGTGGCGGCGCTGCTCGTGGCGGCGGCCGCGGCGCTCGTCGGCGTCGACAGCATCGTGCTGCCGCCGGCCGCAGCCAACGTGGTGACGGCCGCGGCGGTCGGCCTGGTTGCCGGCCGGGTGCTCTTCGGGGACGACGACCTCAGGGACGGGGACCAGGCATGATCGCGCGCATCCGTACGGCGATCGTCGTGCTGTTCGTCGGCGTCCTCACGCTCCGCTGGTCCCTGTCGCAACCGGTCTCGGCCGTGACGGCGCGGATCGCTGCCGAGCCATGGGACGCCGTGCGGTCGGCCGGTGACGTCTGGACGTTCGCCGGCACGCTGGGAGGCGGGACCGTAGGAGGGATCCGCGAGCTGCCCTACGCGTTCCTCGTCGCGCTCGGGACGGACGCCGGGCTCTCCGCGCACACGGTCGAGGCGACGTGGCGGGTCGTGGTCGCCGTGGTCGCCGTCCTCGGGGCGGTGTACCTGGCGCGTGGTCTCTCTCCGGACCCGGGGACCAAGGGGACGACGCGCGAGTCCTGGGCGCCCTGGGCCGGTGCGCTGTTCTTCGCCGTCGGCACGGTGCTCGTCCCGACGGTGGTGCGCTCACCGGGCGACGGACTCGCCGCAGCCTGCCTGCCATGGGTGGTCGCGCCACTGCTCGTGCGCGGCCGTGGCTGGCGGCCGTCGGTGCTCTCCGCGGCGTGGGTGGGCCTCGCCGGTGTGGGGAGCATCGGCTGGGCGCTCGCGGTGCTCGTGGCCGGCCTGGTCGCCGCCCTCCCGCGACGTCGGGCCGACGTCGTCGGCGCCCTGCGCTGGATGGTGCTGGCCGCGGCGGCGTCCGCCTGGTGGCTCGTGCTGGCCGCGTGGGAGCTCCGCCACTCCGCCGATGTGTCCGCGTTCACCTCGGGGACGGTGCGCGGTGAGGTGGCCGCGGCGCTCGGTCGGCCGGACCTGGCGGTGCTCGCGCTCGTGACCGTCGTCGGAGGACCGATCGTCGTCGCGCTCGGGGCGCTCCTTCTCCGCAGCCCCCGGCTGGATCGGGTCTTCGTCGCGGCGTTGCTGTCGGTGGTCGCCGCCGCCGCCCTGCTGGCCTGGTTCGGTGCCCGACCGCTGCCGGTGCCGGCGCCGGCGGTCGGGGAGCTGCCCACCGGGGCGGCCGCGCCGCTGTTGGGACTGCTCGGCCTCGCGGGTCTGGTCGCGTGGTGTCCCCTGGCGGCCGACCTCGGGCATCGGCTCACGTGGGTCCGTGATCGTCGGGCACCCCGGCGTGCCGCCGAGGTCGCCGGTGGGGTCGTGGCGGTGTTGGTCGGGATCACCGCGTTCGCAGGCGTCGCTGCCACGGTCGCCGAACCGGCACCTGTGGCGGCCGAGGAGTCCCAGCTGCTCGACCTGCTCGCCGACTGGTCGTCGACCGCCGCACCCGGTCGGGCACTGGTCCTGCCGGCCGAGGTCGGCAGCAGCGACCTACCGGCGATCGGGACCGCGCTGGGCGCGCGTCCGTGGATCGGTCGCGACGCCGAACCCACCTCGGGCGCCGGCGGCACCACGGCGATCGACGACCTGATCTCGCGGCTCGTCCGCGGCGATGCGGGACCGGGGACGTCCAGCGCCCTGCGACGGCTCGGCATCTCCTACGTGCTCGTCCGGCTCGGTGGCTCGGTCGACGAGGACCGGGAGCGACCGACGGCTCTGGTGCGCTCGGCCCTCGACTCGATCGGCGCCGACCGGGTCACCGTGCTCCGCGGCCCCGACCCGGACGAGGGTTCTGACAACCGGCTGATGGACTTCGGCGTCCGGTCGCTCACGCCCCAGATCGAGGTCTGGGCCCCTCCGGCGGTCGCCGGCGGGTGGGTCTACGAGGGCGAACCGGTGGCGGTCGTCGGCGACGCCGGCACGGTGAGCGACCTGGCCGGAGCGGGCGTGGTGCGCGACCGGGCGATCCGCCTGCGGCCCGGCTCGGAGGAGGGCGCGCTGGTCGTCTCGGACAGCGCCCGCCGTCGCGACGTCGACCAGCGCGTCCCGCTCGATCCGTACGGTCCGGACCTCGGCGTCGACGACCCACGGTCGGTGCTGCCCACGGACGGCGCGCCCGTGACCAGCGCGGTCGCGCGCCTCGAGGGCGCGCTGCGGGTCACCGCGTCGTCCTCGGCCGCGGACCTCGACGCCGCGCACCGCGAGCTGGGCACGGCGCCGGCGGCGGCCATCGACGACAACGCGTTCACCGCGTGGCAGTCGCGCCGCGGGTCAGGTGTCGGCGCGTGGTGGCAGGTGGAGTTCAGGGAGCCGACCCGGGTCTCGGGGACCGAGGTCCAGATGGTGCGGAACGCGCTCAGCGAGATCGCCGTCGACGAGATCCAGGTCTCGGCCGACGATCGCGAGGTGAGCTATGCCGTCGACGACGAGGGACGCGTCGACCTCGGCGACCTCGGGGAGGTCAAGCGCCTGCGCATCACCGTCACGTCGGTGGCCGGAGCCGTCGGGGATGACGACAGCATCGGCATCGTGGACGTCACCGTCCCCGGTGTCGAGGTGCGCAGCCCGGTAGTGCTCGATGACACGCCGGCCGCCGGGTGGTTGATGACCGTGCGACCGGCCAGCACCACTCAGTGCGTGCCGGTCGTGCCCCGCAGCGACGACGAGGCCGCCATGGCCACCACCTGCAGCGCAGGCCTGTGGGTCAACGGCGCGGACATCAGCTCGCTCGACCGGGTCGTGCGCACGTCGCGCTCGACCTCGGTCGTCGGCCGGGCGTGGATGGTCGCGGGCAACACGCAGGACGCAGCGGCGTTGGCCGACCGTATCGCCGCACCGAGCGTGATGGCCTCGAGCACCGGCTCGGCTGCCGCCGACCTGCGCGCGCGTCCCCAGGCCGCCGCCGACGCCGACCTCACGACGGCGTGGCGCCCCGCGGCGAGCGACCGGCAGCCCACACTCACGCTGGCCTGGACGGACCTGGCCGAGGTGCGCGGCCTACGGCTCCTCCCGCCGACCGCGGACGTCGGGTCGCGGCCGACCCGGGTCCGGGTCACGGCCGAGGTGACCGGCCGGCGGACCGGCATCCGCGGCGCCGACGTGGTCAGGGAGGTCGACGTCGACACGGACGGCGCGATCGACCTGCCCGGCATCTACACCCGCACGGTCACGATCACCGTCCTCGACGACACCGGTGTTCCCTCGGTCAACTCGGCGACCGGCGCGGTGCAGTCGATGCCCGTCGCCGTCGGCGAGGTCGAGATCCTCGGCGGTCCCGCCGTCACCTACGACGGCAGCCGCAGCCAACGGGTCGCGTGCGACGAGGGTCCGGTCGTCACGATCGACGGCGTCGAGCACGGCATCGAGATGGACGTGAGTCCGGACCAGATCGTGCAGGGTGCGCAGGTGCTGGGGACCGTGTGCGGTCGTGGGCGGCTCGTGGCCGGCGAGAACCGCGTCCTCCTGCCCTCGACCTTCCTCTGGCAACCGCGTGGGCTGATCCTGGTGGACGCAGCGGTCGACCTCGGCGCCGAGGGCGCGACGGCGTACTCGGCCGCCGGGCCGGCACCGGTCAGCACCGACCTGCTCGCCGCGGGGGACCACGCGGACTCCTCCCCCCTCGATCTCGGAGCCGGGGACGGCACGCGGACCCTGGTGCTGCCGCTGCCCGCTGGCGCGGGGTGGCAGGCGAGCGTGGACGGCGAGCGCCTCGATCCGGTCACCGTCGACGGGTGGGCACAGGGATGGGTGGTGCCGGCCGGTTCCGGAGAGGTGGACGTGCGCTACTCGTCGGGCGACGAGCTGGTCCGGACCGCGCTCGTCGCCTCGGCGGGCTGGGCCGCCGTCCTGCTGCTGCTCGTCGGGCTCGGGATCGGCTCGACGGTTTCGGCGATCCGCCGCCCGCCCGCGTCGCGGTGACGTGAGTCGGTCGCGAGGCCGACCGTCCGCCGCGCGGACCACTCCATGGCCGGCTTCTCGATCCAGGCGTACGTCGCTGCCGAGAGCGGCAGGGTGAGGGCCAGCACCCAGACGAGGCGGAAGACGAGGTCGGCGACCGGAGCATCGGGGTAGTCCAGCTTGTCGTCGAGGATCACGATGATCGGCAGGTGCCAGAGGTAGATGCTGTAGGACCACAGGCCGGCGGTCGTGAGCGCGCGCGTGCTCATCAGCCAGCTGGTCGGCGAGCCGGACGAGCCGAACACGACCGCGACCAGCAGCGCGAGCGAGACCAAGGTGACCGCGACGAACCGCACCTGGTCCTCGGAGAAGCTGTGCGACACGTAGCCGTCCGCACCACCGAGGGCCGAGGTGCCCATCAGCGCGGCTGCCACCGCGAACAGCGGCAGCGCCCACGAGTCCGACGCGATCCGCCGCAGGCGCGAGAGCGAGACGAGGCCGGCCGCGTGTGCCTCCGCGTACAGGGTCACGAGCGCACCGCCGGCGAAGCACACGAGGTAGGCCGGCAGCCAGAACGCGTAGGTGCCGTAGACGCCCAGGTCGTCCGCGTAGAGCCATGCCTGCCACAGGACGGTGATCGGCACCGAGAGAGCGATCAACCCGGTGACGATCCAGAGCGCGGTCCGCGGAGGGTAGCGACGCGCGACGAGCCCGCTCGCGATCGCCATCACCGGCAGGGCGACGTACCAGGAGAGCTCCGTGCAGAGGCTCCAGGAGTGCTGGAAGACCAGCGGCAGCTCGCCCTTCACGTAGATCCAGGTCAGCGTGAGGTTGTAGAACCAGCTGTCCGCACCGTCCGGTCGTGCCCGCGGGTAGACCAGGGCGATGACGAGGAACACGAAGAGGTACGCCGGGAAGATCCGCGCCAGGCGTCGTCGCGAGTAGCGCCTGAGGTCCGGGCTGGTGCCGAGCCTCAACGTCCACCGGGCCCAGGGCCGGTACAGGAGGAAGCCGGAGAGCACGAAGAGGCAGACCGGCCCGAACGAGGGGAGACCCACCAACCAGGGGTACTCGGTGCGTACGGAGACGTGCACGACGAGGACCATGAGCGCCGCGAAGCCGCGCAGACCGGTCAGTGCGGCGACCTCTCGTTCGCGTTCCCGGGGCGGCGCGCCGGGGGAGATGTCCTCCAACGACACGTGTGTGCTGGCGGACATGGGCGCAGTATAGGGTCGGCGCGTGTTTCGCGACCGTCCGACCAGCACGACGCCGTGGGCCGCTGACCTGCGACGGTCGATCGGGCTCTTCCGCGCGTTCCGCAAGGAGCAGAGCGAGCCGGCGGTCTTCTACGGCGCCCTCGCGACAGACTCGGCCCGGCAGCTCGAGGGCTATCTGCACCTCGACGGCGTCGACATGCTCGACGTCGGTGGCGGGCCGGGCTACTTCCGGCAGGTCTTCGAGGAGCGCGGCACGTCGTACTTCGCGCTCGACGCCGACGTGGGAGAGCTGTCCCACCTCGGGGACATCTCGCCCCGCACCGTCATCGGCAGCGGCCTCGAGCTGCCGTTCGCCGACCACACATTCGACCTGTGCTACTCGTCGAACGTCCTCGAGCACGTGTCGGACCCGTGGCGGATGGCCGGCGAGATGGTCCGGGTGACGAAGCCCGGCGGCATCACCTTCATCTCCTACACCGTCTGGTACAGCCCGTGGGGCGGCCACGAGACCTCTCCCTGGCACTTCCTCGGCGGCCAGCGGGCGCGGGAGCGCTACCGCAAGCGGCACGGCCACGAGCCCAAGAACAAGTTCGGCGAGTCGCTGTTCCCGATGACCGTCGCCTCCGGGCTCCGGTGGGCGGCCGGCCAGGACCAGGCCGACGTGCTCGACCTGATCCCGCGCTACAACCCCCGCTCCTTCTACTGGCTCACCCGGGTGCCGTTGCTGCGTGAGCTGTTCACCTGGAACCTCGTGATCGTCCTCCGGCGGCGATGAGCAGGACGCCCTCTGCGGAGGAGCGATTCGCGTGGAGGTTCCGCCTCGTCGCTTCGTGTCTCGTCCTCGCTGCCCTCGCGTTCTCGCAGCGACCGGGTCGGATCGTCGCGGACACCAAGCTTGACCTGGTCGCCAACCCAACCGGGTTCCTCACCCGCGCCCTCCACCTGTGGGACCCCGCCGGCGTCTTCGGCCAGGTGCAGAACCAGGCCTACGGCTACCTCTTCCCGATGGGTCCGTTCTTCTGGCTGGGCCACGTCGCCTCCGTTCCCGCGTGGGCGATCCAGCGGGCCTGGTGGTCGGTCCTGCTGGTCGTCGCGTTCCTCGGCGCGGTCAAGCTGTGCGCCGTGCTCGGCCTCGGCACGCCCACCGCCCGGCTGGTCGCCGGCTTCGCGTTCGCCCTGTCGCCGCGGATCCTCACGACGATCGGGCCGATCTCCGCGGAGGCGTGGCCGAGCGCCGTCGCGCCGTGGGTGCTGGTGCCGTTGGTGATCGGCGCGGGTCGCGGCTCGCCACGCCGCGCTGCGCTGCTCTCGGCCCTGGCCGTGGCCGCCGTCGGTGGCGTCAACGCCGCCGCGACGTTCGCGGTGATCCCTCTCGGTGCGGTGTGGCTGCTGACCCGGGAACCCGGTCCCCGCCGTCGGTCGATGATGCTGTGGTGGCCGACGTTCGTCCTGGCGGGCACGCTGTGGTGGCTGGCGCCGCTGTTCATCCTCGGCCGCTACAGCCCGCCCTTCCTGGACTTCATCGAGGTGGCCCAGGTCACCACGCTGCCGACGACCGTCTTCGACGCGCTGCGCGGCACGTCCCACTGGGTTCCGTACCTGGACCCGACCTGGCAGACCGGCAACGACATCATCACGATCGGCTACATCGCCCTCAACACCGGCGTGCTGCTGGCACTGGGAGCCGCCGGACTGACGCTGCGCCGCAACCCCCACCGCCAGTTCCTGGTCCTCTCGCTGCTGCTCGGACTGGTGATGGTCACGGCCGGGCACGGCGGCGCGATCGCCGGGTGGTTCGCGGACCCGGAGCGGAGCGCCCTGGACGGCGTGCTCGCACCGCTGCGCAACGTGCACAAGTTCGACCCGATCATCCGGATCCCGCTCGTCCTGGGGCTGGCGCACCTCCTCGGCGTGCTGGCCGAGCGGGCTGCCGCCGCGCGCCGGCAACGCCACCGGGACGTGGGTCGCGACGCCACCGGGGACCGGCTCGCGTACGCCGGCGTGCTGCTGGTCACCATCGCGTCGGTCGCCGGCATCGTCAGCCCGGCCTTCGCGGGGCGGCTCGGCCAGGCGAACGACTTCCGTGAGATCCCGGGCTACTGGCTCCAGACCGCCGACTGGCTCGACGAGCACGGCAGCGACTCGACGGCGCTCCTCGTCCCCGGATCGAGCTTCGGCTACTACCTCTGGGGCGACCCCGACGACGAACCGATCCAGGCGTTGACGTCCGCGCGGTGGGCGATCCGCAACGCGGTCCCGCTGGCTCCGCCTGGCAGCATCAGGATGCTGGACGAGATCGAGGAGCAGCTCGCGTCGGGCCGGCCCTCCGAGGCGCTGACCCGCTACCTGGCCCGCGCCGGGATCGGGCACCTCGTCGTCCGCAACGACCTGCGCACGGCGGACCAGACCCCGGCGGTCGTCGTCCACCAAGTGCTCGACGGATCGCCCGGCATCGAGAAGGTCGCCGCCTTCGGTCCGGTCGTCGGCAACCGTCCCCTGGTCAACGAGAGGAAGAACCCGCTCGCGATCGACGGTGGGTGGACCGACCGCTACCAGGCGATCGAGATCTACGCGGTCGACGGGGCACAGCAAGCCGTCGCCTCGACCGGAAGTCCGCTCGTGGTCGGCGGGCCCGAGAACCTGGTGGAGCTGCTGGACACCGGCTTGATCAGCGACGCCCCGTCGGTGCTCGCCGTCGATGCGCCGACGGACGTCGACAGCAGCGACCTGGTGGTCACCGACGGGCTGCGGCGCCGGGAGCGGAACTTCGGCCGCCTGGGCGACGCGGCGTCCGCGACCCTGACGGCCGACGACCCGGGCCGTCGGGGTGCGGCCGCGCGCGACTACACGCTCGGTGAGGAGCGGTGGGAGACGCACGCGCGCCTCATCGGCGCGAAGGACATCACCGCGTCGTCGTCCCAGGCCTTCGCCGACGGCGCTGGCCCGACGGTGCCGGAGCACCAGCCCTACTCGGCGTTCGACGGACTGACCTCCACGCAGTGGCAGTCGGACGCGACCGACGACGACCCGTGGGTGTCGGTCGAGCTCTCGGAGCCGGTGGACCTGCGTACCGTCGTCGTCGTCGCCGGCGACACCGGTCGTCGGCGGGCCGAGAAGCTGCGGGTCGTGACCGACGAGGGCTCGAGCCGGCCGTTCACGGCCGAGCCGGGGGAGCCGAGGACGGTCCGCGTCCCACCCGGCCCGACCACGTCGGTGACCGTGACGCGCGACCAGGCGTCTTCAGGCTCGCTTGCCGTTGCGGAGGTGTACATCGCCGGCGTCGACGTCGAGCGCACCCTGGTCCTCCCCGAGGTTCCCGCCCGCTGGGGGGCGCCGGCGTCGATCCTGCTGTCGTCGACGCCGGGGTGGCGCGACGCGTGCGTGACCGTCGACGACGACGTCCGCTGCTCGCCGACCCGCGGGCGCGCGGGCGAGGAGCCCGGGGCGCTCGACCGCACGCTCCGGCTGGGCGCCGGGGGCAGGTATCGCGTCGCCGCGGAGGTGACGCCTGCGTACGGGCCGCCGCTGCAGAGCCTGATCATGCGCGACCAGCTGATCGACGTCCGGTCCTCCTCCGACGCGGTGCAGGACGCCCGCGGGTCGGCGATCGCCGCGATCGACGGGGATCCGGGCACCACCTGGGTGGCCGACGCCCAGGACCGGCACCCTTCGCTCTCGCTGGACTGGTTCGGCAGGCGGACGATCCGCGGCATCGACGTCCGTCTCGACCACGATGCGCCCGCCTCCCGGCCGACCGAGGTCACGCTGTCCTACGCCGGCGGTAGCCAGTCGGTGGAGCTCGACCCCAGCGGGCACGCCGACGTCAAGCCGTTCCGGAGCGACCACGTCGACATCCGACTCACCGCCGAGAAGGAGACCGAGGACCTTGCCGCCGACGGCAGCCGGTCGGAGCTCGGAGTCGGCGTCAGCGAGGTCCGACTGCACGGGGTGGACCTCCTCCCGATCACGCTCTCCGACGTGCCAACCGACCTCGGCTGCGACTTCGGGCCGGCCGTTCGGGTCGGCGACACCTTCCACGCGACCTCGGTCACGGCGTCCCCGCGCGAGCTCTTCGACGGCGGCCTGCTCTCGGCCCGCGTCTGCGGCCCCCCGGAGCTCGACGTCTCGTCCGGCGAGACCCGGGTCGTGCTGTCGCCGGCGCCGGCCTTCCGTGGGCTCCGGCTGGTGATGAAGCGGAGCCCGGTGCCGGCGACCACAGTGGCGCCCGCGGAGCTCACAGAGGTGTCGGCTGCCTCGCGCGTCCTGCACGTCCCGGTTCCCGACGCGTCGATCGCGGCGATCCGCGAGAACCAGAACGCCGGATGGGTCGGCTCGACGCCCGACGACGGCACGGTCGGCTCCGTGACGGTCGACGGGTGGCAGCAGGGGTGGCGGCTCGAGGGGGTCGTCGAGCAGGTCGACCTCCGCTACGCGCCCGACCGGGTCTACCGGGTCGCCCTCGCCGGCGGCGGCGTGCTGCTCGTGCTGCTGCTCCTCCTGGCCGTGGTCCGCCGCAAGGAGACGTCGAGCCTCCCGCCGGTGCGCACGCGTGCGTTGCCGGCCGCCGTCGTGGGCGCGACCGGACTGGTCGCGTTCGGCGTCATCGGCGGATGGTGGGCCCTGCTCGTCGCGGGTGGGGCACTCGCGCTGGCATCGCTCGCCGTGGACCGCTGGGTCCCGCGTGACCTCGCCGCGTGGCTGAGCGGCCTCCTGATCGGGTCCGCGGCGATCGCCTACTGGTGGCGACCGCTCGGATCAGCCGAGGGCTGGGCCGGGTCGCTGCTGGCGCCTCAGCTGCCGGTGCTGGCCGGGCTCGGGGTCGTGGTGGCTCTGGTGCTCGACGCCGGCCGGTCGAAGAGGTTCTTCCAGCGCAGGACGGGACGCTCGACGAGGCGGTAGAGCACCTCGGACACCAGGACGCTGCCGATGAGGGCGAGCGTGAAGAGCTCGACGGTTCGGCCGGCGAAGAGCTCCATGTCGCGCCAGCGGAAGACCAGCTCGAGCACCACCAGGTGGATGCAGAAGATGCCGTACGAGATGTGGCCGAGGTGGCGCAGCGCCGGCAACGACAGGACCCGGACGTAGCGACCATCGGGGTCGGCGAACACCCCCGGGAGGATCAGCAGCCCCGCGATGGCGGCGTACAGCAGGTTCTTGACGACCGACTCGGCCGCCGCGGGAGCGACCAGCGACGAGGGGCCGGCGAGCGGGGTCGCGGCGATGGCGAACAGCGCGAGTGCCGCGACCCAGCAGGCGCCGGGGGAGCGACCGACCTCACGCAGCAGCACGGAGATCCGGGCCGACTCGGCCGCGTCGCCTCCGGCCTCGAGGTGGGCGGCTGCCCCGGCGACGAGCAGGCCCACGCCGAACCACGTGAGGTAGCCGGGCAGCCACACGCTCACCATCGCGCTGGTGCCGGCGAGCGCCGTGGGCGCCAGCGCGAGCCAGCCGATGTTGACGACGAGCATGGCGACGAGCACGACACCCAAGCGGCTCCGGCCGTGGCCGCCGTGGGTACGGCGGGAGAGGACCAGCCACATCAGCACGGGCAGCGTCACGTAGAACGCGACCTCGGTGGCCAGGCTCCACATCTGGGTGAGTCCGGCGGGCAGCTCGGGGTCGAGGTAGATGTTGGTGAGCGTGAGCGTGTGCACCCACGTTGTCAGGGACGCGTCGTCGTTGCCCGGCAGCAGCACCAGGGCGGCGACTGCGGAGATCAGGTAGACCGGGAAGATCCGCAGCAACCGGTGCCAGAGGTACGCCCTCGCGCGGGGCGCTCGCGTGTGGTGCGCGTGCCGCGCGAACCACGCCCGGGAGAGCAGGAAGCCCGAGAGCACGAAGAAGATCGCCACGCCGACGTCGAGACGGGCGAGCGCGTTGCCGTACCCTCGGTGGCCGTAGGCGCCACCCCAGAAGGCGGCGTGGGTGCCAAGCACGGCGATCGACGCGACGGCGCGCATCGAGTCCAGAGCCGGCAGGGTCCCGCGCACGCGTACGACGTTCACGGCAGTGCCGACGTCGACGGCGGTGCCGCCGGTCCCACCCGGGTCGTCGGTGGCGTGGCGGAGCTCGGTGGGCACCTGCGAACTATCGCACGGGCGGGCCCCTCGGGTCGCCGCGAGGACGCCCGGCCGGACCTGCTCCGGGGCCGAGACACGGCAACGAGAACGTGTTTCAATAAATCAGGTCACAGTTCGCTACCGGCAAGTCACATTCGGGTGTGGCATGCGTTACTCTGCGGCGCGGATGACTGCCGATGAAGGCCGTCGTAACTGGGAGGTAACGGTGCGTAAAGTCTTCGGCCCGATCTTGATTGGCCTCGGGGCGTTCCTGATCGTGGTCGCGATCATGGCGATCGCGTGGATGCCGGGCGTGGTCAAGAAGACCCCGCTCGACGTCGACAACACCACGCGCCTCAGCGGCGAGGCGCAGCGCTTCGACGGCACCGCCCTCGGCAGCCCGGTGCCGATCAGCATCATGAGCCTGACCCAGGCCGACGCGGACGCCTCCGACGACAACGTCGTCGTGTTCGTCAACGGCTCGTGCGTCGTCGAGAACACCGACGGCAACGCGCCGGACTGCGTCGACGGCGAGGACCCGCGCCTGGTCTCGGCGAGCGAGGACACCTTCGCCACCGACCGGGTGACCGCCGAGGCCGTCCCGAACGGCGACTACGTGCCCGAGGGCACGGTCCAGCACGAGGGCCTGGTCAACAAGTGGCCCTTCGACGCGGAGAAGAAGACCTACCCCTACTGGGACGGCACCCTGGGCCGGGCCGTCGACGCCGAGTACGTCGACACCAAGGACTTCGACGGTGTCGAGACCTACCACTACAAGGTCGTGATCGAGGACGAGGCGATCGAGATCGCCGAGGACACCCCCGGCACGTACTCGAACGAGATCAACATCTGGGTCGAGCCGCGGACCGGCGACATCCTGAACCAGTCGCAGGACCAGCAGCGCTACCTCGAGGACGGCACGCAGGTGCTCAACCTGCAGGCCGAGTTCACCGAGGACCAGATCAAGAAGTCGACCGACGGCGCCAAGGACAACCTGCGCATGCTCGACGTCATGCTCGACTGGGTGCCGATCGCCGGCTTCGTCGGCGGCGCGCTCGCGATCGTCGCAGGCATCCTGCTCCTGCTCTCGTCCCGCCGGCGGGAGGCCGGTGCGAGCTCGACCAAGCCGGAGCACCGCGTGGACGCGTCCGTCTAGGACGCACCCAGCACCATCACTCTCTTCGGGGTCCGGCTCAGTCGAGCCGGGCCCCGAAGATCGCTGTACCGGGGGTCAGCCGGCCGCGGACGCCCGACCACCCGCCCCAGACGCGGTCGTGACCGGCGGGCCACTCCGGCTCGAGCAGGTCGGTGAGCACGAAGCGGTGGCCTGCGAGCAGGGACACCCAGTCGCCGAGCGTGCGGTGGTGCTCGACGTAGGACACGACGCCGGTGGCGTCGTCGACCTCGACGTACGGCGTGCGGTCCCAGTAGGACTGGCTCGCCGTCAGGCCCTCCTCGCCGGGGTCGTCGGGGAACATCCAGCGGGTCGGGTGGGTGATCGAGAAGGCGTACCGGCCGCCGCTGCGCAGCACGCGCGCGGTCTCCGCGACCGCCTCGTCGATCTCGCTGATGAACTGCAGCGCGCCGAACGACGAGAAGACCACGTCGAAGGAGTCGTCGGCGAAGGGGAGCGCGGTCGCGGTGCCCCGCACGGAGGGGACCACGATGCCGGTCGCGGCGTCGATGCGCCGCGAGTGCTGGAGCTGGCGGTGGGACAGATCGAGCCCGTACGCGCGCCCGCCCTGGCTGCGCACCCACCGGGAGCACTGCCCGGCTCCGGAGCCGACCTCGAGCACGTCGCGGCCGGCGACGTCGCCGAGCACGCCCGCCTCCGCCTCGGTCAGGCCCTCCGGGCCCCAGACGAAGCCGGCGTCGCCGAGGAACTCGCCGTGCGTGGCCTGGTACTCGTCGGCGTACCGGTCCCAGTCGGGCCCGTTGGCGCGCCGCGACTCCGTCTCCGACACCGGCCGCCGCTCGACCCGGACCGGGGGATGGTTCTCCACGCTGCGGAGCGTAGCCTGGGCGGGCACCCGAGTTGGACGTGCGTGCGGCGCCCCGCGTATTCTTTAGGTTGCGCCGGAGGTCTGCCTGGGTCCCATACGGAGTGGACGCTCGCTCGGCGACTCACCTCGAGTCGACGAAACAGCCTTTCGACGTGCCCGCACGACTCCATCCATCCAAGGAACTACCTCCCCTATGACGAGCACCATCTCCACTCTTCCCGACTACGACGCGCCCCAGGTCGCCGTCAACGACATCGGTTCCGAAGAGGACTTCCTCGCCGCGATCGACGCGACCATCAAGTACTTCAACGACGGCGACATCGTCGAGGGCACCATCGTCAAGGTGGACCGCGACGAGGTCCTCCTCGACATCGGCTACAAGACCGAGGGCGTCATCCCCTCGCGCGAGCTGTCGATCAAGCACGACGTCGACCCCAACGAGGTCGTTTCCGTGGGCGACAAGGTCGAGGCCCTGGTCCTCCAGAAGGAGGACAAGGAAGGCCGGCTGATCCTCTCCAAGAAGCGCGCCCAGTACGAGCGCGCCTGGGGCACGATCGAGCAGGTCAAGGAGGAGGACGGCGTCGTCGAGGGCACCGTCATCGAGGTCGTCAAGGGTGGTCTCATCCTCGACATCGGCCTGCGCGGCTTCCTGCCCGCCTCGCTCGTCGAGATGCGTCGCGTCCGCGACCTGCAGCCCTACGTCGGCCAGACGCTCGAGGCGAAGATCATCGAGCTCGACAAGAACCGCAACAACGTGGTCCTGTCGCGTCGTGCGTGGCTCGAGCAGACCCAGTCCGAGGTCCGCCACGGCTTCCTGACCCAGCTCCAGAAGGGCCAGATCCGCAAGGGCGTCGTCTCCTCGATCGTCAACTTCGGTGCGTTCGTGGACCTCGGCGGCGTCGACGGTCTCGTCCACGTCTCGGAGCTGTCCTGGAAGCACATCGACCACCCGTCCGAGGTCGTCGCCGTGGGCGACGAGGTCACCGTCGAGGTCCTCGACGTCGACATGGACCGCGAGCGTGTCTCCCTGTCGCTGAAGGCGACCCAGGAGGACCCGTGGCAGCACTTCGCCCGGACCCACCAGATCGGTCAGATCGTCCCGGGCAAGGTCACCAAGCTGGTGCCGTTCGGTGCGTTCGTCCGCGTCGAGGAGGGCATCGAGGGCCTGGTGCACATCTCCGAGCTCGCCGAGCGTCACGTCGAGATCCCCGAGCAGGTCGTCCAGGTCAACGACGACGTCATGGTCAAGATCATCGACATCGACCTCGAGCGTCGCCGGATCTCGCTGTCGCTCAAGCAGGCCAACGAGACCGCGACCGCGGCGGACGTCGAGGACTTCGACCCGACGCTGTACGGCATGACGGCCACCTACGACGAGCAGGGCAACTACGTCTACCCCGAGGGCTTCGACCCGGAGACCGGCGAGTGGCTCGAGGGCTTCGACGAGCAGCGCGCGGTCTGGGAGGACCAGTACGCCAAGGCGCACGCCCGCTGGGAGGCGCACGTCAAGCAGCAGGCCGAGGCCAAGCAGGCCGAGGTCGAGGCCGGCGAGGCCACGTCGTACTCCAGCGGCGGCACCGACGACGCCGAGGAGGCGACCGGCGGCTCGCTGGCTTCCGACGAGGCGCTGCAGGCGCTCCGCGAGAAGCTGACCGGCGGCAACTGACGCCCTGAGCTGAACACACGAAAGGCCCGCCCCGGGCGACCGGGGCGGGCCTTTCGTCGTACCTGCGGGAAGTCAGCGGGCGAGCGGGGCGAGGAATCGGTTGTCCTCGAAGTGCGAGGCGGGCGGGCGCAGCGGGCCGCGGCCGTCGTGGACGATCAGGCGGACGGTCGCGACGACCAGGGCCGTGGCGACCAGCAGGAGCAGGATCAGGAAGGTCATGGCAGTAATCATGCGCCAGTAGAGATCCTGCCACGAGTGGCAGAAAAGCCATGGTGCGTTGATTTTCTGCCACATCTGGTGCAGGCTGGGTCCCGTGCAGACCGTGGCCGTCATCGTGCAGGACGGGGCGGAGCCCTTCGGGCTCGGCTCCCTGGTCGAGGTGTGGGGCGAGCCCTACCATCCGGACGACGACAACCCGGTCTTCGACTTCCGCGTGTGCACGCCGCGCCCGGGGCGGGTCGGCGGCCGGTCCGGCTTCGACCTGTACGTCGACCTGGGCCTCGAGGCGACGGCCGACGCCGACCTCGTCTGCCTGAGCCCGAAGTCGGACTTCCTCGACCACGACCCCGCGGTCCTCGACGCGCTCCGTGCCGCCGACGCCCGTGGCGCCACGATCTACGCGCACTGCTCGGGGGTCTTCGAGCTCGGCGCCGCGGGGCTGCTCGACGGGCGGGAGTGCACCACCCATTGGCGCTACACCGACAAGCTGTCCGAGCTCTACCCCGAGGCCAAGGTCTGCCCCGACGTCCTCTACTGCCACGACGGCAACATCCTCACCGGCGCCGGCTCCGCCGCCGGCATCGACGCCTCGCTGCACCTGATGCGCGACCACTTCGGCGCCAAGGTCGCGGCGACGACCGCCCGGCGGATCGTCGTACCCCCGCACCGCGACGGTGGGCAGGCGCAGTTCATCGCCAACGCGGTGCCCGACTGCGACGCCGAGACGCTCGGGCCGCTGCTGGAGTGGATCGTGGGCAACCTCGGCGCGGACCTGAGCGTCGAGACGCTCGCGCGCCACAACCACATGTCCGAGCGCACGTTCGCGCGGCGCTTCCGCGCCGAGACCGGCACCACGCCGCACGCGTGGGTGACCCGCCAGCGGGTGCAGGCGGCCGAGGAGCTGCTCGAGCGGACCGACCACTCGGTCGACTGGATCGCCTCCGAGGTCGGGTTCGGCAACGCGGCGACCCTGCGGCACCACTTCGCGCGGGTGCGCGGGCTGAGCCCGCAGCAGTACCGCCGTCGCTTCGCCGGCTGAGCTCAGTCCAGCCCGAGGTCGGCGGCGAGCTGGTCGACGACCTGGCTGAAGTGCGCGTCGTAGTCGAGGACGCCGCGGTGCATGTGGCCGAACAGCTCCAGGGAGACGTGCCCGAACACCGTGTGCCAGGCCATCAGCCAGCGGAGCAGGCGCACGTCGGAGAGCGGCACGGCGACCGCCGCGCGCACCGGCTCCAGGGCCGCCCGCTCGGCCTCGGTGAGCGGGCGGGTCGCGGCGACCGTCGCCCCCGCGGTCTCCGACGCGGCCGCCAGGCGAAGGAACGCGCCGGTCACCCGGCCGGCCGAGGTCACGGTCGTGTCGGGGGCGGCGTAGCCGGGCACGGGGGAGCCGTAGACGAGGGCGTACTCGTGCGGGTTGGTGCGCGCCCAGTCGTGGATCGCGTGGCACAGGGCGCGGAACCGACCGGCGAGGTCCGCCGGGTCGGTCGCCGCGTCGGCCGCCTCGACAGCGTCGCCGAGCTCGTCGTAGGACTCGACGATGAGAGCGGTCAGCAGGTCGTCGCGGCTCGGGAAGTAGCGGTAGACGGCCGAGGACACCACGCCGACGTCCCGGGCGATCGCGCGGAGCGAGAGCGCGGCCGGCCCGACCTCGGCGAGGTGCCGACGGCCGGTGGCCTGGATGGTGCGCGTCTGCTCGATGCGGTTCTCGGCGCGGGAGGTCATGGACACATCCTCGCACATTGCGAGAGCAGTGCTCTTGTTTTACCGGCCGGCGCGTGCCAACCTGGACCTATCGAGAGCGGTGCTCTCGGAATCTCGACTCCAGGAGGAACCATGTCCGACCGCCACGTCATCGTCGGAGCCGGCCCCGTCGGCCGCGCCACCGCCATCCAGCTCGCAGGTGAGGGTCACGACGTGCTGCTCGTCAGCCGCTCGGGCGCCGGCCCCGAGATCCCGGGCGTACGCCGCGTCGCCGCGGACGCCGCCGACGTGGACCGGCTGAGCGAGCTCGCCGCCGGCGCGGTCGCGCTCTACAACTGCGTCAACCCGCCGTCGTACACGGTGTGGCCGGAGTTCTGGCCGCCGGTCGCCGCGGCGTTCCTGGCTGCGGCGGAGCGCACCGGCGCGACGCTGGTGACGGCCTCCTGCCTCTACGGCTACGGGCCGGTCGACGAGCCGATGGTGGAGGGCATGCCCGACGCCGCGACCACGAAGAAGGCCCGGATCCGCGCCCTGATGTGGGCCGACGCGCTGGCCGCCCACGAGGCGGGCCGGATCGCGGCCGCCGAGGTGCGCGGCGCCGACTACGTGGGTCCGTGGGTGGGCCCGGCGACCTCCCACGTGGTCCGGGTGAGGGAGGCCGCGCTGGCCGGGAAGACCGTCCGGGTGATGGGCCGGCCCGACCAGCCGCACTCGTTCACCGACGTCCGCGACATGGGCAGGGCGCTCGCGGCCGTCGCCCAGGCGCCGCGCACCTGGGGCCGGGTCTGGCACGCGCCGACCAACGCCCCGCGGACCCAGGCCGAGGTCGTCGCCGACGTGTGCCGCGCCGCCGGCCGCGAGCCGGTCACGGTCAAGGGCTTCCCGAGGTGGGTGCTCGGCGTCGGCGGCGCCGTCGTACCCGTGCTGCGCGAGCTGCGGGAGACCGAGTACCAGTTCACCCGCCCCTACGTGCTCGACTCGAGCGCGATCGCGCGCGAGCTCGGCCTGGAGCCGACCCCGTGGCCGGAGGTCTGCCGGGCGACCGCGCTCGGTGTCGAGCAGGCGGTCGCCCATACCGGCTAGGAGTAGCGGTGGCTCTTGGCCGCGTGGCCGGACTCGCGGGTGCAGGTGCGCCCGTTCATCGACCGGTGGCCGCACCGGCCGTCGGGCGCGGCGGCCGGCTCGGGCGCCGGCGCAGCGGCCTCCGGCGGCGCGACCGGTGGCCGGCTCCTCGGCGCGGTCTGGGGGGTGGTCTTCGCTCGGGCCGCCCGCTCGGTGGCTTCGGCGTAGCGGGCCTCCCGCATCGCGCGGAGGGCGTCCATCTTGCTCATCGGCTGCTCACCCGGTGAGCCTACGTGCCGCCACCCCCACCGGGCGTGCGCGCCCCGCTGGCGGGGTCCGGCAGGATGGCGCCATGCGAGTGGGACTGACCGGGGGCATCGCCTCGGGCAAGAGCACGGTGTCGGAGATCTTCGCCGAGCTGGGGGCCGTCATCATCGACGGCGACAAGCTCGCCCGCGAGGTCGTCGAGCGGGGGACGCCGGGGCTCGCGCAGGTCGTCGAGGCGTTCGGGCCGGAGATCCTCACCCCGGACGGCGACCTGGACCGGCCGAAGCTCGGGCAGGTCGTCTTCAACGACGAGGCCCGGCGCAAGGTGCTCGAGGGGATCGTGCACCCGCTGGTCTTCGAGCGGTACGCCGCCCTCGAGGCCTCCGCCCCGACCGACGGCGTCGTCGTCCACGACATCCCGCTGCTGGCGGAGACCGGCCGCGCCGACACCTTCGACGCGGTGGTCGTCGTCGAGACGCCCGTCGAGGTGCAGGTCGAGCGGATGCTCCGCGACCGCGGCTGGACCCGCGAGGACGCCGAGTCCCGGATCTCCGCCCAGGCCACCGCGGAGCAGCGCCGCGCGATCGCGACCCACCTGATCGTCAACGACGGCTCCCTCGCCGACCTGCGAGCGCGGGTCGAGGAGGTCTGGGCGGAGCTGACGGCCACGGAGCCGGCCCCGTAAATGGTCTCGACCCGCCTGAGCACCCCAGGCGGGTCGAGCGGCTGACTGCGATCAGGCAGCCAGGTCTGGATCACCCAAGCGGCGCAGCTTCTGCAGCGCCTCGCGCTCGAGCTGGCGCACCCGCTCGGCGGAGATGCCGTGCTTGGCGCCGATGTCGGCCAGCTTGTGCTGACGGCCGTCGACGAGCCCGTAGCGGGAGCGGATGATGTCCGCGGCGCGCTCGTCGAGCTGGCCGACGAGCGTGTTGAGGCGCTCGCGGGACTCGACGTCGAGGACGGTGAGGTCCGGGCCCGGCGAGGTCTCCTGGGCCATCAGGTCGCCCAGCGAGGTGTCGCCGTCCTCGTCGACGGGGGAGTCGAGCGAGACGTGCTCGCGACCCCACGACATCAGGTCGAGGACCCGGTCGAGCTCCATGCCGAGCTCGGTGGCGATCTCCTGCGGGTCGGGCTCCCGGCCCAGCTGGCGCTCGAGGGTACGGCGGGCGCCGCCGACCTGGTTGAGCTCCTCGACGACGTGCACGGGGAGCCGGACGACGCGGGCCTGCTGCGCGATGCCGCGGGTGATCGCCTGCCGCACCCACCAGGTCGCGTAGGTCGAGAACTTGTAGCCCTTGGTGTAGTCGAACTTCTCGACCGCCCGGATCAGGCCGGTGTTGCCCTCCTGGATCAGGTCGAGCATCGGCATCTGGGCGCGGCCGTACTTGCGCGCGATCGAGACGACGAGGCGCAGGTTGGCGGTGATGAACGTGTCGACCGCCTTGCGGCCCTCCTCGGCGAGCCACTCGAGCTCCTCCTGGGTCGCCGACATCGGCGCGCCGCCCTTCTTGCGGCCCACGCGGCCCTCGGCGAGGAGGTGCTCGGCCATCAGGCCGGCTTCGATCGTCTTGGAGAGCTCGACCTCGGCTGCGGCGTCCAGCAGCGGGTTGCGCGCGATCTCGTCGAGGTACAGGCCGACGCTGTCGCGGCCTTCGATCTCGCGCGTGGCAGACGCGGTACGTGTTGCCATGACGCCCTCCTTCCGTCGGTGGACGGCGCCAGTGCGCCCCCCACACGTCGTCATCAACGTCCACGGTGACCGCGGGATTCCCGGGCCAAACGTCGACTCGTTTGTGGTGCTTACCCGTGACGACGTGCGAGAACCCCGTGGAGTTGCGTCTGAGACGGACTCTCAGGGACTTCTCAGGGGCGAACCCTTAAACCAGCCCCATCCGGTCGAGGATCCAGGCGAGGGTGAAGGCGCGGTCGTGCCACGACTTGTAGCGCCCCGAGACGCCGCCGTGGCCGGCCGCCATCTCGGTGCGGAGCAGGAAGTCGCGCCGGCCGACGGCGGTCGCGCGCAGCCGCGCGACCCACTTGGCCGGCTCCACGTAGAGCACCCGGGTGTCGTTGAGGGACGTCTCGGCGAGGATCGGCGGGTAGTCGAGCGCCGCGACGTTGTCGTAGGGCGCGTACGACGCGAGGTAGTCGTACACCTCGGCGTCGGCCTCGGGGTTGCCCCACTCGTCGTACTCGGTGACCGTCAGCGGCAGCGTGGCGTCCAGCATCGTGGTGAGCGAGTCCACGAACGGGACCCCCGCGACGATGCCGCCGAAGAGGTCCGGAGCCTGGTTGGCGACCGCCCCGACCAGCAGCCCGCCGGCGCTGGCGCCCTCCGCGACCAGCGTCTCCGGGGTGGTCCAGCCCGTGTCCACGAGGTGCCGGCCGCAGGCGATGAAGTCGGAGAACGTGTGCTGCTTCTTGAAGAGCTTGCCGTCGTCGTACCACCGCCGGCCCATCTCGCCGCCCCCGCGCACGTGGGCGATCGCGAACGCCGCGCCGCGGTCGAGCAGCGCGAGCCGGGCGATCGAGAAGTAGGGGTCGATCGAGGTCTCGTAGGCGCCGTAGCCGTAGAGCAGCGTCGGGACCGGCCCCGTGCCCCCGCCGACGTCCTCGCGGGCGCCGCGCTTGGCGACGATCGAGACCGGGACCCGCTCGCCGTCCTCGGCGGTCGCCCACAGGCGGTGCTCCTCGTAGTCGGCGGGGTCGTAGCCGCCGAGCACCGGCGTCCGGCGGAGCAGGGTGAGCTCACGGCTGCGCACGTCGTAGTCGTAGACCGACGCCGGCACCGCCATCGTGGTGTAGCCGAGCCGGACGACGGGCTGGGCGAAGCCCGGGTTGCCGGCCGTGCCGACCGTGTAGATCTCGTGGTCGAACTCGACGAGGTAGTCGTCGCCGACGCCCCCGGCGCCGAGCTCGAGGATGCGGAGCTGGGTGAGGCCCTCGCTGCGCTGGTGGACGACGAGGTGGCCCGCGAAGGCGTCGACGTCCTCGAGGCGGACGGTGGGATCGTGCGCGATGAGCGGCCGCCAGTCCTCCGCCGGGGTCGGCGCGATCGGCGCGGTCGACAGCTCGAAGTCGGGCCCGCTGTGGTTGTGCATCACCAGGAAGACGTCCTCGCCGGCGATGACGGCGTGGTCGAGGGAGTACTCGAGCCCCTCACGACGCTCGGCGAACACCTGCCACCCGGCGTCCGGGTCGTCGGCGTCGAGGAAGCGGTACTCCGAGGTGATCTTGGAGCCGGCGGCGACCACGATGAAGCGGTCGGTGCGGGTGCGGCCGACGCCGACCCAGAAGCGGCCGTCGGCCTCGTGGTGCACGAGCTCGTCGTCGGCCTGGACGGTGCCGAGCCGGTGCCGCCAGATCTTGTCGGCGCGCCAGGTCTCGTCGACGGTGGTGTAGTAGAAGCTCTCGCCGGCGCGGTCCCAGGTCGCGCCGCCGAGCACGCCGACGATCTCGTCCTCGAGCAGGTCGCCGGTGGCGAGGTCCTTGACCCGCACGGTGTAGCGCTCGTCGCCGACGACGTCGGTGGAGTAGGCGAGCAGGGTGCCGTCGGGGCTCACCGAGGAGCCGCCGAGCGAGAAGAACTCGTGCCCCTGCGCGAGCTGGTCGAGGTCGAGCAGCACCTGCTCGCCGGGCAGCGCCGGCTGGTCCGGGGCGGTGTCCTCGGCGGGACGCGGCGGGGTCCAGTCGTCGGGGTCGGCGACCGGGACGCGGCAGCTCGCGCCGTACTCCTTGCCCTCGAAGGAGCGCCCGTAGTACCAGTAGCCGCGGTTGCGGGTCGGGACCGACAGGTCGGTCTCGCGGGTGCGGGCCTTGATGCCGTCGAAGATCGCCTGCCGCAGGTCCGCGAGGTGGGCGGTGCGCTCCTGGGTGTAGGCGTTCTCGGCCTCGAGGTACGCCGTGACGTCCGGCGACTCCTTCTCCCGCAGCCACTCGTAGTCGTCGGTGCGGGCGCGGCCGTGGATCTCGCGGCTGGTGGGTCGTCGGTCGGCGACGGGTGGCTCCAGGGACATAGCGCCGAACCTATCCCCGCGGCGGTCAGGCCCAGCTCGCGGTCCCCGCCGGGGCGGAGCGGAACGCGAAGCGCGGGTCCGGCGTGCCGCCCTCGACCAGGTCGGCGACGAGCACGCCGGTCAAGGGCGCGAACTTCGCGGCGTGCCCCGAGCAGGGCGAGGCGACGACGACCGGCCCGACGCGGTCGAGCACGAAGTCGCCGTCCGGCGTCATCGTGAACAGGCAGCTCGCCTCCGCCACCGGCTCGGGCTCGAGCCCGGGCAGGTACTCCTCGACGAAGGCCCGCACGGTGCGGCGGGCAAGGTCGTCGATGACGCCGTCGCGGGCGGTCGCGCTGGTGTCGGACTCGCTGTCGAACTGCCCGACCTTGTACGCCGGCGCCGGGCCGCCGTCGCGACCGGAGGGGAGCGCGTAGATCTCGGTGTCGTCCGTCAGGTGCACGAGGGTCGGCCAGGCGGCCGCCGGGTCGCGGTGCCGGTGGTGGAACACCTCCTGCTGCTTGACCTGGAGGTCCGGCAGCTGCGGGCTCACGCCCAGGCCACCGAGGAGCTCGGGCAGCCAGGCGCCGGCCGCGACGACCACGCGTCGCGCCCGGTCGCTGCCACCCTCGGTGTGCACGACGACCCCGTCGCCGGCCGGCTCGAGCCGGGTCATCGCGGTGTGCTCGCGCAGCTCGGCGCCGTGGCGCGCGGCGAGCTCGACGCAGGTGGAGACGGTGCGGTCGGCGTCGAGGTGGCCCGCACCCGGGTGGAAGGTCGCCGGCCCGACCGCGATCCCGGGCCACCGGTCCGCGACCTCGGCGGTGGAGAGGTGGACCACCGGCACGCCGGCGGACGTGAGCGCGGCGTGGACCGCCTCGGGGCGCCCGGCGCCGACGTCGAGCCCGCCGGTGGGCGTGCGCAGCGCGACGCCCGACTCGTCCTCGAGCCGGTCCCACTCGTCGGCGGCACGGCCGGTGAGGGCGACGTAGAACGGGTCGGCGTACGCGCGCCGGTAGATCCGCGAGGAGCCGTGGGAGCTGCCGTGCCGGTGGCCGACGGCGTGCTGCTCCAGCAGCAGCACGGAGTGCCCGCGGGCCGCGAGCTCGCGGGCGGATGCCGCACCGGCGAGCCCGGCGCCGACCACGCAGACGTCGTACTGCATGCCAGCAGCCTAGATTGGTCGCCGATGCCCGAGAGTCGCACGACCGTCGACCTGAACGCCGACCTCGGCGAGGAGGTCACCGACGACGCCGCCCTGCTCGCGGTCGTCACGAGTGCCAACGTCGCGTGCGGCTACCACGCCGGGAGCGCCGCGATCATGCGCGCGGTCTGCGCCGAGGCGGCCCGGCTCGGGGTGGCGGTCGGCGCGCAGGTCTCCTACGCCGACCGGGAGCACTTCGGTCGCGTCGCCCGCGACGTCGCCCCCGGCGTGCTGCGCGACCAGGTGGCGGACCAGGTCGGGACGCTCGCCGAGATCGCCGCCGTCGCCGGCACCGCCGTGCGCTACGTCAAGCCCCACGGCGCGCTCTACCACCGGGTGCTCGACGACGACGAGCAGGCCGACGCGGTGCTGGCCGGCTCGGCAGACCTGCCGGTGCTCACGATGCCGGGGGTGCTGCTCGACCACGCCGCCCGCGCCGGTCGGCGCACCTTCCGCGAGGGCTTCCCCGACCGGGGGTACGGCGCCGGCGGCCGGCTGCTGCTGCGCGCGCAGCCGGGGGCGCTGCTGACGAGCGAGGAGGCGATCGTGGGGCAGGCGCTGTCGCTCGCGGGGTCGGTCGACTCGCTGTGCCTGCACGGCGACAGCCCGGGTGCGGTGGCGCACGCCCGGGCCGTGCGCGCCGCACTGGAGGCGGCCGGGCGCGGGCTCCGCCCGTTCTGCTGAGGGATCCCACAGGCGTGTCCACAGGTCTGGACCAGTTCCTGTGGAGTGTGGCCTCCTGTTGTGGACGAAGGCGGTCCCGCTGTGGATCGGGCTGTGGGTTCGCGGCGACCCCTTGCGGGGTGTGACCCGGGCCACGTAGAACTCTCCTCACCAGATCGACCGGGAGACCGGGAGAGCTGGGGATCGGACAGGAACGACGACCCGCACCGCGAGGCGACTCGCGGCGGACGCCCGGTGACGGGGCGGCCGGGGTCGGAGTGAGGGTCCGGTGGGTCGGACGTCACCGAGCCGGCCGAACCGAGGGGCCCCTGGTGCTCATACCACCGGGGGCCCCTCGCCTATTTCATGCTGGACCTCTCCGGCGCGACCCGCAACGTCCGGTGCGTGACGGGCGCGTGAACGCCCCCGAGACTGGGTCCGTGACCGGGATCGTGCAGCTGCGCCCCGTCGGCCCGTCCGCGGTGCTCGCCGAGGTCGGCGACGCCGCCTCCGCGCTCGCGCTCGCGGGCTGGGCACGCGCGCACGACGTCCCGGCGGTCGAGGTCGTGCCCGCGGCCGAGAGCGTGCTCTTCGACGGCGTCGCCGACCCCGCCGCGCTCGCGGCCCAGCTGCGCGGCTGGGAGCCCGGCGAGCCGCCACCGCCCGGTCCCGCGGTCGAGGTGCCGGTCGTCTACGACGGACCCGACCTCGACGACGTGGCGTCGCGGTGGGGGACCGACGTGGCCGGAGTGGTCGCCCGGCACAGCGAGGTCGAGTACGTCGCGGCGTTCTGCGGGTTCGCGCCGGGCTTCGCCTACCTGGCGGGACTGCCGGACGCGCTCGCCGTACCGCGCCTGTCGTCGCCGCGCCCGCGGGTGCCCGCCGGCGCGGTCGGACTGGCCGGGGCGTGGTGCGGGGTCTACCCGACCGCGTCGCCCGGCGGCTGGCGGCTGCTGGGGCGGACGGACGCGACCCTCTGGGACCAATCGCGCGCCGAGCCCGCGCTGCTCCCACCGGGCACCCGGGTGAGGTTCGTGCCGCAGTGATCGAGGTGGTGGAGGTCGGGCCGCTGGTGACGGTCCAGGACCGGGGCCGGTTCGGCCTGGCGCACCTCGGCGTCCCGCGCGCGGGCGCGCTCGACGCCCCGGCCGCCGCACTGGCGAACCGGGTGGTCGGCAACGACCCGGACGACGCCGTGCTGGAGGTGCTGCTCGGCGGGCTGGTGCTGCGCAGCGACGCCGGCTGCTGGGTCGCCGTGACCGGCGCCGGCGGGCCCGGTCGTGCGGCGTGGCTGGCTCCGGGTGCCGAGCTGCGTGTCGAGCGGCCACCGACCGGGCTCCGCTCGTACGTCGCGGTCGCCGGCGGCATCGCCGTCGAGCCCGTGCTCGGCTCCCGGTCGACCGACACGCTCGCCTGGGTCGGCCCCGCCCCGGTCGAGGCCGGAGCCCGCCTGCCGGTGGGCGAGCCGAGGCGGGAGCCGCCCCCCTTCGACGCGCCGCGCCCACCCCGGCCGGGCCCGCTGCGGGTGCACCCCGGACCGCGCGCCGACTGGTTCGCCGACGACGTGCTCGACCGCTTGTGCGCCGCGGCGTACGTCGTGGGCGCCGACTCCAACCGGGTCGGGCTGCGCCTCGAGGGGGAGCGGCTGCCACCGCGGCGCGACGACGAGCTGGCCAGCGAGGGGATGGTGCTCGGAGCGGTGCAGGTGCCCCCGAGCGGGCAGCCGGTCGTGTTCCTGGCCGACCACCCGCCGACCGGTGGCTACCCGGTCGTCGCGGTCGTCGACCCGGCCGACCTGTGGCAGTGCGCCCAGCTGCGGCCCGGCGAGGAGGTGCGGTTCACCCCGGCTCCTCCTCCGGCGTCGGGGGGCGCCAGACCGTGAGGTCCGGGTCGTCCTCGGCGTAGGAGCGCACCGGCCCGGCGGGGGTCTCGGCGGTCTCGAAGCGCACGGTCACCACACCGCGGCCCGAGCCCCACACCCACCCCCGGCCCATCTCGGCGTGCTCGACGTCCATGCCCGGCGCCCAGGCGCGCCGCGAGTGGTGGGGCACCTCGACGTCCGGCAGCTCCTCCTCGTCCTCGGTCGTCTCGCCGAAGAGGTCCTCCTGGACCCAGTCGGCGAGCCCGGAGACGCCGACACCGAGCAGCCGGACGCCGCCGGAGGTGTCCAGGTCGGCGAGCAGGGTGCGGGCCAGCCGGGCGATGGTCGCCGGCGCGTCGGTCGGCGAGGCGAGGGTCGTGGAGCGGTTGAGCGTCGTGAAGTCGTGCAGCCGCACCTTGATCGTCACCGTGCGGCCGGAGAGCCCGGCCTTGCGCAGCCGGCGCGCGACGTCGACGGCCTGCCGGGTGAGCAGCTGCTCCATCAGCACGCGGTCGGTGAGGTCGTGGTCGTAGGTGCCCTCGACGCTCACCGACTTCGCCTCGCGCTCGGCGACCACGGGACGGTCGTCCTGCGCCTGCGCGAGCTGGTGGAGCCAGTGGCCGTTGGCGTTGCCGAGCAGCCGCACCAGCTCGTCCTCGCTCAGCGTCTCCAGGTCCGCGACCGTGTGCACGCCGACCCGGCGGAGCCGCTCGGTCGTCGCCGGCCCGACGCCGGGGATGACGGTGACGCTCATCGGTCGCAGCAGGTCGCGCTCGGTGCCGCGCGGGACGACCACCAGGCCGTCCGGCTTGTCGAGGTCGCTGGCGACCTTCGCGAGGAACTTCGAGCTCGCGACGCCGACCGACGCCGTCAGCCCGCCGGTGACCTCCTCGACCCGCGCACGGAGGTGCTCCGCGAACGCGGTCACCGACGGCACCGAGAGGTCGGCAAGTTGGGGGTACGTCGCCCGGTCGGCGGCCGCGAGGTCGACGAACGCCTCGTCGAGCGACAGGGGCTCGACGAGCGGCGACACGGACCGCAGCAGCGCCATCACGCGCTCGCTGGTGTCGCGGTAGGCGTGGAACCGGCCGGTCAGGAACGCCGCGTGCGGGCACCGAGCCCGGGCCTCCCGGGTCGACATCGCCGAGCGCACGCCGTACCTGCGGGCCTCGTAGGACGCCGTCGACACGACGCCCCGGCCGCCGACGCCACCGACCACCACGGGCTTGCCGCGCAGGGACGGCTTGTCCCGCTGCTCGACGGCGGCGAAGAAGGCGTCCAGGTCCAGGTGGAGCACCGACGCGACCGCACGCACGCGCGCACGCTACCGCGCGGCGCCGACAGACCGGCCGACCGCCACTTCCCGTCCACAGACGCCGCCCGGACGCGTCTCTCCACAGCCTCGCTCCCGCCGGGCCGAGGATGTCGGCCGGCGCGGGGACCGTCGAGGCATGACCCCAGAACCCGCCACCGTCCTCACCATCCGGGCGCCCGAGGACATCCTCGCCCTGGTGCCCGTCCTGCTCGGCTTCGAGCCCGCCGAGTCGCTGGTGATGCTCACCCTCGGCTGCGATCCGCCCTTCCACGCCCGTGCCGACCTGCCCGCCGCGAGTGCCGACCTGCCCGAGCTGGTCGACTCGCTGCTGGCGCCGGCCTGCCAGCACGGGGTCCGGCGGGTGATCCTGGTCGCCTACAGCGAGCGCGGCCGGCCCGCCGACCGGGCGCTCCACGCGGTCGCCCGCGCGCTGCGACGCTCCGGTGTCGAGGTCCTCGCCGGCCTGCGCACCGACGGCCGCCGCTGGCATCCGGTGCCGAAGCAGGCGGGGGTGCCAGCACACGGCGTGGCCTACGACGTGTCCGGCCACCCGTTCGCCGCGCAGGCGGTCTACGACGGGCGTGTCGTCCACGGCTCCCGCGAGGCGCTCGCGGCGACCCTGCGGGCCGACCCGGACGCGGTGGCGCGGGTGGTCGGCGAGCTGGCCGGGCTCCCGGGCCGCCCGGCGCCGGCGCTCGAGGAGGGCTGCTGGGCACGCGACCTCGTCGCTCTGCACACCCGCGACGGCACGTCGCCGAGCGACGCGGACCTGGCGCGGCTGCTCCGCGGGGTGCTGGACGTCAGTGTGCGCGACGCCGCGTGGTCGGTGCTGCGGCGCGAGGTCGCGGCCGCCCACGTCGCCTTCTGGAGCGACGTCGTGCGCCGCACCCCGGACCCGCTGGTGCCCGCCCCCGCCGCGCTGCTCGCGTTCGCGGCCTGGCAGGCCGGTCACGGCGCGCTCGCCTGGTGCGCCGTCGACCGGTGCGACGAGGTCGACCCGGGCTACTCGCTCGCCGGCCTCGTCGCCCGGATCCTGGAGGGCGCGGTGCCACCGACGGCGTGGGACTGCACCGGTGACTGGAGCGTCGGCGCGAGCATGCAGCCTCCGGAGGCCGGGTAGTGCTCGGGCATGGTGCGCACGGTCGGTGTCGAGGAGGAGCTGCTGCTCCTCGATCCGACGACCCGCGAGGTCGTCGCTGCGGCACCGGCACTGCTCAAGGAGTTCCGCGAGCACGGCGCCGGCCGGCGGCCGCCGCGGACCTCGACCGACGAGCTCGACCACGAGCTCTTCCGCCACCAGCTCGAGACCCGGACCGATCCGGCGACCGACCTCGACGACGTGCTCGACCAGGTGCTCGCCGCCCGACGTACTGCAGTGGAGGCCGCGCGGGCCGTGGGCCTCCGGATCGGCGCCTGCGGGATCGTCCCGCTCGGCGGCGCACGATCGGTCGTGACCTCCAACGACCGCTACCGCGACATGCTCCAGACCTACGGCGAGATCGCGCGGACGGGCGGCACGTGCGGGATGCACGTGCACACGTCGATCGAGTCCGAGGAGGAGGGCGTCGCGGTCATCGACCGGATCACGCCCTGGCTGCCGGTGCTGCTGGCGTTGAGCGCGAACTCGCCCTACGTCGCGGGCCACGACTCGGGGTACGCCTCCTGGCGGGCCCAGGTGTGGACGCGGTGGCCGAGCGCCGGCCCGACCGAGCAGTTCGGGTCCGTCGCGGGCTACCGGGAGGCCAGTCGCGCGCTGCTGGACTCCGGCGCCGCCCGCGACGTCGGGATGCTCTACTTCGACGCCCGGCTGTCGGTCGCACACCCGACGGTCGAGATCCGCATCTGCGACGTCTGCACCGAGCCCCGGCTCGCCGCGGCGATCGTCGCGCTCGCTCGGGGGATGGTCGAGTGCGCCGCCCGCGACTGGCGCGCCGGCGAGCCGCTGCCGCGGTGGCGGGCGGAGGCCCTCCGGGCAGCACACTGGCGCGCGTCCCGCTACGGGATGGCCGACACGCTCGTGCATCCGGCGACCGCACGCCTCGCCCCCGCGCGCGAGGTGCTCGACGCGCTCGTCGACCGGGTCCGTCCGGCGCTCGAGGAGACCGGGGACCTGGAGCGGGTCGAGGCGGCCGTGCAGCGCAGCGTCAGCGACAACGGGGCGACCCGGCAGCGGGCCGCCTTCGAGCGCACCGGCGAGCTGACCGCGGTCGTCGACGACCTGGTCGCGCGCACGGAGGCCTCGTGGCAGACCCCGGAACCAGCCTAGGCTCTGGTCATGGGCGAAGAGGTAGAGGCGCAGGAGTTCTCTCGCGCGGACCGCACGCACCACCGCGAGCGGGTGCGCCGCAACCTCGACGTGTTCGCACGCATGCTGCGCGAGGCGAGGTTCGACACCGACGACCCCATGACCGGGCTGGAGATGGAGCTCAACCTGGTCGACGAGGCCGAGGACCCGGCGCTCAAGAACGCCGAGGCCCTGGAGGCCATCGCCGACCCGGCCTTCCAGACCGAGCTCGGGCAGTTCAACATCGAGATCAACGTGCCGCCGGCGAAGCTGCGCGAGGGCGGTCTGACGACCTTCGAGGCGACCCTGCGGCGCAGTCTCAACGACGCCGAGGAGAAGTCGGCGGCGGTCGGTGCGCACATGGTGATGATCGGGATCCTGCCGACGCTGGCCGAGGGGCACATGACGCTCGACAGCCTGAGCGCCAACCCGCGCTACAAGCTCCTGAGCGAGCAGATCCTCGACGCCCGCGGCGAGGACATCACGATCTCGATCGACGGTGTCGAGCGGCTGCGCACCACGGCGGACTCGATCGTGCCGGAGGCGGCCTGCACCAGCACCCAGTTCCACGTGCAGACATCGCCCGAGATGTTCGCCGAGTACTGGAACGCCTCGCAGGCGATCGCCGCCGTGCAGCTCGCGGTCGCCGCGAACTCGCCGTACCTGCTGGGCAAGGAGCTGTGGCGCGAGACCCGCATCCCGCTCTTCGAGCAGGCCACCGACACCCGCAGCGAGGAGCTGCAGGCCCAGGGGGTGCGCCCGCGGGTCTGGTTCGGCGAGCGCTGGATCAACTCCGTCTTCGACCTGTTCGAGGAGAACGTCCGCTACTTCCCGGCGCTGCTGCCCGTCTCCGACGACGAGGATCCGCTCGCGGTGCTCGAGAGCGGTGGCACGCCGAAGCTCGCGGAGCTGCGGCTGCACAACGGCACGGTCTACCGCTGGAACCGTCCGGTCTACGACATCGCCGACGGAGTGCCGCACCTGCGCGTCGAGAACCGGCTGCTCGCGGCCGGTCCGACGGTGGCGGACACGATGGCGAACGCCGCGTTCTACTTCGGGCTGGTCCGCGCCCTCGCCGAGCGCGAGCGGCCGCTGTGGTCGCAGATGTCGTTCAGCGCGGCGGAGGAGAACTTCCACGTCGCCGCCCGGCACGGCATTGATGCCCAGGTCTACTGGCCCGGCGTCGGCCAGGTTCGCGCCACCGAGCTCGTGCTGCGGCGGCTGCTGCCGCTGGCCCGGGAGGGCCTGCAGAGCTGGGGAGCCGCCGAGGACGAGATCGACCGGCTGCTCGGCATCATCGAGCAGCGCTGCCTGCTCGGCGTCAACGGCGCCGAGTGGTTCGTCGGGCGGGTCCGGGCGGAGGGCGGGCGGGAGCGGTTCGCAGCGCTGCGGGCGGCCCTGCGCGACTACCGCGAGCGCATGCACACCAACGAGCCGGTGCACACCTGGGAGTGACGCGCAGCCGTCAGGGGGCCCGGACCCGGCGCCACTCGCGGAGGCAGCCGGAGCGCGGATCGCACCAGCCGTGCCTGGTCACGACCACGAAGGTCAGGCCCAGCCCGGCCTCCGCGCTGGCGCGGAGGCCGGCGTTCAGCCAGGCCCGGTCCAGGTCGCCCACCTCCAGCGTGCCGGACCTCGTCAGCCAGACCATCGGCACCGCGCCGCCGGTCGGCGGCCGCAGCCGGGCCGAGCGGAGCAGGGCGGCGACGACGTCGCTGCGCAGTGCCCGGTCGAAGCGGTCACCGGGCTCGGAGGCGAAGACCTCCGCGCGCACTCCCGGCCAGCCGACGTGCAGCAACGGGGGATAGACCCGACGCCGCTCGGCGGCCGCGTGCTCGACCACGGCCCGCCGGAGCACCGTCAGCAGTGGGCGGGCCAGCGGCTCGCACAACCCGTCCATGTCCCGCCTCTCGTCCGGTGGGCGACCTCCAGGCGCGACCAGCGTCTCCCAGGAGCCGGCAGTCCCGCGGCGGTCGTCCACAGGTGTCGCCCGCGCGGGGATCGGTTACGGTGCCGGTGGCGCGTGTGCCGCCCGCCGGAGCCGACCGAGGAGGAACGATGGGGACCGTCGTCGTGGGCTACGTGCCCAAGCCCGAGGGCCACGCCGCCGTACGGGCCGCGGTCGCCGAGGCGCAGCTGCGTGACGCCAGCCTGGTGGTGGTGAGCTCGCACCGCGGCAACGACGAGGGGGCCGAGGTGGAGCGGGAGCTCGCGTCGGTCCAGGCGGTGCTCGCGGAGTCGGGCGTCGCCTACGAGGTCCGGCAGGTCGGCGGCGGTTTCGAGCCTGCCGAGGACCTGCTCTCGATCGCCGAGGCCAGCAGCGCCGAGCTCATCGTGATCGGCCTGCGCCGGCGCTCGCCGGTCGGCAAGCTCATCCTCGGCAGCAACGCCCAGCGCATCCTGCTCGACGCCCACTGCCCGGTGCTGGCGGTCAAGGCGGTCTGACCCCGGCGTCGTCGGCCGAGCTCTCACTCTCACCCTTTCAGGTCGGTGTGTGCCGACTGTCCGGGGCTACCGGGAGGTCCTCACCGAGAGCTCTGGAGGAGAGATGACGACGACAGACCAAGGCGCCACAACACGCAGCGGAGGCACTGCCTCCACGGCCGTCGACGAGGGCAAGCACGTCGGAGCGGTCGCGAAGGACGAGATCCGGGCCGTGGCGGGAACGGCGGCCGAGCAGGCCCGCAGCGTGGCCGGGGACACGGTGAACCAGCTGCGCGATCAGCTCGCGGAGCAGACCGGCGGGCAACGCGACCGGCTCGTGAGCACGCTGCAGTCCTTCGGTGACGACCTCGAGCGGATGGCCACCCAGGCGGGCGAGGGCGGCCTGGCGGCCGACCTCGCCCGGGAGACGGCCGCCCGCGCCCGCGCACTGCGCGAGCACCTCGACGGCCGCGAGCCGGGGCAGCTGCTCGACGACGTACGCGACTTCGCCCGCCGCCGCCCCGGCACGTTCCTGGTCGGCGCCCTGGTGGCAGGTGTGGCGGCAGGCCGGCTGTTCCGCGGTGCGGCCGACGGCGCCGCCGCCGCCGAGCTCGCCGAGCCGACGCCTCCGGTGCGGACCGAGCTGCCGCCGACCGGGCCGGCAGCGGCCGGGTCCGCCCGGCCGCTGTCCTCCGGGCCGGGGCCCGCGCCCAGCAGCCACGGACAGACGACGATCGAGCCGCGATGAGCACCGAGCAGTCCGACCCGATGCTGCGGACGTCGGAGCCGCTGTCCCCGCCGTCGGCTGAGGACCAGCGCAGCCTCGGCGAGATCGTCGGCGACGTGACGCAGGACCTGACCACGTTGGTCAAGCAGGAGCTGGAGCTCGCTCGGACCGAGCTCAAGCAGGAGGCGGCGAGGGCGGGGAAGGGAGCGGGCATGCTCGGCGGCGCCGGCGTGGCCGCCGTCCTGTTCCTGGTCTTCCTGTCGCTGACGATCACCTTCCTGCTCGACAACTGGATGCCGCTCGAGGTGGCGGCACTCATCGTGGCTGCGGTGTGGGCCGTGGTCGCGGCAGTACTCGCCGCTCGCGGTCGCCGCGAGCTCAAGCGGAGCAACCCGCAGCTGCCGAAGACGCAGCAGACACTCAAGGAGGATGCGGCATGGGCCAGGGCACAGAAGAGCTGAGCACCGAGATCGCACAGACCCGTAACTCGCTGGCGTCCGACCTGGACGCGTTGCACGACCGGATCAGCCCGTCGGCGATCGTCGAGCGACGCAAGTCGGCCGCCAAGGGAAGGATGCGGCAGGTCCGGCAGCGGGTGATGGGCACCGTCCACGACGCCCGCAACACGACCGCCAGCGGGGTGTCCTCAATGGGCGAGTCCGCCCACGGGGCGGTCGGGACGGCTCAGGAGAAGTACGAGGGCGCGCCGCTCGCGGCGGGACTGGTCGCGTTCGGCGCCGGCATGGTGCTGGCGTCGTTGATCCCCGCGTCGGAGCGCGAGGCGGTGGCGGGCGCGAAGGTGGTCGACGCCGTCAAGGAGCAGGGCCAGCCGCTGCTCGAGGAGGCCAAGGGCCAGGCGCAGCAGGTGGCCCAGCAGGTCGGCGACGCCGCGACAAATGCGGCACAGCAGGTCAAGGACGCGGCCGCCTCCGGCGCGGAGCACGTCCGCTCCGAGGGCCGGTCCGCGGCGGAGTCGGTGCGCGACGAGGCGCGTGGCGAGCAGGCACCGTGACCAGGAGGTAGGGCAGGACGGGGGCGCGGTCACCCGGAGCGGCTACGCCGGCAGCAGGTCGGCGTACGCCGCCCTGCGCTGGAGGAGCATCGCGGCGTTGCGCAGCGTCGCGACGTCGCCGACGAGGCGGCGCATCTCGGCGCAGCACTCGGCCATGGAGTCGTCTCCGGCGTCCTGCGCGTCGCGCATCCGCCGCTGCAGCTCGGCCGCTCGGAGGAGGGCGACCTCGGCCGACTGCTCGACGAGCTCGACGACGCTCACGCGACCGCGCCGCTCTCGCGCTTGAGCAGCTCGGCCGCGTTGCGCAGCGACACGATGTCACCGACGAGGCGGTGCATCTCGTCGCGGCACTCGCGGATGGCCGGGTCGCTCGAGCGGTCAGCGGAGCGCAGGTGGTCCTGCAGGACCGACGCGTGCTCGAGCGCGGAGGCAGCCGATCGGTCGACCAGCTCGACGACGTCCATGCGACCCCCCACAGGTGCTCGACCGGCGGTCGCCCGCCGAATTCGTCCCGGACCTGGACTGCCGAGTCAGCTGCCGGTACCTACATTCAGGCACTCGCAGGTGACGGTGCGGGGCAAATCACGCGGACGTCTGCGGTATATACCGCATATGGGGGATGGGCGTGTCTCTGGACGAGAAGCCCTTTATGGTCGACTCTTGTCTGAATCACGATCGGGTCCCGCTTCGACCCCGTCGCCCCACGGTATGGGTGTGGGTTCAGCAGACATGCCAGAAAGGGCGCCCGGTGCACGAATTCCAGATCCTCACTCTCTCCTCGAGCCTCCCCATGGGGCTGATGGACGAGATCCTCACCCGGACCGAGACGGTCCTCCAGGACCACGGCGCCTCGCGGATCTGGATCGACCGGTCCCAGCCGGGGCTGACCGTCCTCGCCGAGTTCCCCACGGCGGGCGGGACGACGGTCGGCACCGCCCCCGTCGCCGAACTCAGCCCGCTGGTCTGAGCCGCGTCACGCCGGCTGCGGCAGGATGGGCTCCATGGCCATCCACATCACCGGCGACCCCGCCGCCGACCAGGTGCTGACCGACGACCCGTTCGCGCTGCTCGTCGGGATGATGCTCGACCAGCAGTACCCGATGGAGCACGCCTTCCGCGGGCCGGCGAAGGTGTTGGACCGGTTCGGGTCGCTGGAGCCGGCGCGGATCGCCGCCGCCGACCCGGAGGAGTTCGCGGCGCTGTGCTCGACGCCGCCGGCGGTCCACCGGTTCCCGGGCTCGATGGCCGCCCGGCTCCAGGAGCTGGCCGCGATCGTCGAGGGGCAGTACGGCGGCCGCGCCGAGCGGCTGTGGACCGAGGCGAGTGACGGCAAGGACCTGCTGAAGCGGGTGATGGCGCTTCCGGGCTTCGGCAAGCAGAAGGCACAGATCTTCGTCGCCCTGCTCGCCAAGCAGCTCGACGTGCGGCCCGACGGGTGGGAGGCCGCCGTGGGTGCCTACGCCGAGGAGGGGTACCGCTCGGTCGCCGACGTGGTCGACGAGACCAGCCTGCAGAAGGTGCGCGACTTCAAGAAGCAGAAGAAGGCCGCGGCGAGGTCGGCGACCGGCTGACCGGGCATCGAGCCGAAAACGGGCCCGATTGCCAGAACCCCTAGGGGCCCGTGGCAGAATGGCTGTCGCGGCTCTTGACGTCTCCGGGACGGGCCGCGCCCTAGACCTGGTTCGATCGTCGTTGACGAGAGGTGTTCGTGTCCTCGACCGCGCGCAAGCTGCTCCCCGCTGAGGTGCTCACCCACCCGGCCGTCGTACGCCTCATCGAGCGGGGGACCCCGACGGGGACCCTCGCACCCGAAGAGGTCCGTCAGGCAAGTGAGGATGCCGCCGTCGAGCCGCGTCACCTCAAGGCCTTGCTGGGCCACCTGAGCTCCCTCGGCATCTCCGTCGTCGTGCCCGTCACGACGACGCGGGCCGTCGCGGCGACCTCCACCCGCAAGACCACCACGGCGAAGACCGCGAAGACGGCCGCCAAGAAGGCCGCTCCCGCCGAGAAGCCGGCCGCCAAGGCCGCGCCGGCGAAGAAGGCCGCGGCCAAGAAGGCCGCCGAGACGGCCGACGAGGGCGTGGTGCTCGAGGAGGCCGTGGTCGACGCCGAGGTCGTGATCGGACCCGACGGCAAGAAGGTGCTCCCGGACATCTCCGACGAGCAGTTCGAGAAGGACGTCAAGACCGACCCCTCCATCGAGGAGGACGAGAAGGAGGCGTCGTTCGTCGTCTCCGCGGCTGACGACACCGACGAGCCCGAGCAGCAGGTCATGGTCGCCGGCGCGACCGCCGACCCGGTCAAGGACTACCTCAAGCAGATCGGCAAGGTGCCCCTCCTCAACGCCGAGATGGAGGTCGAGCTCGCCAAGCGGATCGAGGCCGGCCTCTTCGCGGAGGAGAAGCTCGCCAAGGGCGGCAAGATCTCGCCGAAGGTGCTCGAGGAGCTCGAGTGGATCGCCGAGGACGGGCGCCGCGCCAAGAACCACCTGCTCGAGGCCAACCTGCGTCTCGTCGTCAGCCTCGCGAAGCGCTACACCGGTCGCGGCATGCTCTTCCTGGACCTCATCCAGGAGGGCAACCTGGGTCTGATCCGCGCGGTCGAGAAGTTCGACTACACCAAGGGCTACAAGTTCTCGACGTACGCCACCTGGTGGATCCGGCAGGCGATCACCCGCGCGATGGCCGACCAGGCCCGCACGATCCGCATCCCGGTGCACATGGTCGAGGTCATCAACAAGCTCGCCCGCGTGCAGCGCCAGATGCTCCAGGACCTGGGCCGCGAGCCCACCCCGGAGGAGCTCGCCAAGGAGCTCGACATGACCCCCGAGAAGGTCATCGAGGTCCAGAAGTACGGCCGCGAGCCGATCTCGCTGCACACCCCGCTCGGTGAGGACGGCGACTCGGAGTTCGGCGACCTGATCGAGGACTCCGAGGCGATCGTCCCGGCCGACGCCGTGTCGTTCACGCTGCTCCAGGAGCAGCTGCACGCCGTCCTCGACACGCTCTCCGAGCGCGAGGCGGGCGTCGTGAGCATGCGCTTCGGCCTCACCGACGGTCAGCCGAAGACGCTCGACGAGATCGGCAAGGTCTACGGCGTGACCCGCGAGCGGATCCGCCAGATCGAGTCGAAGACGATGTCGAAGCTGCGGCACCCGTCGCGCTCGCAGGTGCTGCGCGACTACCTCGACTGACCGGACGGCGATGGCAGGCCGCACCGACCAGGTGCGTCGGGCGGCCCGCTTCGCGGGGTCGCTGTACGCCGGGCAGGTCCGCGGGCTGGTCGACACGCACCTCCGACGCAACGAGTACGCCCGGCTCCGCAACGCCGGCGCCGACCCCTACCCCGTCTACGAGCGCATCCGGGCGGCCGGCACGTTCGTGCCGACCCCGGGCGGTCAGCTGGCGACCGTCGACCACGCGGTGTGCGACGCGGTGCTGCGCAGCCGCCGGTTCGGGACCGAGCCGGAGGGCGCCGCAAGCGTCGACCCCGCCTTCGACCGCTCGTTCCTGACCCGCAACGACCCCGACCACGCCCGGCTGCGGGCGTTGGTGGCGCCGGTCCTCAGCGCGCAGCGCGTCGTGGACCTCCGGTGCCTGGTCGAGACCACGGTCGACGGCCTGCTCGACGACATCGGCGAGGCGGGCGAGGTCGACCTGGTGTCCAGGCTCGCGGCGCCGGTGCCGATCGCGGTGGTCAACGCCGTGCTCGGCGTCCCTGAGGACGACGGCCGGCTGCTGGAGGGGCACGCCGTGACGGTCGCTGACGCGGCTCCGGGGATCCGGTCGCTGCGCCAGGCGCGGAACGTCATGCTCGCCGCCGCGTCCCTCACCCGGATCTTCGAGCGGCTCCTCGACGAGCGCCGCGGCGACCCACGCGACGACCTGCTGAGCTCGCTGGTCGCCGCCGAGCGGGCGGGGGAGATCCGGAGCGATGAGCTGGTGCCGCTGTGCCGGATGCTGCTGCTCGCCGGCTTCGAGACCTCGGTCAACCTGATCGGCAGCGCGGTCGACCGGCTCCTCGACCATCCCGAGCAGTGGGAGCTGCTGGTGGCCGACCCCGCCCTGGCGGGTGCCGTCGTGCAGGAGACGCTGCGCTTCGAGCCACCGGTGCAGCGGGCCGGACGGGTCTCCTTCGACGACACCGAGATCGCCGGGCACCCGATCGGCGCGGGTCAGCGGGTCACCCTGCTCATCGCCGGGGCCAACCGCGATCCTGCGGTCTTCCGCGACCCGGGCCGGTTCGACATCACGCGCACCGACGGCGCCGAGCACCTCGCGTTCTCGAGCGGCATCCACCACTGCGTGGGCCGCCCCCTGGCCGAGCTCGAGGCGACCATCACGATCGCCCGGCTCGCCGAGCGGGTGCCCGGGCTGCGCCGCGCGGGCGCCGTACGGCACCGGCGGTCGACCCTGGTCCGGGGGCCGCTCGTGCTTCCCGTCGCCACGGGGTGAGAGCGCCTACGCTGGCGCCGTGACGAGCAGGCGGACGGCGCAGTTGCGGCGGGCGGCCGGCTTCGCGCTCGGTCTGTACGCCGAGCAGGGGCGCGGCGCCTACCACGCCTACGTGCGACGGCACCCGTTCACGCGGCTGCGGTTCGCGCCCGGCCGGGAGGACCCCTACCCGATCTACGAGCAGATCCGGTCGCGGGGTCCCTTCATCGAGACCCCGATGGGCAACCTCGCGACCGTCGACCACGCCGTCTGCAAGGACGTCCTGCGCAGCCGCCGGTGGGGCGTCCAGCCCGAGGGGCAGGGGCCGCCCGAGGACTTCGACCTCTCCTTCCTCGACCGCAACCCGCCCGATCACACCCGGCTCCGCCGCCTGGTCGCGCCGGCCTTCAGCCCCCGGCGCACCGGGGGGCTGCGCGCCGGCGTCGACAAGACCGTCGACGCGCTGCTCGACGACGTGGCGGCGTCGGGCGAGTTCGACCTCGTGGCCGGGCTCGCCGCCCCGCTGCCGATCGCGGTGATCAGCGACCTGCTCGGCGTGCCCGACGCCGACACCGCTGCGTTCAGCCGCTACGGCGCCGCGATCGGCAGCGCGCTCGCCGGGATCCGCTCGCTGCGGCACGCGCGCGAGGTGATGGCGGCCAACCGGGCCCTGGAGCAGTTGTTCCTCGACCTGTTCGAGCGTCGTCGCGCCGAGCCGGCCGACGACCTGCTCACCGAGATCGTCGCCGCCGAGGCGGCCGGCGAGGTCGCCTCCGCGGAGATGGTGCCGCTGTGCGGTCTGCTCCTCATCGCGGGGTTCGAGACCACCGTCAACCTCGTCGGCAACGCGGTCAACGCGCTGCTCGACCACCCGGACCAGTGGGCGGCGCTGGTGGCCGACCCGGGGCGGGCGGGCGCGGCGGTGCAGGAGACGCTGCGCTTCGACCCACCGGTCCAGCGCACCGCGCGGGTCTCGTTCGACGACACGGAGGTCGCGGGGACCGAGATCACCCGCAACCGGTGGGTCAACGTGCTGCTCGGGGGCGCCAACCGCGACCCCGCGGTGTTCGCGGACCCCGACGTCTTCGACATCGGACGCACCGACGGCGTCGAGCACCTCGCGTTCTCCAGCGGCATCCACCACTGCGTGGGGCGTCCGCTCGCCGAGTTGGAGGCGACGGTCGCCCTGGTCCGGCTCGCCGAGCGGTTCCCGCGACTGCGCCGCGCCGGCGCCGTACGCCGTCGCAACGCGACGCTGATCCGCGGCCCGCTGGTGCTGCCGGTGGCCGCCGGCTGACGGGTCAGCCGGTCGCCACGAGCACCACGGCGCCGGCGCACAGCGCCAACCCGTAGGCCTGGGTGCGGTGCACGTGCTCGCGCAGCACCAGCGCCGCCAGCAACACGGTGAAGGCCGGGTAGAGCGAGGTGATGACGGCCGCGACGGTCAGGTAGCCCTGCTGGGTGGCGACCTGGAAGAGGCCGGTGGCGAGCGCACCCAGCGCGCCGCTGATGATGCCCCCGAGGGCATAGCGGTTGCGCGGCACCCAGTCCTGGCGCAGCGTCATCGCGACGGCGACGATGGCGAATCCCGCCACCAGCTGGTTGAGCGCCAGGGGCATGAACCCGGCCTCCTCGGGGATCTGCGCGAGCGCGGCGAAGAGCGTGCCGAACCCGAGGCCGGCGAGCACGCCGTCGGTGAGCCCGGAGCCGGAGCCGACGGCCGGGTCGTCGACGGGCTCGCGCGACACCAGCCAGATCGCCGGCAGCGCGATGAGCACCCCGACCCAGACGAGCGGAGCCGGCCGCTCGCCGGTCGCCAGGCCGACGACCACGGGCACCAGCACCGCGCCGACCCCCGAGACCGGGGCGACCACGCCCATCCGGCCGGAGGCGAGGCCGCGGTAGAGGAACGCCGTGCCGAAGCCGTTCGCCACGCCGGCCACGAACGCCCAGCCGAGGTCGGTGGCGGTGGGGGAGCCGCCCAGGACCAGGGCCACGAGCACCACGAGGACGCTGCCCCCGACCTGCGCCATCAGCGAGACCGCCCACGGCCCGCCGCGCTTGGAGAAGACGCCGCCGTTGAAGTCGCCCAGGCCGTACGACGCTGCGGCGAGCAGCGACAGCAGGACGCTCACCGTGTCACCAGGAGGCCGGCGACCCAGATCACGGTGGCGCCGAGCGCGGCCAGCAGCTCGATGACGATGCTGAGGCCCACCGCGCGCAGGGAGTGGAGGGTCGAGGGCCACGCCTCGCGGGAGCCGAGTCGGCGCAGCTCGGCGAGGTAGACCCCGAGCACGAAGCCGAGGAAGAGGCCGACGACCGGGACGACGAAGAAGCCGACGACGCCGAGGCCGACGCCGGTCCACTGGGTCGACGCGGGGACCCCGGCCATCTCGAGCCGCCGGCCCGGCACGACGTACTTGACGACGGTGCCGACCGCGATGAGGACGGTCGCGGCCGCGAACACCGCCCAGGCGGTCGCGCCGCCCTCGGCGATGGTCCAGACGAGGATGCCCGCGACCACCAGCACCGAGCCCGGCAGGATCGGCACCACGATGCCGACCAGGCCGACCGCCACCAGCAGGGCAGCGAGGAGGGTGGCGAGGGTCATGGGCAGCAATCTGTCACAGCCGGTCGGCGGCCGGCGGGAGGGTCAGGCGGAGATGCAGCGAGGCCCCGGACCAGGTCCGGGGCCTCGCTGGGTGCTTCGGGCGATCAGCGCTCGTCGTCGGCGGCCTTCGTCGGCGTGGCTGCGAGCTTGTGGGTCTCGTCCTGCACGGAGGCGGCGATCTCCTTGAGCTTGTCGCCGTGCTCGCGGGCGTGGTGGGCGCAGAACAGCAGCTCGCCGCCCGACTGGAGCTCGACACGCAGGTAGGCCTGGGCGCCGCAACGGTCGCAACGGTCCGCTGCGCTCAGCGCTGCGGAGTTGGGGGCAACTGCAGTGGTCACATCGGCCTCATTTCTTCTCTGCCTCGGTGTCTGCTTCAACGTAGCGGCCGGGACCAAGATTCCCGGAGCCACGTGGCGCCGACCACGTCATCCAATCACGTTCTGTCTTCCCTCATCGGCAGGTTTCCATGCCGCGGTAGGAGGACTGGTCAGAGAGGGATAGATCACTTTTCTCCCCCCTTCCCACCAGTGTTGCTCGGACGAGCGGCGCCCCGGTGCGGAACGGCGGTCCCGAGGGCCGATCGTGTCCACATCGTGACGTCACCCGCTGGTGCGTCGTCTGGTCGTGCGGTGCTGCGGTCCTGCTCGGGGAAGTGCTGTCCACGGTAGACCGGCCCCGACAGGCGTGCCGCGATGGGTGCGCGGCGTGTCGCAGGTAGATTCGGACCTGACGCACGACCGGATTTCCCGTCACTGGCAGAGCGCAGGAGCCCCACGATCGACAACACGTACAACGCTGCACACCTCCTCGTCCTCGAGGGGCTCGAGGCAGTGCGCAAGCGTCCCGGGATGTACATCGGGTCCACCGACACGCGGGGCCTCATGCACTGCCTGTGGGAGATCATCGACAACGGTGTCGACGAGGCGCTCGCCGGCGCCGCGCACCGGGTGGAGGTGACGCTGCACGCCGACGGATCGGCCGAGATCCACGACGACGGCCGCGGCATCCCGACCGACAAGGAGCCCAAGACCGGGCTGCCCGGCGTCGAGGTGGTCGCGACCAAGCTGCACGCGGGCGGCAAGTTCGGCGGCGGCTCGTACGTCGCGACCGGCGGCCTGCACGGCGTCGGCCTGTCGGTGGTCAACGCGCTCTCCGCGCGGATGGACATCGACGTCCAGCGCTCGCCCGCCGAGCAGGGCCTGTCCTTCCGGCACGGCACGCCGGGCGTCTTCACCGGCGACGGCCCCGACGCGGCGTTCGAGCCGCGGTCCGGCCTGACCCGCAAGGGCGGCCGGGTGGCCAAGGGCAGGAGCGGCACCCGAATCCGCTTCTGGCCGGACCGCCGGATCTTCACCAAGGACGCCGACTTCGTCTACGACGACCTGATCGGCCGAGCCCGGCAGACGTCGTTCATCGTGCCGGGCCTCGAGATCGTGATCCGGGACCTGCGCGGTGAGACTCCGCGCGAGGAGAAGTTCCGCCACGACGGCGGCATCGCCGAGTTCGCCGACTTCCTGGCGCCCGACGAGGCCGTCACCGAGATCGTCCGGCTCCAGGGCTCCGACACGTTCACCGAGACCGTGCCGCTGCTCGACGACAAGGGACACATGACCCCGCAGGACGTCGAGCGCACGCTCGACGTCGACGTCGCCGTCCGCTGGGGCACCGGCTACGAGACCGTGCTGCGCTCCTTCGTCAACGTGATCGCCACGCCCAAGGGCGGCACCCACGTCAGCGGCTTCGAGAACGCGATCACCAAGACCTTCAACGAGTCGATGAAGGCCGCGAAGGTGCTCAAGGTCAACGACGACGACGTCATCAAGGACGACGTGCTCGAGGGCATCACGGCGGTCGTGACCGTGCGCCTGGCCGAGCCGCAGTTCGAGGGGCAGACCAAGGAGATCCTCGGCACCCCCGCCGCGCGCACCGTCGTACGCCGCGTGGTGTCGGCCGAGCTGAAGAAGTTCCTGACCTCCACCAAGCGGGTCGAGAAGGCCCAGGCCAGGCTGGTCATGGAGAAGGTCGCCGCGGCGGCCAAGACCCGGCTCGCCGCCCGCCAGCACAAGGAGACCCAGCGGCGCAAGAACGCCCTGGAGTCCTCCGCGCTGCCGTCCAAGCTCAACGACTGCCGGGCCGCCGACAATGAGCGCACCGAGCTCTTCATCGTCGAGGGTGACTCGGCGATGGGCACGGCGAAGGCGGCGCGCAACTCCGAGTTCCAGGCGCTGCTGCCGATCCGGGGCAAGATCCTCAACGTCCAGAAGGCCTCGGTCGGCGACATGCTGAAGAACACCGAGTGTGCCTCGATCATCCAGGTCGTCGGCGCCGGCTCCGGCCGCACCTTCGACCTCGAGGCGCGGCGCTACGGACGGATCATCTTCATGGCCGACGCCGACTCCGACGGCGCCCACATCCGCTGCCTGCTGGCGACGCTGTTCTTCAAGTACATGCCCGATCTGGTCCGCGACGGCCGGGTCTACACCGCCGTGCCGCCGCTGCACCGCATCGAGATCTCCAACCCCAAGAAGGGGCAGGACAAGTACGTCTACACCTACTCCGACGACGAGCTGCAGCGGAAGCTCGCCGACCTGAAGAAGAAGAACGTGCGCTGGAAGGAGCCCGTGCAGCGCTACAAGGGCCTCGGCGAGATGGACGCCGACCAGCTGGCGGAGACCACGATGGACCCGAGGCACCGCACGCTGCGGCGGCTCACCGTCGACGACGCCGAGTCGGCGGCCGGGGTCTTCGAGCTGCTGATGGGCTCGGACGTCGCGCCGCGCAAGGAGTTCATCGTCCAGGGCGCCTACGAGGTCGACCTCGAGGCGCTGGACGCCTGACCCGGGCTCCTGACCGGGCTCAGGCGCTGGCGCGGTGCTTGTCCTTGAGGTCGCGCAGGACCAGCGTCGAGCTGAAGATGTAGAGCGGCTCACGGTCGCCCCAGGCGGGCACCACGGAGACGAACTCGTAGCTCTGGTTGGTGGTCAGCTCGATCATCGTCGCCTCGACCAGGTGGTGCTCCGGGGGACGGGTGGACGTGCCCCGGTAGGAGCTGTAGCCCGCCGCGACCATGTCCGAGTGCGTCAGGACGTTGTAGTCCGCCATCGCTCCTGATCTCCGCCTTCGTCGTTCGACCGATGTGTCCAGTGACACCATCGGCCGGGTGGGGCGGGACCTGAGGCGCGCGGTCCGACTAGACGTGCTGGGTGAGCAGCCCGGTGTCGACGTCGTAGACGAACCCGCCGACCTCGACGGTGTCGGGGATCAGCGGGTGTGAGGTGACCCGGTGGACGTCGAGGCCGAGCGTCGCGACCTGGTCCTCGATCACATGGAAGCGCTGCCAGGTCGCGTCGACCCCGGCCGAGGCGGCGACCCGCTCGCGCAGGGTCTCCTCGGAGTTGGAGGCGACGGCGCAGCGGGTGTGCGGCACGACCAGCACGCGTCGGACGTTGAGCAGGTGCACGCCGAGGACGATCGCCTCCAGTGCCGCCTCCGTGACGCGGCCGCCGGGGTTGCGGAAGATCTTGGCGTCGCCCGGCTCGAGGCCGATGATCCCGAGCGGGTCGATGCGGGAGTCCATGCAGGTCACGATCGCGACGCCCGCCCTGGCGACTCCGTCGAACCCCCCGTAGGAGAAGTCGGCGGCGAACTCACGGTTGGCGGCGAGAAGGTCGTCGAAGCTCACGATCGGACAGTAGCGCGGCCTCAGCCGGCGGCACGGAGCAGGTCGCCGGTCGAGATCGCCCGGGTCTGCGCGCTGCGGAAGAGCCAGAGCGCCAGCACCCCGGCGACCACCGCACAGACGGCGGCGCCGATGAAGACCGTCTGCTCCTGCGCGATGCCGGCCTCGCGCAACAGCCGGGTGAACGCGGCGCAGCGGCTCTCGCCGTCGCAGACCTCGCGCGCGGTGGGCACGTCGGCCTGCTCGGCGTAGTAGCGACGCAGACCGAGCGTGGTGAGCACCGAGATGCCCACCAGCATGCCGACCATCCGGGAGACCACGACGAACGCCGTCGAGACGCCGTGCACGTCGTCGTCGGTGCTCGCGAGCACCGCGGCGTTGACCGGCGCGAGCGCCAGCCCGAACCCGAAGCCGCCGATGACGAGCGGCAGGGTCGCGACCGGGCTCTCGAGCGACTCCAGCCCCCACGTCGACATCCACCCGAAGCCGACGGCGGCGAGCGCCATGCCGGCAGCGGTGACGACCCCCGCCGGCACCCGGCGGGTGAGGTAGCCGCCGAGCACGGCGCCGGCCGGGAGCGCGACCAGGAAGCGCACCAGCACCAGCGCCGCCGCCAGCTGGTCGCCGGGGTAGACGGTGGTGCGCGCGAAGAGCGGGATGTCGATGAGCGCAGCGATCAGCGCCGCACCGACGAAGAAGCTGACCAGCATCGAGCCCCAGGCCGGCGTCCGCCGCATGGCCCCGGCGGGCAGCAGCGGACGGTCGGTGCGCCGCAGGTGCAGGGCGAAGCCCACGGCGGCCAGCGCGCTGCCGAGGAGGTACCAGACGCCCTGGTCGGAGAAGACCTGCACCTCGGGATCCGCGGTCGCGAACGCCAGGATCACCCCGGCGAGCGCGAGCGCGAGCAGCAGCGCGCCGACGACGTCGGCCTCGCGGACCGTGCGGCCCCAGCCGCGCAGGTCGACGAGCGGGTGGCGGGCGGTCAGGCAGCGCGCGACCAGCAGCACCAGCGCAGCGATGGCGACCAGGCCGAGCGGCGTGAGCCAGCGGCTGTCCCCGAAGACCGGGATGAAGAGCCGGCCCCAGGTCAGGTCCCGCATCAGGCCGCTGGGCTCGATGCAGACGAGGGCGCCGGCGAGCAGCACGACCAGCGCCAGGCCGAGGCCGATCCAGTCGACCCGGAGTGCCCCGCGCTCGGGAGCGAGCCGGCGGATGGCGGCGGCGAGGACGAGGCCGACGACGAGGTTGATGACGAAGATCGCCCGCCAGTCGGTGATCGCCAGCACCAGCGCGCCGAACAGCGGTCCGAGGACGCTGCCGATCTCCTGGACGGCGGACACGACCCCGAGCGGTACGCCGCGCCGCTGCGCGGGGTAGAGGTCCGCGACCAGCGCGAGGGTCGCCGGCACCAGGCCGCCCCCGCCGACCCCCTGGAGGAACCGGCCGCCGACCATCGTCGGCAGGTCGTAGGCGAGCGCGGTCACCAGCGAGCCGAGCGCGAAGACGACGAGCGCGGCGACGAGCACCGGCACCCGGCCGCGCAGGTCCGCGATCCGGCCGATTAGGGGCAGCATCGCGACGTACCCGAGCAGGAAGCCGGACACGATCGGCGCCGCCCGCTGCAGCTGCTCGATCGGGATGCCCGCGCCGGCCATCATGTCGGGCAGCGCCAGCACGACGACGTAGGTGTCCGCGGCGGCGAAGGCCACGGCGATCGACGCCAGGCCGAGGAGCCACCGGGACGACCCGGTCATGTCGCGCTCACGGCGCGGTGATGTCCTTCTCGGTGCCGTAGTCGTCGAAGGTCACCGTGTAGGTCATCGACTCGGAGTCGGGGTAGAAGACCCCGGTGAAGGAGGCGCTGCGCAGCTCGTCGTCGTCGGTGATCGTGTAGGCGACGTCGAAGTCGCCGGACGCGGTCGGGATGACGTTGGTCATCGCCTCACCGCTGACCGTGCCGGTGTACTCGGTGAGGACCTCCTTGTTGTCCTCGCCGCCGCGCACCGAGTCGCCCTCCTCCAGGTCCTCGGTGGCGCTCAGCACCGCGGAGAAGCCCTGGTCGGGGGTGATAAGCTCGGCGGGGTCGGGGGCGCCGTACTCGTTGGGGTCGACGTCCTGGTAGCCCGTTGTGAACGGCAGCTGGGCGTAGACCTTGTCGTCGACGGCGATCACCGGGACCTCGACTGCCTGACCGAGCAGGTTGACCGTGATCGTGCCCTCGAACGCCGGCGCGTGCGTGCCGACGCCCTCCGCCGCCTCGACGCCGGTGACCCCGTCGGGCAGGCCGTCGGTCTTCAGCGAGAGCTGCACGCCGCTCGTCTCGTCCAGCGTGGTCTTGGCCGCCGCGAGGACGTCCTCGGGCGGGGTGTCCGACCCGCCCGAGTCATCGCTGCAGGAGGTCAGCGCGAGGAGCAGGACGGCGCCGGCGAGCGCCGACGGCACGCGGGATCGGGGCACGGAGGTCAGCCTTCCACACCGAGGCGGTGGGCGACCGGCCCCGCGCACGCGGTGATCGGCTGGCTCGCGGGGACGCCGGAGCCGTCGCGGCGACCCTCGGCCGGCGGCAGCTCGACCGGGCTCCCGCTGGCCGCGGCGGCACGGGCGGGGGCGGTGCCGACCCAGGCGAAGAGCAGTGCGTCCTCGCCCTTGAGGAACCGGTGGCAGCGGACCCCGCCGGTGGCCCGGCCCTTGCCGGGGTACTCCGCGAAGGGCGCGACCTTGACGGCGCCCGCCTCGGTGCCCGGGAGCGCGGTCGAGGAGCCCGAGACGGTGACGACGACCGAGGTGTCGGGGGAGTCGACCGCCCCGAACCACACGACCCGCTCGCCGGGGGTCACCCGGACGCCGGCGATGCCACCGCCCGAGCGGCCCTGCGGACGGACGGCATCGGCCCCGAAGTGCAGGAGCTGGGCGTCCGAGGTGACGAAGCAGAGCAGCTCGCGCCCGGTCGTCAGCTCGACCGCGCCGACGACCTCGTCGCCGTCGGCGAGGCGGATGACCTCCCAGTCGTCCTTGCCGAGCACCTCGGGGTTGACCCGCTTCACCACACCGTCGCGGGTGCCGAGCGCCAGGCCCGGGCCCTCGGTGGTCAGCGTGCAGAGCGCGAGCGCGCGCTCGTCGGGGTCGAGGTCGACCACGAGCGAGAGCGGCAGGCCGCCCTGGAGGTTCGGGTCGTTGGCCGACGGCGGGATCGCGGGCAGCTCCAGCACGCTGAGGCGCACGACGCGGCCGCGCGAGGTCAGCACCCCGACCTCGCCGCGGGCGGTGGTGCGGACCGCCGAGACGATCACGTCGTGGTTGGCGCGCCCCTCGCCGGAGCCGGGCAGCTCGTCGGTGGTGGACCGGGCCAGCAGGCCGCTGCCGGAGAGGAACGCGAAGCACGGGTCGTCGGCGACCTCGAGCGGCGCGGCGGCCGCGCTGACCGTCGTACCGGCCGACTCGAGCAGGATCGTGCGGCGGGGGGTGCCGAAGGTCTTGGCGACCTCGCCGAGCTCGTCGGAGACGACCTTGCGGAGCAGTTTGTCGTCGCCGAGGATCGCGTCGAGCTCCTCGATCGTCTGCTGCAGCTCGGACTGCTCCTTCTCCAGCTCCAGCCGGGAGAACTTCGTCAGCCGGCGCAGCGCCATGTCGAGGATGTACTCGGCCTGGGCCTCGGAGAGGTCGAAGATGTCGATCAGGCGCTCCTTGGCGGCCGCGGAGTTGTCGCTCGAGCGGATCACCTGGATCACCTCGTCGATGTCGAGGATCGCGATCAGCAGGCCCTCGACGAGGTGGAGCCGGTCGGCTGCCTTGCCGCGGCGGAAGGTGGAGCGGCGGCGTACGACGTCGAAGCGGTGGTCGAGGAAGACCGTGAGCATCTCCTTGAGCGAGAGCGCGCGCGGCTGGCCGTCGACGAGGGCGACCGCGTTGATGCCGAAGGAGTCCTCCATCGGCGTGAGCTTGTAGAGCTGCTCGAGCAGGGCTTCGGGCACGAACCCGTTCTTGACCTCGATGACCAGGCGCAGCCCGTGGTCGCGGTCGGTGAGGTCCTTGATGTCGGAGATGCCCTGGAGCTTCTTGCTCAGCACGAGGGCCTTGATCCGCTCGGTGACCTTCTCGGTGCCGACGCCGTAGGGGAGCTCGGTGACGACGATGCCCTTGCGGCGGGCGTTGATGCTCTCCACCCGCGCGGTCGCGCGCATCCGGAACGTGCCGCGGCCGGTCTCGTAGGCGTCCCGGATGCCGTCGAGGCCGATGATCTGGCCGCCGGTCGGGAGGTCCGGGCCGGGGACGAACCGCATCAGGTCGTCGGTGGTGGCGTGGGGAGAGCCGATGAGGTGCTTGAGCGCCTGCACGACCTCGACGAGGTTGTGCGGGGCGCAGTTGGTGGCCATGCCGACCGCGATGCCCGTGGTGCCGTTGACGACCAGGTTGGGGATCGCGGCGGGCAGCACCGCTGGCTCGGTCTCGCGGCTGTCGTAGTTGGGCTTGAAGTCGACGGTGTCCTCGTCGATGGACGCCGTCATCGCGACGGCCGGCGGCGCCATCCGGCACTCGGTGTAGCGCATGGCGGCGGGGGAGTCGTCGGGCGAGCCGAAGTTGCCGTGGCCGTCGACCATCGGCAGCCGCATCGACCACGGCTGCGCGAGCCGGACCAGCGCGTCGTAGATCGCGCCGTCGCCGTGCGGGTGCAGCCGACCCATGACCTCGCCGACGACGCGGGCGCTCTTGACGTGGCCGCGGTCGGGGCGCAGGCCCATGTCGTTCATCGTGTAGAGGATCCGGCGCTGCACCGGCTTGAGGCCGTCGCGCGCGTCAGGCAGCGCCCGGGAGTAGATGACCGAGTAGGCGTACTCGAGGAACGACGACTCCATCTCCTGCTTGATGTCGGTGTCGAGGATGTGCTCCTCGAAGTCGTCGGGGAGGTCCTGCTTCGTTGCACGCCGTGCCATGCCGCTGATTCTCGCAATGTCGTCCAGGCGTTGCCGCAGGGGCACGCCGGAGATGCCCCCGCCCGGTAGATTTCACGCGTGACCGCATCGACCGCTCCCGCCCACTGGGAGGCCGACGTCCTGCTCCGGGACGGCCGCGCGGCCCACATCCGGCCGATCCGCGCGGAGGACCGCGACGTCTTCCTCGAGTTCTACGACCGGGTCTCCGACCAGTCGAAGTACTACCGCTTCTTCTCGCCCATGCCGCGGCTGTCCGAGCGCGACATCGAGCGGTTCATCAACGTCGACAACGTCGACCGGGTGGCGTTCGTGCTCACCCTCCAGGGACAGATCATCGCGGTCGGCCGCTACGACGTGATCAAGCCGGGCGAGGCCGAGGTCGCGTTCCTGGTCGAGGACCAGCACCAGGGTCGCGGCATCGGGCAGCTGCTGCTCGAGCACCTGGCGCAGGCCGGCCGGGAGCGCGGCGTCGAGCGGTTCGTGGCCGAGGTGCTGCCCGACAACGCCCGGATGATCCAGACCTTTCGCGACGCGGGCTACCGCGTCGCGAGCGAGTACGACGAGGGCGTGCTGCAGCTCGAGTTCTCGATCGAGCCGACGGAGACCGCGATCGGGCTGATGTCCAAGCGCGAGCACCGGGCCGAGGCGGCCTCGATCGAGCGGTTCTTCAACCCCCGGTCGGTCGCGGTCATCGGCGCCAGCCGCCGCCAGGAGACGATCGGCCAGGCGCTGGTGCGCAACCTGATCACCGGCGACTTCGCCGGCCGGGTCTACGCCGTCAACCCGACGTCGAGCGCCGTGTCGGGGCTCCCGACGTACAAGTCGGTCACCGACATCCCCGACGACGTCGACGTCGCGATCGTCGCGGTGCCGGCGGAGTCCGTGCAGGAGGTCGTGCTCGACTGCGCCGCCAAGGGCGTGCACGGACTCGTCGTCGTCTCGGCCGGCTTCGCCGAGACCGGCGAGGAGGGCCGGGTGCGGCAGCGCAAGCTGGTCGGGCTCTCCCGCTCCTACGGGCTGCGGCTGATCGGCCCCAACTGCCTGGGCATCATCAACACCGACGCGAAGGTCTCGCTCAACGCCTCGCTGTCGCCGCTGATGCCGCCGCGCGGCCGGGCCGGGTTCTTCTGCCAGTCCGGTGCCCTCGGCACCGCGATCCTGGAGAAGGTCTACAACCGCGGCCTGGGCCTGTCGACGTTCGTGAGCGCCGGCAACCGCGCCGACGTCTCCGGCAACGACCTGCTGCAGTACTGGGAGGAGGACGACTCGACCGAGGTCGTGCTGCTCTACCTCGAGTCGATCGGCAACCCGCGCAAGTTCTCCCGGATCGCCCGGCGGGTCTCGCTGCGCAAGCCGATCATCGCGGTCCGCTCGGGCCGGACCACGCAGGGCGTGCCGATGGGCCACGCCGTCCGCAAGATCGCCGCGCCCCCGGCGGCCGTCGACGCGATGTTCCGCCAGGCCGGCGTGATCCAGGTCGACACGCTCGAGGAGATGTTCGACGTCGCCCAGCTGGTCGCCCACCAGCCGCTGCCGCGCGGCCGCCGGGTCGCGATCGTCGGCAACTCCGACGCCGTCGGCCTGCTCGCGGCCGACGCCGCCGCTGCCGTGGGCCTGGTGGTCAACAAGTCGACATCCCTCGGCGCCGACGCGAGCGCCGAGGACTTCGAGGACGCGCTCGACGCGGCCATCGACGACCCCGAGGTCGACTCGGTCGTCGCGGTCTACGTGCCCCCGATCAACGTGTCCGGCGAGGACGTCGCCAACGTGCTCGCGGCCGTCGGCGAGCAGTCGGACAAGCCGCTCGTCTCCTCGTTCCTGGGCGTCGAGGGCGTGCCGGAGCTGCTGCGGGTCCCCGACGTCGCGGGCGCGACCGCCGGCCGCGGCTCGGTGCCGTCCTACCCCGGCGTCGAGGCGGCGGTCCGCGCGCTCGCGCGCGTCGTCGAGTACGCCGTGTGGCTGCGCAGCCCGGAGGGCAACGACGTCGACCCGGCCGACGTCGACGAGCTCGGGGCCAAGGCGCTGGTCGCCGAGGTGCTGGCCGCCAACCCGCAGGGGACCGAGCTCGACCCCGACGCGCTGGCCAAGCTGCTGGCGGCGTACCAGATCGAGCTCTGGCCGGTGCGTGAGGTCGCGACGCGCGACGAGGCGGTGGCCGCCGGCGAGGAGCTCGGCTGGGACGTCGTGCTCAAGGCCACGGCCGAGCACCTGCGCGAGCGGCCGGACCAGGCGCACGTGTGGCGCAACATCGACTCCGCGGAGGAGATGGTCGACGCGTGGGACACGCTCGGCAGCGTCATCACCGACTCGGACCGGGCGGGGTTCGTGGTGCAGAAGAACTCCTCGCCCGGCGTACCGGTCGCGATCCGCAGCATCGAGGACCCGCTCTTCGGCCCGGTCGTGTCCTTCGGGATCGCCGGGCCGATGACCGAGCTGCTCGCCGACCGCGCCTACCGGATCCCGCCGCTGAGCGGGCGCGACGCCGCCGCGATGGTGCGCGAGATCAAGTCCTCGCCGATGCTCTTCGGCTACCGGGGCAGCGAGGTCGTCGACGTGGCCGAGGTCGAGCGCCTGATCCAGCGGGTCGCCCAGCTCCAGAACGACCTGCCGCAGCTGAGCGCGCTGGAGCTCTCGCTGGTGCTCGCCGGCGCCGACGGCGCCACGGTGCTGACCGCCGCCGGACGGGTGGACCCGGTCGTGGACCCGCGCTCCGACTGGTTCGTGCGCCGGCTGAGCCGGCCCCTGGGGGACACGCTCCCCTCCTGACCGTGGCTGCGTGACAGACTGCATCCATGCGCAGCACCAGGGCCACCGAAGGCCGCGACCGGGCCGTCGAGCTCCGCGACGCCATCGACCGCACGGGCTACTACCCGGACGTGGTCGCCGACGGTGTCGACGGCGCGGTGGCGGGGGAGGAGATCGTCTCCTTCTTCGTGCACCACGAGCCGACCTTCGACCGCGACGAGGTGCGCCGACACCTGTCCGTCGTGGTGCTGACCCCGAGCCGCCTGATCATCGCGCACACCGACGAGCACGAGGGCGACGACCTGCTGCCCGAGCCGTACACGTCCACCTCGACCGAGGCGATCCGGCTGTCGTCGGTGAAGTCCGTCGTCGTGACCCGGATGATCGCCAACCCGACCTCGGGGCCGCAGCCCGCTGCCGAGGCCCTGGTCACGATCGGGTGGGGTGGCGTCAGCCGCGTCGACCTGGAGCCGGCCGGCTGCTCGGACCCGCAGTGCGACGCCGACCACGGCTACACCGGCGTGCTCGCCTCCGACGACTTCTCCCTGCGCGTCTCGGCCGCTGCCGACGGCACCGACGCCGTCACCCGGCTGCTGGCCTTCGCCGAGTCGCTCTCGGCCCGCACCCACTCCGCGTGAGGTCGCGGTGACCGCGACCGAAGCACCCGGCTTCCACGCGCCCGCGTACGGCGAGCGATCCCTCGGAGACCTGGTCCCGGCGGTCGCGACCGCGCTCGGGCTCACGGTGCCGGACGCGCCGACCAGGCTGCCGCTGCCCGACGCCCCGGCGTACGTCGTCTTCCTCGTCGACGGCCTGGGTGCGCGGCTGCTCGAGCGCTACGCGCACGCCGCGCCGTTCCTGGCCGGGCTGCTCGCCGAGAGCGCGCCGGGCACGGCCGGGGTGCCGTCGACGACCGCGACCAGCCTGACCTCGCTCGGCACCGGACTCGTGCCCGGCGCACACGGGCTGGTCGGGTTCACCTCGCGGGTGCCCGGCACCGACCGGCTGCTCAACGCGCTCCTCTGGGACAAGGACGTCGACCCGCTCGAGTGGCAGCCGCACGACACGGCGTTCTCGCGGCTGCGCGCGCTCGGCGCCAGCGTGACCGTCGTGAACAAGCGCGAGTTCCGCAGCAGCGGGCTCACCGTCGCCGCGCACCGCGGCGCGGAGTACGTCGGCGCCGACCGCGTGGGCGAACGGCTCGCGGCCGTCGTCGCGGCGTCCCGCGAGAACTGCTCGCTGACCTACCTCTACGACGGCGACCTCGACTGGACCGGGCACCGGTACGGCGTCGCCTCGAGCCCCTGGCTCCAGCAGCTGTCGATGGTCGACGCCGAGGCCGAGCAGCTGCGCGAGACGCTGCCTCCGCACGTGCGCCTGGTCGTCGTCGCCGACCACGGCATGATCGACTCCCCGTCCATTGCCCGCGTCGACGTCGACGAGACCCCCGGGCTCCGCGACGGTGTCGCCCTCCTCGGCGGCGAGGCGCGCTTCCGGCACCTCTACTGCCACCGCGGCGCCGTCCCCGACGTGGTGGCCACCTGGCAGTCGGTGCTCGGCGACCGCGCCCTGGTGCTCTCCCGCGACGACGCGATCGGGCGGGGCTGGTTCGGCCCGGTGCTGCCCGCCGTGCTCCCGCGCCTCGGCGACGTGCTCGTCGCCTGCCACGGCGACACGGCGATCCTCTCGACCGTCGACTTCCCCTACGAGGCCACCCTCGTCGGCCTCCACGGCTCCCTCACGCCCGACGAGATGCTGATCCCGGTGCTGGTGAGCTGAGGTCGGCCGGCCGCCTAGGCTGGCGCCGTGAGCGACGTGCTGGACGAGGGGCCGTTCTTCCACGGGACGAAGGCCGACCTCCAGGTGGGGGACCTGCTGACCGCGGGCTTCAACTCGAACTACCGGCCCGAGGTCGTGATGAACCACATCTACTTCACCGCGCTCCAGGACGGTGCGGGCCTCGCCGCCGAGCTCGCGGCCGGCGACGGCGCGCCGCGGGTCTACCTCGTGGAGCCGACGGGGGAGTTCGAGAACGACCCCAACGTGACCGACAAGAAGTTCCCCGGCAACCCCACCCGGTCCTACCGCAGCACGGAGCCGCTCCGGGTGGTCGGCGAGGTGGACGACTGGCCGCGGCTCACCCCCGAGGCGCTCCAGGCGTGGCGCGACCGGCTGGCGGTGCTGCTCCACGAGGAGCGCGGCGAGATCATCAACTGACGCGTTGGTACACGTCGTCCATCGACCTGGGAAACGTCGTTCTCGAGAACGAGAGCGCGCCCGACGGGAACATCCAGGGGAGGGCGACCAGCTCGAAGACCCCTGCCTGGACGGCCGGGTCCTCACCCTTCAGCCGCAAGGCCTCGTCGGGGGAGCAGCGCATCAGGGACACGCCGCGGTAGTGGCGGCGCGGCTCGTCCAGCGAGCCGGCCGGGCCGGCGGCGAGCAGGACACCACGCTCGTGGAGGTCGGCGAGGTGCGCGAGGTGGGCGTTCTGGTAGCGCGTGGCCTCCTCCTCGGTCAGCTCCGGCGGCGCGGCCGGGGTGACCAGGAGGACGACGGTGAGCTGGTCGAACTCCATGGGCCGATCGTACGGAACCCGGAGGTCGCCGGCGGTGTACTACGGAGTGTGAGGCTGAGACCGGTCCTGGTGACCGCCGTGGTGTGCAGCGTCGCCGCCGTGAGCGCGTGCACCGCCGACCGCGACACGCCGGCGGCGAAGCTGGTCGCGCCGGCCGCCACGTCGGCAGCGCCGACCGCCACGTCGGCCGCCTGCGTGCCGGCGCCGATCGAGGGCGGCGTGCTGGAGGGCCGGTCCGACGACGGCACCTCGGTCGCGGCCCTGACGTTCCGCCAGGAGGCCGGTCCCGTGCGCGTCGGGGAGGAGGTCAAGATCGTCGTCCGGATCACGGGGGAGGGCGACCTGGCCGTGACAGCCGTCCGGCCGGACGGAGCGGAGGCGCCGCTCGACTGGGGTCCGGAGCCGCACTCCTCGAGCACGTTCCGGCAGCCCGGCGACGAATGGGGCTTCGGGGTCACCTTCGACGCCCCGGGCTGCTGGACGATCGAGCTGGACCGCTCGGAGGCGGGCGCGGGCCGGCTCGAGCTCGAGGTCGTCTGAGGGGCCCGTCAGCCGAGCGACATCCGGGGCTCGCCGGTCGCCGAAGGCGTACCCTCACCACAGGGCCACCGGGGGCCCACACCAGCGCAAGGGGATGCCGATGACGCGTCCATGCCGGTCGGCCAACCAGGTGCCGGCCCGAGCTGTCCAGTTGACCCTGGCTGCGGTGCTCGTCGTCGGCCTCCTCGGATCTGCTGCCTCGGGCTCCGCCCCGTCCCCCCTCGGGGCGTCCGCCCGCGCCGTCGTGACCTGCTACGAGGGCGAGGTCCTCTACCTGACCGGCTCCGCGGACGTGAGCGTGGGCGTCGCCAACACACGGTGCGGTCGGGTCGTGCTCGCGGGGGACAACGCGACCGTCACGCTGCCGGAGACGACCCAACTCGACGTCACCGGATCCGGGAACACCGTGATCGGCACCGGAGCGGGCCTCGGGGTCATCCATCTCGAGGGTGACGACTCGACCGTGCGCGCGACCAGGATCTCCGGGGTCTACATCACCGGCGACGGCAATCGCGCGACCGCACAGCGCGGGGGGTTCGCCGGGGCACACGGACGGCAGAACGTCTTGCGGTACGGCCGGCTCGAGACGATGGCCCTGCGAGGAGACCGCAACGACGGTCGGGCGGCCACCTGCGGTGCCACCCGGGTGCAGGGCGACAGGAACAAGGTCGTGCACGGACGCCTCAAGGTCCTCCTGCTGTCCGGCAACCGGAACCTCGTGACCGTCGCCGACGGACGGGTGAGGGTCGCGGCCAGCGGCACCGGCAACGTCCTGCGCCTGCGCCGACGGTGACGCGGCGCCATCCCTCGGGTCACCCGAAGGGCAGGGGCTCCGGCGCCAGCGAGACCGCCTTGGCCCGGGCGGCGGTCAGCCGGCGCCGGTGGTGCTGGCGGCAGAGCACCTCGTAGGCCACGTCTGCCGGGGGCTGGTCGGCCTTGTCGACGTCGCCGACGACGATGACCTCGCCCTCGACCACCATGACGCCGTTCTCCGTGCGCGCGTTGTGGGTGGCGCGCTTGCCGCACCAGCACAGCGCCTCGACCTGGAGCACGTTGACCCGGTCGGCGAGCTCGATCAGTCGCGAGCTGCCTTCGAAGAGCTGGGTGCGGAAGTCGGTGAGGATGCCGAACGCGAACACGTCGATCTGGAGCTCGTCGACGACCTTGGCGAGCTGGTCGATCTGGTCGCGCGTGTAGAACTGGGCCTCGTCGCAGATCAGGTAGTCCACGCGGCCGCCCTGCGTGAGGGTCGTGACCACGAACCGCCAGAAGTCGAAGTCCGTGGTGACCTCCAGCGCGTCGTGGGTGAGTCCGAGGCGGCTGGACAGCGTGGCCTCGCCCGCGCGGTCGTGGGTGGTGAACAGCCTGCCGACCCGGCCACGCGCCGCGTGGTTGTGGTTCGTCTGGAGCGCGAGCGTGCTCTTGCCGGAGTCCATCGTGCCGGTGAAGAAGTGCAGTTCAGCCACGGGTCGGAATCCTTTCACGACCCGGCAGGATGGGCGCATGCACACCCCGACCACGTCACCACTGATCTCGGTGGCCGAGCTGCGCAGCGTCCTCGGCGACACCGCCGTCCTCGACGTGCGCTACCGCATGGGCGGTCCGCCCGGACGGCCGGAGTACGACGCCGGGCACGTCCCCGGCGCGGCGTACGTCGACCTCCCCAGTGACCTGGCGGCGCCCCCGGGCGCGGGCGGCCGGCACCCACTCCCGGAGACGGAGCGCTTCGAGGCCGCGATGCGCCGGGCCGGGGTCAGCAACGACCGGCCGGTGGTCGTGTACGACGACTGGACCGGCCTCGCGGCCGGCCGGGCCTGGTGGCTGCTGCGCTACCACGGCCACCCGGACGTCCGGGTGCTCGACGGGGCGTGGCCGGCGTGGCGGGACGGCGGTGGTGAGGTCGAGACCGAGGAGGTCGTGCCGCCGGTGGGCGACTTCACCGCCCGGCCCGGACACATGCCGGTCGTCGAGGCCGACGACGTGCTCGACGTCCCGGTGCTGGTCGACGCGCGGGCGCCGGAGCGCTACCGCGGCGAGACCGAGCCGATCGACCCGGTCGCCGGCCACATCCCCGGCGCGATCAACGTGCCGACCACCACCAACCTCCGCGTCGACGGCCGGTGGCGCGACCCCGGCGCCCTGAAGGCGCTGTACGCCGCGGCGGGCGTCGACGGGACCGAGGAGGTCGTCGTCTACTGCGGGTCGGGGGTCACGGCCGTCCACGACGTGATCGCCCTGGAGCTGGCCGGCATCCGCGCCGCCCTCTACCCGGGCAGCTGGTCGGGGTGGATCACCGACCCGGCGCGGCCGGTCGTGACGAGGAGCTAGCGGTCCGAGCCACCGCTCGGGCCACCGAACATGATCTCGTCCCAGGACGGGACGGAGGCCCGGCCACGCTTCTTGGGCTTGGCGGCCGGCTCGGGCTCGGGCTCGGCGGCCGCCGCGTCGGCGGCCTCCTCGCGGAGCTCCGCCTCCTCGGCGACGACCTGCTCGTCGGTCGGCGGCTCGGGGTCGAGGAACGCCTCGAGCGGCTGCTCGGCCACCACGTCGGAGACCAGGTCGATCGCGTCGTCGCCCAGCGGCAGCTGGTCGGGCTCGACGACCGCGGTGAGCCGGCGCTCCCGGGCGGCCCGCAGGTCGTCGGCGACCGGCGCGGCGGCCGCCTCCGCGATCTCCTCGCCGACCAGCCAGCGGGCGTCGTCGTTGTCGAGCGTGACGTAGTTGCCGGGGGCGTCGAAGGTGAGCCGGGCGGTGCCGGTGCGCGGGCCGGCGGCGTAGTCGGCGGTCAGCGTCCAGCGACCGTCCTCGCGGCGCCACGCGTCCCAGGTGACGGTGTCGGGGTCGACGTTCTCGGCACGCAGTCGCGCTGCGACCGCGTCGCCGAGGGTGCGCACGCCGCCGGAGCCGGCGGCGTCGCTGCGCCGGAGCGAGGAGCGCTGGGCGCGCTCGGCGACGTGCTCGCGCTCGGCCAGCACGGGCGCCGCGAACGGCATGATCTTCTCGACCGACGTCTGCGCCGCCTGGGCCACCGACTCCGCCGTCTCTCCGGCGCGGATCCGGGCCTGGATGTCTCGGGGTCGGAGCATGCTCTCCATCGTCTTCTCCATTCCGCGGCTCTCCCGCGGGGTGGCCGCGGGGCTGGGCCGGACGGCCGCCCGCAGCCGGTCGTCGATCGCCAGCAGGTGCTCGGCGCCCTCCTCGTCGACCAGCCGGAGGTGGGTGCCCTCGTCGTTGACGTCGGTGAGTCGGAGGTGCGCCAGGGCAGGCCGGGACGCCGGCCCGGGGTCGGGCTCGAGCGTCGGGTGCTGGATCGGTGCGGTCATCGGTGCGCCGAGCCTACGACAGCGAGGCACGCGAGGCGGGGACCGTCCCGGCGTGCCTCGCGACGGACTACCGTCCGGACGTGACCACCGACGTCTCCACCACGCAGGTCGTGCTCGACCTGGTGGGCATCTTCGTGTTCTCGATCTCCGGCGCCCTGGTCGCGGTCCGCAAGGGGTACGACGTGTTCGGCGTGCTCGTGCTGGCCGGTATGACGGGCCTCGGCGGCGGGTTCATCCGCGACGTGCTCATCGACGCGACCCCGCCGGCCGCGCTCGAGGACTGGCGCTACCTGATGGCGCCCTTGGCGGCCGGGGTGCTCGCGTTCGTCTTCCACCCGGCGATCGGCCGGATGGAGCGGTCGATCAACGTGCTCGACGCCTTCGGGCTCGGCCTCTTCTGCGTCACGGGGGCGCTCAAGGCGCTCGACTACGGGCTCGGCCTCGTGCCGGCCGCGCTGATGGGGATGGTCACCGGCATCGGCGGCGGGATGCTGCGCGACATCCTGGCCTCGCGGGTCCCGGCCGTCTTCCGCGGCGAGCTCTACGCCATCCCGGCGCTGGCCGGCGCGGGGGTCGTGGTCGCGCTCGCGCACACCGACCTCAGCTACTGGACGGTCGCGCTGCTCGGCGGCGGCCTGTGCACCGGGTGGCGGCTCCTCGCGATCTGGCGGCACTGGCGGGCGCCGGTGCCGACGGGTCCGGCCAGCGTCTAGCCGGTCCGGAACGTGTGGCCGACTTGTTGACGTCATTGGGACGTTCTGTGGCCGAAATGTGGATCTCGTCCTCCTAGCGTGGCGCTCACGCCGCACGGACGCGGCGGGGGCCACAGGCGTGGTCACGAGCTTCAACGGGGGTCCACGGATGGGCATCAAGTCGGGAATCGTCGTGCTGTCGGCCGCGGCGCTGATCGCCGCGGGCGGGATCGGGAGCGCGACCGCCGCCAAGCTGATCTCCGGGCAGCAGATCAAGGACGGCTCGATCACCTCCCGCGACCTCAGCCAGGGCCTCAACCGCAAGCTGCAGCGGGCCAACCACTCGACCGGCGTCAGCCCACAGACGGGTCCCCGAGGCCCCCAGGGCGAGCAGGGCCCCGCGGGCACCGCCGCGTACGTCGGCCCGCACTGGTCGGTGGTCGACCGCAACGTCATCGGCAACGGCGACTCCGGGCTGCGCGCGGGCCCCGTGGTCCCGCCGTACGGCGTCGGCTCGCTCGGCCTGCGCACCGGCTCGGCCACGGACAAGGCGGCCTTCGGCAACGAGCTGGACTTCCGGGGCAGGCCGCTGCCGACCACGGTGGGCTACAGCCTCTACACGACCGGCGAGAACGCCGCGCTCGCCGCGGACAACCTGCCGAACATCAGCCTCGAGATCGACCCCACCGGGCCGAGCACGGCGGGCCTCGACTACGCCTCGCTCGTCTACGACCCGACCGCCGTCACGCCGAACGCGTGGACCGCTCAGGACGCGTCGTCGGCGGCCCGCTGGTGGCTGACCGGCGCTGCCGGCTCCTCCACGGGCTGCACGCTGGCCCACTACTGCACGCTCGGCGAGGTGCGGTCGGCGCTGCCGCAGGCCACCCTGCTGACCGTCACCATCAGCAAGGGCAGGGACCGCGCGTTCTCCGGCGCGGTCGACGGCCTGCGCGTCGACGACCAGCTCTTCGACTTCGAGCCGCTCGGAGTCCTGGCCCGAGCGGCCGACTGACCGACCCGCGAGGGTCAGTCGCCCAGCACCCGCCGCAGGTAGCGGTTGGCGAACACCCGGTCGGGGTCCAGACGGTCTCGCAACGTCAGGAACTCGGCGAACCGGGGGTACGCCGGCGCTAGGTCCGCCGCGGACCGGGTGTGCACCTTGCCCCAGTGCGGGCGCCCGTCGTGGGCACGCATGATCGGCTCGAGGAGCTTGAAGTACTCGAGGTGGTCGGCGTCCACGTGGGTGTGGAAGGCGAGGTACAGGGAGTCACGCCCGGTCGAGGTCGACAGGGGGATGTCGTCGGACGGCGTCACCCGGATCTCGACCGGGAACGTGATGTTGAGGTCGGACGCGTCGATCGCCGCCCGGGCCTCGCGCAGCGCGGCGAGGCCGGCCTCGCGCGGGACGGCGTACTCCATCTCGCGGAAGCGGACCGTGCGCGGCGCGGTGAAGACCTTGTGCGCGGCGTCGCTGTAGGAGCGGGCCGACAGCATCCGGCTGGAGACCTGGTTGAACCGGCGGATCGTGCCGGGGAAGCGGTTGGTGACCCGGTTGAGGCCGCCGAACAGCTTGTTGGACAGGAACTCGTCGTCCCACCAGTAGCGCAGCCGCGACAGCGGCTCGGCCTCGGAGACCGGGATGTCGAGCCGGTCGTTGGTCTTGGTGAGCATGCGGTCGGTGTGCGGGAACCAGTAGGTGTCGACGTGGTGGTGGTCGGCCACCCGCTGGTCGAAGCCGTCGAGCGCCTCGTCCCAGCTCATCGGCGTCTCGTTGGCCTCCAGGACGAAGAGCGGCTCGACCCGGAACGTCAGTGTCGTGAGCACGCCCAGCGCGCCGAGGCCGACCCGGCCGAACTCGAGGACGTCGGCGTTCTCGGCCTCCGTCGCGGTGACGACCTCACCGGTGCCGGTGACCAGCTGCAGCCCGCAGATCTGCGCGGAGAGCGACGCGGCGATCCCGCCGGTGCCGTGCGTGCCGGTCGAGGTGGCGCCGGCGAGCGTCTGCTCGGCGATGTCACCCATGTTGTGCAGGCTCAGCCCCATCCGCTCCAGCTCGGCGTTGAGCACCTTGAGCTGGGTGCCGGCCAGCGCCGTGACCGTCATCGCGTCGCGGTCGACGGACAGGATGCCGCCGAGCCGCGACGGCCTCAGCATGGTGTGCTCGGGCGCGGAGATCGCGGTGAAGCTGTGGCCGGTGCCGACCATCTTCACCGTGCTGCCCTCGGCGCGGGCCCGCTCGACGGCGGCCACGATCGCGGCCGTGTCCGCCGGCTCCTCGACCCGCTCGGGGCGCGCCGACTCCAGCTTGGACCAGTTCACCCACGCGGCGTTGCTCACAGTCACGGCGCGATAGTAGACCCGTGAGTAACTTGGCTCACACCGGCCCCTGACCGGGGGAGCGCCTGGGCGGCGAGCGCCGCCACGAGGCCGGCGCCGACCGAGACCAGGTAGGCCGCCGAGGCCCCCTGGTGGTCGACGACCACGCCGCTCAGCGTGGCTCCGGGCGCGACCCCGGCGACCAGGCCGGTCTGCATGATGGCCATGCCCTCCGTCAGCCGGCCACCGGGCACCACGGCCTCGGTCAGCGACATCGACGCGATCATCGTGGGCGCGATCGCGAAGCCGGCGACGAACAGCGCGACGCCCATCACCGGAAGCGATCCGACGAAGTAGAGGGGCGTCATGGCGCAGGCCATCGCGAAGGCTCCCCAGCGCACCCGGTGAGCAGGTCCGCGGCGCCAGTGCACGGCGCCGGTGATGACTCCGGAGGCCAGGCTGCCGAACGCCCACAGCGCGAGCAGCCCGCCGGACACCGCCTTGTGCCCCTGCTCGTCGGCGAAGGCGACCGTCGTGACCTCCGCCGCGCCGAAGAGGACGCCGAGTGCCGCGCAGACGACCGCCAGCGGGACCACCGCCCGCCACGGCATCTGCGGGCGGGGGCCGTCGGTGCTGTGCTGCGGGTGCGCGGGCGGCTCGGTCGCGCGCTGGGCGCAGAACGCGAGGGTGCCGACCACGCAGGCGACGACGGCGACCGCGATGCCGGCGACCGGGTGCCAGGCGGTCGCGAGCAGGGCGACGAGGATCGGCCCGAGGATGAAGACCGCCTCGTCGAGCACCGCCTCGAGCGCGAACGCCGTCTGCACGTCGGCGGGCTGGGCGAGCGCGTGGGACCAGCGGGCGCGCACCGCCGAGCCGACCTGGGGGAGCAGCGCGCCGCCGGCGGCGGCGAAGGCGTAGGTCGTCAGCGTCGGCCAGTCGGCCTGCACGGAGACGACGAGCAGCGAGATCGCGAGGCCGAAACCGATGCTGGCGGCCGCGAGCACCCGCCCCTGGCCGAGCCGGTCGAGCAGGCGACCCTGCAGGATCGCGAAGCTCGCGTTGGCGATCATGTACGCCGCCGAGATCGCGCCGGCGACGCCGTACGAGCCGGTGGCCGCCGAGACCAGCAGCACGATGCCGAGACCGACCATCGAGATCGGCAGCCGGGCCACCAGGCCGGTCATCGAGAACCTCAGCGCACCGGGCTCAGCAAGGATCCTGCGGTACGACGTGAGCACCTCTCGACGCTATCGGTGGCGCACGACCCCGGACGAATCGTTATCGGCGCCTTCCTAGGATGGCGGGCATGACCCCCGACGCCAGCCCGTACGACGCCGTCCTGCTGGTCTCGTTCGGGGGACCGGAGAAGCCCGAGGACGTCGTCCCGTTCCTGGAGAACGTCACCCGCGGACGCGGCATCCCGCGCGAGCGGCTCGAGGAGGTCGGGCAGCACTACTACGGCTTCGGGGGCCGCTCGCCGATCAACGACCAGAACCGGGCGTTCCTGGCGGCCCTGCGCGAGGACCTCGCGAGCGCCGGCGTCGACCTGCCGGTCTACTGGGGCAACCGCAACTGGGACCCCTACCTGACCGACACGGTCCGGCAGATGGCGGCCGACGGGATCACCCGGGCCGCGTGCTTCGTGACCAGCGCCTACTCGTCGTACTCGTCGTGCCGCCAGTACCGCGAGAACCTCTTCGACGCGGCCGCGGCGGTCGAGGGCGCACCCGTGCTGGACAAGCTGCGCCTCTACTTCAACCACCCCGGCTTCGTGGAGCCCGCCGTCGACGCGACGCTCGCGGCGCTCGCCGAGCTGCCCGAGCACGCCCGCGAGGGCGCCCACCTGACGTTCGTCACGCACTCGATCCCGGAGACGATGAACGCGGGGAGCGGTCCCGAGGGCGGCGCGTACGCCGACCAGCACCTCTCGGTCGTCGCGGAGGTCGTCGAGCGGGTGCGCCAGGAGACCGGCGCCCGGCACCCGCACGCGCTCGTCTACTGCTCCCGCTCCGGCGCGCCGCACATCCCGTGGCTCGAGCCCGACGTCAACGACCACCTCGAGCAGCTGCACGACGACGGCGCCACCGGCGTCGTGATGGTGCCGATCGGCTTCGTCTCCGACCACATGGAGGTCGTCTACGACCTCGACACGGAGGCACTGGCGACGGCCGAGCGCCTCGGGCTGCCTGCCGCCCGCGCCGCGACCGCAGGCCTCGACCCGCGCTTCGTCGCCACCGTCCGCGACCTGCTGCTCGAGCGGGCGGCCGTCGAGCGCGGTGAGGACGTCGCACGGGCGAGCGTCGGCCGCTGGCCGGCGTGCTGGGACCGGTGCGCCGCCCACTGCTGCCCCAACCCGCGCGAGGACCGGCCGGCGCTCTCGCAGGTCGGCTCGTGACCGCCGCGTCGCCGCGCGAGCTGGCCGACCTCGCCCTGGTGACCGCCCGGGCGGCCGCCGAGCTGGTCCGTGAGCGCGCCCGCGGCCACGTCACCGTGGCGGCCACGAAGTCCAGCGACGTCGACGTCGTGACCGAGGCCGACCGAGCCAGCGAGGCGCTGATCCGCGCGCACCTGTCCGCGGCCCGCCCGGGCGACGGGTTCCTGGGCGAGGAGGGCGACGACGTGCCCAGCAGCACCGGCGTGCGCTGGATCGTCGACCCGATCGACGGCACCGTGAACTTCCTCTACGGCATCCCGCAGTACGCCGTCTCGATCGCCGCCGAGGTCGACGGGGTCGTGGTCGCCGGCGTGGTGCTCGACGTCGCGCGCGACGCGGCCTACGTCGGCCACCTCGCGGGTGAGGACCACCCGGCGAGCGTCACTCGCGACGGCGAGGCGATCGCCGTCCGCGGGCCGGTGCCGATGGCGCTGAGGCTCGTCGCGACCGGCTTCTCCTACGACCGGCGGATCCGGGGGCTCCAGGCCGAGGCCGTCACCCGGCTGCTGCCGCAGGTGCGCGACGTCCGCCGGCTCGGCTCCTGCGCCCTCGACCTCTGCCTGGTCGCCGACGGCCGGATGGACGCCTACGTCGAGGAGGGCGTCAACCTCTGGGACCACGCAGCGGCCGGTCTGATCGCCCGGCTTGCCGGCGCGCGTACCGTCGTGGCGACGGGGATCGGGGGGCTGGACCTGATGATCTGTGCCCCCGCTCACGGCTTCGACGAGGTGTTTCGGGTGGTCCGGGCGGTCGGGTTCTCACCCGATTCGGGGGAATAGCGGCCCGTCACCAGATGTTCACGCTCGGCAGCGCCTTTCGGGTGTGCCTTTTGGATCGTTCATGGTGCACAATCTGGCGCCGACCCAGTGGGTGTCCGGCTGGGTCGAAACGAGACGTGTTGAGCGAATGAGGATGAGGTGCCTTGCCCAGAAGGCGCCTCGTGGAGTGGAGAGACAGATGGCGACCGACTACGACGCACCGCGCAAGACCGAGGAAGACCAGTCCGAGGAGAGCATCGAGGAGCTGAAGGCTCGTCGGCACGACAAGAACTCCGGCAAGGTCGACGAGGACGAGGCGGAGGCGGCTGAGTCGTTCGAGCTCCCGGGTGCGGACCTGTCGCACGAGGAGCTCGCCGTCGAGGTGAAGCCCAAGCAGGACGACGAGTTCACCTGCATGAGCTGCTTCCTCGTGCACCACCGCAGCCAGCTGGCCGACGCGAAGAAGATGATCTGCAAGGACTGCGTCTGACCGCAGTCGACACAGAAGGGCCGTGATCCGAGGGATCACGGCCCTTCTGCATGCCCAGCTGGTGTCGGCGGGCTCAGGGGCGCTGACCGTCCCGGGCCAGCTCGGCCGGCAGGTGGCCGGTCGAGCGGAAGTAGTAGGACGCCGCCCGACGCTGCGCGAGCATCCGGGCCAGGCCGACGGCCATGCCGGTGACGAGGGCGAAGGCCACGGCCTCGGGCAGGTCGACGTCGGGGTCGGCCGGGTTCTCCGGTGGCTTCCTGCCGGTCGCGACGGTCCAGCTGGTGTCGACCGCCTTCTTCGCCAACGCGACGGCGGTCAGGCCTGCCGCGACCGAGAACGCCGACCAGATCTTCGAGGAACCTTCAGCCATGGCCGCACAGTACCCAGCCCGGCCCGGCGGCCGTTCAGTGGCGCACGGACTCCCGGAGCGCGGTCAGCGCGGCGGCCAGCTCCTCGGGCTGCCGCGTGGCGACCAGCCAGTACGGCGCGGGGTCGGCGGGATCGGTGATCTCCACCTTGACCGCGCGCTTCAGGTAGGGGCGCAGCACGAGGTAGGCCCGCGCGTCGGCGCCGGGGCCGGCGGTCCAGCGGGCCTCGTCGGCGTCGAGGGCGGTCGCCACACCGAGGAACTGGCCGTGGATGTGCGCCCGGCCGGCCCGGAACGTGGCGCCGTCGACCCGGAGCCGGGCGTTGCCGTAGCTCCACAGCCCGACGCCGAGCAGCGCCAGCGCGATCGCGGTCACGACCCACGCGACCGCGCCGGGCACGGCGACGACCACGGCGAGCCAGAGGGTCGCCACCAGCATCGTCCCCTGCACCCACCAGCGGAAGGGGACGCCCAGGCGCTCGTCGTAGGTCGGGGTCGTGCTCACGGGACAGATCCTGTCACTGGCCCCTCCCGGCGGTGCCGATAGGGTCCGGCGACGTGACCGACGACGCGCGCCCGACCGACCTGCAGGTGCTGGTGCAGCGCCTCGACCCCGCCCTGCCGCTGCCGGCGTACGCGCACCCCGGCGACGCGGGCGCCGACCTGCTCACCACGGTCGACGTCGACCTCGCGCCCGGTGAGCGCGTGCTGGTGCCGACCGGGATCGCGCTCGCGCTGCCCGACGGGTACGTCGCCCTCGTGCACCCGCGGTCCGGGCTCGCCGCCCGCCACGGGCTGTCGATCGTGAACACCCCGGGCACCATCGACGCCGGCTACCGGGGCGAGGTCAAGGTGCTCCTCATCAACCACGACCCGCGCGAGTCGATCCGGCTCCGCCGCGGCGACCGGGTCGCCCAGCTGGTGATCCAGCGGTTCGAGCGGGCCGGGTTCGTCGAGGTCGGCGAACTCCCCGAGTCGGTGCGTGGGGCCGGGGGCTACGGTTCTACCGGAGGATTCCACCGAGAAGTCAGTGAGTAGGTCGCACGTGAAGTTCCGCCGCAAGTCCGAGCCTGCCGGTACCCCGGCCGACGAGCTCACCGCCGAGGACTCCGACACCGTCGAGCCGATCGCGCCCGAGGCGCTGGCCAGCGGCCCGTGGGACGTCGACGACTTCCCGGGCAGCCTCGACGACGGCAGGGAGCGCGTCGACCTCGGTGCGCTCGTGCTCACCGTGACCGCGGGCCTCGACGTGCGGCTCCAGGTCGACGAGGCGACCGAGCGGGTCCAGTCGGTGCTGGTCGCCGGCCCCGAGGGCGCCGTCGAGCTGCGGGTCTTCGCGGCGCCCCGCCACGGCGACCTGTGGGGCGACGTGCGTCCGCGGATCGCCTCGGAGTACGCCCAGCGCGGCGGCACCGCGACCGAGCACGACGGCCGCTACGGCCGAGAGCTGCTCTGTCAGCTGACCGTCCGCACCGAGGACGGGCGCACCGCCACCCAGCCCTCGCGCGTGGTCGGCATCAACGGTCCGCGCTGGATGCTGCGGGCCACGCTGCTCGGCCGTCCGGCCGTCGAGCCGCACACCGCCGGCCCGTGGGACGACGTGATCGCGTCGACCGTCGTACGCCGGGGCGCCCAGGCCATGCCGGTCGGCTCCGAGCTCCCGCTGACGCTGCCGCCGCGGGACAAGCTCGAGCGGCGGGAGTCCTGACCCATGCCTGGCAAGAGCCGGCTGCGGCGCACGATCAGCCGGTGGGCCAACGCCACCGAGCAGCATGACCGCGACCTGCGGCGTACCCACCGCGACAAGGGCTACCAGCAGATCGGCGCGGCCCCGGACCGGGAGCAGGTGCGGCTGCGCGGCACCCTCAAGACCGTCACGCTGCGCCCGCGCGGCGGCGTGCCCGCGCTCGAGGCCGAGCTCACCGACGGCACGGGCAAGCTGATCGTGGTGTGGCTGGGCCGGCGGCAGATCACCGGGATCGTCCCCGGCCGCTCGATCGCCGTGCAGGGCCGCATCGGCGTGCACGACGGCGACCGGATCCTCTACAACCCGCGCTACGAGCTGCTGTCGTGACGCCGCACCCCGAGGCCGGTCACGAGGCGGACGTCGAGACGGTCGAGGCCCTCGTCCGCACCCAGCTCGCCAAGGCCCTCGGCGGCCGGCGCGGCATGGTCGAGGCCGCGGTCCCGACCATCGTCTTCACCGTCCTGTGGCTGACCACCCGTGAGCTACAGCTCGCGCTGGCCGTCAGCATCGGCGCGGCCGTGCTGCTGCTGGTCGCGCGGATCGTGCAGCGCTCGACCGTGCAGTACTGCGTCAACGCGATCTTCGGCATCGGCATCGGATGGGTGTTCGTCACGATCTCCGCGCGCCAGGGTGGCAGCGCCGACGACCAGGCGCTGGCGTACTTCCTGCCCGGCATCATCTACAACGCCGGCTACTCCCTGGTCCTCGCGCTCACCTGCCTGGTCGGCTGGCCGCTGGTCGGCTTCATGGTCGGCAGCGTCACCGGCGACGTCACGGCCTGGCACCACGACAAGCAGGTCGTCCGCCTCTGCGCCATCCTCACCTGGCTGCTGGCGATCCCGTGCGTGATCCGGGTGCTGGTGCAGGCGCCGATCTGGTTCGGCGGCAGGTCCGGCGCGATCGACGCGGACTCCGCGGTCGCCGCGCTCGGCATCCTGAAGATCGGCCTCGGCTGGCCGCTCCAGCTGCTCGCCCTGCTGGCGATGGCGTGGGTGCTGTCGCGCAACCACACGCCGATGACGGCCTCGACGCTGCCCGCACGGCCCGAGTCGTCCGACTGAGGCGGTGCATTCACCCGCGAGAGGCGGACGGCTCGGTCTAGCCTCACCCGCGTGCTGATCAACTACATCCGCCGCCACCACGTCGGGTTCCTGGCGCTGGTCGTCGCGATGGGCGGGACGTCGTACGCCGCCGTGCAGCTGCCCAGGAACAGCGTGGGCAGCCACCAGATCCGGGCCAACGCCGTCACCGAGAAGAAGCTCGCCAAGAAGGTCCGCCAGCGGCTCGAGGCGGCCGGCGTACCGGGTCCCGCCGGTCCCGCAGGTGCTGCCGGTGCCCAGGGAGCCCCGGGAGCCCCGGGCGCGCAGGGCCTGCAGGGCCCGCAGGGCCCGCAGGGGGACAAGGGCGCGCAGGGGGACAAGGGCATCCCGGGCGTCCAGGGCATCCAGGGCGCCCAGGGCGTCCAGGGCATCCAGGGCGTTCCCGGGCCGACGTCGGGAGGTGTCGGGGGCATCAACACCGACATCGCCCTCCCCGCGGGCGTGCCGGTCGCGAGCGCGACCACGGTCACCCTCGCCCAGACGGGGAAGGTGCTCGTGCTGATCACCGGCACCTTCAGCGTCACCTGCAGCTCCGCGGGCGCGTGCACGCGGCAGATCACCGCTCAGGTCGGTGGGACCACTGTGCCCGGAGCGTTCGGCTTGATCGTCGGATCGGCGGGCCAGGCGGCCACCGGCACCCTCAGCATCGCCGGGATCCTCACCAACGTCCCGGCCGGCACCCATTCCGTGACGATCGCGAGCCGGATCGGGACCGGCGCGTCGACCGGCTCGAGCAATCAGGGCGACGTGAGGATCGTCGCGGTGGCACTCGGGTAGGTCAGCCCCCGTGGGCTGAGGGCGCGAGCAGGCGCTCGAGGTTCTCCTCGACGTCGGCCGGGGCGACGAACAGCAGCTCGTCGCCCGCCTCCACGGGCTGCTCCGCGCTGGGCACGTAGACCTGGCCGTCGCGCAGGATCGTCACGAGGGCGCAGTTCTCGGGGAAGGGGATCAGCCCCGACGGGGTGCCGACGTACGGCGAGTCCGCGGGCAGGGTCATCTCGACCAGGTTGGCGTTGCCCTGACGGAACGTGAACAGCCGCACCAGGTCGCCGACCGAGACGGCCTCCTCGACCAGCGCCGACATGATCCGCGGGGTGGAGACGTTGACGTCGACGCCCCAGGCCTCGGTGAACAGCCACTCGTTGTTGGGGTGGTTGACCCGGCCGACGGTGCGCGGCACGCCGAACTCGGTCTTGGCGAGCAGCGACGTCACCAGGTTGACCTTGTCGTCACCGGTGGCCGCGATGACCACGTCGCACCGGTCGAGCCGTGCCTCCTCGAGCGAGGACAGCTCGCAGGAGTCGGCGAGCAGCCACTCGGCGTCGGGCACCCGCTCGGGGCGGATCGACTCGGGGTTCTTGTCGATCAGCAGCACCTGGTGGCCGTTGTGGATGAGCTCGCGGGCGATGGAGCGCCCGACGGCGCCCGCTCCGGCGATGGCGACTCGCATCTGTCCTCAGCTCTCGTCCGGGCCGGATTCGAAGACGTCGTACGCGCGGGCGGCGTTGTCCTCGCGCAGGGCGACGTGCAGCACGTCGCCCTCCTGGATGACGCTCTCGCGGGTGGGCAGCATGCCCTCGCCGAGGCGGTCGATCCAGGCGATCCGGCAGCGGGTCTGCGTCTGGAAGTCGACGGTGCGGTGCCCGATCCACTTCTGCGGGGCGGGCAGCTGATCGACGCGGATCGTGCCGGACGGGTCGCGGAAGTCCGGCTCGGCGCCGGCCGGCAGCAGCCGGCGCAGCACCTGGTCGGAGGTCCACTTCACGGTGGCGACGGTCGTGATGCCGAGCCGCTGGTAGACCTCGGCGCGGCCGGGGTCGTAGATGCGGGCGACGACCTGCTGGATGCCGAAGGACTCCCGCGCGACCCGCGCCGCGATGATGTTGGAGTTGTCGCCGCTGGACACGGCCGCGAACGCGTCGGCGCGCCGGATCCCGGCCTTCTCGAGGACCTCCTGGTCGAAGCCCTGACCGGTGACCTTGTCGCCGTTGAAGCTCGGACCGAGGCGGCGGAACGCGTCGGGGTCGGCGTCGATGATCGACACCGTGTGGTTGCGGTCCTCGAGGCTGCGGGCCAGCGTCGAGCCGACTCGCCCGCAACCCATGATCACGACGTGCACGCCGCAGACGCTACCGCAGGCGCGCCGTACTTCCGCGGGTGCTGCGCCGGACACCGTCCGGTGGGTCTAGCCTTCCGGACGTGGGTATCGGCGACGTCTCGAAGCGCGTCCTCCTGGGCCGCAAGCTGCGCAGCTCGCAACTGGGCGAGACGCTGCTGCCCAAGCGGATCGCGCTGCCGGTGTTCGCCAGTGACGCGCTGTCGTCCGTCGCCTACGCACCCGACGAGATCTTCATCATGCTCTCGCTGGCCGGCGCGTCGGCGTACGTCTGGTCGTGGAAGATCGGCATCGCCGTCGCGCTGGTGATGATCGCGGTCGTCGCGTCCTACCGCCAGACCGTGCACGCCTACCCCAGTGGCGGCGGCGACTACGAGGTCGCGACCGTCAACCTCGGGCGCACGGCGGGCACGACCGTCGCGAGCGCGCTCCTCGTCGACTACGTGCTGACGGTGGCGGTCTCGATCTCGTCGGGCGCGCAGTACGCCGCGTCCGCGATCCCGAGCCTGTCGGGGCACGAGGTCATCGTCGCGACGGTCGCCGTGGTGCTGCTGATGTCGATGAACCTGCGCGGCATCAGGGAGTCCGGCTCGTTCTTCGCGATCCCCACCTACGCCTTCATGGTCGCCATCCTCGGCATGGCGCTGTTCGGCCTCTACCGGCTGGCGATGGGCGACCTGCCCGAGGTCGAGAGCGCGGCGTTCACGATGGAGGTCGAGCCGGGCTACGGCGACTCGATGACGACGTTCGCGCTGCTCTTCCTGCTGGCCCGCGCGTTCTCGTCCGGCTGTGCGGCCCTGACCGGCGTCGAGGCGATCTCCAACGGCGTGCCGGCGTTCCGGCGGCCGAAGAGCCGCAACGCGGCCACCACGCTGCTGCTGCTCGCCCTGATCGCGGTCACGATGATGCTGAGCATCATCGTCCTGGCCAACCAGATGGGCCTGCAGATGGTCGACCCCGACGACCTCGAGCGGCTCACGGTCAACGGCGCGCCGCTGCCCGCCGGCTACGACCAGCACACCGCGATCTCGCAGATCGCCGACGCGCTCTTCCAGGACTTCCGGCTCGGCTTCTACTTCGTCGTCACGGTCACCGGCATCATCCTGGTGCTCGCCGCCAACACGGCCTTCAACGGATTCCCGGTGCTCGGCTCGATCCTCGCCAAGGACGGCTACGCGCCGCGGGCGCTCGGCTCGCGCGGTGACCGGCTCGCCTACAGCAACGGCATCCTCTTCCTGGCGGTGATGGCCATCGTGCTGATCGTCGCGTTCGACGCCGAGCCGACGCGCCTGATCCAGCTCTACATCGTCGGCGTCTTCGTGTCGTTCAACCTCAGCCAGCTCGGCATGATCCGCCACTGGACCCGGCACCTGAGGTCCGAGCGCGACCCCGCCGTACGCCGGAAGATGTACCAGTCGCGGATCATCAACGCGATCGGCCTGAGCATGACGGCGGTCGTGCTGGTGATCGTGCTCATCACCAAGTTCTTCGCCGGCGCCTGGATCACGATCCTCGCGATGATCGTCTTCTTCCTGATCATGCGCGGCATCCACAAGCACTACGAGAGCGTCAACGAGGAGCTCGCCGCCGACGAGGAGGACAAGGTGATGCCCACGCGGGTGCACGCCATCGTCCTGGTCTCCAAGCTGCACAAGCCCACGCTCCGGGCGCTCGCCTTCGCGAAGGCCACGCGGCCCAACGTGCTCGAGGGCGTCTACGTGTCCACCGACGCCGCCGCCACCGCCCGGCTCCTCGAGGAGTGGGACGACCGCAACATAGACGTGCCCCTCAAGGTGCTGCACTCGCCCTACCGCGAGCTGGTGCGACCGATCGTCGAGTACGCCACCGAGATCCGGCAGGCCAACCCGCGTGGGGTGGTGTCGGTCTACATCCCCGAGTACGTCGTGGGCCGGTGGTGGGAGCAGCTGCTCCACAACCAGACGGCGCTGCGCCTGAAGGGCCGGCTGCTCTTCACGCCGGGCGTGATGGTCACGTCGGTGCCCTACCAGCTGCGCTCCTCCGAGCTCGTGCTCGACCGCGAGGACCAGAGCGGCTTCTGGGTGCGGCCGACCGACCTGCGTGAGGGCGGCGGGCGCAACCCGAGCAACCGCTCCAACCGCCAGATCCAGCGATGACCGCGCCTCGTCGGCCGGCGCGCCGCCCGCGGGCGCGGACGCCGAAGGGGCGGTCCCGGGTCGGCGAGCGGTTCGAGGCCGTGGTCGGGCCGGTCGCGCACGGCGGCCACTGCGTCGTCCGGCTGCCCGAGCCCGAGAGCCGGGTCGTCTTCGTCCGGCACGCGCTGCCGGGGGAGCGGGTGCTCCTCGAGATCACCGAGGGCACCGAGGGCGACCGCTTCTGGCGCGGCGACGCCGTCGAGGTGCTCGAGGCGTCCCCTGACCGCGTCGCCGCGCCCTGCCCCTACGCCGGGCCGGGGCGCTGCGGCGGCTGCGACTTCCAGCACGTGACGCTGCCCCGGCAGCGCGGCCTCAAGACCGAGGTGGTGCGCGAGCAGCTCTCCCGGCTCGCCGGCATCGCGTGGGACGGCGAGGTCGAGGCCGTGCCGGGCGACGACCACGGTCTGCGCTGGCGGACCCGGCAGCGCTACGTGCCGCTCCGCGACGGCGGCCGCGGGATGCGCAAGCACCGCTCCAACGACGTGGTGCCGATCGAGGACTGCCTGATCGAGGCGACCGAGCCGTCCGGCCACACGGCGCTCGGCCGCCACTTCGAGGTCGCCGACGACGGCTTCTGGCAGGTGCACCCCGGTGCCCCCGACGTGCTGGTGACCACCGTGCTCGAGATGCTGCGACCGCAGCCGGGGGAGTCGGCGCTCGACCTCTACGCCGGGGTCGGGCTGTTCGCGGCGTTCCTGGTGGAGGCGGTGGGGCGGTCGGGCCGGGTGGTCGCGATCGAGGGCGACGACGTCGCCTCCGCCCTGTCCGCGACGAACTGCCCCGGCGCGGAGGTGCAGGCGGGCGACGTCGCCGGTGTGCTCGACTCCGCGTTCGACGAGCCGTTCGACCTCGTGGTGCTCGACCCGCCTCGCGAGGGCGCCCGGCGGCCGGTCGTGGAGCACGTCGTCCGGCGTACGCCGCGCGCCGTCGCCTATGTCGCCTGCGACCCGGCCGCGCTCGCCCGCGACCTGGCGATCTTCGCCGAGCACGGCTACGCCCTCAGCGCGCTGCGGGCCTTCGACCTCTTCCCGATGACGCACCACGTCGAGTGCGTCGCGCTGCTGACCCGGGGCTGACCCGGGGCCGGCCCGGGCTCAGGGCAGTCCGGCCGGCAGGACGCTCGACGTGTCGGGTTTCCCAACGTCGCCCTCATCAGGTATCTTGATGTCAAGAGATATCGCCTCGCCCGGCGGGGAACCGGTTAGGGCAACCTTCCTTTTGCGGCGCTCGCGCGCGACGGCAGGATGGGGTGGCGAATTCGAGCCGATGGATCGACGACGAACCAGGAGATGACGGCTGTGGCCAGTCAGAACAGCTTCGGTGCCAAGAGCACCCTGGACGTGGACGGCAAGTCCTACGAGATCTTCCGCCTCGACGCGGTGCAGGGTGAGGGCCTCGACGTCGCGTCGCTGCCGTTCAGCCTCAAGGTCCTCCTCGAGAACCTGCTCCGCACCGAGGACGGTGCGGACATCACCGCCGACGACATCAAGGCGCTGGCCGGCTGGGACGAGTCCGCCGACCCCGACAAGGAGATCCAGTTCACGCCGGCGCGCGTGATCATGCAGGACTTCACCGGCGTCCCGTGCGTCGTCGACCTCGCCACCATGCGCGAGGCGATGGCCGACCTCGGCGGCGACCCGTCGAAGATCAACCCGCTCGCGCCCGCCGAGATGGTCATCGACCACTCCGTGATCGCCGACGTCTTCGGCACGCCCGAGGCGTTCGGGCGCAACGTCGAGATCGAGTACGAGCGCAACCGCGAGCGCTACCAGTTCCTCCGCTGGGGCCAGGGCGCCTTCGACGACTTCAAGGTCGTCCCGCCGGGCACCGGCATCGTGCACCAGGTCAACATCGAGCACCTGGCCCGCACGGTCTTCACCCGCGAGGTCGACGGCGAGCTGCTGGCCTACCCCGACACCTGCGTCGGCACCGACTCGCACACCACGATGGTCAACGGCATCGGCGTGGTGGGCTGGGGCGTCGGCGGCATCGAGGCCGAGGCCGCGATGCTCGGCCAGCCGGTGTCGATGCTGATCCCGCGCGTGGTCGGCTTCAAGCTGTCCGGCGACCTGCCGGAGGGCTCGACCGCCACCGACCTGGTGCTCACGATCACCGAGATGCTGCGCAAGCACGGCGTCGTCGGCAAGTTCGTCGAGTTCTACGGCCCGGGCGTCTCCGCGCTGCCCCTGGCCAACCGCGCCACGATCGGCAACATGAGCCCCGAGTTCGGCTCGACGATCGCGGTCTTCCCGATCGACGAGGAGACCACCAAGTACCTCGAGCTCACCGGCCGCCCCGCCGAGCAGCTCGCGCTGGTCGAGGCCTACGCCAAGGCCCAGGGCCTGTGGCACGACCCGGCCGCCGAGCCGCGCTTCTCCGAGAGGCTCGAGCTCGACCTCGCGACCGTCGTCCCGTCGATCGCCGGCCCGAAGCGTCCGCAGGACCGGATCCAGGTCACCGACGCCAAGGAGTCCTTCCGCAACTCGCTCAAGGACTACGTCGAGGGCGAGGAGGAGGACGGCTACGACGAGTCGGTCGCCGAGACCTTCCCGGCCTCGGACCCGGCCACCACCAACGGGCACGGGGAGGCCGCGCCGCCGAGCGACCACCTGTCGGCGGCACCGCGCGACGGCGGCCGCCCGAGCAGCCCGGTCGAGGTCACGCTCGAGGACGGCACGACGTTCACGCTCGACCACGGTGCGGTCGCGATCGCTGCGATCACCTCCTGCACCAACACCTCGAACCCGTCGGTGATGATCGGCGCCGCGCTCCTCGCGAAGAAGGCCGTCGAGAAGGGCCTGACCCGCAAGCCGTGGGTGAAGACGACCCTGGCGCCGGGCTCGAAGGTGGTCTCGGACTACTACGAGCGGTCCGGGCTGACGCCGTACCTCGACAAGCTCGGCTTCAACCTCGTCGGCTACGGCTGCACCACCTGCATCGGCAACTCCGGCCCGCTGATCCCCGAGGTCTCGGCCGCGGTCAACGAGAAGGACCTGTCGGTGGTCTCGGTGCTCTCGGGCAACCGCAACTTCGAGGGCCGGATCAACCCGGACGTGAAGATGAACTACCTGGCGTCCCCGCCGCTGGTCGTCGCCTACGCGCTCGCCGGCTCCATGGACGTCGACCTCTTCACCGACCCGCTGGGCCAGGACCAGGACGGCAACGACGTCTTCCTCAAGGACGTCTGGCCGTCGCCGACCGAGGTCGAGGAGACCATCGCGCAGGCGATCAACTCCGAGATGTTCGGCGACAGCTACCAGGACGTGTTCGCCGGCGACGAGACCTGGCAGTCGCTGCCGACCCCGGAGGGCAAGACCTTCGAGTGGGACCCCGAGTCGACCTACGTGCGGAAGCCCCCGTACTTCGACGGCATGCCCGACGAGCCGACCCCGGTCACCGACATCGAGGGCGCGCGCGTGCTGCTCAAGCTGGGTGACTCGGTCACGACCGACCACATCAGCCCGGCCGGTGCGATCAAGAAGGACTCGCCCGCCGGCACGTACCTCGCCGAGCACGGCGTCGAGCAGCGGGACTTCAACTCCTACGGCTCGCGGCGCGGCAACCACGAGGTGATGATCCGCGGCACGTTCGCGAACATCCGCCTGCGCAACCAGATCGCCCCGGGCACCGAGGGTGGCTTCACGCGTGACTTCACCGCCGGCGGCGAGGTCACCTCGGTCTACGACGCGTCCGTCAACTACCAGGAGGCCGGCATCCCGCTGGTCGTCCTGGCCGGCAAGGAGTACGGCTCCGGGTCGTCGCGCGACTGGGCGGCCAAGGGCACCTCGCTGCTGGGCGTGAAGGCCGTCATCGCCGAGTCCTACGAGCGCATCCACCGCTCGAACCTGATCGGCATGGGCGTCATCCCGCTGCAGTTCCCCGAGGGCCAGAACGCCGAGTCGCTGGGCCTGACCGGCGAGGAGGAGTTCTCGATCTCCGGCATCACCGAGCTCAACGAGGGCCGCACGCCCAGGACGGTGAAGGTGAAGGCCGGCGACGTGGAGTTCGACGCGGTCGTCCGCATCGACACCCCCGGCGAGGCCAACTACTACCGCAACGGCGGCATCATGCAGTACGTGCTGCGCAACCTCCGGGCCCAGTCGGCCTGACCCAGCAACGCCGACTCGGCGCATCTTGCCCGGGCAAGATGCGCCGACTCGGCATTTTCGGGGGCTCGATAGCGTTCAGCCCATGATCGTCGCGTTCAGCATCTCCCCGACCACCGGTGACGAGACCGGGAGCGTGTCCGAGGCGGTGGCCGCCGCGGTCCGGGTCGTGAAGGAGTCCGGGCTGCCCTACGAGCTGAACTCGATGTTCACCAACGTCGAGGGCGAGTGGGACGAGGTGATGGCGGTGGTGAAGCGGGCGGTCGACGCCGTCGCCGAGGTGTCCCCGCGGGTCGGGCTGGTGCTCAAGGCCGACATCCGACCCGGGTGGGACGGCCAGCTCACGGCCAAGGTCGAGCGCGTCGAGCGCCTGCTGGCCCCATGAGCGAGCTGCCTCCGCCGCCGCCGTACCCGCCGCCGGCGGTCCTCGTCTCCTCCGCCCCGACGCCGCCGCGACCCTCGCGCGGGCCGGTGATCGCGCTGGCGGTGATCGGGGTCGCGATCATCGCCTGCCTCGCCGTCGCGGTGCCGATGTTCCTCGCCGACGACCCCGTGCCGACGGACCTGCGCGCCGTGCGGTCCTACGACGACCTGGCCGTCGACCACACCGGCGAGGACGTCGACTACCCGCAGGCTCCGGCCGTCGGCGGCCCGCACGCGCCGGTCTGGCTCGACTGCGGGGTCTACGACGAGCCGGTGCGCGAGGAGAACGCGGTGCACGACCTCGAGCACGGCACGGTCTGGATCGCCTACGCCCCGGATCTGGCTGGCGACGAGGTCGAGGAGCTGGTCGACGCGCTCCCGCAGAACGGCATCCTGGCGCCGTACCCCGGCCTGGGGGCGCCCGTCGTCGTGACGGTCTGGGGCCGACAGCTCGAGCTGACCGGCGCCGACGACCCGCGGCTGCCGCTCTTCCTGCACCGGTACGGCGGCGGGGAGACCGCGCCCGAGCCCTTCGCGTCGTGCGCCGGCGGGGTCCGCGACCCCGAGGGTGGCGGCGAGGAGCCGGGCACCTCGGTCTGAGGTCAGGCCGGCGTGCGCTGCGCTTGGAGCTGCGTCTCGGTGCCCTCGAAGCCGACCGACCGGTAGATGCGGATCGCGAGGTAGCCGGGGTCCGCGACCATCACCAGCGTCGTGGCGCCGAGCTCGTCGAACCCGTAGCGGCTGACCCGGTGCACCAGGGTCCCGGCGAGGCCGCGACCGCGGGCCTCGGGATGCGTCTGCACCTGCTGGAAGCGGGCCAGACCCGGACCGGCCGCGAAGAGGCCCATCGACGACAGCATCCGGTCGCCGACGAAGGCGCCCCACCAGGCGCCGGCACCGGTCTCGGTCATCCTCCGCTCCGCGGCGACCTTCGCGACGACGAACTCCCGACCGTGCTCCTCGCCGTCGCCGGACCAGAGGTCGACCTGCTGCGCCCAGTCCGCGTCGGTCATCAGCGGCCGGTACGTCGCCTCGCGGTTCGGACGCTGCGGCTCGTGGACGGCGGTCGCGGTCATCACGGTCGACGCGTCGGTCTCGAACCCGGCTGCGGCGAACCCGGCGAGGTCGTCGATGCTCCCGTCGCTCGCGGCGACGCCGTACGCCCGGTGCCGGCACCGCGGGAACGTGCGCTCGAACCTCGCCTCCCAGTCGGCCAGCTCCCCGGCAGCCGGCGCCCGGGGGAGCAGCAGGAAGTTGCCCCAGTAGTAGTCCGGGTTGGCGGGGGTGCGGACGAGGACGTGGTCGCCGTGGTCCTCCACCTCGCTCCCGGCGAGGGCGGCGAGCGCGAGGTCGGTACGGAAGCCCAGGGAGTCGACGTCCACCGGGCGACGGTAGCGGGCCGTGGCACGATCGGGCTCGTGGATTCCGAGACGCGCTCCTACCGCACCGGCAGCAGCGAGGTCGTCCTCGACCTCACCGACGACTGCCAGGGATTCGTCGCCGGACGAGGCGACGGCCTGCTCAACGTGTTCGTCCCGCACGCCACCGCCGGCATCGCGGTGATCGAGACCGGCGCAGGGAGCGACGACGACCTGCTCGCCGCGCTCGCGGACCTGCTGCCGGCCGACGACCGCTGGCGGCACCGGCACGGGAGCCGCGGCCACGGCCGCTCGCACGTGATGCCGGCGATCGTGCCGCCGCACGCCACGCTGCCGGTGGTCGGCGGGCGGCTGGCGCTCGGCACCTGGCAGAGCGTGTGCCTCGTCGACCTCAACATCGACAACGCCGACCGCGAGGTCCGGCTGTCGTTCCTGGCAGGCTGAGGTGGACGCGGTCATCCGGCCGGCGGCGGCCGGCGACGACGCGGCGGTCGCGGGCGTGGTGGAGGCGGCGTTCGGCGCCGAGGAGGGACCGGTCGTCGCCCGCCTCGTCGGCGCGCTCGACGCGTCCGGCAGCACCCGGGCCAGCCTGGTCGCCGAGGTGGACGGCACGGTCGTCGGTCACGTGCAGCTGAGCCGGTCCTGGCTCGACGCCCGGCGGGCGCTGGTCGACGTGCTGGTGCTCAGCCCGCTGTCGGTCGCGCCGGAGCACCAGGGCCGGGGCATCGGTGCCGCCCTGCTCGCGGCTGCGGTGGCCGAGGCGGAGGCGCTCGGCGCGCCCGCGGTCTTCCTCGAGGGCGACCCGGGCTACTACAGCGGCCACGGCTGGCTCGCCGCCGGTGCCCTGGGCTTCGCGAAGCCGTCGGCGCGGATCCCCGACGCGGCGTTCCAGGTCGTGCCGCTGCCGGCGCACGAGCCCTGGATGACCGGTGCGCTCGTGTACTGCGAGCCGTTCTGGGCGCTCGACTGCGTCGGGCTGCGCGACCCGCTGCTCGCCCAGCTGGGTGGCTGAGCCGGGTCAACTGCCCGACGACATGACCTGTTCGGGTCAGGCGCCACGCCTGGGGTGGGCCTAGCGTCGCAGCATGACCGCACGCCACGGATCCGAGAGCTTCTTCATCGAGGGTGAGGGCCTGGTCAACACCCAGGTCGGCGGCCGGTCGGGCGACGAGCCCGACCCCGTCACGGACCCCGGCGCCGCCGGCCCCGTCGCCAAGCGGGCCGATGCCGCGCCGCCGTTCCGCTTCTCCCGCGTCGGCCCGCGGGGCCGCACCGTGCCCGAGCCGCTGACGCTCGCCATCGCCGACGCGATGACCAAGGGCGGGGGCGGAGTGGGCGACATCCCGGCGGGCTACACCTACCTGGGTCAGTTCATCGACCACGACCTGACGATGGACGCGACCTCGGTGGCCCTGGGCACCGACATCTCCCCGGCCGAGCTGCTGCAGGGTCGCTCGCCCACCCTCGACCTGGACTCGCTGTACGGCGCCGGCCCGGCCGACGCCGAGTCCGCGAAGTTCTACGAGCCGGACGGCGTGCACCTGCGCACCGGCGACACGATCAGGTTCGGCCCCGACCGGGCCAAGGTCGCCCACGACCTGCCGCGCGTGGGGACCGGCAACCGGAGGGCCCGCCGGAAGGCGCTCATCCCGGATCCGCGCAACGACGAGAACCTGATCGTCGCGCAGACGCACCTCGCGATGATCCGGTTCCACAACCGGGTCGCCGACAAGCTCCCGGCGGCGCTCCCGCCGGCGCAGCGCTTCCGGAGGGCCCGCCGCTCGGTGACCCTGCACTACCACTGGCTGCTGCGCCACGACTACCTGGCGCGGGTCGTCGACCCGGCGCTCGTCGACGACGTGTTCGCCAACGGGCGCAAGGTCGTGCAGCCCAACGCCGACCCCACGTCGCTGCCGACGATGCCCGTGGAGTTCTCGGTCGCGGCGTTCCGGCTCGGCCACAGCATGATCCGGCCCGTCTACGACTGGAACCGGCGGTTCCCGAAGGGCATCGGCTTCCTGGACTACATGTTCCAGTTCTCGGCCCTCGGCGGCGACCTCGGCGGCGAGGACCGGCTGATCAGCAACTGGCTCGCCGACTGGCGCCGGATGTACGACTTCCCGACGGGCGGGCACCCCGGGCTGGCCGGCCCCGACGGGTTCAACCGGGCGCAGCGGATCGACAGCCTGCTCACCGATCCGTTGAAGAACCTGCCGCCGAGCACGTTCGGCGGCGGCGCGGGCATCCCGTTCGACGACCGGCGGCGCAACCTGGCCTTCCGCAACCTCACCCGTGCCTCGATGCTCCGGCTGGCCAGCGGGCAGCAGATGGTCGCGAAGTTGCGGGCCGAAGGCGTCACGGTCCGGCCCCTCACCCGGGCGCAGATCCTCCGCGGGTCCGGCGGGGCCGACCTGTCCGGGCTCACCGCCGCGCAGAAGGACGCCGTGGTGGCGCGCACGCCACTGTGGCTGTACGTCCTCCGTGAGGCCGAGACCGGCGACGGCAGGCTGCGCGGGGTGGGTGGCCGGATCGTGGCCGAGACGTTCCACCGGGCGATGGAGGGCAGCAGGTTCTCGCTGCTGCGCAACCCCGGCTTCACCCCGGTCCACGGGCGGGGCACGACGTTCGAGATGACCGACCTGCTCTTCTTCGCGCTGGGCGGCAAGACCGGGGTCAACCCCCTCGGCGGCGCCTGAGCGCCCCTCCCAGTCAGCTCCAAGTCGGCCCCAAGTGCCGACGGTCAGAGTCAGTACACCGACCACCCTCTGACCACCCCTGGAGCACACCGTGTCCCGCATCCTGCACCGCCTCGGGTACGCCACCGCCGCCCACCCCTGGCGCACGATCTGCGCCTGGATCGCGCTCGTCGTCATCGCGTTCGGCCTCGCCGGCGCGTTCGGCGGCACCACGCGCGACGACTACGACGTCCCCGACGCCCGCGCCCAGGTCGGTGTCGACCAGCTGCGCGCCCACGTCCCCGACGGGGGCGGCGCCACCGCCCAGGTCGTCGTCCACGACCGCGAGGGCGACCCGCTGGCCGGTGCCGACCTGGACGCGCTGGTCGAGCGGCTCGCCGCCCTCGACCACGTCTCCGTCGTCAGCCCGCCGCGGCTCTCCGCGGACGGCGACACCGCCCTGGTGAGCCTGGCCTACGACGCTCCGGTCACCGAGCCCGACCTCGTCGGCGCCAAGGGCTACGACCCGCTCGAGCAGGCCATCGAGCCGCTCCGCGAGGCCGGCATCCAGGCCGAGCTCGGGGGCGAGCTCCCCGGCGGCGCCGAGTCGCAGATGACGGGGACCGGCGAGCTGGCCGGCATCATCGCCGCGCTCGTCCTGCTCGTGGTCGCGTTCGGCTCGGTCGTCGCGGCGGGCCTGCCGCTCGCGATCGCGCTGACCGGGCTCGGCGTGGGCACCGCCGGCGTCACGCTGCTCGCCGCGACCATGGACGTCTCGACCGCCGCCCCGACCGTGGCGACGATGGTGGGCCTCGGCGTCGGCATCGACTACGCGCTGCTGCTCGTCAACCGGCACGTGGAGTTCCTCCGCCAGGGCCTGGACAAGCGGGAGGCCGCTGCCCGGGCGATGGCCACGGCCGGCCGCTCGGTCGTCTTCGCCTCGCTCACCGTGCTCATCTCCCTCATGGGCCTCAAGCTCGGCGGCCTGGCCGTCTACGCGACGTTCGGCTACGCCACCGCGATCGCCGTCGTCTCCGTCCTCGCGGCGGCCCTGACGCTGGTGCCCGCCCTGTGCGGCCTCGCCGGTGGGCGGCTGCTGCCGCGCAAGGTGCGCAAGGGCGCGGCGGCACGCGTGGCCAAGACGCCGCTCACCGCCCGCTGGGCCCGCCGGGTGACCAGGCGCCCGGTCGCGTTCGGCCTGGCCGCGCTGGTGTTCCTGCTGTTCCTCGCCGCCCCGGTGCTCGGCATGCGCACCTGGCCGCAGGACGGCAGCAGCGCCAGCCCGGACACCTCCCAGCGCAAGGCCTACGACCTCATCGCGGACGAGTACGGCGCGGGTGCCAACGGCCCGTTCACGTTCGTCGTCGAGACCGGGACGGCCGACGCCGCCGCGGTGGCCGCCCAGGTCGCGGCGACCGACGGGGTCGAGGTCGTCGGCACCCCGTTCACGAGTCCCGACGGTGAGCTCGCGATCTTCGACATGGAGCCGACCTACGGCCCCTCCGACGAGCGCACCTCGGAGCTGCTGTCGGACCTGCGGGCCGAGATGCCCGAGGGTGTCGAGATCACGGGGACCACGCCGATCTTCGCCGACATCTCGGGCATGCTCTCCGAGCGGCTCTGGCTGGTGGTCGGGTTCGTGGTGTCCGTGTCGGTGCTCCTGCTCGCGATGATGTTCCGCTCGGTCGTGGTGCCGATCAAGGCCGCCGCGATGAACCTGCTGTCGATCGCGGCGTCGTACGGCGTGCTGGTGGCGATCTTCCAGTGGGGCTGGGGCGGGAGCGTGCTCGGGATCGACCACGCGGTCGCCGTCTCGAGCTGGATCCCGATCCTGAACTTCGCGATCCTCTTCGGCCTGTCGATGGACTACGAGGTGTTCCTGCTCTCCCGGATCCGTGAGGACTGGCTGCGCACCGGCGACGCCACCGGCAGCGTGGAGCGCGGCCTGGCCGCCACCGGCCGCGTGATCTCCTCGGCCGCGGCGATCATGGTCGTGGTGTTCCTCGGCTTCTCGACCGAGGCCGACACGGTGGTCAAGCAGCTGGGCCTCGGCATGGCGATCGCGATCGTCCTCGACGCCACCGTGGTCCGGATGGTCCTGGTGCCGTCGACGATGACCCTGCTCGGCCGGTGGAACTGGTGGATCCCGGCCTGGCTCGACCGGCTGCTGCCGGCGATCAGGGCCGAGGTCGACGAGACCGACGCGATCTGGGCCGAGCTCGACACCACCGACGCCCGGGCCGACGACGACAAGGTAGGTGTCTGACGATGTCCACGACGAGCAGCACCTGGCCGCGGCAGCTCCGGCTGCCCGGCCAGGTCGCGGCCCCCGACGGGCCGATCGACATGAAGATGATGTACCTGATGCACCACGCCTTCCGGCGCGACCTGGACCTCTTCGTCGCCGCGGTGCGCGCCACCCCGGCCGACGAGCGGGAGACCTGGGCGCTGCTGGCGGACCGGTGGGACACCTTCGCCGAGGCGCTCCACGAGCACCACACGGTCGAGGACGCCGGCGTCTGGCCGGCGCTCGTCTCGCTCGGCACCGCGCAGGACGTCGCCACCCTGGAGGCGATGGAGTCCGAGCACGGCGAGATCGACCCCCTCCTCGAGGGTTGCGCCGCCGGCCTCCGCCGGCTCGCCGAGCACACCGACGAGGACGCCCGGGCCGCGCTCGCCGTCCGGGTGACGGCCGCCCGGGAGTCGCTGCGGCGCCACCTCGCCCACGAGGAGACCGACGCGATCGCGATCATCCAGCGGCTGCTGAGCGCTGAGGACTGGGCGGCCATCGAGGAGGAGCACGCCAACCCCAAGGGGACGCCGCTCGCCAAGGTGGCCCGGCTGGTCCCGTGGGTCGCGTACGGCGTGCCCCGCAGCGCCCTCGACCGCGTCTTCGACGAGCCGGGCGGGCGCGGCTTCAAGGTGATCTGGTGGTGCACCCGCGGCCGGTTCGCCCGCCAGCACGCCCGGACGTTCCGCTACGCCGCCTGAGAGCGGGCAGTCAGACGCCGAGCCGCTCCCGCTCGCGGACGCACCAGTCCCGGGCGAGCGGGACGGCCCAGGCCTCGCACTGGCTGACGGCCTGGTCGGCGTGCCGGGCGGTGAGGTCGTCCTGGCCGGCCGTGTGCGCGGCCATCGCGAGGAACATGTCGACCGGCCCGATGGCGCTGCCGGTGCCCGCGCAGGCGAACTGCCCGGTCAGGCCGACGAGGCGCTCGTACGCCGCCGCCGCGAGGTCAGGGTCGCTGAGGTGGCTGGCGGCCTCGGCGATCATGCTCCAGGCCATGGGGGAGTACCACGTGTCGACGCCCAGCGCCCGGTCGAGGTGCTCGCGGTGGCTCGACAGGTAGGCACGCGCGTCGTCCAGGCGACCGAGCCGGCACAGGATCACCAGCACGGGTGGCGCGGTGTTGACCAGACCGTCGACCGGCATCGTCTCGAGCGCGGCCAGCACGTCGGCCTCGCCGCCCTGCCACAGCGCCTGCATCATCAGCGCACCGGCGATCGACTCCTGGGCTCCCGGGATCGTGACGACCTGGCCGATCTCGCCCATCTCGCCGATCCGCTTGGCGACGCCGTCGAAGTCACCGCGCAGCGCCAGCCACGACACCTCGATCGAGTCGAGCACGAGCTGGGCGTAGACGTGCCGGATGCGGTCGGCCTCCGCCCGGCCCTCGACCAGGCACTCGTCGAGGATGGCCACCTCGCCGAGCTCGCCTGCCGCCTCGGCGCGCAGCGCGAGGGCCGAGACCAGGCCGACGGCGTCGCCGCGCTCGCGGGCGATCTGCGCGGCCTCGGTCATCATGTCGAGGCGCTCGCGTGCGTTGGCCCCGCGCCAGATCGCGATCACGGCGCGGATGAGGATGTTGACGAGCAGGCCAGGGTCGCCCAGGCGGCGTGCCATCGCGACCGCCTCCTCGGCGAGCGCCTCGCGCTCCTGGGGGCTGGCACCGTAGTAGATCTCGCCCGCCAGCGACACCATCACCCGGCAGCGCCGGGCCTCGTCGTCGGCCGGCAGCCGGTCGAGCGCACTGCGCAGCGCGGCGACGATCACGTCGTCGACGCCACCGCCTCCGGGGGTCCAGAGGGCGCCGGTGCTCGTCATCGCGCCGGCCCGGATCAGCAGGTCGATGTCATCCGCGTCCTCGGCCACCTCGATCGCCTCGTGGGCGACCTCGCGCAGCTCCATCCAGCGGCCGGCGCGACGGAGCACGTCGGCGAGGTCGTTGAGCACCCCGAACCGGTCCGCGGGGGTGGAGGCGGCGTCCTCGTCCTGGGCGTTGAGCGCGTGCTCGAGCATCTCGAGCGCCTCCACGTAGGCGAACACCGCGGTCGCCGAGCGCGCCGCCGCCTGCGCGGCCGGCCACGCCTGCGCGACGTAGCGCGGTCCGGCGGAGAGCCAGTGCCGCGCGACCTCGGTCTCGCGGTGCGCGCGACCGGTCAGCGCCTCGGCGGCGCGGGCGTGCACACGCGCGCGCCGGGACTGCGGCAGCCCGCTCAGCACGGTGTCGCGGACCAGCGCGTGGTTGAAGCGGAACCGGTCGATGCCGTCCTCGGCCACCAGCCCGGCCTCGATGGCGGGGTCGAGCAGGTCGAGCGCGGCGTCGTCGTCGACCCGCGCCACCTCCGCGAGCGTCCCGAGGTCGAAGATCCGGCCCAGCACGCTGGCCGTCTGCAGCAGGTCCTGGGTGCCCTCGTCGAGGTGGGCGAGCCGGCGGGTCAGCACCTCGTGGACCGCTGCCGGCGGGCGACCCTCCGCGACCAGTGCCGCGAGGTCGCCGTCCTTGGCCAGACGCGCGTACTCGACGAGGAAGAACGGGTTGCCCTCGGTCCGCTGCCGCAGCGTGTCGGCGTCGGTGTCGCCGGGATCGGTCTCCGCCACCTGGGCGAAGACCTGGGCCGCGGCCTCGGCGGAGATGCCCCGCAGCTGGAGCCGCAGCGCGTGCTTGCGGGCGAGCGCCTCCGCGACCTCGGCGAGCGCGCCCGTCGGCACCGGGTGCTCCCGCCAGGTCGCCACGACCAGCAGCCGGACCGGGCTCTCCTGGGCGACCGCCTCCGTGAGCAGCCGGAGCACCCGCAGGCTCGAGGTGTCCGCCCAGTGCAGGTCGTCGAGCACGAGCAGCAGCGGACGCTTCTCGGCGGCGGCCAGCACGGTCTGGACGACGCTCTCCCACGCCCGGAACGCCGCGCCCTCGTCGTCGCCGTCGGCGGCGGAGGGGAGGGCGGACCCGAGCCGCTCGAGCACGGTGGCCCACGGCCACAGCGCCGGCGCGCCGTCGTCCTGCGAGCAGCGGCCCCACGCGATCGAGACACCCAGGCTGTCGGCGTACTGCGCGAGCTCGATCGAGAGCCGGCTCTTGCCGATGCCGGGCTCGCCGGTGAGCGCGACGAACGCCGGGGACGACCCGGCGCCCGCGACCACCCGGTCGACGAGCGCGGTCAGCGCCGCCAGCTCCTCGTCCCGACCGGCGAGCGACCACGGCCACAGGGAGGGAAAGGGCAACGGCGCCTGGGCCTCTGCCTCGACCGTCGCCGCGGCGGGCGCCGGGACGGGCGCCGGGACGGGCGCCGGCGTCGCCGGGGCAGGCGCGGGCACGGCGGCGCTCGTCTCCTGGCGCAGCACGGCCGTCTGCACGGCGCGCAGCTCGGGGCCCGGCTCGAGCCCGAGCTCCTCGTCGAGGACGTCGCGGACCTCGCGGAGCACCGCGAGCGCGTCGGCCTGGCGCCCGGAGGCGGCCAGCGCGAGCGCGCGCAGGGCCCAGGCGCGTTCGCGCAGCGGATGGGCGCGGGTGAGCGCGTCGAGCTCGGCCGCGACCGTGGCGTGCAGCCCGAGCAGGATGCCCACCGCCGCGCGGTCCTCGCTGGCCAGCACGCGCAGCTCCTCGAGCCGCGCCCGCTCGCCGGCGGCCGCGGCGACCTCGCCGAGCTCGGCGAAGGGCACCCCGCGCCACAGCGCGAGCGCCTGCTCCAGCGACGCGTAGAGCTCGTTCAGGCCGCCGGCGTCGGGGGAGCCGGACGGCAGGGGCCGTCCGTGGCACAGGGCATCGGCCACGGGCGCGACCAGGGCGTGCGCGGACGCGACCGCGGTCTCGAACGCGACCGTGTCGAGGTCGGAGTCCGAGACGCGGAGCGCGTAGCCCGGCTGCTCGGTGACCAGCAGCGTCCCGCCGCCGCGCGTCGTACGGCCCGGCTCGAGCGCCCGGCGCAGGCCGGCGACGTAGCCCTGCAGGGTCCCGGACACCCCGGGTGGTGGCGCGCCGTCCCAGACCAGGTCGGCGAGGGTGTCGACCGAGACCGCGCGGCCGCGGTGCAGCGCGAGCGCGGCCAGCAGGGCGCGCTGCTTGGGGCCGCCGAGGGTGACCGGGCCGGAGTCGTCGGCGGCCACCGTGGTGCCGAGGACGCCGATCCGCATGGCCGCAGGCTATCGGGGTGCCGGGACACGGTCAGGACATTCCGGCGATGTCACCAGGACAGGGGGCGCGGCACCGTCGTCGCCATGATGATCGACACCGAGACCACCGTCCCTCCGACCACCACCCCGCCCAGGCCGCTGCGGCGGATCGCCATCGGCGTCGCCGGCTCCCTGGCCGCGGCGCTGCCGACGGTCTGGACCGTCAGCATGATCCGGTTCCTGGCGACCGGGGAGCTCTCCGGGCACCGCTACCACCAGCTCACCGGGCAGGGCCTGCTCCTCACCACCCTCTGGCTGCTCGCCGTCGTGCCGCTGATCGGGGCCGCCTGGCGGGGCCGCCGCCCGTCGTCCGCCGCCGGGATCCTGCACCTCGCGTTCGTCGGCACGGGTGCCGGCTGCGCGGCCGCGGCCACCGGCGGCGGCGCCCCCGCCCTGATGGTCGTGGTCGCGGTCACCGGCGGTCTGCTCTGGCTCGCCCTGCCGCGCCGGCCGCTCCTCCGGCTGCCCGTGCGGGTGGACCCGGTGCTGATGCCGCTCGCCCTCGTCACCGGCGCGCTGTGCACGCCGTACGTCCTCGACCAGATCGACCTGCAGAACGCCGCGAGCGGCCACCACGCGCAGAACCCGCACTACTTCGACATGGCCTGGCTCGTCTGCACCCTCGTCGTGATCGCCGTCGCGGCAGCGGCCGTGCCCGCCGTACGCCGCCTCGGTGTGCTCGCCGGCGCCGGGTTCGCCTGGACCGGCGCGATGGGCCTCCTGCTCGACGTGGACCGGACCTGGTCCGGGCTCGTCCTGGTCGCCGGAGCGGTCATCGCGCTCGTCTCCGCCCGGCCCGGCCGCGGCTGATCTAGGATCACGCGCCATGTCGAGCACCCGCGTGGCGGTCGCCGTCGCGTCGCTCGCGGGGGCCATGTCCGTCGCCGCCGCCGTCCTCGTCGCCGACTGGTCGGACCATCCGGACCTGCCGGTCGACGTGGCCATCGGCCTCGCCTACTCGGCCGCCGCCGTCCTGGTGCTCTCGGGCACCGGCGGCCGGCGGATCGGGTGGCTGCTGCTCGGCATCGGCGGCTGCGGCGCCACGGCGGCGCTGGGCTCCGCGCTCGGTGCCGAGTCCGTCAACGAGTGGATCTGGGTGGGCGGGTTCGTCCCGCTGATGACGCTCGTCCCGCTGCTCTACCCCGACGGGTCGCTGCCCAGCCCGCGCTGGCGCCCGTGGGTCGCGACCTCGATCGTCGGCATGGCCCTGCTCGCGATCGGGTCGGGGACCTACCCGAGCGACGGCGCGCAGGTGGCGTTCCTCGCCGGGGCCGCGCTGCTCGTGCCGTCCGTCGTCGCCGGCGTCGCCGCGCTCGCGGTGCGGTGGCGCCGGGCCGACGGGCTCGTGCGCCGTCAGGTCCAGGTGCTGCTCGTCCCGGCCCTGCTGCTGGTGCTCGACACGGCGCTGCAGGGCTGGCTGCCCTGGCCCGTCAACGCCCTCACCCAGGCAGCCGCCACCGCGCTCGTGCCGATCGCGATCGGCGTGGCGGTGACCCGGCACCGTCTCTACGACCTCGACCTCGCCGTGTGCCGGGCGATCGGCGGGGTGAGCCTGGCGGTCTGCCTCGCCGCGATCTACGTCAGCCTCTTCCTGCTGCTCGCAGCGGTGCTGCCCGGCGGCCCGACCCTTGCCGCCGCCACGGCCGCGGCGGTCTGCGGGCTGCTGCTGCACCCGCTGGGCGTGCGGCTCAACCGGGGCGTGGACCGCATGTTCTACGGCGACCGCGCCGACCCGGCCAAGGTGCTGGAGGCGACCGCCGCCGCGCTCCGCGACGACCTCGGCGAGGTGCCCGAGCGGGTCTGCGCGGTGCTGGTGGACTCGCTGCGGCTCGGCTCGGCGACCATCGTGCTCGACGACCTCGGAGGCAGCGGCTTCCCCCTGCGGCACCGCGGCGACGTCGTCGGCACGCTGCTGGTCGAGCCGCGGGCGGGCGAGCCGGCCGTCACCGGTCGCGACGCGGACCTGCTCGTGGTCGTCTGCGACCAGGTGGCACCGGCGATCGCGGCGCTGCGGCTCTCCGAGCGGCTCCAGCACAGCCGGTCCGCGCTCGTCACCGCGCGGGAGGAGGAGCGGCGCCGGCTGCGGCGCGACCTGCACGACGGCGTGGGGGCCGCGCTGGCCGGCGTACGCCTCCAGGTGGAGACGGCGCGGGACCTGGTCGCGGACCCGGTGCCCGAGGGCCTGCTGCGGTCGGCGGCGGCCGGGGTGGCGGCCGCCGTGGACGACGTGCGCGCGATCACCGACGACCTGCGGCCGGCGGCGCTCGACGACCTCGGGCTGGCCGCCGGCCTGCGCGGCCTCGCGGACCGGATGTCCACGCCGGGCACGGCGATCGAGGTCTCGGCCGACCTGCCGGCCGCGCTCCCGGCCGCGGTCGAGGTCGCCTGCTACCGGATCGCGGCGGAGGCGCTGGCCAACGCGGTCAAGCACGCGCGGGCCGGCCGCGTCCTGCTCCGGGTGTCCGCGACGCCGCGGCTGGTGACCCTGTGCGTCGAGGACGACGGCACCGGCCTCCCCGATCGGGTCCGCGCCGGCGGGCTCGGTCTGGAGTCGATGCGCCAGCGCGCCGAGGAGATCGACGGGCGGCTCGAGGTCGTGCGCACCGCCACCGGCACCCGCGTCCACGCCGAGCTGCCCACGGAGGCACGATGACCCGGATCCTGCTGGTCGACGACCACCCGCTCTTCCTCGACGGCGTCCGGGCCGCGCTCACGGGTGCGACCGACCTCGAGGTGGTCGGGGAGGCGCACGACGGTGCGGGCGCGATCGCGATGGCGGCCGAGCTCACGCCGGACGTGGTGCTGATGGACCTCAACCTGCCCGACCTGTCCGGCGTCGAGGCGACCTCTCGGATCCTCTCCACCTCGGCCGACGTGCGGGTGCTGATGATGACGATGAGCGCCGACGACGACGCGGTCGTGGCGGCGATGCGGGCCGGGGCGCGCGGGTACGTCGTCAAGGGCGCTGGCCGCGACGACCTCCTGCACGCGATCCGCACGATCGCGGCCGGGGGAGCGGTCTTCAGCCCGACCGTCGCGGACCGGCTCGGCCGGTTCTTCAGCGGCCTGGCGACCGGCGGCGGCCGGGAGGCGTTCCCCCAGCTCACCGAGCGCGAGCGCGAGGTGCTCGACCTCGTGGCGCGCGGCCTCGAGAACCGCCGGATCGCGCGCGAGCTCTTCCTCTCCGACAAGACCGTGCGCAACCACGTCTCCAACATCCTCGCCAAGCTCGGCGTCGCCGACCGCTCCGAGGCGATCGCCCGCGCCCGGGCTGCGGGGCTCGGCGACTGACCGGTCAGGTCGTGAGAAGGTAGGCGGCGGTCTGAGCGAGGAAGACGGGTGAGTGCGTGAAGCGGTGGCGGTACCGGCCGTTCCAGGCGGTCGCGGTCGTGGCGCTCGCTGCGCTGATGACGGCGTGTGCGGCGTTCGCGCCGCTCTACTACCGCGCCATGCAGCAGACGCTCACCCACAGCGTGCTCGCGGGGGCGCCGGCCATCACCAGCAGCCTCCAGCTCACCGCCACCCGCCCGTCGGACTTCGACCCGTCGCGCAGCGTCGTCCCGCCTGAGATCGTCGCCGACCAGCTCGACGACACGTACCGCGACAGCTTCCTGCCGCCGGTGCTCGGCTACAACGGGGGCGCGACGGTGCTCGGCGTCACGCCCGGTGTGTTCGGTGCCGTGATCTGGCGGTCCGGTCAGTGCGACCACGTCGAGATCGTCAAGGGCTCCTGTCCCGAGGCGGCCGGGCAGGTCGCCGTCAGCGTCGCCGACGCGAAGAACTTCGGCTTCGAGCCGGGGACGACCCTCGACGTGAGCGGCATCCCCGGCGTCGACGGCCAGTCGGGCTCGGTCGAGCTGGAGGTGGTCGGCACCTACCGGCCGTCGCCGGACGACGACTTCTGGCTCGGCCAGACGCCGACCGGGCGCTCCGGCGCGCCCGGTCCCGGACTCTCCGGCGCCGTGCAGCACGACTGGTGGCTCACTCCGCGGGAGACGTTCGAGGACCCCGGCCTGGGTGTCGACACCCAGCAGTCGACAGCGGCGTACGGCGTGGACCTCGACGCCGTCGGCGTAGCCGAGATGCTGCAGTTCAACGACATGACCGACGCGCTGGCCCGGGTCGACCTGGGTGAGGGCATGGGTGACTTCGCGGCGGACACGGGCCTCGACGCCCTCGCCGACAACGTGCAGAAGCAGATCGACCAGTCGCGCGTGACGGTGCCGCTGCTGCTGGCCCAGCTCTTCCTGCTCTCGGTGGTGGTGCTGTGGCTGGTGCTGATGGCGATCACCGAGCAGCGTCGCCCCGAGGTCGCGCTGGCCCGGCTGCGCGGTCACAGCCGCCGGGGCGCTCGCCGGCTGCTGCTCGCCGAGCTGGTGCCGATCACGCTGCTGGCGGTGCTGCCCGGCGCGGTGCTCGCGTACGCCGCGACCTGGGTCGTGGGCGGCGCGCTGCTCCCGGACCCGTTGGTCGTCGAGCTGCGGTGGCCGTTCGTCGCGGCGGTCGTGCTGGCCGCGGTCGTGCTCGCGGGCGTCACCCTGCTCGCCTCGCGGCGGGTCGCGAACGAGCCGGTGGAGCGGCTGCTGCGCCGAGTGCCGCCGCGGCGCGCGCGCTGGGCGCTCGGCACCGGTGAGGCGGTGCTGGTCGCCGGGGCGGGCGCGATCACCGTGGTCTTCGCCGTCGGTGGCCTCGACGGGCCGGTCGCCCTCGCCGCTCCCGGCCTGATCGGCGTGGTGGTCGGCGTGGTGCTCGCGCATCTGACGACCCCCACGGCGGCAGCGACGGGTCGCCGGATGCTCGCCCGCGGTCGGGTGCGGGGCGGCACGAGCATGCTCGACGCCGCGCGCAGCCCGGCGACCCGCCGGATCATCGCGATCGTGACGATCGCCTCCGCGCTCGTGGTGTTCTCGGCCGACGCCTTGGTCATCGGCCAGCGCAACCGGGCCAGCGCCGCGAAGCAGGAGGCGGGCGCCCCCATGGTCGCGGAGCTCGCGGGCACCGACCTGGCGTCGGTCCGGACCGCGCTGGAGGAGGTCGACCCGACCGGGAAGCGGGCCACTCCGGTCCTGCGCATCCAGCCTCCCGGTGACGGCGCGTCGGGCACGCTTGCCGTCGTGCCCGAGGCGTTCACCGACATCGCGCTCTTCCCGGGCGGTGCACCCGACGCGTCGGTGTGGTCGCGGCTGGCCGCGCCCGACGTGGAGCCGATCGTGCTGACGGGCGACGCGCTCAGTGTCGACCTGACCGACTCGACGCTCCGGTCGGTGCGCGCGGACGGCACCCCGACGCCGGTGACGGTCGGCTTCGACCTCGTGCACGCCAGCGGCCAGACCCTGCACATGGAGCTCGGGGAGCTGCCGGTCGGGGCTCGCAGCGCCACCCTCGGTCGCACCGTGAGCTGCACCGCGGGCTGCATCCTCACGGGCATCTGGTTCAAGACCTTCCCCGCTGCCGGGATGAAGGGCCGAGTGACGTTCTCCCACCTGGTGGCCGAGCCCTCCGGCGCGGCCGTCCCGCTCGGCCCGGCCGACCAGTGGGCGCCGTACTCGGCGACCGCCTCCGGCTCGATGGAGCCCTCGTCGACGACGCCGGACGACCTCACCATCGAGCTCCGCAATGGCGGGGTCGCCGAGATCACGCTCAACCACGCCTGGGTGCCGACCCTGGTGCCGGCGCTGGCCTCGGGCGCTCTTCCGCCCGGCTCGTCCGGCAACGAGTTCGGCATGACCGGCATCGACGGCGAGGTGCAGGACGCCGCTGCCGTGGGCACCCTGGACGCCGTGCCCGGCTCCCCGCCGAACACGATCGTCGCCGACCTCGAGACCCTTCAGCGAGGTCGCCAGGTGAGCTCGATCGGCCAGCTCTCCGTGTGGTTCGCCGAGGCCGACCAGCAGCTGCTCGACGACACGACCGAAGCGCTCGCGGACCACGGCGTCGCGGTCGTGGATGCCCGCACCGTGGCCGACGTCCGGCGGTCGTACGACGAGTCGGCGGCGGCGTGGAGTCTCCAGCTGGCTGCGTTGGTGGGGGTGTTGGCGGTGTTGATCGAGCTGTTGGCGTTGGTGGTCAGCGCGGCGAGCGGGTGGCGGGGGCGGACCCGGGACCTGGCGGCGTTGCGGATGAGTGGAGTGGGGCGTCGGTCGATCCGGTCGATGGCGGTGGCGGCGCAGATGCCGGCAGTGCTGGTCGGTGTAGTGGCCGGGACGGTGTCGGGTCTGCTGGGTGCGCGCTTGGCGATGCCGTTGGTGCCGTTGTTCGCGACCGCGCCGGAGGTCTCGACGTTGGACCTGGACACCGCGTTCGGGGCGGTGCTCGTCGCGGTGGGTGTCTCGCTGGTGGTGCTGGGCCTGGGCAGCGTGGTGATCGGTCGGGCGCTGGCGGGACGGGCCCGGTTGCAGCGGCTGCGGGAGACGATGTGAGCGCGATGACGACGGCGACGACCGTGCCGGCCGAGCCCGCGGGGCTGCGGGTGACCACGCACGGGTTGGTGCACATCTACCGCTCCGAGGGCCACGAGGTCGCGGCCCTGTCGGGGGTCGACCTCGAGGTCGGTGCGGGGGAGATGGTCGGGCTGCTGGGGCCCTCGGGTGCGGGGAAGTCGACCCTGCTGAGCCTGCTGGCCGGGGTGTTCCGGCCCAGCGCCGGGAAGGTGTTCGTGGGCGCGACCGAGCTGTCCGCGGCGACGCCGCGCGAGCTGGACGCGCTGCGCGCGCGGCGGGTCTCGCTGATGCTGCAGGGCGCGGGCCGCAACCTGCTGCCCTACCTGACCCCCATGGAGAACGTCCGGTTCGCCCAGCGCACCGCCCGCCGCTCGGGCCGGGGGGTGGAGCTGCCGGAGCCGGTGGACGTGCTGGCCGGTGTCGGGCTGGAGCGTGAGGTCGACCGGCCGTTGGCCGAGCTCAGCCCCGGGCACCTGCAGCTCGCGGCGCTGGCGGTGGCGATGGCGGCGCGGCCCGGGCTGCTGCTGGCCGATGAGCCCACCAGCCAGCTCGAGCACGCCGCCCGGGACCTGGTGCTGGAGCGGATGGCGACGCTGAACCGGGACCTGGGCACCACGGTGGTGCTGGTCACCCACGACCCGGACGTGGCCTCGTTCCTGCCGCGCACCATCACGATCCGCGACGGTCGGGTCGGCGGGGAGGGGCGCAGCGGGGAGGAGTTCGCGGTCGTCACCCCAGACGGGTTCTTGCCGTTGCCGCCGCACGTGCGGGAGGACCTGCTACCCGGCACGCTGGTGCGCTTCCACCTCGTCGACGGCCAGTACCTGCTGCTCCCCGAGACCGGGGGCGCGGAAGGGGTCTCCGATGTCTGAGCTGGTCGCGCGAGACCTGAAGGTGCGCTACGGCGAGCACGTCGCGCTCGACCTCGCGTCGCTCGGCGACCTGGTCGTCCGGCCCGGGCAGCTGCTCGCGGTCACCGGGCCGTCCGGCGCCGGGAAGTCCACGCTCCTGTGGGCGCTCGCAGGCGCGCTGCGGCCCACCCGCGGCGAGGTTGGCCTGGACGGCACGTTCATCACCGCCCGGGAGCAGGCGGCCCGCCTGGACGTCTCGATCGTCCCGCAGGGCAACGGGCTGGCCTCCTCGCTCACCGCGACCGAGAACGTGCTGGTGCCGCTGCTCTCCGCCGGCGTCGAGCCTGCCGAGGCCGCCGCCCGCAGCGACCAGGCGCTGGCGCTGGTCGGTCTGGAGGAGAGCGGCAACCACCTCATCGAGGAGCTCTCCGGTGGCCAGCAGCAACGCGTCGCGCTCGCCCGCGCCTTCGCCGCCCAGGCCAGGGTGCTGCTCGCCGACGAGCCGACCAGCGACCTCGACGCCGCCAACCGCGAGCGCATCGTCACCGCCCTGCGCGCCGAGGCCTGGCGCGGAGCCATCGTCGTCATGGCCACCCACGACCCCCAGGCCGCCGAGCAGACCGACGGCGAGCTCCACCTCGACGAAGGCACCGGCACCTGGACGCGGCCGCTCCCGGCCTAGCTCCGCAGCCGGGGCGTGCCGCTAGCGTGGCACGCATGCACCGGTTCGCGTCCGTCCTGCTCGTGGACCACCGTGGCTGGCTGCTGCTGCAGGAGCGCGACGAGCACCCGGTGATCGACCCCGAGCGCTGGGGCCTGGTCGGCGGCCACGTGGAGGACGGCGAGGAGTACGAGGCGGCCGCCTACCGCGAGCTGGCCGAGGAGACCGGCGTCCGGCTGCCGCCCGGCGCGCTGCGCCTCTGGCGCGAGGTCGAGGTCTTCCACGACGCCTACGGCACCCTCGACGCCACCCAGGTCTGGGTCGCGGCCGTCGACCTGACCGACGCCGACATCGTCGTCGGCGAGGGCCGCCAGATCGTCTTCGTCGAGCCCGAGGTCGCGCGGCAGCTGGAGCGCACCGCGGCCGCCACCACGATCGTGCCGGACTTCCTCGACTCCGAGGACTACCGCCGCCTCACCGACGAGCACGCATGACCTGGCTCACCGGCCCGGCGAGCGGGAGCACGAAGGGCGCTGAGGCCGGCGCCCGGGCGAGCCGGCAATCGCGGCTGTCGACCTCTGAACCCTTAGACTCGACGGCTATGGGCATTCTCGACTCGATCGCGTCCCCACGGGACCTGCGCGACCTCAGCGACGCTCAGCTCGAGGCCCTCGCGACGGAGATCCGCGACGTCCTGATCCGCACCGTGGCGACCAACACCGGCCACCTGGGGCCCAACCTGGGCGTCGTGGAGCTGACGTTGGCGATCCACCGGGTCTTCGACTCCCCGACCGACCGCATCGTCTTCGACACCGGCCACCAGTCCTACGTGCACAAGCTCGTCACCGGTCGTGCCGCGACGTTCGGCACCCTGCGCCGCGAGGGTGGCGTCAGCGGCTACCCGAGCCAGGCGGAGTCCCCGCACGACATCGTCGAGAACTCCCACGCCTCGACCGCGCTCAGCTACGCCGACGGTCTCGCGAAGGCCTACACCGTGCGTGGCGAGGACCGGCACGTGGTGGCGGTCATCGGTGACGGCGCCCTCACCGGCGGCATGGCCTGGGAGGCGCTCAACAACATCGCGATCGCTAAGGACAGCCGGCTCGTCATCGTCGTCAACGACAACGGCCGCTCCTACACGCCCACCATCGGCGGCCTCGCGACCGCGCTGACCACGCTGCGCACCAACCCGCGCTACGAGCACGTGCTCGACATGGTCAAGCGCCGCCTCAACGCCGTGCCGGGCGTCGGCCCCGCGGCGTACGACGCCCTCCACGCGATGAAGAAGGGTGTCAAGGACGCCCTCGCGCCGCAGGGCCTCTTCGAGGACCTCGGCCTCAAGTACGTCGGCCCCGTCGACGGGCACGACCGCGCCGCGATGGAGCACGTGCTCGCCCAGGCCAAGCGCTTCAACGGCCCGGTGATCGTGCACGCGCTCACCCGCAAGGGCTACGGCTACGACCCGGCCGAGCGGCACGAGGCCGACCAGTTCCACGCCCCGGGGCCGTTCGACGTCCAGACGGGCGCGGAGAAGCCGAAGGGCCGGATCTGGACCGACCACTTCGCCGACACGATGGTCGAGCTCGGTCAGCGGCGGCAGGACGTCGTCGCGATCACCGCGGCGATGACGCACCCGGTGGGCCTCGACAAGTTCCAGGCGCGCTTCCCCGACCGCTTCTTCGACGTCGGCATCGCCGAGCAGCACGCCGCGACCTCGGCCGCGGGGCTCGCGATGGGCGGGCTGCACCCGGTCTTCGCCGTCTACGCGACCTTCCTCAACCGCGCCTTCGACCAGGTGCTGATGGACGTCGCGCTGCACAAGTGCGGCGTGACCTTCGTGCTCGACCGCTCCGGCGTCACCGGTGACGACGGCGCCAGCCACAACGGCATGTGGGACATGTCGATCCTGCAGGTGGTTCCCGGCCTGCGGCTCGCCGCGCCGCGCGACGCCACCCGGATGCACGAGCTCGTCAACGAGGCGGTCGAGGTCGACGACGCCCCGACCGTCGTGCGCTTCCCGAAGGGCCCGCCGCCCGCCGACATCGAGGCGGTCGGCACCGCCGGTGGCGCCGACGTGCTCGTGCGCAACGGCACCAAGGACGTCCTGGTCGTCGCGGTCGGCTCGATGGCGACCGTCGCGGTCGGTGTCGCCGAGCGGCTGGTGGCGCAGGGGATCGGCGTGACCGTCGTCGACCCGCGCTGGGTCAAGCCCGTCGACCCCGCGATCATCGACCTCGCCCGCGAGCACCGGCTCGTGGTCAGCATCGAGGACAACGGCGAGACCGGCGGCTGCGGCGCCGTCCTCCTGCAGACGCTCAACGCCGCGGGCGTGCACACCCCGTTCCGCCTGCACGGCATCCCGCAGGAGTTCCTCGACCACGCCAAGCGGGACGCCATCCTCGAGCGCATCGGGCTCACCCCGCAGGCCATCGCGCTGTCCATCGTCGAGGAGATGGGCATCGTGGGGGACATGACCTCGCTCCCCGCCGGTCACTCCTCCCTCGATGTCGAGAGCACGACCTGACCGACGCCCGATAGCGGCCCTGCTCGCCCTCGGCGTGCTGGTGGCCGCCCTGGTCGGCTGCAGTGACGACGCCCCGGCGCCGGGTCCCGACGCGGACGCGACCGCCCCGGCCGACGTCGCGGCTGCGGTCCGGGCCGCGCTGGAGACCCGCGCGGCCGCCGTCCGCGACGGCGACGCGGAGGCGTTCCGGCGTACCGTCGGCGGCAGCCGCGCCTTCCGGGCCGAGCAGCAGACGTGGTACGCCAACCTCACCCAGCTTCCCGTCGGCCGCCTCCGCTACCGCCTCGATCCGGCCAGCCTGGTGCGGGACGGCGACGGCTACTGGGTGACCGTCACCCAGGTGCTCCAGCTCGACGGGTACGACGCCGCGCCGGTGACCAGCCCGGACCGCTTCCGCTTCGGGCCGGTGAGCGCCGCCGGCCGGGCGCGGCTGACCTCGGTGACCGATCCGGAGTGGGAGGCCGCCCACGACGTGCAGGCGCAGCCGTGGGACCTCGGCCGCATCGACGTGCGCGAGGGCTTCGGCGTGCTCGGGGTGTTCGACGCCGGCTCGGTGGGTGCGGCCGACGCCATCGTCGCGTCCGTGGAGACCGGGATCAGCGACGTGTCGGCCTGGGTGCCCTACGACTGGTCGCGGCACGTGGTCGTCTACGCGCTGTCGGACCCGACGTTCCTGCAGGGCCTCGAGGACGTGCCCGGCGACGACCCCGGCGACCTGGACGCGGTGTCCTTCCCGGCGGGCGAGGGCACCCGCTTCGTCCTCAACCCCCGCGTGCTGGGCCGCTCCGAGCCGGAGGTGGACCGGCTCGTGCGGCACGAGCTCACCCACGTCGCGGTCGGGACCCACGACGACGCCGCGCCGGTCTGGCTCTCCGAGGGCCTTGCCGAGTGGGTGTCGGTGCGGCCGATCCCGCCGGAGGAGCGTCGGCTCCCCGACAGCGCGCTGAAGGCCGCCGAGCGGGGCACCGTGCGCGACCTGCCGGACGACCGGACGTTCAACGACGACGACTCCCAGGCGCACTACGGGCTGGCCTGGTGGGCCGTGGAGAGCATCGCGAACAGCTACGGCGAGCAGGCGCCCTGGACGCTGCTGGACGCCGTGTCCGTCCCGGGCGCTGACGTGGGCTCGGTCGTGCGCGACCAGCTCGGCCTGACCACCCGCGAGCTCGCCCAGCAGGCCGTGCTGCTGATCCTGGCGACGTACGCCGCTCCCGGAGCCGGGCTGGTTTCGCCGAGCCCTACGTAGGACAGTGTGGGGTCATGGACGTGCTGAGGACCAAGTCGATCGAGCAGAGCCTGGCCGACACCGACGAACCGGACTACCAGCTCAAGAAGCGGCTGGGGGCCCTGGACCTCACGGTCTTCGGCATCGGCGTCGTGATCGGCGCCGGCATCTTCACGCTCACCGGGCGGGTGGCCAGGGACTACGCCGGGCCGGGCGTGGTCTTCTCGTTCATCCTGGCGGCGATCTGCTGCGCGCTGGCGGCCCTGTGCTACGCCGAGTTCGCCTCCACGGTGCCGGTCGCAGGCTCGGCGTACACCTTCTCCTACGCGACGCTCGGCGAGCTGATCGCCTGGATCATCGGCTGGGACCTGATCCTCGAGCTGATGCTCGGCGCCTCGGTGGTGGCGCAGGGCTGGAGTGCCTACTTCGTGATCTTCCTCGATGAGCTCGGCATCACCTGGCCGGCCGGCATCGGGCCGTCGGAGGGCTTCCAGTGGGACCACGTCAACGTGCCGGCGCTGCTGCTGGTCGCGATCCTGACGACGCTCGTCGCGTTCGGCATCAAGGAGTCGATGCGGGTCAACCTCGTCCTCGTCGCGGTCAAGCTCTTCATCGTGCTGTTCGTGATCGTGGCGGGCCTGTTCTACGTCTCCGGCGCCAACTACGACCCGTTCATCCCGCCGGCCGCCGACCCGATCTCCGCCAGCGGCATCCACCAGCCGCTGATCCAGTGGGCCTTCGGCATCGAGCCGCAGACGTTCGGCGTGCTCGGCATCATCTCCGCGGCGTCGGTGGTGTTCTTCGCCTACATCGGCTTCGACGTCGTCGCCACCACCGCCGAGGAGGCCCGCAACCCGCAGCGCGACCTGCCGATCGGCATCCTCGGCTCGCTGGCGATCTGCACGCTGCTCTACGTCGCGGTCGCCCTGGTGATCACCGGCATGGTGCCCTACGACCAGATCGACCCCGCCGCCGCGCTGGCGACCGCGTTCCGCGACGTCGGCCAGAGCGGCTACGCCACGCTGATCGCGGCCGGCGCGGTCGCCGGTCTCACGACGGTCGTGATGACGCTGCTCATCGGCGCGATCCGGGTGATGTTCGCGATGAGCCGCGACGGTCTCATCCCGCACGGCTTCGGCCGCACCAACCCCGCGACCGGCACGCCGGTGCGGATCACGATCACGATCGGCGCGATCGTGGCCGTCGTGGCGTCGTACACCCCGATCGGCAAGCTCGAGGAGATGGTCAACATCGGCACGCTCACGGCGTTCGCGCTCGTGTCGCTCGCGGTGCCGGTGCTCCGCAAGAGCCGGCCGGACCTGAACCGGCCGTTCCGGGTGCCGCTGAGCCCGTGGCTGCCCTTCCTGTCCGCGCTGGTCTGCCTCTACCTGATGGTGAACCTGTCCATCGAGACCTGGCTGCGGTTCGTGGTCTGGATGCTGCTCGGCTTCGTCATCTACTTCGCCTACGGCCACGGCCACAGCCGGGTGCGCCGGGAGGAGAAGGCGAGCGTCTGAGCCGGCTGTCTGTCGTCGAGTGACGCCAAACGGCCCCCGGGAGCAGCTCCCAGGGGCCGTTTCACGTCGCTCGACGGCAGATCGGGCGGCTCAGCCCTCCTTGCGGGCCACGATCTGGCCGAGCACGGCGTACCCGATGCAGAGGTGCGCGGCGCCGACGAAGCCGGCGACGGTGCCGCCGAAGATGCCGTACGCCGGCACGGAGACGACCGCCCAGCTCTCGGCCACCAGCGGCCAGAAGCGGGACACGCCGCGCCAGCGGCCGGCGATGGCGATCCGGATGCCGATGAAGAACATGCCCATCATCGAGAGCGGCCAGGTGAGGTCGAGCAGCAGCCACCCGGTCTGGTCGAGGTCGGAGACGCTGATGCCGTCGACGAAGGTCGAGCAGATCGCGAGCGAGAGCAGGACCCCCTCGAGCCGCAGGAAGAAGCGCGCCACGCGGCCCTCGCCGAGGGCCTGGGTCTGCCACAGCACGGTGAGCAGCCCCATCACGCCGATCTGGAAGAGCCCGGAGGCGAGCGAGAAGACCGCCTCCTCGGTGGCGCCGTGCGGGTCGGAGCCCATCACGACCATGGCGAGCGCCCACGACAGGGCGCCGGCCGTCAGCAGCATGCCGCGCTTGCGGAAGGGGCGGGTCGGGCGGGTGGTGCCGGAGACCGCCGCGGGACGGCGGACGTCGGTGCGGGCAGCTGCGGGAGTCTGCTCGATGGTCATCGTTCCTCCTGGTCTGGGGGACGGCACCCTTGCCGTCCGATGACCCGAACACTCCCGGGGCAGGCGCCCCGGGCAGCAGGGAGCGGCGTCCCTCGTCCGGTCCCTCGCCGGTGTCCCGTGCGCGCGGGACACCGATCCCGAGACGACGGGACGGAGCGAGGCCGATACTTCTCGGGTGACTCCCGCTCCCGCGCCCGGCCGCGTCCCCGCGACCGTCGTCTCGGTGCTCGCGGTGGGCATGCTCGTGGTCTGCCTGTGCCTCGACCTGGTCAACGAGCCGGCCGACCGGGCCCGCTCGTCGATGGGGTGGGGCACGTTCTCGGCGCTGGCCGGCGTGATCGCGGTCGGTACGGCGGCGCCGGTGCTGTGGCGCCACCCGCGGCACCCGGTCGCCTGGGTGCTGGCCGGCACCGGCCTGCTCTGGTCGCTCGACGGGCTGTGCGAGTCCTACTCGGCGTACGCCATGGCGCAGACGCCGGTGCTCCCGCTCGCGGGGTTCGCCGTGTGGGTGGTCGCGCAGCTCGGGGCCTTCCTGCTGGTCGGCCTGCCGACCGTGCTGGTGCTCTACCCGAACGGCCGGCTGATGAAGGGCGCTTGGGGCACGGTGAGCGTCCTGGTGATCGCGATGGCGTGCGCGCTGCCGTCACTGCTGCTCTTCGCGCCGATGTCGATCGTCGGCAACGAGGAGCCGCTGCCGATGGACACCGGCATGCCGGAGCTCCCGCTGCCCGAGGACGTCTTCTTCACGCTGCTCCGGGTCGCGCGGGTCGTCACCCTGCTCGCGATGCCGCTCGCCGTCGCGGTGCTGTTCGCCCGGCACCGGCGGGCGGACGACCGGGAGCGCAAGCAGATCCGCTGGCTGGTCTGGGCGGCAGTGGTCTGCCTGGTGATGGCCGGGCTGGGCGCCGTGCTCCAGAACGGCTGGGTCGTCTCGATCGCCCTCGTCGTCGCGCTGTCGGTCACCGGCGTCTCGATCGCGATCGGCATCCTCGACCCCGACCTCGGCGACGTCGACGCCCTCATGGGCGGCACGATCGTGTGGGCGACGGTCGCCGGCCTCGTCATCGCGCTCGACCTGGTGCTGGTCGCGACGCTCGACGCGCTGCTCGGCGATCGGCTCGACCAGCGCGACGCGACGCTGATCCTGCTGCTCGTCGCGGTCACGATCTACGCACCGGTGCGGGGCTGGATCTCGGGCGTCGTGCACCGCGCGCTGGTCGGGCGGCGTGGTGACCGCTACGAGGTCGTCGCGGCGCTCGCCGCCCGGCTGGAGGAGGCCGGCGACGTCCGCGACCAGCTGCCGGCGCTGGCGACCGAGGTGGCGTCGGCGTTCAAGCTCGACTTCGTGCAGGTGGAGGTCTTCGGCCACGGCGGCGGCGCGATCGCCGCGACGTACGGCGAGCGCCCGCGCGACACCCGCGAGGTCCCGATCCGCTACGGCGAGGAGGAGGTCGGCCGGCTGGAGCTGCCCGCGCGGGGCGTCCGGTCGATGCTCTCCAAGCGGGACCAGGCGCTGCTCTTCGACATCGTCCGGCAGGCCGCGATGGCGGTGCGCAGCGCCCGCCTCGCCGCCGACCTCCAGGTCTCGCGCGAGCAGCTCGTGCTGGCCCGCGAGGAGGACCGCCGCCGGATCCGCCGGGACCTGCACGACGGTCTCGGCCCGGTCCTCGGTGGCGTCGCCATGCGGCTCGACGCCGCCGGCAACGCGCTCGACCGCGACCCGGAGACCACCCGTCGCCTCGTCGCCCAGTCCCGGCAGGACGTCACCGACGCCCTGGCCGACGTACGCCGCCTGGTGCAGGGGCTGCGGCCGCCGGCACTGGACGACCTCGGCCTGCTGGCCGCGCTCGACCAGCAGGCCGAGCGGCTCAGCTCGGCCGACCTCGCGGTCGACGTCGCGGCCGAGGACCTCGGGCCACTGTCGGCGGCCGTCGAGGTGGCGGCGTACCGGATCGCCTCCGAGGCGCTGACCAACGCCGTCCGCCACGCCGGGGCGCGGCGTGCGAGCGTCCGGCTGGTCGGCAACTCGCACGCGCTGCTCGTCGAGGTCTCCGACGACGGCGCCGGCATCGCTGCCGACGTGGTGGCCGGCGTCGGGCTACGGTCGATCCGCGAGCGCGCGGCCGAGCTCGGCGGCCGCACGGAGATCACCTGCCCGGACGGCGGGGGCACCCGCGTGCGGGCCTGGCTCCCCACCGCCCCCACCCCCGATCTCGAGGAGACGACGTGACCGAGCCCGTGCGGGTGCTGATCGCCGACGACCACCCGGTGTTCCGCGACGGTCTGGCGTCGCTGCTCGGCACGCAGCCGGACGTGACCGTGGTCGGCACCGCCGCCGACGGCGCCGAGGCGGTCGCGCTCGCCACCGAGCTCACCCCCGACGTGGTCGTCATGGACCTCCAGATGCCCGAGCTCAACGGCATCGACGCCACCCGGAGGCTGGCTGAGACCCGGCCGGACGTGCGGGTGCTGGTGTTCACCATGGGGGAGGAGGACGGCACGGTGCTGGCGGCGATGCGCGCCGGCGCCCGCGGCTACCTCGTCAAGGGCGCCAGCCAGGACGAGGTCGCCCGCGCGATCTCGACCGTGCACGCGGGCGGCCTGGTCTTCGGCGCCTCGCTCGCGCTCCGGATCGCCGACCTGCTGTCCGGCTCGGCGGCTCCGGACCGCTCGGCGTTCCCGCAGCTGACCGAGCGGGAGGTGGAGATCCTCGACCTGATCGCGGCCGGCAAGAACAACGCGCAGATCGCGGCCGCGCTCTACCTGGCTCCCAAGACCGTGCGCAACAACGTCTCCAACATCCTGGCCAAGCTCCAGGCGACCGACCGGGCCGACGCCATCATCCGGGCCCGCGACGCCGGCCTGGGCGGCGGCTAGACCCACGGGGACCGACTCGGCGATTCCGCGTCGCCGGGTGCTGCTGGGGTGAATACTGCGGGCCGTGCAGAGCTATACCGACGAGCTGCGTCTCCGACTGGCGCACGAGGCCGCTGAGCTCGGCACCTGGCACTGGAACGCGGCAGACGACTCGAACGTCTGGGACGCCCAGATGCTGCGCATCTACGGCCTGACCGCCGGGACGTTCGACGGCAGCTGGGACTTCTGGGTCGAGAGCATCTACCCCGACGACCGCGCACAGGCGATCGCGGTCGTGCAGGTCGCGATGGCCGGGTGCTCGACGTACGTGCTGCGCAACCGGATCGTCCGGCCCGACGGGACGATCCGGTGGATCGAGGCCCACGGCAAGGTGCTCGCCGACGAGGACGGCGCGCCCGCCGGCACGATCGGCTGCGTCCGTGACGTCACCGACCGGGTCGAGCTGGAGCGACGCAAGGACGCCGCCGCGGCGCGGGCGCTGCTGCTCCAGCAGGTGACCGCCGACTTCGCCCGCGCGCTGACGCCCGCGCAGGTCGCCTCGGTCCACGCCGAGAGCCTGGAGCGGGTGCGCACGCTGGTCGGGGACTCGCTCTCGGTCGAGGACGAGCAGCTGCTCGACACGCTGACCTCGCAGCACGCGATCGCCGCGGAGCGTGCCGAGCTGGTCCGCCGGACGACGGCGATCTCGGACGAGCTGCAGTACAGCCTGGCCCCGAGTCCGCTGCCGGAGCTCGAGGGCTTCGAGGCGGCCGCGATCTACCAGCCCGGTGGCGACGTGCTCGAGCACGTGGGCGGCGACTGGTACGACGCCGTCGCCGCCGGTCCCGGCGACCTGCTGCTGGTCGTCGGTGACGTCATGGGCAGGGGGGTGCGGGCCGCGACGACGATGATCCCGGTCCGCGCCGGCATCCGTGGGCTCATGACCGTCGAGTCGGCGCCGCACGCGCTGCTCGCCGCCGCCGACGAGATGGTCTCGCGCGACGCACCCGACGACTTCGTGACCGTCGTCGTCGCCCGGCTGTCCGCATCCGCCGGCACCCTGGAGCTGTGCAGCGCCGGGCACGTGCCGGTCGTGGTGGTCTCACCGGACGGGTCGACGTCCCTGGTGGGGAGCGGCACCGGCACGCCGCTCGGCATCACGTCCCCCTCGGCCCGCGAGATCGAGCGGATCCCGCTGCCGCCCGGCAGCGTCGTCGTCCTGGTGACCGACGGAGTGGTCGAGTCGCGTGAGCGCGACATCGAGGAGGGCATCGACCGGTTGCGGGCACGGGTGGCCGAGCTCGCCAGCGGCCCGCTCGACACGCTCGTCCACGAGGTCGCCGCGCTGGCCGACGCCCGGCTCGGCGACGACGTCACCGTCGTCGCCGCCCGGGTCCGCTGACCGTCGGCCCGGTCAGCCCCGGTAGGTCCGGCAGGGCTGGCTGCGCAGCGACGAGCACTTCGGCGCCTTGCGGGGTGCGTCGACGCCGGGCACGACGGGCAGCACGAGCCGCGACGGGTGGTCGGCGTCGGCGGCGACCAGGACCCGCTCGCCGTGCGAGATCGTGTCGAAGTCCCACTGGGGACGGGCGTTGCCGGGCGCGTCGACGGTGATCCGGATCCGCGAGCCCGGCCGGAAGACGTGGGCGAACGGGAAGAGCTCGACCCGCACCTCGGCGAACCCGCGCTTCGGCAGCGGCCGCGCGTCGGAGCGCAGGTGGGTGTGGGTGGGTGAGACCACCGTCGAGCCCGGGCCGAGCTTGCGGTGGCTGGCGCGCAGCCAACCGGACTGCACGTAGACCTCGGTGCCGTTGGGCCGCACCTCGGTGAGGGTGACCTCCAGGTCGGTGTCACGCTGCGGTGAACGCACCCACAGGTCGACCGAGCCGGTGCCGATCGGCACCACCTGCTCGGTCAGCGGCTCGGTGATCCAGCCGAGGCCCTTGCCCTTCGGGATCTGCTTCCACTGGTACGTCGGGTGCGCCTCCCACAGCCCGTCGCCGGTCTGGAAGTGCGTGGTGGGCGGGAGCGCGTCCGGGTCGGCGCGGTAGCTGCGCGGCGTGGCCTGGCGCGGCGTGAGCGTCGACGGGGCGTCGGCGAGGCCGCCGCGCGGGGTGAGGTACCACGACGTGGCCTCGGCCTCCGGGATCGGCCACGACGCGAACGTGCGCTCGAAGCGTGGCAACGGCGACCCCGAAGGCTGGCCGGCGGCGGCGCCCTCCTCGAAGAGGATGTGGATCGGGTCGCCGGACTCGTAGTCGCGCTTGGCCTGCCGGAAGGTCATGCCCGAGTAGTCGGGCTGCTCGGGGAGCGCGAGCCCGGTGACGCCGGTGATCGTGCCGGCGAGCACGGGCGCGACGACGTGCTTGGCCTCACCGGGCACGCGGCGCCCGACGTACAGGTCGAGGAAGTCGGCGAACCGCCCGAAGACGCCGAGGCTCAGCGACTCGGGGTGCGAGCCGTTGAGCATCGTCGCGTAGAGGTGCGGCGCGGAGGTGAAGTCGTCGAGGAAGCCGGGGAAGTGGCCCCCGGTCTGCTCGTCCTGCCAGGCGCCCGCGAGGAACACCGGCACGTTGATCTTCGGGGCGAAGAGGCTCGGGTTCATCGGGTCGCCGATGCTCTTCTTGTAGTAGGGGTTGGCCCTGATCATCGCCAGCACGTCCGGGTTCTGGAGACGCAGCGCCTGGTTGGCCTGGCAGGTCGTGTCGCCGGCGTCGACGCGGCCCTTCTCCCAGCCCTGGCCGTAGGGCCCTGCCTGCTTCTCGCGCTCGGTCGCCCACGGCACCGCGAAGCCGGTGTTGAGGATGCCACCCGGGTAGAGCGTGCTGCGGTAGGTGTCGTCGATGACCGACAGCGGCGTGATCGCGGCCAGGCTCGGCGGCTGCGTCTGGGCGACGTAGAGCTGCGAGATGCCGGGGTAGGAGATGCCGACCATGCCGACCTTGTGGAACTTGGCCCACGGCTGGGCGGCGATCGCCTCGATCGCGTCGTACCCGTCCACGCTCTGCACGGGCTCGAAGGGGCGGAACGAGCCCCCGGAGCAGCCGGTGCCGCGGATGTTCACGCCCACGTAGGCGAAGCCCAGGGTCGTGAAGAGCTGCGCCATCGTCGTGTTCTTCGGGTTGCTCGGGTCGTAGCCGGAGTACTCGACGACCGTCGGGAAGGGTCCGGTCCCGGACGGGAAGGTGACGTTGGCCGACAGCGTCGTGCCGTCGCGGGTGGTGATGTAGTTGAAGCCCTTGCCCAGCGTCTGGCCGGCGTAGAACGCGTGCGCCGGCGGCTTCCCGGCGACGTCCCTCACCTTCACGGGCCCGACGGTGGCTGCGGGGGTGGCGCTGCGAACCGAGTAGCTGCCGGCGTCCAGGCCGCGCCACGCGAGGCTGCCGGCGCTGTCGACGACGCCCTCCTCGACGACCTTGGTGCCGCGGACCAGCTCGAGCTGCTGGCCGGGTGCGGCGCCGAGCACGTAGAGCTGGTTGACGCTCCCACGCACGGTGAAGTCGGTGGGGCCGGCGGAGGCACCGCCGGCCACGACGAGCAGGCCGGCGACGAGGGCGAGGGTGGCGGCAACAGCGGAGTGCCGGGCGCGAGTCATGCGGGCGATCGTGCCACGCTCAGTGGCCACCGCGCAGGCGCTCGACGGCGCGTCGTACGGCGGCCTCCCGGCGCGCGGGCGCCGTCGCCTTGAGCACCGGCAGCATGACGTCGTAGCGATCGGCCTTGCCCAGCAGCCGGAACGCCGCGTCGGCGACCGGGTCGGTGGCGATCGCCGCCGCGAGGTCGTCGGGCACGCTCGCCGTGCGCATCGGCTCGTAGGCCGCGTCCCAGCGACCGTCCGCCTGGGCCGCCTCGACCTGGGCCCACCCCGACGGGCGCATCCTGCCCGCCGCCTCGAGGACCGCGATCTTGTCGACGTTGACCTTCGACCAGGTGCTGCGCGCCCGGCGCGGGCAGTAGCGCTGCAGGAAGGAGACCTCGTCGAGACCGCGTCGCTGCCCGTCGATCCAGCCGAAGCACAGCGCGACGTCGAGCGCCTCGGGCATCGTCACGGTCGTCAGCCCCGAGCCCTTCTTGCCCACGCGCAGCCATGCCTCGGGTGCGGTGTCGTGGTGGGCCTCCAGCCACCTCTCCCATGCGTCGCTGTCGGGCAGCTCCAGGACCTCCATCCCGTCATCGTCGCGCAGTCGTCGCGCAACCGTCGACAGTCGTCGACAGCCGTCGACACTGCGACAACGGCTCGAGGGTCAGTCCGGGTCGTAGCAGGCCAGCAGCAACGCCAGGTCGTCCTCGAGGGAGTGCCCGGCCGCCCGCTGCAGCGCGTCGAGCAGGCCGTCGAGGGCGGTCTCCACCGGCGCGGTGGCGACCGCATCCAGGAACGCGGTCGGGTCCACGAACGAGCCGTCGGGCGCACGGGCCTCGATGAGGCCGTCGGTGAAGAGCAGGAGTCGGTCCCCGGCCCGCAGCACGCCCTCGGTGGGTCGCGGATCGGCGCCGAGGCCCAGGGGGACGGCGTGCTCGAGATCCAGCGCCCTCGCCCCGTCCCCGGCCGTCATCAGCACCGGAGACGGGTGTCCGCACGAGACGATCGTGAAGCGACCGTCGTGGTGGATGTCGACCAGGACGGCGGTGACGAAGTCCTCGACGTCGGGCAGGTACGGCAGGAGGCGCCGGTCGATCTCGCGGGCGACCTCCGCGACGTCACCGGTGTCGGCGGCCGCGGCCCGGAACGCGCCGAGCACGACGGTGGCGGTGCGCACGGCGGTCAGCCCCTTGCCGCGGACGTCGCCGACCAGCAGCCGGACTGCTGACGGGCCGTCGACGACCTCGTAGAGGTCGCCCCCGATCTTCGCCTCGACCGCGGCCGAGATGTAGCGAGCGGTGAGAGCGACCGGACCCACCCGCGGCGGAGGCGGGGCGAGGATCGCTCGCTGGGCGGCCTCGGCGACCAGCGTGACGCCGGCCAGCCGCTCGGACTGCTGCTCGAAGGTCGCGGCGGTGTCGAGCGCCAGCGCCGCCCGGTCGGCGATCTCCTCGAGGAACGCGAGGTCGGCGTCGGTGTAGCGGCGTCCGGACTCGGCGTGGATGAGCGTCACGACCCCGAGCACGGCGTGGCGACCGGTCAGCGGCGCGACGATCGCGCTGGTGAAGCCCAACCGCCGGAGGATGGTGCGGTGCTCGTCGTCGTGGGCGGCGGCGTCGACCAGGTCGGCCGGCAGGTACGGGTAGATCTCGCTCCGGCCGGTGCGGATGACGTTCGGCCCACCGGTGGGGGCGTCCATCCGCGTCGGGAACGCGTCCACCATGCCGCGCGCCCATGCGGTGGTCTCGGGGTCGCGGTGCTGGACCGCGACGGTCCGCAGCTCGTCACCGTCCAGCAGCTGCACCGAGCACCAGTCGGCGAACCGCGGCACCAGGAGGCGCACGATCTCGGCCAGGGTGCTGTCCAGGTCGAGGCTGCGCGAGAGCGTCATCGACGCCTCCGCGAGCAGGGCAGTGCGCTGCGTGGCCGCGTCGGCGCTCTGCAGCTCCTCCGCGCGCAGGAGGGCGCTCGCGAGCGCGCCGGCCATCGAGTGCAGGAAGCCGTCCTCGGCGGGCGTGAACGAGCCCACCGGGAACGTCAGGGCGAGCAGGCCCAGCGTCCGCTCGCCACGACGCAGCGGGAGGACGTGCAGGCTCAGGTCCGTCGGGTAGTAGCCGGCCAGCGCGGGGAACGCCGCCTCGATCTCCCGGACGGAGCGGTAGTGGAGGTCGGTGCCCTCGCGCGCGGCCACTGCGCCGGGGACGTCGCTCGTCAGCGGCACCTCCTGGAACTGGTCGGCTGCCGCCCCACCGCGCCCGGCCCACGTGACGGTGCGCAGGACGTCGTCCGGGTCCAGGACCAGCACCATCGCGGACTTGGCGCCCAGGGTGTCGCGGGCGTGGCCGATGAACCCGTCTGCCACGTCGGTGACGGTGCGGGCGCCGGTCAGCTCGACAGCGAGGGCGTCCAGGACGTGCTGCGCCAGCGTCGTGGTGCGCTCGAGGTCCCGGCGGCGACGTCGGCTGACGACGGCGGTGAGGACGGCCACGGAGCACAGCAGCGCGCACGCCACGAAGCGGACCGCCCAGGCGCTGTCACCGAGGTTGTCGTTCCAGACCCCCGAGGCGATCGAGGCCACCAGCGCGGTCACCGCGACGGCGGCGGTGCGCCCCGGCCCGCAGAAGACGGCGGTGAGCACGGCGCCACCGGCGTACACGCCGTTGATCTGGTGCCCCGTCAGGATGTCGATCACGACCAGCACCCCGACCACCGCCATCCCCAGCAGCCACCAGACGCGCTCGCCGGCGTACTTCTCGTGACGCATCAGTGCCATCGCCGTGCCATCGCCTCGCCTCGCCGGGACCGAGCTCGGGGTGAGCCCGGCCCCATGATCACGCGCCCGACGTGCCGAGAACAGGATTTGCCGAAGGTGCGTGCCGACGATCAGACCACGCGCACCTGCGTCCGGCGGGTCGTGAAGGCCCAGACCTGGTGCGCCAGACCTCGGCTGAGGCGGATGCAGCCGTGCGAGGTCGCCAGGTCGGTGCCGAGGATCCAGTCGGCGTGCATCTGCCGGCCGTTGGACTTCCAGCGGGGGATGCGGTGGAACCCGATGCCGCACGGCGCGAAGCGCACGAAGTCGTCGAGCCAGAGCGTGCCGCTGACGGCCTGGTTGAGCCTGATCCGGCCGCCGCGGCCGCAGTAGGACCCGGTCGCGTGCGTGCCGCGGTGCAGCACTCGTGGGTTGTCGACCATCCCGCCCTCGGCGAGCACGCGGCCGGAGGCGCCGACGAGCCACACCCAGTTCTGGTGCTGCGAGATCACGATCCGCCGTCCCTGGCCCGAGTGGCGGGGGACCGGCCGCCGGTCGCAGCGCGGCGCGTCCTCGGCGTAGAGGTGCCGCCGGGTCCGATCGTCGAGGTGCCCGGTCTGCCGCAGCCCCACCCGCGACTGGAAGCGCACCACCGCGCTCCGCGTGTGCGCGTCGATCCGCCCGTCACCGCGCCCCGCGTCGCAGCGCAGCGCGTTGAGCCGCTTCTCCGCCTTCACTGCCCACGGGCCCGGCGCGGCGTCTGCCGGACCCGGTGCCAGCGCGAGCGTCGCCACCAGGAGGACCAGGCAGGCGACGAGGCGGGTCATTGGCCCATCCTCACATGGACGTCCCCGCGACGAGCACCTTGCGGAGAGCGCCGGCGAGGACCTCGGCCTCGCGCGCTGTCAGGTGGTCGGTGAACTCGCGGTGCACGGCGGCCACATAGGTCGGCGCTGCCTTGCGCAGCGCCGCCCGGCCGGCAGGAGTCAGGGCTGCGAACGCCGAGCGACCGTCGTCGGGGTTCGGCTCACGCGTCACGAGTCCGGCCCGGATCAGTTCGTCGACGACTCGGCTGACGCGGGTGCGGCTGACGGCGGCGACCGACCCGAGCTGGCCCATCGTCAGCCGTCGGTCCGGCGCGCCGTTGAGCTCGAGCAGCACGTCGTACCACGTCAAAGGCAGCCCATGGGTGTCCTGGAGCTCGCGGTCCAGTCGCGGCACCAGTGCGGCGTGCACCTTCAGCAGTGCGCCCCATGTCTCGGCGAGGTCAGCTGGCATGGGAGGAGTCTAGCAACACTTGTGCGTGCGCACACACTCTGATACAACTATGTGCGTACGCACATAATCTCTCCGAGAAGGAAGACCACGATGACCACCCTGCTGCACATCTCCGCCTCCCCGCGCGGCCAGCGCTCCGAGTCTCTCGCCATCGCGACGACGTTCCTCGACGAGCTCCGCTCGGGCCACCCCGACGTCACGATCGAGCACTGGGACCTGTGGGACGGCACGCTGCCTGAGTTCGGGCCGTCCGCCGCGGCCGCCAAGATGGCGATCTTCGCCGGCGCCGACCCGGAGGGGGAGGAGGCCACCGCGTGGCGCGCCGCGCGCGAGACCTTCGAGCGGTTCGACTCGGCCGACTACTACCTGTTCACCGTGCCGATGTGGAACCACTCGGTGCCCTACATCCTCAAGCAGTTCATCGACGTCGTCAGCCAACCGGGCATGGTCTTCGGCTTCGACCCCGAAGCCGGCTACACCGGCCTGCTCGAGAACAAGCGCGCCGCCGTGATCTACACCGGCGCCGTGTACGGACCCGACCGAGGGCCAGGATTCGGCAACGACTTCCAGCAGCCGTACTTCGAGGACTGGTTGCGCTGGGCCGGCGTCCACGACATCCGCAGCATCGCCTTCCGCCCCAATCTGGCCACGGCCGATCCCGAGCCCGGACGCCGCGACGCACACACCCAGGCCACCGCCGCAGCTCGAGGGTTCCTCGACCCGGCCGAGCCTGCCCTGTTGGCGGGGTGACCAGGGGACCCGCGCACTGTCGGCGCGGATGACGGCGCGCCCCACCGCGGTGGTCAGCCCACTGGTGGTGGCGAGCCGGGTAGGAGAATCGCGAGAGGCTGGTGGAGCCGGGAGGCTCCCTCAGGGTTTGCGTGTGATCCGGTAGTGCAGGGTCAGGAAGGGGAAGCCGAAGACCCAGAACGCGTGCTCGGCGCGGAGCACGTCCTGGTCGACGTAGACATCGAGCTGCTCCTCGAAGCCAGGCACGGCCAGGGCCGTCAGCTCGTCGGCCTCCGTGTCGACGTAGGTGAGGTAGTGGCCGGCCTGCCCGTCGTGCACCCGGCTCGTCAGCCTCAGGCCCCCGGCCGGGCGCGACTGCGGCCGGAGCGTGGCGGTGAAGCTGCCGTCGGGGATGGGGAACCCGACGCTGACGTAGCCGCGGTCGCCGTGGCTGTAGGTGGTGTAGATCCCCAGCATGATCGGCTCGTCGTCGTCCGCGAAGGAGCGGACCCAGCCGCGCACCGAGACCACACCGTCGACTCCGGTGATCGTGTCGATCCGGCTGCGGATGCCCCGTTGGGCCTCGCGCTGGTTCATGGGCATGCTGGCTTGTCCCAGCGGTCGCGCAACGAGCGTGCGGTAGACCAGGTAGCCGGGCCGCACCCACAGCCGCCACTGGGGCACGATGTCGAGCGCGAAGCGGGTGGTGTGCTCGTAGAACTCCCGCACCAGCGGGTCGACCTGATCTGGGTCGAGGTCCGGCCCGGCGAGAGCGTCGAGGGATGCGACGATCCCGGTGTCCGGGGCATCGGCGGTGTAGTGAGCACCCAGCTCCTCGGCCAGGCCCCGGACGTATCCGGTGCCGACGTGCCTCGACCGCGCCGGCCGGGGCACCACGAACGGCAGGTCGGCGGCGCGGACCCGTTCGGCGAGCAACCTGACCTGGGGGTCGCGGAAGAGTACGGCGGACAGGGTGCGGTAGGCGAGGACGACGCTGCTGGCGACCACCGCTCCCGGTGCCTGTCGGCGAGCGAGCACGTGCCCGACGGCGAGTCCGACGACCGGGCCGATCGCCACCTTCTGTGGTCGTAGCCCCATCGCTCCGACGACGGCACCGGTCGAGAGCCCGACCGTGCGGGGACCGGCGCCCACCACCGTGTCCGCAGCCAAGCCCAGCGGTGCCGCCAACGCGGCGCTCACCGCGATCCGCTGCCACAACGCCGGGATCTCGCCTTCCTGTTGGCGAGCCCGGGCCACGGCCTCGGAGACACCGAGGCAGACGGCCCCGACGAGACCGGTCCGGGCTGCGGCCCTGATGCCGCGGTGCGCGGCCAGGGATGCGCCGGCGATCCCCCCGACGGAGGCTGCGAAGCCGACGGACGAGGAGGTGGCCACCCTCGTGACCCTAGCCGCCGTCGTCGACCGGTGAGTCTGGCGCGCTGGTCGTCTGGTGCCGGTCAGCTCCCGCCGGCCGGCAGTGCCTCGAGCATGACGTCGGGGTGGTCGCGCGCGGTCGTCTTGGCCCGCCACTGGTCGACGAAGAGCGCGAGGTGGGTGCCGTCGCTGCGCTGCAGGACCTCGACACCCCGGATCCCGGCCAGCGCAGCAGCGCCGCCGGCATCGGTGCGCCGGGCGACCTGGTAGTCGAGCCGCGAGAAGCGGATCGGGGCGTTGAACTCGTTGGTCATCCGGTCCTCGACCACCTCGAACTGCATCGGCCCGACCGCCGCGAGCACGGGGTTCTGGTCACCGCGGAGGTCCGAGCGCAGCACCTGGACGACGCCCTCCTGGTCGAGCTGCTCGATTCCGCGGCGGAACTGCTTGTAGCGGCCGATGTCGCCGGCGCTGGCGGTCATGAAGTGCTCGGGGGCGAAGGTCGGCACGGGCGGGTACTCGATCGACGGGCCGACGTACACGGTGTCGCCCACCCGGAGCGCATTCGCGTTCACGAGGCCGATGATGTCGCCGGCCTCGGCGGTCTCGACCGACGTCGTCTCGCGACCGAAGACCGCCTGGGCGAACTTCGTCGCGAACGGCCGACCGGTGGCGGCGTGGGTGACGACCATCCCGCGCTCGAAGGAGCCGGACACCACCCGCGCGTAGGCGAGGCGGTCGCGGTGGGCGGCGTTCATCCCGGACTGCACCTTGAAGACGAAGGCACTGAAGTCGTCGGTGACCTGACGGACCGCGCCGTCGACGCCGGTGGTCGCGCCCGGCGCGGGGGCGAGATCGAGCAGCAGGTCGAGGAGCTGGGCGACGCCGAAGTTCTGCAGCGCCGAGGCGAACATGACCGGCGTGGTCGCCCCGGCCAGGAAGCGTCGCTGGTCGTGGTCGGCCCCGTCGAGCTCGAGCAGCTCGTGCTCCTCGACCGCGGCGGCCCAGGCCTGGGCGTCAGGCTCCTCGACCTCGCCGGGGCCGATCCGTCGTTCGGGGGCGCGGGTGGCTCCGCCGGCGGTGCGGGTGTACTTCACGAACTCGCCCGTGCGACGGTCCAGCACCCCGCGGAAGTCTCCCGCCTCGCCGACCGGCCAGGTCAGCGGTGTCGGGCGGAGCCCGATCTTCTCGTGGATCAGGTCCATGAGCTCCAGCGCGGAGAGACCCGGCCGGTCCCACTTGTTGATCACGGTGATCACCGGGATGCCGCGCAGCGCGCAGACCTGGAACAGCTTGAGCGTCTGCGGCTCGAGGCCCTTGCCCGCGTCGACCAGCATCACCGCCGAGTCGACAGCGGAGAGCACCCGGTAGGTGTCCTCGGAGAAGTCGCTGTGGCCGGGGGTGTCGACCAGGTTGACCACGTGGTCGCGGTAGGCGAACTGGAGCGCGGCCGAGGTGATCGAGATGCCGCGGGCCTTCTCCATCGCCATCCAGTCGGACACCGTGCCGCGACGATCCCCCTTGCCGTGCACGGCACCGGCCTCGTTGATCGCCCGGGCATGCAGCGCGAGCGCCTCGGTCAGGGTCGACTTGCCCGCGTCGGGGTGGCTGATGACGGCGAACGTACGGCGGGGGCGGGAGTCGGGCACCGGAAGAACTTAACGGCCGACCGGTCACTTCCTCGACTCGTGCATAGCCCTCTGGCTCCAAACAGTGGTCCTTCAGCCGACGATCGGACGCGCGGATCTGCCGAGATGCGGATGCAAGCCGCGGGACGTCATACGGATGGTGCGTCCGCTTCCACCGTCCGTATGACATCTCGTCGAACTCCGTGCACGTCCCACGGACGGGCCGGCGAGACAACCAGCCGCCGCGAGTGCGTCCCAAAAGGCGCGTCCTACCGCCGCGATCGGGCTGCGCTACACGACCCCGGCGGCCGGCGCGGGTCCGGCGAGCGCCCACGGCATGCCGAGCCCACGGATGATGTCGAGCAGGACGTGACTGGCCACCAGCTTCGAGAGGTACGCCGCCGCGCCGAGGTCCATCGCCTCCCGCACCTCGTCCGCGTCGACGCCTTGACCGACGACGACGACCGGGATGAGGCGCAGGGTCGGGCTCTGCCCGATGCTCCGCAGGAGGTGTTGCCCTCTGCGGTCCTCGAAGTCGAAGCTCACGACCGCGGCGATGGGTCGGCTGCGTGCCCTGGCACCGCCCTGCGCACCTGCGGTGAGGTCCCCGAGAGCGGTGCGCGGGTCCGGGCAGGCCAGCACCGGATTGACCAGGTGGCCGGCAGTGACCGCGGTGCGGACGGCCTCCGCGAACGCTACGTCGCGGTCGACGACGAGGATGGGCGGATGGTGATGTTCCGGATCGTTGCGGGTCCGGTCGAATCGATGCATGTCGCCTGCCTTGGGGAAGGGGCCACGGGGGCCCGAAGGCTCACGTCAGAGAGCATGACCCAATGGTCACGTCCTCGGATCGACTTTCGGCGACTCGTCTATACAGCCCGTCTAGACCGATGACCGACCGGCGACGGCCCACGACGAGGTCGCTGGCTGGCTCAGCAGGGCTGGGTGCGTCCCTCGCGCGTGGCGCGGATGAGGGCGTGCAGATCCGGGTTGTCGATCTCGGCCGCAAGCAGGTCAGCGGCGTCGGCGTCTCCCGTGCTGCCTCGGGCAGCGGAGTGGAGAAGGGCGCGCACGGTCAGCTCCCGCATCCCGGCCCTGGAGGCGAGCTCGCGCAGCGTGTCGATCCATGTGCGGGTCTCGGGATGCCCGTGCGTGCGGCCGAGATCGCACATCGCGTCGAGGATGTGGGCGTCGAGCCACACGTAGGGATCCGCGAGCCGGGTGCCCCGCGAGCGGGCGTCTCGCAGGGTCTCGAAGGCTCGCTCGGAATCGCCCTCGGCGTCGGCGACCAGGGCCAGCCCCCGAGCGGTGATGCCCTCCCAACAGGGATCGCCGAGCTGGCAGGCCCGGGCGAAGGCCTGCTGGAAGATCTCGGCCGCGCGCGACGGCTCGTGGCGGGCGAGACAGACCTCCCCCTGGAACGCCTGCGGCCACGGGAGGAAGGAGAGCCAGTGCACGCGCTCGGCCAGCGCGACGGCTGTGGTGAGGTGGTGGTCCGCCTCGTCCAGGTCGCCGCGAAGGAGCTCCACCCGTCCCTTCATGCACAGTGCGTAGGCCTCCCGACGCGGGTCACCTGCCTCCCGCGACAGACGTCCGGCCTCGTCGAGCAGGGCGATGGCCCGCGGGTAGTCCGCAGTGTCGCTGTGGACCGAGCCCAGGTACGTCGCGGCCTTGGCCATCACGACCGGTGATCCGTCCGCCAGGTCCATCGCTTCGCTGAGCCACCGTTCGGCTCGGTCGTAGCGGGCGCGCAGGAAGTCCACGTACCCGAGCTCTGCGCGGGCCAGCGCGGAGCCGATCGGGTCGTCGTCCTCGACGGCCAGGCGGTCGGCCTCGTGCAAGTGCGCCAGGCCTTCCTCGTCGAGGCCGCGGAGCGAATGGATCAGCGCCTCGGCCAGCACCTGTCGGGACCGCGAGCGCAGCGAGGTCGCGGCGCCGGCGTCGGCGAGTCGGACGGCGCTGCGCAGGGCAGCGACCCCCGGCTCGATCGCTCCGGCCGCGATCGTCGCCGACCCCGACTCGATGGCGGCCTCGACCGTGGCGCTGGTCGGGACGCCGACACGTCGACGTGGACGCTCCCGCATCGCGGCCTCGATCGTCACTCCGGGCGCCACGCCGAGCTCCGTGTCCAGCAGCCCGGTCCACGCGGCGTACTGTCGCTCGGCCGCCGCGTCATCGCCCATCAGCCGATAGAGGCGGATCAGCAGCGCTTGGTGGTTCTCGTCGAGAGGGCTCATCGCGGCGGCACGTACGGCGAAGCCGCAGGCTCGATCGAGCGCACCACGCGCCAACAGACCCAGGGCAGCCTCGTGCAGGATCGCCTCGGAGGCCGCAGCGATCCGTCGCCGCTCGTAGAGCAGCCACGACTCGAACGCAGGTGCCCCCCGGACGACCAACCCGTCGAGCAGCTCGGCACCGAGCCCGACGGCCTCGACGGCGGCGGTCCAGTCCCGGCCGAGCAGGTCGACGTCCACAGCAACGCCCTCCGAAAGCAGCAGCACCACGGGATCCCCGTCGATCGAGACGCTGTCGCCGAGGCAGCGACGGATCTCGGCCAGGCTCCACCGCAGGGCACGCAGCGGGTCGTCGGCCTCCGAGAACAGCATCCCGGCCAGCTGGCTCCTGGTCGGGCGGGCCTCGCAGAGCAGGAGGTAGGCCAGCAGCGCCCAGCTCTTCCGGCTGCGGAGACGGTCGGCCGTCTGACCGGGCCGCTCGATGGCCGGGCGACCCAAGAGGCGGATCGTGAGGGGCTCGTCCGCCATACGATCAGCGTCGCACAGCCATGACCTCCCGGTACCCCTCGCTGGAGACCCGTTCCCACCCGCAGCCCGCAGGCCCCGAGCGCCGCTGGCGCCCGGGGCCTCCGTGCAGGTGCCCGAACGACTCCGGACGGCAGTCGGCGGGTCGGGCGAGGGCACAGCCTCAGGAGTGCTCGCTGACGCTGTAGATCTCGTCAGCCACGAGCCCGTGCGCCTCACGATGGACGGCGTTGGCTGCCTCCGCGCTCGGTGCCTCGACGAGGCAGAAGATCTTCCCCGCCTGCTCGTCGACCCAGTAGCGGAGGTAGTCCACTCCGTGCGACCTCTGCGTGGCCAGGTCGGCCTCGTGGGCGGCAGCGACATCTGCCGCCGAGACCCCACCGTCGATGTTGTGCGTGTCCATGAACAGAGCCATGAGTCCTTCCCATCTGGTTGTCGGCCAGTCGCTGGTCGACGGCCGGATGAGACGACCAAACCTCAGCAGCGTTTGACGCCACGTTTGACGGTCACGGACCGCTCGACCACGGCTGGGCCGACGGACCGAGCGTGACCCGCCCGCTGCCGGCCTGGACGTCGACCGACATCGGCCGACCGGCGAACTCGAGGGCCGAGAGCGCGAGGTCAGGCACGCCGGAGAGGTCGCCGCGGACCAGCTCGACCCCCGAGCCGTCGGCGGTGGGCTCCAGACCCAGCATCGTGCGGACCAGCAGCAGCACCGACGCCGACGCCCAGGCCTGGGGCGAGCATGACGACGGGTATGCCACCGGCATCGCGACGTCGTCGCGCGACAGACCGGCGAAGAGCTCCGGAGGCCGACCGCCGAAGTGGCGGGTCGCCTCGAGAGCGCCGTCCACGAGCAGGTCGACCGCGTCCCAGTGGCCGTAGCGGGCGGCGCCCGCGACGCAGAGGGCGGTGTCGTGCGGCCACACCGAGCCGTTGTGGTAGCTCAGCGGGTCGTACGCCGCCATCGAGCTCGCCAGGGTGCGCAGGCCCCACCCCGTCCACAGGTCCCGGTCGACCAGCCTCTCGACGTACTGGCGCGCCTTGTCGTCGTCCGCGATCCCTGACCACAAAGCGTGCCCGGGGTTGGTCGTGAGCGAGTCGATGGGACGGCCGTCGCCGTCCAGGCCCAGGACGAACCAGCCTCGACGGTCCCAGAACGTTTCGTTGAAGCGGTCCTTCAGCACCTGGGCGCGGCGGAGCAGATCGTCGGCGTCGTGCCCGATGTCGACCGTGGTGGCCAACGCGGCGGCGCCGGTGAGAGCGGCGTAGGCGTACCCCTGGACCTCCACGAGCGCGAGAGGTGCCTGCGGCAGCGTGCCGTCGGCTCGCGTGATGCCGTCCCAGGAGTCCTTCCAGCCCTGGTTGGCGAGTCCGTGCGCGTCCCGGCGCCGGTAGTCGACGAACCCGTCGCCGTTGGAGTCACCGGCTCCGATGGTCCAGTCGATGGCGCGACCGACGGCGGGCGCGAGATCGCGGAGGGTGCCCTCGTCGATGGCGCGCCAGCGCCACGCCTCTGCCGCGAGAGCGACGAAGAGGGGAGTGGCGTCCACGGTCCCGTAGTAGCGGTTGCGAGAGGAGAACGGCCCGCTGCCCCCGTGGCGCCGCAGCTCGTGCACGATGCGTCCCGGCTGCTCCTCGGACGCCGGATCGTCCACGCGTCCCTGGAGCTCGGCGAGGCCGGCCAGCACGCCTGCGGCGAGCGAGCCGTCGAACGGCAGGGTCATCCATGCCGTCAACAGGGAGTCACGACCGAACAGCGTCATGAACCACGGCGCCCCCGCGGCCACCACCGTCCGCTCGGGGTGCGCCTCGTCCACGATCCGCAGGGCGGCCAGATCGATGAGCGCCTGGTCGATGGCGGTGGGCAGCCGTGGGTCGAGCGACACGGCCGAGGGCAGGCCGGCACGCCACGCCGAGAGCTCGCGGACCGCCGTCCCGCGCGCCAGCGCCGCGGGGCGCTCGAGGTCGGCGGGGACGCCTGCGGACACCGGCTGCACGGTGACCGCGACGGTCACCTCGCCCTGCCCGGGCACCTGCAGGCGCCAGGTGGCGGCGCCGCCGTCGGGGTCGACCTCGTCGGGCCGGGGCTCCATCAGCACCCGGGTGCTGTCCTGAGGATCGCGCGGGGAGCCCAATGTCCAGGTGCCGCTCGGGTCGACCGCCACGCTCGCGCGCTCCCGATCGGCGGTGCCGCTCTTGACGTCGAACACGTGGGCGAAGTCGGCCGCCACCTCCAGCTGGACGTGCACGCTGACCGGCATCGGGTGCGGGTTCCGCAGGGTCAGCTCCTCCAGCAGGCAGCCGGCGAGCGAGCGACGGCGGATCAGCAGGACTCCGGCGTGGTCGCCGCGGTGCTCCGTGCCGATCGTGCCCTGGCCAGGGTCCGCGCCGTCGCCGTCGCCGTCGCCGTCGACCCGAGCCACCACCCGCGAGACGACGACCGCGGACAACGGCGTGGGGGTGCTCGCACCCAGGAGCTCGACCCGGTCGCCGTTGACGGTCAGCTGCAGCCGGCTCAGGTGCCGCAGGTCGTCGTACACGAGGCCGTGGGTTCCGGCCACCATGTCGCCGGCTTCTGCGCTGATCGCGAAGCAGCGTCCGTCGACGGTGACCAGGTCGTGGCGCCCTCCGGCGGGGACGCCGTCTGCCGCGGAGTTGAACTCAGACATTCGTCCACGGTGCCCAACGCATCCCGACGATATACGTCCGGGCGCGTGGCGGCCGCACCAGGTTTGTCGAGTGCGGGTGTTGGGGCACTGCGGAGGGGAGGGACGACAGCGATGTCGCGGAGGGAAGTGTGATGAGCACCGTATTCGATGTGCCGTGCCCGGACTGCGGGCGGCAGATGCCGGTCGCGTCCGACGGCGACCTGCAGTGTCCGACCTGCCAGAAGGCCTACCGCCTTCGGATGGGCCACCTGTTCCCGATCGCCGAGCGTACGCCGTCGCGACGGCCTGCCGGAGCCGCTGACCCGGCGACCGCGGCGCCGTCATGAGGATCGCGCAGGTCGCCCCGCTCTACGAGGCCGTGCCGCCCGAGGCGTACGGCGGGACCGAGCGGGTGATCGCCGTGCTCTGCGACGGCTTGGCGGCCGCCGGCCACGAGGTCACGCTGTTCGGGCCGGAGAACTCCCTCACGGACGCGACGCTCCAGGCGTCCGAGCAACCGCTGCGCGAGCGGTTCAGCAGCGACGAGCTGGTGAACCTCGCCCCCCACCTGCACCTGCAGATGCTGGCCGAGATCTACCGGCGGGCCGACGAGTTCGACGTCATCCACTCCCACCTGGACATCTGGACGCTGCCGTTCACCCGTCTGCGCGACACGCCCACCGTGCTGACGATGCACGGCCGCCTGGACCTCGACTTCCTGAGGGACCTGCTGCCGAGGTACCCGTCGGTGCCCCTGGTCTCCATCAGCGACGACCAGCGGCTGGCCGTCGCAGACTTCGACCTCACCTGGGCGGCGACGGTCTACAACGGCCTCGACCTCACCGCCTACCAGGACGTCCCGCACGATTCCGACGGCTACCTGGGATTCGTGGGCCGGATCACCGAGGAGAAGGGCCCCCTCGCCGCGATCGAGATCTCCCGGCGCACCGGGGTGCCGCTCCGGATGGCCGCGAAGGTGGACCCGCTCGACGTCGACTACTACGAGGACGAGGTCAAGCCGGAGATGGGCCCGGACGTCGACTTCATCGGGGAGATCGACGAGCAGGAGAAGCCGGCGTTCTACGCCGGCGCGCGCGCCACCCTGTTCCCGAGCGACTGGCCGGAGCCGTTCGGCCTGGTCATGATCGAGTCCCTCGCCTCGGGCACCCCGGTGATCGCGCTCCGCCGGGGATCGGTGCCGGAGGTGATCGATGACGGCGTCACCGGGTTCATCTGTGACGACGTGGACGAGATGGTGAAGGCCGCGGAGCGGATCGGTGAGATCGACCCCGACGCGTGCAGACGCCACGCCCAGCGGTTCTCGGCCGAGGAGATGTGCCGCGGGTACGTCGAGGTCTACGAGTCCTTGGTCGCCGGCGCGCATCAGTCGGGATGACCCGCGGTTCGCACGCACCGGCCGCGCCTCCGCGGCCTGCCTAGGCTGCCTGGATGGGAAGCCGAGAAGGCGCGCGCAGCCGGTACATCGTCGACGTCCTCGTCGAGGCCTTCGACGACCTGCTCCGAGCCGACCCGCACGGGTTCCGGACGAAGTTCCGCAAGATGGCCGCCGACCCCTTCGCGTTCTACCGCGGCTCGGCCTGCCTCTTCTCCGCCGACGTGGCCGGGGTGGACGATCGGTGGGCCGACGACCGGACGTCGCGGGTGTGGATCCACGGCGACCTGCACGTCGAGAACTTCGGTACCTACATGAACGGCGAGGGACTCCTGGTCTTCGACGTCAACGACTTCGACGAGGCGTACCTGGGTCACTTCTCGTGGGACCTGCGCCGCTTCTGCGCCAGCCTGGCTCTGATGTGCTGGCAGAAGGCGCTTCCGGAGGACGACGTCCGCGCGCTGGCCGAGGTCTACCTCCGTTCCTACCTCGATCAGGTCCGGCGCTACCGCGAGACCGACGACGACCTCGGCGACTTCTCGCTGCGCCTGGACAACACCGAGGGCCCCGTGCACGCGGTGCTGCTCGCCGCGCGCGCCCAGACCCGCATCGCGATGCTCGAGTCGATGACGGTCGTGACCGACCACGAGCGCCGCTTCGTCGACGACGCCAAGGCCCGGCACCTCAACGCGGCGGAGCGCTCGATGGTGCTGGCCGCGTTCGCCCGGTACGTCGAGACCATCCCGGCGTCCAAGCGCTTCAGCCAACCGGTCTTCTACGACGTCAAGGACGTCGTCGCCACCACCGGGTTCGGCATCGGCAGCGCCGGCCTCCCGGCCTACAACGTGCTCATCGAGGGGTTCAACCAGGCTCTCGAGAACGACATCGTGCTCAGCATGAAGCAGGGCAACCGGCCCGCCCTGAGCCGCGTGGTCGACGACGAGCGCCTCGGGAGCTTCTTCGAGCACGACGGCCACCGCACGGTGGTCAGCCAGCGTGCCCTGCAGGCCCACGCCGACCCGCTGCTCGGCTGGACCACCATCGACGGCACCGGCTTCGTCGTGTCCGAGCTGTCCCCCTACGAGCTCGACCTGGACTGGAGCGACGTCACCGAGCCCGACGAGATGGCCCCGCTGCTCGGGGATCTCGGGCGCGCGACCGCCAAGGTCCACTGCGCCTCGGACGAGGACAGCGACCAGCGGTTGGTCGACTTCCAGACCGAGGAGGCCATCCTCGGCGCTGTCGGCGACCGCGAGGACGAGTTCGTCGAGGACGTCGTGGACTTCGCGGAGACGTACGCCGCCACCGCTCAGCGCGATCACGCGCTCTTCGTCGAAGCGTTCCGCGCCGGCAGGATCGCCGGCCTGTCGGCTACGAGGTGATCCCGAGAACGCGTCAGCCCAGCAGGTGGTCGAGGGCGCGATCCATCACCGCGTTGCGCTCGGCGGTCGTGGACACCCCTTCCAACCCGAAGCCGACCAGCAGCGACCGTGGCGTGGCGATCGTGTTGCCGACCGGGAAGCCGGACGTGTCGGTCTGGATGAAGTTGTTGGCGTTGGCCCCGCTGCCGGCGGGTGGTCCGGTGACCTGCCAGCCGCCGAGATCGGTCTCGAACGACGTGCTGGTGCCGTCGGGGAGGACGATGTCGTCGAGGAAGACGCCGATGCCCTGGGTGGACCAGTCGCTCGCGTAGGCGATCGACACCTCGACGGACTTCCCGGCGTACGCCGAGAGGTCGACGCTCCACTGCTGCCAGCCGCTCGAGCTCCCGCTCGCTGCGTGCCACGCGCCGGTGGTGCCGGTCGGATCGCACGTCGAGTCGCCCGTCTGGGTCTGGTAGTGGTCGAGCTGCGGGTGGAGGGTCCGCCAGCCGCCGGAGTTCTCCGCCTTGCAGCTCTCGCCCGTGGCCTGCGTGGTGTTGCCGTTGGCGTCCGGCAACGTCGTCCAGTCGTCACCACCGGGGGTGCGCGCCTCGACGAACAGGTGGTCCCAGGCGGCCTCGGTGTCGTACGACGTCCAGAACGTCATCGACCCACCGCCGGCCGGGACGGCGACCTCCCGGGTGACCCGCTTGTAGGAGGCGTCGGCGATCTGCGAGTAGAGGTACTTGTCGCCGGTGTGGGGCTGGAAGGGCCCGCCGGGCTTGTCGTAGCGCGCCGCCGGCCAGCTCTCGAACTGCTTGAACTCGTCGACCGGCAGGATGCCGCTGGTCGCGATGAACGAGGACCGCCGCAGCGTGTTGCCGGCGAAGACGGGATCGTCGAGGCCCCACGACAGACCGGTGAAGGGGTCGTCGACCCCGACCGAGTCGAACGCCGTCCCGTCGCTGTGGCCGTCGTTGCCCACGGCCAGGTAGCCGCCGAGGTAGTACTGCAGCACGTCGTTGGTCGTGTCGCCGCCGAAGAACGAGCCGTAGGTCGGCAGGCAGCGGCGCGGGTCGACGTCGGCGGGCGCCGGGTTGCAGGCGATCTCGCCCTGGGGGTCGTAGAGCTGGGCGCCCACGTTGGTGGTGTACTGCTGGCCGGCGGAGTCGCCCGCGAGCATGGCCTTGCCGCCCTCGTTCAGGAACGAGCGGAGCTCGAGCAGCTCGTCGATCGCCAGTCGGTCGGCGTTGCCGCCGCCGCGACCGGCCGTCCGGGTGACGAGGTCGTCACCGGTCTCCCAGACGACGGCGTCGTAGTGACTCAGGACGCCGAGCGCGTCCGGCGCGACGCGACCCGCCGCGTCGATGTCGTAGAGATCCGCCTCCTCGCCGTTGGCGGCCAGCGCGTCGACGTACGCGTCGGCGTGGTGCGGGCCGGTCGTCGCCTGCACCGGAGAGGCCCCCGTGTAGTCCTCCGCGGCGACCACCAGCACGTCGTTGCCGGAGTCGGAGACCGCGTCGTAGGTGAACGAGTCGCTCCGCTTGCCGTGCGCCTCGAACCAGACCTTGACCGAGTCGCCCGGGTCCGTGCCGCGGACGACACCGCGCACCTGGTGGTAGTAGACCGCGGCGGGGTCGTAGGTCGACCCGCCAGCCCACTCGCGCGTGGATGCCGAGCGGACGCGCCCGTCGTTGATGCGGTACTTGAGCGTCACCTCGCCGAGGCTGCGCTTGGCGAGCACCGCGACCGGCTGCGGGTCGCCGTACGACTCCGTGAAGCTCAGCTGGACCCCGGGGTTGCCGCTCTTGTAGGGGTCGTCGCTGTCCAGGTAGAACGGCTTGGTCTCGATGCCGGTGACCGTCTCCGGGTCGTCGGGGTCGCCCGCCGAGCGCGCGACCGAGTCGGCGAACGGCAGGTTGCGCTCGAACTCGGCCTGCACCAGTGCGTCGTCGTCAGGGAAGACGAAACCGCACCCGTCGCAGCCCTCGGACAGCTCCGGCGTCCAGGCCAGCGTCCCCCTGCTCGCGTGCGCGTAGTCAGTGGTCTCGCCGTTGGTGACGTAGAGGACGTCCGAGCTCAGGCCCGGGTGGAAGTCCGCGATCGCCGGTGCGTCCAGGTTGCCGGACATCGCGTAGTAGATCGGGTCGTCCGCGGTCGGGGTGCCGGTCTGCCAGCCCTCGGCGTAGAGCAGCCACTGGCCGGCCGAGTGGTAGTTGACCTGGAACGCGAAGCCGACCCGGTCGAGCAGGCCGACCATCGCCCGGGTCTCCGGCTCGGACATCGGGGCCGGGCCACGGTAGGTCTCGCTCGACTGGATGGACGACGAGCCCTCCTCGTCGTACCCCCAGTGGTTGGGGAAGTTGCGGTTGGGGTCGACGCCGTCGCCGACCTGGGTCTCGCCGTCCCCGTTGTTGTCGCGGAGGTTCTTGCGCCACAACCGCTCGTGGTCGAACGTGTACTGGTACCCGTCGGGGTTGGCCACCAGCACGAACCACAGCTCGGTGGACGTCAGCAGCTTCTTGACCTGTTTGTCGTGGGCCCGCCACCCGTCGATGTAGTGGTTCATGAGGCGGCGGTTGACCTCGGTCGAGATCCACTCGCGAGCGTGCTGGGTCGAGCTGTAGAGCACGGCCGGCCGGCTGCCGTCCCGCTTCTTGCGGGCGTCCTTGGTCAGCTTGACGGCCAGGATCTCGCGACCCTGACCGGTGTGGCCGATGACCTCGAGCTTCACGAGATCGGGGTTGTTGCGGGCCGCCGCGTAGAGCTGGTCCCGGATGCCGCCGGCCTGGTCGTACGAGCGCCAGACGTTGAACCCGCCGACCGCCTGCTTGGCGGCGAACTGGCGGACGGTCAGGCCACCGGTCACCCGGGTGAGCTCGACATCGACGCCCTGCGCCTCGAGCTTGTTGGCCTGCGCTCCGTCGAGCACGACGTCGAGCTCGAGCTCGCGCCCGACGGACCGCTGGTCGCTCACCTCGACGCCCAGGTCGGAGACGGCCGACAGCTCGGAAGGCGCGAGGGTCACCGTGTAGGCGTCCAGCCGGTCGGGATCGCGTCCCACGGCCGTGGGTGCCGCCGTCGCGGACGTCAGGCCCGCGCACAGCGCGGTGACAACCACGAGAACCAGTGATCCGACGAGCCACTTGCGCATGTGCCGCACCTCCGAGACCTGGCCCCCCGGTTGTTTCGGAGTCTGGCATCGGTGCGCCCCGCCCGCGACCCCCAATTTGTGGGGACCACAGGGCGGTCCCGGTCGAGGAGCGTCGTCAGCCGAGCTCCGCGTGGACGGGGCGATGGTCCGAGCCCGGCTCGTTGCGGCGGGCGTCGGGGTCGTCGGCGATGGACGGGGCCGCACCCGGACCGGCGCCGACGGTCGGCTTGGGTGAGGTGAGCGGCGCTGAGACCAGGATGTGGTCGATGAGCTCGCGACGGCCTCGGTAGATCCGGGAGTACCGGTCGTGCTCCGGGATCAGGGGGGCGAGGTTCCACAGCCGCTGGGCATCCCCGGCATCGGGACGGTCGAACCCCGGCGTCTCGAACTCCGACCCGGGCGGGCCGTGCAGGAGCTGGGTGGTCGCCGCCTGCACGTCGTCGTTGAGGTCTCCGGCCACGACCACGGCCGGGACCGCACCGCCGCCGTCCTCGAGGAGCCGGGTGACGTAGGCCCGGACCCCGGCGGCCTCGGCCGCCCGGCGGGCGAGGGCGTAGAACCCGTACCTGACCCGCACGTCCTCGTCGCTGGTGGAGAAGTGCCCATCCGGGAAGGTCAGCAGCTTCGACTTCAGGTGCACGGAGAGGACGTGCACGTCATGTCCGTCCAGGGTGACGGTCGCCTTCAACGCCGGCCGGCCGAGGCCGGTCAGGATCTCGCCGTCGTCGCTGATCTGCACCGGACCGATGCCGGCGGGCAGGTCCCTGACCTGCTCGACGTCGCGCAGCTCCCCATGCGACAGCAGCGCGACCCTGATGCCGCGGCCGTCGGGGTCGGCTGCCGCGGTGTGCCAGGTGTGGTCGGTCTGGGCGGCGACCGCCGCGGCCAGGTCGTCGAGCGCAGGTTGCGGCCCGACCTCTTGGACCGCCAGCACCTGAGGGCCGATCGAGGCGATCGTGGTGGCGAGCGCCTCCAGCTTCGCCTGGTACGCCGTCTCGCTGGTCGGTGCCGCGTCCCCCGTGCCGGGCGCGAACAGGTTCTCCAGGTTCCACGTCGCGATCCGCACCCGCTCGACCTCCCGCCTCCCGCACCCTCCACGCAGCATCACACGCATCGACAGCAGTCGTCATGACCCGCTCGACTCAACGGCCATGAACATGCCAGCAGGAGGCTCGGGGCACCCTGGGACCATGGCCGGCAAGCTGGACACCTACCGCCGGATGCGCGACTTCGGCCGAACGCCGGAGCCGGCCGGCGACATGGCGTCCCCCGACGGCACGCGGCGCTTCGTCGTCCAGCGGCACCGGGCGAGCCGGTTGCACTACGACCTGCGCTTCGAGATCGACGGCGTGCTGGTGAGCTGGGCGGTGCCGAAGGGGCCGACGCTGGACCCGAAGGCCCGCCGCCTGGCCGTGCACGTCGAGGACCACCCGGTGGAGTACCTCCACTTCGAGGGCGTCATCCCGTCGAGCGAGTACGGCGGCGGCGACGTCATCGTCTGGGACACCGGCACGTGGGAGCCCGTGCACACCGAGGATCCTGGCGCGGCCGTCCGCACGGGCGAGCTGCACGCCGAGGTCCACGGCGAGAAGCTGCGCGGGCGCCTGGTCCTCGTGCGCCGCGACGACGCGGACGAGGACCGCGCCTGGATGCTGCTCCACAAGCGCGACGACCACGCCGTCGAGGGCTGGGATCCCGAGGACCACCCGCGCTCGGTGCTCAGCGGGCGCACCAACGACGAGGTCCTGGCCGATCCGCACCGGCTCTGGCGGTCGGACGCGCCCCCGGCCGAGGCCGAGGTCGACCTCCTCCCGCAGCCGCTGCCCGACGCGGCCATCGACGACCTCGAGTCCATGGGCAAGGAGGGCGCGTGGGAGGTCTTCGGCCGACGGCTCAAGGTGACCAACCTCGACAAGGTCCTGTTCCCGGCCGCCGACAAGAAGAGCCCGCCGATCACCAAGCGCGAGCTGCTCGCGTACGCCGCCCGCATCGCGCCGGTGGCGCTGCCCTACCTCGAGGGCCGCCCGCTCAACATGCACCGCTACCCGGACGGCGTGCAGGGCAAGGGCTTCTGGCACAAGCAGCGCCCCGACCACGCCCCCGAGTGGCTGCGCTGCTGGGAGAACCCGGACGCCGACGAGGGCGAGACCACGGCGTACGTCGTGCCCGACGAGCCGGCCGCCCTCGTCTGGGCCGCGAACTTCGGCGCCCTGGAGTGGCACCCCTGGACGTCCCGGGCCGAGGCGCCGCACGAGCCGACCTACGCGCTGGTCGACCTGGACCCGGGGGAGCGGACCGCCTGGGACGACCTGCTCGCCCTGGCCCGCCTGCACCGCACCGCGCTGGAGCACCTCGGCGTGACCGCCCGGGCGAAGGTCACCGGCCGGCGCGGCATCCAGGTCTGGATCCCGGTCGTGCCGGGCTACACGTTCGACGACACCCGCGCCTGGGTGGAGCGGCTCTCGCGCACGGTCGGCAAGGTGCTGCCCGAGCTCGTCAGCTGGAAGTGGGAGGTCAAGGCCCGCAGGGGTCTCGCCCGCCTCGACTACACCCAGAACGCGATCAACAAGACGCTCGTCGCGCCCTACTCGCCCCGACCGGCGGCCGGTGCGCCGGTCTCGGTGCCGATCGCGTGGGAGGAGCTCGACGACCCCGACCTGCGGCCCGACCGGTGGACGATCCGCACCGTGCTCGACCGGCTCGCCGAGCGCGGCGACCCGTTCCGCGCGCTGCTCGGCGCGGCGCAGGAGCTGCCGGAGATCAGCTGACTCGTGCTTGGGTGTGACGATGGCCGACGTCGAGCTGATCGGGGTGCCCTTCGACGGCTACGGCCGCCCGGGCAACCAGGCCGCGGCGTCGCAGGCCCTGCGGTCAGCCGGGCTGGCTGGCGCCTTCCCCGGCCACCGGGTCACCGACGGCGGGGACCTGGCGCTCCCGGCACCGGACCCGAGCCGCGGCGAGCACACGTCCTTGGTCAACGAGACGGCGCTGCTCGCGATGGTCGACCGCCTCGGCGAGCGGGTCGCGCGGGTGGTGGAGGGCGGGCGGTTCCCCGTCGTGCACGGCGGCGACTGCACCACGCTGCTCGCCACGATCCCGGCGCTGAGTGACACCGGGCCGGTCGGCCTGCTCTTCCTCGACGGTCACGAGGACACGATGCCGCTCGACGTGTCGGAGGACGGAGAGGCCGCGAACACCGAGATCGGCTTGCTCCTCGGCCTCACGGGCGGCCTCCTGCGCGGTCCACTGAGCGCCCGGCGGGGCGTCCTGGGCAGGCAGCACCTCGCGGTCCTGGGCCCGCGCGACGAGGACTGGCGCCGGCGCTTCAACGTGGGCTCGCTGCGCGACCTCGGGGTGTGGTTCCGCGACTCGCGCGAGACCGCGGCCCGACCCGAGGAGTGCGGGCGGGAGGCGGTCCGGCACCTGGGGGCCGCCGCCCGGCGCTGGTGGCTGCACGTCGACCTCGACGTGCTGGACCCGCGCGTGCTCCCGGCGCAAGGAGTCCCGGGGGACCCGGGCACCCCCGGCGGTCTCGGCTGGGAGGCGCTGACCGCGGTGCTCCGTGCCGCGTTGGGGGAGGGCGGCTGCCTCGGCTGGAGCCTGGCGATCTACGACCCCGAGCAGGATCCGGACCGCCGCGACGCGGACCGGATCGTCGAGCTGGTGGCCGACGTGGCGCCGCTCATCAGCCAGCAGCCTCCGACACGGTGAGCACCCGCCCGACGAGCGCATCCTGCTCGAGCGCGTCCGCGAGGACCCGGGCCACCTGGCGGCGCGAGACGCGCATGCTGGGCGGCCGCTCGCCGGAGCCGACGTACGGCGCCGCCTCGGTCGGCTCGTCGTGCAGGACCGTCGGCTGGACGATCGTCCACTCGAGACCGCTCGCGCGCACCAAGCGCTCCTGGCGCTCGTGGTCGTCGACCTGCGGCCGGATCGCGAGGCTGAAGAACGCCTTGAGCGCCAGCGGGAGCTCCGCGTAGGACTCCCCGATCCCGTAGACCGAGAGGATCGCGATGCGCGGGACGCCGTGCTCGCGCATCGCCGCGACCACGCCCGCCGTGCCCCGCGAGCGGACGTCGAGCGGCGAGCTCGCGCGCCGGGTCAGCCGGACCCGGAACGGGTTGTCCGGGATGCCCAGCGTCACCGCCACGGCGTCCTGCCCGATCATCGCCTTGGCCAGCGCCTCGCGGTCGAGGACGTCACCCGCGACGTGGTGCACCCGCTCGTCCCCGCCGCCCGGCTGACGCGCGTACGCCGTCACGAGGTGCCCGCGCTCGGCCAGCTCGCTCACCAGTGCGGCACCCGTGCCGCGGCTCGCACCCACCACCAGAACCTTCATTGTCGTCTCCTGCTCTCTCCGGCCCGGACCGGTTCCGGGGTGCTTCCAGCCTCGGACGGCCGCGCTGGACTTTCAATGCCACAAATGCCGGAGAACTTGATCCTGCGTCCAGCCCGGCGCACACTGGCCGGGTGGACCGGGACGTGCTCTCCGAGACCCTCGCCGACTTCGGGATGACCGGGGTGTTCTACGCCGCCTCGGACCTCTCGGCCCCGTGGGGCATCGCGATCCCGCCGCTGCCGGGCACGGTGGTGTTCCACCTGGTGACGGCCGGCGAGCTCGTGCTGCAGGTCGACGGGGAGACCACGCGGATGGGCGCCGGCGACATCGTCCTCGTGCCGCACGGCACCGGCCACGACATCGTGGACGCCCCGGGCAGCCGGACCGTCCCCCTGTTCGACCTGCCACGCGCCGAGGTCGGCGACCGCTACGAACGGCTCCGCATCGACGGCGGCGGAGCGCGCACCGAGCTCGTCTGCGGCGCGGTGAGCTTCACCGGGCTCGGCGTCGCCCGGCTGCTGCGCAGCCTCCCGCCGGTCCTCCCGGCCGTGCGCGCGGACGACCTGACCTGGATGCGCGCCGCCTTCGAGGTGATCGGCGCGGAGTCGCAGCACCCGCGCCCCGGCAGCGACGTCGTCACCGCGCGGCTCGCCGACATCCTGGTCGTCCAGGCCGTCCGCAGCTGGCTGGAGACCGCAACGCCCGGCGACGGCTGGGTCGCCGGCCTGCGCGACCCGCAGCTGGGCCGGGCGCTGGCGGCGTTCCACGCCGAGCCGGGCGCACCGTGGACGCTGGAGTCCCTGGCCGCGCAGGCCGGGATGTCCCGGTCCGCGTTCGCCGCCCGCTTCCGCGACCTCCTCGGTGAGCCGCCCATGTCCTACGCGACCGCGTGGCGGATGGACCTCGCCGCTCGGCTGGTGCGCGAGCGCGAGCTGCCCCTGGCGCGGGTCGCCGAGCGCGTCGGCTACCAGTCCGAGGCCGCGTTCAACCGCGCGTTCCGGCGAGCCCACGGGATGGCGCCGGGAGCGTTCGCGCGGCACGACCACAGCCTCCTCGAGCACGTCACCACGCACGAGGCGGGCCACCGGTGACCGGCGACCCGCCTCGTCAGGAGCTGAGCGCAGCTCAGTGGAAGGAGCCGAGGCCCTCCCGCTCGAGCAGCATCGTCAGGCCGCCGTTCCAGAACGAGAACCCGGCCCCGGTGATCATCGCGAGGTCGAGGTCCTCGGCCGCGACGACGACACCCTCGTCGAGCATCCGCCGGGCCTCGTCGGCCAGGCCGGTGAGCACCCGGGTGCGCACCTCCTCGGGCGAGAGGACGACCGGCGACGCCGGCTTCTCGAGCAGCGCCTCGACCTCGGGGTCGAGGTTGCCGTCCGGGCCGTAGTACGACGACTTCCTCGCGGCCACCACGCGCTCGAGCGCCGGCGAGACGTAGAAGCGGTCGGGGAACGCACCGTGCAGGGTCTCGTTGTTGTGCAGGGCGATCGCGGGACCGACCAGCGAGAGCAGCACGAACGGCGGCATCGGCGCGACGCCGGCGAACGCACCGTCGGCGACGGGCACCGGGGTGCCCTCGTCGACGATCCGGCCGACCTCGCCCATGAAGCGGCCGAGCAGGCGGTTGACGATGAACGACGGGCTGTCGTTGACCAGGATCGTGGTCTTCTTCAGCGCCTTGCCGGTGGCGAACGCCGTGGCGAGCGCCTCGTCGGAGCTCCGCTCGCCCTTGACGATCTCCAGCAGCGGCATCACCGCGACGGGGTTGAAGAAGTGGAAGCCCACGACCCGCTCGGGGTGCTCGAGGTCGGCGGCCATCTCGGTGATCGACAGCGACGAGGTGTTGGTCGCGAGGATGCACTCCGGCGAGACGGCCTTCTCGACGTCGGCGAAGACCGACTTCTTGACCGACATCTCCTCGAACACGGCCTCGATCACGAAGTCGGCGCCGGCGAAGCCCTCGCCCTTGTCGACCGAGCCGGTGACCAGCGCCTTGTGGCGGTTGGCCTTGTCGTTGTTGATCCGGCCCTTGGCGAGCAGCTTGTCGATCTCGGCGTGCACGTAGGCGACACCCTTGTCGACGCGCTCCTGGTCGAGGTCGGTCAGCACGACCGGCACCTCGAGGCGACGCACGAAGAGCAGCGCCATCTGCGAGGCCATCAGGCCCGCACCGACGATGCCGACCTTGGTGACCGGGCGCGCGAGCGACCGGTCGGGAGCGCCGGCGGGCCGCTTGGCCCGCTTCTGCACGAGGTCGAAGGCGTAGAGGGAGGCCAGCAGCTCCGGGGTGCGCGACATCGCCTCGAGCGCGTCGTCCTCGGCCGCGAAGCCCTCGTCGCGCGACGCCGTCCTGGCCAGCGCGATCAGCTCGACGGCCTTCTTCGCCGCCGGGCTGGCGCCACCCGTGCGCGACTGGACGATCGCCTCGCCCCGTGCGACCGCGGCATCCCAGGCCTCGCCACGGTCGACGGCCGGGCGTTCGACGACGAGCTCGCCGCGCAGGACCGCGTCGGCCCAGAGCAGCGACTGCTCGAGGAAGTCGGCACCGGAGAACACGGCGTCGGCCAGCCCGAGCTCGTACGCCGCGGCGCCGCCGACCGTCTTGCCGTTGTTGAGCGGGTTCTCGAGGATGAGCGTCACCGCCTTGTCGGCGCCGACGAGGTTGGGCACCAGGTAGGCGCCACCCCAGCCGGGGACCAGGCCGAGCATGACCTCGGGCAGGCCCAGCGCCGGGGCGCTGTCCATCACCGTGCGGTAGGTGCAGTGCAGCGCGACCTCGAGGCCACCGCCGAGCGCGAGGCCGTTGACGAAGCCGAACGACGGCTTGCCGCCGTCCTGCAGCTTGCGGAACACCGCGTGGCCGAGCTCGGCGACGACCCGGACCGCGTCGGGGCCACCGCCGGCGATCGAGGTGAGGTCCGCGCCGGCCGCGAGGATGAACGGCTTGCCGGTGACCCCGAGGGCGGTGATCTCGTCGTCGGCGAGCGCCGCGTCGATCGCGGCGTCGAGCGCGATCAGCGAGCGCGGGCCGAACGTGTTGGGCTTGGTGTGGTCCTCGCCGTTGTCGAGCGTGATCAGGCCGAGCACCGCGCCGCTGGTCAGTGTGACCTTGCGCAGGTGGGCCTGGGTGACGCGCTCGGCGTCGGAGGAGATCTCCTGGGCGCGGGCCAGCAGGTTCGTCAGGTCGCTCATCAGGCAGCCTCTCCAGTCCAGTTCGGGTTCTCCCAGATGACGGTGCCGCCCATGCCGATGCCGATGCACATCGTGGTCAGGCCGTAGCGCACCTCGGGGCGCTCCTCGAACGCCCGCGCGAGCTGGGTCATCAGGCGCACGCCGGACGACGCCAGCGGGTGGCCCATGGCGATCGCGCCGCCGTAGGGGTTCACGCGCGCGTCGTCGTCGGCGATGCCGAAGTGCTCGAGGAACGCCAGCACCTGCACGGCGAACGCCTCGTTGACCTCGAAGGCGTCGATGTCGTCGATCGTCAGGCCGGCCTGCTTGAGCGCCTTCTCGGTCGCCGGGATCGGACCGGCGCCCATCACCTCGGGCTCGACGCCCACGAAGGAGTAGGACACCAGGCGCATCCTCACGGGGAGGCCCAGCTCGCGGGCGGTCTCCTCGTCGGCCAGCAGCGCGGCGGTCGCGCCGTCGTTGATGCCCGCGGCGTTGCCCGCCGTCACGTTGCCGTGCGGGCGGAACGGCGTCTTCAGCGCGGCCAGCGTCTCCATGGTCGTGCCCGGTCGCATCGGCTCGTCGCTGGTGGCCAGGCCCCAGCCGAGCTCGGCGGAGCGGGTGGCGACCGGCACCAGGTCCGGCTGGATCTTGCCGGCGTCGTACGCCGCGGCGGTCTTGTCCTGCGAGCGGACGGCGTAGGCGTCGACGCGCTCCTTGGTGATCGACGGGTAGCGGTCGTGCAGGTTCTCGGCGGTCTTGCCCATCACCAGCGCGTCGGGGTTGACGATGCGCTCGGAGAGGATCCGCGGGTTCGGGTCGACGCCCTCGCCCATGGGGTGGCGGCCCATGTGCTCGACGCCGCCGGCGATCGCCACGTCGTACGCGCCGAAGGCGATGCCGGACGCGGTCGTGGTGACCGCGGTCATCGCGCCCGCGCACATGCGGTCGATCGCGTAGCCCGGGACGCTCTGGGGGAGCCCGGACAGCAGGGCGGCGGTGCGGCCGATGGTCAGGCCCTGGTCGCCGATCTGGGTGGTGGCGGCGACCGCGACCTCGTCGACGCGGTCGGGCGGCAGCTCGGGGTTGCGGCGCAGGAGCTCACGGATGCACTTGATGACGAGGTCGTCGGCGCGGGTCTCGGCGTACTGGCCGTTGGCCTTGCCGACGCCGAACGGGGTGCGCACGCCGTCGACGAAGACGACCTCTCGCAGCTGGCGGGACAACAGGGTCTCCTCTGGGTGGGGCAGGCTCGATCGAGCAAAGGTTACCCCACGGTAACAAGCGCTCCGGACCCGCCCCGACGACGGCCCGGTGACCCGCGGAACACCGGCGCGCCCACTACGGTTGGACCGACCGACCGGCCGGAGTGGCCGGTCGTCGAGTCGAGGAGGCGCGTGGTGGAGCGGGACCGGTTGGTGCACATCGTGGACGAGGTGCCCGGGCTCGACGACCGGACCGCCCTGACGATGGTGCTGGTGCTCGACGGCTTCCTCGACGCCGGCAACGCGGCCGCCCGGGCGGCCCAGCACCTCATCGACCTCTCCGACGGCCCGGTCGTGGCGACGTTCGACGTCGACCAGCTCCACGACTACCGCGCCCGCCGGCCACCGATGACGTTCGCGCGCGACCACTACACGGGGTACGACGCGCCGCGGCTGGTGGTCCGGCTGCTGCGCGACACGGGCGGCACGCCGTACCTCCTGCTCCACGGTCCGGAGCCCGACAACCGGTGGGAGGCCTTCTGCCGGGCGGTCCGCGAGGTCGTGGAGCGGCTCGGCGTGACCCGGGTGGTCGGCATCGGGTCGGTGCCGATGGCGGTGCCGCACACCCGGCCGATCGCGCTCACCCCGCACGCCAACGACCCGTCGCTGCTCACCTCCGACAGCCCGTGGCGGGGCGAGCTGCGGATCCCGAGCAGCGCCCAGGCGCTGCTGGAGCTGCGCCTCGGGGAGTGGGGCCACCCGGCGCTCGGGTTCGTCGCCCACGTCCCGCACTACCTCGCGCAGATGGACTATCCGCTCGCGGCCGCGGCGCTCCTCGAGCAGGTCGAGATCGCCGGCCGGCTCACGATCGACCTGTCCGGGCTGCGGGCCGAGGCCGACGACCGGGACGCCGAGATCGCGGCGTACCTCGCCGACAACAGCGAGGTCGCCGAGGTCGTGGCCGCGCTGGAGCGGCAGTACGACGCGTTCGAGCGCGCCGAGGAGAGCGGGCAGAGCCTGCTGGCCGCCGACCAGCCGCTCCCGACCGGCGAGGAGATCGGCCGCCAGTTCGAGCAGTTCCTCGCCGGCCTCGACGGCCCGGAGGAGACCGACCAGGAGGGCCGGGGCTGATGCCACGCGACGCCGCCGAGCTGCTCGAGCTGCTCGACCTCGAGCGCATCGACGACGACCTCTACCGGGGCGCCCAGATGCCCACGACCCGGCCGATGGTGTTCGGCGGCCAGGTCGCCGCGCAGGCGCTGGTCGCCGCGTCGCGCACGGTCGAGGAGCCGTTCACCGCCCACTCCCTGCACTCGTACTTCCTGCAGCCCGGCGACCCGCGCACCCCGACGATCTACGACGTCGAGAACCTGCGCGACGGCCGGTCGTTCGTCACCCGCCGGGTGATCGCCCAGCAGCACGGGCGGCCGATCTACGCGCAGACGGTCAACTTCCACAAGACCGAGCCGGGCCTCGAGCACGAGGAGCAGATGCCGGACGTGCCGGGCCCCGACGACGCCTCGGTGCACCGCATCAGCACCCGCGCCCAGGAGGAGCTGCACGCCGACCAGTGGAACGTCGCCGACATCCGGATCGTCGGCAACTCCGCCAGCGGGCTCGAGCCGGACCCGCTGCACCCGGCCCGGCAACGGGTCTGGCTGCGGGTCTCCTCGCCGCTGCCCGACGACGCGGCCGCGCACCGCGCGGCCTTCACCTACCTCTCCGACATGACGCTGGTCGGCGCCGCGATGGCGCCGCACGGCATCAGCTTCGGCAAGGGCGACGTCTTCGTCGCCTCGCTCGACCACGCGGTGTGGTTCCACCGCCCGTTCCGCGCGGACGAGTGGTGGCTCTACGACCAGTTGTCGCCGTCCGCATCGTCGGGGCGCACGCTGGTGCTGGCCCGGGTCTTCACCCAGGACGGTCGGCTCGTCGCATCGGTCGCGCAGGAGGCCGTGATGCGGCCGCGGAAGGACCGCTCATGACCAGCGACCTCACGCCGACCCGGGAGCTCGTCGACCTGCTCGACCTCGAGCCGCTCGACGTCGACCTCTTCCGCGGCAAGCAGCCGGAGTCCCAGCGCGCCCGGGTCTACGGCGGCCAGGTCGCCGCGCAGTCGCTGATGGCCGCCGTCCGCACGGTGCCGGAGGAGTTCTCGCTGCACTCCCTGCACTCCTACTTCCTGCGCGGCGGCGACTACGCGGTGCCGATCGTGTACGACGTGGAGCGGCCGCGCGACGGACGGTCCTTCGTCACCCGCCGGGTCGTGGCTCGCCAGCACGGCCGGCCGATCTACTACCAGACCCTCAACTTCCAGCGCGCCGAGGAGGGCTACGACCACCAGGACGTGATGCCGGAGGTCGGCGCCCCCGAGACCGGCTTCGACCTGGTCGAGGTGATGCGCAAGGGCGGCAACGCCGAGGCCGACGCGCTCGGCAAGGAGTGGGGCGCCCTCGACGTCCGCTGGCTCGGCAACACCCGCTACGGCCTCCCGCCCGACGACGGGCACGTCTCCCAGGCGCGGATGTGGGTCCGGCTGCGCGAGGGGCTGCCGGACGACCCTGCGGTGCACCTCGCGGCGTTCACCTACGCCAGCGACGTGAGCCTGCTCGGCTCGACGCTGTCGGTGCACGGGATGAACCCGTCGAAGATCCAGATGGCCTCCCTCGACCACACACTGTGGTTCCACCGGCCCTTCCGCGCCGACGAGTGGTGGCTCTACGACCAGTGGTCGCCGACCGCCGTCGGGGCCCGCGGGCTCGCCTTCGGCCGGATCTTCACGGCCGACGGCACGCTGGTGGCGACCGCGGCCCAGGAGGGCCTGATCCGCCCGCGCGGGGACGACTTCGAGGGCCCCGGCACCCAGGCGTGAGCCGCCCGTGACCGAGCCGCACCGCCTCACCCGCGCCGACGCGCGCCGGCTGGCGGTGCGCGCGCAGCTGCTCGCCGAGCCGCGGCCCACCGACCTGCTCGACGTCGTGCGGCACCTGACGGTGGTCCAGGCCGAGCCGACCAGCGCGATCGCGCCCAGCGCCGACCTGTTGCTCGGCAGCCGCCTCGGCCCGGCGTACGACGTCGACGATCTGCGCGCCGCGCTCGACGAGCAGCGGCTGATCGAGCACCAGGGCTTCATCCGCCCGATCGAGGACATGGCGCTGCTGCGCGCCGAGATGGCGGTCTGGCCCGGCACCGGCGACCTCAAGGACTGGGAGCGCGGGCGCGCCGCGTGGGTCGAGGCCAACGATCTCTGCCGACGCGACCTGCTCGACCGGCTCCGGCGCGACGGTCCGCTGCCGACCAGCGAGCTGCCCGACAGCTGCGAGGTGCCGTGGCGCTCGTCGGGGTGGAACAACGACCGCAACGTCGTGATGCTGCTGGCGCTCATGGTCGCCCGTGGGGAGGTCGCCGCAGCCGGAAGGGACGGCCGCGCGCAGCTCTGGGACCTCGCCGAGCGGATCTACCCCGAGGACCCGGTGCCTCCCCTCGAGCAGGCGCGCCAGGTCCTGGCCGAGCGGCGGCTCCGGTCGCTGGGGATCGCCAGGGCGAGGATGGCGGCCGTGCCGGGGGAGCCGTTCGCGGTCGGCGAGGTGGGGGAGCCTGCGGTCGTCGAGGGCGTGCGCGGCGCCTGGCGCGTGGACCCCGCCCTGCTCGACGCAGGCTTCGCCGGGCGGACGGCGCTGCTCTCGCCGTTCGACCGGCTGGTGCAGGACCGCAAGCGGATGGTCGAGATCTTCGAGTTCGACTACCTGCTGGAGATGTACAAGCCGGCCGCCAAGCGGCGGTGGGGCTACTACGCGCTGCCGATCCTGCACGGCGACCGGCTGGTCGGGAAGCTCGATGCGTCGGCCGACCGGGCCGAGGGGGCGCTCGTGGTGCGGGCCGTGCACGAGGACGAGCCGTTCGACGAGGCGACGACCGCGGGTGTCGATGCGGAGATCGAGGTGCTCGCGGGGTGGCTCGGCCTCGACGTCGTCCGCCTGGACCGGGCGGAGTGACCTGACGGGATCATCGGCAGGTTCGCGACGGGCCGAGGAAATAGTCTCCACAACTCCTCAGGTCCCCGCGGCCGGCGGCGATGTGAGGGGGTGACCTCGGCGCACGCCGATCCGCTGTCTCGGGGACAGGGAGCTCACATGAAGAACTCGTACGTCGACGACTGGCCCGCGCACCCGGAGGCGGTCACGCCCGACGAGCTCGTGCTCGCGGCACTCCCGCTCATCGACGAGATCGTCGCCGACACGGTGCACCGGATCGGCCACCCGATCGACCGCGACCACCTCACCTCGGTCGCACTGGTCTCCGCGCTCGACGCGGCGACGGCGTACGAGTCCGAGCAGGACGGGCCGTTCCCGCGCTTCGTCTCCGCCCGCGTGCGCAGCTCGCTCCTCGACGAGATCCGCGGGGGCACCGAGCGGCGGGGGCCGGAGGGCCGCATGCCGGCCGACCCGGCCGAGGACGACGAGCCGCTCGTAGCCCTCTGCCAGGACCTCCGCGACCTCTCGGCGCGCGAGGTGGAGCTCGTGGACGGGCTCGTCGAGACCGACGACCCGAACGCCCTCGTGAAGCTCATCCAGGTGCGTACCGAGGCGCTCATGCTCGTCCACCGCGCGATGCTGGCCCGCGACACCGTGCCCGCTGGGACGCCGGAGGTGGCCGCTGCTCGTGGCTCGGCGTTCGCCGCGGTGCTCGGCCGCCGCCCGATGGTGCGCCGCCCGGCGCCGTCGCGGTGGCTGCGCCGCCAGGCCTGACCCGGCTCAGGCGGGTCCGGCTCGCCCCGCCAAGTGCGGCGCACCGCTCGAGGGCTTGCTGAGCGAGAACGCCCATCCCTCGGCGACCTGGCGGGCACCGAAGGCGACCGTGCCGGGCAGCAGCACCGGCTTCTTGAAGGCCACCTCGACGCTGGCCCGCTCGGGGATGCGGTTCTCCAGCGCACCGACGCACCGCGCCAGCGTCCACATCCCGTGTGCGATCTGCCGCGGGAACCCGAACGCCTTCGCGGTCAGCGGGTAGAGGTGGATCGGGTTCCGGTCACCGGACACGGCGGCGTAGCGCCGTCCCAGGTCGGCGGGCAGCCGCCAGGTGATGCCGTGCGTCGGGGCGACGGGGAACGACGGTCCCGGAGCGGCGTCGTCCGAGCCCGGCCCGCGCCGCAGGAAGGTCGACGTCTCCTCCCAGACCAGCTCGCCGCCGGCGTACGCCGTGGTCAGCAGGTCGAAGACCTGCCCCTTCGGGTGCGGGCGGAGGTCGGCGGGTCGCGCGGTCACCGACAGCCGTTCGGCGAGCCCGATCGGGCGATGCTGGGTGATGGCGTTGCCCAGGTGCACGGTGCCGATCGCGGGGAATGGGAAAGACGAGTCGGCCATGATCCGCAGGTGCAGGCCGAAGGCGAGCAGGTGCGGGTAGGTCAGCGGCACCGTGTCCTTGCGCGGGAAGCCGCACAGGTCGGCGTACGCCGCGACGTGGCGCTCGTCGATCGCGACGTCCTCACGGTCGAGGGCGAGGTCGGGGAGGCCGTCGGCCGGGCGGAGCTTGGGCAGCGCCGCCTTGATCAGCACCGGGATCATCAGGCACCCAGCATCATCTGGCCGCACACCCGGACCACGTTGCCGTTGACTGCGGTGGAGCCCGGGCTGGCGAGCCAGGCGATCGTCTCGGCGACGTCCACGGGCAGGCCGCCCTGCGCCATCGCGTTGAGGCGCTGGCCGACCTCGCGGGTGGCGAACGGCACCGCCGCCGTCATCTGGGTGATGATGAAGCCCGGCGCGACCGCGTTGATCGTGGTGCCGCGGTCAAGATCGTCGGCGAGCGAGTCGACGAGGCCGATCACGCCCGCCTTGGAAGCGGCGTAGTTGGTCTGCCCGACGTTGCCGGCGATGCCCGCGATCGAGGCGACGCCGACGATCGCACCGTTGTCGTTGACCACCTTCTCCTCGAGCAGGTGCCGGGTGATCCGCTCGGGCGCCGCCAGGTTGACCGCGATCACCGACTCCCACCGGTCCTCGGCCATGTTGGCGAGCTTCTTGTCGCGCGTGATGCCGGCGTTGTGCACCACCACGTCGACGCCACCGTGCTGCTCCGTCAGGTGCCGGGCGATGCGGTGCGGCGCGTCCTTGGCGGTGATGTCGAGGACGAGGTGGTCCCCGTCGAGCTCCCGCATCAGCGCCTGGAGCTCGCTGGCCGCCTGGGGGACGTCGACGCCGACCACGGTCGCGCCGTCGCGGTGCAGCACGCGGGCGATCTGCTCGCCGATGCCGCGGCTCGCACCGGTCACCAGTGCGACCCGGCCCTGCAGCGGCCGGATCCAGTCGGCGACGTCGGCGGCCTCCCGGCTCCCGTGGGCGCCGATGCGGACGACCTGGCCGGAGACGTAGGCGGACTTGGGGGAGAGCAGGAAGGCCAGCGTGCTGTGCACGGCGCCCTCGGCGCCGTCGGCGACGTAGACCAGCTGGACGGTGCCGCCGCGACCGATCTCCTTGCCGAGGCTGCGGGTGAAGCCTTCGAGGGCCCGCTGGGCGACCCGCTCCGCGCCCGTCGTCTGCTCCGGCGGCGTGCCCAGCACGACCACGCGCGGGCAGCGGTCGAGGCGGCGCAGCAGCGGGGTGAAGAAGTCGCGCAGCTCCACGAGCTCCGTCGCCGTGGTGAGGCCGGTGGCGTCGAGCACCAGGGCCTTGAACCTGTCGTCACCGGTGGTGTCGGTCGTCGACGCGATGCCCAGGGCGTCGAGGATCCCGGGGAGCTCGGCGGCCAGTCGACCCCGGCCGCCGACCGCGACCGTGCCCTCGACGAGCGGCCCGCCCTCGGCGTACCGGTCCAGCCGGGCGGGCTGCGGCAGGCCGAGGAGCTTGGTGACCTGCTTGCCGAGAGCGGACTGGGTGAAGCCCTGGTAGAGATCGGTCATGACGGAATTGCAACTCCTCGTGTAACTCGGTGTCCACATTTCGTGATCTGCCCCTCACAGCCTTCTCTTTCTCGGGCCCGCGAACAAGGATTCGGTCATGGTCACCACTCGCCGCGTCGCCGTGCTCGGCGGCAACCGCACGCCGTTCGCCCGCTCCAACACCGCCTACGCCGACGTCTCCAACCAGGAGCTGCTCACCGCCGCGCTCGACGGGCTCGTCGCCCGCTTCGGGCTGGAGGGCGAGCAGCTGGGCGAGGTCGTGGCCGGCGCCGTGCTCAAGCACGCGCGGGACTTCAACCTGACCCGCGAGTCCGTGCTGGGCTCGCGGCTGGCGCCCGAGACGCCGGCCACGGACATCCAGCAGGCCTGCGGCACCGGGCTCCAGGCGGCCATCCAGGTCGCGAACAAGATCGCGCTGGGCACCTACGACGTGGGCGTGGCCGGCGGCACCGACACCACCTCGGACGCTCCGGTCGCGATCAGCGACCGGCTGCGCAGGAAGCTGATGAAGGTCAACGCCGCCCGTGACACGGCCGGCAAGGTCAAGGCGCTGGGCGCGATCAGGCCGGGTGACATCGGGCTGGAGATCCCGCAGAACGGCGAGCCGCGCACGAAGCTGTCGATGGGGGAGCACGCGGCCCTGACCGCGCTGGAGTGGCAGATCACCCGCGAGTCCCAGGACGAGCTGGCCGCCGCGTCGCACCAGCACCTCGCCGCGGCGTACGAGCGCGGCTTCCTCGACGACCAGGTCACGCCCTTCCGCGGGCTGGAGCGGGACAACAACCTCCGACCCGACTCGTCGGTGGAGAAGCTCGGGAAGCTCAAGCCCGTCTTCGGCCGGGGCGAGGCGGCGACGATGACGGCCGGCAACTCGACGCCGCTCACCGACGGTGCGTCCGCGGTGCTGCTGTCGTCCGAGGAGTGGGCCGCCGCTCGCGGCCTGGAGCCGCTGGCCTACTTCGTGGACGCCGAGACCGCCGCGGTCGACCACGTGCACGGCAACGAGGGCCTGCTGATGGCGCCGGCCTACGCCGTGCCGCGGCTGCTCGCCCGGCAGGGGCTGACCCTGCAGGACTTCGACTTCTACGAGATCCACGAGGCGTTCGCCTCGCAGGTGCTCTCGACGCTGGCCGCCTGGGAGGACCCGATCTTCTGCAAGGAGCGGCTCGGTCTCGACGCGCCGCTCGGCGCGATCGACCGGGCGAAGCTGAACGTCAACGGCTCCTCGCTCGCCGCCGGCCACCCGTTCGCCGCCACCGGCGGCCGGATCGTCAACGTCGCCGCCAAGCTGCTGGCCGAGCGGGGCTCGGGCCGCGCGCTGATCTCGATCTGCGCCGCGGGCGGCCAGGGCGTCGTGGCGATCCTCGAGCGCTAACGGCTCGCCCGCGCGCACGGGACGTCATACGGACGGTGTGTCCCCTCCCACCATCCGTATGACGTCCGCGGGGTCAGCGGGTGGCCAGCGCGAGGGCGGAGGCGACCAGGTAGTCGCGGACCTGCTCGGGGGAGATCGTGCCGACGGTCGGGATGCCCGGGGCGGCCTCCTTCACCAGGATGCCGACGCGCGCGAGCTGGAGCGCGCCCAGGCCGCTGGCGTAGAGGGTGTTGGCGAGCAGCACCGGGTCCTCGACGGTGAACACGCCCCGCTCGACGCCGTCCTCGAGCACCTGGGTGAGCAGGGCGAGGCAGCCGGAGATGCCGCGGCCGAGGCGGAAGAGCGCGCCCTCGGAGATCTCGTCGAGGAGATCCGGACCGGTGCGCCGCATGATCGTCTGCGCGCAGTCGACGAACGCCGGATGCGCCACGCCGTACTCCACGAATGCGCCGACCAGTGCCCGCAGCTGCTGCTCGGGCCCGTCCGCCGCGCCGATCGCGTCGGCCATCGCGGCGCGCAGCTCGTCGAGGTACTCCACCAGCGTGAGGGCGAAGAGCTCCTCCTTGCCGGTGAAGTGCCGGTAGACGATCGCGCGGTTGATCCCGACCGCCTTCGCGATGTCCTCGATCTGCGCGTCGCGCACCCCGCGCTGGTCGAAGAGGCCGCGGGTGGCGCTGATGATCTCCCGCTCGCGCGCGCGGCGCCGGGCGGCCGCGGCGGTACGCCGGCCGTCGGTCTCGGGAGCGGTCGTCATGTCGACATCGTACGAGCGTGCAACTCGCGGTTGCACGGATGTGACCGAGACGGATCAGCCGGCCAGGAATCCGCGCACGGTCTCGACGGTGTCGATCTCGGTGACCGGCTTGTCGTCGCGGTAGCGCACGACGCGGGCGAAGCGGAGCGCGACCCCGCCGGGGTAGCGGGTGGAGCGCTGCACGCCGTCGATGGCGATCTCGACGACCTGCTCGGGGCGGACGTGGACGACGTGCCCCGCGCGGTGCGTCTCCAGCCCGAGGAACCGCTCGGTCTGCCAGGCGAGCATCTCGTCGGTCATCCCCTTGAACGTCTTGCCGAGCATCACGAGGTCGCCGGTGGCGGCGTCGCGGGCGCCGAGGTGGATGTTGGAGAGCCAGCCCTGGCGCCGTCCGGAGCCCCACTCCACCGCGAGCACGACGAGGTCGAGGGTGTGCACCGGCTTGACCTTGACCCAGGAGGCGCCGCGGCGGCCGGCGTCGTAGGGCGCGGTCAGCGACTTCACGACGACGCCCTCGTGGCCGGACCCCAGGGTGTCGGTGAGGAACTCCTCGGCCTCCTCCGGTGACGCCGTCACCAGCCGCGGCACCCGGTGCTCGGCCGGCACCAGCCGGTCGAGCGCCGCCGCGCGCGACGAGGCGGGGGAGTCCAGCAGGTCGTGGCCGTCGACGTGCAGCACGTCGAAGAAGTACGGCGTGACGCGCACGCCCGCCGCCATCGCGGTGCGGGAGGCGGTCTCCTGGAAGGGCCTCGGACGACCGTCGTCGCCCAGCGCCAGCGCCTCGCCGTCGAGCACGAACGACTCCGACGGCAGCGACAGCGCCACCTCGACGACCTCGGGCAGCCGGGCCGTGATGTCCTCGAGCGAGCGGGTGGCCACCACGACCGACGACCCGGAGCGGTGCACCTGGATGCGGATGCCGTCGAGCTTCACGTCGACCGCGACCGGTGCACCGCCACCCGCCTTGGCCAGCGCGTCGGCCACGGTCGGCGCCGAGGACGCGAGCATCGGCAGCACCGGCCGGCCGACCTCGAGCCCCACGGCGGCGAGCGCGTCGACGCCGACGAACGCGGCCCGGGCGACGGCGACCGTGGAACCGCCGAGCATCGCCGCCCGGCGGACGGCGGTCAGCGGCACCGACGCCGCCACGGCCAGGGCCTCCTGAACGAGCGAGTCGAGCGCGCCCTGACGGACCTCGCCGGTGACGACGCCGCGCAGCCACGCCTGCTCCTCGGCGGTCGCCCGACCGAAGAGGTCGGCGACCGCCGCCGAGCGCGCCGCCTGCGACCCGGCGCCCGCCAGCGACGCGAGCGCGTCGAACGCGTCATGGACCTCCGCGACCGTCAACGACGACGTCTCGGCCGGGGCGGGCAGCGCGGTCAGCCCGCGCCAGCCGAGCCCGGTGCGCCGCTGCCGCAGCGAGCCGCCGACGTAGGACGTGGCCGTCTCGAGCTGCTCGGGCGACTCCTCCGCGGCGCGCGCCAGCAGCGCCGCGATCGCGGCCACCTTCGCCTTGCGCGACCGGGTCGCGGCGACCGTCGAGGAGGTGGCGACGACGTCCGCGAGCAGCATGCGGCCATTCAACCCGAGCGCGCCGACAGTAGGTTGACGCTGTGAGTCGCAAGCAGTGGCTGCTCGTCGAGGCGGAGCGGTGGTGGGACGCCGCCCGCCTGCGCCGTCGCGCCGGCCGGACGCCCGAGCACTTCCGGATCGAGGCGTACGGCGGCCACGGTGGTCCGGCCGGCGTCGTCGTCCGCGGCCGCGTGCTCGACAACCCCCCGCCGTCCGAGGCCGTGGAGGGCGAGGGGCTGGGCGCGGCGATCCGGCGCAGCCTCGGGCAGTTCGTGACCGAGGAGCTGCCCGGCGTCCCCCTGAGGGTGACGGTCGGCGACGCCGGCGTCGACACCGTCACCGACCGGGAGGGCTACTTCCGCGTCGAGCTCCTCCCGGCCCACGTCGGCAGCCCGTGGGAGCGGGGCACGGTCGAGCTCGCGGGGGACTACCGCGGGCTCACCGAGAGGTACCCGACCCCGGTCGACGTCCTCGTCCCCGAGCCCGACGCCCGCTTCGGCGTCATCAGCGACGTCGACGACACGATCATCGAGACCGGGGTGCAGCGGGTCGGCGAGATGCTGCTGCAGACGTTCGCCGGCTCGGCACTGACCCGGACGCCGTTCGAGGGCGCGCCCGAGCTCTACCGCGACCTCGAGGACGGCCGGAACCCGTTCTTCTACGTCTCGTCCAGCCCGTGGAACCTGCACTCGTTCCTCACCGGCTTCCTCCGCCACCGCGGCTTCCCGATCGGCCCGCTGCTGCTGCGCGACCTCATCGGCACCAGGGAGGGCCGGGCCCGCAAGCACGAGCGGATCGAGGAGGTGCTCGCGCTGCACCCGGACCTGCCGTTCGTGCTGATCGGCGACTCCGGCGAGCACGACCCGCAGATCTACGCCGACATCGTGCGGTCCCACCCCGGCCGAGTCCTGGCCGTCTACATCCGGGAGGTGCGCCTCGACCCCGGCGACGGCCGGGTCGAGCAGGTCACCGACGCCTGGGACGCCGACGTGCCCTTCGTGCTGGCCGCCGACAGCGACGCCGTACGACGGCACGCGCAGTCGATCGGGCTGCTCTGACTCAGCGGCTCGCCACCGTGAGGCGGGCCGCGAGGCTCGCGAGTGCCGCGCGCACCTCGTCGCCCTGGACCACCCGGAACGACCCGGGCAGCGCAGCGAGCTGCTGGGCGTACGACGTCACGTTGCGGGTCGACCCGACCAGGCGGGTGCGCCGGTCGTCGACGGCCTCCAGGCGGCCCATGGTCCTGGGGATCGCCATCCGCACCTCCGCGAGCGGTGCGTCGACGAGCACCTCGACGGGGTGCTGCCAGCCGGTGCCGAGGTGCTCCTCGAGGGTCGTCACCGCATCCAGGCCGGCGGGCGGCTGGAAGGTCTCGGCCAGCACCTCGACCGACGCCACCCGGTCGATCCGGTAGGTGCGCACGTCGTCGGCGGTCACCGAGTGGCAGAGCAGGTACCAGCGGCCGTAGCGCACGACCACGGCCCACGGCTCCGCGACCAGCTCGCGGTCGTTGCCGCTGTCGGTCCGGTAGGCCAGCCGCACGCGGCGTCGCTCGGCGCAGGCCTCCACCAGGCTCACCGTGGTCGCCGGGTCGGGCCGGGCGGGGTCGCGCTGCGGCACCGGCGTGGCCGTCCGCCGGACCGCCTCCGCCTGGGCGGCGACCGCCCGGGGCAGCGCCGCGAGCAGCTTGCCGAGCGCCCGGCCCACGGGTCCGTCGTGGTCGGCGGCGTCGTGCTGGCCGTCGAGCGCCGCCATCACCAGGCCGAGCGCCTCGTCGGCGCGGAACCGCAGCGGCGCCGGCCGCACGCCGCGCCCGAGCCGGTAGCCGCCGGCCGGGCCGCGCACCGACTCCACCGGGATCTCGGCCTCCCGCAGGATCTCGACGTACCGGCGCGCCGCGCGCGAGGTGACGCCGAGCCGTCGGCCCAGCGCCTCGGCGGTGATGCCGGGCGTCTCCTGGAGCGCCTCGAGGGCGACCAGGGCGCGGGCCGTGGGGCTGGTCGACACGGATTTCTCCTGATGAGGAAGCAGATCGTCCGCTTTGGATCCTACGGTGCTCGCATGACGACTCTCCAGGACCGCCCCCACACCGCCCTCACCGTCATCGACGTGCAGAACGGCATCGTCGCCGGCGCCCACGAGCGCGACCGCGTGGTCGCCAACATCGCCGACCTCGTCGAGCGCGCCCGGACCCACGGCACGCCGGTGGTCTGGGTGCTGCACTCGCACCCCGAGCACCTCCCGCGCGACAGCGACGCCTGGCAGCTGGTGCCGGAGCTCGCGATCGCGGACGGGGAGCGGGTCGTGCACAAGACCTACGCCGACTCGTTCGAGGAGACCGACCTCGAGGACGTGCTCGCCGCGCTCGGCGCCGGGCGGCTGGTCGTCGCCGGGGCGCAGACCGACGAGTGCATCCGCTCGACGCTGCACGGCGCGCTGGTCCGCGGCTACGACGCCACGCTCGTCGCCGACGCCCACACCACCGAGGACCAGAGCGCCTACGGCGCCCCGACGCCCGACCTGGTGATCGCGCACACCAACCTCTACTGGACCTACCACCGCGCGCCGGGCCGCGAGGCCGGCACCGTCACCACGGCCGACGCGCAGGTCTGACACGGCGGCTACGCGAGCGCGATCTTCCCGTCCTCCACCGTGATCGGCACGGGCGTGAGCGGGCCGGGCGCCGGGCCGCCGACGTTGACCCCCGTCGTCATCGAGCAGAGGCTCCCGTGGCACGGGCACCGGATCTTGCCGTCCACCACCTCTCCGACCGGGCACCGCTGGTGGGTGCAGGTGCGGTCGAAGGCGTGCTCGAGGCGTCAGGGGTACTGGTCGGCGTGCCGGCCTCGGCCGGCTCGCCGGCTCGGCTGACCAGGCGGTCGGCGCCCGCCCCGGCGGCTGCGGCGCCGAGGATCGCGGTGCCGGTCAGGACATTTCGTCGGTTCAGGGATCCGGTCACGGTCTGCTCCTGGTCGGTCGACACCCGGTGTCCGCCGTCACGTGCGGAGGGATGGGACCACAGTGTGCAGGCGCGGTCGGACCCCGGTGACCGTTTCCCGAACTTGCCCGTCCGGAACCGGTCGCCCGAGGGAGGGGCCTGCGCAGCTCACCAGCCGGGCGGCAGGGTCGTGAAGTCCGGCTCGCGGCCCTCGGCGAAGGCCGTCAGCGCCTCGATGTTCGCGGGGCCGCCCATCAGCTCGGCGAAGGCGGCGTTCTCGCGCTGGCGCGCCTCCGCGATCCCGGCGCGCAGCGGCTCGGTCATCGTGCGCTTCACCGCCATCAGCGACGAGATCGGACGGGCGGCGAGCGCCTCGGCGTGCCGTCGTGCCTCGGCGAGCAGGTCGTCCGGCGCGCAGACCCGCCAGACCAGGCCCATCGCGAGCGCCTCGTCCGCGGAGATCCACTCGGCGGAGAGCAGCACCCACGCGGCGTCCTGGCGGCCGACCAGCCGGGGGAGCAGGTAGGACGAGGCGGCCTCGGGCGCGACGCCGAGGCTGGTGAAGGGGCACTTCAGCCGCGCCGTCGACGACATGAAGGCCAGGTCGGCGAACCCGAGGATCGTGGCGCCGATGCCGAGACCGACGCCGTTGACCGCGCAGACGAGCGGCTTCTGGAAGTCCACCAGCGCGTCGACGAGGCCGAGGAACCCGTGCTCGCCGGGCACGAAGTCCGGGTCGGTCGCCCGTGCGTGCATCTCCAGCAGGTCGGTGCCCGCGCTGAACCCGCGGCCGCTGCCGGTCAGCAGCACGACCGCCACGGCGGGGTCGTCGGCCGCCGCCCGGAGCGCTTCGGTCGTGGCGTCGTAGAGCGCCTCGTTGAACGCGTTGAGCGCCTCGGGCCGGTCGAGCGTGAGGGTCCGGACCCGGTCGCGGTCCTCGATCTGCAGCACCATGGGATCAGACTAGAACACGTTCTACCGTCGGTCGTGCGGGCTAGGCTCGGCGGGTGGGCGAGGGACAGGTGCGGGAGTGGCGGCCCGACTGGCCGGTCCCGGTCGGCTCCGTGCTCGGCGTCCACAAGCGCGGCGGCGGCGACCCGACGTACAAGATCGTCCGCGAGCGCCACTGGCGCGGCATCCGTACGCCGGACGGCCCGGTCACCCTCGCCGTCGAGCCGCGCAGTGGCGACGGCGTCGTGCGTGCCGAGGCCTGGGGGCCCGGCGCCGAGTGGGCGCTCGACGGCCTGCCCGCGCTGCTCGGCGCAGCGGACGACCCGACCGGGTTCGAGCCCGGGCACCCGCTGGTGGCCGAGGGCTGGCGCCGCTACCGGCACTGGCGGCTCGGCCGGACCGGGCTGGTCTGGGAGTCGCTGGCGCCGGCGATCATCGAGCAGAAGGTGACCGGGCAGGAGGCGTTCGCGGGCTTCCGGATGCTCGTGCACCGGTACGGCGAGCGCGCCCCCGGCCCGGGCGCCGACCTGCGGCTGTGGGTGCAGCCCCCACCCGAGACCGTGCGCCAGGTCCCGTCGTGGGAGTGGCTGCGGATGCACGTCGACCCGGCCCGGTCCCGCGCTCTCGTGACCGCCGCCCGGGTCGCCGACGCGCTGGAGCGCACGGTCGGCCTCCCCGGCGACGAGGTCGAGCGGCGGCTGACCAGCCTGCCCGGCATCGGCGTCTGGACCGCGGCCGAGGTGCGCCAGCGCGCGCACGGCGACGCCGACGCGGTCTCGTTCGGCGACTACCACGTCGCGAAGGACGTCGGGTGGGCCGTCGCCGGCCGGCCCTTCGACGACGCCGAGCTCGCGGAGTTCCTCGACCCCTGGCGGCCGCACCGGGGGCGGGTGGTCGTGCTGTGCCTGCTGACCGGCGGCCGGCCGGAGCGCCACGGCCCACGGATGGCGCCGCGGACGCACCTGCCGGCGACCGTCACGCGGCGTATCTATTGACTATCGATAGGTAGATGTCGATACTCGATCCATGAATGTCGACCGGTCCGCCGTCCTCGTCCTCCGGGTCTTCCTGGTCCTGCTCTTCGGCGTCCTGGTGGTGTTCCAGACGCTGTCGCTGCCGGGCCAGTTCCGGCACATGGCGGAGGAGAACCCCCACGACGCGTCCCTGCGGTGGCCGGCCACGATCGTCGCGGCCTTCCTCGTGCTGTGCGTCCAGGTGGTGGTCGTCGCGATCTGGAAGCTGCTCTCGATGGTCCAGGAGGACCGGATCTTCAGCGAGGCGTCGTTCACGTGGGTCAACGCGATCCTCGGTGCGATCGGCGCGGCCTGGGTGGTGCTGGGCTGCATCTTCGTGCTGGTCGGGTTCAACGCCGACGACCCCGGCCCGATCATGCTGCTGCTCCTGGTGCTCGTCGGCGTGACGGTGGTCGGCCTGCTGATGATCGTGATGCGCGCCCTGCTCCGGCAGGCGACGACCCTGCGCACCGACCTGGACGGGGTCATCTGATGGCCATCGTCGTGCGCATCGACGTCGAGCTCGCCAAGCGGAAGATGAGCGTCGGCGACTTCGCCGAGCAGGTCGGGCTGACGCCCGCCAACGTCGCCGTCCTCAAGAACGGCCGGGCCAAGGCGGTGCGCTTCAGCACCCTCGAGGCGATGTGCCGGGTGCTCGAGTGCCAGCCCGGTGACCTGCTCGAGTGGGTGGACGAGTGAGCGGCGTGGCGATCGTGATCCTGGAGGTCGTCGGCGTCCTCGTCGGCGTCGCCGCCGTGGTGGCGGGCGGGTACGACGACTCGCCCGGCCTGCAGGGACTGGGCCTGCTCCTCGCGCTCGGCGGCCTGGTGCTGCTCGTCCGAGCAGCGCTCAGAGCAAGGGGCGCAGGGGCGCGAGGATCATCTCGGTGAACTTCCGGTGGAGGTCGCGCGCCTCCCACTCGCTCTTGGTCAGCTCCAGCGAGTTCGACTCGTCGGTCAGGTGGATCTCCTCCATGACCGCGGCGAACGCCTCGTCGATCACCTCGAGGTTGATCTCGTAGTTGCCCTGCAGGCTGAGCCGGTCGACGTTCGCGGTGCCGATCGTCGACCAGGTGCCGTCGATCGTCGACGTCTTGGCGTGCACCATCGCGTCCTTGAAGCGGAAGATCCGCACCCCGGCGTCGAGGAGCTGGGAGAAGTAGCCCCGGGAGATCCAGTCGGCCACGATGTGGTTGGACTTGTGCGGCAGCAGCAGGCGGACGTCGACGCCCCGGTGCGAGGCGTCCTTCATCGCGTCGACGAAGTCCTGGTCGGGGCAGAAGTAGGCGTGCGTCATCCAGACGTTGGTCGACGCGCGGTTGATCGCCTCGATGTACATCGAGCGGATCGGGAACATCCACAGCCGCGGCACGTTGCGGTGCAGCCGGATCCGGGACTCCCAGGTCGAGGAGGTCTCGAGCAGCAGCGGGCGCTCCGACGTCCCGATCCGGCGGCGCCGGTTGAGGTTCCAGAAGTCCGCGAAGGCACGCTTGAGGTCCCACACGCCGGGGCCGGTGAGGCGCAGGTGCGTGTCGCGCCACTCGGTGGCGTACGGCGTGCCGATGTTGTAGCCCCCGACGAACCCGACCGCGTCGTCGACGACCAGGATCTTGCGGTGGTCGCGGCCGTAGCGGGTGACGTCGTAGAACTTCCAGCCGGCCGGGTAGATCGGGTAGCGCAGCACCTTCATCGTGGCCGGGAACCGCTTGAAGCGGGGGGAGACGACGAGGTTCGCGAAGCCGTCGTAGATGACGTAGACCTCCACCCCGCGGTCGGCCGCGGCGGCCAGCGCGGCCTTGAACCGCTCGCCGACCTCGTCGCCCTTCCAGATGTAGGTCTCGAAGAGGATCTGGCGCTCCGCCCTGCCGATCGCGTCGAGCATCGCGTCGTACAGGTCCTGGCCGTAGGTGTACGTCGTGAGCGTGCCGTCGCCGACCTCGACGTCGGTCGGCTTGGTGACCGGGAACGGCTTCGGCTTCTTGCCCCGGCGGCGGTAGGAGTCGACGAGCGACATGCCGATCGCCAGCGCCAGCTGGATGCCGACGACCGTCAGCAGCGTGCGCCGCAGCACTCGCAGGCCACGCTCGGCGATGGTCGTCGGGCTGCTCACGTGGCCAATCTAGCGATCACCCCGCGGGCACGTAGTAGGTGTACTCCAGGGTGTAGGTCGCGACGTCGTACCGGTTCGGCCTCGAGGTGCCGGCGGACCACCGGGTCCGGGGGCTGGTCGAGAAGAGCTCGACGTCGGGCCGGACCAGCATCCAGGGGGTCGCGGCGGATCCGTCGGCGGCGAGGGTCGCTCCGTCGCTGTCGCTCACGCCGCCGCGCGCCGTCACCCACGCGGTGTCGTCGTCGCCGGGCGTGGTCGGACCGCCGACGGCGACGACCCGGAATCGGTCGAAGGGCGTCGTGCCGAACGTCAGGGGCGGCGTGAACCCGTAGTCCCGGACGGCCGACTGGAACTCGGTGCCCGGGCATGCCGCCTGGTCGGAGCGGAAGGAGACACCGCCGGCGAAGCGCTCGGACGGGTGGGACGCGCACGGCGCGTAGTCGCCGCAGCCGTTGGCGAAGCAGGGGTCCGTCGCGGGCGGTGCGGAGAGTCCGGTCCACGTGACGGAGCCGGTCTGCTCGACCAGCTGGCCCGCGGAGACGGAGACGGGTCGTCGGACGACACGGGAGTTGCCGACGTCGTCGGTGACCACGAGCCGGAGGAGGTAGTCGCCGGGAGCGACGGGACCGGACGGCGTCCGGGCGTCCCAGGTCAGCAAGGTGCAGGCGACGTAGTAGGGCGAGCCGCGATCGCCCCAGGAGCACTCGTGCTCGACGGGGGCGAGACGGGCCGTGAGGCGGCCCTCGTCGACGGCCCTGACCTGCGCCGACGTCACCTCGCCCGGAGGCAGGTCGAGGCCGACGCGCAGGCTGTCCTCGATGACGGTGGCCGCCGGGTAGACGGTCGAGCGGTTGACGTTGAGGGTCGGATCGGGTGCGGTCAGGTCGACCACCGTGCGGACGGTCACGGCCCCGGCGCGCGAGCGGGGCGCCACCGGCCGCGCGCGCAGGGTGACCCGGTGCTCTCCCTCGGCGGCGGCGCGCCCGCCGATCCGGCCGTTCCACCACCAGGCGTGGTGTCCCGCGGGCTGGGCGCCGAGGGGGATCCGGTGACCGGCGACGACGGCGGTCACGCGCGACCGACGCTCCAGGACGTACCCGATCCTGGCCCTGCTCCGGACGCCGCTGCCGGGTGCGAAGCGGAGGCCCTCCGCCGCCGCGGACGTGCTGGTGCGGACGTCCAGCGACACCGGCCCGGAGTGGAGCGTGAACGTCGCCCGTGCCGTCCGGGGGTGCTGCTCGTCGCCGTACGGACGGGCGATGACGCTCAGCCGGTAGCGGCCCGCGGGCAGGGGCCGGGCGACGCCCGTGAAGAGGCTGCCGAGCGTGAGGACCCGCCGGCCGGGGGCGTCCCACTGCGTGCCGCCGAGCGGCCCGTTGCGGACCGTCCGGCCCCGCTCGACGTCGCGGACCCGGATCGTCACGAAGGCGCGTCGCGCGAGGTCGATCGGCACCCGGAGGGAGTCGTGGTAGCCGTCCCCGTCGGGCGACACGGTCGGCCGGAAATGGCCGATCGAGATCACCGGACGCACTGGTGCGGCGGTGCCCGCCGGCGCGACCGCCAGGCCGCTGACCACCAGGCCGCTGACCAACGCAGCGCGCACCAGGACGACCTTGATCGAGGACCGCACGGCACCTCTCCTCTCCGAGACTCGGCACACCCTAGACGCGGGCCGGGCGGGATCCGTTACACGGGACCGGGGGACTGTCGGTGCCGCCGTCTAGGCTCGAAGCCATGCGACCAGTGACCGATCTCGAGCGCCGCGTGGCGCCGTTCAAGGTCATCTCCGACTACCAGCCCTCCGGCGACCAGCCGGCCGCCATCGCGGAGATCACCAAGCGGATCAAGGGCGGGGTGGAGGACGTCGTGCTGCTCGGGGCGACCGGCACCGGCAAGACCGCCACGGTGGCCTGGGTGGCCGAGCAGCTGCAACGGCCGATGCTCGTCATGCAGCCCAACAAGACGCTCGCCGCCCAGTTCGCCAACGAGCTGCGCCAGCTCTTCCCCGACAACGCGATCGAGTACTTCGTCTCCTACTACGACTACTACCAGCCCGAGGCCTACGTCCCGCAGACCGACACCTACATCGAGAAGGACTCCTCGATCAACGAGGAGGTCGAGCGGCTGCGCCACTCGGCGACCAACTCGCTGCTGACCCGCCGCGACGTGATCGTCGTCAGCACCGTCTCCTGCATCTACGGCCTCGGCACCCCGCAGGAGTACGTCGACCGGATGCTCCGGCTCAAGGTCGGCGAGGAGCACGACCGGGACTCGATCCTGCGCCGGCTCGTCGAGATCCAGTACACCCGCAACGACATGACGTTCACCCGCGGCACGTTCCGGGTGCGCGGCGACACCCTCGAGATCTTCCCGGTCTACGAGGAGCACGCGGTGCGGGTGGAGTTCTTCGGCGACGAGATCGAGCGGCTGATGACGCTGCACCCGATCACCGGCGAGGTGGTCACCGACGACCAGGAGCTCTACGTCTTCCCGGCGACCCACTACGTCGCCGGCCCCGAGCGCATGGAGCGCGCGATCACCGGCATCGAGCTCGAGCTGGAGGACCAGCTCGCGAAGTTCGAGCGGGAGGGCAAGCTGCTCGAGGCCCAGCGGCTCCGGATGCGCACGACCTACGACGTGGAGATGATGCGCCAGGTCGGGTCGTGCTCGGGCATCGAGAACTACTCGATGCACATCGACGGCCGCACCCGCGGCTCCGCGCCCAACTGCCTCCTCGACTACTTCCCCGAGGACTTCGTGCTCGTCGTCGACGAGTCCCACGTCGCGGTGCCGCAGATCGGCGGCATGTACGAGGGCGACATGTCCCGCAAGCGCAACCTGGTCGACCACGGCTTCCGGCTGCCCAGCGCGATGGACAACCGCCCGCTGCGCTGGGAGGAGTTCCTCGACCGGATCGGCCAGACGATCTACCTCTCCGCGACCCCGGGCGACTACGAGCTCGACAAGGTCGGCGGCGACACGGTCGAGCAGATCATCCGCCCGACCGGCCTCGTCGACCCGGAGGTCGTCGTCAAGCCGACCAAGGGCCAGATCGACGACCTCATCCACGAGATCAACGTCCGGGTCGAGAAGCACGAGCGGGTCCTGGTCACGACGCTGACCAAGAAGATGTCCGAGGACCTCACCGACTACCTCCTCGACGCCGGCATCCGCACCCGCTACCTCCACTCCGAGGTCGACACGCTCAAGCGCATCGAGCTGCTCCGCGACCTACGACTGGGGCAGTACGACGTCCTCGTCGGCATCAACCTGCTCCGCGAGGGCCTCGACCTGCCCGAGGTGTCGCTGGTGGCGATCCTCGACGCCGACAAGGAGGGCTTCCTCCGCTCCGACAAGTCGCTCATCCAGACCATCGGGCGCGCGGCCCGCAACGTGTCCGGCCAGGTGCACATGTACGCCGACCGGATCACGCCCTCGATGGAGTCCGCGATCGACGAGACCAACCGGCGGCGCGCCAAGCAGGTCGCCTACAACACCGCGCACGGCATCGACCCGCAGCCGCTGCGCAAGAAGATCGCCGACATCACCGACATGCTCGCCCGCGAGGACGAGTCCACCCAGGAGCTGCTCGAGACGTGGCAGCACATGGACCCGAAGCACCGGAAGGCACCGGTCCCCGCCCTGTCCCGGTTGGCCGGCGGAGAGGCCGGGCAGCACAGCAAGGACCTGGCCGGGCTGCCGAGCGCCGAGCTCGCCCAGCTCATCCAGGAGCTCACCGACCAGATGAAGGGCGCCGCCGCCGAGCTGCACTTCGAGGTGGCCGCGCGGCTGCGCGACGAGATCGGCGACCTGAAGAAGGAGCTCAGGCAGATGATGGAAGCAGGTGCGAAGTGAGCACGGTCCGAGAGGTCCAGGTGACGTTCGACTGCGCCGACCCACGCGCGCTGTCGGTCTTCTGGAACGAGGTGCTCGGCTACGAGTTCCCACCACCCCCGCCGGGCTTCGAGTCGTGGGACGCCTTCTCCGCGACCCTGCCGGAGGAGCAGCGCAACATGGCGTCCGCCTCGGTCGACCCAGCCGGGGCCGGCCCGCGGCTGTTCTTCCAGCAGGTGCCGGAGGGCAAGACGGTCAAGAACCGCGTCCACCTCGACGTCCGGGCCGCACCCGGCCTGGCCGGCGACGAGCGGATGGCCGCGCTGGAGGCCGAGTGCGAGCGGCTGGTCGCGCTGGGCGCCACCCGGGTCGAGCGCCACGAGCCCGCCCCGCCGATGTCCGGGGGCCACATCGTCATGCAGGACCCGGAGGGCAACGAGTTCTGCCTCGACTGACCCGCCTAGACTCGCGGGAGTGACTCCCCAGCCGACCCGCATCACGGCGCGTGCCTGGGTGGTCTGGGGAGTCGGGCTCCTCGTCTACTTCGTGGCGGTCTTCCACCGCTCGTCGCTTGCGGTCGCCGGCCTCGCCGCGTCCGAGCGCTTCGACATCTCCGCGTCCCAGCTCGCCACCTTCACGATGCTCCAGCTGGTCGTGTACGCCGGCATGCAGATCCCCGTGGGCCTCCTGGTCGACCGGTTCGGCTCCCGGAGCGTGCTGTTGACGGGCACCGTGCTGCTGACCTGCGCCCAGGTCGGGTTCGCGCTCGCCGAGAGCTACAGCGCCGCCCTGGTCGCCCGGGTGTTCGTGGGCATGGGCGACGCGATGACCTTCATCTGCGTGCTGCGACTGGTGAGCAGCTGGTTCCCCACCCGGCGGATCCCGCTGATGACCCAGCTGACCGGCACGCTGGGCCAGCTCGGGGCGATCGCCGCCGCGGTGCCGATGACCTGGGCCCTCGGGCACCTCGGGTGGACGACGGCCTACCTGGTCGCCGCCTCGCTCGGTCTCGCGCTCGCCCTGGCGATGGTGTTCGTGCTCCACGACACCCCCACCCAGCGCAACCTGCGCGGCCCGGCGCTGTCCCTGGCGGCCGTGCGGGCCAGCCTGTCGGCGTCCTGGGCGCACCCCGGCACCCGGCTCGGCTTCTGGATGCACTTCTCGACCCAGTTCAGCGCCACGGCCCTCAGCCTGCTCTGGGGCTACCCCTTCTTCGTCAAGGGCGAGCACCAGTCGGAGGCGACGGCCGGGCTGCTGCTCACGCTCATGGTGCTCGCGATCATGGGCGCGGGGCCGACGCTCGGCTGGCTGGTGGGCAACCATCCCTGGCACCGCTCGACCATGGTGCTGACGATCGTGAGCAGCATCGTCGTCGCGTGGACCATCGTGCTCGCCTGGCCGGGCCACGCCCCGACCTGGGTGCTCGTCGTGCTGGTGGTCGTCGTGGGCGTCGGCGGCCCGGCCTCGATGATCGGGTTCGACGTGGGCCGCACCTCCAACCCGCACGAGCGGTTCGCGAGCGCCACCGGGATCATCAACCAGGGCGGCTTCGTGGCCAGCCTGGTGCTCGTGATCTCCATCGGCATCGTGCTCGACTGGCGGACGCCCGGAGGCGGCTCGGACTACACGTCGTCGGCCTTCAAGTGGGCGATGTCGACGCAGTACCTGCTCTGGGGCCTCGGGCTGATCCAGGTCTACCGCTACCGGGTCAAGACCCGGCGGGTCGTCGACCGCGACGAGCTGGAGGGCATCGCCCGGGCCGTCGCGTGACGGCGTGTAACGCGGGGTGGCCGCGCGGACGTTCTCTGTGTGAGAGGCGCCGACCCCCGAGGCGCCGGACGTCTCAGGAAGGCCCAGCCATGATGCTCCACGCCAGGATCGCCGCCGTCGGCCTCGTCGCCGTGCTGGCAGCGGGGCTCGCCGCGCCCACGGCGACGGCCGAGCCGCGGACCGCGGATCGTCGTGCCCCGTTCGCGGCCACGCTCGCGGCCTCCTCGGAGCAGGCGGTGGCCGGGCGGTGGCTCGTGCTGAGGGGCACCGTGGCGCCGGCCACGAAGGGTACGACCGTGGTCCTCCAGAAGCGGGTCCGCAACAAGAAGTGGGTCGACGAGGCCCGCCTGCGGACCACGAGCAAGGGCACCTTCCGCTACCGGGACCGGCCGCACGTGGCGGGAGTGCGCACCTACCGGGTGGTCGTGCCGGCGGCCGGTGGGGTCAGCCGCGGGACGAGCGTCCCGGTCACGATCACCGTCTACAAGTGGCAGAGCCTGACGAAGGTACAACCGCGCAAGAACCTCAACACCTGGTCGGAGTCCGGGGGCAGCATCAACGGGGTGCCGTACGAGCCCGTGATCCAGGGGAACCCGACGAATCCCACCGTGACCGAGGGCTTCAGCGACTGGAACCTGAACCGGCAGTGCCTGTCCCTCCGCGCGACGGTCGGCAACGGCGACGCCAGCGAGACGAACGCCGTCGCCACCATCACGCTCTCGGGCGACGCGACGAACCTCTACACGAGGTCGTTCGGGCTCACCGAGTCCGAGGCGCGGACCTTCGACCTCACCGACGTGTTCCGGCTGACCTTCAGCTGGACCGCGTCCAACCCGGCCGGTGGTCCCACGGCCCCGGGCGGGGCCCAGGCGATGCTCGCCGAGCCCGAGGTCCTCTGCGCGTTCTGACGGCCCGGGTCCGGTGGGGCCGGTCGGGTTTGGCCGGCACACCGGGCGGGCAACTGTGCGGCCATGACGAACATCGATCTGGGCCGCCCCCTCCAGGGGGACGTGGTCGACCTGATTCTCGACGACCACCGCCGCTTCGAGGCGCTGCTCCGTGACCTGCGCGACAGCAGCCAGGACCGCGACGCCGTCCGTCAGGCGTTCGCCGCCCTGCACGTCGCTCACGCCGAGGCCGAGGAGAAGCACGTCTACCCGAAGCTGAAGCGCAGGAACGCCGTCGACGACGAGGAGGCCGACCACGGGGTCGAGGAGCACGCCGAGGGCAACGAGGCGCTGCTCAAGGTGCTCGAGCTCAAGGGCACCGACACCCAGGCGTTCGAGGACGCGGTGGAGAAGCTCGCCGAGCTGGTCAACCACCACCTCACCGAGGAAGAGCTGACGATCCTCAACCCCGCTCGCGAGGAGGTCGGGCCCCAGGTGCGGGCCGACCTCGGCGCGCTGTTCGTCGAGGAGCGCAACGCCCAGATCGACGCCGACTGCGGCCGGATCGAGAACGTCCGGCGGATCGTCGCCGAGGCCCGCCGCGAGGGCCTGCTGGACGACGACGAGGAGGACGGCGAAGACTGACGTCCGTGGACGTCGAGACGATGCTGGCGCACTGCCTGGGCAAGCCGGGCGCGTGGCCGGACAACCCGTGGGGCCACGAGCACCCGGTCGTCAAGGTGGGGCCGGGGGAGCAGGGCAAGATCTTCGCCTTCCTCGGCGCTGCCGGCGTCGGCGTCAAGGGCGGGCCGACGCGCGAGGTCGCCGACGAGTGGATCGACCGCTTCCCGGAGGACGCCTCCGTGATGCGCTACATCGGCCGGTCCGGCTGGAACGACCTGACCTTCGGCGGCGCGATCCCGGACGAGGAGCTGCTCGAGGCGGTCGACGAGTCCTACCGTCTCGTCGTCTCCAAGCTGCCCAAGAAGTCGCGGCCCGCCGGCTGGGACGGCTGAGGTCCGGACGCGGCACGCCGACGGCGCCACGTCAGGGCGGACCAGGCGACGGCGAGCGCGATCGCGGCGAGCAGGGCGGTGACCTCCCAGCGCCAACCGGGCGGCCGGAACCGGACGGTGACGGTGGAGCCCGCGGCGTCGGACGGCAGCCGCAGCCGGAGCAGGTGGCCGCCCAGTGGATCCATCACCGCGGCGCCCTCGACTTCGTAGCCGGGCCAGGCGATCCGGCTGAGCACGACGGACGGGTCGGGGCCGACCTCCTCGACGCGGAACGTCGTGATGGTCTCGCTCTGCGACACCACGTCGACTCGCGTGCCCGGCGAGGCCCAGGTGACGCCGCCGGCCGTGGGCAGCGGCGTGTCGCGCACCCACGTGACGACCGGCGGCTCGTCGCGCGCCACGTGCCACCCGCGGGGAGGGTCGTGGGCCTGGGACACCGGGAGGTCGACCAGCACCAGGGTGCTGATCGAGTGCAGGTCGACCCACGGCAGGCCTGTCGTCGGCTCGGTAGCCAGCAACCGCTGCAGGGCCTGTGGGCACACGTCGCCGTTGAACCGGATGCAGAAGGGGCCGTTGTAGGCGCGGAAGCCCAGCGGGGTGTAGCCGTTGTGCACCGGCTTCCCGGTCAGGTCCCAGAGGCTCCCGGGCAGGATCTCCCGCCCGAGGTCGGGATGGGCCGCCAGCACCTCCGGGCTCAGACCGATCACGAGCACGTCTCCTCGGGAGCCCGGCAGCAGGCGGTCGTACGCCGCGAGCTCGCCGGGCGAGCCGCGCTCGCCGCCCACGCCCGACTGCTGCGTCGTCAGCTGCAGCACCGCGATCCCGACCGAGGTCGCCAGCAGCACGAGGGGCAGCGCCCGGCGCCGGGGCGCGGCCACGAACGCCGCCACCACACCGGCGGTGACAGCCAGGGCGGCCGCCACCTGGAGCGCGGCGCTGCTCGGCCGGAGCAACGTCGCGCCGGCGGCGCCGGCAGCGACCCAGCTCAGGCTGAGCGCGAGCCGAGCGCGACCGGGCCGTCCGTCGGCGCGACTGTCGAGGGCGCGTTCGAGCAGCACGACCACGAGCAGCACCGCCGTCAGGGTCACCGCCGCCATCACCCGGCCCGGCATCCGGATCGGGCCCATCCGGTAGGGCAGCAGCGTCCAGGTGAGCGTGAGTGCGAACGGCACGACCAGCGACACCAGGCCCCGCCATTCGTGCCGGAGCCGCGCGTAGACCACCCAGCAGGCGAGGGGCAGGAACCACGCGACGTAGGTGAACGTCACCTGGTCGATGCCCAGCGCGGGTTCGTCGAGCTCGCTCACGGTCGGGGAGATCGTCGTCGGGTGCCCGGCGAGCAGCGCCGTCCACGGCTCCATCTCCAGGTAGCCGGGGCCGTCGACGTCCCACTCGTCGCGCCAGGTGACCGGCCCGGTCAGGATGCCGGGCAGGTAGACCACGACGCAGAGCAGCGCGACGTAGACCCCGAGGAGCAGCAGCCTGCGCACGCCTGGCCAGTCACGGACCAGCAGGGCCTCCAGCAGCAGGCCGACGAGCACGAGTCCCAGGTACATGGTGCCGAAGACGTAGCCGGTGGTGACGAGCAGGAAGGTCGACAGCAGCATCGGCCACGGGTGGGCGCCCGAGATCGTCCGGCGGGCGCCCCACCACGCCCACGGCAGCAGCGCCGCGACGATCTGGCCCGGGATCCAGCGCGGGCCGTCCGCCGACAGGGTGAATCCGCCGAGCTGGACGGCGGTGGCGGCGACCGCGGCCAGGCCGGGGCGGACGCCGTACTCGCGGGCGAGCAGGTAGCAGCCGGTGACCGCGATGCCGACGATCAGGAGCTTGACCAGGGTCGCATAGACGACCAGCTGCGGCGCGACAGCGGCGCCGACCCCGATCGACCAGGCCAGCGGGCTGTAGAGACCCTCCTGTCCCTCGGCGAGCGGGTTGCCCGCGCTCGCGGTCTGCACGTCGAGCATCGGCCAGTGACCGTGCAGCAGGGCGTCGCCGAGATGGTGCAGCCAGCCGTAGTAGGCGTTCTGGGTGTCACCTTGGAAGTAGTGGCGGCGATCGAGCAGCAGCGGGTAGAGCCAGACGAGCCAGGCGCACCCCAGCGCGGTTGCGAGCCAGGCGAGGTCCGCGCGGTGCCGGCGGACCATCAGGCACGGCCCCGTGGCGAGACCGCTCGGTGAGAGCGCGCGGCCACGTCGGCGGCGGTGGCCCGGAGCCCGACGGCCAGGGGCGTCCGCGCGAGCACGTCCAGGTGCGGCCACACCGTCGACCGCAGCCGCAGGTCGCGGACCTGCCGACCGGGCGCCTGGCGGGTCGACACCCGCGGATGGCGGCGCAGCACGCGGGTCGCCTCGCCCACCACCGTCCCGACGGACACCGCGCGGCCGGACGCGAAGACCTTGGTCACCGCAGATCCGGGCGGCTCGGCGCCGACCAGGTCCAGCGCGGCCGTGACCATCGCCGCTGCGTCGTCGACGTAGAGGTAGTCGCGCAGGGTGTCGAGGGAGACATGCAGGTTGAGCGTGCCCCGCGTCTCGTGGGCCAGGCAGAGCTGGGAGATCAGCCCTTGCGGCTTGGTGAGGTCCTGACCGGGTCCGTAGAGGTTGGCGATCCGGCCGACGAGCAGGCGGGTGCCATCGCGCGCCAACCCTTGGGCGATCGCCTCCATCGCGCTCTTCGCCTCGCCGTACGGCGCGAGCGCGACCACCTCGGACCGCTCGTCGAAGGGGGGCGGGCCGGGCGACCCGGCATACAGGCCGCCGGCCGACGAGGCCAGGAACATGCTGGCCGGAGGATGCGCGACAGCGTCGACGAAGTCCTGGAAGAGCTGTACCTCGGCGTCCAGGTCGGCGGCGGGCGTCGCCACCACGCCGGCGCCCGCGCACCACGCCAGCCGCCAGTCGGGGCTCGCCGCGGCGGCCCCGTCGGCGGCCGCGAGCAGGGCGCGCAGCGCTCCGTCGTGGTCGCCCCACGGCACCGCGACGGTGCGCACGGCGTCACCAGACGCGAGCAGGCGCTCCTCGAGGTGCCCGCCGAGGAGCCCGAGACCCACCACCAGCGTCGTCACGACGGCTCCCGGTGCTCCACGAGGTCGTCGTCCGCGCCCAGCGCCCCGTCGTGCGGGTCGCCGACGATCAGGTAGAGCGGCCGGCCCATGGCCATGTGCACCGCGACGCCGAGGTACTCCGCGATCACGCCGAGCGCCAGCAGGATCGCGCCGGAGCTGATCAGGGCCACGACGGCCAGCGAGGTCCAGCCGGCGATGTCGATGGAGTCCTCGAGGCGCATCCACACCAGGACCAGCGCGAGCACGAACCCCAGCACCGCCAGCACCGCGCCGAGCAGGCTCACCGCCCGGAGCAGCCGCGTCCCGCCCGTGAGCACGGAGTGCCAGTAGTGGGAGAGCAGGGTGCGGGGGCGGTAGCCGGAGCCCTGCCGGCCCTCCGCCCGGAGGAGGACAGGGCAGGTGGTGATCCGGCGGGCGACCCAGCCCAGGGCCACGTCGAGGTACGCCCCCGGCCCGGCGTACGCCGCCACGCTGCGGGCGACCTCGCCGAGCACAAGCCGGAAGCTGTGGAAGCTCGCGGCGTCGCGGTTGCCGGTCAGCCAGCGCAGCGACCGCTTCGCCCACCGGGACGACTGGTTGCGCAGGACCCCGTGCGGAGCCCGGTTGGTCGGAGCCGCATAGACCACGTCGGCCTGCTCGGTCATCGCCCGGTCGAGCATCGGACCGATGAACGCCGGGTCGTGCTGACCGTCCTCGTCCATCGTCACGACCCAGTCACCGCCCGAGGACGCCATGCCGGCGAGGGTCGCCGCGTGCTGGCCGAAGTTCCGGCTCAGCCAGACCGGGCGCGCCCACGCGTTGTCTGCCGCGAGCCGTCGGATCACCTCGTCGGAGTCGTCCGGCCCGCAGTCGTGGACGAGGATGACCTCGTCGACCCGGGCCGTCCGCCCCGCCGGCGTGCGGAACGGGTTCGTGAGCGAGGCCAGCTCGTTGACGAGGGCTTCGAGGGTGTCTGCCCCGCGGTAGACCGGCACCACCACCGACACCGTGTGCTCGCGGCCCATCACGCGACCTGTGCCTTCCGGGCGACCACGACGACCGAGGAGCCGAAGGGCAGGTTGCAACGGGGGAGCAGCCGCCGGTCCAACCCGGTCGCGGCCATCAGCAGCCGTTCGGCGCCGGGTCCGATGTCCGGCAGCCGCGGCACGCCGTCCTCCGCTGGGGGTGGGTCGCTCCGCATCCGAGAGCGAAGGCGGTCTGCGGTGAAGAACGGGAGGGTGCCCGCGAAGATGTACGTCGCCCGCACCACCTCCAGGTCCTGGCGCTCGACCGCGGCGACGAGCCGGCGCCTGGTGTAGCGGCGGTGGTGGCCGTTCTGCACGTCGAAGTCCGACCAGGCCCACTGGTACGCCGGCACGCTCACCAGGAGCCTGCCGCCCGGGGCCAGCACCCGAGCGAGCTCGGCGAACACGGCCGCCTCGGGCTCGCAGTGCTCGACGACGTCGAACGCTGCGACCACGTCGAACGTGGCGTCGGCGAACGGCAGCTGCATCGCGCTGGCGCGGACGTCGCCCGGCGCGAGCACGCGGGGGTCGATGTCGAGGGCGACCCGGTGCGCGGCCGCGGCGGCGAGCCATCCGACGCTGGGCCCGTCGGCGCTGCCCACGTCGAGCACCGTTGCCGGCGTCCCGACGTGGGCTCCCACCGCAGCGGCGAGCAGTTCGGCCCGAGCGCGGTACCACCAGTGGTCCGGACGGGTGATCGAGGGCGATCCGACGCTCCCCATGGGCGCACGGTGCCCCGCGTCGGGGGATCCGATGCTCCCGGAGAGCGTCAGTTCTTGGTGCGGACGACCGCGAGGCTGACCAGTCGGGCGACGACGAGCGCGACGTAGAACACGCCGGCGACCATCTCGACCATGACGAAGGAGCGGGCGTGCCCGGCCACGGGCACCACGTCGGACAGCCCGACGCTCGTCATCGTGCTGAAGGACAGGTAGAGGAGCTCGAACCAGCTGCGGCTCGCCTCGGAGGTCGCCCCGATGAACGAGCCCGGCCAGAGCGCCTGGCACGCGGCGTACACGTAGGCGAAGCCCCAGGCCACGACGGTGAACGCCGCGCCGGTCGCATAGAGCTCGTCGCGGGTGACGCGGTCGTCGTGGAAGACGTAGCGGATCATCGCGTAGGAGACGTAGAAGTAGAACGGCGCGTGGAAGAGGGACGAGAGCAGCACGATCGTGTCGGAGTCCGGCTGCGCCGCCTCGGCGAAGGTCAGCAGCACCGCGGGCACGCCGAAGAAGACGGCGACCCGGGTGAGCGCGGACGTGCGCCGGACCGCCATCAGCGCGGCGGCCACCACCAGCAGCTGGAAGACCCCGATCATCGCCCGTCCCCACGCCGCGTCGTCGACGAACGGGTAGAGCAGCACCACCGCGAGCTGGGCGGCGAGCAGGACGGCGGAGGGGTGGGACCGAGCGGCATGGAGCCGGTGCCCGAGGGTCACCACTTCCAGTCCAGGGGGCCCCAGCCCGGCCCGCGCCCGGGCCGGCCACGCTCCTTGGCCTGCCGCTTCTCGAGCCGCTTGACCTCGTCGTCGACGATGTCCTGCCGGGATGCGGCCGTGCGGATCAGGTGCAGCAGGCTGAAGACGATCACGAACGCCGGCCAGAAGAAGTACGGGTCGAAGCCGCCCTTGCCCCACGAGGTGAGGAACCAGATCGCGGTGGTCACGGTGCTCGCCCCGAGGAACGAGAAGACCGCCTCCCGGCGCTTGGCCTGCCAGTGCCGGTGGGCGAGCCGCTCGAGGTCGGCGCGGGAGGCGTGCACGAGGCTGCCGGTCGTCGACGGCCGCGGTGCGACCAGGTCCTTGAGCAGCGGGTCGATGTCCCCGAGGGTGCGCACCGAGCGGGCGGCCTCGTTGCGCTCGTCGAACTCCTCGCGGTCCAGCCGCCCGTCGGCGTACGCATCGGCCAGCACCTGCTGCACCAGCAGTCGGTCCTGGTCCGAGGCGCGCAGCGCCTGGTGCTGCCGGTCCCGCGGGTCGCGCGTGAACGACGACCACACCTCCATCTCCACCCGCCCATCGTAGGAGGAGAGACCCAGGTCCGGTCTGGGCCACGTTTTGTGACCGTCACCTCAGGGGAAGACCGTCGTTGTCGCAGAGAACAGGTTCTACCTGGGAGCGGTAGACCGGTTGTGGAAAACGAGAACACGTTCTAGTCTGCGTGCGGTCTAGACCAGCCCGGGGAGGTGTCGATGGCGTTCACGGCTGCGTCCGTCATCCGTGGTCCCGGCGAGCTCGCCGTCATGGTCGTCGAGGTGACCAAGCGGATCTTCACCACGCCGTTCCAGTTCCGCGAGTTCATCGAGCAGGCCTGGTTCATCACCAGCGTCACGCTGATGCCGACGATCCTGGTGTCGATCCCGTTCGGCGCGGTGATCTCGCTCCAGGTCGGCAACCTCACGGGCCAGCTCGGCGCGCAGTCGTTCGCCGGCGCCACCGCGGTGCTCGCGGTGGTGCGCGAGGCGGCCCCGATCGCGGCCGCGCTGATCATCGCCGGCGCGGCCGGCTCCGCGATCTGCTCCGACATGGGCGCCCGCAAGATCCGCGAGGAGATCGACGCCATGGAGGTGCTCGGCGTCGACCCGCTCGCGCGGCTGATCGCCCCCCGCGTGGTCGCGACGATGTTCGTCGCCGTGATGATCAACGGCATCGTGATCGGCGCCGGCATCGGCGGCGGCTACTTCTTCACCGTGATCGTCCAGGGCGGCTCGGCGGGCGCCTTCCTCTCGTCGTTCACGGCGCTGGCCAGCATCAACGACCTCTACATCTCGATGGTCAAGGCGTTCGTCTTCGGCTGGCTCGCCGCGATCGTGGGCGCCTACAAGGGCCTCAACGCCGGGGGCGGCCCCAGCGGCGTCGGCCGGGCGGTCAACGAGTCGGTGATCGTCGCGTTCATGCTGCTGTTCTTCCTCAACGCCGTGATCACCGCAATCTACTTCCAGGTCGTCCCACCCCCGGGGCTCTGATCGCATGGCTTCCATCACCGCGATGGGCGGCTCCTTCGCCAAGGGCCGCCGGGACTCGCTCGAGGCGTACGGCGACCAGCTGCTGTTCTACGCCAAGGCCCTGGCCTGGACCCCCCGCGCGATCAAGCGGTACCCCCGCGAGATCGTCAACACGCTCGCCGAGGTCACGTTCGGCGCCGGTGGCCTGACGGTCATCGCGGGCACGGTCGGCGTGATCGCGTTCCTCGCGTTCTTCGCCGGGACCGAGGTCGGCATCCAGGGCTACGCCTCGCTGAGCCAGATCGGCGTCGCCAAGTTCAGCGCGTTCATCTCGGCGTACTTCAACACCCGCGAGGTGGCGCCGCTGGTCTCCGCCATCGCGCTGGCCGCCACCGTCGGCTGCGGCTACACCGCCCGGCTCGGGGCGATGCGGATCTCGGAGGAGATCGACGCCCTCGAGGTCATGGGCATCCCGTCGCTGCCGTTCCTCGTCACGACGCGGATGATCGCGGCGTTCGTCGCGGTGATCCCGCTCTACATCGTGGCCCTGAGCGCGTCGTACCTCTCGCCGCGGCTGATCACCACGCTCATCTACGGTCAGTCGCCGGGCACCTACGACCACTACTTCCTGCAGTTCCTGCCGCCGGTCGACATGCTCTGGTCGTTCTTCAAGCTGCTGTTCCTGGCGACCGCGGTGATCCTCATCCACTGCTACTACGGCTACACCGCGTCCGGCGGGCCGGCCGGCGTCGGCATGGCGGTGGGCCGCGCGATCCGCACGAGCATCGTGACGATCGTGGTCGCGGACTTCTTCCTCAGCTTCGCGATCTGGGGCTCCACCACGACCGTGCGGATCACCGGGTAGGCATGCCGATGCTGGTCAACGTCTACCACGACAGCCCGCGGGAGCACCGCCGGCTGCTGGTCGCCGGTGTCGCGTTCCTCACGGTGATCGCGCTGCTGCTCTGGCTGTCGATCGCCATCTACAACAAGACGTTCCAGGACAGCACCACGGTCACGATCAAGGCCGACCGGGCCGGACTCCAGCTCGCGAAGTTCGGCGACGTGCGGATCCACGGCGCGCTCGTCGGCCAGGTGCGCGGCATCGACCAGGACGGCAAGCAGGCGGTCATCACGGTCGCGCTCGACCCCGCCGAGGCCGAGCAGATCCCGGAGAACGTCTCGGTCGAGATCCTGCCCACCACGCTCTTCGGCCAGAAGTTCATCTCGCTCGTGACCCCCGACGACCCGTCGCCGACCCCGATCGCCGACGGCGCCGTGATCCCCGCGAGCCGCGTGGACACCAACGTCGAGCTGAGCCGGATCCTCGCCGAGCTCTTCCCGCTGCTCCGGGCGGTCCGGCCGGCCGACCTCAACGCGACGCTCAACGCGCTCGCCCGCGCGCTCGGCGGCCGCGGGGAGCAGCTCGGCGAGACGATGGACGAGCTCGACGCCTACCTGGGCGAGATCAGCGGCCACCTCCCCACGCTGCGCGAGGACCTCGTCAAGCTCGCCGACGTCGCCCACACCTACGACCTCGCCGCGCCCGACCTGCTGGCGGCGCTGAAGAACGTCACGACGACCGCCCAGACGGTGGTCGACAACAAGAAGCAGCTCGGCACGTTCTTCGCCGACCTCGGTGGGCTCGCCGACACGTCGACCGAGGTGCTCTCCGACAACGAGACCCACCTGATCAAGGTCGGCCAGGTGACCGAGCCGATGCTGCGGCTGCTCGCGGTCTACTCGCCCGAGTTCCCGTGCCTGCTGCAGGGCGCCGCCACGTACGCACCCCGCCTGGCGCGCACGTTCGAGGGCAACCAGGTCAAGCAGTACCTCGAGTTCGGCACCCCGCAGTACCGCGCGTACGACGAGCGCGACCGGCCGACGTACGGCGAGGTCGGCCACGGCCCGTGGTGCCTCGGCCTGCCCAACCCGGAGGTGCCGGCCCCGCCGCACCCGCTCGACCAGGGCAGCGACATCGACGAGCACCCGCCGACCGCGGTGGTCCCCGACTACCTCGGGCTCAGCCGGGTGGGCGCCGACTACTCCGGCAGCCCCGCCGAGCAGCAGATCGTCAACGCGCTCCTCGCGGAGCGCACCGGCGGGCAGGCCGACCGGTACGGCGCGTTCGGATCGCTCATGTACGGCCCGCTGGTGCGCGGGGGTGCGCGATGAGCCGCAACTCCACCACGATCGCGGCCGGCATCAAGCTCGCGATCTTCACGGTCGTCTCGCTGCTGGTCACCGGTCTGCTCGCGGCCATCATGGGCAACGTCGGCTTCGGCGCGGGCACGACCTACCGGGCGGTCTTCTCGACCGCGTCCATGCTGCAGAAGGGCGACGACGTGCGGGTCGCCGGCGTGAGCGTCGGTGAGGTCAAGGACGTCGAGCACCACGACCGCACCCAGGCGCTGGTGACGTTCCGGGTGCAGGCCGACCTGCCGCTGACCACCGCGTCGACGGCCGAGATCCGCTTCCTCAACCTGGTCGGCGACCGCTACCTCGCCCTCGAGCAGGGCAGCGACAAGGACGCGGCGCCCCTGAGGTCGGGCGACACGATCCCGATCGAGCAGACCCGGCCGGCGCTGGACCTGACGACGCTCTTCAACGGCTTCCAGCCGCTCTTCCAGGCGCTGAACCCCAAGCAGATCAACGACCTGAGTCTCAACCTCGTCCAGGTGCTCCAGGGCGAGGGCGGCACCGTCCAGGGCCTGCTGCAGAAGACGGCGTCGCTCACCAATACGCTCGCCGACCGCGACGAGCTGATCGGCGAGGTCGTCGACAACCTGTCGACGACGCTGGCCACCGTCGACAGCCGGCACCAGGAGCTCAGCGACCTCGTCGTCGGGCTCAAGGACTGGATGACCGACCTCGCCCGCGACCGCAGCACCATCGGCGCCTCGCTCGAGCACATCTCCGACCTGACGGTCGTCGTCGCCGACCTGGTCCGCCAGGGGCGTCCGCTGCTCAAGTCCGACATCGCGAAGCTGAAGGAGCTGGCCGCGCTGCTCACCACGAAGGAGTCCAAGGCGCAGGTCATCGAGATGCTCGACCGGCTGCCCGAGTCGATGACCGACCAGACCCGGACCGGCACCTACGGCAGCTGGTACAGCTACTACGTGTGCGGCTTCAGCGGCCGGATCACGCTGCCGCTCAGCCTCGGCCAGCTCCCCGGCGTCAAGCTGTTGATGGACGAGCTCAACCACCTCGACTTCCACTCCAGCGCGCCGCGCTGCAACGGTGCGGAGGCGACGGAGTGAGCAGCTCGCGCGCGTACAGCGACGCCCGGGTCATGCGGCTCGGCGCGATCACGCTCGTGGTGATGGCGCTGGTCCTGGTCGCGGCCTTCAACCTCGGCAAGCTCCCCGGCCTCCGGGGCAGCACCTACCGCGCGGAGTTCACCGATGCCAGCGGGCTCCGGGTCGGCAACATGGTCCAGGTCGGCGGCATCCGGGTCGGCCGCGTGCAGGACATCGCGCTGGTCGACAGCAGCACCGTCCTCGTCACCTTCGACGTCGACAACGGGGTCGAGCTCGGCGACGAGAGCCGGGCCTCCGTCGAGGTGCTCAGCCTGCTCGGCGAGAAGTACCTCGAGATCGAGCCCGCCGGCTCGGGCGAGCTCTCGGCCGACGACGTCATCCCGACCGAGCGCACCGAGTCGGCGTACGACATCGTCGGCGTGTTCAGCGACCTGACGACGACGACCGAGCGCATCGACACCGACCAGCTCTCCCAGGCCCTCGACGTCGTCGCCGACACCACCAACCAGGCGGCCCCCGAGATCGAGCAGAGCTTCCGCGGCATCGCCCGCCTCTCGCGCGCCGTCGCCTCCCGCGACGAGCAGGTGCAGGCGCTGCTGAAGAGCGCGCAGAGCGTGAGCAAGGTGCTCGCCGAGCGCGGCGACGACCTCGTCGACCTGATGAAGAACAGCGACCTGGTCTTCCAGGAGGTCCAGCAGCGCAAGGAGGCCGTGCACCTGCTGCTGGTCAACGCCCGCGACCTCGCCGAGCAGCTCCGCGGCGTGGCCGCCGACAACAAGGCGCAGATCCGCCCGGCACTCGCCGAGGTCGACGAGCTCCTGACGCTGCTCAACAGCAAGGAGAAGGAGCTCAAGGCGACGCTCAGCGCGCTCGGTCCCTACGTCGACATCCTCAGCAACATCATCGGCACCGGGCCGTGGTTCGACGCCTACGCCGTCAACCTGCTCGCGATCCCGACCGGCGAGTTCCTGCCCACGAAGCTGGAGGACTGACGTGGCCCTCCCTGCCCGCCTGGACACCACCGTCGGCCGCATCCTGGGCGTCGTGCTCGCGCTGCTGCTCGGCACCGCGGTCTACGTCTTCGCGGTCCGCGACGACACCCAGACCAAGAGGGTGACCGCGCACTTCCCGCGAGCGGTCAGCATCTACGAGGGCTCCGACGTCCGGATCCTGGGCGTCAACGTCGGCCGGGTCACCGCCGTCGTGCCCGAGGGCAACTCCGTCCGGGTCGAGATGACCTACGACGCGGCCTACGACGTGCCGGCCGACGCCAAGGCCGTCATCGTCACCCCCACGCTGGTCGCGGACCGGTTCGTCCAGCTCACCCCGGCCTACGACAAGGGGGACCGGGTGATGGCCGACGGCGCGGACATCCCGCTGCCGGACACCGGCGTCCCGGTCGAGCTGGACCGCATCTACGCCAGCCTCCGCGACCTCTCGGTCGCGCTCGGGCCCAACGGCGTCAACAAGGACGGCACGCTCGACCACGTGCTCGAGGCCGGAGCGCGCGCGCTGGACGGCAAGGGCCAGCTCGGCAACGACATGCTCACCGAGCTCGCGGCCGCCGCCCAGACCTTCGGCGAGGGCAGCGGGCCGCTGTTCGACACCGTGACCCAGCTCGCCGAGCTGACGACGACCCTCGCGCAGAACGACCGCTACGTCCGCGCGTTCGTCCGGGACCTCGCCGGCGTCTCCGACCAGCTCGCCGGCGAGCGCACGGAGATCCAGGAGGCGCTCGCGGCGGTCGCAGCCGCGGTCGGCACGGTGCGCGGCTTCGTCAAGGACAACCGCAAGGCTCTGGTCACCGACGTCGAGAAGCTCACGCGCGTGATGCAGACGATCAACTCGGAGAAGTCGAGCATCGACACCGCGCTCCGGGTGGCGCCGACGGCGATCGGCAACCTCGGGCTGGCCTACAACACCCAGACCGGGACCATCGGGTCGCGCATCGGCATCAGCGGCAACGTGTGGGACGCCGACGGCTTCCTGTGCTCGATCGTGCAGCAGGCCCGGCTGCCTGCCGGCAGCGCCGACCTCGCCTGCCGGCTCTTCAAGCAGCTGCTCGAGCCGGTCGAGGGACAGCTGCCGACCGTCCCGCCGGCGACCCCGAAGGGTCCCTCCTTGCCGGGAGCCAACCGTCCGGCGACGGGCGACTCGCTGCAGACGCTGATGGGAGGCGCGTCGTGAAGCGCCTGCTGACCTGGGCATCCGTGCTGACCGCGCTGAGCGTCGGCGCGAGCGGCTGCCAGTTCGACGGGGCCTACGACCTGCCGCTCCCGGGTTCACCCGTCGACGCGGGCAGCTCCTACGACGTGACGGCCGACTTCGCGGACATCCTCAACGTCGTCCCGAAGTCGCCGGTGATGGTCGACGACGTCACGGTCGGCGAGGTGACCGACGTGACGCGGGTCGGCTGGCACGCGCGGCTCACCCTGCGGATCAAGGACGAGGTGGTGCTGCCGGACAACGCGGTCGCGGACATCCGTCAGGCGAGCCTGCTGGGGGAGAAGTACGTCGCGCTCGAGGCGCCCAGCGGCGTCGAGCCCACCGGGCGGCTGTCCGACGGCGACCGGATCGACCTGTCCGACACCGGCCGCAACCCGGAGGTCGAGGAGGTGCTCGGCGCGCTGTCCTACCTGCTGAGCGGGGGAGGCGTCGCCCAGCTGGGCACGATCACCCACGAGCTCAACGCGGTGATGGACGGTCGCACCGACCGGCTGCGCCACCTGCTCGGCTCCCTCGAGGACGTCGTGGGCACGATCGACGACCAGAAGGCCGACATCATCCGGGCGATGCAGTCGATCGCGCACCTGACCGCGACGCTCAACCAGGAGAAGAAGACCATCACCGACGCGCTCGACGTCACCGGCCCCGCGATCGAGGTGCTCGCCGCGCAGCACGACGAGCTGATCGCGATGCTCGGCTCCCTCGACAAGCTGGGCCGGGTCGGCACCCGCGTCATCGGGGCCAGCAAGGACGACATCCTGCAGTCGCTCGACCACCTCCAGCCGATCCTGTCCCGGCTGAACGAGGCCGGCGACTCGCTCGCTCCCGGCCTCAACCTGCTGGTGAGCTTCCCCTTCCCCAAGGAGGCCGGCGAGATCGTCAAGGGCGACTACGCCAACACCTCGATCCGGGCCGACATCAACCTCGAGAACATCCTCCCCAACGGCCGGGACGGCGGCGGCCTCCCGCCGATCCTGCCGGACCCCTCCACCCTGCTGCCGCAGGTGCAGCAGTGCCTCGAGAGCGGCGACCTGCGCAGCGCCGCGTGCCTGGCGGTGCTCGACAGCCTGCGTCTCTTCCGCAACCTCGAGCAGGAGTGCCGCAAGCCGGCGTACCGGGACAACCCCGTCTGCGCGATCGTCAACGCCCTGCCCGGCGAGGGCGACGGCGTGGACCTGCAGGGCGCCCTCGACTACCTCCAGGGGCTCCTCGGTCTCCCCGGTGGAGGAGGAGGCGGTGGCACCCCACCGCCGAGCCTGCCCTCGCTCCCACCGATCCCCGGACTTCCCCTCGACGGCGGCCTCGGCGGCCTGATCGGCGGCCTGATCGGCGGCTCCGCCCCCCAGGGGGCCGCGCCCAGCGCGGCGGCGCTCTACGGAGGTGGCGCATGAGCTCCGGCATCCGCATCCGCATCGGCGCCTTCCTCGTGCTCAGCGCCGTGGGCATCGTCTACATCGCCGGGTCCTACCTCGGCCTCGTCGACCGCGTGCTCGGTCGCGGACTCACCGTGCACGCGACGCTGCCGAGCTCCGGCGGCCTGTTCGAGGGCAGCGAGGTCACCTACCGCGGGGTCAAGGTCGGCCGGGTCAGCAGGATGCAGGCCACCCAGGAGGGCGTGACGCTCGACCTCGCGCTGCAGGACGGCACGCAGCTGCCCGTGGACGCTCCGATGTACGTCCACAACCTCTCGGCCGTCGGCGAGCAGTACCTCGACTTCGAGCCCGACGACGACGCCGGGCCGTACGCCGAGTCGGGCGACGTGCTGCACGGCTCGATGAAGTCCCTCCCGGTCGACGAGGCCGACCTGCTGGTCGAGCTGGACCAGTTCGTTCGGTCCGTCGACAAGGAGAGCCTGCAGACCGTCGTGCGCGAGCTGGGCACGATGTTCGACGACACCGGCGTGCCGCTGCAGCGGCTGCTCGACGAGGGCAGCAGGTTCGTCCGGGAGGCGTCCGCGCACACCGAGGAGACCATCCAGCTGCTCGACCAGGGCCAGCAGGTGCTCGCCACCCAGCAGGCCGAGGGCGACAACATCCGCGCGCTCGCCGAGGACCTGCACACGCTCACCGGCGCACTGGCCGAGAGCGACGGCGACCTCGAGCAGGTGCTCGACGGCACGCCGGGCACCGCCCGCGAGCTGGACCGGCTGCTGAAGGACCTGGCGCCGACCCTGCCGGTGCTGCTGGGCAGCGCCGTGAGCGTCAACCAGGTGGTGGTCTCCCACCTCGACGGTGTCGAGCAGCTCCTGGTCACCTACCCGACCACGATCGCGACCGGCTTCACCGGCACGCCCGGCGACGGCTACGGACACGTCAACCTGCAGCTTGACTACCGGCAGCCCCCGTGCACCCAGGGCTACAAGCCGCGCGGCGAGTGGCGCCGGCCCGACGACCTCAGCGACGCCCCGATCTACCCGGCGAGGTGCGCAGCCGGCGCGCCGTTCGCGATGCGTGGCTCCGACCACGTTCCCGGCGCGTCGGGCAGCCCGTCACCCGGCCGGGTCTACCGTTCGGCGTACGACCCGAGCACCGGCGTCGTCGGCGGAGCGGTGGACCGCCGCGGCAAGCCCGTGCGATTCGTCGATCCGGGCAACCTGTCGATCCTGGGAGGGGACGCGTGGAAGTGGCTGCTGGTGGGACCGGTGACCAGCCGGTGAGCGGCCCGAAGGGCCGCCGGGGGCTGCACATCGCCCTCGGCGTGCTGGTGCTGCTCCTGGCCGCGGGCGTCGTCGTCGGCGGGGTCTACGTCGCCCGGGAGCACCAGGACCGCGAGCAGGCCGCCGCCGACCAGGACCGCTACGGCGACGTGCTCGCCGCCGCGCGCGAGGAGATCGAGGCCTTCGTCAACATCGACTACCGCGACGCCCAGAAGAGCATCGACGCGGTGGCCGCCGGCGCGACCGGCGACTTCGCCAAGCAGTACGACTCCAGCACCAAGGACGTCGTCGAGATCCTCACCCGGGCGAAGTCGGTGATGGACGGCGAGGTCCTCTGGGCCGGTGTCGTCGACGCCGACAACGACAGCGCCACGGTGATCGTCGCGACGACCGGCACCGTGTCCAACACGCAGACCGGCAACAAGCCGGTCGCCCGGCAGTTCCGGATCAAGGTCGACCTGGTGCGTGAGGACGACGAGTGGAAGACCAGCAACGTGGAGTTCGTCGGATGAGCCGCCCACGCAAGCCCAGCTCGCGACCGGCCGGCGGCCGCCCGCGCAAGATCGCCGGCCAGCGGCCGATCGACCCGGCGGTGGAGGAGCCCGAGCGGAGCGTCGTCGGTCCGGAGACAGGACCTCGTCCTTCCTCGACCACCGACGAGGTCGACCCGGTGGTCGAGGAGCGCGCGCCAGGGCCCGTCTCGACACCACCCGAGGAGCGGCCGGGCCGTCGACTGACCTGGATCCTGGTCGCGGCGGTCATCGTCCTGGCGCTGGTCGGGATCGCCGAGGTCGTCTACCTCGCCCGAGACCCCCAGCCGGCGGTCTCCGCGGAGCGACCGGTGGTGACCGGCGAGCTCAGCCACCGCGCGGCGGTGGAGGCGGCCGCCCGGGCGACCGAGGAGATCCTCTCCACGACGTACACCGACTACGACAAGCAGGTCGACCAGGCGAGCTCGAAGATGACCGACGCGTTCGCGAAGGAGTACCGCGAGACCGCCGAGGGCATCCGCGACGAGTTCATCGAGAAGCGCAGCAAGCTCCAGGTCAAGGCGGTCGCCCAGGGCGTCGCCCAGGCCTCGCCCGACCAGGTGCAGGCACTGCTCTTCCTCAACCAGTACGTCGAGAAGGTCGAGGGCGGCAAGCCGCAGACGGCGTTCGCTCAGTACCGCGCGCTCGTGACCGTGGTCCGCACCGACCACGGGTGGCTGGTCTCCGACATCGAGACCAAGTAGCCTGCCGCGAAACTAGAACAGGTTATAGTTGAGTCGTCCCCCTGAGAGGAGAAGGATCGCCGCGTGGCTCCCACTGCAGAGAACCCCGTCGAGACCGATCTCCTCGTCATCGGCGCCGGCCCCACCGGCCTGTTCGCCACCTACTACGCCGGCTTCCGCGGGATGAGCGTCGCGGTCGTCGACTCGCTCCCCGAGCTCGGTGGCCAGATCACCGCGATGTACCCCGAGAAGCAGATCCTCGACGTCGCGGGGTTCCCGACCGTCAAGGGCCGCGAGCTCGTCGAGGGGCTGGTCGAGCAGGCCGGCACCGCCGAGCCGACGTACCTGCTCTCGCGCACCGCGTCGACGCTGGTCGAGGACGCCGACGGCGTCACCGTCGGCCTCGACGACGGCACCGAGGTGCGCGCCAAGGCGGTGCTGATCACCGCCGGCATCGGCAAGTTCAGCCCGCGTCCGCTGCCCGTCGGCGACGACTGGCTGGGCCGCGGCCTGGAGTTCTTCGTGCCGAGCTTCCAGCCGTACGCCGGCAAGGACGTCGTGATCGTCGGCGGCGGTGACAGCGCGTTCGACTGGGCGCTCCACCTCGAGCCGGTGGCGCAGTCGGTGACGCTCGTGCACCGGCGCGACGCCTTCCGTGCCCACGCGCGCACCGTCGAGGCCGTGCGGGCGTCGCGGGTCGAGATCGTCACCAAGGCCGAGGTGTCCGCGATCCGGGGCAACGGCACCGTGGAGTCTGTCGAGATCACCGTCGACGGCGAGGTGACCACTCGGCCCGCGCAGGCGATCGTCGCCGCCCTGGGCTTCATCGCCGACCTCGGTCCGATCCAGCAGTGGGGGATCGAGGTGCAGAAGCGGCACGTCGTCGTCGACTCCTCGATGCGCACCAACCTCGCTCGCGTCTTCGCGGCCGGCGACATCACCGAGTACCCCGGCAAGGTCCGGCTGATCGCCGTCGGGTTCGGCGAGGCCGCGACCGCGATCAACAACGCCGCGGTCGTCATCGACCCGAGCGCCCACGTGTTCCCCGGTCACTCCTCGGAAGGGAGCTAGTCCATGAAGATCAAGGTCGACTTCGACCTCTGCGAGTCCAACGGCCTGTGCGAGGGCTTCGCGCCCGAGGTCTTCGAGCTGGACGACGACGACTTCCTGCAGCTCCGCACCGAGGAGACGACGCCCGACAACATCGACGCCGTCCAGCGCGCCGTGGCTGCCTGCCCGCGCGCCGCCATCTCCCTGGAGGACTGACGTGACCACGTCTCTCGACGGCCGGGTCGCGATCGTGACCGGTGCCGGCGCCGGTCTCGGCCGCGCCGAGGCGCTCGCGCTGGCCGACGCCGGTGCCCGCGTCGTGCTCAACGACCTGCCGGGTGGGGCCGACGGCACGGCCGAGGAGATCCGCTCGCGCGGCGGCGAGGCCAGCGTGGTGCCCGGTGACGTGGGGGAGCGGGCCACCGCCGACGCCATGCTCGCCGCCGCCGTCGAGGGCTTCGGCCGGCTCGACGTCGTCGTCAACAACGCCGGCGTCACCCGTGACCGGATGCTCTTCAACATGAGCGACGAGGAGTGGGACCTGGTCGTCCACATCCACCTACGGGGCCACTTCCTGCTCTCCCGCAACGCTGCGGCGTACTGGCGCGCGCAGGCCAAGCAGACCGGCGCCCCGGTCAACGCGAGCGTGGTCAACACGGCCTCGGAGGCGTTCCTGTCCGGCCCTCCGGGCCAGGCCAACTACGGCGCCGCCAAGGCCGGCATCGCCGCGCTGACCGTGTCGACGGCACGGGCGATGGGCAGCTCCGGCGTCCGAGCCAACGCGATCTGCCCGCGGGCCCGCACGGCGATGACCGCGCAGGTCTTCGGCGAGGACACGTCCGGCGACGAGGTGGACCCCTACTCGCCCGAGCACGTCGCACCGGTGGTCGCCTACCTCGCCTCCGACGCCGCGGCGCGGATCACCGGCCAGGTCTTCGTCGTCTACGGCGGCATGGTCGCGCTGGTCGCGCCCCCGACCGTCGAGGAGCGCTTCGACAAGTCCGGCACCCTGTGGACCGCCGAGGACCTCGACAAGCAGCTCGGCGGCTACTTCACCGACCGCGACCCGGCGGCGGGCTTCGCCGCGGACTCGATCATGAAGCTGACCGTCTGATGGCGCGGCTCGCGGGCAAGGTCGCCATCGTCACCGGCGGCGCGCAGGGCCAGGGCGCCGCGATCGTGCGGGCGTTCGTCGGCGAGGGTGCGAAGGTGGTCATCGCCGACGTCGCCAAGGAGGCGGGGCAGGCGCTGGCCGACGAGCTGGGCGCGAGCGCCCACTTCGCCGCGCACGACGTCTCCGACGCCGCGTCGTGGGAGACGGTCGTCGAGGACACCAACGAGCGGTTCGGTCCGGTCAGCGTGCTCGCCAACAACGCCGGCATCCTGCGCTTCGGCGACATCGAGCGGATGGGTGCCGACGAGGTCGAGCTGCTCTGGCGCGTCAACCAGCTCGGGTGCTTCCTCGGCATGCAGGCGGTCACGCGGACGATGCGCAAGAACGGCGGTGGCTCGATCATCAACGCCTCGTCGGTCGAGGGCCTGGCGGGGATGCCGGGCTGCACGGCGTACGCCGCCACGAAGTGGGCGATCCGCGGCATGACCAAGTGCGCCGCGATGGAGCTCGGACCCAAGGGCATCCGGGTGAACTCGATCCACCCCGGCATGATCGACACCCCGATGACGCGGGTGCACGGGGGAGACGCGGCGATGGAGTTCGGCGCCTCCAAGGTGCCGCTGCGCCGGGTCGGCCAGCCCGAGGACATCGCGCCGCTCTACGTCTACCTCGCCAGCGACGAGTCGGCCTACGTCAACGGTGCGGAGATCTCGATCGACGGTGGCGTCACCGCGACCCACGCCTTCGGAGGCTGACATGGCCAACCAGCGCGGCCAGGTCGTGATGAGCGACGCCGAGGTCGCCGAGTTCCTCGACCAGCAGCGATCCTCGACGCTGGCCACCTACGGACCGCAGGGGCAGATCCACCTCGTCGGCATGTGGTACGCCGTGATCGACGGCGAGATCTGGTTCGAGACCAAGAAGAAGGCCCAGAAGACCGTCAACGTGCGGCGCGACCCGCGCTGCTCGTTCCTCGTCGAGGCCGGCCACACCTACGACCAGCTGCGCGGCGTCGCGATCGAGGGTCGCGCGGAGGTGATCGAGGACGAGGCCGTCGTCTGGGACGTCTGCGTCAACATCTTCGAGCGCTACAACGGCGCGTACTCCGAGGAGATGAAGCCGTTCGTGGAGTTCATGGCGCACAACCGCGCCGCGCTCCGGCTCGTCCCCGACCGGGTGCGCTCCTGGGACCACCGCAAGCTCGGGCTGCCGGTGATGGAGCTGGGCGGCTCGACCGCGCCGTACGTCGGGTAGCGGCCGACGATCCCGGCGCCCCGCCTGGGCTCCGTGCTTTGATGCCGACATGGCCGACATCGACGAACCCGCACGGGTCACCAGCGCCGCCCGCGACATCGCCGCGGATGCGGCCACGATCTTCGAGCTGATCGCCGACCCCGCGCAGCAGCCGCGCTGGGACGGCAACGACAACCTCTCGACCGCCGAGCCGGGCCAGCGCGTCCGGGCCGTGGGCGACGTCTTCACGATGACGACGACCAAGGGCAACGTCCGGGAGAACCACGTCGTCGAGTTCGACGAGGGACGCCGGATCGCCTGGCGCCCGGCGGAGCCCGGGCAGCAGCCGCCGGGCCACCTGTGGCGCTGGGAGCTCGAGGCGACCGAGCCGGGACGCACGCGCGTCACCCACACCTACGACTGGACCGACCTGGAGGACGAGCGGCGCATCCCGCGGGCTCGGGCGACCACCTCAGAGCGGCTCCGGGCCTCGATCGACCGGCTCGCGGAGCTGGTCGAGGGCGCCTGAGCGCGGCGGCTTCGTCACGTCCCGTCCAGATGGTCGCCGAGAGCGGCGAGCAGGCCTCGGCTGCCCTGCTCGCGGTTGGGCCCGTCGGCCCAGAACTGGTCGAAGAACGCGCCGTGCTCGACGTGGGTGAACCTGGTTCCCCGGTCGATCGGCTCGAACTCGAGAGAGGCGACCGACGTCGACATGTGCACACCGTCGAGCCACATGTCGTAGGTGGTGACGATGCGGTTGTGCTCGACGATGTCGGTGTAGGTCGCCTCGTAGCGGGAGACCGGGCCGTCGTGGAAGCGGCCCTCGGCCACGTCGACTCCGCCGACGCGGAAGTCGAAGGCCCACTCGCCGCGTTCGAAGGTGTCGCCGGACCCCCACCAGGCCAGCTTCTGGCTCTCGTCGGCGAACGCGTCCCAGACACGAGCGACGGGGGCGGAGTAGTCGCGGGTCAGGGTGAATCCCGCGCGAGCGATGCGGCGCTCGATGGTCATGCCTGGGTCCTATCGGGTGAAGGTGAGGTGGATGGTGCCGCTCTCGGCCACCTCGGTGGTCAGCTTGTGGGTGGTCTCGAGGCCGCGCAGGTCGTCCCAGACCCGCAGGCCGCGACCGAGGACGATCGGCGCGGTCATGACGTGCAGGTCGTCGACGAGGCCGGCGAGCAGGAAGGCGCGCGCGGTGCCGATGCCGCCTCCGATGCGCACGTCCTGGCCGGCGGCCGCCTCGGCCGCCTCGGCGAGCACGTCCTCGATCGCGGCGTCGCGGAAGTGGAACGTCGTGCCGCCCGCCATCGGGATCGGGGGACGTGGCGCGGTGTGGGTCAGCACGTAGACCGGGGTGCCGTACGGCGGCTCGTCGCCCCACCAGCCCTTCCAGTCCGGATCGTCGGGGAAGGTGTGCAGCCCGAACATCGCCGCGCCCATGATCTCCGCGCCGACGCCCTCGCTGAAGGCGGCTGCGTAGGTCTCGTCGACGCCCGTGGTGCCGCCGCCGGTGGTGTCGCCGAGGACGTGCTCGCGGAAGGTCCGGGTCGCGGCGTAGGCCGCGGTGAGAGGACCCCAGTCCTCACCCATCGGGCTGTCCGGGGTCGAGCCCGCGGAGGTGTAGCCGTCCAGCGAGGCGAACAGGTCGAGTCGAACTCGGGTCATGTCAGTGTCCTTCCGGGTTGGTGCGGGTCAGGTGGATGCCCAGCTGGTCGGCCTGGTGCTCGGCGGGGGTGCGCTGCTCGCCCAGCCACACGTGCAGGACGTCGAGCGCGCCCGGTCGGAGGCTCACCGTCCGCACGCGGCCGTGCTTCTCGGAGGTGACGACGCCGGCGTCCTCGAGCACCCGCAGGTGCTGCATGAGCGACGGCAACGCCATCGAGAACGGCGCGGCCAGCTCGGAGACGACGGCGGGGGACTTCGCCAGCCGCTCGACGACGGCCCGGCGCGTGGGGTCCGCGAGGGCGCGGAGCACGGCGTCGAGCTCGTCGTGATACTTAGGCATATGCCTAAGTATGTGGCCACACCGGGTCCTCGTCAAGGGGAGGGTCTGGTCGGCGTCTCTGTCACACGCGAGCGCCGGCCGGTGTCTTCATGCGTCTACTGGCACAACCAGAGGGTGCTGATGGACATGGCGGCCCTCGGCGGCAAGGTCAAGAAGTGGGACGCCTGCGACGAGCAGCTCAAGTCGTTCGCCCACATGGCGGTCGCGTCCCGGGTCGGCTGCACCTGGTGCCTCGACTTCAACTACTTCGAGGCGCACAACCTGGACCTGGACATGACCAAGGCCCGCGAGATCCCGCGCTGGCGCGAGTCGGCGACGTTCACGTCGTTGGAGCGCGAGGTGCTCGCCTACGCCGAGGCGATGACGGAGACCGAGCCGACCGTGACCGACGAGATGGTCCCGTCGCTCCGTGCGCACCTCGGCGACGCCGCTGTGGTCGAGCTGACCGCTGTGATCGCGTTCGCCAACTTCACCACCCGAGCCAACGTCGCGCTCGGCATCGAGTCCGACGGCTTCGCCACCGCGTGCGGGCTGGAGCCCCTGGCGCAGCGGGCCGCCGTCGGGTCGTGAGCGCGGTCGCCGACCCGTTGGCGCTCATCGGCCACGCGCGACCGCGGCCGCGTTGGCGGCCTGGATCTCGGGGACGTGCGCCTCGGCCCACAGCCGCACGGCGCGCAGCGGCTCGAGGAGCGAGCGGCCGAGCGCGGTGAGCTCGTACTCCACGCGGGGCGGGCTCTCCTCGTGGTCCGTGCGGAGGACGAGGCCGTCGCGCTCGAGCGTGCGCAGCGTCTCGGTGAGGACCTTCGGAGTGATGCCCTGGATGTGTGTCTTGAGCTCGACGAAGCGCTTCGGTCCGGGCTCGAGCGCGTTCACGACGAAGACGGTCCACCGGGCGCCGATCCGGTGGAGCACGACCCGGGACGGACAGGTGCGCGCCATCACGTTGTAGTCCACGGTCGCTCCGGTTCCCTTGAAGTAACGCGGTATCGAAAGCATACCGTGACGGCCATGAACGAACTCAACGGACAACGGCTCCTGGTGATCGGCGGCGGACGCGGCATCGGCGCCGGCATCGCGGCGCGGGCGCGCGAGCTCGGCATGGACGTGGTGGTCGGAGCGCGCGAGCCGTCGACGATCGAGGGCGGCGTACGCCTCGACCTCACGGACGAGGCGACGATCGCGACGGCCGCGGCGCGGGTCGGCGCCGTCGACCACGTGGTGACCCTCGGCTCGCTCCCGCACGACGTCCCGATCGCCGAGCTCGACCGCGACCGGGTCGTCGCCGCGTTCGAGGCGAAGGTCATCGGACCCCTGCTGGTCGCGAAGCATGTCGAGATCCGCCGGTCGATGACGCTCTTCTCCGGTGTCGTCGGCTGGCGGCCGGGGCCCGGGTCGGTCGTCAAGGGGGTGACGAACGGCGCGGTCGACTTCGCCGTCCGTCACCTCGCCGCGAACCTGGCCCCGGTCCGGGTCAACGCCGTCGCGCCGGGTGTCATCGACAGCGGCGCCTGGGACGGCAAGGGAGACGCGAAGTCGGCGTTCCTCACCGGGGCGGCCGGCCAGACCCTGGTCGGTCGGCACGGCGAGCTCGACGACGTCGTCGAGGCGGCGATCTGGATCATGCGCTCGGACTACGTCGACGGCCAGACGATCCATGTCGACGGCGGCCGACGCTGAGTCAGTCGCGCAGGATGAGCCGGACCGCGACCTCGATGTGCTGACCGGTCTCGGCGGCCGTCGAGCGCCCGGTGACCCAGCCGACGAGGGCGGAGAGCCAGACGTCGCCGATCACGCGGGCGATCTGGACGTCGTCCTCGGTGAGCTCCTCGTGCCCCTCGGGGTACATGGCCTTGGTGACCATCGTGGTCAGCAGCATGCCGACCTGGTGGATCTCGGCGGCCACCGAGGCGTCGGCGAACATGAAGGCGCGGGTGAGCGCCTCGGTCAGCTGCGGGTCGCTCTGCATGCCGCGGGTGGTGCGCTTGAGCGCGTTGATCACGCGGTCGGCGGCCGTGTCGCCGTCCACGGGCTTGTCGCGCAGGGTGTGCTCGGTGCGCTCGAACTCCCGCTGGAGAGCGGAGACGAGCAGGTGGATCTTGGAGGGGAAGTAGCGGTAGAGCGTGCCCAGAGCGACGTCGGCGCGCTCGGCGACGGCCCGCATCTGCACGGCGTCGAAGCCGCCCTGGGAGGCGAGCTGGATCGTGGCGTCGAGGATCCGCTTGCGTCGGTCGCGCTGCGCGGCCGAGCCGAGATCGTCGACTGCCAACGAGTTGGCGCTGGTCACACGGACTCCCTGGGTGCTGGTTCAGGCGGTGGATGCGAGATCGTCGGTCGTCCGCTGAGTCTAGGAGGACTCACGACCGTCCCGCTGGAACCGACTGTGTGATGTCCGACTAGGCTAACAATCCATGGTCTAAAATAGGAACACGTTCCACTTCGGCTGGTCCCGCGTGTCATCGCACCCCGGCCCCACAGAGAGAAAGGGTGCGGATGCGCGTTGCACTTCTGTCGTACCGGAGCAAGCCGCACTGCGGCGGTCAGGGCATCTACATCCGGCACCTGAGCCGCGAGCTGACCAACCTGGGCCACACCGTCGAGGTGTTCTCCGGGCAGCCCTACCCCGAGCTCGACGAGGGCGTGGCGCTGACCAAGCTGCCGAGCCTCGACCTCTACCGCGAGCCCGACCCGTTCCGGGTGCCGAAGCTCAAGGAGTTCCGCGACCGCATCGACGTCGAGGAGTTCGCCACCATGTGCGCGGCGGGCTTCCCCGAGCCCAAGACCTTCAGCCTCCGCGCCGTGCGCGAGCTGCGCGGCCGCGTCGACGAGTTCGACATCGTGCACGACAACCAGGTGCTCGGCTACGGGATGCTCGAGATCGAGAAGCTCGGCCTGCCGATGATCACCACGCTCCACCACCCGATCAGCTACGACCGCCGCATCGACATCAAGTCCACCCGCAACCCGTGGCGCAAGCTCACGCTCACCCGCTGGTACGGCTTCGTGAGGATGCAGGCGCGGGTCGCCCGCCAGGTGCGCAAGATCCTCACGCCGTCGGAGACCTCGAAGCGCGACATCGCCGCCGACTTCGGTGTCGACCCCGCCCGGATGCAGGTGATCCTGCTCGGCGTCGACGACATCTTCGTGCCTCCGACCCAGCCGCGCGTCCCCGGGCGGATCATGGCGATGGCCAGCGCGGACGCCCCGATGAAGGGCATCGCGACCCTGCTCGAGGCCTTCGCCAAGCTGCGCACCGAGCGCGACGTCGAGCTCTTCCTGGTCACCAAGCCCAAGCCCGGCGGCCGCACCGAGAAGCTCATCGACAAGCTCTCGATCCAGGACTCCGTGCGCTTCGTGCACGGCATCAGCGACGCCGAGCTCGTCGAGCTCATGGGCTCCGCCGAGCTGGCCTGCGTGCCGTCGCTCTACGAGGGCTTCTCGCTGCCGACCGCGGAGCTGATGGCGTGCGGGACGCCCCTGGTCGCCAGCGACGCCGGCGCGATCCCCGAGGTCGTCGGGCCCGACGGCCTGTGCGCCGACCTGGTGACGCCCGGCGACGTCGGCGAGCTCGAGCAGGCCATCGCCGCGCTGCTCGACGACCCCGACCGGCGGGAGCGGTACGGCGTGGCCGGGCGGCAGCGCGTCCAGGAGCTGTTCAGCTGGCGGGCCGTGGCTCAGAAGGTCGCCGCGGCGTACGAAGAAGTGATCGAGGACTACCGGAAGGACCACCCTCTTGCTGACCGTTGACTTCGACCGGCTCGGGCTGCTGCCCGGCGACCGGGTGCTCGACATGGGTTGCGGCGGCGGACGGCACGCCTTCGAGATGTACCGGCGCGGCGCCGACGTGATGGCCTTCGACATGGACGCCGACGAGCTCGCCGGTGTGCTCGAGATCTTCGGCGCGATGAAGGAGCAGGGCGAGGTCCCGGCCGGCGCCAACGCCGACATCAAGCAGGGTGACGCCCTCGAGCTGCCCTTCGCCGACGGTGAGTTCGACCGGATCGTCGCGGCCGAGGTGCTGGAGCACATCCACGCCGACGTCGACGCGATCAAGGAGCTGGTGCGGGTGCTGCGCCCCGGCGGCACGATGGCGATCACCGTGCCCCGCTGGCTGCCCGAGGTCATCAACTGGAAGCTCTCGGACGACTACCACAACGCCGAGGGCGGCCACATCCGGATCTACACCGACCACGAGCTGGTCGACAAGGTCACCAAGGCCGGCCGGTTCAACGACGGCACGCCCGGCGACGCGATGGTCTTCGAGGGCAAGGCCTACGTCCACGGCCTGCACGCGCCCTACTGGTGGATCAAGTGCGCCGTCGGCGTCAACAACGACAACCACCCGGCCGCGAAGGCCTACCACAAGCTGCTGGTCTGGGAGATCATGAAGCAGCCCAAGGCGCTCCAGTACGCCGGCAAGGTCCTCGACCCGCTCATCGGCAAGAGCATGGTCCTCTACTTCCGCAAGCCGGACGAGGCTCGATGAGCCTGCCGTACGTCGAGGGCATCCTCAGCGCCGAGCAGGTCGCCGACAGTGCGGCGGCGATCGCCGCGATGCAGGAGCCGTGCGGCGCGGTGCCGTGGACCACCGGCGAGCACGTCGACGTCTGGAACCACGTCGAGGCCGCGATGGCGATGCTGGTCGGCGGGCAGGTCGAGGCGGCCGAACGGGCCTACGCCTGGGTGCCGACGATGCAGCACGCGGACGGGTCGTTCCCGATGAAGATCGTCGGTGGCGTGGCCGACGACGACCGCGGTGACGTGAACATGACGGCCTACCTCGCCGTCGGCATCTGGCACCACTGGCTGGTGCGCCGCGACATCGGGTTCGTCCGCCACTACTGGCCGACGGTCCGTGCGGCGCTGGACTGGGTGGTCGCCCAGCAGGTGCCGTGGGGTGGCATCAACTACACCCCGACCGAGGACTACTGCCTGCTCACCGGCAACTCGAGCATCTACCAGTCGCTGCGGGCCGGCGTCGCGCTCGCCGACCTGCTCGACGACCCCCAGCCCGAGTGGGAGCTCGCGGGGGGCCGGCTCGGCCACGCCGTACGCGAGCACCGTGACCTCTTCGCCGACAAGTCCATCCACTCGATGGACTGGTACTACCCCGTGCTCGGCGGCGCGGTGCGGGGGCGGGCGGCGTTCGAGCTGCTCGACAGCCGGTGGGACGACTTCGTCCGGCCGGGCCTCGGCATCCTCTGCGTCTCCACCAACCCCTGGGTGACCGGGGCGGAGACCTGCGAGCTCGCGATGGCGCTCGACATCCTCGGCGACCACCGGCGCGCGCTGACGCTGCTCAGGGACATGCAGCACCTGCGCGAGGACGACGGGCGCTACTGGACCGGCTGGGTGTACGGCGACGCGGACGTCGACGCGACCACCGGCGAGCCCCGCAACGTCCACTGGCCCGACGAGCACACGACCTACACCGCCGCAGCCGTGATCCTGGCCGTCGACGCCCTCGGCGAGGTCGCCGGGCACAGCACCGCGGGCTCCGGCATCATGCGCGGCACCTCGCTGGCCCCGCACTTCGCCGAGCTGGGCCTGGAGTGCGGCTGCCCCTCAGCCGACGGCGTCTCCAGCGTCCCCGGCCGTACGTCGTAGGACCCGCATCGAGCCCAGCGCCTCCACCTCGGTGAAGGAGCCGCCCTCGAGGGCGCGCAGGAAGACGTGGTACGGCGGCTGACCGCCGTCCGCCGGGTCCGGGAACACGTCGTGGATGACGAGCAGGCCGCCGCTCATCACCCACGGCGCCCAGCCGGAGAAGTCCGCCTGCGCGTGGACCTCGGCGTGCCCGCCGTCGATGAACAGCAGCGACAGGGGAGTGCGCCAGTGCGCGCTGACCGTGGTGCTCTGGCCGACCACGGCCACGACCTGGTCCTCCAGGCCGGCGCGGGCGATCGTCCGGCGGAACACCGGGAGCGTGTCCATGAGGCCGAGCTCGTCGTCGACCAGGGAGGCGTCGTGGTGCTCCCAGCCGGCCTGGTTCTCCTCGGAGCCGCGGTGGTGGTCGACGGTGAAGACCGTGCCGCCGTGCTCGCGGGCCGCAGCGCCGAGGTAGATCGCGGACTTGCCGCAGTAGGTGCCGACCTCGAGCACGGGGCCGTGCGGGAGCCGCTCGCGGGCGTAGCGGTGCAGGAGCAGCCCCTCGTCCTCGGGCATGAAGCCCTTCGCGTCCAGGGCGTGCGGCAGCCAGGCGTCGGTCGTCTCGGTCACGCGGGTGACCCTAGGGCACGTCCGGCTCGCCCTCGGACCCGAGGCTGCCGGCGAGCTCGTCGGCAGCGGCGACGAGGTCCTCGACGTCGGCCCACCGCCCGTAGGGCCGCTTCTCGGTGACCCCGGCCAGCACGTTCAGGTAGGGCTCGTAGGGGCCGACGACCACCTGGATCGCCCGGCTCCGCCACGCGTGGTCGGCGTGCCGCCGACGTCGACGACGTACGCCGCGCCCGCGTCGGTCGTCACATTCCGGATGCGGGTGCCCGGCGGGTAGCGGTTGTCGAGGTGCTTGGCCTGGGCCTCGTCGGCCTGCACGGGCGTGCCGGCGACCCGGACCTCGAGGACGGCCATCGTGCTGACGCCGCCCGCGGTCCCGCGCCGCTCGCAGCTGGCGACCGGCACATCCGTGTAGGGGTCGCGGGACACGTAGGAGGAGTCGACGTCGACCGGTCCGGGCGGTGGGGTGCCGGCGGCCTCGAGCACGGCGTCGGTGAGCAGGTTGCAGGGCGCGAGGTAGGGCGGCGAGCCGGGCTGGGGCACGACGCCCGTCGTCACGGTCGCAGGCCCCGCGACCGCGCTGCCGTCGGCGACATGTGCTGCCACGACCTCCCGGACCTGACGCATGCGGACCTGCTGCCACGAGCGTTCGCGGGCAGACATCGGCCGCTGCCGCTGCAGGTCTCCGAAGGTCGCGTACCGGAGCTGGAGGATCGCGGCGTCCGCGCGGAGGGCGAAGGTGCGGGTCGCGGGCAGGCTGAGCACCTGTCCCTCGGTCCGCGCGACCGGCGGGCCGGACGACCGCAGTGCCTTCCAGCGCCGCGCCAAGGAGCCGGCCGAGGGGTACTGGCTGACCTCGACGTCGAGCGTGTGGCCCGCGGAGTCCCCGAACGTGTAGAAGCAGGACGTCGTCAGCCCGGCGCCGCTGCGGGTCGCGGGGGCGACGGGCTCGTCGGCCGTCGCGATGCGCCGGAGGTAGGTCTGGCGGGCACGGCCGTCGGCGCCGAACTCGCCGAAGATTCCCCGGACGTCCTCGCGCGGCAGCACGCGACACGGGTCGGGGGCGCTTACGGGGGAGGCTTGCCCTGATGGACGCGTGGGCAAACGACGCGGGCTGCGGCTACGATCTAGAACACGTTCTTGTTTTCCAGCGAGCCGGGAGCAGCATGTCGATCGGGATCTCCGAGGAGCACGTCGAGCTGGCGTCCAGCCTCCGGAAGTGGGCGGCCGACCTCCGTGGTCGCGACGTCGCCCGCGCCGCCGAGGGGGACGCGGGGGCGAGGTTCGAGCAGGTGTGGACGGCCGTCCGGGACATGGGGGTGCCCGAGATCGGGCTGCCCGAGGCCGCAGGTGGGGGCGGCGGGACGACGCTCGACGTGGCCGTCGCGCTCGAGGCGTGCGCCCACGAGCTGGTGCCGGGGCCGCTGCTCGGACCGGCGGTGGCCGCGGCGGTGCTCGGGGAGCTGCCTGCCGCTGACGCGATCGTCGGGGTGGCGCTCGGTGGCGTGCTCTGGGACGCTCCCTCCGTCACCCACGTGCTGCTGGAGGACCCCGGCACCGGATGGCGAGTGCTCCCGGTCGGGGCCGTGGAGGTCGCGGCCTCGACCGGGCTCGACCTGACCCGCCGCTTCGGCCGGGTCGAGGCTGCCGAGGGGCCGGCCGGGGTCGCCGTCCCCGGCCTGACGACCGAGCGCGTCCGTCGTACGACCGTCACGCTCGCCGCCGCCGAGGCCGCGGGCGTCGCCCGCTGGTGCCTGGCGACGGCGGTGGAGCACGCGAAGGTGCGCGAGCAGTTCGGGCAGCCGATCGGCGCCTTCCAGGCGGTCAAGCACCTGTGCGCCGAGATGCTCGAGACGGCCGAGGCCGTGACCGCCGCGGCATGGGACGTGGCCGGGGCGGCGGACGAGGCCGAGGAGCAGTGGGCGTTCGCTGCCGACGTCGCGGCCGCGGTCGCGTTCGACGGAGCGGTCGAGGTCGCGAAGTCGTGCATCCAGGTGCTCGGCGGGATCGGGTTCACGTTCGAGCACGACGCGCACCTCTACCTGCGCCGGGCGCTGGCGCTGCGGTCGCTCGTGGGCGGGCGCGACGCAGCCGCCGAGCGCCTGACCGCGGCGGCCGTGGGCGGGACGCGGCGGCAGGTGTCGCTCGACCTCGGTGGCCGGGACGAGGACGTGCGTGACGAGGTCCGGGCCACCGTCGACCGGATCGCGGCGCTGCCGGCGGGGGAGCAGCGGGCGGCGTTCGTCGAGACCGGCTACCTGACGCCGCACTGGCCGGCGCCGTACGGGCTGGGGGCGGACGCCGTCACGCAGATCGTCATCGACCAGGAGCTCGCGCGCGCCGGCGTCAAGCGGCCGGACATCGTGATCGCGGGCTGGGCGCTGCCGACGATCCTGGAGCACGGCACCGAGGCGCAGCGCGAGCGGTTCGTCACACCGTCGTTGCTGGGCGACCTGGTGTGGTGCCAGCTCTTCTCCGAGCCCGGCGCCGGCTCCGACCTGGCCTCGCTGCGCACCCGTGCGGACAGGGTCGACGGCGGCTGGCGGCTCAGCGGGCAGAAGGTCTGGAACTCGGTGGCCGAGCGCGCCGACTGGGGCATCTGCCTCGCGCGCACCAATCCCGACGCGCCCAAGCACAAGGGCATCACCTACTTCCTCGTGGACATGAGGAACAGCCCCGGCATCGAGGTGCGGCCGCTGCGCGAGATCACCGGGAAGGCGCTCTTCAACGAGGTGTTCCTCGACGACGTGTTCGTGCCGGACTCGATGGTGGTCGGCGAGGTCGACGACGGGTGGCGGCTCGCGCGCACCACGCTCGCCAACGAGCGGGTCGCGATGGCGAGCGCCCGGCTCTCGCAGAGCACCGAGCGAGCGATCACGCTGGCGGCGCGCGGGGTGACGGCGGCGCACGAGGTCGCGGTCGGGCACTCGATCGCGCTGGCGACCGTGTGCGGCCTGCTGGGGGTGCGGGCCACGCTGCGCTCGCTCGCCGGCCGTGGTCCCGGTGCCGAGTCGAGCGTCGCCAAGCTCCTCGGCGTCCGCAACCGCCAGGACGGCGCCGAGCTCGTGGTGTCGCTGCACGGCGACGCGATCCTCCTCGACGACTCCGAGGAGGTGCGCGCCGACGTCTGGGAGATGCTCAACACCCGCTGCCTGTCCATCGCCGGCGGCACCACGCAGGTGCTCCGCAACGTCGCGGGGGAGCGGATCCTCGGCCTGCCCCGCTAGAGCGCGATGCCGAGCCGCAGGGTGACGGTGTCGCCGACGTCGACCCCCTCCTGGCGGCGTACGGCGAGCTTCAGCGGCACGATGTAGCCGCCGTCCTTCGGCCACAGCGAGGTGGCCCACGTCGAGCCGCCGAGGTGCACGGTGACCGGCACCATGCCCCAGCCGTAGGTGACCGCGCCGGCGACGTCGTCGATCCGCTCGGCCTCGTCCTCGGGCACCCACACGAAGTGGTGGGGTGCCGGGCCGCGCCAGTGCCAGACCTCACCGGAGAACTCCAGCTCCATGCGGTGACGCTAGACCATCCCGCCGAGCCCGATCTCGTTGCCGTCGGGGTCGAGGAAGACCGCCTTGCGGACCGCGCCGTAGACCTCGATCCGGTCCGGCTCCAGGCCCCGCCCGGCCGCCTCGGCCAGGTGGCCCTCGAGGTCGCTCAGGAAGAGCATCAGCATCGTGTGCCCGGCGTGCTCGGGGTACTGCACGACGTACACCGACCGGTGCTCGGCCACGTCCCACACGCACTCGGTCTCGTGGGCCACGAAGTCGGCCGGACGGCCCAGCAGCCGCTCCATCCACGCGACGCTACGGGCGTAGTCGGTCACGGGGACACCGGCGAAGAGGTCGATCTCCATGTGGTCTCCGACCGTCCTGCCGCCCCGGACTCATCGGCCGAAACCGGGTGAAGCCGGGTGAAGCCGGCGTGAAACCGCCCTGAAAGCGGCCGTCCCTACGGTCGACCCATGAGCACCACGACCGCCGCCGCGGCCCCCGCCCCCTCCCGCGCCTACCCGTCGCTGCGCGCGGCGTGGATCCCCATGGCAGCCCTCTGCCTGGCGTTCTTCGTCGAGATGGTCGACAACACGCTGCTCTCGATCGCGCTGCCGACGATCGCCCGCGACCTCGGCAGCGGGACGACCGGCCTCCAGTGGGTCACCGGCGCGTACGCCCTGACCTTCGGCGGCCTGCTGCTGACGGCGGGCTCGATCGCCGACCGCTTCGGACGGCGCCGCGTGCTGCTCGTCGGCCTCGCCGTCTTCGGCCTGCTGAGCCTGACGGTCGTCCTGGTCTCGAGCGCCGGCGAGCTGATCGCGCTGCGCGCCGGCCTCGGCATCGCCGCTGCGGCGATGGCGCCGATCACGAACTCGCTGGTGTTCAGGCTCTTCGACGACAAGGACCTGCGGATGCGCGCGATGACCGTGATGATCGTCGTCGGCATGTCCGGGTTCGTCCTCGGCCCGCTGCTCGGCGGCACCGCGCTCGCCCACGTGAGCTGGGAGTGGCTGCTGCTCGTCAACGCCCCGATCGCGCTCCTCGCCTGCATCGGCGTCCGCCTCGGCGTCCCGGCCGACCGGCCCGAGGACCTCACCGACGACCGGCTCGACCTGCCGGGCGCCGTGCTGAGCATCGCCACCATCGGCCTCGCCTGCTGGTCGCTCACCAGCGGCGTCGAGCACGGCTGGCTGTCCGCGATCACCGTGGCCTCCGTGCTCGGCGCCGTGGTCGCCGGGGTGGCGTTCGTCTGGCACGAGCGCCGCAGCGCCGCCCCGATGCTGGACCTGGGCCTCTTCGCCAACGGCACCGTCCGCGGCGCCTCGATCGCCCAGGTCGGCACGGCCATCGCGATGGCGGCCGTGATGTTCGGGCTGATCCTGCACTTCCAGTTCGCCTACGGCTGGAGCCCGGTCAAGGCGGGCCTGGCGAACCTGCCCATCATCACCACGATGGTCGCCGCCACGCCGCTGTCCGAGGGCCTGGCGAAGCGCTTCGGCCACCGGATCGCCTGCCTGGTCGGCGCGCTCTGCCTGGCCGCCTCCCTGGCCGGCCTCGCCTGGGGGGTGGACCGCGGGTACGCCGCCATCGCGGTCTGCATGGTCGTGATGACGATCGGCCTCCGCACCGTGATGACGATCTGCGCCGTCGCGCTGGTCGACGCGATGCCGAGCAACCGGACCTCGATCGGCACGGCGCTCAACGACACCGCGCAGGAGATCGGCACCAGCGTCGGCACCGCCGTCGTCGGCACCATGATCGCCGCGCTGGTCACGACGCGGCTCCCGGCCGGGGCGTGGAGCAGCGACCTGGTCACGTCGTTCTTCCACGGCGAGCGGGTGACCTACGCGCTGCTGGCCGTCGTCGTCGGCCTGGTCGCCGGATGGGGTGCGCTGACGCTCACCGACTCGCGGTCGACCGAGGAGGTCCACTGACGCAGGCAGGATGGGTCGTCCACCGGGTGTCGGATCGCGGGTGTCCCATTCGTGGCACGGGTGGACGGGCGCCCGCGTGGGCGCCGCCACGATCACGGGAGATGACACGATGACGCACCCGACGCCGGTCGCCCGGCGGATGTACGACCTCACCGAGCCGATCGCGCTGGTCAACTTCTTCGCCGACGAGCCCAACGAGTCCATGGCCGAGCTGGGTTTCCGCAGCTACTGGGACGGCTACTTCGCGGGCCGGTCCGCGCCGCTCGGACGGGTCCCGGCGGAGGTCGTCGACGCGGCCTTCTACAGCTTCGCCGAGGGCGAGGTGGCCCGCCACGTCCCCCGGGTCTGGGAGGTCGCCACGCCCGAGGCGGCGCACGCCGCGCGGCGACAGGGCTGCGTCGCCGCGTTGCGGCGGATCCTCGGCGACCTCGTGGCGACTCCGGGGCTGGCCCGGGCCGCCGCGCTTCTCGCCCGGGCCTCGGTCAGCGCACCGGTCGAGGGCCGGGTGATGTACGCCGGTCTCCGGTCGCTGCCGATGCCGGAGGAGCCGGTCGCCCGGCTGTGGCACGCGGCCAACATGCTGCGCGAGCACCGCGGGGACGGCCATGTCGTCGCGCTGATGGCCGAGGGGATCGACCGGACCGAGGCCCACGTGCTCAGCGCCCTCGACATGGGCATCTACCCGGCGGAGTCGTTCGGGCGGATCCACCACCTCCCCGAGGCGCGGTTGGCGGCGGTCATGGACGGCCTGCGCGAGCGCGACGTCCTCGACGCGGCCGGGCGCCTCACCGACGCCGGGCGGGCGACGAAGGCCCGCATCGAGTCACTGACCGACGCGCTCGCCGAGGCGCCGTACGACGGTCTGGAGCCGGCGGAGCTCGCCGACCTGGTCACCGCGCTCGAACCGATCGCCGCGCGACTCCAGGCCGCGGGATCCCAGTAGAGGAAGCACCGACCCCCTAGGTTGTCGCCGTGAGCTGGTGGATCTCCCACGTCGAGCGCACGGTGGCAGCGGAGGTGCCCGCGCCCCCGGACGCCGTCCGCGACCTCTACGTGGACCTCGACAGCCTGCAGGTGGTGCACCCGCTGATCGTGTCGGTCACGGAGCTCTCGCGCACGGACGTCCCCGGCGGCTACCGGCAGAGCTACCGCGTCGTGGACCGGATGAGGTGGGGGCCGATCACCTTCCGCATCACCTACCGGGCGCAGTGGGACGTGCACGACCACGGTGACGTCGAGTTCGAGGCGGTCCAGTCACCGGGCGTCCGGCTCCGCGGCACGGTGACGTTCGCGCCGACGGCGACCGGCACGCAGGTCTCCGAACGGCTCCACATCGCGGCGCCGCGCCTGCTGGCCGGCTACACCGCGCGGGAGGCGGTCAAGGCGCACGCGGGGATGCTGGCCGCGATCAGCTCCCACTTCGCGTCTCGACGATGAGGCCGGCGACCAGGTCGGCCATCGCGGCCGGGTCGAGCGCGAGGGCGGTGGGGGAGACCACGACCTCGGTGCGGATCCGGCCGGGCTGGTCCGTGGACGACCACACCGGCAGACCGATCCGATGCTCCTCGATCGCAGCGGCGGTGCGCTCGTTGGCCGCGTCGGCGTCGCCGTTGGCGAAGAGCAGGAACTGGTTCGTCTGCGGCACCCCCGGCTGCACGGCGAGCTCGGCCGGCAGGCCGGCCGCGAACGACCGGGCCCAGGCGACCGTGTCGGGGAGGAGCGGCAGCTGCTCCCGCAGGCCCGCAAGGGCCGACACGGCCTCCGCGGTGGCGCGGAAGGTGGTGCCGCCGAGCCGGCGCCGCCACAGGCGCGCCTCGGCGACGAAGTCAGCCGGACCGAGCAGCGCCGCGCCGGTCAGCCCGCCGAGTCCCTTGTAGAACGAGACGTACGTCGAGTCCGCCCGGCGTGCGATCTCGGACAACGGCTGGTCGAACCAGGCCTGCGACTCCCAGATCCGGGCGCCGTCGACGTGCAGCGCCACGCCCCGCTCCCGGCAGGCGGCGGACAGCTCGTCGAGCTCCTCCCACGTCGGCAGCAGGCAGCCGGCCTCGCGCAGGGGCAGCTCGACCAGCACCGCGCCGACCCGTCCGGGCAGCGCGTCGAGGTGCGCCGCCGTCGGGGCTTCGAACCCGGTCGTCAGGAACACGACCTCCAGGTCGTGGAGGATCCGCGGGCCGTCCTCCTCGTGCACGAGCAGGTGGCTGAGGTCCGGCAGCGCGACGCGACGACTGCCCGCGCGGTCGCAGTGGATCCGCAGCGCCGCCTGCTGCGCCATGACCCCGCTGGGGAAGTACGCCGCGGCCTCGACGCCGAACCGCTCGACGAGGTCGTCCTCGAGCATCGTCACCGCGCCGCCGCTCCCGTAGGTGTCCCAGGAGTCGATGCCGAGCTCCTCGCACACGCGGGCGAGCGCCTCGAACGCCTCGGCGGGCGATCCGGGGTGGTGGCCGGAGACGGCGGTGGCGCACGCACGCGCCGCGGCCCGGACCCGGGTCGCGAGCTCGTCGTCAGCCATGCTCGCGCCGCCAGCCGTTCCAGTGCCAGTGCAGGTAGCGGTCGATCGCGCGCACCACGTGCGCGCTGCGGATCGACGGGAAGACGTCGAAGGCGTGCTGGGCGCCGGGGAGCTCGGCGTACACGACCGTCGCGCCGGAGACCTCCCGCAGCCGGGCGACGAAGAGCCGCGCCTGCTCGACCGAGACCAGCGAGTCGTGGGCACCGTGCAGCACGAAGAAGTCCGGGGCGTCCTTGCCGACGCGCAGCAGCGGCGTGCCCGCCTCGAAGACCTCCGGGGCCTCCGACCAGCGCTGCCGGACGACGCGCGGGGCGAGGAACCTGTCACGCATCTGCTCGGCGCTGCGCAGCCCGGTCGAGCCCGCGAAGTCGTAGACGCCGTAGTGCGGCACCGCGACGGCGACGCTGGTGTCGGCGTCCTCGAAGCCGGGCTGGTACGCCGGGTCGTTGGCGGTCACCGCCGCGAGCGCGACGAGGTGGCCGCCGGCCGAGCCGCCGGTGATCGCGATGTAGTCGGGGTCGCCCCCGTGCTCGGCGATGTGCTCCCGGATCCACGCGATCGCCCGCTTCACGTCGATGATCTGGGCGGGGAACGGGTCGCGCGGCGCGAGCCGGTAGTTGATCGCCACGCAGACCCAGCCCTTGGCGGCGAGGTGGTGCATGAGCGGGATGCCCTGCTGGTCCTTGTTGCCGATGGTCCACCCGCCGCCGTGCACCTGCAGCAGCACGGGGGCGCGGCCGTCGATCCCGCCGGCCGGGCGGTAGATGTCGAGCAGGCCGCGCTTGCCGTGCTCGGGCGCGTAGGGGATGTCCTTCTCGACGACCACCTCCCGGTTGCGCATCCGGAACGGGTTGGCGAGCGAGCGCCACGGCGTGGCCAGCTCCGCGGGGGTCGGCTTGGCGTCGAGCTGCTCGATGTAGTCGTACCCGAGGCCCTCGACGAGAGCGTCCTCGGCGTCCTTCTGCACCCGGCGCGCCTGGTCGGCCAGGTAGGCCTGCCCGGCGAGGTTCGCGACCGCCAGGGCGAGCCCGCGCTTCGAGCGTCGCCGGCCGCGACGTGACCCGGGGCCGAGCAGGTGCGCGGTGGTGTCGGCGGCGGTCAGGGCCATCAGGTGCGGGACGAGCTCCGAGGTCAGCCAGCCCGCGAAGAAGGCCGGGATCCCGGCCCGGAACCCGGGGACCGGGCGGATCGCGTTGGCGGTGAGCGCGGCGGTGACGACCTGGCGACGGAGGAACCCCATGCCTACCAATGTAGAAGACGGGACGATGTGCCCTGGTTGTCCGACGCGCCGCGGGGCAGGCTGGCCTGAGAGGCGGGTCACGCGTGTCCTCCGCCGCGACGACTCGTTCAGAACGAGAACGTGTTCCACCGGAGGGAGAGCACCATGGACCGGCTGTCGGGGCTCGACGCGAGCTTCCTGTACCTCGAGACGCCCGCGCAGCTGATGCACGTGTGCGGCGTCATCGTGCTCGACCCGAGCACGATCCCGGACGGCTACAGCTACGCCGCGTTCCGGGCCGAGCTCGACCGCCGGGTGCGCGACGTCCCCGAGTTCACCCGCAAGCTGCGCAAGGTGCCGCTGGGCCTGGACCACCCGATCTGGGTGCAGGACCGGCACTTCGACATCGACCACCACGTGCACCGGCTCGCGCTCCCGTCACCGGGCGGGTACGCCGAGCTCGTCGAGCTCACCAGCCACCTGGCGGGCCTCCCGCTCGACCGGTCGCGCCCGCTGTGGGAGATGTGGGTGATCGAGGGCTACCACGGCACGGACGGCCAGGAGCGCGTCGTGGTGTTCTCCAAGATGCACCACGCGACCGTCGACGGCGTCTCCGGCTCGAACCTGATCTCGCACCTCTGCAGCCTCGAGCCGGACGCCGACCCGGTGACCGAGGTGGAGCCGCTCGTGGCCGGCCGCGAGCCCGGCCACCGGGAGCTGTTCGGCCGGTCCCTGGTGAGCATGCTGGCGCGGCCGCTCAACGCCGTACGCCTCGTGACGCCGTCGGCGCAGCTCGTGACCGAGACCATCGGACGCGCCCGCGCGGGCACCGCGATGGCGGCGCCCCTGATGGCGCCGCGCACGTCGTTCAACGGCACGATCACGGGCCACCGCACGCTCGCGCTCGCGGACATGAGCCTCGAGGACGTCCGGCAGGTCAAGAACGTCACTGGCACCACCGTCAACGACGTGGTGCTCGCGGTCGCCGGCGGCGCGCTCCGCGGCTATCTCGAGGCGCGCGACGAGCTGCCGTCGAGCTCGCTGCTCGCGACCGTGCCCGTCTCGGTGCGCGCGGAGTCCCAGCGCTCGGGCGGCGCCAACAAGGTCTCGGCCCTCTTCGCCCGGCTCGGCACCGACACCGAGGACCCGCTCGAGCGGCTGCGCGACCTCGCCGAGCGCAACCAGCACGCCAAGGAGCACCACCAGGCGATCAGCGCCGACTCCCTCCAGGACTGGGCCGAGTTCGCGGCGCCGCGCACCTTCGGCCTCGCGGTCCGCGCGTACGCCGGCCTGCGGCTGCCCGAGCGGCACCCGGTCGTGCACAACCTGGTCATCTCCAACGTGCCCGGCCCGCCGATCCCGCTCTACTTCATGGGCGCGCTCATCGAGGGCCTCTACCCGCTCGGGCCGGTCTTCCACGGCGCCGGACTCAACATCACCGTGATGTCCAACAACGGCAAGGTGCACGTCGGCGTGATCGCGTGCAGCGAGTCGGTGCCGGACGTCGAGGACCTGGTGCGCCGGTTCCCGGCAGAGCTGGCCGCGCTCAAGGCCGCCGTCGTCAGCGCCCAGACGCCGAAGCGGCAGCGGAAGAGCGGGAGCCGCGCCGCCGCGCGCTGACGGTCGTCACGGCCTCCAGGAACGCCGGCACGAAGCGCTCCGACTGCAGCACGCACGCGGCGTGGCCGGCGGCGACCTCGTGGGTGGTGGCGCCGGGGATGCGGCGAGCCAGCGCGACCTGGTTGCGCGCCGGGAGCACGTGGTCCTGGGTCGTCACCACGACCGCGGTGGGCACGTCGATGCGGCCCAGCCACGGCCGCGAGTGGTGCCGGCCCAGCGCAGCGACCGCCTGGCCGACGGCCCACGGCGAGGTGCTGCGGAACTCGCGGAAGGCCCAGTCGTGGATGTCGTCGGGCTGCAGGTCGAGCGCGGCGGCCGCCGTCCGGGCCGCGCGGACCGCCGTGCGGGACCGGGAGAAGCCACGGGTCGCCGCCATCGCCAGTCCCGTCGCCGCGTGGAAGCTCCGCTCGGCGACCGTCGAGCGGAACCGGTCGGTGGTCGCACAGAGCACGAGCCCGGCGACGATCTCGGGGTGCCGGCGCCAGACCCGCTGGGCGACGATCGAGCCCATCGAGTAGCCGGCGACGATCGCCGGGCCGAGGTCGAGCTCCTCGACCAGCGCCGCGACGTCGTCGGCGCAGTCGTGCACCGAGAACTCCTCGGACTGGATGCCGCGCCCGTGCCACCGCAGGTCCATCGTCACCACCCGGAAGCGGCGGGAGAGCGGGCCGATCGACGGGAACCACGTCAGCAGTCCCGTGCAGCCCACGGCGTGCAGCAGCACGACGACGGGTGCGTCCGGGGTGGGGCCCGGCGTGTCGGTCACGTAGGTCGTCCCGCGACCGGGCAGGTCGACCATCCGGCCCTCGGGGATCGCGACGTACGGGACGTAGACCAGGTGGGAGACCAGCGTGCGTGGGGTCGGCAGGCGCACGAGGAGGAACCTCACTCTCGACGGCGTCGTCGGGCTAGAGTAGAACAGGTTACAGTTTTCGCATCCGGACGTACCCGAGACGGTGGCAGGAGATGCACGTGACGCAGGACCTGGAAGCGATCGAGGCGGTGCGCTCGGTCGTCCGCGAGGCGCTGGACCGGGCGGGCGAGGACGCGGACGCGACCTGGTCGGCCCTGGCGGCCGCCGGGCTGCTGGCGCTGCCGGTGCCCGAGGCGCAGGGCGGCGAGGGGCTCGGGCTGCCGGAGGTCGCCGTGCTGCTCCGCGAGACCGGGCACCGGGCGGTCCAGCTGCCGGTGTGGGAGACGCTCTGCTGCGGGGTCCTGACGCTCGCCGCCGCCGGATCCGCCGAGCAGCGGGCGCTGCTCGCCGGCGTCGCCACCGGCGAGACGCTCCTGACGCCCGCACTGCGCGAGCACGGCTCGCCGTCGACGTACGCCGACGGAGCGGTGACCGGCCGCAAGGTCGGGGTCACCTATGCCGACCGGGCGGCCCGGCTGCTCGTCACGGCGACCGACGGCGACCGGCCCGTCGTCGCGCTCGTCGACCCCCGGGGACCGGGCGTGAGGCTGCTCGGGTCGCACTCCTCGTTCGGCACCCCGCAGCACACGGTCGTGCTCGACAACGCCCCGGCCGAGCTGCTGCCGGGCGATGACGCCGCGCGGCTGCTGCGCGAGCTCGCGACGGCCGGGCTCTGCGTCACGGCCGCGGGCGTGGTGGCGGGCGCGCGCGACCTGACGGCGGCGTACATCAAGGGGCGCACGCAGTTCGGCCGCTCGCTGGCGGAGTTCCAGGCGGTCGCGATGCAGATCGCCGACGTCTACATCGCCTCGCGCACGCTCGACCTCGCCGCCGACAACGCCGCCTGGCGGATCGCCGAGGGTCTCGACGTGACCGACGACCTCGCCGTGGCGGCGTACTGGACCTGCCACGAGGCGCCGCCGGCGATGCGCACCTGCCACCACCTGCACGGCGGCATGGGCGTCGACATCACCTACCCGATGCACCGCTACTTCTCGTGGGTCACCGACATCGTGCACGCGCTCGGCGCGCAGGCCGAGGACGTGACGATCGAGGACCCGACGACCAAGAACCTCGAGCTCACCGAGTCGCAGCGGACGCTCAAGGCCGAGCTCCGCGCCTACTTCACCGGCCTGGCCGACGAGAACGAGCACCGCGACATGGCGCTGGACCGGCACGGCGAGACCTACCAGCGCGTGGTCAAGCAGATGGGCACCGACGGCTGGATGGGCGTCGGGTGGCCGAAGGAGTACGGCGGGCACGGGCTCGGCGAGATCGAGCAGACGATCTTCGCCAACGAGGCGCAGCGCGCCGACGTCCACTTGCCGGCGGTGACGCTGCAGACCGTGGGGCCGACGCTGATCCGCTACGGCACCGAGAAGCAGAAGGACATGTTCCTGTCGCGGATCCTGGCGGGCGACGTGCACTTCGCGATCGGCTACAGCGAGCCCGACGCCGGCACCGACCTGGCGTCCCTGCGCACGACCGCCAAGCGGGACGGCGACCACTACGTCGTCAACGGCCAGAAGCTCTGGACCACCGGCGGCCACCAGGCCGACTACGTCTGGCTCGCGGTGCGCACCGACCCGGACGCCCCGAAGCACAAGGGCATCTCGATCCTCATCGTGGACACCAAGGACCCGGGCTACTCGTTCACGCCGATCATCACCGCCGACCGGTCGCACCACGTCAACGCGACGTACTACAACGACGTCCGGGTGCCGGTCGACATGCTGGTCGGCGAGGAGAACCAGGGCTGGAAGCTGATCACCACGCAGCTCAACCACGAGCGGGTGATGCTCGGACCGGCCGGCCGGCTGGAGGGCCTGCGCGACAGGGTCGCCGAGTGGGCGACGAAGGCAGGCGTCATCGACCGGCCCGACGTGCGCCGGGTGATGGGCGAGGTGACGACGGTCTTCCGCGTCAACGAGCTGCTCAACTGGGAGGTCGCCCGCGCCGCCGCGGTGGGAGAGATCTCCGTCGGCGACGCGTCGTCGTCGAAGGTCTTCGCCGCCGACCAGGTGCAGCACCTCGCCGCCGACCTGGGCGGCATCGTGCACCGCTACGGCGACCCATCGGACCAGGAGACCGACGAGCTGATGACCTATCTGGACGGACAGGCCAAGCGCAACCTGGTCCTCACCTTCGGTGGGGGCGTGCAGGAGGTGCAGCGCGAGCTGATCGCGATGTTCGGGCTCGGGCTGCCGCGGGTGCCGCGATGAGTGACGCCAGCCACGAGAAGATCATGGCCGAGGCCGAGCGGATCAAGGCGCTCGGCGAGGCGTCGGAGTCGATGGCGCCGTACGAGGTCAACCAGCCGACGATCGGGACCTGGTTGGACGCGATGGGCTACGACAACGACCGCTTCCGGCAGGGCGAGGCGCCGCCGTCGATGGCGCAGGTCTGGACGATGCCCGGGCTCGGCCGGCGCCGCCCCGACGACGACCCGCTGAGCACGATGATGGAGGTGCTCACCGCCGAGGGCTACACGGCCGTGCTCGGCACCAACTGCGAGCAGACCTACGAGCGCTACCTGCGCGTCGGCGAGCGGGTGCGGGTGACCACCGCGCTCGACTCGGTGGCCGGGCCGAAGCAGACCGCGATGGGCGAGGGCTACTTCGTGACGTCGCGCAACACCTGGTACGTCGGTGACGAGGTCGTCGCGACGATGCTCTTCCGGGTGCTGAAGTTCATCCCGAAGGAGAGGAACGCGTGACCGCCGGCGTGATCCGGCCGATGATCGGCCGGGACTCCCGCTTCTTCTGGGAGGGCACCCAGGTCGGCGAGCTCCGGATCCAGAAGTGCAACGCGTGCGGGGCGAAGCGGTTCCCGCCCGGCCCCGCCTGCCAGGAGTGCCCGGCGTACGACCGCGGCTGGGAGGTGGCCGCCGGCACCGGCACGGTCTTCTCCTACGTCGTGCACCGCTACCCGCCCGTGCCGGGCAAGGAGCTGCCGATCGTCATCGCGCTGGTCGACCTCGACGAGGGCGTGCGGATGGTCGGCGAGGTCGTGGACGTGGCCGACGGTGACGACGGACCGGAGATCGAGATCGGGATGCGGCTGCGCGTGGACTTCCGCACCATCGACGACGACCTGACCCTGCCGATCTGGAGGAAGGCATGAGGACGCTGAGCGCCGGCGAGCAGATCCCCGAGTGGAGCCTGCCGATGACGCCGACGACGATCGTGAGCACCGCGATCGCGACCCGGGACTGGCAGGACGTCCACCACGACCGCGACATCGCGCAGGCGGCGGGGTCGAAGGACATCTTCATGAACATCCTGACCAGCAACGGCCTGGTCGAGAAGTACGTCGTCGACTGGGCCGGCCACGACGCGGAGCTCAAGGGCATCGCGATCCGGCTCGGCGCGCCCGCCCACCCCTACGACACGCTGACGTTCAGCGGCACCGTGGAGTCCGTCGAGGACGGCGTCGCCACGATCTCCGTCGTCGGCCGGGTCTCGCTCGGCGACCACGTGACCGGGACCGTGAAGGTGGCGCTCCAGGAGACGGCGGAGTGAGCCTCTACCGCAAGGCCGCGATCGCCGGCATCGGGGCGACGGAGTTCTCGAAGGAGTCGGGCCGCTCCGAGCTGCAGCTCTCGGTCGAGGCCGTGCGCGCCGCGCTCGCCGACTGCGGGCTGACCGCCGCCGACGTCGACGGCTTCACGACGTTCACGATGGACACCTCCTCGGAGATCGCGCTCGCCCGCGAGCTCGGCTGCGGGGAGCTGCGCTTCTTCAGCCGGATCAACTACGGCGGCGGCGGTGCCTGCGGCACCGTGCAGCAGGCGGCGATGGCGGTCGCCACCGGCGTCGCGGACTGCGTGGTCGCCTATCGCGGCTTCAACGAGCGCTCGGAGTCGCGGTTCGGGCAGGTGTCGCTCGCCGCCGCGACGCAGGTCAACACCAACGGTCTCGACAACGCCTGGACCTACCCGATGGGGCTGGGCACCCCGGCCGCCACGGTGGCGATGCAGGCGACGCGCTACATGCACGAGTACGGCGCGACCTCGGCGGACTTCGGCCGGGTCGCCGTCGCCGACCGCCGGCACGCCGCCACCAACCCGGCCGCGTTCTTCTACGGCAAGCCGATCACGCTCGAGGACCACCAGGCCTCCCGGATGATCGTCGACCCGCTGCACCTGCTCGACTGCTGCCAGGAGAGCGACGGCGCGGTCGCGCTCGTCATCGTCTCGGCGGAGCGGGCCCGCGACCTGGCGCAGCGGCCGGCGTACATCTCCGCGGCAGCGCAGGGGAGCGGCGTCGACCAGTACGTGATGACGTCGTACTACCGCGACGACATCGGCATCCCCGAGATGGGCGTGGTCGGGCGCGAGCTGTGGCGGCAGTCGGGGCTCGGTCCCGACGACATGGACATGGCGATCCTCTACGACCACTTCACGCCGTACGTGCTCATGCAGCTGGAGGAGCTGGGCTTCTGCGGCCGAGGCGAGGCGCCCGGCTTCATCGCCGACGGGGCGATCGAGCTCGGGGGCAGGCTGCCGATCAACACCCACGGCGGGCAGCTCGGCGAGGCCTACATCCACGGCATGAACGGCATCGCCGAGGGCGTCCGCCAGGTGCGCGGGACCTCGGTCAACCCGGTCCCGGCCGTCGAGCACGTCCTCGTCACCGCCGGCACCGGCGTCCCCACCTCCGGCCTCGTCCTCTCCACCTGACGTTGAATCGAGACTTCTTACCGTTGAGTCGAGACTTGTGACGATCGAGTGGAGAGTTTTGGCTTCTCGACGGTCAGAGAGTCTCGACTCAAGCGTCACAAGTCTCGATTCAACCTCTGTGCGAAGAACGCCAGCACCCGGTCGACCGCCTCCTGCTGCCGGTGCTCGGTGAGGGTCGAGTGCTTCTTGCCCGGGAACTCGACCCGGACGAACGCCTCGCCGATCTCGGCGGTGAGGGTCTCGAAGCGGGTGCCCACCGCCAGGTCGTCGCGGTAGCGCAGGCCGAGCACCTGGCAGCCGCCGGCGGCGCGGGCGCGTACGTCGGCGAGGTCGGCGGGGGAGAGGTTGAGGTCGGCTGCCCGCTTCCTGCCGACCGGGAACGGCAGCGACGGCTGCGCGATCACCGGCGCCGCGACCGAGTCGTCGACCATCATCGCCAGCGCGAAGCCGCCGGTGAAGCACATGCCCAGCGCGCCGACGCCGGGCCCGCCGAGCTCGGCGTGCAGCGACCGGGCCAGGCTCCGCAGCCAGCCCGCGACCGGCGACGTCCGTCCGGTCGCCATCGTGGTGAACTCGCGGCTCACGCACACCCGCGGGAAGACCGTGGCGATGGTCCCGGCGGACATCGGCGCCTCCGGCGTGCCGAACAGGTGCGGCAGGACCACGGTGAACCCGGCGGCGACGACCTCCTCGGCGAACCCGATCACCTCCGGCGTCAGCCCCGGGATCTCGTGGATCACGATCACGCCCGGGCCGCTGCCCTTGCGGTACGTCGGGTGGGTGACCCCGTCGGCCGAGTGCTGCCCTGTCGTCCAGGAATCCAGGAGCGCCATGGGGGGAGTATTCCGTAGGGTCGCGGCGATGCAGATGCACGACGACCAGGTCGCGGTCACCCAGGAGCTCGTCCGGGGGCTGCTCGACCGCCAGCTCCCGCAGTACACCGGCCTCCCGCTGCGCCCGGTGGCCGAGCACGGCACCGACCACTCCCTCTTCCGGCTCGGCGAGGACCTCGTCGTGCGGATGCCCGTGTACGCCGGCTCCGCGGACCAGGCCGCCAGCGACGCGCGATGGCTGCCGGTGCTGGCGCCGCACCTGCCGGTCGCCGTGCCGGTGCCGGTCGCCCTCGGCGAGCCGGACGAGACCTACCCGTTCCCGTGGTCGGTCGTGCCCTGGCTCCCCGGCACGCCGCCGGCTCCCGGCAACGCCGACCCGCACGCGCTCGCCGCTGACCTGGCCGGGTTCGTGCGAGACCTGCACGCCGTCGACACCAGCGGAGGCCCGGCGAAGACCGGCACCTCGCGCGGGACCCCGATCCGTGGCTGGGATCCCCACGTGCGCGCCGCCATCGACGAGGCGGGCGACCGCGTGGACCGCCCCCGGGTGCTGGCCGCGTGGGAGGACTGCCTGGCCGCGCCCGACTGGCCCGGCGACCCGGTGTGGATCCACGGCGACCTCCTCGCCGGCAACCTGCTCGTGCACGAGGGTCGCCTCAGCGCGGTCATCGACTTCGGCGCCCTGGGCCTGGGCGACCCGGCCCCGGACCTGCAGCCCGCCTGGGCGACGCTGCCGTCCGAGGCGCGGGCGGCGTACCTCGACGCGCTCGGCTACGACGACGACACCGTCCGCCGCGGTCGCGGCTGGGCGCTCGGTCCGGCACTCACCGGGATCCCGTACTACTGGGACACCGTCCCGGCCTTCGCGCAGCGTGGACTGCGCACCGTCGCGGCGGTGCTGGCGGACCTGGAGCGGTAGCCGGGCTCGCGCCTGCGCGATGAGTTCCGGGCAGCGCCCGGATCACACGAGTGCAGGCAGCAGCAGACGCTGCCCCTTCCAGGAGGACGACATGCTCGACGCTCGACACCGCCGATGGGTCATCGTGCTGACCGCGATCGGCTCCGTCATGGCCGCCATCGACACGCTGGTGGTCACCACCGCGATCCCCACGATCCGGACCGACCTGCACGCGTCGCTCCCGGAGCTCGAGTGGACCGTCAACGCCTACAACCTCAGCCTGGCCGTGCTGCTGGTGCCCGCCGCCGTGCTGGGCGACCGCCTCGGGCGGGCCCGGTGCTACGCGGCCGGCCTCGTCCTGTTCGCGCTCGCATCGGTCGGCGCCGCGCTCTCGACGGGTGCGGGCACGCTGATCGCGATGCGCACCGTCCAGGGTGCGGGTGCCGCGCTGCTGCTGACCCTCGGGCTGGCGCTGCTCACCGGCGCCTTCCCGCCCGAGCGACGCGGCGAGGCGGTCGGCGCCTACAGCGCCGTCACCGGCATCGCCGTGGCGTGCGGGCCGTTCATCGGTGGTGTCGTCCTCAGCGGCCTGGACTGGCAGTGGATCTTCTGGGTCAACGTCCCGATCGGCCTGGTCGCCGTGCCGCTGGTGCTGCGGCTCGTGCCCGAGGTGAAGGTCGCCGACAGCACCCTCGACCTCCCGGGGGTGCTCCTGCTCGCCGGCGGCTGCTTCGCGCTGGTGTGGGCGATGGTGCGCAGCGCGACCGAGGGCTGGGGCGCTCCCGAGGTGGTCGCGATGATCGCCGCCGGCGTCGTGGTCCTCGGCTGCTTCGTCGTCTGGGAGCGCCACACGGAGCGGCCGCTGATCCCCGGCGCCCTGCTCGCCAAGCGGGGGTTCGCGGCCGGCAACGTGGCGGCGTTCATGACGCTCGCCGCACTGTTCTCCGCGGTCTTCTTCTACGGCCAGCTGCTCCAGGTCGCGTTCGGGGACAGCCCCCTCGAGGCCGGCGTACGCCTGATGGCGTGGACCGCCACCCTCGTGGTGGTCGCACCGTTCGCCGGCAAGCTGGCCGACCGCGTCGGGGAGCGACCGCTGCTGACCGCCGGGCTCGCGATCCAGGCCGGCTCCTTCCTCTGGCTCGCGGCGACCGTGGACTCCGCGCAGGGCTACGCCGACGTCGTGGCGCCCTTCGTGCTCGGCGGCATCGGCGTCTCGATGGCCATCCCGTGCGGCCAGAGCGCCGTCATCGGGGCGGTCGAGGACCGCGACGTGGGCACCGCCTCCGGCGTCAACGCGACCATGCGCGAGCTGGGCGGCGTGTTCGGCGTGGCCCTGAGCGTCGCGCTCTTCGGCGCGTACGGCGGGTACGGGTCGGTCCCGGAGTTCGTCGACGGCTTCGCCGCGGCCATGGCCGCAGCCGCCGTCCTCTCGATCGTGGGAGCCGTCGCCGGTCTCGCGCTGCCCGCGCGTCGACGGACCGTCGTCCCGGCGAACGTGGCGGTGGCGTCATGAGCCGGGTAGTGGTGCGCTACCGGGTCCGGCCCGACGCCGCTGCGGAGAACGAGCGGCTGATCCGCGAGGTGTTCGAGGAGCTCGCGGAGCGGCGTCCCGGGGGCTTCTCGTACGAGTCGTCGGTGCTGTCCGACGGCGTGACGTTCGTGCACGTCGTCGAGGGCGACGAGACCGCGCTGCGGGAGCTCCCGGCGTTCCAGCGGTTCTCGTCGACCGTCGGCGGCCGGTGCCAGGATGCTCCCGTGCAGTCCACCGCGCGGATCGTCGGCAGCTTCGAGGGGAGGGCATCGTGACCACGGCCGACCCCGCGGTGTTCGACGAGCTGGTCGCGCCGCTGCGCCCGGGACTGCTGCTGCACTGCTACCGGATGCTCGCGTCCTCCCACGACGCCGAGGACGCGGTGCAGGAGACGCTGGTCCGCGCCTGGCGGAGCCTGGACAGGTTCGAGGGTCGCAGCGCGCTGAGCACGTGGCTCTACACGATCGCCACCAACGTCTGCCTGCGCGAGATCGAGCGTCGCGGCCGGCGGCTGCGCCCGGTCGATCTGTCGCCGTCCGCGGACCCGGCGATCGAGCTCGGCGCACCGCTCACGGAGACGGTCTGGCTCGGCCCGCTGCCGGCCGCCGGCCTGATGTGGGCGTCGACCCCGGCCGAGGCGGTCTACGAGCAGAAGGAGGCCGTCGAGCTCGCGTTCGTCGCCGCGCTGCAGCACCTGCTCCCGCTGCAGCGGGCGGTGCTCGTGATGCGCGACGTGCTGGCGATGCCCGCCGCGGAGGTGGCCGAGGCCCTCGACACCACGGTGGCCGCGGTCAACAGCGCCCTCCAGCGCGCCCGCGCCGCGCTGCACGAGCGGCTGCCCGACCGCAGCCAGCAGCGGGTGCTCCGCGACGTCGGCGACGACAGGGTGCGCGAGACCGTGACCGCGTTCGTCGCGGCGTGGGAGCGGTCCGACATCGACGCCGTGGTGGCTCTCCTCGCCGAGGACGTCGTGCTGACGATGCCGCCCTACCTGGAGTGGTACGCCGGCCGCGGCCCGGTCGAGACGTTCCTGGCCAGCGCGCCCCTCGCACCCGGCAAGCGGTGGTCGTGCACGCCGACGACCGCCAACGGCCAGCCCGCGATCGCCAAGCACCGCTGGGACGCGGAGGTCGGCGCGTGGCTCGCCCACAGCCTCAGCGTGCTGAGCCTCGACGACCGGGGCGCCGTGCTCCGTATCGACGCGTTCCTCGACCCGTCCGCGTGCGTCGACGCGCCGCCGCGGCTCGGAGGGCGCTAGCCGAGGAGCGTCGCCACGTGGTCCGGCACGTACGACGCCTCGTCGCGCGGCGGGCGCTGGTAGCCGGTCGACGGTGGGCGGTCCGGCACCTCGATCGGCGGGTACTCGACCTCGGCGTACGGGATCGTCGAGAGCAGGTGCGCCATCATGTTGAGCCGCGCCTCCTTCTTGACGTCTCCCTCGACGACGTACCACGGCGCCTCGGGGATGTCGGTGTGCACCATCATCTCGTCCTTGGCGCGCGAGTAGTCCTCCCAGTGCGTGATCGACTCCAGGTCGGTCGTGGAGAGCTTCCACCGGCGCATCGGGTCGTCGATCCGGCCCCTGAACCGGCGCTGCTGCTCGGCGTCGCTGACCGAGAACCAGTACTTCCTCAGCAGGATCCCGTCCTCGACCAGCAGCCGCTCGAAGATCGGACACTGGTGCAGGAAGCGCGCGTGCTCCTCGGCCGTGCAGAACCCGAGCACCCGCTCGACGCCGGCGCGGTTGTACCAGGACCGGTCGAGCAGCACGATCTCGCCACGCGCCGGCAGCTGCTCGACGTACCGCTGGAAGTACCACTGCCCGCGCTGTCGCTCGCTGGGCGCGGGCAGCGCGGCGATCCGGGCGACGCGGGGGTTGAGGTACTGCGTGATCCGCTTGATCGCCCCGCCCTTGCCCGCGGCGTCGCGGCCCTCGAAGACGACCACGATCCGCGCCCCCTCGGCGCGCACCCACTCCTGGACCTTGACCAGCTCGGCCTGGAGCCGGAACAGCTCGTCCTCGTAGGCACCCTTGCCCAGGCGCTTCTTCGGCTTGCCCATGGGGCAGCCTAGGCACATGCCGAGGCTGCACGCGCTGGAACTGGTCCCCGACGACGCGGGTCAGGACGCCGTACGCCGCGACTGGCAGCGTCTCCGCGACGCCGGGCTGCCCAGCCAGCTCGACCACGGGAGCGCGACCAACACCCCCCACCTGAGCGTGGTCTCCGCTCCCGCGCTGCCCGACGCGGCGATCGACGTGGCGCACGCCCGACTCGGGTCGCTGCTGCCGGTCCGGGCGCGGGCCGCGGGGCTGCTGGTGCTCGGCGGCGCCCGGGTCACGGTCGCCCGGGCCGTCGACATCGACGACGACGTGACCCGCCGGGTCCTCGCCGTCCGCGTGCAGGTCCCGGACCGGCAGCACCTCGGCTGGCTGCCGCACGTCACGCTCGCCCGGCGCGTCGACCGCGCGCTGATCCAGCAGATGGTCGACGTGCTCGGTCACGAGGACGTCGTCCTCACCCTGGCCGAGCTGCGGCGCTGGGACCCCGAGCGTGGTCAGGTCACGACGATCGCCCAGGCGCGGTAGGCGGGTCGGCGGAGGCGACCGGCCCTGGAGTGACGTCGGTAGGGTCCTGTCATGGCCGACCTCCCCGTGCTCGATCCGGAGGAGCAGCGGGTCCTGGGCAGCCTGCTGGAGAAGCAGCGCACCGTGCCCGACAGCTATCCGTTGTCCCTCAACGCGCTCCGCACCGCCTGCAACCAGAGCAGCAGCCGCGACCCGGTCGTCTCCTACGACGAGCAGACCGTCGAGCAGGTGGGCCGCCGGCTCAAGGACCGTGGTCTGCTGCGGATCGTCTGGGCCGCGACCGGCCGACGGACGCTGAAGTACCACCAGGCGCTCGACGAGGTCGTCGACCTGGCGGACGACGAGCGCGCGCTGCTCACCGTGCTGCTGCTGCGCGGGCCGCAGGCGCCGGGCGAGCTCCGCACGCGCACCGAGCGGATGCACACCTTCGCGGACCGGGAGGAGACGGAGCAGGCACTCGTCCGGATGGCCGAGCGCGGACTGGTCCGCGAGCTGCCCCGGCGCGGAGGCGAGCGCGACAACCGGTGGATCCACCTGCTGGGTGCCGAGGCGGCCCCGGAGCCGCCGGCGCCGGCGGTGGACATCCTCGCCGAGGGCGGTGCCGCTCGTGACGAGCGGGTGCGCGCGGCGTACGACGCGGTGGCCGCGACCTACTCCGAGACGCTCTTCAACGAGCTCACGGGACTGCCGTTCGAGAGCTGGCTGCTGGACCGGGTCGCGGCGTACGCCGACGGCGGTCCGGTCGTCGAGGTCGGCTGCGGCCCGGGCCACGTCACGGCGTACCTCGCCGAGGCGGGTGCGGACGCCACCGGCATCGACCTGTCCCCGGCGATGGTCGACGAGGCGCGGCGGCGCTACCCGGACGGCTCCTACGAGGTCGGCGACCTGCGCCGCCTGATGCGGCCGACGAGCGCGCCGGGGTGGTCCGCCGTGCTGGCGTGGTACTCGCTCATCCACCTCGCCGCATCGGAGCTGGCGCCGGCCGTCGAGGCGCTCTCGCGGCCCCTGGACCGCGGCGGCTGGCTGGTGCTGGCGCTGCACGCCGGCTCGGAGGTGCGGCACGTCGACGCGTGGTTCGACCACGAGGTCGACCTCGACTTCATGCTGCACGAGCCCGCCGACGTCGTCGCCCTCGTGAGGGCGGCCGGGCTCGTCGACGTCGAGTGGTACCGGCGCGGTCCGGTCGAGCATCGGGACGAGACCACCGATCGGCTCTACGTCGTCGCGCGCAAGCCGTCCTGAGCGCGGCCGCCCGATGCACGACGATCGCCTGAGGGCCACGCCCGCCGTCGCCGACCTGGACGCGTCCCTGCCCGCGACGGTGGTCGGCCTGTACGTCGGCGGCTCCGTCGCCACCGGCGACTACCGGCCGGCGATCAGCGACATCGACGCAGTGGCGCTGCTCGACGCGCCCGTGCGTCGCCCGGCGCGCGCGCAGCTCGTCGCGCTCCACCAGCGACTCGGGCGTGAGCACCCGGAGGGCGGAGCCCTGCACTGCGTCTACGTCCCGCGCGAGCAGTCGGCCGACCCGGATCGCCGGCACTGGACCTGGGCGGAAGGCGAGCTCTTCCGTCGTCCGCTCAGCCGGATCGGACGCGCCGAGCTGCTGGCCGACCCGGTGGTGGTGCGCGGTCCCGCGCCGGCGACGTGGTTGCCGCCGGCGACCGGCCACGACGTCCGGGACGCGGCACTGGCCGAGCTGAGCGGCTACTGGACCCGCGCGCTCCGCAAGCGCGCGATCTGGCGCCAGGACCTCTACGTCGACCTGGGCCTCACCGTCTGGGCCCGCGCGGAGGCCGCGATCGAGGACGGTGTCCTGATCACGAAGACCGAGGCGATCGCCCGGATGTCGGGGCGCGGCCTGCCGGCGGACATCGTCGACGGCGTACGGCGCCGGCGGGCCGGCGACCGGGTCGAGCTGAGCAAGGCGCAGCGCGAGGAGCGCGCCGTGGTGGTCCGGAGCTTCCTGAGGGCCGAGGTGGCCCGGCTGCTGGCGACCCGGTGAGCTACGCGGGCTGGTGCTCCAGCAGCACCACGGCGAGGTCGTCGCCGAGCCGGCCGCCGTGGACGTGCTGGTGCACGGCGTCGAGGACCCCGTCGAGCGGGTCCGGGTCGCTGAGCGCCGCGCCCAGCGTGGTCAGGTCGAGGAACTCGCCGCGCGCGTCGCGCGCCTCGCTCAGCCCGTCGGTGTAGAGCAGCACCCGGTCGCCCGGGCCCCAGGTCAGCTCGGTCGTCGTGAACGTCGCCGGGAGACCGGTCCCCAGGGGCAGGCCCTGCGCGACCTCGGCCGACTCGAGCTCGCCCGACCGGTGCCACACGAGGGCCGGGGGGTGCCCGGCGCTGACCAGGGCCAGGCGGTCGGGTCCGATCGGCTCGACGAGCAGGGCGGTCACGAACTCCTCGTCGTCGAAGAACGGGGTGAGGTAGGCGTCCATGTCCTCGACGACCTCCAGCAGCGTCGGCTTGCTGGCCGCGGCCTGACGGAACGCGCGGATGACCCGGGCGGCCTGCTCGACACCCTCGATGCCCTTGCCGCGCACGTCGCCGATCAGCAGGCGGGTGACGTCGCCCTCGTGGTAGCAGTCGTAGAGGTCGCCGCCGACGAGGGCGCCCTGGACGGCGGACGCGTACCGGGCGCTGATCTCCATGCCGCCGGACGAGGCCGGCAGCACCGGGAGGATCGCGCGCTGGGCGACCTCCGCGATCCGGGCCAGCTCGGCGTACTGCTGCTCGCGGCGCACGCGCACGCCCGCGATGAGCGTGGCGGCGCCGCCGACGAGCGCGACGTCGAGGACGCGGATGAGGTGCTGCGAGCTGCCGAATCCTCCGTTCCAGGCGCCGGAGGCGACGGCCGCCGCCAGCGCGAGCAGCGCGATGACGGCGGTGCCGCGGGCGGGGACGAACGCGCAGGCGATGAGGGGAGCGAGGGCGAACAGGACGGTCAGCACCGCGACGGACGCGTCGATCGACGCGTCGAGGATCACCAGGCCCGCGAGGGTCGCCAGCGAGGCGATCCACCCGATCCTTCGGGCACGCTGATCCTGGGTCACGTCCTTGTCCATCGGCTGATCGTGCCCGATCGGGAGCAGTCGGGCGGCATCAATGCCGCAGGAACCGCTCAGAAGGTGTCGAGGAGCACGTCGCCGAGCACCGGTGCGCCGTCGCGCTCGCCACCGGCCACGGTGGCCGACGCGACGATCCGGTCGCCCTCACGCCACCCCCGCACGCGGATCGTCTCGCCGGGGAAGACGACGCCGGCGAACTTCACCGCGAACCCGGCCACCCGCGTCGCGTCGCCGCCGAGCAGCTCCTCGGTGAGGGTCCGCAGGACGATGCCGTAGGAGCACAGCCCGTGCAGGATCGGTGCCGGGAAGCCCGCCGCCTTCGCGAACTCCGGGTCCGCGTGCAGCGGGTTGCGGTCGCCGCAGAGCCGGTAGAGCAGCGCCTGCTGCGGCCACACGTCGTACGTCGTGTCCGTGTCGGGCGCGCGCTCAGGGACCTCGACCGGCTCCGATGAGCCGCGCTCGCCGCCCCAGCCGCCCTCGCCGCGCACGAAGATCGACGACCTGGTGGTCCACAGCCGCTGGCCCTCGGGCGAGCAGGCGGTGCCCTCCTGCCAGATGACCGCGGCCTTGCCCTTGTCCCAGATGTCGCTGATCCGGGTGGTGACCGTGGCCGAGCCGCACGGGGGTATCGGCCCGGCCACGGAGATCGACTGAGACCCGTGCACGACCTGGGCGAGGTTGATGTCGCACCCCGGCAGGTCGAGCGGCGGCGGGTCGCTGGCGTGGAACGTCGGCGCGACGACACCGAACGACGGCAGCACCTGGAGGCCAGCGGTCTCCAGGGTGTAGGAGAGGTCGGTCGCGCCGAGCGCGAGCTGGTAGAGCAGCACGTCGCTCTCGGTCCACGAGAAGTCGACCGTGCCGAGCTCGGCGCCGATGGCGACGTCGGGGTCGATGGGCATCAGGACTCCTGCGCGATGGTCTCGGCGGCGAGGTAGCCGAAGGTCAGGGCGGGGCCGATGGTGGCGCCCGGGCCGGCGTACGTGTGGCCCATGACCGCCGACGAGCAGTTGCCGGCGGCGTAGAGGCCGGGGATCACGGACCCGTCGGCGCGCAGCACCCGCGACCGCTCGTCGGTGACCAGGCCGCCCTTCGTGCCGAGGTCGCCCGGCACGATCTTGACGGCGTAGAACGGGCCCTCGTCGATGGCGTGCAGCGACGGGTTCGGCTTCACCGTCGGGTCGGAGTAGTACTTGTCGTAGGCCGACTCGCCGCGGTGGAAGTCCTCGTCGACGCCGGCCTGCGCGAAGCCGTTGAAGCGGTCGACGGTCGCGCGCAGCGCCTCGGCCGGGACCTCGATCTCGGCGGCGAGCGCCTCGATGGAGGACGCCTTCCTGATCGTGCCGATCTTGTACCAGCGGCCGGGGAAGGGCTGGCGCGGGAAGAGCCCGGCGAAGACGTAGCGGTTGCGGTAGCGCTGGTCGATGATCATCCAGCTCGGGACGTGCCCGACGCCGGTGGCCTCGCCGTCGTACATGGCGTGCACGGCCTCGACGTACGGCAGCGCCTCGTTCATGTAGCGATGCCCGGCCTGGTTGACGATGATCGAGCCGGGCAGGTTGCGCTCGGCCAGCGCGAACCACGGGCCGGACGGCAGCGGGATCGTCGGACCCCACCAGGAGTCGTCCATCAGGTCGACCTGCGCGCCGGCGGCGATGCCGGCGAGGATGCCCCCGCCGGTGTTGAACTCCGAGCCGGTCGTCCAGTCGACCGACGTCGGCTGCGGCTGGTACTTCTCGCGCATCTCGAGGTTGCGCTCGAAGCCGCCGCTGCCGAGGATCACGCCGCGTCGCGCGCGGAGGACCCGCTCGTCGTCCCCCTGGCGCACCCGGACGCCGACGACGCGGCCCTCCTCGAGGACCAGGTCGGTGAGCTCGGTGTCGTAGTGGACCGGCACGTCCGCGTCGACGAGGCCTTGGCGCAGCCCGATCGCGATCGCGTTGCCCATCGCGAACATCTTGCGCCCGAGCACCATCGCGACCAGCCGGCGCAGGAAGATCTTGGCCATGGTCGCCGGGCCACGCAGCGTGCGCAGGCCGAGGCTGATCTTCCGGAAGTCGGCCTGCGTCACGATCAGGTTCGCCGGAGCCTTGGTGTACTGCGGGTGCAGCCGCTTCAGCTCGTCGCCGAGGAAGCGCGCGTCCATCGGCACCGGCTCGCAGGAGCGGCCCGCGGCGCGGCCACCCGGCGCCTCGGGGTGGTAGTCGGAGTACTGCGGCACCCAGGTGAAGCGCACCGGCGTGTGCTCGTGGATGAAGTCCAGCGCCTCGGGGCCGCGTGCGAGGTAGGTGTCGCGGCGCTCCTTCGGCACCACGTCGCCGACGATCGAGTCGAGGTAGGTGCGCGAGAGCTCGGGATCGTCGGACTGGCCCGCCCTCTTCAGCGCCGAGTTGTTGGGGATCCAGACGCCGCCGCCGCTGCGCGCCGTCGACCCGCCGAAGTAGGAGCTCTTCTCGATCAGCACCGTCTCCAGCCCGCGCTTCTTGGCGGCGAGCGCGGCGGTCATGCCGGCGCCACCCGCGCCGACCACCACGACGTCGACGCTCTCCGGAAGCGCGGCCGGGTGCGCGGCCGAGAGGGGGGGCGTCATGGCGAGAAACTGTAACAGGTTCTACTATCGACCCCGTGACCTCCCAGGACTCGATCTCGGCTGCCGTGGCGCGGCTCGCACAGGCGCAGGAGACCCGGGTGCCGTGCGCCCCGGTGCGCGACCTGATCGGCACCGACGACCTCGCGGCGGCCTACGCCGTCCAGCAGGGCCTCGTGCAGGGCCGGCTCGAACGCGGCGCGGTCGTCGTGGGCCGCAAGATCGGTGCGACCTCGAAGGCCGTGCAGGACCAGCTCGGCGTCGACCAGCCGGACTTCGGCTACCTCCTCGACGTCATGGACGTCAGCAGCGACGACCCGATCTCCATGCGCACGCTGTTGCAGCCGCGGGTCGAGGGAGAGGTGGCGTTCCGCCTGGCCCGCGACATCGACGACGACGAGATCACGCTGGAGGCGGTCCGCGACGCCGTCGACGTCGCCCTGCCGGCGTTGGAGATCGTCGACTCCCGCATCGCCGACTGGGCGATCGGCTTCACCGACACGGTCGCCGACAACGCCTCCAGCGGGCTCTTCGTCGTCGGCACGGACGGTCGCACGCTCGAGGAGCTCGAGCCGCGCGACGTGACGATGTCGCTGGAGATCAACGGCGAGGAGCGCTCGGCCGGCACCGGCGCCGCCTGCCTCGGCGACCCCCTGGAGGCGCTGCGCTGGCTGGCCGTCCAGGCGCAGCGCTTCGGCGACCCGCTGCGCGCCGGCGCCCTGATCCTGTCCGGGGCCCTGGGCCCGTTCGTGCCGTTCGCCCCGGGGGACCGGGTCGTCGCGACCATCAGCGGCTTCGCGCCGCTCAGCGTCACCTTCGAGGAGTGATCAGATGTCCAAGCTGACAGCAGCCATCGTGGGGCCGGGCAACATCGGCACCGACCTGATGTACAAGCTGTTGAGTTCGGAGGTGATCGAACCTCGCTGGATGATCGGGGTCGACCCGTCATCGGAGGGGCTGCGGCTCGCCTCGGAGAAGGGACTGGAGGCGTCGCACGAGGGCGTGGACTGGTTGCTGAAGCACGACGTGCTGCCGGACCTGATCTTCGAGGCGACCTCGGCGTACGTGCACCGCGAGTACGCACCGCGCTACGAGGAGGCCGGCATCCGCGCCGTCGACCTGACTCCGGCAGCGGTCGGTCCGGCCGTGATCCCGCCGGTCAACGGCCAGGAGCACGTCGGCGCGATGAACGTCAACATGATCACCTGCGGTGGGCAGGCCACGATCCCGATGGTGGCCGCGGTGTCGCGGGCGGCCCAGCCGTTCGGGGGAGTGTCGTACGCCGAGATCGTCGCGTCGGTCTCGTCGGTCTCGGCGGGGCCGGGGACGCGCGCCAACATCGACGAGTTCACCCGCACGACCGCTGCCGGGGTGACCGAGATCGGAGGAGCGGCGGAGGGCAAGGCGATCATCATCCTCAACCCGGCCGAGCCGCCGATGATCATGCGCGACACGATCTTCTGCGCGGTCGCGCCGGACGCCGACCGCGACGCGATCGTAGCTAGTGTCTTCGCGATGGAGAAGGCGGTCCAGGAGTACGTGCCGGGCTACCGGCTGCTCCAGGAGCCGCAGATCGACGACCCGTCGCCGGCCACCCGCGGCCAGACGAAGGTCTCGATCTTCGTCGAGGTCGAGGGCGCGGGCGACTACCTGCCGCCCTACTCCGGCAACCTCGACATCATGACCGCCGCCGCCACGCAGGTGGGCGAGAACATCGCCCGATCGATCCAGGGGAGCGTGCTCGCATGAGCGACATCAACGCCCTCACTCGCACCTGGTCCGGCACCCACGGCGACGACCCGTGGGGCACGCTGGACCTGCGCCTGACCGACACCTGCCTGCGGGACGGGTCGCACCACAAGCGGCACCAGTTCACCGCGCAGGAGTGCCACGACATCGTCGAGGCGCTGGACGCCTCCGGCGTACCGGTCATCGAGGTGACGCACGGCGACGGCCTCGGCGGCTCGTCCTTCAACTACGGGTTCTCGAAGACCTGGGAGCAGGAGCTGATCAGGATCGCGGCCGAGACCGCGAAGCGCGCGAAGATCGCGTTCCTGATGCTGCCGGGCGTCGGGACCAAGGACGACATCCGGGCGGCACAGGACAACGGTGGGCAGATCTGCCGGATCGCGACCCACTGCACCGAGGCCGACGTGTCGATCCAGCACTTCGGGCTCGCGCGCGAGCTGGGCCTGGAGACCGTCGGGTTCCTGATGATGTCCCACACCCAGCCGCCCGAGGTGCTGGCCAAGCAGGCGCGGATCATGGTCGACGCGGGCTGCCAGTGCGTCTACGTCGTCGACTCGGCCGGTGCGCTGATCATGGAGCAGACCGCCGACCGGGTCTCCGCGGTGGTCGCCGAGATCGGCTCGCAGGCCGACGTCGGCTTCCACGGCCACGAGAACCTCGGTCTCGGCGTCGCCAACACGATCATCGCCGCGCGAGCCGGCGCGACGCAGATCGACGGGTCGGTGCGCCGCTTCGGCGCCGGCGCCGGCAACACGCCGCTGGAGGCGTTCGTGGGGGTCTGCGACAAGCTCGGCTGGACCACGGGGATCGACTTCCTGCAGATCGTCGACGCGTCCGAGGACGTCATCAGGCCAGCGATGCCCGAGGAGTGCCAGCTGGACCGGATGACGCTGATGATGGGGTACGCCGGCGTCTACTCGTCGTTCCTCAAGCACGCCGGCAACGCGGCCGACCGCTACGGCGTCTCCGGCGCGAAGATCCTGCTCGAGGCCGGGCGCCGCAAGCTGATCGGCGGCCAGGAGGACCAGCTCATCGACATCGCGCTGATGCTCAAGGCGGAGCAGGAGAAGCTCGAGGCGAACTCCTGAGGGATTCGGATATGTGAACCATCATGGTGAGGGATTCACGAATCTGGACACAGTTCTTGACTCTGTGTGACCGCCGCCCTACGTTCTGGCCCCATGACCGTGCTCTCGAGGCCCGCTCGCGCCTGCCTCTCCGCCCTGACCCTGCTCCTCACCGCGGTCGGTGCCGTGGTCGTGCAGCCCGCGACGGCAGCGGTCGGCGGCGACGTGATCGCGTGGGTCGAGGTCGAGAACGGTCTGCTCAGCGGCGGCCCCGCCTTCAACTCCGGCGACCACGGCAACTTCTCGGGCACCGGGTCCTACACGTTCCGTGAGACCGGGATGACGTCGACGATGAGCGTGACCGCACCGGCGGCCGGCGTCTACCCCGTCTACGTGCGCTACGCCGCTGGTCCGCTCGGTCCGGACGAGAACGTCACCCGCTCGATGGGGCTCCTGACCAACGGTGGGGCCCGCCAGCTGATGACCCTGCCGATGACGAGCTACACCGACTGGGAGACCTGGCGCTTCGTCAGGTACGACGTGGTGCTCGACAAGGGCGCCAACACCATCGCGATCCAGTGCGACCGGGCCACGGACTTCTGCCGCCTCAACTTCGACGCCATCCAGGTCGGCGGCACCGCGCCCGACCCGTGCGCCGCGGCTCCGACCGATCCCGGCTACACGCCGATGTTCGACGGCACCTTCGACTCCCTCGACCGCTGGCGCAAGGCCGGCGCCGGTGGCTTCGGCCGGCAGACCGGCTGCTTCATCCGCGGGCTCGGCGGCCGCGGCGCGACCTGGTACCTCCAGCAGCAGACCGGCGACTACACGCTGCAGCTCGACTGGCGGCTCCCCGCGAGCGATCGGCAGTCGAGCGTCTACCTCGCCTCGAGCAGCCGCAGCGGTGCCGACCCCGTCGGCGGGTTCCGCATCCCGATCGGCACCGGCACCGGGGCGATCGTGCCTACCGGCGGCACGGCGCGACCGGCCGACGCCGCGGCCGTCGCCAGGGCGCTGAAGCCGGTCGGTGAGTGGAACACCTACACGGTCCAGGTCACGGCCGCGCGGATCCGCGTCCTGCTCAACGGCACGTTGGTGAGCTCCTTCGACCCGCCGGGCGCCATCTCCACGACCGGCCACGTCGGCCTCGAGAACAACTCGGTCGGGAACGGCGTCGACTTCAAGGACATCGAGGTCCAACCCGGCGTCGAGCTCGGCAGGATCGCGGCGCCGGCGCGCCGGGCCGTCAGCCCGGCCGGCGAGTCGTCCCTGGGCAACCTGGTGGCGGAGGCGGAGCGGTGGGCGAGCGGCGCGCGGATCGCGTTCGTGCACCCGGAGGACCTCGGCGCCGACCTGGTCGGCCGCGCCGGCGGCTACCCCGCCACGGTCACCCAGCAGGAGGCGGCGTCCGTGCTGCCCTCCGACGACACGTTGGTCACGACCACGCTGACCGGGCAGCAGGTGCGCGGCGTCCTGGAGCAGCAGTGGCAGGGCCTGTCGGCGCGGCTCGGCACGTCGGCCGGGCTCTCCTACACCTTCGACCCGACCGCGGCCGCGGGCTCACGGGTGACGGGCCTCTGGCTCGACGGCACGGCGGTCGACCCGGTGGCCAGCTACGAGGTCGTGGCGACGGGGTCGCTGGCCCTGGGCGGGGGAGCGCCGCACGACACGGGGCTGACCGGCCAGGACGCGCTCGCGGCGTACCTCGAGGCGGTCGCCGGCATCACAGCAGGCAGCAGCCCGCTCCGGCCCGACGTCACCCACCACGCGGTCGGGGTCGCGTTCCCGGGTGGGGCGCGCGCGTCGTACGCCGCCGGCGAGGCGGTCGCCGTCGACCTGAGCGCGCTGGCCTTCTCGGCACCCTCGGACCCGAGGGACACCTCAGTGCAGGTGAGCCTGGGTGGCCGGGCACTGGGCGCGTTCCCGGTCGACGACCAGGGGGCGGCCGCGGTGCGCACCGCCATCCCCGTCGACGCGCCGCCCGGCCCGGCGATCCTCGCCATCGCCGGCACCACGACCGGCACCACCGTCCGGCTGCCGATCAGCGTCCTGGCGGCGCCGGCCGCAGGTGGCGGCGGCTCCGCCCTCCCCAGCCCGCCCGTCGTGGAGAAGGCGCCCGCGAAGATCGTGGCCAAGGTCCGGCCGAAGCGGGTCGTCGCCCGGACGACGAGGGCCAGGCTCGCGGTGGTCGTCAGCGCGACCGGCCCCACCCCCACCGGCGCCGTCAAGGTCAAGGTCGGCACCAGGACCTACCTCGGCCACCTGCGGAACGGCACGGCCACCGTCCGGATCGCGCGGTTCGCGAAGGCCGGCACCGTCCGGGCGACGGTGAGCTACCTGGGAGACAGCGCCACCGCGCCGGCGTCCGAGACCATCAGGATCAGGGTGCTGCGCGCCGTGCGGCGGTAGCCACCGAGCCTTCCCAACCCCCAGCGGAACTGTCACGCTGCTGGGGTGTCCGGCTCGTACCCGACAACCCGCCCGCGGATCACCGACGCCCAGCTGACCGTCGGTGTCGTGGTCGCGACCGACGTCGCACTCGTGCTGTTCGTGCTGCTGCCGGAGCGGAACCCCGACCTCCCACTGCCAGCAGGGCTCGACGCGCTGTGGATGCTGGGCGCCGTCGCGACCGTGTTCCTCGGCCCCGTCGCAGCCGGGCTGGCGGCGTACGCCGGCGCGAGCGCCCTGGTGCTGCACGGCAGGACGTTGGGCGCCTCGGAGCGGCGCTCCTCCCTGCTGACCCTGGCGCTGGCGGCGGTCTTCCTCATCGGGTTGGCCCTCGCCTGGGGAGCCGACGGGCTCGTCTGGTTCGGCGACTGACGCCTCACGCCCGTCGTTCCCGCGCCGGCTCCACACCGATCGCGCTCCTCTGCGGGCCGTCGTCCGCGGTGCGACCGAGCACGAAGACCCCGGTCAGCACCACGGCGAGTCCGCCGCACTCCAGCGCGAGGGAGAGCGCCGTCCCGCTCGGGCGCTCGGCGAACACGACGACCCCGAACGTCAGCGCGACGAGTGGGTTCACCAGGTTCAGCATCGGCAGCGACTCGGGCAGCCGGGTCCGGTTGTAGATGTGCTGGTTGAGCAGGAAGCCGGTGACACCGACGGCGACCATCGCGTAGAGCGGCCAGCTCATCAGGAGCTCGCCCCCGGCGCTCCAGACGCTGGTCGTGGACTTGATCGCCCCGGCCATCAGGCCGAAGACGATCCCTCCGGCCGTCCCCAGCAGCAGACCGCCGTGCACCGGGAAGCGCGCGGCGGCACGGAGCGCCACCGCGGCGCCCGCGGCGCCGAGTCCGAGCAGCAGGGCGGCCGCCCGCCCGTCCGGCTGGTCGTCGCCGCCGGTCGGGCCCGCCCCGACCAGGAACAGTCCCAGCCCGACCGCGGTGATCGCACCCCACACGACGGTGCGGCGTGGCGGTGCCCGGTGGTCGAGCAGGTCGCGGAAGACCATGGCGAAGAAGAGCGCGGTCACGGCGAGCGGCTGGACCAGCGTGAGCGAGCCCAGGTGCAGCGCGACGGCGTGGAGGGCGAGACCGAGGAGGGACGCCGCGACGCCGAGCCGCCACCGCCACTCGGCCAGCACGTGACGGGCCAGGGCGGCGGCGCGGGCGCCCCGCTCCGCGCCCGAGGCGCCGTAGTGCATGAGGGCGGTCGACCAGCCCGCGGCCACGGCCGAGGCGAGTGCGACGGCCGCCGCCCACCAGCTCACGCGGCCACCTGCCTCGTCACGGCACCTCCTGCGACCGGCGTCGGAGCACTCTCAGGGCCAGTCTGCACTCCGGAGGCGGTCAGCGGGCAGCCCGGCGGTACTGCACCGGCCACAGGTCGGTGTCGGTCTCGCCGAGCTCGTACGCCGCGCGCAGCGGCCAGTGCGGGTCGCGCAGCAGCTCGCGCCCGAGGAGCACCACGTCGGCCGAGCCGTCGGCGAGGATGTCCTCGGCCTGCTTGGGCTCGGTGATCAGACCGACCGCCCCCGCGGGGATGCCCGCCTCGGTGCGGATGCGCCGGGCGAACGGCACCTGGTAGCCCGGGTCGGTCGGGATGTCGGCGAGCACGTTGCCGCCGCTGGAGGTGTCGACGAGGTCGACGCCCTCCGCGCGCAGCTGCGCGGCGAGCCGGACCGTCTGGTCGGCGTCCCAGCCGCCCTCGCTCCAGTCGGTCGCGGAGAGGCGGACGACCAGGGGGAGGCCGGCCCCGACCCGCGAGCGGACCTCGCGCACGACCTCGAGGACGAGGCGCACCCGGTTGTCGAAGCTGCCGCCGTACTCGTCGTCGCGGTGGTTCGAGAGCGGGGAGAGGAACTCGTGGAGCAGGTAGCCGTGCGCCGCGTGCACCTCGATGACGTCGAAGCCGGCCGCGACCGCCCGCTCGGCCGCGTCGCCGAAGGCGGTCACGACCCGCCCGATGCCGTCGGCATCGAGCGGCTCGGGGTCCTCCCTCAGGCCCGGGAAGGGCACGGGCGAGGGGCCGACCGGGCGCCAGCCGCCGTCGGCGTCCGCGACGCCGCCGCGCCGGCCGGCGAAGCCGGAGTACGTCGAGGCCTTCCGGCCGGCGTGCGCCAGCTGGATGCCCGCTGTCGCGCCCTGGCCGTGCACGAAGTCGACGATCCGGCCCCACGCCGCCTGCTGCTCGGCGTTCCAGAGGCCGGTGTCCTCCGGCGAGATCCGGCCCTCGGGCTCCACCGCCGTCGCCTCGGTGATGACGAGGCCCGCTCCGCCGCGGGCGAAGGAGCCCAGGTGGACCAGGTGCCAGTCGTTCGGGACGCCCTCGACCGCGGAGTACTGGCACATCGGCGCCACCCAGATGCGGTTGCGGATCGTGACGCTGCGAAGGGTGATCGGGGTGAAGAGATGGCTCACGTAGGCCGCAACCGGGGGTCGCCGTCGACCATTCCCGCGAGGTCGCGCCACCAGGAGAGGCGGTTCGGACGGCCGTCGTAGTCCCTGCGCTGGTTGGCCCCGCTGACGCCGGGCAGCACGAACACCTGGGCGGGACCGAGGTGCCAGTCGACGGGACCGAGCCCGGGGCGTCGTACGCCGAGCGCGCGCGCCGCCTCGTGTGCGACCCCCTTGCTGGTGAACGCGATCCACTCGGGCTGCCAGCGCCCGAGCTTCTCGACCAGTGCGTCGATCTCGACCCAGCGCGGGTCCCAGTGACCGACGAGGTCGGTGAGCCCCAGGCCGAGGTCGGCGACGATCCGATCCTCGTCGGGTCGCAGCTGGCGCGACGACAGGCCACTGAGGTGCAGCGACTGCCAGAAGCTGTTCCCCGGCGTCTCGTAGTAGTGGTCGCGCAGCTTGGTGCTGGCGGCGCCCGCCAGACCGCAGAAGACGATCACCGGCTCCGGGGCGACGATGTCGGGCAGGACCTCCACCCGACCAGCCTCTCAACCGACCGAAGCGAGGCGTCGCGACTCAGGGCGAGAACGGCGCGGTGGCCAGGGGCCACCGCGCTCGCCTCAGCAGTCCCCGCCCAGCTCCACGTCGAGTCCGATCCGTCGCACCCGGACGTCCGTGACCTTTCCGCCGGGCAGGTCGAGGCACCGCAGCAGCTCCCGTGCCGCGTGCCGGCAGCGGTCCCCGCCGCCGCAGCCGCAGTCGGCGTGCGCGTCCTCCTGGGGCAGCGGCTCGTTCCGGTCGGGGTCGAGGCGGTAGCTCATGCCGCCCAGCAGGATCCCGTCGCCGTGCACGCTGACCACGACATCGCGCCGGTCGCTGCTCGCCACCTCGGCCGCGGTGACCTCGCCTCCCGGGACGACGGACAGCGTGACCCGCCGGCTGGCACCTGCGGCGAGGCTGAACGCCTGGCCGCCCTTGCCGACGACCTGCACCGACCAGCCCTTCTTCACCAGGACGGGCGGAAGCGTCACGTCGAGGGTGACGCGGGCCCGGTGGTCGAAGGGGTTGTGCACGGTGAACGACCGTCCGTCGAGCACGGCGACGATCCCGGCGGCGCCGCCCGCGGCGGGCACCGGGTGCACGTTGCGCTGGCCGATGTTGTTGTCGTGCGGCACGAGGCGCCACTCGGGGATCGACTCGCCGGGCGCGAACGCGTCCACGTTGCTCGGGTCGCCCGACGACGAGGCGATCATCAGCAGGCACTCGTGGTCGGCCGTCGTCGGCGTCCACTCGAACGGACCGACCATGACCTCGCCGCCGGGCGGGATGTCCGGGACGGCGATCTGCGCCGTGGTCATCGACTGGAAGTCGTCGGGCCAGGTCAGCCCGGCGCCCGGGTCGGTGTGGAACGCGCGGACGACGACGTTCGTCGCCGTCTGCGTGCCCCGGTTGCGCACCCGCGTGTAGGCGAAGTTGGTGCGGTTCAGCCACGGGTCCTCGTGGGCGGTCCCGTCGTCGGCGAACCGGCGGTTCCAGATGTTCTGGCAGTCCCAGTGGACCGGCTGGTGCTGGTACTCACCGTGCCGCCCGTCGTCGATGTAGACGTCCTGAGCGGGCGGTCGTCCCTCGCGCGTGACCGGCGTCGGCGCGCCGGGGGCCTGGTAGAGGCCCTGCTTCTCGAACGCCCACCGGATGACCTTGCCGTAGGCACCCCCGGCCAGCCCCTCACTGGTCCAGTCGCCGGCGTCGGCGGCCAGCAGCGCGTTCACCCAGGCGCTGACGTTCGTCGGGTTGGTGGCGGGCGTCAGCGTCGAGACACCGCGCAGGATCAGGTACGCCGTCACGCGCGCCGCGAAGCGCCGGAGGTCCGGGCTGGCGGAGTCGCCGCCGAGGCTCCGGTAGATGCGGAAGTGCGAGGTGCACAGGATCTGCTCGGAGCTGTAGCCGCCGGTGTCCTGGGTGCCGCCCCAGGCCCAGCCGCCCCCGACCGGGCGGTCGTGCCGCCGGTTGATCACGCCGGAGACCCAGGGGAAGGTGAAGAACCGGTCCGCCGCCTGGCTGTCGGGGTCGGAGAGGATCGCGGCGAAGCTGTCGCCGGCCGAGTGCGCGAAGCCGAAGTTGGCCGAGTTCACGTGGTCGTAGAGGATGCCGTGCCCGCCGAGCTCGTGGAGGACGACCCGCTTGGAGGTCGCCAGGCCGATCGGGTGGGTCGTGTCGCCGAGGTGGGCGAGCTCGTAGTCGACGTTGGCGATGCCACCGGTGCCGGTCCCGGAGCACGAGGCGTTGATCTCGATCCCGTCGGTCGAGCCGAAGCGGCCGCGGTGGTCGACCGGCACCGGGAACGACGTGCCACCGAAGTAGCCGGTGAACCCCATGCCGTCGACGAGCCGGAAGAACCAGTCGTTGTGCACGTAGGCGTTGACGGCCGCGAAGTCGTTGCTGCGGGCGTCGTAGTCGAAGTTCGTCCCGACCGCCTCGGTCGGCGGGTCGGCGTCGGCGAGCTCGAAGTCCGAGACGTTCACGAACGAGCCCGAGAGCGCCTGCTCGGCGCCGCCGGACGGAGCGGTGAGTCCCTGCAGGGGCACCGAGCTGCGCAGGACGTTGAGCTGGGCGGAGGTGCCGTTGGGGCCGACCGCCGGGCTCAGGTCCCCGGGGTCGGCCGCGAAGACCAGACCGTTGACGTCGGCGACGAACGGGCGCAGCCACAGCAGCGCGCCGGTCGCGACGTCGAGCAGCGCCATCCACGTCACGACCCCGCGAGGAGGCGAGACGATGCGGAACACGATCTCGCGGGCGAGCCGGAAGCTGCCGTCCGCCACGTCGGTCACCGGCGGGACCGGGAACGGGAACGGCAGCGCCGTCGACGCCAGCCCGATCTCGGTGGCCGGCTCGACCTCGTCGCTGAGCCGGCGAGCGGCGTCGTACCGCGCGATCACGAGGGTGTTGCTGACGACCTCCACCTGCCTGCGGTCGTCGCGGGTGTTCGCCGAGCGCAGCGTGAACGCGACGTCGAACGCCGTGCGCATCAGGCCGCTGGTGCCGGTGACGCCGCGCTTGAGGTCGGTGCGGCTCGGCAGCTCGACGTCGATCTGGGGGTACGTCGTGTTGTGGACGTTGCCGATCCTGGCCGGCGAGGTCCGGAGCGTGACGGTGAGTCCGGAGCGCCAGACCGGGATCCCGCGCCAGGTCTGCTGGTAGGCGACGGTCGTCGTGTCGAACTGCCGCTTCTCGCCTGCGAACCGCAGCTCGATCTCGGACCCGTCGCGGCTGTCGTCCTCGACGTCGGTCGGCGCCACGGCGCCACCGAGCGCGGCGCCGGAGAACCACTCGGGCTGCACCCCGACCACGTCGGCGTTCTCGGTGAGGAACTCGGTCGCCGCGAGCTGGGGGAGCTGCGCGCCGGTGAACCGGTTGCGGTCTGCGGGCCGCACCACGCGGGCGAACCTGTCGGGGTCGTCGTCGACATAGAGGCGGCGTGCTTCGTCGTACTGCTGAGCCATGGTGGTCTCCTAGGTCGCCGCAGCCGAGGTGCGGATGCCAGGAGGAGCCGCCCGTCGGTGGAGGAGATACGCTTCGGCGCGTCAGGAGCGTCGCGAGAACCGCCAGCCCGCCCAGGCGAAGGCGCCGATCGGGATGGGCAGCCAGAACGAGAACAGCCGGTAGAGCAGCACCGCGATCACCGCTGTCTCGGTGGGGACGCCGACCAGGGCCAGCATGCCGGTGAGGCCGACGTCCACGACGCCGACGCCGCCCGGGGTGATGGGCACGATCGCCAGCGCCTGCGCGACCACGAAGGCGAGGAGCACCTCCGCGGGCCGGACCTCCGCCCCGAAGGCGACGAGCGCGGCGACCAGGGACGCGTAGTCGAACATCCGGCTGGCGGCCATCGCGAACACCGACCGCCACCAACGGCCGCGGAACGCGTCGGCGATCCGCTGCCGCTGGGCCAGCAGGCCGACGGCGACACCGTCCGGGGTCACCGAGCGGCGCACCAGGTGCAGGACCCGGCCGATCCCGCGGCCGGTGGCCTCGACCAGCCGGGGCCAGGCGAGGGCGGTCACCCCGATCGCGATGATCGCGGCGGCGAGTACGACCGACACGACCAGGCCGAGTTGGAGCTGCTCGGCCGGCGGTGGGCCGATGAGCAGAGCGGGGATCGTGAGGACCGGCAGCAGGAAGAGGACGGCGTTGTTGAGCAGCCCGATCGCGGTCAGGCCGGAGGCGACCGCCGTCGGAGGCTGCCCGGCGTCGATGAGCACCTTGGCCTGGACCATCCCACCGGCGGCTCCGCCTCCGGGCAGCACCTTGGCGGCCGCGCTGCCGGCGAGCTGGGCGGTCGCGGTCGTGCCCCAGCCGACCCGAGGCACCTCCGGCTGGGCGTCGGCCGGCGCGAGCGCGAGCTTGGTCAGCCACCACAGCGACACCAGCCGGCCCGTCTGGAGCACGGCCAGGACGAAGAACCACGGGACGTCGACATCCGCGAGCTGTGGCCACGCGGAGAACATCGTGATGAGCGCCGGCGTCACGAGGTAGAGGCCGACCCCGGTGATCGTCAGGCCGACGGCGCGCCCTCCCCAGCGTCTGACGAGGGTGTTGCGGGACGTCGCCACGCCGAGGATCCTGCTCCCCGGCGTCGAGGCACGGCAAGCGTGGTCAGCGCGGGGGAGCGGCGCGTCGGCATCTCGACCAAAACGAGAACGTGTTCTAGTATCGGTCCTGTCCATTGACGTGACAGGAGTTGCGATGTCCCAGGCTGTTCTCGACGGCGTCCGTGACCTGCTCCCCGGCATCCGGGAGCGGGCCGACGAGGCCGAGCGACTTCGCGTGGTCCCCGAGGCCTCGATCAAGGAGCTGGAGGAGGTCGGATTCTTCCGGTTGCTCCAGCCGAAGCGGTTCGACGGCCTCGAGGCCGACCCTGTCGACTTCTACACGGCCGTCCGCGACATCGCGGGCGCGTGCGGCTCGACCGGCTGGGTCTCCAGCGTCGTCGGCGTGCACCCGTGGCAGGTCGCGCTGTTCGCCGACGAGGCGCAGCAGGCCGTGTGGGGCGCCGACACCAACACCCGGTTGAGCTCCTCCTACGCGCCGACCGGCAAGGCGACCGTCACCGACGGTGGCTACACGCTCTCGGGCAAGTGGAGCTTCTCCTCGGGCTGCGACCACTGCTCGTGGGTGCTGCTGGGCGGCCTCGTCTTCAACGCTGAGGGCAACGTCGTCGACTTCAAGACCTTCATGGTGCCGCGCGAGAACTACACGATCGTCGACGTGTGGCACATGGTCGGCCTCTCCGGGACCGGCTCCAACGACATCGTGGTCGACGACGTGTTCGTGCCCGAGGCGTTCACGCTCAGCATGGGCGACACCGGGCGCTGCTTCGGCCCCGGCCAGGAGCAGAACGGCTCCGACCTCTACAAGCTGCCCTTCCACTCGATCTTCACCGGCACCATCACGACGCCGATCATCGGCATGGCGCTGGGCGCCTACGAGGAGCACGTCGAGATGCAGCAGAAGCGCACCCGCGCGGCGTACCTCGGCGAGAAGGCGTCGCTCGACCCGTTCGCGGCGGTGCGGATCGCTAGGGCGTCCTCGGAGATCGACGCGGCGTGGGCGCTGCTGGTCAACAACATCCGCGAGGAGCAGGCCTACGTCGCCAAGGGCGAGAAGATCCCGCTCAAGACGCGGCTCAAGGTCCGTCGCGACCAGGTGCTGGGCTCGCAGCGGGCGATCGACGCGATCGACTCGCTCTTCGAGGCGTCCGGCGGCCGCGCCCTGGCCCAGGGCACCTACCTGCAGCGTGCCTGGCGCGACGCCCACGCCGGCCGCGTCCACGCCGCCAACGACCCCGAGCGGGCGCTCCAGATGTACGGCGCGCACGAGTTCGGGCACAAGGTCGACCCGGGGATGTACTGAGTGACGATCACCAAGGAATCGGCCCAGCGGTCGGCGAAGGCCGGCGGGATCACGCTGAACTACTACGAGGCCGGGCAGGCCACCGAGGTGGGCGGCGGGCTGCCGCTGGTCATGCTCCACGGCGGCGGTCCGGGTGCGTCGGCGTGGTCGAACTTCGGCCGCGCGCTGCCGCACTTCGCCGCGTCGTTCCGCACCCTGCTCGTCGACCAGCCCGGCTTCGGCGGCTCCGACAAACCTGAGGTGGTCGGCAACTACTACCGGCACGCGGCCGACCACGTCGTCGCGCTGCTCGACGAGCTGGGCATCGACCGGATCCACCTGCTGGGCAACAGCCTCGGCGGCGGTACGGCGATGCGCCTGGCGCTCACCCACCCCGACCGCGTCGGCCGGCTGATCCTCATGGGGCCCGGCGGGCTGTCGCTCAACCTCTTCCACGCCGACCCGACCGAGGGCGTCCAGCGGCTGATGGACTTCGGCGCGAACCCGACGCGCGAGGCGCTGCGGGCGTTCATCTCCACGATGGTCGTCAACCAGGAGCTCGTCACCGACGAGCTCGTCGAGGAGCGGTTCGCGGACGCGACCGCGCCCGGCGCCCGCGAGGCGATGCGCTCGATGGGGATGTCCTTCTGGAACCCCGAGACCGCCGAGGACGGCATGCTCTGGCGCGAGGCGCACCGCCTGCGCAAGCACACGCTGCTGACGTGGGGCCGCGAGGACCGGGTGAACCCGCTGGACGGCGCGTTCACCGCGCTCAAGCTGATCCCGAGGGCGCAGCTGCACGTCTTCCCGAACTGTGGGCACTGGGCGCAGATCGAGGCGGCGGAGGAGTTCGCGGAGATCTCGACCGCGTTCCTCGCGCGTCACGTCGAAAGGAGTCGCTCGTGACGATCGACATCAAGAGCATGGGCTACGTGCGCGTCGCCAGCACCGACCTGTCGCAGTGGGAGACGTTCGCCGGCAAGGTGCTCGGCCTCGCTGCCGGCCGCGGCCCGAACCCCGACCACCAGTACTGGCGGATCGACGAGGTCTCGGCCCGGTTGGTCGTCTTCCCCTCCGACGTCGACCAGCTGTCGTGCGTGGGCTGGGAGCTCGCCGACCACCGGGCGCTCCAGGAGGCGCGCGAGCACCTGCAGAAGGCCGGCGTGGACTTCGAGGAGGGCACCCGGGACGAGCTCGACGAGCGCCGGGTGCAGGAGCTGATCCGGTTCACCGACCCGTTCGACAACGTCTTCGAGCTCTTCCACGGCATCACCTACGAGTCGCGGCCGGTCGTCACGCCGTACGCCGCCACGTTCGTCACAGGCGACCAGGGCATGGGCCACATCGTGCTGCCGGTCACCGACGACGTCGAGGCGCTGCGGTTCTACGCCGACGTGCTCGGCTTCCGGCTGCGCGACTCGATGAGCATGCCGGGGGAGTTCGTCGGCAAGGAGCCCGGCTCGAAGGTGTGGCTGCGCTTCCTCGGCGTGAACCCGAGGCACCACTCGCTCGCGTTCCTGCCGATGCCGAACCCGTCGAAGTGCGTGCACATCATGCTGGAGGTCGACGAGCTCGACCACGTGGGCCGCGCGCTGGAGCGGGTGCGGAAGCACAAGGCGCCGCTGTCGGCGACGCTCGGCCGGCACATGAACGACGAGATGATCTCGTTCTACGTGAAGTCGCCCGGCGGCTTCGACGTCGAGTTCGGCACCGACGGGCTCACCGTGGACGACGGTCGGTGGGTGGCGCGCGAGTCGACCGCCGTCTCCTACTGGGGTCACGACTTCGGTGCTGGCGCACAGTGAGAGCATCGAAGGCATGACCCCGGAACCCAGCCGCGACGTCCCCGACGGGATGCGCCCGGACGCCCGCGCCACCTGGCCGAGCCCCGAGCTGATCAACTCGTGGCTGGGTGACCAGGACATCGACTTCGAGTTCCGGCCCGGCGAGGACGTCGCCGTCCACGACGACCCGGAGGCGGTCGCCCAGGCGCGGCTCTTCCGCGACGTGCTGGGCCGCTTCGCCTCCGGCGTGACCGTCGTCGCCGGGGTCAGCAACGGGGAGCCGGTCGGCATGACCTGCCAGTCGTTCTCCAGCGTCTCCCTCGACCCGCCGCTGGTGCTCTTCATCCCCGCCAAGAGCTCCCGCGCCTGGCCGCTGATCCAGCGCTCGGGCCGCTTCTGCGTCAACTTCCTCGCCGCCGACCAGGCCGACCTGTCCAACATCATGGCCAGCCGGGGCACCGACAAGTTCGCCGACGTGAAGTGGACGCCCGCCCCCGAGACGGGCTCGCCGATGCTCGAGGGCGCCCTGGCCCACCTCGACTGCGCCATCCACGCGGTCCACGAGGCCGGCGACCACTACGTCGTCATCGGCCGCGTCCTCGACCTGGTCGCCGATGCCGATTCCGATGCCGACCCGCTGCTGTTCTACCGGGGCCAGTACCGCACCACCGACGCGCGTTCCTGAGGCACACGGCGCTCGTCGTGGGTGTCGTCGTCCTCCCCCGGGGGCGCCATTGTTCGTCCTCCGTCGACCGCGTCAAGGGTTCCCTACGGCGGCTTCGCCGCCCTTGACCCGGCCGCCTCCGGACGAGTTGGCGCCTATCGGGAGGACGCCGACCTGCGGTCGGGGCCGGTGGTTGAGGAAGGCGCGCTAGCGCCTGTCTCGAAACTCAACGTGTGGGTGTCGTCGTCCTCCCGGGGCGCCAAGGATGGGCGTGCGTCCTCCGCCGTCAAGGGTTCGCTTCGCCGCTTCGCGCCCTTGACGGCTCCTCCCGCACGCCCAGTTGGCGCCTATCGGGAGGACGCCGACCTGCGGTCGGGCGCGCGAGCGTTCCAGCGGAGTTTCTGATTCACCTGGTGGATCAAGATCTCCGTTCTACGTCCGCCGGTGGAAGCTGACCTTGCCGGTGGGCTGCATCCGGGTCTCGTAGGTGGTGTCGTGGATGCGGGTGTGGTGCCACGGGCACAGGCTGATGCCCTGATCGACGGTGGTGGTCCCTCCGTCGGCCCACCGGGTCTCGTGGTGGGTGTGGAGGCCGAGCTTGCGGTCGCAGCCCTCGGCGCGGCAGCCCTGGTCGCGGATCGTGATCGCGATGCGGTGGTACGTCGGGTGGAAGCGCCGCTCCCGCCCGACGTCGATCGGCGTCGAGTCACCGCCCAGGACGACGGGGATGACGCCGGCTTCGCACAGCAGCCGCCGCGCGGCGCCGGGGGAGATGCGGTCGCCGGTGTCCAGGAGTCCGGCCTGCTCGACGCGACCCAGGAGTGAGTCCTCGGTGATGGTAACGACCAGGGTGGCGTTGAGGCCGCCCAGCTTGGGCAGCTGCGTGACCGGGTAGCGCTCGATCAGCGTGCAGAGCGCCTGCCCCATGGCGTCGGGGCCGCGGAGCTGCTCCGCGCCGGCGCTCCTGGTGGCACGTTGGTGCTTGGGGGCGGTGATCGCGGCGAGCATCTTGCGGAGTGCGGCGCCGTGGAACGTGGGGATCTGGCCGCGCAGGTGGGTGGTGCCGTGGCCGTCGTCGTGGAGCGCGAGCCGGCACGCCGTCATCGCCGCAGCCTCCTCACGTTCCAGCAGGGCGGCCTCGTGGGCGTCGGCGGCGTCGGGGTCGATGACCTCGTGGAGCCGCTTGCCCAGGATGCGCAGGGTCTTGGCGTCGTGGTGGGCCGCTTCGGCGAGCAGGTGCCGCTCGGCCCGGGACCGCGCCTCGGCGGGGAGCCGGTCGACGGCCTGGACGATGACGCGGGCCTGGTCGACACAGACCCGGCCGGCGGCGAGCGCGTCCCTAGTGAGCGGGTGCTGCTCGAGGTCGTGCCCGAGCCGCACCGTCCGGTTGGTCTCGGCGCGGGTCTGCTTGGTCTGGTGCGCCAGCCAGTTCGCGGCACTCGAGGCGGCCACGTCCTGGCCCACGTGGAGGTCGTCGGCGTGCGCCGCGACTCTGGCTTCGAGCTCGGCGAGCCTCGCCCTCGCCCGCGCGAGGCCGACGAGGGTCGCGGCGGTCTCGGACGCGTCCATCGACCACACCGACGCGTGATTGACGGCGTCGAGCTCCTGGTGGACGTGGGCGGTCGCCACCGACACTCGGTGTCTGGGAGTGGCGATCGCCGTCATAGAGAAATCCAAGCACCGACCACCGACAGTGAGGTCCCCAGAACCCAGCGTTTGCCCGGTATGTGGACAATCCACAGGCACAACTTCCGGGACCAAGATGCGGCCGGCGACCCGGGAAGCGACCGCAACCCGGAGCCCACCTCACCCGCTTCGCTGCCTGGCGGCGGCCAGCCCAAAGCGACCCGCAACCCGCTGCCAGTGGCGCTCAGACCAACGACCGCAGCCGATCGAGCAACGCGTCCTTGACGGCCTGGGTCACGGCCGGCTGGATCTGCTCGTTCAGAGCCTGCTGGTCGTCGACGTTCGCGAGCAGCGCGCGCATGTCGAGGTCCTCGATCGCGCGGACCAGGACGTCGTCGGTGTCGAGTGCCCCGTCGATGACCGAGTCCGGGATGGCTCGGATCAGGGTCTCGAGGAGGCTGTTGAGCTCGGCCTGGTCGAGCGCGTCGTCGACGAGCGCGGAGGCAGGGGGCAGGGTCCCGTCGTCCTGCATCCGGCCGACGGCCGCGACCAGCCCGTCCTGCAGCGCCGCGACCTCGGCGTCGGTCGGCTCGGCGGCGCGTGCGAGCGAGAGGGTGAGCGCCTCGCGGCTGGTGCCGAGGGTGCATGCGGCCTCGTCGAGGCCGATCAGCACGAGCTGCTCGGTAAGCGCGTCGATGCCGTCCGAGTACGACGTGACCTCGCGCGCGGCACAGGGGTCCGCGGGCTCGAGCGGCTCGAACGTGCCGCCGCCGTACGCGACCTGGATGCCGAGCACGGCGGCGACCAGGACCACCGCGAGCGCCGGCAGGGCGAGGACCCGCGGGCTCACGGCGTCCTCCGCCAGGGCGGCGCCGCCACGGTGAGGAGCGCGAGCAGCGCCAGGAGGGCGCCGGCCAGGAAGGAGTCGCGGAAGGCGTGGGTGGCCGCGCGCTCGAGCTGGGCGTCCAGGTCCTGCTCGAGCTGGGCCGCAGCGGGGCGGAACTCCGCGGAGATGTCGGCGGCGGCGAACGCGTCGTGGAGGTCCGGGACCTGGCCCTGCTGCTCGGTCAGCTCCTCACCCAGCGCGCGGGCCAGCGCTACCTTGTCCTGCGCCGGCAGCGGTGCGTCGAGCACCAGCGCGGTGATCGCCTGCTCGGCGGGCACCTGCGCGTCCATCAGGTCGGCGGTGAAGATCGGCGTGAGGATCGCCAGGCCGACCACCACGCCCAGGTGCCGGGCGCTGATCGTCCAGCTTGCGTGCTCGACGCGGGGGAGGCGCAGGTGCATGGCCCGGACGGTCAGCTGGTCGACGGTCAGCCCGAGCCCGAGGCCGATGAGCGCCTGCGGCGCGACGGTCCAGGCGAGCTCGGCCGAGGGCAGCACCGCGAGTCCGGCCAGCCCGCCGGCGACCAGGAAGCAGCCCACGCCGACCTCGACCACGGAGGACGGGCGCAGCAGCCGCACCAGCGGCCGCGCGGCCAGCGCGGCGACGGGGACGACCGACACGGTGAGCGCGGCGGCCGCCGGTGACTGGCCCCAGCCGTTGACCAGGAGGAGCACCAGCAGGAAGAGCGCGGCGGTGAGGGCGGCCGACAACAGTGCCAGCGTCAGGTTGGCGCGTACGGCGGGCCGGTGCCGGACGAACTCGGCGGGCGGAGCCGCGAGCGGACCGGAGCGCACGGCCAGGGCCGCGGGCACCGCGAGCACGGCGAAGGGCACCTGGACGACGAAGATCGCCTGCCACGAGAACGCCTGCGTGAGCAGGCCACCGGCCACCGGTCCGGTGGCCGTGCCGATCACCCCGGCGCTGATCCAGGTCGCGATGCCGCGCCGCTCGCCGTACAGCGCGACCAGGATCTCCAGGCACCCGACCAGGGCGAGCGCGCCACCGAGCGCCTGCACGCACCGGGCCGCGATCAGGAGCTCGATGGACCGGGCGACCGCACACCACGCGGAGGCGGCCGCGAAGACCGCGATGCCGCCCGCGCCGAGCAGCCGCGGCTGCGCCCGGCGGAAGCCGACCGCCGTCGGCACGGCGACCAGACCCAGCACCAGGTTGAAGGAGATCAGCACCCACGCGACCTCGGCGACGGTCGTGTCGAGGTTGAGCAGGATGTCGGGCAGCGCGAGCGTGACGATCGCGGAGTCCGCGAGCACCAGGGCCACGGTCACCGCGATGAGAGGGGCCACGGCGCGACGCACCCGACCATCCTTGCAGCAGACCGTCCTCTACGGCGTCCACTCGCGGCCGAACCAGCGCCGCACCCGGTCGATGCCGAACACCGCCTTGTCGGCGGCCAGCTCGATGCTCGGCCCCTGCAGCGCGCCGGTGGGCGCGAGGCCGCGGAGGAACGTCACGTCGACCTTCCCGACCAGCCCCGCGCCGAACTCGAGGTAGCAGGTGCCGGTGCCGTCGTACGCCGCACCGCTCTCCTCGCCGCGGGAGCGGGCGATGAGCTGGGCCGCCACGACGGCGGCCTGTCCCTCGGCGAAGACACCGGCCTTGGGGGTGCCGACGCTGGTCACGTCACCGACGGCGTACACGTCGTCGAACCGGGTCTGCAGCGTCGCGGGGTCGACCGCGATCCACCCGTCCTCGGTGAGCCCGGCCTCGACGACGACCTCCGGCGCCCGGTGGACGGGGACGGCCAGCAACAGGTCGAAGGGCAGCGAGCTGCCGTCGGCCAGCACCGCGCGGCCGGGTTCGACGGACCGGACCAGCGCGCCGGGGTGCCAGGCGATGCCACGCCGCTCGAACTGGGCGAGCAGCGCCTTCGACGCCGCCGGCGACGGCGGGATCGGCACCGGCAGCGGCATGGCGAGCGAGACGGAGGAGGTGTCCAGCAGGCCGCGCTCGCGGAGGTGGTCGTGGACGAGCAGCGCGGTCTCACTCGGCGCCGGCGGGCACTTGAACGGCGTGGACGTCACGGCGACCACGACGTCCCCGCCGGGGAAGTCGGCGAGCACCTCGCGCAGCCGGAAGGCGCCGTCCTCGGTGTAGAACTCGTGGCCGTGCTCGACCAGCCCCGGCGTCGCAGCGGGGTCGAGGTCGGCACCGAGGGCAACCACGAGGACGTCGGCCTCGAAGGTCCCGGCCGTCGTCTCGACGCTCCGCGCACGCGGGTCGATCGACTCGACGGTCGCCGGGACGAACCGAACGCCGGGGTGCGCCAGGTCGGCGTACGGGTGCGTGACGTGGTCGGCGGTGGCCCGCCCGAACATCACGTCCAGCTTGGAGAACCCGAAGACGAACCCGTCGGTCCGGTCGACGAGCGTGACCTCGACGGCCCCGTCGGTCTCGGCCGCGAGCGTGGAGGCCAGCTCGAGGCCGCCGAACCCGGCACCCAGGATGAGGACGCGCACCAGCTCAACCTAGCGACGGTTCGGTCGTGGCCCCGCGGATCGGCAGCCGGTCTGATCAGATGTGGGTACGACCGACAGCCGCTCCTCCTCGTCGGCAGCGACGCAACCGAAAGGGCATCGCGCGCGTCAGACAGGTCATGAAGACGTTGATCCTCGGGATCGCCGCGACCGCGCTCGGCGCCGTCGGTGCTGTCGCCTCAGCCGCCGACCCGCCGCGGGCCGATCTGCTCCACCAGCTCGAGGGGCGTGCCGACGTCCGGCAGGAGATGATCGGAGGCGCGCCGACCGGCCTCTTCCAGTGCGCCATCAGGGTGCTCGACCGCGACGGCCGCACGCTCTACGCCTGGATGCGCTGCGGCGACTTCCGCACCGGCCCGCATGCCGAGGAGCTCAGCGGCTCGTCCCTCGCGGCGGTCGTGAGGCTGGACCGCCAGGGCGACGTCGCCCGGGTGCGCTTCCCGCGGCAGCAGTCGTTGCGCGCGGACATCGAGCGGATGTTCCCGCCGGACCTGCAGCAGCGCGTGCTCCGCGGCGACATCCGGACGATCCCGGGCGAGGCGACGCTCCTCCATCGTGCCGAGGACACCGCGCCCCGGCCGCCCGGAGCCCGCTAGGCCGGACCGTCGACGTTGACGGTCGGCACGCCGCCGCCGACCCGGGCGATGACGGCCAGCGAAGGCTCCCCGGTCGGGTTGGACTCCCGGTGCACGGTCCACGCCGGCACGTGCACGAAGTCGCCCGGCCCGGCGTCGAGCCAGCCCTCGTGGCCCTCGAACTCGAGGCGCAGGATGCCGCGGACGACGTACAGGCTCGACTCGTTGCGGTCGTGGTGGTGCCAGCCCGAGACGGCGCCGGGTGCGGTCTCCACCTGCCCCGCCCACAGCAGCGGCAGCTCGAAGGCGCGCTCGCGGTCCATCCCCGGCGTCGGGTCGGCGGCGACCAGGTCGGCCGGCGTGAACACCCGGACCGGACGGGGGAGCTCGGCGCTCATGCCGTCAGAGTGCCACAGCCGCGCGATGCTCCGCCGCCGAGCCGAAGAGCTGTCCCAGAGCGTGCGCGCGCTTGAAGACCAGGTGCGCGTCGTGCTCCCAGGTGATCGCGATGCCGCCGTGCAGCTGGACGGTCTCGGCGGCGATCCGCGCCAGCGCGTCGGTGCAGTAGGACTTCGCGGCGTGCGTGAGCTGCTCGGCGTCGTCGGCGTGGATCGCGACGGCGTACGACGCGGCCCAGGACGCCGAGCGCGACATCTCGGCCAGCACCAGCATGTCGGCCATCCGGTGCTTGAGCGCCTGGAAGGACCCGATCGGCCTGCCGAACTGCACGCGCTGCTTGCTGTAGGCGACCGTCATCTCGAGCGCCCGGCTCGCCAGTCCCGCGGCCAGCGCCGCGCACCCGACCGCGCCGACCTGGCGCGCCCGCTCGCGGGCGCGCGGGCCGTCGCCGATCCGGGTGGTCGTGCCGCCGGTGACGGCGGCGAGGCGGACCGTCTGGTCCATCGTGGGCGTCCACGACGTCTGGGCGCCGGAGACCTCGAAGAGGCCGTCGTCGGTGGCGAGCAGGAGGATCGTGGCCAGGTCCCCGTCCAGCACTGGCGCGTCGCCGTCGACGAGGGCGGCCACCTCGCCGGCCGCGATCCGGGGGAGCAGCCGGGCCTTGGCGTCGTCGTCCGCGCCGGCGAGCAGCGCCTCGGAGGTGACCAGCGTGGACAGCAGCGGCGACGGCACCAGCGCCCGGCCGACCTCCTCCAGCACCGCGAGCGACTCGAACAGCGACGCGCCGAAGCCGTCGTGCTCCTCGGGCACGTTGAGCGCTGCGACGCCGATCTGCTCGCACAGTGTCGACCACAGCGCCTCGTCGTACCGCTCGACGCGGGACGTGCCGCGCTTGTCCAGCAGCGAGCGGACCGTCGCGGCGAGCTCCTGCTGCTCCTCGGTGAGCGCGAACTCCATCAGCCCGCCCCCAGGTTCTGCAGGATGCGCGCCCGGTGGAAGTCCGGGGTGCCCCAGGCGGTGACGAGCGCGCGGATCTTGGTCAACCACAGGCTGAGGTCGAGCTCCCGCGTGTACCCGACCGCGCCGTGGACCTGGAGGCCGGTGCGGGAGGCGCGGTAGGCCGCGTCGCCCGCGGCGACCTTGGCGGCGGACACGTCGACCTCGCCGAGGGCGGCACCGAGGACGAGCGGGCGGGCGAAGTCCAGCCCGATGCGCACGTCGGCGAGCGCATGCTTGATCGCCTGGTAGGAGCCGATCTCGCGCCCGAACTGCTTGCGCTGCTTCACGTACGCGACCGAGTCGGCGAGCACCCGCTCGCCGGCGCCGAGCAGCTGCGCGGCCGTGGCGAGCACGGCGAGGTCGAAGGCCTCGCGGCTCGGCTCGCCCGCCCCGGTGACGGGGAAGAGGTGGCGGGTCGGGTCGACGGACGCGATCCGCTCGCCGACCGAGTCGGCGGGCGCGTCGCCGACGTAGACGTGGTCCGCGACGTCCGCGTCCAGCGCGTAGGGGACGTGCGGCGGGAGGGCGACGGTCGCGACACCCGCCACGTCGTGGCCGAGCGCGATCGGGAGGTACGCCGCGGACTCGACCCACGGGCCGGGCACGGCGTGCCGTCCGAGCGCCTCGAACGCGACCGCGACCTCGACCGGCGTCGCGTCGGTCGCCAGCGAGGTGACGCCGAGGTCGGCGAGCCGGGACCACAACGCGAGGCCGGGGCCGTGGTCGCCGTCGGCCCACGCCCGCGCGGCGGCGACGGTGCCGGCGCCCGAGAGCAGCGAGTCGAGCGCGGCGGCGAAGTCGCGCTGGTCGGCGTCGAGAACGAACCTCACCTCTGGGCCCCCTTCGGCTCGCGCGGCAGTCCGAGGATCCGCTCGGCGACGATGTTGCGCTGGATCTCGTTGGTGCCCGCGTAGATCGGCCCCGACAGCGAGAACGTGTAGCCGTCCAGCCAGGGCGACTCCACCTCGGCCTCCGCACCGAGCAGGTCGAGGGCGGTCTCGTGCAGGGCCACGTCGAGCTCCGACCAGAAGACCTTGTTGACCGAGCCCGCGGCACCGATGTCGCCGCCGTCGCGCAGCCGGGTGACCGTGCCCCACGTGTAGAGCCGGTAGGCCTGTGCCTGGATCCAGGCGTCGACGACCGCGTCGGCGCTGGCTGCGGGCGGCCGCGGCGTACGACGGTAGAGGTCGACGAGCCGGTCGGCCGCGGCGCAGAAGCGGCCGGGGGAGCGCAGCGACAGGCCGCGCTCGTTGCCGGCGGTCGACATCGCGACCCGCCACCCGTCGCCCGGCGCGCCGAGGACGTCGGAGTCGGGGACGAAGACGTCCTCGAAGAAGATCTCCGCGAACCCCGCCTCCCCGTCGAGCTGCGCGATCGGCCGCACGGTGATGCCGTCGGCGTCGAGCGGGAAGAGGAAGTAGGTCAGGCCGTGGTGCCGCTCGGCCCCGGGGTCGGAGCGGAAGAGGCCGAAGCCCCAGTGCGCGAACGACGCCCGCGACGACCACGTCTTCTGGCCGTTGAGCACCCAGCCGCCGCGCTGGTCGTCGCGCGTCGCGGTCGAGCGGAGCGAGGCGAGGTCGGAGCCGGCCTCGGGCTCGCTCCAGCACTGCGCCCAGACCTGCTCGCCGGTCGCCATCGAGGGCAGGAACCGGTCCTGCTGCTCCTGCGCGCCGTGGTCGAAGAGGATGGGGGAGAGCAGGAAGATGCCGTTCTGGGAGACCCGTCCCGGGGCGCCGGCGCGGTAGTACTCCTCCTCGAAGACCACCCACTCGACCAGCGAGGCGCCGCGGCCGTGGTAGGCCTCCGGCCACGAGACGACCGACCAGCGCGCCTCGGCGAGCCGGGCCTCCCACTCCTGGTGGGCGACGAAGCCCTCGGCGGTGTCCATCGACGGCAGCGGCTCGGCGGGGACGTTGGCCGCCAGCCACGCCCTCGCCTCGGCCTGGAACGCCTTCTCGGCATCCGAGAGTGTCAGGTCCATCTACTTCCTCAGCTGAGTCTTGAGCACCTTGCCGGACAGGTTGCGGGGGAGCGCGTCGACGAGCTCGACGTGCCGCGGCACCTTGAAGTTGGCGAGTCGCTCCCTGGCGAAGGCGATCACGTCGTCGGGGGCCACCGAGCCCACGACGTACGCCTTGCCGACCTCGCCCATCCGCTCGTCGGGCACGCCGACGACCGCGACGTCGGCGACGCCGTCCATCCGGGCCAGTGCCTGCTCGACCTCGGCGGGGTAGACGTTGAAGCCACCGGAGATGTACATGTCCTTGAGCCGGTCGGTGATCGACAGGTTGCCGTGCTCGTCGAGCACGCCGACGTCGCCGGTGTGCAGCCAGCCGTCGGCGTCGATCGCCTCCGCGGTCGCCTCCGGGTCGTCGAGGTAGCCGAGCATCACGTAGTCGCCGCGCACCAGGAGCTCGCCCTCCGCCCCGATGCGGGTCTCCATCCCCGGGATGGCGCGGCCACACGTCGTCGCGACGGTCTCGGCGGAGTCGCCGTCGCGGCACATCGTGACCACCACCGCCTCGGTCATGCCGAACGCGGTCACCACCTGGTCGATCTGCAGGTCCTCCCGCATCCGCTCGATCAGCACGACCGGTACGACGGCCGCCCCGGTCACCGCGAGCCGCAGCGACGACAGGTCGCGCTCGGCGCGGCCGGGCGCGTTGAGCAGCGAGGTGAAGATCGTGGGTGCGCCGGGCAGCACGGTGATGCGCTCGGACTCGATGAGCCCCATCACCGCGTCGAGGTCGAACGTCGCGACCGGGTAGAGCGTCGCACCGGTGAGCAGTCCGACGACGATGCCGATCTTGTAGCCGAAGGAGTGGAAGAACGGGTTGACCACGAGGTAGCGGTCGTCCGGGCGGACGCCGCCGAGCTCGGCCCAGGCGCGGGCGACGCCGATCGTCTGGCGGTGGGCGCTCATCGCGCCCTTGGAGCGACCGGTGGTGCCGGACGTGAAGAGGATGTCCGCGACGTCGTCGGGCGAGCGGTCGGCGGGTGCGGCCGCGCCGGCGCCCCGGGCCATGAGGTCGGGCAGGGTGACGACCTGCTCGGACACCCCCGCGTCGGCCAGCTCGCGCACCTGGTCGCGGCCGAGGAAGCCGTCGTGCACGACCACCACGCGCGCCGACGTGCGCGCGACCACGTCGGCGACCTCGTGGCCGACGTAGCGTGAGTTCACCGGCACGAGGACGCCGCCGGCGTAGGACACCGCGAGGGCCGCGACCGCCCAGTCCGTGCTGTTGGGCCCCCAGAGCACGACCCGATCACCCGGCGCGACGCCCAGGTCGGCGTACGCCGCGGCCGCCGCCTCCACGCGGGAGAGCAGGCCGGCGTACGACAGCGTCGAGCCGCCCTCGACGTAGGCCGGGTGGTCGCCGAAGCGCTCCGCGGCAGCGCGGAGCAGGGCGGGCAGTGTCTCCTGACCAAGCATTTGCTTGGTAGAGTAGCACCCGTGGACCTGACCTACTCCGATGCGGACCAGGCCTTCCGCGCCGAGGTGCGGGGCTGGCTCGAGGAGCACCTGACCGGCGAGTGGGCGGCGCTGCGCGGGCTCGGCGGCGCGGGCCGCGACCACGAGGCGCACGACGAGCGGGTCGCCTGGAACCGGCTGCTCGCCGAGCACGGCTGGACCTGCGTCGGCTGGCCGACCGAGCACGGCGGCCGCGGGCTGAGCCTGACCCAGCAGGTGATCTTCCACGAGGAGTACGCCAAGGCCGACGCGCCCGTGCGGGTCAACCACCTGGGCGAGGAGCTGCTCGGCCCGACCCTGATGGCGTTCGGCACCGAGGAGCAGCAGGCGCGGTTCCTGCCGCGGATCGTCGCGGTCGAGGAGCTCTGGGCGCAGGGTTACTCCGAGCCGGACGCCGGCTCCGACCTCGCCAACGTGCAGACCAGGGCCCGCCTCGAGGGCGACGAGTGGGTCATCGACGGGCAGAAGGTGTGGACGTCCAACGCGCACTTCAGCCAGTGGGCGTTCGTCCTGTGCCGCACCGAGCCGGGCTCGCAGCGCCACCACGGGCTGTCCTTCCTGCTGGTGCCGCTCGACCAGGACGGCGTCGAGGTCCGCCCGATCGAGCAGCTGACCGGCGGCTCGGAGTTCAACGAGGTCTTCTTCACCGGCGCGCGCACGGCGGCCGACCTGGTCGTCGGCGAGCCGGGCCAGGGCTGGCGGGTCGCCATGGCGCTGCTCGGCTTCGAGCGCGGCGTCTCGGTGCTCGCGCAGGTCGTCGGGTTCGCGCGCGAGCTCGACGGCGTGGTCGACCTCGCCCGGGCCAACGGGACGATCGACGACCCGGTGCTGCGCGACCGGCTCGCCGGCCTCAAGGTCGAGCTCGAGGTGCTGCGGCGCCAGGCGATGCGCGGCCTCTCCTCCGACGACGCGGCCGGACCGTCGGTCTTCAAGCTGGTCTGGGCGAGCTGGCACAAGAGGCTCGGCGAGGTCGCGATGGACGTCCTCGGCGCCGACGGACTCACCACCGCGACGGCCGACGGCTACGAGCTCGACCGCTGGCAACGACTCTTCCTCTTCGCGCGCGCCGACACGATCTACGGCGGCAGCGACGAGGTGCAGCGCAACATCCTCGCCGAGCGCGTGCTCGGCCTTCCCCGAGAGGCACGCGGATGACCGTTCCCGAGTACGTCGCAGGGCACGACCTGCTCGCCGGCAAGGTGGTGGCGGTGACCGCCGGTGCCGGCGCGGGCATCGGCGCGTCCGTCGTACGTCGGGCGCTCGAGGAGGGCGCGAGGGCGGTGGTCTTCAGCGACACCCACGAGCGTCGGCTGGCGGAGGCGGAGGCGACGCTGGCCGAGGAGTTCGGCGCAGACCGGGTGCGCCAGCTCGTCTGCGACGTGACGGACGACGCGCAGGTGGCGGCGTTCCTCGACGCCGCCGACGACTTCGGCGGCGTCGACGTGATGATCAACAACGCCGGCCTGGGCGGCACGGCGAGCATCCTCGAGATGACCGACGACCAGTGGTCGACGGTCCTCGACATCACCCTCACCGGCACCTTCCGCTGCATCCGGGCGGCCGGGCAGCGGATGGTGGCGGCCGGGAGGAGGGGCGTGATCGTCAACAACGCCTCGGTGATCGGGTGGCGGGCGCAGGAGGGCCAAGCCCACTACGCTGCGGCGAAGGCCGGCGTGATGGCACTGACCAGGTGTGCTGCCATGGACCTGGCGCCGCACGGCATCCGGGTCAACGCGGTGTCGCCGAGCCTGGCCATGCACCCGTTCCTCGCGAAGGTCACCTCCGACGAGCTGCTCGACGAGCTGACGAGCCGCGAGGCGTTCAAGCGGGCCGCCGAGCCGTGGGAGGTCGCGAACGTGATGGTGTTCCTGGCGAGCGACTACTCGTCGTACCTCACCGGTGAGGTCGTGTCCGTGAGCAGCCAGCATGCCTAGGGAGACGCAAGCCTCTGCGACGCGGCGCGACGAGCTGCTCGCGATCGCCGCCCGGCTCTTCGCCGAGAAGGGCTTCAAGAACACCACGGTCCGCGACATCGCCGACGCGGCCGGGATCCTGTCGGGCAGTCTCTACCACCACTTCGACTCCAAGGAGTCGATGGTCGACGAGATCCTGCAGACCTTCCAGGCCGAGCTCTTCGCGTCGTACGACGAGGTGCTGGCGAGCGCCGACGACCCGCGCACGAAGATCGAGCGGGCGGTGCGGCTCTCCTTCGCCGCGATCGACCAGCACCGGCACGAGGTGGCGATCTTCCAGAACGACGCCGACCACCTGGGCAGCTTCCCGCGGTTCGCCTACCTGGCGGAGCGCAACGCGCAGTCGCGCAACGTCTGGATGACGCTGCTGACCGAGGGCGTCGAGAGCGGCGCGCTGCGCCAGGACCTCGACGTCACGCTGACCTACCGCTTCATCCGCGACACCGTCTGGGTCGCGGTGCGGTGGTACCGGCCCGGCGGCGGGCTCTCGCACGAGGCCATCGCCGACCAGTACCTGACGATTCTCCTGGATGGGATTGCTGATGCCTGAGGCCTACATCGTCGACGCCGTCCGTACGCCGGTCGGCAAGCGCGGGGGAGCCCTCGCGGGCGTGCACTCCGCCGACCTCGCCGCGCACACCCTCGCCGCGCTAGTACGCCGTACCGGTGTCGACCCGGGGGCGGTCGACGACGTGATCCTCGGCTGCTGCGACACGATCGGCTCGCAGGCCGGCGACGTGGCTCGCACCGCGTGGCTGGTCGCGGGGCTGCCCGACCACGTGCCGGGCGTGACGATCGACCGGCAGTGCGGCTCCTCCCAGCAGGCCGTGCACTTCGCGGCCCAGGGCGTCATGTCCGGCACCCAGGACCTCGTCGTCGCCGGCGGTGTGCAGAACATGAGCGCGATCCCGATCGCCGCCGCGATGCTCATCGGCCAGCAGTACGGCTTCTCCACGCCGTTCGCGGAGTCGCCGGGCTGGCAGGCGCGCTACGGCGACCAGGAGGTCAGCCAGTTCCGCTCCGCCGAGATGATCGCCGAGAAGTGGGGGATCTCGCGGCAGGAGATGGAGGAGTTCGCGCTCGCCTCGCACGAGCGGGCGCGGGCAGCGATCGCCGAGGGCCGGTTCGCGGGCGAGATCGAGCCGCTCGACGGCTTCGACACCGACCAGTGCCCGCGGGAGACGTCGCTGGAGAAGATGGCCGGCCTCGAGCCGCTGGCACCCGGCGGCCGGATCACCGCCGCGGTCTCGTCGCAGATCTGCGACGGCTCGGCGGCGATCCTGGTGGCGTCGGAGCGGGCGGTGCAGGACCACGGCCTGACGCCGCGAGCGCGGGTGCACCACCTGTCGGTCCGTGGCGACGACCCGGTCTGGATGCTCACCGGGCCGATCGGCGCCACCAAGCAAGCGCTGGAGAGGACGGGGCTGTCGGTCGACGACATCGACCTCTTCGAGTGCAACGAGGCGTTCGCCTCCGTGGTGCTCGCCTGGATGAAGGAGACCGGTGCGCCGCACCAGAAGGTCAACGTCAACGGCGGCGGCATCGCGCTCGGCCACCCGATCGGCGCCACCGGCGCCCGGCTCATGACGACCATGCTGGCCGAGCTCGAGCGCACGGGCGGCCGCTACGGCCTGCAGACGATGTGCGAGGGCGGCGGCCAGGCCAACGTGACGATCATCGAGCGCCTCTGACCTCGCGTCGGGCACGTCTGCACGCCGAACCTCAATCGGGCCGCACTAGTGTGGAGAGGTGATTCAAAGTCGGCTGCGCCTGGCCATCGTCGATGACTACGCCGTCGTGGTGGCGGGAGTCGCCGCCTTCCTCGCCGACGAGAACATCGACGTCGTCGAGACGGGCGCGTCACAGCAGGTGCTGAGCGATGTCGACATTGTCCTCTACGACACCTTCGGCCAGGTCCAGGGCAGCGGTCTCGACCTCGAGGACTTCGTCCGGAACAGTGGGGCGAAGGTCGTCGTCTACTCCTGGAACATCCAGCCGGACATGATCGTGCAGGCGATCGCGGGCGGTGCCCGTGGCTACCTCTCGAAAGTGCTCTCCGGTCCCCAGGTCGTCGAGGCGCTCAAGCGCGTTGTCGCGGGCGAGGTCGTGATCCTGCCGGGCAGCAACGAGTCGAGCGTGGAGGGGTCCGGTGACTGGCCGGGGCGAGCCGCCGGTCTGTCCCCGCGTGAAGCCGAGATCATCGCGCTGATCACCCAGGGGCTGAGCAACCAGGAGATCGCCGACCGCGCCTTCCTCAGCATCAACTCCGTGAAGACCTACATCCGCTCGGCCTACCGCAAGATCGGGGCGCAGCGTCGCTCGCAGGCTGTGCTCTGGGGCGCGACGAACGGCTTCGAGCCTGACACGCTGCGCACCATCGACCCCGCCTTGGTGCTGCGGCGGCCGCGCTAGTCGAGTCAGCGTCTAGGGTCGCGACATGGCGCAGGAGTTCACCGACGTCGATCTCAGCGGCTCCCGGTTCCGCGACGTGCTGCTGCACGACGTGGTGATGATCGGCGTCGAGCTGGCCCACGTCCGCATCGACGGCGCGATCAAGGACGTCGTGATCAACGGCGTCGACGTCGTGCCCTACGTCGAGGCGGAGCTCGATCGCCGCGACCCCGAGCGCCCGAAGATGCGCCCCACCGACCCGGCCGGGTTCCGCGAGGCGTGGGACATCGTCGAGCGGCGGTGGGCGGAGACCGTCGCTCGCGCCCGCGTGCTGCCGGCCGCGCTGCTCGACGAGTCGGTCGAGGGGGAGTGGTCCTTCATCCAGACCCTGCGGCACCTCACGTTCGCCACCGACTCGTGGGTGACCCGCGCGATCCTCGGCCAGCCGACGCCGTGGCACCGGCTCGGGCTGCCCTGGGAGGGTGCGCCCGACATCCCCGGCTGGCACGGCGAGCGTGAGGCGCGGCCCTCGCTCGACGAGGTGCTGGAGGTCCGGCGAGACCGGATGGCGACCGTGCGCGCCTACCTCGACGACCTGACCGAGCAGGTCCTCGAGTCCCGGACGGAGCCGGTCGACGCGCCGGGCTGGCCGCCGCCGGAGAGCTTCCCGGTGCGCCGGTGCCTCTTGATCGTGCTCAACGAGGAGTACCTGCACCGGCTCTTCGCCGAGCGCGACCTCGCCGTGCTCGAGCAGCGGGTCAGTTGAGCATCCGCATCGTCGACGGCACCCCGCCGCCGCGGTGCACGTCCTCGGCGAGCTCCTGGAGCGCGGTGAGGGCGACGTTCTGCGACATCGGGCCGTAGGAGACCCGGGCGACCCCGAGCTCCTCCAGGCGCGCCAGCGGCGGCACTCCCGGGATGCCGATCATGGTCAGGCGCTGCGGGCCGAAGGCGTCGACGAGGGTGACGACCTGCTCCTCGGAGAGCCGCCCGGGGACGAAGACCACCGGGGCGCCGGCGTCGAGGAACGCCTTGCCGCGCTCGACGGCATCGGCGAGCACCTCGCCCTGGTCGCGGTCGCGACCGCGGACGAAGGCGTCGGTGCGGGCGTTGAGGACGAAGTCGACGCCCTCCTCCTCGGCGATCTTCATGATCTTCTCGACGTTGGCGGCCGCCTCGGCGAGCGGGCGCATCTGGTCCTCGATGTTCGCGCCCACGACGCCCAGGCCGATCGCGCGACGGACGGTCTCGGCAGGGTCGCCGTACCCGCCCTCGAGGTCCGCGGAGACCGGGAGGTCGGTTGCGGCGACGATCCGTCCGACCATGTCGAGCATGAGGTCGACCGGGATGTGCTCGCCGTCCTCGTAGCCGAGGGTGGCGGCGATCGAGTGGCTCGCGGTCGCGAGGGCCGCCGTGCCGTCGACCGCGGCCACGACCCGGGCGCTGATGACGTCCCAGACGTTGACGACGGTCAACAGCTCGGGCGCCTGGTGCAGGCGGAGCAGGGTGGACGCCTTCTGCTGCGTGGTCTCGTCGCTCATGCGTTTCAGCCTAGGCAGAGCCACAAGCCGACGATGCCGGGCACCAGGCCGAGGGCGAGCCAGGGCGTGAGGATCGGCTTCTGGTGGATGGCCCGGAACACGGCGACCGCGATGAGCCCGAACGCCGCCGAGATGATGTTGAGGCCCACGACCGCGTCGGTCCGGCTCTGGTCGACGTACAGCGCGGCGATGACCAGGCCGACGGCGAGGTGGGCGATCGTGACGGCAGCGAGCACCGACAGCACCCACTTCTGCACGGGCTCGAGGTGCATCGGTCCGGACCCGCTGTCCCGGATGGTCTCCCGACGCAGGTTGTCGGGATCCATCAGGTGGCGAGGGCGCTTCTTGGGGGTGGGCTCGCTCACCCGTCCATTGTCGCCGGGTGCGACTCGGCACCCGACCGCGGGGTGTCGTGAGCACGGCGCGCGGAAACCCGGATGCGCCGGGGCGCGTCCCGGGTCATCCTCGATGTCGTGGAGATCAGGCAGATCGCGCCGGACGACGCCGACGGCGTACGCCGACTCGTGGCCGTGACCAACGCGGTCCGCGAGGCGGACTCGCCGTGGCTCCACCCGCTCACCGAGCACGAGTGCGTCGGGGAGCTGGCGCACGGCTGGGACGGAGAGCCGGCCCTGGGCTTCCTGGCCACCGCGGGTGGCGTGGACGTCGGCGCCGGACGCTACGAGGTCTCGAGCTACGACAACCTCCACCTCGCCTGGCTCGAGGTCGAGATCGCCCCGCCGCACCGTCGGCAGGGCCACGGCAGCGCGCTGCTGGACGCCCTGGTCGCCCGGGCGCGCACCGAGGGCAGGACGTCGGTGGGCATGACCGGGTGGGACGCGGCCGCGCCGGCGGACTTCGCGGCCCGGCACGGGTTCGCGCAAGGCTCCGTCGAGGTGCAGCGGCGCCTCGACGTCGACGGGGTGCCCGGCCTCATGGTCGACCCGACGGAGGACTACGAGCTGGTCCGCTGGCCGCGGACGACACCGGACGCCGACCTGGCCGCGCTCGCCGAGCTCACCGGCGCCATCAACGACGCGCCGACCGACGACCTCGACGTCGAGGACGAGGTCTTCACGCCGGAGCGGATCGCCGCCTACGAGCAGGCCTGGGCCGCCCGTGGCGGACTGATGTACCGGGTCGTCGCCCGGCACCGACGCAGCGGCGCGCTCGCCGGCCAGAGCGTCGTCGTCGTCGACGGCGAGCGCCCGCACCTCGTCGAGCAGCACGACACCTCCGTGCTCGCCGAGCACCGGGGCCACCGCCTCGGCCTGCTCCTCAAGCTCGAGGTGCTGCGCTGGCTCGCCGCGGCCGAGCCGCAGGTGCGCGAGATCGACACCTGGAACGCCGAGACCAACGACCACATGATCGCGGTCAACGAGCTGCTCGGCTACCGGGTGCTGGGCCGCGCCGTCGACTACCAGCGGCCGATCGCGGTGCCGCCCCACTCCTCGGGCGCGACGTCGCGCACGGTCTGGGTCAGCTCCCAGTAGTGACCGGTGGGGTCGGCGACCGTGCCGGACCGCTCGCCGTACTCCCAGGTGGTGAGGTTCTCGACGACCTCGGCGCCGGCGTCGCGGGCCCGCTGGAACGCCGCGTCGACGTCGGGGACCCGGACCTTCGTGAGGCAGCCGGTCGCTCCGTGGTCGGCCACGACGACGCAGCCGTCGTCTCCGACCCGCAGCTGGGCGCGGTGTGTGTCGCCGATGCGCACCCGCTCCTCGAAGCCGAAGGCCTCGTGCAGCCACGCGACAGCGCTGCGGACGTCGGGATAGGCGAGCACCGGGGTCACCGTCGCCGGTGGCGCCGAACGGTTGGTCAGCACCCGGGCAGCGTAACTCGACCGAGCATGCCGGCGCCCGGGCCCGGATACCGCCCTCGACATGACGACCACCGTGGCCGACCAGCTGCTCGCCCGGCTCCGCGAGTGGGGTGTCGAGCACGTCTTCGGCTACCCCGGCGACGGGATCAACGGCATCCTCGGTGCGTTCTCGCGTGCTGACGACCAGCCGCGCTTCCTCCAGTCGCGGCACGAGGAGATGAGCGCGCTGCAGGCGGTCGGCTACGCCAAGCTCAGCGGCCGGCCCGGCGTGTGCCTGGCGACGTCCGGTCCCGGCGCGATCCACCTGCTCAACGGCCTCTACGACGCCAAGCTCGACCACGTGCCCGTGGTGGCGATCGTCGGGCAGACCAACCGCTCCGCGCTGGGTGGCAGCTACCAGCAGGAGGTCGACCTCCTCAGTCTCTTCAAGGACGTCGCCAGCGACTACGTGCAGATGGTCACCGTCCCCCAGCAGCTGCCGAACCTCGTCGACCGCGCGTTCCGGATCGCGATGAGCCGTCGGGCGCCCACCGCGCTCATCGTCCCGAACGACGTGCAGGAGCTGGAGTACGCCGCACCCGGGCACGAGTTCAAGATGGTGCCCTCGAGCCTCGGCATCAGCTGGCCGGAGGTGGCGGCCGACGACGACGGCGTACGCCGCGCGGCCGAGATCCTCAACGCCGGCAGCAGGGTCGCGATGCTCGTCGGGCAGGGCGCCCGCGGGGCCGGCGCCGAGGTCGCCGAGGTCGCGGAGCTCCTCGGTGCCGGCGTCGCCAAGGCGCTGCTGGGCAAGGACGTGCTCAGCGACGAGCTGCCGTGGGTCACCGGGTCGATCGGGCTGCTCGGGACCCGGCCCAGCTACGAGATGATGCGCGACTGCGACACCCTGCTCACGATCGGTTCGAGCTTCCCGTACTCGCAGTTCCTGCCCGAGCTCGACCAGGCGCGCGCGGTGCAGATCGACCTCGACGGCGCGATGATCGGGATGCGCTATCCCTACGAGGTCAACCTCGTCGGCGACGCGGCGACCACGCTGCGCGCGCTGGTGCCGCTGCTGGAGCGCAAGGAGGACCGCTCGTGGCACGAGGAGGTCTGCGGCAAGGTCGCGGACTGGTGGGAGGTCATGGCGGCCGAGGCGCAGGTCGAGGCCGACCCGGTCAACCCGATGCGGATCTTCCACGAGTTCTCGGAGGTGGCGCCGGAGGACGCGATCGTCACCGCCGACAGCGGATCGTCGGCCGACTGGTATGCCCGGCACGTCCGGATGCGCGGGCGGATGCGCGGCACGCTCTCCGGCACGCTCGCCACGATGGGGGCCGCCGTGCCGTACGCGATCGGCGCGAAGTTCGCGTGCCCCGACCGCCCGGTGGTCGCCTTCGAGGGCGACGGCGCCATGCAGATGAACGGCATGGCCGAGATGCTCACGATCGCGCGCTACTGGCGGGAGTGGGAGGACCCCCGGCTGGTCGTCGCGGTGCTGCACAACAACGACCTCAACCAGGTCACGTGGGAGCTGCGCGCGATGGGCGGGACGCCGACGTTCATCGAGTCGCAGGCGCTGCCGGACATCTCGTACGCCGACGCCGCGCGCCTCGCCGGGATCGACGCGCTCACGGTGACCGCGCCCGACGAGCTCGCGGACGCGTGGCGCACCGCCCTCACCGCTGACCGGCCGTACCTGATCGACGTGCGCTGCGACCCCGACGTCCCACCGATCCCGCCGCACGCCACGCTCGAGCAGATGACCGACATGGCCAAGGCGCTGATCAAGGGCGACGCCAGCCGCTGGGGCGTGATCAAGGAGGGCCTGAGGACCAAGGCGCAGGAGCTGCTCTCGTGACGGAGCGGGTCGCGCTCCCGGCCGCGTAGCGTGACCGGGTGCCGGCAGCACTGGAGGATCGATCGCAGTGGTCGCCGTGGCGTGCCGTGGTCGCGTTCGGCCTGGTCAGCCTGGCGGCCGACATGGTCTACGAAGGCATGCGCTCGGTCGCCGGTCCGTTCCTCGGCTCGCTCGGGGCCTCCGCGCTGACGGTCGGCGTCGTGACGGGCGCCGGCGAGGCGACCGCCCTGGTGCTCCGGCTGGTCACCGGCGCGTGGGCCGACCGCAGCCAGCAGCACTGGCGGCTCACGGTGACCGGCTACGCGATGACGGCGGTGTGCGTCCCGCTGCTCGCGATCGCGCCGTTCGTCGGCGCCGCCGGGGTCGCGGTGGCGTCCGTGCTGATCCTGCTCGAGCGCACCGGCAAGGCGATCCGGAGCCCGTCGAAGTCCGCGCTGCTGGCCCGGATGGCCACCCACACCGGCCGTGGCCGCGGCTTCGCGGTCCACCAGGCGCTCGACCAGGTCGGCGCGTTCGTCGGACCGCTGGTCGTCGCCGGTGCGGCGGCCGCCACCGGCGAGCTGTGGACCGGCTTCCTGGTGCTCGCTGTGCCGGGGGCGGTGTCGTTGCTCCTGCTGGCGCAGCTGCGCCGGCGCGTCCCCTCGGTGGCCGCACCGGAGCCCGACGACGGCGGCGTGTCGCACCCCCACCCGCAGCGCGGGCTCGCGGCGCTCGGCACCGACCTCCCCAGGTCGTTCCACCTCTTCTCGCTGGCGGTCGCCCTGACCACCGCGGGCCTGATGACCTTCGGCGTCATCTCCTTCCGGTTCGTCGACAGGGGGCTGGTGCCGATCGCCGCCGCCCCGGTCGTCTACGCCGTCGCGATGGCATGCGGCGCGCTGGCGGCGCTGGCGTCCGGTGACCTCTTCGACCGCGTCGGCGCGCGGGTCCTGCTCGCCGTCCCGGCGCTGGTGGCGGTCGTGCCGCTCCTGGTCTACGCCGATGAGCTCGCGGTCGTGCTGGTCGGCATCGCGCTCTGGGGCGCTGCTGCGGGCGTGCAGGACTCGACGGTCAAGGCCTACGTCGCCGACCTCGTGCCCGGGCGGCGGCGCGCCACGGCGTACGGCGTCCTCGCGGCGGTGCAAGGGGTCGGGGCGCTGCTCGGCGGCGCGCTCGCGGGTGCGCTGGTCGTGCACCACGTGGCCGCGCTGGCGGCCGGCATCGCGGCGCTGCAGGTGGCGGCGTTCGTGCTGCTGGCGGTCGTGCTGCGGACCTCGGCTAGAGGCCCGCTGCCGGCAGGATCACGGTGACGGTCATCCTCGCGTCGTGTGAGCAGGGGACGTGCGTGGCGGTGCCGATCGAGCGGTGGTGGTCGCCGTAACACAGGCGCAGCTCCCCGCCAGCCGCGACGACGAGCCTCTCGACGATCGCGAGCCCCAGCCCCGCCCCCGGCCGGGAGCGGGCCTCGACCGCCCGGCTGAAGCGCCGGGTCGCCTGGTCGAGCAGCTCCGGCGGCATGCCGGCCCCGGAGTCGGCGACCGTGACCACGGCGTGCCCGCTGCTCGACAGCACCCTGACCTCGACCGGCGCAGCGCCGTGGGTGAGCGCGTTGCCGACCAGGTTCACGACGACGCGGTCCAGCGCGGGCGCCCCGATCCGCGCGGGGACGGACCCGGTCGGCAGCTCCAGGGTCAGCTCGTGCGACCGCGAGGGCGCGGCGGCGCGCCACCGCGCGGCGGCGGCCCGCACGACGTCGCCGGCGTCGCACGCGCCGTCCGAGCCCGGCTCCTGCCGGTCCACGGCGAGCAGCTGCTCGCTGAGGTCGACGAGGCGGGCGACGTCGAGCGCCAGCTCGTCGAGGATCCGCTCGTGCTCCGCGACGGTGCGGTGCCGCCGCCGGGCCAACTGGATGCGGGACTTCAGCAGTGTCAGGGGAGTGCGCAGCTCGTGGCTCGCGTCGTCGACGAACCGGCGTTCCCGGTCCAGCGCCTCCTCGAGCGCGGCCAGCATGTCGTTGAGCGTGTGCCCGAGGCGGGTGACCTCGTCGTCGCGCCCGGCCGGGACGTCGAGGCGCAGGTCGGCGGCGCCGGCCGCGATCTCGGCCGCGCGCCGCCGGTAGCGCTCCACCGGCCTGAGCGCCGCCCGCGCGAGCAGGTCGCCGACCACCGACGCCGCGACCAGCGCGCCCAAACCGGCCAGGCTGAGCTGGAGCAGCAGCTCGCGCAGCGCCTCGTCGCGGTGGTCCCGGCGCACCCCGACGAGCAGGTAGCCCGCCGGGGTGCTCAGCGGCGTGATCCGCACCCGGTAGGGCTGGTCGGCGGCGGGCAGGAGCGTGCCGACGTCGACGGTGTGCGCGTCGTCGCCCACCTGCGCCAGCTGCGCCGTCGACACCAGCGGGTGCTGGGGCGCCGGCCCCCCGGCGTCGAGCACCTCGCCCTGCTCGGAGAGCACCTGCCAGCCCGTGCCGGTGGCGTCGGCGGACTCCGGCGTCGACACCGTGCCGTCGGGCCCGACCAGCGGCGTGATGACGGAGGTCGCCTGCTCGAGCTCGGTGTCGAGCCCGCGGTCGAGGGCGTACTCGACCCGCCAGTAGACGAAGGCCCCGGCTGCGACGAGCAGGACGAGCATCGCGGCGGAGAACCCGGCAACCAGTCGCACGCGCAACGGCAGGTGGCTGACGCGGCGGCGGACGCCGGTCATCGGCCAGGTCCGGGCTCGAGGCGGTAGCCGGCCCCGCGCACGGTAGTGATCGTGGTGGTCCCGAAGGGCTTGTCGATCTTGCCGCGGATCGAGGCCAGGTAGACGTCGATGACGTTGCTGCGCAGGTCGGTCTCGCCGTCCCAGACCTCGTCGAGGATCGTGTAGCGAGAGACGACCCGGCCGGCGTTGGCGGCGAGCAGGTGGAGGATGTCGAACTCCCGCGCGGACAGCTCGATCTCGGTCTCGCCGCGCCGGACCCGCCGCGCGCCCGCGTCCACCACCAGGTCACCGACCTCGACGACGTCGAGATCCGCGTACGTCGAGCGGCGGTGCAGGGCGCGCAGCCGGGCGAGCAGCTCGTCGAGGTCGAAGGGCTTCGCCAGGTAGTCGTCCGCGCCGGCGTCGAGACCGCTGACCCGGTCGCGAACGTCGCCGCGTGCCGTCAGCATCAGCACGGGCGTGGTGACGCCCAGCTCGCGGAGCCGTCGGCAGACCGTGGCACCGTCCAGTCCCGGCAGCATCCAGTCCAGCAGCAGGACGTCGTAGGGCATCCCGTCCGGGAGCGAGCGCCGGTAGGCCGAGCGACCGTCGTGGACGACCTCGACGTCCCAGCCGGCCTCGGTCAGCGACTGGTCGAGGAGGTCGGCGAGACGCACATCGTCCTCGGCCACCAGCACCCGCACGTCCACCCCTCCTCACGCGGCCCGGGTCCCTACGATGCACCAGGGACGACGACTTCATCGTCCCTTCATGGTCGCCCCCCTACCGTCCGTCCCATGGACAGCGAACTCGCAGTCGACGCGGTCGGCGTGACGAAGACCTTCGGGTCCCTGTGCGCGGTGGATGACGTCACCGTCAAGGTCGAGGCCGGCGAGGTCTACGGAGTGCTCGGCCCGAACGGCGCCGGGAAGACGACCTTCCTCCGCATGCTCTTCGGCCTGGTCCGGCCGGACTCGGGCACGATCCGGATCTTCGACCGCAGCTGGGCGGCGGACGGCGTCGCCACCCTGGACGGGGTCGCGGGCTTCATCGAGAGCCCGGCGTTCTACCCCTACCTCACGGGACGGCAAAACCTCGAGGGCCTCGGACTCCTCGACGGCGGCGTGCGGCGCGACCGGGTCGACGAGATCCTTGAGCTCGTCGACCTCACCGACCGGGCCGGTGACGCGGTGGGCGGCTACTCCTACGGCATGCGACAGCGCCTCGGGGTCGCGGCCAGCCTGATCCGGGAGCCCAGGCTGCTCGTGCTCGACGAGCCGGCCAACGGTCTCGACCCGGCCGGGATCCGGGACATGCGCGCCCTGGTGAGGAGGCTCGCCGCGCGCGGCCTCACCGTGCTGCTGAGCTCCCACCACATGGACGAGGTGGAGGAGATCTGCGACAACGTGACGATCATGCGCCAGGGAGGTGTCGCCTTCCACGGCGCGATCGCGGAGCTGCGTGCGATGGCCCCGGACCCGGGCTACGCCCTGAGCACGACCGCCGACGACCGCGCCCTGGAGATCGCCGCCGCGACCCCGGGCATCGCCGCGGTCCACGGACCCGGCACCGGTCTGGTCGTGACCGGTCCCGCGCACGAGGTCTCGTCGTACGTCTCCGCGCTCGTGCGCGCCGAGGTCCGGCTGCTCGCCTTCACCCCGACCCGCACCCCGTTGGAGCAGCTCTTCTTCATGCTCACCGACACCGATCCGCAGGAAGCGGAGGCAGCCTGATGAGCGCCACCGACGTCCTCACCGGCCGACCCACGGCGGCGGGACCGACCACTCGGCGGCGGCCGGGGCTGGGGTCCGCCCTGCGGTGGGAGTCCCGCAAGCTGCGCGCCCAGCTGCGCGTGAAGGCGCTGCTGGGCGGAGCGGTGCTCGTCCCGATCGCCGTCGTCGTGGTGATGCACAGCCAGCCGCGTCCGCCCAAGGACACGCTCTTCGGGCGGTTCGCCCTCGACAACGGGTTCGCCATGGCGCTCCTGGTGCTGGGCTTCGCGGTGCAGTGGGTGCTGCCGCTGCTGACCTCGATCGTGGCCGGCAACATCTTCGCCAGCGAGGACCAGCACGGCACGTGGAAGACCGTGCTCACCCGGTCGACCAGCCGCGCAACGCTCTTCTGGGCCAAGACGGTCGTCTCGGTCGCCTTCGCGCTGGTCGCGCTGGCACTCCTGGCGGCCTCCACGGTCACCGCGAGCCTGCTGATCGTGGGGCGCCAGCCGCTGACCGGGCTCTCGGGGCAGACGATCCACGCGCAGCGCGCACTCGAGCTCGTCGTCGCGAGCTGGGCGACGATGGCGCTGCCGATGGTCGGTTTCACCTGCCTCGCGCTGCTCTTCTCGGTGTGGTCGCGCAACGTCGCCGTCGGGATCGCAGCCCCGGTCGTGATCGGGCTGGTCATGCAGCTCGTCGGGGCGCTGGGCGGGATCGAGTCGCTGCGGCCCTTCCTGCTCACCACGCCGTTCGAGGCCTGGCACGGTCTGCTCGCCGAACCGCGCTTCACCGGCCCCCTGCTCGACAGCGTCGTCACCAGCGCGGGCTGGAGCGTCGTCTGCCTCGCGGCGGCCTTCCTCATCCTGCGCCGTCGCGACATCACCGGAGGTTGATCATGCGTCGTTTCATCATCAGCGCGGTCGCGGCCCTCGCGGTCGTCCTCGCCATCAGCGGGACCGTGCTCGCCGGGTCCGGCGGTGGCAGCTCGGTCACCGAGGCCCGGCTCGAGCGCGCGCTCCCGATCGAGTTCGCCAACCTCTACGCCCAGCAGGCGGCACAGCTCGGCCACCGGGGCATCACTCCCGAGTCGTTGCACGCGCGGGCGATGTGCGACAAGGGCGGCGCCGTGGAGGCGAACGTCGGCCCCGGCAGCAACTGGAACTGCCTGATGAGCTGGACCGATCCCAACAACCCGATGCCGCCGGAGGGCTACGGCAAGTTCGAGCTCGACGTGCACAGCAACGGATGCTTCACCGCGGGTGGTCCGAGCAAGCTCGTCGGGTTCCAGACGATCACCGACGTGCGGGGCCGTGAGGTCACCAACCCGGTCTACGAGTTCGACGGGTGCTTCGACCCGAAGGGGGACGACGCGCCGACGGGTGTGGAGTTCCCGTCCCTGCTGAACGTCACCACCACGGTGCTCCGGCCGGACGCCGACGGCCGGGTGTCGCTGCAGCTGAGCTGCGGCACCGGCTCGACCGGCTGCGCCGGCACGGTCACGGCCGTCGCCGGAGGGACGAACCTCGGGACCGTGCCGTTCGACCTCCAGGAGGAGCTGACCGGCAAGGTGTCGTTCCCGAAGGCGGTCCCCGAGGGCGCCGCGGACGTGACGTTCACGGTCGAGGCCACGACCGGCGTCGGGCCGACCTCGTCGACGACGCTGCCGATGCCCGGTCAGCAGTGAGCCTCAGACGACGTACGACGCGGCGCGGCGCAGCTCGTCGGCGGCGCGGGTGACGACGCGGTCGATCAGCTCCTCGCAGGTCGGCAGGTCGTCGATCACCCCGACGACCTGCCCGCTGGCGAGCACGCCCGCGGAGGTGTCGCCGTCGACCAGGCCGGCCTTGAGCATCATCGGCGTGTTGGCGGCCAGCGCCATCTGACCGAGCGTGCGCCCCTGCGCCCTCTTCATGGCCCGGCCGTCCTTGGCGAGCCCGAGCCAGGACATGCCACTGGTCCGCTTGAACTCCAGGGTCCGGCTCACCGTGGGTCGGAGCCGTCGGAGCGCGCTGGATCCCTCGAGCTCGTCGACCAGGTCGGTGCGCAGCATCCGGTGCGGCATGCCGTCGACCTTCGCGGTGACGACCGTGTCGGTCAGGCCGCGCTCCAGGTAGAGCTGCTTGACGGCGTCCGGGACCGCCGAGTCCCTCGTCAGCAGGAAGCGGGTGCCCATCCCGACCCCGGCGGCGCCGTACGAGAGCGCGGCGGCGAGGCCGCGGCCGTCGAAGAACCCGCCCGCGGCGACGACCGGGATGTCCACGGCATCCAGGACGGTGGGCAGCAGCAGCGTCGTCGGCACCGGGCCGGTGTGGCCGCCGCCCTCACCGCCCTGCACCATGACGGCGTCCGCGCCCCAGGACGCGACCTTGACCGCGTGCTTGGCCGCGCCGATCGACGGCATCACCACGATGCCGTGCTCCTTGAGCGTGGCGATCAGCTCGGGCTTGGGAGCCAGCGCGAACGACGCGACCTTGACGCCGTGGTCGATGAGCAGCCGGCAGCGGTCCGGTGCGTCGGCGGCGTCGGCGCGCAGGTTGACCCCGAACGGCTGGTCGGTGCGGCTCTTCACCTCGACGATCGCCTGCTCGAGCTCGGCGAGGGTCATCGTGGCGCTGGCCAGGATGCCGAGCCCGCCGGCGTTCGCGGTGCCGCTGACCAGGCGCGGCCCGGAGACCCACCCCATGCCGGTCTGCACGACCGGGTGCCGGACGCCGGTCAGGTCGGTGAACCGGGTCCTGATGAGCTGCTCGATCACTGGTCGGGCACCTCCTTGAATCGCAGGCCCTTCGGGTCGAGCACCTCCGCGATCAGGACCTGCTCCTCCGTCGTCGGCTCCCGCGTGACGGGCACGTCGGCGGGCGCCGCCAGCTCGAAGCCGGTCGCCTCCCGCACCTCGTCGACGGTGATGCCCGGGTGGACGCTCAGCAGCTCCAGCCGGTCGTCCGGGCCGAGGCCGAGGACCGCCAGGTTGCTGATGATCCGGTGGATGTCGTTGTAGCGGGCTGCCGCCGGCCCCGCCTCCTTCGCCCGCCTCGGGCCGACGCCGGACACGATGTCGACGCGCTCGACGAAGACGCGAGGGGAGTGCTTGGGCACCCAGTAGGACGTGCGGTTGTTGACGGTGTTGCCGGGGGCGCCGCGGCTCCCGAGGAGCTGGCGCCTCGGTCGCGCCCAGTCGCCGATCGCGGAGATGTTCTGGTTGCCGTACCGGTCGACCTGGGTGGCACCCATCATCACGTGCCGCTTGCCGTGGGCCACGATGTCGAAGACCCTGCGGAACGGGATCCACCCCTCCACGACGTCCGCCTTCGCGAAGAGCGGCGGCACGCCCGCGAGGAAGAGCGACTCCCCGTCGGAGATGACGAGGTCGGGGTTGCTGGTCAGCTTCGCGAGCCGGACGCCGAGCATCGGCAGCATCCCCATCGGGCTGGCGAAGATCTCGCCGTCGTCCTTGAACGCGTCGGCGATCGCGACGGCACACACATCGGCACGGGTGCTCATGCCTGCTCCTCCCCGAACGCCTGCACGGCCGACTGGTACGCCGCCTCGTCGCCCTCGAGGAACCGGCCCCTGAACGCCGCCCAGTCCTCGTCGCTGCCGGACGCCGCGGCGGCGTACGCCCGCTGGAACTTCTCGTCGCGCTCGTAGTCGGGGGTGCAGGTCGTGAAGTGCGCGCCGTTCGGGGTCTCGACGACGCCGCTGACCATCATCCGGCTGATCAGCAGCCGCTGGACCGGCACGTCGACCGTCAGGCCGGCGGTGTCGACGACCTGCTCGCAGCTGACGTAGGCGCGGTCGGCGGCCATGCAGAAGAGGTCGTCGAAGTAGGGGTCGGGCCCGAGGTAGGTCGCGTTGCCGTGCTGGTCCGCGCGGTTGAGGTGCACGAGCGCGACGTCGAGGGGGAGCGCCGGGACGGCGACGAGCTCCTCGCCGTCGTCGTACGGGCTGGTGACGGTCCTGATCCACGGCTGGTTGACCAGCACGTCGGAGCCGAGCCCGGCGCGCATCGGCAGGAACGGCAGGCGCTGGGCCGCCGCCCGGAGCCCGGTCTGGAACATGCCCTCGTCGAGCTCGACCAGCTCGGGGATCGTGCCGTCCTGGCGGGCCCTCTGGAAGTTGGGCTCCAGCGGCACCGAGTCGAGGGAGACGAACGCGAAGACCAGCTTGCGGATCTTGCCGGCGCGGGCGAGCAGCCCGACGTCTGCGCCGCCCCAGCTGACGATCGTGAGGTCCGTCAGGTCGGAGCGGAGGATCGCGCGGACCAGGGCCATCGGCTTGCGGCGCGGGCCCCAGCCGCCGATGCCGATCGTCATCCCGTCCTTCAGCTCGCCGACGACCTCGTCGATCGTCATCCGCTTGTCGCGTGGTGACTTGCTCACTGCTTCCCCTTCGCCTTGTCGGTGCCGGCGAAGTCGTCGCGCAGCTCGTCGCTGACCCCCTCCAGGTTGAGCTCGAAGGTGAAGCCCTGCTCGAACCGGTAGCTCTTGTTGACGTCGATCGGGTCGATCCCGTTGAGCGCCTCCTTGGCGGCCCGGATCACCCGGGTGTCCTTGGCGGCGATCTCGCCCGCGACCTGGAGCGCGGCGTCGTCGAGCCGGTCACGCGGCACCACCTCCAGCACGCTGCCGAACTGCACGAGCTCGGTGGCCGTGATGGTCCGGGCGGTGAAGTAGAGCGTGCGCATCATGTGCTGCGGCACCAGCCGGGCCATGTGGGTCGCCGCCCCCAGCGCGCCCTGGTTGACCTCCGGGACGCCGAAGTAGGCGTCGTCGCTGGCGACCACGCAGTCGGCGTTGCCCACCAGGCCGACCCCGCCGCCGAGGCAGAAGCCGTTGACGGCCGCAACCACGGGCACAGCGCACTCGTAGACGGCCTTGAACGCCGCGAAGCAGCCCTTGTTGGCCCCGATCAGCGCGGTGAACCCGGTGGTGTGCTGCATCTCCTTGATGTCGACGCCGGCGTTGAAGCCACGCCCCTCGGCGCGCAGCACGACGACCTTGGTGTCCAGGTCGCCTCCTGCCTCGTCGAGCGCGGCGGCCACGTCGTACCAGCCTTGCACGGTGAGGGCGTTCACCGGCGGGGCGTCCATGGTCACCACCCGGATGCCGTCGGGGCGGAGCTGGGATGTGATCGGCACGCTCTCTCCTAACCAAGCAAGTGCTTGGTAGGCTACCAGCATGACGCTGACCGTGGACCTCGCCGGGCGCGTCGCCCTCGTCACGGGCGGCACGCGCGGCATCGGGCTCGGCATCACCCACGCCCTGCTTGCGGCGGGCGCGACCGTGGTGACCTGCTCGCGCTCCGAGGTCGACCCGGTCCCGGGCACGACCCACCGGGTGTGCGACGTCCGCGAGCCCGAGGCCGTGCAGGCGCTCGTCGCGTCGCTGGACCGGCTCGACATCCTCGTCAACAACGCCGGCGGAGCGCCCGCGGCCGCCGCCGCGACCGCGTCGCCGCGCTTCCACGACAAGATCGTCGGCCTCAACCTGCTCGCGCCGCTGCTGTGCGCCCAGGCGGCCAACGCCGTCATGCAGGGGCAGGAGACCGGCGGCGTGATCGTCAACATCTCCTCGGTCTCGGCGCACCGGCCGGCGCCGACGATCGCGGCGTACGGCGCGGCAAAGGCCGGGCTGGACTCGCTCACGACGTCGCTCGCGATGGAGTGGGCGCCGAAGGTGCGCGTCAACGCGGTCGACGTCGGCCTCTGCCGCACCGAGCAGACCGACGACCACTACGGGGACGACGCGTCGGTCGCGGCGATCGAGCAGACGATCCCGCTCGGCCGGATGGCGCGCCCCGACGAGGTCGGCAACGTCGTCGCGTTCCTGGCCAGCGACCTGGCGTCGTACGTCTCGGGCGCGACCGTCGCCTGCCACGGGGGCGGGGAGCCGCCCGCCTTCCTCATCGTCTCGAAGGGACTCTCATGACGTTGTTGCTGGACGGTCGCGTCGCGATCGTCACCGGCGCCGGCCGCGGGATCGGCCGCGCGCACGCGCTCGAGCTCGCCCGGCACGGCGCCGCCGTCGTCGTCAACGACTACGGCGTCTCGCTCGCGGGCGAGGGGACGGGGGAGACCCCCGCCGAGTCCGTGGTCGCCGAGATCACCGCATCCGGCGGCCGAGCGGTGGTCAACACCGCCGACGTCGCCGACTTCGCGCAGGCCGAGGCGATGGTGCGGCAGGCGATCGACACCTTCGGCGGGCTCGACATCCTGGTCAACAACGCCGGGTTCGTGCGCGACCGGATGCTGGTCAACACCTCCGAGGAGGAGTGGGACGCGGTCATCCGCGTGCACCTCAAGGGCCACTTCGCGCCGTTGCGGCACGCCGGCGCCTACTGGCGCGCGGAGGCGAAGGAGGGCCGCCAGCGCGCCGCCCGGGTCATCAACACCTCGTCCGGCGCGGGCCTCCAGGGCTCGGTCGGGCAGGCGACGTACTCCGCGGCGAAGGCCGGCATCGCCGGGCTGACGCTGGTCGCGGCCCAGGAGATGGGGCGCTACGGCGTCACCGTCAACGCGATCGCCCCGGTCGCCCGGACGCGCATGACGGAGGGCGCCTTCGACACCTCGGAGATGGCCCTGCCCGAGGACAACTCGCCGATCGTCGCGTGGCTCGCCTCCGAGGAGGCCGGCGACGTCACCGGACGGGTGATCGAGATCGACGGGTCGCAGCTGACCGTCGAGCTCGGCTGGCGCCACGGACCCGCGCACGACCTCGGCCGCAGGTGGGAGGCGGCCGAGGTCGGCCCGGCCCTGCGTGGCCTCCTCGCGCAGGGCCCCGCCCCGGAGCCGGTGTACGGCGCCTGAGGCGGCTTGGGGCGTGCCGGGTGCAGGCGCCGCAGTTTCATCAAGGGATGAAGGCGAAGTCGCGCCTCCCTGGGCGAATCCGGCAGGGGAAGCGCGGCTTCATCAAGGGATGAGGGCGAACCTGCGGGCCGCCACGAACTGTCCACAGGCACGGCCCCCGACACCCTTCTGCACAGCGCAGAGCCGATGGCTGCCCGCGCCCGGCGTACCGGCTGGAGGCTGCCGTCATGGACCCTCTGCATCAGCTCGTCCTCCGTCAGAGCTTCTTCACCCGCGCCGAGGCTCGGGCGGCGGGCTACGGCGACCGTGACGTCGCGCAGGCGATGCGAGCGCGTCTGTGGCACCGGATCCGGCGCGGCTACTACACGTTCCACGGCGTGTGGGCGAGCCTCGATGCGGTCGATCGCCACTTGGTCACCGCGCGTGCGGTCGCGCACTCGCTGGGCGACGCGGTCGCCCTGAGCCACGTCTCCGGACTGGTTGTCCACCGCGTGGACGTCTGGGGTTGCGACCTGCGACGGATCCACGTCACCCGGCTCGATGGCGGTCCCGGTCGCATCGAGGGCGACGTGGTGCACCACGAGGGCCGCTGCGCCGTTGACGACGCCGTCGTCGTCGGCGGCCTGGCAGTGCTCGCCGCGGATCGCTGCGCGATCGAGACGGCATCGAGAACGACGAACGAGGTGGCTCTCACCCTGTTCGACGGCGTGCTGCGTGCGGGACACGGCGACGCGGAGGGACTGTTCCGCCGTTTCGAGTCCATGGAGCACTGGCCGTACACGCAGCACCTCCACGTCCCGGTGCGGATGGCCGACGGCGGTGCCGGATCGGTCGGTGAGTCTCGCGGCCGGTGGCTGTTCCGGTGCGCGGGCCTGCCGGCTCCGATCGTCCAGTACGAGGTCCGATCTGCCGCTGGAGAGCTGATCGGCACCACGGACTGGGCTTGGCCGGGCCACGGCCTGATGGGTGAGTTCGACGGCATCGTGAAGTACGGACGGCTCCTGAAGCCGGGGCAGTCGCCGGGGGACGTCGTGTTCAGCGAGAAGGTTCGCGAGGACCAGCTGCGCGAGATCACGGGTATGTCGATGGTCCGGCTGGTCTGGAGCGACTACGACGCTCCGCAGGCGACCGCCGAGCGGGTCCGCGCACGGCTCAACCGGCTGGCCTGAGTGCGGCGGCGCGCCTCATTCGGGGCTCCGTCGCCTCACCCTCATCCCTTGATGAAACCGCGCTTCCCTCGGCGAGCTCGGCCGGGAAAGCGCGGTTTCGACAGCATCCCTTGATGAAACTGCGCTGGGCCGAGGCCGAGGCGGCCGCGAGCCCTCAGATCCGCTCGAGGACGGTGCCGGTCGCCATCGCGCCGCCGGCGCACATCGAGAGCAGCGCGGACGACCCGTCGCGGCGCTCGAGCTCGTGCAGGGCGGTGGTGATCAGGCGGGTGCCGGTGGAGCCGACGGGGTGGCCGAGGGCGATGGCGCCGCCGTTGACGTTGACCTTGTCGAGGTCGACCCGGTGCTGGCCCGCCCAGGACAGCACGACGGAGGCGAAGGCCTCGTTGACCTCGAAGAGGTCGAAGTCGTCGATGGTGCGGCCGGTGCGGGCGAGCACCTTCGCGGTCGCCTCGATGGGGCCGTCGAGGTGGTAGTAGGGGTCGGAGCCGACCAAGCAGTGGGATGCGATCCGGGCGCGCGGGGTGAGGCCGAGGGCGCGCGCCTTGTCCTCATCCATGATGAGTACGGCGGACGCCCCGTCGCTGATCTGCGAGGAGGTGCCGGCGGTGTGCAGCCCGTCGGGCAGCACGGTCTTGAGCGCCGCGAGTCCCTCGAGGGTGGTCTCGCGCAGACCCTGGTCGGTGTCGACCAGACGGGTCTCGCCGGTGGGCGACCCGTCCTCGCCGAGCGCCGGTGCCTCGACGGCGGTGATCTCGCGCTTGAACCGGCCCTCGTCGACCGCGACCCGGGCCTTCTGCTGCGACGCGAGGCCGAACGCCTCGAGGTCGGCGCGCGTGAAGCCGCGGTTGCGGGCGATCCGGTCGGCGGCCTCGAACTGGTTGGGCATGTCGATCGACCAGTCAGCGGGGCGCGGATCGCCCGTGCCGGCCGGCACGTTGGCGCCGAGCGGGATCCGGGACATCGCCTCGACGCCCGCGGCGATCCCGACGTCGATCGTGCCGGCGGCGACCATGTCGTTGATCAGGTGCGCGGCCTGCTGGCCCGAGCCGCACTGCGCGTCCACCATCGTGCCGCCGGTGTGCTGGGCCAGCCCGGCATGCAGCCACGCCCGCCGGACCATCCCGTTGGACTGCTCGCCCGCCTGGGTGACGCAGCCGGCCACCACCTGGTCGACGAGGTCGGAGTCCACGCCGTTGCGCTCGAGCACCTCGCTCATCGCGTGACCCAGCAGGACGGCGGGGTGGACCCCGGCCAGCCAGCCCCTTCGCTTGCCGAGGGGGGTGCGGACGGCGTCGATGATCACGGGGTTGCCCATGCCGCCAAAATAGAACACGTTCTTGTTCTGGACAATCTTTCTTTCCGTACTGGCGGTATGTATCTTCTGGCACTAGAACGTGTTACAACCGGCCTGTCCGTTCCAGCAGAGGGAGCTCCCGTGACCGCTACCGACGTCCTGCCCGAGGGATTCGACTTCACCGATCCGGACGTGAACCAGCAGGCGATCCCGCACGCTGAGTTCCGCGCCGCGCGCCAGAACAGCCCGATCGTGTGGGTCGCGCAGGACCCGACGTGGACGTCGGGCTTCGGGGCCGAGGGCCAGGCGGGCTACTACGCGATCACCCGGCACGAGGACGTCGCCGCGATCTCCAAGGACAGCAAGAACTGGTCGACGTACGAGAACGGCGCGATCGTCCGCTTCCCCAACGAGATGCTGCGGGAGCAGATCGAGCTGCAGCGGGTCATCCTGATCAACCAGGACCCGCCCGAGCACACGGCGACCCGCGCGATCATCTCCCGGGGCTTCACCCCGCGCTCGATCGCCGAGCTCGAGGAGACGATGGTCAAGCGCGGCAACCAGATCGTCCAGGACGCGGTCGGCCGGGGCACCGGCAACTTCGTCGAGGAGATCGCCGCCGAGCTGCCGCTCCAGGCGATCGCCGACCTGATCGGCGTCCCGCAGGAGGACCGGCACAAGCTCTTCGACTGGTCCAACCAGATGCTCGCGGGGGAGGACCCCGACTACGCCGGCAACAACGACGTCGCCGCGGCCGAGATCCTCGGCTACGCGATGATGCTCGCCGCCGAGCGCAAGGCCAACCCGCGCGACGACCTGATCACCAAGCTGATCAACGCGCACAAGGGCGAGCGCGGCCTCTCCGACGACGAGTTCGGCTACTTCGTGATCCTGCTGGCGGTCGCCGGCAACGAGACCACGCGCAACGCGATCTCCCACGGCATGAACGCCTTCCTCGACAACCCCGAGCAGTGGGAGATCTGGAAGCGGGACCGGCCGGCCACCATGGTCGACGAGGTGGTCCGCTGGGCCACGCCGGTCACCGTCTTCCAGCGCACCGCGCTCAACGACGTGGAGGTCGGGGGCCAGCAGTTCAAGAAGGGCGAGCGGGCGGCGCTGTTCTACGCCAGCGCCAACTTCGACGAGGACGTCTTCGAGGACCCCTTCACGTTCAACATCCTGCGCGACCCCAACCCGCAGCTCGGGTTCGGCGGGCACGGCGCCCACTACTGCCTGGGCGCCAACCTGGCCCGGCAGGAGATCCGGGTGATCTTCAACGCGCTCGCCGACCACGCGCCCGACATCAGCAAGCTGGGTGAGCCGGCGCGGCTGCGGCACTCGTGGGTCAACGGCCTCAAGGACCTGCCGGTCAAGTACGCGCCGTGAGGACCAGCGGGCCGTCGGCGGTGATCGCGACGGTGTGCTCCATGTGGGCGCCGCGGGAGCCGTCCTTGCTGCGCAGCGTCCAGCCGTCGGCGTCGGTGTAGATCTCGTCGGTGGTGTGGAGGAACCACGGCTCGATCGCGATGACGAGGCCGGGGCGCAGCTTGAGGCCCCGGCCCGGTCGTCCGTCGTTGGGGACGTGCGGCTCGCCGTGCATGGTGCGGCCGACGCCGTGGCCGCCGAACTGCAGGTTGACGCCCAGCCCGGCCGCTCGGGCGACGTCGCCGATGGCGGCCGAGATGTCGCCGAGCCGGTGGCCGGGCCGGGCCTGCTCGATGCCGGCAGTCAGCGCCCGACCGGTGACCTCGATCAGGTCGAGGTCCTCCTGGCGGGGCGTGCCGACGACGACGCTGAGCGCCGAGTCGGCCACCCAGCCGTCGACGCTGGCGGCGAAGTCCACCGACAGCAGGTCGCCGTCCTGCAGCGTGTAGTCGAACGGCAGGCCGTGCAGCACCGCGTCGTTGACCGAGGTGCAGAGCACCTTGCCGAACGGCGAGGCGCCGAACGACGGGTGGTAGTCGATGTAGCAGGACTCGGCGCCGCGGTCGCGGATCATCCGGTGCGCGAGCGCGTCGAGCTCGAGCAGGTTCACGCCGACGTCGGCCTTCTCGGCGAGCGCGGTGATGACGTCGGCGACGAAGCGGCCGGCGGGGCGCATCTGCTCGATCTGGGCGGGCGTGCGGAGCTCGATCATGTGGTGACCCTATCTAGGGTGGCGGGGTGGACCTCGTGCTCGGCACCATGTACTTCGGCACCCGCACCGACGAGGCGACGTCGTACGCGCTCCTCGACCGGTACGTCGAATCCGGCGGTCGGATCCTCGACACGGCCAACTGCTACTCGTTCTGGTCCTCGCCGACCGGGCACGGCGGGCAGAGCGAGGCGCTGCTCGGGCGCTGGCTGCGGGCCAACCCCGGCCTGCGCGACGAGCTGACGATCGCCACCAAGGTGGGGGTCGAGCCGGTCGACGGCGGCGGGGTCGAGGGACTCTCGGCGCCCGTCATCGAGCGCGAGTCGGCGAAGAGCCTGGAGCGCCTCGGCGTCGACACGATCGACGTCTACTGGGCGCACGGCGAGGACCGGTTGACCGACCTCGAGGAGACCGTCGGCGCGTTCGGCGCTCTGGTCGCCCGCGGCGCCGTACGCCGCCTGGGGGTCTCCAACCACCCCACCTGGCGGGTGGAGCGTGCCCGCGCCATCGCCGCCCGGCTCGGCGTCGAGCCGTGGACCGCCCTCCAGCTCACCACGTCGTACGTCGACCCGCGCCCCGGCGCGCAGGTGCCGGGCAAGGACCACCGGTTCGGGTTCGTCACCGACGAGACGCTCGACTACCTCGCCGAGCACCCCGAGATCGAGCTCTGGGTCTACAGCCCCCTGGTGCAGGGCAGCTTCGACCGCGCGGACCGGCCGTTCCCGGAGGCCTACGACCACCCCGGCACGACGCAGCGGCTCGCGGAGCTGTCGGCGCGTGCGGCGGAGCTGGGCGTGCCGCGGTCGCAGCTGGTGCTGGCGTGGATGCTGGAGCGCGGCTGGAAGCCGATCGTGGGGGTGAGCACCCTCGAGCAGCTCGACTCGGCGCTCGCCGCCGCGTCCCTCCGCTGACGGCGGATCTGCCCAGGGCGGATCCGCTGGATCCCGGCCGCCGTACGCCGAACGCTGGGGGCATGACCCAGACACCGAACCTCGCCGGGCTCTCGGCCGCCGACCGGCTGCTGCACCAGCGGATCATCGTCCTCGGCCAGGAGGTCGACGACGTGATCGCCAACAAGATCTGCGCGGAGCTGCTGCTGCTCTCCGCCGAGGATCCCCACCGCGACATCGCGCTCTACATCAACTCGCCCGGCGGCAGCGTGACCGCGGGCCTGGCCATCTACGACACCATGCGGTTGATCCCCAACGACGTCAGCACGCTCGCGATGGGGCTCGCCGCGAGCATGGGGCAGTTCCTGCTCTCGGCCGGGACGCCCGGCAAGCGCTACGCGCTGCCGCACTCCAGGATCCTCATGCACCAGGGATCGGCCGGCATCGGTGGCACCGCCATCGACATCGAGATCCAGGCCGAGAACCTCGAGCACGTGAAGAACGTGCTGCTCGACCTGATCGCCGAGCACACCGGCCAGTCGCGCGAGGTGGTCGAGCAGGACTCGCAGCGGGACCGGTGGTTCACCGCGGAGCAGGCGAGGGACTACGGCTTCGTCGACGCGGTGCTGACCGACGCGAGGGCCGTGACGCCGGCACGGCCGGCAGCGGCGTTCGGGGTCGTCCGATGAGCGGGCAGTACACGATCCCGAGCGTGGTGGAGAAGACCCACCGCGGCGAGCGGGCCGTCGACATCTACAGCCGGCTGCTCACCGACCGCATCGTCTACCTCGGCACCGAGATCGACGACGGCGTCGCCAACGTCGTGATCGCCCAGCTGCTGCACCTGGAGTCGGAGAGCCCGGAGTCTCCGATCGACCTCTACCTCAACTCACCGGGTGGCTCGGTGACGGCGATGCTGGCGATCTACGACGCCATGCAGTTCATCCGCTCCGAGGTGGGGACGACATGCGTGGGCCAGGCCGCGTCGTCGGCGGCGGTGCTGCTGGCCGCGGGCGCGCCGGGACGCCGGACGGTGCTGCCGCACGCCCGGGTGGTGCTGCACCAGCCGTCCGGCGGGGGACAGGGCACGCTGCCCGACCTCGCCGTCCAGGCGAAGGAGATCGCGCGCGTGCGCGTCGAGATGGAGCGGATCCTGTCGCTGCACACCGGTCGCTCCGTGGAGCAGGTGCGGGCGGACACCGATCGCGACCTGGTGCTCTCGGCGAGCGACGCGGTCGACTACGGGATCGTCGACGCGATCCTGGACAGCCGGAAGAAAGTCGCGGTCTGACCGGTTGCGCCCGTCATGAGCGCCTCCCTCGTCGACCGGACCATCGCCGCCCTCCGCCACGAGCACGACGTGCTCGTGGCCCTGCTCCCGAACCTCCCCGACGAGGCGCTCGACGCGCCTAGCGGCGCATCCGAGTGGACGGTCGCGCAGGCGCTGTCGCACCTCGGGAGCGGCGCCGAGATCACGCGGAAGCCGATCGCACGAGCGGCCGGCGAGAGCGTCGACGAGGAGGACGACCAGTCCGTGTGGGCGCGCTGGGACTCCTCGTCGCCGGTCGACCAGGCGGCCGGTTTCGTGCGGCACGACACGGCGTACCTCGAGACCGTCGAGGCCCTCTCGCCCGAGCAGCGGCAGTCGCTGACGGTCGATCTCGGCTTCCTGCCGGAGCCGGCGCCGCTCGAGGTCGCGCTCGGCATGCGGCTCAACGAGGTCGCCAACCACGCCTGGGACGTGCGCGCCGGCCTCGACCCCGCGGCGGAGGTCACCGAGCAGTCCGCGGAGGTGCTGGCTGAGCTCTTCCGGGGCCCGCTGGCCTTCCTCCTCGGGTTCTCGGCCAAGCCGGGCGAGGTGTCCGAGCCGGTGCGGCTCGCGGTCCCCGGAGGGGGCGTGGTCATCGACGACGGCGTCGCCGTCGTCGACGAGGCCGCCGATCCCACGGCGACGCTCGAGGGCGCGCCCGGTGCGACGGTCCGGCTGCTGACCGGCCGGCTGCGGGCGCCGTACGACGCCGCGGTGTCGGTCAGCGGCAACGTGTCGCTGGACGACCTGCGGCGGGTCTTCCCCGGCTACTGAGTCAGGCCGCCAGGCACACGGGCCCGGAGATCGTGCCGGCGGACAACCGCCGGGAGACCCGGGTGGTGAGGTCGACGAGCCGCAGCCCGAGTGCGCCTGCGACCGCACCGAGGATCTCGGACGAGGGCTCCTTGAGGCCACGCTCGACCTCGGAGAGGTACTGCGTGGACACCCCGGCGTTGCCCGCCACGTCGGACAGCGTGCGCTCGGCCGTACGCCGTGCGTCACGGAGCTCCTGGCCCACGGCCTCGCGCCACAGCGGCTCCGGCTCGACGTGGTCGGGCTGCGGACGGGACGGGAAGGCCAGGACGTCACCCATGTCCCGACTCTAGCCCGCGCCGGGTCAGTTGCTCGGCTTCTCCGCGCCGACGACCCACATGGCGAAGAATTGCGAGCCGCCGCCGTAGGCATGACCGAGGGCCCGTCGTACGCCGTCGACCTGGTGCTCACCGGCCGCGCCGCGCACCTGCAGGGCGGCCTCGCCGAAGCGGAGCATGCCGGAGGCGCCGATCGGGTTCGACGAGAGCACGCCGCCCGAGCAGTTGACCGGGATCTTGCCGTCCATCGCCGTCGCCCCGGACTCCGAGAGCTTCCATCCGCCACCCAGCTCCGCGAAGCCGAGCGACTCCAGCCACATGGGCTCGAACCACGAGAACGGCACGTAGATCTCGGCTGCGTCGATCTCCTCGAGCGGGTTGGTGATGCCGGCCTGCTTCCACAGCGCTGCGGCGGCGTCCCGCGACGCCTGCGGGTTCACCTGGTCGCGCTCGGCGGCGGTGGTGGCCTCGGACCGCATCACGGTGCCGTGGATCCAAGCCGGGTTGGGGGATGCGGCCGCGACGTCCTCGGACACGATGACGAGCGCGCAGGCGCCGTCGGAGGACGGACAGGTCTCGTCGTAGCGGATCGGGTCCCAGAGCATCTGCGAGGCCAGCACCGACTCGACGGTCGTGTCCGGGTTCTTCAGGTGCGCGTAGGGGTTCTTGAGCGCGTTCTGGCGGTCCTTGGCCGCCACGATCGCGCCGACGTGCGTGGGTGCCTCGGAGCGCCGGATGTAGGAGCGCACGTGCGGCGCGAAGTAGCCGCCCGCACCGGCGTGCACGGGCATGTTGAACGGGAGCGGCACCGACAGCGCCCACATCGCGTTGGACTCCGACTGCTTCTCGTAGGCGACCGTCAGCACCCGCTTGTGCACGCCCGCCTGCACGAGCGAGGACGCGACGATCGCGGTCGAGCCGCCGACGGAGCCGGCCGTGTGCACGCGCAGCAGCGGCTTGCCGGCCGCGCCGAGCGACTCGGCGAGGAAGAGCTCGGGCATCATCACGCCCTCGAACAGGTCGGGCGCCTTGCCGACGACGACGGCGTCGATGTCGTCGAAGGTCATGTTCGCGTCGGCCAGCGCGCGGTCGATGGCCTCGCGGCACAGGCCGGCCATCGAGACGTCCTCGCGCTTGGCCCGGTGGTGGGTCTGACCCACGCCGACCACGGCGGCAGGCTGCTTGGCCATCAGTTCCGTCCTTCCAGGGTGCAGAGCAGGTTCTGCTGCAGGGCCGGCCCGGAGGTCGCATGCGCGACCGCCTTGCCGATCTCGCCGGACCAGATCCGCGCCGCCGCCTCGCCGATCCGGATGCCGCCGCCGGAGAACATCGGGTTGCTGGTGAGCGCGCCACCGGACGGGTTGACGCGTACGTCGTCGGCCAGGTCGAGCTCGCGGCGCAGGATCAGCTCCTGGTGGCTGAACGGCGCGTGCAGCTCGGCCAGCTCGACGCCGGACAGGTCGAGCTGGGCAGCGGCACGGGCGGCCGACGGTGCGCGGGTCAGGTCGCGGGTCCCCATGCTCATCGGGTCGACGAAGTGCGCCAGCCCGCTGATCCAGGCGGGCTTCTCGCGCACCTCGCGGGCCTTGTCGCCCGCGGCGAGCACGATGGCGGCCGCCCCGTCGGTGACGGGGGAGCAGTCGTGCTTGCGCAGCGGGTCGGCGTACATCGGTCGGGCGAGCAGCTCCTCGACCGACGACCCGCCCTTGCGGATCGAGTACTCGTTCTTCTCGGCGTCGGTGAGCGACCTGTTGGCGACTTCGGCCATCGCGGCCTCGTCCCAGACGCCCGCGTCGATGCCGACCCGCGCCTGCAGGGCGGCCAGCGACACGGTGTCGGGCCACAGGGGCGTCATGGTGTAGGGCTCCAGCTGCAGCGAGAGCGACCGGCGCAGGACGCCGGCCGACGACTTGCCGAAGGCGTAGACCAGGGCGGTGTCGACCTCGCCGGTCTGGATCTTGAGCCACGCCTCGTAGAGCGCCCAGGCCAGGTCCATCTCGACATGGGACTCGTTGACCGGCGGGATCACGCCGATCGCGTCGACCGCCTGCACGAAGGAGAACGACCGGCCGGCGAGGTAGTCGGAGGACCCCGAGCACCAGAACCCGACGTCCCGCCTGGTCCAGCCGGTCTGCTCGTAGCACTCGGCCAGGAGCGGCACCAGCAGCTCCACGCAGGTCGGCGACCCGTCGAACTCCGGCATCTGTCGCTGGGCGAACCCGACGACCGCAACGTCTCTCATCTTCCGCCCCTCAGAGGTGGTGCTTGTAGGTGTCGTAGTCGGCGTCAGGCTCGCCGGTGGGCTCGAAGTGGTCGATGTTCTCCAGGGAGTAGGTCCACTCCTCGCGCGGCTTCCACACCGCCTCGACCCGCATGCCCATCCGCACCTCCGCGGCCGGGACGCCGAGGATCAGGTGCAGGACCGCGATGTCCGCGCCGTCGAGCAGCACGTACGCCGAGACGTACGGCGGGGTGATCTTCTGCCCCAGGAACGGCACGTTGACGATGCAGAACGTCGTGATCGTGCCGGTCTGCGAGACCTCGACCTCCTCCGAGGTCGGTGTGCCGTCGGTCGGGCAGGCGCTGCGCGGCGGCACGTAGACCTTCTCGCAGGTGGGGCAGCGCTGACCGAGGATGCGGCCCTCGTTGAGGCCGCGGTAGAAGGCGCTCTCCTCGGGGCTCGCTGCGTAGAGGTAGTCCAGTGACACGGGGACGATCACGCCGGTGACCGGGTTGTCGCCGATCGCCTCGACGCCCGTGGGTCCGCTCTCGGTCGCGACCTCGAAGCACTCGATGTCGGTGATCGAGCCGACCCGCTCCTCGCGCCAGCGCACCTGGACCCTCATCCCGGTCGACACCTCGTCGGGGGACGACACGTCGAGGGCGTGCAGCAGGGGCGCGTCGGCGCCGTCGAGGCGCACCAGCACGAACGCGAACGGCCGGTCGAACGGCTGGCCCTTCACCGGCTCGGGCACCCACGTCCACGACGTGACGGTCCCCACCGGCGCGACCTCGACGAAGTCGGTGATCGGCTCGTGGGTCACCGGGTCGAACTCCGGGGGCGGGACGACGACCGCGCCCTCCGAGGTGCGCCCGCCGACGACCTGCCCGTCGCGGAGCCCGGTGAGGAAGCGCCCGATGACCGGCCCGGTGGAGCGGGTGTAGTCGAACGCTACGGTGACCGGTGCTGACAGTGTTCGTGTCATGGTCCGAAACTAGAACACGTTCTAAGATCGGGCAAGCATCGACGACGACAGGAGAGATGGATGAAGCTCGGACTGCAGCTCGGCTACTGGGGCGCACAGCCGCCGCAGGGCGTGGGAGAGCTGGTCGCCGCCGCCGAGGACGCCGGCTTCGACGCGATCTTCACCGCCGAGGCGTGGGGGAGCGACGCGTTCACCCCGCTCGCCTGGTGGGGCCGCGAGACCTCTCGGATCAAGCTCGGGACGTCGATCGTGCAGATGTCCGGCCGCGCACCCACCTCGATCGCGATGCACCTGATGACGCTCGACCACCTGTCGAACGGCCGGGTCATCCTCGGGATGGGCGTCAGCGGCCCGCAGGTCGTGGAGGGCTGGTACGGCCAGCCCTTCGGCAAGCCGCTGGCCCGCACCCGCGAGGTCGTCGAGATCATCCGCAAGGTCCTGGCCCGCCAGGACAAGGTGACCAACGACGGCCCGCACTACCCGCTGCCCTACCGCGGGGAGAACTCCGTCGGCCTCGGCAAGCCCCTCAAGCCGATCGTGCACCCGCTCCGCGCGGACGTGCCGATCTGGCTGGGTGCCGAGGGTCCGAAGAACGTCGCGCAGACGGCCGAGATCGCCGACGGCTGGATCCCGATCTTCTACACCCCGAAGTCGGCCGGCATGTACCAGCCGTGGCTCGACGAGGGCTTCGCGCGGCCGGGCGCGCGGCGTACCCGTGCCGACTTCGAGATCGCCGCCACCTGCCACCTCCAGGTCGTGGACAGCGCGGAGGAGAAGGCGGCGGTCATCGACGCGATGCGGCCGTTCGTCGCGCTCTACATGGGTGGCATGGGCGCCAAGGAGGCGAACTTCCACAACCAGGTCTTCGTGCGGATGGGCTACGAAGACCTCGCGAGCGAGGTGCAGGACCTCTACCTGAACGGGGAGAAGGACAGGGCGACCGCGCTGATCCCCGACGAGCTCGTCGACGACATGCACATCATCGGCACCGCCGGGGAGGTGAAGGAGCGGGTCGCGCAGTGGGAGGAGACCGGCGTCACCACCCTGCTGCTCAGCTGCCGCTCCGCCGACGAGATCCGCTCGGTGGCCGCACTGCTGGCGTGAGGCGGGCCACCCCCGCGCCGACTTGTGTCGGGGCGGGGCACCTGCCTAGCCTCGACAGGTCCTGCGCAACCGCGGGGCGCGCTCCCCGTACGCCGAGTCCTGCCCGGCGGGAGCGGACACGAGACACACTCCGGGCAGGAGCGGGGGACCCACAGGTTCCACGGACCACCCGATGTCCGGGTGTGGTCCTCGGGGTGAAGCCGGCGCCGTAGGGCGCGGCCGGGCAGCTCCTGCCCGAACCCGACAGCTCACCTCGCAGGCGTTCGAGGAGATCTCATGCGCATGCGCACCCTGCTGTCCGCTGCTGCCCTGACGGCGACGACCCTCGTCCCCGTCGTTGCGCTCGACGCACCCTCCCAGGCCGCCTCCGTCCGGACCTGGGAGCGGCTCGCCCACTGCGAGTCCGGCGGCCGCTGGCACATCAACACCGGCAACGGCTACTACGGCGGCCTCCAGATCAGCCCCAGCACCTGGGCCGGTCACGGCGGGCGGCAGTTCGCGAGCCTGCCGAGCCGCGCGAGCAAGGGCGAGCAGATCAAGATCGCCGAGCGGATCAAGCGGAGCCAGGGCTGGGGCGCCTGGCCGGCCTGCTCGGCCCGCATCGGCGTCCGCTGACCCGTTGCGCTTGCGGGTCCGGCGGCTGGGTACGTCCGCTCCATGCATCGAACCCGGTCGGCCGGACCCGCGTACGCCGCCGTCGTGCTCGCCGTCGTGCTTGCCGTCGGGTCGAGCGCTCCGGCCGCCGCTGACGAGCCACCGCGGTTCTCGCACGCCTTCAGCAGCGGCACGGCGCACGACGCCCGGCTGACGATCCCGACGCTCCCGCGGGTCCACCACCTCCAGGTGGTCGCCTACTACGGCAGGACCGACGACGCCCGGGGGACCCGGATCCAGAACCGCGGGATCGCGGCGAGCTCGCACGGCAAGCACGGCGGCACGGGTCCTGGCGGCCTCGGCAACTACCAGGTCACCGGCCACCGCACCTCGCACGGCGGCATCTTCGGGCGGACGCCGTCGCTCGACCACGGCGACAAGGTCTTCGTCGACGCCGGGCGCTGGCGCTACGTCTACCGGATCATCAAGACCCGCTGGACGTCGTTCCGCTCGGCGACGTCGCTGCGCGCCCAGCGCGCGGCGGTGCCCGGCAGGCCGGGTGTCGCGCCCCGGCACGGCTACATCACCATCTCGACGTGCGCGACCCCCGAGGACCACGCCCGCGGCAACTACTGGACCGACCGGTTCGGCAACCCCGAGCACCGCATCGACAAGATCGGCGTCCTCGAGCGGCGGGTGCACCGCCCGGGGACGAAGCACCGGTGAGTGCCGCGGATCAGGCGGGCGCGATGTTCTGGTTGTGCCGGAAGACGTTGTCCGGGTCGTAACGCCCCTTGATCTCGGCCAGGCGGTCGTAGTTGCCCTTGTAGTTGGCGCGGATCCGGCTCTGGTCGTCCTCCGCCATGAAGTTGATGTAGCCGCCCTCCTCCGAGTGGGGAGCGATGGCGTCGTAGTAGCCGCGCACCCAGGCCGTGTTGGCCTCGTCGTCCTCGGCATCCGGCCACATCCCGGCGATGACGGTGGCGAAGCTCGCGTCCCGGTAGGCGAACGCGGTCGCGTCCGGCGCGACGCGGTGGCAGGCGCCGTTGATCGGGTAGATGTGCATCGTCGAGGTCAGTGCGGGCACCTTGGCGCCGTGCTCGACGTGCGCGTCGATCGCATCGTCGGTGAGCTCCTTGACGAAGCTGGCCTTCCAGTAGTGGCGCAGACCCGCCGGGTAGAGGTCGTCGAACGCGCTGTTGAGCGCGGGGTAGGGCATCGGCCCGACCATCTCGGCAACCGATGGGGCGAGGGCCCGGAACGGCGCCAGCACCTTCTCGCCCTGGTCGAGGTCACCGGTCCAGCAGGTCACCAGCAGGGCCAGCGTCTGGCCGTGGCGGTGCTCCGGGATGAACGGGAGCGGCGGCGCGATCTGGTAGGCGGGGAAGCCGCCGAACTCCTCCGGTGCGTCGGCGATGAAGTCGCGGTAGAGGCGGAACAGGTCCCCGGCCTGCTCGAGCTCGAAGAAGATGGGACCGCCGTAGATGTCCTTGACCGGGCTCAGCCTGAACTCGAACGACGTGACCACGCCGAAGTTGCCACCACCGCCGCGGATCGCCCAGAAGAGGTCGGCGTCGTCCTTCTCGCTGGCGAGGTGGAACGTGCCGTCGGCCGTGATGACGTCGGCGGAGAGCAGGTTGTCGAGAGCCAGGCCCAAGCCACGTGAGAGGTAGCCGATGCCGCCGCCGAGCGTCAGCCCGCCGACGCCGGTGGTCGAGATGATGCCGCCGGTCGTGGCCAGCCCGAAGGGGTACGTCGCGGCGTTCATGTCGCCCCAGGTGGCGCCGCCGCCGACCCGGGCCGTCTGGGTCATCGGGTCGACGCGGACACCGCGCATGGCCGAGAGGTCGATGACCACGCCGTCGTCGCACGTGCCGAAACCGGGCACGCTGTGGGCGCCTCCGCGGACGGCGACCGTCAGCCCGTTGTCGGTGGCGAAGCGGACCGCGGTCATCACGTCGCCGGCGTTCGCGGGCTGCACGACCACGCGTGGACGCCGGTCGATCATGCCGTTGCGTACGGTGCGGGCCTCGTCGTAGCCGGCGTCGTCCGGTCCGGTGACGGCGCCACGGACCGTGGCGCGCAAGGTGTCCAGGTCGATGCTCATGTGTCCTCCTCGGTGCGCGGGTTGTCGCGACCGGGGAGGCAGGGGCGTCGGCGAGGCGTCACGAGCCGCGGCGGTCCGCGGCAAGGCTGGATGGAGGTGAGGCTAGCCCTCGGGCGCGGTCGCGTCATACCGCATCTGGAGGGGCCCGTCGGGAGCAGACGGGTCGCGGTGGGAAGGTTGTCCGGTGACCACCTACGGCGTCCTGGGAGTCGGCTCCATCGCGGCCGCGATCGTCACCGGCCTGTGCGAGGGGGTGGGTGACCCGCCCGACGTCGTGCTCTCGCCGCGCAACGCCGAGCGGTCGGCCGGCCTCGCCGCCCGCTTCCCGTCCGTGCGGGTCGCGGACGACAACCAGGCCGTCGTGGACGCCGCCGACGTCGTGGTCGTCTGCCTGCTGCCGACCGACGCGGCCGACGTCCTGGCCGGCCTGACCTTCCGCGCCGACCACGCCGTCCTGAGCGCGGTCGCCGAGCTGCACCTCGCCGGCCTCGCGGCGGTCGTCGCGCCCGCGACCGACGTCGCCCTGGTCACCCCGCTGCCGGCGGTCGCGACCCGCAGCGGCGCCACCCCGGTGCACCCCGGCACGCCCGCCGCCACCGGCCTCTTCGACCGCCTCGGCGGCAGCCTGGTGCTCGACAGCGAGCTCGCCTACGAGTCGATCGGCGCGGCGTCGGCCACGGTCGCGGCGTACTTCCGCTACCTGGGCACGATCGCGGGCTGGCTGGAGGACCGTGGCATCCCCGGCGACGAGGCACGCCGCTACGTCGCCGACACGTTCGCCGCCCTGGCCGGCGAGCTGAGCACCCCGCACGCCGACTTCGACGCGCTCGCCGCGGCGCACGCGACCCCCGGTGGCCTCAACGAGCAGCTGGCGCGCGACCTCACCGAGGCCGGGGCGTACGACGCTGTCCGGGCCGGCCTCGACCGCGTGCTCGCGAGGATTGCCCCGAACTGAAACACGTTCTAGTCTCGGGCGCATGACGGCAGACATGCGAGTCGGGACGCACAACGGTCACCTGATGGTCTCCGCGCTGAAGCGGCACCGGGACAAGCCGGTGATGTACCTCGGCGACACCACGATCACCGGCGGGCAGGCCGCGGAGCGGATGAGCCAGTACGTCCAGGCGTTCGAGGCCCTCGGCGCCGGCCGGGGCACCGCGGGTGCGCTGCTGGCGCTGAACCGCCCCGAGGTCCTCTTCATCCTCGGCGCCGGCCAGACCCAGGGCTACCGACGCAGCTCGCTGCACCCGCTCGGCTCGCTCGACGACCACGCCTACGTCATCAACGACGCCGAGATCACCTCGCTGACCATCGACCCGGTGCCGATGTTCGTCGAGCGCGCCCTGGGGCTGCTCGAGCGCTGCCCGAAGCTCGAGAAGGTCCTGACGATCGGCCCGGTGCCCGACGAGCTGGCCCACGTCGGCCACGACCTGGTCGCGGCCGCCGCCTCGTTCGCCCCGCAGCCGCTCGAGGCGGTCACCCTCGACCCGGACCACGTCGTGTCGATCACCTACACCGGCGGCACGACCGGCAAGCCCAAGGGGGTCATCGGCCTCTCCCGGCAGATGAACACGATGACGCAGATCCAGATGGCCGAGTGGGAGTGGCCGGAGTCGCCGAAGTTCCTGATGTGCACGCCGCTCTCGCACGCCGGCGCGGCGTTCTTCGTGCCGACGGTGCTCAAGGGCGGCTGCCTCTACGTGCTGGCGAAGTTCGACCCGGCCGAGGTGCTGCGGACCATCGAGGAGCAGCGGATCACCGCGACCATGCTGGTGCCGTCGATGCTCTACGCGCTGATGGACCACCCGGACTCGCGGACCCGCGACCTCTCGTCGCTCGAGACCGTCTACTACGGCGCCTCCGCGATCAACCCGGTGCGCCTCAAGGAGGCGATCGACCGCTTCGGCCCGATCTTCGCGCAGTACTACGGCCAGTCCGAGGCGCCGATGGCGATCACCTACTTCGCCAAGGAGGACCACGTCGGCGGCGGCGACGGCCGGCTCGCGTCCTGCGGGCGCCCCTCGGCGTTCATCCGTACGGCGCTGCTCGGCGAGGACGGCAAGCCGGTGCCCACCGGGGAGCCGGGGGAGATCTGCGTCGCCGGCCCCCTCCTGGCCGGCGGCTACTGGAACCTGCCGGACGAGACCGCTGAGACCTTCCGCGACGGCTGGATGCACACCGGCGACGTGGCCCGCGAGGACGAGGACGGCTTCTGGTACATCGTCGACCGCACCAAGGACATGATCGTCACCGGCGGCTTCAACGTGTTCCCGCGCGAGGTCGAGGACGTGGTCGCCGAGCACCCCGCGGTCGCCCAGGTCGGCGTGATCGGCACCCCGCACGAGAAGTTCGGCGAGGCGGTCACGGCGATCGTGGTGCTGCGCTCCGACGCCCCGCGCGACGAGGAGTCGATCGCGACGATGACCGTCGAGATCCAGGAGATGGTCAAGGAGCGCAAGGGCTCCGTGCAGTCGCCCAAGCAGGTCATCGTCGCCGACGCGCTGCCGCTCACCGGCCTCGGCAAGCCGGACAAGAAGGCGCTGCGCGCGGAGTTCTGGACCGGCGACCGCGCCGTCGGCTGAGGCCTACAGCACCGCCTTCGCGAACCGCTCGCCGATGAGGCGGTGGGTCGCGGAGTCCGGGTGGAGGCCGTCGGGGAGCGGCAGGTCGACCGCGTCCTCGGCGCCGTAGAGCGACAGCCCGTCGACGTAGGTCAGGTGCGGGTCGGCGCGCTGGTCGACGATCCGGGCGAGCTCGGCGCGGATGGTCTGGAGCGTGAGCCTGCCTGCGGCCACCTCTGCCGGGTCGCCGAGGGCGACGAAGCGCACCTCGCCCTCAGCCAACGCGCTCATGTCTGGGGCGGCCGGCCCGGGCGTCTCCTCGTGGATGCCGCACCAGACGGGGGACACCACGACCAGGGGCGTGTCGGGGTGCCCGTCGCGGATCGTGTCGAGGAAGCCGTGCACCGCGGACGTGAACCCGCGCATCCGCATCAGGTCGTGGTTGGTGACGTTGATGCCGAGCTTGAGGCTCACCAGGTCGGCCGGGGTGTCGCGGATCGTGCGCGCGACGCACTGGTCGACGAGCGCACTGCCGGCGAAGCCGAGGTTGACCAGGTCGACGCCGGCCAGCCGCGCGGCGTACGCCGGCCACGTGCCGGTGGGGCGCTCTGCGGCCGAGCCGTGGCTGATCGAGCTGCCGTGGTGCACCCACACGCGGCTGGCGCCGGGCGCAGCGGGCTCCACCGGCGCGTCGGTGTGGAGCGCGACGAGCCGGCTGGACTCGTCGTGCGGCAGCCAGATCTCGACGGCCTTCGGGCCGGCCGCGAGCCCGTCCCACCGCACCCGGCCAGGCTCGCCCTCGACGCTCTCGGCGCGCCCGGTCATCATGTCGACCGTCAGCACGTCGCCGCCGGGGATCGACCCACCACCCACGACCTGCCCGTCGACCACGAGCTCGTAGGTGCCGTCCGGGCGCGGCGGGGCGCCGGCGTACGCGCGCTTGCTGGGCAGCGCCTCGAGCTCGATCACCGTGGCCGCGGTCCGGAACGCCACGCGCACCCCGGACGGCATGCTCTCCGCCATCAGCAGCTGCGGATCGGGCAGCTGGGCGCGTGCCCAGGCCGGCAGCCGGTGGGGGAGCAGCCCCCGGGGGGTCTGCTCGACCTCGAGGGCGCCCCGGACGAGGGCGGGGGTGACGGGTGTCGTGAGCATCTCCACGGGTACGACGGTGCCATGCCGCTCCGCAACGGTGAGCACGGGTACGGCCTCGTCACCAAGACGCTGCACTGGGCGACCGTGCTCGCCGTCGTCGCCCAGTTCGTCGTCGGCTACACGGTGGAGGCCGACCACAGCGGCCACGGGCACGGGCGGGGCCGGGGGAGAGGCGGCGCGAGCGGCCACGGGCGAGGGCGCGGCGGCGAGGACGACGGCCTGGGGGTGTTCGACGGCCCGCTCGACCTGCTCGACCTGCACGTCCTGCTGGGGCTGAGCATCTTCGCGCTGGTGCTCCTCCGGGTGCTGTGGCGGTCCACGACGCCGCTGCCGCCCTGGGACGAGCGGCTGACGCCGCGTGACCAGCGGATCGTGCACGCCGCCGAGGTCGCCCTCCTCGCCACGCTCGTCGTCGTCCCGCTCACCGGGCTGGCGCTGGTGCTCGGGGACGACGACCTGCTGCCGGTGCACGTCGCCGCGCACATCGCCTTCTTCGTGGCGCTGGCCGCCCACCTGGGCATGGTGCTCGGCCGCCGCCTCGTGCGGCGGATGCTCTAGCCCCACCCCGGGGTGTGAGCGCACCCATCGAAGCGACCCGGCGGGGTATCGAAATTTCGAAAGTGCTTGCCTTTGGAAATCGTTATCGACAACGATTGACACCCCGGATCTGCGAGTGGCACCTTTCCCGCCATGTGACGTGCGTCGCACCCGGCGTACGACGAACGGAAGGGTGACGAATGAGGTCGAAGACGCGCAGTGCGGCACTCGCCGCGATCTGCGCCGGGGTGTTGACGCTCGCCGCCTGCGGTGGCGACGACGACTCCTCGGACGAGAGCGGTGGCGAGACCACGATCACGTGGTGGCACAACTCCAACAACGAGCCCGGCAAGGGCTACTACGAGCAGGTCGCCAAGGACTTCGAGGCCGACCACGAGGGCGTGAAGATCGAGATCCAGGCCATGGCCCACGAGGACATGGTCGACAAGCTCGCCGCGGCGTTCCAGAGCGGCGACATCCCGGACGTCTACATGGAGCGCGGCGGCGGTGAGCTCGCGGACCACGTCGAGGCCGGCATGGTGAAGGACATCTCGGACTCGGCCTCGGAGGAGATCGACAAGATCGGCGGCTCGGTCGCCGGCTGGCAGGTCGACGGCCAGACCTACGCCCTGCCGTTCTCCCTCGGCGTCGTCGGGTTCTGGTACAACACCGACCTCTTCGAGCAGGCCGGGATCACCGAGCCCCCGACCACCCTCGCCGAGTTCAACGACGCCGTCGACAAGCTCAAGGACGCCGGCATCGAGCCGGTCTCGGTCGGCGCCGGCGACGGCTGGCCTGCCGCCCACTACTGGTACTACACCGCCCTCCGGCAGTGCTCCCAGGACACGCTGACCACCGCCCTCACCGACATGGACTTCTCGGACCCGTGCTTCGTCAAGGCCGGCGAGACCGTCGAGGAGATCCTCGACATGGACCCCTTCAACAAGGGCTTCCTCGCCACCAAGGCGCAGGAGGGCGCGACGTCCGCGTCCGGCCTGCTCGCCACCGGCAAGGTCGCGATGGAGATGCAGGGCCACTGGGAGCCGGGCGTCATGCAGGGCCTGACCGACGACGGCAAGGGCCTGGGCGACAAGACCGGCTGGTTCCCCTTCCCGGCCGTCGACGGCGGTGCCGGTGACCCGGCCGCCGCGCTCGGCGGCGGCGACGCCTGGGCCGTCTCGGAGGAGGCACCCGACGAGGCCGTCGAGTTCGTGAAGTACCTGCTGTCCGACGACGTGCAGACCGGCTTCGCGGAGAACGACATGGGTCTGCCGACCAACGCGGCGGCCAGCGGCTCCGTCAAGGACCCGGCGCTCGCCGGCCTGCTGGAGTTCCGCGACCAGGCGCCGTTCGTCCAGCTCTACTTCGACACCGCGCTCGGTGAGTCGGTCGGAGGCGCGCTGAACTCCGAGATCGCGCTGCTGTTCGCAGGTGAGGCCTCGCCGCAGGACGTCGTGGACGCCGTGCAAGAGGCCGCGGACGAGGAGAAGTGACCTGTCCGTGACAGACGAGGGCATCGCCGTCCCGGCGGTACCCGTCCACGCAGATCTGGCCACCCGGCGCACCATGCGCCGGGTGGCCCCCCGCCCTGTCGGGCCGCGGTGGCGGCTGCGGCTCGAGGTCGCGCTGTTCGTGACCCCGGCGCTCGCGCTGATGGCCGTCTTCGTGGCCTGGCCGGTCGTGTCGGCGGTGCGGATGTCCTTCTACCGCTGGAAGGGCTTCGGCCCGATGGACGACTTCGTCGGCTGGCGCAACTACCAGCGGGTGCTGAGCGACGAGGTGTTCACCGACGCGGTGATGCACAACTTCATGATCGTGATCGCCTCGGTGATCGTGCAGCTCCCTCTGGGTCTCCTGCTCGCGATGCTGCTCAACCGCCGGATCGTGGGGCAGGGCCTGCTCCGCACGATCGTCTTCGTCCCGTACGTCGTGGCCGAGGTGATCGCCGGCGTCGTCTGGTTCCAGCTGCTCCAGCCGCAGTACGGCGTGATCGACCACCTGATCGAGATGGTCGGTCTCACGCCTCCGGAGCAGGGCTTCCTCGGCACGCCGGACCTGGCGCTGCCGACGGTCTTCGTGGTGCTCACCTGGAAGTACCTCGGCCTCGCGGTCCTGCTCTTCCTCGCCGGGCTCCAGAGCGTGCCCGACGAGCTCTTCGAGGCCGCCCAGCTGGACGGGGCCGGCTGGTGGCAGGCACAGCGGCGCATCGCGCTGCCGCTGCTGGGCCCGACGATCCGGACCTGGCTCTTCCTGTCGATGATCGGCTCGATCCAGTGCTTCGACATGGTCTGGGTGCTGACCCAGGGTGGTCCCGCCAACGCCACGACGACGATGGCGACCTACCTCATCAGCGAGGGCACGCAGCGCCACAACTACGGCATCGCGGGAGCGGCCTCCGTGCTGCTCTTCGTGATCGGCTTCGTGCTCGCGCTCGTCTACCAAGTGTTCGTCCTTCGACGTGACCGGGAGGTGCTCCGATGACGGCTCGCGCCAAGAGCTTCGGCGGCGGTGGCCCGCTGGTCTACGGGATCGCGCTGGTCACCGTCGCAATCACGCTCGGGCCCGTGATCTACGGCGCGCTCGGCGGCTTCCGCAGCAACGAGCAGATCGCGCGCGACCCGGCGTCCCTCCCGGACCCGTGGGTCTTCAGCAACTACACGGCCGTGCTCACCAACGAGGCGTTCTGGCGCTACGCCGTGAACTCGACGGTGATCGCCGTCGTCACCACGGTGGTCGCCGTCCTCCTCGGCGTGATGGCGGCGTACCCGCTCGCGCGCTACGACTTCCGCGGCCGCGAGGCGCTCTTCACGGTCTTCGTGCTCGGCCTCCTCTTCCCGGCGGCGGTCGCGATCATCCCGCTCTTCATCCTGGTGACCCGCGACCTGTCGCTGGGCAACACCTGGTGGGGCGTCGCGCTGCCCCAGGCGGCGTTCGCGCTGCCGCTGACCGTGGTCATCCTGCGGCCGTTCCTGATGGCGATCCCGCGCGAGCTCGAGGAGGCGGCGCTGATCGACGGCGCGTCCCGCGTCGGGATCTTCTGGTGGCTCGCGCTGCCCTTGTCGATCCCCGGACTGGTGACGGTCGGCGTGCTGGCGTTCGTCGCCTCGTGGAACGCCTACCTGCTGCCGCTGCTGCTGCTCCAGGACGACATGCGCACGCTGCCGCTCGGGGTGGCGGACTACTCGACCGAGCACTCGGCGGACACCGCCGGCGTGCTGGCGTTCACGACGATCGCGATGATCCCGGCGCTGGTGATGTTCCTGGCGATGCAGCGCCGGATCGTCAGCGGTCTCCAGGGAGCGGTGAAGGGATGACGGGCGTGGACGGCAACGGGCAGACGACCGGCCGGGTGACGATGCAGCAGGTCGCGGCGGAGGCGGGCGTGTCGGTCTCGACGGTCTCGAAGGTGATCAACGCCCGCTACGGCGTGGCACCGGAGACCTTCGAGCACGTCACGGGCGTCATCAACCGCCTCGGCTACGAGGCCAGCCTGGTCGCGCGGAGCCTGCGCAACACGCGGACCAACGTCATCGGCGTGCTGGTCGCCGACTTCGAGCCGTTCAGCACCGAGGTGCTCAAGGGCGTCGCCGACGCGATCCGCGGCACCGGCTACGAGCTGGTCGCCTACTCCGCCGGCGGCCGCGTCGACGAGCACGTCGGCTGGGAGCGGCGCTACCTCTCCCGGGTGATGGGGACCCTCGTCGACGGCGCGGTGATCGTCACCCCGACCGTCACCGACGTCCAGTACGACGGTCCGGTCGTCGCCGTCGACCCGCACACCGGCCGGTCGAGCCTGCCGACCGTCGCCGCGGACAACCTCCAGGGCGCCCGGATCGCCGTCGACCACCTCATCGAGCTCGGACACCGGCGGATCGGCATGGTCACCGGACGTCCCGACCTGGTGTCGGCGCAGCTGCGCGAGCAGGGCTACCGCGACGCCATCCACGCCGCCGGGCTGCGGGTCGACGAGGACCTCCTCGCGCTCGGCGCCTTCGACCCGGAGCAGGCGCGCGAGGCGGCCCGGGCGCTGCTGACCCTGCCGGACCCGCCGACGGCCATCTTCGCGGCCAACGACATCTCGGCCCTAGCCACCCTCGACGTCGCCGTCGAGCTCGGCATCGACGTCCCGGGCGCGGTCTCGGTGGTGGGCTTCGACAACATCCCGGAGTCCGCCCTCGCGCACCCGCCGCTCACGACGGTGCACCAGCCGATGCGCCAGCTCGGCCGCGACGCGACCGCCATGTTGGTGGCGCTCATCGCGGGCGAGGAGATCGACGACACCCACATCACCCTGGACACGACGCTCGTACGTCGCCGGTCCACAGCATCGTTGGAGGTTCCTTCGTGACCGAGCTCTGGCGCGACCCGTCGGCGCCCGTCGACGCCCGCGTCGCCGACCTGATCGAGCGGATGACCTTGGAGGAGAAGGTCGCCCAGCTCGGCAGCGTCTGGTGGATCGACCCGGCCGCCGGCGGGATGGCGCCGATGCTCAGCGAGAGCATCGGGCCGCTCCCGCCCTGGGCGGAGGTGGTCGACGGTGGTCTCGGCCAGCTCACCCGGACCTTCGGCACGGCCCCGCTCGAGCCACGCGAGGGGATGCGCATCCTCGCCGAGCGGCAGCGCGACGTGGTCGCCGGCAACCGCTTCGGCATCCCTGCGCAGGTGCACGAGGAGTGCCTCACCGGGCTCGCGGCCTGGCGATCGACGATCTACCCGGCGCCGCTGTCCTGGGCGGCGACCTTCGACCCGGACCTCATCGCAGAGATGGGAGCCCAGATCGGCTCCACGATGAGCCGGCTCGGCATCCACCAGGGCCTCGCCCCGGTGCTCGACGTCGTCCGCGACCACCGCTGGGGACGGGTCGAGGAGACGCTGGGGGAGGATCCCCTGCTCGTCGGGCTGGTCGGCTCGGCGTACGTCCGCGGCCTCGAGGGCGCGGGGATCGTGGCGACGCTCAAGCACTTCGTCGGCTACTCCGCGTCGCGCGCCGCCCGCAACCTCGCGCCCGTGTCGATGGGCCCGCGCGAGCTCGCCGACGTGATGCTGCCGCCGTTCGAGATGGCCCTGCGCGCCGGGGCCCGGTCGGTGATGAACTCCTACACCGACCGCGACGGCGTGCCGGCCGCGGCCGACCGCACGCTGCTCACGGACCTGCTGCGCGACCAGCTCGGGTTCGACGGCACCCTCACGGCCGACTACTTCTCCGTCGCCTTCCTGCAGACCCTGCACGGGGTCGCGGAGGACCTCGGCGAGGCGGCTGCCCTCGCGCTCCAGGCCGGCATCGACATCGAGCTGCCGTCGACCAACGCCTTCGGGCAGCCGCTGCTCGACGCGCTCGCCGCCGGGCTGGTCGAGGAGAAGACGATCGACACGGCGCTGATCCGGGTGCTCCGCCAGAAGTGCGAGCTGGGCCTGCTCGACCCCGACTGGGCGCCGACCGAGCCGGACGACGTGGACCTCGACGCCCCCGAGGCTCGGGCGCTCGCGCTGCGCGTCGCGCAGCGCTCGATGGTGCTGCTCGCGAACGACGGCACCCTGCCTCTCCAGCCAGGCGCGCGGCTCGTGGTGGTCGGGCCGCGCGCCGACACCTACCAGGCGATGCTCGGCTGCTACTCCTTCCCGATGCACGTGCTCGTGCACCACCCCGGCGTGGAGCCGGGTCTGGAGATCCGCAGCGTGCGGGAGGCGCTGGCCGCCGACCACGAGGTCACCTACGCGCTCGGCGTCCCGGTGGTCGGCGGATCCGACGAGGAGATCGCTGCCGCGGTGGCCGCCGCCCGCGACGCCGACGTGTGCGTCGTCGCCCTGGGGGACGAGGCCGGGCTGTTCGGCAACGGCACCTCCGGCGAGGGCAACGACGTCGCCACGCTCGACCTGCCCGGCCGCCAGGAGGAGCTCCTCGAGGCGCTGCTCGGCACGGGCACCCCGGTGGTGGCGGTGCTGCTGGTCGGCCGGCCCTACGACCTGAGCCGGCAGGTCGACCGGCTGGCGGCCGTCGTCTGCGCCTTCTTCCCCGGCGAGGAGGGCGCCCAGGCGATCGCCGACGTCCTCACCGGCCGGGTGAACCCCTCGGGCCGGCTGCCGGTCAGCTTCCCGGCCGCCGGCGCCACGCACCCCTCGACGTACCTCGCCCCGACGCTGGGGCAGCTCACCGACGTCAGCGTCGTCGACCCGACGGCGCTCTTCCCCTTCGGGCACGGCCTGTCGTACGCCGCCGCCACCTGGGGATCGGTCGCCGCGTCGACCGAGGAGTGGGCCACTGACGGCTCGGTCGAGCTGGCGGTGGAGCTCGGCAACGACACGGACCGCGAGGTCTCCGAGGTCGTGCAGGTCTACCTCCACGACCCGGTGGCGTCCGTCGTCCGCCCGGTGCAGCAGCTGGTCGGGGCTGCGCGGGTGGACCTCGCGGTCGGCGAGCAGGCGCGCGTCCGCTTCACGCTCTCCGCCGACCTGGCGTCCTTCACCGGCCGCGACCTGGTGCGGATCGTGGAGCCGGGCGCGGTCGAGCTGCGGGTCGGGGCGTCGAGCGCCGACATCCGCGCGACGGTGGCGCTGCGGCTGGTCGGGCCGACGCGCCAGGTCCGGGTCGAGCGGTCGCTGGCGCCGGACGTGGTCGTCGAGACCGCCTGATGCACTACGACCTGCCCCTCGAGGAGCTGCGGGACTACCGGCCGGTGCTTCCGACGCCGGAGGACCTGGAGGAGTTCTGGCAGGAGACGCTCGACGCGCTGCCCGACCCGGCGCCGTCGTACGCCGTGGTCGCATCAGGCCTGGTGACCGTCGAGACGTGGGAGGTGACCTTCGCGGGGCACGACGGCGCGCCGGTGCGCGCGTGGCTGCACCTCCCCGCGGGCCCGCTGCGGTCGGACTCGCTGCCCGGCGTGGTGCAGTTCCAGGGCTACAACGGCGGTCGCGGACTGCCCCACGAGCACGTCTTCTGGGCGTCGGCGGGCTACGCCCATCTCGTCGTCGACACCCGGGGGCAGGGGAGCGGCTGGACGACCGGCGCGACCGCTGACCCCGCCGGCTCGGGGCCGGCGCAGCCGGGCTTCCTCACCCGCGGGATCGACTCGCGGGACACCTACTACTACCGCAGGGTCTACGCCGACGCCGTCGCCGCGGTCGAGGTGCTGCGCGGGCACCCGCTCGTGGACCCGTCTCGGGTGGCCGTGGCGGGAGGGAGCCAGGGCGGCGGGATCTCGACCTCCGTCGCCGCCCTGGCTCCCTCCTCCGTGGCCGCAGTGCTGCCGGACGTGCCGTTCCTCTGCGACTTCAGACGCGCGACGTCAGTCGCGCAGGCCGAGCCCTACCTGGAGCTGGTGCGCTACCTGGCCGCCCACCGCCCGTCGGTGCCCGCGGTCTTCGCGACGCTGTCCTACTTCGACGCCGCGGTGCTCGCGCCCCGCGCCAGCGCGCCCGCGCTCTTCTCGGTCGCGCTGATGGACCGCACCTGCCCACCGTCGACGGTCTTCGCCGCGTTCAACGCCTACGGCGGGCCGAAGTCGATCGAGGTCTACGAGTTCAACGACCACGAGGGTGGCGAGGCGCACCACCGCGTGCGCCAGCTGGCCTGGCTGGACGGGGTGCTCGGCTGAGTCAGTGACGCTTGCGGCGATCGTGCTGCGACTGGGCGCGGCGCCGCTTGCGCTCCTTGCGCTCCGGGCTGCCGTGCTCCGTGTGCGACGCGTTCTCGGCTCCCGTGTGGTGGTGCGGGGCGGGATCGACGGTCGTGCGCGGCCGGTCGCTGCGCCGCAGCACGATCGCCACGAGCGCGATGCCGACGACCGCGAACACGATGACGTAGAACATCGCCGTTTCCTCCCGGTTGACCGATGGTCCGCTGGTCAGTCTGCCGAACACACGACGATCCCGGCTAGCGAGCGCCGAACCGCGGACGCGCGGAGCGGCGGCGTCAGCGGCCCTGGAAGACCGGCGTCCGCTTCTCGGCGAAGGCGCGGGGTCCCTCCTTGGCGTCGTCGGAGGCGAAGACGGCCATGCCGACCGTGGCGTCGTCGGCCCAGCAGTCCTCCTCGTGCCTGCCCTCGGAGTCGCGGACGGTCCTGAGGATCGCCTGGACGGCGAGCGGGCCGTTGGCGCAGATCAGGTCGGCGATCTCGTGGGCCTTCGCGAGCGCCTCGCCGTCGGGGACGACGTGGCCGATCAGGCCGATCTCCTTCGCCTCGGGCGCCTTGATCGCCCGGCCGGTGAGCAGCAGGTCGAGCGCGACGGTGTACGGGATCTGCCGGGGGAGCCGGACGGCGGAGCCGCCCATCGGGTAGAGGCTCCACCTGGCCTCCGCGACGCCGAAGCGGGCGGACTCACCCGCGATCCGGATGTCGGTGCCCTGCAGGATCTCCGTGCCACCGGCGATCGCCGGCCCCTCGACCGCGGCGATGAGCGGCTTGGTGAGCCGGAAGCCCTTGAGCAGGCCCTTGATGACCGACGGGTCGAAGCCGGACTTGAAGCTCTCGTCGGGCGACCGCTTCGTGGCCGCCTTGAGGTCCATGCCCGCGCAGAAGTAGCCACCGGCGCCGGTGAGGATGCAGACCCGGATCGAGTCGTCGGTGTTGACCCGGTCCCAGGCCTCCTCCATGATCGCCAGCATCTCGCCCGAGAGCGCGTTGCGCGTCTCGGGGCGGTTCATCGTGACGATCAGCTTGTGGCCTTCCTGCTCGACGAGGCAGTGCGGGGCTTCCGAGTTCGCGTCGGTCATGCGGCGGAGCCTAGCCAAGAACAAGAACGTGTTCTAGTCTCGCGGCGTGGCTCACAACATCGCTGATCTCTTCGAACACGCCGTCGACGCCGCGCCGGACAACCTGGCCGTCAAGGTCGGCGACCGGACCGTGACCTACGCCGAGCTGGAGGCCGATGCCAACCGGCTCGCTCACTACCTGCAGTCGCAGGGGGTGGGACCGGGCGACCACGTCGCCATCTACGCCAAGAACAGCATCGAGCACGTGGTGGCGACCCTGGCGATCGTGAAGATCCGGGCCACCACGATCAACGTCAACTACCGCTACGTCGAGGCCGAGCTCGACTACCTCTTCGACAACGCCGACGTCGTCGCGCTCATCCACGAGCGCTCCTACGCGCCCCTGGTCGCGGCCTGCTGGCCCAAGCACGAGAAGCTCACGGTCGCCGTCGTCGTGGACGACGCGCTCGACCCGGACGACCAGTCCGACTTCTCGTCGTACGGCGGGGTGCACTACGACGAGGCGATCGCCGGCCAGAGCGCGGAGCGCGACTTCGGCGAGCGCAGCCCCGACGACATCCACATCATCTACACCGGCGGCACGACCGGCTTCCCCAAGGGCGTCATGTGGCGCCACGAGGACTTCTGGCGGGTGCTCGGCGGCGGCATCGACTTCTACACCGGCGAGCCGCTGGAGGAGTACACCCAGTCGAGCCAGGCCAACGACCCGCGGATGGTCACCTTCCCGCTCAGCCCGCTCATGCACGGCGGCGCGCAGGCCGGACTGCTGATGCACCTCTTCGCGGGACACCTGACGATCCTCGAGCCGAAGTTCGACCCGGTCCGCACCTGGGAGCTGATCGAGCGGGAGAAGATCCAGCTCATCTTCATGACCGGCGACGCGATGGCCCGGCCGCTGATCGAGGCCTACGAGGCGAAGGCCGCGACCGGCACGCCGTACGACGGCTCCAGCCTGTTCGCGATCTCGAGCAGCGCGGCGATCTTCAGCCCGCCGGTCAAGGAGCGCTGGATGGCGGCGTTCCCGAACGCCGTCTTCACCGACTCGGTCGGCTCGACCGAGACCGGCTTCTCCGGCATGGGCATGGGCGACCCCAACAACATCTCCAAGGACGGTCCGATCGTCGGCCTCGGCCCGGGCAGCGTCGTCCTCGACGAGGACAACCGGATCCTCGACCCGGAGACGAACGTCGGCAGGACCGGTCGGCTCGCCCGCGGCGGCTCGGTGCCGGTCGGCTACTACAAGGACCCGATCAAGTCGGCGGCGACCTTCATCGAGATCGACGGCGCCCGCTACTCCGTGCCCGGCGACTTCGCCCGGATCGAGGAGGGCAAGCGGATCACGCTGCTCGGCCGCGGCTCCAACTGCGTCAACACCGGCGGTGAGAAGGTCTACCCCGAGGAGGTCGAGATGGCCATCAAGGGACACCCGGCCGTGTACGACGTGCTCGTGGTCGGCATCCCCGACGAGAAGTACGGCCAGGCGGTGGCCGCGGTCGCGGAGCTGCGCGAGGGCCAGACCCTCGAGCTGGAGGACCTGCGCACCTACCTGCGCGCGCACCTGTCCGGCTACAAGCTGCCGCGGTCGCTGACGATCGTCGACCGGGTGCCGCGCAACGCCACCGGCAAGGCGCAGTACCCCGCCGCCAAGGAGATGGCGCTGGCCGGCTTCGCGGCCAAGGCCGCCGTCGTCGACCCGACGTCCGTCTGACTCTCGGAGAGGCACCCATGCGCACCCCCATCTGCGACACCTTCGGCATCGACTACCCGATCTTCGCCTTCACCCCGTCGGAGCACGTGGCCGCGGCCGTGTCGCGGGCCGGCGGCCTCGGCGTGCTCGGCTGCGTGCGGTTCAACGACACCGAGGAGCTCGAGCAGACGCTGAGCTGGCTGGACGACAACACTGACGGCAAGCCCTACGGCGTCGACATCGTGATGCCGATGAAGATCCCCACGGAGGGCAAGTCGGTCGACCTGAAGGCGATGATCCCGCAGGACCACATCGACTTCGTGGACCGGACGCTGCAGAAGCTCGGCGTGCCCCCGCTGCCCGAGGGCGAGGGCCGGGAGGGCGTGCTCGGCTGGCTGCACTCCGTGGCCCGGTCGCACCTCGACGTGGCCCTCCAGCACCGACCGGTGCTGATCGCCAACGCGCTCGGCTCGCCGCCGGTGGACGTGATCGAGAAGTGCCACGACCACGGGATCAAGGTGGCGGCGCTGGCCGGGGCCGCGAAGCATGCGCTGTCCCACGTGCGCAACGGCGTCGACATCATCGTGGCGCAGGGCTACGAGGCGGGCGGGCACACCGGCGAGATCGCCAGCATGGTGCTGCAGCCCGACATCGTGGACGCGGTCGGCCCCGACGTGCCCGTGCTCGGTGCGGGCGGCATCGGCTCGGGCCGCCAGGTCGCGGCGTCGCTCGCGCTCGGCGCGCAGGGCGTGTGGACCGGGTCGATCTGGCTCGGCACGGAGGAGTACCAGAGCCTCCAGTCGAACGCGGGCTGGACCGAGGCGTTCACCCGCGCGACGTCGTCCGACACCGTGCGCACGCGCATCTACACCGGCAAGCCGGCGCGGCTGCTCAAGACGAAGTGGACCGAGGCCTGGGCCGAGGAGGACGCGCCCGAGCCGCTGCCGATGCCGCTGCAGAACCTGCTCGTCTCCGACGCCCACAACCGGATCAACGCCTCCGGCGACCCCGACGTCATCTCGATGCCGATCGGGCAGATCGTCGGCCGGATGAACGAGGTGCGCCCGGTCGCCGACGTGATGGCGTCGCTGGTGGCGGAGTTCGAGGAGGCCGTCGGCCGCCTGGAGTCGATCCGCACGTAGCGCACGTAGCGCAAGGAGTCCGCAAGGTTCTCCCCAGAACTGCCCTGACGCTACCGATCGGGCCGGCGCGCGACGCACCATGGGATGTCGTCGTGGTGCTGGGGGGTGCTCGAGATGAGGTCGTTGCTGCACGTGGTGGCACAGGTCGTGGTCGTGCTGGTGAGCGCGTGGTGCCTGCTGGTGCAGGTCGCCCACGTCGACCAGGCGTGGAGCGGGGTCCGCGACCGCACGGAGGCGACCGCCCGCTAGCCGGGTCTCGCCGCCCTCTGATCGGCTCCTACCCGGCGACCGCACCGGAGCGGAAGCCCGGCCACGCCCACCAGTGCCGGTTGCGCCGTCGGACGCGGACGCGCGCGGGCGGCGTCGGACCGGGTGCCGGCGTGGTCGTGGTGCGGACGGCGTGGGCGCGCCGGATGTCCTCGGCGCGCCGAGCGGCCTCGCCGGCCTGGGCGCGGGCGTGGTCGACGGCGAAGGTGGGGTGGATCCCGGTGGTGTTCATGGCTGCTCCTCGGCGTGGAAGGGTCGTGTCGATGTCATCGACCCTCGCGCTAAGACAGCACGGTGGAATCAGGCGGAATCCGTATCTTCCGACGCTTCCCGCCTCAGCGCAGGTCGGGGTGCGCCCGGCCGGCGATGAGCGGCAGGTCGAGGTAGGTCCTGATGCCCGGGTCGGCGGCGACCACGTAGGGGATCGAGTTCACGCAGTGCACGGCCGTGGCGACGATGCCCGGGTTGCGGACCAGGCCCTCCTCGACCGTCTCCGGCTGCCAGCCCTTGATGGTGACGAAGGCGCTGGGGTCGCCCTGGACCTCGACCTCGAACCGCTCGCCCTCGGGCCCGAAGGTCCAGGCGGGGGAGAGGTGCTCCTCGCCCATCAGCCAGTTGACGGCGATGCGGACGACGCACGCCTCGCCGACGTACGCCTCCCAGACGAACCGCTGCCCGGCCACCAGGCCCGGCTCGATGACGCCGATCGGCGTCGAGATCGGGGCGGTCGCGACCGCGACCTCCTGCGACGTGCGGATCTCGGCGTCGGGGGAGAAGCCGAGCGTGTCGAGGCACATCCGCACCGACTGGATGAACCCGCCGGACAGCAGACCGAGCATCGGTCCGCCCATCGCCTCCTCCGGCGGGCCGCCGAACATCATGATGTGGCGGACGACGTCCGGCGCGTCGTAGGTGCGGATGTCGGAGAACTCCTCGCCGCGCACGAAGGTCACCTTGGCCGACAGCGCCGAGAACATCAGCGGGTGCAGCTCGGTGATGCCGCCGGGGTTGATCCCGGTGCCGTGCAGCGTGGTGCCGCCCTCGGCGCACGCGGCGGCGAGCGGGGCGCCGTCCTTCTCGGAGGGGTAGAACCAGCCGACCGGCGTGACCACGTCGAACCCCGCGCGCAGCAGCGCGGCGACCTCGTCGCGGTCGGGGATGAGCGGGGCGTAGACGACCGCGTCGGCGTCCAGCGCCAGCACCTCGTCGACCGACGTGGTGGCCAGCACCCCGATCGGCTCGCGGCCGATGATCGTGCCGACGTCGACGCCGTGCTTGGCCTCCGAGTGGACCCAGCAGCCGACGAGCTCGAGCTCGGGGTGGTCGAGGACGGCTTCGATCGCGGCCCGGCCGACGCCGCCGGTGGCCCACTGGATGACGCGCACGGCGCCACCCTCTCAACTAGAACGTGTTCTCGTCCAGCGTCTACAGCGACGTCATCACACCGACGGGTTCCGGGGAGAACCGCGGGAACACGGTCGCCGTCGACGCGCCGAAGCGGGTCGCGACCACCTCCGCCAGCACGCTGCGGTAGTCGGTCGTGACGAGCAGGTCGGCGTCGCCGTCGGCCCGCAGCCCCGGCCAGGAGCCGTAGTAGCGGCCGCCGCGGACCCCCGCGCCGGCGAGCAGCATGACGTTGCCGTAGCCGTGGTCGAGGCCCTGGCTGGCGTTCTCGACCACCCGGCGCCCGAACTCGCTGATCGTCAGCAACGTGACCTTGCCCGCCTGGTCGCCGAGGTCGCCGAGGAAGGCCGCGATCGCGCCGGCGAGCTCGCCCACGTTGTCGACCATCCACCCGCCGTCGGCGCTGCCGATCCCCGCGTGCATGTCCCAGTCGCCCTGGTCGACGGTGAAGACCTCGACGCCGACGTTGCCGCGGATCGCGCGGGCGACCTGCGCGAGCGCCTTGCCCAGGTCGGTGTCGGGGTAGCTGCTCGTCGTGTCGGCGGCCGCCTGCGCCGGGCCGAACGTGTCGACCGCCTCGTACGTCGAGCGCATGGCGCGCCCGAGTGGCGAGCGGTCGTGGTCCCACAGCGTGCGCAGCGAGCGCCGGCGCTCTCCGTGGTCCCACTCGTCCTCGCCGGGCAGCCCGACGTCGTCGACCGCGGACGCCGACATCGTGGGCTCGGGGCCGAAGAGCGAGGTCGGGGTGACCCCGCCGCTCATGTTGAACCCCTGGAGCGGCGAGCGCCCCGGCGCGGTCCCGATGAGGCGGTTGAGCCACCCGCTGCGGCTCTCCGAGCCGGGGTCGGCGTCCTCGACCTCCTCCATCGCCGCGAAGTGCGACCGGTTGGGCGACGGCAGCCCCGTCGCGTGCACCGCGGCGACCTGGCCGGCGGCCCACATCGGCAGCAGCGGTGCGAGCGCCGGGTGCAGGCCGAACATCCCGTCCTTCGCGAGCAGCCGGTCGGCGGGCACGGCGATCCGCGGCCGGGCCGCGTAGTAGACCGGGTCGGCGTGCGGCACGACCATCGACAGCCCGTCGGCGGCACCGCGGAGCGACAGCACGACGAGCACCGCGGGTGCGGGCGTCGCCGAGGCGGCGGACGCGGTGACGGCGGCCGAGCCGACGAGGGTGGTCGCGCCGGCCAGCGCGACCGCGCCGGTGAAGAGGCCGCGCCGGGACACGGCGGCGAACTCGGGGCAGCACGGCTGCGGAGCGGCGGAGGTCAGGGGGTCCATGGCGGTCACCGGGTCATGAAGTCGGGGGAGTCGAGCAGGGTGGTGAGCAGGCGCGGCATGCCCCAGCGCACGAGGTCGTGCTCGCGGGTGATCCGCGCGCGAGGCTTGCAGCCGGTCGCCTGGCAGCACGCCGCGAGCAGCCGCTTGGATGCCGGCTCGTGCAGCACCAGTCGCGCCATGTGGTCGACGAGCGCGTCGAAGCGCACCGTGCGGGCCGGCAGCCAGGACGCCGGCGCCGGGTAGCGGATGCCCCGGCTGGGCCACCACCCGCCGGCCAGGGAGCGGTGGACCGCGAGCGACGCGACCAGGCGGGACGGCGACGACCAGGACTCGCTGTCGATCGGCTGGCCGTCGGGCCGGGGCCAGTCGAAGGGCTTGATGCCCATCCCGGCCACCTGCCACAGCAGCGCGTTGGCGGCGTGCTCGTCGCCGGCGTCACCGGCCGGCGGGCGACTCACGCGGATGCCCAGGGCGCGGTACGCCGCGACCAGGTCCTCGCCGGGGTCGCGCACCTTCACCCCCGCCGCGCGGGCGAACTCGGGGGACCGCACCAGCGCCCTGAGCACGGGCACGATCGCGGTGTCGTTGGCGAGGTAGACCCGCGCGAGCCGGGCGACCAGCGCGTCCGACGGGTCGTCGCGGACGAACTTCACGGCCAGCCGACGTGCCACGCGGCGGGCGGTCGCCGGGTGGTGCGCGAGGTAGCGGAGGTAGTCCCGCGTCACCGCGCGCCCGTCGGCGGACGCGTTGCGGCTCTCGAAGCCGAGCACCTTCACGCGTCCTCGGGCGTGGCCCTCCTCGTCGTACTTCGCGCGGAACGTGGTCCACATCTCGACCGTCCAGCCCGTGAGGATCCGGGCGGACGCCTTGACGTCGTCCTCGCTGTAGACGCGGCCGACGGTGTAGAGCTCGAGCAGCTCACGGCCGAGGTTCTCGTTGGGGTGCTGGCGCGTCGACGAGACGTTGTCGAGGTTGATGAGCATCGCGGGGTGCGTGACCACGGCGGTGAGCAGGTCGTCGAACCGGCCGAGCGCGTGCCGGCGGATCTCGTCGCCGTAGTCGGCGCGCCAGGTGAACTGGGCGTCCCCGTTGACCGGCACGTTGAAGTGGTGCTCCCACAGCTCGGTCATCACCTCGTGGACCTGCCGACGGGTGCGCATCCGGCGCACCAGCAGCCACCGCTGGTAGTCGGCCATGACCTGCCAGCCGTACTCCACCCCGGTGCGCTGCCGCTGCCACAGGTCGGTGCAGCCGCGGTCGAGGCTGGGCCACCAGGCGCGGACGGCATCGGCGTCCCGGTCCGGCACCGAGCCCGGTCGCAGCTGCTGCTCGAACCACGCGGCCGCCCCGCCGGCCCGGCGTACGTCGCGGGCCAGCGCCGGCGTGAGCCCGTAGGAGAAGCGGCGGACGAGGTGCCGGTCTCGCGGGCTCAGCAGGCGCACGCGGGAGCGGCGCCGGGGGCGGTACGCCGCGGCGTCCTCGCGCGGGACCGCGACCGCGGCGGCACCGGCGGGCGCGGCCGCGAGGAGCGATCGACGGGTGGGCATGCGGCGACTCCGGGTGCGGTGCGCGGTGCCGGTCGCTCTCCCCGAGTGGGAGCCCGTCCGCGGACTGCGTCGATCCTAGGACGGGCGCCGCGGAACTGCCGAGGTCTCGCGAAAGCCAGACCCCTCGGGTGGGCCGCTACGATGCCTGCACCAGACCCCGCACTGTGAGGACGCAACGCCCAGCCCATGGACGGCTCTCAAAGTCCGCAGCTCTCCCCGCCGCCCGGCGCCGCACGCAACGGCTCGACCGGCACTGACGTGGGAGGGCGCGCATGACGACCTGGTTACTGCTCCTCACCGCCGCGGTGATGATCGCCGCCTGCGGCGCCTTCGTGGCGGCGGAGTTCTCCTTCGTGACGGTCGACCGCAACCAGGTCGAGCAGGCCGCGGCCGGCGGGGACCCGCGCGCCCAGCGGCTCCAGCGCGCGCTGCGCTCGCTGTCGACCCAGCTGTCCGGCGCGCAGGTCGGCATCACGATCACCAACCTCGCGATCGGCTACCTCGCCGAGCCGGCGATCGCCGACCTGATCGACCAGCCGCTCGCGGAGCTCGGCGTACCCGAGAGTGCGGTGACGCCGATCGCCGTCGGCCTCGGGCTGGCCGTCGGCACCGTGCTCACGATGATCTTCGGCGAGCTGGTGCCCAAGAACCTCGCGATCGCGCGGCCGCTGCGGGTCGCGCTGGCCACGGAGCGGTTCCAGAGCGGCTTCACCGCGGTGATGCGGGGGCCGATCCGGGTGCTCAACGGCTCCGCGAACGCGATCGTCCGCCGGCTCGGCGTCGAGCCTCAGGAGGAGCTCCGGTCCGCGCGCAGCTCCACCGAGCTGGCATCGCTGATCGAGCGCTCGGCGACCCTGGGGACCCTGGACCACGAGACGGCCGAGCTGATGGGCCGGTCCGTGGAGTTCGGCGCCCGTACGGCGGGCGAGATCATGACGCCCCGGGTGCGATGCACCAGCCTCGGCGTCAACGACCGCGCCACCACCCTGATCGAGCGCACCCGTGAGACCGGGCACTCCCGGTTCCCGGTCGTGGACGCCGACGAGACCGTCGTCGGCACCGTGCACGTCAAGGCGGCCGTCGCCCTGCCGGTCGGCGAGCGAGCCACGACCAAGGTCAAGCACCTGATGTCGAAGCCGATCATCGTGCCCGACTCGCTGCGTCTCGACCCGCTGCTCGCGCTGCTGCGCCGCGACGGCTTCCAGCTCGCGGTCGTCCTCGACGAGTACGGCGGGTTCGACGGCATCGTCACCCTCGAGGACGTGGTGGAGGAGATCGTCGGGGAGATCGCCGACGAGCACGACCCGGCCAGCGCGAACGCCCGGCACCTCACCGACGGTCGCTGGTCGCTCTCCGGCCTGCTGCGCCCCGACGAGGTCGAGGACCTCACCGGCGTGGTGCTGCCCGACCACGAGGACTACGACACGATCGCCGGCCTCGTGCTGCGCGAGCTCGGCCGGGTCCCGGAGGTCGGTGACCTCGCGGAGATCGTCGTGCCCGGCGTCGCGGACCCCGGCACGGAGGACCCGGTCAACCGGTTGGCGGTGCTCACCGTCGAGCGGATGGACGGCCTGCGCATCGACCGGCTGTCGCTGCGGCTGCTCGACCAGCCCGACCCGGGGGAGGGCGGGTCATGAGCCCCACCGCCGCGATCACGCTCGCCGTCGTGCTGCTCGGCCTCAACGCCTTCTTCGTGGGCGCGGAGTTCGCACTCGTCTCCGCGCGCCGCAGCCAGATCGAGCCGCGCGCCCAGGCCGGGTCGCGGCTGGCACGCACCACGCTGCGCGCGATGGAGAGCGTCTCGCTGATGATGGCCGGCGCCCAGCTCGGCATCACGATCTGCTCGCTCGGCCTCGGCGCCGTCGGCGAGCCGGCCGTCGCCCACCTCATCGAGCCGGGCCTGCAGGCGCTGCACGTGCCGCACGAGCTGGTGCACCCGATCGCCTTCCTCGTCGCCCTCGCGATCGTGGTCTTCCTGCACGTCGTGCTCGGCGAGATGGTGCCCAAGAACATCGCCCTGGCCGGCCCGGACCGGGCGGCGATCGTGCTCGGACCGCCGATGCTGATGATCGTCAGCGTCCTGCGGCCGCTGATCGTGGGGCTCAACGCCATCGCCAACGGCACGCTCCGGCTGATCCGGGTCGAGCCCAAGGACGAGCTGAGCTCGACCTACACCCGCGAGGAGGTCGCCGCGCTCGTCGAGGAGTCGCACGGCGAGGGCCTGCTGGAGTCCGACGAGTACGACCGGCTGGCGGGCGCACTCGGCTTCACCGAGAAGTCGGTCGCCGCCGTGCTGATGCCGCCGGAGTCGCTCACGACGGTCGAGCGGGGGGCGTCGGTCGAGGAGGTCGAGGCGGTGTGCGCGGCGACCGGCTTCAGCCGGTTCCCGGTGGCGGGCGCCGACGGGGACCTCGTCGGCTACCTGCACATCAAGGACGTGCTGGAGACCGACCCGGCCCGGCGTACCCGAGCGGTGGCGGACAAGTGGATCCGCCCGTTCGCGCCGGTGCCCGCCGACGCGGCCCTGCACGACGCCCTCGAGACCCTGCAGCGCCGCGGCGCGCACATGGCGCGCGTCGTCGACGCCGGCGGCAGCACGCTCGGCCTGGCGACCCTGGAGGACGTGATCGAGGAGCTGGTCGGCGAGATCCGCGATGCCGCCCATCTCGACGACCCGGCTGCGGCCCGGGAGTCGGGTCCGGTGCACGGCGACGGCTAGGGTGTGCGCTGGCAGACACAGCGGCGACACGGGCAGGACTTCGGTGGGAGACGACACGACGGTCAACCGTGTCTGGACGCTGCCCAATGTGCTGAGCATGGTCCGGCTCGCGGGCGTGCCGCTCTTCCTGTGGTTGGTGCTCGGCCCCGAGGCCGACCTGCTCGCACTCGGCGTCCTGATGCTGTCGGGCGTCACCGACTTCCTGGACGGCTACCTCGCCCGGCGGCTCGGCCAGACCTCGGTGCTCGGCCAGGTGCTGGACCCGGTGGCCGACCGGCTCTACATCCTCGCGGTCGTCGTCGGGCTCGCGCTGCGCGACATCGTGCCGTGGTGGGTGGCGCTGTCGCTGCCACTGCGCGACCTGCTGCTGTGGGGGCTCGTCCCGTTGCTCCGCACCCGTGGCTACAGCGCGCTGCCGGTGCACTTCCTCGGCAAGGCCGCGACGTTCAACCTGCTCTACGCCTTCCCGCTGCTGCTGCTCGGTGACGGCAGCGGCACCGTCGCCACGCTCGCCCAGGTGTTCGGCTGGGCCTTCGCCATCTGGGGCATCGCGCTCTACTGGTGGGCCGGGATCCTCTACGCGTGGGAGGTGCGCAACCTGCTGCGCACCACCGAGCGCCCGGCCAGGACGAGCGATGCCTGAGTCGCCGGCGGAGCGCGACGCCGCCCGCGCGGCGATCGCCGACCGCGCGCGGACCCCGCTGCTGAACCTGATCACCCAGGAGTCGCTCGACCAGGACTACCAGCACGTCGCCGAGAAGAAGCGCCTGGCGCCTCCGGGCGAGGACGCGTCGAGCGGCCGGCCCCGGTGGGTGGCCGCCGCCGTCGTGGCGGCGTTCGGCATGCTCGTCGCGGTCGCGGCCGTGCAGACGTCGAACGCCTCGGACATCACCAGCGCGAGCCGGCAGGAGCTGCTGGGCCAGATCAAGGCCCGCGGCGACGACGCCGCCGCGGTGCAGGGCGAGCTGGTCCGGCAGCGCGCCCGCAACATCCGCCTGCAGGACGCACGCGACGCCGTCGCAGCGGACGAGCGGACCACCGACAACCGCCGTGACCGGCTGGCCGCCCAGACCGGCTTCGGCCCGGTGAGCGGCCCGGGGGTCGAGATCACCGTCGACGACGCGCCCGGCGGCGCGGCGGTGCACGACGAGGACCTCACGCTGCTCGTCAACGGGCTCTGGCAGGCCGGCGCCGAGGCGATCGCGATCAACGGCAAGCGGCTGACGGCCCGGTCGGCGATCCGCAACGCGGGAGCCGCGATCAACGTCAACGGCGCACCGCTCTCCCCGCCGTACGTCGTGTCGGCGATCGGAGACGACCGGACCCTCCAGGCCGACCTGCTCGAGACCACCACCGGGCTGCGGTTCGCGAATCTCGCGGACGCGCTCGGGTTCCGCGTCGTGCAGAATGTCGGCGACCTCGACCTGCCCGGGGCTCCGCAGCGCCTGCTCGAGCTGCTGTCAGCACGGAGCGGGGACGACCGGGAACCGCCCGCCAGGAAGAAGGAGCCGCCGTCGTGATCGCCGCACTCGGGATGCTGGCGGGCATCGTGCTCGGGATCGTCTTCCAGCCGAACATCCCCCACGGGCTCGAGCCCTACCTGCCGATCGCGGTGGTCGCCGCCCTGGACGCCGTCTTCGGCGGCCTGCGTGCCTACCTCGACGGGATCTTCGACGACAAGGTCTTCGTGGTCTCGTTCGTCAGCAACGTCGTGATCGCGGCAGGCATCGTCTACCTCGGCGACCAGCTCGGCGTGGGGGAGCAGCTGTCCACCGGCGTCGTCGTGGTCCTCGGGATCCGGATCTTCTCCAACGTCGCCGCCATCCGCCGCCACCTCTTCCACGCCTGAGCCATGGCCGACGACACCGAGACCACTCCGCCGCCCCCGGACGACCTGCCGTCCGGCCGGGACCGGTTGCGGCGCGCGCTGCTGCGGCCCTCGCGTGGCCAGCTCGTCGTGGCCGTGCTGCTCGCGCTCGTCGGGTACGCCGCGGTCACGCAGGTGCGCTTCACCAACGTCGACGACACCTACGCGAGCCTGCGCGAGCAGGACCTGATCGCCCTCCTCAAGGGGCTCGACACGCAGTCGCAGCGCGCGGAGTCGGAGCTCGCGCGCCTGCGACGGACCCGCGACGACCTGCGCTCGGACACCGGCGCGCGCGAGGTCGCGCTCGCCCAGGCGGAGAAGCAGGTCGACGCGCTGGCGATCATGGCCGGCCTGGTGCCGGTCACCGGTCCCGGGGTTCGGATCACCATCACCGAGACCGACGGCTCGATCGACGTCGACTCGGTGGTCGACATGGTCCAGGAGCTGCGCACGGCCGGCGCCGAGGCGATCCAGTTCAACGAGGAGGTGCGTGTCGTCGCGCAGACCTCGTTCGAGGACGCCGTGGGCGGCATCGCCGTCGACGGGCAGGTGGTCACCTCGCCGTACGTCGTCGACGTGATCGGCGAGCCCGACGGCCTCGAGGGCGCGGTCGTCTTCCCCAAGGGGCCGCGCGACCAGTTCGAGGACCAGGGCGCCACCGTCACGGTGGACAAGCGCGCCCGCGTCGACATCGAGGCGGTCGTCGAGCCACGACAGCTGGAGTACGCCGATCCCGGGTCGGCGGAGTAGCCCGCGGCGCAGTAACCTCACCGCAGTCAGTGGACCCGAACCCGAGGAGACACCGTGTACCCCGACGACCTGAAGTACACCAGCGAGCACGAGTGGGTCCGCGAGCCGGGGGAGCACGAGGGCGCGGTCCGGATCGGCATCACCCACTACGCGCAGGACGCGCTGGGCGACATCGTCTACGTGTCGCTGCCCGAGGTCGGCGCGACCGTCACCGGCGGCGAGACCTGCGGCGAGCTGGAGTCCACCAAGTCGGTCAGCGACGTCTACGCGCCGATCTCCGGTGACGTCGTCGCCCGCAACGACGCCCTCGACACGACGCCCGAGCTCGTCAACAACGACGCGTACGGCGCCGGCTGGCTCTTCGAGGTCGTGCCGTCGGACCGGAGCCAGCTCGACGACCTCATGGACGCGTCGACGTACGAGGGCTCGCTCGAGGGCTGAGCCCGCCACTTTGCCTTGATCGGGCTCCCCGGGCTGATAGGTTCGGGGAAACCGTCAACCTCAGCCCTGCGTTGAGGGTTCAGTCGCCCGGACGAAGGACAGACCGATGCCGTTCTGCACAGTGTGTGGCACGCAGAACCCCGACGACGCGCGCTTCTGCGCGCAGTGCGGCAACCGCCTGCTCGAGGCGCCGGCCACCCCGGCCGGAGGCGTCGCTGACGTCGCCGGGGAGTCCACGGCGACGATCTCCATCTCCGCCGACAAGGCCGAGACCTCCGACCGTCAGCTCAACCCGGTCGACGCCGCGGCGGTCGACGCGCTGCCCGGCGGCCACGCGCTGCTCGTGGTGCAGCGCGGCCCGGGCTCCGGCAGCCGCTTCCTGCTCGACCAGGACGTCGTCACGGCCGGTCGGCACCCCGACAGCGAGATCTTCCTCGACGACGTGACCGTCTCGCGCCGCCACGCGGAGTTCCACCGCCAGGGCGAGACCTTCACGGTGAGCGACGTCGGCAGCCTCAACGGCACCTACGTCAACCGCGACCGCATCGACCGGGTGCAGCTCAGCGACGGCGACGAGGTGCAGATCGGCAAGTTCCGGCTGGTCTTCTTCGCGGGTCACGCGGGCGGGTAGGTCATGGTCGCTGCTTCGTCAGGCGTCCCCGCCTCGGCGCGGACGCGGATGAACATCGGGGAGGTGCTCGACCGCCTCCGCCCGGACTTCCCCGGGATCACCATCCCCAAGATCCGGTTCCTCGAGGACAAGGGCCTCATCAAGCCCGAGCGGACCCCGGCCGGCTACCGCAAGTTCTCGGTGCAGGACGTCGAGCGCCTGCGCTACGTGCTGCGCATGCAGCGCGACCACTACCTGCCGCTCAAGGTCATCGGCGAGCACCTCGACGCGATCGACCGAGGCCTCGAGCCGCCGCCGATCGAGTCCGTCGTACCCACCGTCCCCCAGGTGGCGCTCGCCGCCGACGGGCTACCGAGCCCCGAGTCCTTCCGCCGCCGCGACGACGTGCGGCTCTCGCGCCGCGAGCTCGTGAAGATCGCGGAGATCTCCGACGAGCTGCTGACCGAGCTCGAGCAGTACGGCCTGGTCGCCGGCTCGCGCACCGGCCACTACGACACCGACGCGCTGGTCATCGCGAAGACCGCGCGCGAGCTCGCCGACTTCGGCTTCGAGCCGCGTCACCTGCGCGCGTTCAAGACCGCCGCCGACCGCGAGGTCGGCCTGGTCGAGCAGGTCGTCGCCCCCCACAAGCGCGGCCGCGACGCCGCCGCTGCTGCCCGCGCGGAGGACACCGTCAGCGAGATCGCCGCCCTCTCCGTGCGGCTGCACGCCACGCTGGTGAAGTCGGGGCTGCGGCGCGGCTGAGCGGGGACGTGTCGGCCGGTGTCGGATTCACCGGTGCACCGGTGAAACCGTCACTTCTCGGCCGTTGCAACGCCTGAGAAGTGACAGCAAAGCCTGAGGAGTCAGGTGCGTCGGCGCGGTTCGGGTACGGGAGTAGGGTGAACGACGTGCGCGAAGTCGATGTCTTGGGAGTCAGGGTCGAGATGCCCTCCAACCAGCCGATCGTGCTGCTCCGGGAGGTGGCCGGCGACCGCTACCTGCCGATCTGGATCGGCGCGGTCGAGGCGACCGCGATCGCGTTCGCGCAGCAGGGGGTCGTCCCCCCGCGCCCGCTGACCCACGACCTGCTCAAGGACGTCCTCGAGGCCACCGGCAACGAGCTCGCCGAGGTGCAGATCACCGAGGTCAAGGACGGCGTCTTCTTCGCCAACCTGGTCTTCGGCTCCGGCGCCGAGGTGAGCGCCCGCCCCTCCGACTCGATCGCCCTGGCGCTGCGCACCGGCACGCGGATCGTGTGCGCCGAGGAGGTCCTCGACGAGGCAGGCCTGGCCGTGCCCGCCGAGCAGGAGGACGAGGTCGAGAAGTTCCGCGAGTTCCTCGACCAGGTCACGCCCGAGGACTTCGACGCGCACTGAGCGCAGTCGGGCCCATCTGGCTGCGGTGCCGTTGCTCGCACGGCCGCGGCACCCTCACCCTCAACCTGAGGTTGAGGGCTGCGACACGCCGCCGACCTCTTTGACGGGCCGGAGGTGGAGGCCTACCTTGAACTGTCTCTGTTGTAACTCCACCGCTGTAAACCCATCCGTGGGCGGACCGGCACCTTCCCCGAGTGAGTTACGGTCAACGGAGTAGCCCACGGAGGACCGTGTGAACGAGAACGAGGAGCAGCACGACGCCGAGGCGTCGCTCGCTGCCCAGCAGGCCGAAGAGCAAGGACTGCTCTTCGACGACGAGCTCACCCCGCTGCCCAGTGACACCGGCTACCGCGGGCCGACCGCGTGCAACGCCGCCGGCATCACCTACCGCCAGCTCGACTACTGGGCCCGCACCGGCCTGATCGAGCCGACGGTCCGCGGCGCGAAGGGCTCCGGCTCCCAGCGCCTCTACTCGTTCCAGGACATCCTGCTCCTCAAGGTCGTCAAGCGGCTGCTCGACGCGGGCATCTCGCTGCAGCAGATCCGTACGGCGGTCCAGCACCTGCGTCAGCGCGGCACCGAGGACCTCACCCGCGTCACGCTGATGAGCGACGGCGTCTCGGTCTACGAGTGCACGAGCAACGACGAGATCATCGACCTCCTCCAGGGCGGCCAGGGTGTCTTCGGCATCGCGATCGGCGGTGTCTGGCAGGAGATCGAGGGCACGCTCGCCGAGCTGCCCTCGGAGCGGACCGCCGAGGCCGAGGGCGACGAGTCCGTCGCCGGCGACGAGCTCGCCGCCCGGCGCGCGGCCCGCAAGATCGGCTGACGCCAGCTCACCTCACACGGCTCTGACTCCGGCCCGTCGCCACCTGGCGGCGGGCCGGAGTCGTCTCCGACGCCGGTCGCGGGTAGATTGGGTGGCGCCGTCAATCCCGCACGGGAGAGACTCCGCCGGTCGGCCTCGGCCAGTCGAGCGGAGCGCCGAAGGGGCAATTCCTCCCCGGAACCTCTCAGGCGCCAAGGACCGTGTGGATCAGGCAACTCTGGAGCCGCAGTGCCGCGACGACAGAGGGGGAGGCACCCGAACGACCACCAGAGTCGATCCTCGAGGAGCCCCCCGTGACGGACCGTCCCACCCTGACCGAGCTGGACGGCGCGCTGCCGTTCGTCGAGCGCCACATCGGCCTGCGCGAGGCGGACGTCGCCGCGATGCTCGGCCGCCTCGGCTTCGACTCCCTCGAGGCGCTCATGGACGCCGCGGTCCCCGGCGCGATCCGGCCGGCCGAGGCCCTCGACCTCCCGGCGCCGCTCAGCGAGGCGGCCGCCGCCCGGGAGCTGCGCGCGCTCGCGCAGACCAACCGCCCCGGCGAGGCGATGATCGGCCTGGGCTACCACGCCACGATCACCCCGCCCGTCGTGCGTCGCAACGTGCTCGAGGACCCGAGCTGGTACACCGCCTACACGCCGTACCAGCCCGAGATCTCCCAGGGCCGCCTCGAGGCGCTCATCAACTTCCAGACCGTGATCGGCGACCTCACCGGCCTGCCGACCGCCAACTCCTCGCTGCTCGACGAGGGCACCGCGGCCGCCGAGGCGATGACGCTGGTACGCCGCGCGAAGAAGTCGGCGTCCGGACCGTTCGTCGTCGACGCCGACGCGCTGCCGCAGACCATCGACGTGGTCCGCACCCGCGCCGAGGCGATGGGCATCGAGGTGCTCGTCGCCGACCTCGCCGACGGCCTGCCCGACGGCGAGCTCTCCGGCGTGCTCGTGCAGTACCCCGGCGCGTCCGGTCGCGTGCTCGACCCGCGTCGGGTCATCGAGCAGGCCCACGAGCGCGGCGCGCTGGCCGTGGTCGCCGCCGACCTGCTCGCGCTCACGCTGCTGGAGGCGCCCGGCGCGCTCGGCGCCGACGTGGTCGTCGGCTCCAGCCAGCGCTTCGGCGTCCCGCTCTTCTACGGCGGCCCGCACGCGGGCTACATGGCGGTCGGCGCCGGACTCGAGCGGCACCTGCCCGGCCGCCTGGTCGGCGTCTCCGTCGATGCCGAGGGCCGCCCGGCCTACCGCCTCGCCCTCCAGACCCGCGAGCAGCACATCCGCCGCGACAAGGCGACCTCCAACATCTGCACCGCGCAGGTGCTGCTGGCCGTGGTCGCGTCGATGTACGCCGTCTACCACGGCCCCGAGGGGCTCCGCTCGATCGCGACCCGCACGCACCGGTACGCCGCCGTGCTCGCCGCCGCGCTGACGGAGGGCGGCATCGAGGTCGTGCACCAGCAGTTCTTCGACACCCTGACCGTCCGGGTGCCCGGCCGCGCCTCCGACGTCGTGACGACGGCGCGGTCGCTGGGTCTGCAGCTGCGCCTGGTCGACGCCGACCTGGTCGGCATCAGCACGTCCGAGGTCACCACCCACTCGACGCTCACCAGCGTCCTCAAGGCGTTCGGCGTCGCGGCCGTCGACGACGCCGCCCTCGACATCGCGACCGCCGACGCGCTTCCGACGCAGCTGCGCCGCGAGACGCCGTACCTCACCCACGAGGTGTTCTCGTCCCACCACAGCGAGACCGCGATGCTGCGCTACCTGCGCAGGCTCTCCGCGCGCGACTACGCGCTCGACCGCGGCATGATCCCGCTGGGCTCCTGCACGATGAAGCTCAACGCGACCACCGAGATGGAGCCGGTGTCGCTGCCGGGCTTCGCCGACCTGCACCCGTTCGCGCCGGCCGAGGACGCCGCGGGCTACCGCCAGCTCGTCAACGAGCTCGAGGGCTGGCTGGCCGAGGTCACCGGCTACGACCACGTGTCGATCCAGCCCAACGCCGGGTCGCAGGGCGAGCTCGCGGGCCTGCTGGCGATCCGCGGCTACCACCTCGCCAACGGCGACACCCACCGCGACGTCTGCCTCATCCCGAGCTCGGCGCACGGCACCAACGCCGCGTCCGCGGTGATGGCCGGCATGAAGGTCGTCGTCGTGAAGTCCGGCGCCGGCGGCGAGGTCGACCTCGACGACCTGCGCGCCCAGTGCGAGAAGCACGCCGACGACCTCGCCGCGATCATGGTGACCTACCCGTCCACGCACGGCGCCTACGAGGACACGATCACCGAGCTGTGCCGGATCGTGCACGAGCACGGTGGCCAGGTCTACGTCGACGGCGCCAACCTCAACGCCCTCCTCGGCTTCGCCAAGCCGGGCGAGTTCGGCGGCGACGTCTCGCACCTCAACCTGCACAAGACCTTCTGCATCCCGCACGGCGGCGGCGGCCCGGGCGTCGGCCCGGTCGCGGTGCGCGCCCACCTGGCGCCGTACCTGCCCTCGCACGCGCTGCACCCGGAGGAGTCCAAGCGGTCCGGCATCGGCCCGATCAGCGCGGCGCCGTACGGCTCGGCCGGCATCCTGCCGATCTCGTGGGCCTACATCCGGCTCATGGGCGCCGAGGGGCTCACGCGCGCGACCGCCGCCGCGGTGCTGTCGGCCAACTACATCGCCGCGCGGCTCGGCGAGCACTACCCGGTGCTCTACCGCGGCCACGGCGGCCTGGTCGCGCACGAGTGCATCCTCGACCTGCGCGGCATCACCAAGGACACCGGCGTCTCCGTCGACGACGTCGCGAAGCGGCTCATCGACTACGGCTTCCACGCCCCGACGATGTCGTTCCCGGTCGCGGGCACGCTGATGGTCGAGCCCACGGAGTCCGAGGACCTCGGCGAGATCGACCGCTTCGTCGACGCGATGATCGCGATCAAGGGCGAGATCGACCGGGTCGGGGCAGGGGAGTGGACCCCGGAGAACTCCCCGTTGCGCGGCGCCCCGCACACCTCGCGGGCGCTCGTGGGCGAGTGGGACCGCGCCTACTCCCGCGAGCTCGCGGTCTTCCCGACCGGCATCGACCCGGACAAGTACTGGCCTCCGGTCGCCCGCATCGACCAGGCCTACGGCGATCGCAACCTGGTCTGCGCCTGCCCGCCCCTGGAAGCCTTCGCGGAGTGACCGTCACCGACGCGACTGCCCGCCGGCTCCAGGCGCGGCTCGCCCACGCCCAGACCACCGGGCGGTTGCCGTCGGTCGTGGCCGGCCTGGTCCGCGACGGGGAGCCGATCTGGTTCGGCGTCCACGGTGGCCCGGCGGTCGAGGGCCACGACCCCTACGACGTGCAGTACCGCGTCGGGTCGATCACGAAGACCATGACGGCCGTGCTCGTGCTCCAGCTCGTGCGCGACGGGCGGATCGGACTCGACGACCCGGCCTCGACCGTGCTCGGCGACGTCGGGTACGCCGACCGCTCGGTGCGCACGCTGCTCGCCCACAGCTCCGGCATGCAGTCCGAGCCGGTCGGCTCGTGGTGGGAGCGGTCCGCCGGGCTGTCGTGGGACGAGCTCATGACCGCCAACGACGGGTCGCGCGCGGTCTTCCCGACGCACCAGGAGTTCCACTACTCCAACCTGGGCTACGCGCTGCTCGGTGAGCTGGCCGCGCGGATGCACGGCACCACCTGGTGGGAGGCCGTGCAGCAGCGCATCCTCGACCCGCTCGTCCTGACCCGCACGTCGTACCTGCCCGAGGGCGCGGCGGCGCCAGGCTGGTCGGTGCAGCCCTACGAGTCGACGCTTGTGGCCGAGCCGGCCACCGACACCGGCGCGATGGCGCCGGCCGGACAGGTCTGGGCGACGATCACCGACCTCGCGCGCTACGCGACGTTCCTGCTCGAGGGGCACCCCGACGTGCTGTCGGCCGACGATCTCGCCCAGGCGTACGGCCCGCAGTCGGGCAACCCCAAGGACGGGGTGCGCTATGCGCACGGGCTGGGCTTCCAGCTCTTCCCGGGAGGATCGGGCACGCTGGCCGGTCACACCGGCTCGATGCCCGGCTTCCTCGCGACCGTCCTCGTCGACCGCGGACGCCGCGTGGGCGGCGTGGTGCTCGCCAACGCCACTGTCGGCTACTCGCCGGCCGCGATCGTCACCGAGCTGCTCGACGAGCTGGAGACGTGCGAGCCGACGGTCGCGCCCGCCTGGACGCCGTCGCCGCCGCTCCCGGCCGAGCTCGCCGGCGTCCCCGGGGTGTGGCACTGGGGCAACACCCCGGTCGTGTTCGCGATGGAGGGTGCCGAGCTGGTCGGCCGACGCGGCGGCGTGGAGAACTACCGGTTCGCGGTCCGCGACGGTCGGGTCGTCGGCACCTCCGGCTACCACGCCGGCGAGGAGCTGCACGCCGTACGCCGCCCGGACGGCAGCGTCGGGCACCTGGACATCGCGACGTTCGTCTACACCCGCGAGCCCTACGACCCCGACGCGCCGATTCCGGGCGGCCACCCGGTCTGAGGCGTCAGTCGACGATCGACGTCTTCGTCACCTTCAGCCGGAAGCGGAACGCGTTGTCGCACGTGAGCGCGCCGGTCTCGCCGTCGTACGTGGCGGTCAGGACGGGCGCGAGCAACAGGTGCGTGCCGGTGGTGACGATGCGCAGGCCGCCGTCGTTGGGGATGACCTCGCGGATGTGCTCGGTCTCGCCGGTGGGCTTCGCCGTGCCGGTGATCGTCAGGCGGTGGCCTCCGACCTTGGCGGCGGCACGCACCTTCGTGCCTGTGACGAACGGCTTCTTCTTCTCCAGCGACGCGCCGGCCTCATCAGGCGTGCCGTCGGCGACGAGCAGCTCGAGGAAGTTGCCGAAGGTCCGGTTCTGGTAGATGTTCGCGCGGACCGGCGTGTCGCCGACCGTGCCGGTGCACTCGATGAGGGTGCCGCGCTCGTGGCTGGTGCCCTCGGTCATGGGGTCGGGGCTCTGGGCCGAGGCCGTGCCCGCGCCCAGCCCGACGAGGGCTGAGGTCGCGGCGACGGCCAGGGCGCCCGTGAGGAGCTGGGATCGCATCTCGGTATCGCTTTCTGGTGGGTGTGGATCGAACACCCTGGATACGCCCGGCCGGTCCGGCCGGTTGCATGCGAGACCGAAGAATCTCCTACTGGGCCTGGGAGACGCTGGACATGTTGAAGTCCGGGACCCGCAGTGCCGGGGTCGCGGTGCGCGAGAAGTAGTCGTCGCCCCACTCCCGGCTGAAGCTCGGCACCGTCGCCGACGCGTGGGTGAAGCGGCGCAGCAGGTCGACCGGGCTGTCGTTGAAGCGGAAGTTGTTGACCACCCCGGTGATCTCGCCGCCCTCGACCAGGTAGACGCCGTCGCGGGTCAGCCCGGTCAGCAGCAGCGACTGCGGGTCGACCTCGCGGATGTACCACAGGCAGGTGAGCAGCAGCCCGCGCTCCGTGCCGGCGACGAGGTCGTCGATCGAGCCGGCGGCATCTTCGACCTCGAGCACCAGGTTGTCGATCGCGGGGGTGACGGGCAGGCCGGTCATCGTCGCCGAGTGCCGGGTCTGGACGAGCGCGGTGAGCTCGCCGTCGCGGATCCAGTCCGTGCGCTCCAGGGGCAGGCCGTTGTCGAAGACCGAGGACTCGTTGCTCGACTGGGCCGCGGTGACGAACGGCGCGCTCTGGATCGGCGCGTACGCCGGGTCGGAGAACAGGTTGACCCCTGCCGCCGCGATGCGCTCGCCGACCCGGGTGCCTCCGGCGCGGTCGCTGTAGACGGACTGTCCCTCGTGGGCGACCCGCGCGCCGGCGTACCAGTAGGCGTCGATCATCAGGTCGGCGACCGCACTCGGCGGCAGGATCGTGTCGTAGCGGCCGGCCGGCAGGTCGACGGAGCGCGCCGCCCACCCGAGCCGCCGGGTGAGCTCGGCATCGAAGGCCAGCGGGTCGACGTCGGTGAAGTCGCGGGTGGCGCCGCCGACCCAGGCGCTGGTCGAGAGGTCGGCCGGCTTGCCGGTGCAGCCGTAGTGCCCGGTCGGCTGGACGTGGCGCAGCCGCAGTCCGGTGGTGGAGCCGAGGTACGTCGTGGTCATCTCGTGGTTGACGAACCCGTAGAGCACGCGCCGCTCGGCCGAGGCGCGTCCGAACGCCTCGCCGAGTGCCGGCGCGAGCGCATCGTAGACGTGGATGTCGGTCGGCAGGGGCGGGTCGTCCCAGTCGGGGGAGACGCGGTCCTGGGTCAGGTCGGCGGCGTCCTCGGCGGGGCTGGACGCGCGGGCGGCGCGGTCGGCGGCGTCCACGAGCGTGGTCACGCCGGCCTGGTCGGTCGCCGTGCCGGTGACCGAGCCGGTGGCGACGCCGTCCGCGCTGCGCACGAAGGAGATCACCGTGACGTCGACGCCGTGCATGACGCCGTTGGTGGTGAGCGTGTTGTTGGCCCAGCGCAGGTTGGCGCTCGTCTGGTCGCGCACGATGACGACGCAGTCGTCGGCGACGGACGTGGCGAGGGCGTGCTCGACGAAGGACTGCGGAGAGATCGTCATCAGCTGCCCGCCTCGCTCAGGGTGTTGAGGATCCGAACGCCCCGGAAGAGCGAGGTCGGGCAGCCGTGGCTGACGGCCGCGACCTGCCCGGGTTGCGCCTTGCCGCAGTTGAAGGCCCCACCGAGCACCCAGGTGTCCGGGCCGCCGACGGCCTCCATCGAGCCCCAGAACTCCGTCGTCGTCGCCTGGTACGCCGCGTCGCGCACCTGGCCGACCAGCTCCCCGTCGCGGATCGCGTAGAAGCGCTGCCCGGTGAACTGGAAATTGAAGCGCTGCATGTCGATCGACCAGGACTTGTCGCCGACGATGTAGAGGCCGCGCTCGACCCGGCCGATCAGCTCGTCGGTGGACGGGCCGTCCGGTGCCGGCTGCAGCGAGACGTTGGCCATCCGCTGGATGGGGATGTGGCCGGGGGAGTCGGCATACGCACAGCCGTTCGAGCGGCCACCGTTGAGCTCGGGGTGCAGGTGCCCCATCGAGCGGTCGAGCTGGTAGCCGGTGAAGCGGCCGTCCGTGACGATGTCCCAGCTCTGGGTCGCGACGCCCTCGTCGTCGTACCCGATCGTCGCGAGGCCGTGCTCGACGGTGCGGTCGCCGGTGACGTTCATAACCGGGGAGCCGTACTGGAGCGAGCCCAGCTTGTCGATGGTCGCGAACGACGTGCCGGCGTAGTTGGCCTCGTAGCCGAGCGCCCGGTCGAGCTCGGTGGCGTGGCCGATCGACTCGTGGATCGTCAGCCAGAGGTTGGAGGGGTGGATGACCAGGTCGTAGGTCCCGGCCTCCACGCTGGGCGCCTTGAGCTTCTCGGCGAGCAGCTCGGGCACCTCCTCGAGCTCGGCGTCCCAGTCCCAGCCGTGCTCGCCGCCGGTGAGGTACTCCCAGCCGCGGCCGACCGGCGGCGCGATGCTCGCCATCGAGTCGAACGTGTCGGCACCGGCGCCCATGGCCTCGAAGCCGGGGTGCAGACGGATCCGCTGCTGGGTGGTGCGGGTGCCGGCGAGGTCGGCGTAGTACTTGCACTCGTGCACCTGGAGCAGGTGGGCCGAGGCGTGGTCGACGGCGGCGCCCGTGCGGAGCCGGTCGGTCCAGCCGACGAGCAGCGCGGACTTCTCCGCGGTCGGCACGAGGAAGGGGTCGACCTCGTAGGCCGAGACCCAGGTGACGTCGTCGTACGTCGGCTCCGGGGCGAGCTCGACGGGAGTGCTGGTCATCTCGGCCGCGACCTTCGCGACGGCGACCGCCGACTCGGCGACCCGGACGGCCTCGTCGGCGGTGAGCACGACGCCGGAGGCGAAACCCCACGCGCCACCGTGCACGACCCGGACGGCGAAGCCGAGGTCCTCGACGTCACTGGCGCCCTGGAGCGTGCCGTCGCGGGCAACCAGCTCCTGGTAGCGCACCCGCTCGAACCGGAAGTCGGCGTGGCTGGCGCCGAGCTCGGCCGCCCGGGCGAGCGCAGCGTCACCGAGCCTGCGGTGGGGGAGTGCGGTGAACGTCGGATCCAGCTCGCGAGCGCCCATGCGGCGAACCTATCGGACGGTGTCCAGCGATTAGCGCGAGAGCGGGCGGGTACCCGCGAGAAGTGACTGACGACGACCGCGCCAAGCTGCTCGAGGTGATCGGCGGCATCCCGATCGCGATGCTCACGACCTTCGGCCCCGACGGACCGCGCAGCGTCCCGATGGCCCGGCAGGAGGTGGACCCCGGTGCCGAGCTGTGGTTCATCACGGCCCGCGACACCGCACACGTGCGGGCCATCCAGGCAGATCCCCGGGTGTCGGTGACCTTCTCGGCAGCCGACTCGTGGGCGGCGACCTACGGCCGCGCGACCGTGGTGGACGACCAGGAGAAGCTGCGCAAGCTCTGGACCACGTTCGCCGAGGCCTGGATGCCCGGAGGCCCGGAGGACCCCAACGCCACGCTGCTGCGCGTCGACGTGGAGCACGGGGAGTACTGGGACACGCCCGGCAGCCGGATCGCGTCACTGATCAGCCTGGCCAAGACCAAGCTCACCGGCGAGACCTACGACGCCGACCACGGCTCGGTCGACGTCTGAGTCGCCTCAGGCGCGCCCGATCGCGCACCACGCGCTGCCGGTGATGGTGATGGGTCCGTCCCCGAGCTGCTCGCGCGCGCGGACGCGCAGGCGCCCCTTCCCTGCCTCGTCGAGCCGGGCCACGTGGTCGCCGGCGGGCCCGACGCCCCCGGTGTAGGGCTCCCACCACTCCGAGAACGAGGCATGGGTGACCCGGATCGTCAGCGTCAGCTGGCGGACCTCCTGAAGGCCGGCGCCCTCGAAGAGGGCGACGAGGTCGCCGTCGCGCTGGCCGACCAGCCCGGCCTCGTCGTAGGCGCCGGGTTCGACCGCCTCGACCGCGCGCCAGAAGGGCGAGAGCGGGCCGGTCCCGCCGGCGGCGTTGTTCCACGCGGTCGCGGCGACCGTGCCGCCGGCCCTGGTGACCCGGCGCATCTCTCGAAGGCCGGCAGCGGGGTCGGCCATGAACGGCACGACCAGCTGCGCGAGCGCGTGGTCGAACGTGTCGTCCTCGAAGGGCAGGTCCTCGGCGCGGGCCTGCTCGACCCGGACGCCCGGCAGACGCTGACGCGCGGCCTCGACGAAGGGTGGCGCGGGGTCCACGGCCGCGACGTGGTCGGACCCGAGGACGTCGACGAGCCGCCGCGTCAGGACACCCGGCCCGCAGCCGACGTCCAGCACCCGCTCGCCGGCCGTGGGGCCGACGGCGGCCAGCAGCTCGGTGGCGAGCGGATCCGAGTAGCGACCCATGAACCGGTCGTAGGCCTCAGCGGCCACGTCGAAGGCCATGCTCCGACCGTACGCCGTGCGCGGCCCGCGCGTCAGCGGTTGATCGCCACCGTCGATCCGGCGCGCGACTTGGAGACGAGCAGCTGGGTCGGGATCCGGTCACGCATCTCGGCGACGTGGCTGACGACGCCGACGACCCGGCCGCCGTCGCGGAGCGAGTCGAGGGTGTCCATGACGTCGTCGAGGGTGTCGGCGTCGAGCGCACCGAAGCCCTCGTCGACGAAGAGCGTGTCGAGGTCGGCGCCGCCGGCCTCCTGCGTCACCACGTCGGCCAGGCCGAGGGCCAGCGCGAGCGAGACGACGAACGTCTCGCCGCCCGACAGCGTCGCGGGGTCGCGGGCCTCGCCGGACCAGTCGTCGCGCACGGCGAGGCTGAGCCCGCCGCGCGTCTCGCCGGCGCCTCGCCGTCCGGTGTGCTCGAGCGTGTAGCGGCGGTCGCTCATCCGGTCGAGCCGCTCGTTGGCCGCGGCCACGACCTGGGAGAGCCGGTAGGCCAGGACGTAGGCCGACAGCCGCATCTGCAGCCGGTTGTCGGCCGACTTGCCCTCGACGAAGCCCGAGAGCCCCGTGAGCACGTCGAGCTCGGCGTGGAGCGGCCGCCAGGCCGCGACAGCGGCGTCCAGGTCGGTGGTGAGCAGCCGGAGGCGCTCGGCGCGCCGACCGGTCTCGGCGGCGTGGGCGTGTGCCTCCCGGTGCCGGCGCAGCGCCAGGTCGTGGGCCTCGGCCAGCGCACGCAGGTCGGGGAGTGCCGCGGCGGCGATCTCGTCGGCGCCGGCCTCGTCGAGCACCGCTGCGACCGCCGCGAGCCGGCGCTCGTGCTCGGCGACCCGGCGGGCGAGATCGTCGTAGGCGCGCTCGGCGAGCGCGGCCGCGACCGCCTCGTCGGCGTCCGCGAAGCCGGCGTGCACGACCGCGGCGGTGAGCGCCTGCTCGGCCTCGGCGAGCGCGGCGCGCGCGCTGGCGAGGCGGTCCAGCGCGGCGAGCGCCGTGCGGGCATCGTGCTCGGCCTGCCGGAGCACGGCCAGCCGCTCCTCGTCGTAGTCGGCCAGCTCGTCGCGCAGGGCCGCGGCCTCGGTCGCGAGGGCGGCCAGCGAGGCCGCGGTCGCGCTGATCGCGGTCGCGATCTCGGCCGGGACCGTGTCGACCCGCTCGGTCGCGGCGGCGAGCGACGCGGAGAGGTCCTGGACCTTGCCGGCGAGCGCGAACTCGGTCACCGCGGCGTCGTCGGCGGCTCGCTGGGCCTCCTTCTCGGCGACCTCGTCAGGGGCGTCGTGGTGCGCGACAGCCTTGTGCGGGTGGTCGCACGACCCGCAGACCGGGCACGAGCCGCCGACGACGAGGCCGGCCGCGATCTCCGCCGCCATCCCGTTGACCCGCTGCTCGCGCAGGCTGACGGCGCGCTCGCGCTGGTCGAGGGTGTGCTGCCGGGCGGCGACGTGGGCGTCCTCGGCCTCGCGCAGCTGCTGGGTCAGCCGGACGACCAGCTCGCGGCTGTCGATGCGGGCGCGCTCACCGGACGCGGCCAGCTCCTCGGCCCGGTGCTCGAGCCGGGAGAACTCCGCGCCGACGACCCCGAGTCGACGGGCCAGCGGCTCGAGTGCGCGGATCCGCGCGGCGCCCTCGACCGCGCCGGCGAGCTCGTGCTCCAGCTCGGGTCGGTCCTCCCGCACGACGGCGGTGCGCGCGGCGCTGTGCGTACGACGGGCCGCGACAGCGACCCGGTGCAGCGGGACGATGCCGGCCGCGCGGCGAGCGGCCTCGAGCCGGCGCTGGGCCGCGGCATGCTCCTCGCCGGACGCGTCGAGCCGTCGGCGCTCGGCGAGGGCCGCGTCGACGCGGGCCCGCTGCTGGTGGAGGTCGCGGGCCGCGTCGAGGGTGGTGCGGGCCGTGAGCTCGGCGGCCGCCGCGTGCTCGGCGGTGGCACCGGCCGCGGTGCACGCCGCGATCGCGGCGGCGTGCAGGTCACGCGCCCACGCGTCCGGCGCCAGGTCCTCCGGCAGATCGGTGCCGGTGGTCTCGCTGACCCGGCTGACCAGGTCGGAGACGGTCTCGCGGGCCTGCTCGGTGCGCCGCCGCAGGTCGAGGCGCCGGTCGCGCAGCCACTTCTCGACGTCCTCGAAGCGGCCGGTGCGGAAGAGCTGCTGCAGCAGCCGGTGCCGCTCCTCGGACTTCGCGCGGAGGAAGGCCTGGAACCGGCCCTGGGGGAGCATCGCGACCTGGGTGAACTGGGCGACGTTCATGCCCAGGAGCCCGGAGACCAGGTGACCGGTCTCGTCGAGCCGGGTGGACTGGGTGACCCAGGCGCCGTGGACGCGCTCGGCGATCACGACCGAGGCCTGCTCGGTCGTGGTGCCCTCGCCGCGCTTCTTGGGTCGCTCCCACGCCGGGGACCTGGTGATCCGGAACCGGCGCCCCGACAGCGTCGCCTCGAGCTCCACCTCGGGGCGGGTGGCGGCGACGGCGAGGTCGGAGCGGAGCCGCTTCGCGGCGTTGCGGTCGCCGGGGACGTCGCCGTAGAGCGCGAAGCAGACGGCGTCGAGGACGCTCGTCTTGCCGGCGCCGGTGGGACCGGAGAGCAGGAAGAGTCCGGCGGTCGACAGCGCGTCGAAGTCGACGACGATGGTGCCGGCGAACGGGCCGAACGCGGTCGCGCGGAGTCGGTGGAGCCTCACCAGAGGCCCTCCGTGGTGCCGGCGGACACGAGGACGTCGAGGTCGGGGTCGTCGGCGCAGCAGGCCTCGGTGGCCGCCTGGAGGAGGGCGGACTCGGCCTCGCTGGCGGGTGCGCCGCGCAGCTCGGCGACGAAGTCGAGCGCGATCGCGTGGTCGGACCGGCCCTGGGTGCGGGCCACCGGGACGGCGCTGGCGCCCTGGCCGGCCGGCTCGAAGGCGATGACCAGCGTGTGCGGGAAGCGCGCACGGAGCCGCTCCATCGCCTGCAGCGGGCGCACGGCGTCGGTCAACGTCGCGTGGACCCAGGAGTGCTCGTGCCGCTTCAGCGACCGGTCGGTGAGCAGCTCGTCGACGGTGCCACGCAGCCGGGCGAGCGCGCGCGGCACCGGGGCCGCCACGAACTCCGCATCGCTGAGCCCCTCCGGGCCGAGCTCGACGAGCCAGGAGCCCTTGACCTGGTCGGCCTCCGAGAAGGAGTAGGCGAGCGGCGAGCCGGAGTAGCGCACCGCGTCGGTGAGCTGGTGCCGCCCGTGGAGGTGACCGAGGGCGACGTAGTCGACGCCGGTGAAGGTGCTGGTCGGCACGATCGACACGCCCCCGACGCTGATGTCGCGCTCGGACTCGCTGGGCTGCGCGCCCGCGACGAAGGCGTGCGCCAGCACGACCGATCGGGTGCCCTTCGTGCGGGTGGCGCGGTCGGCGCGCACCCGGCGCATGGCCTCGTCGAGGGCCGCCTCGTGGGACCGGGCGGGCAGCTGCCAGGGCTCGCGGACCGAGTCGGGGTCGAGGTAGGGGATGCCGTAGACCGCGACGTCGCCGTGCTCGTCGGAGAGGACGACCGGCGTCCCGACGGTGGCGGCGTCGGTGCGGATGAAGACGCCGGCCGCGTCGATGAGCCGCGAGCTGAACCCGAGCCGCTGGGCGGAGTCGTGGTTGCCGCTGGTCAGCACGACCTGGGCCCGGCTCGCGGCGAGCCGGGCGAGCGTCTCGTCGGCGAGCCGGACCGCGTCGACGTGGGGGAGGGCCCGGTCGTAGACGTCGCCGGCGACGGCGACCAGGTCGACCCGCTCCCGCTCGACGACCTCGAGCAGGTGGTCGACGTACGCAGCCTGGTGCCCGAGCATGCCCTCGCGGTGGAAGGACCGCCCGAGGTGCCAGTCGGAGGTGTGGAGGATGCGCACACCGCAACGCTAGGAGGCGGCACCGACACCGCCTCGCACCCACGCCGAGCGGTCGGGTGTGATCTGCGGACCGCGACCAATCCGGAGGCCGCTGGGCACCGAACCACGACCAGCACTCCCACACCAGGACGGCACGCCATGACCACCGTACGTCGCACCTTCACCGTCAGCCCGACCCCGGACGTCGTCATCGACTACCTCAAGGAGTTCTCCCACGCGGAGGAGTGGGACCCGGGCACGCAGCGGTGCACCCGCCTCGACCAGGGACCGGTCCGCCGCGGCAGCACGTGGCGCAACGAGTCCAAGATCGCCGGCATCTCCACCGAGCTGACCTACGAGCTGACCGAGCTCGGCACCGACCGCCTGGTGTTCGTGGGCCGCAACGAGACCGCGACGTCGACCGACACGATCACGGTCGTGCCCCGGGGCGGCGGCAGTGAGGTCACCTACGAGGCGGTCATCACGATGAACGGCGCCGCGAAGCTCACCGCACCCGCGGTCAAGCTCGTGTTCGAGAAGGTCGCCAACGACACCGAGAAGCAGATGACCGAGGTCCTCGACCGGCTGGCCGTCTAGGCGTCTGGCCAGGAGTCTGGCCTAGGAGGCACGCGACCGGCGGGCGCGGCGGTACGCCGGCTCGCGCAGCCGCAGCACCGCGGGGTACTGCGCCAGGCCCGGGAGCCGGTGCACGATTGGGTCGAACGAGACCGTCGGGTCGCCGAGGCGCTCGTCGACGTGCAGCGTGGCGAACGGGTGCCAGCGGCTCGACGGCCGCGCCCACGAGAGCTCGTAGGACCCGGGACCGGCGCTGTCGACCCGCAGCAGCACCGGGCCCGACGGCGCCCGGTAGGGCAGCAGCGTGGTCATCGGCCGCGCCCGGGGGTGCCGGCTGGCGGTGAGGGCGAAGCGCGTCAGCCGCCGGGTGCCGGTGTTGGCGAACAGCACGTCCGCCGGGCCGTCCGGGCCGAGCACGCGCAGCGCGAGCCCGTGGATGTCGGGCACCCCGTCGGGCAGCCCGACCGCGCGGGAGAGCCGGACGACGACGTCGTCCGCACCCGGCTCGTCGATCCACGGCACTCCGGTGTGCGGGCCGAAGGCGGTGCCGCGTCGCGCGAGCCCGCCGGCGTACACCTCGCCGTCGGGGTGCAGCGGCTTCGCGGCGGTGCGCAGCGCGCCGATCGCCTGCGTGGCGCCGGCGAGCAGGCCACCGCCGAGGGTGGCGGCACCGCGGGTGAGCTGCTGGGCGATCAAGCCCGTCCTCCTGATCAGCACGTGCCCTGCCCGTACCCAGCAGTGAGCTCGGCACTACTCCCGGCGTCAGGCGTAGCGGACGCACCGGTCGGCGTGGGCGAAGCCGTAGAGCGCCAGCCCCGACTGCTCGGCCAGCCGCACCGACAGCGACGTGGGGGCGCCCACGGCGACCAGGGACCCGACGCCGGCGGCGACCGCCTTCTGGACGAGCTCGAACCCGGCCCTGCCGCTGACCACGACGCACGCCTCGGCGGGCGGGTCGCCGGCCAGCACCCGAGCGCCGGTCACCTTGTCGAGGGCGTTGTGGCGCCCGACGTCCTCGCGTACGACGAGCAGGTCGCCGTGGGCGGTGGCGAGGGCCGCGGCGTGCACGCCACCGGTGCGCCCGAACACCTGCTGGCCCTCGCGGAGCCGCGCCGGCAGCGAGCGCACAACGTCGGGCGCCGGCAGCGCCCCGGTCCAGCGCGGGCCGGCGGGTGCCGCCACCGCCTCCGCGACCGAGTCCTTGCCGCAGACGCCGCACGCCGAGGAGCCGGACGACTGCCCGACGTGCCGGTGGCCGGGGTCGCGCTGCGGGGGAGCGGAGAGCGTGACCGTGACGACGTTGAACTCCTCCTCGTCGCTCAGCGCGTCGTCCGTGCAGTAGGCCACGCCGCGGATCGCACCCGGTGCGCAGACGCCCTCGTGCACCAGCCATCCCGCCGCGAGCTCGAAGTCGTGGCCCGGCGTCCGCATCGTCACCCACACCCGACGGGCGGGGGCGCCCGGCCACGCGAGCCGGATCTCCAGCGGCTCCTCGGTCGCGAGCCGGTCCTCGTGCCGGCGCTCGCCGCCGGTGGTGAGCTCGTGCACGCGGGTCCGGACCGTCGGTCCGGGACGGCGGGCGCGGTGGGTGCTCACGCCGGGTTCACTCCGGGCTCACTCTGGGCTCACGCCGGGAACGCGTGCCGGCTCTGGAGCTTGCGGGCCATGTCGTCGGCGCAGTCGCCCAGCCGGCGGCGCACCGACAGCGGGAGGGACGCGTCGGCGGCCAGCGCGCGGGCCCGCTCCAGCGTCGACTCCGACAGCGAGGTGGCCGGGAAGAAGAACTCGGTCGCGTCCGCGAGCACCCACCCGCTGCGCACCCCCACGGTGGCGGGGAGCTCGTCGAAGTAGCGGTCGACGTACGGCGCCACCAGCTCCTCCTGCCCACCTCGCCACATGCCGAGACCGGCGGCCTCGAGCTCGTAGTTGGCCACGTCGTGCGCTCCGGTGAAGACCGACCAGGCGAGCTCCTTCGCCTCCGGGGTGGGCAGCGAGACCCGGGCGCGCATGTGCTCGACGCGCGACACCCCGTTGGGATCGGCCGCGAGGGCGTCGTCGAGCTCGGCGGCGTCGGTCGCGCCGAGCGCGGCGAGCCGGACGAGCACGCGCCAGCGCAGGTCGACGTCGAGGTCGATCCCGGCGGGCGTCGAGGCCAGCCAGCCGCGCAGCTCCGCGGGATCGGTCGAGGTCGAGATCGCCATCCGCAGGGCGGCGAGCTGGTGCTCCGAGCCGGCCGGGGTGGTCCCGACCTTGTCGAGCGCGGCCGCGTGGACCCGCTCGATCGACCCGGCCGGCGCCAGCGGCAGGACGTCGCTGAGCAGCCAGGACCCGAGACGGCGCTTGCTGTCCTCGGTCGACTCGACCGGGGGGCTCGCGACGACCAGGTCGACGACGTCCGCCGCCGATACCTCGCCGACGTGGAAGGCGCTGCGCAGGTTGTTCCAGATCCCTGCCCGCAGGCCCTCGTCCTCGACGGCGGGCAGCAGCGTCTTGAGCTGGGCGACGGTGTCGGCGTCGGGCACCAGCACCGCCCACGAGTCCTCGTAGGGGTCGAGCACGACCGCCTCGCCGTCGACCACGAACGGCGTCTCCGGCCCCTCGATGGTCAGCGTCCGGGTGCTCCACTTGCCGTCGGTGGCGACCGCGACCCGGAACGTGTGCGAGCGGTCGGCGGGGTGCTCGGCCGGCGGGGTACGACGGACGACGTTGGCGCCGCGGTCGAGCACGATCGTGTCCGGGCCGGCCGTGCGCAGCCAGCTCGACGTGAACGACGACAGGTCGCCCGCGCCGGCCCGCTCCCACGACTCGAGGAGGTCGTGCATGGTGGCGTTGCCGAACCGGTGCCGGGTGAAGTGGTCGATGGCGCCGGCGAAGAACACCTCGTCGCCCAGCGAGGCCGCGAGCTGCTTGAGGATGCTCGAGCCCTTGGCGTAGGAGATGCCGTCGAAGTCCTGCAGCGCCGCGGTCGCGTCGACCGCGCCGTTGCCGGCCACCGGGTGCGAGCTCGGCCGCTGGTCGGCGTACAGGCCCCACTGGCGGCGCGCGTAGGCGACGTCGACCCAGGCGTCGTCGTACTCGGTCACGTCGGCGGTGACCCGGTTGCCGATGTACTCGGCGAAGGACTCGTTGAGCCACAGGTCGTCCCACCACTTCGGCGTGACGATGTTGCCGAACCACTGGTGCGCCATCTCGTGCGCCAGGGTCGACGCGCGCTGGATCCGCATGCCGCGGGTGACCCGGCTCGTGAAGACCAGCGGGTCGCGGAAGGTCACGCAGCCAGGGTTTTCCATCGCGCCGGCGTTGAACTCCGGCACGAACGCCTGGTGGTAGTTGCCGAAGGGGTAGCGGATCCCGAAGAGGCGGTGGAGCTCGTCGAAGGACTGCTTGGTCATCGTGAAGAGCTCGTCGGCGTCGGCCTCCAGCGCACCGGCGATGCTCTTGCGCGCGGACAGACCGAGCGGGATGCCGTCGTGCTGGTCGTGGATCACGTGGTAGGGCCCGGCCACCACGGTGACGAAGTAGGTCGACAGCGGCTGGCTGCGCGCGAACTCCCACACGCCCGGCTCCGGGTTGGTGCCCGGCGCGTTGGCGATCACGGTCCAGTCCCGCGGCGCCCGCACGTGCACGGTGTAGGGCGCCTTCAGGTCCGGCTGGTCGAAGCAGGCGAACACCGACGGCGCGGCGTCCATGAACATCATCCCGTAGACGTACGACTCGCCGTCCGCCGGATCGGTGCTGCGGTGCAGCCCCTCGCCGTCGTTGCGGAAGGGCATCACCGCGTCGACGACGAGCTCGTTGTGCCCCTCGACGGTCTCCAGCGGCAGCCGGCCACGGTCCAGCAGGTCGGCGTCCAGCGTCGAGCCGTTGAACCGGATCTCGTTGACCCGCACCGGCTTGAGGTCCACGAAGGTCGGGCCCCCGCGGCTCGTGAAGCGGATCGTGGTCACCGACCCGAAGGTCGAGTCGTCGGCGGCGAGGTCGAGGCGGACGTCGTACTCCTCCACGTCGAGGAGCTCGTGCCGGGCGACGGCCTCCGTGCGCTGGAGGCTCTGGTAGGGGCTGCTCACGCGGTGAGCCTACGTCGGCCTATGGTGGCACTTGTGGCAGAGGGCACCGACGACCTGCTGGCCCTCATCCGGGACTCCGTGATCGGTGAGGACCACGTGATGGAGACGCCGTACGGCGCCCGGCGGGTGACCTATGCCGACTACACGGCCTCCGGTCGGGCGCTGACGTTCATCGAGGACTTCATCCGCGACCAGGTGCTGCCGAGCTACGCCAACACCCACACCGAGTCGAGCGGGACGGGCCTGCAGACGACCCGGCTCCGCGAGGAGGCTCGCGAGATCATCCGGGACGCCGTCGGCGGCGACGAGGACACGGTCGTGCTCTTCGCCGGCTCGGGCTGCACCGGTGCGATCGCGAAGCTGATCGGAGTCCTCGGCCTGCGGATCCCCTCGGTGCTCGACGACGAGCACGCGCTGACCGAGCACATCCCGCCCGACCAGCGCCCGGTCGTCTTCATCGGGCCCTACGAGCACCACTCCAACGAGATCCCGTGGCGGGAGTCGATCGCCGACGTCGTCACGATCCGGCAGGACGCCGACGGCGGGGTCGACTGCGACGACCTGCGCACGCAGCTCGAGAAGCACGCCGCCCGGCCGCTGAGGATCGGCTCGTTCTCGGCCGCCTCCAACGTCACCGGCATCGTCTCCGACACCGCCGCGATCGCGACGCTCCTGCACGAGCACGGCGCGCTGTCCTTCTGGGACTTCGCCGCGGCTGCGCCGTACGTCACCATCGACATGGCGGCCGTCGACGGGCAGCCGCTGTCCTACAAGGACGCGGTGTTCCTCTCGCCCCACAAGTTCATCGGCGGGCCGTCGACCCCGGGCGTGCTCGCCGCCCGTCGGGAGCTCTTCCACAACCGGGTGCCCGACGTGCCCGGCGGCGGCACCGTCGCCTACGTCAACGACGACGACCACCGCTACCTCGACGACGTCACCCACCGCGAGGAGGGCGGGACGCCCGCGATCATCGAGTCGATCCGCGCGGGACTGGTCTTCCAGCTCAAGGAAGCCGTCGGCGTCGAGACGATCCGCGCCCAGGAGGAGCGGCACCTGCGCCGTGCGGTGGCCGCGTGGGCCGACGAGCCGGGGATCGAGCTGCTCGGCAACCTCGACGCCGAGCGTCTCTCGATCGTCTCCTTCATCGTGCGCTCGCCGTCCGGCCGCTACCTGCACCACAACTACGTGGTCGCGCTGCTCAACGACCTCTTCGGCATCCAGTCGCGCGGCGGCTGCTCGTGCGCCGGCCCCTACGGCCACCGACTCCTCGGCATCGACCTCGAGCGCTCCCACGAGTTCGAGCGGGAGATCACCGGCGGCTGCGAGGGCATCAAGCCCGGCTGGGTGCGCATCAACTTCAACTACTTCGTCTCCGACGCGGTCGTCGACTACCTCATCGAGGCGGTCCGGATGGTCGCCCACGACGGCTGGCGGCTGCTCGGCGACTACCTCTTCGACCCGGTCTCCGGGCGCTGGCGGCACCGCGACGGCGTGGTCAAGCCGCCGCTCTCGCTGCGCGACGTCTCGTACGCCGGCGGCCGGGTCTCGATGCCCAGCAACCTCGTCACCGGGGGAGAGGAGCTGCTCGCCGACCACCTGCGCGACGGCGCCGCGATCCTCGCCGCCGCCGACGGTCCCGACCTGTCGGAGCACCCCGGCAGCGTCAGCGCCGACTTCGAGCACCTGCGGTGGTTCGACCTGCCCGCCGGCAGCTTGATCGACGCGGACTAGCCGGGCTGGCTGCGGTCGCAGTTTCATCAAGGGATGTGGGCGAAGCTCGCGGGTCGGTTCGCCTTCATCCCTTGATGGAACCGCGCCTCCCACGGCGAACTCGGCCAGGGGAGCGCGGCGTCACCCTCATCCCTTGATGAAACGCCGCCCGCCCGGCCCCGCCCGGCCCCGCGGCCAGCGGCACCGACGAGCCCGCGAGGATCGCCCACGCTCAGCCGAGGTGCGGGCGGACCTGCTGGCAGACCTGCCCACCTAGAGACGGACGAGCATCTTCCCGGTGTTGTCGCCGCGGTGCAGGCCCAGGAAGGCGTCGACCGCGTGGTCGAGCCCGTCGACGACGGTCTCGCGCCAGGTCAGCGAGCCGTCGGCGACCCAGGCGCCCGCCCGCCGGTAGAACTCCGACGTGGCGTCGCCGTGGTCGGTGACGATGAAGCCGCGCATGGTCAGTCGCTTGCTGACCATCATCATCAGGTTGCGCGGGCCGGGCACCGGCGCGTCCGCGTTGTAGTCGGCGATCGCGCCGCAGGCCGCGATCCGGCCGAAGTCGGCCATCGCGAAGATCGCCGCCTCGAGGTGGTCGCCGCCGACGTTGTCGAAGTAGACGTCGACCGGCCCGTGCTCGCGCAGTTGGCGGCCGATCGGCGCCGCCTTGTAGTCGAGGGCGACGTCGAAGCCGAGCTCGTCGGTCAGCCACGCGCACTTCTCGGGGGAGCCCGCCGACCCGATCACCTTCGACGCGCCGAGGAGCCGGGCCATCTGCCCGACGGCGGAGCCGACCGCCCCGGCCGCGCCCGAGACGAAGACCGTGTCGCCCTCCTTCAGCTCGGCGACCCGGGTGAGCCCGACGTACGCCGTCATGCCCGGCATCCCGAGCGCGCCGAGGTACGCCGAGGCCGGCACCTGCGAGACGTCGACCCGGCGTACGGCGCGCGCCGGCAGCAGCGCGTGGGTCCGCCACCCGGCCTGGTGCAGCACCGTGTCGCCGACCCGGACGTCGGTCGACCCGGAGGCCACCACCTCGCCGACGGCGCCGCCGTCGAGCGGCGCGTCGAGCGCGAACGGCGGGACGTAGGACTTCACGTCGTTCATCCGACCCCGCATGTAGGGGTCGACCGACATGAACGTGTTGCGCACGAGCACCTCGTCCGGGCCGGGGTCCGGGAGCTCGGTCTCCACCGTGCGGAAGTTCTCCGGCGTGGGCCAGCCGTGCGGGCGGGAGGCGAGGTGGATCTCGCGGGAGGGGGTCATGACAGCGATCCTCGCAGCCGCCCCGCCCGCACGGACGCCGGGTCCTAGCCCTGCAGGCCGAGCGCGAACTCGACGCGCCCGTCCGGGTCGACGGCGGCGTCGAGCACCTTGTCGTCGAGCAGCTCGGCGGCCTGGGCGTCGAGGTAGACGGTCGCCTCGCCCTGCTCGACGACCTGGTCGCCGGGCTCGGGCTGCTCCGCCGCGGTGACCTCGAAGGCCGGTTCTGGTGTGGTCGCGGTGGTGATGCGCAGGCCCGCGGCGTCGCTGCGGCCCGGCTGGTGGGTGATCTCGGTGACGATGGCAGTGGCGGTGTCGGTGAGGGTGAGCATCGCTCGCCTTTCCGATCGCGGTTGCTGGTCTAGTCCACCGTTGCCGATGATCGGCCGCCACACAAGCCGGGCCTCCTCCGGGCGTGTCGGCGTTCTGGCACGCTGAGCGCCATGACCCCCGACCTGCCCGTCCCGCCCGTCGCCGAGAACACCCGCCGCCGCATCGACCTGACCAAGATCGGTGACGGTCGCTTCAAGGCCACCAATGCGCGTGGGGGAGTGTTGCCGATCGGCTCCGGGGGAGACCCCGACTTCACGCCGGTCGAGCTCCTGCTCGCCGCCATGGCCGGCTGCAGCGCGATCGACGTGGACCTGATCACGGGCAAGCGTGCCGACGCGACGTCGTTCGCGGTCGTCTCGGAGGGCGACAAGGTCCGCGACGAGCAGGGCAACCACCTCGTCAACCTCCGCCTCACCTTCGAGGTCCGCTTCGCCGACGACGAGGCCGGCGACGCCGCCCGCGACGTGCTCCCGCGCTCGATCGCCCAGTCGCGCGACCGACTGTGCACCGTCGGCCGCACCGTGCAGCTCGGCGCACCGATCGAGTACGTCGAGGCCTGATGGGCGGCGGCAACCGCGGGTGGGAGGTGCCTCGCCAGGACGGTCGACGCTTCGTCGTGACCGGGGCGAGCAGCGGGCTCGGCCTGGAGACCGCCCGGGTGCTGGCCGAGCGCGGGGCCGCGGTCGTGCTCGCGGTACGCAACCCGGCGAAGGGCGAGGCGGTCGCGGCGGCCCTTGAGGGCGACGTCAGCGTCTGCCCGCTCGACGTGGCGTCGCTGGACTCGGTGCGCGCGTTCGCGGCCGAGATCGGCCCGATCGACGTGCTGATCAACAACGCCGGGGTGATGGCAGTGCCCTACGCGCTGACCGCTGACGGCTTCGAGACCCAGCTGGCGACCAACCACCTCGGCCACTTCGCGCTCACCAACCTGCTGCTGCCGCAGCTGAGCGACCGGGTCGTGGTGATCTCCTCGGACGTGCACGCCCGCGGCGAGGTCGTGCTCGACGACCTGAGCTGGGAGCGACGCGTCTACAAGCCGTTCGGCGCGTACGCCGCCTCGAAGCTCGCCAACCTGCTCTTCCTGCTCGAGCTCGACCGCCGGCTGCGGGCGTCCGGGTCGGACGTGCGAGCGGTCGGTGCCCACCCCGGATCGACGGCGACCGCGATCACCGGGTCCACGGGCAACGCGTTCAAGACCTGGGTCGGCAGCTGGGGCCACAAGCTCGCCGGCATGTCGGTGCGCAAGGGCGCGCTGACCACCCTCTACGCCGCCACCATGGACGTCCCCGGCAACACCTTCATCGGCCCCGACGGGTTCCTGGAGATGCGCGGCTGGCCGACCGAGGTCGAGCGTGCTGACCGCGCCCTCGACGCCGACCTGGCCCGCGGGCTCTGGGAGCGGTCGGAGGAGATGACCGGGGTGCGGTTCCCGCTGTAGCGCCGGCACGTCCGGATCCCCAGCGGTTAGCCGGCGGCCTGGCGGGTACGGCTCCTCGAGCCATCAACCACACCATGGAGGAGCCACTGTGTCGGACGACAACAAGGTCGCCAAGGAGCTTGTCGAGACCCTCAAGGACGGCGAGCGAGGCTTCGCCCGCGCTGCCGAGAAGGTCCGGGACGGCGATCACCCCGAGTGGGCCACCACGCTCCAGCGCCTGTCGGAGCAGCGCGCCGGCTTCCACCGCGAGATCGTCGCCCTGGGCCACGACTACGGCGAGGACGTCGACGAGAGCGGCACGCTCGCCGGGACCGTGCACCGCGGCTGGATCTCGCTCAAGGACGCCCTCACCGGTGACGACCCCACCGCCGTCCTCAAGGCGGCGTCGACGGGCGAGGACCACGCCGTGTCCGAGTACGAGAAGGCGCTCGAGCAGGACCTCAGCGCCGGCTTCCGGGACGTCGTGACCCGGCAGCACGCCGCGGTCGTCGCCGCCCGCGACGAGGTCAGGGCGCTGCAGGGAGCCGCCTGACCCGTCGGCCCAGTCGACGGCTCAGTCGTCGAAGGTCACGCCCGTGATGAACACGGGCGTGGCCGGCGCCCCGTCGGGGCCGCCGTCGGCGGTGCCCTTGGCGGCGATCTTCTCGACGGCCTTCAGCCCCGCCTCGTCGAGCTGGCCGAAGACGGTGTAGCTCGGCGGCAGCGGGGTGTCGCCGTAGACCATGAAGAACTGGGAGCCGTTGGTGTTCGGGCCCGCGTTCGCCATCGCCAGGGTGCCGGCCGGGTAGGTCTCGGACCCGCTCAGCTCGTCGTCGAACGAGTAGCCGGGGCCACCCGAGCCGGTGCCGGTCGGGTCACCGCACTGCAGCACGGCGATGCCGGACTCGGCGGTGGTGAGCCGGTGGCACGGCGTGTCGTCGAAGTAGCCCTGCCCGGCGAGCGAGACGAACGAGTTGACCGTGCACGGGGCCGTGTCGGCGTCCAGGGTCGCCGGGATGTCGCCGGAGGACGTGGTGATCAGCACCGGCACCTCGCCGGAGACCGACGGCTCGGCCGGCGGCGCGTCGACCGGGGTGGCCGGCTGCTGCCCGTCCTCGGGGTACTCGCAGGCCCCGGCCTCCGCAGGCGCCGACGTGGAGGTGTCCGGCGACGCCGTCGGCGTGGGGTCGGAGGCGGTGTCGTCGCCGTCGCCGTCGTCGCCGCACCCGGCGAGAGCGAGCACGGCGACCAGCGAGGCTGCGGCCAGGACGGGACGGCGAGAGCGCATGGCCCAGAGGCTACGGGGTCAGCTGTTCCGACCGCGTGCCGACACCGACCAGCGGACGAGCCCACCGCCGTCGTCGACCCAGAGGGCGTCCGCGAGGTTGACGGTGTTGCACACGTGGTTGGGCACGACGTCCACGCGCGTGCCGAGCGCCGGCAGCGGCGCGCCCGCGAGGTCCACCACCGCGTGATGCTCGGAGAGCTGGACGACGCGGGCGTCCGGGTACGCCGGCAGCCGGCCCCAGCCGGTGGCGTACGCCGCGCGGTCGGCGCCCAGCGCCTTGCTCCCGCTGTCGAGCACCAGGTGGCCGCCGGCGTGGCTGACGACCGTGGCCCGGCACACCAGGGCGATCGACGACGGCGGGACGACGCCGAGCTCCCACTGCTGGGCGTCGCCGAAGACGTAGACCCCGGGGCGCATCTCGGTGACGACGCCGGTGTCGGTCACCGCCAGCGTCGGCGTCGAGCCGCCGCTGACCACGTCCGGCTCCAGGCCGGAGGCGCGCAGCGAGGCGACCGCGGCGGTGAGCGCGCGAGCCTCGTCGGCCGCGGCACCCTCCCGCGCGTCCGGCCCGTAGCCGTGGCCCGGGAACGTGAAGACGCCGCGCAGCGTGAGTCCCGCCTCCACCGCGGCGGCGGCGACCTCGCCGGCGTCGGCCGGATCGGCGCCGCTGCGGTGGTGACCGGAGTCGACCTCGACCAGGACCGCGACGTCGGCACCCTCCAGCAGCGCACCGTTGTGCCGCGCGGCCTCGACCGAGTCGATGCCGATTGCGACGTCCGCCCGCTGGCCGAGGTCGCGCAACCGCGCCGCCGACTCGGCGGTCAGCCAGAGCGGGTAGGCGACGAACACGTCCTCGGCGCCCGACTCCTCGACGAACACCTCCGCCTCGCCGATGGTCGCGACCGTCAGCCCGACGGCGCCCGCCTCGAGCTGCAGCCGCGCGACCTCCGGGCACTTGTGGGTCTTGGCGTGCGGCCGCATCGCGACGCCCGCGGCCGCGGCCCGGTCGGCAGCGGCCGCGACGTTGGTGCGGAGCCGGCCCAGGTCGACACGGAGGTACGGCGTGGGCGGCTCGACCGAGCCTGCGCTCACATCTCCTCGTGCGTGTCGGGGTCGCCGTCGAAGAGACGACCGTCCGGGCGCCCGAGGGCGGTGATCGCGGCGACCTCGTCGTCGGTGAGCTCGAACCCGAAGACGTCGAGGTTCTGCCGCTGGCGCTCGGGCGTCGCGGACTTCGGGATCGGCACCGCGCCCAGCTGCACCTGCCACCGCAGGATCACCTGGCCGGGCGTGACGCCGTACGCCTCGGCGGCGGCAGCGACGGGCGGCTCGCTGAACGGCGCCTGCCGCTTGCCCAGCGGGCTCCACGACTCCGTGCGGATGCCCAGGCGCTCGTTGACGGCGCGCATCTGGACCTGCGGGAAGTAGGGGTGCAGCTCGATCTGGTTGACCACCGGGGTCACGCCGGACTCGTCGATGATCCGCTGGAGGTGCGCCTCGGTGAAGTTCGAGACGCCGATCGAGCGCACCAGGCCCTGCTCACGCAGGTCGACGAGCGCGCGCCACGCCTCGGCGTACCGGTCCTGGCTCGGGTTCGGCCAGTGGATCAGGGAGAGGTCGAGGTGGTCGAGGCCCAGCCGCTCCAGCGACTCGTGGACGCTGCGGGTCGCGTCGTCGTACCCGTGGTCGCGGCCGGGGATCTTGCTCGCCACGAGCAGGTCCTCGCGGGCGACGCCGGACTGCCGGATCGCCCGGCCGACCTCGGACTCGTTGCGGTAGTTGACCGCGGTGTCGATCAGCCGGTAGCCGTTCTCGATTGCGGACCGGATGGCGGCCACGCCGTCGTCGCCGGTCAGCGGGTAGGTGCCGAAGCCGATCGCCGGGAGGGAGGTGCCGTCGTTCAGGGTGTAGGTGGGGATGCCCATGGCGCTCAACGTACTCACCCGCCGGAGTCGACCTCGTCGGGTGTCGCCTCGTGACCCGGGAGGCCGTCGGTGCGGCGGTCCTCCTTCATCTCGGCCTCGTAGAGGTGCCGCTTGCCCTCGACGAGCCGGTCGCGGGCGAGCCGCTCGAGCTCCTTGAAGACCGAGTAATACTCGTCGTCGTACGCCTCGACGATCTGGAAGGTCCAGCGAGCCGGGATGACGTTGCGGCCCACGAGGTCGCGGTCGATCCGGTCGGCGAGCTCGGCGTGCCCGGCGTCGCGCAGCTCCTCGACGGCGTCGCCGAGCGTGAGGTCGGCGGTGCCGGACAGGCGGTGGAAGGTGTAGAGGTGGCCTCGTGCGACCTCGACCGCCTCGAGCGCCTCGGAGAGCTTGCCGAGCGCGGAGACCGTCGCGTCGGTGACGCCGTCCGGCCGGCGGTGGGCCTCGTCCGGACCGCTCATCCGTCGAGGACCTCCGCGGCGGAGACGGCGCCGTGCTCGGACTCGATCGCGTCGGCCAGCTTCGTGACGTCGCCGGCCGGCACGTCGACGCCGGCCTCGGCGAACCCGTCGCGGAGCTCGGCCGCCACCGTGCCCTCGGTCGCGCCGTCCTGGTAGGAGGACACCCGGTCGACGACCGCCTGGATGGCTTCGATCTTCTCGTCAGTCATGCCGCCGTCGTACCCGTTGGAGAGGTCCGGCACGCTTGCGCGCGTGGACTTCCAGGACGCACCGGGCGAGGCGGTCGCCACCGGCGTGGTCGCGCTGCTGCTGGTCTGGGCGCCGGTGTGCTGGAGGTTCACCCGGCACCTCGTCACGATCGCCCACGAAGGCGGCCACGGCGTGGTGGCGCTGCTGACCGGGCGCTCGCTGGCGGGGATCCGCCTGCACTCGGACACCTCGGGCCTCACGGTCTCCCGCGGGCGACCCCGTGGACCGGGCATGGTGGCGACGACGTTGGCCGGGTACGTCGCGCCGGCGCTGCTGGGCCTGGGCGCGGCGTACCTGCTGCTGCGCCAGCAGCCCCTCGCCGTGCTCTGGTCGGGCCTGGTGCTGCTCGCGCTGCTGCTGCTCCAGATCCGCAACTTCTTCGGTCTCTGGTCGGTGGGGGTGGCCGGCGCCGCGCTGTTCGCCGTCACGTGGTGGGGGAGCGGGGCGGTCCAGTCGGCGGCGGCCCACGTCGCGACCTGGTTCCTGCTGCTCGCCGCGCCCCGACCGGTCCTGGAGCTGCAGTCGCTGCGCCGGCGGGGCCGCGCGCGGACCTCCGACGCCGACGTGCTCGCCCGGCTGACCCGGCTGCCGGGCACCCTCTGGGTCGCGGTGTTCCTCGTCGTCACCGGCGGCTGCCTGGCGCTGGGAGGCACGTGGCTGTTGGGCCCGCGGGGCTAGGTTGGCGGAGTGCGCATCGGCATCCACTACGCCAACTTCTCCCACCCCGACTGGCAGCACACGCTGCTCGACCGGCTGACCGCCACCGCCCAGGTCGCCGACCAGGGCGGTGCCTCGATCTTCACGGTGATGGACCACTGGTTCCAGATGGAGATGCTCGGTGGCCCGCCGGAGCCGATGCTCGAGGGCTACACGACGCTCGGCTACCTCGCCGGCCAGACCGAGAACGTGCGGCTGGGGCTGCTCGTCACCGGCACGACGTACCGGCACCCGGGGCTGCTCGCCAAGATCGTGACGACCCTCGACGTGCTCTCGCGCGGCCGCGCGCAGCTCGGGATCGGTGCCGCCTGGTACGACCGCGAGCACGCCGGCCTGGGCGTGCCCTTCCCCTCCACCGGCGAGCGCTTCGAGCGGCTCGAGGAGACGCTGCAGGTCGTGCGCCAGATGTGGAGCGACGACGACGGCGCCTACGAGGGGCGCCACTACCGGCTCGCGGAGACCGTCAACGTCCCGCCGCCGGTGCAGCGGCCGCACCCGCCGATCCTGGTCGGCGGGTCGGGGGAGCGCAAGACGCTCCGGCTGGTGGCGCAGTACGCCGATGCGTGCAACCTCTTCGCCGCCGGCGTCGACGAGATCCGTCACAAGCTCGATGTGCTGCGCCGGCACTGCGACGACGTGGGGCGCGACTACGACACCATCGAGAAGACGATGCTGGGCGGCGCCGCCGACCCCGTCTCGAACCCCGACGCGTTCGTCACCGAGATGGCCGGGTACGCCGCGCTGGGGATCACCACGGTCGAGGTCATGCCGTCGACCCCCGACCCGGTGGGCTGGACGACCACCGTCTGCGAGTCGCTGGTCCCGCGGCTGGCCGAGCTCTGACCGTGCCTAGAGCACGACCTCGCCGTACATCTCGCCCAGCGGGTCGGAGATCAGCTCGACCCGGGTGCCGTCGGGGTCCTTGAGGTAGATCGACGAGCCGCTCTCGAGGAGGTAGTCGACGCCCTGCGCGTCCAGCTTCTCCTTCAGGTGCGCCCACCGCTCCGGGTCGACGGAGATCGCCAGGTGGTGCAGGCCGCCCAGGACCTCGGCGTACGGCCCGACGTCGAGGCCGGGGAAGTCGAAGAACGCGATGAGGTTGCCGTTGCCGATGTCGAAGAAGAAGTGGTTGGAGCCCGCGTAGTCGCGGTTCTCGAAGATCTCGGTGAGCGGGAACTCCAACAGCTCCTGGTAGAAGCGCACCGTCGTCTCGACGTCCGCGCACACGATCGCGACGTGGTGGAGCCCGCGCGCCGACGATGCGGGGCGGCTCGCCTCGGGGGCGAGGTACTGCTCCTTGATCCGCTCGCGCTCGGCGGCGATCCGGTCCAGGTCTCGGTCGGCCATGGGCCGACGGTACTCCAGTTTTCAACTGCTCTGCTTGTGCAACAAAGGGTTGCGCTTTGGGTTCTGCCGACGTACGTTGATACGCAACCAAACGTTGCAGGAGGCAGTCATGGAGTTCGCATCGCTCGAGCGCGAGGTCTACATCGCGGCGTCGCCCGAGGTGGTCTTCGAGGTGGTGAGCCGGCCCGAGCACATCCGCGAGTGGTGGCCGGACGACGCGTCGTACGACGTGACGCCGGGCGCGACGGGGCAGATCAGGTTCGGCGACCCGGATGACGGGGGAGTCCTGGAGACCCTGACCGTCGTCGACGTGCGGCCGCCCGAGTCGTTCTCGTTCCGGTGGACCGACAAGGACCTGCTGGTCACGTTCTCCCTGACGCCGTCGGGGGAGGGCACCCTGCTCAAGCTGACCGAGACCGGCTTCCGCGAGGCGGGCTGGGAGCGGGCCGTGCTCGAGGAGACCTATCGCGAGCACGAGCAGGGCTGGGACCACTTCCTGCCGCGGATCGCGCCGTACGTCGCGTCGCTGGGTGCCCGTCGGTGACGACATCGGTGGACGACGACCTCTGGTCGGCGGTGGGCGACCCGACCCGGCGCCGGATGCTCGACCTGCTGCTGGAGCAGGGCGCCGGCACGGCCACCAGCCTGAGCGAGCGGCTGCCGGTGACCCGGCAGGCCATCGCCAAGCACCTGGTCGTGCTCGACCGGGTGGGCCTGGTGCACGGCACCACGGCCGGGCGGGAGCGGAGGTACGAGGTGGACGACGAGCAGCTCGAACGCGCGGTCGCGCAGCTCAACGCGGTCGGCTCGGCCTGGGATGCCCGGCTGGCGCGGATCAAGCGGATCGCCGAGGCGATCGCAGCCAACAAGACCAACGAGAAGGAGTGAGCGAGATGGTGGACATCCTGCACCAGGTGGGAGTGGCGGGCGCGGCACCGAAGGAGGTGTACGACGCCCTCACGACGCTGGACGGGCTCGCCGGCTGGTGGACGGTCGACACCGCGGGGGAGACCTCCCCCGGCGGCGTCATCGAGTTCCGGTTCGGGCCGGGCGGCATGGACATGCGGGTCGACGAGCTCGACGAGGGCCGCCTGGTCCGCTGGACGGTCGTCGACGGGCCCGAGGAGTGGATCGGCACCACGATCCGCTGGGAGCTGTGCGAGGAGCCGGACTGGGGAACGCTCGTGATGTTCTGGCACGAGGGCTGGCGCGAGCCGGTGCCGTTCATGCACCACTGCTCGACCAAGTGGGCGACGTACCTGATCAGCCTCAAGCAGCTCGTCGAGACCGGCGCCGGCGCACCTGACCCGAACGACCTCAAGATCGTCAACTGGAACTGAGGGTCCGGCCAGGAGGGGTGGCTCCACGGACATTGCCTGACATAATGTCAGTTATCGGCGAACCGGCAGAGACGCACACTCTTGCCGATGTACGTGCGTTCAGTAGGCGCGGACGAGGAACTCTTGACCCAGTTCCTGCTGAAGGACCTGTCGGAGTCGTTCGCCCTCATGGCCCCATCGACGCCACTCGGCGTCGTCACCGTCCACCACCTCATCGCCACCCGGACTGACGTGTCGCTGCCACCAACTCAGCCAATCAATCAGGTCGTGCTCTAGTTGCTGGCTGAGCCCCAGGGTGCCTGGGGCCACGAACCCGGGGCCGTGCTCGGCGAACACTTCCACCGGGAACGTGAGCCCGGGCTCCGGGGACAACTGCACGTTGACCGGTCCAACGGTCTGCGCCAGGAGGCGGTCGATCCACTTCGCTCTTTGGCTGCCCACCTCGTCCACGAAGCGATGTTCCCACCAAGCGGGGCATCCGCCCATGCTGCGATCGATGCGTCAGGTCCAGATGCGGGTGATCCAGGGCGATGGTTCGCCGGTGGCGTCTGCGAAGGCTGCCAGTGACTGGACTTCGGCGCGGCGTACGCCGTCTGGGAAGAAGCCGCGGGAGAAGTGGCCGACGCGGCCGCCGCCGAGCCGTAGGGCGTTGTCGGCGTCGGTGCGGTAGCCCTTGACCGCGTAGGTGGCGAAGCCCTTGCCGACGTAGGCGGAGAACTGTGCGCCGGACTTGATCCGGGCGTAGGTGAACCGGCTGCCGAACCCGGCCGACACGAGCCGTCGCCGGAGCCACTCCAAGTCCACGAAGCGCCCGTCCTTGACCACGATGTGCGCGTGGGTCATGCCGGACTTGCTGCCCTTGGCCGACCAGAGGCGCCGGCGGCACGAGCTCGAGCGCCACGAAGCCAACGTCTGGCGCATGGCGATGCCGAGGCGTCGACGTCGGTTCCGTTGGCGACTGCGGCGTAGCGCGTAGAAGCCAGCGTGAGTCCATGCCCCGGCGCGGTTGCAGCCGGGCGGGTGCGGGGCCCCGCCGCTCCCCAACCGGGCCGGGGCCAGGTCGTGGCTGCTGGATCGGACGATGGGTAGCGCTGACAGACGAGACGACGACTTCACGGCGGGACTCCGGGACTACGAGACGGATGGAGCCGCGCGACCTGTCTCGTAGCCGGTCTATGTCTGTCCCTGGAAGCAAAGAGCAGCCCGGTGGCTACCTATGCCGGGCCGTAGAAGTCGTATGTCAGGGGTGTTCGCTCGCGCGGTGCGCCGAGCCTAGAACCCGGCACCGACAACGCGCCGACGATCCCCACGCCAGTCGCCCAGGGGCCGTCGCGCGTCCTCGGCGCTCCGCGCCTTGCGGGCGCCCAACGACCCCTCAGCGACACCCGTTTGACCCCCCTGAGGCCCCCGTCAGCACCCTGGTGTCAGTTATCGGCGATATGATCAGCCGTGGCGATCGATGGCCTTCGCGCGCGTCCTGGTCTGTACTGACGCCATGCGGAGACTCTCCTACGCCATGAACCTCAGCGTCGACGGCTACACCGCCGCGCCGGGCGATGACCTCAGCTGGAGCGCACCCAGCGACGAGCTGTTCCAGTGGTGGTCCGACCGGGTCGCCGAGACCGGATTGTCGCTCTACGGGCGCAGGCTGTGGGACGGGATGAGCTCGCACTGGCCGACGGCGGACCAGCAGCCTGGCGTCACGCCGGCGCACGCGGAGTTCGCCCGCCGCTGGCGGGACCTGCCGAAGGTGGTGTTCTCCTCGACGATCACCGAGGTCGACTGGAACGCCCGTCTCGTCACCGGCGACGCGGTCGCCGAGATCACCCGGCTGAAGGCCGAGGACGGCGGTCGCATGGACATCGCCGGCGCCACCCTGGCCGCGGCGGCCATGCGGGCCGGGCTGATCGACGAGTACGCGATCGTCACCCACCCGGTCCTGGTGGGCGGCGGCACGCCGTTCTTCACGGCCCTGGACAGCTGGGTGAGCCTCGAGCTGGTGGAGACTCGGACGTTCGCCGACGGCATCGTCCTCACCAGGTACGAGACCAGGCGCTGAGTCCCCCGCCGGCCGTCCTCGGTCGCGGGTGTGGTCGTCGCACCTGACCCCACGGTCGCCGTCTGGCCGCCGTCACGACGCTCAGGTCAGGTGCGACGGCGACACAGCCGCCCGCTAGGAGCCGACGTACGCCGCGAGGTGCTCGCCGGTGAGCGTCTTCTTCCTCGCGCCGACGAGGTCCGCGGGCGGGCCCTCGAAGACCACGAGCCCGCCGTCGTGGCCGGCGCCGGGTCCGAGGTCGATGATCCAGTCGGCGTGCGCCATCACGGCCTGGTGGTGCTCGATCACGATGACCGACCGGCCCGAGTCGACGAGGCGGTCCAGCATGCCGAGGAGGTTCTCGACGTCGGCGAGGTGCAGGCCGGTGGTCGGCTCGTCGAGCACCAGGATGGAGCCGTCCTTGGGCAAGTGCGTGGCGAGCTTGAGGCGCTGGCGCTCGCCGCCCGAGAGCGTCGTGAGCGGCTGGCCGAGCTTGAGGTAGCCCAGCCCGACGTCCTCCAGTCGCGCCAGGATCGCGGCCGCGGCCGGCGTCTTGGCGTCACCGGCCGCGAAGAACGCGTGCGCCTCCCTGACCGGCAGGTCCAGCACCTCGGCGATGTTGAGCTCGCCGAGGCGGTACTCCAGCACCGCCGCCTGGAACCGCTTCCCGCCGCAGTCCTCGCAGACCGTCGCGACGGTCTCCATGAAGCCGAGCTCGGTGTAGATCATCCCGTTGCCGTTGCAGGTCGGGCACGCGCCCTCCGAGTTCGCGGAGAACAGCGCTGGCTTCACGCCGTTGGCCTTGGCGAACGCCTTGCGGATCGGCTCCAGGAGCCCCGTGTACGTCGCCGGGTTGCTGCGCCGCGAGCCCCTGATGGCGCCCTGGTCGACGACCACCACGTCGTCGCGCCCGGCGAGCGAGCCGTGGATCAGCGACGACTTGCCCGAGCCCGCGACCCCGGTGACGACGCAGAGCACGCCGAGCGGCACGTCGACGTCCACGTCGCGCAGGTTGTGCGTCGACGCGCCGCGGATCTCGAGCCTGTCGGTCGGCTCGCGGACGGCGTCCTTGAGCCGGGCCCGGTCGTCGAGGTGCCGGCCGGTGACGGTGTCACTCCCCCGCAGCCCCTCGACCGTGCCCTCGAAGCAGACCGTGCCGCCCTCGGTGCCCGCCCCGGGCCCGAGGTCGACGACGTGGTCGGCGATGGCGATCGTCTCCGGCTTGTGCTCGACCACGAGCACGGTGTTGCCCTTGTCGCGCAGGTCCAGGAGCAGCTTGTTCATGCGCTCGATGTCGTGCGGGTGGAGCCCGACGGTCGGCTCGTCGAAGACGTAGGTGACGTCGGTGAGCGCGGAGCCGAGGTGCCGGACCATCTTGGTCCGCTGCGCCTCGCCGCCGGACAGCGTGCCCGACGGTCGGTCGAGCGAGAGGTAGCCCAGGCCGATCTCGACGAACGAGTCGAACAGGTGCAGCAGGTTGGCGACGAGCGGCGCCACGCCGCGGTCGTCGATCCCGCGCAGCCACTCCGCCGCATCGGTGACCTGCATGGCGCAGACGTCCGCGATGCTGAGGCCGTCGATCTTCGAGGAGCGCGCGGACTCGTTGAGCCGGGTGCCCTCGCACTCCGGGCAGGTCTTGAAGACGGCCGCGCGCTCGACGAACGCCCGGATGTGCGGCTGGAGCGAGTCGACGTCCTTGGAGAACATCGACTTGCGCAGCTTGGGGATCAGCCCGTCGTAGGTGACGTTGATGCCCTTCGCCTTGATCTTCGTCGTCTGCTTGTAGAGCAGGTCGTGGCGCTCCTTCTCGGAGTACTCACCGATCGGCTTGTCCGGGTCGAAGAACCCCGACTCGATGAACGTCGCGACCATCCACCCGTCGGCGGTGTAGCCGGGCACCAGGATGGCGCCGTCGACGAGCGACTTGGACTCGTCGATGATCACGGCCAGGTCGAGGTCCGAGATCGTGCCGCGGCCCTCGCACTCGGCGCACATGCCGCCCAGGTAGACGGCGTCCTGGACGATCTTCTTCTCCCCCTTCGGCCCGGTCATGACGCCGCTGGCCCGGGTGGTGGGGATGTTGAAGGAGAACGCCGTCGGCCCTCCGATGTACGGCGTGCCGAGCCGGCTGAAGAGGCTGCGCAGCATCGCGTTGGCGTCGGTGACGGTGCCGAGCGTGGACCGCGCGTTGGCGCCCATCCGCTCCTGGTCGACCAGGATGGCCGTGGTCAGGCCCTCGAGCCCGTCGACCTCGGGACGCGGCAGGTTCGGCATGAATCCCTGGACGAACGTCGAGTAGGTCTCGTCGATGAGCCGCCGGGACTCCGCCGCGATGGTGCCGAAGACGAGCGAGCTCTTGCCGGACCCGGACACCCCCGTGAACACCGTCAGCCGACGCTTCGGCAGCTCGACCGACACGTCCTTGAGGTTGTTCTCTCGTGCGCCCTGGACCCGGATGAGGTCGTGGTTGTCGGCAGCGTGCATGAGGCGGGTGGCTCCTTCGGTCGGGCGGGCTCGGGCGGGCTCAGTCGTCGGGAAGGGCGGCGAACGCCTTCTTGGTGTCCTTGTACCAGCCCATCCCCTTGATCGGGTGCTTCCAGCGGCCGCGCATGTCCTTGTCGGCGGGCACGTGGGCCTCGTCGCCGGCGGCGACCATGTCCTTGAGGTGCTGGTCCTGGGCGTTGATCACGTCGTCGGCGCTCTCCCCCTGGAACGCCTGGTCGCACGGACCGCCCATCTGACGGCAGGTCATCGTCTTCATCAGGCCACCGCCCGGATCCGGACCAGGTTGCCGGCGGGGTCGCGGAACGCGCAGTCGCGCAGCCCGTAGGGCTGGTCGACCGGCTCCTGGACCACCTCGGCCCCCTTGGCCTGGACGGCGTCGAACGTGGCGTCCACGTCGTCGCTGGCGAGCAGGATCCACCCGTAGGTGCCCTTGGCCATCATGTCGGTGATCATCCGGCGCTCGTCGTCGGTGATGCCCGGGTCGACGGCCGGCGGCCCGAGCAGGATCGACGTGCCGGGCTGGCCGACGGGCCCGACGGTGATCCAGCGCATCGTGCCCGTGCCGACGTCGGTGCGGACCTCGAAGCCGAGGACGTCGCGGTAGAACGCGACCGAGGCGTCGGGATCCTCGTGCGGAAGGACGGTGGTGTGGATGGTGAGGTTCATGGGCTTCACGCTAGGTGCGGATCACCCACCGACGCTTCTTGATTCCTGACCGGTCTGCTGACCTGCTTCACCACGCACGAGGGCACGCCCTTCATCTCCCGGGCGGCCTGCCGGTAGCTGCTCGGCGACATCCCGACGAGCTCGGTGAACCGGGTGCTGAACGTGCCCAGCGACTGGCAGCCGACCTCGAAGCAGACGTCGGTGACGCTCAGGTCGCCGCGGCGCAGCAGCGCCATCGCCCGCTCGATCCGCCGGGTCATCAGGTAGGAGTACGGCGACTCGCCGTACGCCGCCTTGAACTGCCGGCTCAGGTGGCCCGCCGACATGTTGACCCCCCGGGCGAGCGCCTCGACGTCCAGCGGCTGCGCGTACTCGCGGTCCATCCGGTCGCGGACCCGGCGCAGGAGCGCGAGATCGCGGCGGCGCTGGGCCTCCTTCTGCGCGTCCTTCTGGGCGTCGGCCGGCGTGCTGCTCACGCCTCAGATCGTGTCACGTAGGGGGTGGTGCCGCCCACCGTGTGCAGCCCGAGCCGCTCCAGGATCGGCCGGCTGTCGTCGCTGGCGTCCACCTGCAGGATGTCGTGGCCCAGGTCGAGCGCCAGCCGGGCCCGGACGGCGACGAGCGCGCGATAGACGCCCCTGCCCCGGTACGCCGCCAGCGTGCTGCCGCCCCAGAGCCCGGCCACCCGGGTGCCGACCGTCGGTGCCAGCCACGCGGCGCTGACGACCCGACCGTCGGCCTCGGTGTCCTCCACGACGAAGACCCGCACCGGGTCGACGGGGTCGGCGACGCGGCTCGCGAGGTCGTCGGCGAGCCACGTCCAGTCCTCACCCCAGACCTCGCTCTCCATGGCGCCGATCCGGTCGAGGTCCGCACGCTCGGACACCTCGCGCACCGCGAGCCCGGACGGCAGGACCGGCTCGACCGCCAGCGGAGCGGCCTCCCCCAGCACGAGCGCCTCGTGGTCCTGCGGCTGGGCACCGGCCGCGACGAGCAGCGGCAGCAGGTCGGCCCGGTCGTGGTCGAACGTCTTCCACTCGAAGCTCTCGCCGAGCTCCGCGTAGTAGGCGAACGTGCGGTCGACGAGCGCTGACAGCTCCTCGAGGCTGAGGTCCGACGCGTCCTGGGTGAGCATCGCGAACCCCTCGTGGGTGGTCAGCGCGCGAGCCACCGGACCGTCGCGGGTGACCGTCCATGCGTCGGGCACGCGCTGGTCGAAGGTGGCGCGCACCTGCTCGTCGTAGAGGCGCAGCAGCTCGTCGGGGGTCACGTCCGCGGATGCTGGCACGGGCAGGTGCCGTGGGGCCAGCGGTTATCCGCCCGCGGAGAGCCGCTCCGCTGGCCCGAACGGGCTATGCGGAGACCGCCGGGGCGGGTCAATTCGGTGCGAATCCGCCCAAATCGGACTTCCCGGGCGTCCCACGTGTCACCGTCGAAGGGTCGGACCGACCCGGTCCGGACTGCCTGGGGGGCATCGCCGAGGTCAGGGAGGAGGTAGCGCCATGTGGGACACCGTCCAGACGAACACCGTGCATCTCTCGCACGACATGCCGTGCCCGCAGTGCGGTCACGCCCTCCACACCTACCTCGCGTGTGGAGACTCGTGTGACTGCCAGCCGGCCATGGTCCGCGGCGCGGAGCTCGTCTCCGCCTGACCCTCGACCGACTCGCCTCCGGGGTGGCGGCTCGACGGCCTCGCGGCGGCTCAGCCGACGGGGTCGACGGTCGCCTCGCGCTTGAGCACGGGCAGCTCTGGGCGATCGTCGACCACTCCGGAGACCCACCACATCCGCATCCCCTCGGGGTCGAGCTCGAGGACCGCGAGGTTGTTGGCGTACCACGGTCCGTGCGTGACCGACCACCGCAGCGGCTCGAGAGGCACACCGGCGGACAGCGACAGCAGCCGACCCACCACGGTCGAGGCGCGGCGCGCCGCGAACCCGACGACCGCGCGCATCTTCCGCGGCAGCGGGTTGCGGATCGGCGAGCAGACCGCCTGCAGGATCCGGCTGGCGGCGACGCCGCCGCGCGGCCACGCCTCGGCGAGGTAGCTGTGGTGCACGTCGCCGGACAGGAACGTGATCGTCCGCGGCGCCCGGCCGCGCTGCCCCGTCGCGACCTCGAGGACGATCTCCGCGAGGTCGCGGAAGCCGCGTTCGAAGGCCGCCCAGTGCTCGAGGTCCGCACCCTGGCGGAAGCGCTCGCCGAGCCACTTCCCGGGCCTCCCCCACGCGCCCTCGGCGATCGACTCCCCGAAGGACTCCGCGTGGTGCAGCCCCGGCCCCAGCAGGAACGGCAGCGACGTCCCGACCAGCAGGTGGTCGACGTCGCCCTGCATCTGCGCGTCGAGCCACATCAGCTCGCCCTCGTCGAGCATCGATCGCCGCTCCGGCTCGAGCACGCGGGCCGCGCGTGAGTCCACGACGACGAGGCGCGCCTGGGTGTCGAAGTCGCGGGAGTAGCTCCACCGGTAGGTCTCCGGCCGCTGGTCGGCCCGGTCCGCGAGCGCGTCCAGGGCGTCGGAGATATCCAGCTCGTCCGGCCCGTCGTACGCCACGACCGTGCGCCACAGCTCGTCGACCGCCCGCTCCTCGGGCCCCAGGTTCCCGAGGTGCTGGTGCACCCAGTAGGCCGCCAGGCCACCGACCACCCGGTCGTGCCACCAGTCGGTGGACTCCATCGCCCGGCGCCAGGTCCACGACGTGTTCCAGTCGTCGCGGATGTCGTGGTCGTCGAAGATCATCGCGCTCGGGATCGTCGACAGCAGCCAGCGGTTCGCGGGGTCCGACCAGGCCAGGTCGTAGAGATGGGCGTACTCCTCGTAGTCCTTGAGCTCGTACCACGGCGCCACCTCGGGGTCGCGCCGCTGCTCGATGAAGGCCCGCATCGCCGGGCTCGTCTCGTCGGCGTACACCTGGTCGCCGAGGAAGAGCACGAGGTCGGGCCAGCGCTCCCCCGGGTCCTCCGAGCCCCCCTCGGTGATCCCGGCCATGAAGAGCGCATAGGCGCGCAGCGCGTCGACGCCGAACTGCTCCGTGCTCTCCTCGTCGTGGGAGCGGCTCACCCGGCAGGAGCCGAAGGCCATCCGCAGCGGCTTGCCCGGCTCGAGGGTCGCGATCACCGATGGCGGGAACTCCGCGAACGCAGGGTCCTCGGAGGGCCACACGCGGACGCCGTCGACCTCTACGGCGTACGGCGTGCGGGTGCCGGGCCGCAGGCCGGTGAGCTCGACGAGCGCGTAGTGGTGGCCGTGGACGCGGAAGGTGCGGGCCGCCGCGCTCTGGTCCCCGGCGACGACGCAGACCTCGGCCGCGTCGCGGGTCTCGACCCAGACGGCGGCGGACGTCGTATCCACGTGGCGCAACAGCGGTCCCAGCACAAGCGGAGTCACCTCCCCTGCCTACCCCGACGGAGCCGACCTGAAGCCCCACCCTGTGCCGACACGCGGGGACGGTTGGCTCTAGGCTTCCGCTCATGGCGACTCCCGAGCGACGCACCGCAACCGGCACCCCCGCTGTCCCGGCCGCCGCGCAGGCCGCGGCCGGCCCGGTCCCCGTGATGGGGCCGTTCGGTTGGCTGCTGATCCTCAGCGCCGGCATCGGCCTGATCCTCGCGACCTGGCTGCTCTACGGCACCGGGTACGACGGCATGTGGGCCGGCTACCGCGACGGCGTCATCGCGACGATCGTCGTGCTCGCCGCGATGGCCCTCAACACCACCCTCCCCAAGCAGCCGATCCTCGCGCTGCTCGGCGCGTGCGGCATCCTGCTGATCCTCTTCGCGGTGTTCCTCGACAACGAGACCGTGGTGTTCGTCAGCGAGATCGTCGCGGGCGTCGTCCTGCTGGCCGGCGTCGCGCTCTACAGCTCCGGCCGCAAGAGCTAGGGCCGCACCAGCACCTTGATCGCGCGGCGCTCGTCCATCGCGCGGTAGCCCTCGGCCACGTCGTCGAGGGACACGGTCAGGTCGAAGACCCGGCCCGGGTCGATGCCGCCGGCCAGCACCCGCTCGAGCAGCTCGGGGATGTACTTGCGGGTCGGCGCCATGCCGCCGTGCAGGCCGATGTTCTGGGTGAACATCCGGCGCAGCGGCAGCTCGATGCCGTGGGGCGCGCCCACCATGCCGACCATCGACCCCGGCCGGGCGACGCGGAACGCGGTCTGCATCGACTGGTCGGTGCCGACGCACTCGAGCACCGCGTCGGCGCCGACGCCGTCGGTGATCTCCATGACCGCCTCGACCGCGGCCTTGTCACGCTCGGCCACGATGTCGGTCGCGCCGAACGCGCGGGCGATCTCCTGGCGCGGCTCGTGGCGCGACATCGCGATGATCGTCTCGGCGCCGAGCAGCGACGCCGACAGCACGCCGAACAGGCCCACGGCGCCGTCGCCGACCACGACCGCCGTACCGCCCGGGCGCACCTGCGCCGACACCGCCGCGTGGTAGCCGGTCGGGAACACGTCGGCCAGGGTCAGCAGCGACGGGATCAGCGCCTCGTCGGGCATGCCGTCGGTCTTCACCAGGCTGCCCTCGGCCTGGGTGACGAGGGCGTACTCGGCCTGGCCGCTCTGCGTGAAGCCGAGGTTGACGCAGCCGGACTGCGCGCCCGCCTGGCAGTGGACGCACGTGTTGTCGCAGTGGTCGAACGGCACGATCACGAAGTCGCCCGGTCGGAAGGACGTCACCTCCGCGCCGACCTCCTCGACGACGCCGACGCACTCGTGGCCGATCGTGTCGCCGGGCGTGATGTCGTTCTCGCCGCGGTAGGGCCACAGGTCCGAGCCGCAGATGCACCCGGCCACGATCTTCACGATCGCGTCGGTCGGCGCGGAGATCGCCGGGTCGGCGACCTCGCTCACGCGGATGTCTCGGGTACCGTGGATCGTCGTTGCGCGCATGCCGCCATCTTGGCAGGCCGGTCCTCGGCCCCGCTCCCCCGCGCCCGCCACGCCGCGACCCCGCGAGGTTGTGTTATCTCATATGTGAGTTACCGTGGTCGCATGAGCGAGGGCTACAAGGACCGCATCGGCAACCTCATCCGCGACGCGCGCAAGCACCGTGGGCTGACCCAGCACCAGCTCGCCGAGCGGCTCGGCACGAGCCAGAGCGCGGTGAACCGGATCGAGAAGGGCCACCAGAACCTCTCCCTGGAGATGCTGGCCCGCATCGGCTCGGCCCTCGACTCCGAGATCGTGGCCGTCGGCGCCGGTCCCACGCACCTGCGGATCACCGGGCCCACCACCCTGTCGGGCGAGATCGACGTGAAGACGTCGAAGAACGCCGGGGTCGCGCTGCTCTGCGCGACGCTGCTCAACCGGGGTCGCACCACGCTGCGCAAGGTGGCGCGCATCGAGGAGGTCAACCGGCTGATCGAGGTGCTCACGAGCCTCGGCGTGCAGTGCCGCTGGCTCAACGACGACAACGACCTCGAGATCGTGCCGCCGCGCGACCTCGACCTCGACCACGTCGACGCCGAGGCGGCCCGCCGTACCCGCTCGATCATCATGTTCCTCGGCCCGCTGCTGCACCGCGCCGACGTCTTCCAGCTCCCGTACGCCGGCGGCTGCGACCTCGGCACCCGCACCGTCGAGCCGCACATGGCGGCGCTGCGGCCGTTCGGCCTCGAGGTCAAGGCCACCGACGGGCTCTACCACGCGGCGGTCAACCGGGCGATCGAGCCCGGTCGTCCGATCGTGCTCACCGAGCGCGGCGACACCGTCACCGAGAACGCGCTGATGGCAGCGGCGCTGCACCCCGGCACCACCGTGATCCGCAACGCCTCGTCCAACTACATGGTCCAGGACCTGTGCTTCTACCTGCAGCGGCTCGGCGTCACCGTCGACGGCATCGGCACCACGACGCTGACCGTCACCGGGCTGGCGGAGATCGACGTCGACGTCGACTACGCGCCCAGCGAGGACCCGATCGAGGCGATGTCGCTGCTCGCGGCCGCCATCGTCACCCAGTCCCAGATCACGATCCGGCGGGTGCCGATCGAGTTCCTGGAGATCGAGCTCGCGCTGCTCGAGGAGATGGGGCTCGCCTACGAGCGCAGCGAGGAGTACGTCGCGCTCAACGGCCACACCCGGCTGATCGACATCACCACGCGACCGTCGGTGCTGCACGCGCCGCTCGACAAGATCCACCCGATGCCCTTCCCGGGCCTCAACATCGACAACCTGCCGTTCTTCGCGGTGATCGCCGCCGTCGCCGACGGTCAGACGCTCCTCCACGACTGGGTCTACGAGAACCGGGCGATCTACCTCACCGACCTCAACAAGCTCGGCGCCCGGGTCAAGCTGCTCGACCCGCACCGGGTGATGATCGAGGGGCCGACCAGCTTCAGTGGCACCGAGCTCGTCTGCCCGCCGGCGCTGCGCCCGGCCGTGGTCATCCTGCTCGCGATGCTCGCCTCGAAGGGCACCAGCGTGCTGCGCTCGACGTACGTGATCCACCGCGGCTACGAGGACCTCGCCGAGCGCCTCAACCAGCTCGGCGCCAACATCGAGACGTTCCGGGACATCTAGCGAGCGAAGCGGGGCGGGCAACTAGCGCCGACTCGGCGGCGAGCCCTCAGTCGAACAGCGTCTCGATGAACGCCCGGGCCGCGGGCTTGCCGGCCGGCGGCGCGGTCATGTCGGCGGTGATCCGGGGCATCGGCGCGGTGTGCTGGCCGGCATGGCGGTGCCAGTCGGTCTCGGCCTCCACCAGGGCGCCGAGGTCGGCGCGGGAGAGGAAGACCCCGTGACCCTCCGGACAGCTGTTGATCTCCCCCTCGCCGGAGGAGCCGATCGCACGGGTCACGAGCTCCGCGCCGCACCGCGGGCAGGTCAAGGTCTCCATGCTTCGACGGTACCGCTCGCGTGGCGCACCGGCGCGGCCCCGCGCCGATCCGCGATACTCCCGGCGTGAGCAGCCCCGGCCCCGCCCCCCGCACCGGGTTCGCCTACCTGGACCGGCGGGTCGAGGACGGCGGGCCGGTCCTCGCGTTCGCGCACCGTGGCGGCGCCTACCACGCGGAGATCGAGGGCCTGGAGAACACCCTGGCCGCGTTCAGCCACGCGGTCGCGCTCGGCTACGAGTACCTCGAGACCGACGTCCACGTCACCAGCGACGGCGTCCTACTGGCCTTCCACGACGCGGTCCTGGACCGGGTCACCGACCGCGAGGGCGAGATCGGGCGGACGACGTACGCCGAGGTCCGCGAGGCCCTGGTGGGGGGCCGGGAGACGGTCCCGACCCTCGCCGAGCTCTTCGACGCCTTCCCCCACGCGCGCTTCAACATCGACCTGAAGTCAGACGGCGCGGTCGAGGCGCTCGCCGCGTTCGTCCGCGAGCGGGACGCGTGGGACCGCGTGCTGGTCGGGTCGTTCTCGCGGCGGCGTACGACGCGCTTCCGGGCACTGACCGGCGGCCGGGTCCCGACCAGCGCCACCCCGCTCGACATCGTCCTATTCCGGCTGCTGCCCAGCGGCCGGCTCGCGGGCCGCCTGACCCGGTGCGCCGCCCTCCAGGTGCCGCACCGGCGCGGTCGCCTCGTCATCGCGACCGCCGGCCTGGTCAGACGCGCCCACGCGGCCGGCCGGCACGTGCACGTCTGGACCATCGACGACGCCGACGAGATGGGCGTCCTGCTGGACCGTGGTGTCGACGGCATCTTCACCGACCGCACCGACATACTCAGAGCGGTCCTCACCCGGCGAGGCCAGTGGAGGGAGTCGCCATGACCGCGCAGCTGGACCTGCAGGAGCGCCGGCGCGAGCAGAAGGCCTGGTACTGGTACGACTGGGCCAACAGCGCCTTCGTGACGACGACCGCGGCGGTGCTGTTCGCGCCGTACCTCACCTCGGTGGCCGAGAAGGCCGCCTGCGGCTTCGTCACCGACGAGGACAAGGGCCAGAAGTGCACCACCGACCTGCACGTGCTCGGCCTGGACGTCTCGGCGGGCTCGCTGGTCTTCTACATCGTCACGGTCAGCACGATCCTGTCCGCGGTGATCCTGCCGATCGTCGGCGCCATCGCCGACCGCAGCAGCAGCAAGCCCAAGCTGCTCGGGGGGTTCGCGTGGGCCGGCAGCCTCTTCGCCGGCCTGATGGTCTTCGTCGCCGGGGAGGACTGGCAGCTCGGCGCCGCCCTGCTGCTGCTCGCGACGCTGTGCCTGGGGGCCAGCCTGGTCGTCTACGACTCGATCCTCGTCGAGATCGCCGACCCCGACGAGCGCGACCGGGTGTCCTCGAAGGGCTGGGCGCTCGGCTACCTCGGCGGCGGCCTCCTGCTCGCGGCGAACTTCGTGCTGCTGACCGTGATGAGCGACAGCACCGAGCTCGCCGTCCGCATCAGCCTGCTCTCCGCCGGCATCTGGTGGGCGGTCTTCACGGTCATTCCGGTCCGCGGCGTCAGGTCGCGCCCGCCGGTCAACCCGGTCGCCGAGAGCGGCGGTCTGGTGCGGGCCAGCTTCGGCCAGCTGTGGCACACCCTCAAGGACCTGCGCGGCTACCCGGTCACGCTGACGTTCCTGCTCGCCTACCTCTTCTACAACGACGGCATCCAGACCGTCATCTACGCCGCCTCGGTGTACGGCGAGAAGCAGCTCGGCTTCGAGAAGAGCACCGTCCTGATGGCGTTCCTCGTCGTGCAGTTCGTCGGCATCGCCGGCGCCCTCGGCTTCGGCCGGGTCGCGGGCCGGATCGGCGCATACAAGGTGATCCTCAGTGGGCTGTTCATCTGGCTCGCCGTCGTGGTCGCCGGCTGGCTCACGCCGGCGGACAGCCTCCCCCTCTTCCTGCTGCTCGCCGTGGCGATCGGCGTCGTGCTCGGCGGCACCCAGGCGCTGTCGCGGTCCTTCTACAGCCAGCTCATCCCCCGCGGCCGCGAGGCGGAGTACTTCTCGCTCTACCAGGCCTGCGAGCGCGGCACGAGCTGGATCGGCACCCTGATCTTCGGACTCGTCCACCAGTGGACCGACTCCTACCGCCCGGCCCTGCTCGCGCTCATGGTGCTGTTCGTGCTCGGCATCGCGCTCCTGGTCCGGGTCGACCCGGCGCGCGGGATCCGGGAGGCCGGCAACCAGCTCCCCCAGGTCGTGTGAGCGTTCCTGAGAAGTCGCTGTGACCGGTGCCACGAGCGCCGATTCCCGGAATCTTGTCCGTACCTCTACCGTTGAACGGGTTGAGACGTCGACGAGGTGGGTAACTCATCTTCGAGGTCCGGCGTCACAGACGCGGATCCCGTCCGTCTCGGTCAGGTAGTCGGGGGACAAGATTCGGGAGGTGGCTCATGGCGGAGCGCACACTGCGTGGAGCACGTCTGGGGGGCCAGAGCTTCGAGGACGAGCGCGGCATCGAGTTCGCGGCTCGTCAGCAGGTCGGTTACGAGTGCCCCCAGGGGCACGGGTTCGAGATCACGATGTCCGTCGAGGCTGACGTCCCGGCCATCTGGGAGTGCCCGCGCTGCGGCGCCGAGGCGCTGAGCACCTCGGGCATCCAGCCCGAGGTCAAGGCGGAGAAGCCCGCTCGCACCCACTGGGACATGCTCCTCGAGCGCCGCTCGGAGAAGGAGCTCGAGGACATCCTCAAGGAGCGTCTCGAGTTGCTCCGCAACGGTGAGATCGGGCCGGCGCACCTGCACCGCGCCAACCAGAAGAAGCGCAAGGCTTCCTAGCGGCTACGTCGCGTCGGCGGCGACCCTCACTGGTCGTCGTCGTCGTGGACGACCTCGCCCCGGACGACGGGCCCCTCAGCGGGCCCGGGTCCGGGGCCTCGTCGTTCCTGACCCGGTCGGTCAGCACCGGGTCGGCCCGGCCCGCGGACGTCGATCACGCCGGCCAGCATCCGCCGTGAGACCGCCGCTGCCAGCAGGCCACGGAAGATCGGTCGCGTGAGCGGGAAGATCAGCAGGATGCCGAGGATGTCGGTGATGAACCCGGGGGCCACCATCAGCGTGCCGCCGACCAGGATGAGCGCGCCGTCGGCGATCTCGGTCGCCGGCATCCGGCCGCTGTCGAGCGCCTCGCGCAGCGCCCGCCAGGTGCGTGCCCCCTCGTGGCGGATGAGCCAGGTGCCGACGACGCCCGAGAGCACCAGGAGGCCAACCGTCCACAGCACGCCGATCTGCTGGCCGACCTGGACGATGACGTAGATCTCGATCATCGGCATGAGGATGAAGACGATGAACAGCACCGCCTGCGCCCAGCGCAGGCCCCGGCTCCGGGCGGGGCTCATCGCTGCAGCGCCCGTCGTACCTGCCGGGCCCGCTCGCGCAGGCCCCACGCCGTGATCCGGCGCAGCGACTCGGCGGCCACGGCGCCGCTCATCTTCGAGTCGCCCCGGACCCGCTCGACGAACTCGATCGGGACCTCGCGGACGACCATGCCCGACCTGAGCACGCGCGCGACCAGGTCGGTCTGGAAGACGTAGCCGGTCGACTGGACCGACGCGAGGTCGATCTTCTCCAGCGCGGCGCGGCGGAACAGCCGGAAGCCGGCGGTCGCGTCGTGCACGCGCACGCCGAGCAGCATCCGGACGTAGAGGTTGCCGCCGCGGGAGAGCAGCTCGCGGCGCAGCGGCCAGTTCACCACGGACCCGCCGGGCACCCAGCGCGAGCCGATCACGAGGTCGGCGTCGCCGAGCGCGGCGAGCAGCCGGTCGAGCTGCTCGGGCTGGTGCGACCCGTCGGCGTCCATCTCGCCGATCACGTCGTAGCCGCCGGCGAGCGCGACCCGGAACCCGTGCAGGTACGCCGCGCCGAGCCCGGCCTTGGCCGGCCGGTGCACCACCGTGACCGCCCGGTCGGCGGCCGCCAGCCCGTCGGCGATCGCGCCGGTGCCGTCGGGCGAGCCGTCGTCGACCACGATGATGTCGACCTCCGGCTGGGCGGCACGCAGCCGGCCGACGATCCAGGCGATGTTCTCGGCCTCGTTGTAGGTCGGGATGACCACGACGACCCGTCCGATCGGGGTCACTGCGGGCGCCTCTTCACTCGCTCCTGCTCTCTGCACCGGCGAGCTCGGGCTCGGGTGGGACTACGTGCTCGTTGCGCTGCCGACGATACGGGACCAGCGCCAGCGCCAGACCGAGAGCCGTGAGGAACACGCAGATCCGGCCGGACCACGGCCCGATCCGCACGGACGGCGGCACCGAGGTCGTCAGCTGGACCTGCTCGACGAGGGCGGCCTGGGTGCGGGTCGGGGCGCTCGCGACGACGGTGCCGTCAGGGGCGATGACGCCCGAGACCCCGTTGGTCGCGGCGACCACCAGCCACCGTCCGGTCTCGATCGCGCGCAGCCGGGTGATCGCGAACTGCTGCGCGATCTGGTGGGTGTAGATGAACGTCGCGTTGCTCGTCTGCACGGTGAGCATCTGGGCGCCGCGGGAGACCTGGGCGTAGATCCCGTCGTCGTAGGCCACGTCGAAGCAGATCGCGTCGCCGACCTCGGTGCGCGCGATCGTCAGCGGGTCGTCCCGGGTCCCGCTCAGCATGTCGCGGCCGACCTCGGCGAGCCGTCCGAACTGCCGGGTGAAGAGCTTGCGGGCCGGGATGTACTCGCCGAACGGCACCGGGTGCCGCTTGGTGTAGCGCTCCCCCGCGCCGGTGACCGGGTCCCAGACGATGCCCTGGTTGAGCACGTGGTCGGTGCCTGCGTCGACGATCGCCCCGACCAGGATCGGGGCCTCGATCGTGCGGGCGGCGCCGCTGATCGAGGCGTTGAGGTCGTCGTGCTCGAACGGGTCCATGGTCGTGGAGTTCTCGGGCCACACGACGAAGTCCGGCTGCGGCTCCGAGCCGGCCGCGACGTCGTCGGCCAGCCGTCCGGTGACGTCCACCAGGTTCTGGGTCACCCCTCGGGGGTCGTAGAGGATGTCGTTGCCGGGTCCGGGGACGTCGGGCTGGATCGCGGCGACGACCTGCTCGCCGTCCATGTCGGCCTGCCACGGCAGCGCGACCGGCACCAGGAGCACCGCGACGAGCGCGGCCAGCGCCAGGGCCGGCGTACGGCGCTCGCGGCCTCGCGCGACCGTGAGCCACGCCAGCATCGTCCCGCTCAGCGCGAGCGCGAAGCTCACGCCCACCGACCCGATCCACGGCAGCGCGTCGGCGACGAACGTGTCGGCCGTCGCGAACGCCAGCCGGCCCCACGGCATCCCGCTGAAGGGCCAGCCGCTGCGCCACACCTCGATCGCCGTCCAGGCCGCGGCCACCCACAGCGGCCACCAGCGGTGCCGGACCAGCACCGCGGTGAGGGAGCCGAGCAGCGCGAGGAACACGGCCTCCAGCGACGCCAGCCCGATCCAGGCATCCGTCCCGACCGCGCGCATCCAGAACAGCAGGGTCCACTGGAAGCCGATGCCGAACGCGAGGCCCGGCAGCCAGGCGCGGCGGGCGCGCAGGCCGCGGCAGCACAGCACGAACCCGGCGACGCAGAACGGGATCAGGACCGGCAGGGCGACCGGCTCGAAGGCCAGCGCGAGACCGACCCCGCAGACGGAGGCGAGGAGGGTCCGGAGCAGCACGAGTCGACGATACCGACGGTGCGTGCGCTCCGGGCCCGGACCAGCCGGAGGGATCCCGCGCCCTTCGGTCCAACCTGACGTCGACTGGCTGCCGGTGCCTGGCTGTTGTCTACGGGGCGCGGGCCCTTCCGTTGCCGCTCTCGCGCCAGCGCACCGACCTCAGCGAGCCAGGACCTACGGGTGCTGGCAAGGTCACCCGTCGTCCCGGCCACTCTGACGTCGGTACGCCGCGCGCGATCTGCGTGAGCGACCGGCACACCTTGGACGCAGCCCCGGCCGGATGTCAACCGTCCGCTGACCTGCGCAGATGGGCGAAACCGCAGGTCAGGCCGGGTCGCCGGTCCGGCGCGGGAACGCAAAAGTTCGTGGGGCCACGGCGTGTCGCGGGCGACACGCCGTGGCTAGAGCGCGTCCGGGTCCGCAGCACCCACGAGACGGAGCGCCAGGCCGGCGTACTCCGCCGCCAGTGCGTCGGTGTCGAGCGGGCCGGAGGGCGTCCACCAGCGCGCCACGCCGGTGCACATCTCGAGCAGCGCCCGCCGGCCGACGGGGACGGAGCCGAGCCGGAAGGACCCGTCGGCGACGCCGGCCTCGAGCGTGCGCTGCCAGAGGTCCTCGTAGCGGTCCCGCAGCGCCACCACCTCGGCGCGTGCTCCCGGCGAGAGCGCCCGGACCTCGTCGTCGACGACCCGGGTCTGGGCGGGACCCTCCGCGTGCGCGCGGACGTGCAGGCCGACGAGGGCGACCAGCCGCGCCCGGGGGTCGGGGTGCTCGTCCGCGGCCCGCTCCCCCGCCTCCACCAGCCCGCTGAGGCTCTCGCGCATGATCGCGACGAGCAGCTCCTCCTTGGTGCCCATGTAGTGGTAGAGCGACGCGGAGGAGAGGCCCGCGGCGTCGGCGAGCTGCCGGATCCCGGTGCCGTGGTAGCCGCGCTCGGCGAACAGCGCCAGCGCGGCGTCGCGGACCCGGTCCGCAGTCGTGGGCCCAGCGGTGGATGCGGCCACTTGACCCCCTCTCCGACGACGACCTACGGTGCCGATGATGCCCTACCGATCGATCGATCGGTAGACCGGACGTGAAGGAGTGCCTCCGTGGAGGTCGAGTACGTGCGCGACGGCGACGTCGCGGTGATCCACCTCAACCGGCCCGAGCGCCTCAACGCCGTCGTGCCGGCGCTGACCCTCGGTCTCCGCGACGCCCTCGCCCGCGCCGACCGGGAGGGCGCCCGCGTCGTCGTGCTCGCCGGCCGCGGGCGCGCGTTCTGCGCCGGGCACGACCTCAAGGAGCCCGAGCCGGTGGAGACGCCGGTGCAGACCCGCGCCCGGCTGGAGGAGATCCAGGACGTGACCAGGCTGGTGCGCCGCTTCCCCGGTCCGGTGGTCGCCGCGGTGCACGGCTACGCCCTCGGTGCCGGTTGCGAGTTCGCGCTCGCCTGCGACGTGGTGGTCGCGGCGGAGGACGCGCAGTTCGGCTTCCCGGAGGTCGGCGTCGGGCTGAGCGTCACCGGTGGCATCTCCAAGCTGCTGCCGGCCCTCGTCGGCTGGGCCAAGGCCAAGGAGCTGCTGCTCCTCGGCGACCGCGTCACGGGCGCGGAGGCCGCCGAGCTGGGGCTCGTCGCCCGGGCCGTGCCGGCCGGCGAGCACGAGGAGGCGGCGCTCGACCTCGCGCGCACGCTCGCCCAGCGGCCTCCGCTCGCCCTCAGCCTGGCCAAGCAGGTGCTCGACCACGGCCTCGACGCGACCATGGAGGGCGCGATGGCCCGCGAGGTCGACCACGCGATCCTGACCTCGCTGTCCGGCGAGGGCGCCGCTCCCAAGGAGGCCTTCGGCCGTGGCTGACCGGACGCTGGTCTCCCTGCTCGTCTGGGCCGACGAGCGCTGGCCGGACCGGCCGGCATGGACGTTCGTGGCGCCCGACGGCGCCGAGCGGACGCTGACCTTCTCGGAGGTCTGCGCGCAGAGCGCGGCCCTCGCCCAGGCGCTGCGCGAGCGGGGCGTGGAGGCGGGCGACCGGGTCGCGGTGATGCTGGACAACTCCCCGGAGTTCCCGCTGGTCTGGTTCGCGCTCGCCCGGCTCGGCGCCGCCGTCGTGCCGCTCAACGTCCGCTACCGGACCGCCGACGCCCAGCACCTCCTCGACGACGCCGAGGTCCGGCTCGCCGTCACGTCTCCGGCGTACGCCGGGCTGCTCCGCGGCCTGTCCCCCGCCCCGGACGTGGTCCTGGTGGAGGACCTGCACTCGGACGATGCGTTCGAGCAGCGGCCCGTCGACGCCGGCTCGACCGTCAACGTGCAGTACACCTCCGGCACCACCGGACGGCCCAAGGGCTGCCTGCTGTCGCACCGCTACTGGACGACGCTGGGCCGCAGCCTGGTCGAGGAGTTCCCGCGGATCGACGCCGACGACGTGATGCTGACCGCGCAGCCGTTCTTCTACCTCGACCCGATGTGGAACGTCGTGACCGCCCTCATGGCCGGCGCCCACCTGGTGGCGCTCGACGGCTTCCACCCCTCGACGTTCTGGGAGCAGGTGCGCCGGCACGAGGTGACCTACTTCTACTGCCTGGCCGCGATGCCGACGCTGCTGCTGCGGATGCCGCCCGACCCCGCGGACCGCGACCACCGGGTGCGCGCCGTCCAGTGCTCGGCGATCCCGGTGGCCCTCCACGCGGAGCTCGAGGACCGCTGGGGGGTGCCGTGGTTCGAGGCGTTCGGGATGACCGAGACCGGTGCCGACCTCCGGGTCACCCCCGACGACCACGACGAGCTCGTCGGCAGCGGGTGCCTCGGCCGGCCCGCCGGGCACCGCGAGGTGCGGATCGACGACGACGGGCAGATGTGGCTGCGCGGGCCCGGGATGATGGACGGCTACCTCGGCCACCCCGACCCGTTCGTCGAGGGCTGGTTCCCCACCGGCGACCTCGCCCGGCTCGACGACGAGGGCCGCGTCTACCTGACCGGCCGGCTCAAGGACATGATCCGTCGCAGCGGCGAGAACATCGCCGCCCGCGAGGTCGAGGAGGTGCTGCTCGCCCACCCGGCGGTGCGGCTGGCCGCCGTCGTCGGCGTGCCCGACGAGATCCGCGGCGAGGAGGTCAAGGCGTACGTCGTGGCGCCCGGCGCGGGCGCCGAGGAGCTCGAGGCGTGGTGCGCCGAGCGGCTGGCGGCGTTCAAGGTCCCGCGGCTGTGGGAGTTCCGCGACGACCTGCCGCTGACCGCGTCGCACCGCGTCGAGAAGGCGAAGCTGTGAAGGCCGACCTGCTGCTCACCAACGCGCGCGTCCGCACGCTCGACGGCGACGCCGTCGCCCCCGCGGTCGCGATCTGGCGGGACCGCGTCGTCGCGCTGGAGGACGTGCCAGCGCACCGCACGCTCGACCTGGGCGGTGCGGTCGTGGTGCCCGGCTTCCACGACGCCCACAACCACATGGCGTGGTACGGCCTCTCCCTCGCCGAGGTCGACCTGCGGGTCGGCTCGCTCGACGCGCTCTACGACGCCGTCGCGGCCCGGGCCGCGGCGACCGGGCCGGACGAGTGGATCGTCGGGGCCGGCTACGACGACAACAAGACCGGCGGGCACCCGACCCGTGAGGGCCTGGAGCGGGTCGCCGCGGGCCGGAAGGTCTGGCTCAGGCACACGTCGGGACACATGTGCGTGGTCAGCGGCGCCGTGCTGGCCGAGCTCGGCATCGCGGAGTCCCCCGTCGACGTGCCGGGAGGCCTGGTGGTCACCGACGCCGCCGGACGGCCGACCGGGCTGCTCCAGGAGCAGGCCCAGCAGCTGCTGGGGCCGCTGGTGCTCCCCTACCCCGTCGAGCAGCTGGTCGACGCGATCGAGCGGGCCGGGCGGGTCTACCTCTCGCAGGGCATCACCAGCGTCGTCGAGGCCGGCGTCGGCGGTGGCTGGATCGGCAAGACGCCGGTCGAGGTCGCGGCCTACCAGGCCGCCCGTGACGCCGGGCGCCTGCCGGTGCGGGTCGAGCTGATGGTGGCCGCCGACGTGCTCCACCCGGTGCCGGCCCACGAGGCCGACGGGATGCCGCTGGGCATCGACCTCGGCATCCGGACCGGGCTGGGCGACGACCGGCTGCGGATCGGCCCCGTGAAGGTCTTCTCCGACGGGTCGCTGATCGGGCACACCTGCGCGATGACCGAGGAGTTCGCCGACACCCCCGGCGAGCGCGGCTACCTGCAGGGCGACGCCGCCGCGCTCCGGACCCGGATCATCGACGCGCACCGCTCGGGCTGGCGGGTCGCGACCCACGCGATCGGGGACGCCGCGATCGACCTCGTGCTGGACGCGGTCGAGGAGGCGCAGCGACGGTGGCCGCGCCCCGACGTACGCCACCGCATCGAGCACTTCGGGGTCTCCCGCCCCGACCAGGTCGAGCGGGCGGCGGCGCTCGGCGTCGTGCCCGTGCCGCAGGGCCGGTTCGTCGGAGAGATCGGCGACGGCATGCTGCGTGCGCTCGGCCCCGAGCGCGCCGGGTGGGCCTACCGCTACCGCTCGCTGCTCGACGCCGGCGTGGTCGTGCCGGGCAGCTCGGACCGGCCGGTCGTCGACGGCACGCCGCTGCGCGGCATCCACGACATGGTCAACCGCCGCACGGACTCCGGTCAGCCCTGTGGGCCCGAGGAGGCGATCACCGGGCTGGAGGCGCTGCGCGCCTACACCCTCGGCTCGGCGTACGCCTCGCACGCGGAGCGCGACCGGGGCACGGTCGCCGTCGGCAAGTACGCCGACCTCGCCGTCCTCTCCGACGATCCCGCCACGGTCGAGCCGGCCGCCATCCGCGACATCGAGGTGCTCTCGACGGTGCTGGCCGGAGAGGTGGTATAGGAGCGATGAGGCTGGTCGAGGCCGACGAGCTGACGCCGCGCGAGCTGGCGGCGGTCGAGCGCATCTACGTCGACGCCTTCCCCCCGGACCTCCAGGCGCCGTTCCCGGACCTGTTCGCCGACCGGATGCTGGTGCTGCTCGACGACGCCGGGCCCGCCGGGCTCGCCCTCGTGCGCGATCTCGCCGGCACGACGTGGACGTTCCTGAGGTACTACGCCGTCGGCCGGCGCGGGCAGGGCACCGGATCGTCGATGTGGGAGCACCTGACCGGGCTGCTCGCCGCGGAGGGTCGCACCCGCCTGGTGTGGGACGTCGAGGACCCCGGCGAGGCGGGGATCCCGGAGGAGTCCGTGGTGGAGCACCGTCGACGGATCGCGTTCTACGAGCGGCTGGGCGGCCGGCTGCTGCCCGTGCGCGAGTACCACCCGCCGCACGACGACGGGCACCAGCCGCAGCTGCTCCTCATGGACTGCGTCCTGGGCGCGGGTGACGTCGCGAGCCTGCGCGAGCTCGTGGAGGGCGTCTACTGGCTGCGCTACGGACGGGACCCGGACCATGCGGACGTGCGCCGTACGTTGCTCGCCAGCGACCTGATCTGACCGGAAGACATCCGGCGTGTGGTTTGCATCACCGCAAGATCTCCGCTTACGCTCGCGGCATGAGCATCGAGACGTCCATCGCTGCCCTCGTCGAGGACCAGACCGGCCAGCCCTACCCCTACCAGCGGGTGGAGCTCGTCGAGCCGGACTGGACCCGCTTCCCCGGCTGGCGTGACGTCACGACCGAGGAGTGGGCGTCCGTGCAGTGGCAGCGCGCCCACTGCGTCAAGAACATCAAGCAGCTGCGCGAGCTGATGGGCGACCTGCTCGACGAGCGCTTCTACGCCGACCTCGAGCGCGACCAGGCCGAGCGCGCGACGATGTCGATGCTGGTGCCGCCGCAGATGATGAACACGATGGTGCCCACGTCGGTGCCGCACGGGCCGGGCTCGTTGACCGAGGCGTTCTACGCCGACCCGGTGCGCCACTACATGCTCCCGGTCTTCTCCGACCGCCGCACCGACTGGCCCTCGCACCCGCACGCCACCCGCGACTCCCTCCACGAGCACGACATGTGGGTCGCCGAGGGGCTCACGCACCGCTACCCGACCAAGGTGCTCGCCGAGCTGCTGCCGACCTGCCCGCAGTACTGCGGCCACTGCACGCGCATGGACCTCGTCGGCAACTCCACCGCCACCGTCGACAAGCTGAAGTTCGTCGGCAAGCCCACCGACCGGCTCGGCTCGATGCTCGACTACCTGCGCCGTACCCCCTCGGTGCGCGACGTGGTCGTCTCCGGCGGCGACGTGGCGAACATGCCGTGGCCGCGGCTGGAGGACTTCCTCACCCGGCTCCTCGAGATCGACAACATCCGGGACATCCGGCTCGCGACCAAGGCGCTCGTCGGGCTCCCGCAGCACTGGCTGCAGGACGACGTGCGCGAGGGCGTCGGCCGGGTCGCGACGATCGCCCGGTCGCGCGGCGTCTCCCTGGCGATCCACACCCACGCCAACCACGCGAACTCGATCACGCCGCTCGTCGCCAGCGCCACCCAGGCGATGCTCGAGGCCGGCGTCCGCGACGTGCGCAACCAGGGCGTGCTCCTCAACGGCGTCAACGCCGACCCGCACGCGCTGCTCGACCTGTGCTTCCGGCTCCTCGACGGCGCGCAGATCATGCCCTACTACTTCTACATGTGCGACCTGATCCCCTACTCGGAGCACTGGCGGGTGTCGGTCGCCGACGCGCAGCGCCTGCAGCACCACATCATGGGCTACCTGCCGGGCTTCGCGACCCCACGGATCGTGTGCGACGTGCCGTTCGTCGGCAAGCGCTGGGTGCACCAGGTCGCCGACTACGACGCCGAGCGCGGCATCTCCTACTGGACCAAGAACTACCGCACCTCGATCGAGGCGACCGACGCCGAGGCGCTGTCGCGCACGTACGAGTACTACGACCCGATCCACACGCTCCCGGCCGCCGGGCAGGCGTGGTGGGCCTCTCACGCCGACCTGCCGGAGACCGAGCTGAAGGCCGCCGAGGTCGCCGAGGCCTCGCGCCGTACCGCGGCGCTGCAGGCCTGGTGACCGGTACGGCCACGGCGGCGAGGGTCCACGCGCCGCCGTCCTGACCTCTGGTGGCGCGTCGAACCCGGTGGACCGCTGTCGCGCGGATCGGTCGCCAACGCGTCCCGGGTGAACCACTCCACTGCAGCATCGGCTCGCTGGACCCACCGGGACAACAGCCCTCCCGCGCCCGCTGGCCTGGCGGGGACCACGGCGTCGCCGGTCGTCGCCGTCATACCCCAGGTGGAGGCACCTGCGTCTGCCTGGTCCTCGGTGGTCGCGCGCCGTCGGGGTGACTAGACCACCGCTTCGGACCAGTGTCACCGCGGCCGGCCGGTGAGGTCCGCGGTGGCCGCCCGCTCGCCGACGACCGCGTCCTCGTGGGTCCGCCGGCGCCCCGTTCCGCCGCGCCATCCTGGCTGGTCAGCGGCGTGTCGGGATGCCCAGAGCTCCCCTCGGAGGGCGAGCGTCCAGCCACGCCCCGATGACCTGAGGACTGCGCAGCACGCCGCCGATCAGCGGCGAACGAAATCCCGACTCATACCCGATATGCGGGTTGTGCGGCCTGGTTGCGAGCGGCGCGGCTCCCCTCATCCGAATGCGGTAAGCGGTGTCGGTTGCGGGACGGGCCATTGCCAGATCGGGATCCACTGCCACCGGCGCTCGGGGCCTCCATCTCACTTCACCGTCTAGGGGGAACCCACCATGCTTCACAGCGCAATCGAGAACGGCCGCAAGGTCCGCAACGAGGACTCCGGCTTCACGCTCATCGAGCTCCTGATCGTCATCACGGTGCTCGGCGTCCTGGCCGGGATCGTCGTCTTCGGCGTCGCGACCTTCCGGCAGGACGCCAAGGACCAGGCGAAGGCCACGGACTGCAAGTCCGTCGAGGTCGCCGCGGAGGCGTGGAACGCCAAGAACGGCGCCTACCCGGCCACCGTCGGCGACCTCGTCACGGCCAAGTACATCAAGAGCACCCCGTCGTCGCTCACCGCCGCCACCGCGATCACCGCCACCGGGACCGCGACCGGCTGCTGACCGTGATCTGACGGGAGGGCCGCGGCCCGCCGCGGCCCTCCCGCTCCAGAACGGTCCACCCCACCCAGCAGAGGAGCGGCGCCACCATGCAGACGACTTTCCACCAGATCGGCAGCCGGATCGACGGGCTGCTCGCCAGCCTGTGGCAGGCCGGCGGCACCGACCTGCTCCTCTCGGTCGGACTGCCGCCCATGCTCCGCATCGACGGCACGCTGGCCCCGGCGCCCGGGAGCACGTCGCTGTCCGCCGAGGACACCGACGCCCTCCTCGCCGAGGTGCTCACTCCCGAGCAGGCGCGGTCCTGGGCGGCCAGCCATGAGTACGACTTCTCCTTCTCCTGGCGCGACAACGCCCGGATCCGGGGCAACGCGTTCACCCAGCGCGGCCTCACCGCCGTGGCGCTCCGGATGATCCCGCGCTCCATCCCGTCTCCCGACGACCTCGGCCTGCCACCCGTGCTCCGCGACCTCGCGCTGCGCCACCAGGGTCTCGTGCTGATGACCGGGCCGACCGGTTCGGGCAAGTCGACGACGCTGGCCTCGCTCATCGATCTCATCAACCAGACCCGTGGCTGCCACATCATCACCGTCGAGGACCCCATCGAGTACGTCCACGACCACAAGCTGTCGGCCGTCAACCAGCGCGAGGTCGGCACCGACACCGCCAACTTCCCGGACGCGCTCCGAAGCGTCCTGCGCGAGGACCCCGACGTCCTCCTGGTCGGCGAGATGCGCGATCTCGAGTCGATCCGGTTCGCGCTCACCGTGGCGGAGACCGGCCACCTGGTCTTCGCCACTCTCCACACCAACGACACGGCCCAGTCGATCGGGCGCATGATCGACGTCTTCCCCGCCGAGCAGCAGGCCCAGATCAGGGTGCAGCTCGCCGCGGCGCTGAGCTGCGTGGTCTACCAGCGGCTCATCCCCAAGGTCGGCGGCGGGATGACGGCGGCGTACGAGGTCCTGGTCGCCACGCCGGCAGTGCGCAACCTCATCAAGGAGGGCAAGACCCACCAGCTGCGCAACTGCCTGGTCACCGGAACCCGCGACGGCATGCTGACCCTCGAGCAGTCGCTCTCACGGCTCATCCAGGCCGGCGCCGTGACCGAGGAGGACGCGGCCGCGCGGAGCCTCTACCCGAAGGACATCGAGACCAGGCCGCGACTCGCCACCGCGGGACGGGTGTGACGCCATGAAGCTCCGGAGTCGCTCGCGCGACGAGCAGTCCGCCTCCGCGTCGGTCGGCCCCGACGCGTACGACGAGCGGCTGGCGGAGGCGCTCGTGGCGTCGCGCCGGCTGGAACCGCACCAGGTCGACGCTGCGCGCAGCATCGACGCAGGTGGCTCGCTCGCCGAGCAGCTGATCGGATCCGGGGTGATGACCGACGAGGACCTGGCGCACACCCTGGCCGCACACTACGGCGTCGACGAGGTCGACTTCCGGCACACCGATCCCGACGCGGCGGCCGTCGCCCTCCTCCCGCAGGAGGCTGCCCATGCACTCCGCGCGTTGCCGATCGCGATCGAGGACGAACACGTCGTCGTGGCCGTCGTCGACCCGTCTCCCGAGCGCCGGGCGGAGCTCGCGAGCGCGCTCGGTCGGTCGGCGAGGCTCGTGGTCGCGACCCACGCGGACCTGGAGCGGGCACTCGCGAGCGAGTACAAGGCCACCCGCGAGGTGGAAGGCCAGATCCAGGCGTTCGAGGCCCGCGACAGCCTGCGGCGGGAGGCCGACCAGCTCGAGACGGCCCAGGTCAACGAGGACGCGCCGGTCGTCCAGGTCGTGCAGATGATCATCACCCAAGGACTGCGTGATCGTGCTTCGGACATCCACATCGAGCCGTCCGGTGATCGGGTGCGGGTCCGGTACCGCATCGACGGCGCCCTCGCCGACGTGCTCGACCTGCCCGGCTCGATCGGGCCCGCCATCGTGAGCCGGGTCAAGATCCTCAGCGGGATGAACATCGTCGAGCGGCGGCGCGCGCAGGACGGCCAGATCTCCATGGTGGTCGAGGGCCGGGACGTCGACATCCGCGTGGCGAGCACGGCCGTGGTCGGCGGTGAGAAGGTCGTCATGCGGTTGCTCGACAAGTCGCGGTCGCTCTTCCGGCTCGAGCAGCTCGGCATGCCGTCCGACACGGCGGACCGCTACAGCCAGCTGATCCACGCGCCGTACGGCATGGTGATCTGCGCCGGGCCGACCGGCGGCGGCAAGACGACCACGCTGTACGCATCGCTCGGCGAGCTCAACACCCCCGAGCGCAACATCATGACCATCGAGGACCCGGTCGAGTACACCTTCGACTCGATCAACCAGATCCAGATCAACGAGCCGGCCGGCGTCACCTTCTCCGGAGGGTTGAGGTCCATCCTCCGCCAGGACCCCGACGTCATCCTGGTCGGCGAGATCCGCGATGTCGACACCGCGCGGATCGCCGTCCAGTCCGCCTTGACCGGCCACCTCGTCCTCTCCTCGCTGCACGCGACCGAGGCGGTCTCGGCGCTCTACCGTCTCCTCGACATGGGGATCGAGTCGTTCCTCATCGCCTCGTCGGTGACAGCGGTGGTCGCCCAGCGGCTGGTCCGCCGCAGCTGCACGAGCTGTCTCGAGCCCTACTCCCCCTCACCCGAGGAGCTGGCCTTCCTCCGGCGTTTCGGTGACCCGGAGGTGGAGGTCGAGCAGTTCCTGCGCGGCGTCGGCTGCCACTTCTGCTCCCACACCGGCTTCCTCGAGCGGATCGGCGTCTACGAGCTGCTGGCGGTCACCGACCAGGTCCGGGAGCTGATCGTCGACCGCGCCCCGCACGACGAGATGCGCAAGCTCGCCTCCAGCCAGGGCATGCGCACCCTGCAGGAGCAGGCAGCTCGACTGGTCAGGGACGGGACGACCACGGCTGCCGAGGTCATGCGCTCGATCTACATCGCAGGAGTCTGACAATGCCCAAGTTCGCCTATGTCGGAGTCAACCTCGACGGTATCGAGGTCAAGGGAACCCACAAGGCCGCGAGCCGCTCCGACGCCGAGGTGTCGCTCTACGAGCGGCACGTCCGCCAGCTGCGCGTGACGGAGAAGAAGAGCCTGCTCAACTACGAGATCTCGGGACCGCGCATCAAGCGCGAGGAGGTCATGCACCTGTCCCGCCAGATCGCTGCCTTCCTCCGCGCCGGCCTGCCGATCCTCGAGGCCGTGCACACGATCGGTGCCGAGAACGACAACTCCTCGGTCCGGCGGATGATGAACGAGATCGAGGACGGCCTGCGCTCGGGCGAGCGCTTCTCCGACTGCCTGGACAGGTTCCCCAAGGTGTTTCCGCAGTTCTACCGGAGCATCGTCCGGTCGGCCGAGCTCACCGGAGAGCTCGACACCGTGCTGGCCCGCCTCTCGGGCTACATCGAGCGGGACCTCGCGGCCCGGCGCAAGCTCAAGTCGGCGATCATCTACCCGGTGATCGTCGCGGCGATGTCGTCGGTCACGGTGCTGGTCCTGGCGATCTACGTCCTGCCGAAGTTCGAGGACTTCTTCGCCAGCCTCGACGCCGAACTGCCGCTCCCGACCCGCATGCTGCTGGGCATCACCGGCTTCCTCGGAAGCTGGTGGTGGGCGATCGCCGGAGCGGTCGTCGCGTCCGCGGTGCTCTTCTTCGCGATCACCCGGACGAACGGCGGCAAGTACGCCCGCGACGCCTTCCTGCTGAAGGTGCCGGTGCTCGGGGAGACCATCCAGTACGCCCTGGTCGAGCGGTTCTGCCGCGTCCTCGGGTCGATGGTGAGCGCCGGCGTCAACCTGACGGACGCGCTGGCGGTGACGACCGAGGCGCTGCGGAACCGCGTCTACATCAAGCGGCTCGGCGAGGTGACGGAGCAGATCCTCGAGGGCCAGGGCATCGCCGGCCCCCTGGCACGCACCGGGATCTTCCCGGGGACAGCGACGCAGATGCTGCGCGTCGGCGAGGACACCGGCTCCCTCGACACCCAGCTCGAGGTCACCGCGGGGTACTACGAGACCGAGCTCGACTACAAGATCGCGAAGCTGACCGCGCTCTTCGAGCCGATCGTCATCGTCGTGATGGGCCTGATCGTCGGCTTCGTCGCGGTGGCGCTGGTCTCCGCGATGTACGGGATCTTCCGTCAGGTCAACGTGTGACATGTCCGTCCATCGATCACCGCACAACTCCGACCGGGGCGAGACCCTGATCGAGCTGGTCGTCGCCATCGCGATCCTCGGCATCGCGGCCGTGGCCATCCTCGGGGGGCTCATGATGAGCACCCAGACCTCGACCATCCACCGCAACAGCGCGACGGGCGGCGCCTACGTGCGCAGCTTCGCCGAGGCGATCCAGAACTTCGTGGACTCGAGCGGCGGCTACAAGTCGTGCGGCGCCGCTGCGGCGGCCTACGCCGCTGTGGCCGTGCCGGACCTGCCGGCCGGTTACGTTCCGTCGGTCACGGCGGTGCAGTCCTGGAACGGCTCGACCTGGGGCGCATGCACCGGCGACGGGATCCAGCGCCTGGACCTCAAGGTGAGGACCACCGGAGACTCGGTCCGCCGCGCCGAGGAGACGCTGACCGTGGTCCTGCGCCAGCCCTGCAACGGCAGCGCCGCCGCAGCGGGGGCCGACCCATGCAGCTGACCGAAGAGCGCCAGCGGCCGGCGGAGCGGGACGACGGATTCACCCTCATCGAGATGGTGATCACCGTTGCGATCCTGGGCATCGTCTCCGTCGCGCTGTGCGGCGTGATGTTCTCCTACCTGACGTCGACCACCGAGACCAGCGCACGACTCAACGAGTCGACGGACGAGCAGTTCATCTCGACGTACTGGCAGAACGACGTCAGCAGCCTGGGCCGGCGGTACTTCTCCTCCAGCACCAACACGTTCGGCGTGGACCAGTCGGTGTTCGTCGGCGCGGCCGGACCCGGTGGCTGCGGCGGCTCGGTCGGATCCGTCGTCGTCGCCTTCGGCTGGAACGACTTCGAGACAGATCCCACCGCGCCCGACCCGTGGAGCACCACGGCGCAAGGGGTCGCCTACGTCACCGTGCCGAACGGCAGTCGCTTCAACCTCCAGCGGGTGCGTTGCAGGGGCGCTGTGGTCGGCGCTCCCCTGACGGTCGCCCACAACCTCACGGGCACGCCGTCGATCTCCTGCGACACCACGTGCACGGCCGCGACGCCTCCGAACCGCGTCTCCATGACGTTCACCGTCAAGGACGCGAAGGCGGCCGGCAGTCCCGGCTACACCACCACCGTCTCGGCAGACCGGAGGCAGGGATGAGCATCCGACGTCGCGGACTGAGTGACGACAGCGGCGCCATGCTGATCATTGCGCTGCTCATCATCACGACGGTTGCGCTGGTGACCGGCGCCCTCTTGACCCAGGGCTCGACCAGCCTGCGGGCCACGGTGGCCCTGCGCGGGGTCGCCGGCACGTCCTACGGCGCGGACGCCGCCGCCAAGGTCGCCGTCAACAACCTCCGCCTCGGCAGCAAGGCGCCCGGCTGGGTGACACCGACCTTCCCGGGCCCGTGGGCCGACTGGGCCTTCACCGCCAACGCCGACGGCACCGGGTGCTTCGGCGCCGATGGGAGCCTTCCGAAGAACAGCCTGGAGCTGAAGAACCTCTATCCCAGGGCGGGAGACCAGACAGCCGACAGCTCGGCGCGGGTCGACTGCTCCGTCGTGCCGGGCACCGGCATCTTCGGCGCCGGTCTCGGCGTCGGCATCAACGATCCCGACCCGACCGACGCGTTCGCGCGGGCGCTCACGACCGTCGGGACGACGGGCCCCTGGCACGGCATGACCCTCAAGCCGCTCGGGACGGGCAACTCGGCGTCGATGCCGGTCCGTGGCGGCATCGCGTCGAAGTCCTACATCAACGTGACCAACGGGGCCTTGGTCACCGACGGCTACGTCAAGGCCGAGGGCGCCTGCACCGGAGCGATCGTCAGCAGCCCGGCGCAGGCGTGCAACCAGCCGGGCAGCGTGCCGACGCCCACGGCACCGGACCCGCCCCTCACCTCGGTGCCGACCTACCGCGACGCGAGTGCCTACAGCTCCAGCTGTGTCTTCCAGCCGGGCTTCTACAACAACGCCAAGGCGCTGAGCGACGCGGTGAACGGCTGCACCACGGCACGATTCTCGTCGGGGAAGTACTACTTCGACTTCCGCGACGAGGAGCGCGGCACCGGCCAGAACACCTGGAACATCACCACGACGCTGATCGGCGGCGAGTACGTCGGCACCTCGATCCCCGGAGGGTGCAAGAACCCGATCCTCAACGACCCGATCGCGGGCGTGCAGTTCGTGTTCGGCGGGACCAGCCGGATCACGGTGGGCGACGCCGCACGCGTCGAGCTGTGCGGCCCGTCAAACGGCGGCGAGCCTCCGGTGACGGTCTACCAGGAGCAGTCGGGCAGCACCGAGGCCGCCGTCACGCTCCCCGCCGCCAGCGCCGCTACCGCGGACCAGCTCACCGGCAACGTCGCCGGCGACAAGTGGACCACCGGGACCCTGACCCCCGCGACGACCCCGGTGACCTCGGTGCAGGCTCCCATCGGCGCGGCGGACGCCTCCAACGTGATGTGGAAGGTCGCCGGCAACAACGACGACGTCGGGGTCAACCTGCGCAACTTCGCGGGTCTCTCGACGATCCCGGCCGGAGCGGACATCACGTCCGCAACCCTCCAGGTCAAGTACGTGAAGGCGAGCCTGAAGCCGCTGCGGGTCACGGTCAGCACGCAGACGCCGGCCGACGTGACCATCAGCGCTCCCGACGGCACCGGGTGGGGACAGGCGGACATCGCCGCCCAGCTGCGCGCGCTCCTCGTCGGCGGGGCGTTCGACGCCACCAAGCCGCTCCTCCAGCTGCGCATGATGGACGCCAACAAGGACGACACCCTGACGATCGACGCGGTGCGGCTCGCGGTGACCTATGTCCCGCCGTCGCTCCGGACGGCGCAGGACGACCAGATCATCTACGCACCGGGCGGGAACTTCCACGGCGTCTTCGTCGTGCAGGGCGCCACGTTCGTGCCGAAGGGGTACGTCGACCTCGACCCCGGCTCGTCCGGGACCGCGTTGGTCGCCTTCCGGTGGGGCCTGGTCGCCTCGGGAGTGAACCTGAAGGCACAGCCGTCGCAGCAGTTCGGCTACCCGATCGTGTCGATGCCGGTCGCCGGGCACGGCCTCGGCAACAAGGTGACCGTGGTGGACCTCGAGGTCTACGTCTGCGTCGGCCAGTCGACCTGCGCCTCGGGCGGCACCCTGGTCCGCACCGTGCGGGCGATGATCACCGACCCGCCGTACACCGCGTGGGGCTCCGGCTCCCCACGGCCCGAACCGGGTCGGCGCAAGGTCGAGATCCTCAGCTGGGGTGAGCAGCAGTGAGCTCCCAGCTGACGCTCGCCGTGGTGACCCTCACCGGCGTCCTCGGTCTCGTGGTCGGCTCGTTCCTCAACGTCGTGGCCCACCGGGTCCCGCGCGGGGAGTCGGTCGTGAGGCCGCCGTCCGCCTGCCCGCAGTGCCACACCGTGATCCGGACCCGCCACAACATCCCGGTGCTCGGCTGGTTGGTCCTCCGCGGCCGGTGCTACGACTGCGGGTTGCCGATCAGCGTCCGCTATCCGACCGTCGAGGCGGCCACCGGGGTGCTCTTCGCGCTCGCGGGCCTGCGGTTCGCCGACCAGCCGACGCTGCTGGTGGCCTACCTCGCCTTCGCAGGCATCGCCGTGGCCCTGGCGGTGATCGACCTGGACGTCCATCGGTTGCCGAACGTGATCGTGCTGCCGTCGTACCCCGTGCTGGGCGTGCTCCTCGCGCTGGGCGTCGGCGGTGCAGGGCTGCTCCGCGCGGGGGTCGGAGCAGCCCTGCTCTTCGCCTTCTTCTACGTCGTCGCGATCGTCGCGCCCGGCGGCATCGGGTTCGGCGACGTGAAGCTCGCCGGGGTGGTGGGCGGCATGACCGCCGCCGTCTCCTGGGGGGCGTTCCTGACCAGCGCCTTGGGCGGCTTCTTCCTCGGTGCGGTCGCGGGCGTGCTGCTGATGCTGGGGCGCCGCGCGAGCCGCAAGACCGCCGTCCCGTTCGGGCCCTTCATGCTGCTCGGTGCGTGGGCGTCCATCCTCGGCGCCAGCGGGATCGGCCAGCTCTACCTCGAGCGGATGGCCATGTCATGACGCCGGGCGACGCTGCCGAGAGGCGCCGACGTCCCCTGGGGCCGGGTCAGCCGGCTCGGACGACCTCGAGCGCCTCACGAGCGATCTGCCACTCCTCGTTGGTCGGCACGACGAACACGGCGACCTCGCTGTCCGCGGCCGAGATGCGGGCCGGGCCACTCGGCGGGTCCTGGTTGACCCCGACGTCCAGGCGGATCCCGAGCCGCTCCAGCCCGGCCAGCGACCGCTTGCGCGCACCCTCCCCGTGCTCCCCCACCCCGGCCGTGAAGGCGATCGCGTCCACGGTCCCGAGCGCGGCGTAGTAGGCGCCGACGTACTTGCGGATCCGGTAGGCGTAGACGTCGAGCGCGAGCTCCGCGCGCGGGTCCCCCTCGTCGAGGAGCCGTTCGACCTCGCGGAAGTCGCTGTGCCCGAGCAGCCCCAGCAGCCCCGATCCGCGGTTGAGCGCCCGGTCGATCTCCTCCAGCGACCAGCCGAGCTGGCGGTGCAGGTGGGCGTGCAGGGCCGGGTCGACGTCGCCGGAGCGAGTGCCCATCACCAGGCCCTCCAGTGGGGTCATGCCCATCGAGGTGTCGATGGACCGGCCGCCCGCGATCGCCGAGGCCGACGCCCCGTTGCCGAGGTGGAGCACGATGATGTTGACCGACTCCAGCGGCCTCCCGAGCAGCCGGGCGGTCTCCTGGGCGACGAACTTGTGCGAGGTGCCGTGGAAGCCGTAGCGGCGGATGCCGTGGGTGTCGCGCCACTCGAGCGGTACGGCGTAGGTGTAGGCGTGCTCGGGCATCGTCTGGTGGAACGCCGTGTCGAAGACCGCGACCTGCGGGACCGAGCCGAACATCGTGCGGGCCACGGCGAGGCCCTCCAGGTTCGCCGGGTTGTGCAGCGGAGCCAGCGGGACCAGCTCCTCGACGGCGGCGACCAGGTCGTCGTCCACGAGGGCGGGCGCGGAGAACCGGTCGCCGCCGTGCACCACGCGGTGGCCGACGGCCGCCAGCGCGTCGGGGTCGAGCGGCGGGCCGTGGGTGTCGAACGCCTCGAGCGCGGCCCGCAGCGCCGCCTCGTGGGAGGGCAGCTCCAGCTCGCTGCGGTGCTTCGTCCCGTCCCGGCCGGTGTGGGTGAGGACGCCGGTCTGGCCGGAGGGGTCGGCGATCCGCTCGGCGAGGCCCGCGGCGCTGGTCGCCCCCGTCTCGGCGTCGACGAGGGAGTACTTCAGCGACGACGATCCCGCGTTGATGACCAGGACGAGGCTGCTCACGCGCCACCGCCCGCGAGCTGCTGGGCCTGGATCGCGGTGATGGCGACGGTGTTGACGATGTCGCGGACCGTGGCGCCCCGCGAGAGGTCGTTGACCGGCTTGCGGAGCCCCTGGAGGACCGGGCCGACCGCCACCGCCCCGGCGGACCGCTGCACCGCCTTGTAGGTGTTGTTGCCGGTGTTGAGGTCCGGGAACACGAAGACCGTCGCCCGGCCCGCCACGGGCGAGCCGGGCAGCTTGGTCCGCGCGACCGAGGGGTCGATCGCCGCGTCGTACTGGATCGGGCCCTCCACCGAGAGCTCCGGCGCGCGCTCGCGGACCAGAGCGGTCGCGGCCGAGACCTTCTCGACGTCGCTCCCCGCCCCGGACGTGCCGGTGGAGTAGGACAGCATCGCGACCCGGGGCTCGACGCCGAACGCCGCCGCCGTCGCCGCGGACGAGATCGCGATGTCGGCGAGCTGCTCGGCGGTCGGATCGGGGTTGACCGCGCAGTCGCCGTAGACCAGCACCTGGTCCTCGAGGCACATGAAGAAGACCGAGGACACGACCGAGACGCCCGGCACCGTCTTCACGATCTCCAGCGACGGGCGGATCGTGTGGGCGGTCGTGTGGGCGGCGCCGGAGACCATGCCGTCGGCGAGGCCGAGCTCCACCATGAGGGTCCCGAAGTAGGAGACGTCGCGCACGACGTCGGCGGCGTAGGCACGCTCGGTGCCGCGGTGCTTGCGGCGCTGGTAGTACTCCTCGGCGAACCGGTCGGCCAGTGTCGTGTCCGCGGTGCTGGCCGGGTCGAGCAGCGTCGCAGCGGAGACGTCGACCCCGATGCTGGCCGCCTGCGCGTTGATGCGGATCGGGTCGCCCAGCAGCGTGAGGTCGGCGACCCCGCGCCGCAGCAGCAGGTCAGCCGCGGCCAGCACCCGGTCGTCGTCGCCCTCGGGCAGCACGATGTGCATCCGACGGGCGGCGGCCGTGTGCACGAGCTGGTGCTCGAACATCAGCGGCGTCACCGCCCTCGTCCGGGCCACGTCGAGCAGGTCGAGCAGCGCCTCGCCGTCGACGTGCTGGGCGAAGAGGGCGAGGGCGGCGGCGATCTTGCGCGTCGAGCCGGCCGTGAGACGGCCGCGCACGCCCGTGAGCGCTGCCGACGTCTCCTGGGTGCCGAGATCGGTGGCGACGATCGGCAGGGTCGCGCCGCTGCCCTCGAGAAGGCGGGTGACCTGCGGCGGCAGCGGGATGCCGCCGTTGAGCACGATGCCGGAGACCTGGGGGAAGCTCACCGACAGGTGCGCCATCAGCACGCCGAGGACCACCTCGGGGCGGTCCCCCGGCGTCACCACGGCCACGCCGTCGAAGAGCCGGTCGAGCACGTTGGGCATCGTCATGCCGGCGACCAGGAGGCCCAGGACCTCGCGGTCGAGCAGCGCGGGGTCGCCCGACACGAGCCGCCCGTCGCACGCCTGGACCAGGTCGGCCAACGACGGCGCGGCGAGCAGCGGCTCCTCGGGCAGCGCGTAGGCGGGTACGCCGTCGCGCGCCAGCGCCGCGACGACCTCGTCGGGCGAGTGGTCGGTGACGCGGTTGGCTGCGACCGCGAACAGCGTGCCGTGGTTGTCGGCGATCGTCGCCGCTGCCATGTCGGCCACGGTGGACAGCTCGGCGGCCGTCCGGCCCGCGCCGCTGAGGACCAGGAGGACCGGCGCGCTGAGGTTGGCCGCGATGCGCGCGTTGTAGGCGAACTCCGTCGGTGCGGCGACGTCGGTGTAGTCGGAGCCGACGACCACCACCGCATCGCACTTGTCGGCGACCTGGTGGTAGCGCTGCACGATCGTGTCCAGCGCCGCGACCGGGTCGGCATGCACCTCGTCGTAGGTGACGCCGGTGCACTCCTCGTAGGACAGCGAGGTCGCGTCGTGCGCGATGAGCAGCTCGAGGACGTAGTCGCGCTCGCCGCGGGCGGTCTGGGCGTCGCGGCGCACGATCGGCCGGAAGACCCCGACCCGCCCGACCCGACGCGACAGGGCGTCGAGCAGCCCGAGCGCCAGGGTCGACTTCCCTGACGCACCCTCGACCGAGGCCACGTACACGCTCGTGCGCATGCCCCGAGGCTAGCGACCCCCGCTGTCGGTCGGACTCGCGCGAATCAGGTGATCGAGCGGTTCTCGTACGGCGTGGAGAGCACGATGGTGGTGCGCGTCGAGACGTTCGCGGCCGCGCGGATCCTGGCCAGCAGGTCCTCCAGGGCCGCAGGGGTGGCGACCCGGACCTTGAGGATGTAGGACTCGTCGCCCGCGACCGACCAGCACGACTCGATCTCCGCGACGCTGCGCAGCCGCTCGGGTGAGTCGTCGGGCTGCGAGGGGTCGATCGGCCGGATCGAGATGAACGCGGTCAGCGGCAGGCCGAGCTGCTCGTGGTCGACGCTCGCGCCGTACCCCCGGATCAGCCCGCGCTGCTCGAGCCGCTTGACGCGCTGGTGGACCGCCGACGTCGAAAGACCGGTCGCCTTCCCCAGGTCGGTGAAGGACATCCGGCCGTCGTCGGCGAGCAGCTCGACGATCTTGCGGTCGGTCGCCTCGAGCTCTGACTGCGTCACGGCGCACACACTAGCCGCGACGCCGCGTGATTGGATGCGGCTGTGACCGCACCGAGACCTTCCGGCCGGCTGATGCTCCTCGACAGCGCCTCGATGTACTTCCGCGCGTTCTTCGGCGTCCCCGAGATCAAGGGCCCCGACGGCACGCCCGTCAACGCGGTGCGCGGCTTCCTGGACTTCATCTCCCGCCTGGTCGGCGACTACCGGCCCAGCGACCTGGTGTGCTGCTGGGACGACGACTGGCGGCCCCAGTGGCGGGTCGACCTGCTGCCGTCGTACAAGGCCCACCGGGTGGTCGCCGAGCGCTCCGGCGTGCCGGACGTCGAGGAGGTGCCGGACCCGCTGCAGGTGCAGGTGCCGATCATCCTCGAGGTGCTCGAGGCGTTCGGGCTCTGCGTGGTCGGCGCGCCCGGCTACGAGGCCGACGACGTGATCGGCTCGTTCGCCGCGCAGGCCCAGCAGCCGGTCGACATCGTCTCCGGCGACCGCGACCTCTTCCAGCTCGTCGACGACGAGCGCGACGTGCGGATGCTCTACATCGCCCGCGGCGTCGGCAACCACGAGCGGGTCACCAACGACTGGGTGCGGGCGAAGTACGGCATCGACGCCCGCCAGTACGCCGACTTCGCGACCCTGCGCGGCGACGCCTCCGACGGCCTGCCGGGCGTCGCGGGCGTCGGTGAGAAGACCGCGGCCACCCTCCTGGGGCGGTTCGGTGACCTCGACGGCATCGTGGCCGCCTCGCTCGACCCGGACGCGGACATGGGCCCGGGGCCGCGCGCCAAGATCAAGGCCGCCGCGGACTACCTCCGGGTGGCGCCGCAGGTGGTCGCGGTCGCCCGCGACCTCGACCTCGGCGCCCCGAGCACCGCACTCCCCCGCGAGCCCCGCGACCTGGCCCGGGTGGCCGAGCTCGGCGCCCGATGGGGCCTCGAGTCGCCCGTGCAGCGGCTCACCGAGGTGCTGTGCTCGGCTCCCTGACGCCCCGCCGCCTCGTACGGTGTTGGGCATGACTCGCATCGCCATCGTCGGAGGCCACGGCAAAGTGGCCCGTCACCTCGTCCGCGACCTGCGCGCCGCCGGGCACGAGCCCGTGGCGCTGGTGCGTCGCGAGACCTACCGCGACGAGCTCGAGGCGCTCGGCGCCGAGGTGCGGCTGCTCGACATCGAGGCGCAGGACGCCGACGGCTTCGCGGCGGCGTTCGAGGGCTGCTCGGCGGTGGTCTTCGCGGCCGGGGCCGGCCCCGACGGCAAGGTGGAGCGCAAGCGCACGGTCGACCTGGAGGGCTCGCTGAAGTCGATCGAGGGTGCCCGCCGGGCGGGGATCTCCCGCTTCGTGCAGGTCTCCGCGAGCGGCATGGACGAGCCGGTCCCGGCCGACGCCAGCGAGGTGTGGCGCGCGTACGTCGAGGCGAAGCGTGACGCCGACGTCGCGCTGCGGGCCAGCGACCTGGACTGGACGATCATCCGGCCGGGCGTGCTCACCGACGAGCCCGCCACCGGGCTGGTGGCGCTCGCCCCGACGCTGCCGAAGGCCGATGTCCCCCGCGCCGACGTGGCCGCCGTGCTCGCGGCGGTCCTCGACGCCCCGCGCAGCATCCGGCAGCAGTGGGACCTGATGGGCGGCGACACCCCGATCGCCGAGGCGGTCGCGACCGCCTGAGCGCTACTCGTCGTCGGCGAGGCTCGAGTACGCCACCACCCCGCGCCGCAGGGCGGCGACGGTCTGGCGGGCGGTCTCCCGCAGCGGCCCGGCGCCGGCCGCGTCGGCGACCTGGCCGGCGAGATCGATGAGCTGCTTGACCCAGCGCACGAAGTCGCCGGCGGCCAGGTCGCTGACGACGAGCACGTCGTCGAGGTCGTCGCCCTCGGCCCACCGGTAGGCGACCCAGGCGAACCCCAGGTCGGGCGCGCGGAGGAAGTCCAGCCTGTGGTCCCGCTCCAGCGCATCCAGCCCGCCCCAGAGCTTCACCATCTCGGCGATCGCCTCCCGGCTGGCACCGCCCGGCAGGCGCGGGGACGAGGCGTCGTCGGGGCGCCGGGCCTCGAACACCAGCGTCGACAGCGCGGCGGCCAGCTCGGAGGGCGTGAGGTCGTCCCACAGGCCGAGCCGCATCGACTCCGCGGCCACCAGGTCCATCTCCGAGTAGAGCCGCATCAGGTGGCGGCCCCGGTCGGTCACGTTGTCGCCGTCGAGGTAGTCCAGGGCGGTCAGCACGTCGCAGACGCGGTCGAACTGCCGCGCGACCGTGTTGGTCCGCTGCTCGACCCGGCGCCGCAGCGTCTGCGCGTCCCGGGCCAGCTTCTGGTAGCGCTCCGCCCACCGGGCGTGGTCCTCGCGGTCGGGACAGTCGTGGCACGGGTGGGCGCGGAGCTCGCTGCGCAGCCGGGCGATCTCCTCGTCCGCGTGGGTGCGGGAGCCGTCGGTGCGCAGCCCCGACTGCTTGGCCAGCCGTGGCGGCGCCAGGTCGTGGGTCTTGGTCCGCAGCGCGGAGGCGAGGTCGCGTCGCATCTGCGGGTTCCGGCCGTTGAAGTTCTTCGGGATCCGGACCTTCGCGTGCGCCTCCACCGGCGCCGGGAAGTCGATCATCGCCAGCCGGCGGGCCTGCCGGTCGGACGTCACGACGTAGGGGCGCGGCCCCTCGGGCGACCACCCGGGGTCGATGACCACGGCCCAGCCGGCGAACTTGCCGGTCGGCACCATGATCACGTCGCCGGGCTTGAGCAGCTGCAGGGAGGCGATCGCCTCGTCGCGCAGGTCGGCCTTGCGCGCCTTGCTGGCGCCCTTCTCGGCCTCGCCGATCCGGCGCCGCAGGTCGGCGTACTCCATGAAGTCGCCGCGGTCGCAGGTCGCCGCCTCGCGGTAGCCGGCGAGCGCCTCGTCGGACTTGTGCAGCTGGCGCGCCAGGCCGACGACGGCCTTGTCGGCCTGGAACTGCGCGAACGACTGCTCGAGCAGCTCGCGCGAGCGGTCCCGGCCGAAGTGGTGCACCAGGTTGACCGCCATGTTGTACGACGGGCGGAACGACGACCGCAGGGGGTAGGTGCGGGTCGAGGCGAGACCGGCCAGCTCGCGCGGGTTCATCCCGGGCTGCCAGAGCACGACGCCGTGCCCCTCCACGTCGAGGCCGCGGCGCCCGGCGCGGCCGGTGAGCTGGGTGTACTCCCCCGGCGTGATGGCCGCGTGCGTCTCGCCGTTCCACTTGTCGAGCTTCTCGATGACGACCGTGCGGGCCGGCATGTTGATGCCGAGCGCGAGCGTCTCGGTCGCGAACACGACCTTGCACAGCCCGCGCACGTACAGCTCCTCGACGACCTCCTTGAACGTCGGCAGCATGCCGGCGTGGTGGGCGGCGATGCCGCGGGTGAGCCCGTCGAGGAAGTCGTGGTAGCCGAGGACCTGGAGGTCCTCGGGCGGCAGGTCCTTCGCCGCGTCCTCGACGAAGGCGAAGATCTCGTCGCGCTCCTCGGGGGTGGTCAGCCGGATGCCGGCGTGCAGGCACTGGGTGACGGCGGCGTCGCAGCCGACCCGGCTGAAGATGAACACGATCGCCGGGAGCAGGCCCTCGCGGTCGAGACGGTCGATGACGTCGACGCGGCTCGGGACCCACACGCGCCGGCCGTTGCCGACGTTGCGCTGCCCGGGCTTGCCGCGACCCTTCGGCGTCCGCCGGTCACGGATCCGGCTGCTGGCCCAGTCGTCGCGGGCGACCTTGAGGAGCTCGTCGTTGACCGGAGCGCCCTCCTTGACGAAGCCCGCGGCGGCGTCGACGTCGGACGAGGCGAACAGGTCCAGCAGCCGCTTGCCGACCATCACGTGCTGGTAGAGCGGGACCGGCCGCCGCTCCTCGACGATCACCGTGGTGTCGCCGCGGACGGTCTCGAGCCACTCGCCGAACTCCTCGGCGTTGGAGACGGTGGCCGACAGCGAGACCAGGGCGACCGACTCCGGGAGGTGGATGATGACCTCCTCCCACACCGCCCCGCGCTCCCGGTTGGCGAGGTAGTGCACCTCGTCCATGACCACGAAGCCGAGGCCGAGCAGCGTGCGGCTGCCGGCGTAGAGCATGTTGCGCAGCACCTCGGTCGTCATCACCACGATCGGCGCCTCGCCGTTGACGACGTTGTCGCCGGTCAGCAGGCCCACCTGGTCGGCGCCGTAGCGGTCGACGAGGTCGCTGTACTTCTGGTTCGACAGCGCCTTGATCGGCGTGGTGTAGAAGCACTTGCGGCCGGTCTCGAGGGCGAGGTGGACGGCGAACTCGCCCACGATCGTCTTGCCGGACCCGGTGGGCGCCGCGACCAGCACGCCGCGGCCCTCCTCGATCGCCTCGCAGGCGCGCACCTGGAAGTCGTCGAGCGGGAAGGCGTAGAGACCGAGGAAGTCCTTGAGCACCGGGTGGTGGCGGAGCTTGCGATAGCTGGCGTACCGCTCGGCCGGCGAGGGCTGCTGGTCGTCCGCGGCGTCCATGGCCCCAGCCTAGGCGGCGCGGTCAGTGCAGGACGGTCAGGGCACCCGGTGCGCACTCGACGGTCAGCGGGAGGGCGCCGAACCGCTCGCCGTCGGCGTAGGAGACGATCCCCGGCGCCGCGACGGTGACCGACCGGACCCGGTGGTGCTCGTAGGCGGGGTGCGTGACGTGGGTGCCCTTGAAGAGCTTGGGGTAGGTCCGCACCAGGCCGAGCCTGCTCATCGGCTTGATGATGACGACGTCGAGGAGCCCGTCGTCGAGGACGGCGCCCTCGGTGATCCGCAGGCCGCCACCGAACGACGGCCCGTTGCCGACCGCGACCAGCATCGCCTCGAGCGAGCGGGTCTGGCCGTCGAGGTCGAGGATGTACGGGATCGGCGTGAACGTGCGCAGCTCGGCGAGGGTGGCGATGTTGTAGCGCATCTGGCCCTTGGGCCAGGTCATCTCGTTGGCCCGCTCGTTGACGATAGCGTCGAAGCCCGCGGCGAGCACGGTCACGAAGTGCTGGCTGCCGCTGCGGGCGAGGTCGATGGTCCGGGTCCGGCCGGCGAGGACCCGCTCGGCGGCCGCGCGGGGGTCGCTGCGCGGCAGGTCCAGGTAGCGGGCGACGTCGTTGCCGGTGCCGGCCGGGATGATCCCGAGGGTCGTGCCGGTGCCCGCGACCGCCTGGGCGCCGAGGTGCACCATGCCGTCGCCCCCGGCGATCACCAGGGTCTCGACGCCGTCGGCGACGACCGCCCTGGCGAGGTCGAGCGCCTCGGCCGCGTCGCGGCCCTGCAGGCTGCGCACGGGTACGCCGGCCTCGGCGAACCGCTGCAGCGCCGCGTCGCGCGCCAGAGCGCCCTTGCCCTTGCCGCTGGTCGGGTTGGTCAGCAGCGCGATCTCCGCCGGGGTGCCTGTCACGGGCGCACCCTAGCGGGCCGGGCCCCTGCCGTCGGTGAGGCGCAGCCGGACGGCGTACCGCTCGGCGGAGGCGCCGACCGCCCGCGCGAGCCGGTCGAGGGCGTCGAGCACCAGGTCGGCGGTGAACGCGGTGCCCGGGACCGTGATCGTGAGGCGTCCGGCGCGGTCGACCAGGTGGACCTCGCCGTGCCGCCACGCCTGGTGCGCGCCGAGGCGGACCTCGTCGTCGACGACCGGCGCCGGATAGGCCTCATCGACCGCCAGCAGGTCGCAGGGCACCGCCTCGACGTCGGCCGCCTCGAGCATGCCGGCGACCAGGGGGCCGGTGCGCAGGCCGGCCTGCGCCGTCCAGGTCACCTCGGCGATGCCCAGCCAGTCCGGGAGGTCGAAGGGGTCGACGGGTGTCACAGCGGCGACACCTCGTCCGGCGACAGCCCCGCGTTCGGGCTCCGCTCGGCGACCCGGCGGTCGTGGATCCGGGCCAGCACCTCGGAGATGAAGTAGAGCACGACCATCGGCACCGCCATGAACGTCATCGTGAAGGGGTCGGTGGACGGCGTGGCGACCGCAGCGAAGACGAAGATGCCGATGATGATCCAGGGTCGGTAGCTGGCCAGCGTCTTGCCCTTCACGACGCCGGCGCGGTTGAGCATCACCACGAACACCGGGATCTCGAACGCGAGCCCGAAGACCAGCAGGGTCCGGGTGAAGAACTGCAGGTACTCGTTGAAGTCGACGAGGTTGGTGATGACGTCGGGGTTGAGCCCGATCAGCACCTCGAGCCCCTTCGGCAGGGTCACGAAGCCCAGCACGACACCGATGAGGAAGAGCGGGACGGCGACGGCGACGAAGATCCGGGTCCACCGCTTCTCGGCGGGGTGCAGGCCGGGGAGGATGAACGCCCAGATCTGGTAGAGCCAGACCGGGGACGTCACGATCAGCGCGGCGAAGCCGCACAGCTTGAGGTAGAGCATCAGGCCGCCGCCGGCGCCGCTGGTGGTCGCCAGGCTGGACCCCTCGGGCAGCGCCTCGAGCGCCTGCTCGTAGGGGCCGTAGACGAAGTCGAAGAGCTGGTCGAAGAAGAACAGCGAGACGACGAAGACGAGCAGGAAGGTGAGGGCGACCTTCAGCAGCCGGGCGCGCAGCTCCCGGAAGTGGTCGGACAGCGCCATCCGGCCGTCCGGGCCGACGGGATGGACCGGCTTCCCGGACAGGAGCCGGTAGATGCCTCGCAGGGCCACGGGCGGGCGCGACGGAGGGCGGTCAGCCGTTGTGGTTGTCGGTCTGCCGGTCCTCGACGATGGGCTCGTCCGGCGCGGAGGCCGGCGTCGGCGGCAGCTCGGTGGCGGCGCGCGGCGGGGCGGGGGTCGCGCCGTCGGCGGCCTTCTCGTCGTCCTTGAGCCCCTTGGTCTCGGCCTTGAAGATGCGTAGGGCCTGCCCCGTGCCCCGGGCCAGGTCGGGGAGCTTCGCGGCACCGAAGACGAGCACCACGATTGCCAGGATGACGAGCCACTCGGCTCCCTGGGGCATTCCGATCATGGGGTAGAGCATCGTGACCTCATCTGTTGGTGTGGGTGCCTGTCCATACTACGCCGCAGCATCAGTCGTACAGGCGGAGCGTGTCCCCTGCGGCCTGCAGGTACCGCTCCTGGATGTCGCTCGGTGCGAGCACTCGCGCGTGGGGCGCCAGCCTGAGCAGAAGGCGTTGCAGCCAGCGCTCGTCGGCCACCACGAGGTCGACCTCGAGCCGGCCGCCACGGCGCGGGCGGACATCGTCCGTCGGATAGTACTCGACGATCCACCGCGCCGCTGGTTCCAGCGCGAGGGTGACGACCGTGGTGTCCGCGGAGCGCTCGAACAGCCCCTCCGGGCCGAGGTCGCGCGGCGGTGCCGGCTCGGTCTGGATGGGCGTGTCCAGGACCTCGGCCCGCTGGATCCGGTCCAGCCGGAAGAGCCGCGGGGCCTCGGCACTGTGGCACCAGGCGTCGAGGTAGGCGAACCCGTGGGCGCGCACGATCCCGCGCGGGTCGACGACCCGCTCGGACTGCTCGTCGCGGGACGGCACGAAGTAGTGCAGCCGCACCTGCCGGGCGTCGGCCGCGGCCCGGGCCAGGTCGGCCTCGAGGCGGACCAGGTCGGGGCCGCCCGGCGCCTCCCCCGGGTCGATCGCCGGTGCCTCCGCGCCGTGCGCCGCGGCCGCCTCCAGCTTCGCCAGCGCGCGGTCGACGACCTCGCGGGTGTCGCCGTCGGCGCTGCCACGCAGCGCCCGGAGCGCCACGATGATCGCGGTCGCCTCGGTCGGCGTCAGCCGCAGGGGGCGCGCCAGGTAGTCGGCGTTGGTGACCCGGATGACGCCGTCGCCCTCCGGCTCCTCCAGCGCGTCCAGGTCGACGTCGATGAGGTCGTCGGGGTAGCCACCGGGCAGCCCACACATCAGCAGCACCTTGAGGTCCGCCAGCACCTGCTCGGGCGGCACGCCCAGCGCCTCCGCGGCGTCCTCGAGGCGGACCTTGCCACGGCTGTGCAGGAAGGGCACCAGCGTCAGCAGCCGGGCGACCTGGTCGCGCGCGCCGGCGGGGCTCGTGGTCATCGGGCCGCCTCCGCGACCCGGCGGAGCCGGTCGACGACGACGGTGCGCAGCTCGGCGGGGGCCTCGACGTAGACCGCGTCGCCGTAGCCGAGCACCTCGTCGGCCACGCCCGTGCCGCCGCGGCTGATGCGGACCCGGTCCCAGGGCGTACGGCGGTCCGGCCCGTCGACGTCCGTCTCGACCGAGACCGCGTCGCGGCGCAGCGCGACGCCGGCGTCGCGGCGCACGAGCAGCACGGCCTCGCCGGTCGACGGCGGCGGGGCGAGCCGCACCGTCATCGCCCGGACGTCGGTGCCGGCCGGGATCTCGTAGCCGCCCGGTTGCCCGGTGCGGCGGGCCTCGCCCTGCACCCGGGAGAGCCGGAAGACGCGCTCCTCGCCGCGGTCGGTGTCGAAGCCGACGACGTACCAGCGCCCGGAGTAGCGCACGACACCCCACGGCTGGAGGTGCCGGGTGCTGGTCCGGGTGGAGCCCGAGCGGCGGTAGTCGAACTCGACCGCCGCCCGGTCCTGGGTCGCCTCCCAGAACACGTCGAACGAGGGCTCGTCGGCCGAGAGCCGCGGCTCGGCGATGTCGAGCGCCGAGGCGTCGACCTCCAGGCCGGCCGCGGTCAGCTTGCGGACCGCCTCGCTGGTGGCCTCGGCCAGCCGGGCGTGCTGCCAGACCCGGGTGGCCAGGCCGACGACCGCCGCCTCGTCCGGCGTGAGCGAGACGTCCGGCAGCGCGAACTGGTCCAGGCGGACGCGGTAGCCCGGCTCGTCGTCGAAGTAGGCGTCCAGGCTGCCGACCTCGATCGGGACGCCGAGGCTGCGCAGCTCCTCCTTGTCGCGCTCGAACATCTTCTCGAACGCCTCGGTGGAGGTGCCCGGGTAGAGGAACTCGCGGATCCGGTCCTTGGCGATGTAGTGGCGCTGGACCAGCAGCATGATCAGCAGGTTGAGGAGTCGCTCGGACTTCCTGCCGCTGCCGCTCATGCCGCCGATCCTCCCCGACCGATCAGGACGCGGCCAGGATGTCGACCACGAAGTACAGCGTGTCGGTCCCCTTGATACCGGCGTCGGGGTTGCCCTGCTTGCCGTAGCCATCCGCCGGCGGGATCGCGATGATCATCCGGCTGCCGACGGTCGCGCCCACGAGCGTCTTGTCCCAGCCGGAGACGACCTGGCCGACGCCGATGGCGAACGAGGCGGGCTCGCGGCTGTAGCTCTCGTCGAACGGCTTCTTCGCCTTGTAGACCTGACCGAGGTAGTTGACGGTGATCGTCTGGCCCTTCGTCACCTTGTCGCCGTCACCCTCGATCAGGGCGGCCGAGCGGAGCTTGCCGTCAGGCTCCGGCGTACCGGTGAAGTCCAGGCCGGTGACCTTGTCGCCGTCGACGACCAGGTCCGGCGCCCACTTCGGCGCCTTCTGCTCGTCGCCCTGCGGGCCGTCGAGCACGACGACGATGTCCATGATGTCGACGACCATCAGCACGCTGTCATCCGGCGCGATGCCCATCTGGCTGTTGCCGGACTCGCCGAACGCCTCCGTAGCGGTGGTCGTCACCGCCACCCGCGAGCCGACCGTGTGGCCGAGGATCGCGTCGCGGAAGACCGGGCTGAGGTCGTTGCTGGCGGTGAACTGCTCCGGCTTCCCGCCCTCGTCGTAGGTGCTGTAGGCCTTCTCCTGGGAGTAGCCGTTGCCGATCCAGATGTTCGCGGAGACCTGGTCGCCCTCCTTCACCTCGTCGCCGTCACCCTCGGTGACGACGGTGGTCTCGGTCTTGTCGACCTCGAGCTTGCCGTCCCACTCGACCTCCGGCGCCTTGCCGACGTCGCCGGAGATCGTGATGCCGTGCAGGGCGTCGTCGGACCCGCTGCCGCCCTCGTCGTCACCGCACGCGGCGAGCGTGCCGGCGAGCACGAGGGGCAGGAGGATGGCCGGGAGGCGTCGGAGACGTCGAGACACGGATTTTTCACCTATTCGGATCGGGTTCGGTGCAGCGCCGCACACCATATCCGGCGGGTCCTAGGCGGCGGTCGGTGCCGGTCGCTACATCCCGTCGATCAGCCGCTGCACCCGCTCGTCCTGGGCGCGGAACGGGTCCTTGCACAGCACCGTGCGCTGGGCCTGGTCGTTGAGCTTGAGGTGCACCCAGTCGACGGTGAAGTCGCGTCGCCGCTCCTGGGCCTTGCGGATGAACTCACCGCGCAGCCGGGCGCGCGTGGTCTGGGGCGGCACCGACTTGGCCTCGAAGATCTTCAGGTCGGTCGTCACCCGGGCGACGGCTCCCCGCTTCTCGAGCAGGTAGTAGAGGCCGCGCCCACGGTGGATGTCGTGGTAGGCGAGGTCGAGCTGGGCGATGCGCGGGTGGCCCAGCGGCAGACCGTGCTTGGCGCGGTACCGCTCGATCAGCTTCCACTTGATGACCCAGTCGATCTCGCGGTCGACGAGCCCGAGGTCGTCGGACTCGACCGCCTTCAGGCCGCGCTCCCACAGGTCGAGGGCCTGCTCGATCACCGGTGTGCTGATCGCGCGTCGGTCGACGAAGTCGCGGGCCTTGCCGAGGTACTCCTGCTGGATCTCCAGGGCGCTGGCCTCGCGGCCGTTGGCGAGCCGGATCTTGCGGCGCCCGGTGACGTCGTGCGAGATCTCCCGGATGGCCCGGATCGGGTTCTCCATCGTCAGGTCCCGCATGACGACGCCCTCCTCGATCATCCGCAGGACCAGGTCGCAGCTGGCGACCTTGAGCATCGTCGTGGTCTCGCTCATGTTGCTGTCGCCGACGATGACGTGCAGTCGCCGGTACTTCTCGGCGTCGGCGTGCGGCTCGTCGCGCGTGTTGATGATCGGCCGGCTGCGGGTGGTGGCGCTCGAGACGCCCTCCCAGATGTGCTCGGCACGCTGCGAGACGCTGTAGCTGGCCCCGCGGGGGGTCTGGGTGATCTTCCCGGCGCCGACGACGATCTGACGGGTCACCAGGAACGGGATCAGCACGTCGGCCAGGCGGGAGAACTCGCCGGCCCGGCTCACCAGGTAGTTCTCGTGGCAGCCGTAGGAGTTGCCCGCCGAGTCGGTGTTGTTCTTGAACAGGTAGATCTCGCCGGCGATGCCCTCGTCGTGCAGGCGCTGCTCGGCGTCGAGGAGCAGCCCCTCGAGGACCCGCTCCCCCGCCTTGTCGTGGGTGACCAGCTCGACGACGTCGTCGCACTCGGGCGTCGCGTACTCGGGGTGGCTGCCGACGTCGAGGTAGAGCCGGGCGCCGTTGCGCAGGAAGACGTTGCTGCTGCGGCCCCAGCTGACGACCTTGCGGAACAGGTAGCGGGCCACCTCGTCCGGGCTCAGACGGCGCTGGCCCTTGAACGTGCACGTCACGCCGTACTCGTTCTCGATCCCGAAGATCCGCCGGTCCACGTCGTCAGCCTAGGCGCACGGTGGTGGTCTGTGGGGCAACTGCGGGTCGTCGTACCTGACCGGCGCGTCGAGATCGGGCCGCGAACGCGACGCAGCGGTCAGGTACGACGGGTGCTGCGGGTCAGGCCGGCGGGGCGATCGGCGGCTCGTCGGCCGGCGGCTGGTCGGCCGGGGGCGCGTCGGCCGGGGCCTCGGCCGGGGGCGTCTCGGCCGGTGCGGCCAGCTGGTCCCCGAGGATCTCCTGCAGGCGCGCGGCCCGCAGCCGCATGAACTTGCGGGGCTGGGCCCGGGTGCGGTCGAGCACGGCGACCTCGAGGTCGTCGGCCGAGATCGCGCGGTCCGTGGACTCGGTGTGCCCGAGCGAGGCCACCGCGAGGCGTACGGCGTCGGCGAGCGCGGCGCCCTCGACGTAGTGCTCCTCGAGGTAGGTGCCGATCACGTCGGCGGCGCCGCCCATGACGGCGTAGCCGTGCTCGTCGGCGACCTGGCCGTCGTAGGTCAGCCGGTAGAGCTGGTCGTCGGCGGGGGCGTCGCCGATCTCGCCCACGAACAGCTCGACCTCGTAGGGCTTCTCACCGCCGCTGGAGAAGATCGTGCCCAGCGTCTGCGCGTAGGCGTTGGCGAGGCCCCGCCCGGTCACGTCGCGGCGGTCGTAGGCGTAGCCGCGCATGTCGGCCAGGCGCACGCCGGCGATCCGCAGGTTCTCGAACTCGTTGTAGCGGCCCACCGCGGCGAACGCGATCCGGTCGTAGATCTCGGAGACCTTGTGCAGCGCCTGCGACGGGTTCTCGGAGGCGAACAGCAGGCCGTCGGCGTACTGGACCACCACGACGGAGCGCCCGCGCGCGATGCCCTTGCGCGCGAAGTCCGCGCGGTCCTTCATCAGCTGCTCGGGCGAGACGTAGAACGGCATGCTCATGCGACTCCCCCCTCCACGAGCGGGGCCGCCGGGCCGTCGGGCCGGATCATCCGGCCGGCGATCACCTGGTCGGCGATCGCCGCGACGTCGTCGTCGGCCAGCCGCCGGCCCCCGTCGGCGGTGATCACCTGGACGACCGGGAAGATCCGGCGGGTCAGGTCGGGTCCACCGGTCGCGGAGTCGTCGTCGGCGGCGTCGTAGAGCGCCTGCACGACGGCGGTGACGCAGTCGGTCTCGGTCAGGTCGGGGCGGTAGAGCTTCTTCAGCGACCCGCGCGCGAACAGCGAGCCGGACCCGACCGAGTGGAACGCGGTCTCCTCGTAGCGTCCCCCGGTCAGGTCGTAGCTGAAGATCCGGCCCTGGTCGGCGGTGAGGTCGAAGCCGGCGAAGAGCGGCACGACGCTCAGCCCCTGCATCGCCATCGCCAGGTTGCCGCGGATGAGCGCGGCCAGCCGGTTGGCCTTGCCGTCCATCGAGAGCGTGGTGCCCTCGATCTTCTCGTAGTGCTCGAGCTCGGTCTGGAAGAGCCGGACCATCTCGACCGCGATCCCCGCGGTGCCGGCGATGCCGACGGCCGAGAACTCGTCGGCCGGGAAGACCTTCTCGATGTCGCGCTGGGCGATGATGTTGCCCATGGTCGCGCGCCGGTCGCCGGCCATCACGACCCCGCCGGTGAACGTCGCCGCCACGATCGTGGTGCCGTGCGGGGCGAGGTCGGCGGCGTGGCCCGGCGCGAGTCCCTGGGGCACCGTGCGGCGCCCGGGGAGCAGGTCGGGGGCCTGCTCGGCGAGGAAGTCCGAGAACGACGAAGTGCCCGGCTGCAGGAACGCAGCCGGCAGGCGGGGGTCGGTCACTGGCCGCCCTTCTGGATGAACGACTTCACGAAGTCCTCGGCGTTCGTCTCCAGCACGTCGTCGATCTCGTCGAGGATGTCGTCCACGTCGCTGTCGATGGCCTCCTTGCGCTCCGCGACGTCCGTCTCGGGGGCGGTCTCGACCGCCTCCTCGTTCTCGGAGTTGCGGCGCGGCTGCTTCTGCTCCTGTGCCATGCCTTGACCCTATCCACTCAACGGGTGAGAGCGGTGAACAACGCCTCCGCCGTCTCACTGCGATCCAGCAGGTCCCCCACGTGCGCCTTGCTGCCGCGCAGCGGGTCGATCGTCGGGACCCGCTGCAGCGACTCCCGGCCGGGCAGGTCGAAGATCACCGAGTCCCACGACGCGGCCGCGACGTGCTCGGCGTACTTCTCGAGGCACCGGCCGCGGAAGTAGGCGCGGGTGTCCTCCGGCGGGTCGTGCATCGCGACCTCGACCGCGTGGTCGTCGAGCAGCCGCGTCATCCGCCCCGCCGCGACCAGCCGGTGGTAGAGCCCCTTCTCCGGACGGATGTCGGAGTACTGGTAGTCGATGAGCTGGAGCTTGGCGTCGTCCCACTCGAGGCCGTCGCGCTGGCGGTACTGCTCGAGCAGCCGCAGCTTGGCCACCCAGTCCAGCTCGCCGCTGAGCGACATCGGGTCCCGCTCGAGCCGGTCGAGCACCGACTCCCAGCGCGCCAGCACGTCGACGGTCTGCGCGTCGGCGTCGGCGCCGTAGCGGTCCTCGACGTACTTCTTGGCGAGGTCGAGGTACTCCAGCTGCAGCTGGATGCCGGTCAGCTCGCGGCCGTCGGTCAAGGTGACGCGGTGCCGCAGCGTCGGGTCGTGGGAGATGGCCCGCAGGCCAGCGACCGGCGCCTCCACGGTCAGCTCGGTGGTGATGAACCGGTCCTCGATCATCGCCAGCACCAGCGCCGTGGTGCCGACCTTGAGGTAGGTCGAGACCTCGGAGAGGTTGGCGTCGCCGATGATGACGTGCAGCCGGCGGTACTTCTCAGGGTCGGCGTGCGGCTCGTCGCGGGTGTTGATGATCGGCCGCTTCAGCGTGGTCTCCAGGCCCACCTCGACCTCGAAGAAGTCCGCGCGCTGGCTCAGCTGGAAGCCCTGCTCCCGGCCCTCCTGCCCGATGCCGACCCGGCCGGCCCCGCAGATCACCTGCCTGCTGACGAAGAACGGCGTCAGGTGGCGCACGATGTCGGCGAAGGGCGTCGAGCGGCGCATCAGGTAGTTCTCGTGCGCCCCGTAGGACGCGCCCTTGTTGTCGGTGTTGTTCTTGTAGAGCACGATCGGCGTGCCGCCCGGCAGCTGGCCGGCCCGGCGCGCGGCGTCGAGCATCACCAGCTCCCCCGCCTTGTCCCACCGGACGATGTCGAGCGGCGAGGTCACCTCGGGCGTGGAGTACTCCGGGTGCGCGTGGTCGACGTAGAGGCGGGCGCCGTTGGTGAGGATGACGTTGGCCAGCCCCATGTCCTCGTCGGTGAGCTGGGTCGGGTCCGCGACCTGGCGGGACATGTCGAAGCCGCGCGCGTCGCGCAGGGGCGACTCCTCCTCGAAGTCCCACCGGGCGCGGCGCGCCTTGACGGTGGCCGACGCGTAGGCGTTGACCACCTGCGAGGAGGCCACCATCGGGTTGGCCAGGGGCTGGCCCTGCACGGCGATGCCGTACTCCACCTCGGTCCCCATGACCCGGCGCACACTCATGTACCGAGCGTACGCGAGGGGGCACCGCGTAGCCTCGGCTCATGGGCTGGTGGACCGATCGCGTCGTCCCGCACCTGGCCGACCGGTCGCTCTCGACCGGACCGGTGATGCGGCTGCGGGGTCAGGCCGTCGAGGGGCTGTCCGGACGGGTCCTGGAGATCGGGTTCGGCAGCGGGCTCAACGCCGAGCTCTACCCGGCGGAGGTCGACGCCGTCGACGCGGTGGAGCCGTCCGAGGTCGGCTGGCGGCTGTCCGAGGCGCACCGCCGGGCGGCGCAGGTGCCCGTGCAGCGGGTCGGTCTCGACGGGCAGCGGCTCGAGGCCGACGACGCGTCGTACGACGCGGTGCTCTCGACGTTCACGCTCTGCACGATCCCCGACGTGGTCCGGGCGCTCGAGGAGGTACGCCGGGTGCTGCGGCCGGGCGGCGCGCTGCACTTCCTGGAGCACGGTCGCGCGCCGGACGCGCGGGTGGTGCGCTGGCAGCGGCGCCTCGACCCGATCCAGAGGCGGGTCGCCGGCGGCTGCCACCTGAGCCGGGACGTGCCGACGCTCGTCGGCGCCGCGCGACTCCAGGTCGTCGCGGTCGAGGGTGCCTACCTGCCGGGGCCGGGTCTCTCGCACCCCTGGGGCTACGTCTACCGCGGCCGGGCGGCACGGGCGGACGCATGAGTGATCCGTCCCGGGCGCTCGCAGCGGCCGACGCGCTCGGCCTGCGCTACGAGGTGACCCGGCACGGGCCGGTCCGGTCGCTGGCGGAGGCGGCGGCCGCCCGCGGCGTCGAGCCGAGCCAGATCGTGAAGACGATGGTGGTCCGGGTCGCGGAGGGCGACCACCGGTTCGTGCTGGTGCCCGGTGACCGGGAGATCGCCTGGCCGAAGCTCCGCGCCCTGCTCGGCGTCAACCGGCTCTCGATGCCGAGCGCCGAGGCGGCGTACGACGTGACGGGCTACGTCCGCGGGACGATCACGCCCCTGGGCAGCGCCACGACGCTGCCGGTGATCGCCGACGCGGCGATGACCGGGACGATCAGCCTCGGCGCCGGGGCGCCCGGCGTCGCGCTGACCCTCTCGGCCTCGGAGCTGGTCGCCGCGCTGGGCGCGCGCGTCGCCGACGTCACCGAGCCGGCCGACGCCGGCTAGCGGCGGAGCTCGCGTCGCCCGAGCGTCGACTCGTGCGGCCCGATCGCCTCCCAGCTCCCGTCGTCGAACGCACGGCGGCTGGCGCGCCAGCTCAGCGCGGCGGCCACGGTGCCCAGCAGCAGCACGACAGCCCAGAACATCATGCCGCCACCGTGCCCGCCACCAGGACGGGCAAACGTCAGAGGTACTGGCCGGTGTTGGCGACCGTGTCGATCGAACGGCCGGGCTCGGTGCCCTGCTTGCCGGTGATGAGCGTGCGGATGAAGACGATCCGCTCGCCCTTCTTGCCGGAGATGCGGGCCCAGTCGTCCGGGTTGGTGGTGTTGGGGAGGTCCTCGTTCTCCTTGAACTCGTCCACGCATGCCTGGAGCAGGTGCGAGACCCGCAGGCCGTGCTGGTCGTGGTCGAGGAAGTCCTTGATCGCCATCTTCTTGGCCCGGTCGACGATGTTCTGGATCATCGCGCCCGAGTTGAAGTCCTTGAAGTAGAGGACCTCCTTGTCACCGTTGGCGTAGGTGACCTCGAGGAAGCGGTTCTCCTCGGTCTCGGTGTACATCCGCTCGACGGTCGCCCGGATCATCCCCGCCACGCAGGCGTCCCGGTCACCGCCGAACTCGGCGACGTCGTCGGCGTGCAGCGGCAGCTCGGGCAGGAGGTACTTGCTGAAGATGTCGCGCGCGGACTCGGCGTCCGGCCGCTCGATCTTGATCTTCACGTCGAGGCGGCCCGGCCGCAGGATGGCGGGGTCGATCATGTCCTCGCGGTTGGAGGCACCGATGACCAGCACGTTCTCGAGGAGCTCGACGCCGTCGATCTCGCTGAGCAGCTGCGGGACGATCGTGTTCTCGACGTCGGAGGAGACGCCCGACCCGCGGGTCCGGAAGAGCGAGTCCATCTCGTCGAAGAACACGATGACGGGCGTGCCGCTGCTCGCCTTCTCGCGGGCGCGCTGGAAGACCAGCCGGATGTGCCGCTCGGTCTCGCCGACGTACTTGTTGAGGAGCTCGGGGCCCTTGATATTGAGGAAGTAGGACTTCCCTTCCTGGCCCGTCCTGGCCGCGACCTTCTTGGCCAGCGAGTTGGCGACCGCCTTCGCGATCAGCGTCTTGCCGCAGCCGGGAGGTCCGTAGAGCAGGACGCCCTTGGGCGGCTTGAGCTGGTGCTCCTTGAAGAGCTCGGGGTGGAGGTAGGGCAGCTCGACCGCGTCCTGGATCTGCTCGATCTGTCCGGCCAGGCCGCCGATCGACTCGTAGGCGATGTCCGGGACCTCCTCGAGGATCAGCTCCTCGACCTCGGACTTCGGGACCTTCTCGTAGACGTAGCCGGCGCGCGAGTCGAGCAGCAGCGAGTCGCCGGCGCGGATCGTCTCGGTCTTGAGCGGCTCGGCGAGCCGGACCACCCGCTCCTCGTCGGCGTTGGCGATCACGAGCGCCCGCTCGCCGTCGGCCATCAGCTCCTTGAGCATGACGACCTCGCCGACCTGCTCGAACTCGAGCGCGGCGACGACGTTGAGCGCCTCGTTGAGCATGACCTCCTGGCCACGCTGCAGGGAGTCGACCTCGATGCTGGGGCTGACGTTGACCCGCAGCTTGCGGCCGCCGGTGAAGACGTCGATGGAGCCGTCGTCGTTGGCCGCCAGGAACGTGCCGAAGCCGGCCGGCGGCTGGGCGAGCCGGTCGACCTCCTCCTTGAGCTTGGTGATCTGGTCGCGCGCCTCGCGCAGCGTCTGCGCCAGCCGCTCGTTCTGGGAGGTGAGCCCCGCGAGCGATCGCTGCGCGTCGGCGAGCCGGAGCTCGAGCGTGCGCGAGCTGCCCGGGACCTCGCTCAACCGGCTGCGCAGGTCCGAGACCTCCGCCTCCAGGAACCTGACCTGGTCGGCCAGCTCCTCGGGACTGCGGCCGCCCGCACTGGAAACGCCCTCCGATGTAGACATCAGCGCCACCTCCTGTCTCTTCGACCCTACCCGGGCAACCGGCCACGACGGTGGCTCATTTCCACGGTTTGGTCACGATTCCGCAGCGATGGCGCGAATCGCGGGGATGTCGCGGGGATGTCGCGGGGACAGCGAGGACGCGGCAGGAACTCAGTCCTCCGGGACCTCGACCGGGACGCCGGCCGGGCGCGGGCCGGTGTAGTCGGGCCCGTAGGCGCCGGGCGCCGGCCGACGCGACTTCCGGGGCGGGCGCTCGCCGGGAGCCAGCCGGCGGGCGGTGACCAGGAACGCCGTGTGGCCGATCATCTTGTGGCCGGGTCGTACGGCGAGCCCCTCGACGTGCCAGTCGCGCACCAGCGACTCCCACGCCTGGGGCTCGGTGAAGCCGCCGTGCACCCGGACGGTCTCCACGAACCGCGAGAGCTGGGTCGTGGTGGCGACGTAGGCGCAGACGATGCCGCCGGGCCACAGCGCGTCGGCGGCGGCGTCCAGGCACTCCCAGGGGGCCAGCATGTCGAGGATGATGCGGTCGCAGCGCTCGCCGGACGCGGGGAGCGCCTCGGCCAGGTCACCGAGCGTCAGCTGCCACGCAGGGTGCGTCTCGCCCGCCGGAGCGCCGAAGAACTGGGTGACGTTCTTGCGGGCGACGTCGGCGAACTCCTCGCGCCGCTCGTAGGACGACACGCGGCCGTACGGCCCCACGGCGCGCAGGAGCGAGCACGTCAGCGCCCCCGAGCCGACCCCGGCCTCGACCACGTGGGCGCCCGGGAAGATGTCGGCGAGGGCGACGATCTGCGCGGCGTCCTTGGGGTAGACGACCGCCGCGCCGCGCGGCATCGAGACGACGAACTCCGAGAGCAGCGGCCGGAAGCAGAGGTACTCGCCCCCGGCGGACGAGACGACCGTGAAGCCCTCCTCGCGGCCGATCAGCTCGTCGTGCTCGACGTGGCCACGGTTGGAGAAGAAGCGCTTGCCGGGCACGAGCTCGAAGTTGTGCCGGCGACCCTTCTGGTCGGTCAGCCGGATCCACTCCCCTGCCTGCAGGGGGCCGCGGTGCACGCCGGACCAGGCCTCGGGAGGGACGTCGGGCGCGGCGGCGGAGGTGTCGGACACGGCCCGAGAGCCTAGTGCGCCGCCTCGCGGAACGCCCTATCGACGTCCGCGGTGGTGAGCACCCCGACCAGGCGGCCGTCGGGGTCGAGGAGGAGGTACTCCCCCGCCGGGTGCCGGTTGAGCGCCAGGACGAGCTCCTCCCCAGCGAGGTCGGCCGGGAGCCGGAGCCCCTCGTCCAGCGTCCGGGCGACCGTCGAGGTCGCGATCCACGGCTGCCGCTCGACCGGGGTGGCGGCGACGGCCGCCTCGCTGACGATGCCGACCGGCTCACCGGCGCCGGTCACGGTCACGATGCTGCCGGCCTGGGCCTCGCGCGCCCGGCGTACGGCCTCGGCGAGCGGGAGGTCCGCGGGGACGGCGAGGGTGCGCCGCGCCAGCTGCCGGGCGACGAGGTGCGGGATCCGGCGGCGGATCCGCGCTCCGCTCATCGCGGCCGTCGCTCCCGACCACAGGAACACGGCGATGATGAACGCGAGGGCGAAGTCGAGGATCGTCGGCTCGACGCCGGTGAGCTGGGCCTGCAGCAGCGGGTAGGCCATCGCGGCGACGGCGGTGGCTCGGCCGGTCCACCCCGCCGCGATCGTCCCCCGGTGCATGTCTCCGGTGATGCGCCACACGGCGGACTTGAGGACCCGGCCGCCGTCGAGCGGGAGGCCCGGGACGAGGTTGAGCACCCCCACCAGGATGTTCGCGCCCGCGAGCCCCTCGACGGCGACCAGGAGCAGGCCGTCGGGGGTGATGAACCACAGGCCCACGGCGACGACGCCGACGAGAAGGGAGGTGAGGGGCCCGACCACCGCCACGAAGAACTCCTCGCGGGGCCGCTTGGGCTCGGCCTCGATCGCGGTCATGCCGCCGAGGAAGTGCAGCGTGATCGCGCCGACCGGCATCCCGAGCCGACGGGCCGCGACGGCGTGCGACGCCTCGTGGAGCAGGACCGAGCCGTAGAGGATCACCGCGAAGACGAAGCCGCCGACGTACTTCCACGCCCCGAGGCCGGGCTCCGTGGCCTCGATCCGGGGTGCCACGACGATGGCGATGAGGCCGGCGACGAGGAACCACGACGACGACACGAGGACGTCGCTGCCGGCGATCGTGCCGATCTTGAACGCGCCCGACGGCCTCGCGGGTCGGTCGGGATCGGGCACGCGTCGAGGCTAGCCGACCGTGTCGCTGCGGGGCCGGGGTGGGACCGCGGGACTGTCGGTGGGCTCGCCTAGGGTGAGGCTCGTGGGTGTGCAGCAGGAGTCCCCGTCGGTCGCGCTGTCGACCCCGGTGGACGGCGTCGAGGTGCTGGGCGCGCTCTCGCCGAGCCGGGCGAGCGACTTCATGGGCTGCCCCCTGCAGTACCGCTTCCGGATGATCGACCGGCTCCCCGAGCCCAGCTCTCCCGACGCGGTGCGCGGCACGGTCGTGCACAAGGTGCTCGAGGACCTCTTCGACCTGCCGGCCGCAGACCGCACCCCGGAGCGGGCCGCCGGCATGGTGGAGCCGGCGTGGTCGGCGCTGCTCGAGCAGACCCCGGAGCTCGCCGAGATGTTCGCGGCCGAGGGCGGCCCGGAGATCACCGCCTGGCTCACGACCTGCCGCACGGTGCTCGACCGCTACTTCACCCTCGAGGACCCGCGCCGCCTCGAGCCCGCCGAGCGCGAGCTCTACGTCGAGGCCCTCCTCGACTCCCGGCTGCTGCTCCGCGGGTTCGTGGACCGCATCGACGTGGCTCCGGACGGTGCGCTGCGCGTGGTCGACTACAAGAGCGGCAGCTCGCCCAGCGAGATGTTCGAGGGCAAGGCGCTCTTCCAGATGAAGTTCTACGCCCTGGTGATCTGGCGCAGCCGCGGCGTCATCCCGGCGATGCTCCAGCTCGTCTACCTCGGCAACGGCGAGATCCTGCGCTACGTGCCCGACGAGGCCGACCTGCTCGCGACCGAGCGCAAGGTGCAGGCGGTGTGGGAGGCCATCCGGCTGGCCCAGGAGTCCGGTGACTGGCGGCCGAACCGGAGCCGGCTCTGCTCGTGGTGCGCGCACCAGGCGCTGTGCCCGGCCTTCGGTGGCACTCCGCCGCCGCTGCCGACGCCCGACGACGAGCCCGCCGCGTCCTAGCTCTGGCCGCTAGCCCTGCTCGGCCCAGACCTCGCCGACGTCGAGATCCACCAGGCTGTCGCGGAAGATCCGCCGTTGCGTCGCCAGCACCGGCACGTGGTTCTCGACCACCAGCACCAGGCAGCCGGCACTCTCGGCCGACTTCGCGCCGGTGTTGGAGTCCTCGATGGCCAGGCAGTCCGCGGGCGCGACGCCCAGGGCCGCGGCCGCGGTGAGGTAGGGCTCGGGGTGCGGCTTGCCGAACTCGACCTTGTCGCCGGTCACGATCACCCGGAAGGTCTCCGGGGGCAGCTGGGACAGGATCGGGGCCACGAACCGCTCGTAGGACATCGTCACCAGCCCGCACGGCGTGCCCGCTGCCGTCAGCGCGGCCAGCATCTCGACCGCGCCCGGCCGCCACGGCACCTCCTGCTCGACGCGCGCCACGACGCCGTCGAGCAGCTCCTCGACGATGTGCTCGGGAGGCAGGTCGATGCCCATGTGCTCGCGGATGTAGCGACCGGACTCGAGCAGGTCGTTGCCGACCAGGTTGAGGGCGTGCGCCCGGCTCCACGTCCCACCGTGCCGCTCGGCGATCTCGAACTCGGTGTCGATCCAGTAGGGCTCGGTGTCGACCAGGGTGCCGTCCATGTCCCAGAGGACTGCGGCCGGCCGAGCGGCCTCGCCCGGCACGGCCGGGTCAGTCATCCGGGTCGTAGCCGAGGTTGGCGGAGAGCCACTTCTCGGCCTCCGGGACCGACCAGCCCTTGCGCTCGGCGTAGTCGGCGACCTGGTCGCGGCCGAGCCGCCCGACGACGAAGTACTGGGAGTCGGGGTGCGAGAAGTACCAGCCGGACACCGCGGCGCCGGGCCACATCGCCATGCTCTCGGTCAGCGTGATGCCGGTGGTGGCCTCGACGTCGAGGAGCTCCCAGAGCGTCCGCTTCTCGGTGTGCTCGGGGCAGGCGGGGTAGCCGGGCGCCGGCCGGATGCCGGTGTACTTCTCCGCGATCAGGTCCTCGTTGGACAGCTGCTCGTCGCTGACGTGGCCCCAGAACTCGGTGCGGACCCGCTGGTGGAGCCGCTCGGCGAACGCCTCGGCGAGCCGGTCGGCGAGCGCCTCGAACATGATCGCGGAGTAGTCGTCGTTGGCGTCCTTGAAGGCCTGGATCCGGTCCTGGGAGCCGAGGCCGGCGGTCACGGCGAACGCTCCGACGTGGTCGGGCAGCCCGGTCTCCTTGGGCGCGACGAAGTCGCCGAGGGACCGGTTCGGTACGCCGGCGCGGTGCTCGCCCTGCTGCCGCAGGTTGTGCAGCGTCGTCAGCACGGTGGTGCGCGACTCGTCGGTGTAGAGCTCGATGTCGTCACCGACCGCGCTGGCGGGGAAGAAGCCGAGCACGCCGTTGGCGGTCAGCCACCTCTCGGCGACCACGCGGTCGAGCATCGCCTGCGCGTCGTCGTAGAGCGCGCGGGCGGTCTCCCCGGTCGTCGGGCTGTTGAGGATGTCGGGGAACTTGCCCTTCATCTCCCAGGCGTTGAAGAACGGCTGCCAGTCGATGAACTCCCGCAGCTCCGCGAGGTCGTAGTCGGTCAGCACGTGGATGCCGGGCCGGCGCGGCGCGGGCGGCTGGTAGCCCGACCAGTCGATGGGCGTGCGGTTGGCGCGGGCGTCCTCGATGGCGAGCATCGGCCGGTCGTGCTTGGCGGCGTGCCGCTCGCGCAGCGAGTCGTAGTCGGCCTTGACGTCGGCCAGCACCTGGGGACGCTGGGTGTCGTTGAGCAGCGCGGCGAGCATCGGCACCGACCGCGACGCGTCCTTGACCCAGATCACCGGGGCGTCGTACTTGCCGTCGACCTTGACGGCGGTGTGCGCGCGGGAGGTGGTGGCGCCGCCGATGAGGAGCGGGATCGTGAACCCCTGCCGCTGCATCTCGGAGGCCACGTTGACCATCTCGTCGAGCGAGGGGGTGATCAGGCCGGAGAGCCCGATCGCGTCGGCGCCGATCTCGGCGGCGGTGTCGAGGATCTTCTGTGCCGGCACCATCACGCCGAGGTCGATGACCTCGAAGTTGTTGCACTGGAGCACGACGCCGACGATGTTCTTGCCGATGTCGTGGACGTCCCCCTTGACGGTTGCCATGACGATCGTGCCGTTGGTCTCCTTGGCGGTGGCGTACTCGGGGTTGTCGATCTTCTCCTGCTCGATGAACGGGATCAGGTAGCCGACGGCCTTCTTCATCACGCGTGCGGACTTCACCACCTGCGGCAGGAACATCTTGCCGGCGCCGAACAGGTCGCCGACGACGTTCATGCCGTCCATCAGCGGGCCCTCGATGACCTCGATCGGGCGGCCGCCGCGCGCGGCGATCTCCTGTCGCAGCTCCTCGGTGTCAGCCTCGACGAACCCGTCGATGCCCTTGACCAGCGCGTGCGTGATCCGCTCGCCGACCGGCAGCGAGCGCCACTCCTCGGCGGCCGCCTCGACGACCTCCCCGGCCTTGTTGTGCTCCTCGGCGATCTCGAGCAGCCGCTCGGCGGCGTCCGGACGCCGGTTGAGGACCACGTCCTCGATCCGCTCGCGCAGCTCGGGCTCGACCTCGGAGTAGGGGATCAGCGCGCCGGCGTTGACGATGCCCATGTCGAGCCCGGCCTCGATCGCGTGGAAGAGGAACACCGCGTGGATGGCCTCGCGGACCGGGTTGTTGCCGCGGAAGGAGAAGCTGACGTTGGAGATGCCGCCGGACACCTTCGCGCCGGGCAGGTTCTCCTTGATCCAGCGGGTCGCCTCGATGAAGTCCTTGCCGTACGCCGCGTGCTCCTCGATGCCGGTGGCGACGGCGAACACGTTGGGGTCGAAGATGATGTCGTCGGGCGAGAACCCGACCTGGTCGACCAGGATCCGGTAGGCGCGCTCGCAGATCGCCTTGCGCCGCTCGAGGTTGTCGGCCTGGCCGTCCTCGTCGAAGGCCATGACGACCGCGGCCGCGCCGTACTTGCGGCAGAGGCGGGCCTGCTCGAGGAACTTCTCCTCGCCCTCCTTGAGGGAGATCGAGTTGACGATCGCCTTGCCCTGGACGTTCTTCAGCCCGGCCTCGATGACCTCCCACTTCGAGGAGTCGACCATGAGCGGCACCCGGCTGATGTCGGGCTCGCTGGCGATGAGCTTGGTGAAGCGGTCCATCGCCGCGACACCGTCGATCATGCCCTCGTCCATGTTGACGTCGATGACCTGGGCGCCGCTCTCGACCTGCTGCGCCGCGACCGACAGGGCGGTGTCGTAGTCGCCGGCCTTGATCAGGTTGCGGAACCGGGCGGAGCCGGTGATGTTCGTGCGCTCGCCGACGTTCACGAACAGGCTGTCGTCGGTGATCGTCAACGGCTCGAGGCCGGAGAGCCGCAGGCCGGCGGACAGCTCGGCCGGCGTACGCCGCTCCTTGCCGTCGACGGCCCGGGCGATCGCGGCGATGTGGGCGGGCGTGGTGCCGCAGCAGCCGCCGACGAGGTTGACGAAGCCGCTCTCGGCGAACTCCGCGACGATCGCGGCGGTCTCCTCGGGCGCCTCGTCGTACTCACCGAACGCGTTGGGCAGGCCGGCGTTGGGGTAGCAGGAGACGAACGAGTCGGCCAGCCGCGCCATCTCGGCGATGTAGGGCCGCATCTCCTTGGCGCCGAGCGCGCAGTTGAGGCCGACGGCGAGCGGGCGCACGTGACGGACCGAGTCCCAGAACGCCTCGGTCACCTGTCCGGACAGCGTGCGGCCGGACGCGTCGGTGATCGTGCCGGAGACGATGACCGGCCAGCGGCGGCCGTGCTCCTCGAAGAGCGTCTCGACCGCGAAGATCGCGGCCTTGGCGTTGAGGGTGTCGAAGATCGTCTCGATGATCAGCAGGTCGGAGCCGCCGTCGACGAGCCCACGGGCCGCCTCGAGGTAGGCCGAGACGAGCTGGTCGAAGGAGACGTTGCGGGCGCCCGGGTCGTTGACGTCCGGGGAGATCGACGCGGTGCGGGTCGTGGGGCCGAGGGCGCCGGCGACGTACCGCGGCCGGTCCGGCGTGCTCGCCGCGTCGACCTCGCGGCGCGCGAGGCGGGCGGCCTCGGCGTTGAGCTCGTAGGCGAGCTCCTGCATGCCGTAGTCGGCGAGCGAGACGGCGTTGGCGTTGAACGTGTTGGTCTCGATGATGTCCGCGCCGGCCTCGAGGTACTCGCGGTGGATGCCGGCGATGATCTCGGGCTGGGTGAGCGTGAGGAGGTCGTTGTTGCCGACCAGGTCGGCCGGCCAGTCCGCGAACCGCTCGCCGCGGTAGCCCGCCTCGTCCGGACGATCGCGCTGGATGGCGGTGCCCATCGCGCCGTCGAGCACCAGGATCCGGCCCTCGAGGGCTCGGGTGAGCTCCTCGGTGGCGTCAGGTCGCAGGTCGGGCGACGCGATCCGGCCAGACGGCACGTGGTCTCCTCTCGTGGCCCCGATGCCGGGGCCCAGGGGTCAAGCCTAGGAACAGCGTCCACTTCCTGGACTCTGTTCCCAGATCCTGACACCGGCGATCCTGACCGCAGAAATCACCGCGCCGACTACGCTTGAGGTGTGATCGAGCTCGAGGCGACGCGCGACCTGGTGGACCCCGTCGTGATCGCTGCGTTCGAGGGCTGGAACGACGCCGCGGATGCCGCGTCCGCGACCGTGGACCACCTGATCCGTGTCTGGGGCGCCCGGGTGATCGGCGCGGTCGATCCCGAGGACTTCTACGACTTCCAGGTCAACCGGCCCTCGGTCGGCATCGACGCCAGCGGCTACCGCCGGATCAGCTGGCCGAGCACGCAGATCGCCATCGCGTCGCCTCCGTCGCTCGACCGCGACGTCATCCTCATCCGCGGCATCGAGCCCAACATGCGGTGGCGCCAGTTCGCCGGTGAGCTCGTCGCTGCCTGCGAGGAGCTCGGCGCCGGGCTCGTCATCACGCTCGGCGCGCTGCTCGCCGACACCCCCCACACCCGGCCGATCCCGGTGACCGGCACCGCGACCGAGCCCGAGCTGGTGGACCGGCTCAAGCTCGAGGAGTCGACCTACGAGGGCCCGACCGGCATCGTCGGCGTCTTCCAGGACGCCTGCGTCCAGGTCGACATGCCGGCCGTGTCCTACTGGGCGGCGGTCCCCCACTACGTGGCGCAGCCGCCGTGCCCCAAGGCGACGCTCGCGCTGCTGGGCCAGATGGAGGACCTGCTCGAGGCCAGCATCCCGCTCGAGGACCTGCCGGAGGACGCTCGAGCCTGGGAGCGCGGCGTCGACGAGCTGGCCGAGGAGGACGAGGACGTCGCCGACTACGTGCGCTCCCTGGAGGAGACGCGCGACACCACCGACCTCCCCGAGGCGTCCGGCGAGGCGATCGCCCGCGAGTTCGAGCGGTACCTCAAGCGCCGGCAGGACGACGACTGACGGGCAACCCTCAGTCGAACCAGACCGCGACGCCGAGGGCGGCGTCGAGCACGGCCAGCACCTGGCCGGCCGCGTCGGGGTCGGAGGTGTCGGCCAGGCCGTCGGTGCCGAGCGTGGCCGCGACCCAGCGGTCGACCGCGGCGGTGGCGCGCGGCGCGTCGAGGTCGTCGGCGAGCGCCGCGAGGACCTCGCTGACGACGGGAGCGGCGGGTGCGCCGGCACCGAGCGAGAGGGCGCGGCGCCACTGCGCGAGGTCGTCGACGGCCGTCCAGAGCTCCTGGTCGGTCCACTCCCAGTCGGCCCGGTAGTGGTGGCGCAGCAGCGCCAGCCGGATCGCCATCGGGTCGACCTCGCTGTTGCGCAGGGCCGAGACGAAGACCAGGTTGCCGCGCGACTTCGACATCTTCTCGCCGTCGTAGCCGACCATCCCGGCGTGGCTGTAGACCTGCGCGAACGCCGTCCCAGGCGCGGCGACCTGGGCGTGGCCGGCGCACATCTCGTGGTGCGGGAACACCAGGTCGCTGCCACCGCCCTGGACGTCGAAGGCGCCGCCGAGGTGCTGCATCGCGATCGCGGCGCACTCGATGTGCCAGCCTGGCCGCCCGGGGCCCCAGGGGCTGCCCCACGACGGCTCACCCTCGCGCTCGCCGCGCCACACGACGCAGTCGAGCGGGTCCTTCTTGCCGGGTCGCTCGGGGTCGCCGCCGCGCTCGGCGAAGATCTCGAGCATCTGCTCGCGGGTCCACCCCGACTCGGTGCCGAAGGCGGGGTCCGCGGTGACCGAGAAGTAGAGGTCTTCGTCGACCCGGTAGACCGAGCCGGCTGCCTCGAGCCGCTGGATGAGGTCGACGACCAGCGGGATCGACTCCACGGCGCCGACGTAGTGGGCGGGCGGCAGCACGCGCAGCGCGCTCATGTCCTGGCGGAACAGCTCGGTCTCGCGCTCGGCGAGCTCGACCCAGTCGACGTGCACCTTCGCGGCCCGCTCCAGGAGCGGGTCGTCGACGTCGGTCACGTTCTGGACGTAGACCACCTCGTGGCCGGCGTTGCGCCAGGCGCGGTTGAGAAGGTCGAACGCGACGTAGGTGTTGGCGTGGCCCAGGTGCGTGGCGTCGTACGGCGTGATGCCACAGACGTAGAGCCGGGCCGGGCCGTCCGGAGCGGTGGTCACGAGCCCGCTCGACGGGGTGTCGTGGACGGCCACCGGCGGGCCCGCCACGGGCAGGACGGGGATCTCCGGGGACGGCCACGCTCGCATGTCGGGAAGCCTAGCGAGTGCCTGTCGGTCCACTCGTCAGAAGGGCGGCCACGGGACCGCGGGCCACTCGCCGCGCGGCACCGGCATCACGGCGCGGTCGAGCAGACGGGAGCACCGCCGCAGCAGCGCTTCGACCTCGCGGTCGGTGAGGTGGGAGGCGAGCTCGGCACCGGCCGGCGAGGCGACCAGCTCGCCCACCCGGGCGACGACCGCGAGGTGCTCCTCGGCCACCGGCTCGCCCGCCCAGCCCCACAGCACGGTGCGGAGCTTGTGGTCGGTGTGGAAGGTGACGCCGTGGTCGACGCCGTAGCGGTGGCCGTCGGCCATCTCCAGGACGTGACCGCCCTTGCGGTCGGCGTTGTTGGCGATCACGTCGAAGACCGCCATCCGGCGCAGCGCGTCGGAGTCCTCGTGGACCAGCGAGACGCCCCGGTCGTGCTCGTCGATGCCGTCGAAGACGTGCCTCCACCCGGGCGGGACCGACCCCTCGGGCACCAGCGTGACGGCGTCCTGCCCTTCGTCGGGCTCCTGCCAGCGCTGCACCATCCCCCAGCCGTGCGGCCCGTCGCGCAGCCAGGTGTGCGGCACGACGTCCCAGCCGAACAGCTCGGAGAGCAGGTAGGCCGCGCGCTCGCGGTCGGCCAGCGACCCGTCCGGGAAGTCCCAGAGGGGGCGCTCCCCCGCGACCGGCTTGTAGACGACCCTCACGCCGTCGATCTCGCCGAGGAACGTCGCGTTGGAGGCCGGCATGATCCGCCCGTGCAGGCGCAGATCGCCCTCGAGCAGGTCCGCGTCGACGGTCACGGGTCCCGGCGCCGGAACCCGTTGGCGCGCACGCACAGGTGTCCGTCGGGGTCGACGGGGTTGCCGCAGAAGGGGCAGTCGGGCCGCCCGGCGCCGAGCACCTGCTCGGCGCGCTTGACGAATGCGCGGGCCACCCCGGCGGCGATCCGCACGAGGAAGACCTCGTCGGGCTCCGGCTCCTCCGGGACGCCCTCCGGCTCCTCGTCCGGCCCGAGGACCGCGGCCTCGTGGAAGGGGAAGACCTCGATCACGACCCGCTCGTCCTCGGGGTCCCAGGACAGCGTCATCGTGCCGGCCCGGAACTCCTCCTCGATCGGCTGCTCGAGTGGCTCGGTGTCGTCGAGCGCGAACGGCGCCACGGCCGGGACGGCCGCGTCACCGTGGGTCGCGGCCAGCACCTCGTCGAGCAGCTCGTCGATCCGCTCCGCGAGCGCCTGCACCTGCTGCTTCTCCAGCGCGACGCTCGTCAGCCGGACGCCGGTGCGGGCCTGCAGGAAGAAGGTGCGCTGGCCAGGAGGACCCACCGTGCCCGCGACGAATCGCTCGGGAGGGTCGAAGCCGTGGACCAGAGGAGCCATGGCGACAACCCTAGACGGCGGCTGATGGGCCGGCGCCGCCCCCGACCGCAGCGTCCGTCGCCCTCCCCGTGGCGCGCTTGGACGTCCCCCGCCGGCGAGGCGGAGGGGCCGCGAGCCAGGACAGGTCGCCCGCGTGGCTGTTGGTGGCGAGCACGTAGGGACGGGTGCCGGTGTAGCGGACGATCGACACGGAGGCGGGGTCGACGTGGAGGCGCTGGAAGAGGTCGAGGTGCATGCCCAGGGCGTCCGCGAGGATCGACTTGATCAGGTCGCCGTGGCTGACCGCCACCCAGACCGCGCCGGCCCCGTGCTCGGCCTCGACCTCGGCGTCCCGGCGGCGTACGGCGGCGACCGCCCGCGCCTGCATGTCGGCCATCGACTCGCCTCCGGGGAAGGTCGCTGCCGACGGCTGCGCCTGGACCGTCGCCCAGAGCTTCTCCTTGGCCAGCTCCTTGAGCGGGCGGCCCTGCCACTCGCCGTAGTCGCACTCCGTCAGGCCGCTGTCGGTCGCGACCCGCGGCGCGCCGGAGTGCGCCTTCGCGATCGCTCGGGCCGTCTGGCGGCACCGCTCCAGCGGGCTGGTGACCAGCGCGGCGAGCGGGACGGCGGCGATCCGCTCCCCGGTGCGCACGGCCTGCCCCTCGCCGGTCTCGTCGAGCCGCACGCCCGGGAGACGGCCGGCCAGGGTCCCCGACGCGTTCGCCGTCGTCCGACCGTGGCGCACGAGGATCACGGTTGCCATGGCGGTGACTGTAGTGGGGCTACGGTGAGCGCGTGATCGTCGACAGCGCGCTCTATCGCGCCGGTGCGCGGGTCCAGGGTGACGACGACCTGGCCGCGCTCCGCGCGCGTGCCTGCGAGCCGGGCGACTTCGTCTGGGTCGGCGTGCACGAGCCGTCCGAGAACGAGTTCCAACGGCTCGCCGAGATCTTCGGCCTGCACCCGCTCGCGGTCGAGGACGCCGTGCGGGCGCACCAGCGACCCAAGCTGGAGCGCTTCGGCGACAGCGTCTTCCTGGTGCTCAAGACGCTCTGGTACGTCGACGAGGCCGATGCCGTCGAGACCGGCGAGATCGCCCTCTTCCTCGGCCGCGATTTCGTGGTGAGCGTGCGGCACGGGGCGGGCAACGAGCTGCACACCGCCCGGCTCGAGCTCGAGGCGAGTCGCAAGCTGCTCGGCCACGGCCCGGGCGGGGTGCTGTACGCCGTGCTCGACCGGGTCGTCGACGAGTACCTCCAGGTGGTCGACGAGCTGGTCGTCGACGTGGACGAGGTCGAGGCGTCGGTGTTCTCCGCGGAGCGCACCAACGACGCGTCGCGCATCTACGTGCTCAAGCGCGAGCTCGGCGAGGTGCGCCGGGCCGTGATGCCGCTGCGGGAGCCGGTCGCCCGGCTGGCCGCGGGGACGGTCACCGGGGTGCCCGACGGCGCGGCGCCCTTCTTCCGCGACGTCAGCGACCACCTCGCCCGCGCCGCCGAGACCGTCGACGGCCTGGACAGCCTGCTCTCCAGCGCCTTCGACGCGCACCTGGCCCAGATCTCGGTGCAGCAGAACGACGACATGCGCAAGATCTCCGCGGGCGCAGCGCTCATCGTGGTGCCCACGTTCATCGCCGGCGTCTACGGCATGAACTTCCACCACATGCCGGAGCTCGGCTGGACCTTCGGCTACCCGTTCGCGCTGCTGCTGATGGCCACGGTGGCCGGCGGCCTGTGGGTCTGGTTCAAGAAGTCCGGCTGGCTCTAGCCGCGCCGCTCATGCGGCGATCGTGCCGGTGGCCACCAGCAGCAGCGTGAGCGCGCCGAGCGCGATCCGGTAGACCACGAACGGCGTGTAGGAGTGCGTCGTCACGTAGCGCAGCAGCCACGCGATCGCGGCGTACCCGATCAGGCCGGCGACCACGGTCGCCACGATCGTGGGGCCCCAGCCGTAGATGTTGTCGCCGTGCGGGATCTCCTTGAGCTCGAACACGCCGGCGCCGATGACGGCCGGGATCGCCAGGAGGAAGGCGTAGCGGGTCGCGGTCTCGCGCTCGTAGCCGAGGAAGCGGCCCATCGAGAGCGTCGCCCCGGACCGGGAGACGCCGGGGATCAGCGCGCACGCCTGGGCGGCACCCATGAGGAGGGCGTCGCGCAGTGACAGCTGCTTGAGCGTCTTCTCGGTCGAGCCGACGCGGTCGGCGATGCCGAGCACGATGCCGCCGACGATCAGGGTCGTCCCGACGATCCACAGGCTGCGGAAGTCCTTTTCGATGACGTCCTTGAGGAGCACGCCGAGGACCACGATCGGGAGGGAGCCGATGATGATGAACCAGCCCATCCGGGCGTCGAGCTGACCGCGGTACTCCGGCCGGCGCAGCGACCTCAGCCAGGTGGTCGCGATCCGCCAGATGTCGTGGCGGAAGAAGATGAGCACGGCGAGCTCCGTGCCGATCTGGACGACCGCCGTGAACGCCGCGCCGGGGTCTCCCCAGCCGAACCACTCCGGGAAGATCCGGAGATGGGCGCTGCTCGAGATCGGCAGGAACTCGGTCAGCCCTTGGAGAATGCCGAGCACCACGGCCTGCAGGTAGTCCACCACGGGCGGGAATCCTACGGGCGTCCACCGGGCGTGCCGCCGAGGCCCACCGTCGGCTCGCCGACTACCTTGACCGCATGCAGCACAGACGCGTCGGCACGACCGGCCTCTCGGTGTCCCGACTCGGGCTCGGGACCATGACGTGGGGACGCGACACCGACGAGCACGAGGCCCGCGACCAGCTCGCCGCCTTCACCGAGGCCGGCGGCACCCTCGTCGACACCGCTGCCGGCTACGGCAACGGCGCGTCCGAGGAGCTGCTCGGCTCGTTGCTGGGCGACGTGGTGCCCCGCGACGACGTCGTCATCGCCACGAAGGCCGGCATCAGCGCCCGCAACGGCGGACGGGTCTACGACACCTCGCGCGGCTACCTGCTGCGCACGCTCGACGCATCGCTGCGCCGCCTCGGCGTCGAGCACGTCGACCTGTGGCAGGTGCACATCTGGACCGACGACGCGCCGCTGGAGGAGACGCTGACGGCGCTCGACCAGGCGGTGGCGAGCGGACGCGCGGCGTACGTCGGCATCTCGAACTACTCGGGCTGGCAGACCGCCCAGGCGGCGACCTGGCAGCGCGCCGTCCCGGGGCGGGCGGTGCTCGCGAGCACGCAGGTGGAGTACTCCCTGCTCAACCGCACCGTCGAGCAGGAGGTGCTGCCCGCCGCAGCGGCGCTCGGCCTCGGCGTGCTGCCGTGGTCGCCTCTGGGGCGCGGCGTCCTCACCGGGAAGTACCGCACCGGGACGCCGTCCGACTCGCGCGCCGCGTCGTCGCACTTCGCGGGCTTCGTCGGCCCCTACCTCGACGACCGGTCCGCGGCCATCGTGGAGGCAGTGGCGCGCGCCGCCGACGGCCTCGGCTGGTCGGCGCTCGAGGTCGCCCTGACCTGGGTGCGCGACCGGCCCGGCGTGACCGCCCCGATCCTGGGGGCCCGCACCGCCGCGCAGCTGCGCGCCGCCCTGGGCGTCGAGGAGCTGACCCTGCCGCCTGAGATCATGGCCGCACTGGACGACGTCACGAGAGACTGAGATCGACTGCCGATCGACAGGGGGTACCGATGACCCGAGCGCTACGTCAGCCGCCAGGGCGCGGCGTGGAGTGGGAGTTCGACCGGGTGTCGTTCTCGCGTGAGTTCCCCCGGTCGGTGGTCACCAAGTTGCTCGTGGAGCGCGCCGAGCACGGAGGCTGGGAGCTCGACCGGGTCCGGATCGGCGCCGACGGGACGCGTCGGGTCGTGCTGCGGCGCAAGATCATCCGCGCGGTCCGCACCGCCTGAGCGTCAGGCCGACCGGTCAGACCTCGTCGAGGAACCGGTCGAAGACCCGGGCGCCGAACTCCAGTGCGTCGACGGGGACCCGCTCGTCGACGCCGTGGAAGAGGGCGGTGAAGTCGAGGTCGGCCGGCAGCCGCAGCGGCGCGAAGCCGTAGGAGCGCATGCCGAGCTTGCGGAAGTGCTTGGCGTCGGTGCCGCCGCTCATCAGGTACGGCGCGACGATCGCCTCCTCGTCCTCGGCGAGGATCGAGCGGGTCATGGCGTCGACCAGGTCGCCGTCGTACGGCGTCTCCCAGGCCGGCTGGTTGGAGACGTAGTCGATCGAGACGTCGTCACCGACCAGCGCGGCGATCGTCGCGAAGAACTCGTCGTCGAAGCCCGGCAGGAACCGACCGTCGACGTGGGCGGTCGCCTCGGTGGGGATGACGTTGACCTTGTAGCCGGCGCCGAGCATGGTCGGGTTGCAGGTGTTGCGGATGACGGCGCCCATCATCCGGGCCGCTCCCCCGAACTCCGACACGAGCGCCTCGGCGTTCTCGGGCGTCGCCTCCGTGCCCGCGAGCTCCCCGACCGACGCGAGCAGCGTCTGCATGGCGGGCGTGAGGCGCACCGGCCACTCGTGCGCACCGATCCGCGCGACGGCTGCCGACAGCGACGTCACCGCGTTGTCGGCGTTGATCATCGAGCCGTGGCCGGCGCGGCCCCGCGCGGTGAGCCGCATCCAGGCCATGCCCTTCTCCGCGGCCTCGATGAGGTAGATCCGGCGCCCCCGCACGGTCGCGCTGAAGCCACCCACCTCGCCGACGGCGTCCGTGCAGTGCGCGAGCTCGTCGGCGTGCTGCTCGACGAGCACCTGGGCGCCGAGGTGGCCACCCGCCTCCTCGTCGGCGGTGAAGCAGAGCGTGATCGGCCGCGAGGGCACCGCGCCGGCCCGCTGCCGGGCGCGCACGACCGAGAGCAGCGTCGCGTCGAAGTCCTTCATGTCGACCGCGCCGCGACCCCACAGGTAGCCGTCCTGGATCTCGCCGGAGAACGGGTCAACCTGCCAGTCCTCGGCCGCGGCGGGGACCACGTCGAGGTGGCCGTGCAGGAGCAGCCCGTCGCCCGAGGAGCCGCCCCACTGGGCCACGACCGAGGTCCGGCCGTGCTCGGACTCGAAGAGCCGCGGCTCGATCCCGACCTCGTCGAGCAGCGCCGCGACGTGCTCCGCGGCCTTGCGCTCACCGGGCCCCTCGTCGGTGCTGCCGTAGTTGGAGGTGTCGATCCGGATCAGGTCCCGGCAGAGCTCGACGACCTCGCCGGCGGGGTCGTAGGTCGACGGCTGCGGCGGGGTCTCGGTCATGGCCCCAGCATGGCACCCCCGATGCGGAACTTCGGCCCGGCCTTTGCTACTGTTCCACCGCACTCGTCCGGGTGGCGGAATTGGCAGACGCGCTAGCTTGAGGTGCTAGTGCCCGTATTAGGGCGTGGGGGTTCAAGTCCCCCCTCGGACACCGACGAAGACCCCTGGCTCCTCCGAGCCGGGGGTCTTCTGCATGTCCGGGTCCGTCGTGCCGATGATCCTTTCGGAGGGCTGAACCACCCGAATCACACGGCTGTAATTTAACTATTGTAGTTCGGCGTGTCGCTTGACTATTTCTGTCACATCGTTCCCACAAGCGCACTTTTGTCCCTAGACTCCCGGCCGTGACGCTCTGGAACCGGCTGCGCGCGCCGCTGACCTCTGCACTTGCTGCAGGCCTGGTCATCGGCCTCGTCGTGCTGGTGCCGAGCACCGCTGACGCCGCAGCCGGCCGCGACCGGGACAAGGACCGCGACCGGAGCAGCAAGGCCGCCGCGCTCGCCGCGGCTCGCGCGGACGGCCTCACGGCGTCCCCCGTGCACTTCAAGAAGTCCTCCTACCTCTGCTACGGCTACGCCGCCTGCGCGGCCGCAGGCATGGGCTCGGGTGGTTACGCCACGGCGAACAAGAAGATGTACTGGCGGATGTACGCCGGCCACAACTGCACCAACTACGTCGCCTACCGCCTGGTCCAGAGCGGGATGCCCAACAGCCGCCCGTGGGCCGGCGGCGGCAACGCGACCTACTGGGGCACCTCGGTCCCGAGCCTCACCAACGGCACGCCGACCGTGGGCGCGGTCGCGTGGTGGAAGGCCAACCAGGGCCCGGCCGGCTCGGCCGGCCACGTCGCGTACGTCGAGCGGGTCGTCTCCGCCGACGAGATCGTGATCTCGCAGGACAGCTGGCGCGGGGACTTCTCCTGGGCCACAGTGACCCGGACCAGCGGCAACTGGCCGAGCGGGTTCATCCACTTCAACGACGCCGACCTCGTCAACACCGCGGCGCCGGTCGTCGACGGCCTGCCGAAGGTCGGCGCCCAGCTGACCGCGACCAGTGGCTCGTGGACGCCGACCGACGCGACGGTCCGCTACCAGTGGTTCGCCAACGGTGCGCCGATCCCCAAGGCCACGAAGTCCACGCTCCCCCTGACCGCCGACCGCATCGGGCAGACGATCACGGTCCGCACGACCGCCCGCAAGCTGGGGTACGCGAAGGTCGCGGCCGTCTCGACCGCGACCGCAGCGATCCTCCCGGGCCAGTTCACGGCCACCGCTCCCCCGACCATCAGCGGCGTCGTCAAGGTCGAGAAGTCGCTCACCCTCGCCGAGGGCACGTGGGACGTCACGCCGGAGGCCACCACCGTCCAGTGGTACGCCGACGGCCAGCCGATCGCGGGCGCCACCGGCCACACGCTCAAGCTGACCCCCGACCTCGCCGGTCGCGTCATCAGCGCCGGGGTCACCGCGCAGCGCACCGGATGGGACGCCGCCACGGTGAGCACGGCGATGACCGCGCCGGTCACGCCGGGCACGATCCGGGTGCGGACCAAGCCGGTCCTCAGCGGCACCGCCAAGCCGGGCAAGACGCTCACGGTCGCCACCGGCGCCTACCGGCCCGCCGGCACGACCGTCGCCGTCCAGTGGCTGCGCGACGGCCAGCCGATCGCCGGCGCCACCGCGGCGACCTACCGCGTCACCAAGGACGACCTCGGCACCCGCGTGTCCGCCCAGGTCAGCATCGCGAAGGCCGGCTACACGACCGTCGGTCTCTCGACCGCGAAGTCGGTCCGCGTCCGCACCACGCCGCGGATCCGCTTCGACCGCACCGCGCTCCGCCACGGGGTCAAGGTGGTCATCGAGGTCCGCAGCCCGCACCTCGCGCAGGTCGAGGGCACCCTCCTGGTGCGCGTCGACGGCGGGGCCGTCCAGAAGCTCACGCTGCGGCACGGCAGGGCGCGCCTGGTGCTCCGTGGGCTGGCGCAGGGCGAGCACACCATCAAGGCCGTGTACGCCGGCAGCCCGGTCGCCGACCGGACCGGGCGCGAGGGCAACGTCCGGATCCGCTGACCTCGGGCCCGTCTGTCAGCCGCGGCGCAGCCGCGTGACCGCGGGCGCGCGGTCGACCTCGACGCCGCGCTGGATGCCGAACTGCGCGAACATCCGGCGCTGGGCGTGGCCGGTCAGGCAGGACCGTGCGACGGCGAGCGTCACGGTCTGCCTGCGCCAGGTCCCGGTGAGGTCGTCGCAGGCACGGGGACGCAGATCGAAGTGGTCGAAGAAGAGCAGTCGGGTCCGAGGCGGCTGCCCGGGCCGCTTCCTGATCTGGACGACGTAGCCAGCCTCGAAGATCCCGAACTTGCTCAGGCTCAGCGCGGCAGTGCCCCTGCTGCCGAGGTCCGGGATGCGGGCCACGACGCGGAGGTGCTGGTCGGCATGGGTGTAGGTCGCGCTGGCGATGTCGATGCTGGCCGGAGCGTCGCCGAGCGGGTCCTTGCGGCGGACGGTGTCGGCGCTGGAGGGAGCCGCGGTCGCGACGAGGGCAGCAGCGACGGCCGCGACGGTCACGTGCTTCCAGATCACGGTTCACCTCCGCGTCGGACGGGCGTGGAAGCTCCAGCATCCTCTTCCCGGCGCCGTTGCGGAACCGACCGCGGCCTCGCACGGGCCGGAGCACCGGGAAATGTCCCCCAGATGGGGGCGGTGGAGAGCGTCGCCGGCTCGTACGGTTGTCACGCGGAGCCCCTGAGGCGGGAGGCCGGACAGTGGACTGGTGGGGTGGGCACGAAAAGACGCCGAACCCGACGTCGTCGGTCGTCGCCCTGCTCACCGCCGGTCTGGCGGCGAGCGCCGCGGAGCGGACGGACGTGCTCCCCGCAGGCTCGGGACGCGGACCCCGACACGCACGGCGCGACCCGGTCGGCGAGCAGATGCTGTGTGTGGTCGCGTGCGCGGTGTTCGACTCCGGCGCGATCCATCGGATGGCGGTCGGTCTGGGGCTGGCCGACCACGCGAGCGCGCTGCTCGTGGCGCACGGCTGCGATCGCGCAGAAGCGCTGGCGCTGGGCGGCTGGGAGGGCAGCAGAGCCGGACGGCTCGTCGCCGCAGCGCGAGCGCGACGTGGCGCGGAGCTGCGGACCCTTGCCAACGACTGGCTGGGCAGGGACGCCGATGTCGTCGGTGGTGTGTCCGTGCTGACCCAGCTCTCGGAGCTGACGACGGAGATCGCCCTGACCCGCCGGCCGGAGTGCCACGGCGCGGATGTCGCGGAGCGCCTTCGGCGTTGGGGAGTCCGCGCGGCGGTCGACGCGCTCGCGTACCCGGAGGACCTCTGATCCGTGCGCTCCGCTCGCGGCGCAACGACGCGGGATCTCAGGCGTTCTCGGGGTGCGGCGGCGGGGCCCCGTCCTCCGGACCACTCGTCCACGTCGCGCCCGAGGCGGTCTCGTGCGGCCCCTCGTGACGGTCGCGGAAGCGGCACGGCTCGATGACGGGCCTCCCGTCGTCGAGGACGCGCAGATGGGCCTCGCAGTGGTACCGGAAGCCGGGTGGGTCGCGGTAGGCCTCGCCCGCTGAGACGATCTCCACGCACTCGGGGCACGCGTCCCCGCTGCGACCGTCGAACATCTCGCCCATGAGCACCGTGACCTGGACGCCGCACGCCGCGAAGGGTCCGGCGTCGGTGTAGAGGTGGTGCGCGCCGTCGGCGGGCCCGTTGCGCCACGGGTCCCCGCCGTCCGTGCCGGTGGTGTCGATGGCGTGCGCCGAGCCCGCGGACGTGGCGTGGGCGACCCGGATGACCCGCACCGGCCGTCGCCGGAGCGGCAGCGGATCGTCCGGCGCTCGCTCACCCGCAGGTGGAGCGGCGCCCGCGCCGCGGAGCCGGTCGCCGAAGGCCTTCTCGAACCGAGCCAGGGTCGAGGCCGGTACCTGGGTGTCGGGCTGCGCCGCCCGGCATCCGAGCTGTTCGAGCGCTCGTACGACGAACGCAGTGCTGGTCTCGTACTGTCTGGCGATCTGATCGACAGTCTGCATTCGGCCCCCCAGTCGAACGTCTGCACCGAGCGTAGAAGCGTTCACGGGCAGATGGGCGCGGTTCGGCCTCAGATCACGGACGGTGCGGCAGGTGGACTGGACCGGTGCACCGGCCAGCCCTCGGGCGCTCAGCTCTCGGGGTGGTAGCCGCAGGCGTCGGCGGTCTCGACCGCGTTGCCCGGGTCGTCCCGGTCGGCGCGGGGGGCGCGCGGCCCGAGGGCCTTGGCGACCACCGACCGCATCCAGTCGTAGTCCGGGTCCCCGGAGAAGAACTTGTCGGAGTTGACGAAGGCGATCGAGCGCATCTTCTTGCCCTTCACCTTCAGCGCCAGGTCGACGAAGGCAGGCATCAGGTCGCGGGGCACGTCGGTGCGCAGGATCTCCTTGCCGGCCGCCGCGAGGTCCTGGTAGCGGCGCAGCACGTTGAGGGGGTCCGCCGCGTCCACGATCGCGTTGACCATGCAGCGCTGGCGGAGCATCCGCTCGTAGTCGTCGGAGCCCCACCGCCCGCGGGAGTACCAGAGTGCGTGGAAGCCGTCGAGGTGCTGGTCCGGCCCGGGATCCAGGTAGCCGGTGGGCGGGATGCCGGCGTCGGTGTTGCCGTTGATCGCGATCGGCTCGTTGATGTTGACCGTCACCCCGCCGATGGCGTCGACGAGCTGCTGGAAGCCGAGCAGGTTGATCAGCATGTAGTAGTCGACGTCGACGCCGAGGCTGCCCGAGACGGCCTGCTTGATCGCGTCGGCGCCCTCGTTCTCCGACGTCCCGAGGATGCCGGGGTACATCGTGGGCACCTGGCCGTAGATGGCGTTGAGCATCCAGAACCCGGCGTCGGCATCGGGGTCGGTGCTGCGGTACCCGTCCGGGAAGACCTCGTGGAGCGGGCTGTCCTCGGGGAACTGCGCGTTCATCATGTTGCGCGGCAGGCTGAAGGTCACCGCCCGCCCGGTGCGGGTGTCCATGCTGAGCAGGATCACCGAGTCGGTCCGGATGCCGGTGCGACCGACTCCCCCGTCGCCGCCGAGCAGCAGCACGTTGACGCGGTCCTTGCCCGCCCACGGGTCGGCCTTGGTGACGTTGGTCGGGGCGGTCGCGGTCTGCTCGTTGTCGAACACCGTCGCGACCAGGTCGCGCTGGCTGTTGGCGATCCGCATCGCCTGCACGGCGGGGATGCTGCCGAGCACGCACAGCAGCACCACCACGACCACGCCGAGGCTCTTCTCCAGCCAGGCCATCCCGATCGGCCGCACCATGAGGTAGGTCGTCGCGACGACGAACAGCCACATCGCGAGCAGCGCGCCGAGCAGGAACCGCAGGGCCTGGAGCCGGGCCGGGTCGAAGGCGAGGTCGACGGCGCGGCTCAGGTCACCGGCGTAGTAGCCAGCGACGGCCAGGCCGCCGAGGAAGAGCACCAGCACGGCCCACCCGAGGCGCCGTCGCGACCAGATGTAGCCGACGCCCGGCAGCACGGCGCCCAGCACCGTGATCCCGAGCGCGCCGGCCAGCGTCCGGGCGCGCCGGTAGCCGCGGGGAGCCCGCTCCGCGCGGTGCCGGCCCGGCGCCGGAGACGGAGCGGGCGCGGTCGGTTCCACCGACACCACCATGTGCACCCTCCCGGTCGCGCCGCGGAGATGCTACCGCCGGAGACGTCAGACGGCGGCGACGACGCCGTACGCCGTGCCGCGTGCCTCCCGGGTCCAGAGGACGCCGTCGCCGGCGGTCGGTCCCTGGGCCGCGAGCTCCCGCTTGAGCACCTTGTTGGTCGCCGTGCTCGGCAGGTCCGGCGCGACCCGCACGTAGCGGGGCCAGGCCTTGGCGGAGAGGTCCGCCTGGGTGGCCAGGAACTCCTCGAGCTCGCCGGGCGTGAGCGTCGCACCGTCCTGGAGGACGATCGCGGCCATCACCTGGTCGCCGACGAGCTCGTCGGGCACGGCGTAGACCGCGACCCGGTTGACCGCGGGCAGCCGCTGGAGCACCCGTTCGATGGGTGCGGCGGCGAGGTTCTCGCCGTCGACCCGCATCCAGTCCGCAGTGCGGCCGGCGAGGTAGATCCACCCGTCGGCGTCCTTGTAGGCGAGGTCGCCGGACCAGTACATGCCGTGGCGCATCCGGTCGTCGTTGGCCTGCTGGTCGTTGTAGTAGCCGCCGAAGTAGCCGCCGCCGGTCGTGTTGACCAGCTCCCCCACCGCCGCGTCGGCGTTGACGAGCTTGCCGTCGGCGTCGAACTCGGCGACCGCGCACTCGGTCACCGTCTCGGCGTGGTAGATCGCGACCCCGTCGAAGCCCTTCCCGATCGAGCCTGCAGGCGTCCCCGGCTCGCGGGTGATGATCACGGCCAGCTCGGTCGACCCGAAGCCGTCCCACACGTCGCAGCCGAAGCGGCGGCTGAACTCGTCGATGTCGCGATCGCTGGCCTCGTTGCCGAACGCCACGCGCAGGGTGTTGTCGGCGTCGTCGGGCTGCTCGGGTGTCGCCAGGACGTAGGCCAGCGGCTTGCCGACGTAGTTCATGTAGGTCACGCCGTAGCGGCGCACGTCGGCGAGGAACCTCGACGCGCTGAACCGCGCCGGCACGATCGTCGCGCCCGCGCACACGGCGGGGCTCCAGCCGGCGACCACGGCGTTGGAGTGGAACAGCGGCATCGAGACGTAGCAGACGTCGCCAGGCCCGAGCTCGAAGCGGCCCTGCAGGTTGAGGCCGGAGAAGAGCACCATCAGGTGGCTGACCTGGACGGCCTTGGGGTCGCCGCTGGTGCCGGAGGTGAAGATCATCATGAACGTGTCCATCGCGTCGACCTCGCGGTGCGGGACCAGCGGCCCGGCCCCCGCGACGAGCGCGGCCCACTCCGGCGACGAGGTGTCGAGGACGCGTACGCCGGACAGGTCCAGGCCGTCCAGCAGCGGCCGGTGCTCGGCGTCGGTGACCAGCAGCTGGCACTCCGCACGGCGCACGTCCTTGAGCAGCCCCTCGCCGCGGCGGGTGTTGTTGATCCCGCAGAGCGTGAAGCCGCCGAGCGCGCCCGCGGCCATCATCCGCAGCATGTCCGGGCCGTTGCCGAGCAGCGTGCCGACATGGAGCGGCCGGTCGGGCTCCGCGGCCCCGATGAGCGCCGACGAGACCGCCGACGCCTCGGCGACGTGCTCGCGCCACGTCCAGCTCTCCTCGCCGTGCCGCACCGCCACGCCGTCGTCCTCAGCCCGCTCGCGCAGCAGCTGCTGGACCGTCTCCGCCATGCCCGCCCCTCCCTCGTCTTGACACGTGTCAAACTAGGCGACGTCGTCCTAGACTGCAACACGTTCTAGTTGTCGACGGTCCCCCGACGGAGGTCCCATGCCGAGCAGGTACGCCAGCCTGAGCCGCGCCGAGCTGGCCACGCTCGTCCCCGAGCTGCTCCTCCTCGGCCAGCTCATCGACCGGTCGGGGATGGCGTGGTGCATCTCGGCCTGGGGCCGCGAGGAGATGGCCCAGGTGGCCATCGAGGAGTGGGCCGGGTCGAGTCCGGTCTACACCCGGCGGATGCAGCGCGCGCTGGGCTACGAGGGCAACGACGTCGTCACGATCTTCAAGGGACTGCAGCTCGACATCGGTGCTCCCCCGCAGTTCATGGACTTCCGCTACGACGTGCAGGACCGCTGGCACGGGACCTTCCACCTCGACCACTGCGGCGCGCTGATGGACGTCGAGCCGATGGGCGAGGCCTACGTCCGCTCGATGTGCCACGACATCGAGGACCCCACGTTCGACGCGACCGCGGTGGCCACCAACCCGAGGGCGCAGGTGCGGCCCGTGCACCGGCCCCCGCGCACCCCGGCGGACCGCCACCCGCACTGCGCCTGGACGGTGACCATCGACGAGGCCCACCCGGAGGCCACGCCGCTCGCGCCGTACTACGTCGTGGAGCGGACCCGGGCCGCCCACCTCGAGCTCGACCCGATCGACCCCGCCGATGACGGCACGTCCGACTACGCGGGCGCGCTGCTCTCCGACGTCGACTTCGGCGCGTTCTCCCACTCGGCGCTGGTGCGGATCGCCGACGAGGTCTGCCTGCAGATGCACCTGCTCAACATCTCCTTCCGCCTCGCCGTGGAGAAGCGGGCGAGCGACGACGACCAGGCCACGGAGATCGCCACCAAGCAGCTCGTCGGCGTCGCCGGGATCGGCGCCGAGCGGATCCGGCGCGCCCTCGGCCTGCCCGCCACCAGCGCGGGTGCCCTGCGGGTGCTCGAGCTGCACCCGCTGCTCAACCCGGCGGCGTACGTCGACGCCGAGGTGAGCGCGGACCGCCTCGTCGTCCGGCCCTCCGCCGCCCACGACGACGGCGCCTGGATCGACCTCTGCGGCCCCGGCCGGACCGCGGCGCTGCAGGCCGTCGTGCGGGCGGTCGACGCGCACCTCGACGTCGAGGTCGAGGGCGGCGACGCGGCGTGGACCGCGACGGTCGTGCGCAGAGAGGTCCCCGCGCCGGAGGCGGGCGAGGTCGCCGTGACCCGGTTCAGCACCGGCTCGACGTTCGCGTTCGAGCCACGGCGGTCGCTGCCCATCACGCCGGTCTGAGCGTGCGTGCCAGACTCGGAGCGTGCCCGTCACCCGAGGCTTCTTCGGCAAGAAGCGACCCCAACGTCCCGACCGCCTGCCGCCGGGGCAGTACGACGCCGGCAGCTCCTGGCCGACCTTGACGGCCGAGGCCACGCCGCGCCTCGACGTCGAGACCTGGACGATGACGGTCGACGGCCTCGTCGGCCGCCCCCACACCTGGACGTGGCGCGACGTCCAGGCGCTGCCGGCGTCGGCGTACGTCGGTGACATCCACTGCGTGACGACCTGGTCGAAGTTCGACATGACCTTCCGCGGGGTGAGCGTGGACACGCTGCTCGAGGCCGCGATGCCGCTGCCGGAGGCACGCTTCGTGATGGCGCACTCGACCACCGGCTACACCACCAACCTGCCGCTCGACGACGTCACCGGCGGCAAGGCCTGGGTCGTGTGGGAGGTCGACGGCAAGCCGCTCACGCGCGACCACGGCGGACCGGTGCGGCTGCTCGTGCCGCACCTCTACTTCTGGAAGTCGGCGAAGTGGATCACCCGGCTCGAGCTCATGGAGCGCGACCGGCCGGGCTTCTGGGAGCAGAACGGCTACCACGACCGCGGCGACCCGTGGCTCGAGCAGCGCTACCAGGGCGACCCGTGACGGCGCCCACCGGCGACTGGACCACCGGGACGATCATCGAGCTCGACCATCCCACCGACCGACTGGTCCGGCTGCGCCTCCACGTCGACGACCGGGTCGACCACCTCCCGGGGCAGCACTACGTCGTCCGCCTGCGCGCGCCCGACGGCTACACCGCCCAGCGCTCCTACTCGATCGCGTCGGACCCCGACGACCCGCTGCTCGAGCTGATGGTCGAGTGCCTCCCCGGCGGCGAGGTGTCCGGCCACCTCCACGACGTCGCCGAGGTCGGCGACGTGCTCGAGCTGCGCGGCCCGATCGGCGGCTGGTTCGTCTGGGAGGGGGACGTGCCGGCCATCTGCGTCGCCGGCGGGTCCGGCGTGGTGCCGATCGTCGCCATGGCCCGCTACGCCCGCCGGCTCGGACTCCAGGACCGGCTGCGGGTGGTCGTCGTGGCGCGCACCTGGGAGGAGCTGCCGTACGCCGCCGAGCTCCAGAGGTACGGCGCGTTCATCGCCCTGACCCGCGAGAACCTCACCGACCGGGTGGCCGCCCCGCCGTACCACGACGAGCTCGCGCCGTACCTCGACGGCGTCGAGCGCGCCTACGTCTGCGGCTCGGTCGGGTTCGCGTCCTACGCCACCCGGCTGCTCGAGGAGTCGGGGATTCCGGCCGACACGATCCGCGTGGAGCAGTTCGGAGAGAGCGGGTGACCCTAGGATCGATCCATGCTCATCCTGGCAATCATCCTGTTCGGCATGATCATCGGCGCGGGCGCCCAGCTGATCCTGGGTCGGGAGGGCGGCAGCATCGACTGGACGCTCGCCATCGTCGCCGGGCTGGTCGGCTCGTTCGTCGGCGGACTCCTGATCAGCCTCCTGTCGGGGGACGGTCTCGAGCTGCACGCGACCGGCATCATCGGCTCGCTCGTCGGTGCCCTCGTGGTCACCGCGGCCTGGCGCTGGTACGCCGGTCGCTCCACGACCGCGTGAGCCCCGGGCCATGAGTAGTGCCTTCGGGCACTTCGACGTCGGGTTCGTCACCGGGGCGACCCCGGACAAGTGGGCGCGCACCTGGCGCGAGCGCTACGCGCGCGACCCGCTCGAGCTCGTCCCGGTCACCGAGGACGAGCAGGAGGCCGGGATCCGCGACGGGCGTCTCGACATGGCGCTGGTGCGGCTGCCGATCGACCGGGACGGGCTGCACTGCATCCCGCTCTACGACGAGCTCCCGGTCGCGGTCATGGGGGTCGAGCACCTCCTGACGCTCACCGAGGAGGTCACCCTCGCCGACCTCGCCGACGAGCAGCTGGTGCTCCCCCACCGCTCCGGCTGGACGCCCGACGCCGAGCAGCTCGCCTGGCCCCCGATGACGGTCGCCGACGCGGTCGAGGTGGTCGCCTCGGGCACCGGGGTGGTCGTCGTGCCGATGTCGATCGCCCGGCTGCACCACCGCAAGGACGTCACCTACCGCGTCGTCACCGACCTCGAGCCCACGAAGGTCGGGCTCGCGTGGCGGATCGACAACGACGACCCGTGGGTGCAGCGGTTCATCGGGATCGTGCGCGGCCGCACCGAGCGCAGCTCGCGCGACTGATCACCACGACGTCGCGAGCGGCCGGCCCTCGTGGAAGCCGGCCGCCGACTGCACGCCGACGACCGCCCGCTCGTGGAGCTCGGCGAGGCTGCGCGCCCCGGCGTACGTGCACGCGGAGCGGACGCCCGAGCAGATCTCGTCGATGAGGTCCTCGACGCCGGGGCGCGCCGGGTCGAGGTACATCCGCGACGACGAGATGCCCTCCTCGTAGAGCCCCTTCTTGGCGCGGTCGTAGGCCGACTCCGTGCTGGTGCGGTTGGCGACGGCGCGCGCGGAGGCCATGCCGAACGAGACCTTGAACGCTCGGCCCTCGGCGTCGTGCAGGAGGTCGCCGGGCGACTCGTGCGTGCCCGCGAACCACGAGCCGATCATCACCGAGGACGCACCGGCGGCGAGCGCGAGCGCCACGTCGCGCGGGTGCCGCACGCCGCCGTCGGCCCAGACGTGCCGGCCGAGCGCGCTCGCCGCCTCGGCGCACTCCAGCACCGCCGAGAACTGCGGGCGGCCGACGCCGGTCATCATCCGGGTGGTGCACATCGCGCCCGGACCGACGCCGACCTTGATGATGTCCGCGCCGGCCTCGATCAGCGCCCGGGCGCCTGCGGCGTCGACGACGTTGCCGGCGGCGACCGGCACCTGCGGGTCGAGCGCGCGTACGGCGCGCAGGGCCTCGAGCATGCGGTCCTGGTGGCCGTGCGCGGTGTCGACGACGAGGCAGTCGACCCCCGCCTCGAGCAGCTCCTTGGCCCGGACCGCGACCTCGCCGTTGACGCCGAGGGCGGCGGCGATGCGCAGACCTCCGGAGGCGTCCACGGCCGGGGTGTAGAGGGTGGCGCGGAGCGCGCCGGTGCGGGTGAGCACGCCCACCAGCGACCCGTCCGCGTCGACGGCGACCGCGAGCGCCGCGCGGGCCGCGTCGAGCGCGTCGAACGCCTCGCGCGGGTCGGCGTCGGCGGTGAGCCGCACCTCGACCGGCTGCATGACCTGCTGCACCTGGGCGAACCGGTCGACCTCGGAGCAGTCGGCCTCGGACACGATGCCCACGGGCCGGCCGCCGTCCACGACGACCGCCGCGCGGTGCGCGCGCTTGGGGATGAGCGAGAGCGCCTCGGCCACGGTCTGGTGGGGGGCGAGCTCGATCGGGGTGTCGAAGACGTGGTGCCGCGACTTCACCTCCGCGATGACGTCGGCGACCACGGTGGTCGGGATGTCCTGCGGGATCACCGTCAGGCCACCGCGACGAGCGACCGTCTCCGCCATCCGCTTGCCGGCGATCGCGGTCATGTTCGCGACGACGAGCGGGAGCGTCGCCCCGGTGCCGTCCGCGGTGGCGAGGTCGACGTCGTAGCGACTGCTCACCGCGGAGTGCCGCGGGACCACGAAGACGTCGTCGTAGGTCAGGTCGTGGGCGGGCTTCGTCGCGTGGAGGAACTGCACGTCGGACCACTCTAGGTGTCCCCCTAGGGTGTGCGCATGCCGCACGTCGACGCAGGAGACCCCGCCGAGCTCGCCGCCACGGCCGCCGCCCGCTTCGAGGACGCGTTCGGGCGGCCCGCGGCGGTCGTGGCGCAGGCGCCGGGGCGCGTCAACCTGATCGGCGAGCACACCGACTACAACGCGGGCCTGGTCCTCCCGGTCGCGCTGGCGCACGCGACGTACGCCGCCGTCGCGCCGCGCACGGACGGGGTCGTCCGGCTGCTCAGCTCCGAGGCCGAGCCGTGGTCGGGCACCGTCGACAAGCTCGGACCGGGCGCCGTCGAGGGCTGGGCGGCCTACGCCGCCGGCGTGCTCTGGGCGCTGGCGCAGCAGGGGCACGACGTGCCCGGGATGGACGTGTTCGTGCACAGCACGGTGCCGCTCGGCGCCGGGCTGTCCAGCTCCGCCGCCCTGGAGTGCTCGGTCGCCGTCGCCGCGTGCGCCGTGCTCGGCATCGAGCTGTCCCGTCCGGTCAGGGACGAGGTCATCGCGGCCTGCATCCGGGCCGAGACCGAGGTCGCGGGGGCGCCGACCGGTGGGATGGACCAGACGATCTCCATGCTGGCCGCCGCCGACGCGGCCCTGCTCATCGACTTCGAGTCCGGCGCGTCGACCCCGGTGCCGCTGCCGCTGGCCGAGGCGGGCCTGCGCCTGCTCGTGACGGACACCCGCGTCCAGCACGCCCTCGTCGACGGCGGGTACGCCGCCCGTCGTACGGACTGCGAGGAGGCAGCCGCCGCCCTCGGCGTGCCGTCGCTGCGGCGGGCCACGGCCGACGGCGTCGCCTCGCTCACCGACGAGCGCGTGCGGCGGCGGGCGCGGCACGTCGTCACCGAGATCGCGCGCGTGACCGCGACCGTCGACGCGGTCGGCGCCCGCGACTGGCAGGCGGTCGGCCCGCTCTTCGCCGCGTCGCACGCGTCGATGCGGGACGACTTCGAGATCTCCTGCCCGGAGCTCGACCTCGCGGTCTCCGCCGCCGTCGAGTCCGGCGCCCTGGGCGCCCGGATGACCGGCGGCGGGTTCGGCGGCTCCTCGATCGCGGTCGTCCCCGAGCACCGGCTCGACGCCGTCGTCGCCGCCGTGGACATCGCGTTCGCCGGTGCCGGCTTCCGCGCACCGCAGCACCTGGTCGCCGCTCCGTCGGGCGCAGCGGGGCTGGTGGGCTAGCACCGTCCGCGTGCTCCGCAGCGGGGACGTCGACGACGAACGTGTGGCTGTCAGAGACGGCAACGGCCCTCGGCCTGTGAGCCGGCCGGTTCTGGGTACATGCTTCAATCCAGAGAGCGACACGCAGGACCGCCGACGAACCAGCCGAAGGGGACGCGCATGGCCCGCAGGAACCCGATCCAGAAGTTGCAGGACGCCGTCGTGGGGACGGTCGGCGGGGTGGTCGCCGATCCGAAGGGATCGGTCGGCAAGGCGGCCGGGCAGGTACGCGGGGTGGTCTCGCTCGGGCTGACCGTGGCCGGCCAGGTGGCGGGTCAGGTCGCGGACCGGCTGTCGGGTGGCGGGGAGCCGTCGCCGCCGCCGTACGGCAGTGGCCGGCCCGACCTGCGCGTCGCCGAGCCCGTCGAGCCCGTCGAACCGACCGGGTCGACCGTGTCGACCGGGGGCGGGGGCACGGAGGTCGCACCGAAGCCCACCGACGTGGCGCGCGTCGTCGCCAAGAAGGCACCGCCCGCGAAGAGGGCCGCGCCGTCGACGCCCAGCGACAAGCTGCCCCCGCGCAAGGAGCCCGCGAAGAAGGCGGCCGCCAAGAAGGCGCCCGGCAGCAAGACGGCAGCGAAGAAGGCACCGGCCAAGAACGCGCCGGCCAAGAAGTCCCCGGCCAAGAAGGCGCCGGCCAAGAAGGCGCCTGCGAAGAAGGCGCCGGCACCCGAGGCCGCGCCCCTCCTCGACCCGGCGGTCACCAAGGCGGTCGCCAGCGAGGCCGAGATCGGCGCCCGGGCCGCCGACCCCGACAAGGGCTGAGCACGACGGGCGGGCTCCCCGACCCGGCGCTGGTGGTCCTGGTCGGGGCATCGGGCTCCGGCAAGTCGACCTGGGCCGCGCAGCGCTACCGCGCCGAGGAGGTCGTCTCCTCCGACGCGCTGCGGGGCGTCGTGGGGAGCGGGCCGCACGACCTCGACGCGTCTGCCGAGGCCTTCGACATCCTCGACCGCGTCGTCGCCGCGCGACTGCGCCGCGGCCTCACCACCGTGGTCGACACGCTGGGCCTCGACGAGGGACGGCGTACGGCGTGGTGCACCGCCGCGCGCGACGCCGGCCTGCCGGCAGTCGTCGTCCTGCTCGACACTCCCCCGGACGTCTGTCGCCGCCGCAACCGCGCGCGGGACCGGCCGGTCCCGGCGCCGGCGCTCACCGCGCAGCTCGGGAAGGTCAGCGCCCTCGGCGCCGCCCTCGACCTGGAGGGGTGGGACATCGTCCAGCGCGTCGCCGGACCCGGTGACGAGCCCGACGGGATACCCGAGCGCCCGGACCGGCCCACCGGGCGGCGCGACGAGCGGCGCAGCTCCCAGGGACTGCGGTTCGTGCTGCAGGTGAGCCGGTTCCCGTGGGGAGAGGCACCGGCCGGCTGGCTCTCGGCGGTCGCGACCGCCGCGGACGAGGCGGGGTTCGCCGGGCTGGCACTGATGGACCACCTGATCCAGATCCCCCAGGTCGGTCGCGCCTGGGAGCCGATCCCGGAGCCCTGGGTGACGCTCGGCCTGCTCGCCGGCCTCGACACCGGGCTCGAGCTCGGCACCCTCGTCACGCCGGTGACGTTCCGTGCCCCCGGCATCACCGCCAAGGCGGCCGCCACCCTCGACGCGCTCAGCGGCGGCCGCGCGTTCGTCGGTCTCGGGGCGGGGTGGTGGGAGCGCGAGCACGCGGCGTACGGCCTGTCCTTCCCGCCCGCCCGCGAGCGCCTCGACGACGTCGAGGCAGCGATCGCCACGATGCGCGCGCTCTGGGCACCGGGGACCAAGGCGGCCGCCGGCCTGCCGGAGACCACGGGCTACCCGCGCCCGGCGCACGACATCCCGATCATCCTGGGCGGCGCCGGCGCTCGGACGCTGCGGATCGCGCGCCGGCTCGCCGACGGCGTCAACGTCGCGACCGGCAACGTGGACCGGGCCATCGCCGCGCTCGAGGGCACCGACGTCACGATCACCGTGCTCGACCTGCCCACGATCGGCCGGGACCGCGAGGACACCTGGGCGCGGGTCGAGCGGCTGCGCGGCAGCACGCCCGCGGCGGCGTACGCCGAGCGCACCCATGCGGGCACCCCGGGCCAGCAGCGCGACCGGTACGGCGCACTGGCCGACCGGGGCGTCGACACCGTGTTCGTGGCGCTCGCCGACCTGGCGGACGCGGCCGACCTGGAGCGCCTCGCGCCGCTGACTACTTGAGCTCGGCGCTGGTCAGGCCGAGCACCCGCCGCGCCACGATCAGCTGCTGGATCTGCTGGGTGCCCTCGAAGATGTCGAGGATCTTCGAGTCCCGCGCCCACTTCTCCAGCAGCTCGGCCTCGCTGTAGCCGAGCGTCCCGCAGAGCTCCACGCAGGAGAGCGTGATGTCGGAGCCGACCCGCCCGGCCTTGGCCTTCGCCATCGACGCCTCGAGCGAGTTGGGCCTGCGGTTGTCGGCCATCCATGCGGCCTGGAGCATCAGCAGGTAGGCCGCCTCCCAGTCCGCCTCGAGCCGGAGCAGCGCGGCGGCGGCCGCCGACTGCACGAGGCCGGGCCGGTCGTGATCGACCTCCACGCCGGCCTGCGCCAGCAGGTCACGGGTCAGGTCGAGCGCGGCCCGCGCGCAGCCGACGGCCATCGACGCGACGAGCGGCCGGGTGTTGTCGAAGGTCGCCATCGCGCCGGCGAAGCCCTGCTTCACGTCGATCTCGGGCGAGCCGAGCAGGTTGTCGGCCGGCACCCGGCAGTCCTCGAAGCGGATCGTCGCCGTGTCCGACGCCTTGATGCCGAGCTTCTGCTCGAGCCGCTCGACCGTCATCCCCGGCGTGCCCTTGGGCACCACGAACGACTTGATCGCCGCCCGGCCGAGCTCCCGGTCCAGCGTCGCCCAGACGACGACGGCGTCCGACCGCTCCCCCGACGTCACGAAGATCTTCTCGCCGTTGAGCACGTACTCGTCGCCGTCGCGTACGGCGGTCGTGCGGATGCTCGCCGAGTCCGAGCCGGTGCCCGGCTCGGTGATCGCCATCGAGGCCCACAGGCCGTCGAAGCGCTCGTGCTGCTCCTCGTTGGCCACCGACGCGATCGCGGAGTTGCCGAGCCCCTGGCGCGGCATCGACAGCAGCAGGCCCACGTCACCCCAGCACATCTCGGCGATCGACATCACGGAGGCCAGGTTGGTGCCGTTCCTGACCGAGCCGTCGTCGCCCTCGTCGGAGCGCTTCACGCCGGCCGCGCCGGCGCCCTCGCTCGCGCCGGACTCGGCGAGCCCGTCGATCATCGCGGCGAGCATGTCGAGCTCCTTGGGGTACTCGTGCTCCGCCTTGTCGTACTTGCGCGAGATCGGCCGCAGCATGTTCATCGCGACCTGGTGGGCCTGGCCCACGAGCGGCTTGAGCCGCTTCGGGTCGTCCAGCCAGATGCTCATACCAGCACACCGCCTTCCATCACGCCGATCGCTCTGAGGTCGCGGTACCACCGCTCCACCGGGTGCTCCTTGACGAACCCGTGGCCGCCGAGGAGCTGCACGCCGTCGAGCCCGATCCGCATGCCCTTGTCGGCGCAGAGGCTGCGGGCCAGCCCGACCGACCGGGCGATGTCCTCGCCCGCGGCCGCGCGCGAGGCGGCCTTCCAGGTGAGCAGGCGCATCGCCTGCAGCTCGATCGCGATGTCCGCGACCATGAACGCCACCGACTGGCGGTGCGCGACGGGTTCGCCGAACGCCTCGCGCTCCTTGACGTACGGCGTGACGTAGTCGAGCACCGCCTGGCCGACGCCGACGGCGAGCGCGCACCATGCCAGCCGCGAGAGCCGCACGCACTCGGCGTACGTCGACCCGTCGGTCTCCCCCAGCACGGCGTCGGCAGGGACCTGCACGCCGTGCAGGTGCAGCTTCGTCAGGCCGGCCGCTCGCACCCCCATCGCCGGGTCCGCCTCGATCTCCAGCCCGTCGGCGCCCGCCTCCACGAGGAAGAGCGTGGGGCGACCGTCGAGCGACGCTCCGACGATGAGCAGCTCAGCGTCGGCGCCGCGCGGCACCGCGGACTTCAGCCCGTCGAGCACGAAGCCGTCGCTGGTGCGCCGGGCCGTGGTGGCGGGACGGAGCACGTCGAAGAGGACGGACGGCTCGTTGAGGGCCAGCGCGGCGGCCGGCACGTCGTCGCCGCCGAACGCCGGGAGGTAGGTCTGCTGCTGCGCGTCGGTGCCCCAGAGGCCGATCGACGTCGCGACCGCCCCGGGCGCGAGCGACGCCACGGCGAGCCCGAGGTCGCCGTGCGCGAGAGCCTCCGCGACCAGCACCCCGGCGACGGCCGAGCGCTCCTCCGCGACGCCGCCGAGCGACTCGGGCAGCCCGAGGATCGGCAGCCCGAGCTCGCGCCCGGCCGTCAGGACCTCGTCCGGGGCGGCACATGCCTCGTCCGCCGTGGCGGCCGCCGGCCTCAGGACGTCGGTGGCGAGCTCGGTCACGACGTCGACGAGCATCTGCTCGTCCTCGGTCGGCGTGAGGTCGAAGACGCCGGTGCGCGGCGCCGCCGCCGGGCGGGCGCCCGCGTCGGAGGTGCCGCGCCGGGTGAACGTCCGGCCGGCACTCGTGATCGTGCGGAACCCGCCCCGGGTGGCGGTGAACACCGCCTGCTCGGTCTGTCTCCGCACGCCGAGACGGTCGAGGAGGTCGCTCTGCGCGAGCTTGCCCAGCGCGGCCACGGCGTACCCGATCGGGTCGCGCCGCTCGCTGGAGGCGAGCCCGTGCCTACCGCCGGGCCGGAGGCTCTGGATCAGGGTCATACCCGAAAATGTAACTCGGAGTTACATCTCCGGCTACAGGTCGGGGCCGTGCGCCCGGTCACAGGTCGCGGCGGATCCTCCAGAAGCAGAAGCCGGTCAGGCCGCCGGCGAGCAGCACCAGGATCGCCGTCTCGAGGACCTGGATGCGCCAGAACTGCGAGGCGGGCAGGTAGGTCATCTGCTGCCGGTAGCCCTCGTCGGTGAGCCGGTCCAGGCACGCCGCCATGGCGTCGCGGCCGCCGCCACAGTCCGTGGTCCAGGCCGGGAACTCGTCGACCACCGCGCCGGAGGGGTCCACCGTCTGCTGGGACAGCAGCCACGCTCCAGGCTTCTCGAGATCGGCCTCGAGCCGCTGGAACGGCCCGGGGCCCGAGCCCGGGCCGCCGCCCGCCATGATGCCGCGGATGGTCTCCTCGGAGATCTCCTGGTCGAGCGCGACCGGGTCGCCGAGGTGCGGCTGCACGAGCTGCGGCAGCGCGACCTGCAGGCCCACGACCGCGACCAGCGTGACCGCCATCGCCGCGACCGTGCGCCGGAGCAGCAGACCGGCGGTGACCCCGAGCGCGAGGGCGAGCAGCGTCATCGCGGCGGGCACCAGGCCGCGAGCGCCGAACAGCACCGGGTTCAGCCGCGGGACCGTGAGCAGCATCCCGCCCTCGGAGTAGCCGCCGGCGATGGCGTCGTCGATCGGGGCGCACCACCACGTGAGGGCCAGACCGACCAGCCCCGCGGCCAGGCCGGCCAGGGCGGTGAGGCCGAGCTTGGTGGCGAGCCATCGCGTCCGGGTGACGCTCTGGGTCCACACCAGCCGGTGGGTCCCGGCCTCGAGCTCGCGGGCCACCATCGGGGCACCCCAGAAGACCCCGACGAGGGCGGGCACCGCGTAGACGAGACCGGTGCCGAAGTCGAAGAGGGCCTGCTTCGTGTCGTCGATGCCGAGCTGGTCGAAGAAGTCCTCGGGCGCCTCGGCGAACATGTTGGCCAGCTGCGGCCCGGTGGCCGCGAGCGCGATCGCGAAGCACGCCACCGTCGTCAGGACCACGAGCGCCGAGAGGCGGAGCTGCCGCCAGGTGAGCCAGATCATCGCAGGGCCTCCAGCGAGGGACGGGCGTCGGCGCGCGCGAGGGCCTGCCGGCTCATGTAGGCGAGGACGAGGTCCTCGAGCGTGAGCCGGCTGACCTCCCAGGCGGGGTCGAGGACGGGGGCGTCGGTGCGCACGACGTACGTCGACTGCCGGTCGGTGTGGCTCGCCGTGACGACCTCCTGGGCGGCGGGCAGCGTCGCGGGGTCGCGCCGGGGGCCGGTGAGCCGGAGGTGCGAGCCGAGCAGTTCCTCGATGTCGCCGGCGACCTGCACCCGCGAGTCGACCAGGACGATGAGGAAGTCGCACGCCCGCTCGACGTCGGAGACCAGGTGGGAGGAGAGCACCACGCTGAGGTCCTGCTCGGCGACCGCCTCCATCAGGTCCTGGAGGAACTCCCGCCGGGCGAGCGGGTCGAGCGCGGCGACCGGCTCGTCGAGCAGCAGCAGCTCGGGCCGCTTGGCCAGGCCGAGGGTGAGCGCGAGCTGGGCGCGCTGGCCGCCGGACAGCCGCCCGGCTCGCTGCTTCGGGTCCAGCCCGAGCCGGGCGACCCGCTGCCGGGCCTGGGTCTCGTCCCAGCCGGGGTTGAGGTGCGCGCCGAGCCGGAGGTGGTCGGCGACGCTGAGCCCGGCGTACGTCGGGGTGTCCTGTCCGACGTAGCCGACGCGCGTGCGCGGGGCGGACCGGCCGGTGGGCCGCTCCCCCAGCACCTCGATCTCACCCGCCGACGGCGCGAGCATCCCGACCGCGAGGTTGAGGAACGTGCTCTTGCCGGCTCCGTTCGGGCCGACCAGCCCGACGACCCGACCGGACGGCACCTCGAGGGAGCAGTCGGAGAGCGCCCAGCGGCTGCGGTACTTCTTGCCCAGGCCGGCCGACCTGATGACGGTGCTCATGCGGTGTCCTCCCTCAGCGCGGATCGAAAGGTGCTGTCGAAGATGGCCTCGATGCTCTCCTCGTCGAGCCCCGCGCGCCTCGCCTTGGCCAGCCAGCGCTCGAGGTCGGTGCGCAGCGGGCCGTGGGCGGCCAGGGTGTTGTCGGCGAGGGTGCGGGTCACGAACGTGCCGACGCCCGGCCGCGCGCTGACCAGGCCCTCGAGCTCGAGCTCGCGGTAGGCCTTGGAGACGGTGTTCGGGTTGATCGCCAGGTGCGCGACGACCTCCTTGACTGTCGGCAGCCGGTCGCCCTCGCGCAGGATCCCGAGGCGCAGGGCGCGGCGGACCTGCTGCACGAGCTGCTGGTACGGCGCGACACCCGACCGGCCGTCGAGGTGGAACTCGATCAACTCGGCTCCTCGCAAGTTCGGTTCTACTAGGTACCTAGGAGAATGACACTGGCGCGGGGAGCGGTCAAGGCCCTCGGCGGTGACACCTAGGATCTGCACCATGTCCGAACAGTCCGCCGCCGCCCCGGTGCACGCCCCGCACGGACCGCTCCCCGAGGGCGGCTCGGTCCGCCCGATCACCCGCTGGGGCACGCCGGTGATGCACCGCCCGCAGCAGCAGGTGACGGCGTACGACGACGCGCTGCGTGCGCTCGCCGCCGACATGGTCGCCACCATGTACGCCGCGGACGGCGTCGGCCTCGCCGCCTGCCAGGTCGGGGAGGACGTCGCGATGTTCGTCTTCGACTGCCCCGACGCATCGGGAGAGCGGACCGTCGGCGTGGTCTGCAACCCCGTGCTCAGCCTGCCCGAGGGCCGCGACCGTCAGCTCGACGAGGACGACGAGGGCTGCCTGTCCTTCCCGGGCGCGTTCGTCGAGTGCGCGCGCCCGGACTTCGCGTCCGTCACCGGCACCGGCCTCGACGGGGAGCCGGTCACGTTCGCGGGCGACGGGCTGCTGGCCCGGTGCCTGCAGCACGAGACCGACCACACGGTCGGGACCGTGTTCGGCGACCGGCTGCCGACCAAGCTGCGCAAGAAGCTCCAGAAGGCGCACGACAAGGCGGCCTCCGACTACCCGGCCGAATGGCCCCGGGCCTGAGCGGCGGCGTACCCTTTCCTCCGGTCGGCCCACGGAGCGAGGAGGTGAGTGCAGTGCATAGCGACAGTCGCCGCTCCCCTGCTCCTGCTCACCGTGAGGTCTCGTCATGTCCGACCGCAGCTTCAAGCCGATCCGCTCACTGACCGGCCGGGTCCGCCGTCCGGCCAACCGCCAGCCCGCCGCTCCGGGCGCATCGCTCGCCGTCGAGCGCATCGCCGACCGCGTCAGCATGGTCGACAGCGCCGTCTACGTCCGTGGCGACCGCGTCGACTCGCCCACGTCGCTGGCCGAGACCTACCGGTCGCTCCACGAGCACGACGACGCCGTCGCCTGGATCGGTCTCTACCGGCCCGACCAGCACGAGCTGGGCTCGCTGGCGCAGGAGTTCGACCTGCACGAGCTCGCCGTCGAGGACGCGATCGTCGCCCACCAGCGGCCCAAGCTGGAGCGCTACGACGACACGCTCTTCGTGGTGCTCCGCGCCGCGCACTACGTCGATGCGCGCGAGGAGGTCGACTTCGGCGAGGTGCACCTCTTCGTCGGCCCCGACTTCGTGATCACCGTGCGGCACAGCGAGTCGCCGGACCTCTCCGCCGTACGCCGCCGGCTGGAGTCGAACCCGGACCTGCTCGCGCTCGGGCCGGAGGCGATCCTCTACGCGATCCTCGACCGGATCGTCGACGGCTACGGCCCCGTCGTCGCCGGACTCGGCAACGACATCGACGAGATCGAGACCGAGGTGTTCGGCAGCGACCCCCAGGTGTCGCGCCGCATCTACGAGCTCTCGCGCGAGGTGATCGACTTCCAGCGCGCGACCCGGCCGCTGGCGACGGTCCTCGCCAACCTGTCGGCCGGCTTCGAGAAGTACGGCACCGACGAGGAGCTCCAGCGCTACCTGCGTGACGTCGAGGACCACCTCACGCAGGTCATCGAGCAGGTCGACGGCTTCCGGCAGCTGCTGCGCGACATCCTCACCGTGAACGCCACCCTGGTCGCGCAGCGGCAGAACGAGGAGATGCGGGCGCTGTCGGAGGCGAGCATCGAGCAGAACGACGACGTCAAGCGCATCTCCGCCTGGGCGGCGATCCTGTTCGCTCCGACGCTGGTCGGCACCGTCTACGGCATGAACTTCGACCACATGCCGGAGCTGCACTGGGCGCTCGGCTACCCCTTCGCGCTCGTCCTGATGCTGCTGGTCAGCGTGACGCTGTGGGGCGTCTTCAAGTACCGCCGCTGGATCTGAGTGCCGACTCGGCGCGTCTTGCCCGCTCAGACGTGCCGAGTCGGCGCGTCATGCTCAGCTGGTGGGCAAGACGCGCCGAGTCGAGGCCCATCAGCGGGCAAGACGCGCCGAGTCGGCGTCAACGGCGGGCGGTCACGTAGCAGGCGACGGCCGAGGCGGCGGCCACGTTGAGCGAGTCGATGCCCGCGGCCATCGGGATGATCGCCCGGCGGGCCGCGGTGGACTCCCAGCGCGCGGAGAGACCGTGGCCCTCGGAGCCGAGCACGAGCGCGACCCGGTCGAGCCCGGCGACGGCGTCCTCGATCGGTACGGCGTCGGGCGCGAGCGTGAGCGCGACGGTGGTGAAGCCGAGGTCGGCGAGCGAGGTCAGCGCGTCCGGCCAGGACGGCAGCCGCGTCCACGGCATCGTGAAGACGGCGCCCATGCCGACCTTGATCGAGCGCCGGTAGAGCGGGTCGGCGCAGCGCGGCGCCAGCAGTACGGCGTCGAAGCCCATCGCCGCTCCCGAGCGGAACACGGCGCCGACGTTGGTGTGGTCGACGAGGTCCTCGAGGACCAGCACCGACCGCGCGCCCTCGACCACCGACTCGACCGACGGCAGCGGCAGCCGCTCCAGCGAGGCCAGGGCGCCGCGGTGCACGTGGAAGCCGGTGACCTGCTCGATCAGCGCCTCCGACAGCACGAAGCACGGCGCGTCCGACGCCGACAGCTCCGTCGCCAGCCCGTCGAGCCACCGCGGCGCCATCAGGAAGGACCGCGGGCGGAAGCCGGCCGCGACCGCCCGGCGGACCACCTTCTCCCCCTCGGCGAGGAAGAGGCCGTGGTCGGCCTCCAGGTGCTTGCGCAGCTCGACGTCGCGCAGGTCGCGGTAGTCGGCGAGCCGCGGGTCGGCGGGATCGTCGATCTCGACGATCGTGGCCATCAGGCGTAGACCTCCGGCGCGGCGACCGCGACCACGTCGCCGACGACGATGATCGCGGGCGGCCGTACGGCGTGGGCGGTGATCTCGCCGCCCAGGGTCGCGAGGGTCGCGTAGACCGTGCGCTGGCCCGGCATCGTGCCCTCGGCGACGACGGCGACCGGGGTCGACGGCGCGCGGCCGCCCTCGACGAGCGCGGCCGCGATCAGCGGCGCGTTCTCGACCGCCATCATCAGCACGACGGTGCCCGACAGGGCACCGACAGCGGCCCAGTTGACCAGCGACTCGGGATGCCCCGGCGGCAGGTGCCCCGAGATGACGGTGAACTCGTGGGCCACGCCGCGGTGCGTCACCGGGATGCCGGCGACGCCCGGCACCGAGATCGAGCTCGACAGCCCCGGCACCACGGTGACCGGGACGCCGGCCTCGCGGCAGGCGATGACCTCCTCGTAGCCACGCCCGAACACGAAGTTGTCGCCGCCCTTGAAGCGCACCACCCGCTTCCCGGCGAGCGCGCGCTCGACGATGATCCGGTTGATCTCCTCCTGCTGCGCCGACCGGCCGCGCGGCAGCTTGGCGACGTCGACGAGCTCGACGTCCGGCGGCAGGTCGCCCAGCAGCTCGCGCGGCGCGAGCCGGTCGGCCACCACGACGTCGGCGTCCATGAGCGCCTTGCGGCCGGCGACGCTGATCAGCTCCGGCTCCCCCGGCCCGCCACCGACGAGGACGACGCCCGGGGCGTGGTCGCGCTGCCGCTTGGCGCCGATCTCTCCCTCGCGCATCCCCTCGACGATCTCGTCGCGGATCCGGGCCGACCGCTGCGGCTCGCGGTTGCTGAGCACCGCGACCGTGACGCCGTCGTGCCGGCCGGTCGCGGGCGTCCACGCGGTCGCCCGGGTGCCGTCGTCGGAGCGCACGCAGAAGACCCGGCGCTCCTCCGCGGCCGCGCTGACCTGCTCGTTGACCTCGACGTCGTCGGTGGCGGCGATGCAGTACCAGCTGCCGTCGAGGTCCGCGGGCTCGAATCCCCGTTCGTGCCAGGTGACCTCGCCGGAGCCGACCAGCCCCTCGATCGCGGGCGTCACCACGGGCGACACGACGTGCACGTCCGCGCCGGCCGCGATCAGCTGCGGAACCCGTCGCTGCGCCACGTGCCCGCCGCCGACCACCACCACGCGGCGGTGGGCCAGGCGCAGGCCGGAGGGGTACGTCGGGAAGTCGTCCACCGCCCCATCATCGCCGGTTCGGCGCCGCGCCCCTGGGCACGGGTCGGTCATCGGACTACGTTCGGACCGAGTCCGCGATTGCGATAGGAGCGAGATGATCCTCGACCGGCCCGTCAGCCCCAACCCCTACGACCTGCTGCCCGCCGTACCGTCCTTCACCGTCACGAGCACGGACGTCACCGACGGCCAGCCGCTCGCCGACGCGCACGTGGCCGCCGCGGGCAACACCTCGCCGCAGCTGTCCTGGTCGGGCGCGCCGGAGGGCACGAAGAGCTACACGGTCACCTGCTTCGACCCCGACGCCCCCACGCCGAGCGGCTTCTGGCACTGGGTGCTCGTCGATCTGCCCGCCGACGTGACGTCGCTCGACGCCGGGGCCGGCGCCGAGGGGGCCTCGCTGCCCGGCGCCGCCTTCATGTGCCGCAACGACGGCGGCTCGAAGGCGTTCATGGGTGCCGCGCCGCCCGAGGGCGACCAGGTGCACCGCTACTTCTTCGTCGTGCACGCCGTGACCGAGGAGTCGCTCGGCGTCGACTCCGACGCCTCGCCCGCCGTCGTGTCCTTCAACCTCGCGTTCAAGACGGCCGCCCGGGCGATCCTCCACGGCACCTACGAGCACTAGGCCGTCGCCATGGGACTGGTCGGCGGGTGGGTCGTCGACATGGCCGGCGTCGCGCGGGCCAAGTACGTGCCCACGACCCGCACCGAGGCGTTCCAGGTGCACGGGATGGGCGCCTCGCCGTCGTGGAGCGTCTTCTGCGTCGACGGGTCCATCGCGTTCACGCCCGAGCTCAACGTCGTCGGCGACCTGCGCATCCGGATCGACCCCGACGACCTGCGCACGGTCGCGGACGGCGTCGCGATCGCTCCCGGCGACCTCTACCTGCAGGACGGCACGCCGTCACCGATGTGCGCCCGCAGCGTGCTGAAGCGGACCGTCGACGAGGCGGGGGCCGCCGGCCTCCGGGCCCGGGTCGGCGCCGAGCTCGAGTGCACCCTGCTGCGCACCGACGGCGAGCGCGCGACCGGCCGCGGCTGGACGCCGTACGGGCTGGGCAGCTCGCTGGCCAGGTCGGCGTTGCTGGTCGACCTCGCCGAGTCGGCCGAGCGCGCCGGGCTGGGCGTCGAGCAGCTGCACACGGAGTACGGCCGCGACCAGCGCGAGGTCTCCCTCTCGCCCGCCGATCCGGTGGCGGCCGCCGACGCCGTCGTGCTCGGGCGGGCGGTCATCGGCCGGGTCGCGGAGCGGCACGGTCTCGGCGTGTCCTTCTCCCCCGTCCCGTTCGCCGGCGACGCGGGCAACGGCGCCCACCTGCACCTCTCCGTCGAGACCGCGAACGGCCCCGTGTTCTCGGGCGGCTCCGGCGCGCACGAGCTCACCGACGACGGAGCCAGCGCGATCGCCGGCGTGCTGAGCACGCTCCCGGAGCTCATCGGCGTGTACGCCGGCTCCGCGGTGTCGGCGCGCCGGCTGGTGCCCGGCAACTGGGCGGGAGCGGCGCTGTGCTGGGGGCTGGAGAACCGCGAGGCCGCCGTGCGGCTGGTCGCGGCCGGGCCGGCCAGCGCGCACGGCGCCAACATCGAGCTCAAGGTCGTCGACCCGAGCGCCAACCCCTACCTCGCGACCGCCGCCCTCCTCGGCAGCGTGCGCCGGGGCATCGAGCTCGGGCTCGCCCCGGTGGCGCCGGTCGACGTGGACCCGGCTCGGTCGGGTCAGGACCTGGCCGTGCTGCCGACGCACCAGGCCGCCGCGCTCGACGCGCTCGCCGGGTCGGAGGTCGCCCGCGAGCTGCTGGGCACGCCGGTCGTCGAGGGCCTGCTGGCCGTGCGTCGCCACGAGGTCACCGCCTTCGCCGGGCTGCCGCTGGCGGAGTCGGCCGAGGCGCTGCGGCTGGCCTGGAGCTGGTGACGTGCTCGCCGACCACGTGGAGGAGGTGCGCCTGGTCGACCACCACGTGCACGGCTGGTTCACCGAGCCGGGCGATCGCGACGCGTTCGAGGCCGCTCTCAACGAGGGATCGACCGGTCCGGTGCCGCCGGGCCGGTCGGGGTTCGACCTGCCGCTCGGCGTCGCGCTCCGGCACTGGTGCGCGCCCCTGCTGGGCCTGCCCCGGCACGCCTCGCCCGACGACTACTGGGAGGCTCGGGCCGCGACGCCGTACGACGAGCTCGTGCGCACGTTCGTCGAGGCCGCCGGCGTCGACCACTGGCTCGTCGACACGGGTCTGACCCCTGCCCTGGTCACCGACCCCGAGCCGCGGTCGGAGGTGCTGCGCCTCGAGCTGCTGATGGAGGAGGTGCTCGGCGAGCGCGACGTCGTCGGCGCCTTCCGGGAGCGGCTCGACGCCACTGACGCCGTGGCCGCGAAGACGATCGCGGCCTACCGCTGCGGCCTCGACATCGACTGGTCCCGCCCCTCCGCACGCGCCGTCGCCGGCCGCGCCCGGGCGTCCGGCGGCCGCGTCGAGGACCCGGTGCTGGTCGCGTTCGGGGTGCACGAGGCGGCCGCCCGTGGCCTGCCGCTGCAGGTGCACACCGGCCTGGGCGACCGCGACCTGGACCTGCGGCGGGCCGACCCGCTGCACCTGCGGCCGCTGCTCGAGGCCGTGGACATCCCGGTCCTGCTGCTGCACTGCTACCCGTTCCACCGGCACGCGGGCTACCTCGCGCAGGCCTACGACCACGTCTACGTCGACGTCGGCCTGGCGATCAACCACCTCGGCGCCCGCTCGGTCGAGCTGGTCGCCGAGGCGATGGAGCTGGCGCCGTTCGACAAGCAGCTCTACTCCTCCGACGCCTACGGCCTGCCGGAGCTGCACTTCCTCGGGGCCCAGCAGTGGCGCTGGGCGATGGGGCAGGTGCTCGGTGGGTGGGTACGCCGCGGCCACTGGTCCGAGCACGACGCGATCCGCGTGGTCGACATGGTCGCCGGTGACAACGCCCGGCGCGTCTACGAGCTCTGAGTCAGCCCTGGGACGCCCGGCGGAGCAGCTCCTCGAACGGCGTGGGCGCGGTGAGCTCGTCGTCGACCGTGCGGCGCTTGGACACGGCGCTGTCGACGCGGCTGACCTTGCCCATCAGGGCGGCCAGCTCGCCGGCGGCGCGGGTGACACGCGCGTCGAGGTCGGTGCCGGCGAAGTCGTCGGTCGCGGCGTAGACGCCGGTCGGCACGACGATCGCGTGCAGGTAGGCGAAGAGCGGTCGCAGCGCGTGCTCGACCACCAGCGAGTGCCGCGGCGTGCCGCCGGTCGCGCCGAGGAGGACCGGCGTGCCGTCGAGCGCGCCCGGCTCCAGGACGTCGAAGAACGTCTTGAAGAGCCCGGAGTACGACGCGGAGAAGACCGGCGTCACGACGACGACGCCGTCCGCCTCGGCGACGGCGCGCTGGGCCGCGGCGAGCTCCGGCGCCGCGAACCCGGTGAGCAGGTGGTCGGTCAGCTGGTGCGCGAGGTCGCGCAGCTGCACGTGCGTGACCTCGACGTCCTCCAGCGCCTCGACCGTGGCGGCGGTGAGCCGGTCGGCGAGCAGCCTGGTCGACGACGGGTTGGACAGCCCGGCGGAGACGACGACGAGGGAGGTCATGCCCGCGCCTCCTCACGGTCCGAGCTGCCGGTCACGTCGTCGGCCTCGGCGTACACCGTCGAGTCCTTGGCGCCGCCGGCGGCGGCGACGAGCGAGGCGTGGGTCGGGGCGTCCGGCACGTTGGCCGGACGGCCCTCGGCCATGCCCTTGCGCAGCTCGGGCAGGATCTCGCCCAGCAGGTCGAGCTGCTCCAGCACCGTCTTGAGCGGCAGGCCGGCGTGGTCGACCAGGAAGAGCTGGCGCTGGTAGTGGCCGACGTAGTCGCGGAAGCCGAGCGTGCGCTCCAGCACCTGCTGGGGCGAGCCGACGGTCAGCGGGGTGGCCTCGGTGAAGTCCTCCAGCGAGGGGCCGTGGCCGTAGACCGGGGCGTTGTCGAAGTAGGGCCGGAACTCGTCGACGGCGTCCTGGCTGTTCTTCCGCATGAAGAACTGCCCGCCGAGGCCGACGATCGCCTCGTCGTACGCGCCGTGGCCGTAGTGCTCGAAGCGGCGGCGGTAGAGGTCGACCATCTGCTGGGTGTGGCCGGCCGGCCAGAAGATGTGGTTGTGGAAGAAGCCGTCACCGTAGTAGGCCGCCTGCTCGGCGATCTCGGGGCTGCGGATCGAGCCGTGCCACACGAACGGCGCGACGCCGTCGAGCGGACGCGGGGTCGAGGTGTAGCCCTGCAGCGGCGTGCGGAAGCGGCCCTCCCAGTTCACGACGTCCTCGCTCCAGAGCCGGCGCAACAGTGCGTAGTTCTCGATCGCGAGGTTGATGCCCTCGCGGATGTCCTTGCCGAACCACGGGTAGACCGGGCCGGTGTTGCCGCGGCCCATCATCAGGTCGACGCGGCCGTCGGTGAGGTGCTGGATCTTCGCGTAGTCCTCGGCGATCAGCACCGGGTCGGTGGTGGTGATCAGCGTGGTCGCGGTCGAGAGGATGATGTTCTCGGTCTTCGCGCCGATGTAGGCCAGCGTCGCGGTGGGGTTCGACGCGATGAACGGCGGGTTGTGGTGCTCGCCGGTGGCGAACACGTCCAGGCCGATCTCCTCGGCCTTCGTCGCGATCTCGACGGTCGCCTTGATCCGCTCGTGCTCGGTCGGGGTCCGGCCCGTCGTGGGGTCGGCCGTGACGTCACCGACGGTGAAGATGCCGAACTGCATGACCACTCATCTCCTGGGGTAGTTGGTTGAAATCCGAACTATATCGCCCAACGACGCACGCCCGCCCGGTATTCCTGCCACCATCCTCGCGTGACGCCGCCGACGACGAGAGTCCGTGCCTGGGTCCCCGCGCTGGTCCTGCTGCTCACGGTCGGCCAGCTGGCCGTCGCCGAGTGGGTGCCGGGCATCGACCGCTTCGCCGACAAGGCCTTCCGCGCCCGGCTGCTGGCCTATCCCCTGCTGATGCTCGTCGCCCCGGCGATCTGGTGGCTGGCGACCCGGCGCCGTGACCCGCGCCCGGCCCCGCCGTACGGCGCGTTCACGCTGATCATGCTGCCGTTCCTCGTCGACGTGACCGGCAACAGCCTGGACCTCTACGACTCGCTCGTGTGGTGGGACGACGTCAACCACTTCGTCAACTGGTTCCTCCTGCTGGCCGGCGTCGGCCTGCTGGTCGCCGGGCCGGTGCGGCCGCGCTGGGCCGTCGTGCTCGTGGTGTGCGGGCTCGGCGCGATCCTCGCGATCGGCTGGGAGGTCGGCGAGTGGTGGACGTTCATCCGCCACGGCACCGAGATCGACACCGCCTACGAGGACACCCTCGGCGACGAGGTGCTCGGCACCCTCGGCGCGCTCTGCGCCGGGCTGGCCGTCGCCGTCGGCGGAGGTCGGTCGGACACAGTTCGATAACGGGACGTCGTCAGCGACCCGCGTGCTTGCAGCGGGGCTGGCAGATTTCTGTCGGCGGTTGTCGAGTTCTTGCACAGTTCCATCGGTTAGATTGCGGCCATGACGCGGCGTTTGGCGGAGGTGGCGGCCCGGGCCGGGGTCAGCGAGGCGACGGTGAGCCGCGTGCTCAACAGCAAGCCCGGGGTCTCCGAGGCCACCCGGCAGACCGTGCTCACCGCCCTCGACGTGCTCGGCTACGAGCGGCCCACCAAGCTCCGTGGCGAGCGGGCCCGGCTGGTGGGCCTGGTGCTGCCCGAACTGTCGAACCCGATCTTCCCCGCGCTCGCGGAGGTCGTCGGCGCGCTGCTCTCCCAGAACGGCCTGACGCCGGTGCTGTGCACGCAGATCAACGAGCCCGGCGCCGAGGCGGCCTACGTCGACATGCTGCTCGAGCAGCAGCAGGTCGCGGGGATCATCTTCGCCGGCGGGCTCTACAGCCAGGCCGACGCCGACCACGAGCACTACGACCGACTGGCCCGGCGCAAGCTGCCGGTCGTGCTCATCAACGCAGGCATCGAGCGGCTGCCGTTCCCGAGCGTGGTCTGCGACGACGCCAGCGCCGTCGAGCAGGCGATCGACCACCTGCGCGCGCTCGGCCACGAGCGCATCGGCCTGGTCCTCGGGCCGCGCGACCACGAGCCGTCGGTCCGCAAGCTCGCCGCCGCCCGCGCCCTCCTCGACCTGCCCGACGACCTGGTCGGGCACAGCCAGTTCTCGCTGCAGAGCGGCCAGGCCACGGCCAGCGTGCTCGTCGGCCGCGGCGCCACCGCGCTGGTCTGCGCGAGCGACCCCATCGCCCTCGGTGCGATCCGGGCGGTGCGCCGGGCCGGCCTGCGGGTGCCGGAGGACGTGTCGGTGATCGGGTACGACGACTCGGCGTTCATGTCCTCGGTCGAGCCGCCGCTCACCACGGTCCGGCAGCCGATCGAGGCGATGGGTCGCGCCGCGGTGGCCGCCCTGCTCACCCAGCTGCGGGGCGAGGACGCCGCCGCCGACGAGCTCCTGTTCGAGCCCGAGCTGGTGGTCCGCCGCTCCACCCGCCCTGCAAGCGCGAGCCCCGTCGCTGCAAGATCTGAAAGATAAATACGTCCTGTCGAGTTCTTGCAGAGGCCTGCAAGCCCTCCTAGCGTTCCCGTCGCCGTCAGCACTGTGACGGCCACCACAACCGGGAACGAGGCCCTCCGACGTGAGCACCGACTGGTGGCGGGGCGCCGCCATCTACCAGGTCTACCCACGCAGCTTCTGTGACGCCAACGGCGACGGGACCGGCGACCTGGCCGGCGTCCGCACCCGGCTCGCCTACCTCGCCGGGTTGGGCGTGGACGCGCTCTGGTTCACGCCGTGGTACCCCTCCCCGATGGCGGACGGCGGCTACGACGTCGCCGACTACCGCGCGATCGACCCGCTGTTCGGCGACCTCGCCGAGGCCGAGGCGCTCATCAGCGACGCCGCCGCGGTCGGCATCCGGATCATCATCGACGTCGTCCCCAACCACGTCTCGGACCAGCACGCGTGGTTCCAGGCGGCGCTCGCGGCCGGGCCTGGCTCTCCCGAGCGCGAGCGCTTCTGGTTCCGCGCCGGCCGGGGCGAGGACGGCGAGCTGCCGCCGAACGGCTGGGTCTCCGAGTTCGGCGGGCCGGCCTGGTCCCGGGTCGTCGGCCCGGACGGCACCCCCGAGCAGTGGTACCTCCACCTGTTCGCCCCCGGGCAGCCGGACCTCAACTGGGGCCACCCGGACGTCATCGAGGACCACGAGCAGACGCTCCGCTTCTGGTTCGACCGGGGCGTCGCCGGCATCCGGATCGACTCGGCCGCGCTCGTCGCCAAGGACGAGCGGCTGCCCGAGGTGCCGGGCACGCCGCTGCCCGGCGAGCACCCGTACGTCGACCGCGAGGACCTTCAGGACATCTACCGCTCCTGGCGCCAGATCGCCGAGTCCTACGGGCCGGACCGGGTGCTCATCGGCGAGCTGTGGCTTCCCGACGCCGAGCGGTTCGCCCGGTTCCTGCGTCCGGGCGTCCTGCACTCGGCGTTCAACTTCGACTACATGTCCTCCCCCTGGGACGCCAAGGCCCTGCGTGCCTCCATCGAGCAGACGCTGGCGGTCCACGACGGGGTCGGCGCGCCGGCGACGTGGGTGCTCTCCAACCACGACGTGACGCGGCCGGTGACCCGCTACGGCCGTGAGGACACCGCGTTCGCGTTCGACACCAAGCGGTTCGGCACGCCGACCGACCTCGAGCTCGGGGCCCGCCGGGCTCGCGCGGCGGCGCTGCTGGCGATGGCGCTCCCCGGCGCCTACTACCTCTTCCAGGGCGAGGAGCTCGGCCTCCCCGAGGCCGACATCCCGGTGGAGCGCATCGAGGACCCGATGCACGCGCGATCCGGCGGGGTCGACCCCGGACGGGACGGCTGTCGCGTGCCGTTCCCCTGGTCGGGCACCGAGCCGCCCTACGGCTTCAGCCCCCGGCCGGTCGACACGTGGTTGCCGCAGCCGGCGGGCTGGGGCGACCGCACCGCGGCAGCACAGGCCGGTGACCCCGGCTCGATGCTGGCGCTCTACCGCACCGCCCTGCGGCTGCGGCGGGACGTGCCCGAGCTCGGCGCCGGGCACGACGAGGCGCGGTTCCACTGGCTCGACCTCGGCGCGGACGTCATCGCGTTCGGTCGCGGCGAGCGGTTCGTCTGCGTCAGCAACCTCTCGGGAGCCCCGGTGGACCTGCCCCGCGCGGTCCGGCTCCACCTGAGCAGCGCACCCCTCGTCGACGGGCAGCTGCCCGTCGACGCCACGGCCTGGCTGGACCTGGGCTGACCCGCACCACCCCGGCACCACCACATCCACCATCAAGGAGTCACCCATGAGGAACCACCGGCGGCGCGGCCTCACCGCGCTGGCGACCATCGCCTCCCTCGCCACCGTGTCCGTGCTCGCGACCGCCTGCGGCAGCGACGACGACAAGGATTCCGAGAGCGACGGCAAGGTGCACATCACCGTCGAGGGCTGGCGGCCCGGGGACGAGCAGGGCACCATCGACGCGGTCAACAAGCAGGCCGCGGCGTTCATGAAGGACAACCCCGACATCATCGTCGAGCCGATCGAGTGGGAGTGGAACGCCGAGACGTTCTCGACCCAGCTCGCGGGCGACCAGCTGCCGACGACGTTCCGGGTGCCCTTCACCGACACCAAGGGGCTCGCCGAGCGGCAGCAGATCGCCGACGTGACCGACTACGTCAACGAGCTGCCCTACGCCGAGGACTTCAACCCCAGCGTCCTCGCCGCCGCCCAGGGCACCGACGGCAAGATCTACGGCCTGCCGACCGACGTCTACGGCGTCGGCCTGCACTACAGCCGGGCGCTGTTCGAGAAGGCGGGTCTCGACCCGGACCAGCCCCCGACGACGTGGGACGAGGTCCGTGAGGACGCCCAGGCGATCGCCGAGAAGACCGGGCAGGCCGGCTACGTGCAGATGACCTCCAACAACACCGGCGGCTGGATGCTCACGACGCTGACCTACGCGCTCGGCGGGCGGATGGAGTCCGAGGACGGCGCGACGGCCAGCATCGACAACGACGCCACCCGTGAGGGGCTCGAGCTCCTGCACGACATGAAGTGGGACGACCAGTCGATGGGCAAGAACACCAACTTCGAGTGGGGCACCATCAACGAGGCGTTCGCCGCCGGCAAGATCGGCATGTACATGTCCGGCTCCGACGTCTACAACGCGCTGGTCACCACCAACCAGATCGACCCCGACGACTACGGGCTCGCGGCGCTGCCGCTCTCGGACAGCGCTGACGCGGGCATCCTCGGCGGCGGCTCGGTCGCGGCGGTCAGCGCCAAGGCCAGCCCGGAGGAGCAGGAGGCCGCGGTGAAGTGGAACGACTTCTACCGCGAGCGCAAGAACTACGACCCGGACGCCGCGGTCGCCGACGCGAAGGTGCTCGCCGAGAGCGACCAGCCGATCGGCACCCCGACGCTGCCGATCTTCGACCAGGAGACCTGGCAGGCCGTCGAGGACGCCAAGGCCGAGTACGTCAACGTGCCCCAGGACCAGATGACCTCCTTCACCGAGGGCGTCTTCTCGCAGACGCTGATCCCCGAGCCCGCCTCGCACACGCAGGAGGTCTACGGGATCCTCGATTCGATCGTCCAGAAGGTCCTCACCGACGAGGGCGCCGACATCGACGCGCTGCTCGCCGACGGCAACGAGCAGGTCCAGGCACTGCTCGGCTGACCCAGCTCCGGGCCGGCCGGGGTGTTCCTCGACGACCCCGGCCGGCCCGGCCCCATCTCGTGTGAAAGGTGATCATGACCGCGTACCTGGCGCGCGTGCGTGGCTCAGCCGCCACCATCGCGTTCCTGCTGCCGATGCTGCTCGTCTTCGGCCTCTTCTCCTGGTGGCCGATCGTGCGCTCGGTCGTCATGAGCATGCAGCAGACCAACCTCGTCACCCCGGCGGAGTTCGTCGGCCCCGACAACTTCCGCGCCGTGCTCGCCGACCCGCTCCTGTCGACCGCGGTGCAGAACACCATCTGGTTCGCGGTGCTCGCGCTGGTGATCGGCTACCCGGTGCCGCTGATGCTGGCGGTGGTCATGAGCGACGTACGCCGGGCGCGGGGGCTCTACTCGCTGCTCGCCTACCTGCCGGTCGTGATCCCGCCGGCGGTCGCGGTGCTGCTGTGGCGCTTCTTCTACGACGCCGAGGAGACCGGTGTCTTCAACACCATCCTCGGCTGGTTCGGCCTCGGCCCGGTGCCCTGGCTGGAGGACCCGTCGTGGGCGATGCCGTCCCTGGTCATCGAGGCCACGTGGGCCGCGGCCGGCGGCACGGTGATCATCTACCTGGCCGCGCTGGTCTCGGTGCCGCCGGAGCTCTACGACGCTGCCGAGGTCGACGGTGCCGGCATCCTGCGCAAGGTCTGGCACGTCACCGTGCCCCACCTGCGGGGCGTCATGCTGATCACCCTGATCCTGCAGGTCATCGGGACCGCACAGGTGTTCCTGGAGCCCTACCTCTTCACCGACGGCGGCCCGGACAACGCGACGCTGACCGTGCTGCTGCTCGTCTACGACTACGCGTTCGCGAACACGACCGGCGGTGACTACGGCAAGGCCACGGCGCTCAGCCTGATGCTCGCCGCCACGCTGGCACTGCTGTCGGTGGCCTACTTCCGCCTGACCCGGAGGTGGTCGGAGTGAGCACGCTCCTCCAGCACACCCCCGACCTCGAACCGGAGCCCGAGGCCGACCTCGCCGGCCCGGCCCCGCGCCGTGGCCGCCGCGCACGTCGTACGGCGCCGGACGGCGAGACCCGCACGATCACCTCGGCGTTCGAGCGCCGGCGTCCGCTCACCCGGGCGACGCGCGCGCTTCTCAACGGCGGTCTGCTCGTGTTCCTCATCATCGTGTGCCTGGGGCCGATCCTGTGGCTCGCGAAGTCGGCGATCACCCCGACCCAGGACACGCTGCGCTACCCGCTGGCGCTGTGGCCCAACGGCACGGACTGGGAGAACCTGCGCACGGCGTGGGTCGACATCGACCTCAAGCTCTACTTCTGGAACACGGTGGTCATCGCCCTCGGCTCGTGGGCGGTGCAGATGGTCGTCGCCGTGACCGGCGGCTACGCGCTCTCGATCCTGCGTCCCCGCGGATCCCGGGTCATCTACGCCCTGGTGCTCTCGACGATGTTCGTGCCAGCGGTCGTGCTGCTGGTGCCGCTCTACCTGACGGTCCTCGACGTGCCGTTCGTCCACTGGAACCTCGTCAACACGTTCTGGGGTGCGTTCCTCCCCGCGGGCGCGTCGGCGTTCAACGTGGCGATCGTCAAGCGCTTCTTCGACAACCTGCCGCGCGAGATCATCGACGCCGCTCGCGTCGACGGCTGCGGCGACTTCCGGCTGTTCTTCAGCATCGTGCTGCCGATGTCGCGGCCGGTGCTCGGCGTGGTGTCGGTGTTCGCGGTGCTGGCGGCGTGGAAGGACTTCGTCTGGCCGCTCGTCGTGCTGCCCGACCCGGCGAAGCAGCCGCTGTCGGTCCGGCTCCCCCGGCTCGCCGCCGTGACCGAGCTGGACGTCGTGCTCGCGGCGCTGCTGATCTCGTGCGCGCTGCCGATCGTGTTCTTCGTCGTCTTCCAGCGCCTGTTCCTGCGCGGCGGGCTCGAGGGTGCGGTGAAGGGCTGAGCCCGGCTCAATCGCGGGGAGTCGCGACGACGACCACGTTGCTGAGGTAGCGCTCGCCGTCCCAGTCCTCGCAGGTGATCAGCACGAGCCGGCCCGGCACGTCCTGGCTGAAGAGCCTCGTCGCGTCATCGGCGACCCGGCCCTTGCTGTAGACGTGCATCGACCGGACGACGTACCGGAACCGCCCAGCCTTCGTGCCCACCACGACGGTGTCGCCGCGGCGGAGCGTCTCGAGGTCGTCGAGGGCACCGCCCCCGGTGTGCACCGTGTGCCCGGTCACCAGCACGCTGCCCTCGGCGTCGCCCGGACGGGCGCCGTCGGCCCACCAGCCCAGCCGGCTCGGGTCCGAGGGTGGCACCAGGGTGCCGTCCGGTGCGCGCACCGGGAGCACCGGCGCGTCGACGTCCAAGGCCGGGATCAGCACGCGCCGAGGTGCGCCCGGCGTCCGCGGCGCGCGCACCGGGGTCGCCGTCGCGCCCTGGCCCGGAGCCGGCGACGCCGCCGTCGCCGGCCGGGTGCCGTCCGCGGATCCGCCGCTCGCCCACCAGGCGCCCCCCGCGGCCGCCAGCACCAGGCCGGCGGCCGCGAGGACGATCCGAGGCGCGTCAGGCACGGGTCCGGCGCGCCGCGAAGGCGGCGCCGACGAGGACCGCGCCGCCCGCCAGCAGGACGAGCGCCAGCGGCGAACGTGCCCACTCCGGCAGTGCGCCCTCCTCACCGGCGTCGACGGCCGTCGGCACGTCCGTCGCGTCGGAGCTCGAGCCGGTCGTGGAGCCCGTCGTCGAGCCGGTCGCCGTGTCGGTCTGGGGCACGGTGTCGGCCTCGGTGTTGCTCTCGGTGTTGCTCTCGGTGCTGGTCTCCGTGGCGGTCTCCCCAGCGGCCCCCGTGTCGGCGCGGACGGTGTCCGTGTCGGTCGACGTGTCCGTGCCCGTCGCCGTGTTGGTTCCGGGCACCGTCCCCGCCTCGGTGCCGGTGCCGGTGGTGGGCGCGGGGCCCGTGTCACCGGTGACCCCGGTCGTGGCCGGGACGGGCGCACAGGGCTGGACCCAGAAGACCTTGGTCTTCGTGTCGTTGCCCAGGGAGCGCGGCGTGGCGACCGTGAGCTTGACGTGGTAGCCCTGCTTGGGGTGCGGAGCCCCGCCGCTGAACGTCAGCGCGTACGCCTGACGGCCGTCCAGGTCCGTGCCACCGCCGGCGGCGTCGCCGCCCACGAAGACCTGGCTCGGCGACGTGCCACCGATGGTGACGTCGCTCGTCGGCGCCTGCGGCGTGAACGTCACGGTCGAGACGACGTCCGCGCCCGCGTCGTACCCGAACCACTCCACGTCGAGGATGCAGCCGGGGTGCGGGTTGTTGCTCGGGTGGCCGACGGCGTCGGCCGGGCCGGCGATCTTGACGGTGCCGTTGTTGCCCGGAGGGTTGCCGGTGGCGCCCGTGCCCTTGTCGCCGCTCTTGTCCCTGCCCTTGTCCCTGCCCTTGTCGCCCTGGTCACCGCCGGTGCCCGGCGCCTTCGGCTGGGGCTTGGCCTGGCCGGGCGCGTGCGCGTGCCCCTTCGCCTTGCCCTGGTCCTGGCCGGCGCTCGGCGCGGCGGCCGGGCCCTGCGGCGCGGCCGGGGCCGGGGTCGCCGCCTGGCTCGGGGCCTGGCTGGGGGCGGCGTGGCCCGGCGCGCTGGCCGAGGCGCCGTGGCTCTCGCCCGAGTGGCCGGGTTCCCCCGTCGGGTCCGCGAAGGCGGCGCCAGCGAGCGGGCCGCACGTCAGGGTCATGAGGGTCGCCACGCCCGCGAGGGCGAGGCCATGTTGCGTCCGGGAAGTCATCGTCAGTCACGCTCCGTCATCCTGGGGGTCGTCAAGACGACCCCGTGTCCCCACATCGGCCGACCGGCGGTTGCCGTGTGCCGTGCGAGTGGGGTGCCCACTACGACGGGGCTGTCCGGGCTGGACTAGACCGGGGATAGATCACCCGTAACTCCGCGCATGCGCGCGCGTTGGACAGGGATCGTTTCGGGGCGGCCGTCCCTCTCTCAGGGTTCGAACTGAACCAGGTTGACGGCGGTCACCTGACCGTCGTCGACCACGAGCTGCACGAGCCAGTAGTCCAGGCATGATGTCACGCCCGTCGGGGTCAGGTTCACCGTCGCTGCGGCCAGCGTCTGCGCCGCGGGCACGCAGCTGTTCGTCGGCGGACGAGCCGCGAGGGCCACCGCACCGGCGTGCTGCCGGAGCACCTCGAGCGCCGACCCCGGGCACACCCGACCGGCGAAGTGCCCACCCTCGGGGCAGGTCTCCCACGCCTGCCGGTCCCCGAGCCCGCTCGACGTGAGGGTCCGGGTGCGGTGGCCGCCGAGATAGAGCTCGACGGGCGTGTCGGCGGGTGGGCGGTCGCGGTCGCCGCGGGCGAAGGCGACGAACGCGCGGGCCACGCGCTCCTGGTCAGGGGCGGCGGCCGTGGCGGTCTCCGACGGCGGCGCAGCGCCCGTCCCGCTCGCCGTCGGACCCGTCTCCGTCGTCGCCGGCTCCGCGGTGCCGCAGGCCGTCAGCAGCAGGGCCGCAGCGATCCAGGCGGCGCATCTCATCACCTTCGTAGGACGCCCGTCGGCGGCCCCGGGTTGTCCGCCACCGCGACTACCTCAACGGCGGCTGCAGCGACAGGCGTACGCCGTGGCGCTCGCCCGCAACGTCCACCTCGAAGCCACCGGCGGCGAGCCAGTCGGCGGTCACCGGGCCATCGTGGCGGACGTAGGCCAGGCCCACCGACGAGCCCACGGTCTCGCCCCAGGCGGCGCTGGTGACCTGGCCAGCGGCCACACCGTCGCGCAGCAGGAGCTCGCCGCCCCACAGCATCGGGTCGGGCGACTCGACCACCAGCGACACGAGCCGACGCCGCGCGCCCCCGGCCGCCAGCGCGGCACGGTGCTCCTCCAGCGCGGCTCGGCCGAGGAAGTCCTTGTCGCCCTTCAGGGCCGTGGCGAAGACGAGGCCGGCCTCGGCCGGGCCGTAGTCCGGGGTGAGCTCACGGCCGAAGGCGCGGTAGCCCTTCTCCAAGCGCAGCGACTCGATCGCGTAGTAGCCCGCATCGGTGGCACCGGCCGCCGAGACCGCCTCGTACACCGACAGCGCCGCGTCGGCGGGCACCAGGAGCTCCCACCCGACCTCGCCGACGTAGGTCATCCGGGTCGCCCGCAGGGACGTGCCCGCCACGGTCGCCGGCCGTGACGTGGCGAACGGGAACCCCTCCTCGGACCAGTCATCGGCCGAGAGCGAGGAGAGCAGCGCGCGAGACCGCGGACCCATCACGCCGAGCACGGCGTAGGACTCGGTGACGTCCGTCGCCGGCACGTCGTGCCGCGCCAACCAGTCCAGGTCGCGGACCGTCGTCGCCGAGCTGGAGACCAGCAGGAAGGAGTCGGCGCCGCTGCGGGTGACGGTCAGGTCCGCCTCGTAGGTCCCGCGGTGGTTGAGGAACGGCGTGTAGACGCAGCGCCCGATCGGCACGTCGACGTCCGCCGCGCACACCCACTGCAGCGTCTCGAGCGCACCGGGTCCGGAGACCTCGTACTTCGAGAACGACGTCTGGTCGAAGACCGCGACGTCGGTGCGGCAGGCCGTCTGCTCGGCGGCGCACGCCGCCAGCCACGACGGCTTGCCCCACGTGTAGTCCAGCGACGGCGCGAAGACGTTGGGCCGCTCCCAGCCCATCCGGGCACCGAAGCTCGCCCCGCGCTCCGCCAGCGTCGCGTGCAGCGGCGACGTCCGCTGCGGGCGACCGGACTCGAGCTCGCGGTTGGGCCACGGCACCGCGTAGTGCAGGCCCAGGACCTCCGACACCCGGGACCGGAGCCACCCGTGGTCGCCGTGGAACGGCGCGAACCGCCGGACGTCGACCGCGACCAGGTCGTCCTGCGGCTCCCCCGCCACGATCCACTCGGCGAGCGCTCGGCCGGCGCCGCCGGCCGACGCGATCCCGACCGAGTTGAAGCCGGCGCCGACGAAGTAGCCGCGCAGTCCGGGCGCCTCGCCGAGGAGGAACTGGTTGTCGGGCGTGAAGGACTCCGGTCCGTTGTAGAACTTCCGGATGCCGGTCTGCTCGAGCGCGGGGATCCGCAGCAGGGCCTGCTCCATGAGCACCGAGAAGTGCTCCCAGTCCTCCTCGAGCAGCTGGAACTCGAAGGGGTAGGGCAGGTCGTCGGGCGAGCGCCAGGGCTTGGCCTCGGGCTCGAAGCCTCCGACGGCCAGGCCGCCGGTCTCCTCCTTGAAGTAGGTCCACCCGTCGGGGTCGCGCATGATCGGCAGGTCCGGGTGCGTGCCGGGCACCGCCTCGGTGACGACGTAGAAGTGCTCTGCGGAGTGCAGCGGCACGGTCACACCCGCCAGGTCGCCGAGGGCCTTGGCCCACTGGCCGCCGCAGTTGACCACGACCTCCGCCTCGACGTCGCCGGCGTCCGTGTGCACCCCGGTCACCCGCCCCCCGGCGATCGGGAACCCGGTCACCCGCACTCGTTCCACGATCCGCGCCCCACGCTGGCGGGCGCCCCGCGCAAGCGACTGCGTGAGGTCCGCGGGGTTGACCTTGCCGTCGCCCGGGAGCCAGAGCGCGCCCAGCAGGTCGTCGACCCGCATCGGCGGCCACAGCTCCTGCGCCCGGTCCGGCGACACCAGCTCGCAGGGCAGGTCGTAGGCGACCGCGTTGGCCGCCGTACGCCGCAGCTGCACCATGCGGTCCTCGGTCCGCGCGACGACGACGCCGCCGACGTTGCGGTAGCCGGTAGCCAGCCCGGTCTCGGCCTCCAGCGACGCGTAGAGCTCCGCCGAGTACTGCACCAGCCGGGTGCCGCTCTCGGAGGCGCGCAGCGGTCCGACCAGGCCCGCCGCGTGCCAGGTGGTGCCGCACGACAGCGTGCCCTGCTCGAGCAGCAGCACGTCGGTCCAGCCCAGCCTCGTCAGGTGGTAGGCGACCGAGGTGCCGATCACCCCGCCCCCGACGATCACCACCCGGGCGCGGCTCGGGAGGTCAGCCACCCGTCGCCTCCTCGAGCAGTCGCCGGAAGCCGGGGCCGCGGAAGGTCGCGGCCGCCTTCTCGTACCGCTGCAGTCCCCAGCCGCGGAAGTCGTAGTCGATCGGGCTCGCGGCGGCCTGGATGAAGCCCCACAGGGACCAGCCGTACTCGCTGCACAGCGCCTGCAGCCGCACCCGCGCGAGCCGGGCGGGCGTCACCGCGCCGAAGTACGCCGCGACGTACGCCTCGACCTGCTCGACGCTCAAGTTGCACTCGGTGGCGGTGTTGCCGAGCTCGAAGCACGGGTCGTTGTTGCCGGAGTACTCGTAGTCGATCAGCCAGGCGGCGGTGCCGTCGTCGATGAAGTTCGCGGCCAGCAGGTCGTTGTTGCAGGGCACCGTCGGCGGCGCAGTCTCGGTCAGCACGCGGCGTACGTCGGCCCAGGCGGCCGCGTGGTCGTCGTACCCGAGCGGCAGCCAGTAGCCCTGAGCCCGCACGGTCCGCAGGTACGCCGCCTGCCGGGCGAACATGTCGAAGTCGTTGACGAACCGGGGGCCCGCGTGCAGACGCCGGGTCGCGTCCGCGGCCCGCTGCAGCACGCCGGGGTCGGCGAAGTCCGAGTCCTCCAGCGACCGGCCCCGGAGGAAGGAGATCACCAGCAGCGAGAGCTCGGGGCGGTACTCCAGCACCTCGGCCCCCACTCCGGCCTCCGCCGCGAGGGCGGTGTTGGCGGCCTCGGCGTCGCGGTCGATGCCGAGCAGCGTGGCGTCACCGAGCGCCCAGCGGACCACCAGGTCGAGCCCGTCGTCGGTGACGACGTGCAGGTTCCGGTTGGTCAGGCCACCCGGCAGGTCCGAGACGCGCCAGGACCGCCCCGCCAGGCAGGCGAGGCGGTCCAGAGCGGCTTCGGTCACTCGTCGAAGGCCTCGACGACCGCCTGGTCGATCGTGTGCTTCGGTCCGGTGAACCAGTGCCTCGCCGAGGCGAACCACCAGATCGTCAGGATGAGCAGGGCGCCCAGCGTCACGATCGGCGCGTAGTTGACGAACTTCCACTCGAACTCGTCGCGGAACGGGTTGGCGGCCGGCGTGGTCGGCATCATGAGGAACAGCGACACCACCACGATCTCGATGACCGCGATCGGGTTCATCCACTTGTACTTGCTGCCGTTGGTCCAGCTGCCCGCCTCGAACGCGTCACCCATCCGCCAGCGCAGGAAGATCGGGATCGCGAACGCGAGGTACAGGCCGATCACCGCGATCGACGTCACCGCGTAGAACGCCAGCGGGACCGGCGTGCCGCCCACGTCCACCTTGATCAGCGCGGGCAGTGTCAGCAGGGCGGAGCACACGCCGACGAAGACGACCGCGTTGGCCGGCACGCGGGCCGCCGTCAGCTTCTGGAAGACGGCCGAGCCGGGGATCGCGCCGTCGCGGCTGAAGGCGAACGTCATCCGCGAGGCAGACGTCATGCACGACGTTGCGCAGAAGAACTGCGCCGACGCCGAGATGAACAGCACGAACGTCGCCCAGTTCTGGCCGAGTGCCGTCAGGAAGATCGGCTGCACGCCGAGCCCGGCGAGCGCGTTGTCCGCCTGACCGGTCTCCGGGTTGTCGGGGATCGCGAACACGACGCAGAGCAGCAGGATGTAGCCGCCGATCACCGAGTAGAAGATCGAGCGCCAGATGCCCTTCGCCGCAGCCTGGGACGCCGCGGCCGTCTCCTCGGACAGGTGGGCGCACGCGTCGAAGCCCGTGATCGTGTACTGCGTCAGGAGGAAGCCGAACGGCACGATCGCGAACCAGAACGCGAGGGTGGTGGTGCTGCCGTCGGCGTACCCGGAGTTGTTGAAGCGCTCCGTGAAGACGTAGCTGAAGCTCTGGTGCTGGTCGGGCACGAAGATCAGGACCAGCACGATCGCGCTCGCGCCGATGACGTGCCACCACACGGAGACGTTGTTCATGATCGCCATCAGGTGGCCGCTGAAGATGTTCAGCAGGGAGACCAGCGCCAGCACGATCACGAAGATCACGAACACCCGGGTCAGCGAGTAGTCGGCCGCGAACGACTCCGAGTAGGTGCTGATCGTCAGGTCGATGAACGTCGCGCACCCGTAGGAGACGCCGGCCGTCACCGCGACCAGACCGATCAGGTTGAGCCACCCCGTGAAGAAGCCGGCCGCCGGGCCGCCGAGCTTCGAGGCCCACCAGTAGATGCCGCCGGACGTCGGGTAGGCCGACACCAGCTCCGACATCGTGAACCCGATGATCAGGATGAAGACGCCGAGGATCGGCCACGACCACGAGATCGAGATCGGACCGCCGTTGTTGAAGCCGGCGCCGAAGTTCGTGAAGCAGCCGGCCAGGATCGAGATGATCGAGAAGGAGATCGCGAAGTTGGAGAACCCTGACCAGGACCGGTTGAGGTCCTGCTTGTACCCGAGTCTCGCCAGGTGCTTCTCGTCTTCGCTGAGCTCTGGAACAGGGTGAACCGGGACCGGCTCGTGTGCTTCGGGCATGCTGCACCCCTCCGGGAGAGTTCGTGCGAATGTGAACCGGACGCTAGACCCGGGCAGATTCTGGTGTAAAGACGTTCCCGTAAAAATGGTATGAACTCAGACCATTGGCGTCATTGACCCGCGGCGCCCGGAGCCGAAGGATGAACCCGTGACCGCCTCCCCTGACCAGCACCTCCCCGGGGCGGTGCTGCGGCCGGTGCGCGGGCATCACGCGTTCGAGGCGTGCGTCGAGCAGCTGGCGACCGCGATCCGCCTCGGCGTCTATCCGCTCGGCTCTGCGCTGCCGCCGGAGCGTGAGCTCGCCGCGATGCTCCACGTCTCGCGAGCGACGCTGCGCGAGGCCATGGCGGCGTTGCGCGAGGCGGGCCTGGTCGAGACCACCCGAGGCCGCGGCGGCGGCACCGTCGTCACCCTCAAGCCGCGGACCCCGTCCGCCCGGGCGGCCGCGCGGATCTCGGCGAGGCGCCGCAGGGAGTGGCTGGACGCGCTGGAGTTCCGCCGGATCGTCGAGCCGGGTGCGGCGTACCTCGCGGCGAGCGCCACCCTCGGCGACGAGCAGCGCGGGCAGCTCGAGCGCGCCCACGCCGAGGTCGCGGCCGCGAGCAAGCCCGCCGAGCACCGCCAGGCCGACTCGCGCTTCCACCTGACCATCGCAGCCCTGTCGGGCTCGTCCCGGACCGTCGAGGCGGTCACGTCGGTGCAGGCGACGCTGCACGAGATGCTGCTGGCGATCCCGGTGCTCGGCACCAACATCGCCCACTCCGACCGCCAGCACGGCGCCCTGGTGCGGGCGATCGAGGCGGGCAATGCCGAACGGGCGCGCAAGACCATGGAGCAACACTGCGACGACACGGCCGCGCTGCTGCGCGGCCTCGTGGGATAGGAGACCGGTGACCGAGCTGCGCAACGACCGCCACCTGACGATGGAGCGGCTGCTCGACCTGATCGGGACGGACAAGATCGACACCGTCGTCGTCGCGTTCACCGACATGCAGGGCCGGCTCCAGGGCAAGCGGCTGCACGGGCACTACTTCCGGGACGTCGTGGTGCCGCACGGCACCGAGGGCTGCAACTACCTGCTCGCGGTCGACGTCGAGATGAACACCGTGCCTGGCTACGCGATCTCGTCCTGGGAGCAGGGCTACGGCGACATGGACTTCGTGCTCGACCACCGCACGATCCGGCTGCTCCCCCACCTGCCGGCGACCGCGATGGTCCAGTGCGACCTGGTCTGGCCGGACCACCGGCCCGTCGTGCAGTCGCCGCGGACGATCCTCACCCGGCAGCTCGACCGTGTCGCCGAGCGAGGCTGGCAGGCGCTGGCGGGGACCGAGCTCGAGTTCATCGCGTTCGACACGACCTACGAGGCTGCGCACGACTCCGGCTACCGGGACCTGCGTCCGGCCAACCAGTACAACGTCGACTACTCGATCCTCGGCACGTCGCGGATCGAGCCGCTGCTGCGCGAGATCCGCAACACGATGTACGCCGCCGGGCTCGACGTCGAGGGGGCCAAGGGCGAGTGCAACTTCGGCCAGCACGAGGTCGGGTTCCTGTACGCCGACGCGTTGACGACCGCGGACAACCACGTCGTCTACAAGAACGTCGCGAAGGAGATCGCAGCCCACCAGGGCAAGGCGATCACATTCATGGCGAAGTACAACCAGCGCGAGGGCAGCTCGTGCCACATCCACCTGTCGCTTCGCGGGCAGGACGGCGGGCTGGTGTTCTGGGAGGACGGCGCCCGCACCCCGCTCTACGACCAGTTCGTGGCCGGCGTCCTCGCGACGGTCGCGGACTTCACGCTGCTCTACGCGCCGAACATCAACTCCTACAAGCGGTTCGCCGACGGCTCGTTCGCGCCGACCACGATCGCGTGGGGGCTCGACAACCGCACCTGCGCGGTGCGGCTCGTCGGCCACGACGCCGGTGCTCGGATGGAGAACCGGATCCCCGGCGCCGACGTGAACCCCTACCTGGCGCTCGCGGCGATGCTCGCCGGCGGCCTGCACGGCATCGAGAACGAGCTCGAGCTCGAACCGGCGTTGGAGGGCAACGCCTACACCTCGGACCGGCCCAAGGTGCCGCACACCATGGCCGAGGCGCGCGAGAGGTTCTCCTCGTCGGAGATCTCCCGGGCGGCCCTGGGCGACGAGGTCGTGGACCACTACGCCAACATGGCCGACGTCGAGCTGGCGGCCTACAACGCCGCCGTGACCGACTGGGAGCTCCACCGTGGATTCGAGAGGCTGTAAGTGACCGACCTGTTCACCGTCATCAACCCGGCGACCGCGCAGCCGGTGACCGACGTGCGCGAGGCGACCCTGGCCGACGCAGACGCGGCGATCGAGGCCGCCCACGCCGCGTTCCCCGCCTGGAAGGCGCTGCCACCGGGCGAGCGCGCCGCGCTGCTGCGTCGCTTCGCCTCCGTCGTCGACGCCCACATCGATGAGCTCGCCGAGCTCGAGGTCCGCAACGCCGGCCACACCTGGGGCAACGCGCGCTGGGAGGCCGGCAACGTCCGCGACTGCCTCAACTACTACGCCGGCGCGCCGGAGCGGCTCTTCGGTCGCCAGATCCCGGTGGCCGGCGGCATCGACGTCACGTTCTACGAGCCGCTCGGCGTCGTCGGCATCATCGTGCCCTGGAACTTCCCGATGCCCATCGCGGGCTGGGGGTTCGCGCCTGCGCTAGCGGCCGGCAACACCGTCGTGCTCAAGCCCGCCGAGCTCACCCCCCTGACCGCGATCCGGCTCGGCGAGCTCGCCCTCGAGGCGGGTCTGCCCGAGCACGTCCTCACGATCGTCGCCGGCAAGGGCTCGGTCGTCGGGGAGCGGTTCGTGACCCACCCGCTGGTGCGCAAGGTCTGCTTCACCGGCTCGACCGAGGTCGGCAAGCGGATCATGGCCGGCTGCGCCGACCAGGTGAAGCGGGTGACGCTCGAGCTCGGCGGCAAGAGCGCCAACATCGTGTTCGCCGACGCCGACATCGCCGCGGCGGCCGCCAGCGCGCCGTACGCCGTGTTCGACAACGCCGGTCAGGACTGCTGCGCCCGCTCGCGGATCCTCGTCGAGCGCTCGGCCTACGACGAGTTCCTGTCCCACCTCGAGCCCGCCGTGACCGCGCTGCGGGTGCTCGACCCCGGCGACGAGTCGTCCGAGATGGGTCCGCTGATCTCCGCGCAGCAGCAGGCCAGCGTGCGGGGCTACCTCGACGGGGTCGACGTGGCGTTCGCCGGCTCGGCGCCCGACGGGCCGGGCTTCTGGGTGCCGCCGTCGGTGGTGACCGTGGACGACCCGGCGGAGCGGATCTGGCGCGAGGAGGTGTTCGGGCCGGTGGTCGCGGTGATGCCGTTCGACGACGAGGCCGATGCCGTCGCGAAGGCCAACGACACCGAGTACGGCCTCTCCGGCTCGATCTTCACCAACGACCTCGGCCGCGGCCTGCGCGTCGCCCGCGCCGTGGAGGCCGGCAACCTCAGCGTCAACTCGCACTCCTCGGTCCGTTACTGGACGCCGTTCGGTGGCTACAAGCAGTCCGGCCTCGGCCGCGAGCTCGGGCCCGACGCCCCCCAGTCGTTCAGCGAGCTGAAGAACGTCTACTTCGCCCACTGATCAACCCAGCTAGAGAGGCAGCAACGTGGCAGGACGCATCCAGGACCGGGTCGCGGTCATCACCGGCGGCTGCTCGGGCATCGGCCTGGCCACTGTGCGCCGGTTCGTCGCCGAGGGCGCCAAGGTCGTCATCGGCGACATCGACGACGCCCGTGGCGCCGAGGTCGTCGAGGAGCTCGGCGGCGCGAGCGTCGCGACCTACGTGCACGTCGACGTGACGTCGAAGGAGGAGGTCGACGCCCTCTTCAAGACCGCCCACGACACCTACGGCTCGGTCGACATCGCGTTCAACAACGCCGGCATCAGCCCGCCCGAGGACGACTCGATCCTCGACACCGACCTCGATGCCTGGCGCAAGGTGCAGGAGGTCAACCTGACCTCGGTCTACCTCTGCTGCAAGGCCGCGCTCCCCTACATGCTCGAGCAGGGCAAGGGCTCGATCATCAACACCGCCTCGTTCGTCGCCGTCATGGGGGCGGCGACGAGCCAGATCTCCTACTCCGCATCGAAGGGCGGCGTGCTGTCGATGACGCGCGAGCTCGGCGTGCAGTTCGCCCGCCAGGGCGTGCGCGTCAACGCCCTGTGCCCGGGGCCGGTCAACACGCCGCTGCTCCAGGAGCTGTTCGCCAAGGACGAGGAGCGGGCGGCCCGGCGGCTCGTGCACGTGCCGATGGGTCGCTTCGGCGAGCCGGAGGAGATGGCGTCGGCGGTGCTCTTCCTGGCCTCGGACGACTCCTCCTTCATGACCGCCAACACGTTCCTGGTCGACGGCGGCATCTCCGGGGCCTACGTCACCCCGCTCTGATGCCTGCCCCCGTCATCGGGCTCACCACCTATCGCGAGGACGCGGCCTGGGGGGTGTGGCAACAGCGCGCCGACCTGCTCCCGGCGCAGTACGCCGCCGCGGTCGAGGCGGCCGGCGGCGTACCGCTGCTGCTGCCGCCCGTCGACGTCCCGGGCGCGGCCGACGCGGTCGCGGAGCGCCTCGACGGTCTGGTGATCAGCGGCGGCGCGGACGTCGAGCCCGGGCGGTACGACGCCGAGCCGCACCCGCGGACCACGGGCTGGCGTCCGGACCGGGACGCCTGGGAGCTGGCGCTGCTGGACGCTGCCGAGGCGGTGGGCCTGCCGGTCCTCGGGGTCTGCCGCGGGATGCAGGTGATGGCCGTGCGCGCCGGCGGGACCCTCGACCAGCACGTGCCCGACCTCGTCGAGCACGAGCAGCACTCCCCCGGCGGCCCCGAGTTCGGCGCGATCGAGGTGACCACGACCCCGGGCAGCCGGCTCGCCGGGCTGGTCGGCGACCGGCTCGCCGTCAGCTGCCATCACCACCAGTCGGTGCGGACACACCCGGGTTTCGCGCCCGTCGCGCACGCCGCGGATGGCACGCTGGAGGCCATGGAGGCGAACGGAGAGCGGTTCTGCGTGGGCGTGCAGTGGCACCCGGAGACGGCCGTCGACGTCGGTCTCCTCGCCGGGCTGGTGCGCGCGGCCGCGGCATACAACGCGGACCGATGACGCTGGTCAGTGCCCACCGGTGCCTCACCGCCGAGGCCATCGAGGCCGCGATCGACCTGGGCGCCGACTACGTCGAGTTCGACGTGCAGCGGTGCGCCGACGGATCCCTCGTGCTGCTCCACGACCCGGTCGACGTGGCGCCGCCCGGCACGCTCGGGTACGCCGAGGCGCTGGAGCTCCTGGCCGGGCGGGTTCGCCTGCACCTCGATCTCAAGGTCGAGGGCGGCGAGGTGCCCGTCGTGGCGCAGGCCGTCGACCGGCTCGGCGCGGACCAGCTGCTGGTGACGACCCTGGACGACGACGGGGTGCGCGCGGTCCGCGACTGGGCCGAGGCCGAGGGGCACGACCTGCTGGTCGGCCTGTCGCTCGGCCGTGGCCTCCGCGACATCCCGGTGCTGCACGGGATCCGGATCCGGCTCACCGAGCTCTTCCCCGGGGCCCGCTACCGCAGCGCCGGTGCGAACCTCGCGGTCGCCCACCACTGGCTGGCGCGGCTGCGGGTACGCGCTTTCGCGCGCCGGCACCGGCTGCCGCTGCTGGTGTGGACCGTGGACACCCCGCGCGCGCTGGCGTTCTGGATGCGACCCCGACGGGCCTGGCTGGTGACCACGAACCACCCGGACCTCGCCCTCCGGCTGCGCGGTGCTGGAAAGATGCTCCCGTGAGCCGCAGAACCCTCGACGTGCTGGAGACCGACGTCCTCGGTGAGCCCTACCTCGCCGAGACCATCACCCTCCCGCCGGACGACGAAGGTCCGGTCGTGGCGACGCTGGTCGTCCGGCGCGCGGCGCAGCCCACCGGCAGGGCGGTGCTGCACATCCACGGCTTCTGCGACTACTTCTTCCAGACGGCGTACGCGGAGTGGTGGAACGCCCGCGGCTACGACTTCTACGCGCTCGACCTGCGCAAGTACGGCCGGTCGCTGCGTCCCCACCAGACGCCCAACTACGTCGCCGACCTGCGGGAGCACTTCCCGGAGATCGACGCCGCCTACCTGCGGGTGTCCGAGCGCGACGACCACGACCACGTCGTGATGAGCGCCCACTCGACCGGCGGTCTGATCGTGTCGCTGTGGGCCAACGAGCGGCGGCACGCCCTCGCCGGGATGGTCCTCAACTCGCCCTGGCTCGACATGCAGGGCGGCCCGGTGATGCGCGGCGTCGGTACGACGATCGTCAAGCAGCTCGGCGCCCGCCAGCCGATGCGGACCATCCCGCGCACCATCGAGGGCCACTACGCCGCCAGCCTGCACGCCGACCACGCCGGCGAGTGGACCTTCAACCTCGACTGGAAGCCACTCGGCTCCTTCCCGGTCACGTTCGGGTGGCTGCGGGCGATCCGGATGGGCCACGACGAGCTGCACGCCGGGCTCGAGGTCGGCTGCCCCGTGCTCGTGCTCTCCTCCGCCGGCACCCGGTGGCCCAAGGAGATGGGCCCGGACGTCCACAACTACGACATCGTGCTCGAGGTGCCGCAGATCCGGCAGTGGGCCACCGCCCTCGGGTCCCACGTCACCTACGTCGCCATCGAGGGCGCCCGCCACGACGTCGTGCTCTCGCTGAAGGAGCCGCGCGAGAAGGCCTACGCCGAGATGGGTCGCTGGCTCGGCACCTACGTCGACGCCGACTGAGCCGTCCGTCGACGCGCAGCACCTCAGCTCGGGTACGAGCTCGGGTACGCGCTCGGCCAGTCGCTCAGAGCGCCGCGCCGTCGAACCGCTCCAGCGTCACGAACTCCGACACCGGCCGGCGCGTGAGCCTGGTGAGCTGCTTGACCGGCTTCCCGAGCGGCAGGACGGCGGCCACGGCGTACCTCTCCGGGATGCCGAGCAGCTCGCGGACGGCGGGCTCCTGGGCGACGGCCATCGTGGTGATCGTCCCGCCGAAGCCCTCGTTGCGGGCCGCGAGCAGGATGTTCCAGACCAGCGGGTAGACCGAGGCGCCACTGACGACCCCGATCCGGTCGAGGTGCTGGTCCATCGCGGCGACCAGCCCGAGGTCCACGCACACCACGAGCACGGCGCCGGCGGTCAGGACCGGCTTGGTGAACTGCTCGGGCACCTCGGTCGCCGCGATCTCCGCCGGGGTCGGCGCCGGGGCCTCGAGGGGGTTCCACGGGCTCTGCCCGGCCCTGATCTGCGCCAGGTAGCGCCGGACGGCCGGCTTGTTGAGCTCGGCGATCCGCTCGCGGGTGGCCCGGTCGCGGACGACGATCACGTGGGTGCCCTGCCGGTTGCCCCCGCTCGGGGCGAACCGGGCGTTGTCGAGGATCCGGCGCAGCGTGTCGTCGGGCAGCGGCTCGTCGGTGAACTCGCGGACGGCCGGGGTCGAGCGCATCACGTCATACAGGTCCATGGGGCGAGCCTGTCACGGGCGCGGTCGACCGGGCGACCGCTACGGTGCTCGGCATGAACCCTGTGATCGGACTCTCGCTCGGCCGGATCGCGGTGGGTGCCGCCGCGGTGGCGAACCCGGAGCTCGCGGCCCGGGCGTTCCGCCTCGACCCCGTGAGCAACCCCCAGGTCCCCTACGTCACGAGGCTCTTCGGGACGCGCGAGATCGCGCTCGGCGTCGCGACGCTGGTCGCGCGCGGGAGGTCGCAGCGCGGGCTGATCGGGGTCGGCGTGCTCGTCGACGCCGCGGACGCCGCCACGGGCTACCTCGCGATGCAGGACGGCACAGTGTCGAAGAAGACCGCCATGACGCTCATCGGCCCGGCCGTCGGGGCCACGGTCTCGGGGCTGATCGGGCTGCTGCGGCGCAGCTGAGTGTCCCGGCGCTCAGCCGAGGACGAACACGCCGAGCGCCACCGTCCCGACGACGACGATCGCGATCCGCAGGCCCAGCGGGGGCAGGCGACGCCCGACGGTGGCGCCGATCTGGCCACCGATCACCGAGCCGACGCCGATCAGCAGCACGATCCACCAGTCGACGTCGGCGACGAAGGCGAAGATCAGGCCCGCGATCGCGTTGACCACCGCGGCGAGGACGTTCTTGACGGCGTTGAGCCGCTGGAGCGACTCGTCGACGCCGGTCCCGAGCACCGCCATCAGCAGCACGCCCTGGGCCGCACCGAAGTACCCGCCGTACACACCGGTCACCAGCACGCCCGGCCAGACCCACCAGGTGCCGTGGTAGGGCATCCCCCCGGTGTCGTCGTGGCGGCGAGCGACCCAGGCGGAGATGCGCGGCTGGAGCACGACCAGCACGAGTCCGAGCACGATCAGGATCGGGACGATGGTCTCGAAGGCACCCGCAGGCAGCACGAGCAGCAACACCGCGCCCGCCGTACCGCCCACGAACGACGCGACGCAGAGGCGCAGCACGCGGGACCGCTGGCCCTCCAGCTCGCGGCGGTAGCCGATGGCGCCCGAGACGGAGCCGGGCACGAGGCCGATCGTGTTGGAGACGTTGGCGGTCACCGGCGGCACGCCGAACGCGAGCAGGGTCGGGAACGTGATCAGCGTTCCCGACCCCACCACGGTGTTGATGGTGCCGGCCGCGACCCCGGCCAGCAGGACCGCGACGATCTCGAACAGACTCACGTGGTCGGAGGCACCTCACCCGGTCCGACCGCCGGGTCGGTGTCGGCCGGCGTCGCGGGGCGCCCCGGGCGGGCGGCGCTCTCGGCCGCGGCGATCGCCTGCTCCACCGCGGCGTTGGTCTTGCGCAGCTCCGCGTCGACGTCGGGGGCCGCGCCCGGCCCCATCTCGACGCGGGTGCGCGGGCCGTCGACCTGCTGCGGGATCCCCTCCATGTTCGTGAGCGTCGAGCCGAGTCCCTCGAGGGCCTTGCCGATCTCGCTGGGCACGATCCAGAGCTTGTTGGACTCGCCTTCGGCGATCTTCGGCATCATCTGGAGGTACTGGTAGGCGAGCAGGGACTGGTCCGGCCGGCCGTCGTGGATCGCCTGGAACACGGTCTGGATCGCCTGGCCCTCACCCTGGGCGCGCAGGATCTGCGACTCACGGTCGGCCTGGGCACGCAGGATCTGGGACTCGCGCTGGCCCTCCGCGTTGAGGATCGCGGACTGCTTGTTGCCCTCGGCCGTGAGGATCGCCGACTGCCGCTCGCCCTCGGCGGTCAGGATCGAGGCGCGCTTGTCACGGTCGGCGCGCATCTGCTTCTCCATCGCGTCCCGGATCGACACCGGCGGGTCGATGCTCTTGATCTCCACGCGCTTGGCCTTGAGGCCCCATCGCCCGGTGGCCTCGTCGAGCACGCTCGCCAGGCCGGCGTTGATGGAGTCGCGGCTCGTGAGCGTCTCCTCGAGGTCCATGCCGCCCACGATGTTGCGGACGGTCGTCATCGTCAGCTGCTCGACGGCGGTGATGTAGTTGCCGATCTCGTACGTCGCCGCGACCGGGTCGGTGACCTGGAAGTAGATGACGGTGTCGATCGAGACGCCCAGGTTGTCCTCGGTGATCACGTTCTGCGGCGGGAAGGAGACCACCTGCTCACGCATGTCGATCACGTAGCGCACCCGGTCGATGAACGGGACGATCAGGTGGGGGCCGGCACCGAGGCTCTCCTTGTAGCGCCCCAGCCGCTCCACCAGCCCGGTGTGCGCCTGGGGGATGATCTTGATCGACTTCGCGAGCGCGATCACGACGAACAGCACCACTATTGCGACCAGCGCGATCAGCACCGTCTCGGCCACGACGTTCTCCTTCAGGTTCGGATGAGCTCAGGACTCGATCGACGGGAGGGGGTGGACGTAGGCGGTTGCGCCGCGGATCGCGAGGACCTCGACCAACGTGCCCGCCTCGATCGTCATCGACTCGTCGTACGGCTTGGCCTGCCAGTCCTCGCCCCCGATCTTGATCCGGCCCGGGACGTGCACGGAGATCGCGGTCGGCGTCAACGCCTGCAGGCCGATCAGCGTCTCGGGTCCGACGCGCAGCTCGGGACCGGTGTGCAGGCGGCGCACGATGTTGGGGCGGACCAGGGCGAGCATGCCGATGGAGATGACGCCCGCCACCAGCAGCTGCAGGACGAACGGCGCGCCGGCGGCAGCGGTGACGGCGCCGCCCAAGGCGCCGACCGCCAGCATGACGAGCACGAGGTCGAGGCTCACCAGCTCGGCGATGCCGAGGAAGGCAGCGACCCCCAGCCAGACCGCCCACGCGTTCTCGCTCAGCCAGTCCATGCGCAGACCCTAGCGCTGCCGGGTACGCCGACGAGCGGTCCAGCGACCGTCCTCGTGGTGCAGGACCAGTGGCATGCCGAACGTCGCGGAGAGGTTGTGGGCCGTGATCACGGTCGAGATCGGCCCCGCGGCGACGACCTTGCCCTTGCGCAGGAGCAGGGCGTGGGTGAAGCCGGGCGGGATCTCCTCGACGTGGTGGGAGACGAGCACCGTCGCCGGCGAGCCGGGGTCGGCCGCCAGCACGGACAGCGTCGAAACCAGGTCCTCCCGGCCGCCGAGGTCGAGCCCGGCGGCGGGCTCGTCGAGCAGCAGCAGCTCGGGGTCGGCCATCAGGGCCCGGGCGACCTGCACCCGCTTGCGCTCCCCCTCGCTCAGGGTGCCGAAGGTGCGGTCGACGAGGTGCACGGCACCGACCTCGGTGAGCAGGTCGCTGGCCCGGTCGTGGTCGAGCGCGTCGTACTCCTCCCGCCAGCGACCGACGACGCCGTAGGAGGCGGACACGACCACGTCGTGCACCCGCTCCGCCCGCGGGATCCGCTCGGCGAGAGCGACGCTGGTGAGGCCGATCCGGGGACGCAGCTCGAAGACGTCGACGGCGCCGAGCACCTCGTCGAGGATCCCGGCGACGCCGGTCGTGGGGTGGATCTGGGCGCTCGCGACCTGAAGCAGCGTGGTCTTGCCGGCACCGTTCGGGCCTAGGACCACCCAGCGGTCGCCCTCGTCGACCCGCCAGTTGATCGAGTCCAGCAGCGTCGCCTCACCTCGCCGGACGGTGACGTCGGCGAAGTCCAGGACGGCGGCCCGAGGGGTGTTCACGCGGCACACCCTATCCAGTGGATCGGCGGTTCCCACGCGTATCCTCGGCGGGCGTGAGCACTCCCCTCCCTGCCTCCGCCCGGCTGGCCTGGTGGGCGACGGCGTGGCTGCGCGGGCAGGTGGTCACCGACCTCGTGGTGGACGCCGTCATCGGGCCGGACGCCACCCACGCCGTCGCCGGCCTGCCCGGCACCACGACCACCGAGAGCCTGGTCGTCGGCCTGGGCAGGCTGCGTGCGCTGGGCGCGAGCTCCGTGGGCGCGGCCTTCCCGATCGACGGCGATCCGGCCGGTCTCGGCGGCCCGGCGGCGTTCAACGCCGAGGCGCTGTCCGTCGGCGAGGCCGTGGTGGTGGCCGACGCCGCGGTCGGGTTGGTGCCGGTCCGCACGGGCGCCGCGATCACCTGGGTCGCCCACCCTGCCGAGCGGCGCCCGCTCGCGGACGTCGGCGAGGCGGACCGGGCGCTCCGTGCGGCGATGCCGGCTGCGGCTGACGCGCTGGCCGCGCTCGACGTCGCCCGCTGGCGTCCGGAGGTCGCCGACGAGCTGATCGACCTGCGCCGCGCCGCGCCGCTGCAGGCGCCGCCCGGTGTGCCGGCCCGGTGCGTGGACCTGGCGGGCCGCGCGCTGCAGGCGATGGCGATCGTCGACCTCGCGCTGGAGGACGACGGCGGCGCCGTCAGCGCGTCCGAGATCGGGGCCCGCCGGCAGGCACTGGTGCCGCTGGAGCGGGCCGGCCGCCACGCGCTCCTGGCCGCCTGCTCGCCCGAGGTCTGGCCGCCGTCGTGAGTGGCGTCCGGCGGGCGATAGCCTCGCGCGTGAGATGACTGACGCGAAGCCGGAGACCCTGCTCATCACGCTGACCGGCAAGGACCGGCCCGGCGTGACGTCCGCCGTGTTCGGCGCGCTCGCCGGCGCGGGCGTCGAGGTGATCGACCTCGAGCAGATCGTGATCCGTGGCCGCCTCGTCCTCGGCGTGCTCGTCACCACGCCTCGCAACGCCGATCGCCTCCGCTCGGCGGTCGAGGCCACCGCGTCCGAGCTGGGCATGGCCGTCGAGCTGGAGCACGGCGTCGGCGACAACCGGGCCCGCGGGCTCGGCCGCTCCCACGTCACGGTGATCGGCGTACCGCTCCGGGCCGCCGCGATGGCCGCCGTGGCCGGGCGGATCGCCGACGCCGGAGCGAACATCGACCGCATCGAGCGGATGGCGCGCTATCCCGTCACCGCCATCGACCTGCACGTCTCCGGCGTCGACACCAACGCCCTGCGGTCGGTGCTCGCCGTCGAGGCAGCCGCCCACGGCATCGACATCGCGGTGCAGCCGGCGAACCTGATGCGCCGCGGCACGCGGCTGGTCGTCATGGACGTCGACTCGACGCTGATCCAGGGCGAGGTCATCGAGATGCTCGCCGAGCACGCCGGGTACGCCGCCGAGGTCGCCGCGGTCACCGAGCAGGCGATGCGCGGTGAGATCGACTTCGAGGAGTCGCTGCGCAGCCGGGTCGCGCTGCTGCAGGGCGTGCCCGCCACGGCGATCGACGACGTGTACGCCGCCATCGAGCTCGCTCCCGGCGCCCGGACCCTGGTGCGCACGTTGGGCCGGCTCGGCTACCGGTTCGCGATCGTCTCGGGTGGCTTCAGCCAGATCACCGACCGGCTGGCCGAGGACCTCGGGATCCACTTCTCGCGGGCCAACGAGCTCGAGATCGTCGACGGCGTCCTGACCGGGCGGGTGCTCGGTCCCGTCGTCGACCGGGCGGGCAAGGCGGCCGCGCTGCGCGAGTTCGCCGCCGAGATCGGGGTGCCGGAGGCGGCGACGATCGCCATCGGCGACGGCGCCAACGACCTGGACATGCTCAACGCCGCCGGCCTCGGCATCGCCTACAACGCCAAGCCGATGGTCCGCGACGCCGCCGACACCTCCGTCAGCGTGCCGTACCTCGACGCGATCATGTACCTCCTCGGCATCTCCCGCGAGGAGATCGTCGCGGCCGACGCCGAGGCCGGCTTCGTCACGCCTGCGCCGCCGGTGTGAGGCGGTGTCGGAATCACCGGTGCACCGGTGATTCTGTCACTTCTCAGGCGTTGCAGCGGCCGAGAAGTGACAGGAGAGCCTGAGGAGTACGCCGCCGCCGAGTACGCGCCGCGTACGCCGCGTCAGCCGCGGCCGACGTGGAACGCGTCGAGCCGGGCGCCGGCGACGCCGAGCGACGACCAGTCGCCGTCGTAGGAGAAGACGGCGACCGCGCTGGTGGGGAAGTCCGTCGCCATGGCCGCGACCGCGTCAGGGTCGCCGGTGCCGTCGTCGAGCATCTGGGCGAGGTAGGCCATCGTCGGGTTGTGGCCGACGACGACCACGCAGGTCGCGTCCTCGGGCACCAGCCGGACCAGGTCGATCGTGGTCTCGGGGCCGGCGGCGTAGAGCCCTCGGTCGAGGTCAGGCTCGAGCGTCCAGCCCGCGCCGTCGCTGACCGACGCCCACGTCTCCTGGGTGCGCAGGGCGGCCGACACGAGCGCGTGGTCCGGCTCGACGCCGATCGACGCCAGCCAGGCGCCGGCCTCGGCCGCGTCGCGATGGCCCCGGTCCGCCAGGGGCCGCTCGAAGTCGGTCGGTCCGTGCTGCTCGGCCTTCGAGTGCCGCATCACGACGAGACGGCGGGGTGGTGCTGAGCTCACCAGGTCAGGCTCCCATGGCGTGGAACCCGCCGTCCACGTGCACGATCTCGCCGGTGGTCGCCGGGAAGAAGTCCGACAGCAGCGCACAGACCGCCTTGGCCGTGGGCGTGTGGTCGGCGTTGTCCCAGCCGAGCGGCGAGCGCGAGCTCCACATCGACTCCAGCTCCTCGAAGCCCGGGATGGCCTTCGCCGCCAGCGTCTTCAGCGGGCCGGCCGAGACCAGGTTGACCCGGACGCCCTCCGGGCCGAGGTCGCGGGCGAGGTAGCGCGACGTTGACTCCAGGCCCGCCTTCGCGACGCCCATCCAGTCGTACGCCGGCCACGCGACCGTCGCGTCGAAGGTCAGCCCGACCACGGACCCCCCGTTCGACATCAGCGGGAGGCTGGCCATGGCCAGCGACTTCAGGGAGTACGCCGAGACGTGCACCGCCTGCGCGACGTCCTCCCACGGCCCGGTGAGGAACTTGCCACCCAGCAGCGTCTCCGGGTTGCCGTAGGCGATGGAGTGCACCACCCCGTCGAGCCCGTCGACGTGCTCGCGGACCTGCGCCTCGAGCCCGGCCAGGTGGTCGGGGTCGGTCACGTCGAGCTCGAGCACCGGCGGCTCGACGGGGAGCCGCTTGGCGATCCGCCGGGTGATGCCGAGCGCCCGGCCGAAGTTGGAGATCAGCACGGTCGCGCCCTGCTCCTGCGCCACCTTGGCGGTCGCGAAGCCGATCGAGGAGTCCATCGTCACGCCCGCGACGAGGATCCGCTTGCCGTCGAGGATGCCGCTCATGTCAGTGCCCCATTCCGAGTCCACCGTCGACCGGGATGACCGCCCCGGTGACGTACGCCGCGCCGGGGCCGGTCAGCCACAGCACCGTGTCCGCGATCTCCGCCGCTGAGCCGTAGCGGCCCAGCGGCACCTGCGCCTTGATCGCGGCCTTCTGCTCGTCGGTGAGCACCCCGGTCATGTCGGTCTCGATGAAGCCGGGGGCGACGACGTTCGCGGTGATCGACCGCGACCCGAGCTCCCGGGCCAGCGACCTCGCCATGCCGACGAGACCGGCCTTCGACGCCGCGTAGTTGGCCTGGCCGGCCGAGCCGAGCAGGCCGACGACCGAGGAGATGAAGACGATCCGGCCGCGGCGCAGCCGCAGCATGCCCTTCGCCGCCCGCTTGGCGAGCCGGAAGGAGCCGGTGAGGTTGGTGTCGATGACCGACGACCAGTCCTCCTCCGACATCCGCAGGATCAGCGTGTCGGCGGTGATGCCGGCGTTGGCGACCAGCACCTCCACGGGACCGTGCGCCTCCTCGATGGTGGCGAACGCCGCCTCGACCTGCGCCGGGTCGGTCACGTCGCAGCGCACATCGAGCGCCCCGTCGGGGGCGCCGCCGCTGCGGGTAGTGACCGCGACCTTGTCGCCGTTGGCCACGAACGCCTCGGCGATCGCGCGGCCGATGCCACGGTTGCCGCCGGTCACGAGGACCGACCTGGGCTCCTGTGCTCCGCTGTGTTCTGAGCTCACGTCACGTGACGCTAGCCATTACCGCCGGGTACGCGGAAACGGTCAGTCGTCCTCGAGCCGGAAGCCGACCTTCATCCCGACCTGGAAGTGCTCGACGGCACCGTCCTTGATCTGGCCGCGGACCTGCGTCACCTCAAACCAGTCCAGGTGGCGCAGCGTCTGCGAGGCGCGCGCGATGGCGTTGCGGATCGCGGCGTCGACGCCCTCGGGCGAGGTGCCGACGATCTCGGTGACCCGGTAGGTGCGGTTCGTCATGACCCGAGCCTAGCGACCACGGCGCCGGTCGCCGTGGGGCGCGACGTACGATCGAAGAATGTCCCGGATCGCACGTCGCAAGCATGACGACGCGGTCCGCATCACGACCGCCGCCAGCAACCCCGAGGCGGAGATCTCCGCCCGGCAGCGCCGCTACGTGATCTCGATGACCATCCGCACCGTCTGCTTCGTCTGCGCGGTCCTGGTGGGGCCGGGGTGGCTGCGCTGGGTGCTGATCGCGGCCGCGCTGCTGCTGCCCTACGTCGCGGTTGTGATGGCCAACGCGGCGACCAGCAAGGACGACGGCTTCGCCCTGCCACCGGGCGGGTACGACGTCAAGGAGCTCGGTCCGGAGGACGACGGTTATCGACCGCCCGAAACGGGCCCTCATCCTTGACTTCACCCGGACGGGTGAAAGAATCCACGCGCGAGCCGGGTCTCCCCCGTCCTGGATCGCACGTGGTGCCGGACGGCTTCCCCCGTGGCTGTCTGGCACCACCTCATTTCCCAGGAAGGGCCCCCACGTGACCGAGGTGACCGAGGCCGCCGTCTGCTCGGCGAAGGGCTGCCAGGAGCCCGCCACCTGGGAGCTGCAGTGGAACAACCCCAAGCTGCACACCCCCGACCGTCGCAAGGTCTGGCTCGCCTGCGACCGGCACCGGCAGTCGCTCGCGGACTTCCTCGGCGCGCGGCAGTTCCTGAAGGACGTCGTCCCCCACCGACCCTGAGTCAGCCGCCGATGGCCGACATCGGCCGGTCGGGCTGCAGGAAGGTCGGGTCGTCGATGCCGTGCCCGGCCCGCTTGCCGAGCATCGCGACCACCCAGCGGCCGGCGATCTCGTCGTCGCTCGCCCCGCTGCGCAGCGCGGCGCGCAGGTCGGACTCCTCGCGGGCGAACAGGCAGTTGCGCACCTGGCCGTCAGCGGTGAGGCGGACCCGGTCGCAGTCGCCGCAGAAGGGCCGGGTGACCGAGGCGATGACCCCGACCGTGCCCGGACCGCCGTCGACGCGGAAGAGCTCGGCCGGCGCGCTCCCGCGCGGCTCGTCCACCGGTTCGAGCACGAACTCGGCATCGAGCGCGGCGAAGATCTCGTCCGCCGTGATCATGCCGTCCCGCGACCAGTGGTGCTGGGCGTCCAGCGGCATCTGCTCGATGAACCGCAGCTCGTAGCCCTCGGCCAGCGCCCAGCGCAGCAGCTCGGGTGCCTGGTCGTCGTTGATGCCGCGCATCAGCACGGCGTTGACCTTGACCGGGCCGAGACCGGCCGCCCGGGCGGCCTCGAGGCCGGCCAGGACGTCGTGGAGGCGGTCACGCCGCGTGATCGCCAGGAAGCTCTCGGGCCTGATGCTGTCGAGACTCACGTTGACCCGGTCCAGCCCCGCGGCGGCCAGTGCCGACGCGGTGCGCGCCAGGCCCAGCGCGTTGGTGGTCAGCGAGGTCTCCACGCCCAGCGCGTGGGTACGCCGCACGATGTCGACGAGGCCACGGCGTACCAGCGGCTCGCCGCCGGTGAATCGGACCTCGCGGACCCCGAGCATCTCGACCCCGATCCGGACCAGCCGGACGACCTCGTCGTCGGTGAGCACCGACTCGTCGGGCAGCCAGTCCAGGCCCTCCGCCGGCATGCAGTAGGAGCAGCGCAGGTTGCATCGGTCGGTCAGCGAGACGCGCAGGTCGGTCGCGACTCGGCCGTAACGGTCCTCGAGCATCCTGGTGGCCACCCCTGCAGTCTAGGCGCCCCCCGGTCGCGGCTAGCCTCGTGACGTGCGGTCGTGGCGGTTCCTCCTCACGCGACGCTGGCTGGTCTTCGCCGCCGTCGTCGTGGTGTTGTGCTACGCCGCCTGGTGGCTCGGCCAGTGGCAGTTCCACCGCCTCGAGGACCGCAAGGACCGCAACGCCGTCGTCCGCGCCAACGAGGACCGCGACCCGGCCACCGTCAGCGACGTGCTCGCCCCCGGTCGTCCGGTGGCCGAGGACGACGAGTGGCGCCAGGTCACCGCGACCGGCACCTACGACACCGACAACACGGTGATCGTCCGCTACCGCACCCGTGACGGGCAGTCGGGCGTGGACGCCGTCGTGCCGCTGGTCACCACCGACGGGGCGACGCTGCTCGTCGACCGGGGCTGGATCCCGGTCGACAACCAGGGCAGCGCGCAGCCGAGCGACCTGCCTGCGCCGCCGACCGGCGAGGTGACCGTCGAGGGCTGGGTGCGTGCCGACGCGACCGGCGACAGCACCACCGTCGACGAGCGCTCGACGAGGGCGATCTCCAGCGCCGAGATCGGTCCGGCGATCGGGCAGGAGGTCTACGGCGGGTTCGTGGTCCTCGAGTCCGAGGACGGCGAGCCGGCCGCCGGCCTGGAGCCGGTGGAGCTGCCGGAGCTCGACAACGGCCCGCACTTCTTCTACGGGCTCCAGTGGTGGTTCTTCGGCCTGCTCGCGATCGTCGGCTTCGGCTACCTCGCGTGGGACGAGCGGCGCTCCCAACGCCGTGGCGAGCCGTCGCCGGCCGAGGGTGCGCTGGCCGAGCGCAAGCGCCGCCGACAGGCCAAGGACGCGCACAAGCAGCGGGTCAGGGCGGCCTACCAGCAGGCGTACGCCGAGGAGCGCGCCGCCCGCGAGGCCCACCGGGATGCCGCCCGAGAGGATCAGAGCGCGCGCACCATGCCGCCGTCGACGGGCAGCATCGCACCGGAGACGAACGACGCCGCCGGCGAGAGTAGGAACGCCGCGACCCGGCCGAACTCCTCCGGCACGCCGTAGCGCCGGAGCGGGATCGTCGCGACCGCCGCGGCCCGCGCCGCCTCCGGGTCGCCGCTCGCGGCGTCGAGCTCCGCGACCCGCTCGGTGCCGACGCGGCCGGGCAGCAGCCCGTTGACGCGGACGCCGACCGGGCCGAGCTCGTCGGCGAGGGTCTTGGCGACCATCGCCAGCCCGGGACGCAGGCCGTTGGAGATCGCCATGTCCGCCAGCGGTGCGCGGACGCTCGACGACAGCACGAAGCACAGCGAGCCGCCCGCCGGCAGCGCGGCGCCGACCTCGCGGCCGATCCGCACGGCCCCGAGGAACACCGACTCGAACGCCGCCGTCCACTGCGCGTCGGTGATCGCCGTGACGGCGCCCTTGGGCGGGCCACCGACGCTCACGAGGGCTCCGTCGATGCGCCCCCAGCGACGCTGCGCGGCCGCGAGCAGCCGGCCGGCCGTCGCCGGGTCCGCGTTGTCCCCGGCGACGACCTCGACGGACTCCCCCAGCGCCTCGCGGGCGGCGGCGAGCGTCTCCTCGGACCGACCGGAGAGCACGACCCGGGCGCCCTCGGCGACGAGCACGTCGGCGGTCGCCCGGCCGAGGCCGCGCGCTCCACCGGTGACGACGTAGACGCGGCCGGTGAGATCGAGGTCCATGCGGCGACTCTAGACAGGCGCGGGTGGCTGGTCCTCGATGAACTGGGTGCGGTAGAGGTCGGCGTAGAGACCGCCCTCGGCGAGCAGGCTCGCGTGGGTGCCGCGCTGCACGATCCGGCCGTCGTCGACGACGAGGATCTGGTCGGCGCCGCGGACCGTGGAGAGCCGGTGCGCGATCACCAGCGACGTGCGACCCTCCAGCGCCGCGTCCAGCGCCCGCTGGACCGCCGCCTCGGACTCGCTGTCGAGGTGGGCGGTGGCCTCGTCGAGCACGACGATCGAGGGCGCCTTGAGCAGCAGCCGCGCGATCGCGAGCCGCTGTCGCTCGCCGCCCGAGAGGCGGTAGCCGCGGTCGCCGACGACGGTGTCGAGGCCGTCGGGCAGGCTGCGGATCAGCCCGGCGATCTGGGCGGCCTCGAGCGCCACCCAGACGTCCTCGTCGGTGGCGCCGGGCCGCGCGTAGAGCAGGTTGGCGCGGATCGTGTCGTGGAACATGTGCGCGTCCTGGGTGACGTAGCCGACGACGGCCTCCAGGGAGTCGAGCTGCACGTCGCGCACGTCGTGGCCGCCGACCCGCACCGCGCCGGAGGCGGCGTCGTAGAGCCGCGCGACCAGGTGCGTCATCGTGGTCTTGCCGGCGCCCGAGGGGCCGACGAGCGCCACCATCTCCCCGGGCTGCGCGACGAAGGAGATGTCGGTGAGCACCGGGCCGCTGTCGCGCGACTCGGCGCGCGCCACCACCTCCAGCGACGCGAGTGAGATGTCCTCGGCGCGGGGGTAGGCGAACGCGACGTGGTCGAACTCCAGGCTGGCCGCGGACCGGGGCAGCACCACGGCGTCGGGGCGCTCCTGGATGAGCGACGGGAGGTCGAGCACCTCGAAGACGCGCTCGAAGCTGACGAGCGCCGTCATCACGTCGATCCGCACGTTGGAGAGCCCCTGGAGCGGGCCGAGCAGGCGGACGAGCAGCGTCGCCAGGGCGAGCAGGGTGCCGACGGTCAGCACGTCGTCGATGACGAGGTGACCGCCCACGCCGTAGACCAGCGCGGTCGCGAGCGCCGGTACGGCGAGCATCGCGGCCATGAACACCCGCTGGATCAGCGCGATCCGGACTCCGAGGTCGCGCACGACCGCGGCCTTCGCGGCGACCGCCCGGTCCTCCTCCTCGCGGCGTCCGAACAGCTTGAGCAGCATCGCGCCGCCGACGTTGAAGCGCTCCGTCATCGCGTTGCCGAGGTCGGCGTTGCCGTCCATCTGGTCACGGGTCAACCCGGCGAGCCGGTTGCCGACCCAGCGCGAGCACAGGTAGAGCAGCGGGAAGAGCAGCAGGCACAGGAGGGTGATCTGCCAGCTGAGCGCCAGCATGGCGATGCCGACCACGATCACGGAGATCGAGTTCGACACGGTGCCGGACAGCGTGGAGGTGAACGCCCGCTGGGCGCCGATCACGTCGTTGTTGAGCCGGGAGACCAGGGCACCGGTCTGGGTGCGGGTGAAGAAGGCGAGCGACTGGCGCTGCACGTGCCCGAAGACGGCGGTGCGCAGGTCGTAGATCAGTCCCTCGCCGATCCGCGAGGAGAGGTAGCCGACGAGCACGGTCAGCAGCGCGTCGAACAGGGCCACCGCCGCCATGAGCAGCGCCAGCTCCGTGACCAGGCCCCCGTCGCCGGCGAGGATCCCGTCGTCGACGATGCGCTGCACCAGCAGCGGCGAGACGACGACCAGTCCGGCGTCGACGACGGTCAGCACGAGGAAGTAGGCGATCAGGACCCGGTGCGGGGCGGCGTAGCGCAGCACCCGTCGCACCGTCCCGCGAGCGAGGCGCTGCTGCGCCGCGGTGCGGTCGGTGCGCAGGGCCCGGAACGCCGGGCCCATCCCCATACCGGCTGCCACGTCTCTCTCCTTCGGTCAGCCGCCCATCAGCGCGGCCAGCTCGCGGAACCGCCGCGTCTGGGCCTCGCGCTCCAGGCGGCGCTGCTCGTCGAGGCTGCGGTCGGCAGTCCCTTGCAGCAGCGCCTTGGTCTCGGTCACCGCGCCCGCGAGCGGGGCGGTCAGGGCGGTGACGAGCTGCGCCACGGCCTCGTCCAGCTCGGCGGCCGGCACGACGGTGTGCGCGAGGCCGATCCTCTCGGCCTCCTCGGCGCCCACCATCCGCGCCGTCGCGCAGATCTCCAACGCCCTGGCGTACCCAACGCTCTCGACGAGCGGCTTTGTTCCCGTCAGGTCGGGCACCAGGCCGAGCGCGGCCTCCTTCATGCACAGCTGCGCGTCGTCGGCGAGCACGCGGAGGTCGCAGGAGAGGGCCAGCTGGAAGCCGGCGCCGATCGCGTAGCCCTGCACCACCGCGATCGAGACGAAGCGGGGGTCGCGCAGGAACGTGAAGCCCTGCTGGAACTCGTCGATCCGCGCCGACATCTCCTCGTCGGAGAGGCCGAGCAGCGAGAGCACCGACTCCGGGCCGGCGTTGGCCGGGTCCAGCATCGCCCGGTCGAGGCCGGCGGAGAACGAGTGCCCGGAGCCCTTGACCACCACGACGCGGACGTCGTCAGGGATCTCCCGCCCGAGCTCGGCGAGCGCCAGCCACATCGTCGGCGTCTGCGCGTTGCGCACGTCGGGCCGGTGCAGGGTGATCGTCGCGACGGGGCCGGCTACGTCGTACCTCAGCCCGGCGGCTGCGAGGGTCTCGGGATCCATGGGGCGCACGATAACGGTGGGTCAGGCGAAGGCCGGCAGCCGGTCGACGGTCGCGCCGAGACCCTCGGGAGCCGGTCGCCGGCCCGTGCCGACGAGCGCCACGTCCTCGGCGGTCCAGTCCTCGGGGAAGGCGCCCGCGAGGGCCTCCACGGTCGCGCGGGTGAGGTCGAGCGCGCCGGCCGGGACCGGCTCGTCGGCGAGGAGGTCGAGGTGGTGGACGGCGTCCTCCACCGCCCAGACGGCGAGGTAGTCGCCGGCCGTGAACACCTGCTGCTGCCAGAAGTGGTGGACCTCGGTCATCCCGGCGGCGCCGCGCAGCACCATGCCGGCGACGTCGCGAAGCTCCTCACACGCCAGCGCCGGGCGTCGGTAGGCGGCGGTCCGGCGCCGCTGCACCATCAGGACGTCCACCGGGTCGGCGCCGGCGTACTCCTCTGCGAACGACGTCCAGTAGGACGCCGCGTCCACGGTCGGCTCGTCGTCGACGACCGACACCATCCCGCCGAGCATCTCGTGCCAGCCGCTGATCGTGTGCACGACCACGTCGAGACGCGTCCAGCCGTGGCACCGGGACGCCCCGAGCAGGGCGTGCTCGTCGAACCCGTCGACGGCGCGCAGGAACGCCTCGACCGACTCGGAGAACGCCCGCCGCCCGACCTCCAGCTCCACCACAAGGCTCATGGACCGACCTTAGGCGCCGGCAGGGACAGTCGGTCAGGCGAGCGACACGAGGTCGGCGTAGTCGTCGCTCCACAGGTCCTCGTCGCCGTCGGGGAGGAGCAGCACGCGATCCGGCTCCAGCGCGAAGACCGCGCCCTCGTCGTGGGTGACGAGGATGATCGCGCCCTCGTAGGTGCGGATCGCGGCGAGCACCTCCTCCCGGGAGGCGGGGTCCAGGTTGTTGGTCGGCTCGTCGAGGAGCAGCACGTTGGCGCTGGAGACCACCAGCGAGGCCAGCGCCAGCCGCGTCTTCTCGCCACCCGAGAGGACCTTCGCCGGCTTGTGGGCGTCCTCGCCGGAGAACAGGAACGACCCGAGCACCGAGCGCGCCTCGGTGTCGGTGAGCTGCGGCGCCGCGCTCTGCATGTTCTCGAGCACCGTGCGGTCGACGTCCAGGGTCTCGTGCTCCTGGGCGTAGTAGCCGATCTTGAGGCCGTGACCCGGGATGACCGCGCCGGTGTCCGGCTGGTCGACGCCGGCGAGGATGCGCAGCATCGTGGTCTTCCCGGCGCCGTTGAGGCCGAGGATCACGACCCGGGACCCCTTGTCGATCGCCAGGTCGACGTCGGTGAAGACCTCGAGCGAGCCGTAGGACTTCGACAGCTCGGCGGCGGTGAGCGGCGTCTTGCCGCAGGGCGCCGGTGCGGGGAACTTGATCCGGGCGACCTTGTCGCTCTGCCGCTCCCCCTCCAGGCTGGAGATCATCTTCTCCGCGCGCTTGAGCATCGACTGCGCGGCCGTCGCCTTGCTGGCCTTGGCGCGCATCCGGTTGGCCTGGTCGGTCAGCGTCTTGGCCTTGGACTCGGCGTTCGCGCGCTCCCGCTTGCGGCGCTTCTCGTCGGTCTCGCGCTGGGTCAGGTAGGCCTTCCAGCCCATGTTGTAGACGTCGACCTCGCCGCGGTTGGCGTCGAGGTGGAGCACCTTGTTGACGGTCTCCTCGAGCAGGGCGTTGTCGTGGCTGATCACGATCAGGCCGCCCTTGTGGGCCTTGAGGAAGCCCCGGAGCCACACGATGGAGTCCGCGTCGAGGTGGTTGGTGGGCTCGTCGAGCAGCAGCGTCTCCGCTCCGGAGAAGAGGATGCGCGCCAGCTCCACCCGGCGACGCTGGCCGCCCGAGAGCGTCTTCAGCTGCTGGGTGAGGATCCGCTCCTCGATGCCCAGGCTGGAGGCGATGATCGCCGCCTCGGACTCGGCGGCGTACCCGCCCCCGGCGTGCAGCTCGGCGTCCGCGCGCTCGTAGCGGCGCATCGCCTTCTCACGGACGGCGGGGTCGTCGCTGCCCATGTCGGCCTCGGCCTGCCGGAGCCGGCGTACGACGTCGTCGAGGCCCCGCGCGGACAGGATCCGGTCGCGGGCGAGGACCTCGGGGTCGCCGATCCGCGGGTCCTGCGGGAGGTAGCCGACCTCGCCGGTCCGCTGGACGGTGCCGGCCGCGGGCAGGGCCTCGCCGGCGAGGATCTTGGTGAGCGTCGTCTTGCCGGCGCCGTTGCGCCCGACCAGACCGACCTTGTCGCCGGCGGCGACGCGGAAGCTGACGTTCTCCATGAGCAGGCGCGCCCCCGCTCGGACTTCGAGCTGATGGGTGGTGATCATGAGGGGTTCAGTCTAGATGTGGGTACGTTCCTGGCTGACATCGGCGACCGGCACGTGGGCCGGATCTGGGAAGAGGGCGGGCATGCGGTTCAACCCCAAGGCACGGCTGGACACCGGGCGCACCTCCGACGCCGGTCGCACGGCGGGCGGGGGCGGTGGCGGCGGCATCCCGATCCCCGGCGGCCTGGCCGGCGGCGGCATCGGCGGCCTGATCGTCACCGCGATCATCGTGGCCGCCTTCATGTTCCTCGGCGGCGGGGGCGGGTCCCCGCTCTCTGCCTACGACACCGGACGGATGGCCGACACCGACCGCTACGCCGACTGCGAGACCGGTGAGGACGCCAACAAGTCGGCCGACTGCGCCCGCGTGGCGGTCGAGAACTCGCTCTACGACTACTGGTCCGAGACGCTGCCGGCGCAGTCCGACGCGTCGTTCTCGCCGGAGAAGGAGCTGCGGACCTTCGGCGGCGGCATCTCGACGGGCTGCGGGTCCGCCTCCGCGGCCGTCGGCCCCTTCTACTGCCCCGTCGACGAGTCGATCTACCTCGACACCACCTTCTTCTCCGACGTGCTCGACCAGCAGCTCGGCGGGCCGACCGGGGCGTTCGTCGAGCCCTACGTGCTCGCGCACGAGTACGGCCACCACGTCCAGCACCTCCTCGGCACCGACGAGCAGGTGAAGTCGCGGGAGGGCGCCGGCAGCGACGCCGTACGGCTGGAGCTGCAGGCCGACTGCTACGCCGGGATGTGGGCCGGCTCGGCCACCGACACCGAGGACGCCAACGGCGCCGTGCTGATCTCCGACCTCACCCGCACCGACGTCCAGGAGGCCATCGCAGCGGCCACCGCCGTCGGCGACGACCGGATCCAGGAGGCCTCCGGAGGCGAGGTCGATCCCGACTCCTGGACCCACGGCTCGGCCCAGCAGCGCGTGGACTGGTTCGTGACCGGGTTCGAGCAGGGCACGCTCGAGGCCTGCGACACGTTCGCCCCCGGGGCCCTCTGAGCGGGGTCAGCCCTTGACGAGGGCCTCGATGTGGGTGAACTGCCGCTGCAGGGCGCGCAGGTGCGGGGCGACGGCGGGGTGGCGGAACTTGCCTGCGAGGGCGCCGTCGCCGCGAGCTGCGCGGGCCAGCGCCCACTCCGCCCGGTTGAGCACCGTGTAGACCGCGGTCACCCGCGCGCCGAGCGTCACCTCGTCGCGGGTCGCGAGCCCGTCGGGCAGCCCGAGCAGGTAGGCGTCGACGAGCGGCTCGAGCTCCTCGCGCGCACTGAGCGCGAAGTAGCCGAGGTCGGCACCGACCGGTCCGGTGCCGAGCGTCGCCCAGTCGATCGCGACCACGTCGTCGCCGGACCGCCCGAGCAGGTTCGCGGGTACGGCGTCGCCGTGCTGCGGCACCTGCACCAGCGCGTCGACAGCGGCCAGGATCTCCTCGCGACGCGTCCAGAGGTGGTCGGCGACGTCGGCGACCGTGGTGCGCGCCAGGGTCTGCCAGCCACCGTGCCGCTCGACCCGGGCGAGCCGGTCGCGGAGCTGGTTGCGGGCCAGCCACGGGGCCGCGGCCAGGTGGGCACCGGCGAAGCGGCCGAGGGCGTGGGCGCAGAAGAGCCCGCTGTTGGCGGCGTCCTCGACCCACTCCTGGGTGATCGTGATGCCGTCTTCGTCCTCCTCGACGGCGCCGAGCAGCGGGCTGCGGAGGCCCGGCGTCTCGACCGCCGTGCCCACCGCCAGCACGTCGGCGGCCCGCCGCCAGTAGGCGAAGTGACGGGCGTTGGAGAGCTCGGCCGGGTCCCCGGGCACGGGCGCGGCGATCCGCTTCACGACGACCGGCTGCCCGTCGAGGACGGTGCGCCACACGCCAACGGTGGAGGCTCCCCCGCCGCCGGGCAGGGCGTGCCACCCCGGATCGGGCTGCCACATGACTCGCACGCTAGTGCACGTCGCGCCGCCGGAAGGCGAGCTGGCCCGCGACACTCAGGAGGGCGGCCACGGCGGCGACGCCGAGGACGGCCGCCCAGTCGACGCTCTGCGCCGGCACGAGCGCGAGGTGCTCGAACGGCGAGAGGTCCTGGATCCACTGCGGGATCGACAGCAGGTCGCCGAAGAGCATGACGACGGACGCGAGCACCAGCGGGAGCCAGGCGGCCGCCATGGCACGCGGTGAGACGCCGTAGAGCAGCCTGGCCACTCCGCTCAGCACCAGGACGGCGGGAGCGTACTGGAGGAGTGGCACCGACAGGTCCCAGAACTCGTCCGACGTCCCCGTGACGAGGGAGAACGCGAGCCCGAGACCGACACCGGCGCCGAGCAGTGCGAGGGCGGTCCCCGCCACCGTGATCGCGACGTGCGCGGCCAGCCACCGCGAGCGCGGCACCGCCGTCGCCAGCACGACCTCGAGCCGACCCTCGTCCTCCTCGCTTCTCGGTCGCAGGGTGGACGAGATGGCGAACCCGCACACGATGAGCGCGAGCATGACCATCGAGGTGGCGTAGAACCCCTGCACGATGTCGTCGCCGCCCTGGAGGAACATCTCCTGCGACGCCTCGGAGTCCCCGATCAGGTCCTGGACGTCGCGGCCCATCGAGCCGTAGACGGCTCCGAGGACGAACATGCCCGCGGTCCAGCTCACCAGCGGCGCCCGTTGCAGCCGCCAGGCGAGCCCGAGCCCGCCGGTCAGCGAGGCGGGCGCACGTGCTGGTCCGGGGCGGGCGCCGAAGACGCCGGCGCCGTAGTCACGCCGGTCGAAGAGCCATCGTGCGACCAGGACGACGACCAGGGTCCCGACGAGCAGGAGCAGCGCAGGCCACCAGCGCAGGCCCGAGAACGGATGCATCGCCTGGTACCAGCCGATCGGCGACAGCCAGCTGGCGACACCGTTGCCCACGTCGCCCAGGGCGCGCAGCACGTAGGAGGCCGCGATCACGACGCCGGCCAGTCCGTACGCCGCCCGCGTACTCGCCACCAGCTGCGCCGCGACCAGCGCCGTCCCGGTGAAGAACCAGCCGCAGAGGGTCAGGCCGACGCCGGTCGCGACCGAGTCCGCGGACGCCAGGCCGTAGAGCACGAGGCTCCCGGCGACCAGCACGCCGAGCAGGACGTTGGCGAGCAGGGCGTTCAGCAGCGCCGCTGTCGTCGGCGCCAGCCGCCCCACCGCTGTCGCTCGCAGCAGCTCGTCGCGCCCGGCCTCCTCCTCGGCGCGGGTGTGCCGCCCGATCAGGAACATGCTCATCAGCCCGGCCACGATCGCGCCGAAGGCGGACGCCTGCCAGAAGACCTGGCCTCCGGTCGTGTTCAGGGCGCGCGCCGGACCGGCCATCGCGATGAAGGCGGCGTTGCTCTCCATGCTGGCCGCCGCGCGGTCGAACTCCGCCTGGGTCGCGTAGAGGTCGTCCACGCTCACTGCCTGGCTGACGTAGAGCAGCATCGTGCCCAGTCCCCACCACAGCAGCATCCAGCGGTCTCGGCGCAGGAACAGCCGCAGGAAGGCCGGCCAGCCGGTCACCCGGCGTCCTCGACGCGGTCGCCGTAGTGCCGCAGGAACAGCTCCTCGAGCGTGGGCGGCTGGCAGGTCAGGGTCCGGACCCCGCTGCTCGCGAGGACCGCGAGCACCGGATCGAGCCGCGCGGTGTCGACCTGGAAACGTACGCGGCTCCCCTCCACCACCAGGTCGTGGACACCGGGAACGTCGCGCAAGCCGTCGGCGGGCCTGCCGAGCTCGGCGCTGACCGACGTGCGGGTCAGGTGTCGCAGCTCGGCAAGCGTGCCGCTCTCCACGACCTTCCCGGCCCGGATGATGCTCACCCGGTCACCGAGCTGCTCGACCTCGGCGAGGATGTGACTGCTCAGCAGGACCGCGTGGCCCCGGTCGCGGAACGCGTCGACGTACCGCCGGAAGACCGACTCCATCAGCGGGTCCAGCCCGGACGTCGGCTCGTCGAGGACCAGCAGGTCGACGTCGGAGCACAGCGCGGCGACGAGCGCCACCTTCTGCCGGTTGCCCTTCGAGTACGCGCGGCCCTTCTTGGTCGGGTCGAGCTCGAAGGCCTCGACCAGCTCCCGGCGCCGCGACTCGTCCAGCCCGCCGCGCAGCCGGCCCAAGAGGTCGATGACCTCGCCGCCGGTCAGGTTCGGCCAGAGGTTGACGTCGCCCGGGACGTAGGCGAGCCGCCGGTGCAGCTCGGCCGCCTGGCTCCACGGGTCCCCGCCGAAGAGGCGCACCTCGCCGCCGTCGGCCCGGAGCAGCCCCAGCAGCACCCGGATGGTCGTGGACTTGCCCGCGCCGTTGGGGCCGAGGAAGCCGTGCACCTCTCCCGGTCCGACGTCGAGATCGAGCCCGTCGAGCGCCCGGAGGCGGCCGAAGCTCTTCACGAGTCCGCGGATGTCGATGACGCGCTCACCGGTCACGGACCGACGGTAGCGCCGGGGGGCGGTGTCGGACCCAGGACTTAAGTAGATAATGTTGCTCGACATACGGAATGTACGGGTATTTGGGCCCGTTCTAGGGCAGAGTCCCGGCTCGGGACATCTGGGAGGGAGCACGCACACGTGAACACGTGGGACTTGGCAGCACTGGCGGTGACGCTCGGGCTGTTCGCCGGGCTGATGGAGCTGTCCAGGCGACGGGTCAACTTCAGCCTCCTGACGTTCATCGGGCTCTTCCTCGGGGTCGGCGTCGGATACGTCTTCCGCGACCACGTCCGGTACATCGACCCGATCGGCCAGGCCTACGTCAAGCTGCTGATGGCAGTGGTGGCGCCCCTGGTGATCGTCTCGATCCTGTCGAGCATCACGTCGCTCGGCTCGACCAGCCAGCTCCGCACCATCGGCGGGCGCTCGGTCTTCTGGCTCCTGATGCTGAACTTCATCGCCATCCTGCTGACGCTCGGCCTCTCGCTGGCGCTGAAGGTGGGCGACGGCGCGGACCTCGCGACCCAGGGCGTGCCGACCGAGACGCTCGACGAGTTCAAGGAGTCGTTCACCCAGGTGTTCCTGGGCTTCTTCCCCTCCAACATCGTCGAGGACATCTCCGAGAACAACGTCATCCCGATCATCGTCGCCTCGGTCGCGATCGCCGTCGCGCTGACCCTCGTCGGCGAGCGGAGGCCCGAGGCGGTCGCCCCGGTCAAGGCGCTGATCGACGGCGGCCGGGAGATCATCTTCAAGGTCGTCGGTTTCGTCATCAAGCTCACGCCGTACGCCGTGCTCGCGCTCACCGCGAGCGCCGCGTCGAAGACCGCGCTCGACGCCGACACGCTGCGCCCCCTGCTGGCGCTCACGGTCGTGGGCTACCTCGCCTGCTTCGCCGACACCTACCTCGTCAACTCGGTGGTGCTCCGGGTGTGGGCCGACGTGCGGCCGGTGACGTTCTTCCGCAAGATCTTCCCGGCCCAGCTCACCGCGTTCACGACGCAGAGCAGCGCCGGGACGCTGCCCGTCACGACCGGCCTGCTGACCCGCAAGATCGGGGTGCCCGCCGACATCGCCGGCTTCACGGCGCCGCTGGGCACGACGATCGGCATGCCGGGCTGCGCCGGCGTCTGGCCGATCCTGCTCGCGGTCTACACCGTCAACGGGCTCGGCCTGTCCTACGGGCTCGCCGACTACGCCGTGCTCGTGCTGCTCGCGCTCGTCGTCTCCCTCGGCACGGCCGGAGTGCCCGGCACCGCGACCGTCACCGCGACGACCGTCTTCGCCGCCGCGGGGCTGCCCCTCGAGGTCATCATCCTGACGCTGCCGATCAGCGCCCTGGTCGACATGGCTCGGACGATGACCAACGTGACCGCTGCCGCGGTGGCCTCGACCGTCGTCGCCCGCGGCGAAGGTCGCCTGGACGACGCCGTGTTCGACGCGCCCGACGAGGAGACGGCGGTGGCCGCCGCGCCACCGCCACCAGCAGACCGACCGTCCCTGGACGACTTCCCCGCAGACCTGATCGGCGTCTGCGAGATCCCCGACCGCACGCTCGTCACCCACTCAACGGAGGCCCGATGACCACCCGCACCTCACTCCTGCGCCAGCCACGGTGGCTGCTGGGCGCACTGGTGCTCGTTCCCGTCCTGCTGCTCGCGCTGCAGGGCCTGACCTTCCAGGCCAGCGCGGCCGACCTGGACTGGGTGGACGGCGGCGACGACCAGCTCTGCCTCCAGGACGACACCGGCGCCGCCCTCTCGCACCCCGAGATCGAGCAGTGCTCCCCCATCATCGGGTGCGAGACCGGCGAGACCAACGGGCGCGCCTGGATCCGCTTCCCCACGCGCAACGGCGTGTGGCAGCCGAAGGGTGAGTTCGCGAACTACCTGGTGCTCTACGGCGACGAGCAGCCGCCCTCGGCGACGCCCACACCCACTCCGACGCCCACAGCGGCAGCGACGCCCACCGCGTCGCCGACGTCCGGCTCCTCGACACCCAGCACGCCCGGCACGTCGAACCCGACGAACCCGACGAACCCGGCCAAGCCGAACCCGGGCACCAAGCCGACCAAGGCCCCCGGCGGCAAGCCGAGCGTCCAGCCCAGCAGCTCCCCGACCCCCGGCGTCTCCACGCCGCCGGTCGCGAGCGACGCCGACGACCTCGGCCTCACCGACGACGAGGAGGTCGCCGAGGGCGCACCGACCGCACCGGCCGCGCCGACGATCGCCGTCGACGGCAAGGACGTCACCGTCACCTGGACCCCGACCGCCGACGCCGAGCTCGAGGGAGTGACCGGCTACGTGCTGCGGTTCAGCGGCACCGACCCCATCACGACCGACGCGGCCACGACGTCGCACACCTTCGCCGGGCTCGCAGACGGCAACTACCGCGCCGCCGTACGCGCGGTGAACGAGGCGGGCGAGTCCCCCTCCTCGCCGCCGTCGGACATCGCGACCGTGGGCGCCCCGATCACCGAGGTGCTGGGCACGCTGACCGTCGAGGGCGACCTGGCCCCCGGCGCCACCGTCACGCTGACCGGCGCGGGGTACGCACCGAACGTGCCCGAGCTCGTGCTCGAGCTGCACTCGACGCCGGTCCAGATCGGCGCCGTCGCCACCGACCAGACGGGCGGCTTCGCCACCACGGTCACCCTCCCGGCCGACGTCGAGCCCGGCGAGCACCACGTCGTCGTGCTCTACGACGGCGCCGAGATCACCAGCACGCCGGTCCAGCTGGTCGCCGCCGCGGGCGGCGACGTCGCCACGACCGACGCGGCGGCCGCGACTCCGGCCGAGACCGTGCCTCCGCAGGCCGGCGTCCTCATCCTCGGCGTGCTGGCGGGCCTCGGCCTCCTGGCCCTGGGCTGGCACCTGGTCTCCGGGCGTCGGCGCCGTCCGGTCCGCGGCCGCGCCGCGGTGCCGGCCACCACTGCTCCACTCACCCGCGGCCTCTCGGGCTCGACCACGGAGGTGATCGGCAGCTCCCGATGACCACCTGACGAGAGGTGGCTGGATTGCCTGACCTTGGACCGCCCGGCAATCCAGCCCGCCGAAGCCCCCTTCAACAGCAAGGCATCCGGCCTGCCCATGGTGGCAGGAGAAAGTGAAGAACGCCCGTGAACGCACGACGTACGACGCGCCTCGGCTCCGTAGCCGCGGTGGCGGCGCTGGCCCTCTCGCCGCTCGTCGGCCAGGCCTCGGCGCACGCCGACCCCGCCCCGACACCCACCCATGGCATCGACTTCGACTACTTCGACGAGGCCTACACCGAGCTCGGCCCGAACAGCGTCTTCGAGACCGTCACGCTGGAGCGCTTCAAGTACATCCTGCGCGACAAGCCCGGGAACTTCGCCTTCTTCATCGGCGACCCCAACGACGCCAACGCCCAGGCGACGATCGGCCACATCAACGACGTGGCCAAGGACCTGGGCATCACGAAGATCTACAACTTCACGCCCAAGATCGACGGCGGCAAGTGGAACCTGTGGAACTGGAACGACCTCGAGTCGGTCGTCGGCGGCAACGCCCTCACGTACTGGAAGAACGAGGGTCCGACCACGACCACGGCCGGCAACCCGGGGTCGTACTACTCCACGCACACCGACGACTACCTCAACAAGGACACCACGCCTGAGTTCACCAGGACCGGCGGCGTGATCAACGGGCCGTACCTGTTCGTCTACAACAAGGACCGTCAGGTCACCGTGGGCGGGTCGCCCGTGGACGACCACATCGTGTCGTCGTTGTCCGACCGCAAGAGCGCGGCCGACCTCGACACGCCGGCCGAGGTCGACGCGTTCGAGCAGGATGTCGCGGACGTGCTCGGCGCCGTCCCGGCCGCCCAGTACGCCACCAACTCGGCGTTCCAGTTCTGGAAGGACGAGGCCAACCGGCGCCACAACGCGACGTACGCCGACGCCTCGCTCTACGGCGGCGACATCCTCGACGACAGCGACAACGCCGACGGCTGGCGGGTCCAGCCGATCACCTACCCGGAGTGGATCGCGCTGCTGAAGCACGACGGCGACATCCCGTTCCTCTTCGGCGGCACGTGGTGCCACAACACGCGGGCGATCGTGAAGTCGGTCAACAGGTACGCGCAGCAGTACGGCGTGAAGAAGGTCTACAACTTCGACTACTCGCTGTTCTCCTCGTCCAACGGCGGCCAGAACTACGACCACTCGCGCAGCTCCGGCCAGAACATCACCGTCGGCACGGGCGCTGACGCCCGGCTGCTCTACCCGAGCCACCTCTACGGCCAGACGATCAACACCTACCTGACCAACGCGAGTGCCGAGTACGGCAAGGTCGGCCAGGTCGGCACCCCGCCGAACACGCCGCACTACTACTACCCGAACGGCGACCTGACCAAGCCGATCGAGAACGCGGTCCGCATCCAGGTCGGCCACTTCCTCACCTACAACAAGGACCACAAGGACGCGGCGGGCGACCCGGCCCCGGTCGTGGACCAGGCGCTGCGCCAGAAGGACGACGGCGGCAACACCGAGTACATGACCGAGTGGTGGTTCGTGAAGGGCAAGGACCTTCCCGCATCGGACGGCACCTGGCGCGGCAGCGCGGCCGCCGGCAGCAACGCGCTCGCCAACCAGCGGGCGTTCGCCAAGGAGGGCATCGAGGACATCGAGCAGGTGTTCCGCGGGTTCACCAACGACGTCGCCAGCACCACGACGGTGACCGGCGTCGGCTCCCAGGTGGGCAAGGGCTCGTCGGTCACGCTCGACGTGGCGCTCGACGCAGCCGGCTACTCGCCGTACCTCTCGGCCAACAACGCGAGCTCGTCCGACCCGGCGAACGCCCTCTCGGCCAAGCCCCGCGGCTGGGTGCGGGTGCTGGACGCCGCGGACCACGAGGTGGCCCGTGCGCGGGTCAGCCGCGCGGGCACGGCACAGCTCCCGCTCGGCACCCAGGACGCGCTCGGCGCGCGGAGCTACACGGTCGAGTACCTCGGTCGGGGCGAGCTCATCCAGCCCTCGACCAACGCCGTGTCGTTCAACGTCGTGGCGGCCTCCACCACGACCCTGACCGGCCCCGCCAGCACGACGTACGGCGCGGGCGGCACGCTCACCGCGACGGTCACCGACGGCGCCACCGGCACCGCCCGCCTGCTCGGACTGCCCACCCCGGTGGACGGCACGATCAACGCCAACCAGGCGACGTTCGCGCTGCCGGCGTCCCTCCCGGTGGGCAGCTACCAGGTGCGCGTGCAGTACCTCGGCGACGCCCAGCACGTCGGGTCCGAGTCCGCCGTCCACACCCTGACGGTCGGCAAGGCCGCGGCGTCCCTCACGGCGTCGGCACCGGCGACGACGTACGGCACCGCCGGCACGGTCGCCGTGAAGGCCACCGGCGTGGTCGGCTCCGTGCCGACCGGCACGGTGACGGTGGCCGACGGGGGCACGACCGTGGCCACCGGCACGCTCGCCGGCGGCGCGGCCAGCATCCGGCTGCCGGCCACCCTGGCGGCCGGGCAGCACGCGCTGACCGTGACCTACGCCGGCGACGGTTCCTACCAGGGCGCCACGCAGAGCGCGGCGGTCTCGGTCGCGAAGGGCACGGCCGGCGCCATCACCTTCAAGCCGCACGGCAAGGTGAAGGCGAAGAAGGCCGGCTCGGCCACCGTCGCGGTCGCCGCTCCGGCCGGGCTCGCCAAGCCCGGCGGCAAGGTGAAGGTGCTGATCACGAAGGGCTCGGTGAAGAAGACCGTCATCGGCACCCTCGGGTCCGCCGGCACGGTCAAGCTCAGGCTCCCCAAGCTCACGCAGGGCAGCTGGAATGTCACGGTCACCTACCTCGGTGGCGCGAACTACCAGCCTGCGAAGCCGAAGGTGTTCAAGCTGGTCGTCAAGAAGTAGGCCTGCTCCCGCACCACCAGGTCGCCCCGGGTCCTCGGCCCCGGGGCGACCTGCACGTCCGGGGAGCTGACGCGGCCACTCCTCAGGCGTTCCTGTCACTTCTCAGGCGTTGCAACCCCTGAGAAGTGACGGAATCACCGGTGCACCGGTGATCCCGCGCCCGGCGCAGCACCCTCAGTCGCCCGCGTTGTGGACGTCCACCCGCACGGCACAGGCGTCGGCGACCGCCTGCTCGAGGACGCCGCGCCGCGGGTCGGGCACGGCGAGCCACGGCCCGACGGTCGCGACTCCGCGCAGCCGCGGGTCGGCGAGCACCTCGTCGACCGCCGTTCGGTCACCGCCGACCACGACCGGCCCGCGCAGCCCGGCGAGGATCCTGGCGGCGTGGTCCGCCGCGGCCTCGTAGGCCTGACGCGCCTGGTTGTCCCGACGCCGGGCGAACCGCTGCTGGCTCTGACCGCCGGCCTTCGTGCGGCCCTGCACGTGGCGCTGGCCGGTCTTGCTGCCGGTCATGGTGGACCCGCTGAGCCGGGCGATCGCGAACCCGCCCTTGCGCACCAGCAGCACGCCCCAGTCCTCGGGCGGCGCGACCCGGCCCGCGAACACCTCCACGTCCGCCGGCCCGTCGTACGCCGCCTCGAAGGGCAGCCGGGCCGCGAAGGTGCTGCCGTCCGCGGCGGCTCCGGTCAGCGCACCGTCGGCGATCGCCAGCTCGGTCGATCCGTGCTGCTCCTCGAAGTTGGCGACCCACCGCACCATGCGGCCGGCCGGGACGACGATCTCCATGCGCCGGACGCTAGCGGAGTCGTGGCGCGCGACTGGGAGCCGGCTCCCAGTCAACCTCCAGTCGGCTACGAGTCGCGCACGGTGGGATGCCGTCGCCACCCGACGAACCGGCGAAGGAGCCTGACCCATGTCCGAACGGACGCCCGACCACCGTGCCGAACCCGACCCCCGCCCCGCATGGCGGCGCCGCCTCCTGGTGACGCTCGGCGCGGTCGCTGCGCTCGGCGGACTCGGGTGGTCCGCCAGTGCCGCAGCCACCGGGTGGTTCGACGCGGGCGACGAGAAGGCAGTCGCCGCCACCGCCGCTGCGGCCACCCCCGAGGAGACCGCGCAGGTCCAGGACACCGCCGACGCCGTGGGCGCGTGGCTCGACCTCGCCGGTGGGCTGAAGGCCGAGGACGCCGTCTCCGACGACCTCGTCTTCGGCGCCGGAGGGTTCGCCGCCGAGAGCTTCCCGGGACTCACCCAGGCGCTCGACTACGCCCAGCAGCGCCTCGACGCCCTGGCCGCCGACCCCACCCAGACGCCGGCGACCCTGGACGCGAAGCTCGACGACATCGACGCGGACGGCGACGCCGAGAGCGACTTCGACGGCGTTCCCGGCCTCGCCTTCGACTTCGACGGCGACGTCGAGACGCTCGGCGGCGGGAAGTACGACGTCAAGGTCACCGCCGAGGCCCGCCTGGCGAAGGACAGCCCGCTGGCCATGCGCCTCGACGGCCTCCGGATCAACAAGGACAAGGTCGGCGACACGCTCGAGGTCAGGCTCCAGAGCACGCTCCGACTCGACCGCGCCGCCGCGGGCGCCAAGAAGGTCACCCTCAAGGTCGGTCCCGACACGACGCTCGGCAGCGTGCGCGTCGACCTCACCGGCACCTTCCAGGGTGGCGACGCGCTGGCCTTCAACGCCGGCATCCTCGGCGTCAAGGCCACCGGCACCGTCCGGGCCGAGGGGGGCGTCGCACTCAAGCTCCGCGACCCCGACCAGGACGGCTTCCTCGACCTGTCCGAGCTCACCGGGACCGCCGACGTCTTCACCCCCGCCTGCGTCTCCGAGGGCGCCCAGGTCGACCTGACCGTCACCACCGACCTCGCCGGGCTCACCGGCCAGGCAGGCACCATCACGCTCGACGACACGAGCCTGTGCAACGGCCTCGCCGCCCCCGACGTCAAGCTGGCCGACCTCGGCAAGTTCCGCCAGGTCACCCTCGGCGACTTCATCAACGGCCTCGCCCAGGTCACCCAGGCCCTGCAGACCGCGCAGGACGCCGGCGACCTCGACATCCCCTTCGTGAAGGAGCCGCTGCGCGACCTCCTCCAGGCCAACGAGAAGCTCGTCGCCTTCTTCGTCGACAACGGCTTCACCGACCCGGACAGCCCGATGTCGACCATCACCGTCGAGACCGCCGAGGACGCCCCGCTCAAGACGATCCAGGACGTCGCGCCCGCCCTCGCCGAGGCGCTGGGCGTCGACCTGGACGCCCTCGGCCTGCACTTCGCCGACGGGCGCGTGCTCCTGGACGTCACCGCCCACCCCGACGGGGACGCGCCGGCCAAGCGCGTCTCGCTCGACTTCGGCGACACCCTCAAGGGCCTCGGCGTCACCGACGTCACCGGCACGGGCACCGCGACCATCGACCCCAGCTACGCCGTCGACATGGGCGTGGGCCTCGACCTCGCCCCGGGCCTGGCGCTCGCGGACCGCTTCTACCTCACCAACGGCGGCAACGGCGCCGTCGCGACGTTCGACGCACCGGTCACCGCCGACCTGCACGTCCAGGCGATCGCGTCCGCGCTGCGCCTCAAGCTCGACGACGCGAACGCCGAGGGGTCGGTCGACCTGCTCGCTCGCAAGGACGCGGGCAAGCCGATGCTCTCGGTCGCGCTGACGGACCCCGACAAGAACGGCCGGGTCACGCTGAGCGAGCTGTCAGCAGCCGCCGCCCTCCCGGTCAAGGCCACCGTCAACGCGACCGTCCCCTCGACCCGCCTGGACGCGACCGCCGACGCCGTCGGCTTCCCGCTCGCCGCCGGCCACGTCACGGTCGCCTGGCCGACCGTTCCGGACCTCACCGGCACGGGCGCCCTGAAGATCGAGGCCGACGCCGAGTTCACCGACGTCGCCCTGCCCTTCGCGTTCGACACCAGCAACCCGCGCGCCTTGATCTCCCAGGTGCTCGAGGTGACCCACAAGGCGGTCACCGACCTGCGCGCCCGGATCGCCGACGGGGACGTCACCACCACCAAGCCCCTCCCGCTCGTCGGCAAGAGCGTCGCCGACCTGGACCCGGTCCTCGTGAAGATCGAGGGCAAGCTCGACCAGCTGATCCAGGCCAACGAGATGCTCACGCTCGACCAGCTCAAGGGCGAGCTCACGAAGGTCATCCGCGACGCGCTGGGCGGCGACGGTGCCGGCCTCTCCACGAGCGCGGCGGCGCTCGCGCTCGACGACTTCGTCGAGTTCGAGTACGAGAAGAAGACCGCGACCAAGCCGGCGTCCGTCGTCGTCGACCTGCACGTGGGCGCCTGCACGAGCGACCGCTCGAAGGGCCGCGACGGCTGCTCCGTCGAGACCGACCCGGTGAAGGCGCCGTTCAACCTCGACCTCGGCACCGGCTCCCGCGTCGGCGGCGTCGCCGGTGTCGGCACCACCGGCGAGGTCTCGATCTCCTACGACGCGCGGCTCGACCTGACCCTCGGCGTGCAGCTGCCCGATGTGGCGATGCCGGCGACGATCGGTGCGCTGCCGAAGGTCACCGGCTCGCCGAAGCTCTTCCTCGAGGACGACGCGTTCGTCGACCTCGGCGTCGGCGCGAAGCTCGACGGCACCCTGACCGCGGGCCTCGGTCCCATCCAGGTCAGCCTGGGCAGCGAGGGCGAGCACGCCAAGGCCGCGATCGCCGCCCGCTACCGGCTCCAGCACGCCGACCCCACCGGGGCCCGGCTCGTGCTCGGCACCCCCGCGTTCGACGAGTTCCTGGCGACCCTGCTCCCGAAGGCGGGCGTGACCGACGTCCACGAGACCGACGACGCGCTGAAGGCGACCTGCGACGGCGTCCCGGGGCCGGTCGACGCGTGCGCCGTGCTGCCGGTCTACTCCGGCAGCACCGACCTCGGCTCGATCGTCTTCACCGCCCCTGACCTGCTCACCCCGAGCGGCTGGGACGCCGACAGCGACGAGGTCGAGGCCAAGCTGCAGAGCGAGGCGATCCAGTTCGCGCTCCTGGTCGACGGCGTCCGCACGCTGACCCACCAGATCAGCGACGGCCTCAAGAGCCTCCCGACCGGCACCAGGATCCCGCTCATCGGGACCGACGTCACCGCGGGCGCCGAGGTGCTCGACAAGTTCGACACCGCGATCCTCGCCAAGGTCGACGACCTCTCCGACGCCGTCGCCTCGGCGGGCACCGCCGGTGCGGTCAAGACCAAGGCGGAGGAGGTCCTCGCCGGCATCGACGGGCTCGGCACGACCCCGCCGTCCGTCACCCTCACCTGCCGGCCCGCGACCGGGACCACCCCGGTCACCGCCTGCACCGGCACCGAGACGATCTCCCGGATCCAGAGCTTCGAGGTCAACCTCGTGCTCGAGTACGCGAAGGACGGCGGCACCGGCAGCTTCGACATCGGCTTCCCCGGCCTGCGCCTGGCCAGCGACGGCGAGTTCACCGGCAAGGCCGGCGTGAAGCTCGACCTCGGCTTCGGCGTCGACCGCGACCTCGGCTTCTACATCCCGACCGACGGCAAGGAGGTCGCGGTCACGGCCGAGGCCAGCCTGCCCAAGTCCGCGGGTCCGGACCTGCGGGGCGACCTGGCGTTCTTCCCGATCGAGATCGAGGACGACAGCAACACCCGGGCCGACGTCACCGTCACCGCGGGCCTCGACCTCTCCTCGACCCGCGCCGACAAGCGCCTGCCCCTGGCCGACCTCGGTCGCGCCCGGCTCACGCCGTCCCTCAGCGCCGACACCCTGCTCAAGCTCGGCATCAAGACCGTGCGCGGGGACGGCCCGGCCGGCATGCTCCCGACGTTCGGCACGAACTTCGTGCTGGACGCGGGCATCACCTGGAACGGCACCGGCACGCCCACGACCAACGCCAGCATCGACTTCAACAACGTGACGGTCGACGCGGGCAGCCTGGTCAGCGACGTCATCAAGCCGGCGGCGAAGACGCTGCGCAAGTACACCGGACCGCTGGAGAAGCCCATCGAGGCGATCCAGAAGCCGATCCCCGGCGTCGCCGAGGCGGCCAAGCTGGTCGGCAAGACCGCGCCGACCTGGTACGACGCGTTCAAGGAGGCCGACCGGGCCGCCAACGGTCCCGACTCGAAGTCGCTCCAGGTCATCGACCGCGTGATCATGCTGGTCAACCTGGTCAAGGCCATCGACCAGGGCTCCACGAGCGCCGGGCAGATCGAGATCGGGTCCTTCTCCGTGCTGTCGAAGGCCGCCGAGCAGCCGGTGCCGCTCAACGAGGCCGACAAGCTCGTCACCAACACGTCGGTCAAGACGACCAACGTCATCGACAAGCTGGGGTTCGACACCGAGAAGAAGGACTTCAGCACGGCGCGCGCCAAGGGCGGACTGACGTTCCCGGCGTTCGAGAAGCCGTCGTCGCTCTTCGGCATGCTGCTCGGCAAGGACGTGCCGCTCGTCTACTACGACGCCGGTGAGCTCGGCATCCAGCGCGGCTTCCAGTTCTCCTACCCGATCGGCCCCGCCCGCCTCTACATCGGTGGCTCGGCGGGCGTCTACGGACACCTGGCCGCGGGCTTCGACACCTACGGCATCCGCAAGGCGTTCGAGGTCCTCAACGACGAGGACGAGACCAACGACGGCGCCTGGGACGTCACCAAGGGCCTGCTGCAGGGCTTCTACCTCGACGACTTCGACCAGTCCGGCAAGGACGTGCCGGAGATCCGGTTCGAGGCGAAGCTCGTGGCCGGCGCGTCGGTCGGCGTGCCCGGGCTCGAGGCCGGCGCCGAGGGCGGCGTGCGCGGCACCGCCGAGTTCAACCTCAAGGCGGACCCGACCGGCAAGCTGCGCTACACCCACATCGCGGCGCAGCTGAAGGTGAACAGCAACCCGCTGTGCTTCTTCGACGCCTCGGCACGGGTGGAGGCCTTCATCAAGGCCTACGTCGACACGCCGTTCGGCAAGGCCGACTACCCGATCGCGTCCACGGTCATCTACGACCAGCCGAACCTGTTCGACTTCTGCAACACCCCGCAGAAGGACCGGGAGAACCTGCTGGCCGAGCTCGCTGAGGACGGCACGCTGGTCCTCAAGGCCGACGCGAGCCCGCAGTCGGTCGTGATGACCCAGCTGGACGCGAACACCGTGCAGCTGTCCGGCCAGGGCGTGGTGGAGGAGTACTCCCCCGTCGCACGGGTGCAGGCAGACCTGCTCGGCGGCGACGACCTGTTCGACGTCCAGCAGCCGTACGGTGGCGCGGCTCCCCTGCCGGTGAAGGCCTGCGGAGGTGGCGGCAACGACCGGATCATGGTCTTCGGCGGCGCGGCGACGCTCGCCGGTGACGCCGGGATCGCCGGCTGCAACCCCGTGTCGACGGCCTCCTCCGGCGACGACACGCTCGTGAGCGGCGCCGGTGCGGACGACCTCTCGGGCGGGCCCGGCAACGACAGCCTGGACGCCGGTCCCGGGGCCGACGTCCTCAAGGGCGACGCCGACAACGACGTGCTGCGTGGCGGCCTCGGTGGCGACGACATCCAGGGTGGTGCCGGTGACGACACCACCGACTACGGCGACCACACCACCGCGGTCACCATCACGCTGCCCGGCCCGAGCGGGTCGGCCGGCGAGGCCGACACCGCGGCGAGCGTCGAGAACGTGCGGGGCGGGAGCGGTCAGGACACGATCAACCTGCCCGCGACGGGCTCGCTGGTCGTGGATGGCGGCATCGGCGACGACACCGTCGTCGGCAACGCGAGCACCGGCATCGTGATGGGCAACGACGGCAACGACACCTTCGTCGCCGGCACCGGCAGCGTGCAGGTCATCGGCAGCGCCGGCGACGACACGATGGTCGACGGTCCGGGTGCGCAGACCTTCCTCGGCATGGAGGGGCGCGACACCGTGGACTACAGCGGCGCCACCGCTCCGCTCCGCGTCGTGCTCGACGGGGAGCCCGGCGACGGTCCCGAGGGTGCCCGGCGCGACAACATCATCGACACCGACGTGGTGATCGGTGGTGCCTTCGACGACCAGCTCACTGGCGGCAGCGGCAGCGAGGAGCTGCGCGGCGGCGACGGCGCCGACGTCATCGAGGGCGGCCCGGGCTCGGACAACCTGATCGGCGCCCAGGGCGACGACCGGATCTCCGGCAACGGCGGGGACGACCGCCTCGACGGCGGCGCCGGTGTGGAGGTGCTGCGCGGAGGCGGCGAGAACGACGTGCTGCTCGGCGGCTCCGGTGACGACGACCTCGACGGCGAGCAGGGCAACGACCAGCTCGACGGCGGCACCGAGGACGACCGCGTCCGCGGCGGCGAGGGCGGCGACGACCTGCACGGTGGCGACGGCTTCGACTGGGTCGACTACTCCGACCGCACCGACGACCTGCGCGTCAGCATCGACGACGCGGCGTACGACGGCGCCGGGTTCGGCTCGGAGAAGGACAACCTGCACACCGACGTCGAGAAGTACGTCGGCGGCAGCGGGCGCGACGAGGTGCACGGCTCCACCCACGACCAGGTGCTCATCGGCAACGACGGTGACGACTTCCTGGCCGGCATGGGCGGCGCGGACACCTTCGAGGGCGGCACGGGCAACGACCGGCTGTTCGACCTCGAGTTCAACCGCTGGAGCCTGCCGGCCGGCGACGGCACACGTGTCGACCACTTCCTGGGCGGCGACGGCAACGACGAGGCCTACGGCAACGGCGGCACCGACCAGTTCGACATGGGCGCGGGCGACGACGACGTCAACGCCGGGCAGGACGTCGACACGATCCGGATGGGCGACGGCAACGACGACGTCTACGCCGGCGGCGGCGCGGACCTCGTCTACGGCGAGGCCGGCGACGACTCGCTGCGCGGCCAGGACGGCGACGACAAGCTCGACGCCGGCACCTCGGTCGCGGGCAACACCACGGTCTGGGGCGGCCTCGGCGCCGACGAGATCTGGAACGGCCTGCAGGGCGGCTCGGTCGTGACCGGCACCGGTGGCGGGGTCGAGACCGACACCAGCACCAACATCGTGCACGGCTACGCCAGCGCGCCGGGCTACCACAACTCCTACACCGGGGCGCTCGGCAAGGACATCCTGCTCCTCGGCTCCGGCGACGACCTCGTCTACCCGGCAGGTGGCGACGACGAGATCCAGCTCGGCGACGGCGCGAACACGTCGTACGCCAGCGACGGCGACGACGTCATCACCGGAGGCGAGGGCAGCGACCAGATCAGCGGTGGCAAGGGCAACGACACCGTCGACGCCAAGGGCGGGAAGGACAACGTCTACGGCAACGAGGGCGACGACGTCCTCAGCGGCGGCGCGGGCGACGACGGCGTCTACGGCTACGAGGGCGACGACGTCATCGACGGTGGCCTGAACGCCGACCAGATGGACGGCGGTCCCGGCACCGACACCGTGACGTACGCGTCACGCACCACGTCCCTCGACATCGGCGAGGACGGCAACTACAACGACGGTGGCATCGAGGACGTCGGCATCAGCTCGACGTACCGGGACTACATCACCGACACCGTGGAGCGGATCATCGGCGGCCAGGCGGCCGACCGGATCTGGCTGGCCGACAAGGACCGGACGGTGGCGGCCTTCATCGAGGGCGGCGCGGGCGACGACCGGCTCGAGGTGCGCGCACCGGCGACGGCGGCGACGACGTTCACCGGTGGTCCCGGCAACGACACGATGGTCGGCGCCGGCGGTGCGGACACCTTCGCGCAGGGCTCGGGCCCGGACGGCGCGGACGACATGACCGGCGGCGGCGGTGTCGACACCGCCTTCTACGGTGATCGTCCGGCCGGCTCGGTGAGCGTGACCTTCGACGACGTGGCGAACGACGGCGCGGTCGGCGAGGGCGACAACGTCCGGGCCGACGTCGAGCTCGGCGCGCCGGGCGGCGGGCCCGTCCTGCCCACGGTCAGCATCACCCCGGTGCAGGTCGCCGAGGGCGCTGCGGGCACCTCCACGCCCGCGACGTTCACGGTGCAGCTGAGCGGCCCGGCGGCCACGCCGGTCGTGGTTCCGTGGCACGTCGCGGGCGGCACGGCCACCCAGGACGCCGACTACACCGGCGCCACGGGGACCGTGACGATCCCGGCCGGCTCGACCAGCGGCAGCTTCACCGTGACCGTCCTGGGCGACGCCACCGACGAGGTCGACGAGACCACCGAGGTCACCGTCGACGGTCCCACCAACACGGCGTCGGCCACGCTGACGATCGTCGACGACGACGACGTCGTGGTCACGCCGCCGCCCGGCCCTGGCCCGGGTCCGGCGCCGGGTCCTGCGCCGGGTCCGGCTCCTGGCCCGACGCCGACGCCCGTCGTCAAGCCGACCGTGAGCATCAGCTCGGCGGCGGTCACGGAGGGCCACAGCGGCCAGCGCGCCATGGTCTTCAAGGTGACGCTGTCGCGGGCGACCACGGTGCCGGTGTCGGTGACGGTGGCCACGGCCGACGGCACCGCGAAGGCGGGCAAGGACTACGTCAGGACGGTCAGGACGCTCACCTTCGCGCCCGGGACCACCTCGCTGACCTTCCAGGTGAAGGTCAACGGCGACCGGGCCAAGGAGAAGAACGAGACGTTCCGGGTCACCCTGGGCAACCTCGCGAACGCCTCGGCCGGGAAGGGAGGCACCGGGACGATCCGCAACGACGACCGCTGACCGTCGAATCGAGACTTCTCACGCTCGGATCGGGAGTTCTGACCATGCGACCTGGTCAGAACTCCCGATCCAACGAGCAGAGGTCTCGATTCGACGGCTCAGACGTTGAAGCCGAGCGCCCGCAGCTGCTCGCGGCCGTCCTCGGTGATCTTGTCCGGGCCCCACGGGGGCATCCAGACCCAGTTGATGAGGACGTCGTTGACCATGCCCTCGAGGGCACCGTTGGTCTGGTCCTGGATCACGTCGGTCAACGGGCAGGCCGCGGAGGTGAGCGTCATGTCGAGGACGACGTTGGTGTCCTCGTCGATGTGCACCCCGTAGACCAGGCCGAGGTCGACGACGTTGATGCCGAGCTCGGGGTCGACGACGTCCTTCATCGCCTCGGTGACGTCGTCGACGGTCACCGTCGAGGTGCCGACACCGCCGCTGGCCTCGGGGACGTCGGGCAGGTCGCTGTGGTCAGTCATCGGAGTCCTCCTGGGCTCGGACGAGGGCATCCTGGAAAGCCATCCAGGACAGGAGTGCGCACTTGATGCGCGCGGTCAGCTTGGCGGCGCCGGCGAAGGCGATCGCGTCCTCGAGGACGTCCTCGTCGGGCTCGACCTGGCCCTTGCCGCGCATCATCTCGAGGAACGCGTCGCGGACCGGCTCGGTCTCGGCCACGGTCTTGCCGATCAGCAGCTCGGTCATCACCGAGGCCGACGCGGACGAGATCGAGCAGCCCTGGTTGTCGTAGGAGATGTCGCGCACGACGTCGCCGTCGAGGTGCAGCCGCAGCGTGACCTCGTCACCGCACGTCGGGTTCACGTGGTGGACCTCGGCCTCGAACGGCTCGCGCAGCCCGGCGTTCAGCCGGCGCTTCGCGTGGTCGAGGATGATGTCCTGGTAGAGGGAGTCGAGTTCCTGGCTCATCGATCAACCCAACTTGAAGTACGAGCGGGTGTATTCCAGGCCCTCGACGAGCGCGTCGATCTCGGCCGGGGTCGTGTAGAGGTAGGACGACATCCGGGTCGAGCTCTGCACGCCGAAGCGGGCGTGCGCCGGCTTCGCGCAGTGGTGGCCGGCCCGCACGGCGACGCCGCGCGAGTCGAGCACCTGGGCGACGTCGTGCGGGTGCACGCCGTCGATCTCGAAGGAGATGGCTCCCCCGCGCTCCGCGGCGTCCAGCGGGCCGAGCACGGTGAGGCCGGGGACCGTCTGCAGGCCCTCGAGCGCGTACGCCGTGATCGCCTGCTCGTGGCGGTGGATCGCGTCCATGCCGACGTGGGAGAGGTACTCCACCGCGGCGCCGAGCCCGACCGCCTCGACGATCGGCGGGGTGCCGGCCTCGAAGCGGTGCGGCGCGGCGGCGTACGTCGAGCGGGCCATCGTCACCGTCTCGATCATCTCGCCGCCGCCGTGGAACGGCGGGAGCTCGTTGAGCAGCTCCTCCCGACCCCACAGCACGCCGATGCCCGTCGGGCCGACCACCTTGTGGCCCGTGAACACGAGGAAGTCGCAGCCCGTGGCCGCGACGTCGACGGGCAGCTGCGGGGCGGCCTGCGAGGCGTCGATGACCGAGTAGGCGCCGACGGCCGCGGCGCGGGCCGCGAGGTCGGCCACCGGGTTGATCGTGCCGAGCATGTTGGAGACCCAGGTGAAGGCGACCACCTTGGTGTGCTCGTCGACCAGCTGGTCGGCGTTGCTCAGGTCGAGCCGGCCGTCGTCGGTCAGCCCGAACCACCGCAGCTCGGCACCCGACCGCTCGCACGCGAGCTGCCAGGACACGATGTTGGAGTGGTGCTCCATCTCGGTGATCACGACGTTGTCGCCGGGGCCGAGGTCGATCGTGCGCGCCAGCAGGTTCAGCGCCTCGGTGGCGTTCTTGGTGAAGACCACCTCGTTGCGCGACGGAGCGTTGAGGAAGGCCGCGACCTTGTCGCGGGCCGCCTCGAACGCCTCGGTCGACTCCGCGCCCAGCGTGTGCATGGCCCGGGCGACGTTCGCGTTGTGCCGCTCGAGGTGGTCGACCATCGTGTCGATCACGACCTGCGGCTTCTGCGAGGTGTTGGCGCTGTCGAGGTAGACCAGCGGCCGGCCGCCCGCGACGGAGCGCCCGAGGATCGGGAAGTCGGCGCGGATCACCTCCAGCTCGGGGAGGAGGCCGGCCAGCTGGGTGGTGGTCACGTCAGACCGCCGCCTCGGTGAGGAAGCGCTCGTAGCCGTTGGCCTCCAGCTCCTCGGCGAGCTCGGGCCCGCCGGACTCGGCGACCCGGCCGTCGACGAACACGTGCACGCGGTCGGGCTGGATGTATCGCAGGATCCGGGTGTAGTGCGTGATCAGCAGGACGCCCTTGCCCTCCTGGGCACGGAACCGGTTGACACCCTCGGAGACGACCTTCAGCGCGTCGATGTCGAGGCCGGAGTCGGTCTCGTCGAGGACGGCGACCTTCGGGTTCAGCAGCTCGAGCTGGGCGATCTCGTGGCGCTTCTTCTCACCACCCGAGAAGCCCTCGTTGACCGAGCGGGTGCCGAACGACGGGTCCAGGTTGAGCTGCTTCAGGGCGGTGTTGACGTCCTTGACCCAGGTGCGCAGCTTGGGCGCCTCGCCGTCGATGGCGGTCTTGGCGGTCCGCAGGAAGTTCGACACCGACACGCCGGGCACCTCGACGGGGTACTGCATCGCGAGGAAGAGGCCGGCGCGGGCGCGCTCGTCGACCGACATCGCGAGGACGTCCTCGCCGTCGAGGGTCACCGAGCCGCCGGTGACGGTGTACTTCGGGTGGCCGGCGATGGAGTACGCGAGGGTGGACTTGCCCGACCCGTTCGGACCCATGATCGCGTGCGTCTCGCCGTCCTGGATGGTCAGCGTGACGCCCTTGAGGATCTCCTTGGGACCGTCCTCGGTCTCGACCGAGACCTGCAGGTCCTTGATCTCCAGCTTGCTCATGAGGGGGTGACTCCGTTCAGGGTGGTGGTGGTGTCCACGTAGATCTCGTCGCCGCGGACCTCCAGCGGGAAGGTCGCGACAGGTTCGGTGGCCGGCAGCCCGGTGGGCTTGCCGGTGCGCAGGTCGAAGCGGGAGCCGTGCAGCCAGCACTCGACCGTGCAGTCCTCGACCTCGCCCTCGCTCAGCGCGACGGCTGCATGGGAGCAGAGGTCCTGGACGGCGAAGTACTCGCCGTCGTGGCCGGCGACCGCGACGTCGTACGCGCCGATCGTGACGCCGAGCGCCTCGTCGGCGGGCACGTCCGCGATCGCGCAGGCACGCTCGAAAGCCATCAGTCGAGCTCCCTCAGCACGTTCTTGGCGAGCTCGGCCTCGACGGTGAGCGTGAGCTGCTCCTCGAGCTGCGGGACGCCGATCTTGCGGATCAGGTCGTTGAAGAAGCCGTGCACGACCAAGCGGCGCGCCTCCTTCTCCGAGACGCCGCGCGAGCGCAGGTAGAACAGCTGCTCGTCGTCGAACCGGGCGGTCGCGGACGCGTGTCCCGCGCCCTCGATCTCGCCGGTCTCGATCTCGAGGTTCGGCACCGAGTCGGCCTGGCAGCCGTCGGAGAGCACGAGGTTGCGGTTCTCCTCGTAGGTCTCGATGCCCTCGGCCTCCTTGCGGATCAGCACGTTGCCGATCCAGACCGTGTGCGCACCCTGGCCCTGCAGTGCGCCCTTGTAGACCACGTGGCTCTTGGTCTTCGGCTCGTTGTGGTCGGCGAAGAGCCGGTGCTCGATGTGCTGGCCCTCGTCGGCGAAGTAGAGGCCGAGCATCTCGATCTCGCCGCCGGTGCCGGAGTACGTCGCGGTCGCGTCGTGCCGGACCACGTCGCCACCGAAGGTGACGGCCACGTGCTTGAGGTTGGCGTCGCGCCCGACGACCGCCCGCTGGGTGCTGTGGTGGACGGCGTCGTCGGCCCAGTCCTGCACGGTGACGTAGGTCAGCTGCGCTCCGTCGCCGAGCACGATCTCGACGTTCTCGGCGAAGGTCGCGGAGCCGTGGAAGCGCAGCACGACGGTCGCGACTGCGTGCGCGCCGACCTTGACCAGGAGCTGGCCGGCGATGGCCTCGTCGAGCGAGTGGCCGGTGAAGGTCACGACGACCGGCTCGGTCAGCTCGGCCTCGGCCGGGACGTCGATCGTGAAGACCTTCGAGGTGGCCTCCCAGGCGCGGGCGCTCACCCGGTCGGTCGGCACGAAGCCGGACAGGCCGCGCTCGGAGGCAGCGACAACAACCGACTCGGCGCGGACGCCCTCGGGGGCCTCGACCTTGACGTCGAAGTCCTCGCCGGTGAGCGGCGCCGTGTCGTGCAGGCCGCGCAGCCGCTTGAGCGGGGTGAACCGCCACACCTCCTCGCGCCCGGTGGGCACGGGGTGGTCGGACAGGTCGAAGGATCCCACCGGGTGGAGGTGGGAGGAGATCTCGAGACCCATCAGCCGACGGCCCCTTCCATCTGAAGCTCGATGAGCCGGTTGAGCTCGAGTGCGTACTCCATGGGCAGCTCCTTGGCGATCGGCTCCACGAACCCGCGGACGATCATCGCCATCGCCTCGTCCTGCTCCATGCCTCGCGACATGAGGTAGAACAGCTGGTCGTCGGAGACCTTGGAGACGCTCGCCTCGTGGCCCATCGACACGTCGTCCTCGCGGATGTCGACGTAGGGATAGGTGTCCGAGCGCGAGATCTGGTCGACCAGCAGCGCGTCGCAGAGCACGTTGGACTTCGAGCCGTGGGCACCCTCGTTGATCTGGATCAGGCCGCGGTACGACGTGCGCCCGCCACCCCGCGCCACGGACTTGGACAGGATCGACGACGAGGTGTGCGGAGCCGCGTGCACCATCTTGGCGCCGGCGTCCTGGTGCTGGCCCTCGCCGGCGAACGCGATCGAGAGCGTCTCGCCCTTGGCGTGCTCGCCCATGAGGTAGACGGCGGGGTACTTCATCGTCACCTTGGAGCCGATGTTGCCGTCGACCCACTCCATCGTCGCGCCGGCCTCGCAGGTCGCGCGCTTGGTGACGAGGTTGTAGACGTTGTTGGACCAGTTCTGGATGGTCGTGTAGCGGCAGCGGCCGCCCTTCTTCACGATGATCTCGACGACCGCGGAGTGCAGCGAGTCGGAGCTGTAGATCGGCGCGGTGCAGCCCTCGACGTAGTGCACGTAGGCGTCCTCGTCGACGATGATCAGCGTCCGCTCGAACTGGCCCATGTTCTCGGTGTTGATCCGGAAGTAGGCCTGCAGCGGGATGTCGACGTGCACGCCCTTCGGGACGTAGATGAACGAGCCGCCCGACCACACCGCCGTGTTGAGCGCGGCGAACTTGTTGTCGCCGACCGGGATCACGGTGCCGAAGTACTCCTGGAAGAGCTCCGGCTGCTCCTTGAGCGCGGTGTCGGTGTCGAGGAAGAGGACGCCCTTCTCCTCGAGGTCCTCACGGATCGAGTGGTAGACGACCTCGGACTCGTACTGCGCGGCGACGCCCGCCACGAGGCGCTGCTTCTCCGCCTCCGGGATGCCGAGCTTGTCGTAGGTGTTCTTGATGTCCTCAGGGAGCTCCTCCCACGAGGTCGCCTGCTTCTCGCTGGAGCGCACGAAGTACTTGATGTTGTCGAAGTCGATCCCCGACAGGTCCGAGCCCCAGTTCGGCATCGGCTTGCGGCCGAAGAGCTTGAGGCCCTTCAGGCGCAGGTCGAGCATCCACTGCGGCTCGCTCTTCTTCGAGGAGATGTCGCGGACCACGTCCTCGTTCAGGCCGCGCTGCGCCGTCGCGCCCGCGACGTCGGTGTCGGCCCAGCCGAAGTCGTAGCGACCGATGCCCTTCAGCTCCGGGTTGAGTTCCTCGATGGAGGTCATGAGCGGACCCGCTCCTTCTTCTCGATGGGTGTGCTCGGGATGCATGTGGTGCAGACCCCGTCGCCGTGGGCGATGGTGGCCAGCCGCTGGACGTGGCGGCCGAGGACCCGGCTGATCGCCTCGGTCTCGGCCTCGCACAGCTGCGGGAACTCGTGGGCGACGTGGGAGACCGGGCAGTGCTGCTGGCACAGCTGCTCCCCCACGCTCTGCCCGTTGATCGGGAGCAGCTCCCGCACGGACGCGGCGTACCCCTCGTCGGTGAAGATCTTGGCGAGGATCTCGGCCGCGCCCAGCTCCGGGTGCTCCTGTCGGACGCCGTCGAACCGCTGCTCGATGAACGCCGCCCGCCGGTTGGCGAATTCCCGGACCGCCTCGTCGCCGCCGGTCTCCGCCAGGAAGCGGAGGGCCTGCGCCGCGAGATCGTCGTACTGCTGGACGAAGCGGTCGCGGCCGGCCTCGGTCAGGGCGAAGAGCTTCGCGGGACGACCCCGGCCACGGTGGGCCTGGCTGCGCGGCTCGCGGAGCTCGACGGCCCCCTCCTCGAGCAGCTGGTCGAGGTGGCGGCGCACGGCCGCCGGGGTGAGGTCGAGGCGCTCGGCGAGCGCCGCCGCGGTCGACGGGCCGTTGACGAGGATCGACCGGGCGACGCGCTCGCGCGTCGGCTGGTCGTGCCCCGGGACGGGTCCCTCGTCGAATTCCACAACACCAGTGTGCCTTTATTGCTCGAGGCCCTTCAAGGAAGGCGACCCTTACCTGACGCGGGGCGTGAGCCGGGCCACACGAGGCGCGTCCCTAGACTGACGGGCGTGCCCGACGCCTCCCCCGCCGTTGCCGTCGACGGCCTGGTGATGAGGTACGGCGAGAAGGTCGCCGTCGACCGCATGTCGCTGACCGTCGAGCGCGCGACGATCACCGCCGTGCTCGGCCCCAACGGCGCCGGCAAGACCACCACCCTGGAGACCTGCGAAGGCTACCGGCGCCCGCAGCAGGGGTCGGTCCGGGTCCTGGGGCTCGACCCGGTCCGGGACCGGCGCGCGCTGCTCCCCCGCATCGGGGTGATGCTGCAGGGCGGCGGCGCGTGGAGCGGGGTGCACGCGATGGAGATGCTCGACCACATCGCCCGGCTGCACGCGCACCCGCTCGACACCGGGCTGCTCGCCGAGCGGCTCGGCCTGGGCGAGTGCGGGCGGACGCCCTACCGCCGCCTCAGCGGTGGTCAGCAGCAGCGCCTTGGCCTGGCGATGGCGATCGTGGGGCGGCCCGAGATCGTCTTCGTCGACGAGCCGACGGCCGGCATGGACCCGCAGGCGCGGCGCACGACGTGGGAGCTGCTGCGCGAGCTGCGGGAGTCCGGCGTCACCGTCGTGCTCACGACCCACTACCTGGAGGAGGCCGAGCAGCTGGCCGACCAGGTCCACATCATCGACCACGGACAGCTGATCGCCTCGGGCACGCCCGAGGAGCTGACCCGCGGCTCCTCGGCGACCGTCCGGCTCGTCGTCGACAAGGAGCTGCCGGTGGCCGCGGAGGCCGCGCTGCGCGCGTCGATCGACCGGTGGAGCGGGGAGAACGGCGTGGGGGTGCGCTCGATCAGCTTCGGCTCCCGCACCCTCGAGGACGTCTTCCTCGAGCTCACCGGCCGGGACTTGGGCACGGCCATCGGCAGCGACATCGGCAGGGACGTCGACGATGACTGACCTCGACCTCTCACCCCGCCCGGGCGCCGCCCCCGCGCGCCAGCAGGTGCTCGCCCAGGCGCGCATGGAGGCGCGCCTGATGCTGCGCAACGGCGAGCAGCTGCTGCTCGCCGTGGTGATCCCGGTGATCGTGCTGATCGGCGGTGTCACCGGCGCCGACCGGATCGGCATCTCGCTCGAGCACGCCGCGATCGACGTCTTCACGCCGGGCGTGCTCGCGCTGGCCGTGATGTCGACGGCGTTCACCTCGCTGGCCATCGCGACCGGCTTCGAGCGGCGCTACGGGGTGATCAAGCGGCTCGGCTCCTCGCCGCTGCCGCGCTCCGGGCTGCTGGCCGGCAAGGTCCTCGCGCTGCTCCTGGTCGAGTGCCTGCAGGTCGTCGTGATCTCGGCCGTCGCCTTCGCGCTCGGCTGGGACCCCGACCCGCACGTGTTCGGCGCGGTGCTCGCGATCGTCGCCGGCACGGCGGCGTTCGCCTCGCTCGGCCTCTTCGTGGCCGGGGTGCTGCGCGCCGAGGCGACGCTGGCCGCCGCGAACCTCATCTACCTCCTGCTGCTCGCCGGCGGAGCGGTCGTGCTGCCGATCTCGGCGTACGGCGCGTTCGGCGACGTCGTCCGCTGGCTCCCGTCCGGCGCGCTCGGCAGCGCGATGCGGGCGTCCCTCATCGACGGCGCGGTCGCCTGGCGCGACCTCGGCGTCCTGCTCATCTGGACCGTGCTCGGCACGGCGCTCACGGCGAGGACCTTCAAGTGGGAGTGATGGCACGGCTGCGACGGCTCGACGAGTGGCTCGTCGGCTGGGCCTGGGCGTCGATCGTCGCCAACATCGGGATCGTCGTCACGGGCGGCGTCGTCCGGCTGACCGGGTCCGGTCTGGGCTGCCCCACCTGGCCGCGGTGCACCGAGGAGTCCTTCACCCCGCACGGCGCCTACTCGCTGCACTCGGCGATCGAGTTCGGCAACCGGATGCTCACCTACGTGCTCGTCGCGGTCGCGGTCGGCACGTTCGTCGCGGCGTGGCAGTCGGGCCGACGTGACCTCCGCACGCTGTCGGTCGTCATCGCGCTCGGCATCCCGGCACAGGCGGTCATCGGCGGCATCACCGTGCTCACCGACCTCAACCCGTGGATCGTCTCGCTGCACCTGATGGCGTCGATGGCGATCATCGGCGTCGCCGTGCTCTTCCTGCAGCGGGTACGCCGGCCCGCGCCCGCCGTACCGGCTCGGGGACCGCTCGTCGTGCTCGCCTGGGTCACCTTCGCCGCCGCGTGGGCGGTCCTCTACGTCGGCACGGTCGTCACCGGCGCCGGACCGCACGCGGGGGACGCGGACGCGCCCCGCAACGGCCTCGACCCGCTCCAGTGGAGCCAGGTGCACGCCGACCTGGTGTTCCTGCTCATCGGCCTCACCGTCGGCCTGCTCCTCGCCACGGTCGCGACCCGGCAGCCGACCCCGACCGTCCGCGCCGTGGTTGTGCTGCTGGTCGTCGAGCTCGCGCAGGGGCTGATCGGCTTCGTGCAGTACTTCACCGACCTGCCGATCGTGCTCGTCGGCTTCCACATGCTCGGCGCCGCGATCATCTCGGCCACCGTCACCTGGGCGCTCGTCCAGGTGCGCGAGCCGGTCGAGGCCCGAGCCTCGACCAGCCCCGCTGGGCGCCGCTTGCCCGGCGCCCCTACCGCACCACGCCGTACGCGTTGACGATGCCGCTGCCGTAGAACCCGTTGAACGACGGCGGGCCGACGCAGGTCGCGGTGAACTCGGCGGACCGGCCGACCGAGGTGTAGTCAACGGTGCCGCCGGGCGGGCAGGCGTGGTCGGTCGCGGTGCGGGCGAGGATCCCCGCCACGGCGTCCGGGTCGAGCCCGAACCCGTGCCGCGTGCCGTGACCGAACCGGCTCACCGCGAGGGCGGCGACACCGGCCACGTGCGGCGACGCCATCGACGTCCCCTGGAGGAACGCGTAGTAGCCACACGGGTCGGCACCGGGCACCGGGGTGCTCGTGCACTGCTTCTGGGTGCCGAGCGCGACACCGTCCGGCGTGATGTTGCCGGCGGCGTCGACCTGGCCCTCCTCCTGCAGCACGTGCAAGGGGTAGGTCGACAGGATCAGATTCCCGTTGGTCCGGTAGGTCGGCGTGCCGAGCCCGTCGCGGAAGTAGCCGCCCGGCGCCGAGATCTCGAGCTCGCCCGAGGTCAGGTCGGTCGTGTAGTTGGAGTAGTCGGCCTTCCCGCCGCTCGGACCGAGGGCGGAGACCCCGATGACGTGGCTGCCCTCGACGGGGAGGTCGAAGCAGGTGTCGTTGTCGATCGTCCGGTCGTGGACCGGCGCGCCGTAGTCAGGGCTGCTGATGTCGACGCGCGGGTTGGCGACGTCCTCGTGGTTGTTGCCGAGCGAGGCCACCAGGGTGACGCCGTGGCGGTGCGCGTAGTCGAGCGCCCGCGACATGGCCGCGATGATCGCGTCCTGCTCGGCCGCCTCGGCGGCGGAGTCCTCCGGGGCGCCGCCCCGGCAGTTGTAGAGCCACGGGTCCACGTAGAACGACATGTTGACCACGTCGATGCCGGCGTCGGCGGCGTAGGTCAGCGCGTCGATGGTCGGCTGGAGGAAGAAGTAGCCGCTGTCCTGGCCGGCGCGGATCTCGACGAGGTCGACCTTCGGCGCGACGCCGCTCACCCCGAGACCATTGAGCGACGCGGCGACGGTGCCGGCCACGTGGGTGCCGTGACCCCCGTCGTCGACACCCACCGGGTCCACGCACCCGGCGTACTCGCACGGGCCGTCGATGTCCGGCATGTCGGTGGTGAAGTTGCGGGACCGGTCCCAGTCGAAGTTCGGTGCGAGGTCGGGGCTGCTCGCGTCGACGCCCGTGTCGATGATGCCGACCCGCACGTTCTTGGCGCCGAGGTCGACACCGTGCGCCTTGTCCGCGCCGATCATCCGCATGCCCCACAGCTGGCTGTCGAGGGGGTCGGCCTTCGTCCTCTCCGGCTTGCCGGGCTTGCCGGGGTGAGCGCGCCGCTGCGCTGCCGACGACGTGGAGGCGTAGAGGTTCTCGCGCTCCACCCGGTCGGGCCGGGCCGCCGGCACCGAGCCGATCGACCGGTTGCGGGCCACGCCCTGGACCCCGGCGACGGCCGCGCCGTGCGTGCGGAAGTCGGGGTCCTTCGACGAGACGGTGACCATCCCGATCGCCCGGTTGACGCTCGTCACCCTGGCGCCCTGCGCCCGCAGCGCGGCCACCGCGGGAGCCACCCGCGCACCGTGGTCGAGCAGGACGACGTACGACTGGGCCTTGCCCGGCTTCGCCGCCGGACCCTGCGCCGCGCTCGGCCCGGTCAGGGCCGCCGTCCCGGCGGTCAGGAGGAGCGCAGCCGTGGCCGCCGCCCATACGCGCTTGTGGTGCATGGAGGATCCCTTCGATCGGGCGGCGTCCAAGAGCACGCGCCGCATCAATCCGGAACCTAGGACCAACGGTCCGGCCAGGGGATCCCCCAATTGGGGGTTGCGCGAGGCCGCGTTCGCACTCTCAGCGCGCGAGCAGCGGGTCGATCGCGACCGCGACGAAGAGCAGTGAGAGGTAGAGGTTCGAGGTGTGGAAGAGCCGCATCGGCTGGATGACCGACAGGTCCTCGGTGCCGCGGGTGCGCCGCCACATCCGGTGCGCCTCGACCAGGAACACCGCACCGAGCACGGACGCGGCGACCGGGTAGAAGAGGCTGGTGTCGGCGACCGGCCACAGCAGCAGCGAGGTCGCGACCATCACCCAGCTGTAGACGACGATCTGCTTGCCGACCTCGTGGGCCGGCTTCACGACCGGGAGCATGGGGACGTCGACGTTGGCGTAGTCCTCGCGGTAGCGCAGCGCCAGCGCCCAGGTGTGCGGTGGCGTCCAGAAGAACACCACCAGGAAGAGCACCACCGGCGTCCACGACAGCGAGCCGGTGACCGCGGTCCAGCCGATGAGGGCCGGGAAGCAGCCGGCGATGCCGCCCCAGACGATGTTCTGCGTCGTGCGCCGCTTGAGCAGCATCGTGTAGCCGAACACGTAGAACGCGTTGGCGAGCACCGACAGCAGCGCCGAGAGCGGGTTGACCCAGACGTAGAGGATCACGGTCGAGGCGATCGCCAGCACGAAGCCGAAGACCAGCGCCGCCCGCGCCGAGACGATGTGGCGCGGCAGCGCCCGGCGGCGGGTACGCCGCATCTGCTCGTCGATGTCGCGGTCGTAGACGCAGTTGAACACCGACGCCGACCCGGCCGAGAACGTGCCTCCCAGCACGGTCGCCACCACGAGCCCGAGGTCCGGGACCCCGCGAGCGGCGTAGAACATCACCGGCACGGTGGTCAGGAGCAGCAGCTCGATGACCCGCGGCTTCGTGAGCCCGACGTACGCCGCGGCGACGTCCTTGACCGTCGCCCGCTCCCCGGTGCCCTGCTGGGCAGCAGAGGCCGACTGGCCGACGTACGTCACGGGGAGTCCTCGAGCGAATGATGGGCACCGGAGGGGTGCTGGACGGCTGCGAGTCTATCGCCAGAGGTGAGTAGGCTCGGCATTGGCCGAACCCCCCGAAAGGAACCTTGTGAGCAACACCTCTGCACTCGACTGGACCGAACTCGACGACAAGGCGGTGGACACCGCCCGGGTCCTCGCCATGGACGCGGTGCAGAAGGTCGGCAACGGGCACCCCGGCACCGCCATGAGCCTCGCGCCCGCGGCGTACCTGCTCTTCCAGAAGGTGATGCGCCACGACCCGGCCGACCCGGAGTGGATCGCCCGCGACCGCTTCGTGCTCTCCTGCGGTCACTCGAGCATCACGCTCTACACGCAGCTCTACCTCGGCGGCTTCGGCCTGGAGATCGAGGACATCAAGGCGCTGCGCACCTGGGGCTCGAAGACCCCGGGCCACCCCGAGCTCGGGCACACCGCCGGCGTCGAGGTGACGACCGGCCCGCTCGGCCAGGGCGTCGCGAACGCCGTCGGCATGGCGATGTCCGCTCGCCGGATCCACGGCCTTCTCGACCCCGACGCCGCGCCCGGCAAGAGCCTCTTCGACCACCACGTCTACGTGCTCTGCTCCGACGGCGACCTCGAGGAGGGCGTGAGCGGCGAGGCCAGCTCGATCGCCGGCACCCAGGAGCTGGGCAACCTCACGATGATCTACGACCGCAACAAGATCTCGATCGAGGGCGACACCGACATCGCCTTCACCGAGGACGTCGCGGCCCGCTACGAGGCCTACGGCTGGCACGTCCAGACCGTCGACTGGACCAACAGCGGCAAGAAGTACGTCGAGGACGTGCCGGCCCTGCACGCCGCGATCGTCGCCGCCGGCAAGGTCACCGACAAGCCCTCCCTCATCGTGCTCGACACGATCATCGCCTGGCCCGCGCCCAACGCGCAGGGCACCGAGGCGGCCCACGGCAGCGCCCTCGGCGACGAGGAGGTCGCGGCCACCAAGAAGGTGCTCGGCTGGGACCCGGAGAAGAAGTTCGAGGTGCCCGAGGAGGTCCTCACCCACACCCGTGAGCTCCGCGAGCGCGGCGCTGCCTGGGGCAAGGCGTGGGACGAGCAGTACGCCGCCTGGGCGGCCGCGAACCCGAAGGCCGACGCGCTGCTGCACCGCCTCAAGGCGCGCGAGCTGCCCGAGGGGCTGGCCGGCGTCGTCCCGACGTTCGAGGCCAGCGAGAAGGGCGTCGCCACCCGGTCCGCGTCCGGCAAGGTCATCAACGCGCTGGCGCCGGTCATGCCGGAGCTCTGGGGCGGCTCGGCCGACCTCGCGGGCTCCAACAACACCACGATCACCTCGGCGCCGTCGTTCCTGCCGCTGAGCCGCGACACCGAGGAGTGGAAGGCCGACCCCTACCAGGGCCGCGTCCTGCACTTCGGCATCCGCGAGCACGGCATGGGCGCGATCATGAACGGCATCACCGCCGACCGCCTGACCCGCGTCTTCGGCGGCACGTTCCTCACGTTCTCCGACTACATGCGCGGCTCGGTCCGTGTCGCTGCCCTGAGCAAGCTGCCGGTCACCTACGTCTGGACCCACGACTCCATCGGTCTCGGCGAGGACGGCCCGACCCACCAGCCCATCGAGCACCTGGCGGCGCTCCGCGCGATGCCGGGCCTCGACGTCGTCCGCCCGGCCGACGCCAACGAGACCGTCGCGGCCTGGCTGGCGATCCTCAACCACACCGACCGCCCGGCGGCCCTGGCGCTGACCCGTCAGAACGTGCCGGTCTTCCCCCGCGGCGAGGACGGCTTCGCCGGCACCGACGAGGTGTCCAAGGGCGCCTACATCCTGCTCGAGGCCGAGGACGGCAGCCCCGACGTGATCCTGATGGCCACCGGCTCGGAGGTCCAGGTCGCGGTCAAGGCGCGCGAGCTGCTCGCCGCCGACGGCATCAAGGCCCGCGTGGTCTCGATGCCGTGCCTGGAGTGGTTCGAGGCGCAGGACCAGGCCTACCGCGACAAGGTCGTGCCGCCGATCGTGAAGGCTCGGGTCTCCGTCGAGGCCGGGGTCAAGCAGGGGTGGCGCGAGTACGTCGGCGACCACGGCCGGATCGTCTCGATCGACCAGTACGGCGCCTCGGCCGACTTCGCCCGGATCTACCAGGAGTACGGCATCACCGCGGAGGCCGTCGCCGCCGCTGCCCACGACAGCATCACCGCCGTCCGCGGCTGACCCCCCGAACGTTCGACGAGAGGAGCAGTCCCATGACTGACCGACTGAAGGCACTGTCCGACGCAGGCGTGTCGATCTGGCTCGACGACCTGTCCCGGGAGCGGATCGAGACCGGCGACCTGGCCGGCCTCGTCCAGGACAAGTCCGTGGTCGGCGTGACCACCAACCCGACGATCTTCGCCGCCGCGATCGCCAACGGCGAGCGCTACGACGAGCAGGTCGCCCAGCTCGTCGACAAGGGCGAGCCGGTCGACCGGGTGATCTTCGAGGTCACCACCGAGGACGTCCGCAACGCCTGCGACATCCTCGCGCCGGTGGCCGCGGCCACGGCGTACGACGGCCGCGTCTCGATCGAGGTCGAGCCGACCCTCGCCAACGACACCGAGGGCACGATCGCGTCCGCCCGGGCGCTCTGGCAGGCCGTCGACCGGCCCAACGTGCTCATCAAGATCCCGGCGACCAAGGAGGGCCTGCCGGCCATCACCGCCGCCATCGCCGAGGGCATCAGCGTCAACGTCACGCTGATCTTCGGCGAGCAGCGCTACCGCGAGGTCATGGACGCCTACCTCACCGGCCTCGAGCAGGCGCGCGACGCGGGGCTCGACCTCGGCCGGATCAACTCGGTCGCATCGTTCTTCGTCTCCCGGGTCGACACCGAGGTCGACGCGCGGCTCGAGGCGCTCGGCTCCGAGACCGCACTGGCGCTGCGCGGCAAGGCCGCGGTCGCCAACGCGCTCGTCGCGTACGCCGCGTTCGAGGAGGTCTTCGGCAGCGACCGCTGGCGGGTCCTCGAGGAGGCCGGCGCCAACCGCCAGCGTCCCCTGTGGGCGTCGACCGGCGTGAAGAACCCCGACTACGACGACACCATGTACGTGCGCGACCTCGTGGTGCCGGAGACGGTCAACACGATGCCGGAGAAGACGCTCGACGCCTTCGCCGACCACGGCGAGGTGCTGGGCGACGTCGTCACCGGCAAGGGCGGCGAGGGCCGGGCGATCCTGACCCGGCTCACCGAGCTCGGCGTCGACTGGGACGACGTCCTCGTGGTCCTCGAGACCGAGGGCGTGGACAAGTTCAAGAAGTCGTGGGACGAGCTGGTCGAGACCGTGCGGGGCCAGATGGACAAGGCCGCCTCGGCATGAGCCGGGCCGCCGGACCCGTCGATCCGACGACGACGTCGGCGTGGTCGGGGCTGGAGGCGATCACCGCCGAGTTCATCCCCGACCTGAGCCGCTGGTTCGCCGAGGACCCCGGCCGGGTCGACCGGTTCACCTTCGAGGCGGGCGACCTGCACGTCGACCTGTCCAAGGGTCTGGTCGACGACGAGGTGCTCGCGGCGCTCGTGGCTCTCGCCGACGAGGTCGGGCTCACCGAGCGACGCGACCAGATGCTCCGGGGCGACCGGATCAACGTCACCGAGGACCGCGCCGTGCTGCACACGGCGCTCCGGCTGCCGGCCGACGCCACGCTCGAGCTCGACGGCACCGACGTCGTGCCCGAGGTGCACGACGTGCTGAGACGGGTCTACGACTTCGCCGACCGGGTGCGCTCGGGCGCGTGGACCGGGGTGACCGGCGAGCGGATCCGCACGGTGGTCAACATCGGCATCGGCGGCTCCGACCTCGGCCCGGTGATGGCCTACGAGGCGCTCGCCGCCTACCGCCACGACCAGATCGAGTGCCGGTTCATCAGCAACATCGACCCGACCGACGCCGCCACCACGCTCTCCGGGCTCGACCCGGCCACAACGCTCTTCATCGTGTCCAGCAAGACCTTCGGGACGCTGGAGACGCTCACCAACGCCCGGCTGTGCAAGGCCTGGCTGCTCGACGGCCTGGCCGGGCACGACCAGGCCGAGGCGGTGGCCAAGCACTTCGTCGCCGTCTCGACGGCGCTCGACAAGGTCGCGGACTTCGGCATCGACCCGGACAACGCGTTCGGCTTCTGGGACTGGGTCGGCGGCCGCTACTCGATGGACTCTGCGATCGGCACGTCGTTGGTCGTCGCGATCGGCCCGGAGAGGTTCGCCGAGCTGCTGGCGGGCTTCCACACCATGGACGAGCACTTCCGCACGGCGCCGCTCACGGAGAACGTGCCGGTGCTGATGGGCCTGCTCAACGTCTGGTACACCAACTTCCTGGGCGCCGAGACCCACGCGGTCCTCCCCTACGCCCAGCTGCTGCACCGCTTCCCGGCGTACCTGCAGCAGCTGACGATGGAGTCCAACGGCAAGGGCGTCCGCTGGGACGGCGCGGCGGTCGCGTACGACACCGGGGAGGTGTTCTGGGGCGAGCCCGGCACCAACGGGCAGCACGCCTTCTACCAGCTCATCCACCAGGGCACCCGGCTCGTCCCGGCTGACTTCATCGCGTTCGCGACCCCGGCGTACCCGCTCAAGGACGGCGCGACCGACGTCCACGAGCTGTTCCTCGCGAACTTCTTCGCCCAGACCCGGGCGCTCGCCTTCGGCAAGACCGCCGACGAGGTGCGCGCCGAGGGGACCCGCGAGGAGATCGTGCCGTCGCGCGTCTTCACCGGCAACCGGCCCACGGCATCGATCATGGCGCCCGAGCTCTCACCCTCCGTGCTCGGCCAGCTGGTCGCGCTCTACGAGCACATCACCTTCACCCAGGGCGTGATCTGGGGCATCGACTCCTTCGACCAGTGGGGTGTCGAGCTCGGCAAGCAGCTCGCCCAGCAGATCAGCCCGGCCGTCGCGGGTGACGAGGCCGTCGCTGCCCAGCAGGACGCATCCACCCAGTCCCTCATCGCCTACTACCGGAGGCATCGCCAGTGATCAGCCGATGAACCAGGCCAACCCGCTGCGGGACCCCCGCGACCGCCGGCTCCCCCGCATCGCGGGACCGAGCGGGATGGTGCTCTTCGGGGTCACCGGAGACCTGTCCCGCAAGAAGATCATGCCGGCGATCTACGACCTCGCGAACCGGGGCCTGCTGCCCCCTGGCTTCAGCCTCACCGGCTTCGCCCGGCGCGACTGGGCCGACCAGGACTTCGCCCAGATCGTCCACGACTCGGTGAAGGCCCACGCCCGCACCGAGTTCCGCGAGGAGGTGTGGCGCCAGCTCGCCGAGGGCTTCCGGTTCGTGCCCGGCGACTTCGACGACGACGCCGCCTTCGACCAGCTCCGGCGCACCATCGAGGAGCTCGACCAGGCCCGGGGCACGGGCGGCAACCACGCCTTCTACCTCGCGATCCCGCCGGGCTTCTTCGGCAACGTCGTCGGCCAGCTCAAGGAGCACGGGCTGTCCACGCCGCGCGACGGGTCCTGGCGCCGGGTCGTCGTGGAGAAGCCGTTCGGGCACGACCTCGAGTCGGCTCGCGAGCTCAACCAGACCCTCGGCGAGGTCTTCCCCGCCGGCTCGGTCTTCCGGATCGACCACTACCTCGGCAAGGAGACCGTCCAGAACATCCTGGCGCTGCGCTTCGCCAACGAGATGTTCGAGCCGATCTGGAACAACACCTACGTCGACCACGTGCAGATCACGATGGCCGAGGACGTCGGCATCGGCGGCCGCGCCGGCTACTACGACGGCATCGGCGCCGCGCGCGACGTCATCCAGAACCACCTGCTGCAGCTGATGTGCCTGGTCGCCATGGAGGAGCCGGTCTCCTTCGACGCCGACAACGTGCGCATCGAGAAGGAGAAGGTCCTCCAGAGCGTGCAGCTGCCGAACCGGCTCGACCTGACCACGGCGCGCGGGCAGTACGCCGAGGGCTGGGCCGGCGGCGAGAAGGTCGGTGGCTTCCTCGACGAGGAGGGCATCAAGAAGTCCTCGACGACGGAGACCTACGCCGCGGTGACGCTCAACGTCGCGACCCGTCGCTGGGCCGGCGTCCCGTTCTACCTGCGCACCGGCAAGCGGCTCGGCCGCCGGGTCACCGAGGTCGCGCTGGTCTTCAAGCGCGCGCCGCACCTGCCCTTCGCCGCGGCCGCGGTCGAGGAGCTCACCCAGAACGCGCTCGTGATCCGGGTCCAGCCGGACGAGGGCGTGACCCTCCGCTTCGGCTCGAAGGTGCCGGGCACCCAGATGGAGATCCGCGACGTCAACATGGACTTCGTCTACGGCGGCTCGTTCACCGAGTCCTCGCCGGAGGCCTACGAGCGGCTGATCCTCGACGTGCTGCTCGGCGACCCGCCGCTCTTCCCCCGCCACGAGGAGGTCGAGCTGTCCTGGAAGATCCTCGACCCGATCCTCGCGCACTGGGCGAAGCAGGACGCCAACGGCAAGGGCAAGCCCGAGCCCTACCCCTCGGGGACGTGGGGGCCCGCCTCGGCGGACGCCATGCTCGCCCGCGACGGCCGGACCTGGAGGAGGCCCTGATGATCGAGCTCATCGACACCAACGCGTCGCAGATCGCGGCCGAGTTCACCCGGGCCCGCTCACGCGCCGGCTCCCCTGCCATGGGCATGGTGATGACCCTGATCATCGTCGTCGACGAGAGCGACGCCGAGGACGCCATGCGGGCGGCCCGGGCCGCCTCCCACGAGCACCCCGCGCGGGTGCTCGGCGTGATCCTCGGCGACGGCCGCGGCGCGGCCCAGATCAACGCCCAGGTCGGCACCGGCTCCGGATGGAGTGGCGAGACCGCACTCATCCGGCTGCGCGGCGAGGTCGTCAAGCACGCCGAGTCCGTGGTGCTGCCGCTGCTGCTGCCGGACTCCCCGGTCGCGATCTGGTGGCCCAACCACCCGCCCGAGGACCCGGCCGCCGACCCGCTGGGCAGGCTCGCCCAGCGACGGATCACCGACGCCGCCAGCGCGGTGCGTGGCAAGACCCAGGCGATCAGGCTCCAGTGCGAGGTCTACACGCCGGGCAACACCGACCTGGCCTGGACCCGGATCACCCCGTGGCGCGCCCTGCTCGCCGCGGTCCTCGACCAGCGCCCGGTGAAGGTGACCGGTGCGTCGGTGACCGCCGAGCGGATCAGCCCCAGCGCCGACCTCCTCGCCGCCTGGCTCGCGGACCGGTTGCGGATCAAGGTCGAGCGCAAGAGCTCGCGCGGCCCCGGCATCACCGAGGTCGTGCTGCACACCAACGAGGGTGACGCGCGCATCTCGCGCCCCGACGGCAAGCTCGCGATGTTCTCGGTGCCCGACAAGCCGGACCGACCGGTCGCGCTCAAGCGGCGCGCGCTGCCCGAGCTGCTCGCCGAGGAGCTGCGCCGGCTCGACGAGGACGAGGTCTACGCCGAGACCGCGAAGCGGCTCAGGAAGATGGAGGCTGGGAAGCAGTGAGCACCCCCCGCATCGAGGTCCACGACGACAGCGCCGCGCTCGCGACCACCGTCGCAGGGGAGCTGCTGCACCGGCTCGCCGACGCCCAGGCCGCCGGACACGTCCCCCAGATCGCCGTCACCGGCGGCACCATCGCCGAGGACATCCACGAGGAGATCGCCCGCCTCTCCCCGGAGTCCGGCGTCGACTGGACCAAGGTCGTGGTCTGGTTCGGCGACGAGCGGTTCGTCGCCCCCGACTCCCCCGACCGCAACTCCCGACACACCCGCGCCGCCTTCCTCGACGCCGTCGGTGCCACGCAGGTCCACGAGATGCCGTCGACGGCCGACGCCGAGGACGTCGACGCCGGCGCCACGGCGTACGCCGCGACGCTGCGGGAGCACGGCGGCGGCGAGTTCGACATCGTGATGCTGGGGGTCGGCCCCGACGGGCACATCGCCTCACTCTTCCCCGGGTTCCCGCAGCTCGACGTCGACGACGCGATCGCCGTCGGGGTCACCGGCTCCCCGAAGCCGCCGCCGGAGCGGATCACCCTGACCTTCTCCGCGCTCAACCGCGCCCGGTCGGTGTGGTTCCTGGTGAGCGGCTCGGGCAAGGCCGCCGCGGTCGCGGCCGCCCTCGGCGGGGCCGACGTCCACGAGATCCCGGCCGCCGGGGTCGCCGGGCGCGAGGAGACGACCTGGTTCCTCGACCGCGAGGCAGCCTCGGCGCTCTGACGGCCCCACCCGGAGGCGCGACTCGGCGCGTCTTGCCCGCTCAGGGGGCGCGAGTCGGCGCGTCTTGCTCGCGTTCTCCACAGCTCGCCGACGGGCTCTGGCGGGCGTCGGCCTCCGCGCCGAGGCTCGGACGCATGGATCTCGCCAACATGCTGTACGACGGCCGGCTGGACGCCTCGTTCCCGCTCGACCGTGACCTGCCCTTCACCCGTCAACAGGCGCTCGACGCCGGGGTGTCCCGACGCGCCCTCGACCGCCTCCTGACCGAGGGCCTGCTGCGGCGACCGGTCAAGGGCGTCTACATCGCGACCGACGTCCCCGACACGGTCGCCGTCCGCGCGGCGTGCCTCCGCTTGGTCGTGCCCGACGACTGCGTCGTCGTCGACAGGCACGCGGGCTGGCTGCACGGCGCGCAGATGATCCTCGCCCCTGGCGAGCACCTGGCGCTGCGGCCACTGTCCCTCTTCCGGCCGTCCGGCCATGGCCGGGTGCGCAACGACCTGAGCTCGAGCGGCGAGCGCAACCTCCGGCCGGACGACATCGTCGAGGTCCACGGCCTCCGCGTGTCGTCACCACTTCGGACCGCGTGGGACCTGGGTCGCGTCCGGTGGACCGACGAGGCGATCGCCGGGCTGGACGCGATGCTGCGCCTGCCCGCGGTGGACCGCGACGAGCTGGTCGCCGGCGTCGAGCGGTTCCGGGGCATGCGGTGGGTGACCGTGCTCCGGGCGATCGCGCCGCTCGCCGACGGCCGCAGCGAGTCACCCGGCGAGTCGGTGCTGCGCCTGCGGTGCATCGAGGCCAACGTCCGCGTCGTCCCCCAGGTGGAGGTCCGCCGGGGCGGACGTCTCGTCGCCCGGCTCGATCTCGCGGACGAGGAGTCGCGACTCGGCCTCGAGTACGACGGCCGCGAGTGGCACAGCAACGACGATCAGGTGGCGCACGACCGTCGACGCCGCGGCCTCCTGATCGAGGAGGGATGGACGATCCGCGCGCTGGTGGCCGAGGACGTCTTCGGGCGGGCGCGCCAGTGCGACCAGATCATCCGGCAGGCCGCGGCCAAGGCGCGCGGCGGCCGCCACCTGCGGCTGATCTGAGCGGGCAAGACGCGCCGACTCGCGGCCCCACGGCGGGCAAGACGCGCCGACTCGCGGCCCCTCGGCGGGCTAGAAGATGATGTCGCCGGACTTGCGGCGGGAGCGCAGCAGCTCGAGCGCCTCGTCGAGGATGTCCTCGGCCTCCTTGTCGGAGCGCCGCTCCTTCACGTAGGCGAGGTGCGTCTTGTACGGCTCGATCTTGGGCGCCGGGGGCGGGTTCTCGGAGTCGAGGCTCGCCGGCAGGCCGCACTTGGGGCAGTCCCAGGAGTCCGGGACCTGCGCCTCGATCGAGAACGTCACGACGGACCGGTGCTCGCGGGCGCAGAAGTAGGTCACCGCCTGGCGCGGCGCGGCCTCACCGCGCTCGGCCTCGCCCATCGGGCCAGCACCGACCCGACTCCCGCGAATCGCGTTTCCTCCACCAGCCACGGGGTCTCCTTCTCGAGTTCTCTCTCAGACGATCTGAACGCGTTGGTCAGTAGGCCAGCAGCAGCCCGAGGGCCACGACGCAGGCGAACCAGATGATGCCGATGCCGACCGTGAGCCGGTCCAGGTTGCGCTCGGCGACCGACGAGCCACCCAGCGAGCTCGACACGCCTCCGCCGAACATGTCCGAGAGGCCGCCACCGCGGCCCTTGTGCAGAAGCACCAGCAGGATCATGAGCCCGCTGGTGATCATGAGGATGATGGTGAAGATCGTTTCCACGCTGCGCAGCCTACGTCAGGTCGCGGACGATCACAGGACCGGCATGTCGTAGAAGCGGCAGATGCCGCCGAACTCGTCGGCCTGGAGGCTCGCTCCACCCACGAGACAGCCGTCCACGTCGGGCTGGGCCATGATGCCGGCGACGTTCGCGGCCTTGACCGACCCGCCGTAGAGGACGCGTACGCCGTCGGCCGCTGCGTCGCCGTGGACCTCGCGGATCCGCTCACGGATCGCGGCGCAGACCTCCTGGGCGTCCTCGGGAGTGGCCACCTCGCCGGTGCCGATCGCCCAGACGGGCTCGTAGGCGATGACCAGGTCGGCGACCTGCTCCGCGGAGAAGCCCGCGAGCGAGCCGTCGACCTGCGCGAGGCAGTGCGGGACGTGCTCGCCGGCCTGGCGGACCGAGAGGCCCTCGCCGACGCAGACGATCGGCGTCATGTCGGCCTTGTGCGCCTGGTGCGCCTTGCCGTTGACGACCTCATCGGTCTCGGCGTGGTACTCGCGGCGCTCGCTGTGCCCGACCACGACGTAGGCGCAGCCGAGCTTCGCGAGCATCGCCGCCGAGATCTCCCCGGTGTAGGCGCCCGAGTCGTGCAGCGACACGTCCTGCGCGCCGTACTTGAGCTGCAGCCGGTCGCCGTCGACGAGCGTCTGCACCGAGCGGAGGTCGGTGAACGGCGGGAGAACGACCACCTCGACCCGCCCGTAGTCGTGACGCTTGTCCGAGAGCGTCACCGCGAGCTTCTGCACCAGGACGATCGCCTCCTGGTGGTTGAGGTTCATCTTCCAGTTCCCCGCCATCAGCGGGGTGCGGGTCTTGCCCATGTGGTCAGTCCTCCAGGACCTTGATGCCGGGGAGCTCCTTGCCCTCGAGGAACTCGAGGCTCGCGCCGCCGCCGGTGGAGATGTGGCCGAACGCGCTCTCGTCGAACCCGAGGGTGCGCACCGCTGCTGCCGAGTCGCCGCCACCGACGACCGAGAGGCCGTCGATCTTCGTGAGCGCCTCGGCGACGGCGCGCGTGCCGCCGGCGAACTCGTCGGTCTCGAACACGCCCATCGGGCCGTTCCAGAAGACGGTGCGGGCATCCCTGAGCGCGTCCGCGAACGCCGCGCCGGACTCCGGGCCGATGTCGAGCCCGAGGGCGTCGGCGGGGATCTCCGTCGCGGCCACGACCCGCGGCTCGGGGGCCCGGTCGCCGGACGGGAACGCGGTGTCGACGACGACGTCGGTGGGCAGCACGATCTCGACGCCGCTCTGCTGGGCCCGCTCGAGGTAGCTGCGGCAGGTGTCGAGCTGGTCCTCCTCGAGCAGGCTCTTGCCGACCTCGTGGCCCTGGGCCCTGAGGAACGTGAAGACCATGCCACCGCCGATCAGCAGCTTGTCGGCCTTGCCGAGCAGGTTGTCGATCACGCCGAGCTTGTCGGAGACCTTCGAGCCGCCGAGGACGACGACGTAGGGACGCTCCGGCTCCTCGGTCAGCCGGCGCAGCACGCCGACCTCGGTCGAGACCAGCTGCCCCATCGCGTGCGGGAGCCGCTGCGCGACGTCGTAGACCGACGCCTGCTTGCGGTGCACGACGCCGAAGCCGTCGGAGACGAAGGCGTCGGCGAGGGCAGCCAGCTGGTCGGCGAACGCACCGCGCTCGGCCTCGTCCTTGCTGGTCTCGCCCGGGTTGAACCGGACGTTCTCCAGCAGGGCGACCTCGCCATCCTCGAGGTCCGCCACGGTCGCCTGGGCGCTGGTGCCGACGGTGTCGGACGCGAAGGCCACCGGCCGCCCCAGCAGCTCGCCGAGGCGAGCCGCCACCGGACGCAGGGAGAACCGCTCCTCCGGCGCGCCCTTCGGCCGGCCCAGGTGGGCCACCACGACGACCCGGGCGCCGGCCTCGGCCAGCTCCCGGATCGTCGGGACGCTCGCCCGCACCCGGCCGTCGTCGGTGATGCGGGTGCCGTCCAGCGGCACGTTCAGGTCCGACCGGACGAGGACGCGCTTGCCCGCGACCTCACCCAGCGTGGAGTAGGAGCCCACGGTCAGAGCGTCTCGCCGACGTACGCGATCAGGTCGGCCAGGCGGTTGGAGTAGCCCCACTCGTTGTCGTACCAGCCGAGCACCTTGACCTGGTTGCCGATGACCTTGGTCAGCGGCGCGTCGAAGATGCAGGACGCCGGGTCGGTGACGATGTCGGTCGAGACCAGCGGGTCGGTGGAGTACTTGAGGTACTTGCCGTCGGCCGCGGCCTTGACGATCTCGTTGATCTCCTCGACCGAGGTCTCGCGGCCCGCCTCGAAGGAGAGGTCGGTCGCCGAGCCGGTCGGGACCGGGACGCGCATCGCGTAGCCGTCGAGCTTGCCCTTGAGCTCGGGCAGCACCAGGCCGATCGCCTTCGCGGCACCGGTCGAGGTCGGGACCATGTTGAGCGCGGCGGCGCGGGCACGGCGCGGGTCCTTGTGGATGTTGTCCTGCAGGTTCTGGTCCGCGGTGTAGGCGTGGATCGTGGTCATCAGGCCCTTGTTGATGCCGATGCCCTCGTGCAGCGCCTTCGCCATCGGCGCCAGGCAGTTGGTGGTGCACGACGCGTTGGAGATCACCGTGTGCGCCGCCGGGTCGTACGACGTGTGGTTGACGCCCATCACGACCGTGACGTCCTCGTTGGAGGCCGGCGCCGAGATGATGACCTTCTTCGCCCCGCCGTTGTCGACGTGGGCGCGCGCCTTGGTGGCGTCGGTGAAGAAGCCGGTGGACTCGACGACGACGTCGACACCGAGGTCAGCCCACTTGAGGTTCGCCGGGTCGCGCTCCGCGAACGTCTTGACGACCTGGTCGCCCACCCGGATCTCGTCCTCGGTGTGGGTCACGTCCACGTCGAGCCGGCCCAGGATCGAGTCGAACTTGAGCAGCGGCGCGAGGGACTTGTTGTCGGTCAGGTCGTTGACGGCAACGATCTCGATGTCCTGGCCCGAGGCCCGGACGGCGCGGAAGAAGTTGCGGCCGATCCGGCCGAACCCGTTGATACCTACACGAACGGTCACTGCGTGCTCCTGCTCTCGATCACGTACGACTTGCAAGGGGACATACCGACCCTATCGCTTGGGCCGGCTCCTTGATCCTGCCGTCCCGGGCTACGTGCGAGTAACGGGCGAAGGTCCCGAGCGGACCGGGCCGTCAGGCGTCCTCGGCGAGCATCTCCGGAGTCAGCGAGGCCTCGGTGTCGGGGATGCCGAGCTCCTCGGCGCGCTTGTCGGCCATCGCGAGCAGGCGCCTGATCCGACCGGCGATCGCGTCCTTGGTGAGCACCGGGTCGTGCAGCTGGCCGAGCTCCTCCAACGACGCCTGCTTGTGCTCGAGCCGCAGCTCGCCGGCCATCCGGAGGTGGTCGGGGACGTCCTCGCCCAGGATCTCCATCGCCCTGCCGACGCGGGCACCGGCCGCGACCGCGGCGCGCGCGGACCGGCGGAGGTTGGCGTCGTCGAAGTTCGCGAGCCGGTTGGCGGTCGCGCGCACCTCGCGGCGCATCCGACGCTCCTCCCACGCCATCAGCGACTCGTGGGCGCCGAGGCGCGTGAGCAGCTGGCCGATGGCGTCGCCGTCGCGGATCACGACCCGGTCCACGCCACGGACCTCACGCGCCTTCGCGTGGATGCTGAGCCGACGGGCCACACCGACCAGGGCCAGCGCGGCCTCGGGGCCGGGGCAAGTCACCTCGAGCGCGGAGGACCGGCCGGGCTCGGTGAGCGAGCCGTGCGCGAGGAAGGCCCCACGCCAGGCGGCCACCGCGTCGCAGCCGCCACCGGACACCACCGCCGGCGGCAGGCCGCGCACGGGGCGGCCGCGCTGGTCGAGCAGCCCCGTCTGGCGGGCCAGTGCCTCGCCGTCCTTGACCACCCGGACGATGTAGCGGCTGCCCTTGCGAATGCCGTTGCCCTGCACCATGACGACGTCGGAGCGGTGCCCGTAGACCTCGGCGATGTTGGTGCGCAGCCGGCGCGCGGCGGCGCCGGTGTCGAACTCCGCCTCGACCACGATCTTGCCGCTGACGATGTGCAGGCCGCCGGCGAAGCGGAGCATCGACGCGACCTCCGCCTTGCGGCAACAGGTCTTGGTCACCTGGGTGCTCGCGAGCTCCGCCTTGACCTGCGCCGTCATCGCCATGGGGCGATCCTGCCACGCGCGTCAACGACCCTCGGCAACAGGTGGCCGGCAGCCGCAAGAGCTCAGCTCCCAGTGGTGATCCCGGCGATGATGTCGGTGTACGCCGCGGCCAGCCGGGCCGCGTCGTGGCGCGGTGTCCCGTCGTCCCGGGCGATGTCGGCGACGTGCAGGCGAGCCCCGAACGAGGCCACGGCCGACTCGAGGTCGGGCTGGTCGTCGCCGAGCGTGGCCCGGTCCGCGAGGACGGTGTCGATGCGCAGGTCGGGGGCGTGCTCGACCAGCGCCGCCAGGTGGTCGGCCGGTCCGTATCCGGAGGTCTCCCCCGCCTCGTCCACGAGGTTGAGCACCACGATCACCCGCGCATCGGTGCTGACCAGCGCCTCCCGCAGCGCGGGGACCATCAGGTGCGGGATGACGGAGGTGAACCAGGAGCCCGGACCCAGGACGATCCAGTCGGCCTCGCGCACGGCGAGGAGCGCCTCGGGGCACGGCTCGGGGTGCTCGGGCTCGAGGGCGATCGAGACGATCTCGCCCGGCGTGGAGGCGACCTGCACCTGGCCGCGCACCCGCGTCGTACCGGTCGGGTTCAGGCCCCGCACCTCCGCGGTGATGTCGAGCGGGGTCAGCGCCATCGGCAGCACGCGGCCGGTGGTGCCGAGCAGGCGGCCGACCCAGTCGAGCGCCGCCACCGGATCGCCGAGCTGCTCCCACAGGCCGACGATCAGGAGGTTGCCGATGACGTGGCCGTTCATCTCGCCGTGGCCCGCGAACCGGTGCTGGAGCACCCGCGCCCACGTGTCGCCCCACTGGTGGTCGCCGCAGAGCGCCGCCAGCGCCATCCGCAGGTCACCCGGCGGCAGCACGCCGAACTCGCCACGGAGCCGGCCCGAGGACCCGCCGTTGTCGGCGACGGTCACGACGGCGGTCAGGTCGTCGATGACCAGGTCGTCGACGAGCAGCCGGAGCGCCTGGAGCGAGCACGCGAGCCCGTGGCCGCCCCCGAAGGCGACCACCGACTGGGCGCGGTCGCCCGCGCCGGGCGCCATCACTCCCGGCCCAGGTCGCGGTGGGTCGCGCGGACCTCGTAGCCGGCCTTGGTGAGGCGCGCGGCGATCTCCTCGGTCATCGCGACGCTGCGGTGCTTGCCGCCGGTGCAGCCGATCGCGACCGTCATGAACCGCTTGCCCTCGCGCAGGTAGCCAGCCGCGACGCCCTCGAGCACCGGCACGTAGCCGTCGAGGAACTCGGCGGCGCCGAACTGCTCCATCACGTACGACGACACGGAGCCGTCCTTCCCGGTCAACCCGCGCAGCTCGGGGATCCAGTGCGGGTTGGGCAGGAACCGCATGTCGGCGACGTAGTCGGCGTCGACCGGGATGCCGTACTTGAAGCCGAAACTCGTGACGGTGACGCGCAGGCTCAAGGTGTCGGGGGTGCCGAACGACTCCGCGATCCGGTCGGTCAGCTGGTGCACGTTGAGGCCGCTGGTGTCGATGACCAGGTCGGCCTCGCTGCGCAGGTCCGCGAGCACGACCCGCTCCCGCTGGAGCCCGTCGAGCAGCCGACCGGCGCCCTGCAGCGGGTGCGGGCGCCGAGCCGCCTCCTGCCTGCGGACGAGCACGTCGTCGGTCGCCTCGAGGAAGACGAGCGTCGTACGCCGCCCGGTGGCGCCCTGGGCCAGGTTGGCCTGGAGGGACTGGAAGAACGAGCCGGACCGCACGTCGACCACGACCGCGATCGGCTGGCCCAGGCCACGGCTCTCGTCGACGAGCCGCACGACGTCGCGCAGCAGGCTGGGCGGGAGGTTGTCGACGACGTAGTAGCCGAGGTCCTCGAGCTCCTTGGCGGCCGTGCTCCGGCCGGCGCCCGTCATCCCGGTGACGACGACGAGCTCGCCGCGGTCGTGCGCGTCGGCAGTCATGCCTAGCCTTCCTCGATCTCGCCGGTGGCGGTGTTGATGCTGACGGTCCCAGTCTTGCGGTTCGATCCGGCGACCGCATCCTGGATCGCCGCGGCGGTGCGCGGCCCGATCCCGGGCACCTGCGCGATCTGCTCCACGTCGGCCTCGCGCAGCTTCTTGAGGGACCCGAAGTGCTTGAGCAGCGTCTTGCGACGCACCTCGCCGAGGCCGGGGACCTCGTCGAGGACGCTCTCGACCATCGACTTCGACCTGCGGCCCCGGTGGTGGGTGATCGCGAAGCGGTGCGCCTCGTCGCGGATCCGCTGGAGCAGGTAGAGCCCCTCGCTGGAGCGCGGCAGGATCACCGGGTCCTCCTGCTCGGGGAGCCACACCTCCTCCAGCCGCTTCGCCAGGCCGCACACCGGGATGTCGACGATGCCGAGCTCGGCGAGCGCGCGCTGCGCGGCGGCGACCTGGGGTGCGCCTCCGTCGACGACCACCAGGCCCGGCGCGTAGGCGAACTTCCGGGGCCGGCCGGTCTCGGGGTCGACGAGCATCGGGCCGCCCTCGGTGACCACGGACTCGCTCGACCCCTGCTCGTCGAGCAGCCGCTTGAACCGGCGGGTGATGACCTCGTGCATGGCCCGCACGTCGTCGGAGCCGTCCTGACCCCGGATCACGAAGCGGCGGTACTCGCTCTTGCGCGCCAGCCCGTCCTCGAACACGACCATGGAGGCGACGATCTCGGACCCCTGCAGGTGGGAGACGTCGTAGCACTCGATGCGCAGCGGCACCTCGTCGAGGCCGAGCGCGTCCTGGATCTCCTCCAGCGCCCGGTTGCGCGTGGTCAGGTCGCTGGCCCGCTTGGTCTTGTGCAGGACGAGCGCCTGGCCGGCGTTCTTGGCGACGGTCTCCTGGAGCGCCCTCTTGTCGCCGCGCTGCGGCACCCGGATCGCCACCTTGGCCCCGCGCAGGTCGCCGAGCAGCGCCTCGTAGGTCGCGACGTCCGGCGGCAGCGCGGGGACGAGGATCTCCCGGGGGATCTCGTCGGCGCCGGCGCCGGCGTAGAGCTGGAGCAGGAAGTCGTCGACGAGCTCGGCGGTGCCGCCCTCGTCGACGCGGTCGGCGACCCAGCCGCGCTGACCGCGGATCCGACCGCCGCGCACGTAGAAGATCTGCACGGCGACCTCGAGCGGGTCCTCGGCCAGGGCGATGACGTCGGCGTCGGTGCCGTCGCCGAGCACGACCGCCTGCTTCTCGAGCGCCTTGTTGAGCGCGCCGAGGTCGTCGCGCAGCCGCGCCGCCTTCTCGAAGTCGAGCGCGTCGGACGCGGCGTACATCTCCTTCTCGATGCGCCTCACGAAGGCCGTCGTCTGCCCGCCCATGAAGTCGCAGAAGTCGTCGACGATCGCGCGGTGCTCCTCGGCGGTCACGTTGCCGACGCACGGAGCCGCGCACTTGTCGATGTAGCCGAGCAGGCACGGGCGGCCGATCTGCCCGGACCGCTTGAAGACGCCGTTGCTGCACGACCGCATCGGGAAGACCCGGAGCAGCAGGTCGACGGTCTCGCGGATCGCCCAGGCGTGGCTGTAGGGGCCGAAGTAGCGGGTGCCCTTGCGCTTCGCGCCGCGGCCGACCATCACCCGCGGGAACTCCTCGCCGACGGTCACCGCCAGCCACGGGTAGGACTTGTCGTCGCGGTACTTCACGTTGAAGCGCGGGTCGTACTCCTTGATCCAGGAGTACTCCAGCTGCAGCGCCTCGACCTCGGTCGCCACGACCGTCCACTCGACGCTCGCGGCGGTCGTGACCATGGTCGCGGTGCGCGGGTGCAGGTTGGCGATGTCCTGGAAGTACGACGAGAGCCGGGCGCGCAGGTTCTTGGCCTTGCCGACGTAGACCACGCGGCCCTTGGCGTCGCGGAACCGGTAGACGCCCGGCTGGGTCGGGATCGAGCCCGGCTCGGGGCGGTAGGACTGCGCGCCTCGGACGGATCGCGGGGGTCGAGCGGGAGGCACGCCTCAACCCTACGGGCCGCCGGGGACACTCCGGCGCGCGGCGGTCCTGCTGCAGGACCTATGTCTAGTGGGTTACTGTTCTTTCATGGCTTGTCGTGACACCTATGGGCACCGGCTCACCTGCTCCGACGAGGCGGCGACCGCCTACAACCGGGGCGTCGACCGGCTGCTCCGCCTGGGCACGGGAGCCGAGCAGTCGGTGGCCACCGCGATCGCGCTCGACCCGACCTTCGCACTCGGCCACGCCACCCTGGCCCTGCTCGGCCACGAGATGTGCGCGGCCGTCGACGTGCAGTCGCGCATCGCGGACGCGGTGGCGCTCGCGCCGCGGGCCACCGAGCGGGAGCGCAGCCACGTGCACGCCGTCGCCGCCCACCTGCGCGGCGACTCGCGCGGGATCGTCGCGCACCTCGACACCTACCCGCGCGACGCGGTGCTGCTCTCGACCGCGGTCCCCACGATCGCCTTCGCCGGCGTCACCGAGGTCCCGCAGGAGGCGTGGGACATCGTCGAGCGCGCCGCCCCGGCGTACGGCGACGACTGGTGGTTCACCGGCCTGCTCGCGTTCGTCCGGCAGGAGCAGCTCCGATTCGACGAGGCGATGGATCTCTCGTGCCGCTCGCTCGCCGAGGTCTCGGACGCCGGGCACTCGGCACACGCCCGCGCCCACGCGCACTACGAGACCGGCGACCACGTCGCCGGTCTCGCCTGGATGGACGACTGGGTCCGCGGGGCCGGCGCGGGGACCGACAGCCTCAGCCACTTCTCCTGGCACGCCGCGCTGCACGAGCTGTCGCTGGGCGACGTCGACGCCGTCCGGCGGCGGTACGACGAGCAGCTCCTGCCCGAGCGCGGGCTGGGGTGCCGCGCGCTCGTCGACTCGGGCTCGCTGCTGTTCCGCTGGGCGCTCACGCCGGGCGCCGAGGACCTGCCCGACATCGCGGCCGTCGCCGCGGCCACCCCCGAGTCCACGCTGCGCCGCCCGGCGACCCCGTTCCTCGCGATGCACTCCGCCGTGCTGCTCCTCGCGCTGGACGACCTGACGGGGCTGGGCTCGCTCGAGCGCTGGGCGGCCGCCCACGACCACCCCACCCACCGGCAGGTCGTCGCGCCTCTCGCGGGCGCGCTGCGGGCGCTGGGCCACGGCGACAGCGCCGGCGCCGCCGACCGCCTGGCGGCCCTGCAGGGCCAGACCTGGCGCCTGGGCGGCTCGGACGCGCAGCGGGAGATCATCGAGGAGACCCGGATCGCCGCACTGCTCCGCGCCGGACGCCTCGACGAGGCCCGCCAGCTCCTCGACGACCGCCTGGACCGCCGGCACTCGCCGCGCGACGCCCAGTGGCGGCGGGTCACCGAGCCGGTCGCCGCGGGCTGACGCTCACGCCAGCCGCACCACGCCGTCCCGGACGGTGATCTCCACGGTCGGCAGCGCGGTGCTCGCCGGACCGCTGACGACCGTGCCGTCGGCCACCGAGAAGCGGCTGCCGTGGCAGCCGCAGTTGATCGTGCCGTCCTCGACGTCCGAGACGACGCAGCCGCGATGGGTGCAGACCGCGGAGAAGCACATGATCCGCCCGCGCTCGGGTTGGGTGACCACGACCTCCTCGGCGGCGACCACCCGGCCGCCGCCCACCGGCAGGTCGGCGAGGTCGACCAGCCCCGGCGGCTCGGAGGGCTCGGAGGGCGCGGCGGTCGCGCTCGGCTCGGCGGTGGGCTCCGGCGTGCTCGGCGGCTCCACCGACGGCGTGCGGCTCGGCTCGGCACCGGGGTCGCTGTCGCCGGAGCAGGCCGCCAGCCCGGACGCACCGACGCCCGCGACCGCTGCCCCCGCCAGCGTCCGTCTGCTCAGGCCCGAGCCCGGCACCGCCTCAGCCCGTCGTGATCTGGTCCCCGTCGACAGTGACGGGGACCGGGGTGAGACCGGTGGTCGCGGGCCCGTTGAGCACCGACCCGTCCTGCACGGAGAACTTGCTGCCGTGGCAGGTGCAGTCGATCGACTCCGCCGTCACCTTGGCGACCAGGCAGGACTGGTGGGTGCAGACCGCCGTGAAGCCCTTGAAGTCGCCCTCGGTCGGCTGGGTGACCACGATCTTCTGGTCGGGGTAGATCGTGCCTCCGCCCACCGGCACGTCGGCCACGGGTCCGAGGGTCTCCCCGGCCGCCGGCGGGTCGGTCGCCGCGGTCGACCCCCCATCGCCGCCGCAGGCAGCGAGAAGCGGCACGGTCCCGAGTGCGGCTGCTCCGGTCAGGGTCTGGCGGCGGCTGATGCCGAAGGTCACGATCCTCGTCCTCTCACAGGGTGTCGTTGAAACTTCACCCTACAAACGGCGCCGAGCACTCGAGGGTTCACGTCACCGGGGATCCGCTGTGAATCCGGGATCAGCCCGCCTTCTTGGCCGCGACCTTCCTCGCCGAGGTCTTCTTGGTCGCAGCCTTCTTGGCCGGTGTCTTGGCCGCAGACTTCTTCGCCGCAGACGTCTTCGCCGGGGCCGTCGCGGGCGCCGGTGCCGCGCGCTTCCCGGCCGGCTGCTTCGCCTCGCGACCCTCGAGCAGCGGCGCGAGGAACGTGCCTGTGTGGCTGGCCGGGTTGGCGGCCACCGTCTCCGGCGTGCCCTCGGCGACCACGGTGCCTCCGCGCGAGCCGCCCTCGGGACCCATGTCGACCAGCCAGTCGGCGGTCTTGATGACGTCGAGGTTGTGCTCGATCACCAGCACGGTGTTGCCCTGGTCGACCAGGCGGCCCAGCACCAGCAGCAGCTTGCGGATGTCCTCGAAGTGCAGACCGGTCGTGGGCTCGTCGAGCACGTAGACCGTGCGGCCGGTGGACCGCTTCTGCAGCTCGGCGGAGAGCTTGACGCGCTGCGCCTCGCCGCCGGACAGGGTGGTCGCCGGCTGGCCGAGCCGGACGTAGCCGAGGCCGACCTCCACCAGCGTCTTGAGGTGCCGGGCGATCGCGGGCACCGCCGCGAAGAACTCCACGGCCTCCTCGATCGGCATGTCGAGGACCTCGGCGATCGTCTTGCCCTTGTAGTGCACCTCGAGGGTCTCGCGGTTGTAGCGGGCGCCGTGGCAGACCTCGCACGGGACGTAGACGTCCGGCAGGAAGTTCATCTCGATCTTGATCGTGCCGTCACCGGCGCACGCCTCGCAGCGGCCGCCCTTGACGTTGAACGAGAAGCGCCCCTGGAGGTAGCCCCGCATCTTCGCCTCGGGGGTCGCGGCGAAGAGCTTGCGGATGTGGTCGAACACGCCGGTGTAGGTCGCCGGGTTGGACCGCGGGGTGCGGCCGATCGGCGACTGGTCGACGTGGATGACCTTGTCGACGTGCTCGAGGCCGGTGATCTTCTGGTGCCGCCCGGGCACCGTGCGGGCGCGGTAGATCTCCTTGGCGAGCGAGGTGTAGAGGATGTCGTTGACCAGGGTCGACTTGCCGGAGCCGGACACGCCGGTGACCGCCACGAACAGGCCGAGCGGGAACGAGACGTCGACGTTCTTGAGGTTGTGCTCACGCGCACCGTGGACCGTCAGGTCACGGCCCTTGGTCCGCGGGCGGCGTACGGCGGGGACCGGGATCTCGCGGCGACCGGAGAGGTACTGCCCGGTCAGCGAGTCGGCGTGCGTGAGCAGGTCGGCGACGTGGCCGCTGTGGACGACCTGGCCGCCGTGCTCGCCGGCACCCGGCCCGATGTCGACGACCCAGTCGGCGACCCGGATCGTGTCCTCGTCGTGCTCGACGACGATCAGCGTGTTGCCGAGGTCCTTGAGCCGGATCAGGGTCTCGATGAGCCGGTGGTTGTCGCGCTGGTGGAGCCCGATGGACGGCTCGTCGAGGACGTAGAGGACGCCCACCAGGCCCGCGCCGATCTGGGTGGCGAGCCGGATCCGCTGCGCCTCGCCGCCCGACAGCGACCCGGAGGGCCGGTCGAGCGAGAGGTAGTCGAGGCCGACGTCGAGCAGGAAGTTGAGCCGCTCCTGGATCTCCTTGAGCACCCGCTCGCCGATCTGCCGCTCCCGCGCGGAGAGGTCGAGGTCGCGGAGGTAGTCGGCGGTCTCGTTGATCGGCAGCGCGCAGACCTCGGCGATGTTCTTGCCGCCGTCCTGGATCGACGCACCGAGCGTGACGGCCATCGACACCGGCTTGAGGCGGCTGCCCCCGCAGGTCGGACAGGGCACCTCGCGCATGAAGCCTTCGTAGCGCTCGCGGCTGACGTCGGACTCCGCCTCGCGGTGGCGGCGCTCGATGTAGGTGCGCACGCCCTCGAACTCGGCGTAGTAGGCGCGCTGCCGGCCGTAGCGGTTGCGGGTGACGACGTGGACCTTGGTCGCGTGCCCGTCGAGCAGCGACTTCTGCGCCTTCGTCGAGAGCCGCTCCCACGGCGTGTTGAGGTCGAAGCCGAGCTCCTCGCCGAGCGCGCCCATCAGGCGCAGGAAGTAGTCGGCGACGTGCGCCTGGCTCCACGGCTGGATCGCGCCCTCGCCGAGCGTGGCCTGCGGGTCCGGCACGACCAGCTCGGGGTCGACCTCCATCCGGGTGCCCAGGCCGTGGCAGGCAGGGCAGGCACCGAACGGCGAGTTGAACGAGAACGAGCGCGGCTCGAGGTCGTCGGTGTCGATGGGGTGCTCGTTGGGGCACGCCATCTTCTCGCTGAAGCGCAGCTCGCGAGCGGGGTCCTTGGCGTCGAGGTCGACGAAGTCGAAGAGCACCAGGCCGCCGGCGAGCTGCAGCGCGGTCTCGACCGAGTCGGTGAGCCGTCGCTTCGAGGACTCCTTGACCGCGAGCCGGTCGACCACGACCTCGATCGTGTGCTTCTTCTGCTTGTCGAGGGTCGGCGGGTCGTCGAGCGTGTGCGTCTCGCCGTTGACCCGGGCGCGGGAGAAGCCCTGGGCCTGGAGCTGCTTGAACAGCTCGACGTACTCCCCCTTGCGGCCGCGGATCACCGGCGCCAGCACCTGGAACCGCCGGCCCTCCTCCAGGGAGAGCACCTTGTCGACGATCTGCTGCGGGGTCTGCCGCTCGATCGGCGCGTGGCAGGTCGGGCAGTGCGGGCGCCCGGCGCGCGCGTAGAGCAGGCGGAGGTAGTCGTAGACCTCGGTGATGGTGCCGACGGTCGAGCGCGGGTTCTTGGAGGTCGACTTCTGGTCGATCGAGACCGCGGGCGAGAGCCCCTCGATGAAGTCGACGTCGGGCTTGTCCATCTGGCCGAGGAACTGCCGGGCGTAGGCCGAGAGCGACTCGACGTAGCGGCGCTGGCCCTCGGCGAAGATGGTGTCGAACGCGAGCGAGGACTTGCCGGAGCCCGAGAGGCCGGTGAACACGATCAGCGAGTCGCGAGGGAGGTCGAGCGAGACGTCCTTCAGGTTGTGCTCCCGGGCCCCCCGGATGATGAGCTGGTCCGCCACTGCGTCGTTCCCCTCGTTGCCCGCGTCTTCGAACAGGTGTTCGCCATCGTAACCGGCGCCGGCCAGGCACAACGACTTCCCGGACGCCCGTGTTCCCCACCTTCTCACGCAGCACCGACAGTCCCCCGTCGGGCAGGATGGGGCCATGACGGACCTCACCACGGTGGATGTCATCGACGACCTGCTCCCGGAGGCGACCCGGCGCCTGGTGCGCACCACCGACGCCCTCCCGGACTCGGCCTACGCGGAGGCCAGCAGCCTCCCGGGCTGGACCCGCGGCCACGTGCTCGCCCACCTCGCGCTGAACGCGGAGGCCCTCGCCGGCGCGCTCCGCGGTGTCGTCGAGGGCAGGAAGGTGCCGATGTACGCCTCCGACGAGGCGCGCGACGGCGACATCGAGGACCTCGCGGCGGAGCCTCCCGAGGTCGTCCGCGCCCGCCTGCTCGCCGCGTGCACGGAGCTGAAGGACGCCATCGACGCGGTCCCGGACGACCAGCAGGACACCACGATGGAGCGCAACCCGGGCGGCCGGACGTTCCCGGTCGGCGCCGTCCCGTGGATGCGGCTCGGCGAGGTCGAGATCCACCACGCCGACCTCGACGCCGGCTACGACCACCGGCGCTGGTCGGTGCCGTTCGCGAGCGACATCCTCGAGGCGCGGCGCGCCCGCCTCGACGCCTCGAGCGGGTTCACGGCGTACGCGTCGGACATCGACCGCTCGTGGACGTACGGCGAGGGCGGGCCGACCGTCACCGGATCCGTCGTCGACCTCGCCTGGTGGCTCACCGGTCGCGGCGACGGCGAAGGACTGACCAGCGACGGCGAGCTGCCGCGGATCGAGGGGTACTGACGTGACCGACACCTACACCGGCGCCGTCCGGCCGGGCGGCGCGCCCGACGTCCGTGAGCTCGCGGACCTCGTGATCACCAAGGTCGCGGTCGACCCGAAGATGTCCAACAACTGCTACCTGCTGCAGTGCCGCTCGACCGGAGAGCAGCTGCTCGTCGACGCCGCCGACGAGGCCTCGACGCTGCTGCCGCTCATCGGCCCCGACGGGCTCACCGCGGTCGTCACGACCCACCAGCACTGGGACCACCACCGCGCGCTCGGGGAGGTGGTCGCGAAGACCGGTGCCGAGGTCCTGGTCGGAGCGCCGGACGCCGACGCCGTGACCGAGCAGACCGGCGTACCCGTGACGCGGACGCTCTCCGACGGCGACACCGTCTCCGTCGGCGCCTGCTCGCTGTCGGTCATCGCGATCGCGGGGCACACGCCCGGGTCGGTCGCGCTCGTCTACGACGACCCGGCCGGCCACCCGCACCTGTTCACCGGGGACTCGCTCTTCCCGGGCGGCGTCGGGAACACGTTCGGCTCGAGCGAGGCCTTCGAGCAGCTGATCGAGGACGTGGCGACCAAGGTCTTCGGCCGGCTTGCGGACGACACGTGGTTCTACCCCGGCCACGGTGACGACTCCACGCTCGGGGCCGAGCGGCCGCACCTCGACGAGTGGCGGGCCCGCGGCTGGTAGGGCTCACCGCACCTGGATGTGGAGGTGGTTGTCGTGCGCCGGCCACGTCCGGACACCGGCGATGTCGGTGTCGTTGAACAGGATCTGGGTGACCGCCGGCTGGGCCTGGAGGGCCTCGACCAGCAGCCGGGTCGAGTCGCGGCTGTACGACGGGTCGCCGATCGACGTCGGGTCGTGGCTGCCGTCGGAGCGGATCGGGCGCAGGTCGGCGTGCCTGCCGGAGGTGTGGGTCTTGTGCGGGGAGATGGCCCCGCCCTGCTCGAAGCTGAGGTCGCCGACGCCGTACTCCAGCCCGGCCCTGGCGAGGCGGGTGCCGACGGCGCGGAGCACGTCGAGCAGCGGGTCGCTGCCGAACTGCCGCTCGGGCTTGGCGTAGGAGTAGAACCCGGAGCCGCGCCCCAGGGCCTGGAGGCGGGTCCCGCTGGACGGCCCTCCACCGGGGGCCGCGGGCGCACCCTCCGCGGGAGCGCGCTCCGGGGCACCCTGCGGGGTGCGGCCGCCGGCGACCGCCTCGTTCAGCTTCCGCAAGGTCAGGCCGCCGGGGTCGACCCGGCCGTCCGGACGGCGCGTGAACCCCTTCTGGTAGTCCGCGATCGCCTGCTCGGTGAGCGGGCCGCAGTCCCCGTCGACGTCCAGGCGGGCGCCGGCGGCGCGGTTGAGCAGGTCCTGCACGACCCGGACGTCGCCCGCCTCGTTGGTGCCGCCGGTGCCGACCGACGAGCCGATCCGCGCGTCGCTCACGACCGCTCCCGGGTGGTGAGCGTGGAAGCGAGGCGATAGGACTCGACCTCCCCGGTCCCCCGGCGTACGACGGAGCCGTCGGCCACGAGCGACGCCAGCACCTGGTCGGTGGTGTCGCGCGGCACGTGGGCGGCCCGCGCGAGCACGGACGCGGTGGCGCCGCGCCGGCCGCGCCGCTCGAGCTGGTCGCGGATCGCGGCCAGCGCGCGCTCGTCCGGTCGTTCCGGCGCCATCGTGGCGAGGCGGCGCATGGCGCTCGTGTAGGGCTCGAGCAGCTCGAAGACCTCCTGGGCGAGCCGGCCGAGGTGCTCGAACCGGGCGCCGGTCGGGTCCGCCTCGTCCTCGGGCTCGTGGAAGAGCCGTTGCGCGACCAGCACCTCGGCCATCCGCTGGTAGGCGCCCGCCCCCTCGGCGAACCCGCCCTGGCGCAGGGAGCCGGCCAGCTGCTCGAGCGCGCCGATGGCCGCCTCGAGGCTGCTCGCGACGTGGTTGTCGCCGACGACGGTCATTGGTCCTCCTCCACGGGTCGGGACTGGGCGAGCTCGGTGAGCTCGAGGATCCGCTCCAGGCCGAGCGGCAGGGCCTGGCTCTCGACGGTGACCTCCACGTCGATGCCGGTCCGGGCGTTGCTGTCGGTCGTCCGGCTGGTCGTCGTACGCCGGGGCACGTAGCCGACGAGCGACACCGGACGCAGAGGCTTCAGCTGCCCGATCGTCGGCTGCGACGCCTCCTCCTCCGCGGTCGTGGTCTCCCGGGTGGTCGTGACGACGTCGTAGGTGAACGCGATCCTGGCCTGCTTCACCGTCAGGGTCGGGATGTTGACCAGGGCCAGCAGCGGCAGCTCCAGCTCGTACTGCGCGGGCTCCTGGTTCTCGTCCAGCTTGGTGTAGCGGATCGGGACGGTCGTGAACGACGGGTGGTCCGGGTCGCCGGTCAGGCCGACCTGCTGGACGAAGTCCAGCGAGCTGCCTGTCGCGGCCGTCTGCCCCTCGACGACCGCCGAGAGCAGGGACCCGAGCAGCTCCCCCAGGCCGAGCGCGCGCACATCGGTGACAGGCATCGCGCTCACCTCCACTGGTCGGGCACGGTGAGGACCTCCTCGAGGTCGTCGACCGAGAACGTCACCTCCAGCGACTGGAGCGACTCGGTCGGCGCCTGGGCGACGCGGTCGGCCACCACGTCGACGTCGAGGGTCGAACGATTGGCGACCTCGGCGAACTGCTGCTGCTTGATCGAGTCGACGAAGGCGAGCGCCTGGTCGCGGACCTGCGCCGAGAGCTCGTCACGGACCGCCCTCGACACCCGGCCGCGACCCTCCATCAGGTGCGACATCGTGGCGTCGACCAGCGGCTCGACGTCCCCCGAGAGGCCCCGGTCCAGCAGCGAGCTGCTGACCGGGACCTCTCGGATCGGCGGTGTCTCCCCCGCGGGCACCCCCTTGAGGACGGGCAGGCTCTCCACCACCCGGCTCTCCATCCGCTGGGTCCACTCCGCCTTCGCCTGGGAGAGGTCCGGCGCGGTGGCGGTGCCCGACTCCACGCCCGTCACGGCGAAGTTCAGCTTGACCGTCAGGTTGGACACGGTCACCCGCGGGACGGACATGCCGGCGAGCGCCGGGGTCGCCCGATAGGTCTCGTAGGCCTGGGCCGTCACCAGGTCCGCGGCCATGCGCGCGCGGACCACGTCGGTCAGCATGCCGCCGAGGACCTCACCAAGCTGTGCCATCACTGCTCCTCACGATCGTCGCTGGGACGCCGGTCAGGCCGGCGTCGTCGCCGGGGTCTCCTGGATGGCCTGCTCGAGCATGTCGAGCATGCGCGAGAGCCCGGCGGGCATCTCGTCCTGGACGGCCCGGACGTGGATCTGCATCGAGTACTCGCGCTGCGAGTTCTCGGTCGCCGACGACTTCTGGTTGAACGTCGCGCTCACCCGCGCGTCCACCTTCACCGGGCTCCAGAAGGCGCTGTAGCTGGCCTTCACCTCGGTGCCGAGCTCGAACGACGAGCTCGTGTTGCGGGTGACCGCGTCGGTCAGCTTGGCGTTGAAGTCGATCGTCATCTCGTCGATCCGGATGTACGGGATCGGCGTGATCGCGAGGAACGGAACGGTGAGACTGAACGTCTTGGGCTCGTCGTTCTCGTCCTTCTTCTTGTAGCTGAAGGTCACCGACCTCAGCTCCCCCGCGTCGGCGTCCTGGGTCGGGTTCGCGAACACCAGGTCGGTGGGCTCGGCCTTCTCCTTGAAGCCCACCTTGTGGATGAACTCGATCGTGGACTGGGCGGCGAGCGCCTGGGCCTCCACGGCTGCCTTCAACGGCGAGCCGATGAGGTGGGCGAAGGGGATCTGCTGCAGCTCGGAGACTGCACGGGTGTCAGGTGCGGGCATCGGGGTCTCCTAGGACTTCTTCTCGTTGGTGAAGAGGGGCTTCTCGGTCGGCGTGTTGAGCACCGCCGGTCTCCGCTCGTAGTGGGACTTGACCTCGACGACGGCAACGGTGCCGAGGACCGAGGGGTCGAGCTCGTCGAGCTTCGCGACGGCTTCCGCCTCGCCGCTGGCGACCGCGAGCACGCGGACGTTGCCGCCCACCCGCGCTGTGTCGCCGAGCCCGACGAGGAGGAACTGGCTGCTGGCCATCACTGCCTCCTTCGAACTGGTGGTGCTTCGGACGGAACGGTCACGAGGCCGGCGCCACCGGACGCCGAGCCGTCCCTGGGAGAGCCCGAGTACAGGTCAGCGAGCCGGCGGGCGGCCATAGCACCGGCGGGCCAGATCGGGCGGCAGGTGCGCCTCAGCAGCCGTCCCGACCGCCCTGGTGGGCTATTGGTCCCCGTCGGCTGACCGGCTCACCCTCATTCGAACCGGTAGTCGGGGGCTGGCCCTCCCGACCGAAGGAGAAAAGGGGAGGTCCCAGATGTCGACGCCAGCGCTGTTGCGGGTGGTCACGGCGAACGTGCAGTCGTTCCCGGTCGACGCGCTCTCGAGCGCGCAGGCGCTGGAGGACCTGCGGCGCAACGCGGAGATCGGCGACCTCGTCCTCCTGCAGGAGATCGCGTCGCGCTACCGTCCGCTGGTCGCAGAGGCCTTCCCCGCGCCGGAGTGGCAGGTCTACTACGGGCGGCCGGACAACCAGACCCCGATCGCCTTCCGGCGCTCGCTGTTCGCCAAGGACGCCGGCGAGGTCACGCTCCTGCACCCCGCGGTCCCGGGCCGGCATGCGCGGCGCTACACGACGTACCTGCGGCTTCGCCATCGCGGGACCGGGTGCGAGATGCACGTCGTGAACCTCCACCTGGTGGCGGGCGCCTGGAACGACACGCCGCTCCCCGACAAGGACGACCGGGCGCGCGAGTGGAACGAGGGCATCGCCGGGCACCGGGCCCTGGTGGCCCGGCTCGTCGGCACCGGGCTCCCGGTCGTCGGAGGCGGCGACTACAACCGGCAGCTGCGGCGGTACCGGCCGCTCGGCACCGAGGTCGACGGCCAGAGGGTGCGGTACGCCGTGGCCCCCGGCTCGATCGACCTGATCTGGCTGCTCGACGGGCAGGGGGCGCACTGGCGGGTGCGCGCCACCCTGACCTACCCCGGCCGCGACGACGAGAACCCGCAGCGGCACAGCGACCACGGCGCCCGCGTCGCCGAGGTCGCGCTCACCGTCTCTCCACGACCGCCGGTCGCGGAGCCGACCCCGGAGGAGGAGACCCCCATGAAGCAGCCCTTCGGCCGCACCACGTACGGCGACGTACGCCCCAAGACCGTCGACTGGAAGACCCGGGCGGCCCTCGAGGAGGCCGAGCGCCGCCTCGGCTACCGCCTCACGGTCGTCCAGGGCTCCTACAACGCCGGCGGGGTGCGGCAGTCGGCCGGCACCCACGACGGCGGCGGCGTGGTGGACCTGCTCGCCTGGGACTGGAAGCGCAAGGTGCGGGTGCTGCGGACGATCGGGTTCGCCGCGTGGTACCGGCCGGCCGTCCCCGGGCTCTGGGGCGCCCACATCCACGCCGTGCTCGTCGACCACGGCCGGCTGTCGCCGTCCGCCGCCGCCCAGGTGGCGGCGTACCGCGCCGGCCGCGACGGCCTCAAGGGCAACCGGGCCGACACCTTCTGGCGCCCCGACCCGATCCCGGTCTTCGACTACGCAGCCTCCCAGCGCACGGCCTCCGACCCCGCGCAGCCACCCGTCCCGGTCCCGCAGTCGAACGGGACAGGTCCGGCGTTCCCGCCCCGGCGCGACCTCGACGGCATCGACACCAGCCACTTCCAGCAGGGTCGGCTCGACCTCCGGGCCGCCCAGGCGGCCGGGCTGCAGTGGTGGTACGCGAAGGCGACCGAGGGCACGACGTTCGTGGACCCGACGTACACGAAGCGCGTGCGACAGGCGCGCCGCGCGGGCATCCCGGTCGGCGCCTACCACTTCGCCCGCCCGGATCGCGGGGATGCACCCGAGGAGGCGCGGTTCTTCCTCGCCACCGCGGACATCCGGGCCGGGGACATGCTGCCCATGCTCGACCTCGAGTCGACGGAGGGCCTCTCGTCGCGCGAGCTGACCCGCTGGACGGGGGCGTGGGTCCGCACGGTGACCCGCCACCTCGCCGGCCGCGGGCTGGTCGGCAAGCCCATCATCTACACGCCGTTCGACCTCGAGGACGGGTTCGGCTGCTACTGCTGGGTGGCGCGCTACAGCGACGACTTCCGGGCGCCGCGGGTCCCGCGGCCGTGGCAGCGCGCAGCGGTCTGGCAGCACTCGAACGGCCGCTACGGACCGGTCAAGCAGGTGCCGGGGGTGGGGGCGGTCGACGTGAACGCCGTCCACCCCGACGTGCCGCTGGCCGCCCTCCAGGTGCGCCCGGCCGGCGCGACGGCCCAGCAGCAGAACGGCGGGCCTCCCCCCACCAACGGGCAGCACCCCGCAGACCCCGGCGCGAGCGACCCGCTCGCCGTCCGGGCCGCTCTCGTCACCGCGGCGAGAAGCATCGAGGCAGCCCTTGCCGGGCTGCCGGAGAGGTGAGTCGAGATGAGTCCTGCGAACGCGGCCGCGCCCACGGCCCAGTCACTCCTGCGTGACCTCCCGGCACCGGTGCGCAAGGCGCTCTACGTGGCGGTCACCCTGCTCGGCCTGGCCCTCGGCGTGCTGCAGGCCGTCGACGTGTCCGAGATCGGACCGCTGAGCATGACCCAGGCGCTCCAGGTCTACGCCTTCCTGTCCCCGCTGGCCGGCGTGGTCGCCGTGGCCAACGTCGGCAGGCCGGCCGGCGATGCCGCCGGGTCGGCCATGGGGTCGGCCGCCCTGGGCGACCTGGTCGCCGACCACGGCATCGACATGTCCGCGTTCGAGCCGGTCGGCGCCATCGACGACGTGTACGGCGGGGCGGCTGCCAACGGGAGCGAACCGGCGTGGGAGGAGCCATGGACGACCTCGTGAGCCGGGTGAGCCGCGAGCCGCGGCCGGTGAAGCGGATCTGGGCGCAGGCGGTCCAGACGGAGGCGGCAGCCCTGCAGGCACGGCTGGACGCGACCGTCGCCGGCGGCCTGACGCCCGCCGAGCAGACGGTGGCACGCGGCGCGTCCGAACGGCTGGACGCCGCACGCGCAGCCACGATGAAGCGCGACCCGATCCCCGGACGGGCCAGCAACTGGTGGCGCGGGACCCTCGTGGAGGCGGCGTTCCAGAACCTGCACGCGGCCGAGTCGCTGCTCGCCGGCGTCTACCCGGCCCCGGTGGTGTGGGCGGAGATCCCGGAGGCGGCACGCCGGGTGGAGACCATGCTCGACCCCGGCGACCCGCGGCGCGTGTGCGCCGAGACCCTGCTGCGGGAGCGGGAGGCCGTGCTGGACGCCTCGCCCACGGAGCTCGTCCGCTGGCGCGAGTGCCTGCGCAAGACCATGGAGGTCGGGTTCAACGCCGCCGACCTCGAGCACACGCGGCTGCGGAACTTCCGCAACGCGGTGCTCGGCGGGGCGATCATCCTCAGCCTGCTCCTCGCCGCCTTCATCGGCTTCGTGTGGGCGAACCCGACGGACGTGTCCTTCTGCTTCGTCCCGGAGCCGGACGCGGCGCCCGTCTGCCCGACCGGCACGGGCGCACCGCAGCCGGACGACGTCCTGGTGATCGCCCTGCTCGGGATGCTGGGCGGCCTCCTCTCGGGCATCATCTCGATCCGCAACATGCAAGGCACCTCGGTCGCGTACGACGTCCCGCAGGCGCTCGCCTGGCTCAAGCTCCCGCTCGGTGCCCTCTGCGCGATCGGCGGACTGCTGGTCATCCGCGGCCAGTTCGTGCCGGGGCTGAGCAACCTCGACAGCTCCGACCAGGTGCTCGCCTACGCGTTCGTCCTCGGCGTCGCCCAGCAGCTGCTGGTCGGCACGGTCGACCGCCACGCCCAGGACCTGCTCGGCGCAGCGCCCAGCAAGGCCACGAGCCCGTCGAACGCCGGGGTGGCGGTGCCAGCCGCCGTCCAGAGCATCCCGCCCGTCCCGGCGCGCCGGGCGCCGGTGGAGCCGTCGGGCATCTGAGCGGCCTCAGGCCACCTGCGGCCAGTCGTTGTCGCCCCCGGGCGTCGTGGGGTGCTCGGGGTCGAGCTCGTCGGCGAGCAGCGGGCGGCCGCCGGGGGGCGGCGTGCTGGTGCGGGTGACGGGCAGGCCGGGGTCGTAGACGGGCGGTCGGTGGCCGAACTGGCTGAGGTCCACCTCGGGCACCGTGGTGCCGGGCTCGGGGAGCACCTCCCAGTCGGCGGCGTCGAACGAGGACGCGGACGGCTCGGGGGCGGCGCCGGGGTCGAGCACCTCGGCCATCGGCATCAGCGGACCCCGGTTGAGCCCGGCGAAGAGCGTCATCGCGTCCCAGTCGGGGGTCGTGCCGGCGTCGAGGTGCCGCCGCAGCCGCGCCTCGGCGACGTCCGCGTCGACGGCGAGCACGAGCTTGTCGGAGCCGAACCGGTCGGCCCAGCGCCAGGCGACGGGCCAGGAGATCCGGCGGTCGGCGAGCGTGCCGGTCACCCTGTGCACGGTCGCCTCGGGCAGCGGGTGCGTGCGCAGGATCGTCTCGACGTCGAGACGGGTCGCGACCTCGCGCCGCGCCCGGAGGTGCTGGAGCCGGCGCTCGGCGCCGAGCGCCACCGCGCGGGCGCCGCGCGAACGCGCGGCCCTGGCGGCGATCGCCCACGCCAGGGCGACGACCACGACCAGGCCCAGACCGAGATGCATGACGCTTCCTCTTCCCATCGAGAAGTCCACGAAAGGCTGAACTCCTCCCGAGGGACAAGGGTGACGCGCGCAGGCGCCGATCTCGGTCGAGGACTAGACCAGAACTTCTTGAGAAATTCTTGAGAGAGGGCGCCGGGCACGCTCAGCGAGGGTCAGTGGTAGGTCACCTTCACCGTGTCGGTCACCGGCAGCGACTGGCAGCCGAGGCGGATGCCCTCGGCGAGGTCGTCGTCGTCGAGGACGTCGTTGTGCAGCATCTTCACCTCGCCCTCCAGCAGCCGCACGGCGCACGCCGAGCACTCCCCCTCGCGGCAGGAGTACGGCGCCTTCACGCCCTTCGACTCGAGGTGCTCGAGCATCTTGGTGCCCGGCGCCCAGTCGTCGAACTCGTACTGCTGGCCGTCGAGCTCCACCTCGAGCCGCACGGGGCCCTCGGGGCCGGGCTCGACGGGGTCCGGGACGTCCTCGAGGTCGCGCTCGGCGTCCTCGATCTCGTGCTCCGCGACCTCCTTGTCGTGCAGGTCGCCGAACGGGTTGCCGCCGAGCGAGATGAACTTCTCCTGGTGCCGGCGCTCGCGCGGGAAGCCCAGCTCCTTCAGCGCGCCGATCGCCAGCTTCATGAACGGCGCCGGGCCGCACACGAACGCGTCGTACGACGCGTAGCGCGACGCGAACGCCGCGAGCTGCTCCTGGCTCGGCAGCCCCTGCACCGACTCCAGCCAGTGCACGACCGACAGCCGGTCGGGGTGGGCGGCCGCGAGCCGGGTGAGCTCGCCGGCGAAGATCACCGACCGCTCGTCGCGGTTGGCGTAGAACACCACGATCCGGCCGCTGCCCTGCTCGAGCGCCGTGCGGGTGATCGACATGATCGGCGTGACGCCGCTGCCGGCGGCGAGGAGCAGCAGGTCGGCGTCCAGCGACGCCGGGGTGAAGATCCCGCTGGGCGGCAGCACCCGGATGCTGTCGCCGGTGCGCAGGTTGTCGCACACCCAGTTGGACGCGTAGCCGTCGACGGTGCGCTTGACGGTGATCGTCAGCGGCCCGTCGCCGACCGGGCTGCTGGACAGGGAGTAGCAGCGCGCCGCCACGCCGGTCCGGTCGCTCGGCACCGCCAGGGTGAGGAACTGCCCCGGCTTGTAGGCGAACTGCTCCTCCGCGCCGGCGGGGACCTCGAAGGAGATGGAGTGCGCGTCGGCGGTCTCCTCGACCACGTCCACGACCTTCACCTCGAAGGAGTCTTCAGGCATGGGGTCAGTAACCGTCCTCGGCTCCGATGGGGATCTGTCCGTCGCGTACGGCGGCCTCGATGCTCGCGATCATCCGCGGGCAGGCGGGGTGCGCCTCACGACCTCCCGACCGGCGGGACAGCTCCGGGCAGTGCGCCCGGGCCTCCCCTGTCCACTGGATCGAGGTGTGGTGCTCGCTGTTCTTCTTGACGCCGACCTTCGCGAGGCAGTCGAGGCACGCGACCTCGACCAGCCGCGCGCTGGTGTAGAGACGCTGGTCCTCCAACGTCTCGGGGCTGGTCGGGACGAACGAGGGCATCAGGTCCCCGACATCATCTGCGGGGTGTCGGTGGCGGGCTTCTCGCCCTCCTCACCCTCCTCGGCGGCCTTCTTGCGGAGGTTGTCGGCGACCTCCTCCTGCCAGAACTCGTTGGCCTTCGTGGTGTCGACCTCGAACTCGAAGCGGTCGACCATCTCGGGCGCGACGTCGGCCTGGTCGACGTAGAACTGCTCGTACCAGCGGCGCAGCTGGTAGACCGGCCCGTCCTCCTCGCACAGCAGCGGGTTCTGCACCGGCACCTTGTTCTTCCAGATGTGGACGTCCTGCAGGAAGCCGCTGCCGAACATGTCGGCGTACTTCTTCGCGATGAAGTTGGCCGTCTTGTCGTCGAGGCCCTCGGGCTTCTTCACGACGATGCCGTACTGCAGGCGGAAGGAGTCCGGCCCGGTCGGCACGTGGCAGTTGAACAGCACGACCTCGGTGTTGAAGCCCTTGTAGTCGGTGTCGAGCCAGTTGATCATGTACGACGGTCCGTAGTAGGTCGCCTCCGACTTGAGGAAGAGCTCGGCGTCGCCGTACCCCTCGGTCTTGTCGGGTCGCCCCTTGGACTCCATGAACTGGGTGGCCTGGGTGCCCTCGAAGACGTTGCGGAAGCTGGTCGGGAACGCGAAGTGCACGTAGTAGAAGTGCGCCATGTCGACGACGTTGTCGATGAGCTCGCGGCAGTGGGAGCCCTCGATCTCCTCGGCCACCCACACCCAGTCGGTGTACTCGCCCTCCGCGAGGCCGGGCAGCTGCGGCGGCAGGATGTCGTGGTCGGGCTCGGAGCCCTCCACGTCGTGCCAGATCAGCAGCTGGTCGTTGACGATCGCGGTCGGGTAGCGCTGAGTGCGCGCGCGCAGCGGGACGCGGCGGGCGTAGGGGATCTGCTTGCACTTGCCGTCGCCACCCCACCGCCAGTCGTGGAAGGGGCAGGCGACCTCGTCGCCCTTGACCGAGCCCTGTGTCAGGTCGCCGCCCATGTGCCGGCAGTAGCCGTCGAGCACGTTGAGCTCGCCCTGCGAGTCGGCCCAGACGACGAGCTTGCCGCCGAACGCCGAGACGCCGTGCGGCTTGCCGTCGCGGAAGGACTCCGCGAGCCCCAGGCAGTGCCACCCCCGTGCGTACCGCTCCGGTGCGGTGCCCCGGTCGAGCGCTCTCACCCGGGTGTCGCTCATGGCAGCCTCCAACGTCGGTGGACCAAAACGAGAACAGGTTATAGTTTTCGTGGCCGGAGTTCCAGCACACGAGAGCAACCCGACGAAAGCAGCGTGCCCCATGCACATCGCCCTGACACCGGACCAGGAGCGGCTCCGGGAGGAGCTGCGGGAGTACTTCGCGACCTTGGTCACACGCGAGGTGAAGGCCGGCCTCGCGGCCGCCACGGGCGAGTTCGGCGACACCCAGGTCTACAAGGACGTGATCCGGCAGCTCGGCGCCGACGGCTGGCTGGGCATCGGCTGGCCGACGGAGTACGGCGGGCAGGCCCGGTCGATGGTCGAGCAGCTGATCTTCACCGACGCGGCCGCGGTGGCCGGCGTGCCGATCCCCTACCTGACGCTCAACACCGTCGGGCCGACGATCATGCGCTACGGCACCGACGAGCAGAAGGAGTACTTCCTCCCGCGCATCCTGAAGGGCGAGCTGCACTTCTCGATCGGCTACTCCGAGCCCGGCTCCGGCACCGACCTCGCCTCGCTGAAGACCCGCGCGGTCCGCGAGGGCGACGAGTGGGTGATCAACGGCCAGAAGATGTGGACCTCGCTGATCCAGTACGCCGACTGGCTGTGGCTCGCCTGCCGCACCGACCCGGACCTGCCGCGCCACAAGGGCCTCTCGATGATCCTGGTGCCGGCCGACTCCCCCGGCTTCTCCTACACCCCCGTGCACACGGTGGCCGGGGTCAGCACGAGCGCGACGTACTACGAGGACGTGCGGGTGCCCGCGGCGAACCTGGTCGGCGAGCTCAACGGCGGCTGGGCGCTGATGACCAACCAGCTCAACCACGAGCGGGTCGCGCTGACCTCCGCCGCGCCGCTGACGCACTCGATCGAGATGGTCCGCACCTGGGCGCAGGAGACGAAGGCCCCGAACGGGGAGCGGGTGATCGACACCGAGTGGGTGCAGATCGCACTCGGCCGGGCGCACGCCCGGGCCGAGGCGCTCCGGCTGATCAACTGGAAGCTGGCCGCCGATGCCGACGCCGGCGTCGACCTCTCACCTGCCGAGGCCTCGGCGACCAAGATCTACGGCTCCGAGCTCGCGACCGAGGTCTACCGCTCGCTCATGGAGATCGTCGGGCCCAACGCCGGCGTCACCGGCGACTCCGAGGGCGCCACCCTCCAGGGGCGGCTCGAGCGCTTCTACCGCTCCGCGCTCGTCATGACGTTCGGCGGCGGCACCAACGAGATCCAGCGCGACATCATCGGGTACGTCGGCCTCGGCCTCCCCGCGGCGAAGAGGAGCTGAACGAGATGGACTTCCGGTTCACCCAGGAGCAGGACGAGGCCGCGGAGCTCGCTGCGAGCATCCTCAGGGACCGCGCGACCAACGAGCGGATGAAGGCGGTCGAGGCGGACGGCGACCGGTTCGACCGCGACCTGTGGGCCGCGCTCGGCGAGGCCGGGCTGCTCGGCCTGGCCCTCCCCGAGGAGCACGACGGCGCCGGGCTCGGCCTGGTCGAGCTGTGCCGGGTGCTGGTCGAGGTCGGCCGCACCGTCGCGCCGGTGCCGCTGGCCGCCCACGGCCCGGCCTCGCGCATCATCGCCGAGCACGGCGCCGCCGAGCTGCAGGCCGCCTGGCTGCCCCGCGCCGCCTCCGGCGCGGCCGTGCTGACGGCCGCGATCGCCGAGGGGCGTGCCTGGGCGCCCGAGCGTCCCACGACGCTCGCCACCGCCGACGGCGCGGGCTACCGGCTCACCGGCAGCAAGGCGGTCGTCCCCGCCGGACCGTACGCCGATGCCTTCCTGGTGCCCGCCGAGACGCCGTCCGGCGTCGGGGTCTTCCTCGTCGAGCCCGGCGACGCCGGCGTCACCGTCGTGGCGCAGCGCTTCTCCGACCGCGACGCGGTCGCGCGCCTCGACCTCGACGGCGTCGTGCTGCCCGCCGACCGGCTCGTCGGCGCGGCCGACGGCGTCGCCGCCCACCGGCTGCGGCAGCTGATGGTGCTGGCCGGGGCGGCCGAGCAGGTCGGCGTCACCGAGGGCGCGCTGCGCCTGACCGCGTCGTACGCGAAGACCCGCGAGCAGTTCGGCCGCCCGATCGGCACCTTCCAGGCCGTCTCCCAGCGGCTTGCCGACGGCTACATCGACGTGCTCGGGCAGCGGCTCACCCTGTGGTCGGCCGCCTGGCGGCTCGACGAGGGGCTGCCCGCCGACACCGAGGTCGCGATCGCGAAGCTCTGGGCGGCCGACGCCGGGCACCGGCTCGCCCACACCGCGGTGCACGTGCACGGCGGCGTCGGCATCGACCTCGACGGCGAGACGCACCGCTACTTCACGACCGCGAAGCGCTTCGAGTTCCTGCACGGCGGCGCCACGGAGCAGGCGCTGACGATCGGACGGGCGCTGGCCGCCGAGCCCGCATGATGCCGACTCGGCGCGTCTTGCCCGCCGTACGCCGCCGACTCGGCGCGTCTTGCCCGCCGGGCTGGGCATGACGCGCCGACTCGCGCCCCTCCGGCGGGCACTTCGCGCCGACTCGGGCGGGCTGCGGTGACCGCCATGCCCACCGTCCGCGCGCAGCTGCTCGCGCGCGCCGACGACGACTCCCCCGGGCTGCTCGTCGACGCCGCCGCGTGGACCTGGGCCGAGGTGGTGCGGGAGTCCGGCGTGCGGTCGGCGGTGATCGGCACCCTGCTCGACGACACGCAGCCGCCCCACGTCGGCGTGCTGCTCGAGAACGTGCCCGAGTTCGCGTTCCTGCTCGGCGGCGCGGCGCTCGGCGGCCAGGTCGTCGTGGGCCTGAACCCGACCCGGAGGGGAGAGGCGCTCGCCGCCGACGTACGACGAGCCGACGTCCAGGTCGTCGTCACCGACGCTGCGCACGTCGACCTGCTCGCCGAGGTCGACGTGCCGGTGCTCCCCATCGACTCCCCCGACTGGGCGGAGCTGGTGGCCGAGCACGGCGGTGCCGGCGTCCCCGACGTCGAGGTCGGTCCCGACGACCTGGTCATGCTGATCTTCACCTCGGGCACGTCGGGCGAGCCGAAGGCCGTCAACGTGACCCAGGCGAAGATCGCCTACCCGGGGCAGTTCCTCTCGGAGCGGTTCGGGCTGTCCGGCGCCGACGTGGCCTACCTGTCGATGCCGATGTTCCACTCCAACGCGATCATGGCCGGCTGGGGCCCGGCACTCGCGGCCGGCGCGACGATCGCGCTGGCGCCGCGCTTCTCGGCGTCCGGCTTCCTGCCCGACGTGCGCCGCTACGGCGCGACGTACGCCAACTACGTCGGCAAGCCGCTCACCTACGTGATGGCCACACCCGAGCAGCCCGACGACGCCGACAACCCGCTGCGGCTGGTCTTCGGCAACGAGGCCAACGAGCGGGACATCGCGGCGTTCGGCCGACGCTTCGGCTGCGTGGTCGTCGACTCCTACTCCTCGACCGAGAACGCCGTGATCGTGCAGCGGGTGCCGGAGATGCCGCCCGGCAGCCTCGGCCGGCCGCTCGACGGGGTGAAGGTCCTCGACCCGGAGACGATGGCCGAGGTGCCGGACGCCGTGTTCGGCCCCGACGGCGCGCTGCTCAACGCCGAGGCCGCGACCGGCGAGCTGGTCAACACGCAGGGCGCCGGCGCGTTCGCGGGCTACTACAAGGACCCCGGCGCCGAGGCCGAGCGGATGCGCGGCGGGATGTACTGGTCCGGCGACCTCGCCTACCGCGACGCCGACGGGTTCGTGTACTTCGCCGGCCGCACGGCCGACTGGCTGCGGGTCGACGGCGAGAACCTCGGCGCCGCGCCCGTCGAGCGCATCCTGCTCCGCCACCCCGATATCTCGGAGGCGGCGGTGTACGCCGTGCCGGACGAGTCGGTCGGCGACCAGGTGATGGCGGCCCTCGTGGTACGCACCGGCCTGGACCCGGCCGCGTTCGGGGCGTTCCTCGCCGGGCAGCCCGACCTCTCCCCCAAGGCGTGGCCGCGCTACGTGCGCCTGCTCGACACCCTGCCGCGCACCGCGACCAACAAGGTCCTCAAGCGCGAGCTGGCCGCGCAGGGGCCGGTCGCCGGCGACGGCGAGCTCTGGGCGCGGGCGGCGCGCGGGACGGCGTACGCGAGGGCCTAGGGACGCTCGTCCGAGGACTTCCGGCGTCCCTGCGCCGTCGAGTGACGTGAAACCGCCCTCAGGAGCTGCCCCGGAGGGCCGTTTCGCGTCACTCGACGGTCAACGCGCCGGACCACCCCGGAATCCACCCGCCGACGGCAGCGCCCCCACCCGGCGCGGCCGTACATTCGGCGGATGGCACCGGATGCGGAGGCGACCCCTCCCTTCAACCAGCGGCTGGCGATCCTGCTCGCGATGGCGATGTTCGTGCTCGTGGTGGACACCTCGCTCATGAACGTCTCGATCTCCGCGGTGGTGCACGACATCGACGCGACGGTCAGCGGCGTGCAATCGGCCATCGCGCTGGAGGCCCTGGTGTCCGCGGCGTTCATCCTGATCGGCGGCAAGGTCGCCGACCTGATCGGCCGCAAGCTCGCCTACACGCTGGGGCTGTGCGCGTACGGCGTCGGCGCGGTCTCCATGACGCTCGCCCAGAGCATCCTGCCGATCATCATCTTCTGGGCCGTCGTCGGCGGCATCGGCGCCGCGCTGCTGCTGCCCGGCATGCAGGCGCTCATCCACGGCAACTTCGAGGGTGCCGCGCAGAAGCGGGTCTACGCGCTCGTCGGCGCGTCCGCGGCGATCGCCGCGGCCGTCGGCCCCCTCATCGGCGGCTTCCTGACGACGGCCCTGTCCTGGCGGGTGGGGTTCGCGATGGAGGCCGTGATCATCGCGGTCGTGCTGAGCGGGCTGGGCCTGGTCAAGGACGTGCCGTACGGCGGCCCCCGGCAGATCGACCTCGTCGGCGCGGCGCTCTCGGTGCTCGGCATGGGTGGCCTGGTGCTCGGGATCCTGGTCTGGCAGGAGGGCGGCGGCGCCGTCGGCGCGCTGCTGGCCGTCGGCCTGGTCGGGCTGGGGTCGCTGGTCTGGTGGCTCCGGCACCGCAAGCGCGCCGGGAAGCCGGCCCTCGTCGACCCTGCGCTCTTCTCGTCGGTCCACTTCCGGCTCGGCATCTCCAGCCAGATGCTCCAGCAGATCGCGCTCGGCGGCGCAATGATCACGCTGCCGATCTACCTCCAGATGGTGCTGGAGTACAACGCGCTGGAGGCGGGCCTCTCGCTCGCTCCCCTGTCGCTGAGCATGTTCGCCGCGTCGATGTACGTCGGCCGCAAGCTGACCGCCGTACGCGCCGGGACCCTGATCCGCTGGGGCTTCACGCTCCTGCTCGTCGGGATCGTCGTGGTCGGCCTGATCGTCCCGCGGGCCGACTCGGGGCTCGCGCTGGCGCCCGCGCTGGTCGTCGCCGGCACCGGCCTCGGCGTGCTCGTCTCCCAGCTCAACAACTTCACCCTCGCCCCGATCACCGAGGAGCGGGTCAGCGAGGCCGCCGCGGTCAACTCGGCCGCGGGCTCCTTCGGGCTCTCCTTCGGCCTGGCCTTCGCCGGGGCGATCATGCTCGCGGCCCTGTCGATCGTGTTCACGACGATGTCCGACAACTCAGACGTGCTTCCCGCAGACGATAAGGAGCAGGTCGCCCAGGCGCTGGAGGAGGACGCCCAGGTGATGAGCAACTCCCTGCTCGAGGAGCAGCTCGCCGGGGAGCCCGAGGACGTCCAGGCCGAGATCATCCGGATCAACACCGACGCCCGGCCGATCGCGCTGCAGATCGGCCTGCTGGTGCCGGTGGTCGCCGCTCTGATCGGCGTGGTCCTGTCGATCCGGATCGGCCGGCTCCCCGACATCGCGGCGCAGTCGTCCCACCAGGGCCTGGAGCTCTAGGGCGGGCTCTAGGCGGGGTCGCGGCGTCGTCGGCGGCTCAACGCCATCCGGTGCCACACGCGCTGCTGCAGGGCGAGCGTGGCCCAGCCGGCGAGGGCCATCCCGGCGACGTTCACGACCAGCTGGAGCGAGCTGCCGAGGACCTCGTGCCACACGCCGAAGGCGAGGCCGAGGGCGACGTTGCCGGCGGCGGGCACGGTCGTGACCGAGATGAACACGCCGGACAGCCCGCCGACCTTCGCCGAGGTCAGCGAGAGCACCCCGGCGGCGCCGGCCACGAGAGCCACGATGAACGACCACTTGTCGGGGGTGTAGATGAACGCCGTGCCGATGCGCTCGGTGGTCAGGTCGTCGACCACGACCCAGCCCAGGGCCCGGGCCGCGAGGGACAGCCCGGTCGTGAGCGCGATCGCCGCCCCGAAGCCGACGACCAGGGTCCGCGCCGCGAGCGTGAACAGCGTGCGCCGGTGCCGGACCAGGGCCAGCCCGAGCGCGGCCACGGCGACGAACTCCGGCCCGAGCACCATGGCCCCGATCACGAGGATCTGGGAGTCCAGGACGATCGCGATCGAGGCGAGGACCGTCGCCATCGTCATGAACGACAGGTAGGTCCAGTTCAGCTCGGTCTCCTCGTACGCCCGCTGGGTCACCTCCGCCCACACGACCGCGTCGGCGCTCGCGCCCGGTGTGACCTTCTCCGCCTCCAGCCCGCGACGCGAGATCCAGGTCGTGACCGGGTCGACGTGCAGGGTGCCCTGCTCGGGGACCCCGATCGCGATGAGCCGGTCGACGATGTCGTTGACCGCCTCGCGGGCGACGTCGGCGAGCACGATGTCGCCCGCCGGCGTCAGCGAGGTGCCGGCGAGGACGGCGAGGGAGCTGACCGCCGGGTCGTCGCGCAGGACGTCGAGGACCCCGTCGGTCAGGTCGGCGGGCACAGCGACGCGCACGTGCAGCATGGTCAGGCCTCCAGGACGCGGGCCGGGCTCGGGCTGCCGACAGCCAACAGCGCCGTCCTCACCCCTCTGCCAGGCGGGTACTCCGCGCACAGCCTGCCACCCCGCGGCCCCTGAGGCTGCGCGCCAGCGCCGGGACCACCACGGCCGCGGCGAGCAGGTGCAGCGCGACCAGGGTGGCGGTGGTGGGGACGTCGGCCGGCGCCAGCAGGGGCGGGACCAGCGAGAGCGCGGTCAGCGCGACCGTGATCCGCACCAGCTGCTCGGCCGGACGAGCGCTCCAGCGCCGCAGGGCGGCGGCGAGGAGCACGCCGACGGCGGAGAAGACGCCGGTGACGACGGCGACCCCGGACAGCGGGATCGGCTCCTCCCCCGCGGCGACCACGAGGTCGACGCCGCAGGCGCGGGCGACGGCGGCGCCGAGCGTGGTGGCTGCCATCGCCGCGACCGTCGCGACGAGGCCGGTGACCCACACCGGACTACTCCGCGCCGTCGGCGGGCAGCCGGGCGGGGAGCCCGAGCCGGGGGAACTGGTCGGCGTCGAAGATCACGACCTCGGTGATCTCCCCGCGGCTGATGCGCAGGACGTCGAGCGTCAGCGGCAGGTGGGCGCGCTCGTCCTCCTGCCAGAGGTAGAAGGCGATGGCGGGCTGCCGGTTCACCGAGGTGGGCACCCCCCGCAGGCCGGTGATCTCGGCGAAGCCGTCCGAGACCCAGTCGGCCACCACCGCGTCCCGGCCGACGCGCACGCCCGGCGTGGGCGGCATCGAGCTGCGTACGTCGTCGCGCAGCATCGTGGCGAGCGCGTCGACGTCCGTGGCCTCGGTGGCGACGGTGAAGCGGCGCAGCAGCTCGCGGGTCGCGGCGTCGGGCTCGCTGCCGGTCCAGTCCTGCCGCTCGGCGGGGAGGTGCTCCCGCAGGCCGGCGCGGGCCCGCTGCAGCGCGCTGTTGACCGAGTTGACCGAGTCACCGAGGAGGTCGGCGACCTCCTTGGCCGGCCAGCCGAGCACGTCCCGCAGGACCAGCACCGCCCGCGGGCGGGGAGCGAGGTGCTGGAGGGCGACGAGGTAGGCCAGCTCGATCGTCTCCCGGGCGACGGCCACCGCCTCCGGCTCGTCCGCGTCACCCGCCGGCAGCTCGTCGAGCAGCCGGTCCGGGTAGGGCTGCAGCCACCGCACCTCGCCGCCGGTCGCGGGCTCGGGGCGGCGCTTGTCGAGCAGGTCGAGGCTGGCGTTGGTGGCGATCCGGTAGAGCCAGGCGCGGAACGTCGACCGGCCCTCGAAGGTCTCCCGCCGCCGCCAGGCCCGCAGGAACGTCTCCTGCACCGTGTCCTCGGCGTCCTCGAACGAGCCGAGCATCCGGTAACAGTGCACGTGCAGCTCCCGGCGGTGCGGCTCCGTCAGCCTCGCGAAGGCGGTCTCGTCGACCTCCCCCAGACCGTCCACGTCCGGCTCCTCCAGTCGGGTGTCCACGCTCATCGCCTCAACCTCTCCGTCGCATCATGTCCTGTCGCACGTGTGACGGCAGCGAGCGGCGGAAGTCATCACCCGGGTGCCGGCGACGGCTCCGTGTCGGCGTCGGTGAAGGGCGCGCCGCCGCCGAACGAGTCGGACACGGCGGCTGCGTCGAGCACGCGGTACGGCGAGCCGGCGGTCGTCGCCCGCCGCCGCAGCGCGTCGAGGGGCAGGGTGCCGGCGGTCGCCACGACCACCAGGTTGCCGGCCCGTCGGGCGCGCAGCGTGGCCGGCTCCGCGGTGAGGAGCAGGTGGGGGAACGAGGTGCGCACGGCGGCGACGGCCCGCCGGGTCCACGCGAACGGCGCCCGGTCGGTGAGGTTGAGCGCCACCACACCCGCACCGCCCGCGACGCGCGCGAGCTCGGCGTACGCCTCGGCGGTGACGAGCGAGCCCGGCACCCGCGCGTCGGCGAACGCGTCGACGACGACGAGGTCGGCGCTGCCGTCGCGCAGCGCCGCCAGGCCGGTGCGTCCGTCGGCGGCGCGCACCTTGATGCCGCTCTGGCGCGGCAGCGGCAGCTCGCGGCGCACGAGCTCGGTGACCCGAGCGTCCGGCTCGAGCACCACCTGGGCCGACCGCGGGCGGGTGGCGGCGACGTACCGGGGCAGGGTCAGCCCGGCGCCGCCGACGTGGACCACCCGCAGCGGCTCCCCTGCCGGGCCGACGGCGTCGACGACGTCGCCCAGGCGGCGTACGTACTCGAACACGAGCCGGGTGGGGTCGGTCAGGTCGACGTAGGACTGGTCCATCCCCGACATCCGCAGCACGAACGACCCGGCTCGGTCGGCCGGCACGACCTCGGCCGGACGGTTCTCGGCGGCGTCCACGGGTCGGAGCCTGCCAGACGACCGCCCGAATCGGGGGACCCCCTGAGGGGGTCACCCTCCGCTACGGTCGCGCCATGGGCGTGCTGCGGTGGGGCGACGTGGGCCGTGCCGCCGTGGCGCTGGTCGGCGCCGCGGTCGGCATCTGGATCTGCTCGTGGCTGATCCCCAGCTTCGACGTGGGCTCCTGGGAGGACGCCTTCCGCGTCGCCGTGCTGATCGCGATCTGCGGAGCCGTGCTCCGCTTCTTCCTCGTCCGGGGGGCCGTCCTCGTCGGCTGGGTCGCCGCACTGGTCGTCGGTCTCCTCGGCCAGGCGCTCGCCGTGTGGATCGTCGTCTACCTGCCGCGCGGGGGCGACGCGGCCGACATCGGCTGGGCCCTGGTCGCCTCCTGGATCATCGCCGCCGTCTCGACACTCTTCGTCTGGGTCGGGACCGCGGGCACCGACGACGCCGTGACCGCGACCCTCCTGCGCCGCGCCCGGCGCAGGAAGCAGGAGATCCCCGACCCCGAGGTCGCCGGCATCGTGTTCGTGCAGGCCGACGGCGTCCCCTTCCCGGTGCTCGACTGGTGCGTCCGGGCCGGCACGCTGCCCACGTTGTCCCGGTGGCTGCGCAGCGGCACCCACCGGTCGGCGGAGTGGCGGCCCAAGCTGCCCGCGACCACGCCGGCCAGCCAGATGGGCATCCTCCACGGCACCATCGAGGGCATCCCCGCCTTCCGGTGGGTGGACCGCCCGACCGGCAAGGTCTACGTCGCCAACCGGCCGGCGGACGCCGCCCTCATCGAGGCCGCGCACTCGGACGGTCGCGGGCTGCTCGCGGACGACGGTGTCTCCGTCAGCAACCTCTTCACGGGCGACGCGCCCACGGCGTACGCCACGATGAGCGCGATCGGCCGCGGCCGGGAGACCCGGGAGTCACGCCAGGCCCTCTCGGAGTTCCTCGCCCGGCCCGCCGGGTTCGCTCGCAGCATGTCGCGCGCGATCAGCGAGATCGCCCGGGAGCGCTTCCAGGCCACCCGCGCCAAGCGCCGCGACATCCGGCCGCGCGTCCACCGCGGCTGGGCCTTCGCCGGCGAGCGGGCCGCGCTCACCGGGGTGATCCGCGACCTCAACACCACCCTCGTCGCCGACTCGATGCTCAAGGGTCGCCGCAGCATCTACGTCGACTACGTCGACTACGACGCCGTCGCGCACCACGCCGGGATCCTGCAGCCGGAGTCGCTGGACGCCCTCGCGGGCATCGACGCCGTGCTCGCGCAGCTCGAGGCCATCGCCGCGGTCGCACCGCGGAAGTACCACATCGTCGTGCTGTCGGACCACGGCCAGTCGCAGGGCACGATCTTCGCGGACCGGTACGGCGAGGACCTCGCCGCGCTCGTCTCGCGGCTCACCGACTCGGCGGCGGTCTCCTCGCTGGAGAACGCCGAGGGCAGCGGCGCGGTGAACTCGATGGTCGCCGGCAACGCGAGCAGCGACACCGTGCTGGGCCGGGCGCTGCAGCGGGCCTCGGACCGGGCCGCGGAGCGGATCGCCGCCGACACCATCGAGACGACGAGCCCCGAGAAGGCCGAGGAGTTCCTGGTCTTCGGCTCCGGCAACCTCGGTCTCGTCTACGTCGCTGGCGAGAAGCACCGGCTGACCGTCGACGAGCTCACGGCGCGCTACCCGCAGCTGCTCCCCGGGCTGACCACGCACCCCGGTGTGGGGTTCGTCGTCGTCGACACCGCCGAGCACGGGCCGGTCGCGATCGGCGCCGCCGGCGAGCACCGCGTGCGCGAGGGTGTCGTGGTCGGCAGCGACCCGCTCACGCCGTACGGGCCGCACGCCCCCGAGTTCGTCCTCCGCGCCGCGACGATGCCCGAGGCACCGGACATCTACGTCAACAGCCTCGTGGACGAGCTCGACGAGGTCGCCGCGTTCGAGGGGCTGGTGGCCTGCCACGGCGGGCTCGGCGGCTGGCAGGACCGCGGCATGATCGTGCACCCCGCCGACTTCTCGCTGCCCGACGACATGGTCGTCGGCGCCGACGCGCTGCACCGGGTCCTGGTGGGGTGGCTCGAGGACCTCGGTCACCGCGCCGGCCTCCGGGAGGACGCGGATGCCTGACCGGACCGAGCACCAGCCCCGGCGCTTCTTCGTCAACGACAACGGCTCGTCCCGGCGTCCCGTCGACCTGGCGCTCGCCGTGCTCGGCACGCTCGTCGCGGTGCTCAGCATGCTGGCCGTCGCCAACCCGCCCGGCCAGCTCGACGCGACCGTCCGGGCGGTCGCGGAGGACCTCCCCGACTGGGTGGCGAACGTCTTCGACGCGGTGTACGCCCTCGGCGCGGTCTACGCGGTCGTCGCCATCGTCCTCGCCGTCGCCACCGCCGGCCGGCGGGGCCGGCTGATGCTGGCGCTGCCGGTCGCCGTGGTCATCTCCGTCGCCGGAGTCCTGCTCTGCTCGTTCCTCGTCGGGGCCGGCTGGCCCGACCTCGCCCCCGACCCGGTCAAGGCCTCCTCTCCGGACACCTTCCCGACGGTCCGGGTCGCCGCCACCACCGCCGTGCTGCTGACGCTGCGTCCCTGGCTGGTCCTCGCCTACCGACGGCTCAGCATCAGCATCGTCGTCGTGCTCTGCATCGCGGCGTGGATCATCGGCACCGGTGGCCCCACCGACGTGATCGGCGCGCTCGGCGTCGGCATGGCCGCCGCGGGTGTCGCCCTGGTCCTGGTCGGCTCGCCCGGCGGGCACCCCGACCTGGCGCAGGTCGCGCGCAGCCTCGCGTCCCTGGGGGTCGACGCGGCCGACCTGCGCTTCGCCGAGCACCAACCCTGGGGGACGCGGGTCCTGCACGCGGTCTCCACCACCGCAGGTCCGGTCGTCATCAAGGTCTACGGCCGCGACGCGACCGATGCCCACCGCTCCGCGCGCTGGTGGCGCACCCTGGTCTACCGCGACCAGTCCGCTCCCGACGCCACCCGGCTCCAGCTCGTGGAGCACGAGGCCCTGGTCACGATCCTCGCCGAGCGGGCCGGCGTCGCCGTCCCCGCCGTGGTCGCCGCTGCCAGCGCCCTCGGCGACGCGGTGCTGGTCCTCGGCCGGCCGCCGACACCCATCGGGAGCAGCACGGACATCGACGACGCCACGTTGCGCGCGACGTGGACGGCGGTGGCCCGCCTGCACGCCGCCGGCCTCACGCACGGGCGGCTGATCCTCGACCGGGTCGGGATGTCTCCCGACGGCACGGCGGTCCTCTCCGACTTCGCGGAGGGTCGGATCGCGGCGACGGAGGCCGAACGCAACCGCGAGGTCGCGATCCTGCTCATCGCCCTGGCGCTCCGGGTCGGTGCCGACCGGGCGACCGATGCCGCCCTCGCCGCGCTCGGCACCGAGCAGGTGGCCGCGGCCCAGCCCTACCTCCAGCGCGCGGCGCTTCCTCGCGAGGTGCGGCCCCAGCCGGGCGTGAAGGAGACGATCCCGGCCGTCTCCGCCGCGATCTCCGAGCGGACCGGTGTCGACGCGCCACCGCCGGCGCCCATCCAGCGGTTCGGCTGGCGCGACCTGGCGCAGACGGCGCTCATCCTGGTCGCGGCGTACGCGCTGCTGAGCACCCTGGTCGGACTGGACTGGCAGACCGTTCTCGACACCTGGCAGCACGCGAACTGGGCGTGGGTCGCTGCCGGTCTCGTCATCGCCCAGGGGACCGCCGTCGCGGACTCGATCTCGACGATGTCCGCGGTGCCGAGCCGGCTGCCGCTGTGGCCGCTGGTGCAGATCCAGTACGGCATCAAGACCCTCGGGCTCGCCGTGTCCGCCTCCGTGGGTCGACTGGCGCTGAACACCTCGTTCCTGCGCAGGTATGGCGAGGGTCCGTCCGTCGCTGTGAGCGCGGTGGCGCTGGACGCCGCCGCCGCCTCGCTGTGCAACGTCATCGTGGTCGCCCTCGGGCTGCTGCTCGCCGACCAGATGCCGGACCTCGACCTCGCGGGCCCGGGTGACCTCGAGAAGCTCATGGCCGCGCTGGCGCTGGCGATCGTCGTGTCGGTCGTGACGCTGGTGGCCGTCCCGAAGCTGCGGCGCAAGATCGCCGAGGCGGTCCGCAGCACCTGGGCCTCGCTCAAGGTCGTCACGGCCAACCCGGCGCGTGCCCTCCTCATGTTCGGCACCAACCTCGCGTCGCTGCTGATCACCGGCATCGCGCTCACCTGCATGTGCGCCGGGCTCAACCCCGGCGTCTCCTACGGAGAGGCCGTGTTCGTGGTGGGCGCCGCGGCACTCTTCTCCGCGCTCATCCCCGTGCCGGGCAACGTCGGCGTCGCCGAGGCCGCCCTGGCGGCCGGTCTGGTCGCCGTCGGGGTCCCGAGCGGACCGGCGTTCGCGATCGCGGTCACGCAGCGGATCGCCACGTCGTACCTGCCGGACGTCTACGGCGGCTGGGCCCTGCGGTGGCTCCGCAAGGAGGACTACATCGACTGAGGCGCCGCCCGTAGGATCCGGTGCGTGCCGGGTCGTCCACAGCGCGTCGTCGTCGCCGGCGCCAGCGGGTCGGGGAAGAGCACCCTGGCCGCGCGCATCGGCGCCCTCCTGGACCTTCCGTACACCGAGATGGACTCGCTCTACCACGGCCCGGGCTGGGTCCCGCGGCCGTCGTTCGAGGCCGACGTCGACGCGCTGGTGGCCGGTGAGCGCTGGGTGACGGAGTGGCAGTACTCCCATGCCCGGCCGCTGCTGGCCGAGCGCGCGGACCTCTTCGTCTGGCTGGACCTGCCCTACCCGCTCGTCCTCGCCCGCGTCGTCCGGCGCACGGTGCGGCGCCGGCTGCGCCGCGAGGAGCTGTGGAACGGCAACCAGGAGGGCCCGCTGCACACGTTCTTCACCGATCCCGAGCACATCGTGCGCTGGTCGTGGCAGACCCGGCACCAGTACCGCGAGCGCGTGCCCGCCGTCGCCGCCGACCGGCCGGACCTGCCGATCGTGCGGCTGCGCAGCCGCCGACAGCTGGAGCGGTGGCTGGGTGACCTAGGCTCTCCGCCGTGATCGCACCGCCGTCCCCGACCGTCGCCGCCGCTGCCGCCGAGAGGCTCGCCGGCCTGGCCACACCCCCGGGGGCGCTCGGCCGGCTGGGCGAGCTGGCCGTCTGGATCGCGGCCGCGCAGGGCCAGGTGCCGCCCCGGCCGCTCGACAACGTGCGGCTGGTGATCTTCGCCGGCGACCACGGCGTCGCGCGGCACGGCGTCTCGGCGTACCCGCCCGAGATCACCGGCGCCATGGTGCGCACGTTCGTCGCCGGCCGCGCCGGCGTCTCGGCCCTCGCCGCGGCGCACGGCGTCGCGGTGCGGGTGCTCGACATCGGCGTCGACGACGACCTGGATGGCGTGCCGGACGACGTACGCCGCCACAAGGTGCGCCGCTCCTCGGGCGCGATCCACGTCGAGGACGCCCTGAGCGCGGCCGAGACCGAGGCGGCGCTGGCCGCCGGCGCCGCGGTCGCCCGCGAGGAGGTCGCCGCCGGGGCGCAGGTCCTTATCTCCGGTGACATGGGGATCGGCAACACCACGCCCGCCGCGGCCCTGGTCGCGGCCGGGCTGGGCCTCCCCGCCTCGGAGGTCACCGGGCGGGGCACCGGCATCGACGCCGGCGCCTGGACCCACAAGGTCGAGGTGATCGACCGGGCCCTGGCCCGGGCCGGCGACAGTCTCACCGACCCCGTCGCGTGCCTCACCGCGCTCGGCAGCGCCGACCTCGCCGCGAGCACCGGCTACCTCCTCGAGGCGGCCCGCCTCGGCGTACCCGTGGTCCTCGACGGGCTGATGGCCGTGGCCTGCGCGCTCACCGCCGACCGGATCGAGCCCGGCGCGGCCGCGTGGTACGTCGCCGGTCACCGCTCCACCGAGCCCGCCCAGTCGCTGGCGCTCGCCAAGCTCGGCCTCGAGCCGCTGCTCGACCTCGGGCTCCGGCTCGGCGAGGGCAGCGGCGCCGTCGCCGCGGTGCCGCTGCTGCGCAGCGCGGTCGCCGTGCTGCGCGACGTGGCGCTGCTCTCCGAGCTCCTCCCCGATGCCTGACGCCTGGCGGCTCGCGGTCGGCACGCTGACTGCCGTCCCGGTCGCCGCTCCCCGGCAGGTCGACCGCACCACCGCTCGCAACGCGCTGCTGCTCGCCCCGCTGGCCGTGCTGCCGCTCGGCATCATCGTCGCCGCGGTGCTGATCCTCGGGCGGACGGCGGACCTGCCACCGCTGGCCACCGGGTTCCTCGCGGTCGGCGGGCTGGCCCTCGGCTCGCGGGGGCTGCACTGGGACGGTCTCTCCGACACCGTCGACGGCCTCACCGCGTCGTACGACCGCGAGCGCGCGCTCGCCGTGATGAAGACCGGCACGAGCGGCCCCGCCGGCGTCCTGGCGACCGTCGTCGTCGCCGGTGTGCAGGCCGCCGCCTTCGGCGCGCTGACCGACGAGGTGGTCATCGCCGGGACCCTCGTCTGTCTCTCGCGCTGCGCCCTCTGGATCGCCTGCTGCACCCGCGTCCCCGCCGCCCGCCCCGACGGCCTCGGCGTCGGCTTCACGGCCACCGTCCCGGTGCTCGTCGCCGCCCCCGCCGTGCTCCTCCTCGGCGTCACCGGCGGTCTGGTCGTGCTGGCCCTCGTCGCCCATGCCGTCCGTCGCCTCGGCGGCGTGACCGGCGACGTGATGGGCGCTGCCGTCGAGCTGGCGCTCGCGACGATGCTGGTCTCGGCAGTCGCCGTGCTGTGACCCGCTCAGCGCGCGGGCCTGCTGGTCACGGGCGAGTCAGGATGGTCTCGAGCTGCTCGAGGGAGCGTTCGGCGTATCCGCTCCACATGCGACCGATCACGGTCAGGGTCAGCCGCGCCGGCGATCCCGTCGGATACATCGTCCAGGTCCACGTGACCCGTGAGCTCGTGCCCTCCGCCGCGACGGACCAAGCGCCGTCGATGGTGCGCAGGAAGGGTCGGAGCCGGCCATGCAGGTCATCGAGCCGGTAGGCGAACCCGCGCGGTCGGTCGACGGAGGTGAGCGTCTCTCGCAGGCTGCCGCCGTCGGCGAGCCGGATGACGCGGTCCTGGCCGACGCTTCCCCAGTCGGCCGGCTCGTCCACCACCTCCTGCACTGGCGGGAAGGCGGCATACCGACGACTGAAGAGGTCCGGCAGCGGCGCACCCATCAGCCGGTCGAAGGCCACTGTCTGCTCGACGGGGAGCAGCCGCGATGCCTCAACGCGATAGCCCGACATGATCGAACAGTACGCCCCGCGGACTCGATGCGCTCGACGGCGGAGTTCCGCGGGGCTCGAACCGGAGCCGGCGGGATCGGCCGCTCACAGGCGGGGTCACACGTGTCTGGGCACGTTGCCGTTCAGCCCGAACACCCAGCGCATCATCCTGTGCCCGCCGTCCGCGGTCGGGCCGAACATGCACGGGCAGCCACCGTCGATCACGGTGACCCCGTGCTCGCGCCCGTACGCCGTCGCAGCCTCGGACACGCTTCCCGCGCCCGGACCCCGGTGCATCCACACCTGCCCGATACCGAGGTCGACGCACTCCCGCATGGTGGTCTCCGCGATGTCGGGGCGGGTGCCGATGACCACGGCCTCGACGCGGCCGGGAACCGACGCCAGGTCCGGGTAGCAGCTGTCACCCTCGACACGATCCGCATGCGGGTTGATCGCGACGACCTCGTACCCGCGATCCTTCAGCCGCTTGTAGACCACGTTCGCCCCGTGGCTCTTCGGGTCCCGAGAGACCCCGGTGACCGCGATCCGCTTGTTCGCCAGGAACTCCGATGCTGCCTGCTTGATCGCGACCACGACACACCTCCGAACGTCACCGGAGGCCCTCAGCAGGCCCCCTCGGCCGTGACTTCCATGCTGGCCAACAGCCCGACGATCGAACAGGGGCGAACGTCCCGGCCGCAACGGGCGTGCCCCCGGTCCTCGGGCCGAGATGCCGATGGTCGGAACCGAGAGTGCGCGTCAGGTCGGTGGCTGTGGGTATACCTCCGGACATGAAGCCGTTCAACGTCGGCCTGGTGGCCGACCCGGCCGCGCCCACCCAGATGGCGCATCGCATCAAGGACCTCCAACCGCCGGCGGGCGAGCATCACCACGCCTGGCACATCGAGGTCGTCAGCGAGCCGTTCACCACCGGATCCGAGGATGTCGGCACCGCGATGGCGCGCCTGCGAGTCCAGGCCCACCGGCACGAGTGGGACATCGTCGTGGGTCTGACCGAGCTTCCCCTGCGCGACGACGACGGCCGCTACCTCCTCGTCGAGGCTGACCCGCAACGACGCGCCGCGGTGCTGTCGCTGCCTGCTCTCGGCGGACTGCGCATGCACGCACGTACGCGCCGCGCAGTGCGCACCCTCGTCGGCGACATGGCCGACCCCAACTCCGAGGAGGAGCACCGCGTCCCGCTCCCCCGCCTCGGGGGACGCTGGCGACTTCTTGCGGGAATGGTCCTCGCCAACCGTCCGTGGCTCCTGGTCCCTGGCCTGAAGTCCGCGCTCGTGGCAGCGCTGGCGACCGGCGCCGTCGCCACCGTCAACTCGACGGTCTGGCTGTTGGCAGACTCCCTGTCGTGGTGGCGTCTCGTGGTTGCGACGATCGCCTCGATCGCCCTCGTCGTCGCCTGGCTCGTGATCGACGGCGAGCTGTGGGACCGCCCCGACGACGACTCCCCACAGGCGCGGGATCGGTCACGTCTCTACAACGCCGCGACCCTGTTGACCCTGACGGCCGGGGTGCTCATCTGCTACGTCGCTCTCTACGTCGTGAACCTCGCCTGGGCGTTCTTCGTCCTCGACCCCGATCTCATGGGCGACTACCTCAATGCAGGGCTCGGTTTCCCCGATCTGTTCGTACTGGCCTGGTTCGTGGCGTCAGCGGCCACCGTCGGCGGTGGTCTTGGCTCCGGTCTGGAGACCGACGAGGCCATCCGGGCCGCCGCCTACTCCAAGCGCGAGGAGGACCGCCGCGACCGTCTCGCGCGCGAGCGAGACTCGAAGTAGCGCTGAGCCGATCCTCGCGACGGCCTGCACGCCGACCTCGCTCGATCCGCCCGTCGCCGTCCCTACCTGCCGTCAGCCTCGCCAGACGGCTCGCCTGACGCGCCGCTCGGCCCTTGCGGGCGTGGCAGGACGGTCAGGACCATGCCGATGTAGGTGCGGAACTCGGCCATGTAGGCGCGGAGGAACTCCCTGGTGGAGTCGTTGGTGACCTCGCCGTCGTCCTGGAAGACATCCGCGGAGTACTGGATGTAGGCCTCGGGCGAGGTCATCTGGCGGGCGTTGCAGAAGCTGAGCACACCGCGCAGGCCCTGTTGGCCCATGGCGGTGCCGATCTGGCCGATCGAGGCGCCGATCACCGCGGCTGGGATGTGGTCGAAGGAGTTCTGTCCCCATGGTCGGGACGCCCAGTCGATCGCGTTCTTCAACGCGCCTGGGATCGACCGCTTGTACTCGGGGGTGACGAAGAGCACCGCGTCGACGGCGGCGATCGAGGCCTTGAGCGCTCGCGCTTCGGGCGGGTAGTCGTCGTCGAAGTCCGGGCTGTACAGCGGCAGGTCGCCGATGGGGATCTCGCTGAACTCCAGGTCGTCCGGCGCCAACCGGATGAGCGACTTGGACAGGATGCGGTTGATCGACGTCGACGACAGGCTTCCGACGAAGTAGCCGACCTTGTAGGTGGTCATGTTCGTTCCTCCTGGTTTCGTGCCTTCGTGGCGGGCAATGCCCCTCAGCGGCGTCCCTCGGCCTCCAGGAACTCGTGGACGTGGCGGATCGCGACCGAGCCCTCCCCAACGGCGGAGGCGACGCGCTTGACCGAACCACTGCGCACGTCGCCCACGGCGAAGACACCGGGGCGGCTGGTCTGGAACAGCCCGTCGCTGCAGTCGGCGGCGGGGCGGGTGAGGACGTACCCCTTCGCGTCCAGCGGGATCTCCCCTTGGAGCCAGCTGGTGTGCGGGGCCGCACCGATCAGCACGAACAGGGCTGTCGTCGTGACGCGCTCTTCCGCACCGGTGTGGAGATCGCGCAGCAGCACGGCGTCGAGTGCCTCGTCCCCGACGAGCTCGCACACCTCGCTGTTGCGCCAGATCTTGATGCGTGCCGACTGCTCGACGCGGTCGGCCAGGTAGCGGGACATGTCTCTTCCCAGGTCGTCGTGCCGGATGACCAGGTTGACCACCGGCGAACGGCGGGCCAGGAAGCAGGCCGCCTGGCCCGCGGAATTGCCACCGCCCACGACGGTGACGGGCTCCCGTCGGCACAGCCGGGCCTCGAACTCCGTCGCGGCGTAGTAGACGCTGCTGCCCTCGGTGTCCTTGTCGCGCGCCGAGACGTGCAGGATGCCGTTGGCGTCGATGTCGAAGGTCACCTCGATCTGGGGCACCCCGCGGGGCGCGGGACGGATGTTCTCCAGCCGGAACCGGGCCAGCACGCGGTTGTCGCCCGCTCTCTCCCGCTCACCCTGGAGGACGACGACGTCGACCGCGGACTGGTTGTCCTCGGCGGTGCTGAAGATCTCGGTTCGCCGAGCCGGGATGGTGGTGTTGCGCTCGATGACCTTGGTCATCACCCCACCCATCGTCTCCAACCCCAGCGACAGGGGCGTGACGTCGAGGAGCAGCACGTCCTTGACGTCGCCCTTGATGATCGCCGCCTGGACGGCCGCGCCGATGGCGACGACCTCGTCGGGGTTGACGGTCATGTTGGGGTCCTTGCCCCCGGTCAGGCGGCGGACCAAGGCCTGCACCGCCGGGATCCGCGTCGAGCCGCCCACGAGGATCACCTCGTCGATGTCGTCGGCGGTGACCTTCGCGTCCTCCATCGCCTGCTTGACCGGCCCGCGGCAACGCTCGACGAGGTCGGCCGTGAGCTGCTCGAACGTCGACCTCATCAGGTTGACGTTGAGATGCTTGGGCCCGGAGGCGTCAGCGGTGACGAAGGGAAGGTTGACGGAGGTCTGGGTCACCGCCGAAAGCTCCACCTTGGCCTTCTCCGCGGCCTCGAAGAGACGCTGCAGTGCCTGGGAGTCGTCGCGGAGGTCGATGCCGTTCGACTTCTTGAAGTCGTCGGCCAGGTAGTCGACGACGCGTCGGTCGAAGTCGTCGCCGCCGAGATGCCTGTCCCCGGCAGTCGACCGGACCTCGACCACGCCTTCGCCGACCGTCAGGATGCTCACGTCGAACGTACCGCCGCCGAGGTCGAAGACCAGCACGGTCTCGTTCTCCAGCTTGTCCATCCCGTAGGCGAGCGCGGCAGCCGTCGGCTCGTTGATGATCCGGAGGACGTCCAGCCCGGCAATCTTCCCGGCGTCCTTCGTGGCCTGTCGCTGTGCGTCGCTGAAGTGCGCCGGGACGGTGATGACCGCTTCGGTCACGCGCTCGCCGAGGAACTTCCCGGCGTCCTCGACCAGCTTCCGAAGCACCTGCGCCGAGATCTCCTCGGGTGCGTAGAGCTTGCCGTTGACCTCGAACCGCGCCGCGCCATCGGGACCCGCGACCACGTCGAACGAGACGGCCGACAGCTCGCTGCTGACCTCGTCGTACTTGCGACCGATGAAGCGCTTCGCGGAGTAGATGGTCCCTTTGGGGTTCAGGATCGCCTGGCGTCGGGCCATCTGGCCGACCAGTCGCTCTCCGTTCTCCAGGAATCCGACCACGGACGGGGTGGTCCGGTTGCCCTCCGCGTTGGGGATGACCTGCGGCTGGCCACCTTCCATGGCCGCGATCACCGAGTTCGTCGTTCCGAGGTCGATGCCGACTGCCCTGCCCATGACCACTCCATTCGCCGGATGCACTTGACGATGGCCATGCTCCGCGGTCGCGCAGGTCGCGGCATCCCGTGAACGGGTGCTTCGTGACCGGGCCGTGCTGGCTGCGGGCTAGTCGATCGGGAAGCGGTGCTGCACGGCCAGCAGGGTCAGCTCGACGCGGGAGTGGATGTCGAGCTTGAGATAGACGTGCTTGAGGTGGGCGTCCACGGTGTGGCGAGAGAGGTGGAGCTCGTCGGCGATGGTTCGATTGGCCATCCCCCGAGCCAGGCAGGAGACGACCCGCAGCTCGGCGTCGGTGAGCAACGCCCACCTGTGGTCAGTTCCCTCCTCGGCGTCCGTACGTACCTTGACCAAGGGATACCGCGTCGTCGCGGGGTCACCTGGAGCGGTGGGGAGCTCCGTCGGGTGCACGTACTGGGGGTTGTCGATCACGGTGCGGTCCAGCAGCACCTTCGGGTGGGTGCGGAGCACCTCGACGAGCATGTCCGGCCCGAACTTCTGCAGGTCGTAGAGGCACATGAGGATGGCGGGCATCTCCTCGATGCCGTCGTTGAGGGCCGACTCGTACTGGCACAGGTCTGCCCAGCCGTGCGGCTTGGGCAGCACCCACGACATCTCACCGGCGGCCCGCAGGAGGTCGAAGTCGTCCTCGATCGCCGCGTCCACGCTCTGGGTGATGTAGCTCAGCATGTCCTCGACGTTGAACTGCCCTGAGCGGAGGTAGACATCGGATGCCCGTTCGACGTCGAGCTGGGCCGATCGTCGGGAGTACTCCGGGCCGGGCTGGCCCACGGCGAGGTCCCGGACCAGCGCCGGCTCCATTGCGTCGATCATGCACAGGCACTTGTCGCCGTGCCGCAGCCCCTCCTCGAGGAAGGAGAACAGCAGCCGGTCGCGCTCGGCCGGGCCGGAGTACAGGGCGCAGAAGTGCGTTCCTGGGCTGACTACGCCGACCCCGGGGATCCCGAGGCTCAGACCGTTCATGGGGACACCGTTCACCGCATCCGAGACTTCACGATCCCCACTACGCGCTTTGGATGTAGGTAACCGTGTTGCTGCCGGCTCATGCGCCGGGCCGGCCATCGCTTTACCGGATGGGGAACCGCAGCGACGCACACAGGCCCCGGGGACGGTTGGCCGACAGCTGAAGGGCTCCGCCGTGGGCCGAGGCGATCGTGTGCGCGATCGCCAGCCCGAGCCCTCGGCCAGTGACGTCCTGCCGGGGATCGGTGCCGCGCTCGAAGGGTTGGATGAGGCGGTCCAGCTCGGCGTCGTCGATGCCTGGCCCGTTGTCGGAGACGGTGAGGTCGACGGCCACCCCATCCTCGCAACGCGTGCGGAGGCGGACCACGGAACCGGCCGGGGCGTAGCAAGCGGCGTTCTTCAACAGCTCGGAGACCGCGCGCCGGATCTCGGCGAAGTCCAGCACCACGGGCAGCGTGACGGGCTGATCGAGACGCAGCTCGACATGGTGCTCGTCGAACAGCGGAGTGACGGCGCGGGCCACTTGCTCCACGACGAGCGGGAGGTCGCCGTAGGTCTTGGTGAGCTGGGCGTGGCGATCGAGGTCCACGAGTGCCGAGATGGTCTCGAGGAGGGTTCGGAGCGTTCCCGCGGCGCGGAGCACGGCGTCGAGGGCCCGCTGCGCCTCCGGCGCGATGCCGGCCCGCTGGTCGTCGAGCATCTCCGCGTAGCCGAGCAGGTTCGTCACCGGCGTGCGCAGCTGGTGGTTGATGGTCTCCAGGAGCCGCTCGCGGAGCTCGGACTGTCGCAGGTGTGCGGCCCGCTCACCGCTGACGTCCTGGACGAGCACGACGGCCCCGGACAGAAGTCCGTCGGGACCGATCAGTGGCGACGCGTTGCAGCGCAGGTGCCGCAGGCTTCCAGTCGCCGACCGCGCCGCGATGAGGGCGTCGCGGACGACCTCACCCCGGCGTGCCCGCACCAGCGGGACGTCCTCGGTCGGCAAGGGGGTGGAGCCGTCCGGGGTGAACAGCCGGAAGCGAGTGCTGATCTCGTCCTCGGGCATCGGCTCGAAGGGCAGCTCGAACAGCTCCTGCATGCCCGGGCTGAGGAGGGCGATCCGCCCGACAGCGTCGCTCGCGGCGACGAGCAGCCCGGCCTGCGCCAACAGGGTCGACGTCTTCAACTGTTCGAGTTCCGAGACAGCCATCTGCTCCTCCGAGGACTGGGACCTGCTTCGCGTCGCCGCTGCGGCGCCGTGCGACCTGTCGGGGGGCAGGCACACGGCGCCGCGCCTCAATACTGACCCCTCGACACGCGGCCAGAGACCCCTCGTGGGCGTCCTGCGCATTCCGGCTACAGGACGGCGCTCAGTGGCTACGGACGGGCCCGCGTCCGGGGGCCATGGCCGGGTATCTAACCTGCAACTGGAACGCGCCACGTCCGCAACGACGCACGACCCGCTCGATGCGGTGCTTCGGGAGATCGCAGGGAGAACGACCATGAGCACGATCGGCCCGATGAACCGCGGCACCTGCGGGGTCGACGACCAGGCAGGCCTGCCGCCGTACACCCGGCGTACGACCGGCGACCGCGACGAGGCCGAGCGGGTCATCGCCGACCTCTACCTGCCGAACCGGCTCGACCTCTCCGAGGATTCGACCCCGCTGGGCATGGAGGTGACCGGCCTCCGCCTGGGCGCGCTCACCGCGGGCCGGCTGACCTACGGGCGCTCGGTGCTCCTGTGCACGGAGGACGCCGAGAACTTCCACGTGAACGTCCCGCTGCGCGGCCGCGCGGCGTCGAGCAACGGGTCCGGCGAACCGGTGAGCACGTCGCCCGGCGAAGGTCTGGTGTTCTCTCCCGGAGCGCCGGCCGAGATCTCCTGGTCGGAGGACTGTGAGCAGCTGTGTCTGATGGTTCCGCCGGCGCGTCTGGAGGCAGAGCTGGAGAGGATGCTCGGCAGGTCTCTCAGGGGTCGACTCGTCTTCGACTTCGCTGCCGACCTGCCCAGTCCGGTGGGGCAGCGCCTGCGGACAGTGCTGAACCTGCTCGTCGAGGAGCTCGAGCAGCCGACCGATGTGAGCCGCAACCCTCTCGTGGCCCGACACGTCGAAGGACTCGTGCTCGACAGCCTCCTGCTGTCTCAGCCGCACAATCACAGCGACGCCGCGACCCGGCCCGGCCCGCCGGCGCACCGCTCCGCGATCAGGCGTGCGGTCGCGCTCATGGAGGAGAACCCCGCCGAGCCGTGGACGACAGTTCGGCTGGCAGCCGAGGTGCACCTGAGTCCACGGGCGCTGCAGGCGGGGTTCAGCCGGGATCTCGCCACCCCGCCGATGGCCTACCTGCGCGAGGTTCGGCTGCGCCGGGCGCACGAGGCGTTGAGCGCCGCCGACCGCGACGCCACCACGGTGCGCGCCGTCGCCACCGGCCTCGGCATGTGGCATCCGAGTCGCTTCGCCGCTGCCTACCGCGCGGCCTTCGGCGAAACACCGTCGGACACCCTCAACCGCCCCCGCTGAGCGGGACCTCGGCCGCCCGGCGCGTGGGTGAGGTCCGACGTCGCCCGCGACCCAACCAGGTACGTCGCGGTCGGGCTGGGTACAAGGGGCGGGTGACCACCGACGTGATCGACGGCTTCGTGCGCGTCCGTGGCGCCAACGAGCACAACCTCCGCAACGTCGACGTCGACATCCCCCGCAACGCCATGGTGGCGTTCACCGGGATCTCCGGCTCGGGGAAGTCGTCGCTGGCCTTCGGCACGCTGTACGCCGAAGCGCAGCGGCGCTACTTCGAGTCGGTGGCGCCGTACGCGCGCCGGCTGCTGCAGCAGGTCGGTGCTCCGCATGTCCAGGAGGTCACCGGGCTGCCGCCGGCCGTGGCGCTGCAGCAGCGTCGCGGCGTGGCCACGTCCCGCTCGTCCGTCGGCACGCTCACCACGCTGTCCAACCTGCTGCGGATCCTCTACTCGCGAGCGGGCGACTATCCCGCCGGGGCCGACCACCTCCCGGCGGAGGCGTTCTCGCCCAACACGGTGGCCGGCGCGTGCCCGCGCTGCCACGGTCTGGGTGTCGTGCACGACGTCACCGAGGAGCTGCTCGTCCCCGACCCGTCCCTGAGCATCCGCGATGGCGCGATCGCCGCCTGGCCCGGTGCCTGGCAGGGTGCCAACCTGCGCAGCGTCGTCTCCGGTCTCGGCATCGACATCGACAAGCCGTGGCGCAGGCTCAGGAAGTCGGACCGCGACTGGCTGCTCTTCACCGACGAGCAGCCCTCGGTGCTCGTCGAGCCCGAGCGCGATCGCGTCGACTACGGCTACTACGGGAAGTTCTGGAGCGCGCGCAAGCACGTCATGCACGTCCTGGCCGACTCCAAGAGCGAGCGGATGCGCGAGCGGGCCCTGCGGTTCGTGGAGGACGCGCCCTGCCCGGACTGCCGGGGCAGCGGACTGCGGCCGGAGGCACTCGCGGTGACCTTCCTCGGGCGTTCGATCGCCGAGGTCAACGACCTGCCGTTCACCCAGCTGGTCGCGCTGCTGCGGCCGGTTGCCGAGCTGCCCGAGGAGGCCAACGAGGTCGCGGTGCGGATCTGCGCTGATCTGGTCGCCCGCATCGAGGTGCTCCTCGACCTGGGCCTCGGCTACCTGAGTCTGGGACGGAGCTCGACGACGCTGTCGCCCGGTGAGGCGCAGCGCCTGCGGATCGCCACCCAGCTGCGTTCCGGGCTGTTCGGGGTCGTCTACGTCCTGGACGAGCCATCAGCCGGCCTGCACCCGGCCGACGCGGAGCCGTTGCTGGATGTCTTGGATCGCCTGAAGGCGTCCGGCAACTCGCTGTTCGTCGTGGAGCACGACCTCGACGTCGTACGGCGGGCGGACTGGGTGGTCGACATCGGCCCCGGGGCGGGCGAGGCCGGAGGCCGAGTGCTCCACAGCGGTCCGGTGGCGGATCTCGAGGGCGTCACCGAGTCGGTCACCAGCGCCTACCTGTTCGGCCGCGCCGAGCGGCTGGTGCACGACGTCCGTGCCCCGCAGGGCTGGTTGCGGTTGGCGGGTGTGCGTCGGCACAACCTGCGCGACCTGTCCGTCGACATCCCGCTCTGCGTGCTGACCGCGGTCACCGGCGTGTCCGGCTCCGGCAAGTCGACCCTGGTCAGCCAGGTGCTCGCCGAGGACCCGACCGCCCTCGAGTCGTTCGACCGACTGGTGCTCGTCGACCAGCGGCCGATCGGCCGGACGCCGCGGTCGAACCTCGCGACGTACACGGGCCTGTTCGACGCCGTGCGGAAGGTGTACGCCGCCACGGACGCGGCCCAGGCCCGCGGCTACGGCGCGGGCCGGTTCTCCTTCAACGTCCCCGAGGGCCGCTGCGAGACCTGTCAGGGCGAGGGATTCGTCTCCGTCGAGCTGCTCTTCCTGCCCGGCACGTACGCACCCTGCCCGACGTGCCACGGCGATCGCTACAACGCCGAGACGCTCGAGATCACCTACCGCGACAAGAACATCGCGGAGGTCCTCGCCCTGTCCGTCGACGACGCCGCCACGTTCCTCGCCGACGTGCCCGCGGCCGCCCGCAGCCTCCAGACGCTGCGCGAGGTGGGCCTCGGCTACCTCCGGCTGGGACAGCCGGCGACCGAGCTCAGCGGCGGTGAGGCACAGCGCATCAAGCTCGCCACGGAGCTCCAGCGGGCGCACCGTGGCCACGCGCTCTACCTGCTCGACGAGCCGACCGCGGGACTGCACCCCGCGGACACAGCGCTCCTGCTGCGGCAGCTGCACCGGCTCGTGGACGCCGGCAACACGGTGGTTCTCGTCGAGCACGACCTCGACGCGATCGCCACGGCCGACTGGGTCGTCGACCTCGGGCCGGGCGGCGGAGACGCCGGTGGTCGGGTCGTCGCGACCGGCACGCCGGCCGACATCGCGCAGGCCGACGGCAGCGCGACCGCGCCGTACCTCGCGCGGCGGCTCGCGCGGACCTAGCCGGTCCCGGCGGGCCGACGCCCGCCGCTAGTCGCGCACCGTTCGCCGCGGTGCCGCCTGGACCCGGAGCCTCGGCACCAGGCTGGGGACGCGGGCAGCGTAGGCGTCGTAGGTGGCGCCGAACGTACGTCGCAGATCGTGCTCCTCGAACCTGACCCCGACGGCGATGTACGCCGTCGCCGCCAGGGCGAACAGCGCATGCGAGGCACCCATCTGCGGGGTCGCCCAGAAGGCGAGGAGGAGGCCGGTCATCAGTGGGTGACGGACGACGGCGTACAGGCCCCCGACCTCCAGCTCAGGAACGCCGGAGGACTCCCGAGGTGCCGCCCAGCCGGCCTGGCGCAGGCCGGTCAGCTCGAGGTGGTCGACCGCGAACGTCGCCGTGATGGCCAGGAGCCAGCCGGCCGCGCAGAGCGACCAGAGGACGTAGGCGGCCGGCCCGTCGACCTCCCACACCCGGCCGCCCCAGGGCTGCCACAGCACCAGCAGGAGGACGAGGCAGACGTCGGTGGCCAGGACGTACGACGTGCGCTCCAGCGCAGCGGGGATCCGGCGACGCAGCACCGCCTTGACCTGAGGACGCGCCATCACCGAGTGCTGCACCGCGAACAGGAGCAGGAGCGCGAGGTCGACCGCCACCGCGACCGCCGCGTTCGTGCGCGCCGGCCCGTCCACGGTCGACGAGATGACGCCGTCGGCGAGGAAGGCCATCGTCCACAGCGTGACTGCGACGAAGCCGACCCAGGCGAGGGCTGACAGGACCAGGTACCACGGTTGTCGGGACATGACCTCATGCTCCGGCGAGCGATGGGCCGGACGCAGCCGTGGAACTACCTCACTTGCGGCTCGCGGGCGACGTACCAGGCCGCGATCTGTGACCGTGACCTGAACCCGAGACGCAGGCGGATGCGCTCGACGTGCGACTCTGCCGACCGCTCGGTGATCCCCAGGCGTGCGGCGAGCTCGCGGTTCGTCAGCCCCTCGGCCACCAACGCCGCGACCTCGGTCTGGCGCGGGGTGAGACCGGTCGGCACGGCCCGCCGGAGCCGAGGCAGGCCCAGGAAGCGCCGCACCTGGCTGATGACCGCGTCCGCGTCGCCGAGGGCCGGGAGATGCGAACGACCTTCGAGGTCCACCAGCTCGGCGCCGGGGATCGCGTCGGCGAGCACCTTGCTCTGCGCCGCCGGCGCCGCCCGGTCGCCCCGGCGGTGCAGCACCAGCGTCGGCGCGGAGATCCGCGCCAGGGCAGGGCGCACGTCCAGGTCGTAGGCGAGCCCGAGGAGCGCGACCGCCGTCTCGGCCGAGGACGCGGCCCGCTGGTACTGGGCGAGTGTGCGACGGGTCCCCGCATCCGCGTCGGGGGCGAACACCTCGGTGAGCAGGTCGGAGCCCAGTCCCCAGTGGGTTGCGAGCAGCCCGAGCATGTGCCGCCGGCTGTCGGCGTCCCCGATGGCGGCGCCCGTGGCCCAGCCGCCGTAGAGGACGAGCCGGGAGACGGTCTCGGGTCGCTCCGACGCCCACTGCGCCGCTACCGCGGCTCCCAGCGACCAGCCGAACACGTCGAAGCGCGTCGCGTCGAGCGCTCCGACCACGGCACGGATCGTGGCCAGCTCCAGCGCCATCGTCCGAGGCCCGTCGTACGGATCGGAGAGGCCGCACCCCGGACGGTCGTAACGCACCAGCGTCCGACCCGAGGACAGCGCCTCGTGGAACATGCGCTCGGCCGGGATCGCCCAGCCCAGCTCGAGGTGGCTCAGCCAGCCCGGCACCACCACCAACAGCGGTCCGGTGCCGGTCAGCGCAAAGGTCACCTTCCCGACGTCCTCCAGGTGCGCGGTTCCCCAGCGCTGCTCGCGGGCAGCCATGAGACCAGTCAACAGCAGGCCGGCGCCCGCTGGGCCGATCTCGCTCCGCCGCATCACGACGCTTCGATCACCGCCATCGTGCACCTCGAGATGCACACGAGCTTGTCGTTGTCGTCGACGATCCGGACCTCCCAGACCTGGCTGCGGCGGCCCAACGAGACCGGTCGAGCAGTGCCGGTCACCCAGCCGGCGGTGACGGGCCGCAGGTGGTTGGCGTTGATCTCCATCCCCACGCACGCCTTGCCGGGCGCCACGACGAACGTGGCCGCACAGCTGACGAGGGTCTCGGCGAGGAGGACCGACGCACCGCCGTGCAGGATCCCGAACGGCTGGCGGGTACGGCGGTCGACCGGCATGCGACCGACGAGATGGCTCGCGCCGAGCTCGGTGAGCTCGATGCCGAGGTTGCCGATCGCGCAGTCCGCGCTCATCTCGTTGGCACGGTCCAGGTCAGGACGGCCGTGCCAGATCGCAGCCCCCGACGGCCGTGCACCCGCCCCCAGCCCGTGCCCGTTGGGTCTCGCGTCGACGACCCGCTCGTCGGCAGTGCTCTCCGCCGGGGCGTCCAGGTCAGGTCCAAGGGTTCGGCTCATGTCCTCCATGGTTCCGACTCGGCGGCACCGAAGCAGCCGTGGAACTACCTCACTTGGTCGGGGCCGGCGAGCCATGGCCCGTCGAGCGGCAGCTCGAGCAGGAGGCAGTGACCGGCTCGGCGATGGGCTACCGGACGCGCTCCCAAGCCACAACGACCCGTCGTACCAGGGCGCTGGCGACCCGGTCGGCGTCGCGCGGCCGACAGGTCGCACCACCGCACACGCTCGGCGAGCGGCACGGCGCCTGGTACAGCCGGCCGTGAGCAGTGAGCAGGTGCAGGCAGCGAGACCGCTGCCGCCGCCCGCGGAGTCGTGGCGTCCGCAGGCCCCGGCCGTCAGCCCTTGACCGGGATCCGCAGCCGCTGGCCAGCGCGGATGACGTCCGGATCGGTGATCCTCGGGTTGGCGGCCACGACCTGCGCCACCGTCGTCCGCGTGAGGTCGCGCACCTTCCGCACGATCGAGGTGAGCGTGTCTCCTCGCTCCACGCGATAGAGGAGCCAGCCCTGCAGGTCGGGGAACATGATGACCTCGACCTCGCGCAGGTTGAAGCCCGGACTCGGGCCCTCGTCCGGCAGGCCGGGATTGTCACCGAAGACCTGCACGGTGAGCCGGGTGCCGTCGCGCGGCGGGCTGCTCACCGTGACGCGGGTCGAGAACTCCCCCACCGCGGCCATCCCCCCGGTGGACTGCGCGGAGTCCTGCGCGAGGACGCGGCCGCGACCGTCGAGGACGCGAACGCCGATCGTCCCCTCGAACCCGTTGCCGACCCCGGCAACGAGGAACCGCCGCCCGACGAGCTCGTCCTTGACGGGCTGGCGCACCCGCACGTCCGTGATCACTCCCATGTGTTCCTCCCGAGGTCGGCCCCCGGTCACACACGCTAGGCACAAGCGCGGGTCCTGTCACCACGCTCGCCACCGTCACTGTCGCGAGGATCGGGGGCCATGAGGAGGGCGAATCGGGCCGGATCCGCGAGTTGTGCGTCGAGCGGGCAGTGGCCGCGAGTACCGTTTCAGCAGGAGGGCCGGGGGTCGCGGGTGACTGCAGGTGCTCCTGTCGGGTCGGGAGGTGCGGACGCTGATGGAACGGCCAGCGACATGACCGAGGAGCCGGCCGCGTCCGCGGACGGCGCGGCCGACCAGTGGGCGACCCAGCCGACGTTGGCGGTCTGGTCGTACGACTCGCCGATGGGTGCGTCGGCCGGGTACGTGCGCCTGCGCGAGCTGCAGCGGCGTGGTGGGGTCTCGGTTGCCGACGTCGTCACGGTGACGTGGGTTCCGGGCACCCACCGTCCCCGCATCGGTCATCTGCGCGCTCCGCGGGTCGCGCAGCGGCGGTTCACGTACTCCGTGCTGGGCGCCCTGGCTGACGTTCTCACGCTCGCACCTGGCGCGGTCTCGTCGAATCAGGACCCGCTCGAGGTGCTGTCCGACTTCCTCGTCGGGACCGGCCTCGACGAAGGCATGCTCCGCGCCATCCGGTCCTCGATCGCGCCGGGGTCGTCCGTGATGCTCGTGCTCGCGGTAGGAGCGGACCCGGGTGCCACCCGGCGCGTCATCCAGCGTGGCTTGGACCGCGGCGATGTGACGCTGGCGTACGCGGTGCTCGCCGTCGACGTCGAGGAGCGGCTGCGCACGGCCATCGAGACCCTGTTGCTGGACCTGCGGCCCCACGCCAGCCCGGCAGGCTGACCGGGCAACCTTCTCGCGCACGTGGCGCGTCCTGGTAGTGATGTTCTGGCTCTACATCCTCATCGCCGTCGTCCTGTTCCTCGCTGCCATCGGGTGGGTGACCCGCCGCCGCGGCACGCCGCCGGCCGACCTGGACGCCAACGTGCGGCGGGCCAAGAGGCTCACCCCGGGAAAGAACGACTACTACGGAGCCGCATGATGACCACCACGACCGGCGAGACGCGCAAGCCGTGGCGGTGCCGGTTCGGGTGGCACCGGCGCACGGAGGTCGGCACGCCGTCTCAGGACGGCGTGGCGACGAACGGGGACGCGTACACGTCGTCCCCGCCGAGTCGCCGCTCGGCCTCGGCCGCGGAGATCCGCTCCCGCTCGGCCTCGAGCAGCATGCCGAGGAGCCGCACGTCTCCGGGGGTCGGGATGCCCGTGACCTCCTCGTGCGACAGGACCCAGGACACCGCTGCGGTGATGCGGTCCTGGACGTCGTAGGGCTGGTACCACGTCGAGTAGGGACGGTCCGCACCCTCGGGCCAGCCCCGACGGGAGACCGTCTTGATCGTCATGAGGCCGACGTCCTGCCGGCGGACCTCGTCGACGAGCGCCTCGTAGTCGGCGCGGTAGGCGTCGTCTCGCCACAGCACCGGGTTCAGGGGGGTCAGGACGGTCGCGAACGGGTGCCGCCGCAACGCCTCCAGATGGGTCGCCGGTGCCTCGTGGCCGTGCCCGGTGATGCCGACGGCGCCCACGAGACCGGCCTCCTGCGCGCGGACCGCCGCTTCCAGGGCGCCGCCGGGACCGGTGGCGAGGTCGAGCTCGTCGAGGTCGCCGATCGCATGCAGCTGCAGCAGGTCGACGCGGTCGGTCTGCAGGCGCTCCAGTGAGCGGTTGATCTCCCGCCAGGCGGACTCGTGGTCCCGGCGCCCGGTCTTCGTCGCCAGGAAGATCCGGCCGCGGATCTCGGACATCCGTGGCCCCAGCCGCAGCTCGGCCTCGCCGTAGTCGGCGGCCACGTCGACGTGGTTGATGCCCGCGTCGAGCGCCTGCTCGATCGAGCGATCCGCCTCGTCCTGCGAGACCTCGGCCAGCGCCGCGGCGCCGTAGATGAGCACTGAGGACCGGTGCCCGAGCCGTCCGAGCCTGCGCTTCTCCATCGCTCCACTCTCTGGCACAGGTGCGCTCTGGACAAGCCCGACCACGCGCTCCGCCGGCGGGACGCGCCGACACAACATGTGGTCCCCCACCTCGCGATGGATCCCACATATGGTGGCGACTGCAGCTGGTTCGGCGTCCCAGCCAGGGGCGTCGAGGCAAGAGGGAACCCGGTGAGAGACCGGGACTGCCCCGCAGCGGTGAGTGGGAACGACCGCCGTCATCAGCACTGAGCACCCTCGGGGGCTTGGGAAGCGACGGCCAGTAGGGGTCGACCGGACGTGTCCGGGAGGCGTGCCCGCGAGTCCGAAGACCTGCCAGCGCGCCCCGCCCGTCGGGCGGGGTGGTCCGAGGCCTCGTGGGAAGGCCGACGGCTCGTACGACGCTGGTCGATCGCGGTTCGCCGCTCCTCGCCGGCCGTGCCTCCGTCTCCCCCGCGACCCGGACCTTCGGGACCGATCTCGCGAGGAGAGAGAAGTGACGGTCACAGAATCCCCCGGCAGGACCTCGATGCAGGTCCGCAAGCGCAACGGTGACAGCGAGCCCGTCGACGTCAACAAGATCGTCCGGGCGGTCGACCGGGTCGCCGGCGACCTGGCCGACGTCGACCCGATGCGGGTCGCCACCCGCACGATCAGCGGGCTGTACGACGGCGCGACCACCGCGGAGCTCGACCGGCTGTCGATCCAGACGGCCGCCGAGATGATCGGCGAGGAGCCGCAGTACTCCCGGCTCGCCGCGCGGCTGCTGTCCGGCTACGTCGAGAAGGAGGTGCGCAACCAGGGCGTCGCCTCGTTCAGCCAGTCGGTGTCCATCGGCCACGCGGAGGGGCTGATCGGCGACGAGACCGCGTCGTTCGTGAAGGACAACGCCCGCAAGCTCGACTTCGCGATCGACACCGACGCCGACCGGCGGTTCGAGTACTTCGGGCTCCGCACGGTCTACGACCGCTACCTGCTGCGCCACCCCACGACCCGGCTGGTGATCGAGACCCCGCAGTACTTCCTGCTCCGGGTGGCCTGCGGGCTCGCGCAGAGCCCGGGCGAGGCGATCCGCTTCTACCGGCTGATGTCGTCGCTCGCCTACCTGCCGAGCAGTCCCACGCTCTTCAACTCCGGCACCCGGCACACGCAGATGTCCTCGTGCTACCTCGTCGACAGCCCGCGCGACGACCTCGACTCGATCTACTCGCGCTACGGGCAGGTCGCGAAGCTGTCGAAGTTCGCCGGCGGCATCGGCATCGCGTTCTCCCGGGTCCGCTCCCGGGGCGCGCTGATCCGGGGCACCAACGGGCAGTCCAACGGCATCGTGCCGTTCCTGCGGACGCTCGACTCGTCGGTCGCCGCGGTCAACCAGGGCGGCCGCCGCAAGGGTGCCGCCTGCGTCTACCTCGAGCCGTGGCACCCGGACGTCGAGGAGTTCCTCGAGCTCCGCGACAACACCGGCGAGGACGCCCGGCGCACGCACAACCTCAACCTGGCCAACTGGATCCCCGACGAGTTCATGCGCCGGGTCGAGGCCGATGCGACCTGGTCGCTCATCGACCCCGACCAGGCGCCCGAGCTCCCAGACCTGTGGGGCGAGGCGTTCGACGCGGCCTACCGCCGGGCCGAGGAGGAGGGCCGCTACGTCCGGCAGGTCCCGGCGCGCGAGCTCTACGGGAAGATGATGCGCACGCTCGCGCAGACCGGCAACGGCTGGATGACCTTCAAGGACGCGGCCAACCGCACCTGCAACCAGACCAGCGACGGCAGCGGTGGACCGGTCGTGCACCTCTCCAACCTCTGCACCGAGATCGTCGAGGTCTCCTCCGACGGCGAGACCGCGGTCTGCAACCTCGGGTCGGTCAACCTGGCGCAGCACGTCGGCCCTGACGGGATCGACTGGGAGAGGCTGCGCGAGACCGTGCGCACGGCGGTGCCGCTGCTCGACCGGGTCATCGACATCAACTTCTACCCGAGCGGCGAGGCTGCGGCCTCCAACCCGCGCTGGCGACCGATCGGGCTCGGGCTGATGGGCCTGCAGGACGTGTTCTTCGCGCTCCGGCTGCCCTTCGACTCCGTCGACGCGCGGGAGCTGTCGACCCGGATCCAGGAGGAGATCTACCTGACCGCGCTCGAGGTCTCCTGCGACCTGGCCGAGCGCCACGGCCCGCACCCGGCGTACGACGCGACGCGCGCCGCCCGCGGTGACCTCCAGCCGGACCTGTGGGGCGTGACGCCCACGCAGACCGAGCGCTGGGCGGCGCTGCGCGAGCGGGTCACCGAGCACGGGCTGCGCAACTCGCTGCTCGTCGCGATCGCCCCGACGGCCACGATCGCCTCAATCGCCGGCTGCTACGAGTGCATCGAGCCGCAGGTGTCCAACCTCTTCAAGCGCGAGACGCTGTCGGGCGAGTTCCTCCAGGTCAACAGCGCCCTGGTCCGCGAGCTCAAGAGCCGCGGGCTGTGGACCCCGGAGGTCCGCGAGGACATCAAGCGCGCGGAGGGGTCGGTGCAGGGCGTGCACCAGCTGCCCGCCGAGGTCCGGTCGCTCTTCCGGACCGCCTGGGAGCTCCCGCAGCGGGCGCTCATCGACATGGCGGCCGCGCGCTCGCCGTACATCGACCAGAGCCAGTCGCTCAACCTCTTCATCGCCGGGCCGTCGATCGGGAAGCTCTCGTCGATGTACCTGCACGCCTGGAAGTCCGGGCTGAAGACGACCTACTACCTGCGCTCGCGCCCCGCGACGCGCATCCAGCAGACGACCGTCTCCGCGGTCCCCATCACCGTCATCGACCAGGAGGCGCTCGCGTGCTCCCTGGAGAACCCCGAGAACTGCGAGGCCTGCCAGTGACCATCACGCACCAGAACACGACGATGCTGCTCGACCCGGGCATGAACCTGACCCTGCGGCCGATGCGCTACCCGCACTTCTACGACCGCTACCGCGACGCGATCAAGAACACCTGGACCGTCGAGGAGGTCGACCTGCACTCCGACCTCAAGGACCTGCACCGGCTCAGCGACGCCGAGCGGCACCTGGTCTCGCGGCTGGTCGCGTTCTTCGCCACCGGCGACACGATCGTGGCCAACAACCTGGTGCTCAACCTCTACCAGCACATCAACTCACCGGAGGGACGCCTCTACCTCTCCCGCCAGCTGTTCGAAGAGGCGGTGCACGTGCAGTTCTACCTGACCTTGCTCGACACCTACGTCCCCGACGAGGCGGAGCGGCACGAGGCGTTCGCCGCGGTCGACAACATCCCGTCGATCAAGGCCAAGGCGGACTTCTGCTTCCGCTGGATCGACTCCGTCTTCGACCTCGACGCCCTGGAGACCCAGGAGCACCGGCGGAAGTTCCTGCTCAACCTGATCTGCTTCGCGGCGGTCATCGAGGGCCTCTTCTTCTACGGCGCCTTCGCCTACGTCTACTTCCTGCGGTCCCGGGGCCTGCTCAACGGCCTGGCCTCGGGCACCAACTGGGTCTTCCGCGACGAGTCCATGCACATGGCCTTCGCCTTCGACGTCGTCGACACGGTCCGGGCCGAGGAGCCGGAGCTCTTCGACGACGAGCTGGCCGCCCAGGTGCGGCAGATGCTGATCGACGGCGTCGACGCGGAGGCGCAGTTCGCCGAGGACCTCCTCGGCGGCGGCGTCGCCGGCCTCTCGACCGCGGATATGCGCGCCTACCTCGAGTACGTCGCCGACCGGCGGATGGAGCGGCTCGACCTCGAGCCGATCTACGGCTCCAGGAACCCGCTCGCGTTCATGGAGCTCCAGGACGTCCAGGAGCTCTCGAACTTCTTCGAGCGCAAGGTCTCCGCCTACCAGGTCGGCGTGTCCGGGGCCGTCGGCTTCGACGAGGAGTTCTGATCCGACCGGTGTCGGCGGGACCGCCAGCGGGCGGTCCGCCGGCGCCGGTGGAGGTCAGAGGCGCAGCACCCGCCCGGACACGACCAGGTGCACCTCGTCGCAGGCCTCCGCGAAGCGCACGTTGGCCTCCCCCAGGAGGTCCCGGAACAGCCGGCCCGAGCGGTGCTCGGGGACGACGCCCCAACCGACCTCGTTGGTCACCAGCACCACGCCGTCGTGCAGCTCGCCGATCGCGGAGTCCACCTGCTCCTCGACGTACGCCGAGACGTCCTCGGTGCGCGCGTCCCACAGGCCGGCGTCGTCGATCAGCCGGGTCAACCAGGTGCCGAGGCAGTCGACGAGCACCGGGCCGGGCGTGCCCAGTGCCGCGGTGAGGTCGCCGGTCTCCAGCGTCGTCCAGTGCGCGGGGCGGCGCGCGCGGTGCCGGGCGACCCGCGCGGCCCAGTCGGCGTCGTCGCGGACCGGGCCGGGCGCCACGTAGGTGACCGCCTGCCGATCTGCGAGCAGCGACTCGGCGTGCCGCGACTTGCCCGACCGCACCCCGCCGGTGACCAGGACCCTCATGACGCACCCAGCTTCCACTCGGAGAGCACCCGGCAGTCGTGGTTGGCGTAGCGGTGCAGCGCGATCCGGTCGGCCCGGCAGCGGGCCGGCAGCGTCCCGGCCAGGGCCGCCTCGACGGTGGCGGCGTCGATGCCGTCGCCGCGCTGGTCGAGGGTGAGGTGCGGCACCGGGTCCGGGTAGGCGCCGGCGTACGGCGGGCACTGCGGGAAGGCCGCCACGAGCCGCGCGGTGAGCGCGCGGAACGCCGCATCGGGCGCCGGCCGCAGGTGCAGCAGGCCGTCGGGGAACTCCTCGACCCGGGTCAGCTCGAAGTCGAACGGCGCGGCCGCGGCGGCGACGGCGCCGACCCGACGCAGGTCGGCGTCGCCGGGGTCGTCGAGGAACGGGCCGAGCACCGTGATGTGGGCGTGCACGAAGTCGGGGTCGGTGGAGAGGAAGGACGCGTCGTAGTGGCGGGTGCGGCCGCGCACGAACTCCTCGAACTCGGGCACCGGCACGAGCAGCACGGTGTGCGCCATCACGCCTCCCGGCGGAGCAGGAAGATGTCCATGATCCAGCCGGCCCGCTCGGCCACGCGGTTGCGCGCGGTGTGGATGTCGGGCAGCACCGTCGCGACCCGGCCGGCGACGAGCTCCTCGTGGGCTGTGCCGAGGTTGGCGCCCCACCAGATCGACCAGTCGTCGAGCCCGGGCAGGTCGATCACGCGGTTGAGCATCACGACGACATTCTCCTGCCCCTGGGCCACGGCGGCGGCGAGCGCGCGGCCGCTGGTCAGGTGCAGCGGCTCCCCCACCTCGTGCAGCACGAGCCGGTGGCGGGCGGCGAGCAGCTGGACCGCCGAGATCCCGGGGACGACGTCCATCTCGACGTCGAGGCCGGGCAGCGAGCGCAGGATCGGGATGGTGGAGTCGTAGAACGCCGGGTCGCCCCACACCAGCAGCCCGGCCACCCCGGAGCGCGACCGCAGGGCGGTCGCCATGGCCTCGGGCACCGCGTCGGGGTCCTCGATGCGCACGATGGTCGGCGGGCGGGTGAGGTGCCGGTCGAGCAGCCGGTCGCGGGCGGTCACGAGCGGGTCGGGCATCCCTCCGCAGGAGGAGCGGTCGGTCACGATGAAGTAGTCGACCGAGCGCATCGCCTCGACCGCCGCCAGCGTGACCTGCTCGGGGTCGCCGGGACCGACGCCGATCACCCGGACCCGTCTGCTCTCCACAGCCGGAGCCTGCCACAGCTGGCGTCCCGGCCAGGCTCTCCTGAGCTCGGCGTGGGCGCCGCAGGCGGAGACCGGTGCGACACAGCGATGCGGCGGTCCTGGCAGGTAAGGGTAGCCTTACCGGACGACGCCGACAGAAGGGGGCCCGGATGCCCGCGTGGCACGGACAGGTCGAGAGCACGGAGTGGCTGACGCCCACGCTGGTGCGCGTGGTGCTGGGTGGTCCCGGCCTGCAGGGCTTCGCGGTCCCCGACGACACCGACACCTACGTCAACGTCGCGATCCCGCCGGCCGGCGCGGCGTACGGCGGTGCCTTCTCGCCCGCCGAGGTGAAGGACGCCCACCCGAAGGAGCTGTGGCCGGTGCGCCGCCGCTACACCGTCCGCGGCTGGGACGCCGCCGCCGGCCTGCTGACGCTCGACTTCGTCGTGCACGGCGACCAGGGCGTGGCCGGCCCCTGGGCGGCGCGGGCCGCGGCCGGCGACGTGCTGGTGTTCGAGGGCCCGGGCAGCGGCTACTGCCCCGACCCGGAGGCCGACTGGCACCTGCTGGTCGGCGACGAGTCGGCGCTGCCCGCCATCGCGGCCTCGCTCGAGGCGATGCCCGCGGGCACGCGCGCCGTGGTGCGCCTGGTCTGCGACGGGCCCGAGCACGAGGTGCCGCTGGCCTGCGCCGGCGACCTCGACCTCGGGTGGCTGCACCGCACCGGTGCCGTGGACGACGTCGACCTGCTGGCCGACGCGGTCGCCGACCTGGACTGGCCGGCCGGCCGGGTGCAGGCGTTCGTCCACGGTGAGGCCGGCGAGATCCGCGCGATCCGCCGGCACCTGCTCGCCGACCGGCGGCTGGACCGCAGCAGCATGTCCTGCTCGCCGTACTGGCGGCGCGAGACGACCGACGAGGCGTGGCGCGCGGTCAAGCGGGACTTCGTGGCCGAGATGGAGGCCGACGTCGCCTGACGCCGGCCTCCCCTGCGGCGATCAGTCGTAGACGATGACGCCGCGGATGTTCTTGCCGTCGCGCATGTCCTGGTAGCCCTGGTTGATCTCGTCGAGCGTGTACGTCGTGGTGACCATCTCGTCGAGCTTGAGCCGACCGTCCATGTAGAGGTCGAGCAGGCGCGGGATGTCGTAGCGCGGGTTGGCGTTGCCGAAGATGCAGCCGACGAGCTCCTTGCGCATCATCGACATCTCGAAGAGGTTGAGCTTCACGTCGTCGGCCATCATGTTCGCCACGGCCGTGACGACGCCGCGGCCGGCCTTCTTGACCAGGCTCATCATCGGGGCGATGAGGTCGCCGGTGGCCAGGCCCACGGCGAGGATCGCCTTGTCGGCCATCGCGCCCTGGGTGATCTCGCTGATCAGCGGCTGGGCGTCGACCATCGAGGCGGCCGCGTGGGTCGCGCCGAGGGTGAGCGCCTTCTCGCGCTTCCAGTCGACCGGGTCGATCGCGATCACGTGCCGGGCGCCGGCCATGGCCGCGCCCTGCACCGCGCTCATGCCGATGCCGCCGAGGCCCACCACGGCCACGGACTCGCCGGACTGCACGTCGGCGGCGTACACCGACGAGCCCCAGCCGGTCGTGACGCCACAGCCCACGAGCGCGGCGCGCTCGAGCGGGACGTCCTTGCGGATCTTCACCGCGGAGTCCACGTTGACGACCGTGTAGGGCGAGAACGTGCCCAGGCCCACCATGATCCCCAGGTCCTTGCCGTCCTTGGAGTGGTGGCGGTAGGAGAAGTCGCTCAGCTGCATGCCGGAGAGCAGGAACGCGCCGAGGTCGCAGAGGTGCTGGTGGCCGGTCGAGCAGGACGGGCACCTGCCGCACGACGGGATGAAGCTGAAGACGACGTGGTCGCCGACCTCGAAGCCGACCGTGTCCGGCCCGACCTCCTCGACGACGCCGGCGCCCTCGTGGCCGCCGATCACCGGGAACTGCTTGAGCCCGAAGGCCTCGGCGAGCTCCGGGTCGAGGACCATGTCACCGGTGACCATGTGCTCGTCGGAGTGGCAGAGGCCGGAGGCGGCCAGCTTGACGAGGATCTCGCCTCGCTTCGGCGGATCGAGCTCGATGTCCTCCACACTCCAGTCGGTGTGCGGCTCCCACAAGATGGCGGCGCGGGTCTTCATGCTGGCTGGCTCCTCGGGACGATGGCGCGCGAGTCTGGACGGAACTAGAACGCGTTCTTGCCCTGCAAGGTAGCCCGCGGGTGGCGCTCCTGTCAGCGCCCTGGGTGAAACTCGTCACAGGAGATTGAGGCCGCCGTCGAGCACCACGACCTCGCCGGTCAGGTAGTCGCTCGCCGCGAGGTCGGCCACCAGGCCCGCCACGTCCGCGGGGGTCGCGGCACGGCGCATCGGCGAGCGCTCGCGCCACAGCTCCTGCGCGGCGGTCCAGTCGGCGGTCAGCGGCGTGTCCACGAGGCCGGGGGCGACCGCGTTGACGCGGACCTCCGGACCCAGCGCCGCGGCGAGCAGCCGGGTCACGTGGTTGAGGCCGGCCTTGCTGGCGGCGTACGGGATCGAGGAGCCCTTGGGCCGCACGCCCGCGTGGCTGGTCACGTTGACGACGCAGCCCCGGCTCTCGCGGAGGTACGGCGCCGCCGCGGTCGCCAGCGCGAACGGGCTGATCAGGTTGACCTCGAGCACGTCGCGCCACTCCTGAGGGGTCGCCGCGGCGAGGTCGGCGTGCGGGATCGGCCGGCTGACGCCCGCGTTGTTGACCAGCACGTCGAGCCGGCCGAGGTCGGCCAGCGCGGCGCCGACGGTCGCGAGCGCCGCGTCGGCGTCGGAGAGGTCGGCCTGCAGGTAGCGACCGCCGAGCTCCGCCGCGAGCCGCTCCCCCGTCTCCACGCTGCTGCCGGAGTGGACGACCACCAGGAACCCGTCACCGGCGAGCCGGCGCGCGATCGCCTCACCGATGCCGGAGGTGCTGCCGGTGACGAGCGCGACGGGCTGATCCAGAGGCTGGGTCATGCGTCGGAGCCTAGGGTGCGCAGGTGCGTGACGAAGCCGGGATTCGTCAGCGCCCACGGGCCGCGCGCCGCGCGCACGAGGGCCATCGCCTCGTCGGGCGTGCGGCCGGAGCGCACCAGCGCCGCGGCGACCACCAGCCCGGAGCGGTTGAGCCCGCCCGAGCAGCGCACCAGCACCCTGCGCCCGTCGTCGACCGCCGCCGCGACCTGGTCGGCGAGGACGATCACCCGCTCCGCCGCACCCGCGTCGAGCGCGGCGTCCGCCAGCCGCAGGACGACGTGCTCGACGCCCTCGGCCGGGCCGTAGCCCTCCCTGGTCGCCAGGCTCACGACCAGGTCGAACTCGTCGCCGACCACGCACGCCGCCGAGGACTGGGACCGGACGTCGTGCCCGCCCTGCCACAGGCCGGGCACCACCTCGTTCCAGGGTTCCGCGCACAGCGGCATCGACGTGGCCCGGCCGGTGCCGTGGCACGCGGCGCAGTCGGGCTGCAGGTCCGGCTCGGCGTAGCAGGCGTGGCACAGCACGCGCGGCATCCTCGCACCATGGACCGGTTGCGACCCCCGCGGTGGCCCGCATGGTGCCTTGTGGAGGCCGCGACCGGGCATGGAGAGTGGGACCAAAAGCTTCCTGACCGAGGAGCGCCATGTCCACCACCTACGACAAGCTGCTGGTCACCCATCTCGGCGCACTGCGGCGCAAGTACGGCGCCGACGGCGCGGCGCGGGTCCGTGACGCCCTGGACGCGCTGGTCGAGGCGGACGACGCCCGCGGGCTCGACACCCGGGTGCTGCTCCTCGACAACACCTCGTCGATGAAGGCGATCGGGGCGACCAAGGTCGCCGACGGCGACTGGGTCGGCGCGCTCCGGGCCGTCGACCTCGCCGCCACCCGCTACCGCCCGTCCTACGTCGCGCTCGTCGGCGCGACCGACGTGGTGCCCCAGGCGAGGGTCCGCAACCCGATCGTCAACCGGGGCCGCGACGCCGACCCCTACGTCCCGAGCGACCTGCCCTTCGCCTGCGACCTCCCCGACACCTGGACCGGACCCGCCGGCGGCATGCTCGACGCCGCCGACCTGGTCTCGGTGACGCGGGTGGTCGGCCGGATCCCCGACGTGGTCGGCGCCAACGAGCCGTCGATGGTGCTCGCCGCGCTGGGCACGGCGGCGTCCTACACCCAGCGCAAGCCGACGGCGTACCAGAAGGTCCTCGCCGTCAGCGCCTCCGTGTGGGCGGGGTCGACCAGGATGAGCGTCGACCTGCTGCCCGGTCCGGCGCCCACGACGCACCTGTCCCCGCCGGCGGGCTCGCCCTGGACCAAGTCCCAGCTCGCGCCGCTCACCCACTTCGTCAACTGCCACGGCGGCGACACCCTGCCCGACTGGCTCGGCCAGGCCCGGGGCGGTCCCGTCGACACGGTGGCGCTGCGACCGGAGGACCTGGCAGGCCGCGTCGCTCCGGGCACCGTCGTGGCGGCGGAGTGCTGCTACGGGGCGATGCACCAGGCGCCGGCGGCGATGGGCGGCCGGATGCCGATGCTGTGGGCCTACCTCGCGGGCGGCGGGTACGCCGGGGTCGGGGCGTCGACGACGGCCTACGGGCCGGCGGACTCCATGGGCCTCGCCGACCTGGTCTGCCGCTACACCGTCGAGGGGATCCTGGCGGGTGCGTCGACGGGTCGTGCCCTGCTCGACGCACGCCAGCGCTTCATCCGGGAGGCCGGCTCCCTGACGCCGCTGGACCTCAAGACGCTGGCGCAGTTCGACCTGCTCGGGGACCCGAGCCTGGTGCCGGTGGGGCTCCCGGGCGCCGGCGTCCCGAAGGCGGTCGGCGGCCAGGCGGCCGCGGAGCCGAAGGCCGCGTCGACGCAGCTGACCCTGGTCCAGCGACGCCGGGTCTCCGCGGCGACCGGCCGCGCGCTCGGCGCCTCGGTGCCGCGGGCCGGACGCCCTCGCCGTCACGCGACCGTGTCGACCGACGACCTCGTCCGCGAGGCAGGCGTGCGGGCGCGGGTCACGGGAGACGCAGCCAGCTTCGGGGAGCACGCCGGCGCGCCGCGTGCCGGCATCACCTACCACCTGGTGCCGGTCGAGCAGGGCGGCCGCGACGGCTTCGTCGTGGCCCGCGAGGTGGAGGGCTCCCGCCAGTCCCGCGTGGTCTGGCGCAAGTGAGCGCGGAGCTGACCGGCACGGTCGCCCTCCGTCTCACCGGGGTCGGGTCCAAGTCGGAGATGACGTCGGTGGTCCTGGTCCCGGACGAAGCCGGACCCGACGACGCCGTCGTGCTGCGCCGCCGCGACGCCGAGGCGCTGGACGCCGAGGCCGAGCTCGCGGCGTACGCCGGCAAGCACGTGCGGGTGCGCGGCACGCAGGGGTGGTCGACGTTCGTCGTGGACGAGATCGAGGAGGCCTGAGCTCCGCTCACGGGCCTGGTCGCGGCGTGACCTGCACGAGCCGGAGCGCGGCGTAGGGCCAGCGTCGCGAGACCTGGCGCACGGTGGGCGAGGCCGGGAGCGCGTGCGGCGCCTCGGCGCACCGGTCTCCCGTCGAGGCCACGATGGCGAGGAACAGCACGAAGTGGTTGCGCGGCACCCCGGTGAGGTCGACGTCGACGGAGACCGCACGCGGCATCCGCGCGTCGAGCGTGGTGGGCAGCCGGTGCAGGGGCGTCCCGTCCGGCGCGTTCACCAGGGTCCACCCCGCCGGCGTGGCGTGCGGGTTGCCGGCCGCGAGGTCCTGGCCGAAGGCGGCCAGGTCGCCCCCCGGGCTGTTGAGCAGCGTGTCGCTGCTCGCCCCCGACCGGTGCAGCAGGATCGCGAAGGCACCGTTCTCGGCCACCGCGCGCATGTCGCGGTGGTGGAGGAGGATGTCGACGGTCGACGGCTCCGAGTGCACCTGCCAGATGCCGCCGACGACCGAGCGCGGCTGGACGGTCTCGACAAGGTCGACCTCGGTCGCCGGCACGATCGGGCGCAGCACGCCGGTCAGCGTGCGTGCGGGCGTGTGCCAGGCCGGGCGGTAGACCGCGAGCGGGTGTGCGGCGTTCCCGGAGACCAGGCCGGTCGCGGGGTCGACCCGGGTGCCGCCGACGACCGCGGTCCACAGCGCCTGGTCGATGAAGCGCTGGCCCGGCGGGTTCGTCGGCGCTGCCGGGAGCCCGCGGGTCGCTCGCTCGAGCTCGACCAGGTCCCCGAAGGTGTCGGTCCACTGCCCGTCGGCCACGACCGAGGGGTGGATCCAGCGGAACGCGGTCTGGAAGGTCCACAGCTGGTAGAGCTGCGTGGTGCCCTGGGCGATCCGGCCGGCCGCCCCGAACCGCCACGTCGGCGCGATCCCGGCCGACGCCCGGGGGCGGACCACGACGTCCGGGCTCTCGAAGGTGTTCTCCTCGGCCGCGCCCGCGCCGCGCCGGGGGTTCGCCATCGGCGTGGGGAAGATCCGCCGGTCGTCGCGGGCGTGCACGCGCACGTAGGTGCGGGACGGCTCGGCGGCCGCGAGGTTCACCTCCCAGACGCCGCGCGCCTGCACGGCGGCGCGCATCAGCCGTGGGGAGCCGGCGGCGCCGGCGGGGTCGGTCCAGATCGACAGGTCCTGGACCGCGGCCTGCGGCAGGCCGTTGTCGAACCGGTTCCAGGGCGTGGCGGGTGGGGTCGGATGGGCGCGCGTCCAGACGCCGGTCACCGTGCCGACGTAGACCGTTCCGGGCGCCGTCGTGTCCACGGCGACCGAGTACGCCGGCTCGATCGGTCGCGCCGCGCCCACGGGCGAGCCGGGCGGCACCGGCAGCACGTTGCGCAGCCCGGTCGGGACGAACGCGCCGCCGGTGAAGAGGTAGCAGGTGTCGACCGCCGGGTTGCCGGCGTCCCCCGTCGTCGTCAGGTAGAAGTCCATCCCGCCGCCCTCCGGCACGGGGAGGATGTCGGTGAGGATCGTGGTGCCCGCCGCAGCCGAGGTCGCCGGCTGGGTGCCGGTCTGCAGGACGACGGTGGCGGTCCAGCGGCCGGCGTTCTCGACGTACCGGACGACGCCGTTGGCATAGAGCACCAGGAGGTGCTGGTTCGTCACCCAGCGCATCGTGACGACCCCACCGAGTGGTCCGATGCCGCCGGCGACGTCGCCGGCGACCAGCGACGGCACGCCGAAGTTCGGCTGGAGGTCGTTGCCGGCGTTGTCGCGCGGGTCGGCCGCGGCCAGGCCGGGGGCGACGGTGGCGAACGGGATCACCCGCCAGGTGTTGGTCGCCGCGCCGCCGACGTCGGCGGTCAGCCAGACCCGGCTGGTGCCCACGGCGATGCGCGCCGTGGTCGCGCCGGTGGCGACGGCCGCGGCGCCGGAGTAGAAGAGCGCGATCCCGTTCTCGGTGTCGAGGGGCGCGTTGGTGCGGGTCGGCATCGTGAAGTTCGCGTCGGGGACCTTGCGCCAGCCGTGGCCGAAGGCCTGGCTCACTATGTGCTGCGGCCGGGTCGGGTGGAAGACCGTGCCGCCCCCGTCGCCGAGGGCGACCTTCTCCCAGACGGTGTCCCCCGACCGCACCTGCATGCCGGCGTCCTGGAAGCCGCAGGCCACGAAGTGGCTCGACGTCGGGTGCTGGGAGAGGAACGTCGGCTGCACGGCGGCCAGCCCGTTGCAGCGGGAGGCGAACGTGTGCGCCCGGCCGTTCTGCCGGGACACGAACACGCCGCCGTCGCAGCCCACCCAGACGTGCCGGGCGCCGGCCGCGCCCGCGAGCCGGATCGTGTGGATGTCGGGGTGGATGTTGTTGCCGACCAGCCCGGCGGCGTCGGCGCCCGCGCCGGCGATCGGCAGGGGCGGCGCCGGGGCGGCGGTGGTGGAGATGCCGTTGACGGCCGCGAGCGCGGGGCCGGCGGCGACGTCGAAGCACCACACCCCGCCGAGGAAGTCGCCGGCGGCGTCCTGGAAGAAGTTGCCGCCCAGGTAGAGCCGGTCCACCCCGGCGACCCGGTCCGCGACGATCGCCTGGTCGTACCAGGCCTGCCCGCCCCACAGGGCCGCCGGCACGTTGCCGACCGCGGTCGCCGCGGGGGTGCCGGCCGTGACGTTCGGGATCTGGAAGACCGCCGGCGTGTCGGTGGGCGGGTTCGCCACGGCGGGCGGCGGCAGCGGCGTGAGCACGTACACGGTGTTGGTGCCCGGCACGTCCGCGAGGCTGCTGCGTCCCTGCACCTGGGACCCCGGCGCGGGCAGCGGGCTGCAGCCGTTCAGCCAGGTCCAGGTCGCCCCGTTGTCCGCGCTGAACGCGACGCCACCGGGAAGCACCGGACCGGGAGGCACGGAGCCGTGCACCGCGATGAGGATCCGGCCGCTCGAGTGCCAGAGCACGTCGCTCACGGCCTGCCCGGCCACGACTCCCGCCAGCGCGTCGACGCTCGTCACCCGCGTCCAGGTGTACGTCGGCCCGGCGACGCGGGTGCCCCGGAAGAGCCCTCCGCTGGTCGCGGCGAGGAGGTCGTCCACCGTGCCGGCGGCCAGGCTGCCGGCGACCCGCCCGGGGCGGCGCGCCATCCGGTAGAAGCCGATCCCCTCGAAGCGACGGACCTCCGCGTCGGGCCGCGCCTCCCAGGGGTTCTGGTCGATCGGGACGGTCGCGGGACCTCGGTTCGCGAGCACGCCGAGGCCTCCGAAGAAGCCCTGGCCGGCGGAGGTCGGGAATGGCGGCGGCTCCCCCGTGCCGACCACGACGAAGTCGTTGGCCGGGTTGCCGCCGGGGTCGAAGTCCACGAGGAGGCAGCCGACCGACCGCGGGTTGAAGTTGCCGCCGGCGAACGGGCTCAGCGGCGTCCATCCGCCGATCGGCGCCCAGCTGTGGCCGGCGTCGCCGGTGTACCAGACCCCGCCCATGCCGCTGGCGGCGTACGCCCGGAGGCCGTCGCTGCTGACGGCCAGGTCGCGGATCCGACCGATCACGCGGGGCCGGCCGCTCGCCTGCCCACGCCGTACGACGGACGGGCCGATGGGCACCCAGCGCTGGTTGTCGTTCGTCGCCCAGACCTTGGCCTCGACGCCGTCGAGCTCGTCGAGCTCGTCGGGGTCGACCGCGCGCGCCTTCCGGCCCGCCTTCTTGGTCGCCTTCTTGGTCGTCTTCCTGCCCGCCTTCTTGGGAGCCAGGTCGGGCAGCTCCTCGACGCGGTGGGCCGCGACCGCCTCGGCGACGTCGACCTCGTCGAAGGTGCCGGCCCGGGAGGCGTTGAACATCTCGCGGCGCAGGGCGGGACTCATGTCGGATCCTCCTCGGGCGTCACCCGGATCCAGCCCTCCTGCACCTCGTGCGGCTGGCGCGGGAGGTAGGCGGTCTGCGTCGCCGCGAGGATCGGGTCGTCCTTCCAGGCGAGCGTTCCGGTGCGCCGCGTGAAGGTCTGGTTCTCGCCGAGGATGCTCACGAGCGGCAGCCGGACCTCGCCGGGGTCGACCAGGAGCGGACCGACCCGGAGCGAAGGCATCAGCTTCTTCAGGCCCGGCCCGAACCACGCGTCGGCGAGCGCCAGGTCCTTGCGCGGCAGGATGCCCGACGTCAGGTGCACCCGCCCGCCGGGGATCATCAGCAGGGTGAGGCTGCGGGTCTCCCCCCGGCGCAACACGAGCCGGCCGGCCTCGCTCAGGTACGGGTGGTCGAGGTCGACCGGGTCCTCGGCGACGGGCGCGCCCAGCACCCCGAGGTGGCCGACGTGGCGACCGGTCGGCCGCAGCCGCGCGAGCTCGGCGACCACCTTGTCGACCACGTAGAACGTCTCGAAGTCGTCGTCGAGGTAGTAGCCCAGGAGGGTGTCGTCGGCCCGGCCGAGCGTGCCGAGCTGCACCTCGAAGTCCTCGGCGGCCAGCGCGTCGAAGGCGGCCCGCCGCGCCTCCGCGGTGTGGCCCTCGAGGGTGAGCTCGTCGGCGTCGTCAGGGGCGTCGAGCGCCAGGATGGTGCGCACGACTGCGATCGGCCGGCCGACCAGGCCGGCCAGCGTGCTGTCGCCGAGGCTGGCGAAGGTGTCGACCGACCAGAGCGTGCTGTCCACGGCGCGCAGGAACGCCGTGAGCGCCGTGTCGTGAGGCGGCTCCGGCAGCGCGCGGGCAGCCGCGTCGGCGCGGATCATCCCCACCGCGATCTGCGCGACGACGCTCTCCTGGGCGGCGATGTCCACCAGGGGCCCGGCGTCCGGCGGCACCGGCCGACCGGGGGCGCACTCCCAGGTCACCGCGTTGGTCACCGGGTCGTGCAGCACCTCGCCGATGGGTCGGCCCGCGACCGTGAACGCCTCCAGGGCCTCGTCGATGTGGTCGGGCAGCAGGAAGCCCGACACCGGGTTCACCGCCGAGGCAGGTGCGGCCTGGTTGACGAAGGCCTCCCTGACCAGCTCCGGCGCCGTCCCTGCCGGCTGCGCCGGATCGACCATCCGCCACAGCCACCGGGCCGCGTGCAGGAGCCGGGGCCGCAGCCGCAGGGTCCGGTCCGCGTCGGTCTCGAGCTCGAGGGTGGTGCGCAGCGCGTCCAACGCCGCGTCGGGCAGCTCGAGGAAGCGGCCGAAGGCGTCGACGAGCCGCACCTCCTCGACGCGCACCGTGCCGCCCAGCAGCGGCACCGGCAGCGCGCCCGCGACGGGCTTGCCGTCCTTGCGCTTCACGACCCCGACGAAGTCGATGCCGAGCAGCTGCTCGCGCAGCCCGTCGAGCGAGGCGCTGACCAGGTCCAGCGGGTGGTCGAGGTCGGCGAGCTGCTGGATCGCGCTGCCCTGTCCGTACGCCGTGCGTCCCGGCGTGACCTGGCGCTGGGCCTCGCTGGCCAACCACGCCTGCACCGCGGCCCGGAGCGTCTCTCCGACGCCCCGGCCGACGAGCGCACGGCCGGTCAGCTCCCGCACCAGCACCGTGCCGGGCGCGGCGTCGGGCTCCGGCTCGAGGTCGTGGCCGGCCAGCTCCCAACCGCGCATCGTCGCGGTCCCGGTCACCGTGACCCGCCACTCCAGCCAGACGGGCACCCAGGGCTGGCGCCAGGTCGTGATCGCCACCGGGCTCGGCGGCTGCCCGTCGGCGATCGCGGCGCCGGCGATGACGGCGGAGATCTGCTCCTCGAGCGCGACCCGCTGGGCGCCGACCTCCCGCCACGTGGAGGCGGCCTTCGGCTCGACGAACGCGACGTGGCTCGTGCCGTCGTACCTGCCCTCGCTGCCGAAGAGGCGCACCATCTCGGCGTCGAGCCGGGTCTTGACCGCGGCCCGTACCCCTGGGTCGCCGCTCGGCGCGGCGGCCGCCGCCAGCCACTCCCGTCCGTAGGGGTTGAGCAGCACCGCCTCGCGCACCACCGTCAGCACCTCGGCGGGGACCGCGCCCGACCCGAGCGTCGGCAGCACCCGCGAACCCTCGACGACGCCCCGGTAGCGCGGCACCGCCGCCCGCGGGTAGCGGCACACGAGCGTGCCCTCGCTGTTGAACAGGCCGTCGCCGTGGTGCCGGTGGCTCGGTTTCGCGCCACGCACCGCGAGCACGAGCGGCGCGGGCCGGAAGTAGCGGGGCGGCGCCTTGACCACCTCGCGCAGCGCTGGGGGCGCTGGTGCCTCGCCGACGTCGGAGACGCGCGGGTTGCCGGTCGTCCGCCCGGCCTTCGGGTGCGTGGTGCGGCTGATCAGGTCCGCCTTCTGCCGCCACTCGAGGACCGGCACGGTCAGACCCTTGTCGGCAGCGCGGGACCGGCCCGCCCGACCGTGGCGGCCCACGGTCATCGGGTCCGCGCCCTGGGCGACCTGGTCCTGGAGCACGTCGGGCCGCATCCCGGGGACCGGGCCACCGGGCAGCGACCAGAACCCGCTCTCGTGCTCGCGGTTGCCGAGCTGGTCGAGGCCGTCCGGCGTGCCGAGCTCGGCGACCAGGCCGTGGCTGAAGGCTGCCAGGAGGTCCTCCGCCGCGCGGCGCTGGTCGGCCCCCAGTCCCACGCCGTCGGCGCCCATCGCCGCGATGACGTCGTCGATGTCCGACCCGACGGCGAGGGTGAGGTCGGCGGGGTCCGGGCGGTCGTCGGCAGCCGGGAGCGCGCCGACCGGCACCCCCATCACGCTGCCGTGCAGCAGGGAGTCGAAGCGCGGCAGGGAGTCGCCGTGCGACGTGCGCAGGGCGTTGACGAACGGCGTGCCCGAGGAGAGGTCCGTGCCGAGCACCCCCTCGATCCGTCGTCCGTCACTGCCGAAGATCTCGGTCACCGGGTGCACGCGCGGGCGCGCCAGGCCCGCCTCGACCTCGGTGCGCACCTCGCGGGTGTCCGGCTCCTCGAGGTAGCTGTCGCCGAGCTCGTGGTCGATGCCCCACCGCAGGCCGGCCAGCACGGCGTCGAGGCCGGCGATGCCCCGCGCGCCGGACACCGGGTCGGCCGCGGCGTCGCTCCACCAGCCCGCGACCGTGTAGACGGCCTGGTCGCCGGCGAAGCCGTCGGTGGCGACCGCGCGGAGCTTGTCGAGGTCGGTCAGCGGGTCGTGGAACGCGAAGCGGCCGGCGCTCGCCGAGTAGCACGAGGTCCAGTGCGCGCCCAGGGAGAAGCCGTTGAGGGGGTCCACCGCGCCGGCGGGCGGCGGCACGGCGCCGGTGAACGACGGCAGCGGCGTCACGGTCTTCGCGCGCGCGTCGATCACCCAGCCGGTGGCCAGCACCTGGGTCTGGCCGTTCGGCTGGAGGGTCCGCACCACCACCCACTGGTCCGGCAGGACCGGCAGCACCGGCGTCCGCACGGCCGGGTCCGCGCGCTCCGCCACCAGCAGCGCGTCGGGCAGCGCCCAGTGCAGGTGCACGCCCTCGGGCCGCACGGCACCGGCCGCGAACGGCGCCGGATCGGTGTCGGGGTCGCCGACGACGTCGACCGTCGGCTCGCTCCCGCCGGCGGGTACGACGTAGGCCTGCACGTCGATGGGGACCAGGATGCGCGTGCGCCGTGACAGGGTCCGGTCCCACGTCGCGATCGTCGCCACGTCGACGTTGAGCTTGCTGAGCACCTCGAAGCGGCGCGAGGCGACGGCCACCTCGGCGAGGGACGAGCCGATCCGGAACTCGGGCATCAGTCCCCCTTCAGGAACGCGTCGCGGACGATGGCGCGGTAGCTGATGACCGGCTTGAAGACCAGCTCCTCGTTGGCTGCCGGCTCGTCCGCGTTGGCCATGTCGCCCCACACCTGGCGCCACGGGAACTGGACGAGCTGGAGTGCGTACTCGCCGCTGTTCATCTCGTCGTCGGGACCGAGGGTGTCGTCGATGTCGGCGAGCTCGTCCTCGAGGCGCTTGATGTCGACGACGCCGCTGGCTCCGCGGTGGCGGAACTTCACGTCGAGCATCCGTCGGGGACGGACGTACTCGAACGTCTCCGCGTTGCGGACCTCGAGCTGCGCCTTCGTCGTACCGCCCGGCTGGTTCGTCATGTCGAACCCGAACTGCACGCCCTGGCGCGGCTCCTCGATGTGCACGGTGCGCGGGATGCCGTCGAAGAGGCAGAGGAGGACGGCCGGCGCGAGGCGCTCCAGCCGCAGCAGCCGCACCTCCATGTCGTTCGGGGGGTTGTCGGTGTCCTTCGCCGCACCGGCGGCGGGGTCGCCGCTGAACGCGCGGACGTGGACCGCGGGCCAGCCGGAGACGGCCTTCGAGCGGAGCACGAAGCCGCTGACCGGTCCGCCGCCTCCGTCGAGCCGGGGGTCGGTCCGGGCGCGGCGGCGGTTGCGCTCCTCGCGGTCGAGCTCGTCACGGATGGCCGGGTACTGCGCCGCCAGGTGGGTGCGGTCGTCGCTGTTGGCGGTGCCGACCGACAGCACGCCCTGCACGAGCGCATCGGTCCAGCGGCGGTCGAGGTAGAACCAGCGGATCGACTCGAGCGGCAGCAGGTCGGAGTCGGCGACGAGGTAGGCGAAGGGCACCGGCTCGAGCAGCCGCAGCTGCACCAGCCACCGCCGCAGCTCGGCCGGGATGACGCCGTCATCGTCGTCGTCCTCGGGGGTCGTGGCGACCACGTCCGGAGCCAGCGACAGCATCGCCTGGGTCAGCTCGATCGCGTCCTGGTGGTTGTACTTGAAGAGCATCAGGCACCGCCCTCGTCGTCCGCCTCGTCGGCCAGCCGGTCCTGCTCCTCGATGAGGCCGTCGAGGGCGTCGACGCCCTTGCCGTGCGGCTGGAAGGCGCCGCTCTCGATCGGGCCCGGCGCGAGGCCGCCCAGCACGGCCGGCCCGAGGTCGAGCCCGCCGAGCGCCAGGCCGAGGTCGAGGGGGACGCCGCTCACGTCGGTGAGCACGTCCTCGGTCAGCGTGGGCGCGAGCGCGGCGATGCTGGCGCGCGAGAAGCGGGCGTCGAGCGTGGCGGCGAGCGCGTCCTTGAGCAGGCCGGGCTGCACCTGCAGGTCGAGCCCGGGCAGCTTCACCTCGGCTCCCCGCAGCTTCTCCAGCACCAGGCCCGGCTCTCCCTCGAACGCCGCCGCCGGGAGGCCGAGTCCGCGCGCGAGGACCTTGTTGGGCGCCTCGTCGAGCACCGGTACGCCGGCGGTGACGAGCGGCGCTGGGTTGCCGAGGATGTCCTCCGGCGACGCGACGATGTGCTCGGCGACGGCGGCACCCAGTCGCCCACCGAGGAACCGGTCGACGTCCCCGATGACGTCCGCGAGGCCGTCGAGGATGCCGCTGCCGACGACGCCCGCGAGCCGGGCCTGCTGGAACCCCAGCTGGCGCCAGCGCATGAGCGCCGCGACCATCGACGGCCGCGACAGCCCGAGCAGCCGACCGATCTCGAACGCCGCGGCCAGCGAGACGTCCTCCCGGCCGTCGGGCACGACCACCCGGATCTGGTCGGCGGCGTGGGCGAGGGGCAGCCGGTCCGCCGCCTCGTCGGCGGGGTGCGGCAGGAGCGGCCCGCGGTACCAGGAGCGCACCTCGTCGCCCCGGCGCAACCGGTGCGGCAGGCCGACGTGACCCGTCTCGACGACCTCCAGCGGCAGCCGGCCGGGCGAGCTCTCGGGGTTCTCCTTCGGCTTGTCCGGGTTCGGTGCTCCCCGGGTCCCCAGCAGGCCGGAGTCCAGGCCCTTCATCAGGGACTCGAACGTCTCGTCGCCGAAGGACGTGAAGCTCCAGTGGATGAGCACGGGGAAGCGCAGCACCGGGTCGAGGGCGGCGATGATCCGGTCGGGGTCGAGGCTGACCGCTCCCCCACGGCCGAAGTCCCGCGCCATCTCGACGTACAGGTCCTTGGTGCCGCGCGACGCGCTGGTCGCGCCCCAGCCGGGTTGCGCCTCGTACGCCGCCTTCGCCTGCGGGTTGACCACGTTGGTGCGGATCACGGTGCCGCTCACGTCGGCCTTGGGGAGCACGTCGAGCGCCTGCGGCGGCAACGTCCCCATGACGAGCTTGTCCTGGGTCGCGACCGTGACCTCGGTGGCGAGCTGCACGAGCGGGAACGTGGTGACCAGGACGTCGGCCGGGGGTGTCGGCGCCTTCGGCGGCAGCGAGTGGAACTGCCCGCACAGGTTCACCAGGCACGCGAGGTACTTCACCGGCACGTCCTCGCCGTCGTCACCGCGGCCCGGGAGCGGCAACCGGTTGGCGATCACCACCGAGAGGAACCCGTCGTCGTCGCCCATCATCAGCTCGGTGTCGTCGAGGTCGACCTGACGGGCGTGGGCGAGCAGGTGCACCTCCTGCTGGGTCGGGAAGATCCGGTCGACCATCGACTTGCGGATGTGCAGCGCGTTGCCGACCTCGGCGTCGGCCAGCCCCGGGATGGTCACCCCCGGCGTGACGCACTGGTCGATCGGCTGGTTGGGCTTGAGCTCCGCCTCGCCCTGGGCGACGACCACCAGGGCGAGCCAGGGCGCGTCGTCGAGCTCCGCCTCCGGATCGACCTGGGCCATGTCGATCGGGTCGAGGTCGCGCTCCCACGGGAGCGTCCTCCGCTTGATCACGATCTGCGGCAGCCGGGCCCCGAACGCTCCCTCCCGCCCGGCCGGCGGGAAGGTCGACAGCACCTGGTCGGGCGGCAGCACGTAGAGCGGCGACCGGACCCGGACGTGCGTCTCGAGCTGCTCGACCCGGAGGTCGTCCTCGTCCATCCCCTCGGCGCCGAGGACCTGCTTCGCCGTGAACCGGTAGGTGCCGGCGGTCAGCGGCGGGTCGATCTTGGAGTACAGGAGGAACTTGCCCTTACCGACGCCCACGGCGACCTCCGCCCGACCCGGCGGTCGCCTTCGACGCCGCCTTCTTCGACACGGCCTTCTTCGACACGGCCTTCTTGGACACGGCCTTCTTCGACACGGCCTTCGTCGCTGCCGCCTTCGTCGCCGCCGCCTTCATGTCCGCCCGCGCGGCGCGCTTGACCTCGACCGCGGACACCCAGACCGGGCGGCAGCCGGCGCCGTCGGCCGACAGCAGTCGCCCGGCCGAGCCGGCGACGCCGCGCCGGCGCAGCGCCGCGACCGTGTCGGTCACCCCGGCGGTGCCGCCCAGGATCCCGGTCACCCGCCAGCCGCCGCCGGCCACGACCCGCACGGTCACGCCGGCGTCCCGCTGGTCCGCGACCACGGGGTAGACCGCGACCGACTGGGTGCCGTTCACCAGCAGGGTCGCCTCGACCTGGACGCCGCCCGAGGTCGCCCTCGTCGCGCCGATGAGCTCGAGGCCGAGGTCGCCGACCCGCTCGGGGTCGTCCACCTCGACCACGACGACCACCAGGCTCACCGGCTCGGAGAAGCGGGTCGTCACCGAGACCGCTCCCCTGGTCAGCTCGCCGGCGGTGGTCCACGTGACGCCCCGCTGCGTCTCGGGCTGCTCGACGTCGAGGACGCAGCCGGCCGCGATGCCGGTGCCGGACCCGACCGCGGCGACCCGGGACCGGGTGTGCCAGCCGGCGAGCCCGTCGAGGGCGCCGACCACGCCGTCGGCCTGGATCACGACCAGCTCGCTCCCGGCCGGGACCTCCTGGGTGCCGGACACGACCGCGTCCCGGAGCACGGTGCCGTCGCCGCGCAGGCACACGAGGCGCGCGGTGCCGCCGAGGTCCAGGGCCGGACGGTCCGCGGAGACGTCGGCGCCGTGGTCGGGGAGCTGCAGCGCGACGATGTCGCCGGAGCCGAGGGTCGGCGCGTCGCCGTCGGCCTTCGCGACACCGGCGGCGGCAGCGGCACGCGCGCCCTTGGGTGCGATGCCCGACAGGCCGGACAGCCCGCCGACGCGGTCGCTCGCGGGGCCGACGCCGATGCCGTAGGAGCGGGGCGTGCCGACGGCGGCGGTGAACGGCAGGACCGACGGGGTGAACGTCTTGCCCACCACGGCGCCGGGCGGCGGCACGACGTCGAGGTTGACCGCGAACCGCCGGCCGAGACGCGCGCCCACCGACGCGGTCGTGGGCGCCGTACGGCGCTTCACCGTCGAGCCGCTGACCGTCGTCCGCGCCTCGCGCGCCGCGACCTTGCTGCCCCCGGTGAGGTAGCCGACGACCCGCGGGTCGCGCTGGGCCGGTGGCGTCGCCGGCGCCTTCGGGTCCTGCACCATCACGTCGGCGTCCGGGGTGTTGTCGACGGCGAGGCCGTCGGTCAGCCGGCCGACGAGGGGCGGTGCCGAGACGTCGTTGCGGTAGCCGGCGTGCGCGAGGTTGCTCCGGGTGCCGCGCGCCAGCAGGCCCGGCACCGCGACGGCGGACGGGGTGGCGAAGAGCCGGGCCTCCGCGAACCTCAGGGCGTCGTCCGGGACGGCGACGTCGGGCAGGTCGACGTCGACGCCGAGGTCGACCATCGACTGGCGGTCGATGCCCGTGGTCTGCTGCAGCGGCAGCGGCCGGCGCCCGGCGTCGACCGTGTAGTAGTCGATCTCCGGGCCGACGACGAGCGACTCCGCCTGGGCCTCGAGCCGCACCTGGGTGCCGGCGTTGATCACGTCACCCGTCGGCAGCGCCGGTGACGTGTTGAGGTCGCGGTCGGGAGCGGCCCAGACGCCCATCGGGAAGGAGCCGCTGGTCACCTCGCGGTGCTGCTCCATCGACGCGAGTCCGCCGTGCGGCTGCCAGCCGGAGCCGGCCTGCTTGTCGAGCGTGAGCCGGAGCGTGGAGGTCAGCGCGCCCTTGCCCATCGGCTTGAGCCCGAGCGTCGCGGCCGCGCCGTCGGAGCGCGTCACGGTCACGGTCGCGTCGGCCCCCGGGCCGGTGTCGAAGACCCGGGTCGGCACCGTGGTCGTGAACGTGATCTCGAACTCCGCGTGGACGTCGTACGGACGCGCGAAGGTGCCGTCGGGGGTGGGCACCGACTGGGCGCCCCCGGTGGCGGACGGCAGCGTCCCCCTGCCGGTGATGCCGGTGAGCGCCCGGGCCACTCCCCCGGAGGCCTCCTCGAGGTACTTCGGGACGAACTGGTTCCAGTCGAGCTTGGGCGTCCGCTTGTCGCTGCGCTCGCCGAACGGCACCGTCACGGTGCAGGGACCGACCTCGACCTCGACCTCGCCCCGGAACTTGGGTCCCTCGACCTTCACCCGCGCGCCGAGGGTCACGCTGATGCTGATGTCGCCCAGGAAGGTCTCGATCTCGATGCCGGCCGACACCCGGGCCCACGCCTCGGCGACGAAGTAGAACGGGTCGAAGTAGACGAGCGCTTTTGCGCCGAAGTCGGCGCGTGCCCAGGCCCAGCCGAAGTCGGCGACGGCGATGACCCGCACGCCGGCCATCAGCGCCTCGGACGTCAGGGCGAAGAAGCTCTCGCCCTTGATGTAGATGTCGTCGGTGACCCGCCAGACGAGACCCAGCCGCGGGACCACCGGGTAGCCGTCGCGGTGGAAGTCGGGGTGGTAGCCGCCGAGCGTGAGCACGAACTGGCCCGCCAGCGGCCCCTTCCACCACAGCGCGAACGCGAAGCCGCCGGTGAGCCGGATCTCCGGGTAGAGCAGCCAGGAGTTGTCGGTCAGCGCGGCGCGGATCATGAACACGCCCTCGGCGGTGGAGAACCGCACGAGCAGGCCCAGCTCGATCGAGACCAGCGCCGCCTGCGGGCGCGGCAGCGCCATCCGCGCCAGGCCCATCAGGTTGATCTCGAGGCCGACCTTGCCGAACGCCACGGCCACGACCGCCACGCCGTCGACGAGCGAGAAGCAGGTGAAGCTGATGCCGCCGGCGAACCAGAACGTGCCCAGCTCCGGCGGGAAGAAGACGTTCAGCTCCCGCAGCCGCTCCATCGGGTCGCCGATCTCGGCGGCGGGGTCGAGCGCGATGATGAAGGGGTACGTCGGGAACTGCGCCGGGTCGTCCGGGATGACCAGGCCGCGGTTGATGCCGAGACCGCCGGCGATGCCGGTGAGGAAGAAGGCCGGCGGGCCACCGATCGGCCCGTTGAAGCCACCGAACACGAAGAACGACGGGTCGCCGTTCAGGCTGGTGTAGCCACCGAAGACGCTGAGGCCGTAGACGCCGAACCGGCCGAGCAGCATGCCGACGTAGCCGGGCGTCTGGCCGGGCGGCTCGCCGACCAGCGTCTTGAGCAGCCCGCCGGCCAGCACCACGCCACCCATGTCGGCGGAGATCGCCAGGCCCATGAGGTCGACCGACCACGACTCGACCGAGGTGACCTCGCCGCCGTCCCACGAGATGGAGAGCTGGTCGACCGCGGCGGTGAGCCCGAAGATCTCGACGCGGCCGTCGAACAGCAGGCTGATCGAGGTCACCTGCCCACCGGCCTCGGTGCTGTTGAAGCCGATGCGCTCGACGTAGAGCGGGCCGAGCTGGCGCTGGACCATGACCCACCAGGGACCCGGTGGCTTGCCTGCGCGGACCGAGAACCGGACCCCCGTGTCCTCGGGGTGCTTCTGGATCGCGATGGCGGGCGAGAAGCTCGGGCGGGTCGCCGGCGACGCCTGTGCACCGGCGTCGCTCATGATGCCGCTGGCGACCGGGTTGTCGCCGTTGCCGCCGGGGGCGAACGAGAAGCCGGCCAGCTCGATCTGCGCACCTCCGCCGAGGCCGGCGCTCACCGCTTCGGCGTACACGTGCACGGCGACGCCGTCGATGGACAGCACGTTGAGGTCGAGCAACGGGCCGCTGAGGTTCGTGAACCGCAGCCCGACGCCCGCCACGGTCACCCCGGGCTCGAACTCGAAGGTGAACTCGTCGCCGCTCCGGACCGCGTGCACGGCGTAGACGCTGAGGCCGGCGTCCTTCTCCGGGACCAGCCACGACGCGTCCACCTCGAGCTCGACCTTGACGCCCGAAGTCGGGAAGGCGAACGTCTTGCCCTCCTTCAGGGACACGTTGATCCCGAGCATCCTGTCGTCGCCGTCGCTGCTGGAGGCGATGCCGATGGTCACGGTCTCGTCGATGGTGAGCTCGAGGCCGGCGTCGGTGGCGTTCCAGAGCAGCCGTTGGAGACGGCGCAGCAGCGCGTCGGGGTCGATGAGGTCGGCGCCGAACGTCGGGTCGATGGTCCGGCCGCTCTCGAACAGCACCCCCTCGAGCACGTCCTCGACCTGCGGGTGGTCGTCGAACAGCTCGTCGAGGGCGTCCACGACGATCCCGCCGACGAGCGCGATCGCCTGGGACAGCAGTCGCAGGCCGGCCTCGGGGTCGTTGGGCGCCGAGACGTCGATGCCGGGGCCGGTCCGCGTGACGGCGTACAGCGCCGGCGGGGTGGCGTCGAGGTTCCACCGCATCTCGACCGACATCTCGTCGAAGGGCGAGTCGGGGGCGGCGGGGTCGGGCCCGTTGAGGGCGATCCCGACGCCGATCATGCGGGCCGAGCCGGCGGCCGAGCCCGCGCGGATCGTGGCGGCCGGCCGGAGGACGCACGGCCCGGCGTCGACGGGGAACGGGCCGAGGCGGGCGGTGACGTCGACGCCCGCGCTGGAGAGGACCAGGGCGTCCAGCGCGACGTCGCCGACGTCGGGGATGGTCCACGAGCACGCGAGGGTCACCGTGGGCATCGGGGAGTCGTCGGCGATCGTGACGGACACAGAGTCCTGGCTGCCGAAGGTGAAGGTGACCGCCGAGGAGCCGGGTGGTGCGGGCAGCACCCCGACCAGCGGGCTGTTCAGTGCCGCGACGATGACCTCGGCCGCCTGGGTGATGAGGGCGGTCAGGTGCTGCTCCAGCGCCGCCGCCGGGTTCGCGGCGAACGCGGCGACCCGCTCGGTGGTGAAGTCCGAACCCTCGCGCAGCTCGAGCGCATCCCCGAGGGCGACGACCAGGTCGGCGACCCGGCCCTCGAGGCCGCCGGTCCGGCTCTTGAGCTCGTTGAGCAGCATGGTCACCAGGGACTCGGCGGCCGCACCGAGCGCCTCGTTGAGGCCAGGCCCCTCCGGGTAGATCGGCAGCGGCGGCGCCGGGGCGGCGCGCAGCAGGCTGATCCGGAGGCCGGGGTCGAGCGTGAGGGCGACCCCCACGCCGTCGATCGCGACGCTCAGCTCGACGACCGGCTGCGGCGGTGCGCCGGTGCCGACCAGCACCCCGGCCTCGAGGCCGGTGAGCACGCCGGTGCCGCCGAGGTCGAGGTCGAGGGCCACGGACAGGGTGAGCCGCAGCTGCTCGCCGACCGCCGCGTAGCCCAGGCTGACGCCGTCGACGAACGGCCAGCCCGGATCGTCGCCGCGATCGGGTACGACGAGCGCCGCGAGCGCGTCCAGCAGCGCGACCGCGGCCGCGGCCGGATTGGTGGACCCCGACCGCGCCAGCGCGGCGAGCCACGCCGCCGGGTCGGCGACCGCGGCGATCGGCAGCCGCACCCGCTGCAGGTCGGTGCCGGCGTCCTCGAGCATGCCGAGCAGGTCGAGGACCTCGACGACGACCGGCCGGGCGGCCTCCGAGACCGACCCGAGGACCCCGATGGCCAATCCCTGAAGCCCGAGGGCGGGCACGACGAGGGAGACCAGGTCCTGCACCGCCGGTGCGTCCGGGGCGGGCCAGATCGCGACCGTCTGCAGGGGCTGGCCGGGCCGGCCCACCTCGACCACCACGGTCAGGCCCTGGCCGGGTGCCGCGGGGGTGGCCGCGACCAGCCGCACCCCGCCGAGGTCGGGGTCGATCGAGCCGACCACCAGGCTCGCGTGGGCCCAGGTCGAGGTCGCCGCGAGCGTCACCGACACCGGGTCGGCCGCCACCGTGGCGGAGACACCGCCGGTGGCGAGGTCGAGCCCGAGCTGTGCGGGTCCGACGGTCCAGCTCACGGCCGTTCCGGACCCGGCGGCGCCGGTGATCAGCGCCCGCAGCTCGGCGGCCAGCGCGGCCGGGGCAGCGGCCACGCGCTCGCGCACGGTCGCCGCCGTGTCGTGGAGCAGCCGGTCGAGGCCGGCCGGGTCCAGGCCATGATCCCGGCGCAGGCCCAGGAGCTCGAAGACGATGCCGAGGTGCGGCTCCGCCGTGGTCAGCCGGGACATGGCGCTGGACAGCAGCCCACGGATCTCCGGGACGACGGCATCGCGTGCCGGGTCGTCGGGGTCGATGCGCACCACCCAGCGCTCGCGGTCGATCCCGAGGCCGGTCGCCTCGTGCAGTACGAGCTCGGCGGTGCCGGGCGACCCGTCGAGCGGGACGTCCACGGTGGCGGACATCCAGCGCAGGTCGCCCGCGCCCGTCGTCGATCCGGGTCCGCCGACCAGCCAGCCGTCGACCAGGCCGAAGTGCAGGTCGATCCGGACGCCGCGGACGAACGAGACCGCGATGCCGTCGCCGTCGCGCTCCGCCCGGCACAGCTCGACGACGCCGCCGACGCCGACCAGGACCCCGCCGAGGTTCAGGTCGAGGACCGGCAGGTCCAGGCCGGAGTGCACGGCCGTGACCGTCGACGGCGCCGGGACGACCCGCGCCTCGAGGCGGGTGGAGAGGCCGTCCGCGACGTACGCGCCCAGGCCGCGGGCGATCTCGGCCTCGTCGAGGGATCCGAAGACGGGGTGCACCTCGAAGTCTCCGGTGCGTGGCTGCTGCGAGGCGTCCGGCAGCGAGCCGGGCCGGCGGGCCTCGGCGGCCCGGCCGACGATGCTCCGCATCCGCTCCAGCGGGCTCGACTCGTGCGCCACGAGCGCCTCCGGCGTGGTGTCCACACCGGACCGGCGCAGCCGCAGCAGCAGCCGGAGCGCGTCACCGGACAGGCCGCTCGTCAGCGCGTCGGTCGCGAGCTCGCCCCACGGCGCGCCCACCGTGACCACGTGCTTGACGGCCGCCCGGGTGTTGGCCGCGCGGATCGCCGCCGCGCCGGCTGCGCCGTACCCGACCAGGACGACGTCGGTGGACCGCACGCCGAGCGCCGCCTCGACGTACGCCGCCTGGGCCGCGACCGGGTCGAGGTCGGGGTGCGCCGCAGCGACGTCGGCCGGGGTGGGGATCCGCAGGAACCACTGGCCCGCGCCCGTGGACGGCACCTGCTGACCCGACCCGGTGGTCAGGTCGAAGGCGCTGCCGGCGGCCCGGTCCTCGAGCCACTCCGAGGACTCGCACGAGACGTGGACGACCGACGACAGCAGGGCCGCGGCCGCCTCCGGGAGCACGGTCCCGAGCAGGGCCCCGTCGCCGCCCAGCGCCAGGAGGGTGTCGTAGCCGACTCCCTCGAAGACGGTCGGGGTCAGCCCGCCGGGCAGCACCGTCGCCCCGACGACGCCGTCGGTGTGCAGCCAGCGCGTCGCGAGCTGGTCGAGGCCGTCGCGCAGCGAGACGCGACCGACCAGCAGGTCGGCCACCTCGGGCAGCAGCCGGCCGGCCGCCTGGAGCGCACCGACCACGGTGTCGGTCTCCGGCGGCTCGCTGCCGGTCAGCGAGCCGAGGTCGAGCTGGACGTCGGTGCGCCGGACCGCGCAACCAGGATCCATCCAGACCCGCAGCCCCGGGGCGCGCGCCTCGCCCGCGACCGGGCACCGGAAGGGGTCGGCGGCGTTCCCCGAGCCGAGGGGGCGGTGGAGCCGGAACCCGCTCAGCAGCGCGGCCACGGGGCCGAGCGCCCAGGCCACGTGGTCGCAGTCGAGCACCAGGTCGGTCACCCACGCCTCGACCGCCGCCTCCGCGTCCCCCTCGAACACCGCGGCGAGGCTCAGGCGAGCGCCCTGACCCGACCAGCCCAGCAGGTCGGCGACCGCGGTCAGCACGGGTACGCCGAGCCGGCGTACGAGCGTGGCGATCGCGCCCTCGACCGCGGCCCAGTCGGGACCGTCCAGCGTCAGGCGTCCGTCCTCGTCCAGGTGCGGGAGCGGGATCGGCAGGTCGCCGGTGAGGAGGCTGAACGCGTCGTTGGACGGCGGCAGCGCCAGGGCGAGGCCCGGCGCGGTGAGCTGCGGCCGGAGGCCGATCGTCGGACGCCACTCGAGCTCGACAGCCAGGCTGTCGAAGACCAGGGCCACGTCGGCGAAGCCGAGCCGGGCGGTCGCGGCGTCGGTCCGGCGCAGCGTGCCCCCGAGGTGTGCCCCGCCGGCGAAGGACACGCGACCGGCGCCGGGCTCCAGCACCAGGGCCGCGAAGCCGAGCTCGCTGGTGATCGTGTAGTCGGTGAGCACCTCGACGTCGGTCGACAGGGCGACGTCGACGTGCAGGGCGCCGTCCTTGAGCCACACCTCGAGGAAGAGCGGCTCCTGCACCGCGAGCCGCCACGGGTCCGTCTCGATGCCCGAGCCCAGGGTGGTCGCGTCGTCGACGCCCGCGACCAGCCGGCCCAGCGCCACGACGACCTGACGCGTCCCGGCGCTGTTCGCCACGAGGCGCGTCCAGTAGGCCCGCAGCGCGCCGATCGGGTCGGAGAGCAGTGCGCCGGCGTCCAGTCCGTCGACTCCCGCCGGCGCGTCGATGCCGAGCGCCAGACGTACGGCCTCGGTCGCCTGGCCGAGGCCCGCGAGCACGTCGTCGAGAGCCTGCTCCAGCACGGTGCCGGCCGACTCGAGCGCGGCCTGGGGGCTGGAGAGGTCGAGGTCGACCACCGGGTCGTCCTGGTCGCCGGTGAGCCGCACACCGGTGGCGGTCAGGGCGAACACGGGTCGGTGATCCGCGTCCAGCGCGAGCCCGACGCGCACGCTGTCCACGCGCGGCGTCGCGTTCGCCGGGCCGATGAGCTTGTTGCTGGTGGAGCCGAAGACGGCCTCGACCCTGGCGTCCGGGACGGCCGAGACCTGGCCGCTGCCCGTGTCCGCCCGCAGCAGGTCCACGGAGGCACGGGCGACGACGCTCGCCTGGGTGCGCAGGGCAGCCTCGACCCAGGGCACGAGGACGGGGTGTCCGCCGGTCCCGGGAGAGACGCGGACGCCGATCGTCAGCGCGAGGTCGCCGATCGTGAGGGTCACGGCGCGTCGCGCGGTGTCGACCGCGCCGCCGATCAGGTCGGCGAGCTGGCCGAGCCAGGCGTTGCGGATGGACTCGGTCTCGACGATGTCCTCGGCCCAGCCGACCAGGGCGCCGACGCCCTGGGTGGGCAGCTCGGCCAGCGGGAGCGGCGGGATCCCGGCGACGTCGCGGAGCCCGAGCATGCCGGCCAGGGCGGCGAACGGTGCGAAGTCCGGGTCGCCGGCCAGGGCCTCGGCCTGCGCGCGGAGCAGGCCGCCCAGCAGGTCGAGCAGGTCGGTGCCGAGCTCCTCGGGCGACGCGGCGTCCAGGGTGAACGTCCGCGGGGTCGACGTGCCCGGCAGCTGGAGGTCGCGCAGCTCGAGCTGGAACCCCATGCCGGGCTCACCTGTCGCCACCGTGACCGTGGCGGCGACGCCTCCGAGCGACGCCTGGTCCGGCAGCGGCGGGTCGTCGCGGAGCGTCGCGTCGACGGACAGCTCGATGTCACCGCCCTCGCGCCCGAGCAGCAGCCAGGGCGTCTCCCCCGTGCCCAGGCCGGTGCCGCGGTCGGCGAACCGGAACAGCGGGACGTGCAGCCGCGTGCTCACCGTCGGCGCGGCGCCCTGCGTGGTGTGCTCGACCGCGAGGCCGAGGCGGGCCTCCGTGCCGACCGACTGGACGACGGCGTAGATCGTCACGCTCGGGTCGGCGTTGGCGAACAGCGGCACCCAGGTGGCGCCCTCACGGGTGCGGGCGTCCGGCTGGCCGAGCACCTCGTCGACGAACCGCACCAGTGCCGCCCGCTGTGCGGGGTCGGCCATGATCGTCTTCAGGCCGTAGCCGGTGGAGCTGCCGCCCGTCATCGGGTCCTCGAACCACGAGGCGTTGGCGGAACCGCCCGGCTCCAGGATCCCCAGGGCGACCGCGAGGTCGCCGAACGAGCCGAGGGATCCGGTGTCCAGGGCCATCACTCACGCCCCGTTCCGGGCCATCGACTTGACCAGGAGCAGTCCCCGCTCGGCCGCGACGGCGGCCGGCACGAGGGTCCGTCCGCTCGGGTCCGTGCCGGACTGCGCCGCGACGTGCTGGGCCAGCGTGACCAGGCACTCGTAGGCGAAGGCCGCGAGGGCGTCGGACCAGATCCCGGTGACGACCGGGGGCCCGATCGGGCTGTCCGACGTCGACGCGAAGAGCCCGCGCACCTGCTTGGTCGTACCCACCGCGAGCGGGACCTCGATCGTCGTCGGGTCCACCTGGTCGCACTCGACGGGGATGCCCACCGTCACGAGCCCGGCGCTGACGGCGAGGGTGAGCCGGCCGGTGTGCAGCAGGAGCTCGCTGTTCCCGAGCGTCCAGACGACGTCGCGGCTGCTGTCGCGAGGCAGGTCGGCCACCAGCCTGGCGACCTCACGGAGCAGTCGTTGCGCGTCCGACGTCGGCACGCGCACCCAGTCGCTGGCGACCCGCCCCGGCTCGACCCGCTCGGGCTCGGGGAACGTCACCCTCCGGCTGAGCACGACGCCCAGCAGCTCGGGGCGGCGCGCGTCGGCGACGCGCCTCGTCCTGCTCGTGGTCACTCCTGGCACCCCCGATGGTGTTCCCCGGGTTCTGCACGTGGTGTTCAGCCAACGCTCGCGAGGAGCCGGCGTGTATAGCCCGTTCGGGCCAGATGCGGGTCTAGTCGGATGTGCTCGGCGCGGTCGACGCGGCGCGGCGTCCGTCCCTGAACGTCAGCAGGGACAGCACGATCGTGACCACCAGGAGCCCGGCCGTGATCAGCCACTCCAGCGATCCGTCACCACCGTCGGGCTCGACGCCGAGGACGAGCTCGATCCATTCCGCGCTGGCCAGGGTCAGCAGGAACAGGAACGCGCTCACGCACGTGAGCACGAGCTCCACCCAGAACCTGACGCCACGGTCCTTGCGCATGTCGACCTCCCCGGACGGCCTCGTGCCCCCACACGCTGGCCCGATGCCCAGGGGTTGTCAAGCGCCGCGGCAGCGGTCAGATGCCACCGGCGAGCCGGTAGTACGCCTGGTTCCAGCGCAGCTCGCGCTGGAAGTCGCGCGTCGTCGTGGACTCGTCGATGACCAGCAGCTCGGTGCGCGCGATCTCGGCGAAGTCGCGGAAGACCTCGATGCCGACGGCGGTCGTCATCACCGTGTGGTGAGCCGCGCCGGCCGCGAGCCAGCACGCCGCGCTGGTCGCGAAGTCGGGCGCCGGCTTCCAGACCGCGCGGCCGACCGGCAGGTTCGGCAGGTCGGGGGCCTCGATGTTCTGCACGGCGTTGGCGACCAGCCGGAAGCGGTCCCGCATGTCGCTCATCGCGACCACCAGCGCCGGGCCCGGGTCGGCGGTGAAGACCAGGCGCACCGGGTCCTCCTTGCCGCCGATGCCGAGCGGGTGCACCTCGAGCCGCGGCTTCGCGGTCGTCAGCGACGGCGCCACCTCGAGCATGTGCGCGCCGAGGATCTTCTCGTCGCCGGCGACCAGGTCGTAGGTGTAGTCCTCCATGAGGCTCGCGCCGCCCGGCAGGCCGATGCCCATCACGTTGGCGATGCGCACCAGGATCGCGGTCTTCCAGTCGCCCTCGGCGCCGAAGCCGTAGCCCTCCGCCATCAGCCGCTGCACCGCCAGGCCCGGGAGCTGCTTGAGCGCGCCCAGGTCCTCGAAGCTCGTCGTGAAGGCACCGAAGCCGCCGGCCTCGAGGAACGACCGCAGGCCGACCTCGATCGCGGCGCCGTCGCGCAGCGACTGGTGCCGCTCGGCTCCGGGCAGCAGCTCCGCCGCGACGTCGTACGACGCGACGTACTCCTCCACGAGCGCGTCCACCTGCGCGTCGGTCGCGGCGGCGACCGCGTCGGCGAGCTCGTTGACGCCCCAGGTGTTGACCTGGACCCCGAAGCGCAGCTCCGCCTCGGTCTTGTCGCCCTCGGTGACGGCGACGTAGCGCATGTTGTCGCCGAAGCGGGCGAGCTTGAGCGTGCGGGCAGCGGCCCAGCCGGCGGCCGCGCGCTGCCAGTCCTCGACCTGGCCGAGCACGGCCGGGTTGGTGACGTGGCCGACGACGGTCTTGCGGGCGACGCCCAGCCGGGTCTGGATGTAGCCGAACTCCCGATCGCCGTGCGCCGCCTGGTTGAGGTTCATGAAGTCGAAGTCGATGTCGGCCCACGGGAGCTCGACGTTGGCCTGGGTGTGCAGGTGCAGCAGTGGCTTCTGCAGCGCGTCGAGGCCGGCGATCCACATCTTGGCCGGGCTGAAGGTGTGCATCCAGGCGATCACGCCGATGACGTCGTCGCGCGCGTTGACCTCGAGCGCGAGGCGCCGGATGCTGTCGGCCTCCTTGAGCACCGGCTTCCAGACGACCTTGACCGGCAGCCCGCCGAGGCCGTCGGCGACCTGCTGGGACTGCTCGGCGACCTGGCGCAGCGTCTCGTCGCCGTAGAGGGTCTGGCTGCCGGTGACGAACCAGATCTCGTAGCCGTCGAAGGAGGCGGTCAGGGGGGCAGAAGTCATCTCGTCACTCTCGTTCGTGGGGGCGTTCGTCGGGTCAGCAGTGAAGGCCGGTCAACGACGGTCGTCGCTCGCCTGCCCGTAGACGTTCTGGTAGCGGTCGTAGAGCTTGTCGATCGCGTCCTGCGGGATCGGCACGAGGGGCCCGCCCTGGCGCGCGATCTCCACGGTGCGCGCGACGTCCTCGACCATCACGGCCGCCTTCACGGCGTCCTTGGCGGTGACGCCGATCGTGAACGGCCCGTGGTTGGCCATGAGCACGGCGCGGGACCGGTGCCCGCGCAGCGTCTCGACGATGCCGCGGCCGATCGAGTCGTCACCGATGATCGCGAAGGGCCCGATCGGGACCGGCCCGCCGAACTCGTCGGCCATCGCGGTGACCACGCACGGGATCTCCTCGTTGCGGGCGGCCCAGCCGACGGCGTACGTCGAGTGCGTGTGCACGACCCCGCCGACCTCCGGCATCTCCCGGTAGACGTAGGCGTGCGCCGCGGTGTCGCTGGACGGCGACCGCTCGCTGCCCGGCGTGCCGGGGACCGCGTGGCCGTCGAGGTCGCAGACGATCATCGACTCCGGCGTCAGGTCGTCGTAGGAGACGCCCGACGGCTTGATCACGAAGAGGTCGGCGCCCGGCACCCGACCGGACACGTTGCCCGCCGTCCAGACCACCAGCCCGTAGCGCACGAGCTCGGCGTGCAGCCGCGCGACGTCGGCCCGCACCGCCTCGACAGCCGCCTCGACCTCGTCGGTCCACCCCGTCATCGTCCGTCCCTCCGGCCGATCGTCCGACGATCGTCCTGCAAATAGTGAGCGCAAACACCGCATCGTACGCCGCGCGCGCCGGCCTGCCCGGAAGGACCGCGCCGAGCAACGCCTCCCAGGTCCCGAATGTTATCGGTAACAATCGCGCCATCCCGGGGTCATGTCCAGCCGTTGCCGCAGGTCGCAGCGCACATACCCCAAATGCTTGTGTTATCAAAATGTTACGGCTAACCTCTCGCCAATTGTCCGAATGTGAGGGCTAACATCCGGGGATCAAGCGCACCCGGGAGCGCAGTCTCATCCCCATCCCCGCGCCGGCGTCCGTGCCGGCCGACCAGGAGGTTCTGCGGTGAAGATGAAGTTCCGTACCGGCGTCGCCGTGCTGGGTGCTGTGGCACTCTTCGCGGCCGGCTGCGGCTCCGACGATTCCAACGACGAGGCCAGCGAGGGTGGAGGCGGCGGCGGTGGCGACCTGATCAAGGTCGGCTTCGCCCAGACCGGCTCCGAGTCCGGTTGGCGCAGCGCGAACACCGAGTCCATGAAGGACGCCTTCTCCGAGGAGAACGGGTTCGAGCTCGTCTTCAACGCCGCGGACAACGACCCCGCTGCCCAGATCAGCGCCGTCCGCAGCTTCATCAGCCAGGGCGTCGACGCGATCGTGATCGCGCCGATCGTCGAGGACGGCTGGGACGACGTGCTCCAGGAGGCGAAGGACGCCGACATCCCGGTGATCCTCGAGGACCGGACCGTGACCTCGTCCGACGACCTCTACAACAGCTGGGTCGGCCTGGACTTCAAGAAGGAGGGCACCACCGCCGGCGAGTGGGCGGCCGAGAACTTCAAGGAGCCGACCAAGATGGTCGTCCTCGAGGGCACCACGGGCTCCGCTCCCGCCAACGACCGTGCCGAGGGCTTCGACGCGGCGATCGAGGGCAGCGCGATCGAGAAGATCGACTCCCAGACCGGCGAGTTCACCCGTGACGGCGGCAAGACCGTCATGGAGGGCTTCCTGCAGAAGTACGGCGCCGACGGCATCGACCTCGTCTACGCCCACAACGACGACATGGCGCTCGGCGCCATCGAGGCGATCGAGGCGGCCGGCGCCACGCCGGGCGAGGACATCAAGATCGTGTCGATCGACGCCGTCAAGGACGGCATGCAGGCTCTGGTCGACGGCAAGATCAACTTCATCGTCGAGTGCAACCCGCTCCTCGGTGAGCAGGCAGCGGACCTGGTGAAGAAGGTGCTCGACGACCAGGACGTGGAGAAGGCCTACTACGTGGCGGACCAGAGCTTCACGAAGGAGCAGGCGGCCGAGGTCATCGACTCTCGTCCCTACTGATCCACAGCACGCATCGGTACGGACCGGTACCGATCGGCCCTCACCACAGTCGAGTGGTGCCCCGCTGGAGCCGTCATCCTCCTCCGGCGGGGCACCGCTCCCCCACAGGCAAGGACCCCCGGCCCATGCACGCCGACATCGAGACCCCACCCGCCGCAGTCCCGACCGCCGAGGCGGTCGTCGAGATGCGCGGCATCACGATCCGCTTCCCCGGCGTGCTCGCTCTCGACCAGGTCGACTTCTCGCTGCGGCCCGGCGAGGTGCACGCCCTGATGGGCGAGAACGGCGCGGGCAAGTCCACGCTCATCAAGGCCCTCACCGGGGTCTACGCGATCGACGACGGCACGATCCGGGTGGCCGGCGAGGATCGCGTGTTCGGCTCCACCGCCGACGCCCAGAGCGCGGGCATCTCGACCGTCTACCAGGAGGTCAACCTCTGCCCGAACCTGTCGGTCGGCGAGAACGTGATGCTCGGCCACGAGCCGCGGGGGCTGCGCGGCATCGACTGGAAGGCCACGCACCGCGAGGCCGCCCGGCACCTCGACAGCCTCGGCCTCCACCTCGACACCCGCTCCCTCCTCTCCAGCCACTCCATCGCGGTCCAGCAGCTGGTCGCGATCAGCCGGGCGACAGTGCTCGACGCCCGGGTGCTCGTGCTCGACGAGCCCACCTCCAGCCTCGACCGCGACGAGGTCGAGCGGCTGTTCGCGGTCGTCCGCGGCCTGCGCGACCAGGGGGTCGCGATCCTCTTCGTCAGCCACTTCCTCGACCAGGTCTACGAGATCTCCGACCGCATCACGGTGCTGCGCAACGGCAGGCTGGTCGGCGAGCACCTCGCCGTGGACCTCCCCCGGTCCGCCCTCGTCACCCAGATGGTCGGCCGGGAGCTCGTCGAGCTCGAGGCGATCTCCGAGATCGCCGAGCGCACCATCGACCGCACCGGCGCACCGGTGCTCCGTGCCAGCGGCGTGGGCAAGAAGGGCGTGCTCGAGCCCGCCGACGTCGACGTCTACGACGGCGAGGTCGTCGGCATCGCCGGCCTGCTCGGCTCCGGTCGCACCGAGCTGGTCCGGCTGCTCTACGGCGCCGACCGGCCGGACACCGGGGACGTCGAGCTGAACGGATCCGCCGCGCGGATCACCTCCCCACGACACGCGATCCGGCACCGGATCGCGTTCTCCTCGGAGAACCGCCGGGCCGAGGGGATCCTGGCCGACCTCACCGTGGCAGAGAACATCACCATCGGCATCCAGGCCCGCCGTGGCTGGCACCGCCGGATGCGCCGCGCGGAGCGGGACGCCGTCGTGAAGGAGTACATCGAGGCCCTCGGCGTACGCCCGGCCGACCCCAACGCCAACGCCGGCAACCTGTCCGGCGGCAACCAGCAGAAGGTGCTGCTGGCCCGGTGGCTGGCGACCGCTCCCGAGCTGATCATCCTCGACGAGCCGACCCGCGGCATCGACGTCGGCGCCAAGGCCGACATCCAGCGCAAGGTGGCCGAGCTCGCCAGTCAGGGACTCTCCGTCATCTTCATCTCCTCCGAGCTCGAAGAGGTGCTTCGATTGGCCCAGCGTGTGGTCGTGATGCGAGACCGTCGGCAGCTCGGGGTGCTCGAGTCCAGCGCGGTCGACGTCCAGGGACTCATCGACTACATGGCCGACGGTGGCGAAGGGAGCGTCGCGTGACGAAGGTCGTGAAGCACCGGCTGTTCTGGCCGGCCTTCTCGCTCGTGGCCCTCATCGTGCTCAACACGGTGGTCCGGCCCCAGTTCATGAAGATCACCGTCCGCGACGGCGAGCTGTACGGCGCACTCATCGACATCCTGCGCAACAGCGCGCCACTGATGCTGGTCGCGCTCGGCATGACGATCGTCATCGCCACGCGCGGCATCGACCTCTCGGTCGGCGCGGTCATGGCCGTGTCCGGCGCGGTGACGCTGACGATCATCGACGGTGCCGAGGATCCCGGCAGCACCAGCACCGTGCTCGTCGCCATGGCCGTCGGCACCGGCGTCGCGCTGCTGCTCGGCGCGTGGAACGGCTTCCTGGTCGCGGTGCTCGACATCCAACCGATCGTCGCGACCCTCGTGCTGATGCTGGCCGGACGTGGTGTCGCCCTGCTGATCACCGACGGCTTCATCACGACGGTCAACTCCGAGCCGCTCGAGTACGTGTCGACGGGCTACCTCTTCGCGCTGCCCTTCGCCCTCTTCATCTCCGTGGCCGCGATCACAGCGATCTCGCTCGTCGAGCGGCGTACGGCGCTGGGCGTGCTCACCGAGGCCGTCGGCATCAACCCCGAGGCCAGCCGGCTCGCCGGTGTCCGGTCGCGCGGCATCACCTTCGGCGCCTACGTGCTCAGCGGGACGCTCGCCGGCGTCGCCGGCATCATCTACAGCTCGAACATCCGGGCCGCCGACGCCAACGCGGCCGGCGAGTTCATCGAGCTCTACGCCATCCTCGCGGTGGTGCTCGGCGGGACCTCGCTGGTGGGCGGCAAGTTCACGGTCGCCGGGACGGTCATCGGCGTCTTCATCATCCAGACGCTGAAGTCGACGATGCTCTTCCTCGGCGTCCCCTCGGCGCAGAGCCCGGTGTTCTTCGCAGCCGTCGTCATCATCGTCGTGCTCATCCAGTCACCGCGCGTGCACCGGATCGCACGCGGCCTCACCGGAGGGATGCGGTCGCGCAACCTCTCCGCCCACAGCGACGCGGAGGTCGCCGCATGAACGCCAGCACGGTGACCGCCACCCGGGAGACGGTCTCCCGGCACACCCGCACGTTCCTCGACCGGCACGCCTCGTTGATGCCGACGTTCGCGGCCGTGCTGATCTTCGCCGTGCTGCTGATCGGTGCCCAGATCCACTTCGGCACGTTCCTGACGCCGCTCAACATGTCGGCGCTGCTGCTCGACAACGCCTACCTGGTGATCCTCGCGGTCGGCATGACGTTCGTGATCGTCACCGGGGGCATCGACCTCTCCGTCGGGTCGGTGATGGCGCTCACCGGGATCTGGTGCGCCGACCTGCTGGCGTCCGGCCACTCGGCCGCGGTCGTCGTCCCGCTGATCATCCTGGCCGGCGCGGCCATCGGGCTGCTCATCGGCGTGCTGGTGCAGTACTTCGACGTGCAGCCGTTCATCGCCTCCCTGGCCGGACTCTTCCTCGCCCGCGGGCTCGCGTTCGTGGTGAGCCTCGACTCGATCCGGGTCGAGAACGAGTCCGTCCTCTGGCTGCAGACCACGCGCTGGCGCCTCGGCGAGTGGTACATCACGCCCACCGGCGTGCTCGCACTGTCGGTCGCGCTGATCGGCGCGTTCGTCATGCAGTTCACCCGCTTCGGTCGCACCGTGTACGCCGTCGGCGGCAACGAGCAGTCCGCGCGGCTGATGGGGCTCGACGTCGCCCGCACCAAGGTCGCGGTCTACGTCATCAGCGGCGTCTGCGCCGGCCTCGCCGGCCTCGTGCTCACGGCGTACTCCGGCGCGGGATACCCCCGCAACGGCATCGGCACCGAGCTCGACGTGATCGCCGCGGTCGTCATCGGCGGCACCCTGCTCACCGGCGGCACCGGCTACGTGCTCGGGTCACTGATCGGCGTGCTGGTCTTCGGCACGATCAAGACCGTGATCTCCTTCATGGGCGCCGAGCAGGCCTGGACGCGGATCATCATCGGCCTGATGCTGCTGATGTTCATCGTGGTGCAGCGCGCGATCGTCGTCCGTGCGGAGCGTCGACGATAAGTGCCGGGCAGCCGCCCCATAATGGGCGCGTGGACGCACAGCCGCTCCTGGAGCTCACCGGCGCGACGGTGTACTTCGGCGCCGACGCGGCGCTGGACGGCGTCGACTTCCGGCTGTTCCCGGGCGAGGTCCACTCGCTCATGGGCGAGAACGGCGCGGGCAAGTCGACGTTGATCAAGGCGATCACCGGAGCCCTTCCGCTGTCGGCCGGCGTGCTGCGCCTCGACGGCCAGGTGGTGCGCTTCGGCTCGCCCCACGACGCGCAGGAGGTCGGCGTCCGGTCGGTCTACCAGGAGATCGACCTGCTGCCCAACCTGTCGGTCGCGGAGAACATCTCGCTCGGCGTCGAGCCGCGCCGCTTCGGCATGATCGACTGGCGTCAGATGCGCGACCGGGCCGGCGACGTACTGGCCGACCTCGGGCTCGACATCGACCCGGCGTCCGTGCTCGGCCGGCACTCGCTCGCCGTGCAGCAGCTGGTCGCGATCGCCCGCGCCATCTCGACCGACGTACGCGTCCTCGTGCTCGACGAGCCCACGTCGAGCCTCGACACCGACGAGTGCGCCGAGCTCTTCCGGATCATCGAGGACCTCAAGCAGCGCGGCGTCGCCATCATCTTCGTCTCGCACTTCCTCGACCAGGTCTACGAGATCAGCGACCGGGTCACGGTGCTCCGCGACGGCAAGCTCGTCGGGGAGTACCTCACCCGCGAGCTGCTCCGGATCGACCTCGTGCAGGCGATGCTCGGCCGCAGCGCGGAGTCCCTGCGCACCAGGCCGCGGCTGCGGGTCGCCGACGGCTCCAGCGAGGAGCCCTTCCTCAGCGCGCGCGCCGTCACCGTCGGCTCCCGCATCAGTGGCGCCGACATCGACCTGATGGAGGGCGAGGTGCTCGGCGTCGCCGGCCTGCTCGGCTCGGGGCGCACCGAGCTGGCGCGGGCGCTCACCGGCATCGACCGGCTCGACGGCGGCATCATCCGCATCCAGGGCAGCGACGAGCCGATCGGCAACCCGCGGGCGGCGATCTCGCTCGGCGTCGTCTACTCCTCCGAGAACCGCCGCACCGAGGGCATCGTCGGCGAGCTGAGCGTCCAGGAGAACATCACGCTCGCGCTCCAGGCCGAGCGCGGCGTCCTGCGCCGGATCAGCCCGGCCCGCCAGCGCGAGCTCGCGATGAGCTGGATCGACGCGCTGGACATCCGGCCGCCCGACCCGGACCGCCCGGCGGGCACGCTCTCGGGCGGCAACCAGCAGAAGGTGCTGCTGGCCCGCCTCCTCGCGCTGTCGCCGCGCCTGCTCGTGCTCGACGAGCCGACCCGCGGCATCGACGTGGGCGCCAAGGTGGAGGTGCAGAACCTCGTCGGCGAGCTCGCCGACAACGGACTCTCGGTCATGTTCATCTCCGCCGAGCTCGAAGAGGTGCTCCGGGTGGGCAACCGGGTCGCCATCCTGCTCGACGGCCGGGTCGTCGACACCGTGCCCTCCGACGACCTCACCCCCGACGCACTCACCGCGCTCGTCGCCCGGCCGGAGCCGGTCGGATGACGGAGCCAGCAGGCAAGCCGGGCCGCGCGGCGAACATCTTCGACGTGGCGCGCCTGGCCGGTGTGTCCCACCAGACCGTCTCGCGGGTGATCAACGAGATGCCCAACGTGCGGCCCGCCACCCGCGCCCGCGTCGAGCAGGCCATCGCCCAGCTGCACTACAGCCCGTCCCCCGCGGCTCGCGCGCTCGTCACCCGGCGCACCCGCACGATCGGCCTGGTCACGCCAGGCATCTCCGACTACGGGCCGACCTCGATCGCGATGCACTTCAACTTCGCGGCCCGCGCGGCCCGCTACAGCGTGGAGTCGGTCAGTGCACCCGCCGACGACCCGAAGGCGATCCGCAAGGTCGTCGACGCGCTGCTGCGGCAGCGGGTCGACGCGATCGTGTTCGTGGTCGTCGACGTCTCCGTGCTCGAGCTCGTGCGCAGCCTCGATCTGCGGATCCCGGTCGTCATCGCCGCGTCCACGGCCCGGCGCAGCCCGCTCATCGTCTCGATCGACCAGTACCGGGGCGCCCGCGCCGCCGTCCGGCACCTCGCCGAGATCGGCCACTCGCGGATCCTGCACCTGGCCGGTCCGCGGACGGCGCCGGACGCCACCGAACGGGTCCGCGGCTGGCGCGACGAGCTCGGCGCGCACCGGCTCGAGATCGTGCCCCCGGTCTTCGGCGACTGGTCGGCGGCCAGCGGCTACCGGCTCGGCGGGGAGATCGACGTGGAGCCGGGATCGGCGGTCTTCGTCGGCAACGACCAGATGTCGATAGGGCTGCTCTCGGCGCTGCGCGAGCGTGGCCTCCGGGTGCCCGACGACGTCAGCGTCATCGGCTTCGACGACGTGCCCGAGGCGGGCTACCTCTTCCCGCCGCTCACGACGGTCCGTCAGGACTTCGCGACGCTGGGCGAGCTGATCATGCAGAAGGTGCTGATCGCCGTCGAGGAGTCGGGCGTGCTGACCGAGGACACCCCGATCCCGACCCACCTCGTCGTCCGCCAGTCGACCCGGCCGCTCGACGACTGAGTCCGCCGGGCACGATGGGTGCATGACGGCGTACTGGATCAGCACCTACGTGGAGACCACCGACGAGGACAAGCTCGCGGCGTACGCCGCTCTCGCCGGCCCGGCGCTCACGGGGGCCGGCGGCACCTTCCTGGTCCGCGGGCTCCCCGAGGCGGTCTACGAGGCCGGCCAGCAGACCCGCACGGTGGTCATCGAGTTCCCCTCGGTCGAGGCTGCGGTCGCCGCGCACGACAGCGCGGCGTACCAGGAGGCGCTCGCCGCGCTCGACGGCGGCGCGGTCCGCGACCTCCGGATCGTCCCGGGCGCCTGACGGTCGGTCAGAGGACGGCACCCCGGGGAGCGACCTCCACCGCCGCCACGCCCCGGGCGTACAGCACCACGAGCCGGTCGCCGTGCTGGCAGCGCAGCACCCCGCCGTCGCCGGTCAGGGCGGCGAGGACGTGGTCGAGCGCCTCGTCGTCGCTCCTGCCCTCCGGGTCCTCGTAGGTGACGTCGGTTATGTCGCCGCTGACGAGACGCACCCGGAGCACGAGGTGGGTCACGCTCACCCGCCGGTCCGGAACGACGGCGCCACCCGACCCTCGTCCCACCAGGACTCCCCGCCGTCCGCCCAGCGATCCGTCGGGTCGGCGTCCGGGTTGTCCGTCACCTCGTGGAGGAGGTCGGCCGCCGAGTGCGCGTTGCCGGCGGTCGCCGCGGCCAGCAGCGCCTCGGCGCCCTGGCCCTCGGTGAAGCCGGGCGGCACGACCAGCACGCGGAGCACGGTCCGGTCCGACGTGGTCAGGTGGATCAGGTGGCTGTCGTCGCGTGGGAAGGAGCCGACCTTCACATAGCCGCCGCGGACCGGGATGCGGCGCGGCGCCGGCTCCCAGTCGGGTGGGGAGTACAACGCGCGCACGATCCGGCCGTGCTGCGCCGGGAAGTGGTGGACCAGGTCGGCCAGCTCGACCGCCAGGTCGCGGCTCTGCGGCCACCAGCCGCCGTCCAGCCAGTTCTGGTCGGAGTGCTCGGCCATGGCGAGCCGCAACGGAACGCGGCTCGGCGGGTCGATGTCCGTGGGGGCAATGGATTCGTTCGACGTCGACATGACGTCCGCCTCTCGACCGGCACGTTCCTCCGGACGGAGGCCTCGTCATCGGTCAGTCACCTCCACTCTACGCCGGGGCGGGGAGCGGACCTCCGAGCCCGCGGAGGTGCGGTGAAATGTCAGAGGCCGCTCCCCTGAGCGGGAAACGGCCTCTGACCTGCAACTGCATTCTGTCGGGCTGACAGGATTTGAACCTGCGACCCCCTGACCCCCAGTCAGGTGCGCTACCAAGCTGCGCTACAGCCCGAACAGTCTCCGCCGGTTGACCAGCAGGACCGCGTGAACACTACCGCAGCCCAGGCCCCGACCCGGAATCGGGTCCACGGACCCGGCTGGCTGCCACATCGACCGTCCAGCGGAGATCTTGATCCACCAGGTGGATCAAGATCTCCGGCGAAACTCCAGCGCAGTGCGCGCCGCCCGCCGGCTGCCGGCCGAGACCGGCGCGGGACGTCATACGGTCAGTGTGTCCCCTTGCTCCGTCCGTATGACGTCCCCGAGCGACGGCGACGGCGACGGCACCAGACGTCAGCCCATCGACTTCTGTCCGTCGATCGTCTCGCGGATGATGTCGGCGTGGCCGGCGTGCTGCGCGGTCTCGAGCGCGATGTGGATGATCGCGCGGCGCGCCGACCACGAGGCGCCGGGCGCGAACCACGGCGCCTGGGGCAAAGGGTGCCGCGCGTCGAGGTCGACCGTGCGCACCAGCTCGTCGGTGGCGGCGGCGACGTCGTCGTAGGCCTTGAGGACGCCCTCGAGCGTCTCGTCCTCGAGCAGCCGGAAGCCGTTCTGGTACTCCAGCACCTCGGGCGGCGGGTTCGTCCAGTCGACGTTGGCCCAGTCGACGTCCGGTCCCTGCGAGGGGCCGTTGACGACGAAGTCGGCCCAGTTCCTCTCGACCGCGGTCACGTGCTTGATCAGCCCGCCGAGCGAGAGCGCACTCACGGTCGGCGTGGATCGGGCCGCCTCGTCGGAGAGGCCCTGGACGGTGAACCGGAAGAGGTCCCGGTGCTTGTGCAGGAGGTCGATCAGGTCGTCGCGCTCGGTGTTCGTCATGGCTCCACCCTAGGAACGTCAGCGGTCAGCTTGTGACCTCAATCAGGATCGACGGCCGCCGAGTCCGGCGACCGCTGGAGGGACGCGGTGTCGACGGCCTCGAACGCCGACGCCGGGATCGTCTTGAGCTCCTCGACCAGCCGCGTGGACCAGCGGGCGTTCTGCTCACCCTGGAAGAACCACGGCGAGCCGTTGTCGGCGAGCACCAGGCCGTAGGTCTTCATCGCCTCGATGACGGCGACGGTCTGCGCCGAGTAGCCGCCGGTCGAGAAGCCCGCCCGCAGCCGGAAGCGGGCTCCCATCGGTGGGTAGCCGAGGCTGTCCTGGGACCCGGCCTGGTGCCGGGCCGGCCACAGGTAGTGCCGGCTGGTGACGTCGGTCGTGAAGCGGATCGCGTGGTCCACGTGCCCGGAGCGCACCTCGGCCCACCGCAGCAGCCCGGGCAGGATCGGCAGCCCGGCGGCGTCTGCCGAGGTCCAGCCGTCCGGGCGCAGCGCGTTGGAGCGCAGCGACCACACGGCACCGGAGCCGGCCACCCAGCGCCCGTCGCGCACGCGGGTGTTCCAGGTCTCGTAGAGCCGGCAGCTGCCCCGGTCGACCACGATCGCGTGCTTGTCGCCGTCCGAGCCGCGTCCGCCCTCGATCCGCGTGTCCCGGCCCACCGGGTAGCGGACCCGGTCGCTCTCGTCGGCGTAGTCGAAGCGGACCCGCACCTTCCGGTGGCCGGGCCGCACGACCGTGACGGGGATGCCGTAGTTCGGGCCGTCGCCGTACGACGGGCCGAAGTCGGGGTGCAGGTCCCGGTCCGTCGACATGTGCGAGAGCCACTGCCTGCTCCGGGCGTGCACCGGGAGCGAGCTGACGTCGGCGTGCCACCAGCTGTCCGCCGGGAACACCGGGCAGCCGCCGACCGCCCGCTCGGGAGCGGGCAGGAGCGCGCCCGCCCTACCTCCGGACAGCACCGGTACGGCGAGCGCGCAGCTCAGCGCCAGGGCTACGAGTCGCCTCATGGCCCGACGGTAGCGCCGTCTCAGCGCTTGCGCTTCTCCCGCGGCCGCACCTCGATCTCGATCGGCGTGCCGACGAACCCGAACTCCTCACGCAGCCGGCGCTCGATGAACCGCTCGTACGACGCGTCGAGCTTGCCGCTGGTGAACAGCACGAACCGCGGCGGCGCCGTCGACGGCTGGGTCCCGAACAGGATCTTGGGCTGCTTGCCGCTGCGCACCGGGTGCGGGTGCTCGGCGACCAGGCGACCGAGGAAGCCGTTGAGGGCGCCGGTCGTGATCCGGGTCTCCCACCCGGTGATCGCCTTGTCCAGCGCCGGCACCAGGCGGTCGATGTGCCAGCCGGTGCGCGCGGTGATGTTGATCCGCGGCGCCCACTGCACCTGCACGAGCTCGCGCTCGATCTCGCGCTCGAGGTAGTAGCGGCGCTCCTCGTCGACGAGGTCCCACTTGTTGAACGCGATCACCAGCGCGCGGCCGGCCTCGCGGACCGTCTGCAGGATTCGCACGTCCTGCTCGGAGATCGACTCGTCGGCGTTGAGCACGAGGACGGCGACCTCGGCACGGTCGATCGCGGTCGAGGTCCGCAGCGACGCGTAGTACTCGTGGCCCGACGCCTCCTTGACCCGCTTGCGCAGGCCCGCGGTGTCGATGAACCGCCAGGTGCGCCCGCCGAGCTCGATCAGCTCGTCGACCGGGTCGACGGTGGTGCCGGCGACGTTGTCGACGACGACGCGCTCCTCCCCCGCCAGCTTGTTGAGCAGCGAGGACTTGCCGACGTTGGGCTTGCCGACGATGGCGATCCGGCGCGGCCCGCCGATCTCCTCCCCGATGGACTCCGGCGGCGTCTCGGGCAGTGCCGCGAGCACGGCGTCGAGCATGTCGCCCGAGCCACGGCCGTGCAGCGCCGAGACGGGGTAGGGCTCGCCGAGCCCGAGGTTCCACAGGCCGTAGGCCTCGGCCTCGGTGCGCTGGTCGTCGACCTTGTTGGCGGCCAGCACGACCGGCTTGCCCGAGGCGCGCAGGATCTTGACCACCGCCTCGTCGTGGTCGGTGATGCCGACGGTCGCGTCGACGACGAAGAGGACGGCGTCGGCGAGGGACACCGCGATCTCGGCCTGGGCCCTGATCGAGGCCGCCATGCCGCGGGCGTCGGGGTCCCAGCCGCCGGTGTCGACCACCGTGAACGCACGGCCGTTCCAGTTGGCGTCGTAGGAGACCCGGTCGCGGGTGACGCCCGGGACGTCCTCGACGACCGCCTCGCGACGGCCGATGATCCGGTTGACCAGCGTCGACTTCCCGACATTGGGACGACCGACCACAGCCAGGATGGGCAGGGGTCCGGTGGGCTCGCCGGCGTCGCCCTCGTGAGGGCCGGCGGCGGGCTCGAAGTCGGTCATGGTGCTCCTTGGTCGGTGACCCCGGTGGCGGGGTCGGGTTCTACGTCGGTCGGGGGCAGCGGACCAGGGAGCTCTCGCCCGGTCGACGCCCGCGCCCGGTCGAGCTGGACAAGCATGTGCTCACGGAGCAACAACGAGGCCTTCTCCACGTGTTCCCGGGTGCGCGGCCACGGCAGCTGTTCGGTGCGCCACACCTCGCCGAAGACCACGTCGATGGTCGCGCCCCGCGGCGGCAGGGAGCCGCTGGTGCCCCCAGGCTCCCGGCTGCCCAGCATCGTCACGGGTACGACGGGGGCGCCGGTGACCAGGGCCAGGTAGGCCGCCCCGCGGTGGAACCGCTCGAGGTCCCCGGCGCCGCGGGTGCCCTCGGGATAGATGCCGACGGCTCGGCCCTCGCGCAGCGCCCGGACGCAGGTCTTCACCGCTCGCGGGTCGGGGTTGAACCGGTCGAGCGGGATCTGGCCGGAGTGCCACAGGAACGTGCCCAGCGGGCCCTTGAACATCTCGATCTTGGTCAGCGCGTGCACCGGCCGCGCGGCGAAGATCGCCAGCAGCGGGCCGTCGATGACGCCGATGTGGTTGGACGCGAAGATCACCGGACCCGACGCGGGGACGTTGCCGGGGTCGTCGACGCGCACCCGGTAGCGCCACCGCAGCAGCGTCCGGGCGATCGGGCGGAGCGGGTGGAGCAGGTACCTGGGCGCGCTCGGGACCCCGTCGCTGCGCGGCGGCTCCAGGTGCCGGGCGCTCGTCCTCACGGGTGCGCCTCGGCGGTCTCCACCAGCCCGACGATCAGGCCGATCACCTCGTCGAGCGTGTAGTCGGTCGTGTCGATGTGCACGGCACCGTCGGCCTGCACGA
>NZ_JACEIC010000002.1:0-375634 GCF_013778305.1 Nocardioides agri
GGCATAACAAACTAATTCGTCGACTATGACACACTGTTGAGTTCTCAAACATCAGACGCACACCGAGGCGACCCTCGAGGGGGCCGGCCGCCGGGGCAACCTGCAAAAACTTACCGGTTCCGATCCTCCCCGTCAACTCGGGGCCGATCCTCACTGGTGCCGGGCATGCAGAAGCGCCCTGGTTTGCCTTTCGGCCCGAGGGGCGCCGCTCAGCGCGACAAGAAGAACGTTAGCAGCGGCCTGCTCAGGAACTCAAATCGGGTCGGCGTGACGCCCGCAACGGTGCCGCAGGACGGTAGCTCGACACGGTCTGCTCCCCCGTGATCCAGAACCGCCAGGACCGCTCGGCCGCGGCCCGCAGGCCCACGCGCGGACCGGTCGAGACGTCGTCGGGCGGGCTGCCGAGCGTGAGGGTGACCGGCCCTCGCTCGAGGTCGACCCCGTCGTCGGCCAGGCCGATGCCGAGGGCGCGGCACAGCCGGGCCGGCCCGCGGGCCAGGTCCCGGTCGGACGCGCCGGCGCGGCGTTCGCGGGCGACCTCGATGCCGTCGACGACCTCCCCGGCGCGGAGCAGCACCGCGCTCGCGATGCCCTCGGGGCCGCAGACCACGTTGCAGCAGACGTGCATGCCGTAGGTGAAGTAGCAGTAGAGGCGCCCCGGAGGCCCGAACATCACCGTGTTGCGGCGGGTCATGCCCCGGTAGGCGTGCGAACCCGGGTCGTTCGCGCCGTCGTAGGCCTCGACCTCCGTGAGGCGCACGGCGACGTCGCCGTGGCGCAGCACCGCGTTGAGCAGGCGGGGTGCCTGCTCGAGCACGGGACCGGAGAGGTCAAGCAAGGCGGGCACGGTGTCCGTCGACGACGGCGGTCAGCTCGGCGAGCTGCTCCCGCACCCGGACGGGCGCGGTGCCGCCGCGGCCGTCGCGCGACCCGACCGAGCCCTCGACGGTAAGCACCTCGCGGACGCCCGGGGTCAGGGCTGGTGAGATCTCGGCGAACTGCTCGTCGCTGAGCTGGTCGAGCTCGATGCCGAGCTCCTCGCACCGGCGCACGCAGGCGCCGGCGACCTCGTGGGCGATCCGGAACGGGACGCCCTCGCGGACCAGCCACTCGGCGATGTCGGTGGCCAGCGAGAAGCCCTGCGGGGCGAGCTCGGCCATCCGGGCGCCGTCGAAGGTGAGGGTGGCGACCATGCCGGTGAACGCCGGGAGCAGCACCTCGAGGGTGTCGACCGAGTCGAAGACCGGCTCCTTGTCCTCCTGGAGATCGCGGTTGTAGGCGAGCGGCAGCGCCTTGAGCGTGGCCAGCAGCCCGGACAGGTTGCCGACGAGGCGACCGGCCTTGCCGCGCGCGAGCTCGGCGATGTCGGGGTTCTTCTTCTGCGGCATGATGCTCGAGCCCGTCGACCAGGAGTCGTGCAGCGTGACGAAGCCGAACTCCTTGGTGGACCAGAGGATCACCTCCTCGGCGATCCGGCTGACGTCGATGCCGATCTGCGCGGCGACGTAGGCGAACTCGGCGACGAAGTCGCGGGACGCGGTGCCGTCGATGGAGTTGGCGGTCGAGCCGGTGAACCCGAGCTCGGCGGCCACGCCCTCGGGGTCGAGGCCGAGGCTGGAGCCGGCGAGCGCGCCGGAGCCGTACGGCGAGTCCGCGGCGACCCGCGCGTCCCAGTCCTTCAGGCGGTCGACGTCGCGCAGCAGCGCCCAGGCGTGGGCGAGCAGGTGGTGCGCGAGCAGCACCGGCTGGGCGTGCTGCAGGTGCGTGCGGCCGGGCATCGTCACGTCGAGGTGGTCGCGCGCCTGGGCGGTCAGGGCGTCGACGAGGTCGAGCACCTGCGCGGCGACCACGGCGGCGTGGTCGCGCAGGAACACCTTGAACAGCGTGGCGATCTGGTCGTTGCGGCTGCGGCCGGCGCGGAGCCGGCCCCCGACGTCGGCCCCGACCTCCTCGACCAGCAGGCGCTCGAGCGCGCCGTGCACGTCCTCGTCGAACGGGTCGGGCAGGAGCGTGCCGGCGGAGTACCGCTCCCCCAGCGCCTCGAGCCCGCGCAGCAGCGCGGCGTGGTCGGCGTCGGTGAGCAGGCCCGCGCGGTGGAGAGCGTTCGCGTGCGCCCGCGAGCCCGCGAGGTCGTAGGGCGTGAGGCGCCAGTCGAAGTGCGTCGAGCGCGACAGCGCGTCGAGCTCGGGCGACGGACCGCCCGCGAACCGACCGCCCCAGAGCTTCCCGGTGTTGGTGCTCATCAGTCGGTGCCGAACTCCATCGCGGCGGCGTCGAGAGCCGCCTCGTCCGGCTCCTTCTCGACGGCGGGGTTGGCCGCGATCCGGTCCGCACCGCCGGACTCGAGCTCGCCGTAGAGGGTGCCGTGCTCGACGAGCACCTGGCCCTGGTCCAGCGGCTGGGCGGCGTACTCCTCGAGCTTGGCGCGGGAGTCCGCGATGTCGAGGTTGCGCATCGTGAGCTGGCCGATCCGGTCGAGCGGGCCGAAGGCCGCGTTGTCGGTGCGCTCCATCGAGAGCTTGTCGGGGTGGTAGGACAGCGCCGGGCCGGCGGTGCGCAGGATCGTGTAGTCCTCACCGCGGCGCAGCCGCAGGGTGACCTCCCCGGTGACCAGCGAGGCGATCCAGCGCTGGATGGACTCGCGCAGCATCAGCGCCTGCGGGTCGAGCCACCGGCCCTCGTAGAGCAGCCGGCCGAGCCGCCGGCCCTCGAGGTGGTAGTTGGCGATGGTGTCCTCGTTGTGGATCGCGTTGAGCAGCCGCTCGTAGGCGATCCAGAGCAGGGCCATGCCGGGCGCCTCGTAGATGCCGCGCGACTTGGCCTCGATGATCCGGTTCTCGATCTGGTCGGACATGCCGAGCCCGTGGCGCCCGCCGATCGTGTTGGCCTCGTGGACCAGCGCGACCGAGTCGGCGTACGTCGTGCCGTTGATCGCGACGGGGCGACCGCGCTCGAAGCGGACCGTGACCTCCTCGGGTGCGATCTCGACCGCGGGGTCCCAGAAGCGGACGCCCATGATCGGCTCGACGGTCTCGAGCGAGACGTCGAGGTGCTCGAGCGTCTTGGCCTCGTGGGTAGCGCCCCAGATGTTGGCGTCGGTGGAGTAGGCCTTCTCCTGGGAGTCGCGGTAGGGCAGGTCGCGCTCGGTGAGCCACTGGCTCATCTCCGCGCGGCCGCCCAGCTCGGTGACGAAGTCGGCGTCCAGCCAGGGCTTGTAGATGCGCAGGTAGGGGTTGGCGAGCAGGCCGTAGCGGTAGAAGCGCTCGATGTCGTTGCCCTTGAACGTGGAGCCGTCGCCCCAGATGTCCACGTCGTCCTCGTGCATCGCGCGGACCAGCATCGTGCCGGTGACCGCGCGGCCGAGCGGCGTGGTGTTGAAGTAGGCGCGCCCGCCGGAGCGGATGTGGAAGGCGCCGCACGCCATCGCGGCCAGGCCCTCCTCGACCAGCTGCCGGCGGCAGTCGACGGCGCGGGCGATCTCCGCGCCGTACTGCTTGGCCCGGCCGGGGACCCCGCTGATGTCGGGCTCGTCGTACTGCCCGATGTCAGCGGTGTAGGTGCACGGCACCGCGCCCTTGGCCCGCATCCACGCCACGGCCACGGACGTGTCCAGGCCGCCCGAGAAGGCGATGCCGACCCGCTGGCCGATGGGGAGGGAGGTCAGGACCTTGCTCACGAGTTGTCTGCTTTCTGGTCAGGGTGGGGGTGGTGGTCGGCCATGGTGAGGAACCGGCGGGCCAGGTCGTCGCCGCCCTCGGGGTCGCGGCCGATCACGAGCACGGTGTCGTCGCCGGCGATCGTGCCCAGGATGTCGTGGAACTCGGACTTGTCGAACGCCGAGGCCAGGAACTGGGCGGCGCCCGGCGGGGTGCGGAGCACGACGAGGTTGGCGCTCGCCTCGGCGCTGACGAGCAGCTCGCCGCAGAGCCGGGCCAGGCGCGCGGCCGCCGCGGCGGTCTCCGCGGGGGCCACCGGACGGCGGTCGCCGCCCTCGGCGGGTACGGCGTACACGAGCGCGCCGGAGGGGGTGCGCACCTTGACCGCGTCGAGCTCGACGAGGTCGCGCGACAGCGTCGCCTGGGTGACCCGCAGGCCGCTCTCGGCGAGCAGCGCGGCGAGGTCGCTCTGGGAGCGGACCTCGTGCTGGGTCACGATCTCGACGATGCGCTGGTGGCGGGCGTTCTTGGTCGTCGGGCGGAGCGGGGCGCTGGTCACGTCGCCGCCTCGATCAGGAACGTGAGGATCGCCTTCTGGGCATGGCGGCGGTTCTCCGCCTCGTCCCACACCACGCTCTGCGGCCCGTCGAGGACCTCGGCGTCGATCTCCTTGCCGCGGTAGGCCGGCAGGCAGTGCATGGCGATGGCGTCGGCCTTGGCCCGGTCGAAGAGCGCGGTCGTGAGCGAGTACGGCGCGAACACCTCGGCCCGCGCGGCCGCCTGGTCCTCCTTGCCCATCGAGATCCAGGTGTCGGTCACGACCACGTCGGCGCCGGTGACCGCGGCGACCGCGTCGGTGCCGGTGGTGGCGGAGCCGCTTGTGCTCGCCGCGATCTTCGCGGCCCGCTCGACCATCGCGGCGTCCGGCAGGTAGCCGTCGGGCGAGGCGATGCGGACGTGCATGCCGGCGGTGGCGCCGGCCAGCAGCCACGAGCTGCCCATGTTGGACGCCCCGTCGCCGACGAACGCCACGGTCAGGCCGGCCAGCTGCTGCTTGTGCTCACGCACCGTGAGCAGGTCGGCGAGCAGCTGGCAGGGGTGGAAGTCGTCGGTGAGCGCGTTGACGACCGGGACGCCGGCGTGCTCGGCCATCTCCTCGAGACGCGACTGCTCGTAGGTCCGCCACACGATCATCGACGCCTGGCGGCCGAGCACCCGGGCCACGTCGTGCACGGACTCGCGGACGCCGATGCCGGCGAGCGCACCGTCGACGAGCATCGGGAAGCCGCCGAGCTCGGCGATGCCGGCGGCGAAGGACGACTGCGTGCGCAGCGTCTGCTTGTCGAAGATCATCGCGACCGTCCGGGGGCCGGCCAGCGGCTTCGCGGCGTACGGCGACTGCTTGAGCTCGAACGCCAGGTCGAGGACCCGCGCCTGCTCCTCGGGGCTGAGGTCGTCGTCGGCCAGGAAGTGTCGCATCAGAAGGCCTCGTCCAGGATCGCGGGCCACGCGGCGAGGAACGCCTTGGCGTCGTCGTCGGTGAGCACCAGCGGCGGGGCGAGCCGGATGCGCTGCGGCGTCGCGTTGTTGATGATGAAGCCCGACTTCAGCGCCGCCGCCGCGACCTCCGCGGACCGCTCCTCCGCGAGGTCGAGCCCGATGAGCAGGCCCTCTCCCCTGACCTCGGTGACCCGGGGGTCGGCGACCAGGCCGTCGCGGAGCTTCTGGCCCAGCACGCTCACGTGCTCGAGCAGGTCCTGCTCCTCGATGGTGCGGATCACGGCGAGCGCGGCCGCGCAGGCGACGGGGTTGCCGCCGAACGTGGTCCCGTGGTTGCCGGGCTGGAGCAGCTCACCGGCCGGGCCGAGGGCGATGCAGGCGCCGATGGGGAAGCCGCCACCGAGGCCCTTCGCGACCGTCACGACGTCCGGCGTGACGCCCGACGGGAGGTGCGCGAACCACTCGCCGGTGCGGCCCATGCCGGACTGCACCTCGTCGAGCCAGAGCAGCGCGCCGTGCTCGTCGGCGATGGCGCGCGCGGTCGCGAGGAAGCCGTCGGGCAGCACGTTGACGCCCGCCTCGCCCTGGATCGGCTCGAGCAGGATCGCGGCGGTCCGGTCGGTGACCGCCGCCGCGAGCGCGTCGACGTCGCCGAAGGGCACGAACGTGACGTCACCCGGCAGGGGCTCGAACGGCGCCCGGTAGGCCTCCTTGGAGGTCAGTGCGAGCGCGCCCATCGTGCGGCCGTGGAAGGACTGCTCGGCGACCACGACGTGGGTGCGGCCGGTGCGGCGGGTGAGCTTGAACGCCGCCTCGTTGGCCTCGGTGCCGGAGTTGGTGAAGAAGACCTTGCCGCCGCCGGCGTCCGCGCCGATGAGCTCGAGGAGCTTCTCGGCGAGCTCGACCTGCTGCGGGGTGGTGAAGAAGTTGGAGACGTGCCCGAGGGTCTGCAGCTGGGCGGACACGGCCTCGACCAGCGCCGGGTGGCCGTGGCCGAGCGCATTGACGGCGATGCCACCGAGCAGGTCGACGTACTCGTTGCCGTCGACGTCCCAGACGTGGGCGCCCTCGCCCTTGACCAGCACCAGCTTGGGCGGGCCGAACGTGTTCATCACGGAGGCGGCGTACCGCTCCTGGAACGTGCTCACTGGGCGTCCCTCGCCTTCCGGGTCTTGGTCTCGACGCCGGGCAGCACCTGGGTGCCGACGCCCTCGCTGGTGAACAGCTCGAGCAGCACGGCGTGCGGCTCGCGCCCGTCGACCACGGTCGCGCGGGGTACGCCGTTCTCGACGGCCTGCAGGCAGGCGCCCATCTTGGGGATCATGCCGGACGCGAGCGACGGGAGGATCTCCGCGAGCGCCTCCGGGCTGATCTCGCCGATCACGTCGTCGGAGTGCCCCCAGTCGAGGTAGAGGCCCTCGACGTCGGTGAGCACGAGCAGCTTCTCGGCCTTCAGCGCGACCGCGAGCGCTGCCGCCGCCGAGTCGGCGTTGACGTTGTGCACGCGGCCGTCGACGTCGGGCGCGACGCTGGAGACGACCGGGATCCGGCCCGCCTCGATGAGGTCGAGCACCGACTCGGGCCGCACCTGGGTGACCTCGCCGACCAGGCCGAGGTCGACCTCCTCGCCGTCGACCACGGTGCCGGTGGTGGTGGCCGTGAACAGGCCCGCGTCCTCGCCGGAGCAGCCGACGGCGAGCGGGCCGTGCTCGTTGATCAGCCCGACCAGCTCGCGCTGGACCTGGCCGACGAGCACCATGCGGACGACGTCCATCGCCTCGGGCGTCGTGACCCGCAGGCCGCCACGGAACTCCGACTCGATCCCGAGCTTGTCGAGCATCGTGGAGATCTGCGGGCCGCCGCCGTGCACCACCACCGGCTTGAAGCCGGCGAAGCGCAGGAACGCGATGTCCTCCGCGAACGCGCGCTTGAGCGCGTCGTCGGTCATGGCGTTGCCGCCGTACTTCACCACCACGATCTTGCCGTGGTAGCGCTTCAGCCAGGGCAGGGCCGCGGCGAGGGTGCGGGCCTTCGCCGGGTCCGGCTTGCTGGGGTCGTGGTGCACGTGGTCGATGCTCATGAGGAGTACGCGCTGTTCTCGTGGACGTAGGCGTGCGTGAGGTCGTTGGTCCAGACGGTGGCCCGCGCGGACCCGGCCTTGAGGTCGATCGTCACGCTGACCTCGCGCGGCTTGAGGTCGACGGTCGCCGGGTCGGCGTGCGGGGTGGACTGCTTGCAGACCCAGATCCCGTTCATCGCGACGTCGAGGTCGGCGGGGTCGAACTGCGCGCTCGTGGTGCCGATGCTGGCCAGCACCCGGCCCCAGTTGGGGTCGTTGCCGAAGATCGCTGCCTTGAAGAGGTTGGAGCGGCCGACGCTGCGGGCGACCTCGACCGCCTCGTCCTCGCTGGCCGCGTTGACGACGGTGATGGCGATCTCGTGGTCGGCGCCCTCGGCGTCGGCGAGCAGCTGCATCGCGAGGTCGGTGCACGCCTGGGTGAGCGCCGCCGTGAAGTCGTCGAGGCTCGGGGTGATGCCGCTCGCGCCGCTCGCCATCAGGGTGACGGTGTCGTTGGTGGACATGCAGCCGTCGGAGTCGAGCCGGTCGAAGCTGACCCGGGTGGCGGCGCGGAGCGCGGTGTCGAGGTCGGCCGCAGGTACGACGGCGTCGGTGGTGATCACCACCAGCATCGTGGCGAGCTGCGGCGCCAGCATGCCGGCGCCCTTGGCCATGCCGCCGATCGTCCAGCCGGCGCCCTCGACGACGACCTGCTTGCTCACCGAGTCGGTGGTCATGATCGCCTGCGCGGCCTCGGCTCCTCCGTCGGCCGACAGCGCGGCGTACGCCGCCCGCGCGCCGGCGAGGACCTGGTCGCGCGGGTTGGTGAGCCCGATCAGACCGGTCGAGCAGACGACGACATCGATCGCGCCGACGCCGAGCTGTCCCGCGACCGTCTCGGCGACCTGGTGGGTGGTCTGGAAGCCGTCGGGGCCGGTGTAGCAGTTGGCGCCGCCGGAGTTGAGGAACACCGCCCGCACGGTGCCGTCCTTGACCGCCTCCTGGCTCCAGAGCACGGGGTTGGCCTTGCAGCGGTTGGCGGTGAAGACGCTGGCCGAGTCGAAGGTCGGGCCGTCGTTGACGACGAGCGCGACGTCCTTGGCGCCGGTGGACTTCAGGCCGGCGGCGACGCCGGCGGCCCGGAAGCCGGCGGGGGTGGTGACGGTCACGGAGCTACTCCTACGGTCGAGAGGCCCAGGCCTTCGTCGAGGCCGAGCGCGAGGTTCATGCACTGGACGGCAGCGCCGGCGGTGCCCTTGGACAGGTTGTCCACGGCACCGACGGCGACCATTCGTCGTGCGTCCTCGTCGACCGTCACCTGGAGGTGGACGGCGTTGGAGCCGGTCACCGACTTCGTCTGCGGCCACTGGCCCGGCGGGAGCAGGTGGACGAAGGGCTCGTCGGCGTACGCCTTGGCGTAGACGTCATAGGCCTCGTCGGCGGTGAGATCACCGGTGATCCGCGCGCTGCAGGTGGCGAGGATGCCGCGCGGCATCGGCACCAGCAGCGGCGTGAAGCTGACCCGCACGTCGGCGTCGGTGAGCGTCGAGAGGTTCTGGGTGATCTCCGGGGTGTGGCGGTGCACCCCGCCCACGCCGTACGCGCTGGCGTTGCCCATCACCTCGCTGCCGAGCAGGTGCGGCTTGGCCGCCTTGCCGGCGCCCGACGTGCCGGACGCGGCGACCACGGTGACGTCGGGCTCGACGAGGCCGGCGGCGATCGCGGGCGCGAGGCTGAGCGTGGAGACCGTCGGGTAGCAGCCGGGGACGGCGATGCGGGTCGCGCCGCGGAGCCGGTCGCGCTGGCCGGGGAGCTCGGGGAGCCCGTAGGGCCAGGTGCCGGCGTGGGGGCCGCCGTAGAACTTCGCCCACGCGCCGGGGTCGGCGAGCCGGAAGTCGGCGCCGCAGTCGACGACGACCGTGTCGTCACCGAGCTGCGCCGCGAGCTCGCCGGACTGGCCGTGCGGGAGCGCGAGGAAGACCACGTCGTGGTCGCGGAGGGTTTCGACGGTCGTCTCCTCGAGCACCCTGTCGGCGAGCGGCACGAGGTGGGGCTGCAGCGCGCCGAGCGGCTGGCCGGCGTTGGAGGCTCCGGTGAGGGCGCCGATCTCGACGTCGGGGTGGCTCAGCAGCAGGCGCAGCAGCTCGCCTCCGGCGTACCCGCTGGCTCCGGCGACGGCGATCCTGGTCGGCATAGCGCATGACTATACATGACCCTGCATGTTCATGAATTCGGCTGGTTCGGTGTCGCCGGTCGCCCCTAGGTTTGCTGACCATGACGAGACTCGCCTTCGACGACTACCTCCGCCACCTGCGCGCCGACTCCACGCGGCTGCGCACCGTGCTCGCCGGGTGCGACCCGGAGGCCCGGGTGCCGGGCTGCCCGGACTGGACGGCGGCCAACCTGCTCGGGCACCACGGCGGTGTGCTCCAGTTCTGGGCCGACATCGTCGAGCAGCGACCGGCCGGGCCGGACGACGACTGGACCGAGCCGGAGAAGCCCGCGTCGTACGACGACCTGCTCGCCTACCACGAGGAGCAGGAGGCCCGCCTGGTCGCGGCGCTCGCCGCGGCCGATCCCGCCGAGGAGGCCTGGACCTGGTCGAGCGAGCAGACCGTCGGGTTCACGTTCCGCCGCCAGGCCCACGAGGCGCTGATCCACCGCCTCGACGCCGAGCAGACCGCCGGCGAGGTCACCCCGCTCGACCCCGTGCTCGCGACGGACGGCGTCGAGGAGGCACTCGCGGTCATGTTCGGCGGCGGGCCCACGTGGGGCACGTTCACCGGCTACGGGCGCCATGTCCGGGTCGACGTGGCCGACACCGGGGCGTCGATCTGGGTGGAGCTCGGCCGCTTCACCGGCACCGACCCCGAGAGCGGCAAGGTGTACGACGAGGACGACATCGCCGCGGTCGCCGATCCCGGGAGTGAGCCCGACGCGGTGCTCGTCGGCCCGGCCGCCGACCTCGACGCCTGGCTCTGGCGGCGCGGCGGCGACGACCGGCTGGAGGTCTCTGGCGACCGCACGACCTACGATGCCTTCCGCCGGGTGGTGAACCAGGCCATCGAGTGAACGCATGACCGAGGGCGGGTGGCGGTACGGGCAGACCATGTCCGTCCGCCTCGCCAGCGCGACCGCTGCGGTCCTCGCCGGTGTGCTCACCGCCACCCTCGTCCCGGCCTCCCCCGCACCGTCGGCCGGACCGAGCCCCCTGTCCAGCACGACCGGGACCGGCCCCGGCAGCCAGCCCAATGGTCGCGGCAACCTGGAGCTCAGCCTCGCGCTCACGGCCGACGGCTCCGTCGCGGTCAGCTGGAAGCGCCCGACGACGCCCGACAAGCTGGAGAAGTTCGTGGTGAAGGTGGGCGTCAACCGGCGCCTCGACAACCTCGTCCAGAGCTATTACGTGAGCCCGACCACGCAGTCGCTGGTCGTGCCGCCGGCGTACGGCGTGCTGCCCGACTCGGGCAACTTCACCTTCGTCAAGGTGGTCATCCACCGCCGGTCCGGGCAGGTCGGCGCCAGCCCGACCAAGTGGATCCAGGCGCCCACCGTCAGCCCGTGTACCGCCGCGCCCGACGACCGGGTCACCGTCGGCACGTTCAACATCCGCAACTGGCTGACCGAGAGGCGCAAGCGCAACAAGACCTACCCGTGGACGGTCCGGCGCGACAACGTCATCCACCAGATCCTGCACAGCGGCGCGCACGCCGTCGCGATCCAGGAGGCCAGCGGACCCGAGAACGCGGGCTTCGGCAAGCTCGAGCAGGACGAGTACGTCCTCCGGCAGCTGAACGCCCAGGATCCCGACCGCGACGCGCGGTGGCGCGATGCCCTCCCGGACGCCGCCTACAAGAACCCCGGCGGCCGGCCCGGTCTCAAGGGCACGCGGGTGATCTACGACCGGAACAGGTTCCGGCTGCTCGCCTCCGGTCTCTACCGGCTGAAGGCCCCGGGTCTGCGGAGCGACTCCCTGATGCCCTGGGCACGCCTCCAGGCGGTGGCCGGGAGGAGGTCGACGACCGGGCTCGCCGCGCCGTTCGTGCTGACCTCGAACCACCTCGACCAGGGTGAGGACCGAGCGTCCTGGAGCCACCGGACCCACCAGGTCGCGCAGACGGCCGACCACGTGCGCGAGCTCTACGCCACGTTCGGGGACCAGGTCATCGTCGCGGGCGACCTCAACGAGACTGCCAACACCAACCCCTACAACCAGGCGCAGCTGCGGCTCCTGGAGATCGGCATGTTCGACGCCTTCGCCACCGGGAACCGGAGGAACGCCGCGTTCCCCACCACCAACGGACTCGCCTTCCCGGTCCGCCGGACGCCGAACCGGCGCGACTACATCCTGACCTACGGGTCCGTGCGCGGATCGTGCCGCTACGTCAACGTCGTCTTCCGCAGGCCCGCGCAGGCGTCCTCCGACCACTTCATGCAGGTCGCGACACTGCCGCTCCCGCCGTACTGAGGCGCCGATCGGCAGTGGTCCAGCCCGTCGGACCCAGAAATCGGCCGCAACGCCAAAGATTCCGTCGTCCGGTGCCGATCTCGTTATCGTTGAACGGTCGTGCCACGGCACGCGCACTCGCTCTGACGCTGAATCGCACTGGGGAGCCTCCAGCCAATGACTGCCACCTCCGCGCGCCGTTCCGCGCGCGCTGCTCTGGTCGCCGCACTCGTCCTCACCGCCCTCACCGCGGCGTCCGCGACGGGCGCCTCCGCGCGACCCGCCGACACGCGGGCCGACCGGCCGGTGCCGAAGCTCGGCAACGCCACGGGCACGGCCGCCGGGAGCGCCCCCAACGGCGCGGGCAACCTCAAGATGAGCCTGGCCCCGACACCCGACGGGAAGATCCGGGTGACCTGGAAGCGGCCCGCTCCTGCCAAGCAGATCCGCAAGTGGACCGTGACCGTCGGCCCCAGCCGCAGCCTCAACACCAAGACGCAGACCTTCAACGTCAAGCGCAACAAGCAGTCCCTGGTCATCCCGCACGCGTTCGGCGCGACGCCGGAGTCCGGCAACTACTCGTTCGTCCAGGTGACGATCTACCGGACGCGCGGCACCAAGGCGTCGAGCCCGACCAAGTGGATCCAAGCGCCGGTGAACTACCCCTGCACGGCGAGCCCGGCCAACCAGGTGTCGGTCGCGACCTTCAACGTCCGCGGCTGGGACAAGGAGCCCGCGTCGTCCCAGTTCAGCTGGAGCCTCCGCGGTGCGAACGCCGCCGCGCAGATCCTCTCGAGCGGCGCGAAGGTGGTGGCGATCCAGGAGGCCAACGGGCAGGCCGACATGGGCTTCGGTCCGGTCCGGCAGCACCAGTGGCTGCTCGACCAGATGAACGCCGTTGACCCGGACCCCAACCACAAGTGGGTGGACGCGCTCGGTGACGACTACTACCGCCGTGGCGGTGGGCTCGTCGGCACCCGGATCTTCGTCGACTCGGCCAAGTTCACCGTGCTCGACCGGGGCCTGGAGCGGCTCAACGGCGGGGACGGGAAGGGCGACTCGCTGCTGCCGTGGGCACGCCTCCAGGCCGTCGGGGCCACGCAGCCGGCGTTCTACTTCGCGGGCACGCACCTGCGCGTCGGCGAGGACGCCAGCGCCTTCCAGGCCCGGGAGGTGCAGCTGAAGACGCTGATCCCGTTCCTCACCACCGTGCAGGCGCGGTCCGGGGAGCAGGTCATCCTCGGCGGCGACCTGAACTCGTCGATCAACTCGACGCCGTTCAACCACGTCCAGATCGCGCTCCTCAACGCCGGGTTCTACGACTCGTTCGCCGCCGCGTCGATCCAGAACGCCCAGTACGGCTCGACGTTCGCGTTCCGGTTCCCGCTGCGCATCACGCCGTACCGCCGCGACTACCTCATGTCGCTGGGTCCGGTGAAGGGGTCGTGCTTCTACAAGAACCAGGTGCCCGCCGACGCCTCGCAGGTCGCGTCGGACCACTTCCTCCAGCTCGCGACGTTCCCGCTCGCGACGTACTGAGGGCCGCGCCACGCACCTCGCCTTCAGCAGTGAAACCGCGCTGAAGGCGGGGTGAAACCGCGCGACGGCACGGTGGTGCCATGACACGAGTACCTGACACCGACCTGGCCGTCGCGGCCGCCGGGCTCGTCAAGACGTTCGGTGACTTCCGCGCGGTCGACGGGATCGACCTCGAGGTGCGTCGCGGCGAGGTCTTCGGCGTGCTCGGGCCGAACGGCGCGGGCAAGACCACCACCCTGAAGATGCTCGCGACCCTGCTGCCGATGGACGGCGGCGAGGCCAGCATCTTCGGGGTCGACGTCCGCCGCAACCCGCACATGATCCGGCAGCTCGTCGGCGTGACCGGGCAGTACGCCTCCGTGGACGAGAACCTCACCGGCCACGAGAACCTCTGGCTCTTCGGCCGGCTGCAGGGCCTGTCCTCGTCGCGGGCGAAGGCCATGGCCGCCGACCTGCTCGAGCGCTTCGGACTCGCCGAGGCCCGCGACAAGCAGATCAGCGCCTTCTCGGGCGGCATGCGCCGACGCCTCGACCTCGCAGCCAGCCTGATCTCCCAGCCCCCGCTGATCTTCCTCGACGAGCCGACCACCGGCCTCGACCCGCGCACCCGCGGGCAGATGTGGGACACCATCCGTGACCTGGTCCGTGGCGGCAGCACCGTGCTGCTGACCACGCAGTACCTGGACGAGGCCGACCAGCTCGCCGGCCGCATCGCGGTCATCGACCGGGGCATCAAGGTGGGCGAGGGCACGCCGGACGAGCTCAAGACCTCGGTCGGCAGCTCCACCCTCCAGCTGCGGATGTCTGACCCGGCGGAGACCGCCGACGCCGCCGCCGTCGTACGCCGGGTGCTCGACGAGGAGCCGGTCCTGACCCCGGAGGCGGGCGGCATGAACGCTGCGCTCCCCGATGCCAACCGGGCCGCGGACGTGCTGATCGCGCTGCGTCAGTCCGGCCTGTCCATCGCGTCCGCGACCGTCCAGAAGCCCACTCTCGACGAGGTGTTCATGGCCATCACGGGCCACAGCGCCGAGGACGAGACCGACGCCGAGATGGAGGTGGCCCGATGACCACCCAGAGCACCCTGCTCCCCGACCGCGAGACGGCCGAGGTGCTCGACCGCACCCTGGTCGCCCGCCCGTCCCTGCGCGACACCGTCGACCAGAGCATCGCGATGGCCTGGCGCGCGATGAAGAAGATGCGCCGCAACCCCGAGCAGTTCTTCGACGTCACGATCCAGCCGCTGCTCTTCACCGCGATGTTCGCCTTCATCTTCGGGGGCGGCCTCGCCGGCTCCGTGCAGGACTACCTGCCGTGGCTGATCCCGGGCGTCCTCGCCCAGACCGCGCTGACCGCCTGCATGGCGACCGGCACGCAGATGCGCGAGGACATGGACAAGGGCGTCTTCGACCGCTTCAAGTCGCTCCCGATCGCGCGGATCGCACCGCTCGCGGGCCCGATGCTGGCGGACGTGCTGCGCTACGGCATCGCCGCGACGCTCACGCTGCTGACCGGCTTCCTCCTGGGCTACCGGCCCGACGGCGGCGTCATCGGCGTCACCGCCGGCTGGGCCCTGACGATCTTCGCCGGCTGGTCGCTGTCCTGGATCTTCGCCTGGCTCGGCACCGTCGCCCGCTCCGCGCAGGCCGTGCAGGGCATCGGCATGATGATCATGTTCCCGCTGACCTTCCTCTCCAACGTGTTCACGGACCCGGAGACGATGCCGGAGTGGCTGCAGAAGTTCGTCGCGGTCAACCCGGTTTCGCAGGTCGTGACGGCGTGCCGCGACCTGATCAACGACGGCAACTTCAGCGCCCACGTGGGCTGGGCGGTGCTCGGCTGCAGCGTGGTCGTCGCGGTCTTCGCGCCGTTGGCCGTGCGGTCGTACTCGCGCAAGATCTGAGACGGCGGGCCAACTCAACGGTGACCGGGGCCCAACTCGACGGTGACCGGGGCCCAACTCGACGGTGACGGGGTTACTCGAGCTCCGCCAGGAGGGCACCGACCTCCGGGCGGAGCTCGGGCGCGCTCCGGCCCTCGAGGGTGGCGCGGAACCGCGCCTCCTCCCCCGGCAGCGCCGCCTGGGCCAGGGCCAGGGCCGGCGCCCAGGCCAGGCTGGGCAGCTGGCGGTTGTAGCCGAACCGGTCCGCGTAGACGAGCAGCCGTACGGCGGTGGTCGCCCGCTCGGTGTCGAGCTCGCCGGCCAGCTCCCACTCCGCGAGCGCGAAGAGGATCGAGCCGAAGACCGGGTAGTCGAGGAAGCCGATCGCGCCCCCCAGGATCTTCGGCGCCTTGTCGAGCAGGTCGCGGCGCATCCCGGCGACCTCCTCGCGGCGGCCGCGCTGGGCGTGGGCGGTGATCGCGGCGGCCTCGGCGTACAGCGTCCACGGCTCGAAGCCGAGCACCATCTCGAGCCCGGGGAAGCCGCGCTCGGCCAGGTCGGTCACGGCGTCGCGGTACCGGCGCAGGCCCTCGTCGACCCGGCCCGCGGCGAGGGCGAGCTCGGCCCGACCGCACAGCAGGATGATCGCCCCGCCGAAGATGCTGGAGCCGAGGTCCTCGGCCTCGATCTCGTCGAAGAGCCGCTCGGCCTCGGCGACCCGTCCCTGGTCCATGGCGCCGACCGCGAGCACGGCCTTGAGCTGCGCGACGTCCTCGCTGGCGCCCAGCGCCTGCAGCACGGGGATCGCGTCGCGCGCGAACCCCATCGCCTCCTCCATGTCGCCGACCTGCATGGTCAGGCCGGCGAGCTGCGCTCGGATGAGCGCCGCGCTCCACGGCCCGTCGGCGTCGTGGGCGAGAGCCAGGGCGAGGGCGTCCGTGCCGCGCTCCTGCGCCAGACGGACGTCGCCCTGGTTCTCGTGGAACTGGCTCGACCACTGCATCGCGAGCTGCGCGACCCGGGGGTCGGGGTCCGCGCAGAGCGCCTCGAGCGCGTCGAGCCGCTCGTCGCCGATGGTCTGGCGAGCAGCGAGCAGGACCGTGGCCGCGATGTCGCTGCGGCTCGCCCGGCCGCCGGGGCCGAGCTGCTCGAGCCGCTCGAAGGCCGGCCCCGAGACCGAGTCGGAGAAGATCAGCGTGTTGAAGGCGATCGCGACCAGCGTGGTGCGGAAGGCGCCCTCGAGCTCCGCGGGGATGTGCGCGTCGATGATGACGTCCTCGACCTCGGCCGCGAGGTTGACGACCTTGAGGTGGCTGCCCTCGATCGTCCAGAAGTCCGAGAGGCAGGCGACCAGCACGACGACGGCGTCCGCCTGCCGGTCGCGCAGGCACCGCCGCAGCAGGTCGACGAGGTTGCCCTCCTCGGTGCGGATCTCCGACATCGTGGCGATCTGACCGGGCCCGAACAGCGTGCCGGACGCCCGCAGGCAGAACGCAACACCCCAGTCCCGCAGCCGACGAGCGGTCTCGGCGTCGTCGCCGGCGTCGATCAGCTGCATCTGCCCGAACTCACGCACCGTCTCCAGCAGTCGGTAGCGCAGCCCGCCGGCGCCCTCCACGACGGTGACGAGCGACTGCTCCACCAGGTGCGAGAGGGGCACGATCGCGTCCCCGTCGATCACGGCGTCGGCACCGCCGAGCGAGAAGCCGTCGCGGAACACCGCGAGCCGGCGGAGCGCGGTGCGCTCGTCCTCGCCGAGGAGGTTCCAGCTCCAGTCGATCACGGCGAGCAGCGTCTGGTGGCGCTCCGGCACGTCCCGGGAGCCGCCGGTGAGCAGCGCGAACCTGTTCTCCAGGCGCCGGCCGATCTCGGCCACAGACATCACCCGGACCTTGGCCGCGGCGAGCTCCACCGCAAGGGGCAGGCCGTCGAGCCGCTCGACGACCTCGCGCACCTCGCCGACGTCCAGACGGGCGCCCGGCCGCGCTGCGGACGCGCGGTCGGTGAACAGCTCGACCGCGTCGTCGAGGCTCAGCTGCGGGAGCTGGTAGACCCGCTCCGCGGCCAGGCCCAGCGGCGCCCGGCTGGTGGTGAGCACGCGCAGCGCCGGGGTGCGGGTGACGAGGACCTGCACGAGGTCGGCGACGGCCGCCACGAGGTGCTCGCAGTTGTCGAGGATCAGCAGCGCCGGAGCGGTCCCGACCTGGTCGACGATGCGGCCGACGAGGTCGGTACGGCGGGCCGCGACCGTGGTCAGGCGGCCGGCGACCGACTCCCGGACGCCGAGGACGTCGCCGACCTCGACCGCCACCCCCTCCGGGGAGGTGACGCCGGCCAGCTCGACGAAGTGCACGACCGGCTGCTCGGCGAGCCGACCCATGAGGTGCGCGAGCCGGGTCTTGCCCAGGCCGCCCGCGCCGACGATCGAGGTCACCCGAGCGGTGCGGATCGTCTCCGCGAGGGCGGCGACGTCGCCGTCGCGGCCGATCAGCCGTGAGGCCTCGTAGAGCAGGCCCTCCCGGACCGGGCGGTCACGGGCCAGCAGCTCGGTGTGCAGGGCCTGGATGACCGGGCTGGGGTCGATGCCCAGCCGGTCGGCGAGGTCGCTGCGGTAGGCCTCGTACCGCTCCAGCGCCGCGGGTACGCCGTGCACCCCGGCGACCGCTCGCAGGAGGGCGGCGACGACCTCGTCGTCGGCGTCGGCGCGCTCGAGGAGCGGCAGCGCGGCGGCGTACTCCCCCGCGGCCGCCAGCCGCAGCCCCTCCGGGCGCAGGGCCCACGCGTCGACGTCGTCGGCCGTGAGCGAGAGGCGGTAGCCGCGCGGCGTGCGCTCGATGACCTCGGGCCGGGTCGCCGAGCGCGCCCGGGAGACCACGACCTGGAGGGCCTTCGTCGGGTTCGCCGGGACGTCGTCGCCCCAGATGTCCTCGACCAGCGCGGTCTCCGACAGTCCGCGTGGGCCGGCGTCGACCAGGCTGCGGAGCAGCGCATGCGTCCGCTCCCCGGGGACGGGCTCGCCCTCCCAGGTGACGTCGTCGAGGACCGTGAGCCGGGAGCCGGACGGTCCGTCAGCGCTGGACGGCACCGGTCCGCTCTGCGGCGAGCGCCACGGCCGCGTCGCGCGCGGCCGCCGTCTCCTCCTCCGTCAGGGTGCGGTCGGGTGCCCGGAACCGGAGCGCGAACGCCAGCGACTTGCGACCCTCGCCGACCTGGTCACCGGTGTAGACGTCGAAGAGCCGGACCGACTCGAGCAGGTCCCCGGCGCCCTCGCGGAGCGCGGCCTCGACCTCGGCCGCGGTGACGTCGTCGGCCACGACGAGCGCGACGTCCTCCTTGGCCAGCGGGTAGGTCGAGAACTGCGGCCCGGGGGGCACGTCGCGCGCGTGCCGCAGGAGGAGGTCGAGGTCGATCTCGACCGCGGCGCTGCGCGCCGGCAGGCCGAACGCCTGGGCCACCTTCGGGTGGAGCTCGCCGGCGTGGCCGAGCTCCTCGCCCGCGACCGTGAACACCGCACACCGGCCGGGGTGCCAGGGCTGGTACGTCGCCGACGCGACCGCCACCTCGACGCCCAGCTCGGCCGCCAGCCGCCGCACGACCGCGATGGCGTCGGACCAGTCGGCCTCTCGGCCGGCGCCCCACCAGCCGCTGCGCTCCCGCTCGCCGGCGAGCACGACGGCGAGGTGCAGGGGTTGCGCCGGCAGGGCCTCGAAGAGCTTCGCGAGCTCGTCCTCGCTCGGTCGCCACTCGACGCCGTAGATCGGCGCCGGGCCGCTCTCGGAGGGGAACGCGACCGTGCCGGTCTCGAAGAGCGCGACCCCGGTCGCGCCGCGACCGACGTTGCGGGCGGCCGCCTTGAGCAGTCCGGGCAGCAGGGTCGTCGTGTAGGACGGCTCCTCGCTCGAGAGCGGGTTGGCCAAGCGCACGGTGCGGCGGCGTACGTCGTCGGCCGGCAGGCCGAGCGTGTCGAACGCGGCGTCGCCGACGAACGGGAAGCTGATCACCTCGACGCAGCCGGCCCCCGCGAGGGTGCGCCCGACGCGGCGACGCAGCCGCTGCTCCCGGGTCAGGCCGCGGCCCGCCGCGTCGCGCGGCAGCACCGACGGCACCTGGTCGTAGCCGACGATCCGCGCCACCTCCTCGACCAGGTCGAACGGGTCGTTGAGGTCGGGACGCCACGGCGGTGGCGTCGCGGTCAGCGTGGTGTCCTCCTTGGTGAGCGCGCAGCCCACCGCCTCGAGGTTCGTCACCGTCGTGGCCGCGTCGATGTCGATGCCGGTGACCCGCGCGGGCAGGTCGTAGGACATCGTGATCCGCGGCTGGTCCGGCGGCGTGCCGACGACCGTGACGCCGGGGTCGACCGTGCCCCCGCCGTACGTCGTCAGCAACTCGACCACGCGGTCGGCGGCAGCCGGGGTGATGACGGGGTCGACGCCGCGCTCGTTGCGCTTGCCGGCCTCCGAGCTGATCCTGTGGCGCTTGCCGGTGCGGAACATCGACCGGGCGTCCCAGTGGGCGGCCTCGACCAGGATGTCGGTGGTGGTCGCGGACATCTCGGTGGTCTCGCCGCCCATCACGCCGCCGAGTCCGATGATGCCGGAGTCGTCGGTGACGACGAGGTCCTCGGCGGAGAGCACCCGCTCGGTGCCGTCGAGCGTCGTCAGGCGCTCGCCCTCGTGGGCGCGCCGGACCCGGATCGGGCCCTGGAGCTTGGCGGCGTCGTAGCCGTGGATCGGGCGCCCGGTCTCGAGCATCACGTAGTTGGTGACGTCGACCGCCAGCGAGATCGGCCGCATGCCGGCCTGCTGCAGACGCTTCGCCATCCAGTCCGGGGTGGCCGCGGCGGGGTCGAAGCCGCTCACCCTGCGGGCCACGAACACCGGGCAGCCGTCGGGGTCGTCGATGACGACCGGGTAGCCGGCGTCGTTCGACGCGGGGACGTCGCGCTCGGTCGGGTCGGTGAACCGCACGCCGTAGGCCAGCGCAGCCTCGCGGGCGATCCCGCGCAGCGACAGCGCGTAGGCGCGGTCGGGGTTGATCTCGAACTCGACGACCTCCTCGCGGAGGCCGAGCACGTCGAAGGCGTCGTCGCCGGGCTCACCGGCGTCGGCGGGCAGCACGATGATGCCGTCGTGGTCCTCGCCGAGGCCGAGCTCGCGGGCCGAGCAGATCATGCCGGCCGAGAGGTGGCCGTAGGTCTTGCGCGCGGAGATCTCGAAGTTCCCGGGCAGCACGCCGCCGGGCAGGATCACCACGACCAGGTCGCCGGGCGCGAAGTTGTGGGCGCCGCAGACGATGCCCTGCGGCTCGCCGGTGCCGTTGGCGGCGCCGACGTCGACGGTGCACCAGTTGATGGTCTTGCCGTTCTTCTGCGGCTCGGGCTCCACCGTCAGCACCCGGCCGACGACGAGCGGGCCGGTGATGTCGGCGCCGGCGCTCTCGATCGCCTCGAGCTTGAGGCCGAGCGAGGTCAACCGGGTGGTGAGGTCCTCGGTGGTGACCTCGGCCGGGAGGTCGACGTACTCGCGGATCCAGGAGACAGGGGCCTTCACAGTTCACTCCCGAATGCCGTGGTGAAGCGGATGTCGCCCTCGAAGAGCTCCCGCAGGTCCTCGATGCCGTGGCGGAACATCAATGTGCGGTCGATGCCCATGCCGAAGGCGAACCCGGTGTAGCGCTCGGCGTCGACGCCGCAGGCGGTCAGCACCCGCGGGTTGACCACGCCGCAGCCGCCCCACTCGATCCAGCCCTCGCCCCGGCAGGTGCGGCAGGTGACGCCGTCGACCACGGTCGCGCCGCGGCACACGAAGCAGACCAGGTCGACCTCGGCGCTCGGCTCGGTGAAGGGGAAGTACGAGGGGCGGAAGCGGGTGCTGATGCCCTCCCCGAACATCTGCGCGGCGAAGTGGTCGAGCGTGCCCTTGAGGTGGGCCATCGTGATGCCCTCGTCGATGGCGAGACCCTCGACCTGGTGGAAGACCGGGCTGTGCGTCGCGTCGTACTCGTCGGTGCGGAACACCCGACCGGGGCAGACGACGTAGATCGGGGGCTCGGTGCTGAGCATCGTGCGGGCCTGGACCGGCGAGGTGTGGGTGCGCAGCACCAGGTGGTCGTCGGCCGGGTCGGTCCAGAACGTGTCCTGCATGGTGCGGGCCGGGTGGTCGGCGCCGAGGTTGAGAGCGTCGAAGTTGAGCCACTCCGCCTCGATGACCGGGCCCTCCGCGACCTCCCAGCCCATGGCGACGAAGATGTCGGCGATCAGCTCGGAGCCGGTGGTGAGCGGGTGGCGGGCGCCGGCCGGGAGCCGGTCGGTCGGCAGGGTGACGTCGACGGTCTCCTCGACCAGCATCCGCTCCTCGTGCTCGGCCTCCAGCACCTCCTGGCGGGCCGCGAGCGCCTGGTTGACCGCGCCGCGCGCCCGACCGATGCGCTGACCGGCCTCCTTGCGCGCCTGCGGCGGGAGCGCGCCGATCTCGCGGTTGGCGAGCGCCAGCGGCGACCGGTCCCCCGTGTGGTCGATCCGGACCTGCTTGAGCTCGGCGAGGTCGGCGGCGGCCGCGATGGCGGCGAGCGCGGCGTCGCGCGCGGCCTCGACCTCCTCGGGCTTCAACGGAGTGACCTCCACAGGGTCGTAGTCGCTGTTCGGTCCAGACACGGGGACGAGTCTATTGACGGGCTCCGGGCGTCCGCGAACGGGTAACGCCTGCCGGACCGCTCAGTCCGCGAACTCGCCCGCCGGCAGCAGCACGACGATCCGCGCCCCGCCGCCCTCGGCGTCCTCGATCGCGACCGTCCCGCCGTGGGCGCGCACGAGTCCGTGCACGAGGTAGAGCCCGAGCCCGGAGCCGCCGCCGCGCCCGCCGGTCCAGAACTTCGTGAACACCCGCCGGCGCATCTCCGGGGAGATCCCCTCGCCCTCGTCCTCCACGGTCAGCCGTACGCCGGGCCCCTCGGCCGCGGGGTCGGCCGGCTCGAGCCGGACCCGCACCGTGCCCTCGCCGTGCCGTACGGCGTTCTCCACGAGGTTGGTCACGACCTGGGTGAGCTTGTCGGGGTCGACGAGCACCTCGGGCACCGCGTCCGCGACGGTCAGCTCGAGGGCGCGGCTGGTGCCGGCGCCGACCGAGTCGACGACCCGTCGGACGAGCACGGCTGCGTCGACCGGCCGCGGGTAGAGCTGGAGCCGTCCGGTGTCGATGCGGGCGATGTCGAGCAGCTCGGCGATCAGCCGGGTGAGCCGGTCGGAGTCCGCCGCGACGGTGGTGAGCATCAGCTTCTTCTGATCGTCGTTCAGCTGGTCCCACCGGTTGAGGAGCGCCTGCACGAAGCCCTTGACGCCCGTGAGCGGTGACCGCAGCTCGTGGGCGACCGTCGCCACGAGGTCGGAGCGCTCGCGGTCGAGCCGTGCGCGGCCCCGGCCGGAGCGCAGGCTCACCGCGACCGTGGACACCGGCTCGGACAGGGCGGCCCGGTGCAGGCGGGCGACGACGAGGACCTCGGTGCCGTCCGGGAGGAGCCAGGGCTGCTCCGGGACCGCCGTGCGGGTGGGGAGGCCGGCGTAGGGCCGGTTGTGGGAGCACCAGTCCCGGCCCTCGTGGTCGCGCAGCGTGAGCACGTCCTCCAGGAGCTTGCCGATGCCGTCGCTCACGCCGAGCATGCGGCGCGCCGTCGCGTTGACGGCGGTCACGCGACCGTCGGCGCCTGCGAGCACCGCACCGTCGGCGAGTGCGTCGAGCAGGTCGTCTCCCATGCCAGCACAGTAGTGGGCGCACTCGCGCCCCGGGCTGCTCGCGAGGCGTGCTCAGGTGGGCGAGGCCCGCCGCTGCGCCCGAGCCGACGCGTAGAGGCAGAGTGCGGCGGCAGTGGAGAGGTTGAGGCTCTCCGCGCGGCCGTGGATCGGGATCCGGACCCGGTGGTCGGCGAGCGCGGCCAGCTCGTCCGGCAGTCCCCACGCCTCGTTGCCGAAGAGCCACGCCGTGGGTCGGGCGAGCAGCTCGTCGGCCTCGTCGAGGTCGACCTCGCCGGCGCCGTCGGCGGCCAGCACCTGCAGGCCCGCGGCCTGCGCCGCGCGGACGGCGCTCGCCGCGTCGGGCTCCGGCACGATCGGCAGGTGGAAGAGGCTGCCGACGCTGGCCCGCACGGTCTTGGGGTTGTAGGCGTCGACCGAGTGCCCGGCCAGCACGACGGCGTCCGCGCCGGCCGCGTCGGCACAACGGATCACGGTGCCGGCGTTGCCCGGGTCGCGGACGTCGGCGCAGATCGCGGTGAGACGCGCCCGGGCCGGGACCGCCCCGTCCAGGAACCGGCAGAGCGCGACCACACCGGCCGGGCTCACCGAGTCGCTGAGCGAGGCCAGCGCGGCGTCGTCGACCAGCGTCCACGCCGGGGCGTCCGCCGCGAGCGCGGCGTACTGCTCGGTGGCGGCGGTGGTGGCGAACACCTCGACGACGCAGCCGGCGCCGAGGGCGCCCTCGACGGCCTTCGGGCCGTCGGCAAGGAACAGCCGCCGCTCGGATCGCTCCGAGCGGCGGCTGAGCTTCCGCGCCTCCTTGACCCGGGCGTTGCCGCGGGTCAGGGGCGGAAGGTGGTGGTCGTGGCCCACCTGAATCAGGCAGAGACCTTGGGCGCGTTGACGTCCTCGGGCAGGGCGGCCCGCGCGGTCTCGACGAGCGCGTTGAACGCGGCCACGTCGTTGACGGCGAGCTCGGCGAGGATCTTGCGGTCGACCTCGACGCCCGCCAGGTTGAGGCCCTGGATGAAGCGGTTGTAGGTCATGCCCTGCGCACGCGCCGCGGCGTTGATGCGCTGGATCCACAGCTTGCGGAAGTTGCCCTTGTTCTTGCGGCGGTCGTTGTAGCTGTAGACCAGCGAGTGGGTGACCTGCTCCTTCGCCTTGCGGTAGAGGCGCGAGCGCTGGCCGCGGTAACCGCTGGCGCGCTCGAGGGTCGTCCGGCGCTTCTTCTGGGCGTTCACTGCCCGCTTGACGCGTGCCACTGTCTTACTCCTTGTTGCTTGTTAAGTCTGGGTGCGGGAGCCGGTCAGAGACCGAGCATCTTCTTCGCGCGGGGGACGTCGGCCTTGGCGACCTCGACCGTGCCGGTCATCCGACGGGTGACCTTGGAGGGCTTCTTCTCCAGGTTGTGGCGCTTGCCGGCCTTCTCGCGAAGGATCTTCCCGGACCCGGTCACGCGGAAGCGCTTGCCGGCGCCGGAGTGGCTCTTGTTCTTCGGCATCTCTGTGTGTCTCTCTCTCGTTGCTGCAGACCGCGCCGGCCAGGCTCTCGGGCTGGCTCGACCGGCGAACTCGTAGGTCTGCGGAGTCTCAGGCCTCGATCTCGGGATCGAGGTTCTCGGAGCGGCCGCGCTCCTTCTTCTGCGCGACCGGCCCGGCCGCGTGGGCGGCGTCGCGCTCGGCGCGCTCCTCGGCCTCGAGGGCGGCGCGCTCAGCGGCGCGGCTCTCCTTCTCGGCCTTCATGTCGACCTTGGCGTCGGCCTTCTTCTTGTGCGGGCCGAGCACCATGACCATGTTGCGGCCGTCCTGCTTCGGGGACGACTCGACGAAGCCCAGCTCGCTGACGTCCTCCGCCAGCTTCTGGAGCAGCCGGAAGCCCAGCTCGGGGCGGTGCTGCTCACGACCACGGAACATGATCGTGATCTTGACCTTGTCCCCGGCGCGCAGGAACCGCACGACGTGACCCTTCTTGGTCTCGTAGTCGTGCTGGTCGATCTTGGGACGAAGCTTCATCTCCTTGATGATCACGTTCGTCTGGTTGCGACGGGCCTCACGGGCCTTCTGGGCGTTCTCGTACTTGAACTTCCCGTAGTCCATGAGCTTGCAGACGGGCGGCTTGCCCTGCGGCGCGATCTCGACGAGGTCGAGGTCGGCCTCCTGGGCGAGCTTGAGTGCCTGGTCGGTCGGCACGATGCCGACCGTCTCCCCGTTGGGTCCAACGAGACGGACCTCGGGAACCCGGATCCGATCGTTGATACGCAGCTCGGTGCTGATGTGTCCTCCTGTTGGCCAGATGACCGGAAGCCGGTGTCGGCTCCGGGGCCCTGGGAGGGTCCGAAATCAACGAAGGCTTCCGCTTGGTGCAAGCGGAAGCCAGTCGGAAGGCCTCCCACGTCACGTGGGAGCACCGCCGCGACACCCTCATCGCCTACGACGTACGCCGCGGGCGGGTGCCTCGGGACCGGACCCGACGACCTGTGCTGACTAGCTGCGACAGCTGCGGTCGGTGCGGGTGGGAGGCGATCGTGCTGACCTCCGCTTGTCGGATCGGCTCCGGCTCGGCCGCGGACGGTCGGGTCGGAACTGATCGGTCAACCACGAATGCTAGCCGAAGATTCCCCGCCGGGCCGAATCCAGGCGACGTCCCCGCCCACCCGCGCGATCTCCCAGCCCTCGGCCAGGCCGCGGAGGTCCTCCCCCTCGACGACGAAGCGCACCGGGCCGGCCAGGTCGAGGACCAGTGCCGCGGCGCCGTCCAGGAGGGCCGACCGGGCCGCGACGGCGGTGGTCACGGGCACCGGACGGGCGTCGGGGCTCCAGGCGGCGAGCGCCTCGGTCCCGCTGAACGCCAGCAGCGCGAGGCGTCCGTCGGCGCCCTGCACCAGGACCGTGGCCATGTCGCTCGACTTGTCGTGGGTCAGCCCCGCCTCGTCGATCTCGACCTCGCCGAGGACCGCCACGACCGGAACCAGGACCCGCGCCTCGCGCAGGGCCCCGAGCGCGTCGGCGTACGCCGCCGGGTCGCGGTCCCAGGCGGCGAGCGCCCTGGCGAGGTCCGGTTGGGCCGCCCCGTCGTCGCCCGCGAAGCCGGGGTCCGGGATCACGCGGGAGTGGGTCGGGTCGGGCTCGAGCACCTCGCCATTCTCCCCGCCGACGCGGGCGAGGAGCGAATCGGCCGGCGGTGTGAGCCGACCCACGGGTCAAAGTCGAGTGTCTTAGTTGATTTACTCGTTTCGCTGGTCTAGACATGGACGACATGTCCACCACCGCCCTGGCAGGCACCCCTGCTCCCCCACGTCAGCGACCTCGGTCGCGGTCGGCGAGGTCCCGCTTCGCCTTCCTGCGCCGGTGGGTCTCACCGATCGCCCTGATCCTGCTGTGGCAGCTGCTGTGCGTCGCCGGCGTCATCGGCGCCCGCACGCTGGCCGCCCCGACCGAGGTCGTCGCCACCGGCATCGACCTGGTGCAGGACGGCACCCTGGGCACCGAGACTCTCATCTCGCTGCAGCGGGTCGCCCTCGGCGCCCTGATCGGCGGCGTGGTCGGACTGTCCTTCGCGATCGTCGCCGGCCTGAGCCAGATCGGCGAGGACGCCATCGATCCGCCGATGCAGATGCTCCGCACGCTGCCGCACTTCGGCCTGATCTCGCTCTTCATCACCTGGTTCGGGCTCGGCGAGATGCCGAAGGTGACGCTGATCGCCATGGGCGTGTGCTTCCCGCTCTACCTCAACACCCTCGGCGGCATCCGGGGCATCGACCGCAAGATGCTCGAGGCCGCCCGCTCGATGCACCTGACCTGGCGGCAGCAGGTGCGCCACGTGATCTTCCCCGGCGCACTCCCCCAGACGCTCGTCGGGCTGCGCCAGAGCCTCGGCATCGCCTGGCTGTCGCTGATCGTCGCGGAGACGATCGCCGCCGACTCCGGGCTCGGCTACATGATCAACGACGCCCGCGAGTTCTTCCGCACCGATGTCATCGTCGTCGGCCTCGCCATCTACAGCCTGCTCGGGCTCGGCACCGACGCCATCGTCCGCCACCTCGAGAGGAAGGCCCTCGCATGGCGAGCCTGACCACCACCGGCGCCCCGGTCGCCCGGGTCCGGGGACACCACCGCTCCTTCGGCGAGACCCACGTGCTCCGGTCGATCGACCTGGACATCGCCCCCGGCGAGTTCGTGGCACTGCTCGGACGCAGCGGGTGTGGCAAGTCCACGCTGCTGCGCAGCCTCTCGGGCCTCGACCCGACCCCGACCGAGGAGGTCGAGGTCGCCGGCCGCACGTCGGTCGCGTTCCAGGAGCCGCGCCTGCTGCCCTGGCGCCGCGTGCACGAGAACGTCGAGCTCGCGCTGCTCAACAGCCCGGAGCGCCGGCAGCGCGAGGAGCTCGCCCGGCGGACCCTGGTCGAGGTCGGCCTCGAGGAGAAGCTCGACGTCTGGCCGCTCCAGCTCTCCGGAGGCCAGGCGCAGCGGGTCTCGCTGGCCCGCGCCCTGGTCAGCAGCCCCGACCTGCTGCTGCTCGACGAGCCGTTCAGCGCCCTGGACGCGCTGACCCGCATCGACATGCACCAGCTCGTCATCGAGCTGTGGCGCCGGCACGCGATGGCCGTGCTGATCGTGACCCACGACGTCGACGAGGCCATCGCGCTCGCCGACCGGGTGCTGGTCATGGACAGCGGCCGGATCGCCCGCGAGTGGTCCATCGAGCCGCGCCGCGACGACCGCGACCTCTCCAAGCCGGAGATCGCCCGGATCCGGGCCGAGCTGCTCGACGCGCTCGGCGTCCGGCCGACCCCGCCCAACCCCAACCGTGAGCCCGTCCGAGACCAGGGAGCAGCATGATCCGCAAGCACAGCCCCACCCGCCGTACGAAGCTGGCCGCCCTCGGCGCCGCCCTCGCCACCGTCCTGGCCCTCGCGGGCTGCGGCGGCTCGGCGACCGGCAACGAGGGCGCCGTCGACGACGACGGCAACGTCGACCTCTCGAAGGTGACGCTGATCGTCGGTGACCAGAAGGGCGGCTCCAAGGCGCTGCTGGCGGCCGCCGGGCTGCTCGACGACGTGGAGTACGACGTGCAGTGGAAGGAGTTCACCTCCGGTCCCCCGCTGCTCGAGGCCCTCAACTCCGGCGCGATCCACGTCGGCGGCGTCGGCAACACGCCGCCGCTCTTCGCGGCGGCCGGGCAGGCCGAGTTCCAGGCGATCCAGGCGGCGACGTACGGCGGGACCGGCGACGCGATCGTCGTGCCGCCCGGGTCGTCGATCAAGAGCGTCGCCGACCTGAAGGGCAAGACCGTCGGAGTCGCCGAGGGCAGCTCGGCCAACTACCACCTGCTGGCGCAGCTCGAGAAGGCCGGCCTGACGTTCTCCGACATCACGGTGAAGGACCTCCAGCCCGGCGACGCGCTGACGGCGTTCGACGCCGGCCACCTCGACGCGTGGGCGATCTGGGAGCCGTTCACGTCCCAGGCGGAGATCCAGGCCGGAGCGAAGGTGATCGCCGACGGGACCGACGTGGTCAACGGCCTGGTGTTCCAGGCGGCGTCCAACGAGGCGCTCGAGGACCCCGCGACCACCGCCGCCCTGCAGGACTACGTCGGCCGGATCGCGCAGGCACAGGTGTGGTCGCAGACCCACCAGGAGGAGTGGGCGAAGACCTGGGCCGAGGAGACCGGCCTGCCCGAGGAGGTGACGCTCGCGGCCGTGCAGAAGCGCCGGATCGAGCTGGTGCCGATCGACCAGTCGGTCATCGACTCCGAGCAGGAGATGGCCGACACCTTCGTCGACAACGGACTGCTGCCCGAGAAGTACGACGTGGCGCCGTACTTCTCCGACGCCTACAACGAGTACACGACCGGGGAGAAGTGATGGGGCTCAAGCTGCACTGGTTCCTGCCCACCTCGGGTGACAGCCGGTCGCTGGTCGGCGCGGGACAGGGTGTGCCCGGCGGGCTCACCGGCCTCGGGGCAGGCGACGAGAGCGACTTCCGGGCGCCGACGATCGACTACCTGGCCCAGGTCGCCCGGACCGCCGAGCAGGCCGGCTTCGAGGGCGTGCTCACCCCGACCGGGACGTTCTGCGAGGACGCCTGGCTGACGACCGCCGCGCTGATCCGGGAGACGACCCGGCTGAAGTTCCTCGTCGCCTTCCGGCCGGGGGTCATCAACCCGGTGCTCGCCGCACAGATGGCGGCGGCCTACCAGCGCCACTCCGGCGGGCGGCTGATGCTCAACGTGGTCACCGGCGGCGAGCCGCGCGAACAGGCGCGCTTCGGCGACCGGGCACCCAAGGACGAGCGGTACGCCCGGACCGAGGAGTTCCTCGCGGTCGTGCGCGGCACGTGGAGCGAGGCGCCGTTCGACTTCCACGGCCGCTTCTACGACGCCGAGGGCGCGCTGGTCAGCGGTGGCATCGACCCGGTGCCGCCGATCTACTTCGGCGGCTCGTCGGGTCCGGCAGGCCCGGTCGCCGCGAAGCACGCCGACGTCTACCTCACCTGGGGCGAGCCGCTCGAGCAGGTCGCGGAGAAGCTGTCCTGGATGCGCGAGCTCGCGGCGCAGGAGGGCCGGGCGCTGCGGTTCGGACTGCGCATCCACACCCTCTCCCGCGACACCGCCGAGGAGGCGTGGCAGCACGCGCAGTGGCTGCTCGACGGGCTGGACCCGGCCGACGTGGCCAAGGCGCAGGAGGCGATGCGGCAGAGCGAGTCGACCGGCCAGCGGCGGATGCTCGGGCTGCGGTCGCGCACGGCGTACGCCTCGGCCCGCGAGCTGGAGGTGGCGCCGAACCTGTGGGCTGGCGTGGGCCTAGTCCGCGGCGGCGCGGGCACGGCGCTGGTGGGCAGCCACGAGGAGGTGGCCGACCGGCTCGCGGACTACCACCGCATCGGGATCGACGAGGTCATCCTCTCCGGCTACCCGCACGTCGAGGAGGCGTACCGGTTCGCGGAGGGCGTCACGCCGGTGCTCCGGCGGCGTGGCCTGCTCGACAGCGCACCGACCGACGCCCGGGTGGCGGCGCTCGCCTGAGCCGCCGCCCCACCGGGCGTGTGGGATCCTGGCACCGTGGAGGACGCAGCCTGGTTGGCCCTCGCCCTGAGCCTCACCGTGCTCGGCGGGATCTGGACGTGGATCTCGTTCCGGCGCCGGGGCGCCCGCTCGGGGCTCCGGGCGCTCGCGGTCACGCTGCTGCCCCTGGCGGCGTACTTCACCGACACGCTCCAGATGGTGACCGCCGTCGCCACCGAGGTCGGTGACTGGGCGACGTCCCTGGCGTTCAACCCGGTGACCTGGCTCGGGATCACCCTGGCCGGCCTCTCGGTGGTGCTGTTCGTCGTCGCCGGCAGGATGCGGCCCCGGGCCGTCGACCGCGCCTCCGGGACGCCCGAGATTCAGAATCGGACGCGTTCTGACGCAAAACGCCCGGCGATAGCCCAGGATGACGACATGGCGGAGATCGAGGCGCTGCTGCGCAAGCGAGGGATCAGCTGATGGCGTCGCGGTCCGGAGCGGGAGTGGTGGCCCGCAACCAGCTGTGGACGCGGCTCAACGACGCCGTCGCCAAGTCCGACGCGCCGCTGCCGACGCCGGTCTTCGTCGTCGACCTCGACGCGTTCGACGCGAACGCTGCCGACCTGGTCCGCCGGGCCGGTGGACTGCCGATCCGGGTGGCCTCGAAGTCGCTGCGGATCCCGGCACTGATCGAGCGGGCGCTCGCGCACCCCGGCTTCCAGGGCGTGCTGGCGTTCACGCTGCGCGAGGCGCTGTGGCTCTACCGCGAGGGCATCTCCGACGACCTCGTGGTCGCCTACCCGACCGTCGACCGCGGCGCGCTCGCCGAGCTCGTCGCCGATGAGGGCGCCGCGGCGGCGATCACGCTGATGGTGGACTCGGCCGCGCACCTCGACGTCGTCGAGAGCGTCCGGATCCCCTCCTCGCCGCAGGTGCGGCTGGCGCTCGACGTCGACGCCGGGCTGCACCTCGCCGGGCAGCACATCGGGCCGAAGCGCTCCCCGCTCCAGGACACCGCCGCGATCGTCGCTCTCGCGCGCGAGATCGCGCGTCGCGAGGGCCTGCGCCTGGTCGGCGTGATGACCTACGAGGGCCAGGTCGCCGGGCTCCAGGACACCGTGCCGACCGCGCGCGCCAAGTCGGTCGTCGTACGCCGGCTCAAGGCGCTGTCGATGTCGCAGCTCGCCGTACGCCGCCGCGAGATCGATGCCGCGCTGCGGCAGGTCGCGTCGCTGGAGTTCTGGAACGGCGGCGGCTCCGGCTCGGTCGCCGAGACCGCCGCCGACGCGGCGGTCACCGAGATCGCCGCCGGATCGGGCCTGCTGGTGCCGACGCTCTTCGACCATTACGCCTCCTTCGAGCCGCGGCCCGCGTCGTACGTCGGCCTCCCCGTCGTACGCCGGCCCGCGCCGGGCGTCGTCACCGTGCACGGCGGCGGGATCATCGCCTCCGGCCCCACCGGCGCCGACCGCTCCCCGACCCCCTGGGCGCCCGCCGGGCTCGAGCTGACCGCGCTCGAGGGCGCCGGTGAGGTGCAGACTCCACTCACCGGTCCGTCCGCCGACCTGCTCGAGGTGGGCGACCTGGTGTGGTTCCGCCCGGCGAAGTCCGGCGAGCCCTTCGAGCACGCCCCGACCGTGCACCTGCTGTCCGGCAGCGAGTTCGTCGACTCCGTGCCGAGCTACCGCGGGTGTGGCCAGGCCTTCTGACGGGACCGCCGCGGCCGTCCTCGACCTCCTGCTCGCCCGGCCCGCGACCCTGGGCGCGGGGCGGCTGCTGAGCATCGACGGCCCGTCCGGCTCGGGCAAGACGACGCTCGCGTCGGCCGTCGCCGGGCTCGTCCCCGATGCCCGGGTCGTGCACGTCGACGAGCTCGTGCACGGCTGGGACGGCCTGCCCGACGTGGCCGGCCGCCTCGACGCGCTCCTGCGGCCGCTGGCCACGGGTCGTGCGGGCGCCTGCCTCGGCTACGACTGGGTCGCGGCCGCGCCGGGCGGCGAGGTGGTCGTCGAGCCGGCATCCCTGGTCGTCGTCGAGGGCGTCGGGTCGGGGTGCCTGCCGATCGCCGACCTGGTGACCGTGCTGGTCTGGGTCGAGGCCGACCTCGACGTACGGATGACCCGCGGGCTCGAGCGCGACGGCGAGACCTTCCGGCCCCACTGGGAGCAGTGGGCGCTCGCCGAGCAGCAGCACTTCGCCGAGCACCGCAGCCGGGAGCGGGCGGACCTCGTCGTCCGCACCTAGGTCGAATCGAGACTTCTGACGGTCGAATCGATCGATTCGACCGTCAGAAGTCTCGACTCAACGGCAGAAGCCTTGCCTCACGGCGCGGACTGGTGCTCGACGGTGGCGCGGAGCTCGCGGACCGCCTGCTTGGCGCGGTTGCCGTCGGAGCCCTGGATGCCCATGGCGGCGACCGTGCTGCCGTCGGCGAGGTCGATGGTCACCCACGGGGCGCCGGGCGGGAGGTGCACGGCGACCACCTGCGCCCAGGCGTACTCGCGGCGGCGGTAGCCGTTGACGACGACCAGCCGGTCGGGCTCGGCCACGACCCGCGACCGGACGAGCGCGAACCACACCGCGAACGCCAGCAGGCCGAGGGCGATGACCGTGATCCGCTGGAAGGTCGTGAAGCGCGCCTGGGTCTCCTCGTCGAAGCCGACCCAGGCCAGCGCGCACACGATCAGCAGGCCGGCGCCGAGGACCGTGCCGGCCATCCGGACGCCGAAGGGGCGCCAGGTGTGCGGCAGCGCCGGCACCGGCCCGCGCTCAGAGGCGGCAGGCATGGATGTCGGTGAGGAGGATGCCGCGGGCACCGATCTCGAACAGCTCGTCCATCAGCCGCTGCGCTCCGGCGCGCGGGACCATCGCCCGTACCGCGACCCAGCCCTCGCGATGGAGCGGCGAGACCGTCGGGCTCTCGATGCCCGGGGTCAGCGCGACGGCGGCCGCGACGTGCTCGCTCTTGATGTCGTAGTCCATCATCACGTAGCTGCGGGCCACCAGGACGCCCTCGATCCGGCGGCGGAAGATCTCGAAGCCGTCGGGCACCGAGCCGCCGCGGGTGACGAGCACCGCCTCGGACTCCAGGATCGTGTCGCCGAAGACCTCGAGCCCCGCCTGGCGCAGCGTGCTGCCGGTCTCGACGACGTCGGCGATCACGTCGGCGACGCCGAGCTGGATGCTGGTCTCGACGGCCCCGTCCAGGCGTACGACGGTCGCCTCGATGCCGCGCTCCTCGAGGAACGCCCGCACGACCCCGTCGTACGACGTGGCGATGCGGGTGCCCGCGAGCTGGAGCAGGTCGGTGTAGACGCCCTTCGGGCCGGCGAACCGGAACCGGCTGCGGCCGAACCCGAGGCCCATGACCTCCTCGGCCTTGGCGCCGGAGTCGGAGAGCAGGTCACGGCCGGTGATGCCGGCGTCGAGGGTGCCCTCGCCGACGTACAGCGCGATGTCGCGCGGGCGCAGGTAGAAGAACTCGACGCCGTTCTCGGTGTCGGTCAGCGTGAGCTGCTTGGCGTCATCGCGCTGCCGGTAGCCGGACTCGCGCAGGATCTCGGAGGCCGAGAGGGACAGCGACCCCTTGTTGGGGACCGCGATGCGGAGAAGTGCCATGAGTCGTCCTCAGAGGTGTGCGTAGACGTCGTCGAGCTCGATGCCGGCGGCCAGCATCAGGACCTGGGCGTGGTAGAGCAGCTGGCTGATCTCCTCGGCCGCACGATCCTTGCCCTCGTGCTCCGCGGCCATCCAGGACTCGGCGGCCTCCTCGACCAGCTTCTTCCCGGTCGCATGGACGCCGGCGTCGAGCTGTCGCACGGTGCCGGATCCCTCGGGTCGGGTCCGAGCCTTCTCGCTCAGCTCGGCCCAGAGCTCGTCGAACGTCTTCACGGTCGTCAACCCTACGGCGTGCCGTCCCTCAGCCCCGCCAGGGTCCGGGCGGTGAGCAGCGCGGCCGAGGTCGCCTCGTAGCCCTTGTCCTCCTTGGAGCCCTCGAGCCCCGCCCGGTCGAGCGCCTGCTCGTCGTTGTCGCAGGTGAGGACGCCGAAGCCGACGGCGACCGTGTGGTCGAGCGCGACCCGGGTCAGGCCGTCGGTGGCGGCGCTGCAGACGTACTCGAAGTGGGGGGTGCCGCCGCGGACGACGACCCCGAGCGCCACGACGGCGTCGTACCCCTGCTGAGCGAGGGCGGCGGCGACGACCGGGAGCTCGAACGTGCCGGGCACCCGGACAGTCGTCGCGGTGGCGTTGAAGTCGCGCAGCGCCCGCTCGGTGCCGGCGAGCAGGCCGTCCATCACCTGGGTGTGCCAGCTCGCGGCGACGACGGCGACCCGCAGGCCGCTCGCGTCGAAGGTCTCCGCGTCCGGGGCTCCGTGTCCGGCCATGTCAGGCTCCGTCCTGGGTCGGCTGGTCGAGGTCGGGGAGATGGTGGCCCATCCGGTCCCGCTTCGTCAGCAGGTAGGCGAGGTTGTGGTCGTTGGGGTGCGGCGTCAACGGGACCCGCTCGGCCACCGGCACCCCGAAGTCCTCGAGGTTGGCGACCTTGTCGGGGTTGTTGGTGAGCAGCCGGACGCTGCCGATGCCGAGGTCGCGGAGCACCTGGGTCGCCGTGCCGTAGTGGCGGGCGTCGGCGGGCAGGCCGAGGTCGAGGTTGGCGTCGACGGTGTCCCGGCCGCCGTCCTGGAGCTGGTAGGCCTGCAGCTTGGCGACCAGACCGATGCCCCGGCCCTCGTGGCCGCGCAGGTAGACCACGACGCCGCGGCCCTCCTCGACGATCCGCTCGAGCGCCTCGTCGAGCTGGGGACCGCAGTCGCAGCGGTGGCTGCCGAAGACGTCACCGGTCAGGCACTCCGAGTGCACCCGGGTCAGCACCGGCTCGTCGCCGGAGACGTCGCCGTGGACGAGCGCGATGTGCTCGGAGCCGTCGACGGTGATCCGGTAGCCGTACGCCGTGAAGTGGCCGAACCTCGTCGGCAGCCGGGTCTCGGCGACCCGCTCGACGAGGTTCTCGTGCCGCCGCCGGTAGCGCACCAGGTCCTCGATCGAGATCATCGCGAGCCCGTGCTCGTCGGCGAACTCGCGCAGCTCGGGGGCCCGCTTCATCGTGCCGTCGTCGTTGACCACCTCGACCAGCACACCGGCCGGCGTCAGCCCCGCGAGCGTGGCGAGGTCGACCGCCGCCTCGGTGTGGCCGCGCCGGACCAGGACGCCGCCCTCCCGGTAGCGCAGCGGGAAGACGTGGCCCGGCCGGGTGATCTCCCACGGCTCGGTCGCCGAGTCGGCGAGCACCCGGGCCGTGTGCGCGCGGTCGGCCGCGCTGATCCCGGTGGTCACGCCGTCGCGGGCGTCGACCGAGATCGTGTACGCCGTGCGCAGCTTGTCCTTGTTGTGCGGGGTCATCAGCGGGATCTCGAGCCGGTCGAGCATGTCGGCCGGCATCGGCACGCAGATCACGCCGCTGCTGTGCCGGATCGTGAACGCCATCAGCTCCGGGGTGGCCTTGCTGGCCGCGAAGATGATGTCGCCCTCGTTCTCCCGGGTCTCGTCGTCGACGACGACGACCGCCTTGCCGGCCGCGATGTCGGCGATCGCGCGCTCGATGGGGTCGAGCCGGATGCCGTCGTGCTGGGCGTCGCTGCTCATGCGGGGACCTTCTCCCGTTCGGTGGGGCCGGGCGAGTCCGCAGTGGCGCGCCACCAGGTGACGAACCCGGCGAGGCACAGGCCGCCGTAGAAGACGTAGAGGATCGCGGACGGGTAGTAGCCGGAGTGCCAGAGCAGCGGCACCCCGACGAGGTCCACGGCGATCCAGACGAGCCAGAAGTCGTTCCAGCCGCGCGCCATCGCATAGGTCGCGAGCATCGAGCCGACGAAGATCCACGCGTCGCACCAGAAGTACCACCGCGGTGCCGGCCAGCCCGCGCCGACGACCGAGAACACCCACTGCAGCACCAGCACGCCGGCGACCGAGGCGACGACGTACGCCGTGCGCTCGCGCACCGTCGCCCAGCGCGGGTCGATCGCGGGGGCGTCGGCGCCGTGGAGCCGCTGCTGCTCGCGCCAGCGCGCCCAGCCGTAGACGCTGGTCGCGATGAAGAAGACCTGGCGGGCGGCCTGTCCGAACAGCGGCTGCTGCGCCTGCGCGTCGAACGTCGCGGCGATGAAGACCGTGAACAGCAGGACGTTGCCGACGATCCCGACCGGCCAGGCCCACACCCGGCGGCGCAGGCCGCCGACGGCCGAGGCGAAGCCGAACGCGTTGCCGAGGATCTCCCGCCAGGTGATCGGGTGGCCCGCGATCGTCAGGTGGGCGTCGTAGAGGGAGGAGAGGGCGCTCATGCGTGGTCCTGGCTCGTGGGGTTCTGGAAGGGCAGCAGGCGCTCGACGTACTTGGCGATCACGTCGACCTCGAGGTTGACCCGGTCGCCGGGCTGCCGGGTGCCGAGCGTGGTGCGGGCGAGCGTCTCGGGGATCAGGCTGACCGTGAACCGCTCGTCCCCGGCCTCGACGACGGTCAGGCTGACGCCGTCGACGGTGATCGAGCCCTTGTCGACGAGGTAGCGGCTCAGCGCGGCCGGCATCGCGACCTCGACGACCTCCCAGTGCTCGCTGGGCGTGCGGCTGACGACCTCGCCCACGCCGTCGACGTGGCCCTGCACGATGTGGCCGCCGAGCCGCTTGTCAGCGGTGACGGCGCGCTCGAGGTTCACCCGGTCGCCGGGGCGTACGCCGTGGAGGCTGGTCTTGTCGAGCGTCTCCTGCATGACGTCGGCGGTCCAGGTGTCGCCGTCGATGCTGGTGACGGTCAGACAGCAGCCGTTGACCGCGATCGAGTCACCGAGGCCGGTGCCCTCGAGCACGGTCGTGGCGCTGATGCCGAGGCGGATCGCGTCGCCCTGGTCCTCGACCGCGGCGACGGTGCCGAGCTCCTCGACGATTCCGGTGAACATGTCAGGCTCCTTGGTCGGTGCGGGCTGGTGCCAGGGTGAGGCGCACGTTGGGCTCGTCGCCGTCGAGCACGGCGATGTCTGTGACGCGGGGACGGAACGCGTCGGCGATGGTGGAGATTCCGAGGTCGGCGACCGCGCTGCGGCCGGCGCCGAGCAGCATCGGCGCGACGTAGACGACGATCTCGTCGACCAGTCCCGCCCGGAGGAACGCTGCGGCGAGCGTCGGTCCGCCCTCGAGGAAGACGTGCTGGCGGCCGCGGGCGTAGAGCTGCTTCAACGCGGTGTCGGGCTCGCGGGTGCGCAGGTGGACGGTCTCGGCGTCGCCGTTGAAGATCCGCCGGCCGGGGTCGAGGTCGCGCTCCCCCATCACCGCCCGCAGCGGCTGCCGTGCGAGCGGCTGGTCGTGCTCGTCGCGCACGGTGAGCAGCGGGTCGTCGACCGCGACCGTGTTGGTGCCGACCAGCATCACGTCGCACAGGGCGCGGAGCCGGTGGGTGTCGCGTCGGGCCGCCGGGGAGCTGACCCAGCGGCTGGTGCCGTCGGCCGCGGCGCTCCGGCCGTCGAGCGTCGTGGCGAACTTCCAGGTCACGAACGGCCGGCCGTGGTCGATCGCGAACGTCCAGACGGTGTTGAGCTCCCGGGCCTCGTCCTCTAGGAGACCGCCCTCGACCTCGACGCCGGCCGCGCGGAGCGTGTCGGCGCCGCCCGCGGCCTCGGGGTTGGGGTCGGGCTGGGCGAACACGACACGGCGTACGCCGGCCGCGACCAGCGCCTCGGCACAGGGCCCCGTGCGGCCGTGGTGGTTGCAGGGCTCGAGCGTGACGACGGCGGTGGCACCCCGAGCGCGGTCGCCGGCGGTGGCGAGGGCGTCGGCCTCGGCATGGGCGGTGCCGGCGCCGCGGTGGTGGCCCTCGGCGATCGTCGCGCCGGCGTCGTCGAGGAGCACGCAGCCGACCCGCGGGTTCGGCCCCAGCGGCACGCCGGGGGTCGCCGCGAGCGAGAGCGCGCGCCGCATGGCGGCCTGCTCGGCTGCGGTGTGGCCCATCACTGCCCCTCGTGTCCGGTCGCGGACTCCGGGGCTGACGGGTGGCGTCGTCGAGCGTCGCGGCTCGACGGATCCACCCAGCGTGCGCTTCCCATCCGGACTTTCACCGTCGGTCCAGGATTTCCACCTGGTCAACCGGTCACTGCTGTGACCGGGTCGCGGACTGTCACCGCCGGTTCGGAATTACACCGACCCCAGAGCACGCGAGCTGATTGCTCGTCGCGTCGAGTGTGCCACAGGGGCCGCCGTCCGGCGCCGTGGGCCGCGTCACACGAGGCGTCGAGTTGGGCCGGGCTGACCCGCGGGTCGGGCCGGGCTCACTCTCCAATTGGGCCGGGATTCCTGCCCAGCTCAACGGTGACGCGGGCCCAACTCGACGGTGACGCGGGCCCAACTCGACGGGGACGCGGGCCCAACTCGACGTCAGCCGGCGGTGGCCGCCTCGGCCTTCTCCCGCAGGGCGGCGATCATCCGGTCGGGGTCGTCGGCGGAGTAGACCGCCGAGCCGGCGACGAACACGTCGGCGCCCGCCTCGGCGCACCGCTCGATCGTGTCGAGGGACACGCCGCCGTCGACCTGGAGCCAGGTCTCGACGCCGTGCTTGTCCATCAGCTCGCGGGCGCGCCGGATCTTGGGCAGGCAGAGGTCGAGGAACCGCTGGCCGCCGAAGCCGGGCTCCACGGTCATGACCAGCACCATGTCGAGCTCGGGGAGCAGGTCCTCGTAGGGCTCGATCGGGGTCGCGGGCTTGAGCGCCATGCTGGCCCGGGCGCCCGCCTTCCGGATCTCACGGGCCAGCCGGACCGGCGCCTTGGCGGCCTCGACGTGGAAGGTGACCGAGCCGCACCCGGCATCGACGTACGCGAGGGCCTCGCGGTCGGCGTCCTCGATCATCAGGTGCGCGTCGAGAGGTACGTCGGTGGAGCGGACCAGCGCCTCGACCATCGTCGGCCCGAAGGTCAGGTTGGGGACGAAGTGGTTGTCCATCACGTCGACGTGCACCCAGTCAGCGCTGCCGATCCGGGCGACCTCCTCGCCCAGCCGGGCGAAGTCCGCATTGAGGATGCTCGGGGTGATCTGGATGTGTCCCACGGGCGCTCAGTCTAGGGGTTCGAGCAGGCCGCCCTCGGCCAGGTCGAGCGCCAGGGTCCGGTAGCCGACCTCGTCGAACAGCACGGTCAGCCGGTCGTCCTCGAGGTCGGTGACGACCCCGTCCCCGAAGTCCTCGTGCCGCACGCGGCCCTGGACGGCGTACGACGTGTCCGCGCGGTCGCGCGGGTCGGGCGCGACACCCGCCCGGCAGTTGTCACAGCTCCCGCACCGGTCGTCCTGCGGCTCGCCGAAGTAGCCGATCAGCAGCTCCGAGCGACACCGCCGGCTCTCGGCGTACTGGCGCATCATCTCGACCCGCGAGCGCTCCAGCTGCCGGTGCGACTCGGCCATCTCGATCACGACCGCGGCGAGGTCGAGGTCGTCCTCGGGCTCGGTGCGCGACTGGCGGGCCAGCTCGAGCAGGTTGAGGATCCGGCCGACCTTCCGCGGCCCGAGACCGGTCCGGTCGGCAACCGCGCGCGGCTCGTCGCCGACCTCCGCGGCGGCTCCGACGACGCGGTCGAGGTCGGCGCGCTTCGGCACGCCGGCGCTGAAGAAGCGGCCCAGGGAGAGGTCCTCGGGCCGGTAGAAGAGGGTGGCGGTCGCCGGCTCGCCGTCGCGGCCCGCGCGTCCGACCTCCTGGTAGTAGGTGTCCAGCGACTCCGGCACCTGCGCGTGCAGGATCCAGCGGACGTCGGGCTTGTCGATGCCCATGCCGAACGCCGAGGTCGCCACCATGACCTCGCGCTCTCCTGCCATGAACGCCTCGTGCTCCTCGGCGCGCCGACGGTGACCCAGCCCCGCGTGGTAGACGCCGGCCCGGCGGCCCCGCTCCGCCAGCGCGGCGGCGTACTCCTCCGCGGCGGGCCGGGTGCGGCAGTAGACGATGCCCGCGCCGGCGGCGGACGCCGCGGCGTCGAGCACCGCGGCCCGCTGGTCGTCTGCCGTCACCTGCCGCTCGACCGCCAGCGCGATGGTGGGCCGGGCGAAGCCCGTCACCACCGTCAGCGGCGACCGCATCCGCAGCCGGGTCACGATGTCGTCGCGCACGGGCGGCGCCGCGGTCGCGGTCATCGCCACCACACGCGGCTCGCCGACCTCGGCCAGCAGGTCCCCGAGCCGGAAGTAGTCGGGACGGAAGTCGTGGCCCCAGGTCGACACGCAGTGCGCCTCGTCGACCGCGACCAGGCTCGGCCGCAGGGCGGCCACCTGAGCGCGTACGTCTGGGTTCGCGAGCTGCTCGGGGGCGAGGAACAGGAACTCGAGGTCGCCGGCCGCCGCCGCCTCGAGCACGTCGCGGCGCGCGGACTCCGACTCCGCCGAGCTGACCCGGCCGGCGCGCACGCCGGCGGCCGACCGCTCGATGTGGTCGATCTGGTCCTGCTGGAGCGCGAGCAGCGGGGAGACCACGATCGTCGGGCCGTCGATCATCAGCCCGGCCACCTGGTAGACCAGGGACTTGCCCGACCCGGTCGGCGACACCAGCAGGACGTCGTGGCCCTCGAGCAGCGCCGCCGTCGCGTCCGCCTGCCCCGCGAGCAGGTCGTCGTGCCCGAACGCCGACCGCGCCGTCCGGCGGGCCGCCTCGGCGGTGTCGACAGCATCGGCGGCGGGCTGGGACATGCGGCGTGGGTGCCCGAGGCTGGGCGGCGGCATGCGCGGCCGCCTACGGTGGACCGATGGCGACCTACGACGAGCTCCACGACCACGTCCGCGGGCTGGTGCTGGCCGAGGTGCCCGACGCCGAGGAGGGCACCAGCTACGGGATGCCCGCCTGGCGGGTGAAGGGCAAGCCGCTGCTCGGCCTCAACCGGGCCAAGGCGCACGTCGGCGTCTACCCGTTCAGCCCCGAGGTGGTCGACGCCGTGCGCGGCAGGCTCGCGGGCTTCACCCTCACCAAGGGCGGCGTGCAGTGCACGCCGGACCGGCCGGTGCCCGACGACGTCCTCGTCGAGATGGTACGGCTGCGCCTGGCCGAGATCGGCTAGTCCTCCGGCTCGGCGGGAGTCTCGGCGCCGGCCGCGGCGTCGCGCTCCGCCCACTCCAGCAGCGGCGCGATGTCGAAGACGTGGTCGTCGATGTCGGCGTGCAGGTCGCCGAGCGCGGCGAACCGGTCGGGGACGGTGAAGATCGTGAAGTCCCGCGGGTCGGCGTCGTCGACCTCGTCCCAGCGGATCGGGGTGGAGACGCGGGCGTCGGGCAGGCCGCGCACCGAGTACGCCGCCGCGATCGTGTGGTCGCGGGTGTTCTGGTTGTAGTCGACGAAGAGCTGGTGCGGGTCGCGGTCCTTCTTCCACCACGTCGTGGTGACGTCCTCGGGCGCCCGGCGCTCCACCTCGCGGGCGAAGGCCAGCGCGGCCCGGCGTACGTCCTGGAAGCCGTGGTCGGGCTTGATCCGGACGTAGACGTGCATGCCCTTGCTGCCGCTGGTCTTCGGGTAGCCGACCGCGCCGAGGTCGTCGAGCACCTCGTGGGCGACGTGCGCGACCCGGCGGACCGTGGCGTAGTCGCAGAGCGGGCCGGGGTCGAGGTCGATGCGCCACTCGTCGGGCTTCTCGGTGTCCTCGCGTCGGCTGTTCCAGGGGTGGAACTCGACGGTCGACATCTGCACCGCCCAGATCACCGAGCCCAGCTCGGTCACGCACAGCTCGTCGGCCGTGCGCCCCCAGCGGGGGAAGTACAGCTGCACGGTCTCGACCCACGGCGGGGCGCCCGCGGGTAGCCGCTTCTGGTGGACCTTGTCGCCGGCGAGGCCCTTGGGGAACCGGTGCAGCATGCACGGCCGCTCGAAGAGGGCGTTGACGATCCCGGGCCCGACGGCGAGGTAGTACTCGACCAGGTCGAGCTTGGTGGCCCCGGACTCCGGGAAGTACACGCGGTCGGGGTTGCTCACCCGCAGCACCCGGTCGTCGACCTCGATCTCGACCGACGGCGACTTCGAGGGCATGGCCCCAATCTAGGGGGTGCCGGCCTCTACGGTTCGGACATGGACTTCGACCAGCCGCCGGTCGTCCGGGTCGTCGTCGACGAGCCGCCACCGCGCGGGGAGTGGCCGATGACGGTCCCTGCCGTCGCCCAGCTCGTTCGCGAGGGCCTGGACCTGCCGAAGGGCGTGACGTTCCTGGTCGGCGAGAACGGGTCGGGCAAGTCGACGATCGTCGAGGCGGTCGCCACGGCCTACGGCCTCTCGCCCGAGGGCGGCTCCGCCCAGGGCCACCACTCGACCCGGCCGACCGAGTCGTCCCTGGGCCGCGGGCTGCGCCTGCAGCGCGGGATCGGCGCCGCCAGGTGGGGGTTCTTCCTGCGCGCGGAGACGATGCACGGCTGGTACACCTACAGCGAGCAGACCGGCGGCGGGCCGCGCTACCACGAGATGAGCCACGGCGAGTCCTTCCTCGAGGTGCTGCGCACCCGCTTCGACTCCCCCGGCTTCTACTGCCTCGACGAGCCCGAGGCGGCGCTGTCGTTCTCCTCCAGCCTCGGCCTCGTCGCCGCGCTGCACCGGATCGCCGAGGACGGCGGGCAGGTGCTGTGCGCCACCCACTCGCCGGTGATCGCGGCGCTGCCGGACGCGACGATCCTGGAGGTCGGCGACTGGGGCTACCGGCGTACGACGTGGGAGGAGCTCGAGCTGGTCCAGCACTGGCGCCGCTACCTCGACGCGCCGGGCCGCTACCTGAGGCACGTCCTGGACTGACCGCAACCTCTCGCGCGTCTCCGGCGTCTTCCTTGCATGAGCAGGGAAGCCGTGCGCGCCGCGGCCGCCGCCCTCGCCGCGGCCGCCGCCGTCGTCCTCGTCGCGGTTGCCGCGACCGCGCTCCGGAGCAACCCGGAGCCGGCGCCCGCCGCCCGGGCGCAGCCGCAGTCGACGCCGACGCCGCCTCCGCCGGCCTCGGCGCCCGCGTTCGAGGGTCCGGTCGGGGTGCTCGCTCCGGGCTGGGCGTGCGAGGTGCCGGCCGACGAGAAGTTCGCCTGCTGGAAGGGGCACGCGGTCGTGGTGGTGAACTGGCGCGCGAGCGAGCAGCGGGCCGCCTACCTCGACCCCGGGAAGGCGGACGTGCTCCCGGACGTGCACACGTTCGTCAGCGAGGCGCACGGCCCCTACTTCGCGACGGTCTCGCCCGTCCAGGCGCAGCAAGCGGACGTCGACGAGGTCGGCGCCGCCCTCGTCTGGGCCGACTAGGCCCGCCGCAGCAGCGCGAGGAACATCGCGTCGGTGCCGTGCCGGTGCGGCCACAGCTGCACGGTGCCGGGCAGCGGGCCTGCGGCGTCCGGGACCGTGAGGTCCAGCGGCTCGAGCGCGACGTCGGCGCGCTCGGCGAGCACGGCCTCCACCACCTCGCGGGTCTCGGCGAGCACCGGCGAGCAGGTCGCGTAGAGCACGATCCCGCCCGGGCGGGTGAGGTCCAGGGCGCTGTCGAGCAGGCGACGCTGGAGCACCACGAGCTCGGCGAGGTCCTGCGGCCGCCGCCGCCAGCGGGCCTCGGGGCGGCGGCGGAGCGCGCCGAGCCCGGTGCACGGCGCGTCCACGAGCACGCGGTCGAAGGCCGCGGCGCGATACGGCGGCGCGGTGCCGTCGGCGGTCACGACGCCCGCGACCCCGTCGGCTCCGGTGAGGGACCGCCGGACGAGCCCCGCGCGGTGCGGCTGCCGCTCCGAGGCGACGAGCGACGCCCCGCGCTGGGCGGCGAGCGCGGCCAGCAGGGCGGCCTTGCCGCCCGGCCCCGCGCAGAGGTCGAGCCAGCGCGTGTCGGACCCCTCGACGGAGGCGCCGGCGGCGGCGACCGCGACGAGCTGGGAGCCCTCGTCCTGCACGCCCGCGCGGCCCTCGGCGACCGCGGGCACCTGGCCCGGGTCGCCGCCGGCGAGCGTCACGCCGTACGGCGAGAAGGGGGTCGGCTCGCCGGGCAGCTCCTCGCGCGTGGCGCGGCCGGGCCGGGCGACGAGGGTGACGCGGGGCGCCTCGTTGTCGGCCGCGAGCAGCGCCGGGAGCTGGGCGTCGTCGCCGAGCGCGAGCCGCAGCTCCTCGACGACCCACGCGGGGTGGCTCCAGGCGACGGCCAGGTCGCCGGGGGCGACCTGCACGACCCAGGCGGCCAGGTCCTGCTGGGAGACCTTGCGCAGCACCGCGTTGGCGAACCCGGCGGCGCCGGCGCTGACCCGGTCGCGCACGAGGTCGACGGTCGTGCTGATCGCGGCGTGCGCGGCGACCCGCATGCCGAGCAGCTGGTGGCAGCCCAGCCGGAGCGCGTCGAGCACCTTGGCCTCGACCTTAGCGAGCGGCCGGTCGATGCAGGCGGCGAGGATCGCGTCGTAGGCGCCCTGCCAGCGGATCGTGCCCGAGGCGAGCTCGGTCGCGAACGCCGCGTCGCGCCCGCTCAGCCCGTAGCGGCGCAGGAGGCCGGGCAGCGCGAGGTTGGTGTAGGCGTCGTCGACCCGGACGGCCTTGAGCACCTCGAAGGCGACCATCCGGGCCGGGTCGACCGAGCGTCGTCGGTCAGCCATCGCCGAGGTGCTCCTTGACCAGCCGCGCCGGCGCCCTGGCCGCCCAGGCGTCGGTGATGATCTCGGCCAGCTCGTCGCGGTCGATCTCGCCGAGCCGGCTCTGCTGCACCAGCACGGCGTTGAAGCCCCGGAAGTGGTCGATGGTGAAGAACGGCAGCGACGCGTCGTCCACCAGCGCCTGCTTCTCGATCTCGCTCGGCGTGTGGATCACGAGGAGGTCGTCGTACATCTCCCCCGTCTCGGGGTCGATCGCGGTCCTACCGGGTGCCCGGTAGAGCAGGAACCCCTTGCCGCGGACGAGGTACGTCGGCCGGTCGCCCCACGAGGTGCCGAAGGTGACCTCGGGCAGCGACATGCAGATCGCGTCGATGTCCTCCGGGGTCGCCGGCCGGCCCATGTCAGGCCTCGCCGAGCATGGCGCCGCTCTCGAGGCGCAGGCCGCGGGCCCAGTCGGCGGCCGGCATCTGCTTGCGGCCATGGGCCTTGACGTCGCCGAGCAGGACCGCGTGCGTGCCGGTGCCGACGAGGACCCGCGTCTTCCCGACCTCGAGCCGGCCGGCCGGGACCGGCAGGTCGGTGAGGGTGAGCGGGCCGAGCTTGAGCCGCTCGCCGTCGTACGTCGTCCACGCGCCGGGTGCGGGGGTGCAGGCCCGGACCTGCCGATCGATGGCGACCGCCGGTCGGGTCCAGTCGATGCGCGCGTCGTCCACGGTGATCTTCGGGGCGAACGACACGCCCTCGGCCGGCTGCGGACGGGCCTCCAGCGAGCCGTCCTCGATGCCGTCGAGCGTGGCGACCAGCAGCCCGGCCCCACCCTCGGCCAGCCGCTCGAGCAGGTCGCCGGCGGTGTCGTCGGGCCGGATCCGCTCGGTCATGATCCCGAACGTCGGTCCGGCGTCGAGCTCCTTGACGATCCGGAAGGTCGTCGCGCCGGTGACCTCGTCGCCCGCCCAGAGCGCGTGCTGGACCGGTGCCGCGCCGCGCCACGACGGCAGCACGGAGAAGTGCAGGTTGACCCAGCCGCGCGGCGGGATGTCGAGCGCCGACTGCGGGAGCAGCGCGCCGTAGGCGACCACCGGGCAGCAGTCCGGCTCCAGCGCCCGCAGCGCCTCCTGGAAGTCCGGGTCGCGCGGGTGGACGGGCTTGAGCACCGGGATCCCGAGCTCCTCGGCGCGCTGCGCCACCGGGCTGGGGGTGAGCCGGCGGCCGCGGCCGGCCGGCGCGTCCGGCCGGGTGACGACCCCGACGAGGTCGTGGCCCGAGTCTGCGATCGCGTCGAGCGCGGGGACGGCGACCTCGGGGGTGCCGGCGAAGACGACGCGCATCAGAGCTGGAGCCCGCGGGTCGCGTGCGGGGACACCTTGACGGTCGGCTGCTCGAGGCCGAACCACTCGGCCTCGCGGATCGCGCGCATGGCGGCCTTCCGCCCGTCGGGGTCGAGCCGGTCGATGAAGAGCACGCCGTCGAGGTGGTCCGTCTCGTGCTGGATCGCCCGGGCGAGCAGGTCGGAGCCCTGGACCACCAGCGGCTCGCCGTACATGTCGAACCCGTGCGCGACGACGTCGAGCGCGCGGGTGCAGTCGAAGCTGAGCTCGGGGATCGACAGGCAGCCCTCCGGGCCGTGCTGGGTCTCCGAGGACAGGGTGAGCCGGGGGTTCACGAGGTGGCCGAGCTCGCCGTCGACGTGCCAGGTGAAGACGCGGAGCCCGACCCCGATCTGGGGAGCGGCGAGGCCGGCTCCGGGCGCGGCGAGCATGGTGTCGGTGAGGTCCTCGACGAGGCGCCGGAGCTCCTTGTCGAAGTCCACGACCTCGATCGCGGGCCGGCGCAGGACAGGGTCGCCGAACAGGCGGATGGGCTGGGTGGGCACCCCGTCATCCTAGAGAGCGCTCAGAGGGTCGGCGGATCCACCTGGATGCGGACGGCGTCGAGCTTGCGGGCGGAGCGGACCCGCTGCAGCTCCCCGAGCGCCAGCGAGAGCGCCGCGCCCTCGGCGCGGGGCACCCGTACGACGACCCGGCTCTCGCCCTCGGCGACGTCGACCGGGCCGAGCACCTCGGCCGAGGTGGGCGCCGCCAGGAGGGTCAGCGCGTCGTCGACGGCGCCGGGCTCACCGGCGATCGTGGCGAGCCGGCTCGCCGGCGGCAGGTGCGCCTCGACGCGCTCGGCGGTCTCGCGGTCGGCGTAGCCGGCCGCGTCCCAGCGGACGAGCGCCTGGAGGGCGGGGTGGGCGGGGTCGCCGACGGCCACGACCCGACCGCCGGGCCGGACCAGGCCGACGGCGTTGGCCCAGCGGCGCAGCGCCTCCTCGCCGGCGCGCAGGTCGATCCGGGAGAGCAGCAGCCAGGTGTCGAGCAGGACGACGGCCGCGTAGCCGCCCTCGGCCACCGGCTCGGCGCCCGGAGTCGCGACCACGACCTGGCGGGCCGCGGAGACCGTGGCCAGGACGCCGTCGCCGGAGCTGGTGCGCACGCGGACGCCCGGGAGCGCGCGGCCGAGCTCCTCGGCCGTCCGCGCGTCGCCGAGCACGGGAGCACGCAGCCCGCGGTGGCCGCACTCGGCGCACGCCCAGGCATCCGCGACGACGCCGCACCACCGGCAGGCCGGTGGCGTGGTCGGGCCGGTGAGGGCGAGCGGGCCGCGGCAGGCGGCACAGCGCGCCGGCGTACGGCAGCGCTCGCAGGCCAGCGCGGTGGCGTAGCCCAGCCGGGGGGTCTGCACGAGCACGGGGCCGTCCGCGACGGCGTCCCGGATCGCCAGGTGCACCTCCCGCGGCATCCGCGCGGCGCGGGCGTGCACGTCGCGGGACGTCTCCTCCCCCGCGATGCTGACCGTGACGCGGCGGCGGACCTCCTCGCGCGCGGGGCCGATCGGCTGCGCCCACCCGGTGCGCAGCAGGTAGGCCGCCTCGACGGTGCGCACGAAGCCGCCCACGAGGGCGGCCGCGCCCTCGTGCTCGGCGCGCAGCAGCAGCGTCTCGCGGGTGTGCGGGTACGGCGCCCGCGGCTCGGCGTGCAGGTCGTCGCCGTCGTCCCACACGACCACGAGCCCGAGGTCGTGGACCGGTGCGAACGCCGCGGCGCGGGTGCCCACGACGACCCGACGCGCGCCGCGGCTGACCGCCAGGAAGTCGCGGTAGCGCTGCGCCGGACCGGAGTCGGCGGTGAGGGTCACGTGCTGGTCGGCGCCGAGCACCGCCGTGAGCGCGCGGTCGACGCGGGCGACGTCCTTGCCGTCGGGCACGCAGACGACGACGCCGCGGCCCGAGGCGTAGGTCGCGGCGGCCGCGTGCGCCACCAGGAGCGGCCAGTCGGTGGCCGGGGCTGCGGCCCAGACCCCGCGCGGGCTGCCACCGGAGGCGAGGTGGCGCAGGAACGCCGGCCCCGGCTCGTGGCCGGCCCAGGCGGTCTCGCCGGCGGCGGCGTCGTGCCGCCACGGGCCGGAGGGAGCGGACGGCTCCTTCTCGGTCGTGGCGTGCCGGTTGGGGATCGCCAGCCGCAGCACGTCGGACCGGGTGCCGGCGTACCGCTCGGCGAGGTCGCCGGCCAGCCGGGCGACCTGCGGGTGCAGCACCGGCTCGGGGCTGACGACCCGGCGCAGCGGTGCGAGCGGGCCGGTGTGGTCGGTCTCGGAGCCGCGACCGAGCACGAACCCGTCGACGTCCTGACCCGCGAAGCGCACCTTGACCCGGACGCCCGGCAGGGCGGTGTCCGCCATGGCCGCGGGGACGGCGTAGTCGAACGGGCGGTCGAGGTGCGCCAGCGGCAGGTCGACGAGCACCCGGGCGACCGGGTCAACGGCGGCCGGTGCGGCCTGGGCCGCCTTGCGTGCCCGGGTCGCCTTCGCCTTGGCCTGGGACGCCTTCACCGACGCCCGCGCCATGCCGGGGAGCAGCTCGGGGTGCTCCTCGGGCGTAGGGTCGGACGGCGGCATGGCGCAGTTCTACCAGCGCCCGAGGACGGCCCCGCCACTACCGGCGCTTCGGCTTCACCTTCCCGGTCGCTTTCGAGGTCGCTGCCGCGCTCGCGTAGCCCGCCTTCGTCCCGGTGACCCGCACGGCGATGCGCTTGCCCTGGTCGGCGCGCACCAGCTGGTAGGCCGCCCCGGTCGCCTTGCCGATCGTCCTCCCGTTGCGTAGCCACTGGTAGGTGAACCTCACTCCGGTCGGCTGCCAGGTGCCGGGCCTGGCGGCGAGCTTCCTGCCGACCCGGGCCGTCCCGACCACGCGGGGCGTCCCGGGCTGGAGGGTGACCGTCGTCGGCGCCGGAGCGGGCACAGCCGGAGCGGGCACAGTCGAAGGGGGCAGAGCCGGAGGAGGAGCCGGGTCCGGTGCGGGCGCCGGGGTCGGCGTCGGGGTCGGCGTCGGGGTCGGCGTCGGGGTCGGCGGAGGCGTCGAGGACGCCGGGTCGCAGGTGTAGACCCGGATGTCGTCGAGGGCGACGCCCAGCAAGGCCACCTCGTTGTCGGTGGCCGTGGTGAACTGGACCGCGATGGTGTGTCCGGCCAGCGACGAGAGGTCCAGCCGACTTGCGACGTAGCCGCGGCTGTCGCCGCCGAACCCCAGGCGGCCGGCCGCTGGGTTCTCCGAGCCGGTGTAGATCCGGTCGCCCGGCCCGTTGACCCAGGGCAGCCCCGACGCATCGACCGCCGGGGCGACGTCGCCGAGGTCGTCGACCTCCACGGTCAGGGCGTCGAAGTAGTCGTCCAGGAAGTAGTCGAGCACCTGCCAGCGATGGAAGATCAGGTACGACGGCTGTCCCGGCGGGAGCGCGACTCCCGGGTTCATGACGAGCGGGCTCAACCCCGCTGTGGAGGGCTCCTGGGAGATCCACGACGAGTCGCCCGAGTGCGCCAGGCCGGGGCCGCGTGCCCAGGTCGTCCCGGCGGTGAACGTCGACGTCGGTGACCCGCTCTCGCTGTCGAACAGCAGGCGAGGCACTCCACTCGGACAGGTGGCCGCAGCGTCCACGCGCTGCGGCACGCCGAACGGGACCGAGCGGAGCGCCGTCGCCAGCGTCGCCTGGTGCACCGCGGTGCAGTCCGCGGCGGTGAACGACGATCCGACCGTGCCCAGCAACGCCTGGCAGCTCTGCTCGAGGACGGCCGCGAGATCCGCCCAACCCGCGCCCGAGGTGAGCGACTGATCGACCAGGACCCACAGCTTCGCCGACTTGGTGAGGCCGGGGTCGCCGGAGTCGATCCCGGAGATCGTCTGGCCGTTGAACGAGCCGCCCTGGGAGATGAGGTAGAAGGTCTTGTTGCCGACGCCGGAGTTGGTGTGCACGCCGTCGTGGTCCGGATAGGTCGTCGAGGTGCTCACGGTGGCGGTCTCGAGGAGGTAGAGCGGGCTCGACGTCCGGTCGGGCTGACCGAACGCCGGCGGGCTCGCGAGGTCGCGGATCGCGCCCCCGGGCAGGTCCTCGCCGGCCGACCAGCTCGTCGGACTGTCCCCGGCGTCGACGTGCCGGTGGTCGACGATCTCACCCATGATGTCGGAGACGGACTCGTTGATGGCCCCGGACTGACCCCAGTAGAAGAGGTTCGACGTCCGTTCGGTGACGCCGTGGGTCATCTCGTGGCCGACGACGTCGTCGGCGGCCGCATACCCGGCGCCGTAGTACATCTGTGAGCCGTTCCAGAACGCGTTCTCGTAGCCCGGGCACGTCGGCGGGAGGGGGGCGCTCGTGGGGCAGAAGTTCACGGTCTGCGCCAGCGCCTTGGCGCCGCCGGTCACGGTCCGACCGATGAGCGCGGTCAGGTCCACCCCGACCGCCTGGTAGAGGTCCGAGACCGCCTCTGCCTGCGAGTAGGCGCCGTCGACCTCGGCGTTGCCGGTGTCGGGCTGACCCTCGCTGCGTGCGTAGGTGGGGCCGGCGCACGCCGGCCGGGCCGCGTTCTGGTCGCGCGGCGTGTTGTTGTCGTCGCAGACGACGCGGCGGATGCCCGCTATGTCGGAGACGTTCAGCAGGACGCCGCCGCTGCGATCGTCGACCAGGATCATCCGGCGCTCGTCGACGCCGCGGGTGACCTCGAACCGCCAGGCCGTGCGTGCCGGAGCGACCGCGCTGCCGCCGATGAGGCCGGCGTCCACCAGCCAGCGCCCGCGCGGGGTGACCGAGACGCCGGGCCCGCTGCCCTCGATCTTGACGAACGCCGTCCGCGCCTCGACGGCCGCGTCGTCCTGGGTCACCGTCGGATCGCCGACGATGGTCTCGTCAGAGGTGTCGGCGAGGATCGAGGAGAGCTCCCCGTCGTCGCGGAGGCTGATGACGACCTGGCCGCCCAGCACGCGCACGCCGTCGACCGTCTGCTGATAGCGCACGACGTCCCCGCTGGGGGTGGCCTGGACGGAGGTGCGGGTCACCGCCGTCCCGCGCTGCTCGGTGCCGACGGCCGCGCCGTACCTCTCGATGGCGGCGTCGGCGGCCGCCGCCGGTGTCATCGACGCCCGGACGCCCGGGTTGTCGACCTCGGCGCGGGCCGGGACGCCCACGAAGTCGAGCGAACCGGGCTCGTCGCCGACGACCGTCAACGGCCGGTCGGCGTCCCGGTCGAGCCGCGCGAGCGCCTGGTCGGCCGGGTCGGGGTCCGGGGCGCCGGAGGCCGGACCGAGGGCGAGCAGCGCGCCCGCCGTCAGGGCGAGGGTCAGCGCGAGGGAACCGGCTCGTCGGGCGCGTGCAGGCATCGGGTCTCCGAGATGAGCGTTGCTGGGCGCGTTGACACGCTCAACACCACCGTAGGCCCGAATGGGCCAGGCGCCATGCCCCGATCAGGGCATGGCGCCTGTGCAGGTGCGCTCAGTCGGGCGGCCCGACGATCAGATGCCGACGGCCCGCTTCAGCGCCTCAGCGCGGTCGGTCTTCTCCCAGGAGAACTCGGGGAGCTCGCGACCGAAGTGGCCGTAGGCGGCGGTCTTCGCGTAGATCGGGCGCAGCAGGTCGAGGTCGCGGATGATCGCGGCCGGGCGCAGGTCGAAGACCTCGAGCACGGCGGCCTGGATCTTCTCGTCGTCCACGGTGCCGGTGCCGAAGGTCTCGACGAAGACGCCGACCGGCTGGGCCTTGCCGATCGCGTAGGCGACCTGGACCTCGCAGCGCTTGGCGAGGCCGGCGGCGACGACGTTCTTGGCCACCCAGCGCATCGCGTACGCCGCGGAGCGGTCGACCTTCGACGGGTCCTTGCCCGAGAAGGCGCCACCGCCGTGGCGGGCCATGCCGCCGTAGGTGTCGACGATGATCTTGCGGCCGGTGAGACCGGCGTCGCCCATCGGACCGCCGACCACGAAGCGGCCGGTCGGGTTCACGAGCAGGCGGTAGCCCTCCGACGGCAGGTCGAAGGTCGCGAGCACGGGGTCGATGACGTGCTTCTTGACGTCGGCCTCGAGGGTGTCGAGCTGGGTGTCCTCGTCGTGCTGCGAGGAGAGCACCACGGTGTCGACGCGGAGCGGGCGGTTGTCCTCGTCGTACTCGATCGTGACCTGGGTCTTGCCGTCGGGGCGCAGGTAGGGCAGCGTCCCGTCCTTGCGCACGGCGGTGAGCCGCTCCGCGAGGCGCTGGGCCATCACGATCGGCAGCGGCATGAGGACGTCGGTGTCGTCGCAGGCGTAGCCGAACATCAGGCCCTGGTCGCCCGCGCCCTGCTTGTCCATCGCGTCGGAGGAGCCGGTGCGGCTCTCGTGGCCGGTGTCGACGCCCTGCGCGATGTCGCCGGACTGGCCGCCGATCGCGACCATGACGCCGCACGACGCGCCGTCGAAGCCCTTGTCGGAGGAGTCGTAGCCGATGTCGAGGATCTTGGCGCGGACCTTGGCCTTGATGTCGACGTAGCCGGTGGTGGTCACCTCACCCGCGACCACGACCAGGCCGGTCGTCAGCAGCGTCTCGACGGCCACACGGCTGTGAGGGTCCTGCTCGAGCATCGCGTCGAGGACCGAGTCGCTGATCTGGTCGGCGATCTTGTCCGGGTGGCCCTCGGTCACCGACTCCGACGTGAAGAGACGTCCGGTCACTGCAACTCCTTATGCGTACGGGTGTTGCGCACACCCTAACTGGCGTCCCGATGGGTGGGACGCGGGTCTCAGGTGTCGCGCCCCAGCCGGGCGGCGACCTGGTCCCAGATGACGTGCGCGAGCACGGTCTTGGACCCTCGCGGGACGGGGACGGCGGCGCCGTCGGCGGCCAGGATGACCGCCTCGTTGTCGGGGCTGCCGAAGACCGCCCCGCCCGACACGTCGTTGACGACCAGCAGGTCGCAGCCCTTGCGGGCGAGCTTCTCGCGGGCCAGCTCCTCGACCGAACCGCTCGCGTCGCCGGTCTCGGCGGCGAACCCGACGACCACCTGTCCGGGGTGGACCCGGTCGGCGCTCAGCTCGCGGAGGATGTCGGGGTTCTGCGTCAGCTCGATCGCGGGAGCCGAGCCGTCGGCGGCCTTCTTGATCTTGGCCTCGCTGGTCGTGACCGGGCGGAAGTCGGCGGGCGCGGCCGCCATCACCACGGCGTCGGCCGCCGCGGCCGCGGCGAGCACCTCCTGCCGCAGCTCGGCGGTCGTCTCGACCCGCACCACCTTCACGCCGGCAGGGTCGGCCAGCGCGACGTTGGCGGCGACCAGCGTGACCTCCGCGCCCCGGGCGGCGGCCGCGCGGGCGAGGGCGTAGCCCTGGAGCCCGGACGAGCGGTTGCCGAGGAAGCGGACCGGGTCGAGGTACTCGCGCGTGCCCCCGGCGGAGACCACGACGTGCCGTCCGGCCAGGTCCGGTGAGGTGGTGCCGCGGGCCAGGACCTCGCGGCAGGTCTCGAAGATCTCGTCGGGCTCGGGCAGCCGGCCCTTGCCGGTGTCCTTGCCGGTGAGGCGGCCCTCGGCGGGCTCGATGACGAGCACGCCCCGCTCCCGCAGGGTGGCGACGTTGGCCCGGGTCGCCGGGTGCTCCCACATCTCGGTGTGCATCGCCGGGGCGAAGACGACCGGGCAGCGGGCGGTCAGCAGGGTGTTGGTCAGCAGGTCGTCGGCCAGCCCGTGGGTGGCCTTCGCCATCAGGTCGGCGGTCGCGGGAGCCACGACGACCAGGTCGGCCGCCTGCCCGATCCGCACGTGCGGGACCTCGTGGACGCCCGACCACACGTCGGTGGCGACCGGCTTGCCCGAGAGCGCCGCCCACGTGGGCGCGCCGACGAACTCGAGCGCGGACGCGGTCGGCACGACGGTCACGTCGTGCCCGGACTCGGTGAACCGGCGGAGCAGCTCGCAGGCCTTGTAGGCCGCGATGCCGCCGGACACCCCGAGAACGACACGAGGCCGCCCCCCTGGGGAGACGGCCGTGTCGTGGGTCTCGGTCATGGGACCCGTCGGGTCACTCGCCGGCGAAGCCCGCGTCCGCGGCGGCAGCCTGCGCGGCGGCCTCCTCGGCGGCGAGCTCGGCCGGGTCGATGTCCTCGCAGACGAGCAGGTCGTCGTTGATCTCGCGCAGGGCGATCGAGAGCGGCTTCTCCTGGACGTGGGTGTCCACGAGAGGGCCGACGTACTCGAGCAGGCCCTCACCGAGCTGCGAGTAGTACGCGTTGATCTGGCGGGCACGCTTGGCGCTGAACAGGACCAGCTTGTACTTGCTGTCGGTCTTCGACAGCAGGTCGTCGATCGAGGGGTTGGTCACGCCCTCGGCGGCGATGGTGGGAGACGGCACGCTGAAGCCTCACAGATCTGTTGGGGATTGCAGCATCAAGGCTACCAAGTCCTCCGCAGCAGCGTGAACTTCGTGGTTGACGATGCTCACGTCGAACTCCGCCTCGGCGGCCAGTTCCTCCCGCGCGGTCTCGAGCCGGCGCTCGCGCTCCTCCTCGGTCTCGGTGCCGCGGCCGACCAGCCGGCGGACCAGCTCGTCCCACGAGGGCGGCTTGAGGAAGACGAAGAGGGCGTCGGGCATCGACTCGCGGACCTGCCGGGCGCCCTGGAGATCGATCTCCAGCATCGCCGGGCGACCCTCGTCGAGGACGGCCTCGACCGGCGCCCGCGGAGTGCCGTAGCGGGCGGACTTGTGCACGACCGCCCACTCGAGCAGGTCGTCGCGCTCGACCATCGCGTCGAACTCGTCGTCGTCGACGAACCAGTAGTGGACGCCGTGCTGCTCCCCCGGGCGCGGTGCCCGCGTGGTCGCGGACACCGAGATCCAGACCTCCGGGTGGTGGCGGCGTACGTCGGCGGCGACCGTGCCCTTCCCGACCGCGGTGGGTCCGGCGAGCACGACCAGCCGCGACCGCCCCGGGGCCGGTCGCCGGGCAGCGTCAGTCACGCCCGGCGAACTCCTTCTCGAGGGCCGCGACCTGCTTGGAGCCCAGGCCGCGGACCCGGCGGCTCTCGGCGATGCCGAGGCGCTCCATCAGCTGGCGGGCGCGCACCTTGCCCAGGCCGGGCATCGACTGGAGGAGGTCGATCACCTTCATCTTGCCGATGACCTCGTTGCGCTGGCCCTCCTCGATCACGTCGGCGATCGACGCGCCGGAGTTCTTGAGCCGGTTCTTGACCTCTGCCCGCTCCCGACGGGAGGCGGCGGCCTTCTCGAGGGCCGCCTGGCGCTGTTCGGGGGTGAGCGGGGGCAAAGCCACGTGGGGGTCCTTCTGCTGATGTCTCCGGGCTACGAGTCGCCCGGCCGGGTGAGAAGTCAATCTAGTCACAGCCGCGCCCAAGTCGCCACCGGGCCTCGGGCCGGTCCAGCCGTCGCGACCGCTACAGGGTGAGCGGGGTGTGACAGACGTCGCGGACCTGCTGGTCGACCGCGCGGAGCGCCTCGACGACCTCAGGGGAGGCGAGCCGGGTGGAGGCCGTCGCGATGGCCTCGCGCTGCTCCTGGGTGACGCCCTCCGGCGGGTGGTCCGGGTCGTAGGTCTCGGGGTCGGCGCCCGCGTCGCGGATCGCGTCGCCGAGGCCGTCGACGGCCCCGACGAGCACCTGCCACTCGTCCGCGATGTCGTCCGGGGCGCTCTCGCGCAGGTCCTCGAAGATCCCCTGCGCCTGGAGCAGGGCGTCGGGCCGGGTGCTGCTGATGATGTCGGTCAGCTCGGCCTGGTGGTCCTCGACCGCACCGCAGTAGTCGTCCTGGTCGGAGCCGCAGCCCACGACCAGCGGGACGGCCAGGGCGAGGGCGAGGAGCCGCCTCACGATCGCAGCTCGTCGTTGGTACGGCGTACGAAGTCACGCATCGCCGCGGGATCGGGGCCGAGCCGCAGCACCTCGCGCGAGGAGCTGGCCAGCACGGCGGGGTTGGTGCCGAAGATCCGGCGCAGGTCGGCGACCGTGCCGCCCTGGGCTCCGAAGCCGGGCGCCAGGACCGGCCCGTTGAACGCCAGGTCCTCGGTCGTCGCACCGATGGTGGCACCGACGACGGCCCCGAAGGAGCCGAGCGGCTCGGCGTCGGCGTTGAGGTGGCGCAGGTGGTCGAGCATCCGGCCCGCCACGGTGCCGCCGTCCTCGACCCGGGCGTGCTGCACCTCCGGGCCCTCCTTGTTGGAGGTGAGCGCGAGCACGAAGACACCCGCGTCGTGGCGCCGCGCGGTGTCGACGATCGGGTCGAGCGACCCGAACCCGAGGAACGGGCTGACCGTGATCGCGTCGGACGCCAGCGGGGAGGCCGGGTCGAGGTAGGCGTCGGCGTAGGCCTGGCTCGTGGAGCCGATGTCGCCGCGCTTCACGTCGAGCAGCACCAGGGCGCCGGCCGCGCGGGAGTCCGCGATCACCCGCTCCAGCACCGCGATGCCCCGACTGCCGAACCGCTCGTAGAACGCCGACTGCGGCTTGACGACCGACACGTGCGGGGCGACCGCCTCGACGGTCGTCAGCGCGAAGCGCTCCAGGCCGGCGACGTCGTCCGCGAGGCCCCAGTCCTGGAGCAGCGCCGCGTGCGGGTCGATGCCGACGCAGAACGACCCGCGCTCGGCGATCGCGGCGTGGAGGCGGGCTCCGAAGGTCATGCGGGTGCTCCTGTCCTGGCCCGGGCGGAGGTCACGACGACACTCCCCGGACGATCCGTCGCGGCCACAGCGGGCCCTCGTAGATGAACGCGGTGTAGCCCTGGAGCAGGGTGGCGCCCGCGTCGAGCCGCGCCCGGGCGTCCTCGACGGTGGTGATGCCACCGACGCCGATGAGCGTCAGGTCGGGCCCGACCCGGCCTCGGAGCAGCCGCATGACCTCGAGCGAGCGGTCCGTCAGCGGACGTCCGGAGAGGCCGCCGGCGCCGATCTCCTCCACCTCGGCGGCGGGGCTCCGCAGGCCGGCGCGCGAGATCGTGGTGTTGGTGGCGATGATCCCGTCGAGCCCGGTCGCGAGCGCCAGGTCGGCGACGCCGAGCACGTCGTCGTCGGCGAGGTCGGGTGCGATCTTGACCAGCAGCGGCACGCCGTCCGCGATCCTCTGCACGCTGGTGAGGATCGGCTCCAGCTTCTCGACCGCCTGCAGGTTGCGCAGGCCGGGCGTGTTCGGCGAGCTCACGTTGACCACCAGGTAGTCGGCGTACGGCGCGAGCAGCCGCGCGGACTTCTCGTAGTCGCGGACGGCCTCGTCCTCGGGGACGACCTTCGACTTCCCGATGTTGACGCCGAGCACCGGTCCGGGCCGGCGTCCCCGCGAGGCGAGCCGCGCGGCGACGACCTCGGCGCCGTCGTTGTTGAAGCCCATCCGGTTGACGACCGCGCGGTCGTCGGGCAGCCGGAAGAGGCGCGGCTGCGGGTTGCCGGGCTGCGCCTCGCCGGTCACCGTGCCGATCTCGACGTGCCCGAACCCGAGCGCGCCGAGGCCGTCGATGCCGACCGCGTTCTTGTCGAACCCGGCGGCCAGGCCCAGCACGTTGGGGAAGGTCAGCCCGAGCGCCCGCACCGGCTCCCCCGGCGTACGCCGGAGCCCGGTGACCGGCCGCGCCGCCCGGATCGCCCGGAACGCCGCGTGGTGGGCCCGCTCGGGGTCGGTCCGGGTCAGGACCTTGTCGAAGAACGCGTGGTACATCAGGTGCGGGCCGCCCAGTCCTGGAGCGACCGCACGCCGATGTCACCGCGCCGGATCGCCTCGATGCCCTGCACCGCGGCACCGAGGCCCTGCACGGTCGTGATGCACGGGATGTTGGCGACGACGGAGGCGGTGCGGATCTCGTAGCCGTCCGCGCGGGCCGAGGAGCCGCTGGCCGAGCCGTTGGGCGTGTTGATCACCAGGTCGATGTCGCCGGCCAGGATCATCTGCACGGTCGTCGGCTCGCCGTCCGGGCCGGCGCCCTCGGAGTGCTTGCGCACGACGGTGGCCGCGACGCCGTTGCGGCGCAGCACCTCCGCGGTGCCCTGGGTGGCGAGGATCTCGAAGCCGTGCTCGGCGAGCACCTTGATCGGGAAGATCATGTGCCGCTTGTCGCGGTTGGCCATGCTCACGAACACCCGACCGCTGGTGGGCAGCGGCCCGAAGGCCCCCGCCTGCGCCTTGGCGAACGCCGTGCCGAAGTCGGCGTCGAAGCCCATCACCTCGCCGGTCGACTTCATCTCCGGCCCGAGGACCGTGTCGACCTGCTTGCCGTCGGGGGTGCGGAACCGGTTGAACGGCATCACGGCCTCCTTGACCGCGATCGGCTGGTCGGCCGGCAGGTCGCCGCCGTCGCCCGTCGCCGGCAGCAGCCCGCTCTCGCGCAGCGAGGCGATCGACTCGCCGAGCATGACCCGGGCCGCCGCCTTCGCCAGCGGGGTCGCGGTCGCCTTCGAGACGAAGGGCACCGTCCGCGAAGCGCGCGGGTTGGCCTCGAGGACGTAGAGGACGTCGGAGCCCAGCGCGAACTGGATGTTGAGCAGCCCGCGCACCCCGACACCGCGCGCGATCGCCTCGGTGGCCGCCCGGATCCGGTCGATCTCCGCCCGGCCGAGCGTGATCGGCGGCAGCGCGCAGGAGGAGTCGCCGGAGTGGATGCCGGCCTCCTCGATGTGCTCCATCACGCCGCCGAGGAAGAGGTCCTCGCCGTCGTAGAGCGCATCGACGTCGATCTCGACCGCGTCGTCGATGAAGCGGTCGACCAGCACCGGGTGGGAGGGCCCGATCTCCGTCGAGCGGGCGATGTAGTCCTGCAGCGCGCCGTCGTCGTAGACGATCTGCATGCCGCGACCGCCCAGCACGTACGACGGGCGCACCATCACCGGGTAGCCGATCTGCGCCGCGATCCGCTGCGCGTCCGGGTAGCTGGTCGCCATGCCGTACTTCGGTGCCGGCAGCCCGGCGTCGGCGAGCACGGCTCCGAAGGCGCCGCGCTCCTCCGCCAGGTGGATCGCCTCCGGCGACGTGCCGACCACGGTGACGCCGTTGTCCTTGAGCCCCTGCGCGAGGCCGAGCGGGGTCTGCCCGCCGAGCTGGCAGATCACGCCGGCGACCGGCCCGGCCTGCTCCTCGGCGTGCACGATCTCGAGCACGTCCTCGAGCGTCAGCGGCTCGAAGTAGAGGCGGTCGGAGGTGTCGTAGTCGGTCGACACGGTCTCCGGGTTGCAGTTGACCATGATCGTCTCGTAGCCGGCCTCGGACAGCGTCAGCGACGCGTGCACGCACGAGTAGTCGAACTCGATGCCCTGGCCGATCCGGTTGGGCCCGGACCCGAGGATGATCACCGCGGTCTTCTCGCGCGGCGCGACCTCCGTCTCCTCGTCGTAGGACGAGTAGTGGTACGGCGTGGCCGCGGCGAACTCGGCGGCGCAGGTGTCGACGGTCTTGAAGACCGGCCGGATGCCGAGCGCGTGCCGGACGCCGCGGACGACGTCGGCCGTCATGCCGCGGATCTTGCCGATCTGGACGTCGGAGAAGCCGTGCCGCTTGGCCTTGCGCAGCAGCTCCGGGGTCAGCTCGGGGGCGGCCGTGACCTCGGCGGCGATCTCGTTGATCAGCATCAGCTGGTCGACGAACCACGGGTCGATGCCGGTCGCGTCGAAGATCTCCTCCGGCGTCGCACCCGCCCGGATCGCGTCCATCACCTTCTTGAGCCGCCCGTCGTGGGGCGTGCGGATCGCCTCGAGCAGCGCGGGCTTGTCGAGGTCGACCCACTCCTGGTGCCAGTCGAAGAGCGCGTCCTTGGACTCCAGCGAGCGCAGCGCCTTCTGCAGCGCCTCGGTGAAGTTGCGCCCGATGGCCATCGCCTCGCCGACCGACTTCATGTGCGTGGTCAGCGTCGGGTCGGCGCCGGGGAACTTCTCGAACGCGAACCGCGGGACCTTCACCACGACGTAGTCGAGCGTCGGCTCGAAGGCCGCCGGGGTGCTCGACCCGTCCTCGCGGACGGTGATGTCGTTGGGGATCTCGTCGAGCGTGTAGCCCACCGCGACCTTGGCGGCGATCTTCGCGATCGGGAAGCCGGTGGCCTTCGAGGCGAGCGCGCTCGACCGGGACACCCGGGGGTTCATCTCGATGACGATGACCCGGCCGTCGGCGGGGTTGACGGCGTACTGGATGTTGCAGCCGCCGGTGTCGACGCCGACCTCACGGATGATGCCGATGGCCAGGTCGCGGAGGTGCTGGTACTCGCGGTCGGTCAGCGTCATCGCCGGCGCGACGGTGATCGAGTCACCGGTGTGCACGCCCATCGGGTCGAGGTTCTCGATCGAGCAGACGATCACGACGTTGTCGGCCTTGTCGCGCATCACCTCCAGCTCGTACTCCTTCCACCCGATGATCGACTCCTCGATCAGCACCTCGGTGGTCGGGCTGGCGGCCAGGCCGGCGCCGGCGATCCGGGCCAGGTCGCCCTCGTCGTAGGCGATGCCGGAGCCGGTGCCCCCCATCGTGAACGACGGGCGCACGACGACCGGGTAGCCGAGCTCGACCACGGCCTTCTCGCAGTCCTCGAGCGTGTGGCACACGAAGCTGCGCGCGACCTCACCGCCGACCTTGGCGACGATCGCGTTGAAGAGCTCGCGGTTCTCGCCGCGGTGGATCGCCTCGAAGCTGGCGCCGATCATCTCGACGTCGTACTTCTCGAGGATGCCGCGCTCGTGCAGCCCGATCGCGGCGTTGAGCGCGGTCTGGCCGCCCAGCGTCGGCAGCAGCGCGTCGGGGCGCTCCTTGGCGATCACCTTCTCGAGGAAGTCGGGGGTGATCGGCTCGACGTAGGTCGCGTCCGCGAACTCCGGGTCGGTCATGATCGTGGCCGGGTTGGAGTTGACCAGGATGACCCGGATGCCCTCCTCCTTCAGGACCCGGCAGGCCTGGGTGCCCGAGTAGTCGAACTCGCAGGCCTGGCCGATGATGATCGGCCCGGAGCCGATCACCAGGACGGACTGGATGTCCTCGCGGCGGGGCATCAGGCGGTTCCTTCCATGACGTCGATGAACCGGTCGAAGAGGTACGCCGCGTCGTGGGGGCCGGCGGCGGCCTCGGGGTGGTACTGGACGGAGAAGCCCTTCAGCCTTCCCGCGGCGTCGCGCAGCTCGAGGCCCTCGACGACGTCGTCGTTGAGGCACACGTGGCTGACGCTCGCCTCGCCGTACGGCGTGGTCGTGGTGGCGTCGAGCGGCGCGTCGACGGCGAACCCGTGGTTGTGGGCGGTGACCTCGACCTTGCCGGTCGTGCGGTCCATCACGGGCTGGTTGATGCCGCGGTGGCCGTACTTGAGCTTGTAGGTGCCGAACCCGAGCGCGCGTCCGAAGAGCTGGTTGCCGAAGCAGATGCCGAAGTAGGGCACTCCCTCGGCGAGCGCGCCCTGGAGCACCTCGACCTGGTGGGTGGTCGCGGCCGGGTCGCCCGGGCCGTTGGAGTAGAAGAGCCCGTCAGGTGCGACGGCCCGGACGTCCGCGAGCGTCGCCGTCGCCGGCAGCACGTGCACCTCGACGCCGCGCTCGGCCATCCGGTGCGGGGTCATCGTCTTGATGCCGAGGTCGAGCGCGGCGACGGTGAAGCGCTTCTCGCCGATCGCGGGGACGACGTAGGCCTCCCCCGTCGACACCTCCGAGGCGAGCTCGGCGCCGGCCATCTCGCCGGAGACCCGCACCCGCTCCAGGAGCGCCGCCGGGTCGGTCTCGGTCGTGGAGATGCCGACCCGCATCGCGCCGCGGTCGCGCAGGTGACGGGTGAGCGCGCGGGTGTCGATGCCGGAGATGCCGACCACCCCCTGCTCGCGCAGCTCGTCGTCGAGTGAGCGCTGCGAGCGCCAGCTCGACGCCCGCCGGGCGGGGTCGCGCACGACGTACCCGGCCACCCAGATCCGCCGGCTCTCGGGGTCCTCGTCGTTGATGCCGGTGTTGCCGACGTGCGGCGCGGTCATCACGACGACCTGGCGGTGGTAGGACGGGTCGGTCAGCGTCTCCTGGTAGCCGGTCATGCCGGTGTTGAAGACCGCCTCGCCGAAGGTCTCCCCCTCGGCGCCGTAGGCCTCGCCGTGGAACGTGCGGCCGTCCTCGAGGACGAGGATGGCCGGGCTCGCGGCGCTCACTGGAGCTTCCCGTCGAGCACGGTCGCCCTGCCCCGGAGGAACGTGGCGACCACCCGCCCCGGCAGCTCCATGCCGCGGTACGGCGTGTTGCGGCTCAGGCTCGCCGACTCGGCCGGGTCGACGGTCCGGGTCGCGCCGGGGTCGTAGAGCACCACGTTGGCGGGCTCACCCACCTCGACCGGCCGGCCGTGCTGGTCGGAGACCCGGCCGATGCGCGCCGGGGCGTAGGACATCCGCTCGGCGACGCCGGCCCAGTCGAGCAGGCCGGTGTCGACCATCGTCTGCTGCACGATCGACAGCGCGGTCTCGAGGCCGAGCATGCCGAAGGCGGCGGCCGCCCACTCGCAGTCCTTGTCCTCGTGCGGGTGCGGCGCGTGGTCGGTGGCGACGATGTCAATGGTCCCGTCGGCCAGGCCCGCCTTGACCGCCTCGACGTCCGCGGCTGAGCGCAGCGGCGGGTTGACCTTGTAGATCGGGTCGTACGTCGCCGCCAGCTCGTCGGTGAGCAGCAGGTGGTGCGGGCAGGCCTCGGCGGTGACGTCGACCCCCTTGGCCTTCGCCCACCGCACGATGTCGACCGAGCCGGCGGTGGAGAGGTGGCAGACGTGCAGGCGGGAGCCGACGTGCTGGGCCAGCAGGACGTCGCGGGCGATGATCGCCTCCTCGGCGACCGCCGGCCAGCCGGCCAGCCCCAGGCGGCCGGAGAGCTCGCCCTCGTTCATCTGGGCGCCCTCGGTGAGCCGCGGCTCCTGGGCGTGCTGGGCGACGACGCCGTCGAACGCCTTGACGTACTCCAGCGCCCGGCGCATCAGCACCGCGTCGCTCACGCACTTGCCGTCGTCGGAGAAGACCCGCACCCGGGCGGCCGAGTCGGCCATCGCGCCGAGCTCGGCGAGCCGCTCGCCCTCGAGCCCGACGGTGACCGCACCGACCGGGTAGACGTCGCAGTAGCCCGCCTCGCGGCCGAGCCGCCAGACCTGCTCGACGACGCCGGCGGTGTCGGCGACCGGCTCGGTGTTGGCCATCGCGTGCACGGCGGTGAAGCCGCCCAGCGCCGCGGCCCGGGTGCCGGTCTCGACGGTCTCGGCGTCCTCGCGGCCCGGTTCGCGCAGGTGGGTGTGCAGGTCGACCAGGCCGGGCAGCGCGATCAGCCCGGTGGCGTCGATCGTCTCGGCGTCGGCCGGAGCGTCCGCGGCGTCGGCGACCACGCCGTCGCGGAGCAGCAGGTCGGTCGGCTCGCCGCCGAGGACCGAGACGTTCTTGATCAGGTAGGTGGTGCTCACTCTTCTCCTCCGACGGCCGGCTCGGACCCACCGAGCAGCAGGTACAGAACGGCCATCCGGACGGCGACGCCGTTGGTGACCTGCTCGACGATGACGGACCGCTCGCTGTCGGCGACGTCCGCGGTGATCTCCATGCCGCGGACCATCGGGCCCGGGTGCATGACGATGGTGTGGTCCTGGAGCGTCGCCATCCGCCGGCCGTCGAGGCCGTAGCGGCGCGAGTACTCGCGCGCGGTCGGGAAGAACCCGCCGTGCATCCGCTCGCGCTGGACCCGCAGCATCATCACGGCGTCGGCCTTCGGGATGACCGCGTCGAGGTCGTAGGACGTCTCGACGGGCCAGCTGTCCACGCCGACCGGCAGCAGCGTCGGCGGCGCGACGAGGGTGACCTCGGCGCCCAGCGTGTGGAGCAGCAGCGCGTTGGAGCGGGCCACCCGGCTGTGCAGCACGTCGCCGACGATCGCGATGCGACGCCCCTCCAGGGTCGGCTTGCCGCCGCTGAGATGGCGGGTCATCGTGAACGCGTCGAGCAGCGCCTGGGTGGGGTGCTCGTGGGTGCCGTCGCCGGCGTTGACCACGCTCGAGCGGACCCAGCCCGAGTTCGCGAGCCGGTGCGGCGCGCCGCTCGCGCCGTGGCGGACGACGACCGCGTCGGCGCCCATCGCCTCGAGCGTGAGCGCGGTGTCCTTGAGGCTCTCGCCCTTGGAGAGGCTCGATCCCTTGGCCGCGAAGTTGATGACATCGGCGGAGAGCCGCTTCGCGGCGGCCTCGAACGAGATCCGGGTGCGGGTGGAGTCCTCGAAGAAGAGGTTGACCACCGTGCGTCCGCGCAGCGCGGGCAGCTTCTTGATGGGCCGGTCGGCGAGCTCGCGGAGCTCGGCGGCGGTGGTGAGGATCAGCTCGGCGTCGTCGCGGCTGAGGTCGCCCGCGCTGAGGAGATGGCGCTTCATGCCGGAACCCCCTGGATCGTGACGGCGTCCAGGTCGTCGATGCCGTCGAGCGTCACCTTCACCCGCTCGACGAGCGAGGTCGGCAGGTTCTTGCCGACGAAGTCGGCGCGGATCGGCAGCTCGCGGTGGCCGCGGTCGACCAGCACCGCGAGCCGCACCGCCTGGGGGCGGCCGATGTCGTTGAGCGCGTCGAGCGCGGCGCGGATCGTGCGTCCGGAGAACAGCACGTCGTCGACCAGGACGACCACCTTGCCGTCGACGCCGCCGGGCGGGATCTCGGTGGGCAGCAGCGCCCGGGCCGGCTTGAGGCGCAGGTCGTCGCGGTACATCGTGACGTCGAGCGAGCCGACCGGCACGGCGTACCCCTCGACGGAGGCGATGCGCTCGGCGATCCGGTGCGCGAGCGGGACGCCGCGGCTCGGGATGCCGAGCAGGACGAGGTCGTCGGCGCCCTTGTTGCGCTCGAGGATCTCGTGCGAGATGCGGGTCAACGCCCGCTGGATGTCACCGGCGTCGAGGACGACGCGGGCGTCTGTGTCAGGGTGCGCAGGCAAGAGCCTCGGACCTCCTTCTCCGCCTCACGGGACGGCTCGTTAAAGGATGTCGATCGGGTGTCACCCTACCCCGGCTCCACCTCGTCGGCCCACGCGGCGTGCTCCCTGTTCGCCCAGTGGACGGCGACCCGCCCCGACCACATGCCGCGCAGCGCCTCGCCGTCGCGCAACGCGTAGGCGAGGTGGCCGAGCACCAGCAGCCCGAGCGCGAGCGCGGTCCAGTCGTGCACCAGGGTGGCGCCCGTGCGCCAGGAGAGCCGGACCAGCCCGGTGAACCACATGACGGTCCCGGTGCCGAGCAGCACCAGGGTCGCGCCGGCCGACAGGGAGGCGTTGAGCTTCTGTCCTGCGTTGAACTTCCCGACCCGGATCCGGCCGGAGCGGCGGTCCTTGCTGCGCAGCCACGCCCAGTCCGCGTCCGTGAAGCGGTTGAGCCGGCGCACGTCGAGCCGGTACGCCGCCGAGAGCGCGCCGAGCAGCATCGGCACCGGCAGCGCGAAGCCGCTCCAGACGTGGACGAGGGCGACGGTGTGCCGGTGGCCGACCAGCATCGCCAGCGAGCCGTTGTAGAGCACCAGTGCGGTGAGGATGCAGGCGGTCATCAGCAGGGCGACCGCCCAGTGGACGGCCCGCTCGGCGGCGCTGAAGCGCGCGACGCGGACGGTCATTCGCCGATGATCCCGTCGAGCGGGTAGCCCCGGTCCTCCCAGTAGCCCGGGATGGTGCGGTCGGTCAGCTCGATCTCGGAGAGCCACTTGGTGCTCTTGTAGCCGTACATCGGCGCCGCATAGATCCGCACCGGCCCACCGTGGTAGTGCGTGACGGGCTCGCCGTACATCGTCAGCGCGACCAGGACGTCGTCGCGCGCCTGCTCCAGCGTCATGTTCTCGGTGTAGACGCCGTCGAAGGACCGGAACCTGATCGCGACCGCCTCGGGCGACGGCGACGCCAGGTCCAGCAGGTGCGCGAGCCGCACGCCCGTCCACGGCACGTCCTCGACCCGCCAGCCGGTGACGCAGTGGAAGTCCTCGGTGATCGCGGCCTGCGGCAGCGACCGGAGGTCGGCGAGCGTGTACGTCGTGGGGGTGGCGACGAGCCCGGACACGGCGAGCGAGTACGACGCGGCGTCCACGCTGTCGATCGCGCCCGCGACGGAGTAGTAGCGGAACGTGTTGCCGATCGGGATGTACTGCGAGAGGCCCGTCGGGTCGCGCATCTGCACCGGCGCGAGGGCGCGGCTCAGCCCCTGCTGGACCGTGCTCCCGGTCACGACGCCGACGGCGCCGAGGCCGAGCAGACCCAGCACGACACGGCGCCCGACCGGGGTGCCGTCGAGCTCGGCACTCCGGGGACGCTCGGGCCGTCCGGGCACCGCCTCACGGCCTCCGGCCGCGGACGCCGACCACCGCCAGCGCGAGGCCGACGAGCACGGTGATCGGGCCGATGATCGACCAGGTGGTCGTGCCGCTCATCGAGCTGCCCTCGAGGACGTCGAAGCCCTGGAGCGTCCAGACGACCCCGGCCGCCACGAGCACCACCCCGACCACGACCCACAACGGCTTCGCCATGGCTCCACTCAACCACCTCGGTGGTCAGCGGCCCCGGACATCCGCCGGGCCGACTACTCCAGGTCGATCAGCACCTTGCCGACCGCGCCCTGCTCGACCGCGTCGTGGGCGGCCGCCGTCTGGTCGAGGGGGTAGTGGTGCAGCGGCAGCCCCGCGTCCTCGCCCACCCGGAGCGCGCCCGCGGCGACGGCGGCGGTCACGTCTTCGACGGCGGCCCGGACCAGCGCGTCGTCGAGCGTGTAGAGGATGAGGAACTGGAAGCGGAGGTTCTTCCCGAACGCCGCGCGCAGCGGCATCGTCATCTCGTCGCCACCGTTGTTGGCGTAGATGCTGACCAGCCCGTGCACCTTCACGACCTCGAGGTCGATGCCGATGTTCTGGGCCGGCGCGACCTCGACGGCGATGTCCACGCCCTCGGGGGCGATCGAGCGCACCGCCTCGACGACGTCCGCCGCTCGGTAGTCGACCGTGTGGTGCGCGCCGGCCGCGGTCGCGAGCGCCGCCTTCTCCTCGCTGCTGACGGTCGCGACCACCGTCGCGCCCGCCCACCGGGCGAGCTGGATGGCGGCGTTGCCCACCGCCCCCGCCCCGCCGGCGACCAGCACGGTGCGACCGTCGAGAGCGCCGGGCCCGAGGCGGTCCGGACCGGCCTCGCTCGCGGTCAGCGCGCGGTGCGCCGTGACCGCAGGGACACCGAGGCTCGCGCCGAGGTCGAAGTCGGCGTTGTCGGGCAGCGGGACGACGTGGCTCGCGGGCTGCACGGTGTGCTCGGCGGCGGTGCCGTGGGCCACGCCGTGCTGGCCGAGCACGAGCCAGACGCGGTCACCGACCCGCAGGCCGTCGACGCCCGGACCGACAGCGTCGACGTAGCCCGCGCCGTCGTGGCCGGGCGTCACCTCCTCGAAGCCGCGCATCATGCCGGCCCGGAACTTCCAGTCCGTGGGGTTCACGCCCGCGCGGACCAGCCGCACCCGCACCTCGCCGGGCCCGGGTTCGGGCAGGTCACGGTCGACGACCTGCAGGACGGACGACGGACCGGGCTCGCGGTAGACGACGGCGCGCATGTCGACCAGAAGTCCTACAGGCCCTCCGCCATTCCCGCGCACGCCCGGAGCCACTGCATCCGGGTGTGCTGGGACAGCTGGTTGTAGGGCACGACCGACCCCGCGACGAGCGCCGGGTCGTAGGGGACGCGGTAGACCCCGCGGGTGCGCTGCTCGTAGACGTCGACCAGGTCGGCGGCGAGCTTGGTGTCGACGGTGGCGGAGGGGTCGGAGAGCACGGTGACCGTCTTGTGCTTGAGGTCCTGGTAGCCGGCGTCCTGCAGCGCGTCGAGCATCCAGAGGCCGCTGTAGCCGGTGTCCTCGCGGATCGTGGAGGTGACGACCAGCAGGTCGGCGGCGCCCGCAGCGGCGAGCCAGTTCTCGGCCCGCATGTTGTTGCCGGTGTCGATGAGGATGATCCGGTAGAAGCGCTCGAGCAGCTTGTGGATCGCGTCGAAGTCCGACGCGCGGATGGTGCCGGTGACGTCCGGGCGCTCGTCGGAGGCGAGCACGTCGAAGTGGGCGTCGCCCTGGGAGCGCACGAACGCGCCGAGGTCGCCGATGCGGGACTGGTAGACGTCGGTGAAGCGCTCGAGGTCCTCGAGCAGCTCGCGGGTGGTGTTGCGGTGGCTGCCGCGGGTGCCGCGGATGCCGAGCGTGCCGCGGGTCTCGTTGTTGTCCCAGGCCACCACGCCGCCGCCCCGGACCGTGCCGAAGGTGTAGCCGGCGGCGAGCACGCCGGTCGTCTTGGCCGCGCCGCCCTTGGGGTTGATGAACGCGATCGTGCGGGGGCCGTCGAAGTCTCGCTGGATCGCGCGCCGGTCGTCCTCGTAGGCGCGCTCGTCGGGACCCATCTGCGGGGAGATCAGGCCACCGCTCCACCGGCGGACCTTGCCGCGCCAGCCCCAGGTCGCGGGTCCGTGCTGCTGGTCGGCGTCGCGCCGGTCGAGGAAGTCGGTGGCGCTCATGAAGCGCTTGAGGTCGGCCGGGTCGGCCGCGGGCTCGGCCGCCTGAGGAGGGGCGGCAGGCGGACCCGCCGGAGCCGCCGCCGGAGCCGCCGTCGGGGGCGCGGCGGGCGGCGCTGCCGGGGGCGGCGTGCTCGGGGTGAACGACGGGGGTGGCGAGGTGGGCATCGGCGCCGCGGGCGCGGGCGAGTCGGCGGCGACGGGCGCCGGCGGGTCGAACGGGCCGGTCAGCGGGCCGCTCAACGGGCCAGTCAACGGGCCAGTCAGCGGGTCGTTCAGGGGGTCGCCCAGGGGGTCGCCGTAGCTCGCCTGATCGCGGCCGCCTGCGGTGCCCGTGCGGGCCTCGCGACGCGCGGCGTACGCCGCGAAGTCCTCAGGCGTGTAGAGCCGGTCGCTGGTGTCCTCGTCAGGACGCGCGCCCCCGGAACCCCGAGCTTCCTGCGACATCGTGTGTCCCCCTTCGACAGCAGGACCGTCCTGCTAGGGAGGTACTTCCCCGATTCGGTCCTGTCACACACGCCCCAGACGCTGTTTTCGGCTGCCATCATGAGCCATGCCGCTCTCGACTCGCCGAGCGCTCCTCGGCGCCGGTCTCGCCGGTGGCGCCGCGCTCGTCGTCGGCTGCGACGACGACGCCGAGCCCCCGGGTCCGGCGGTCGCGACCGCTGCGCCGTCCGCCCCGCCGGCCGAGCTCACGGTCCCCGACTTCGACCCGGGCGACTGGGCGTCCGTGCGCGCCCAGTTCCCGCTCGACCCGGACGCGGCGCAGTTCGCGGCGTTCGTGCTCTCCCCGCACACCGCGCAGGTCGACGCCGCCGTCTCCTTCCACCGCGCGCAGCTGGGCTGGGACACCGAGCAGGCGCTGCTCGACGGCATCGAGCTCGAGGACGCCGTCCGCGCGGCCGCGGCGGCGTACGCCGGAGGCGCGGCGGGCGAGTACGCGCTCACCGACAGCACCACCATGGGGCTCGGCATCGTCTACGGCGGCCTCGCCCTGACCGCGCGCGACGAGGTGCTCTCGACCACCCACGACTTCTTCTCGACCGAGGACGCGCTGCGGCTGCTGACGCTGCGCACCGGCGCGCGGGTGCGTCGGGTCAGCCTCTACGACGACCCGGCCGCCGCCACCGTCGACGAGATGGTCGACCGGCTGGTGCGCGGGCTGACGCCGCGCACCCGGGTCGTCGCGATCACCTGGGTGCACTCCAGCACCGGCGTGCGCACCCCGGTGCGCGAGATCGCCGACGCGCTCCCGGACGGCGTGCTGCTGTGCGTCGACGGCGTGCACGGGTTCGCGGCCGTCGACGTCGACCTCCCGGACCTGGGCTGCGACTTCCTCTCCGCCGGCACCCACAAGTGGCTCTTCGGCCCGCGGGGCACCGGCATCGTCTGGGGCCGCAACTGGGGGCCGCTGACCGAGATCATCCCGTCGTTCACGCCGCAGGGCCCGGCCGGCCGGCTGACACCGGGTGGCTACCACTCCTTCGAGCACCGCTGGGCGCTGGCCGAGGGCTTCGCGTTCCAGCAGCGGATCGGCCGGGCGGCCGTGGTGGAGCGCACGGTCGAGCAGGCCACGCGGCTCAAGGAGGGGCTGGCCGGCAGCGGCGTCACCGTCGTCACTCCCCTGGACCCCGCGGTCTCGGCCGGGATCGTGTGCCTCGACGTCCCCGGCACGCCGCCCGGCAACGCGGTGCTGGAGCTGCGCGAGCACGGCGTCGTGGCGAGCGCGACGCCGTACGCCACGTCCTACCTGCGGCTCGGCCCGAGCATCGTGACCAGCCCCGACGAGGTCGACGCGGCGGTGGCGGCGGTCTCAGGACTCGTCTGACAGGTCCGCGAGGGCGGTCTCGATCGCGCGGTGGAAGGTCGGGTACGCGTAGATCATCGTGCGCAGGGTGGCGACCGGCACCGCGGCATGGACCGCGACGGCCAGGAAGCCGAGGATCTCGCCGCCCGCCGGACCCACCGCGGTGGCACCAACGAGGACACCGCGGTCGGCGTCCTCGACCACCTTGATCAGGCCGTGGGCGCCGGCCCCGTGGGTGAAGCCCCGCGAGGACTGCGCGAGGTCGGCCTGCCCGGTGCGCACGGTCAGCCCGGCGTCCCTGGCCTGCCGCTCGGTGAGGCCGACGCCGCCGACCTCGGGGTCGGTGAACGTCACGTGCGGGACGGCGTGGTAGGTCGCCGACTCGCCGCCCTGGTCGAGGATGTCGCGCAGCGCGACCGCCTGCTGGTACATCGAGACGTGCGTGAACGCGCCGTGCCCCGTCACGTCGCCGATCGCCCAGAGGCCGTCGCCGGCGCGCAGCCACTCGTCGACCTGGAGCGAGCGCGCCGTGGGGTCGAGGCCGACGGTCTCGAGGCCGAGGTCGTCCAAGTTGGGCGTCCGACCGGCGGCCACCAGCACCTTGTCGGCGCGCAGCTGCTCGCCGGAGTCGAGGTCGAGGGCGAACGCGCCGTCGGCGTACGCCGCACGCTCGAGCTCGACGCCGGTCAGGACGCGGATGCCCTCCTCGGCGAAGACCCGCGCGAGCAGCTCACCGGCCTCCGGCTCGTTGGCCGGAAGCAGTCGCGGACCGTGCTGCACGACGGTCACCCGCACCCCGAACCGCGCGAAGACCTGCGCCAGCTCGCAGCCGATCGGCCCGCCGCCGACCACGACCAGCGCCCCGGGCAGCTCGGTGAGCCGGACCGCGTCGCGGTTGGTCCAGTACGGCGTGTCCGCGAGGCCCTCCACCGGCGGCAGCGCGGGCCGGGTGCCGGGGTTGACCACGACGCCGCGGCGGGCGGCGTAGGTGACGACCTCGCCGTCGGCGGTCTCGACCGCCACCTGCCTGGGGCCGGAGAGCCGGCCGGTGCCGTGGTGCACGGTCGCCCCGGCATCGGTCAGCCGGTCGACGGCGATGGTGTCGTCCCAGTGGGTCGTGGCGTCCTCGTCGAGGCGGCGCGCGACCGTCGACCACGCGGGGCTGATCGTCGCCTCGCCAGCGACGGCCGCTGCGCGGCGCACCTCGGCCACCAGGTCGCTGCCGCGCACCATCATCTTGGTGGGGATGCAGCCGTAGTAGGGGCACTCGCCACCCACCAGGTGCTTGTCGACCGCGACGACCTCGAGCCCGGCCTTGGCCGCGCCCGTCGCGAGCGCCTCACCGCCCGGGCCGGTGCCGATGACGACCAGGTCCACCTCGTGCTGAGTCATGGACCCAGCCTAGGAGTCAGACCAGCGTCGCCTTGTTGCGCAGCACCGCGCCGAGCACGCCGTTGACGAACTGGGGCGACTCGTCGGTCGACAGCTCGGTCACGAGCGCCATGGCCTCGCTGATCGCGACGGCGTCGGGGACGTCGTCGGTCCAGAGCAGCTCCCAGACGCCGAGCCGCAGCACGTTGCGGTCAACGGCGGGCATCCGCTGCAGGGTCCAGCCCTCGGCGTACGACGACAGCACCTCGTCGATGCGGGCACGGTGCTCCTCGACCCCCCGCACCAGCGTGACGGTGTAGTCGTTGGTCGGCGCCTCGCCCTCGGCGATCGCCCGGTCCAGCGCCTCGGTCGCCGTCTCGCCCCGCAGCTCCGCTGCGAAGAGGACGTCCAGCGCGCGCTTGCGCGCCTTGGTGCGAGCCGACATCAGTTCTTGACGCGACCCATGTAGGAGGAATCGCGGGTGTCGACCTTGACCTTCTCGCCCTGGTTGATGAAGAGCGGCACCTGGATCTCGTGGCCGGTCTCCAGGGTGGCCGGCTTGGTGCGCCCGGTCGCGGAGTCGCCGGCCAGGCCGGGCTCGGTGAAGGTGATCTCGAGCTCGACCGACGCAGGGAGCTCGATGAAGAGCACGCGGCCCTCGTTGGTGGCGACGACAGCCTCCTGGTTCTCCAGGAGGAAGTTCGCGGCGTTGCCGACGATCTCGGGGCTGATCTCGATCTGCTCGTAGTCCGTCACGTCCATGAAGACGTAGGAGCTGCCGTCGTTGTAGAGGTACTGCATCGAGCGGCGGTCGACCGTCGCGGTCTCGACCTTGGTGCCGGCGTTGAAGGTCTTGTCGACGGTCTTGTTGGACTCGACGTTCTTGAGCTTGGTGCGCACGAAGGCGGGGCCCTTGCCCGGCTTCACGTGCTGGAACTCCACGACGGCCCAGAGCTGACCGTCGATGTTGAGGACCATGCCGTTCTTGAGGTCGTTCGTCGTTGCCATGCGCGCGTGTCAGCCTTCGTACGTCGGGAGCGTCTGGGGGTGCCGCCAGCGGCAGGCACCAACGCGCGAGTCTATCGGCTGGGCGCACGCGGCACAGAATCCGCTACCCGAGCGCCCACACGATCCGCACCGTGACCTTTCCCTCCTCGCGGCCGGCCCGGATCGGGACGTCCGAGGCTCTCCGGTAGGCCAGGGCGGCGTCGGGCACGACCGGCGTCGGCACGGGCACGGCGCGCACCTCGCGCAGCGTGAGCACGTCGCCGAGGTCCTGGCCCGACGCTGCGGCGTACTCCTCCGCCTTGGCGCGGGCCTCGTCGACCGCCGCCGTCCGGGCCCGCGCCATCACCGCGTCGGCGTCGCTCACCAGCAGCCGCAGCGAGTCCACGCGGACGTCGTTGCCGCCGGCCTCGACCGCTGCGCCGACGGCGGCACCGCCCTCGCTGAGCGGCTGCACCAGCACCCGGGCGCGCTGGGAGACCCGGTAGCCGACGATCGTCGGCGGGTCGTACGGGTGGTACGCGTAGACCGGGTCCATCGACAGCCCCGTGGTCTGCAGGTCCCGCTCGTCGACGCCGTGCTCCACGAGCGCCGCCTGCACCCGCGCCATCGTCGCGTTGGCGGCGGCGAGCGCGTCGTCGAGGTCGGGTCGCGTCACGTGCACGTGCGCGGTGAAGCCCAGCCGGTCGGGCACCGCGCTCGCCTCCCCCGTGCCCGTCATCGTCAGCTCCCGAGGCGCCTGCGCGGGCGCCCGCTGGTCGTCGGCCGCGGCGGGTGCGGCCGGACCTCGGCCGCCGAGCAGGTACGCCGCCACCAGCGCGACGGCCACGAGCACGACGAGGAGCAGCGCACGGGTGCTGAGCGTGTTCGAGCGGTCCATGGGAGGTGGGACGCGACGACCTGCCGACCGGTTCCGCCCCCAGCCGGCGCCATGACCCGAAGGTGTCATGCCCCGACCCTGGGACGATCCCTACCGTCGGGGCATGAACACCCTCAAGCAGCAGTGGGTGGGCGCCTCCATCGGGCTCCTCGCCCTCTTCGTCGCCCTCGGCGGTCCGGCAGCGGCAACGCACGCGGCCGAGAAGGTCTCGCGGGTCGTCATCACCGGCAAGCAGATCAAGGACGGGTCGATCGCGACCAAGGACCTCAGCAAGAAGGCCCGGGCGGCACTCCGTGGCCAGACCGGACCAGCAGGCCAGCAGGGACCCGCAGGCCCGCAGGGCGAGCGGGGCGTCGCCGGGCCGCCCGGGCCGGTCGACGGCGTCCCGGCCGGTGGCGACCTCACGGGCACCTTCCCGAACCCGCAGCTGGCGGCCGGCGCCGTGGGGATCGCGGAGACCGGCGTGGTCCCGGCCGTCCGGATCACCGCCTCGGGGACCGCCGTCCCGAACGACACGATCACGACCGTGAACTGGGCGAGCGGGCAGCAGTACGAGACGGTGGCATCGATGTACGACCCCGCCGAGGGCACCCGGCTCGTGGCGCCCGTGAGCGGGCTCTACCTCGCTCACGTCTCGATCGGCTTCAACCCCAACGACGTCGGCGTGCGCGCCGCGGCCATCGCGACCAACGGCAGCAACAGCAACCCGGCCTGCTTCGACCGGCGGTCGGCCGCGTCGCCCGCGCTCTCGACGTTCGTCAACGCCACGTGCGTGGTGCGGCTGAACGCCGGCGAGTTCGTCACCGCCACGGTCACCCAGACCTCGGGCGGCACGCTCGGGTTCAGCGGCTTCGAGTCGATGTCGCTGACCTGGATCGGCCGGCTGGCGTGACGCTCAGGCCCGCGCGAGGACCTCGAGCGCCATCCGGTAGCCGTCGATGCCGTGCCCGGCGATGACCTCGACGGCGTACGGCGTGACCACGGACGTGTGCCGGAACTCCTCGGGCCGCTGGTGCGGGTCGGAGATGTGCACCTCGACGAGCGGCGCGGTGAGCTGAGCGCAGGCATCGAAGATCGCGTACGAGTAGTGCGTCCAGGCCGCGGCGTTGAGGACGACGGGAAGGCCGTCGTCCGCGGCAGCGTTGAGCCAGTCGAGCATCTGGCCCTCGTGGTTGGTCTGCCGCACCTCGACCTCGAGCCCGAGGTCGGCGCCCCAGCCGGTGCACAGCTCCGCGAGCTCGGCATGGGTGGTGTGGCCGTAGATCTCGGGCTGCCGCTTGCCGAGCCGCCCGAGGTTCGGGCCGTTGAGGACGAGCACCTTCGTCACGCGTGACCTCCGATCGCGGCGTAGGCCGCACGCAGCACGCCCTCGTCGGGTCCGGCGAGCACCGCCGGCGTCGCGAGGTCGTGGAGCACCACGAAGCGGAGCAGGTTGCCCCGCGCCTTCTTGTCGATCCGCATCGCCGCGAGCAGCGTGTCGAACGGAGCACCGGCGTACGTCGTGGGCAGCCCGACCCGCCCGAAGGCGGTCCGGTGCCGCTCCACCACGTCGGGGACGAGCAGCCCGGAGCGGCCGGCCACCTCAGCGGCGTAGACGCAGCCGATGGCGACCGCCTCGCCGTGCCGGATGCGGTAGTCCTCGGTGCGCTCGATCGCGTGCCCGAGCGTGTGCCCGTAGTTGAGCACCTCGCGCCCGGGGTGGCCGCCGACGCCGCCGGCCTCCTTGAGGTCGGCCGCGACGACGCCGGCCTTGACCCGGACCGCCCGCTCGACCAGCTCGCGCAGCGCTGCCGACCCGGAGGTGAGCTCGGCGGGGTCGGTGCCCTCGACGATCTCCAGGATCGCGGGGTCCGCGATGAAGCCGCACTTCACCACCTCCCCGAGCCCGGCGACCAGCTCCGCACGGGGCAACGTCTCGAGCGTGGCGAGGTCGCACAGGACGCCGGCGGGCTCGTGGAAGGAGCCGACGAGGTTCTTGCCGGCACCGGTGTTGATCCCGGTCTTGCCGCCGACCGCGGCGTCGACCATCGCGAGCAGCGTCGTCGGCACGTGCACGACCCGCACGCCGCGCAGCCAGGTGGCCGCGACGAAGCCGCCGAGGTCGGTCGTCGCGCCGCCGCCGTAGGTCACGACCGCGTCGGAGCGCGTGAAGCCCGCCGCGCCGAGCGCCTCCCAGCACGCCGCGGCGGTCGCGGCGGTCTTGGCGGACTCGCCGTCCGGGATCGGGAGGTCGAGCACGTCGTAGTCGCCGAGGAACGCGAGGACCGGAGCGGCCGCCAGGCCCGCCGGGTGCACGACCGCGACCCGGGACACGCCGTCGCCGAGGAGACCGGGCAGGCGGTCGAGGTCGCCGTCGCCGACGACCACGTCGTACGGCGCGGGTCCGGCCACCGTGATCGTCGTGCTCATGCGGTGGCCGCCAGGGCGGTCAGGATCTCCGTGGCGACGTCCTCCGCCGTCCGCCCGTCGGTCTCGACGCTGAGCGTGGCGACCGACTCGTAGATCGGGGTGCGCTCGTCGAGGAGCGCCTTGATCCGGCCGCGCACGTTGCCGAGCAGCAGCGGGCGCGAGCTGCCGAGCCCGACCCGCTTGACCGCGTCGGAGAGGCCCACGCGCAGGAACACCACGTCGTGGCCCGCGAGCAGGTCGCGGGTGCCCGGGTCGAGAACCGCTCCCCCGCCCAGCGACAGCACGCCGTCGTGGGTCGCCAGCGCCTCCGCCACCGCCGCGCGCTCGAGCGCCCGGAACGCCGCCTCGCCGTCGTCGACGAAGATCTCGGAGATGGTGCGGCCGGTGAGCGCCTCGACGTCCTGGTCGGTGTCGCGCAGGCGCCGGCCCAGCGCGTCGGCGACCAGGCCGCCGACCGTCGTCTTGCCGGCGCCCATGGCGCCGATGAGGACGATCATCGGTAGCGCAGGGTGTCGAGGTAGGACACGGCGTTGCGCCGGGTCTCCTGCACCGAGTCGCCGCCGAACTTCTCGAGCACCGCCTCGGCCAGCACCAGCGCGACCATCGCCTCCGCGACGATGCCGGCCGCGGGCACGGCGCACACGTCGGAGCGCTGGTGGTGGGCGACGGTGCCCTCGCCGGTGGCGACGTCGACGGTGCGCAGGGCGCGCGGGACCGTGGCGATCGGCTTCATCGCCGCCCGGACCCGCAGCACCTCCCCCGTGGACATGCCGCCCTCGGTGCCACCGGAGCGGCCCGACGTACGCCGGATGCCCTCGGGCGTCGCCACGATCTCGTCGTGCGCCAGCGAGCCCGGGGTGGCGGCGAGCTCGAAGCCGTCGCCGACCTCGACGCCCTTGATCGCCTGGATGCCCATCAGCGCGCCGGCCAGCCGGGCGTCGAGGCGGCGGTCCCAGTGGACGTGCGAGCCGAGGCCCGGCGGCAGGCCGTGCACGACGACCTCGACGACGCCGCCGAGGGTGTCGCCGTCCTTGTGCGCCTGATCGATGCGCTCGACCATCAGCTTGCTGGTGTCGGGGTCGAGGCAGCGCACCTCGTCCTCGTCGAGGCGCGTCACGTCGTCGGCCGCGGGCCAGGAGCCGGAGGGCGCCCGCACGCCGCCGAGCTCGATGACGTGGGAGACGATCCGGGCGCCCACCGCCTGCTCGAGGAAGTTGCTGGCGACCCGGCCGAGCGCGACCCGGGCCGCGGTCTCCCGGGCGGAGGCGCGCTCGAGGATCGGCCGGGCGTCGTCGAAGTCGTACTTCTGCATGCCCACCAGGTCGGCGTGCCCCGGCCGCGGCCGGGTCAGCGGTGCGTTGCGGGCCAGCGCCTCGAGCTCGACGGGGTCGACCGGGTCGGCCGACATCACCTTCTCCCACTTGGGCCACTCGGTGTTGCCGACCTGGATCGCGACCGGTCCGCCCTGGGTCTCGCCGTGCCGGACGCCACCGACCAGCGTGACCTCGTCCTGCTCGAACTTCATCCGGGCACCGCGGCCGTAGCCGAGGCGGCGGCGTGCCAGGGAGTCGGCGATGTCGTCGGAGGTGACCCGGACATGGGCGGGCAGCCCCTCCAGGATCGCGACCAGGGAGGGGCCGTGGGACTCGCCCGCGGTCAACCAGCGCAGCATGCGTGCAGTGTTTCACGGCCGGTACGGCGCGGTGGACGCCTCACCCGAGGGCGAGATGGGGCGCCAGCGCGATGCCGCCCAGCGCGCCGACCAGGAGGAACGGGCCGAACGGCAGCGCGTCCCGCAGCGCCGCACGCTGCCGACGGCGTACGGCGCGGCCGATGCCGACCAGCGCGAACAGCACGAACGACGCGTAGAAGCCCACCAGCCACTCCGCCGTCCCGAGGACTCCGAGCTCAAAGCCGACCAGCGTCGCGAGCCGGACGTCGCCGTAGCCCATCCCGGCGGGGTGGAGCCACCAGAGCGCATGGAAGGCGACCAGAGACGCCGCTCCGGCGACGGCGGCGCCGATGATCGTCGCCGCGTCGCCGTCCGCCAGGGCCGCCACGCACGCCAGGACGGCGGCGACCGCGAGGCTCGGCCAGATCAGCCGCGTGGGCAGCAGGTGCGTGTGCCAGTCGATCAGCCCGAGCGCCACCTGGACGGGGACGAGCGGGAGCAGCACCAGCAGCGCCCAGTCCCACCCGAGGCACCCGCCGACGACCGCACCGGCGGACGCGCTGAGCGCCGCGCCGCGCCACCACAGACCGGGCTCCGCCCCGACCTCGCCGGCCGGGCCCGGAAGGCGGCGCACGAGCGCCGGGACGCCGAGCCCGGCCACCCCGCACCCGAGGGCGGCCGCCCCGGCGACCGCCGGGTCGAAGGTCACCGGGACGCCTGCCGGGCGGTCAGCTCCGCGACGCCCGCGTCGCGCATCGCCTCGAGCGGGCCGGGGGCGCCGGTGAACATCTCGAACTGCAGCACGGCCTGGTGGACCAGCAGGTCCAGCCCGGAGACCAGTGGGCGCTCCCCCGCGGCGGCCGCGAGCGGGGTCGGCCACGGGTCGTAGAGGGCCTCGAAGACGACGGGTACGTCGGCGCACCGTGCCACGAGGGCGGCGTCCTGCGCGGTCGCCGGGATGGTGGAGACCACGACCTCTCCGTCCACCTCGCCGTCCGCGAGCGTCCCCACCTCGACCGCGGGACCGGAGGGGTGCGCCGCGATCGCCGAGGCGGCTCCGGTCGCCCGGTCGGCGCGGCGGGCGAGCAGCCGCACCCGGCGGGCGCCGAGGTCGCAGAGGGCGAGACCGGTGGACGCGGCGGTCGCGCCCCCGCCCAGGACCGTGCCCGCGGTGACCGGGCCGTCGTAGCGCTCCCGGATCGCGGCGACCGCGCCCGGCAGGTCGGTGTTGTCGGCGAGCACGGGGCGGCCCTGCTCCAGCAGCAGCGTGTTGGCGCCGCCCGCGAGCCGGGCCCGCGGGCTGACGGTCGGCGCCAGCCCGAGCGCCAGCCGCTTGAGCGGCATCGTCAGCGACAGCCCGCGCCAGTCCGCCTCGAGCCCGTCGAGGAAGTCCGCGAGCTCCTCCGCACCGACCCGCACCGCGTCGTAGGCGACGTCGGTGAGGCCGAGCGCGGCGTACCCCGCCCGGTGCAGGACCGGGGAGAGCGAGTGGGCGATCGGGTCACCCAGGACGGCGCAGCGCATGCGTCCGCTCAGCAGCGGTCGGACTGCGTCGCGCAGTACTCGTCCAGCTCCTGCTTGAACTGGAGGAACTCGTCGTAGGAGTCGGTGAACTTGGTCTCGCCGGTCTTCAGGTCGGTGGTGACGTAGAAGAACCACGGGCCGTCGGCGGGAGCGGCCGCGGCCGCGATCGCGTCGTCGCCGGGGGCCTCGATGGGCGTGGGCGGGAGACCCTTCTGCTTGTAGGTGTTGTACGGCGAGTCGGCGACCGACTCGATGTCGTCGGTGGTCAGCCGGGCGACCGTCGGCCGGTCGAGGGCGTAGTTGACCGAGGCGTCCACCTGCAGGAAGCCCGCCGTGGGGTTCGGCTCGATCTCGAGCCGGTTGTAGATGACGCGAGCGATCTTCGGCATGTCGTCGCCGCGGCCCTCGGCCTGCACCAGGCTGGCGACCGTCATCAGCTCCTGCGGCGTGTAGCCGAGCTCGGCGGCCTTCGCCTCCAGGTCCGCGTCCTGCGCCGCCTGCTTCCAGCGGTCGACCATGTCGGTCAGCATCGACTTCGGCGTCGCCTCGGGGCCGAAGTCGTAGGTCGCGGGGAAGAGGTAGCCCTCGGGGTTGCCGCCGGCGTAGTCGGGCAGGCCGAGCTGCTCGGGGTTCGCCAGCACCTTCTCGAAGTCCTTCTTCGAGAAGTCGGTCTGCTTCGCGAGGACCTTCACGATGTCCTCGACCCGCAGGCCCTCGGGGATCGTGACCGTCGCCTTGACCATGTTGCTCGGGTCGACGAGCACCTCGACGACGTCGGACGCCTTCATCTTCTCCTGCAGCGGGTAGTAGCCCGCCTGGATGCTCTGGGAGTCCGGGTTCGCGGACGCCGCGTCGATGAACGCGTCCACCGACGCCACCACGCCCTGCTCCTTCAGGTTGCGACCCATCGCCGCGACCGTGTCACCCGAGGCGACCTCGAAGGTCACCTCCCCACTGCCGGGGCCGGGGTAGTCCTCCGCCCCGGAGAACTGGTCGCCGAGCTTGTCGACGCCCCAGGTCACGGCGAAGTACAGGCCGCCGACGACGACCGCCAGGGCGACGAGCACGGCCAGGCAGCCGGGGATGCTGCGGCGCCTCTCGCCCCGCCGGCGACCACCCTCGTACGTCGTCCGCTCGTCCGGTCCGGCCTCCTCGTCGAGGAACTCGGTGGACTCGTGGTCCGTGTCGTACTCGTCGGTCATCAGCTGCTCTCCTCGAGGATCTCCCCCGGCGCGTTCCCCGTCGTGCGCTCGGTGTCCAGTGCGTGCTGCAGGATGAAGACGGCAGCGGCCTGGTCGACCACAGCTCGCCGCTTGCCCCCCTTGCGGCCCTGGTCGCGCAGCATAGCCTCCGCCGACACGGTGGTCATCCGCTCGTCGACCAGCCGCACCGGCACCGGCGCGACCCGGCGGGCCAGGCCCGCCGCGAACTCGCGGACCTTCGCGGCCGCGGGTCCCTCGCCACCCGAGAGCGACCTGGGCAGGCCGACGACGACCTCGAGGACCGTCGACTCCTCCGCCTCGGCGGCCAGGATCGCGGCGATCCGGGCGAGGTCGCCCTTGCCCCGCCGGACGGTCTCGACCGGGCTGGCCAGGAAGCCCGAGGGGTCGCTGCGCGCGACCCCGATCCGGGCGTCACCGGGGTCGATGCCGAGTCGTACGCCGTGGCGCACGCCTCAGGCCCCCACCTTGCCGACCTCGGTCGTCACGACCGCGAGCGCCTCGTCGATGCGGGAGGCATCGGTGCCGCCACCCTGCGCGACGTCGGCCTTCCCGCCGCCCTTGCCGCCGACGAGCGGGCCGACGGCGCGGACCAGGTCGTTGGCGCTCAGGCCGCGGGCCTGGGCCTCGTCGTTGAGCGCGGCGACCACGGCGACCTTGCCGTCGGCGGCACCGATGATCACGACGACACCGGGCTCATCCTGCGGCAGGCGACCGCGGACGTCGAGCGCCAGCGTGCGCACGTCGCCGCCGCCCGCGCCGTCGGCACGGTGCGCGACCACGTTGACCGGCCCGACCTTCGCAGCGCCGGCCGCGAGCTCGCCACCGGCGGCCAGGAGCTGGCCGACGCGCACCTTCTCGATCTCCTTCTCCGCGGCCCGGAGCTTCTCGACGATGTCGTGAACGCGCTCCGGCAGCTGCTCGGGGCGCACCTTGAGCGTCTCGGAGAGCTGGTTGACCAGCACGTGCTCGCGAGCGAGGAAGCGGTAGGCGTCGCTGCCCACGAGGGCCTCGACCCGGCGCACGCCGGAGCCGATGGACGACTCGCCGAGCAGCTTGATGACGCCGAGCTTGCCGGAGCTGCCGGCGTGGGTGCCACCACAGAGCTCGCGGGCCCAGTCGCCCACGGAGACGACGCGCACCTGGTCGCCGTACTTCTCCCCGAAGAGGGCCATCGCGCCGGAGGCGACCGCCTCCTTCTGGGTCATGATCTCGGCCTGCACGGCGAGGTCGTCGAGCACGACGTCGTTGACCCGCGCCTCGACGTCGGCCATCACCGACGCCGGGACCGCGCCGGTGGCGGAGAAGTCGAAGCGGAAGCGGCCCGGGGCGTTCTCCGAGCCAGCCTGCGTCGCGGTCTCCCCCAGCGCCTCGCGGAACGCCTTGTGCACCATGTGGGTCGCGGTGTGGGCGCGCGAGATCGAGCGTCGCCGCTCGAGGTCGACGGCCGCGTGCGCGGCGAGGCCCGCCGCGACCTCGCCGTCGAGGACCCGGGCCTTGTGCACGATCAGGCCGGTGACCGGCGACTGCACGTCGTAGACCTCGAGCCGGGCGCCGTTGGCGAGCTCGATGACGCCCTGGTCGGCGAGCTGGCCGCCGCCCTCGGCGTAGAACGGGGTGCGGTCGAGCACGATCTCGACCTCGTCACCAGGACCCGCGGAGGCCACGACGCCGCCGCCGGCGACGATGCCGCGCACGCTGCCCTCGTCGGTCGTCGTCTCGTATCCGGTGAACTCCACGGGACGGCCCATCGAGTCCGCGACCTCGCGGTAGGCGGACGCGTCGCGGTGCTGGCCCTTCTTGGCGCGGGCGTCGTCCTTGGCGCGCTGCCGCTGCTCGTTCATGAGCCGGCGGAAGCCCTCCTCGTCGACGGAGAGGCCCTGCTCCGCGGCCATCTCGAGGGTGATGTCGATCGGGAAGCCGTAGGTGTCGTGCAGGGCGAACGCCTTGTCGCCGGAGAGCTGGCTGCCCCCCGCCTGCTTCACCTCGGTGGTCGCCAGGTCGAAGATCGAGGTGCCCGCGCGCAGCGTCTGCCGGAACGCGTGCTCCTCGGCGTAGGCGACGGTCGAGATCCGCTCCCAGTCCTGGTGCAGCTGGGTGTAGGTCTCCCCCATCTTGTCGCGGCTGATCGGCATCAGCTCGGGCAGCGCGGGGTCCTCGTAGCCCAGCAGCCGCATCGACCGGACCGCGCGGCGCAGCAGGCGGCGGAGCACGTAGCCGCGCGCCTCGTTGCCGGGCGTGACCCCGTCGGCGATCAGCATCATCGAGCTGCGCACGTGGTCGGCGACCACGCGGAACCGGACGTCGTCGTCGTGGTTCGCGCCGTAGCGCCGGCCCGACAGCTGCTCGGCCATCTGGATGACCGGGAACATCACGTCGATCTCGTACATGTTGTCGACGCCCTGCGTCAGGAACGCGACCCGCTCCAGGCCCATGCCGGTGTCGATGTTCTTCTTCGGCAGCGAGCCGGCGATGTCGAAGTCCTCCTTGGACCGCACCGCGCTGAGCTCGTCCTGCATGAAGACGAGGTTCCAGAACTCCAGGTACCGGTCCTCGGCGGAGAAGTCACCGTCGGCGCCGTACGCCGGACCACGGTCGATCAGGATCTCCGAGCATGGGCCGCCAGGTCCCGGCACGCCCATCGACCAGTAGTTCTCCTTCTTGCCCAGCCGCGCGATCCGGTCGTCGGGCAGACCGGTGATCTTGCGCCACAGCGCGACCGCCTCGGCGTCGTCGACGTAGACGCTCGGGTAGAGCTTGGCCTCGTCGAAGCCCCACCCGCCGTCGGCCTGCGACTTGGTGACCAGGTCCCACGCGAGCTCGATCGCGTGCTCCTTGAAGTAGTCGCCGAAGGAGAAGTTGCCGCACATCTCGAAGAACGTGCCGTGCCGGCTGGTCTTGCCGACGTCCTCGATGTCGGGCGTGCGCACGCACTTCTGGACGCTGGCCGCGCGGGTGTACGGCGGCGTCTCCTGGCCGAGGAAGTAGGGCTTGAACGGCACCATGCCGGCGTTGACGAACAGCAGGTTCGGGTCGTCGAGCAGCAGCGATGCGGACGGCACCGGGGTGTGGCCATCGCGCTCGAAGTGAGCGACGAACCTCCGGCGAATCTCCGCGGTGTCCATCAGTTGCTGCCTTCCTGCTTCGTGTGATCGGGGGTGTGATCCGGGGTCTGGTCGGTGGTGATCGCCTTGTGGCGACCGCCGGTGAGCTCGGGAGCTCCATGAGGCACGAGCCCGAGCTTCTCGCGCAACTCCGATTCCTTCTCGGCCCGGCCCTGGGCCACCTCGTCGCGGACCAGCCGCGCGCCCAGCTCGAGGGCGCCGACCCGGTCCTTGAGACCGTCGACCGTCAGCACCTCGGCCGCGCGCCGGCCCCGCACCATCACGTAGACGGCGGTGCCGGCCCCGGCGACGAACCAGAGCCCGCGTCTCATGCGGCCGAGCCCTCCCCGTCGAGGCCGGCCCGTTGCCGGGCCTGCCACTCGCGGCGCGCCTCGCGGGTGTCGGCCTTGCGCTGCTTGCGGGAGCGCCGGACCTCCCGCTTCATCTCGAACCAGACCCGGTTGCGGGTCTCCGCGTCCAGCGCGCGGCGGACGCCGTACGCGAGCGAGGCGGCCTTGACCACGGTCTCCCGCAGCACCAGGTCGGCGAAGAGCGCCGACCCGACCGGCGGCGAGGGTGTGCCGGGGTCGGTGGTCGGGCTGCCGAGGTCGGTGATCACGAACTCGGTCGGCTGCCGGGGCGGCTCCGCGCGGGTCAGCCGGCGCTCCAGGTCGGCCAGCCGGTCGCGCAGCTCGTCGGTCTCCGTGCGGGCCCGTGCCAGCTCACGCTCGGTGCGCTTCCTGGCCCGCACCTGGGCGAGCGCGAGCACCAGCGCGACCAGCGCCAGCCCTCCCGCCACCGCGGGCACGATCCAGTCCTGCATGATCACCGACCCTATCGCGGGGTGTCAGGAGCCGCGGATGAGGCGGCGGACGCGGTCCCAGCGCTCCTTGATCGCGGCCTCCGCCCCGAGGGAGGTGGGCTGGTAGTAGGCGCGGTCGAGGACGGTGTCGGGTGCGTACTGCTGCTCGGCGATGCCGAACGGCGCGTCGTGGCTGTACTGGTAGGTCGCGCCGTGGCCGAGCTTCTTCGCCCCCGAGTAGTGGGCGTCGCGCAGGTGCGGCGGCACCTGCCCGATCCGCCCGGCCCGGACGTCGGCGATCGCCGCCCCGATCGCGGTGGTGACCGCGTTCGACTTCGGGGCGACGGCGAGCGCGATCGTGGCGTGCGCCAGCGTCAGCTGGGCCTCCGGCATGCCGATCAGCTGGACCGTCTGCGCGGCGGCGACGGCGGTCGTGAGCGCGGTCGGGTCGGCGAGGCCGATGTCCTCCGAGGCCAGGATCATCAGCCGGCGGGCGATGAAGCGCGGGTCCTCCCCCGCCTCGATCATCCGCGCGAGGTAGTGCAGCGCGGCGTCCGCGTCCGAGCCCCGCACGGACTTGATGAAGGCGCTGACGACGTCGTAGTGCTGGTCGCCCTGGCGGTCGTAGCGGACCGCGGCCTGGTCGACCGCGGTCTCCGCCGTCGCCAGGTCGACGACGTCCAGGCCCTGGGCCGCCGCGGCGCCGGCCGCGGCCTCGAGGTAGGTCAGCGAGCGCCGGGCGTCGCCACCCGCGAGCCGCACCAGGTGCTCCAGCGCGTCGTCGTCGACCGCCGTCGCGCCGCCGAGACCGCGCTCGTCGGCGATCGCCTGGTCGAGCACCGCGCGGACGTCGTCGTCGGTGAGCGGCTGCAGCCGCAGCAGCAGGCTGCGCGACATCAGCGGCGAGATCACGCTGAAGAACGGGTTCTCGGTGGTCGCGGCGACCAGGGTCACCCAGCGGTTCTCGACGCCCGGCAGGAGGGCGTCCTGCTGCGCCTTGCTGAACCGGTGCACCTCGTCGACGAACAGCACGGTCTCCCGGCCCGTGGCGACGAGCTCCGCGCGGGCGCCGTCGATCGCCGCCCGCACCTCCTTGACCCCCGCCGACACCGCGGACACCTCCACGAAGCGCCGGTCGGTCTGCTGGCTGACGATCGACGCGATCGTGGTCTTGCCGGTGCCGGGCGGCCCCCACAGCAGCAGCGACATCGACTGGTCACCCTCGACCAGCCGCCGCAGCGGCGAGCCGGGGGCGCGCAGCTGCTCCTGCCCCACGAGCTCCTCGAGCGTGCGCGGCCGCATCCGTACCGCCAGCGGCGCTGACGCGTGCGTGTTGGCGTTCAACGAGCCGCCCCCGGTCCGCGGTGCGGAACCGGGGGCGTCGAAGAGTCCTTCGTCCACGCGCTCAGGCTAGGCGGTCGGTGGCGACGGCTCAGGCAGAGGCCATGGTCTTGCGCTCGAGGTCGAACCAGGTGTCGGCGAACCCGGGCTCGTTGGTCAGGTTGGCGGCCGGGCTCGCGCCGGCGTCCGGCGCCCCGGTGTCGTCGACCCCGAGCAGCGACGCGGTGACCGGACGGTCCGGGTGGTTGCCCAGCTCGCCGGCGAAGTGGCAGGCCACCTTGTGCCGCTTGCCGACCTGCAGCAACGGCGGCTCGACCCGGGCGCAGATCTCCTGCGCCAGCGGGCAGCGCGTCCGGAACCGGCAGCCCGACGGCGGGTTGATGGGGCTCGGGACGTCGCCCTGGAGGCGGATCCGCTCACGTCGACCGCCGATCGCAGCCTGCTTGACGTCCGGGACGGCCGAGAGCAGCGCCTGCGTGTACGGGTGGTTGGGACGGTTGTAGAGCGTCTCCCGGTCGGCGATCTCGACGATCTTGCCGAGGTACATGACCGCGACCTCGGGGCAGAAGTGCCGGACGACCGCGAGGTCGTGCGCGACGAACAGGAAGGAGATGTCGAACTCCTTCTGCAGGTCCTGGAGCAGGTTGATCACCTGCGCCTGGATCGACACGTCCAGCGCCGAGACCGGCTCGTCGGCGACCAGCAGCTTCGGCTGGAGCGTCAGGGCGCGCGCGATGCCGATGCGCTGGCGCTGACCACCGGAGAACTCGTGCGGGTAGCGGTTGTAGTGCTCGGGGTTGAGACCCACGATCTCGAGCAGCTCCTGCACCCGCGGCAGGATCTGCTTCTTCGGCACCACGTTGTGGATCGCCAGCGGGGTGCCGACGATCGTGCCGACCGTGTGCCGCGGGTTCAGCGAGGTGTACGGGTCCTGGAAGATCATCTGGATCTCCCGGCGCAGCGGCTTCAGCCGGCGCGCCGAGGTCTTGGCGATCTCGGTGCCGTCGAAGTTGATCGAGCCGCCGGTCGGCTCGTAGAGCCGGGTGACCATGCGACCGGTCGTCGACTTGCCGCAGCCGGACTCGCCCACGAGGCCGAGCGAACCGCCCTTGGGCACCTGGAAGGAGATGCCGTCGACGGCCTGCACGTTGCCGATCGTACGCCGGATCAGGCCCGAGGACTTGACCGGGAAGTACATCCTGAGGTCGCGGACCTCGAGGATCGGCTTCGCGTTCGGGTCCAGGACCGAGGCCGCGTGGCCCTCCACCTTGAACTGAGGGAGCTCGTGCGAGCTGGAGTCGCCCTGGACGGTGTGGTCCGCGTGCTCCTCACCTCGCTCGAGCTCACCCTCGGTGTACCGGATGCCGGAGTGCTCCGGCGGCAGGTCGGTCATCGTTCCTCCACCAGGTCCGGAGCGATCTCCGGCAGTACTTCACGCTCGTAGACAGCGTCGGGGTCGGGGATGTGGCACCGCTTGAGGTGTCCCTCGCTGCGCTGGCCCGGCACCAGCTCGGGCAGCGTCGTCACGCACAGGTTCCCCGGGACCTTGTCGCGGTGCGTGCACCGCGGGTGGAATGCGCACCCGGTGGGCGGCTGCAGCAGGCTGGGCGGGTTGCCCGGGATCGGGATCAGCCGCGCCGAGGTGTCACCGGCGACGTCCGGGATGCTGGAGATCAGGCCCCAGGTGTAGGGCATCTCGGGGTGCGTCAGGATCTCCTTGGTCGTGCCGTACTCGACGGCGCGACCGGCGTACATCACCAGCACGTCGTCGGCCATCTCGGCCACGACGCCCAGGTCGTGGGTGATGATGATGATGCCGGCGTCGAAGTCGCGCTGCAGGTCCTGGAGCAGGTCCAGGATCTGCGCCTGCACGGTCACGTCGAGTGCGGTCGTCGGCTCGTCGGCGATCAGGAGCGCCGGGTTGTTGATCAGGCCCATCGCGATCATCGCGCGCTGCCGCATGCCGCCGGAGAACTGGTGCGGGTAGTCGTCGACGCGGCGGTCGGGCTGCGGGATGCCGACCCGCTCCAGCATCTCGATCGTGCGGGCACGCGCAGCCTTCTTGCTGACGTCGTGGTGCACGCGGTAGGCCTCGCCGATCTGGTTGCCGACCGTGTAGTACGGGTGCATCGCGGACAGCGGGTCCTGGAAGATCATCGCGACCTCCTTCCCGCGGTGCTTGCGCATGTCCTCGTTGGACAGCTGCAGCAGGTCGACCCCGTCGAGCAGGATCTGGCCGCTGACGTGCGCGTTGGTGCCGCGGTGCAGGCCCATGATCGCCGAGCTCGACACCGACTTGCCGGAGCCGGACTCGCCCACGATGCCCAGCGTCTTGCCGCGCTCGAGGGTGTAGGACAGGCCGTCGGTCGCCTTGACGATGCCGTCGTTGGTCGGGAAGTGGACCTTGAGGTCCACCACCGACAGGAGTGGGTTGCTCATGTGTCTCTCTCTACCCCCGTGCCTAGCCCAGCCGGACGCGCGGGTCGATGACGGCGTACAGGATGTCGACGATGATGTTGGCCACGATCACGAACGTGCCCACGAGGATGACCAGGCCGACCATGGTCGGCAGGTCGTCGGCCGCGAACGCCTGCAGTGCGATGACGCCGAGGCCGTTGTAGGCGAACACGTTCTCGGTGATCAGCGCGCCACCGAGGAGGGTCGCGAAGTCCAGGCCGATCAGTGTGACGAGCGGGGTCAGCGCCGCGCGGAGCGCGTGCTTCGACACCAGCACACGCTGGGTGACGCCCTTGGACTTGGCGGTGCGGATGTAGTCCTCGCCCAGCGACTCGAGCACGTAGGACCGGGTGATCCGCACGTAGCCGGCCATGTACAGCAGCGCGAGCGTCAGCGCGGGCAGGAACAGGGCCGACAGCCAGCCGAAGAAGCCGCCGTCGGCGATCGTCTGGTACGCCGGGTAGTCGACGAGCCCCCATTTGATGCTCACGTACGTGATGAGGAACTTGCCGATGAAGAAGGAGGGGAACGCGTAGGCGATCAGCGTGAGACCGACCAGGCCGCGATCGAGGAAGGAGCCCTTGGTCATGGCCGCGAGGATGCCGAACAGCACGCCTCCGGTGACCCAGATGACCAGGGCGACGATCGCGATGGACGCGGAGATCGGCAGCGCCCCGGAGAGGATCTTGTTGACCGTCTGCTGGTTGACGAAGGAGAAGCCCAGGCAGGGCGCCTCGCAGTCGGTGACCAGCTTGGGGTTGTTGGCTCGCAGCTCCTCGTCAGCGGGGTACTGGCGCCCCTGGACGATGCCCTTGAGGAATTCGGTCCACTGGGTGATCCAGGGCTGGTCGTAACCGAGCGCGATCCGCGTCTGCTCGATCTGCTCCTCGTTGCAGTTCTTGCCGCAGGCCTGCTTCGCGGGGTCCGAGGGGACCGCGAAGAACAGGACGTAGGTCACGAACGTCAGGGCGAGGATCAGCAGCGCCCCGATCAGCAGGCGCCGGATGGCGTAGGCGATCACCGCATGCTCTCGATTCAGGTGGGGACTTCGGCCGGTCCGGCCGGGTGGAAACGGGCCTGGCGCCGTGGTGCGGCGCCGGTCCAGGGGTCTCGCAGGGTTGAGGTCGGGTGGACGACGACGATACGCCGTCCACCCGACCTCGGGAACTACAGGGTGGTGCTGTCAGTCAGGTTGCGCTGGGCGCGACCACTCAGTGCTCGACGCCGATGGCACCCAGGTCGGGGTACATCGAGGTCGACGGGGTGACCACGTAGCCGGTGACCTTCGAACCACGGATGTAGTAGTTCTTCAGCACGTACAGCGGGATGTAGGCGGTGTCCTCACCCAGCTTCTCGTCAGCCTGCTGCAGGTAGCCGTTCTGCTCGTCGATGTCGGTCGAGTTGGCGGCCTGGTCGACGATCTTCTCGAAGTCGGCGTCCTGGTAGCAGCCGTAGTCCTGACCACACGTGGTGGACGAGAAGTTCGGGCGGCTGTCGAACAGCGGCGGGATGACGGTCATCGCGGACGGCCAGTCGGCACCCCAGCCGGCCATCATGACGTCGGACTCCTTCTCCGGCTTGGAGATGACGTCGTAGTAGGTGTCGGTCAGCGGGTCGAGCTTGGTCTCGAAGCCGGCCGCGTCCCAGTTCTCCTTGAGGACAGCAGCGATCTTGTCGTTGGTGTCGGTCTTGGAGTAGGTGAAGGTGATCGGGTACGGCATCTTCTCGCCGGAGCCCTCGAGGAGAGCCTTGGCGGCCTCGACGTCACCGGTGTTCGGGCCCGCGAAGGCCGGGTTGTCCTGGTAGCCACCCACACCGAAGTTCACGATCGACTCGGCGGTCGTCGCGGCGTACTCGCCACCACGGGCCTTGACGACACCCTCGATGTCGACCGCAGCGGCGAGCGCCTTGCGGACGTCGGGGTTGGTCATGCTCTTGAAGTTCGGGAGCAGGTAGAAGTTGTACGGCGAGTCCGTCAGCACCGCGCGGTCCTTGGCCGGACCCTGGATCTGGCTGTAGCGGGTCGGCGGGATCGTCGGGGCGGCCACGGCGTACTGGTCGTTGCCGGCGTCAGCGATGACGCGGTCGATGATCAGCTCGACGGAGGTGTCCGACGGGTTGATCTGGTACTCGATGGTGTCCGGCAGCGCCTCGCGCAGCGACGGGTCGTCGGTGGCTGCGTCGTACTGGTCGTTGCGGACCAGGGTCGCACCCTTGTTCTTGTCCCAGACGCCACCCTCGACCTTGTAGGGGCCGTTGGCGAGGACCTTCCACGTGGACTTGGCGCCCTCGTCGAAGTCCTTCTTGTACGGGTCCATCATCGACAGCGACGCGGCAGCGAGCGGGAAGTCCGCCCACGGCTTGTTGAAGTGGTAGGTGATGGTCTTGCCGTCACACGTGATGGCCTTGTCGAAGGCCGCCTGCTGGGCCTCGGTCGCCTTGTAGGGACCCGGGTAGTCCTTGACGTCCAGGTAGCTCAGGATGTAGTTCGGGCCACCGGTGATGAGGTCGTTGGCGAACACACGCGAGGCGCCGTAGGCGAAGTCCTCACACGTGATGTCCGAGCCGTCCTCCCACTTGATGCCGTCCTTGAGCGTGAAGGACCACTCGCTGGCGTCCTCATTGGGCGTACCCGTGTCGGTCGCGAGGTCGGCGACGGGCTTCGCAGCCTCGACCGGGTCCTCGGTCACCGGGAACGCGACCAGGCCGCGGTAGATGGTCCGGCGGAAGTTCGCGAGCTCGAGACCGTAGTAGATGCGCTGCGGGTCGGCGCTCTCGAAGGGGTAGTGCTGCAGGTAGTACAGCGTGCCTCCGGCGGTCGCCTCGGCGCTGTCGCTGGACTCCCCCGAGGACGGGTTGTCCGAGTCCCCATCGCCACCACAGGCGGCGAGGCTCAGCGCCAGTGCTCCTGCGGCTCCAACGGCGAACATCCGCTTCAGATAGTTCGGCATTGCTTCTCCTTCAGTGTGTGACTCGCCAGGCAAGTGGCGGCACGTTCGACGACGCGGTGCCGTCGACAATCGGGGTGGTGGTGCTGCTGACCGGACGCGCGTGCGCTAACGATCAGCCTTCGGATCGAGCGCGTCGCGCAGGCCGTCGCCGACCAGGTTGAAGGTCACGACGATGATCGCGATCAGCGCGGCGGGCGCGAAGAAGTAGATGAAGTCGGCCTGCGCGTAGTCGAGCGAGTCGGCCAGCACGTTGCCGAGGGTCGGCGTGGGCGGGTCGATGCCGACGCCCAGGAAGCTCAGCGCCGCCTCGGCCGAGACGAAGACCGGCATGTAGAGCGTGAACGTGATCAGGATCGGCGCCCACAGGTTCGGGAGGATCTCGCGGAAGTAGATGCGGAACCGCGAGGCACCGATCATCTTCGCGGCCTCGACGAACTCGCGCTCCCGGATCGAGAGCACCTGACCACGGATCAGGCGACTGACACCTGTCCACCCGAACAGGCCCAGCACCGCGGTCACGTAGATCGCATTGGCCAGCGCCCCGTCGGGGAGGTTCAGGGTCTCGGTGATGAACTTCAGGCCCAGGCTGTAGAGCGCCAGCACCATCAGGGTCTGCGGGAAGGCCAGCGTCAGGTCGGTCACCCGGCCGAGCACGGCATCGGTCCAGCCGCCGGCGGCACCGGAGATCACGCCGACGATCACGCCGAGCCCGATCGAGATGATCGTCGCGATCAGCGCGATGCTGAGCGAGAACGTCATGCCGTACCAGATCCGCGAGAGCGCGTCACGGCCGATGCCGGGCTCGACGCCGAGCGGGTGGTCGGCGGAGATGCCGCCCCACTTGCCGATCGGGATCGTGTCCGGGCCGATCAGGTCCTGGTGCACGGTGTAGGGATCGAGGATGCCGGCCTTCACCAGGAACGGCGCCGCGATGGCCGCGAGCACGTAGGTCACGACGATACCGAGGGAGACCAGTGTCAGCTTGTCGCGCCGAAGGCGCCCCATCGCCAACTGGAACGGGGACTTCCCCTCGATGGCTCCCGGGGGCGCTCCTTCCGCCGTCACGGTGCCGGCGTCAACCGCACCGTGCGTCTCGAGGTCGCTCATTCACAGCCTTTCACGCATCGTGCACCGCCGGCAGGGATGCCCACGGCGCCTTGAACTGTATGTCACATGTAGTTGCCGAACGGTCACCCGGACGTAACGATCTGGTCTCGACCCGTGGACAGGGTCCGTTCGGCCGATCAGCCCTCGCTACGCAGATCCTCCGCCGGTGCCGCGTCCACACCGGCCTCCTTGCGCTGCTCGGGGGTGATCGGCGCCGGAGCGGCGGTGAGCGGGTCGAACCCACCACCGGACTTCGGGAACGCGATCACGTCACGGATCGAGTCGGCGCCGGCGAGGATCGCGCAGATTCGGTCCATGCCGACCGCGATGCCGCCGTGCGGCGGCGCGCCGTACTTGAAGGCGTCGAGGAGGAATCCGAACTTCTCCTGCGCCTCGTCCTCGCCGATGCCCATGACGGAGAAGACGCGCTTCTGGACGTCCTCGCGGTGGATCCGGACGGATCCGCCGCCGAGCTCGCTGCCGTTGCAGACGATGTCGTAGGCGTAGGCGAGCGCCTCCCCCGGGTTCTCCTCGAGGGTGTCGAGGAACTCGGGCTTCGGGCTGGTGAAGGCGTGGTGGACGGCCGTCCACGCGCCGGCGCCGACGGCCACGTCACCGCTGGCCACCGCCTCGCTCGCGGGCTCGAACAGCGGGGCGTCGACGACCCAGGTGAAGGCGAACGCCGACTCGTCGATCAGCCCGCAGCGGCGGCCGATCTCCAGGCGGGCGGCACCGAGGAGCGCGCGGCTCGACTTCGTCGCGCCGGCGGCGAAGAAGATGCAGTCGCCCGGCTGGGCGCCCACGTGCGCCGCCAGGCCCGCCTTCTCCTCGTCGGTGATGTTCTTCGACACCGGGCCGGTGAGCTCGCCGTCCTCCTGCACCAGGACGTAGGCGAGGCCCTTGGCGCCACGCTGCTTGGCCCACTCCTGCCAGGCGTCGAGCTGCTTGCGGGGCTGGCTGGCGCCACCGGGCATGACCACGGCGCCGACGTACTCGGCCTGGAAGACGCGGAACGGCGTGTCCTTGAAGTACTCGGTGCACTCGACGAGCTCGTTGCCCATCCGCAGGTCGGGCTTGTCGGACCCGTACTTGGCCATCGCCTCGGCGTAGGTCATCCGCGGGATCGGACGCGGGATCTCGACGTCGATCAGCGCCCACATCGCGGCGAGCACGTCCTCCATCAGCGCGATGACGTCCTCCTGCTCGACGAAGGACATCTCGATGTCGAGCTGGGTGAACTCCGGCTGCCGGTCGGCGCGGAAGTCCTCGTCGCGGTAGCAGCGCGCGATCTGGTAGTAGCGCTCCATCCCGCCGACCATCAGCAGCTGCTTGAACAGCTGCGGGCTCTGCGGCAGGGCGTACCAGCTGCCCGGGTGCAGGCGAGCCGGGACGAGGAAGTCCCGAGCGCCCTCGGGGGTGCTGCGGGTCAGGGTCGGGGTCTCGATCTCGACGAAGCCGTGCTGGTCGAGCACGTCCCGCGCGGCCTTGTTGACCTTGCTGCGCAGCCGGATGGCCGCGGCCGGGCCGGAGCGGCGCAGATCGAGGTAGCGGTGCTTGAGCCGCACCTCCTCCCCCACCTCGACGTGGTCGCTGATCGGGAAGGGGAGCGGAGCAGCGGCGCTGAGCACCTCGACGTCGGCGGCGACGACCTCGACCTCGCCGGTCGCGAGGTTGGGGTTCTCGTTGCCCTCCTTGCGCCGGGTGACCTCGCCGGTGACCTTGAGGCAGTACTCGGCACGCAGGTGGTGGGCGACCGACTCGTCGCGGATGACGACCTGGACGACGCCGCTCGCCTCGCGGAGGTCGATGAACGCGACACCGCCGTGGTCTCGCCGGTTGGCCACCCACCCCGCGAGGGTGACGGTCTGACCGGCGTGCTCGGCGCGGAGCGCGCCGGCGTCATGGGTGCGGATCACTGCTTCTTCTCCTCGGTGCTACTGCTGCTGCGAACGACCTGCGGTCGCAGGTCCTCGTCAGGTGGGATCCAGGATGCCGGGTCCGCGGCCTCCTGGTCGCCCGACCGGATGTCCTTGACCTCGTGGCCGGCCGCCCCGGGAAACCACACGTACGGGATCCCGCGGCGCTCGGCGTAGCGGATCTGCTTGCCGAACTTCTGGGCGGAGGCCGCGACCTCGCAGGGGATGCCGCGGGCTCGCAGGGCACCGGCGACGGCCGTGCTCACGGACCGGCTCTCCTCGTCGACGACCGCGACCAGCACCGCGCTCGGCACGGCCCGGCTGCCGGCCAGCACCCCGTCGGCGAGGAGTGGGATCAGGCTGCGGGAGACGCCGAACGAGACGCCGACGCCGGGGTACGTCGTGCGCCCATCGGACGCGAGCGCGTCGTAGCGACCGCCACCACCGACCGACTTCAGCCGCTCGTAGCCCGCCATGAAGATCTCGACGACGGTGCCGGTGTAGTAGTCGAGCCCGCGCGCGATGCGCAGGTTGGCCTCGACCGTGACGTTGGCGTGGCCGCCCGCGGCACAGCCCTCGACGACCGCGGCGAGCTCGGCGAGGCCCTCGTCGAGCAGCTCGTCCTCGACCCCCAGGGCACGCACCTGCTCGACGAACGAGGTGTCGGCGACGCGGATCGTCGCGAGCTCGAGGCAGCGCCGTGCCTGCTCGGCGGTGGCGCCCGCGTCGCTGACGAGCAGCTCGGCGACCCGCTCGGCGGGCAGCTTGTCGAGCTTGTCGATCGTGCGGATCGCGGTCGTGACGTCGGGCATCCCGAGGCCGCGGTAGAAGCCCTGGATGAGTTTGCGGTTGTTGAACTGGAAGCTCACCGGGGGGATCGGCAGCGCGTCGAGCGCGTCGACCATCACCCGCATCACCTCGACGTCGTGGTGGAAGGGCAGCTCGTCCTTGCCCACGATGTCGACGTCGGCCTGGGTGAACTGGCGGTAGCGCCCCTCCTGCGGCCGCTCGCCGCGCCACGCCGGCTGGATCTGGAACCGCCGGAACGGGAACTCCAGGTGCCCGGCGTGCTCGAGCACGTAGCGAGCGAAGGGGACGGTGAGGTCGAAGTGCAGGGCAAGGCCCGCGTCGCCCTCCTCGTCACCGGCCTGGAGCCGCCGCAGGACGTAGATCTCCTTGTCGATCTCGCCGCCCTTGGCGAGCCGGTCGAGCGGCTCGACCACGCGGGTCTCGATGTTGGCGAAGCCGTGCAGCTCGAAGGTGCGCGACAGGCTCGCGATCACCTCGCGCTCGACCACGCGCGCGGCAGGAAGCAGCTCGGGGAACCCGCTGAGCGGGGTGGGCTTGCTCATCAGTGTCAGAGACCTCGGGTGACTCGACCGGCGTCGCCCTCGCGCAGGAGGTCGAGCAGGAAGGGGTTGGTGGCGCGCTCGCGGCCGATGGACGTCTGCTCGCCGTGACCGGGGAGCACGACGACGTCGTCGGCCAGCGGCAGCACCTTGGTGGTGAGGCTGCGCAGCATCGTCGGGTGGTCGCCGCCCGGCAGGTCGGTGCGTCCGATCGACCCCGCGAAGAGCAGGTCGCCGGAGAAGAGCACCTCGGAGACGTCCTCGCGGTCGTACGGCGTCCGGAACGTCACCGAGCCCTCGGTGTGGCCCGGGGTGTGGTCGACGACGAAGCGCAGGCCGGCGAGCTCGAGCTCCTGCAGGTCCGTCAGCTCGCGGACGTCGTCGGGCTCGGCGAACTCGTAGCTGCCGCCGAGCAGCATCTGGGTCGTCTCGCGGGACATGCCCGCCATCGGGTTCGCGAGCAGGTGCCGGTCGGCGGGGTGGATCCACGCGGTGGCGTCGTAGGTGCCGGCGACCGGCGCGACGCACCACATGTGGTCGACGTGCCCGTGCGTCACCAGCACCGCGACGGGCTTGAGCCGGTGCTCCCGGACCACCTCGGCCACGCCGTCGGCGGCGTCCTTGCCCGGGTCGATGACGACGCACTCGGTGCCCGGACCGGTGGCGGCCACGTAGCAGTTGGTGCCCCACGGACCTGCGGGGAAGCCGGCGATCAACACCCACGAAGACTATCGAGACCGGGCAGTCGGCGCCCCATCGGCTCCTGTTCGACAGGCGGACGCCGGAGACGTGGTGACTAGCATGGGAGCGGGCGTCCCCTCCGGGGACGGTGCCGTGGCAGCGCTGCCAGACCAACGGCAGTGCGTTAATCGAGCGGAGTGCACCGTGACGAGTGAGCAGTGGGGTCGAGTCGGAGAGGACGGCACGGTCTACGTGCGGACCGCCGAGGGCGAGCGGTCGGTGGGTCAGTACCCCGCAGGCTCGCCCGACGAGGCGCTCAGGTTCTTCACCGAGCGGTACGCCGCGCTCGCGTTCGAGGTCGAGCTGCTCGAGAAGCGGGTGGCCAGCGGCGTGATGACGCCCGAGGAGGCCGCCACCTCGGTGCGGACCGTGCAGGAGCAGGTGGCCAACGCGAACGCCGTCGGCGACCTGGCCGCGCTCGCCCAGCGGCTGGAGGCGCTCGGCCCGGTGCTCGAGGAGCAGCGCGAGGCCCGCAAGGCGGAGCGCGCGAAGCGGTCCGCGGAGGCCCGCGAGGGCAAGGAGCGGATCGTCACCGAGGCCGAGCAGCTCGCGGTCGGCAACGACTGGCGCCACGGTGCCAACCGGATGCGCGAGCTCCTCGACGAGTGGAAGGCGCTCCCCCGCATCGACCGGGCCGCCGACGACGCCCTGTGGCGGCGCTTCTCGACCGCGCGCACGTCGTACACCCGACGCCGCAAGGCGCACTTCGCCGAGCAGCACGAGATGCGCGACGCCGCCCGGTCGGTCAAGGAGCAGCTCGCTGCCGAGGCCGAGCAGCTCGCCACGTCGACCGACTGGGGCGCGACCGCCGGCCGCTACCGCGACCTGATGCGCCAGTGGAAGGCCGCCGGTCCCGCACCGCGGGACGTCGACGAGGCCCTGTGGAAGCGCTTCCGGGGCGCGCAGGACACGTTCTTCGGCGCCCGTGACGCCGCGGCCGCCGAGCAGGACGCCGAGTTCGCCGCCAACGCGGAGGTCAAGGAGGCCCTGCTCGTCGAGGCCGAGGCGCTGCTGCCGATCACCGATCTCGAGGCCGCCAAGCGCAGCTTCCGCGACATCGCCGAGCGGTGGGACGCCGCCGGCAAGGTGCCGCGCGACCGGATCAAGGAGCTCGAGGCGCGGATCCGTCGGGTCGAGAACGAGCTGCGGGGCATCGAGGACGAGCAGTGGCGCCGGTCCGACCCGGAGAAGTCGGCGCGCGCCGACGACATGGTCTCCAAGCTCGAGGCCGCCATCGCGCAGGTCGAGGCAGACCTCGAGAAGGCCCGCGCGTCCGGCAACGAGCGGAAGATCAAGGAGCTCGAGGAGAACCTCGCCTCGCGGCAGTCGTTCCTCGAGACGGCCAAGCGGGCCAGCGCCGACTTCGCCTCGTAGCGGGGGCCATCCGTCCGGAGGATGTCCTCGCCGGTGGATGCCCGCGCCGGCGCTACTGCGTCACGCGGTAGGCGTCGAAGACGCCGGGCACCGAGCGCACCGCCTTGAGCACGGTGTCGAGGTGCTTGGCCTCGGCCATCTCGAACGTGAACCTGCTCTTCGCGACCCGGTCGCGGGTGGTCGAGAGGTTGGCGCTGAGGATGTCGACGTGCGCGTCGCTCAGCGCCATCGTGATGTCGGAGAGCAGCCGGGCGCGGTCGAGCGCCTCGACCTGGATGTTGACCAGGAAGCTGGACTGGCCGGTCGGTGCCCACTCGACGTCGACGAGCCGCTCGCTCTGCGACTGGAGGCTCGCCGCGTTGGTGCAGCTCTGGCGGTGCACCGACACTCCCCCGCCCTTGGTGACGAACCCGAGGATGGGGTCCGGCGGCACCGGGGTGCAGCACTTCGCGAGCTTGACCCACACGTCCGGGGCGCCCTTCACGATCACCCCGGAGTCGCCGCCCGGCTGGACCTTCGAGCGGGACCTGCGGGAGGTGATCGTGACGCCCTCGGCGAGGTCCTCGGCGGCACCGTCGTCGCCCCCGTGCAGGTCGATGACCCGGCGTACGACGGCCTGCGCGGACAGGTTGCCCTCGCCGACCGCGGCGTAGAGGGCGGAGACGTCGGCGAGCTTGAAGTGGACCGCAGCGAGCGTCAGCGCCTCGTGGGACATCAGCCGCTTCAGCGGCAGCCCCTCCTTGCGCATCAGCTTGGCGATCTGCTCCTTGCCCTGGTCGATCGCCTCCTCGCGCCGCTCCTTGGTGAACCACTGGCGGATCTTCGAGCGCGCGCGCGGCGACTTCACGAACGCCAGCCAGTCGCGGGACGGCCCGGCGGTCGGCGACTTCGACGTGAAGACCTCGACCACGTCGCCGTTCTCCAGCCCCGACTCGAGCGGCACCAGGCGCCCGTTGACCCGGGCGCCGATCGTGCGGTGGCCGACCTCGGTGTGCACGGCGTAGGCGAAGTCGACCGGGGTCGCACCGGTCGGCAGGGCGATCACGTCGCCGCGCGGGGTGAAGACGTAGACCTCGGCGCGGTTGATCTCGAAGCGCAGGGACTCCAGGAACTCCCCCGGGTCCTCCATCTCGTTCTGCCAGTCGAGCAGCTGACGGACCCAGGTCATGTCGTCCTGGTCGGCGGGACGATCGGTGTCGACGCCGTTGCGCCCGTCCTCCTTGTACTTCCAGTGCGCGGCGACGCCGTACTCGGCGCGACGGTGCATGGCGTAGCTGCGGATCTGCAGCTCGACCGGCTTGCCCTGCGGACCGATGACGGTCGTGTGCAGCGACTGGTACATGTTGAACTTCGGCATCGCGACGTAGTCCTTGAACCGGCCCAGCACCGGGTTCCAGCGCGCGTGCAGGATGCCGAGGACGGTGTAGCAGTCGCGGTCGTTCTCGACCAGGACGCGGATGCCGACGAGGTCGTAGATGTCGGAGAAGTCGCGACCCCCGACGATCATCTTCTGGTAGATCGAGTAGTAGTGCTTCGGCCGGCCCGTGACGGTCGCCTTGAGCTTCGCGTCCCGGAGGTCGCCCTCGACCTGGTCGATCACCTCGGCGAGGAACTGGTCGCGCGAGGGCGCCCGCTCGGCGACCAGGCGCACGATCTCGTCGTAGATCTTGGGGTGCAGCGTGGCGAACGCGAGGTCCTCGAGCTCCCACTTGATCGTGTTCATGCCCAGTCGGTGGGCCAGCGGGGCGTAGATGTCGAGCGTCTCGCGGGCGACCCGCTCCTGGGTCTCCTGGCGCACGTAGCGCAGCGTGCGCATGTTGTGCAGCCGGTCGGCGAGCTTGATGACGAGCACCCGGATGTCGCGCGACATCGCGACGATCATCTTCCGGATGGTCTCGGCCTGCGCGGAGTCGCCGTACTTGACCTTGTCGAGCTTGGTGACGCCGTCGACGAGCTGGGCGACCTCGTCACCGAAGTCCTGGCGCACCTGCTCGAGTGTGTACGGCGTGTCCTCGACCGTGTCGTGGAGCAGCGCCGCGGCCAGGGTCGGCTCGGTCATGCCGATGTCCGCGAGGATGGTCGTGACCGCGAGCGGGTGCGTGATGTAGGGGTCGCCGGACTTGCGGGTCTGGGTCCCGTGCATCTTCTCGGCGGTGAGGTAGGCGCGCTCGAGCAGCGCCAGGTCGGCCTTCGGGTGGTTGGTGCGGACGGCGCGGAACAGCGGCTCCAGCACCGGGTTCGCCGACTGGTTGCGGGTGCCCATCCGGGCCAGCCGGGCGCGCATGCTGCGCGTGGAGGGCCCAGGCTCGGAGGCGCGCCGGGGTCCGGCTGGGGCCGGCTTCTCCGTGCGCTCCTCGGTCACGTCGTCAGTCTACGAGCCGTCACACCGTCAGCAGCGCGGTCACCGGCACCGCGCCGACGGTCTCGCGCCCCGGCAGGAAGCCGAGCTCCATCAGCACGGCGACTCCGTGGACCTCCGCGCCGCACTTCTCGGCGAGCTCGACGGTCGCCTTGACGGTGCCGCCGGTCGCGAGCACGTCGTCGACCAGCAGCACCCGGTCACCGGGCCGCAGCGCGTCCTGGTGCACCTCCAGCGTGGCCTCGCCGTACTCGAGCGCGTAGGACACGGCGTACGTCGCGCGCGGCAGCTTGCCGGCCTTGCGGACCGGCACGAACCCGACGCCGAGCGCGAGCGCCGCGGGCGCCCCGAGGATGAAGCCGCGGGACTCCATGCCGAGCACCTTGTCGACGACCGGCCGACCGTCGGCGCCGCGACCGGCCGCCGCGATGGCCGCGACGACCGCCTGGAGCGCGCTGTGGTCGGCGAGCAACGGGGTGATGTCCTTGAAGAGGATCCCGGGCTCGGGGAAGTCGGGCACGTCCGCGATCAGCGCGAGCGCGGCCTCCAGGCCCGGCCCGGGGTCGGTCACTTCTTCTCCCGCTTGGACTTCGACTGACGGCTCGGCTGCTGCCGTCCCGCCGACCGGCTCTCCTTCACCGGCCCGCGCGCCTGCGGCGCGATCCGGCCGCGGTTGGCCGCATCCGCGCTGCGCTGCTGGGCGGGCGCCGGCGGCTGCGAGACCGGGGCGCCCTCCTCGAGGTCGCCCTCGGCCTCGGCGTCGTCCTCACGCACCGGCATGTCGTCGGTGAAGACCGGGACCGTGGCGTAGGGGTCGGCGGCGAGGGCCTTGAGCCGGGCGCGGTCACGCTTCTCGGCCTGCTGCACATAGGTCTCGTTCGCCTTCAGCTGCACCACGAGCGGCGTCGCGATGAAGATCGACGAGTACGCACCGACGGCCATGCCGACGAACAGCGCCAGCGCGAGGTCCTTGAGCGTGCTCGCACCGAGCTGCACCGCACCGACGTACAGGATCGCGCCGACCGGGATGAGCGCCACGATCGAGGTGTTGATCGAGCGGACCAGGGTCTGGTTGACGGCGAGGTTCGCGGCCTTGGCGTAGGTCGTGCGGCTCTCGGCGAGGTTCCGGGTGTTCTCCCGGACCTTGTCGAAGACCACGACGGTGTCGTAGAGCGAGAAGCCGAGGATCGTGAGCAGGCCGGTCACCGTCGCCGGCGTGACCTCGAAGCCCGACAGCGCGTAGACGCCGATCGTGATGAGGATGTCGTGCAGCAGGGCCACGATCGCGGCCACCGACATCTTCCACTCGCGGAAGTAGGCCCAGATGAACAGGACGACCAGCACGAGGAAGACGGCGAGACCGATCGCCGAGCGCTTCGCGATCTCCTGGCCCCAGCTCGGTCCGATCTCCTGGACGCTGATCTCTCCGGGGTCCACGCCCGTCGTCTCGACGATCGTGTCCTTGATCCGCTTGGACTCGCCGGTCGTGACCGGCTTGACCTGCACGATGAGGCCGGAGTCGCCGCTGGTCGTGACGACCGGCTGCTGGGCGGCGTCGATGCCGGTGGCGGCCACGGCGTCGCGGACCTCGTCGGCCGTCTCCTGCGTGGCCTCGTCGGCCGGCAGCGACACCTTGTACTCGGCACCACCGACGAACTCGATGCCCATGTCGAGGCCCTTGACCCCCAGCCCGAGGAGGGAGACGAGGAGCAGGACGCCGGAGACGGCGTACCAGGTCCAGCGACGGCCGATGAAGTCGATCGACCTCTTGCCGTTGTAGAGGTCATTGCCCAGACGCGAGAACTTGCCCATCAGGCCGTCCCTCCCACGGTGTTGATCCGGTCGACACCGAGCGTCTCGGCGCTGAGGCCGGACAGCTTGTGGCCCCGGTTGAAGAAGCGGTAGCGGCCGAGCAGCGCGACCGACGGGTGGGTGAACCAGAAGAACACCGCGAGGTCGATCAGCGTCGAGATGCCGAGCGCGAACGCGAAGCCCTTCACGACGCCGGCGGCGAAGATGTAGAGCACGACCGCGGCCAGCAGCGACACCGCGTCAGCGGCGAGGCAGGTGTTCCGCGCGCGCCGCCAGCCGGCCTCGACGGCCACCCGCATCGACTTCCCGTCGCGCATCTCGTCACGGATGCGCTCGAAGTAGACGATGAAGGAGTCGGCCGTGATGCCGACCGCGACGATCAGTCCGGCGATGCCGGGCAGCGTCAGGGTGAAGCCGGCCGTCTCGCCGAGCAGCAGCACCACGGAGTACGTGATGGCGGCGGCGACGATCAGCGAGGCGATCACGACCAGTCCGAGTCCCCGGTAGTAGAGGAGGCAGTAGAGCATCACCAGGAGCAGGCCGATGATGCCGGCAGTGATGCCGGCGCTGAGCTGGTCGCCCGCGAGCGAGGCACCGATCTGGTCGACCGACGTGCCGTCCTTCTCGAACGAGATCGGCAGGGCGCCGAACTTCAGGCTGGTCGCGAGGCTCTTGGCCGAGGACGAGGTGAAGTTGCCCGAGATGCGCGCGTTGCCGTCGGAGATCCGGCCCTCGAAGGTCGGGGCCGAGATCACGAGTCCGTCGAGCACGATCGCGAAGCGCTGCTCCGAGCCGGCCATCGACGTGGACAGGTCGGTGAAGACGTCCTTGCCGTCACCGCCGAGGCTGAGGTTGACGACCCACTGCACCTCGCCCTGCGGGATGCCCGCGTCAGCCGACTTGAGGTCGGTGCCCTCGATCGCCGCCGGCGACAGCAGGTACTTGGTCGCGGCGTCGTCCTGAGCGCCACAGGTGACCAGCCACGTGGTGGGGTCATCGACCGGCGGCGTCTCCGACGGACAGGTGTAGGCGTTGTAGGCGTCGATCGCCTCCTGCGGCGGGTTGCTGATGAAGGCCAGCGCCTCGGCGGCGGGACTCGCCTTCCCGTCGCCGTCGGCCGGCGATCCGCTGGGGCTCTCGCTCGGCGACGCACTCGGGGACGCGCTCGGAGAGTCGCTGGGCGACGCGCTCGGCGACTCCGTCGTCTGGGCGGCCGCGTTCGTCCTCTTCTTCGGCTTCTTCTTGTCGTCGGCGAGAGCGAAGCCGGGACGGTTCTTCGCGCTCGGGGACTCGCTGGGCTCCGCCGTGGGCGAGGGCGGCACGGTCACCCCGACACCCGGCTGGGCGGTGTCGCTGGCCGTGGGGTCGCCCGGGGTCGGCGCCGAGGTCGCGCACGGGCCGGGGTTGCTGCTCGTGCAGGCCACCGTGCGGAACCGGAGCTGCGCCTGGCGCTTGACCGTGTCGATCAGCGAGTTCGAGGTGTCGCCCGGGATCTCGACGATGATGAACCGGTTGCCCTGCGTGGAGACCTCGGCCTCGGTGACGCCGGAGCCGTTGACCCGCTGGTCGATGATGTCCGCGGCTTCCTGGAGGTTCTCGCTGCTGGGGTTGCCCTCCGCGATCAGCGTGATCCGGGTGCCGCCCTTGAGGTCCAGGCCGAGCGCCGGCTTCCAGGTGCCGGCGATCGCGACCAGTCCGTAGGACACCGCGATCAGCAGGAAGAAGATGACCAGGGTGCGCCCCGGACGTGCGGTCTTGCGTGCCATGTTCAGCGCTCCTCCGGGCCGTCGGTGACGGTGCCCGGCTCGTCGTGCTCGTCGGGCTCCCCGTCGGTCTCGTCGGGGCCCTGCTCCTCGTCGTGGCGGATCTTGCTGCCGACGGCGCCCTGCGCGACCTTGATCGCCACGCCCTCGGAGATCTCGACGACGACGTAGTCGTCGGCCACCTCCTGGACGCTGCCGAAGATGCCACTGGTGAGCATCACCTCGTCACCCACGGACAACGAGGACTGCATGGTCCGGAGTTCCTTCTGGCGGCGAGACTGCGGGCGGATGATGAAGAGCCAGAAGAGCAGCACGATGCCGATCAGCGGCAAGAACTCCACGACGAAACGACCTCTCGAGCGACCTGCGGGGGCGCGGCGCAGCCCAGACCGGGCGACCGACGCGCCAGTCTAACCAGCGGGGTGGCGTGACTCACCAATCGCCCCGGGCACCACTCACTCCTCGAACAACGTCGCGTCGGCGTCGGCGCCGAGCACCGGGGCAGCGAGACCCAGGTGCGCCCACGCGGCGCGGGTCGCGACCCGCCCCCGCGGCGTACGGGCGAGGAACCCGTTGCGCACCAGGAACGGCTCAGCGACCTCCTCGACGGTCTCCCGCTCCTCGCCGACGGCGACCGCGAGCGTCGAGATGCCGACCGGGCCGCCGCCGAAGCGCCGGCACAGGACGTCGAGCACCGCCCGGTCCAGGCGGTCGAGGCCGAGCTGGTCGACCTCGTAGAGGTCGAGGGCGGCGCGGGCGACGGGCAGCGTGACGATGCCGTCGGCGCGCACCTGGGCGTAGTCGCGGACCCGGCGCAGCAGCCGGTTGGCGATGCGCGGCGTGCCACGGGACCGGGACGCGATCTCGGCGGTGCCGTCGGCGACGGCGTCGACGTCGAGGAGCCGGGCGGAGCGCTGGACGATCAGGTCGAGCTCGGCGGGCTCGTAGAACTCGAGGTGGGCGGTGAACCCGAAGCGGTCGCGGAGCGGCCCCGGGAGCAGTCCGGCGCGGGTGGTGGCGCCGACGAGCGTGAACGGCGGGATGTCGAGCGGGATCGCGGTGGCGCCCGGGCCCTTGCCGATGACGACGTCGACCCGGAAGTCCTCCATCGCCATGTAGAGCATCTCCTCGGCGGGGCGCGACATCCGGTGGATCTCGTCGACGAAGAGCACGTCGCCCTCGTTCATCCCGGACAGGATCGCGGCGAGGTCGCCCGCGTGGGTGATCGCCGGACCGCTGGTGAGCCGCATCGGCGCGCCCATCTCGCTGGCGATGATCATCGCCAGTGTGGTCTTGCCCAGGCCGGGCGGGCCGGAGAGGAGCACGTGGTCGGGGGCCCGGCCGCGACGACGGGCGGCCTCGAGCACCAGGCCGAGCTGGTCGCGCACCCGGATCTGGCCGACGACCTCGTCGAGCGAGCGCGGGCGCAGTGCCGCCTCGACGACGCGCTCGTCGCCCTCGGCCTCGGCGGCCGTCAGCGAGCGGAAGTGGGTGGACTCCGCCTCGTCGAGGTCGTCCTCGTGGAAGGGCACCGGCTCAGGCCTTGCTCAGCGTGCGGAGGGCGGCGCGCAGCAGGGCCGCGACGTCCGGCGTGCCCCCGGCGTCGGGGGCCACGGCCTCGACCGCCTTCTCGGCGTCCTTGGCCGACCAGCCGAGGCCGACCAGGCCCTGGTGGACCTGGTCGCGCCAGGGCGCCACGGCTGCCGGCGCGGACGACGTACGCCCACCGGTGGGTGCGCCGATGCGGTCCTTGAGCTCGAGGATCACCCGCTGCGCGCCCTTCTGGCCGATGCCCGGCACCTTGGTGAGCGTCTTCGTGTCGTCGCCGGCGATGGCCAGGCGCAGGTCGTCGGGGCTGAGCACGGCGAGCATCGCCTGGGCGAGCTTGGGGCCGACGCCCGAGGCGGTCTGCAGGAGCTCGAAGGTCTGCTTCTCGTCCTCGTCGGCGAAGCCGAAGAGCGTCAGCGAGTCCTCGCGGACCACCATGCTGGTCGGCAGGGTGGCGGCGTGGCCGGTGCGCAGCGTCGCCAGCGTGCCTGGGGTGCACATCAGCTCCAGCCCGACTCCCCCGACCTCCAGCACGGCACTGGAGAGGGTCACCGCGGCGACCCTCCCGGAGACGAACGCGATCACTGCTTCCTCCCTGCTGCGGCGACCGCCGCGTCGATCCGGGCCTGGGCGCCCCCGCGCCAGATGTGCGTGATGGCCAGCGCGAGCGCGTCGGCCGCGTCGGCCGGCTTGGGCATCGCGTCGAGCCGGAGGATCCGGGTGACCATCGCCCCGACCTGCGCCTTGTCGGCGCGGCCGTTGCCGGACACGGCGGCCTTGACCTCGCTCGGGGTGTGCAGCGCGATCGGCAGGCCCCGCCGGGCCGCGCAGACCATCGCGATGCCACTCGCCTGCGCCGTGCCCATCACCGTGCTGACGTCGGACCGCGCGAACACCCGCTCCACGGCCACCGCGTCGGGCCGGTGCTCGTCGAGCCAGGCGTCGATGCCGCGCTCGATCGTGACCAGGCGCTCGGGCACCGGGAGGTGCGACGACGTGCGGAGCACGTTGACGTCGACCAGCGAGAGCGGTCGTCCGACCGTGCCCTCGACCACGCCCATGCCGCAGCGGGTCAGCCCGGGGTCGATCCCCAGCACGCGCATCGGTCAGCCCTTCCGTCCGAACAGGTGTTCGGAGGCAACGCTAACCGGCTGCTCCCCCGGCGCCCGGGAGGACACGCGGTGCTAGGCGTCGATCGACTCCAGCACCTCGTCGGAGATGTCGGCGTTGCTGAAGACGTTCTGCACGTCGTCGAGGTCGTCGACGGCGTCGACGAGGCGGAAGACCTTGCCCGCGACCTCGACCTCGGCGACCGGGATGTCCATGGTGGCCACGAACTGGACCTCGGCGGAGTCGTAGTCGATGCCGGCGGCCTGGAGGGCCGTCCGGACGGCGACGACGTCACCGGGCTCGGACTGGATCTCGAAGGTGTCACCGAGGTCGCTGACGTCCTCGGCGCCGGCGTCGAGGGTCGCCTCGAGGACGTCGTCCTCGGAGATCTCCCACGGCTGGCCGCCGCGCTCCTGGGCCTTGGCGACCTCGACCACGCCCTTGCGGGTGAACAGTCGCGAGACCGAGCCGGGGTCGGCCATCGTGCCGCCGTTGCGGGTCACCGCGGTGCGGACCTCCATCGCGGCCCGGTTGCGGTTGTCGGTGAGGCACTCGACCAGCAGCGCGACGCCCTGCGGTCCGTAGACCTCGTACATGATCGTCTCGTAGTCGACGCCGCCGCCGTCGAGGCCACCGCCCCGCTTGACCGCGGAGTCGATGTTCTTGTTCGGCACCGACTGCTTCTTGGCCTTCTGGATGGCGTCGTAGAGCGTCGGGTTGCCGGCCGGGTCGGGGCCGCCCATCTTCGCGGCGATCTCGATGTTCTTGATCAGCTTGGCGAACAGCTTGCCGCGCTTGGCATCGATGGCGGCCTTCTTGTGCTTCGTGGTCGCCCACTTGGAGTGGCCAGACATGCGTCCCTCTTCTACTCAGCTCGACTCGACCAGGTCCACGAACAGCCGGTGCACCCGGGCGTCACCACCCACCTCGGGGTGGAACGACGTCGCCATGAGCGAACCCTGACGGACCGCGACGATCCTACCCGCGACCGGCCCACCCTCGACACGTGCGAGCACGTCGACGGCCGGCCCGACCTCCTCGACCCACGGCGCCCGGATGAAGACGGCGTGCACCGGCGCGTCGAGGCCGGCGAAGGCGAGGTCGCCCTCGAAGGAGTCGACCTGCCGCCCGAAGGCGTTGCGGCGCACTGTGATGTCGAGGCCGCCGACCGTCTCCTGGCCCACGGCGCCGTCCTCGATGCGGTCGGCGAGCATGATCATGCCCGCGCACGTGCCGAACGCCGGCAGCCCCTCCTTGACCCGCTGCCGCAGCGGCTCGAGCAGGTCGAAGGTGCGGGCCAGCTTGGCCATCGTCGTGGACTCACCACCGGGGATCACCAGGCCGTCGCAGGCGTCGAGCTCGGAGGTACGCCGGACGGTCGTCGTCCGGACCCCGAGGCCCTCGAGCGCGCGCAGGTGCTCGCGGACGTCGCCCTGGACGGCGAGCACACCGATGGTGGGAGCAGACACCCTCAGATCGTAGGGCGGGTCCCGGCTCCGCTCAGCAGGGGCTCCCGAGCAGCTGGTAGGAGACCTCGTTGGACCGGGGCGACGACCAGGTCCCGAACTGCGCCACCACGCTGGCGTACCGCCGGTTCCCCGGCGTCTCCGTGTAGCTCGTCCCGCTCACCTGGATCGGGTCGGCGCCTCGGTCGGCGTAGAAGCTGTACCCGGTCGCGCCAGGGACGGCCGTCCAGGTGAACGTCCTCTGGAAGAGGCCCCAGCTGCAGCTCAACGTCGGGGCGGGCACGCTGGCGGCGGTCAGGTCGGCCCCACTGACCACGACCGAGTCCGTGAAGGTGGCCATGGTGGGGGTGATCTCCCGGGCCGCCGTCGCGCCGGCGACGCCGCCCAGCGCGAGCACGACTCCCAGGCCGCCACCGAGGACCGACCGGCGACGGACCCGACGCCGACGGGCCGCGCGCCGACCACGCGTCGGCGGCACGACCCGGGGCTCGGAGGACAGCGTGATGGCGCCCGAGCCGGGGCCACGTTGCGGCGCTCCCTTGACCAGCACGGACACCAGGAACGCGGCGTACAGGCCCAGCAGGAAGAGGCCGACAGGACTGGACAGCCAGCCGACCGCGTATCCGAGACGCGGGACGTGGAGGAGCACGACATCCGCCTCGCCCACGCGGTACGGCGTCGCGTCGTCGACCTCGTTGGCATCGCCGCGCAGCACCAGGACCGCCTGACCGTGGTCGTGCTCCACCGAGACGACCCGGTGGGTCACGCGGGTGCCGTCACCGGCCGGCACGGACACGATCTGCCCCTCGCGCAACGAGTCGGCCTGCACCTGGTGCGAGATCGCGAGATCGCCGGTGTCGATCGTCGGGGACATCGAGCCGGACTCGAAGACCAGCGGCCGGAGCCCGAAGAGCAGCGCGCCGACGGTGACGAGGGCACAGACGACACCGAGGACCGCCCCCGCGGTCAGCAGCACCTGCCGAGCCCACCAGGTGAGCTCGCCGACCCGGGGGTTCACGAGATGTCCGAGGTGCCGGTCGCGGTGAACGTCGCCGTGGCGGTCTTGCCCTGCAGGTTGGTGGGCGCCGCGAGGTCGAAGGTGACCTGGAAGCACAGGGACTCCGACCCCGTGGTCGACGCCAGCGGCGTCGCCGGCCGGCGCGTCCCGATGATCGTGGTGGTCGTCGTCGCGGTCAGCGGGACGGGACCGGCGATCGTCGTCCCGCCGGTGCAGGTGGCGGCGTTCCCGGTCCCCGACTTCGTCCCGTTGAGGACGATCGTCAGCTTGAGCGCTCCGGCGGCGCCGTACGTCGCGGCGTCGGTGCCGGTCAGGCCGCCGGTCAGCGTGTACTTGAGCGGGACGGTGCCCTTGTTCTGCACGCTCAGCACCTCGGCGGAGGTGTTGCCCGGCACCATGCCCGCCATCCCGAGCGTGGTGGTGGCGTAGGCGTTGCCGTTCTGGACCTGGAGGTCGAGCGTGCCCGACGTGAAGGTCGCGCCCGTGATCGCCGCCGAGTCGGTCCAGTTGGCGAACGTCCCGGTCACGCCGACGGCGGTCACGACGCCGAGGCTCAGCGCGGCCCGGACGCGGGCCGATGTGGCCAGCCGGCGCAGTCTGGTGATGGAGGTGCTCATGTCGTTCTCCGGGTCCTCTCGGTCGGCGTCAGCTCCACGTCGAGGTGGAGGCGCCGCCCACTCGTCTGATCAGCACTCGCTGCGGGCATCGAGGCCCGCAGGGTGATGGCGACCTCCGCGTCGTCGGCGAGGTCCAGCTCGGCATCCAGCGAACCCTCGTCGGGCTGGAGCGTCCGCCATGGTCCGGCGCCGGCCCGCAGCTCGACCCGGAACGTGTCCGCCCACCGTGCACTCCGGTCGGTCGGACGGACCGTGATGTCGACGTGCACCGGCTCGCCACCCCGGTTGCCGAGGAGGAAGCTGCGCTCCTCGCTGTCCCCGGGAACGAGCACGATGTCGTCCCCGAAGGGCGACCCACTGATCTCCGGCGACCAGTGGCGGCCGTCCGGGCTGTAGACCAACGACGACCACCGGTAGGTCGCCGAGGCAGGCTGCATCAGCACCACCGAGACCAGCAGCACGATCGCTGCGAAGCCGAGCCTGCGAGCGTTCACGCCCTCACCCCCACGGCCTCGTCGTCGGGCCGGAGCTCCGGCGCCGCCGCTGCAGGGGCGTCCTCCGCCGGCTTCCGAGCGCGGCCGAGCGCGGCCTGCCCGAACATGACCGCGGCGTACCCGATGAGCCCGACCGCCAGCAGGGTGGTCAGCACACCGCGCTGCTGCTCGGTCACGAACGACGTCGCGTAGCCGAGGTACGGCACGGCGTACCACTCGACGCCCTTGACCTGCACCGGCCGCACCCATTCGGCGTCCGGGGCGTTGTTGGCGTCGCCCTGGGTCCGCCAGCGCGGCTCGCCGGTCATGTCGAAGCCCTGCTCGACCACGCGGTGGGTCACCACCGTCGGATCGCCGGAGCGGAGCTGGTAGGTGACGACGTCACCGACGGCGATGTCGTCCACCGATCCCGGCTTGACGACCACGAGCGTGCCCGCAGGCATGTTCGGGGTCATCGAGCCGGTCTCGATGACGTACGGCGTCGCGCCCGCGAGCCGCGGCACGACGAGCGCCACCAGCAGGGCTGCGCTCATCGTCAGCACCACCAGCCAGGCCAGGACGAGTCCTGCCCAGCGCAGCGGGGCCGGCATGGCGCGACCGCGGCTCACGGCGAATTCCTCGGCGACCGGTGTCTCAGTGGGCCGACGTCGCCGTGACGGTGATGTCGTTCAGGAGGGCCGACAGGCCACCCGCGACGTTCGAGGCGTTCGTCGCGGCCGCCTCGTTGAACGTCACCCTGACGGTCGCCACAATGTTGGTGTTGTCGGCGATCGACACGTTGGTCGGCTTGGTGGGCGCCAGGTAGCTGTTGGTCCCCACCTGGTAGTCGGCAGCGACGGACAGCTCGTTGGTCAGCGAGCCGGCCGAGCTGGCGCCGTTCCAGGTCGGGGTCGTGACGTCGAAGTTGGCCTTGAGGTGCTTGCCCTTGGCGTTGACGGTGAACCTGCACACCTGGGTGAGGACGTCACCCGGGACGATCTTGTCCGTCGCGGGAGCGAACCCGGTCTCGCCGTCGAGCTTCCAACCCTCGCAGGCGGTGGACCCGGTCGGAACGAGCTTGAGGTAGCCGGAGCCGATGGTGGTCCCGGCGACGGTCTCGGTCGAGTTCCAGTAGGCCAGCGAGCCTGCGCCGCCCAGCAGCAGCACGGCAGCGGCCGACGCGGCGAGCGCACCCTTGGTGGTCTTGTTCATCTCTGTCCCCTTACTGGGGACACGGACCGTCCGAGTCCCCCCACGGCAGGGAGCCTGAGGGAGACGGGCGCGCCGCCACGCCGTTGTTACCGTCGCGTGGAGGAACTGTGGGCGAGGCGTCTAGACCGCCCCGCCGGTCTCACCAGCCGCGCTCGGAGAGCCGGTGCGGCTGCGGGATCTCGTCGACGTTGATGCCGACCATCGCCTCGCCGAGGCCGCGGGAGACCTTGGCGACGACGTCGGGGTCGTCGTGGAACGTGGTGGCCTTGACGATCGCCTCGGCCCGCTGGGCGGGGTTGCCGGACTTGAAGATGCCCGAGCCCACGAAGACGCCCTCGGCGCCGAGCTGCATCATCATCGCCGCGTCGGCGGGGGTCGCGATGCCGCCGGCCGTGAAGAGCACGACCGGGAGCTTGCCCTGATCGGCGATCTCCTTGACGAGCTCGTAGGGCGCCTGCAGCTCCTTGGCCGCGACGTACAGCTCGTCCTCCTCGAGCGCACCGAGGCGGCGGATCTCCCGGCGGATCGTGCGCATGTGGGTGACGGCGTTGGAGACGTCGCCGGTGCCGGCCTCGCCCTTGGACCGGATCATCGCCGCGCCCTCGGTGATCCGGCGCAGCGCCTCGCCGAGGTTGGTCGCACCGCAGACGAAGGGCACGGTGAACGCCCACTTGTCGATGTGGTTGGCGTAGTCGGCGGGCGTCAGCACCTCGGACTCGTCGATGTAGTCGACGCCGAGGCTCTGCAGCACCTGCGCCTCCGCGAAGTGGCCGATCCGCGCCTTGGCCATCACCGGGATCGAGACCGCCTCGATGATCCCGTCGATCATGTCGGGGTCGCTCATCCGCGAGACGCCGCCTTGCGCGCGGATGTCCGCCGGCACCCGCTCGAGCGCCATCACCGCCACCGCTCCGGCGTCCTCGGCGATCTTCGCCTGGTCGGGGGTGACGACGTCCATGATCACGCCGCCCTTGAGCATCTCAGCCATGCCGCGCTTGACGCGGGTGGTGCCGGTGCTCGTCTCGTCAGTGGTGCTCTCAGCCATGCTCAGATCGTAGTGCGGGCCTCGGCCAGTGCCTGACGCCGGACCACCCACACCCGCTGGCCGACCGTGATCGTCGACGCGATCGCGAGCGTCCACAGCGCGATCGGCAGCAGGATCGGCAGGTCGAGGATCTCGCTGAAGGCGGTCATCACCAGGATCAGCACGAGGCGATCGGCCCGCTCGGCGATGCCGACCTTGACGTCGAAGCCCAGCGTCTCGCCGCGAGACCGGGCGTACGACGTGACCGCGCCCATCAGCAGGCAGACCAGGCTGAGCACGAGGTAGACCTTGCTCGGCTCCTCCCACGCGAAGTACAGCGCGAGACCCATGAAGATCGCGCCGTCGCCGATCCGGTCGAGCGTGGAGTCCCAGAACGCGCCGAACTTGGTGACCCGGCCCGACGTGCGCGCCATCGTCCCGTCGAGCAGGTCGCTGAAGACGAACGCCGTGATCACCAGGCACCCGGTGAGCAGCTCGCCCTGGGGGAAGAAGATCAGCGCGCCGGCGCAGACGCCGAGCGTGCCGACCAGCGTGACGGCGTCGGGGCTGACGCCCAGGCGCAGCAGCAGGTGGGCGATCGGGGAGATGACCTTCGTCCAGAAGGCGCGGAAACGTTCCATCATGGCGGCAGCAGGCTACCGGGCCGCCGCCCAGGTCAGCGGGTCAACCCGCTTGGGGAACGGTCTGCGGGTGGTCGATCACCGGCTCGAAGGCGAGCTCGGCGGCGCCGATGAGCGGCGAGTCGTCGCCCAGCCCGGCGGATCGGATGACGGTGTCCGCACGCTGGTAGACCAGGGCGCTGCGGTGCATCGCCTCGTCGACCTGCTGCTCGGCGGCGCGCCAGACCTGCGCCAGGCAGCCGCCCAGGACGACCACGTCGGGGTTGAAGAGGTTGACGATCGCGCGGATGCCGACCCCGCACCACTCCGCGACCTCCTCGACGGCCGCGGCCGCCCGGGCGTCGCCGGCCCGCGCAGACGCGATCACCTCGGCCACCGCCGGCGGGCCACCGCCGGACAGTCGCCCTGCGTGCTGGAGCAATACGTTCTCGCCGACCTTCATCTCCCAGCAGCCGACCGCACCGCACCGGCAGACCGGCCCCTCGGTGTCGACCTGCATGTGGCCGACCTCCCCGGCGTACCCGCTGGCGCCGGTCAGCGGACGGCCACCGACGAGGAAGCCGCCACCGATGCCGACGCTCGAGGACAGGTAGGCGACCTCGGAGAACCCCACGGCAGCACCGCGGATGTGCTCGGCGAGCACACCGAGGTTGGCGTCGTTGCCGGTCGACACCGGCAGGGACAGGCGCTTGGCGAGCAGCTCGGTGAAGGGTTCGTCGACCCACCCGAGGTTGGGTGCGAATCGCACCAGCCCGTCGTCGGCGCGCACCGCGCCCGGGACGGCGACGCCGACGCCCAGGCAGCGAGAGTGAGCCGAGGAGGTGAGGATGTCCTCGACCATCTGCGCGACCGAGTCCACGACGTGCGCGACGTCGTGCTTGCCGCGCTGGTGGCCCCGGGTACGGCGGGCGAGGACCTCGCCGCCGAGGCCGACCTCGGCGACCGCGATGCGGTCCACCCCGACGTCGACCGCGACGACCACGTTGTCCGTGCTCGGCACGACCAGGTTGGACGGTCGACCGCGCCCACCCACCACCGGCGTCTGCTCGGTCACCAGACCGAGCGACTGGAGCTCGCCGGTCAGCGCGCCGATCGTGCTGCGGTTCAGCCCGAGCTGCTTCGTCAGCACTGCACGCGTGGTGGGACCGTGCGTGTGCACCGTCTGGAGGATCGCGCGCAGGTTCGCGCGACGGAGCTCCTCGGTGCCGACGCCGATGGGGGTGGGCATACGGCTAGACCCGGCCGGATGCGGTCGCCCGCCGCCGGCTGATCGCGTCCACGGAGGCGGCCAACAGCAGCACGGCGCCGGTCACCATGTAGTACACGCTCGACGGCTGGTCGAGCAGGATGATGCCGTTGCGGATCACGGCGACGACCAGGCCGCCGATGACCGCGTCGGTGATCTTGCCCTTGCCGCCGAACAGGCTCGTGCCGCCGATGACCGCTGCGCCCACGGCGAGCAGCAGCGTGTCGCTGCCACCGGTGTTCGGGGAGACGGAGTTCGTACGGCTCGCCGCCAGGAAACCAGCCAGGGCAGCGATCGTCGAGCAGGTCATGAAGCAGCTGATCTTCACCCACGGCACGGCGATGCCGGACCGACGAGCGGCCTCGGCGTTGCCACCGGTGGCGTAGACGTGCTTGCCCCACGACGTGCGCGACAGGGCGTAGCCGAGAAGGACGACGAGCGCCAGGATGATCACGACGACGTTCGGGACGCCCTTCAGCGACTTCAGGGCCGGGTTCGGGCTGCGCTCACGCGAGAGGTACGCCGTGAAGGCCACGACCAGGATCGCGAACGCGCCGGACTTGATCGCCCACAGGAGCATCGGCTCGGCGCTGAGCCCCTTCGCCCGCCGCGTGCGGATCTTCAGGAGGTTCGTCCCGGCGTAGCCGACGACGGTGAGCACCGTCAGCAGCCAGCCCAGCCAGATCGGCATCGACCCGTTGTTGAGCTTGAGGACGAACTCACTGCGGAGGCCGATCGTGCCGCCCTCGCCGATGATCCAGAGCATCACGCCTTGGAGTGCCAGGAAGAGCGCCAGGGTCACGACGAACGACGGGATCCCGACCCGGGCGACCAGCAGGCCGATGAACAGGCCGATGAGCGTGCCGGTGAGGATTCCCGCGAGCAGCGCCGGCACCAGCGGCCAGTCGTGGTTGGTGAGGGTGACGCCGAGCACGGCGGCGGCCGCACCTCCGGTGAAGCCCGCGGACAGGTCGATCTCGCCGAGCAGCAGCACGAAGATCAGGCCCATCGCGAGGACCATGACGGCCGCGGACTGGCCGATCAGGTTCGCGAAGTTGAGCTCGGTCGTGAAGGTGTCCGGCCGCAGCACCGAGAACACGATGACCAGGGCGATCAGGCCGAGGACAGCCGGCAGGGAGCCGACGTCACCGCCACGCACCTTGTCGAGGTAGCCACGGGCGATGGAGCCGAGGCTCGCTCGCTCCTCCGGGGGAGCCTGGGTGGTGGCGCTCATCGGTCTACTCCGTTGGTCGTGTCGGTGCCGCGCTTCTCGGAGGAGCCGGTGGTGATCAGCTCGACCACCTCGCCGCGGGTCACGTCGTCCTTGCGGACCTGGGCGACCAGCTGGCCGAGGTAGAGGACGGCGATGTCGTCGGCGACCTCGAACACGTCGTTGAGGTTGTGGCTGATCAGCACGACGCCGAGGCCACGGTCGGCCAGGCGCCGTACCAGCAGGAGGACCTGCTCGGTCTGCGCGACGCCGAGGGCGGCGGTCGGCTCGTCGAGGATGACGACCTTCGAGTTCCAGAGCACGGCGCGCGCGATCGCGACGGTCTGCCGCTGACCACCCGAGAGGGCGGACACGTGGGTGCGCACCGACTTCAAGGTACGCACCGAGAGACCGTCGAGGGTCTCGCGGGCGCGCTGCTCCATGGCGTTGTCGTCGAGCCGGACGCTGCGCCCGAGCTCGCGGCCGAGGAACATGTTGTCGACGACGTCGAGGTTGTCGCACAGGGCGAGGTCCTGGTACACGACCTCGATCCCGAGCTGGTTGGCGTCTCTCGGGCCGTGCACCTTCACGGGCTTGCCCTCGAAGTGGTACTCGCCCTCGTCGAAGGCGTGGATGCCGGCGATGCCCTTGATCAGGGTGCTCTTGCCGGCACCGTTGTCGCCGACCAGCGCGGTCACGTGACCGGGCCGGACGTCGAGGTCGACGCCGCGCAGCACGTGCACGGCGCCGAAGCTCTTCTGGATGCCCCGCAGGCTCAGCAGCGGCTGGCCCGACGTGGTCGGTGCTGCCTCTTCGGCGGCTGGGACGGACACAGGGGTCTCCTCCGTCGGTGGATGGAACGCAACGCGCACCCGAGGTGCTTCGCGTCGCGGTGAAAAGGGGCTCGGGGGCCCGTCCCGGTAGGGACGGACCCCCGAGCGGTGCCTTGCGGCGCCGGCGTCGTTACTTGATGCCGGCCTTCTCGCAGGCCTTGGCGAACTCGTCGACGCAGATGTCCGACGCGCTGGCGAAGCCGTCGTCGATCACGCTCTGCACCTTATCGGCGGTGACCCACACCGGGACGGCGAGCGAGGACGGGACGTCCTTGCCGGTCTCGGTGTCCTTGACCGAGCCGGTCGCCAGCGACGACGGGTCGTCACCGTTGATCAGCGCGATCGCGAGGTCCGAGGCAGCCTTCGCCTCGAGGTCGGTGTTCTTGTAGACCGTGCCGCACTGGTAGCCAGCGAGCACGTTCTGCAGGCCCTCGACGGAGGCGTCCTGACCGGTGACCGGGACGGTGCCGGCGGTGCCGTTGTCCTTCATGCGGGCGATGATGCCGCCGGCCATGGTGTCGTTGGCCGACACGACGCCGTCGATCTTGCCGTTGTTCTTCGTGTACAGCTGCTCGTAGGCGTCACCGGCCTTGGTGGCGTCCCAGAAGCCGCTCTGGTCGCCGACCAGCTTGTACTGGGTCATCGGCTTGAGGACCTCGTCGTAGCCGGACTTGAACAGCGCCGCGTTGTTGTCGTTCGGGTCGCCGTTGATGTAGATGATGTTGCCCTTGGACTTGCCGTCCGCGTCGAGGCAGTCCGCGAGGCCCTGGCCCATCAGCCGGCCGACCTCGACGTTGTCGAACGACACGTAGTACGACGCGCCGCCGCCGAGCGTCAGGCGGTCGTAGTCGATGCTCTGGACGCCGGCCTCGGTGGCCTTCGACAGACACGCCTTGCCGGACTCGGAGTCCAGGTTGACGATCATCAGGACGGTGACGCCCTCGTTGATCATGCTGTCGCAGATCTCGCCGAACTTGGCGACGTCGCCGCCAGCGTTGTCGATGATCGACTCGACACCGGCGTCGTCGAACGCGGCCTGCAGGCTCGGCCGGTCGTTGGCCTCCCAGCGCGGGGAGGTCGTCTCGTCCGGCAGGATGACCCCGACCTTGCCCTCGGCAGCCGGCGACCCGCTGCTGTCGCCGCTGTCGCCGCTGTTGTTGTCGCTGTCGCTGTCGTCGCCGCACGCGGACAGCGCACCGAACGCCAGCACTCCGACCGCAACGAGAGACGCCATCCGCGCCCCCTTGCTCCTGACCATTTCCTCGACCTCCATGGCTTGGTACCTGTGATGTGACGACCATCACGGTATATGTTGTCCGGGACAACATACTTAGCCGGGCCATGCGCAGCAAGCACTTCCAGCGCGCGTGTTTTGTTGCACGTTCAAACCAAGTGCAGCCCCGCCTGAGCGTAACCAAATCGTGATCGAGACGAGGACTCCGATGACTGCGAGCAGCACCGATCCGACCGCCTTCACCCCTACCCGCGAGGACCGCTTCTCCTTCGGCCTCTGGACCGTCGGCTGGCAGGGCGTCGACGTCTTCGGCGGCGCGGTGCGACCCGTGCTGGACCCCGCCGAGGCGATCCACCGGCTCAGCGACCTGGGCGCCTACGGCATCACCTTCCACGACAACGACGTGTTCCCGTTCGACGCCTCCCCGGCCGAGAAGGAGCAGCACCTAGCGCCGTTCCGCAGGGCGCTCGAGGAGACCGGGCTGGTCGTGCCGATGGTCACCACCAACCTCTTCTCGCACCCGGTCTTCCGCGATGGTGGCTTCACCAACAACGACCGCGACGTCCGCCGCTTCGCGATCCGCAAGGCCGCCGACCAGATCGACCTCGCCGCCGAGCTCGGCGCGAAGATCTTCGTGGCGTGGGGCGGTCGCGAGGGTGCCGAGTCGGGTGCCGCGAAGGACGTCAAGGACGCGCTCTCCCGCTACAAGGAGGCCTTCGACGTGCTCGGTGCCTACTCCGAGGAGCAGGGCTACGGGCTGCGCTTCGCGATCGAGCCCAAGCCCAACGAGCCGCGCGGCGACATCCTGCTGCCGACCGTGGGGCATGCGCTGGCGTTCATCAACGAGCTGGAGCGGCCCGACCTGGTCGGCCTCAACCCCGAGGTCGGCCACGAGGAGATGGCATCGCTGAACTACGCGCACGGGCTCGCCCAGGCGCTGTGGCACGGCAAGCTCTTCCACATCGACCTCAACGGTCAGACCGGCCCGCGCTACGACCAGGACCTGCGCTTCGGCGCCGGCAACGCCCGCGGTGCCTTCTGGACCGTCGACGTCGTCGAGAACGGCGGGTACGACGGTCCGCGGCACTTCGACTACAAGCCACCGCGGACCGAGGACATGGACGGCGTCTGGGAGTCGGCCCGCGCCTGCATGCGCAACTACCTGATCCTGCGCGACAAGGTCCGGGCCTTCCGCGCCGACCCCGAGGTCCAGCAGGCGCTGCTCGACGCCCGGCTCGACCAGCTCGCCCAGCCGTCCCTGGCGGCCGGTGAGACCGTGGCCGACCTGCGGGCCGAGTCCTTCGACCCCGACGCCGCCGCTGCCCGCGGCATGGCCTTCGAGCGCCTCGACCAGCTGGCCCTCGAGCACCTGTACGGCGTGCGCTAGGCCCCCACGGCGCGATACCCACAGACGTAGTGGTCGTTCCGGGCCGCCCGGAACGACCGGTACGTCGCTGGCTATCGGGACAGGGCGCCGATGACGTCGGCGGCCGCCACGGCGGGATACCCACAGACGTAGTGGTCGTTCCGGGCCGCCCGGAACGACCACTACGTCGCTGGCTATCGGGACAGCGCGCCGACGACGTCGGCCACCGCGGTCAGCGCGCCGGCGGCGTACCAGGTGACGCCGGCGGCCTCGACCTGCGCGGTCGTGCCACCGGCGCCGCGGATGATCGCGGCGCCGGGGAGCTCGTCCCACGGCGGGACGGAGTGCTGGCACACCACGTGCAGCCGGCCCTCGGCGACCGCAGTCGCGTCCATCGACCCCGAGCCCAGCATCCGCAGCGTCGCCGCCTGCCCGGCCACCCGGTCGAAGACCGTGCCCACCTCGCTCTCGAGGAAGGGCGGGTGCAGGTAGGTGGCCAGGCACGACGCGGCCAGCGGCCGGTCGGTGATCCGGGGCAGGCGCTGACCGTTGACGGTCGAGGGCAGGTCCGGACCGCCCACGAACGTGCGGCCCGACGGCGCGTGGTGGATGGCGCCGAGCACGAGGTCGTCACCGTCGACCAGCGCGACCGCCGAGCACCACCAGTCCAGGCCCGCGACGAAGTTGTAGGTGCCGTCGACCGGGTCGACTACCCAGCGCCGGCCGGACGTCCCCTCGTGCGCGGCGCCCTCCTCCCCCAGCACCCCGTCGTCGGGTCGCTCGACGGCGAGGGTCTCGACGACCAGCCGCTCGGCGGCCCGGTCCGCGGCGGTCACGACGTCCGAGATCGACGCCTTCTCCTCGGCCTCGAGCCCCTCCTCGCGCATCCGGCTCGCCAGGGTGCCGGCCTCGCGCACGAGCCGGGCGGCCAGCTCCGCGTCGTTCACGTCCACGCCTCTGCGAGCAGCGAGCGGGTGTCGGAGAGCAGCTGCGGCAGGGTCTTCGTGCCGGCGAGGACGGTGATGAAGTTCGCGTCGCCGGACCAGCGGGGTACGACGTGCTGGTGCAGGTGCTGCGACAGCGACCCGCCCGCGATCCCGCCGAGGTTGAGCCCGATGTTGAACGCGTGCGGGCCGCTGACCTCGCGCAGCACCCGCACGGCCTGCTGCGTCATCGCCATCACCTCGTTGGCCTCCTCGGTCGTGAGGTCCTCGAGCTCGGCGACGTGGCGGTGCGGCAGCACCATGAGGTGCCCGGGGTTGTAGGGGTGCAGGTTGAGCACCGCGAAGCACGTCTCGCCGCGGTGCACGACGAGGCTCTCCTCGAGCGGCCGGTCGGCCATCGAGCAGAAGGGACAGCCCTGCTGCTCGGCGGGCTCCGTCGGGACGATGTACGCCATCCGGTGCGGGGTCCAGAGGCGGTCGAAGCCCTCGAAGCCGTCGCGCTCCTGTCCCACGGGGTCGCTCATGCAGGCAACCCTAGGGTGAGCCCATGGAGCTCCGACCCGCGCGTCCCGACGACATGGCGACCGTTGCGGACATCTGGCACCGCGCCTGGCACGTCGCCCACCCCGGCCACGTGCCGGACGGGCTCACCCAGGGCCGGACCCTCGCGGCCTTCCACGAGCGCACGCCCAGCAGGGTCGCCGACACCACGGTGGCCGAGGTCGACGGTGAGCTGGTCGGGTTCGCGATGGTCGCGGGAGACGAGGTGGAGCAGGTGTTCGTCGACCCCGACCGGCACGGCACCGGCGTCGCCGGCCCGCTGCTCGCGGCTGCGGAGGAGCGGGTCGCAGAGGCGGGGTACGACGTGGCCTGGCTGGCCGTCGTGGTCGGCAACGCGCGCGCCCGCCGCTTCTACGAGAAGCACGGCTGGAGCGACGCCGGCGACCTCCCGTACGAGGTGAGCGCCGGCGGGACGACCTACGTCTCGCCGTGCCGCCGCTACGAGAAGCGCCTCCTCTAGTACTGCTGGAACCAGCGGCCGAGGTCGCTCACGCCGGGACAGGTGACGTCGTGGTCGCGCCGGTCGGCGACCCACTGCCCCATCACCGGTTCTCCGCCCTGGATCATCCAGTCGTCGCCGCATCGCGCCAGCGCCTCCTCCTGAGAGGTCTGGCCGGCGGCGCGCCACTCGGGCACCCGGAGCGCGAGGTCGCCGACCACGTCGCTCCACAGGAGCGGGGTCGAGTAGACGCCGACGGCATAGCCGGCGTCCGTGTAGCCACGCGCCGACCCCTGCACGACGGCCGCGTTCGCCGTCAGGTCGTCGCTCCACTCGAAGTCCGGCACGTGCTCCACGTCGAGCCACACGCTCGGGGAGGCGAGGCCCGCGGCGCGCATCGTCGCGACGTTGGCCAGCGCCTGCTGGTAGCCGGCGTTCGCCAGTGCGCCCAGGTCGGTGGCGGCGTCGAACGGGCCGCGGCCGCCGTACGCCGCGACCTGCTCCTCGGACGGCTGGCTGACCACGGCGTACGCCGCTGCGAGCAGGTGCCGCTCGCGGATCCAGGCCACCTGGTCGGCGAGGCAGGGGTTGGCGGTGAAGCCGGGGCCGTTGGTCAGCCCGACCACGACGTACCGCGCCTGCGGGAGCGGCATCGGCCGGCCGAGCGTGCGCCGCTCGGGGATCCCGAGCCCCTCGGGGCACTGCGGCCAGCCGATGTCCGCGCCCAGCACCGGCCGGCCGCCGGCCGTGGCTGGGTCCGTGACGGAGGCCGTGGCGGTCGGCACGGGCAGCTCCGCGGCACGCTGCTCGGCGAGCTGCGCGAGCGCCTGGAGCCGCGCCGCCTCGGGGTCCGCCGTGGGCGTGACGACCGCCGTCGGCCTCGGCGAGGCGGACGGCTCCGGCGCTGCCTCGGGGTCGGACGAGCAGCCTGCGAGCAGCGCGACCGCGGCGACGAGCACCGCGGCGCGCCGGATCACACCTGCTCGCGCGAGGCGACCGCGTCGGCGACCCGCTGGATCGCCTCGTCGAGCGGCACCCCGTTGTCCTGGCGGCCGTCGCGGTAGCGGAAGGAGACCGCGCCCGCCGCCACGTCGTCGGCGCCGGCGATGACCATGAACGGCACCTTCTGCAGCTGCGCGTTGCGGATCTTCTTCTGCATCCGGTCGTCGGAGTCGTCGACCTCCACCCGGATCCCACGGGCCCGCATCTGCTTGGCGACGTCGTGCAGGTAGTCGGCGAAGGTGTCGGCGACCGGGATGGCCTGCACCTGCACGGGCGCGAGCCACGGGGGGAATGCGCCGGCGTAGTGCTCGACGAGGACGCCGAAGAAGCGCTCCAGCGAGCCGAACTTCGCGGAGTGGATCATCACCGGCTGCTGACGGGAGCCGTCGGCGGCCGTGTAGTGCAGGTCGAAGCCCTTCGGCTGGTTGAAGTCGTACTGGATCGTCGACATCTGCCAGGTCCGGCCGATCGCGTCGCGCGCCTGCACGGAGATCTTGGGGCCGTAGAACGCGGCCCCGCCGGGGTCCGGCACCAGGTCGAGGCCGGAGCCGACCGCGACGTCCTCGAGGACCTTGGTGGCAGTCGCCCAGTCCTCGTCGGTGCCGACGAACTTGTCCGGCTTGGAGTCGTCGCGGGTCGACAGCTCGAGGTAGAAGTCGTCGATCCCGAAGTCACGCAGCAGACCGAGCACGAAGTCGAGCAGGTGCTTGACCTCGTCCGGCGCCTGCTCGGGGGTGACGTAGGAGTGCGAGTCGTCCTGGGTCAGGCCGCGGACGCGGGTCAGCCCGTGGACGACGCCGGACTTCTCGTAGCGGTAGACCGACCCGAACTCGAAGAGCCGCAGCGGCAGCTCGCGGTAGGACCGCCCGCGCGACCTGAAGATCAAGTTGTGCATCGGGCAGTTCATGGCCTTGAGGTAGTAGTTGGCGCCCTCGAACTCCATCGGCGGGAACATGGTGTCCGCGTAGTACGGCAGGTGCCCGGAGGTGTGGAACAGCCCCTCCTTCGAGATGTGCGGGGTCCCGACGTACTGGAACCCCTCCTCGATGTGGCGCTGGCGGACGTAGTCCTCCATCTCGCGCTTGATGACCCCGCCCTTGGGGTGGAACACCGCCAGGCCCGAGCCGATCTCGTCCGGGAAGCTGAAGAGGTCGAGCTCGCGGCCGAGCTTGCGGTGGTCGCGCCGCTCGGCCTCCTCGATCCGGTGCAGGTGCTCCTCGAGCGCCTCCTTGGACTCCCAGGCGGTGCCGTAGATGCGCTGCAGCTGCTTGTTCTTCTCGTCGCCGCGCCAGTACGCCGCCGCGGTGCGCATCAGCTTGAACGCCGGGATCCGCTTGGTGGTCGGCAGGTGCGGGCCGCGGCACAGGTCGCCCCAGGCGACCTCGCCGTTGCGGCGCACGTTGTCGTAGATCGTGAGCTCGCCGGCGCCGACCTCGACGCTGGCCCCCTCGGCGGCGTCGTCGGACTTGCCCGAGCCCTTGAGCCCGATCAGCTCGATCTTGTAGGGCTCGTCCTTGAGCTCGCCGATCGCGTCGTGGTCGGTGGTGACGCGGCGCTCGAACCGCTGGCCCTCCTTGATGATCTTCCGCATCGCGGTCTCGATCTTCGCGAGGTCCTCGGGCACGAACGGGGTCTCGACGTCGAAGTCGTAGTAGAAGCCGTCCTGCACCGGCGGTCCGATGCCGAGCTTCGCCTCGGGGTAGAGCTGCTGCACGGCCTGCGCCATCACGTGCGCGGTCGAGTGCCGCAGGATGTCGTGACCGTCCTTGCTGTCGATGGCCACGCCCTCGACCTCGTCGCCGTCGGCGAGCTCGTAGGACAGGTCCTTGAGCCCGCCGTTGACGCGCGCGGCGACGATCGAGGGGTCCTCGGCGAAGAGCTCCCACGCCTTGGTGCCCGTCGTCACCGACCGGTCCTCACGCGCGTCGGCGTGGGCGAGGACGATCTTCAGGTCGGACACGGGTGCTCCTTGTCGTGGGGGACGGACCCCTCGATCGTATCGACCGCGGTCCCCCACCCGCGCGGCGGTTTCCGACCAGGGCGCCGGTACGCCGCCCGCTGGACGAGGCCGTTCACGAATCAGGCCCCGGTCCGGTCTTCTGCGCCCGCGTCCTAGCGTTGTGCCGTGGACGTGAACCTCGACGACCCCCGCCGCGACGACGTGAGCGCGCTGCTCCAGCAGCACCTCGACGACATGCACTCCGAGTCGCCTCCGGAGAGCGTCCACGCCCTCGACCTCGACGCGCTGACCGCGCCCGGCATCACGTTCGTCACCGCACGAGCGGACGGCGTGCTGCTCGGCTGCGGCGCGATCAAGGTCGTCGCCGACCACGGCGAGATCAAGTCGATGCGCACCACGGACACCGCCCGCGGCCGCGGCGTCGCGACCGCGGTGCTCGGCTGGCTGCTGGAGGAGGCACGGCGCCGGGGCCTGACCCGGGTCAGCCTCGAGACCGGCACGCAGGACTACTTCGCGTCCGCCGTCCGGCTCTACCAGCGGCACGGCTTCGTCGACTGCGGCCCGTTCGGCGACTACCGCCTCGACCCCTACTCCCGCTTCATGACCATCGCCCTGGACTGACAGCAGAAGGCCCCCACGCTGAGCGTGAGGGCCTTCTCGACGGTGGGCGATACTGGGTTCGAACCAGTGACCTCTTCGGTGTGAACGAAGCGCGCTACCACTGCGCCAATCGCCCGTGCGGAGAGCGACTCTAGCCCAAACTCCGGCACCGATCACATTCGGGGTGCCAGCCGCGTCACGTACGGCTCGCCCGCCCGTCTCGTCTTCGTGAACCAGCCGAGCTCGCCCCACGTCACCCAGCGCGTCGGGCTCCAGTGCCTGGACGCTCGGGGCCGCAGCGTCGAGCTGCCGGCCGGGCTGCGGTACGACCCGCTCGACCCGTGGGCGGTGGAGATCGCCTTCGGCCGAACGGGCGAGGAGGTCCGCTGGCTGATCGGTCGGGAGCTGCTCATGGTCGGCCGCACCGACCCCGTCGGCGAGGGCGACGTGCTGGTGTCGCCGAGCATCGACGAGCGGGGGCGCGCCTCGGTGATCCTCGAGCTGTGCTCGCCCAGCGGCCGGCTGATCGCGCAGCTGTCCACCAGGGAGCTCACGGCGTTCCTGGACCGCACGGTCGCAGCAGTGCCACCCGGCACCGAGCAGGTCGACCTCGACAGGCTGGTCGCAGCCCTCGTCTCAGCCTCCGAGTAGCTCCGGCTCGCGCTGGCGCCAGAGCGCGGCCACCTCGGCCGTGACCGGCCCGGGAGCTGCCAGAGGGCGGCCGTCCCAGCTCGCCACCGCCTGCACGTCACGGGTGGTCGAGGCGAGGAACACCTCGGTGGCGTCGGCCACCACCTCGATCGGCTCGTCGACCTCGCGGCCGCCGTACCACTCCAGGATCAGCGCCCGGGTCACCCCGGCCAGGCAGCCGCTCGCCAGCGTCGGCGTGCGCAGCTCGCCGTCGACCACGTAGAAGACGTTGGAGCCGGTGCCCTCGCACAGGTGACCTGCCAGGTTGGCGAAGATCGCCTCGCTGGCGCCAGCCTCGCGGGCCACGGCGAGCGCGACGACGTTCTCGGCGTACGACGTCGACTTCACGCCGGCGAGCGCCCCGCGCTCGTTGCGCGGCCAGGGCACCGTCACCACCGCGGTCGTCTCGGACCAGGGCGCCATCGCGTCGGCGGCCACCACGACGGTGGGCGGCGCGTCCCCGCGGCCCGACCCCATCGGCGCCGGCCCACCCGTCACGGTGATCCGCAGCCGTCCGAGCGGCAGGTCGGCGCCGTCGAGGACAGCGGCCACCCCACGGCGTACGTCGTCGTCGTCGACCCCGGTCAACCCGAGCGCCTCGGCCGACCGCTGCAGCCGAGCCAGGTGCCGGTCGAGCGCGAACGGCCGACCGTGGACGACCTTGATCGCCTCGAACACCCCGTCGCCGACGGTGAGCCCGTGGTCGGTCACGGACACCGCCGGTCCGGTCGGGTCGGCGAGCAGAGCACCGTTCAACCACACGCGCATGCCGTCACCCTAGGCGCGCAGCGGGCGCCCGACCGATGCCGCAACTCGCCCGAGGGGGGTGGATTTTGCATGGTCTGGGGCATCGGCTACTGTTCTGACCGCACGCCGACCGGGTGACCGGACGGAGCGCAAGCGGACGTAGCTCAGTTGGTAGAGCGCAACCTTGCCAAGGTTGAGGTCGCGAGTTCGAGCCTCGTCGTCCGCTCGGAGAGGTCTCTCCCAGGTTTGGCCTCCACGGTGGGTTGGCCGAGAGGCGAGGCAACGGACTGCAAATCCGTGTACACGGGTTCAAATCCCGTACCCACCTCCATGCAGTCCCTCCCCACAATTCAAGACCCGGGCGATTGGCGCAGCGGTAGCGCGCTTCCTTGACACGGAAGAGGTCACTGGTTCAAACCCAGTATCGCCCACCAGCAACGTAAGACCCCTGACCTGCGGAGACGCAGTCCAGGGGTCTTGTGCATGTCCATCCGTGTCGGACCGTGCGCCCCTCTCGAAAGAGCCGAGTCGCCTCGAGAAGTGGGAGACCGAGCGAGTCGCCGCCGGAGTGACGCGCCGCACGGGAGGTGTCGGCGATCACCGCACCGGGTATCACCAGCGCATGAACTCCGAGTTCCTGAGCTGGGAGGTCGCTCGGTGCCCAGCCTGTGGGCGACGGTCGATGGTCGTCACCTACGAAGGGCTGGCCGACCCCGCCCGACCCGAGGTGGCGGTCGTGTGGCTGCCGACCCACGGCGCCTGCGAGCACGGGTGCGACACGCACGACCACATGCTGCCGGGGCTCTCCCACGACGCCGCCTGACCCGCCCCTCGGTCAGTCGTCGTACGCCGGGAGGGTGAAGCGGAAGACCGACCCCTGCCCGACGGGGTTCGGCAGGGCCTCGATGGTGCCGCCGTGCCGGGTGACGATCCGCCGCACGATGGAGAGGCCCAGCCCGCTCCCCTCGTAGTCCTGGAAGTGCGCCCGGTGGAACTCCTCGAAGATCCGCTGCCGGTCCTCCTCGAGCACGCCGATCCCGTTGTCGTGCACCTCGACGGTCACCAGCCGGGCGTCGCTGCGGTGCCCGATCACCGCCACCTTCGGTTCCTCCCCGGGCGCGACGTACTTGAGCGCGTTGCCGATCAGGTTGTCGAGGACCTGCCGGACGAGGACCGGGTCGCCGAGCACGGCCGGCACCGGCTCCGAGCTGACCAGACCGTCGGCGTGCTGGGCCGCGGCGACCTCGCTGACCAGGGCAGCGACGTCGATCGGCCTGACGTCGAGGTTGCGCGCGCTGCTGGTGGCGTGCGCCAGGAGGTCGCGGATCAGCTCCCGCATCCGGCGTGAGGAGGACCGGACGCGGGAGACGAACTCCTGTGTGAGCTGGGTGTCGAGCGCTCCGGCGTCCAGCTCGTCAGCGATCATGTCGGTCCACCCGTCGATCGCGGCGAGCGGGTTGCGCAGGTCGTGGGCGACGACGCCGGCGAACGCCGCGAGCTCCTCGCGGTGGGCGTGCTCGCTGGTGCTGTCACGGAGCAGCACCATCGCCCGGTTGCGGTCGTGGGCGTCGTCGTGCGGCAGGGGGATGGCCGAGACCGTGAGCACCCGCTCCCCCACGTTCGCCACCCGCACGACCACCAGCTCGCCCTCGACGCGCTCGCCGCGCAGCGCCCGGGCGGTGGGCCGCTCGGCGGCGGTCATCTCCACGCCGTCGATGGTCCAGCTGGTCATCGAGAACCGGGACTGGGTGCTGAGCTGGTCACCGAGCCCGAGGATCCTGGCCGCTGCGTCGTTGTGGACCAGGAGGTCGCCGGTCTCGTCCACGACGAGGACGCCCTCGGTCATCGACCCGATGACCGCGGCGCGCACGCTCTCCTCGTAGCTCACCTCCTCCTGTGCCCGGCGCAGCGCGTCGGCGAGCGCCTGCCGCTCGTCGCGACCGGTCGCGATCGCCAGGCCGGTGATCGCGATCGTCGCGATGTAGAACTGGGCGATCAGGAACCCGACCTCGATGTCCTCCACCGCCGCGAACGGGCCGATCCCCCGGAGTGTGAGCGCCATCGTCGCGAGGCCCACCACGAACGAGTGCGCCGCGCTGAGCAGGGTCGTGAACCGGGCGCCGAACCACACGGTCGCGGCGAGGAGGGGGAAGGCCAGCGGCAGCTCCTCGAGGCTGAACGCCAGGCCGTACATGACGACCGTGAAGAGGGCAGCGGCCAGCAGCTCCAGCGGGCCGGCGTCCGGTCCCCGGAGTGAGGGGCGCGGCCCCGGCGAGGTGATGCGGTGCCCGACCATGATCGCGAGCGGTACGACGACGAGGGCGCTCCCGAGGTTGCGCCCGAACCACAGCAGGCTGTCCACCGGGTCGAACGCGAGCCCGAGCGACGGGACCGCGGCGGACGCGGCGACACCGACCACGGCCCCGATCCCCAGCGCGAGGAAGAGCGTCCCGCCGAGTCGGGCGATCGTCCGCGGGGTGTCGAGCCCCCGGCTGCCTCCGCACCCCCACACCTCCGGGCACCAGCGGCGCAGCAGGGCGACCGCGAGCCACGTCTGAACGACGTTCGAGACCGCGAACACGGCGGCGAGGGCCGGCTCGGCACCGACGAGGAGGTTGACGAGGTAGAGCGCGCCGGCCATCAGCAGGCTGTCGATCGACACCACTCGCGCCCCGCGGACCAGCAGCCACACGATCGGCAGGCCGCCCGCCGGCCAGAGCTCGCTGGCGAACACCGACCCGGCGAGCTCGCCGTCGCGGGTGAGGATGCAGAGCCCCAGGATCAGCGCTGCGCAGACAATGCCGAAGCCCAGGCCGGCGTACTCACGCGACCTCGTCCGCACACGCGGCAGCGCGCTGCCGTCAGGGCCCCCACCCACGCCGAGCAGGGTAGTCCGGCCCGGTCACGGAATGTGGGGAACCGCGCGATTACGGCTCGTCGGTCGCGAACTCCTCGTTGTGCGTGCCCGGCCGGGGCGCCCACGGCAGCTCGCGCGCCGGGCGTACGACGATGAGGCGGTCGCCGCGGGCCAGCTGGGTGACCACCGGGTCGAAGTAGCGGTAGACCCGCTCGTCGCGGACCACGGCGATGACCTGGTCGGGCAGCTGCTGGGGCTGCTTGCCGACCTCGGAGACGATCAGCTCCCGCTCGGCGACCTCGAGGCCCTCGCCGTAGGTGAGCAGGTCCTCCATCACCGTGCCGAGCGTCGGCGACAGGGAGGAGAGGCCCAGCAGGCGGCCCACCGCGTCGGAGGAGGTGATGACGGAGTTGGCGCCCGACTGGCGCATCAGCGCGACGTTCTCCTGCTCGCGCACCGCGGCCACGATCCACACGTCCGGGTTCAGCTGGCGCACCGTGAGGGTGGCCAGCACGTTGGAGTCGTCACGGTCGGTCGTGATGATGACCTGCTCGGCCTCGCTGACGCCCGCGCGGCGCAGCACGTCCCGCCGGGTGGCGTCGCCGGTGACGACCGCGAGCCCGTCGGCGTGCGCCTCCTGGAGCGCGGCCGCGCCCGGGTCCACGATGATGATGCCCTCGCGGTCGAGCCCGTTGTTGATGAGTGTGTCGACGGCCGCTCGGCCCTTGGTGCCGTAGCCGATCACCACCACGTGGGACTTCATGTTCTTCCTCCATCGGGCGTTCCGGAAGTGCTCGCGGCCCTGGGAGGCGAGCACCTCGATGGTCGTCCCGATCAACAGCACCAGGAACGCGATGCGCAGCGGGGTGATGACGAACGCGTTGATCATCCGCGCGTGCGGGGCGACGGGCGCGATGTCGCCGTAGCCGGTCGTGCTCAGCGTGACCGTCGTGTAGTAGATCGAGTCGACCAGGTCGACGCCGAAGTTCGGCGGGTCGTTGCCGTCGCGGTACGCCGTGCGGTCGACGTAGACGATCAGCACGGTGACGATGAGGATCCCCGCCGCCAGCAGCAGCCGGCGGCTCAGCTGCCACCACGGGGACGCCGTGCTCGCCGGCAGCGACAGCTGCCCGCGGACCCGTCCCTGGGTGATGTCGCTCGAATCGTCCGGCACGGTCGTGAATCTAGTGGGTGTCCGGTCGGGCACCGAGGCGGCGTAGCCGTTGCACCAGCTCCGATCGCGCCAGCACCGTCGAGGCCTGCGGGAAGACGGTGTCGAACGAGGCGTTGACCGCGGCACCGACGAGCACCGCGATCGAGACGAGGTAGAGCCACAGCAGCACCGCGATCGGCGCGGCGAGCGGGCCGTAGATCGACCCGGAGCCGGTCGCGGTGACTGTCAGGAACCACCGGAGTAGGAACGAGCCGAAGATCCAGCAGCCGAGGGCGAAGGTCGCGCCCGGCAGGTTGAAGCTCCAGTTGGTCCGCACCGGCACGGACACGTGGTAGAGCGTCGCCAGGAAGCAGATGCTGATCAGGACGACGACCGGCCAGTAGAAGTGGATGAGGAGGTCGAGCCGCTCCGGCAGCCAGTCCTGCACCAGGTCCGGGCCCGCGACCACCAGCGGGATCATGAAGACCGCCAGCACCATCGACACGACGTAGAGCAGGAACGACAGCGCGCGCGCCTTGACGATCCCGCGGTGCCCGCCCAGCCCGTGCATGATCGTGATGGTGTCGACGAAGACGTGCAGCGCACGCGAGCCCGACCACAGCGCGAGGATGAAGCCGAGCGAGATCACGTCGAAGCGGCCCGGCCGGAGCACGTCGTCGATCGTGGGCACGATGATCGTGTTGACCGCGTCCTGGGTGAGCGCCTGCGCGGACAGGTCGATGACGGCGACCCGCACCTGCTCGACCTGGTCGGGGCTGAACTGGTCGGCGACGAAGCCGATCGCGCCGGCCAGCGCGAAGATCAGCGGCGGCACGGAGAGCACCGCGAAGAACGCCGCCTCGCCGGCCAGGCCGGTCACCCGGTAGCGCAGGCACGACCCGACCGTCGTCACCAGCAGCCGCCACACGAGCTCCGCCTGGACCCGCAGCCAGAGGCCCAGGCGGTCGGCGAGAGCGGACGCGGGTTCCCGGGACTCCGCACGCTCCGCCGCAGGCATGGATCTACCGTAAGCACATGGCTTCCGACATCCGGGTAACGACGAACCAAGCCCCGCCGCTGGTTGGTCACAATGTGGTCACCGCCGACGCCGCCCTCGTCGAGGCGGTCGCCCGCCACGCCGCACCCGAGGTCGTCGACGACATCGCCCCGATCGGAGCGCTCGCCGGCACCGCCGAGGGCCGTGAGCACGGGATGCTGGCCAACGAGCACCACCCGCGCCTGACGCCGTACGACCGCTACGGCAACCGCATCGACGAGGTCGAGTTCCACCCGTCGTGGCACTGGCTGATGGAGCGCGCGGTCGGCCAGGGCCTGGCCGCGGCCCCGTGGGAGTCCGACTCGCCGCACGCGCACGTGCGCCGCGCCGCCGGCTTCATGGCGTGGTCGCACACCGAGCCCGGTCACGGCTGCCCGATCTCGATGACGTACGCCGCGGTGCCCGCGCTGCGGGCCGACGACGCACTGGCGAAGGAGTGGACGCCCCTGCTGGCCTCGCTGTCCTACGACCCGGGCGTCCGCGCCGCGTCGGGCAAGCGCGGCGCGCTGGCCGGCATGGGCATGACCGAGAAGCAGGGCGGCTCCGACGTGCGCGCCAACGTCACCGAGGCGCGGCGTACCTCCGTCGACGGCGAGTACACCCTGCACGGCCACAAGTGGTTCACCTCGGCACCCATGAACGACGTCTTCCTGGTGCTCGCGCAGGCCGAGGGCGGGGTGACCTGCTTCGTGGTGCCGCGGGTGCTGGCCGACGGCACCCGCAACCGCCTCGACGTCGTCCGGCTCAAGGACAAGCTCGGCAACCGCTCCAACGCGTCCTCGGAGCTCGAGTTCGAGGGCACGGTCGCGCACCGGCTCGGCGACGAGGGCCGGGGGGTGCGCACGATCATCGAGATGGTCGCCGCGACCCGGCTCGACTGCGTGCTCGGCTCCACGTCGCTGATGCGGCGCGCCGTCAACGAGGCGACCTGGCACACGGCGCACCGCTCGGCCTTCGGCTCGCTGCTCGTCGACAAGCCGCTCATGCAGAACGTGCTCGCCGACCTCGCGGTCGAGGCGGAGGCCGCCACCGCGCTGGCGATCCGGCTCGCGGCGGCGGTCGACGACATCGCCGACCCGCACGAGGCGGCGCTGCGCCGGATCGCGCTGCCGCTGTCGAAGTTCTGGGTCTGCAAGCGCACGCCGGCGCTGGTCGCCGAGGCATTGGAGTGCCTGGGCGGCAACGGGTACGTCGAGGAGTCCGGCATGCCGCTGCTCTACCGCGAGGCGCCGCTGAACTCGGTCTGGGAGGGCTCGGGCAACGTCAACGCCCTCGACGTGCTGCGCGCCCTCGGTCGCGAGCCCGAGGTGCTCGACGCGTGGATCACCGAGGTCGGCCGAGCCCGCGGTGGCGACGTCCGCCTCGACCGCGCGATCGAGGACACACTGGCGCTGCTCGGCTCGCTCATGGGCGACCCGGCCTCGCTCGAGGTCAACGCGCGCCGGCTGGCCGTGCGGATGGCGCTGGTCCTCCAGGGATCGCTGCTCGTGCGGCACGCCCCCGCCGAGGTGGCCGACGTCTTCTGCGCCTCGCGGCTCGGCACGTCGTACGACGGCGTCTTCGGCACCCTCGACGGCGGCGACCTGCGGGCGATCGTCGACCGCGCGACGCCCGTGACCGCGTGAGCAGCCTGCCCATCGGTCAGCTTCGGCGTCTCGTGACCTGCTAGGCAGGTGCCGGTTCGCGCTCGCGCTCCGGCACCTCGTCGATCATCGTCCGCTCGTCGAACGGCAGCTCTCCGGCGAGCACCTTGTCGAACCGCTCGCGGTCGAGGCCGTCGGTCCAGTTGCCGATGAGCACGGTGGCGACCGAGTTGCCGGCGAAGTTCGTCAACGCGCGGGCCTCGGACATGAACCGGTCGATGCCGACGATCAGCCCCACGCCGTCGACCAGCTCGGGCCGGTGCGACTGGAGGCCACCGGCGAGGGTCGCCAGGCCGGCACCGGTGACGCCGGCGGCGCCCTTGGAGGCGATGATCATGAACACCAGCAGCGAGATCTGCTCGCCGATGCTGAGCGGGTCGTCGAGCGCCTGGGCGACGAACAGGGTGGCCATCGTCAGGTAGATCGCGGTGCCGTCGAGGTTGAAGGAGTAGCCGGTCGGCACCACGATGCCGACGGTGGTCTTGTCGACACCGGCGTGCTCCATCTTGGCGATCAGCCGCGGCAGCGCCGACTCCGACGAGGAGGTGGCCAGGATCAGCAGGAACTCGCGTGCCAGGTAGCGGAACAGCGAGAAGATGTTGACGCCCGCGAAGACCCGCAGCACGGTGCCGAGCACCCCGAAGACGAACACCGCGCAGGTCAGGTAGAAGCCGAACATCAGGATCGCGAGGCTCTTCAGCGCGTCGGCCCCGGTCTCCCCCACCACCGCCGAGATCGCGCCGAAGGCGCCGACGGGAGCGGCCCACATGATCATCGCGAGGACCCGGAAGACCAGCTTCTGCGCGTACTCGACGACGGTCAGGATCGGCTTGCCGGCGGGGCCCATCTGCTGGAGTGCGAACCCGATCAGCAGGGCGACCAGCAGTGTCTCGAGCACGTCGCCCGAGGTGAGCGAGGAGAACAGCGAGTCCGGGACGATCCCGAGGAGGAAGTCGACCGTGCTGCCGTGCCCCTCCTCCGCCTGGGCGGCGCCGGCTGACGCGACCTCGTCGTCGATGTGCAGCCCGTCGCCGGGGTGCAGGAGGTTGCCGACCACGAGGCCGATCGTCAGCGCGAACGTCGACATCGCCAGGAAGTAGAGGATCGCGCCGAGCCCCACCTTGCCGACCTTCGCGGCGCTCGCCACCGACCCGACACCGAGGATGATCGTGCAGAAGATGACCGGCTGGATCATCATCGTGATCAGGGCGACGAACGCTTCGCCGAGCGGCTTCAACCGGACCGCGAAGTCCGGGAAGAGCAGTCCCACCAGGATGCCCAGCCCCACGGCCACGACGACCGCGACGTAGAGCCAGTGGGTGCGGTTCTTCGGCGGAGGTACGGCGTCGCCGTGCGTGCGGTCGACGGTGGCAGTCATGTCGTCCTCCCGAGACGAGGCGTGTGGACTACCTCACTGCGTACCCGGGGGGACGATCGACAAACGGTGCCTCAGGAGAGGTCGATGCCCGGGTAGAGGGGGTGCTTGTCGAGCATCTCGGCGGACGCGTCCCGCACCTTGTCGGCCACACCCTCGCCCAGCGTGTACGACGCCTTCGACGGCTTGCCGTCCTTGGTGGTGCCCGGCTGGGTGTTCTGCAGCACGTGCACGATCAGCTCGGCGACCCGGTCGAACTCGTCGTGGCCGAAGCCGCGGGTGGTGAGCGCCGGGGTGCCGAGCCGGACGCCCGAGGTGTACCAGGCGCCGTTGGCGTCGTGGGGCACCGAGTTGCGGTTGGTGACCACGCCCGCGTCGAGCAGCGCGGACTCCGCCTGCCGGCCGGTGAGGCCGAAGGAGGAGACGTCGAGCAGGACGAGGTGGTTGTCGGTGCCACCGGTGACGAGCGTGGCGCCGCGGGAGAGGAAGCCGTCGGCGAGCGACTTGGCGTTGTCGGCGATGCTCTGTGCGTAGACCTGGAACGAGGGCTGGCGCGCCTCGGCCAGCGCGACCGCCTTGGCGGCCATCACGTGGGACAGCGGACCGCCGAGCACCATCGGGCAGCCGCGGTCGACGTCGGCGGCGTACTCCTCCTGCGCGAGCACCAGGCCACCGCGCGGGCCGCGCAGCGACTTGTGGGTCGTCGTGGTGACGACGTGCGCGTGCGGCACCGGGTCCTCGTCGCCGGTGAACACCTTGCCGGCGACCAGGCCGGCGAAGTGCGCCATGTCGACCATCAGCGTCGCGCCGACCTCGTCGGCGATCTCGCGCATCTTGGCGAAGTTCACGCGGCGCGGGTACGCCGAGTAGCCCGCCACCAGCACGAGCGGCTTGAACTCGCGCGCCTTCGCCGCGACCGCGTCGTAGTCGAGCAGACCGGTCTCCGGGTCGGTGCCGTACTGCTGCTGGTGGAACATCTTGCCGCTGATGTTGGGGCGGAAGCCGTGCGTGAGGTGGCCCCCGGCGTCCAGCGACATGCCGAGCAGGCGCTGGTTGCCGAGCTCGTGGCGCAGCGACTCCCAGTCCTCCTCGCTGAGCTCGTTGACGTTCTTGGCGCCCAGCTTCGCGAGCGCCGGCGTCTCGACCCGGTGCGCGAGGATCGACCAGAACGCCACCAGGTTGGCGTCGATGCCGGAGTGCGGCTGCGCGTAGGCGTAGGGCGCGCCGAACAGCTCGCGGGCGTGCTCGGCGGCGAGCGCCTCGACGGTGTCGACGTTCTGGCACCCGGCGTAGAAGCGGTGGCCGACCGTGCCCTCGGCGTACTTGTCGCTGAACCAGGTGCCCATGGTGAGCAGCACGGCCGGCGAGGCGTAGTTCTCGCTGGCGATCAGCTTGAGCGAGCCGCGCTGGTCGACCAGCTCCTGGCGCGTCGCCTCCGCGATGCGGGGCTCGACCGAGGCGATCACCTCGAGAGCCTGCCGGTAGGCGCTGCTGGTCAGGGAGTCGATGCGCTGGTCGCTCATGCGCCAAGACTAGAGCCGTCGCCCGTCCACCCGGGAAGGGCCTGCGGCCCGGGAATGTGACGTGGGCCGCACAGGTTCCAGAGGATGAGCGGGTGCACCCGGCGCCGTGTCTCACATCTTGAAACGCCGTCTCGCATCACGAGATTTCGCCTTGTGGGCAGGCGGTCCAACCCCTGAGACTTCTTGACATGACCTTCGCTGCAACGACGACGTACCTCGTGGCCCGGCGCCACGTGGACTTCGGCCGTACCCGCAGCATGATGTGTTGGCATTCCTGATCAGTCGCCGTCCCCCAGGCCGCTGACCTCCCGGCAACGTCGCCGGTCGCAGGTCGCGAGCCCCGCCTCGTCAAGGAATCGCCAGAGATGTCTGACCTCCGATTCACCGCCAAGCGTGCCGAGCGCACCGAGATCCCCCGCCCCAAGCGTGGCGAGGGCCAGTGGGCGCTCGGCTACACCGAGCCGCTGAACAAGAACGAGCAGTCCAAGAAGGACGACAGCCCGCTCAACGTCCGCGACCGGATCCTCTACACCTACTCCAAGCGCGGCTTCGACTCCATCGACCCCGCCGACCTGCGCGGGCGCTTCCGCTGGATGGGCCTCTACACCCAGCGCAAGCCCGGCATCGACGGCGGCAAGACCGCGATCCTCGGCGAGGAGGAGCTGGACGACCGCTACTTCATGCTGCGGGTCCGCTCCGACGGCAAGCTGCTCTCCCCCGCGACGGTCCGCGCGCTCGGCCAGATCGGCGTCGACTTCGCCCGCGACACCGCGGACGTCACGGACCGCGAGAACATCCAGTACCACTGGATCCGCATCGAGGACGTGCCGAGCATCTGGGAGCGCCTCGACGCGGCCGGGCTGCACAGCCTCGAGGCGTGCGGCGACTCCCCGCGACCGTTCCTCGGCTCGCCGGTCGCCGGCGTCGCCGTCGACGAGATCATCGACGGCAGCTCCGCGCTGGCCGAGATCGAGCGCCGCTACATCGGCAACCCCGAGTTCGCGAACTTCCCCCGGAAGTTCAAGACCGCGCTGACCGGCCACCCCTCGCACGACGTGGCGCCGGAGATCAACGACGTCGCGTTCGTCGGCACCGTCCACCCCGAGCACGGTCCGGGCTTCGACCTGTGGGTCGGTGGCGGCCTCTCGACCAACCCGATGCTCGCCCAGAAGATGGGCGTCTGGATCCCGCTCGAGGAGGTCCCCGACGCCTGGGAGGCCGTGGCGTCGATCTTCCGCGACTACGGCTACCGCCGGCTGCGCTCGCGGGCCCGCCTGAAGTTCCTCGTCGCCGACTGGGGCATCGAGAAGTTCCGCGAGGTCATGGAGAACGAGTACCTCGACCGCGCGCTCGTCTCGAACCCCTCGCCCGAGTCGCCGGTGGGCCACCGCGACCACATCGGCGTCCACGACCAGAAGGACGGCAAGAAGTACGTCGGCGTCGCACCGACCGCCGGCCGCGTCTCCGGCACGCTGCTCGTCCAGCTCGCCGACCTGCTCGAGGAGTACGGCGTCCAGGGCGCCCGCCTCACGCCGTACCAGAAGATCGTGCTCATCGGCGTCGAGCCGGCCGTCGTCGACGCGCTGCTCGACCGGCTGGACGCGATCGGCCTGTCGGGCCGTCCCTCCGGCTGGCGGCGCAACACGATGGCCTGCACCGGCATCGAGTTCTGCAAGCTCGCGATCGTCGACACCAAGAACCGCGCCCGGGACCTCGTCGACGAGCTCGAGCGCCGCTTCCCCGGCCTCGACGCGCCGATCACCGTCAACGTCAACGGCTGCCCCAACGCCTGCGCCCGCACCCAGGTCGCCGACATCGGCCTGAAGGGCCAGCTCGTGCTCGACGACGACGGCCGGCAGGTGGAGGGCTTCCAGGTCCACCTCGGCGGCGCGACCGGCCTGCAGGCCAACTTCGGTCGCAAGCTGCGGGCCCACAAGGTGACCAGCGCGGGCCTGGACGACTACATCACCGCGATCGTGACCAACTACCTGGCCGACCGCGCGGACGGCGAGTCGTTCGCGACCTGGGTCGCCCGCGCCGACGAGGAGCTGCTGCGCGGCGACAAGACCCTGGCGCCCCTGCTGGAGGGCCGGGTCTCATGAGCGAGCGCGCCGTCCCCTTCCACTGCCCCTACTGCGGGGAGGAGGACCTGCGCCCGCACGAGTCCACCCACGGTGGCTGGGAGTGCCGGTCCTGCATGCGCGCCTTCTCCCTCAAGCTCATCGGGCTGCTCCGACCCCAAGGAGGTCAGTCATGACCGCCGCAACCACGATCACCGCCCGCAACAACCGCGCCACCCACACCGAGGGCCGCTCGCCCGAGGAGCTGCGCGAGCTGGTGTCCCACTGGGGCGCCGAGCTCGAGCTCGCCCCGGCCGAGGACATCATCGAGTGGGCGGTCGCGACGTTCGGCGAGCGCTTCTGCATCACCTCGTCGATGGGCGACGCGGTGCTCGCCGACCTCGCGTCGAAGGTGGCGCCGGGTGTCGACGTCGTCTTCCTCGACACCGGCTACCACTTCGTCGAGACGATCGGCACCCGCGACGCCGTCGAGGCCACGATGCCGGTCAACCTGCTGACGATCACGCCGGTGCAGTCGGTGGCCGAGCAGGACGCCCAGTACGGCAAGGACCTCTACAAGACCGATCCCGACCTGTGCTGCGCGCTGCGCAAGGTGCAGCCGCTCCAGCAGTCGCTGGCGTCCTACGACGCGTGGGCGACCGGCCTGCGCCGCGCCGAGACGCACAACCGGGTGATCGCTCCGGTCATCGGGTGGGACGCCAAGAAGCAGAAGGTCAAGGTCTCCCCCATCGCACGCTGGTCCGACGAGCAGGTCGAGCGCTACATCGCCGAGAACGGCGTGCTGGTCAACCCGCTCGTCTACGACGGCTACCCCTCGATCGGCTGCTGGCCCTGCACCCGGCGCGTCGCCCCCGGCGACGACCCGCGCAGCGGCCGGTGGGCCGGCACCCACAAGACCGAGTGCGGGATCCACTCATGACGCCCCGCACCTGGCAGACCGGCAGCGTGGCCGGTCCTGCACACCCCGCAGAAACACGCACAGCGAAGGAGGCAGTGTGATGGCTGCTCCTGCTCTGGTGGCCCTGGCTCACGGAAGCCGTGACCCGCGGTCCGCCGCCACGATCAAGGCCCTCGTCGACGAGGTCAAGGCGATGCGCCCCGACCTCAAGGTCGAGACGGCCTTCCTCGAGCTCTCCAAGCCGTCCTTCCAGACGGTGGTGGACCGCCTCGTGAAGGCCGGCCACGAGGAGATCGTCGTGGTCCCCCTGCTGCTCACCGAGGCCTACCACGCCACGGTCGACGTCCCCCAGGCGATCGCCGAGGCGACGCAGCGGCACCCCGGCCTCCAGGTGCGGGCCACGGCCGTCCTCGGCCTGGAGCCGCGCTTCCTGGAGGTCCTCGACGTCCGGATGCGCGAGGCGCTCAGCGCCTCCCGGGTGCGCGAGCTCGACGCGCTGGTGCTGGCCGCGGCCGGCTCCAGCGACCCGCTCGCCAACCAGGCCGTCGCCCGTCTCGCCCGCGTCTGGGGCGCGCGGCACAAGCTGCCCGTGGTCGCGGCGTACGCCTCCGCTGCGCCGCCGGCCGCCGGCGAGGCCGTCCGCCAGTTCCGCGCCGAGGGCCGCCGCCACATCGCGGTCGCCTCGCTCTTCCTGGCGCCGGGCTTCCTGCCCGACCGCGCCGCGGAGCTCGCGCTCGAGGCCGGTGCGGTGGCCGTGTCCGAGCCACTGGGCGCGCACCCGGAGCTGGCGCGCACGATCCTGGCGCGGTACGCCGTGGGCGCGGTCGAGCTGGTCCCGGTCTGAGTTCAGGCAGACCGGCGGCGGTAGGCCGCGAGCGCGAGGGCGTGGGCCACGACGAGGATGCCCAGGCACCAGGCGACGGCGAGCCAGCCGTCGGTGCCGACCGGCTGCTGCTCGATCAGGGCGCGCAGGGTGTTGACGATCGGGGTGACCGGCTGGTGCTCGGCGAAGGCCTGCACCACGGTCGGCATCGTCTCGGTGGGCACGAAGGCCGAGCTGATGAACGGCAGGAAGATCAGCGGGTAGGCGAACGCGCTCGCGCCCTCCATGGTCTTCGCGGACAGGCCGGCGCCGATCGCCAGCCAGGTCAGCCCGAGGGTGAAGAGCACCAGGACACCGGCGATGCCGAGCCAGGCGAGCACGCTCGCCCCCGACCGGAAGCCGATCACCACCGCGACCGCGAGCACGACCGCGAGGGAGATCACGTTGGCGACGAGCGAGGTCAGCACGTGCGCCCACAGCACGGACGAGCGGGCGATCGGCATCGACTGGAAGCGCTCGAAGACGCCGCCCTGGACGTCGTTGAAGATCCGTAGGGACGTGTAGGCGACCCCCGAGGCGACCGTCATCAGCAGGATGCCGGGGAGCATGTAGTTGACGTAGGCGACCGAGCCGGTGTCGATCGCACCGCCGAAGACGTAGACGAACAGCAGCATCATCGCGACCGGCATGATCGCGGTCGTGATGATGGTGTCCACGCTGCGGGTGATGTGCCGCATGGACCGCCCGGTGAGGACGACGGTGTCGCCGATCGCGTGGGTCGCGCTCATGACTTCTGCTCCGCTCCGATGATGGCGAGGAAGATCTCCTCGAGGGTGGGCTGCTTCTCGACGTACTCGACGTGCGCCGGCGGGAAGAGCTGCTTGAGGTCGGCGAGGGTGCCGTCCGCGATGATCCGGCCCTCGTGGAGGATCGCGATCCTGTCGGCGAGGCGCTCGGCCTCCTCGAGGTACTGCGTGGTGAGCAGCACCGTGGTGCCGCGCGCGGCGAGCTCCTTGACGCTCGCCCACACCTCGGTGCGCGCCTGCGGGTCCAGGCCGGTGGTCGGCTCGTCGAGGAACACGACCGGCGGCTCGCCGATCAGGCTCATCGCGATGTCGAGCCGGCGCCGCATCCCGCCCGAGTACGTCGCGACCTTGCGGGCGCCGGCCTCGACCAGGTCGAACCTCGCGAGCAGGTCGTCGGCGACCCGACCGGCGTCCGGCAGGTGCCGCAGGCGGGCCACCAGCATCAGGTTCTCGCGCCCGGTGAGGATCTCGTCGACGGCCGCGAACTGACCGGTCAGGCTGATCGACTCCCGCACGTCCGCGGCCTGCGCGGCCACGTCGTACCCCTGGACGCTGGCGGTGCCGGCGTCGGCGCGCAGCAGCGTGGAGAGGATGCGCACGAGCGTCGTCTTGCCGGCGCCGTTGGAGCCGAGCAGCGCGACGATGCTGCCCTGCTCGACGTGGAGGTCGACGCCGCGCAGGACTGCGAGCTCGTCGTAGGACTTCTCGAGCCCCTCCACCCGGATGGCGGTGGCGGTGGCGGTCATGCCTCCCCCCGCTCCGCGTCCTCGATCGCCCGGACCAGCCGGGCGCGCTCCTTGTCGATCCAGCGCTTGCCGACGTAGGCCTGGGCGAACGTCTCGGCGAACTCCACCGGGTCGTCGCCGACGATCGCGCGCACCGGGGTCCCGTCGACGGCCGCGCGCTCCCACAGGTCGGCGAGGTCGGCCGACATCTGCACGATGGTGTCGCCGTCGGTGATGCCGCCGTAGTACATGAAGTACCGGTTGAAGGCCTCCGCCGACGCGCGGTAGGGCTCCGGGAGCGCCTCGACGCGGGCCTTGGTCTCCTTGTACTGCTTCTTCTGGGCCAGCGACCCGGTGACCTTCTCGATCCACTTCGATGCCATGTCTATTTCTCCTCTTCGCGGAGCCGGTCAAGGCGTTCTGCGAGGAAGCTCCAGGTCCTCCAGAACTCGTCGAGCTGCGTCTGTCCCTGGTCGTTCAGGGAGTAGACCTTGCGCGGCGGCCCCTTCTCGGACGGGACCTTCTCCACGTCGACGAGGCCGCGCTGCTCGATGCGCACGAGCAGGGCGTAGACGGTGCCCTCGGCGATGTCGGTGAAGCCCTGGTCGCGCAGCCAGGCGGTGATCTCGTAGCCGTACGCCGGCCGGCCGGCGAGGATCGCGAGCACGATCCCCTCCAGCGTGCCCTTGAGCATCTCGCTCATCTGCTTGCCCACGAGGCCTCCTCTCACTACTCAGTGTTGTTGACTACCAGTACATAGTGACACTGAATACCGGGTCGTGCAAGCCGGTACCTGAGGCGGGTCGACCGGCACCTGGGGTGGACGCGGAGGGCCGCTCGTCGTCCCTAGCGTCGGGAGCATGACGATCCTGCTGTCCGACCCGCGGGTGCGTGCCGTGCCGGTCGTGGAGTGCGGCGAGCCGCTCGTCCGGCTGCCCCGAGACCTCTCCCCTGCCGGTGCCGTGGTGCGCCTGGGCCTGGCCGAGCGGCTGGTCGCCGCCGACGCGCTGCTGCCGCTCGGCGTGCGGCTGCGGGTGGTCGACGGCCACCGGCCGGTCGAGCAGCAGCGCGCGATCATCGCGTCGTACGCCGCGACGCTGCGGGCGCTGCACCCCGGCGCCGGCGAGGCCGACCTCGAGCGGCTGACCAGCCGCTTCGTCTCGCCGGTCGACGTAGCGCCGCACGTGGCCGCCGCGGCGGTGGACCTCACGCTGGTCGACGCGTGCGGGGAGGAGCTCGACCTGGGCACCGCGATCGACGCGACCCCCGAGGAGTCCGACGGGCGCTGCTGGACCGCGGCCGACGGCATCGGCGCCGACGCGCGGGCGCACCGCGACCTGCTCGCCGAGGTGCTCGGGGCGCAGGGGCTGGTCAACTACCCGACCGAGTGGTGGCACTGGAGCTTCGGCGACCGCTACTGGGCGCTGGTCACCGAGGCCCAGCACGCCCTCTACGGCCCGATCGCCCAGGCGGTGGCGGCATGAACCACCCCACGAAACCGCGGAGCTCCCCCGCTTCGCTCCTCCACTCCACGCTTCCGCGGGGACCCCGATGAGCGCCCTGGCGGTGCTGGCCCCGCGCCTCGGCAGCGGCCCGCGCCTCGACATCGACCTCGGCGCGGTCGCCGCCAACACCCGGCTGCTCGCGGGCCGGGCCACCGGAGAGCTGATGGCCGTGGTGAAGGCGGACGGGTTCGGCCACGGCGCCCTCGGCGTCGCCCGCACCGCCCTCGCACACGGCGCGACCAGGCTCGGCGTCACGTCCCTGGACGAGGCGTGGGCGCTGCGCGACGCCGGCCTCGCCGTACCGCTGCTGAGCTGGCTCAACCCCGTCGACGCGGACTGGGCGACGGCCGCCGCCCGCGACGTCGAGGTCGCCGTGCCGAGCCTCGAGCACCTCGCCGCCGTTGCGGCCGCGCCCGGCCGGCACCGCGTCCACCTGCACGTCGACGCCGGCATGGCCCGGGACGGCGCCGACCCCGCGTGCTGGGCGCAGCTGTGCCGCGCGGCCCGCCGGGCCGAGCAGCGCGGCGAGGTCGAGGTGGTCGGCGTGATGGGCCACCTCGGCTGCGCCGACGACCCCAGCGACGAGTGCAACGCGCTGGGCCGCACCCGGTTCGCGTGGGCGCTCGAGACCGCCCGCGCGACGGGCCTGCGGCCGGTCGACCGGCACCTCGCGTCGACGGCGGCGACGCTCACCGACCCCCGCGCGCACCACACGATGAGCCGCGTCGGTGCCGGCCTGGTCGGCATCGACCCCTCCGGCACGGTCGCGCTGCGGGCGGGCCTGACGCTGACGGCACCGCTCGTGTCGGTGCGCCGGGTGCGGGCGGGGACCGCGGTCGGCTACGGCCACGCACACCGCACCGCGCACCCGACCTACCTCGGACTGATCCCGCTCGGGTACGCCGACGGGCTGCCCCGACCGGCCTCGGACCGCGCCGAGGTGCTGGTGCGTGGCGCTCGGCGCCCCCTCGTCGGCCGGATCTCGATGGACCAGTGCGTCGTCGACGTCGGCCCCGGCGGCGCGGAGCCCGGCGAGACCGTGACGATCCTCGGCCCCGGCGACGACGGCGAGCCGACAGCCGCCGACTGGGCGGGCTGGTCGGACACCATCGAGCACGAGGTCGTCACCGGCCTCGGCGCCCGGGTGCGGAGCCGGACGTGAGCGCCCGCACCCGCGTGGCCGTCATCGGCGGCGGCCAGAACTGCGAGCACGAGGTCTCCCTCGCGTCCGCCGCCTCCGTCGCGGCGGCGCTGGACCCGGGGACGTACGACGTGGTGCCGTTGACGATCGACCGCGACGGCACCTGGCGCGACCGGGGGCTGCGCCCGATCGGACTCAGCGGCGCGGCGCAGGTGCTGCGCGGCTGCGACGTCGTCTTCCCCGTCGTGCACGGGCCGCGGGGTGAGGACGGCGCCCTCGCCGCGCTGTGCGAGCTCGCCGGCCTGCCCTACGTCGGCTCCGGCATCCGCCCCGGCGCGCTCGCCATGGACAAGTGGGCCACCAAGCTGGTTGCCCAGGCCGTCGGCATCGCCACCGCGCCCGGGGTCCTGGTGAGCGCCGCGACCGCAGGTCACCTGAGGTGGACGCACCCGGTGGTCGTGAAGCCGGTGGCGGCCGGCTCGAGCCGGGGCGTCAGCCTCGTGCGGTCGGTCGAGACGCTGCGGCCCGCGCTCGACGCCGCGCTGGCCCTCGACGACCGGGTGCTCGTCGAGGACGTCGTGGAGGGCCGCGAGATCGACATCGCGGTGCTGCGCTGCGCGGACGGCGCCGTGGTCGCGTCGCCCGCGCTGGAGATCGTGGCCGACGGCATCTTCGACTACGACGACAAGTACGGCGGAGAGGCGGACCTCCGGGTGCCGGCCGCCCTCGACGACGTCGACGCCAAGGCGCTCGAGGACGCCGCACTCGCGGCGTACGACGCCCTCGGCTGTGCCGGCGTCGCTCGCGTGGACTTCTTCCTGACCTCGGCCGGGCCCGTGCTCAACGAGGTCAACACGGTGCCGGGGATGACCGAGCACTCGCAGGTGCCCCGGATGTTCGCGGCCGCCGGGCTGGGCTACGCCGACCTGCTGGACGAGCTCGTCCGGAGCGCCCGCTGAATGTGGAACGCTGACCGCATGACGTGGCGCAGCTGGCTGCCCGACCTCGCAGTCGGCCTCGGGGTGCTGCTGGTCGGGCTCGTCGAGATCTTCAGGATCGACGCCTCCGCCTACGTCGACGACCCGCGCCCGGCTCTCGTGCTCGTCGTCGTCGGCATCGCCGGTGCCGCGGCGCTCGCGCGGCGGCTGCCGTCGGTCGCGCTCGCCGTGGTGTGGGTGGTCGGCACGCTCCAGGTGCTGACCGGCACCCAGCTGCTGATGACCCAGCTCGCGATCGGCGTCGTGGCGTTCGGCGCCGCCCGCTGGGGCAGCGCGGCGACCGTCCTGGCGAGCGCCCTCTCGATCCCGCTGGCCGCCGCGATCGCGGTCGTCTGGATCTCCCCCAGCGTCTTCTACACGGCGCTGGACACCGCCGGCTTCGAGATGCTCGTCGAGAGCACCCGTTTCGGTGACCGCTGGCAGGTCACCGCCGCGGTCGCCGGCATGGCCGTCCTCGGCGTGCCGTGGCTGGCCGGGCTCGCGCTGCGCTTCTCGGCCCGCGCCGACCAGTCCCGGGCCTCGCAGGTCGCCGCCGAGGCCGAGCGCGACCAGGCGGAGGAGATCGCCCGACTGCGCGAGCAGCAGGCCCAGCTCGCCCGCGACGTGCACGACGTCGTCGGCCACTCGCTGGCGGTGATCCTGGCCCAGGCGGAGTCGGCGCAGTACCTCGACGACGTCGACACCCAGGGCCTCAAGCGGACCATGCAGAACATCGCCACCTCCGCCCGCAGCTCGCTCGACGACGTGCGCCAGGTGCTCGCCTCCACCTCGGGCGCCGTGTCCGCGCCGACCCGGCAGGTCGATCTGGACGCGCTGGTGGAGGGCGTCCGCGCCAGTGGGCACGAGGTGGTGTCCACCGAGGTCGGCATCGCGCAGCCGATGCCGCCGGAGCTCGAGGTCGTCGCGTTCCGGGTGCTCCAGGAGATGCTCACCAACGCGATCAAGCACGGCCGCCGCGACCAGCCGGTCCGGGTGGAGCGGCACTGGGAGGGCGACCTGCGCATCGAGGTGCAGAACACGCTCGACACCACGGCGCCGGAGACCGAGCCCCTGGTGCGGCTCGACCCGGCCGCACCGCCCCCGCCGGCCGGGCAGGGGCTGGACGGGATGCGCCGCCGCCTCGAGGCGGTCGGCGGGCGCCTCGACGTACGCCGACGGCTCGACCCGCCGACCTTCACCACGACCGCCTGGGTGCCGGTGAGGCCGCGATGACCGAGCCCATCCGCGTCCTCCTCGTCGACGACCAGGACCTCTTCCGCGAGGGGGTCCGCGTCATCGTCGACGCCCAGGACGGCATGGAGGTCGTCGGCGCGGCCGGCGACGGGCGCGAGGCGGTCCGGCTCGTCGAGGAGCTCGAGCCCGACGTCGTGCTGATGGACATCCGGATGCCGGAGATGGACGGCGTGGAGGCGACCCGGCAGATCTTCCTGCCCGAGCGCACCGCCCGCCGGGAGCGGCCGACGCGGGTCATCGTGCTCACCACGTTCAACCTCGACGACCGCGCGGCGACCGCGATCCGCTACGGCGCCAGCGGCTTCCTGCTCAAGGGCACCACGCCCGTGATGCTGCGCGACGCGATCCGCACGGTGCACGCCGGCAACGCGGTGCTCGCGCCGACGGACCTGTCGGCCCTGCTCGAGGGGACGTTCCGGGAGCAGACGCCCGCGCCCGCGTCGTACCTCTCCCTGACCGAGAAGGAGCGCGAGGTCTTCGGCGCGGTCACCCGCGGCCTGTCCAACACCGAGATCGCCGGGCAGGTCTTCCTCAGCGAGTCGACCGTCAAGACCCACGTGGGCGCGATCCTGCGCAAGCTCGGGCTGCGCGACCGGGTGCAGATCGTGGTCTTCGCCCACGAGCACGGACTCGCCCAGAGGCCGGGCTAGGAGACCAGCCGCTCCAGCAGGTGCTCGAGCTGGCGGGCCGGGTCGGCCGTGACGCCGCCGTGCACCGGGCCGGGCTGGATGACCGTGCTGCGGGGCGCCTTGACGAATCCGAACCGCTGGCTCATCGGGCGACCAGCGGCCGCTCCGCCCCGCGCGTCGCCAGCGCAGACGCCCTCGACGAACTCGAGCGCCTCGCACACCTGGTCGAGGTCGAGGCGCGGGTCGAGGGCGGTGAGCCGGTCGCGGTCGACGTGCCACGCGGCCTGCAGGAAGTCGGTGGCCTGGCAGTAGAGCACCACCCCGACGTTGACGAACTCCTCGCGGTCGACCCGCGGCACGCAGCGCAGCACGACGTACTGGTAGGCCAGGGAGGTCATCGAGCCACCTCCGCCGCGTCGTCGGCGAGCGGCAGCCACTGGCGCGTGCCGAGGCGAGCGGTCAGGAACGAGACGTACGCCGCGCGCACGGCGTCCGGCGTCTCCGCCCCTGGCACCGGTTCGAGCCACTCGTCGGGGACCTCCGCGAGCACCTCCGCGAACACCTGCTCGTCGAGCAGCGTGCTGATCTCGGCGTCGGCGTCGGCCAGGCCGGTCGTCTGGGAGCTGAAGACGTGGTCCTCGATGCTCCACGGCTGGTCGGCGAACCGCTGCTCGGCGCCCTCCTTCTCCAGGGCGCCGCCCGCCCAGGCGTGGTGGAAGTACATCGAGGCGCCGTGGTCGATCACCCACACGTCGCCGTGCCAGACCAGCAGGTTGGGGTTGCGCCACGAGCGGTCGACGTTCGCGGTGAAGGCGTCCAGCCACAGCACCTTCGCCCCCACGCCCGGCTTGGCGATCGCATGGCTGTCGTAGCCGAACGAGCCGGGCAGGAAGTCCACGCCGAGGTTGAGACCGGCGCTGGCGTTGAGCAGGTCCTGCACCTCCTCGTCCGCCTCGTAGCGGGCGATCTCGGGGTCGAGCGCGAGCGCCACCAGCCGGGGCGTGCGCAGCCCGATGCGCCGGGCGAGCTCGCCGACGACGACCTCCGCGACCAGGACCCGCAGCCCCTGCCCGGCGCCCCGGAACTTGCACACGTAGGTGCCGAGGTCGCTCGCCTCGACGATGCCGGGCAGGCTGCCGCCCTCGCGGAGGGGCGTGGCGTAGCGGGTCACGGCGACGATCGGGAGCACGGGCGCCAGCCTAGGGTTTCGCACCCGATCCTGCGGATAGGGTCGTCGTGGCGCCCGATGGAGGCGCCGTTTCCGGGAGGACAGGACACCCATGAACGTTCGTCGTGCCATCAGCTCAGTGATCGCGACCATCCTGGTCGGATGCGCTCTCGGGGTGGCCGGCGCCGCCCCCGCCTCCGCGCAGGAGGCGACCGTCGTCTCGACCTACAACTCCAGCGGCCAGTGGGTCGAGGTGAGCGACTACCAACAGCAGCCGGGAGTGCCCGTCTACGGATCGCAGTACTACTACAACATCGTCATCCAGACGGCGTCCGGCAGCGCGGCGATCGGCACCGACGCCGTCACGACGCTGCAGCAGCTCGACGCCGGCTCCTCGACCTGGGTCACGGTCGCCCAGGCGACCGGCCCCTACCTGAGCGGCTACACGAAGGCGCTGACGAGCGGGACGTTCCGCGTCACCTACAGCGGCAACCCGAACTTCGCGCCGACCAGCGCCGACGCGCCCTACCAGGTCCAGCGCAAGGTGACCGTCCAGAACAAGGGCGTCCGCCGGGTCCTGCTGGTCGGCAAGGTGGCGCCGACGTACCACGGCAAGGTCCTGATCCTGAAGAAGGCCGGCAAGAAGTGGAAGACGTGGAAGGTCCTCCGCACGAACAAGCGGAGCGTCTTCAAGACGGGCCTGCCCGCGCCGCGCCACGGTCGCTACTACTGGCGCGCGGTCATCAAGCCGAGCGGCGGCTTCGTCGCGACCGACAGCGGCATCTTCTACACCTACAAGCGCTGAGGCCGGCCGAGGTTCAGCCGAGGACCCGGCGGACGTCGAGCGTGCACCCGACCACCGTGTCGACGCTTCCGTCCTCCTGGGGCTCGTCGAACCACAGGCCCTCGGTGAAGCCGACCTTCGCGAGCAGCCTCAGCGAGGCCGCGTTGCGGTGGTCGGGAGCAGCAAAGTAGGCCGTGGCCTCGGGGAACCGGTGGCGGGCGCGCAGCATCCACGCCCACAGCACCCGGACCCCGAGGCCGCGGCCGCTCCACTCCTCGGCGAGCGCGTAGTCCACGCCGATGGCCGTGGGATCGGGGCCGAGCACGGCGTACTCGGGGTAGTCGCCGACCCGGTAGTCCTGGACGAACCCCACGGACCGCCCGTTGACCTCGGCGATCCACATCCGGGTCGGGGTCATCCCGTCGATGCTCGGGCCGTACTGGGCGGCGACGCGCTCGGCCGTCGGCTCGCCGTCGGACGCCCACCAGCGGTGCAGGTGCTCGGACTGGCGCCAGCGAACCACCTCCGGCAGGTCGCCGCGCGTCATCGCCCGGACCGCGACGCGGTTGTCGTGGTCGACGACGAACCGCTTCACCTCGCCGGAGAGGTCCAGCGGCACCGGCTCGACGTGCAGGCTCGCGACCGTCCGACGCGCGGCCGCGGCCCACGCCTCGCCCTCGCGCGCGACGCCGGCGAGCTCGTGGCCCCGGTCCTGCACGACCAGGCGCAGGCTCATCTGCGTCGGACCACCTGCCGGGCCGGCTCCCGGACCGCGGTGCCGAACAGCTCGCAGGCCAGGACTTCGCGCTCAGCCGCCACGCCGACATTGTGTCGGGTCGGTGGGGTCAGTCGTCCATAGCCGTCTCAGGCCCCTCCCGGCCCGAGGCCGCGAGCTCGTCCTTGACCACGGCGAACGCCAGCCCGGAGCCGTAGCCCTTGCGAGCCAGCATCCCGACGAGGCGGCGGGTCGCCGTGGTGTCATCGACCCGGCTCAGCGAGCGCAGCTTCTTGCGCACCAGCGCCCGCGCCGCCTCCTCCTCGTCCGCCGGGTCGATCTCGTCAAGCGCCTCGCGGGCGACCTCGTCGTCGACGCCCTTGCGGCGCAGCTCCTGGGCCAGCGCCCGGCGGGCGAGGTGCTTGCCCGGCTGCCGGGAGGCGATCCACGAGCGCGCGAAGGCCTCGTCATCGACCAGGCCGACCTCCTCGAACCGGTCGAGGAGACGGGTGGCGACCTCGGGCGGGACGTTCTTGGCGCTCAGCTTGTCGGCGAGCTCCTTGCGGCTGCGCGCCTGCCCGGTGAGCTGGTCGAGCAGGATCTTGCGGGCGACCGACTCCGGGTCGGCCTCCGGGACCTGGACGGCCGTGTCCTCGGGGGGCGGGGCGCCGCCTCGTCGCGAGACGGGACGTCCGTTGTCCTCCACCGCCGGGGCCGCGGCAGGGGCGGACGCGCGGCGTGTCCACGCGTCCACCCCCGTCGAGACGTCACCGAGCCAGTCGGGCGGCGGCCGGTCCTCCTCGAGCGTCATGTCGTTGCTCCTCAGTCCCCCGAGGCCACCGTCAGAAGGAGTCGACGCCGATCGGCTCGTCGGAGAGCGGCGCCTCCTGGTCGACCTGCGGGCCGACGCCGAGCTTCTCGAGGATCCGCTTCTCGAGCTCGTTGGCGAGGTCGGGGTTGTCCTTGAGGAACTTCCGCGAGTTCTCCTTGCCCTGGCCGAGCTGGTCGCCCTCGTAGGTGTACCAAGCACCGGCCTTGCGGACCAGGCCCGCCTCGACGCCGACGTCGATCAGGCCACCCTCGCGGCTGATGCCCTTGCCGTACATGATGTCGAACTCGGCCTGCTTGAACGGCGGGGCGACCTTGTTCTTGACGACCTTGACGCGGGTCCGGTTGCCGACCATGTCGGTGCCGTCCTTGAGCGTCTCGATGCGGCGCACGTCGAGGCGCACCGAGGAGTAGAACTTCAGCGCCCGGCCACCGGTGGTGGTCTCCGGCGAGCCGAACATGACGCCGATCTTCTCGCGCAGCTGGTTGATGAAGATCGCGGTCGTCTTGGAGTTGTTGAGCGCACCGGTCATCTTGCGCAGCGCCTGGCTCATCAGGCGGGCCTGCAGGCCGACGTGGCTGTCGCCCATCTCGCCCTCGATCTCGGCCCGCGGCACGAGCGCGGCCACCGAGTCGATGACGATCAGGTCGAGGGCTCCGGAGCGGATCAGCATGTCCGCGATCTCCAGGGCCTGCTCACCCGAGTCGGGCTGGGAGACCAGCAGGGCGTCGGTGTCGACGCCGAGGGCCTTCGCGTACTCCGGGTCGAGCGCGTGCTCGGCGTCGATGAACGCCACGATGCCGCCGGCCGCCTGGGCGTTGGCCACGGCGTGCAGCGCGACCGTCGTCTTGCCCGACGACTCGGGGCCGTAGATCTCCACCACGCGGCCACGCGGCAGACCGCCGAGGCCGAGGGCGACGTCGAGGGCGATCGCCCCGGTCGGGATCACCTCGAGGGGGGCGCGGGTCTCGTCGCCGAGGCGCATGACCGAGCCCTTGCCGAACTGTCGCTCGATGTTGGCGAGGGCGGCGTCCAGGGCCTTCTCGCGGTCTCCTCCAGCCATCTGCTGCTTCCTTGTCTCTCGTCGGGTTCCAGGCACATCGGCGACGTTAGAGCGAGCCACCGACAGCGCCTGATCAGCGCCGTCCAGATCTGTGGAGAACCTCGTTCGAGTCGTGCCTGTGGAGAGAAACTAGCCCGAACACCTGTTCGATGCCGGCATTGGCCCCGGCGTGTCCGCGCGCTCCTCGGCGCTCAGCCGGGCAGCAGCACCCGGAACCGGCAGCCGGCCGGGCCGCCGACGTTCTCCACCTCGACGACCCCGCGGTGCGCCTCGACGATCCCCTTCACGATCGCCAGGCCCAGCCCCGCGCCGTGCTGGGCCTCGGACTGCTGGGCGGGCTCCGGCTGGGGCGTCCGCGCGGCCGCGCCGCGCCAGGCGACGTCGAAGACGCGGTCCATCTCCTCCGGGCTCAGGCCCCCGCACTCGTCGCGCACGCTCAGCTCCACCCCGTCGGGGACGGCGCGGCCGAGGATCTCGACCGTCCCGTCCGCCGGAGTGTGCCGGACGGCGTTCATGACCAGGTTCGTCAGCACGCGGCTGAGCCCCGCAGGGTCGGCCACCACCTCGACGCCGTCCTCCGCGCTGCCACCCAGCTGGACGCTGAACGCCCGCGCGACGGGGTCGGCACCCGCGATCGCCTCGCTGACCAGGTCGACCAGCGCCAAGGGCTCGGGGTTGATGGCCAGGACGCCGGCGTGGATGCGGGAGAGCTCGAAGAGGTCGTCGACCATCCGCGCCATCCGGTCGACCTCGACGCGGATCTGGCGGTGGTAGCGCTCCGGGTCGGCGGCCATCCCGTCCTCGAGGGCCTCGGTCATCGCCCGCATGCCGGCGAGCGGGGTGCGCAGGTCGTGGGAGACCCAGGACACCAGCTCGCGGCGAGAGCTCTCCAGCCGCGCCTCGCGGAGCCGGGACTCGGCGAGCCGCTCGCTCGTCCGCGCCAGCTCCTCCGAGAGGGCCTGGAGCTCGCTGGGCCCGCGCGGGTCGGCGACGTAGGACCCGTGCAGGTCGAGGGTGCGCGCGCCCTGGCGCAGCGTCTCGGACCAGCGCGAGATGGCCGCACCGAGCGCCAGTGCCACCACGAGCGCGACCACGCCGGCCACGGCAGCGACCAGGCTCACGACCTCCCAGTCGTGGTGGGAGATGAACATCAACCGGGAGACCGCGACGACCCCGGCCAGCACCGAGCCGATCGACACGACGACGATCAGGCCCAGCTGCCACCGGATCGAGCGGTGCCGCACCAGCCATGCGGCGAGGAGGCCGACGGCGCCGACGCCGACGGCGCACCCGGCCGCGACCAGCACGATCTGCACCTGGTCATCCGTCATCGCGAGCCTCCCAGCGGTAGCCGACACCCCACACCGTCACCAGCCGCTCGGGGCGGGTCGGGTCGGCCTCGACCTTCTCCCGGAGCCGGCGGACGTGGACCGTGACCGTGGACTGGTCGCCGACCGACCAGCCCCACACCTCGCGCAGCAGGTCCTCGCGCGAGTACGCCGTGCCCGGGTGGGCCAGCAGGTAGCGCAGCAGCTCGAACTCCCGGCCGGTCAGGGCCAGCTCCGCGCCGTCGCGGGACGCCGTGCGGGCCGCCTCGTCGATCACCAGGTCACCGTCCCTCAGCCGGCGCGGCACGCTCCCCCGCGCGCTCCGCCGCAGCACCGAGTCCACCCGGAGCGCCAGCTCGCGCGGGCTGAAGGGCTTGGTGACGTAGTCGTCGGCCCCGACCTCCAGCCCCACGACCCGGTCGGTCTCCTCGCCGAGCGCGGTCAGCATCACGACCGGGACGTCGCGGGTCTCGCGCAGGCGGCGGCACACCTCGATCCCGTCGATGCCGGGCAGCATCAGGTCCAGGACGACCAGGTCGGCCGGCGCCTCGGCCATCGCCCGCAGCGCCGCCTCACCGTCGCCGGCCTCGACGACCTCGTGCTCGTGCGCGCGCAGGTAGGAGACGACCACCTCGCGGACGGTGTGGTCGTCGTCGACCACCAGGACCCGGGCCATCCTCACCTCCTCGCCGACCGCGAGCGTACGAGTGCGGCCACGGCGACCGCCAGCGCCGTCAGCCCCGCGAGCACCAGCCAGCCGGTGGTGTAGTCGCGGTCGAGCAGCGTGGGGTTGTCCGCCCGCGCGCCGAACCGGCCCAGCACCGGCACGGCCAGCAGTGTCAGCGGCCCGAGCACCACGAACCCCACGACGAGCGGCGCGCGCAGCGCGACCGGTGCCAGCCGGACGGCGAGCCCTCCGAGTGCCACGGTCACGACCGCGAGCACGGCGTCGTGAAGCAGCACGCCCGCGACCAGCCAGGTGGCGACGCCCAGGAGGTCGTGGCCCCGGCTGAGCAGCAGCCAGCCGCCGTACGCCGCCAGCAGCAGGCCGAGGGCACCGAGCGCCGTCCGCACCGCCCCGGTCACGCGGCCACCTCCAGACGGGACACCCACTTGGTCTGCAGCACGCCCGGCCGGTTCGGCGCGATGATGCGGGCCGGGTACCCGTGGTCGAGTGCGAGCGGCTCACCGGCGAGCGAGAGCGCCAGCAGCGTGCGGTCGTCCTCGACGAAGCTCGCGTGCAGACGGGTCGTGCGGTAGGGGCCGGACTCCTGCAGGGAGGTGACCACGACGTCGGCACCCGACGGTGCCCCGACGAGGTCGAGCAGGTCGCGCACCCGCACCCCGGTCCACACGCCGGAGGCGCTCCAGCCCTCGACGCAGGCGATCGGCAGGGTGCAGGAGGCCTGGGGCAGCGCGAGGAGGTCCGCCCGGGTGAAGGTCCGCGACCGGTCACCGTCGGCGACCGTGAGCAGGTAGTCGTCGGCGGTGGCGCTGGCCGTGACGCCGGCCGCGGCGGCGGACTTGTTGATCGGGACACCTGCCGGTCCGTCGCCGGACCGCACCCCGAGCACCGACACCTGCCGCAGCCACGGCACCGTGCTGCCGGCGGTCGCGAGCACCGCGACCCCGGCCGAGAGCCAGGTCGCCCGCAGCAGACCGCGGCGAGAGAGCACGCCGTCGGCGGTCGCCGCCGGCCGGTCGTACGCCGTGGCGTCGACGTCCGCCCGCAGGGCTCCGCGGATCACGGGCAGCTTCACCGCGACGTGCAGCAGCAGCGCGCCGACTGCGACCCACGCGATCGCGTAGTGCGTCGATCGGAACGAGAACGCCCACGGGTACCACTGGGCGGAGTTGGCCAGTCCCGTCGCCAGCTGGAAGACGGCTGCGGCGACGAGCACGGCGATCGAGGCCCGTTCGGCGAGGTCGACACCGAGGCGGCGCCAGCCGCGCTCGGGCGGGCGGAAGAGCAGGGGGTAGACGGTCCAGAGCTTGACCAGCAGCAGCGGCACGGCGGCCGTGCCGGTGACGACGTGCAGCCCTTGCGTCACCCGGTAGCCCCAGGCGGGGCTGGCCGGGAACGGCACCGGGTGCGCGGCGTTCTGGGCGTAGTGGCTCACCAGACCCGTGGCGAAGCAGACTCCGAAGCAGATCCCGAGCCAGAGGCCGACCCGCGCCGTGACCGCCGCGCTCCGCAGCCGGGAGCCGAACGAGGCGTCGGACGGGATCCTCATGCTGCCGCCGCGAGCACCACGCACCAGCGCGAGCAGCACTCGAGCCGGTCGACGACCGCGAACCCCGCGCGGTCCACGATCGCGTCGATCCCGTCCATCCCCACGACCGCCCACGGGACCACCTGGGTGGCGCCGCCGTGCTCGACCGCGGCGTAGTCGCGGACCGCCTCCGTGCCGGGCTCCGCCACCTCCGCCACCACCCGGCCGCGGGGGTCGAGGAGGGTCCGGAGCCGGCCGAGCAGGGCGACCGGGTCGCCGCCGATGCCGAGGTTGCCGTCGGCGAGCAACGCCGTCCCCCAGCGTCCCTCGCCCGGCAGGTCGCCGAAGACGTCGCGCCGCAGCGCGGCACCGCCGCGGTCGCGGGTCGAGCTGACCGCGCTCGGCACCACGTCGATGCCGAGCACGACGTGCCCCCGCTCGGCCAGGCCGGCCGTGAACCGGCCCGGACCGCAGCCGACGTCGAGCGTCGGCCCGACGCAGCGCGAGAGGATCGCCGCGTCGTGCTGGTCGACCGGTCGGTCCCAATGGTCGATCCGCAGCCGGGTGACCGGTTGCTCGACGCTCACGGCGCGACCGCCCGCCAGGTCCGGGCGAACTCACCGGCCGCGGCGAGCCCAGCCACCGCCCGCGCGTCCGCGGCGTCGTCGACGTCCCGCATCGTCCTCGCGGTGCCGACGGTGAGACCTCCGCCGATCAGGGCCGCACGCGTCTCGTCGTACGTCGTCGGTGCAGACATGGACACGTCGCGCAGGAGGGTCGCCGCGCTCGGGTCACGCAGGCCGAGCACCCACCAACCACCGTCCTCGGCGGGCCCGAGCACCGCCTCGTGGTCGCGGAGCGCCACGGCGACGGCGCGCAGGTCCTCGGGCCTGACCTGCGGGGTGTCCATGCCGATCTGGACGACCGGCGGGCCGGCCGGCAGGTCGGCGTGCGCGTTGGCGAGCCGCTCGGCGAACCCAGGCCCGCGCTGGGGTCGCACGGCCCAGCCCTCCAGAGCCTCGCCGATCTCCTCGCCCCGGACGGCCTCGGACAGGTCGCCCGCCAACGCGAGCAGGCACGCGCGGGCGCCGAACGCCGCCTCGCAGGAGGCGATCGTGTCCAGGAGCGCCGACGCGGCCACCTCTGCCGCCGCCCGAGCGCCGACGTGCACGGCCAGGCGGGTCTTGACCTGGCCGGCGACGGGCGCCTTGGCGACCACGAGGGCTCGGACGTCGCTCACGCCATCACCCGCCAGAAGTCACGGGCCGTGCGGAGCGTGCCACGCATCGACCCCGAGACCTTCGACCGCGTCCCCGCGGCGCGTGGACGGTAGGCGACGTCCCGCTCGACGAACCGCCATCCGGCGGCGGTCGCCTTCAGGAGCAGCTCGAGCGGGTAGCCGAAGCGTCGGTCCTGAACTGCCAGCCCGAGGAGCGCGTCGCGGCGGCACACCCGGATCGGGGCGATGTCGTGCACGGTGACGCGGATGCGGCGGCGCAGCAGCCAGAGGACGATCGCGTTGCCGGTGCGGGCGTGCCAGGGCCACACGCCGCGCCCGACCGGTCGCCGCCGGCCCACGGCGAGGTCGGCGCGTCCGGACCGGACGTCGGCGAGGAGGGGCAGCAGCGCGGCCGGGTCGAACGAGTCGTCGCCGTCCATGACCGCGACGAACTCGCGCCTGGCCGCCAGCACGCCGGCGTGCACCGCCGCGCCGTACCCGGCCCGGGACTCGGCGACCACGGTCGCGCCGAGCGCGCGCGCCACGTCGGCAGTCCCGTCGCGCGAGCCGTTGTCGACGACGATGACGGCGAACTCCTCCGGCACGGTCGGCAGCAGCACCCTCAGCGCGGGCGCCTCGTCCCGGCAGGGCAGCACCAGGTCGCAGACGGGATCCATGTCGCGACCGTAGGCGCGGCGGCCGTCGGCTGACCCCGGCCAACCCTTACGAACCCGTGACGAAGCAGCGTGCGCGGTCGCCGCGGCGCCGCGCGCCCCTAGGGTCGATCCATGTCCACCACGCGCGCCGCCTGGGTCGGCCTCGGGGTGGCGTTGCTCCTCGTGGCGCTGGCGTTCGCCGTCCCACCGGTGCTCGGCTGGGAGGTCTGGCCGCGGGCGCCGCGCAGCACGGTGAGCGGCGAGGTGCCGCCGCTCCACGGCTTCTGGCGGCCCACCTGGTGGGGCCCCGGCACCCTGCCGGCGGTCCTGGTCGCGGCGCTGGGCGTGCGCTTCGGCCCTGGCCTCGCACGGCGGCTCTCCTGGGGTCGGCTGCTCGCGGCGTCGTACGCCGCGGGGCTGGCGTGGCTGCTCTCGCTCGCGCTGGTCGACGGTGGCGACGGCCTGGGCCGCGCGATCGGCGACCGCTACGAGTACCTGCCGGCCGCGCGCGCCGTCACCGACGTGCCCGGCCTCCTGCATGGCTACGTCGACCGGATCCCGATCGACTCACCCGAGGCGTGGCCCACGCAGCCGGCCGGCCACCCGCCCCTGGCCCTGCTGTTCTTCGTCGGGCTCGACCGGCTCGGGCTCGGCGACCCGACGGTGGCGGGGGTCGTCGTGACGGCCCTGGCTGCAACAGCCGTGGTCGCCGTCCTCGTCACGCTGCGCGCGCTCGGTGCCGAGGAGGCGGCCCGGGCGGCCGCCCCGCTCCTGGTGCTCACCCCGGCCGCGGTCTTCCTGGCCGTCTCGGCGGACGCGGTGTTCACCGCGGTGGGCGCCTGGGGCCTGGCGTGCCTGGCGATCGCGGCGACGGCAGCGTCGCGCCGAGGCGCGACGGCGTGGGCGGCGCTGGCCGGCCTGTTGCTCGGCGCCGCCGTGATGATGTCCTACGGCCTGCCGCTCCTGGGCGTGCTGGCCCTCGCGGTGCTGCTGGCCGCGCGCTCCTGGCTGCCGCTGCCGGTCGCCGCTGCGACCGCCCTGGCCGTGGTGCTCGGGTTCGCCGCCGCCGGGTTCGCCTGGTGGGAGGCGATCGGAGTGCTGCACGAGCGCTACTGGGACGGCATCGCCGCCGACCGACCCGCGTCGTACTGGCTGTGGGGCAACCTCGCGGCCCTGCTGGTGTGCGCCGGCCCGCTGCTGGGCGCCGGTCTGGCGCAGACCGCCGTCGCGCGCCGACCGCGTGCGGTCGCGCTCCTGGTCGCGGCGGCCGCGCTGACCGTGCTCCTCGCCGACGCGTCGCGGATGAGCAAGGCGGAGGTCGAGCGGATCTGGCTGCCGTTCGTGCCGTGGCTGACGATCTCGGTCGCGCTGCTGCCGGAGCGGTGGCGCCGCTGGGGGCTGGGCCTGCAGGTCGTCTGGGCGCTGGCCGTGCAGCACCTGCTCTACACGAGCTGGTGAGCCCTCACGGCCGCAGTGGAGCGGTCGCGAACGCCCGGAGCCCGATGTCCGGACGGATCGCGGCGGCGAACCCGAGCTCGGCGCGGGCCAGCGCCGGCGAGGCCACGACGTGCCGCACGTCGCCGAGCCGGAAGCCGCCGGTCACCTCGGGGTCGATCCCGCTTCCGGCGCCGACCAGCTCCGCGACGCGCAGGATCGAGACCGGCTCCCCGGAGCACACGTTGTAGGCGTCGTACCGGCCCGAGGGAGCCTCGACGACAGCCTCGAGCGCGAGCAGGTTGGCCCGCGCCACGTCGGAGACGTGCACGAAGTCGCGCATCTGGCCGCCGTCCTCGTAGACGCGTGGTCGCTCGCCACGCTCGAGCGAGGAACGGAACATCGCGGCGACGCCGGAGTACGGCGTGTCGCGCGGCATCCCCGGTCCGTAGACGTTGTGGTAGCGCAGCGCCACCGCCGCCGCGTCGGCCTGCCGGACCCACGCGGAGGCGTAGTGCTCCTGGGCGACCTTGCTGGCGGCGTACGACGAGCGCGGGTCGAGCCGGGCCGACTCGTCGACCAGCGCCCAGCCCAGGACCCGGCCACACTCCGGGCAGTGGTTCTCCACGTCGCCGGCCTCGAGGGCCTCGCGGCGGCGCGGTGGCGGCACCTGGTCGCCGTGCTCGGGGCAGGTGTAGCGACCCTCGCCGTAGACGACCATCGAGGAGGCGAGCACGAGCCGCGCGACCCCGGCGTCGTGCATCGCGGCCAGGAGCGCTGCCGTGCCGAGGTCGTTGTGCCCGGCGTACGCCGGCAGGTCTCCGACGCGCACGCCCGCGCCGACCACGGCCGCCTGGTGGCAGACGGCGTCGACGCCCGCGAGCAGATCGCCCCATGCCGCGGCGTCCCGCACGTCGAGCCGGTGGGTCCCGGGCGGCGGGTCGGTGGCGCCGTGCGCCTCCGGCAGCATCAGGTCGACCCGCACGACCTCGTGGCCGGCGTCGCCGAGCGCGGCGTCGACGGCGCTGCCGATGAACCCGGCCGAGCCGGTCAGCAGCACCCTCACGGCACGTCGTAGGTCAGGTCGATGCCGTCGGCCCAGGTCGAGCACGAGCAGCCGGCCGGGTCGGGCAACGCCGCGACGGCGCGCGCGAGCAGGCCGGTGAGCCGCTCGAGGTTCGCCCGGAAGAGCGCGAACACCTCCTCCTGGCCGACCCCGGCGCCGGACTCGGCGCCGGCGTCCATGTCGGTCACCAGCGCCAGTGCCGCGTAGCAGAGCCGCTGCTCGCGGGCGAGGGCCGCCTCCGGGGCGCCGGTCATGTTGATCAGCGTGCCCCCGGACTCCGCGTAGCGCTGCGACTCGGCGCGCGTGGAGAAGCGCGGTCCCTCGATGACGACCATCGCTCCCCCGGACCTCACGTCCGGGTCGGCCGCCGCGAGTGCGCCCGCGACACCCGGGCAGTAGGGATCGGCGAACGGGAGGTGGACCGCCCCCGTCTCGACGTACGACGAGATCCGGCGGTGGGTGCGGTCGACGAGCTGGTCGGGCACGACGAGGTCACCGGGCGCGACGTCGTGGGTCAGGCCGCCGACGGCGCACGGTGCGAGCACCTGCCGCACGCCGAGCGCGCGCAGCGCCCACAGGTTGGCGCGGTAGGGGATGGCGTGCGGCGGGAACTCGTGGTGCCGGCCGTGCCGGGGCAGGAAGGCCACCCGCCGGCCGGCCACCTCGCCGACGGCGATCGGCGCCGAGGTCGCGCCGTACGGCGTCTCGACGGCGTGCTCCTCGACGTCGTCGAGGAAGGAGTAGAAGCCGGTGCCGCCGATGACGGCGACCTCCGCGGTGGAGTTCACGGACGTCAGACTGCCAGGCGGGTGGTGGCGCGGGCACCCAGTCCGCCGATGGCGACCAGCGCGACCAGGCCGCACGAGGAGATCGCCAGCTCGGGGTAGCCCCATGTGCCGACGACCAGGCCCGCCAGCCCACCGGCCGTCGCGGCGGTCAGGCCCATGACGAGGTCGGCCGCGCCCTGGACGTCGGTGCGGGCGTCGAGCGGGGCGAAGCGCGCGATGAGCGTCGAGGCGGCGACGGTGGCGAACGACCAGCCCAGCCCGAGCAGGAAGAGGCCGACGAAGATCTGCCATGAGCTGCCCTCGGGGGCCGAGCCGCAGAGCACCAGCGCGGCCAGCAGCAGCACCGCGCCCTCGACCAGGACCGCCGGCGGACCGGTGCGGTCGGCGAGCACGCCGACCAGCGGCGAGAAGGCGAACATGCCGAGCACGTGCAGGCTGATCACCAGCCCGATGACGCGCAGCTCGGCGTGCCCGTGCTCCATGTGCAGCGGCGTCATCACCATCACCGCGACCATCGCCGCGTGCGCGCAGGCCATCCCGAGCACGGCGAAGGCCAGCACCGGGCGGGCGCGGGCGGCCTCGACCGCCCGCGCCCAGGCCGTGCCCGACGGGGGTGTCGCCTGGGCGCCCGCCGCCTCCCGGGCGAGCAGCAGGGGGTCGGGGCGCAGCAGCAGGCCGACCAGCAGGGCGGCGCCCAGCATCCCGATCGAGCCCAGCGCGAACGGACCGGTGAGCTCCGGGATGCCGAGCCACTCGGCGAACGCGCCGGCGGGACCGGTGAGGTTGGGTCCGGCGACGGCACCGATCGTGGTCGCCCACACCACCGTCGAGAGGGCCCGGCCCTTGTGCGCGTCGGGGGCGAGGTCCGTGGCGGCGTAGCGCGCGCCGCTGTTGGCGGCCGCCGTGGCGCCCAGCAGGAGCGCGCCGACCAGCAGCACCACCATCGAGTCGAGCACGCCGGCGACGACGGCGAGCACCGCGCCCGCGGCGCCGACGAGGTAGCCCGTCATCAGGCCGACCCGCCGCCCACGCCCCGACATGAGGCGGGCGAGCAGGTAGGCGGCGATGGCCGCGCCGAGGACCTGGAAGGTCTGCGCGAGTCCGGCCTGGCGCTCCGAGCCCGAGATGTCGCGGGCGAGCAGCGACGCGGTGGCGATGCCGATCGTGATGCCGATCGCGCCGACCGCCTGGGAGGCCACCAGCGTGCGGATCGTCCGGCGCTGGACCGCCGCCAGGCTCACCTCTTGCTCGGTGGCAGCTCGAGAACTCGCCATACTGCGGCCCACACCTCCTTCGGCAGTACCCCGGCGGCGAGCGCATCGTTGACGGTGCGTCCGCCCAGCTCTCCGATCACGAACATGTCCGCCCAGGACCGGGCGTACCCCGGCCCGAGGGCGTCGTCCATCCGACTCCAGAACTCGGTGTGTCTCATCGGTCCCGCCTCATGCGCGCCGCCGCGCCCGGACGTCGAGCCAGGGCTCGCCGGTGCGGGCGCTGCGGGTGTGGCCGACCTGCTCGACCTCCCACCCGGCCGCGTCCAGGACGGCCCGCAGCCCGGGCTCGCGCCAGTAGACGAAGTGCCGCGGGGCGCCGACGAACCCGTGGGTCGACCAGGCGTCGCCGTCGCCCTCCTTCAGCGCCAGTGCGAGCACTCCCCCGGGCCGGGTCGCCGAGGCGAGCCGGGCGAGCACCGCCGGCAGGTCGGCGCGGTCGACGTGCAGCAGGCTCGCGCTCGCCCAGACGCCGTCGTAGGGCGTGCCCGGGCGCGCCGGGTCGTCGAGGTCGTCGGTCAGGGGGTCGAGGACGTCGGCGGCGTGGCCCTGCGCGCGGAGCAGGTCGACGAAGCCCGGGGTGATGTCGGTGCGCCGGACGTCGAGGCCCAGGCTCTCGAGCAGGGCGGCGTCGCGGCCGGGTCCGCTGCCGACCTCGAGCACCCGGGCGCCGGGGCCGAGCGCCGCCGCGAAGTCGCGCTGCTGCGCCTCGAGCTGGTCGTCGGCGGCCGGGATGCCCTGGGCGTACGCCGCCGCGTGTGCGTCGTAGGCCGCGACCGTGGCGCGGGCGACGGCGGCCCGGACGTCCCAGGCGTGGTGGACGAGGTCGTGCAGGTGGTAGCGGCCGATGCTCTCGACCGTGAACTCGCTGCCGTTGCTGCGGAGACCACGGCGTCCCCACGCGTCGGGCGGCACCGACTCGTAGCGCTCGGCGACCCGCTCCGCAGCGTCGAGCAGCTCGGTCGAGACGGCGGCCGGGTCCTGCTCGGCGTATCGCTCGGCGATCGCGGTCTCGTCCTGGTCCCAGTTGGGGAACTGGGGCTCGTCCTCGGCGAGCATCAGCCCGACCCGCAGGTCGAAGATCCGGTTGACGTCGCGGACGTGGCAGGCGTACTCCAGCGGCGACCAGGTCGCCGGGGCCGGGCGGGTCGCCGCGTCGTCCAGGGTCAGCACCGCCGCCCACGTGGTCGCGTTGTCGCGGATGGTCGTCGGGATCTGGTCGACGGTCACCGCGCCCGCGTCGAAGCCGCACTCGGGGCACGTCTCGTCGAGGACCCACGTCCAGTCCTTGGTGTCCGGCCCGACCACGGCTCCCTCGCTCATGGCGTCATCCTTCCAGCCGCCGTCGACGTCGCGCGCGCGAGATATCGCCATCGGACGACGAGATGGCGCCAGTCAGCCGGCGCCGGCCAGCGCCTTCACCACGGCGAGCCCGTCGGGCGTCCCAGGCCAGTGCCGCTCCAGCGCCTCCGGCCCCGCCCGGCGTACGACGTGGCGCAGCACGAGCGCGATGACGACCACGTCGTCGGCGTACCCGAGCACCGGGACGAAGTCGGGCACCAGGTCGATCGGCAGCGCGACGTAGGCCAGCAGGAGCCAGAGCCAGGCGCGGACCGAGCGCGGCAGCCCGGGGTCGGCGGCCAGCCGGCGCAGCAGCCGCAGCACGTCAGGGAGCAGGCGGACGGCGTCGGCGAGCGACACCCGGCGGCCGGTGCGGCGGGCGTGGAGAGCGAGCGCGGCGACCAGGAGCAGCCAGACGGCGAGCAGCCCTGCGGTGACCCCGAGGAGAGCCTGCCACCAGGTGCCGGTCACGGGGTGGACGGTAGCGCCTGGCCCAGCCGCCTCCGCTCGACGAGGCTCGTGCCGGTCACCAGGCTCATCGGCGGCACGTCCGTGGCGACGACGGCGCCGGCGCCGACGACCGAGCCGCGGCCGATGGTCACCCCCGGCGTGACGGTCGCGCCCGCCCCGATCCACACGTCGTCCTCGATGACGATCGCGGCGTGGGTGAGGAAGTCGAACCGCTCGTCCGGCTCGACCGGATGGCCGGCCGTGCACAGCGTCACCCGCGGGCCGATCAGCACCCGGTCGCCGATCGTGATGCCGCCGAGGTCGAGGAAGTAGCAGCCCTGGTTGATGAAGACCCGCTCGCCGAACGTCACCCCCAGCCCGTAGTCGCAGTGGAACGGCGGCAGCACCGAGAGCGACTCCGGCAGCGGCTGGCCGAAGATCTCGCTCAGCAGCTCACGGCGCGCGTCGAGGTCGTCGAAGGGCAGGGCGTTGAGGCGAGCGGTCAGCGTCATCACCAGCTGCACGCGCTCGGCGAAGGCACGCGACTCCGGTGACCGGGTCGGCAGGCGCTGCTCGTCGCGCATCTCAGGTGAGCAGCAGCTTGTCGAGGCGGCGGCGTACGACGAGCAGCCCGACGACGCCCATGACGACCAGGTAGACGACCGAGATCAGCGACGCCCAGGAGACCGCGCCCGTCGTCAGCTCGCGGCACAGCACGACGCCGCGGTAGAGCGGGGTGACCTCGACGATCCAGCGCACCGCGGCGGGGTAGGCGTCGACCGGGAAGAACGTGGCGGAGAACAGGAACATCGGGATCGTCGCCAGCGTCACCCACTCGAAGTCCTGCCAGGAGCGCATCCACGTGGTCAGCGCCATGCAGACCCCGCCGAACGCCAGCCCGATCAGCAGGGCCGCCGGCACGGCGAGCAGCGCCCACCACGACGACACCAGGTCCATCGCGACCATGACGACCAGGAAGCCGGCGGCGTAGGTGCCGCCGCGCAGCAGCGACCAGCTGAGCTCGCCGCGGGCGACGTCCATCGTGGTCAGCGGCGTGGCCAGCATCTGGTCGAAGAGCTTGTTGTACTTCAGCTTGAAGAAGAAGTTGAACGTGCTGTCGAGCAGCGAGCCGTTCATCGCCGACGCCGCCAGCATGCCCGGCGCGACGAACTCGGCGTAGGGGATCTCCTGCCCGTTGAGCTCGAAGCCGGTCACCAGCTGGCCGACGCCGACGCCGATGGAGAAGAGGTAGAAGACGGGCTCGAGGAAGCCGGTCGCGAAGATGTACCAGGCGCGCCGGTAGGCCAGGAAGTTGCGGTAGACCAGCAGCCCGGTGGCCTCACCGGCTCCGAGCGGGCGGCCGCGGAGCGCGGTCGCGGTGACGAGCGCCATCAGACCGACATCCTCTGCGTGAGCCGGGCGACCGCCCAGAACCAGCCCAGCACGGCGAGCACCGCGAGGTAGGTGACGTGCACCAGCGCGGTGGCGCCGTCGACCGTGCCGAGCGTGAGCATCCGGGTGAGGTCGACGCCGTGCCACAGCGGGGTCGCCTTGGCGAGCGCCTCCATCCAGGGGTCGAGGTTGGAGATCGGGAAGAACGCGCCGGAGAAGAGGAAGAGCGGGATCATGCCGAGCCGGAAGACGATCGCGAACGCGCTCTCGTCCTTGAGCCCGGCGGAGAACGCGTAGATCGGCGTCGCGAACGCGAGCCCGAGGAGCAGCTGGACCAGGAACGCGAGCACCGCGCCGTACGCCGTGGCGTAGACGCCGAACGGCGCCATCACGATCGCGAAGACGCCGCACGTCAGCGCCACCCGGAACAGCACGAAGCCGAGGTGCCCGAGGATCACCTCGCGCACGCTCAGCGGCGTGGCGGTCATCCCGAAGTAGGTCTTGTGCCACTTGATCATGCCCATGACCGGGTAGGTGACCTCGCCGAACACCGTCTGCATCGCCTGCGCGGCCAGCAGGCCCGGCGCGATGAAGACGAGGTAGGACGAGGCACCCTCGAGCTGGGCCGGGTCGCTGGTGACGTAGTCGCCGAGCAGCACCCCCATCGCCAGCACGTAGAAGAGCGGCGTGACGAACGACGAGATCGCCGACCCCTTCCAGGTGCGGCGGTAGACGGTCGCCCAGTAGTCGGCGAGCCGGCCGGCTCCGGCGAACGCGTTGCTGGGCGCGGTGCTGCGCGCTGGCTCGGTCATCAGTCCACCAGCGTCCGGCCGGTGAGGCGGAGGAAGACGTCCTCGAGCGTCGAGCGGCGGACCAGGGTCGCCGCGGGCGTGAGTCCGCGCTCGTGCACCTTCGCGACGGTCTCCTCGCCGTCCGCGGTGTAGAGGAGCAGCCGGTCGGGGAGCACCTCCACGCGGTCGGCGAGGTCCTCGACCTTGCTCGCGTGCTGCTCGTTCTCCCCCACCCCGAACCGCAGCTCGGCCACCTCCCGCGTGGAATGCTCGGCGATCAGCGACAGCGGCGACCCCTCGGCGACGATCACGCCCTTGTCCATCACCACCAGACGGTCGGCCAGCTGCTCGGCCTCGTCCATGTAGTGCGTCGTCAGCACCAGCGTCACGCCCTGCTGCTTGAGCCGGAACAGCCGGTCCCACACGACGTGACGCGCCTGCGGGTCGAGCCCGGTGGTCGGCTCGTCGAGCAGCAGCACCTCGGGACGGTTGATGAGGCTGCGCGCGATCGTCAGGCGCCGCTTCATGCCGCCCGAGAGGTCGTCGACCATCGCGTTGGCCTTCTCGGTGAGCTGCACGAACTCCAGCAGCTCGTCGACCCGCTGCCGGACCTCGCCGCGTGGCAGCCCGAAGTAGCGGCCGTAGACGTAGAGGTTGTCGCGCACGGAGATCTCGGTGTCGAGGGTGTCCTCCTGCGGGCAGACGCCGATCCGGGCGCGGATCTGCGGCCCGTCGGTCGCCGGGTCGAGGCCGAGGATGCGCAGGGTGCCCCCGCTGACCGGCGACACGGCCGCGATCATCCGCATCGTGCTCGACTTGCCAGCGCCGTTGGGGCCGAGGAAGCCGAACGCCTCGCCGCGGCGTACGTCGACGTCGATGCCGCGCACCGCCTCGAAGCCGCCGAACGACTTGCGCAGGCCCGCGGCGAGGATCATGGAGTCGTCGACCGGTGTGTGCACGTGCCGAACCCTATGCGCACCCGCCGACAGCGCTCATCTGGTTTGCTCCTGGCATGTCCCGCACCTCCGCCCGCTCGGGCTCCCCGTTCGAGGCCGCCATCGGCTTCAGCCGCGCCGTGCGCGTCGGCAGCACGATCGCCGTCAGCGGCACGGCGCCCGTCTGGCCCGACGGCGGCGTCGACCCCGATCCCGTCGTCCAGGCCCGCCGCTGCTGGGAGATCATGCTCGCCGCCCTCGAGGAGCTCGGCGGCACCGTCGACGACGTGATTCGCACCCGCCAGTACGTCGTGGACCCGGCCTACGGCGACGCCGTCGGTGCCGTGCACGGTGAGATCTTCGGCGACGTGCGGCCCGCCAGCACGATGGTCGTCGTCGCCGGCCTGCTCGACCCCCGTTGGAAGGTCGAGATGGAGCTCGATGCGGTGCTGTCCGCCTGACATCTGTCATGGTCGGTCGACCACGTTCAACCCTGCATCGCGGACGGGCGCGTCCCTAGCGTCGAGGTGGCGCTCAGAGGGAGCGGGAAGGGATGTGGTGACGATGGCTGTTCGGGACGACGAGCACACCGAGGTAGGCCCGGGACGGTGGCGCGAGGCCGTGCTGGTGGCGGTGTGCGCCGCCGGTGTGGCGGCCGGGATCTGGTGGCTGGCGACCGGGGCCGCATCGGTGGACCTCCGGGTGGGATCGGGATCGGACGCGCGGGAGATCGGTCTGGGATCCGTGGTGCTCACCGCGCTCGTCGTGACTCTCGCGGCGGCCGGGCTGCTGCGGGTCCTGGAGCGCCGTACCCGTCACGGGGTCGCGATCTGGACCTGGGCTTCGGTGGTCGTCCTCGCGCTGTCGCTGGCCGGCCCGCTCGGCGCGACGACAGGCGCGGCCGGCTCGTGCCTGGCCGCGATGCACCTCGCGGTCGGCGCTGTGGTCGTCGTCGGGCTCCGGGCCCGGTTCGCCCGCCGCGTAGCGTGGACGTCGTGATGAGCTGGCGACCCCGATCGTCGTGGGGACGCAACGCTTCGCGCAACGCCTCGATCCTGGTCTGGACGCCCGTGCTGCTGCTCGGCCCGGTCCTCGACCTGCACGGCACCACCGAGTCGCTGGTCTTCCAGGTCGCGATGATCGTGGTGATCGCGGCCTCCGCGGTGACCGCTGCGCTGACCGGCGGACCGCCGTGGCTCGACCCGCGGGCGCCGATCGCCCTCTCGACACTGGTCGCAGCGACGTTCGCCGGCGCGGCCCACGCCCACGACATGTGGCTGCCCACCTGGCTGCTGCTGGCGAACGTCCTCCCGAGCGCGCTCCGCGGCCGCTGGCTGCTGGCTGCCGTGCCGATCACCGCCGCGGCGTCGATGTGGGCGGCGTGGGCCGCCGAGCCCGACGGGAGCCGGGTCCTCGCGCAGGGCTTCGTGGTCCTGCTCGCCGGAGTCGCCAGCTCCGCCTTCGCGACGCTGATCGACACGGTCTCCGAGCTGCGCCGGACTCGTGAGGAGCTGGCGCGCGCAGCCGTGGCCGACGAACGCGACCGCTTCTCGCGCGACCTCCACGACCTCCTCGGTCACACGCTGTCGGTGATGGTCGTCAAGGCACAGGCCGTCAGGAGGCTGGCTGTCGCCGACCCGGACGCCGCCATCGCGCACGCCGTGGACATCGAGCAGATCGGGAGGCAGGCCCTGACCGACGTACGCCAGGCCGTCGACACGATGCGGACACCGAGCCTGGCCGAGGAGCTGGACGGCGCGCGCCGGGCGCTCGACGCCGCCGGAATCGCCACCACGGTCCACCACTCAGGCGTGGTGGTGACCGACGCCGAGGACGAGTTGCTGGCGTGGGTCGTGCGCGAGGCCGCCACCAACGTGCTCCGGCACTCCGGCGCCTCGACCTGCCGCATCTCACTCGCCGACGCGGACGGGCAGGTCACGTTGACGATCACGGACGACGGCGTGGGTGCACCGACGCCGCCGGCTCTCCGCCCGGGGGGTCTGGAGGGCCTGCGGTCGCGCCTCGCGGCGGGCCGCGGGGAGCTGGCCGTGGCGCCTCAGGACGGCGGCTTCCGTCTGGTGGCAACGGTGCCCCGAGGCCGCGCATGATCCGGGTGCTGCTGGCCGAGGACCAGGCGATGATGCGCGGCGCCATCGCCGTCCTCCTCGACCTGGAGGATGACATCGAAGTCGTGGCCCAGGTCTCCACGGGGACCGACGTTCTGCCGATCGCTCTGCGGAAGCGCCCGGACGTCGCGCTGCTCGACATCGAGCTGCCCGGTGTCTCCGGCCTGGACGCTGCCGCGGATCTCGCTGCGCAGCTGCCGGAGTGCCGGGTGGTCATCGTGACGACGTTCGGCCGGCCCGGCTACCTGCAGCGCGCGATGGCGGCGGGCGCGGTCGGCTTCCTGGTCAAGGACGGACCGGTCGAAGGCCTGGCCGACGCCATCCGGAAGGTCGCCTCGGGGCGGACGGTGGTCGACCCTGATCTCGCGGGTGCCGCGCTGCGGGCCCCGCGCAGCCCCCTCACGCTGCGCGAACGCGACGTGCTCGCGGCCGCAGAGCGCGGCGCCACCGTGGCTGACATCGCTGACCTGCTGCACCTCTCCCAGAGCACGGTTCGCAACTACCTCTCCGACGCCATCGGCAAGACCGGCACGCGCAACAAGACCGAGGCGGCCCTGCTCGCCCGGCGCAACGGTTGGCTCTGACCGAGCTGCGGCCCTGCCCTCGGCGGGCTCATCCGGCCGGCGCGACCGCCTCCACCGTCCGCATGACATCGTGCTCCCGCTCCCGGAGTCCACGGCGGCTGAGGCCGAGGGTTGCGCCGGCCCCCGAGCCCGGCGATCCTCGAGTGGGGACACTCGGGAGGTCACCATGGTCAGCATCCGCCAGGCCGCGGCAGCAGCCACGGCCGCGGCGTCGGCGCTCTGCGTTTCGTCGCCCGCGACCGCCGCGCCCAGCAGCATGCTCCACGAGCGCGACTGCGTCGAGGTCACCCTCCCGCGCGCGGTGGACTCCGCCGAGACGCGGGCCCTCGTGCCCTCGCGCTACGACCTGACGCCCCTCGTCGGCCCGAACGGCATCGTGGCCGCGCGACTGTGGGTCTACACCTACACGTGCGAGTCGATCACCGTCGACGGCGTGCCCGCGCACGGCGCCGACGGCCGGTCGACGGTCTCGATCGGCGCCGTGCAGGTAGCCGCGCGCGACGGCGAGCCGGTGGACGGGTTCGCGACGTACGTCCTCTGGTACGCGACCGACGATCCCGTGGCGTTCGCCCACCTGCGCGCACGCGGCTGGCCGGCCGAGCGCCTGACCGCCGACACCGAGGCGACCCTCGACATCGGAGCGGCGGGCGCGCCGAGCGCCGGGACCTGGCGCGTCGACGCGCCGGGCGTCGCCTACAAGCTGCGAGCGGTCAGCACCGAGCCGGCGCCGGAGCCCGTCGACGGCGGCATCAGCTTCTTCCACGACGGGCACCGCGGTGACCTGGAGATGGCGGTGAGCAACGAGGAGCTGGCGACCTCACCGGCCGCCCTGCAGGCCGACTTCCGGCGCGCCGGGCCGCTCCCCGACCTGCTCCTCAACCCGGCCAACGCCGTGATCCCGGCCGGCGTCGGCATCAACGACGACGGGATCTACTCCGCGCCCATGTTCATCTACGCGCGTGGCAGCTGGACCTCCGAGGTGCGGCCCGCACCATGACGCCCGAGGAGGTCGTGCGAGCCAACTTCGAGGCCTACGTCCGGCAGGACCGCGCCGCCGCGGAGGCCCTCGTCGCCGACGAGCTCGTCTTCACGAGCCCGCAGGACGACCACATCGGCCGCGACGCGTTCTTCGAGCGCTGCTTCCCGACGGCCGACCGGGTGTCGCGCCAGGAGCTCCTCCACGTCACCCCCGCCGGAGGCGGCGACGTCTTCATCCTGTACGAGTACGACCTCGAGTCCGAGGGCACGCACCGCAACACCGAGCTGATCACGGTCGTCGACGGACGGATCACCGAGATCCAGGTGTTCTTCGGAGGCGCGGTCCGCTGACGCAGCCCGGTCGGGCGGTTGGTGGCGTCTGTCAGGCTCGAGACCATGTTGGTCGAGGCCAGCGGGAGCGCGCATCCCGACACGGTCTGGCGCCGGTTCACCAGCCCGTCGCAGTGGCCGTCGTGGGCGCCGCAGATCCGGGGCGTGACCGCCGCCCCATCCGGCCTGCGGACGGGCGGCACCGGCCGCGTGCTCGGACCGGGACCGCTGGCCGTCGACTACGAGGTCGTCGAGGTCGATGCCGGCCTGCGGTCCTGGTCGTGGGACGTGATGGTCGGGCGTGCGCGGGTGCGGATGCACCACCACGTGCTGCCGACAGCCGAGGGCGGCAGCCGTGCGCTCATGCAGGTGCATGGTCCGGCGGCGGTCCCGGCTCAGGCCTACCGGCCGGTGGCGCGTGCAGCGCTGCGCCGCCTGGTCGCCACGTCGCCGGACACACCGGTGGTCGAGCAGGACCCGCCGACCGAGATGGTCCGCGAGTTCGAGTTCGCCTTCTCCCCGGCGTACGCCGCGGCGGCCCGCCCGTTCGGCATCGCGCCTGCCACCACGTCGGCGGAGGTCGGCCCCCGCTGGCTCTACGTCCGCTACGGCCCGTGGAGGCTGCTGACCCCGCGTGCCAACGTCGTCGCAGCGCACGTCACCGGCGACTTCAGCTTCGTCAAGACCGCCGGTCCCCCGCACCTGTCGTTGAGCGACCGCGGCGTGACGATGGCCAGCAACGGCGACCGGGCACTGTGCCTGGAGTTCACCGAGCCCGTGACGGCCATCGACACCACCGGCCTCGTCCGGCACCCGGGGGCGACCCTCGCTGTCGCCGACCCCGAGGGGCTGGCGGCGGCGCTGGGTGTGGGCGCGTGACCGCCCCGACGAGTACGCCGCGTCATCCGGACGAGTCCCGCCGGCGCAGGAGCGAGGCCAGGCGCAGCGCCGCGAGGACGCCGACGGCGGCGATGCTCGCGACGAACACGAGCTGGTAGGCGATGTGCAGCGTCGAGCGGTCGGGGTCGCTGTAGCCGCCGTCGTAGAAGCCGGAGACGATGCAGATCGGCTCGACGAGGGCGAGCAGCGCGCTCGCCACGAGCGCCGGCCGCCGGCGCGGGCCTGCGGCCAGCCAGGCGGCGACGAGCTGGGCCAGCATCATCGGGATCGGGATCGAGAGCCGTCCGGTCGGGCCCATCGCCTCCCAGATCGTGGAGCTCAGCCCACTCGCGACGGAGATGACCGCGCCGCCGACCGAGAGGGCGGCCAGGACCACGACGCCGGCGAGCACCCGGCGGTCGCGGGGGACGGTGGTCGGCTCCGGTCGCTGCTGGGTCGGCGCGATGCGGTGGGGCTCGGTGGAGGTGCGGGCGGACATGGTGACTCCTTCGCTCAGGTCGTCGTGCAGCTTCGGGTGCTGCGTCGTTCCCGCACGCTAGGAGTCGGAGCATCCTTGCTACATCGACCTCCAGGCTGGTCGTGACGGTCGTGGCGGGATGACCGCCGCTCCGCCTCAAGGCTGATGCCAGTGGCAAGGTGGGAGTGATGAGACGTCATCGCGTCACGGACACCGGGGTGCGCAGGCCGCAGAGCGAGCGGCTGCGCCGACGTCAGCGGTGGTACTTCGCCCTGATGGGCGCGTGCCTGGTGCTCATCGTGCTGGCCTGGAACCTCGTCCGCCTGTGGTCGACCACGGCAGCCGTGGCCATGTCCGCCGTCGCTGCTGTGCTGCCGGCGATCGCCGTCGTCGTCGCCAACTGGGGCGAGGACCGCTGAGACGGCGCTGGCGACCCGAGCCGGCGCGACGGCTAGCGTGGGGCGCGTGCCCATCAAGCTCGAGAACGTCGGGATCGCCGTCCGCGACCTGGAGGCGACGATCGCGTTCTTCACCGACCTCGGCCTGACCGTCCTCGGCCGCGACACGGTCAGTGGCGACTGGACCGACACCGCTGTGGGACTCGACGGCAACCACGCCAAGATCGCCATGCTGCAGACGCCGGACGGCTCCGGGCGTCTCGAGCTGTTCGAGTACCTCCACCCCGACGCCATCGAGTCGGAGCCGACGCGACCCAACGAGATCGGCATGCACCGCGTGGCCTTCTCGGTCGATGACCTCGACCGGGCGCTGGAGGTCGCCGCCCGGCACGGCTGCCATCCACTGCGCGGCGTCGCGACCTACGAGGACGTCTACAGGCTGACGTACGTCCGCGGCCCCAGCGGCATCCTGGTGATGCTCGCCGAGGAGCTGCAGAAGGGCTAGAGCTTGCGGCCGAACTTCCGCCTGAGCCGCTCGGCCATCGTGCGCGGCGGCTTGATGTCGACGAGGTTAGAGCGGTCGGGCACCGGGAGGTTCGCCGCCTGCTCCGCGGTGAGCGTGGTGCGGACGTGCGAGGTGTAGATCGTCCCGATCTCGTCGGCATCGACGAACCGGGTGCCGTCGGTGGTCTCGACGACGATGCCGTCGAACACCGACACCTTCTCGTCGACCAGCACCGCCTGGACCGTCGCGAACGGCTGACCGTCGCTGGTGTGCACGGGCGTGCCCGGCTGGAGGGCGGTGTAGGCGATGGGGTGGTCGTGCGCCTCGGACATGTCACAACCCTACGGCGCACCGCTCACCGGCGGGCGACGAAGGCATCGAGCGCGTCGCTGACGAGCTGGCTGGGCGTGGTGCCGAGGTCGCGCGCCGTGGCGACCAGGCGCGCCTGGACGGGAGCCGCCAGGGTCGCCGGTGCCGCCGCCTCGGGCTGCCGGCCTCGGAAGAGGCCGAGCGCCATCAGGACCACGGTGCCCAGCACGTCGAGGATCGCGAGGACGCCGAGCAGCCGCCAGTACCCGTCGTCGAGCTCGGGCTCCGCCACGATCGGGTAGATCACCATCAGGGCGACCGCGGCGATGGCCAGAAGCGTGGCGGCGAGTGCCGCACGCAGCGAGCGGCGGCGGACCAGCGCGATCAGGAGGGAGGCCTGGGCGAGTGAAGCCGCGACGGTGACCGCGACGCCGAACGTACGCCAGGCGCCGTCGGGGACCCCGTCGCCCCAGGTCGCCCACAGGGCGATGCCGCTGGCGACGAGCGAGCTGGCCCCACCTGCCAGCCCGACCGCGGCGTACCGGTGTCCGGCGAGGGCCAGGTAGCAGAGCGCCGCGACCGACTGGAGCCCGATGACGAGCGTCGTCCCGAGCACCCGGGCCTCGGTCTCACCGAAGCTCCCGCCCCCGAGCAGGGCGGCGATCCCCAGGAGCGCGGCGACCGAGAAGCAGACGATGACGACGGTGCTGACGAGCCTGCGCAGATCTCTCATGGCCCGATCCTGTCGGGGAACGGCGCCCGCGGCCTGAGCACCCGTACTCAACTTCTCGAGAGCGTCAGCCCCGTCCGTCTGGGCTCGGAGCCCGTGCCGGATCGCTGCCTCGGGTCGTCCACGGGTCGTCCACGGGTCGAGTGTCGGTGGCGTGGGCAAGACTGGGACCGTGGCAGATCCGCTCGAGAGGTTCAGCGAGCCGACCCGCACCTGGTTCGGTGCGGCGTTCGCGGCACCGACGCCTGCCCAGGCAGGGGCGTGGGAGGCGATCGGGGCGGGGCGGCACGCGCTGGTCGTCGCGCCGACCGGGTCGGGCAAGACGCTGAGCGCGTTCCTGTGGAGCCTGGACCGGCTGCTGACCGAGCCGCCGCCCGACGACCGGGCGAAGCGGTGCCGGGTCCTCTACATCTCCCCGCTCAAGGCACTCGGCGTCGACGTCGAGCGCAACCTCCGGGCGCCGCTGACCGGCATCCGGCACACCGCCGACCGCCTCGGCGTGCCGGTCCCGGAGGTCACGGTCGGCGTCCGCTCCGGCGACACCCCGGCGGCGGACCGCCGCAAGCTGCAGACGGCACCGCCGGACATCCTGATCACCACGCCGGAGTCGCTGTTCCTGATGCTCACCAGCCAGGCGCGCGAGAGCCTGCGTGGCGTCGAGACCGTCATCCTCGACGAGGTGCACGCGGTCGCGGGCAGCAAGCGCGGCGCCCACCTCGCCGTCAGCCTGGAGCGCCTCGACGCGCTCCTGGACCGGCCGGCACAGCGGATCGGGCTCTCGGCGACGGTCCGCCCGCTTGAGGAGGTCGCCCGCTTCCTCGGTGGCAGCGCCCCGGTCGACATCGTCGCGCCGCGCAGCGAGAAGGAGTGGGACCTCCGCGTCGTCGTGCCCGTCGAGGACATGACCGCCCCCGACGAGTACGACGAGGACAGCGACGACCCGCAGCGCTCGCAGAGCCTCTGGCCGCACGTCGAGGAGCGCGTCGTGGACCTCGTCGAGCAGCACCGCTCGACGATCGTCTTCGCCAACTCCCGGCGGCTGGCCGAGCGCCTGACCGCGAGACTGAACGAGATCGCCACCGAGCGAGCGGGCGCGGAGCTGACGGACGGTGCTCCCCCGGCCCAGCTGATGGCGCAGTCCGGGCAGAGCCACGGCGCCGAGCAGGTGATCGCCAAGGCGCACCACGGCTCGGTGTCCAAGGAGCAGCGGGCGCTCATCGAGGACGACCTCAAGCGCGGTCGGCTCCCCTGCGTGGTCGCGACCAGCAGCCTGGAGCTCGGCATCGACATGGGCGCGGTCGACCTGGTGGTCCAGATCGAGAGCCCGCCGAGCGTGGCCAGCGCCCTCCAACGCGTCGGCCGGGCCGGCCACCAGGTCGGCGAGGTCTCCCGCGGCGTACTTTTCCCCAAGCACCGCGGCGACCTCGCCCAGACCGCGGTCGCGGTGTCCCGGATGCGCAGCGGCGCGATCGAGTCGCTGCGGGTGCCCGCCAACCCGCTCGACGTGCTCGCCCAGCAGGTCGTCGCGGCGACGGCCCTCGAGGCCTGGGGCGTGGACGACCTCTACGACCTGGTCAGGCGCAGCGCGCCGTTCACCAACCTCCCCCGCAGCGCCTACGACGCCACCCTCGATCTGCTGAGCGGCCGCTACCCGTCCGACGAGTTCGCCGAGCTGCGCCCGCGCATCGTCTGGGACCGGGTCGCCGGCACGCTCACCGGCCGCCCCGGCGCCCAACGGCTCGCGGTGACCAGCGGTGGCACGATCCCGGACCGCGGCCTGTTCGGCGTCTACCTCGTCGGGGAGGGCACGGGCCGCCGCGTCGGCGAGCTCGACGAGGAGATGGTCTACGAGTCCCGCGTCGGCGACGTGTTCGCGCTCGGCGCCACCAGCTGGCGGATCGAGGACATCACCCACGACCGGGTGCTGGTCACTCCGGCTCCCGGCATCCCGGGCCGGTTGCCGTTCTGGAAGGGCGACGCGCTCGGCCGGCCCGCCGAGCTGGGCGCCGCGATCGGCGCGTTCACCCGCGAGCTCGGCGCGCTGCCGCCCGAGCGCGCCCGGACCCGCGCTCAGGACGAGGGCCTCGACGAGTACGCCGCGGGCAACCTCGTCACCTATCTCCACGAGCAGCTGGAGGCCACCAACCTGCTGCCCAGCGACAGCACCCTCGTCGTCGAGCGCTTCCGCGACGAGCTCGGCGACTGGCGGCTGGTCGTGCACTCGCCCTACGGCGTCCCGGTCCATGCCCCCTGGGCGCTCGCGATCAACGCCCGGCTCCGCGAGCGCTACGGCGTCGACGGCCAGGCGGTCGCCTCCGACGACGGCATCGTGGTGCGCATCCCCGACACCGAGGCCGAGCCCCCCAGCGGCGACGTGATCGTGTTCGAGCCCGACGAGATCGACGCGCTGGTCACCCAGGAGGTCGGCGGCTCGGCGCTGTTCGCCAGCCGCTTCCGCGAGTGCGCCGCCCGGGCGCTGCTGCTCCCCCGCCGCGATCCCGGGCGCCGGTCGCCCCTGTGGCAGCAGCGGCAGCGCTCGGCGGCGCTGCTCGAGGTCGCCGCGCGCTACCCGTCGTTCCCGATCGTCCTCGAGGCCGTCCGCGAGTGCCTCCAGGACGTCTACGACCTGCCCGCCCTGGTCGCGCTGATGCGCGGCATCGACCGCCGCGAGGTGCAGGTCGCCGACGTCGCGACCCACCAGCCGTCGCCGTTCGCCCGTACCCTGCTCTTCGGCTACGTCGCGCAGTTCATGTACGAGGGCGACTCGCCCATCGCAGAGCGCCGGGCCGCCGCGCTCTCCCTCGACCAGGGCCTGCTCGCCGAGCTCCTCGGACGAGCCGAGCTGCGCGAGCTGCTGGACCCCGAGGTGCTCGCCGAGGTCGAAGCAGAGCTCCAGCGCACGGCGCCCGACCGGCGCGTGCGCGACGCCGAGGGAGTGGCCGACCTGCTCCGGCTGCTCGGCCCGCTCAGCACCCTCGAGGTCGCCGAGCGCAGCGCCGAGGGGGCCGACGTCGGCGCCTGGCTGCAGGCGCTGGCCGACAGCCGCCGGGTGGTCGAGGTCCGCATGGCCGGCGCCGAGCGCTGGGCCGGCGTCGAGGACGTGGGCCGGCTGCGCGACGGGCTCGGGGTGCCGGTCCCGCCCGGCACGCCGGACGCCTTCACCGACCCGGTCGAGGACCCGCTTGCCGACCTCGTCGCGCGGTTCGCCCGCACCCACGGCCCGTTCACCACCGAGGAGGTCGCGGAGCGGCTCGGCCTCGGGGCCGCGGTCGTCCGGCACACGCTCCAGCGGCTCGCGAGCCAGGGACGGGTGCTCGACGGCGAGTTCCGGCCGTCGGGATCGGGCACCGAGTGGTGCGACGCAGAGGTGCTGCGCCGGCTGCGGCGTCGCTCGCTCGCCCGCCTGCGCCAGGAGATCGAGCCGGTCGAGCCCTACACCCTGGGTCGCTTCCTCCCGGCCTGGCAGCACGTCGGCGGCCGCCACCGCGGCGTCGACGGCGTGCTCACCGTCGTCGACCAGCTCGCCGGGTGCCCGGTGCCCGCCTCCGCGCTCGAGCCGCTGGTGCTCGCGGCCCGGGTGCGCGACTACGAGACGTCCTACCTCGACGAGCTCACCGCCTCCGGCGAGGTCCTGTGGGCCGGTCACGCCCCGCTGCCGGGTGCCGACGGCTGGGTCTCGCTCCACCTCGCCGACCAGGCCCACCTCACGCTCCCCGAGCCGCAGCCCTTCGAGCACAGCGAGCTCCACCAGGCCGTCCTCGACGCCCTGGCGCCCGGCGGCGCGTGGTTCTTCCGCCAGCTCGCCGACAGCGTCGGAGCGAAGGACGACAAGGCGCTCTCGGCGGCGCTCTGGGACCTGGTCTGGGCGGGCCGGGTCAGCAACGACACGCTGACTCCCCTGCGCGCCCTCACCCGCGGCGGCACCCCGGCCCACCGCACCCGTCGCCCGCCCCCGAGGCTGGGCCGGCGACCGGGCGCCGGGCCGGTCCGCACCGGCCCGCCCGAGACCGCCGGTCGCTGGGCACTGCTGCCCGCGATCGACACCGACCCCACGCGTCGGGCGCACGCCGCGGCCGAGCGGCTGCTCGACCGCCACGGGGTCGTCACCCGCGGCGCGGTCGTGAGCGAGCGCGTGCCCGGTGGCTTCGCCGCGGTCTACAAGGTGCTCGCCGCGTTCGAGGAGTCCGGGCGCTGCCGCCGCGGCTACTTCGTCGCCGGGCTCGGGGCCGCCCAGTTCGGCACTGCCGGGTCCGTCGACCGGCTGCGCACGTTCAGCGAGGTGCCCTCCGACGCGAAGCCCGTCGCGCTCGCGATCGCCGCCACCGACCCGGCCAACCCGTACGGCGCGGCGCTGCCGTGGCCGGCCGCCACCGAGGCCGGCGGGCACCGCCCCGGCCGCAAGGCCGGCGCGATCGTGGTGCTCGTCGACGGCGCTCTCACCCTCTACGTCGAGCGCGGCGGCCGCACGCTCCTCACCTGGACCGAGGATCCCGACCTGCTCGGCCCCGCGGCCGCGGCGCTCGCCGAGGCGGCCCACCGTGGCTCGCTCGGCCGGATCACCGTCGAGCGCGCCGACGGCGAGCAGCTGCTCGGCGCCGGCTCGACCCCGTTGCGCCAGGCGCTCCAGGCGGCCGGCTTCATCGCGACGCCCAAGGGCCTGCGACTGAGGTCGGCGGGTGCCTGAGGGCGACGCGGTCTGGCGCACGGCCGACCGGCTCCGCAGCGCGCTCGACGGGCGCACCCTGGTGCGCACGGACTTCCGCGTCCCGCAGCACGCCACGTCCGACCTGTCCGGCGGCACGGTCGTCGAGACCGTCTCCCGGGGCAAGCACCTGCTGACCCGGATCGACCACGACGGCCGGCAGTGGACGCTGCACACCCACCTGAAGATGGAGGGCTCTTGGCGCGTCTACCGCCCGAGCGAGCGGTGGAGCAAGCCCGGGCACCTCGCCCGGGTGGTCCTGGGCGCGGAGGGGCGCACCGCGGTCGGCTTCGAGCTGGGCATCGTCGAGCTGCTCCCCCGCGACCGCGAGCAGGACGTCGTGGGCCACCTCGGCCCCGACCTGCTCGGCCCGGACTGGGACGAGCAGGAGGCAGTGCGCCGGCTCACCGCCGACCCGGACCGGCCGCTCGGCGAGGCGCTGCTCGACCAGCGCAACCTCGCGGGCATCGGCACGATCTACCGCACCGAGCTGTGCTTCCTCACCGGCTACGACCCGCGCGACCCGGTCTCCGTGGTCGCCGACCCGCTGCGGATGGTGCGCCTGGCCCACACGATGCTGGTCCAGAACCGGCACCACCCGCAGATCGTCACCACCGGCGACAAGCGCCGAGGTCGCAGCCTGTGGGTCTACGGGCGTGGCCAGGAGCGGTGCCTGCGCTGCGGCACACCGATCGAGCGGGGCGAGCTCGGCCAGGCGGGCGTCGAGCGCGTCGCGTACTGGTGCCCGAGCTGCCAGCCGCCGCGGTGATCGCGGTCAGGCAGCCGACGTGACGACCGCGTCGGCCGTGCTGGGCTCGGCGGCGGACGCCACCGGGAGCCGGCGCAGACCGGCCGCGGCCTCCTCGACCGCCACCAGGTCGGAGACCTCGCGCAGCACGGAGGACAGCGGCACGCCGAGAGCCGCGCAGAGCGACGCGAGCAGCTCGGAGGAGGCCTCCTTCTGCCCACGCTCGATCTCGGAGATGTAGCCCAGGCTCACCCGCGCCTCGGCGGACACGTCACGCAGCGTCATGCCGCGCTGGGTCCGCTGGTCACGGAGCACGTCGCCGAGCATCCGACGAAACAGCGCCATGCGACTCTCCTCTCCACGGATGGACCTGTCGCTCCTGTCATCGGCAGGTGTCCGCCCAACGTTACCTGAGTGGTGTTTCTTCCCGCCGGAGGACGTCCTCCAGCGCGGTGAGCGCCTCGCGGACGGTCGCGTCCTGGATCTGCTGCCGCTTGCCGCGCAGCTCCAGCGCGACCGCCTCCACCAGGCCCGGGCCGGCGATGCCGACGAAGACCGTGCCGGGGGGCTTGCCCTCCTGGTCGGACGGCCCCGCGACCCCCGTGGTGGCGACGCCGAAGGTCGTGCCGGTCAGCGCGCGCACTCCGGAGGCCATCGCCTTGGCGCACTCGGGCGACACGACACCGTGCTCCTCCACGAGCGACTCGTCGACGTCGAGCATCGCCGTCTTCAGCTCGGTGGCGTAGGTCACCACGCCGCCCCGGTAGGTCTCGGAGGCGCCCGGGGTGTCGGTGAACGCGGTCGCCAGCCGGCCGCCGGTCAGCGACTCTGCCGTGGCGACGGTCGCTCCAGATGCGCGGAGCAGCAGGTGGACCCGCGTGGGCAGGTCGGTCACCGGTGCCGCACGACCCGTACGTGGAGCGCCTGGCGAGCGCCCACCGTGGTCAGGGTGGGCAGGTAGGTCGCCCTGACCCCCCGCGGACCTGTCCTGTGGAACGCGTGCAGCCGCACCTTCGCGACGCCCCTGCGGAGCGGCACGGTGTAGCTCTGGCCCGCCGTGCGCACCCGGACCAGGCCGGTGGCGGGCTGACCCTCCGCGGCCACGCGGACCGTCACCGTCGGCCGGCTCCTGCCGACGAGCAGCCGCTTGCGGGAGATCCGGGCCTTCATCGTCGACCGCAGCCGGTCACCGGTGAACCTGATCGGGTACCGGACGACGGTGCCCGTGGTCGCACCCGTGACCTCGACCACCTGCACGCCCCGAGCCATCCCGCCCGGCACGCGGAACGCGACCTCGACCCGGCCCGACTCGTCGTCGGTCGCGCCGGGCGCGACCGCGTTGCTGATCCGGCGGACGGTGCCGAGCCGGTAGCGACCGACCTCGACGGTCGCCTGCGCGTCGGTCCTGTCGCTCGTGCCGGTGAAGGCCAGGGACGACAGCTGGAAGCGGAGCACGTCACCGGCGCCGTACGAGGACGGCGCCCCCGCGGGCAGGGACAGCCCCACGGCGCGCTGCCGGTAGTTGACCGGCAGCGCCCTCTTCTTGGTGCGCGCGGCCACATAGCTCACCAGCGCGTCGAGGTCGGTCTGCCCGGTGTCGCGTCGGTCGGTGCCCTCGGTGAAGACCGAGAAGCTGTCGCCTCCGCCGGCGAGGTAGGAGCTGACCGTGACGGAGTAGGTCTGGTCGTCGACGACCGGCTTGGTGCCCAGCCACATCGCGGTGACCCGGTGGGTCGCGGGGTCGTAGACGTAGTTGAAGCCGAGCGACACCCCCAGCCGGAGGAACGGACGGGCCGCGCCCGCCGGCTGCCACTGCTGCTCGAGCACCCGGCGCAGCTGGGCGCCGGTGAGCCGCATGTTGACCAGCGTGTTCGCGAACGGCTGCACGTCGGCCGCCTGCTTGTAGGTCATCTGAGCCGGGTATCCGGCGCTGTTGTTGCCGACCAGGTCGGCGCGTACGCCACCCGGGTTGGTGAACGCGACCTGCGCAGCCCCGGACGTCGCCGTGCGGGTCGCCCAGCGCTGGGACTCCGCGACCAGGTTGGCCAGGGTGGACTCACCGCCCCGGTTCTCCTCGCGCGCCCCGCCAGAGGCCGACGGGCGGCCGGCCCGCTCGAAGGGCGCCGCGATCCGCCCGATCGCGGCCGACCCCTTCACGGCCGCGGCCGCGACGGCGGCGTCGACGATCGCCTTGGTGGCCGGGTCGTCGGAGTAGCGGGGGGTGAAGCTGTTGTCGGCGTTCTTGGTGGTGAGCGGCACCGGGTCCGCGGTGATCGAGGTCAGCGTGCCGGCCGCAGCGTCGATCGTGAGGTCGAGGCGGTCGAGCGTCGTGCCGTACTGACCGGCCGACACCACCGGGCGGCTCCCGCCGCCGGGCTTGGGGAGGTCGCAGTCGTAGGCGAGGTGGGTGTGCCCGGAGACGATCGCGTCGACGTCGCCGCTCACGCCGGTCACGATCGAGCCGAAGTCGGACGCCGGGTCGGCGGCCATCGTCGAGCAGTCGGTGCCGGGTGCGCCCTCGTGGACGAGCAGGACGACCGCGTCGGCGCCGGCGGCGGTGAGCGCCGCGGCCTCGGCGTTGACGGCGGCGACGACGTCGGTCACCTGGAGGCCGGTGATCCCGGCCGGGGCGACCAGCTCGGGCAGGTGCTCGGTGACGGCACCGACGAACCCGACCGACACCTCGTTCGCCGTGCCCGGGTTGAAGGTCTTGACCATCGACGCCTTGATCGCGTCGGCCCCGCTCGGCTCGACGATGTTGGCGGCGAGGTAGCGCCAGCCCGCTCCGCCCTCGGGGTTGGTGGCCGACGCCGGGGCCATCACCCGGTCGACGAGATCCTTGTAGCCCTTGTCGAGCTCGTGGTTGCCGACCGCGGAGACGTCGAGCCGCGCCGCGTTGAGCGCGTCGATCGTGGGCTTGTCGTGCGCGATGTAGGACTCGAACGTCGACGCGCCGATCAGGTCGCCGGCGGCGGCGAAGACCGTGTTGGCGTTGCTGGCCCGCACCTGCTTCACGTAGGTCGCGATCGCGGCCGCCCCGGCCGCCGCGCCGTCGGCCTTGATCCGGCCGTGGAAGTCGTTGGTGCCGATGATCGTCACGTCGACGTCGGCGGCCTGCGCAGGCGCCGCCCCGAGGACGGTGAGCACGCTGGCGCCGAGGGTGAGCGAGGTAGCGACACCGAGTGATCGCAGCAGCATGGCCCCGACCCTAACGCGCGGCACGGACGGGGCCCTGGAACTCCGGGCCCCGTCCGTGCGCGTCGCTACTTCCCGGACTTCGTGACGTTGACGGTGACCGTCGTGGAGCTCGGCGTCAGCACGTCGCTGCCGAGGTACTCCACGGTGATCGTCTTCGTCCCGGTGGTCGGGAACGGGTCGAGCACGACCGACCCTCGGCCGAGGACGAGAGTCACCGTCCGGGGCGGCTGGCCCGGTGCCGTCACCCGGACCTGGCCGGTGACCGGGACGTCGTTCTGCCCGAGCACCACGACCCGCACCACGGCCGCGTCCTTCTTGACCTTCAGCGTCTCCTCTACCGCCGCGGCGGACGTCGAGGAGGCGGCCTTGGCGACCGTCACCGTGAACGTGTCCGTGGCCGGCAGGTGTGCGCTGTCGCCCGAGTACGCGGCCGTCAGCGTGTGCTGACCGGGCATCAGCGAGCGGGCCGGCAGCACGACCTGCGCGTGCCCACCGACGACCGGCGCCGATCCGAGCACCGTGCTGCCCGACCGAACCTCGACGGTGCCGGTCGCGCCGCTCGGCGTGACCACGACGTCCACCGTCCTCGGCTGGCCGTAGGTCAGCGAGACGTCCGGAGCGGTGACGGTCGACGCGGCGAGCGCCACCTCGATCGGCACCCGCACGCGGGTCCCGGTGGTGGTGCCGACCACCGTCAGCTCCGTCGCCCCGGCTGCCGTGCCCGCCGGCAGCGTCACCGACACGTGGGCGGTGCCCGCGTCGTCGTTGCTGTTGGACCCGTTGGACGTCGGCGCGCTGATCGTGGTCGTCACGGGGAACGTGCCGAGCACGGTGCTGCCGCTGCGGACCTCGACCTGGGTGTCGCGCTGGTCGCCCGGGTCGGTCATCGACAGCGAGCCGAGGTCGAAGACCACGGTCCCGCCGGGCGTGTACGTCGCCGGCGCGCCGGCCGGGAACGTCACGTCGACGGCCCGCTGGGCGAAGTCCACGTCGACGACCTTGCCGTCGGACCCGAACTCGTCCAGGTAGTCCACCATCGCCTGCAGGTCGGTGATGCCCGTGTCCTGCTTGGTCGTGCCGTTCGCCAGCTCCCGGAAGTTGTCGCCACCGGAGGCCAGGAACGAGTTCACCGTCACCGAGTAGGACGCCGCCGGGTCGATCGGCTCGCCGTCGAGCCACATCGCGGTGACCTCACCGAGCTTCTGGCCGGCGTTCGCCGGGTCCGGACGCTGCGTGTAGGTGTAGGTGAAGCCCTCCGATACCCCGAGCCGCAGGAACGGCCGGGTCGGGACGGCACCGGCAGCGGTGCGCTGCCACTGCTGCTCGAGCACGGTCTCGATCTGGGCACCGGTCAGGTCCATGTTCACGAGGGTGTTCGCGAACGGCTGGACGTTGGCGGCCTCCCGGTAGGTGAGGTCGCGGGCGGTCCCGTTGACGGTCCCGACCATGTCGGTCCGCAGACCGCCCGGGTTCATGAACGCGATGTCCGCGGCGCCCACCGTGTCCGGCGTGGCCCAGCGCTGGACCTCGGCGACCTGGTTGCCGAGCGTCGACTCGCCACCGCGGTTCTCCGTGGTGCCGTTGGCGAACTTGGCCCGGGTGAACGGCGCCTCGATCTGGCCGAGCACCTGCGCGCCGAGCTCGTCGGCGACGTCGACGGCGTCGGCGACGATCGCCTCCACTGCCGGGTCGGCCGGGTAGAGCGCCGGCGGCTGGCCGGGGCCGGAGCCGTCCGGGTCGGGGCCGAGGAGCGGCAGGACCTGCTGGTCCTTGGCGAGCACCTCGCCGGTTGCGTCGTCGATCGAGAACACCAGCTGGTTGAGGAAGGTGCCGTACTGGCCCGCCGAGACGACGGGACGCTCGGTCACGTCGCGCCCGGCCCAGGCCGCGACCGGGAACGAGCAGTTGTAGGCCAGGTGCGTGTGGCCGGACACCAGCGCGTCGACGTCGCCGCTGAGGCCGGTGACGATCGCGCCCCAGGCGGTCGCCGGGTCGGTCATCGTCGAGCAGGTCGTGCTCGGCGAGCCCTCGTGCACGAGTGCGACGACCAGGTCGGCGCCCTCCTGCGAGCGCAGCCGCGCGGCCTCGGCGTTGACCGAGTCGACGATGTCGGTGACGGTGACCCCGGCCATGCCGGACGGCGCCACCAGCGACGGCAGCTCCTCGGTCACCGCGCCGACGAAGCCGACCTTGACGCCGTCGAAGGTGCGCGTCCAGGACTCGGCCAGGTCGTCACGACCGGCGGGCTCCTCGATGTTGGCCGCGATGTACTCCCACTGCGCACGGTCCTGCACGCGGCCGACGAGGTCCTCGTAGCCCTTGTCGAACTCGTGGTTGCCGGCAGCGGAGACCTCGAGGCCGGCCTCGTTGAGCGCGTCGATCGTCGGCAGGTCGTCCTGGATGAACGACTCGAACGTCGAGGCGCCGATCAGGTCGCCGGCGGCGGCGAACACCGTGTCGGGATTCTTCGCCCGCAGCTGCTTGACCGCCCCGGAGAGCACAGCCGCACCGGCGGAGTTGGCGCCGTCCTTGAGCAGCCGACCGTGGAAGTCGTTGGTCGCGAGGATCTGCACGTCCCGGACGCCGTCGTCCACGGTGATCGTCACCGGGACCCGGGTGCCGGTCTGCGTGCCCACCAGCGTCAGCTCGGTCTCGCCGTCGGGCAGGCCCGCGGGCAGCTGCACGCTGACCGCTGCCTTGCCCCAGGCGTCGTAGGGCTTGTTGCCGACCGTGTTGTCCACGGAGGCGGTGCCGAGCTCGGTGTCGCCGAGCAGCACCCGGATCGTGCTGTCCTGCAGGTCACCGGGGGCCGACATCGCCCACGAGGCGACGTCGAAGGCGACCGTGTCGCCGGCCAGGTACGCCGCCGGGGCGTTGCCCGGGAAGGTGACCTCGACCGCGCGCTGGCTGTAGTCGACGGCCAGCGGGTCGGTCGCGTGCTGGGCCATGTAGTCGACCATCGCCTCGAGGTCGATCACGCCCGTGTCGACCTTGTGGGCGCCGTTGGCCAGCTCGCGGAAGTTGTCACCGCCGCCGCCGAGGAACGAGTTCACCGTGACCGAGTACGTCGCCGTCGGGCTGATCGGCTCGCCGTCGAGCCACATGCCGGTGACCTCGCCCTTGAACGTGCTCACGGGCGCGGAGTTCGGTGCCTCGACGGTCTCCGGGGTCTCCACGTAGGTGTAGGTGAAGCCCTGCGAGACGCCGAGCCGCAGGAACGGCCGCGACGGCACGCCACCCTGGGGGTTGCGCTGCCACTGCTGCTCGAGCACGGTCTCGATCTGCGCGCCGGTGAGGTCCATGTTGACGAGGGTGTTCGCGAACGGCTGGACGTCGGCGGCCTGGCGGTAGGTCAGGTCGCGCAGCGCGCCGTTGGCCGTGCCGAGCATGTCGGCGCGGAGACCACCGGGGTTCATGAACGCGATGTCCGCGCCATCGGTCGCCCAGCGCTGCACCTCGGCGACCTGGTTGCCCAGCGTCGACTCGCCGCCGCGGTTCTCCGTGGCACCGGAGGACGGGAGGTACTGCGCCCGGCGGAACGGACCGGTCATCTTGCCGAGCACCTGGGCACCCGCGGTGTCCGCGTAGGCGACGGCGGCGTCGACGATGCCCTGCACCTCCGGGTCGGGCGCGTAGCCGACACCGGCGGTGGCGATGACGTCCTGCGAGACCGCAGCAAGCTCACCGGTGGACTCGTCGAGCTTGAACACCAGCTGGTTGAGGTTGGTGCCGTACTGGCCGGCCGAGACGACCGGGCGCTTGGTGACCGCGCGGCCCGCCCAGTCGGCGACGGGGAAGCGGCAGTTGTAGGCCAGGTGGGTGTGGCCGGAGATGATCGCGTCGACGTCGCCCGAGGTGTTCTGGACGATGTTGCCCCAGGTCGTCGCCGGGTCGGTGAAGCTCGGCGAGCCGCACTCGGTCGACGGGGAGCCCTCGTGGACCAGCAGGACCACCAGGTCGGCGCCGTCGGCCTTGAGGTCGGCGGCCGCGGCGTTCGTCGCGTCGACGACGTCGGTGACGGTCACCCCGGCGATGCCGGCGGGGTTGACCAGCGCGGGCAGGTCCTCGGTCACGGCGCCGACGAAGCCGACGGTGACGGCGTCGTCGCCGGTGCCGAAGGTCTTCGTGAACGTCTCCGCGAGGTCGTCCCGGCCGGCCGGCTCGTCGACGTTGGCCGCGATGTACTCCCACTGCGCGCGGTCCTGGATCCGGCCGGCGAAGTCCTCGTAGCCGCGGTCGAACTCGTGGTTGCCCGCGGCCGAGACCTCGAGGTCCATGGCGTTGAGGGCGTCGATCGTCGGCTCGTCGTCCTGGATGAACGACTCGAACGTCGAGGCACCGACCAGGTCGCCGGCGGCGACGAAGATGGAGTCCGCGACCTGCGACTTCAGCTCCTTCACCGCGGTCGCGAACGGCGCGGCGCCGGCAGCGTTGCCGCCGTCGGGCAGCAGGCGTCCGTGGAAGTCGTTGGTGCCGAGGACCTGGATCTCCCGGTACGTCGTGCCGGAGACCTCCGGCACGTCGATCCCGACGATCTCCGGGTTGTGGTCCGAGGTCCCGAACGGCAGGTTCGGCTGCCAGAAGTTCGTGACGTTGTAGTTGTAGCGGCTGTACTGGAACGCCGGGGACTCGTCGGCGTTGATCTCCCAGATGTCCGCGCCGGTCACCATGTCCACCGCGGCCTCGTTGCCGAGCACGTGGTCGAGCGACCCGGAGAGGCCCTGGTAGGAGTAGGACTCGTCGTCGGCGTCGGTGGAGTCGATCAGCTCGTAGCCGCCGTCCTCCAGCGTCGTGATCGGGTCCTCCATCGTGTAGGCGTTGAAGTCGCCGGCGAGGAAGACCGCGTCGATGTCGCGGTCCGCCGCGAACTGGTCCGCGAACTGGACCAGACGCGCGGCCTGGCGGGTCCGGTCACCGTTGAAGGCGCCGACACCGGTCACGTCGTCGTTGGCGTTGTCACCGGTCGCCGGCGGGGCCGGGGAGGCGTTGTCGCCCTTGGACTTGAAGTGGTTGACGATCACCGCGAAGGCGTCGCTGTCCGGGGCGCCCTTGGCCTTGAACGCCTGGGCGAGCGGCTCGCGGGCGTTGGCGAACTGGTCGGTGCCGAACAGGATGTCGGACTGCCCGACCGGCGAGACCTTGTCGACCTGGTAGATGAACGCCGGTCGGATGACGTCCTGCTCGCCGACGGCCGTCGCGGTCAGCGCCTCGCCCGGGCTCTTGACGTAGGCCCACTTCTGCTCGCCGGCCGCGTTGTTGATGATCTGGACGATGCGGGCCAGCGCGTCGTCGCGGTTGGTCTCACCGGGGAGCTTGATCGAGTTCTCGACCTCCTCGAGGCCGATGACGTCGGCGTCGAGCGCGTTGATCGCGTGGGAGAGCTTCTCCTCCTGGCGCGCCAGGCTCGCGGCGGTCGCCGCGCCCCGCGGGCCGCGGCCGTCGTTCTGGTTGGCCTCGTTGGTCTCGGTGTCCGGGTCGTCCTGCAGCCGGACGCCGCACGAGTTGTTGCCGATCCGGTTGCTCTGGCGGTCGGTGTAGTAGGTGCAGAACGTGTCGAGCGGCGGGTTCTGCGCCGGACCGGCGGCCGCGTAGGCCTCGCCGGTGGTGTTGAAGTAGTTGAGCACGTTGAAGGTGGCGATCTTGAGGTCGCCGCCCACCGGGCGCGGGGCCAGGTTGTCGGCCCGGGTGTCCTCGAAGGTCGCGACCTCGGCACCGGTGCCGGTCACCTGGTGCGTGGGCTGGAACTTCCAGGTGTTGTTGCGCCAGTCGAGCACGACCGGACCGGTGAAGGTCACGGCGGCCCCGACCCGCACGGCGTTGGTCGGCGACAGCCACGGCACCGGGATCGCCTTGGTCGTCTGGTTCTGCAGGAAGTTGGTGGTCGCGCCGTCGTCGAGCACGACCGCGCGGGCGGCGTTCTCGTCCTTGATCGCGTTGATCGCGGCCAGGTCGTGCGGGGAGGCGTACTCGCTCCACTGGCGCAGCGGGGTGTCGCCGGTGGCGAGGCCGATCTCGGCGTACTGGTTGGTGCTGTAGCTGTTGGTGACCGTGAAGTCGTCGGTCGGGGCGAGCAGCTCGCCCTCGCGGGCCTCGCGGCCCGCGGCGGTGGTCGGGTAGGCGATGTGCCGCGGCTCGACGGTGCCGAGCGAGGTGCCGAGCTCGCCGACCGCGCTGGCCGAGGTCGGCACGATCTGGGTCAGGTCGAAGAACTCCGCGACCGGGCCGGTGACCCGCACGGAGTCACCGACGTCGACGCCGGCGGGGATGTTGTTGTTGCCGCTGCCGGCGTAGACGAAGATGCCGTCCGAGGCACCCTCGGTGTCGGCACCCGGGTCCTGGACGTACATGCCGTTGAAGCCGCCGTCGGCGTACCGCGCGGTGACGACGCCCTCGACGGAGACGACCTTCGAGCCGCTGCCGTTGCCGGTGGCGGGCGCGTACGGCGAGCGCGCGCCGTCGCCCTGGATCTCGGCGATCGGGGTGATGTCCGGGGCCTGGTCGATGACCATCTGGAAGCTGACGCTGTCGGTGCCGCTCGCGCCGTCCGTCACCGTCGCGGTCACCGGGAACGTGCCGGCCTGCGTGGGCGTGCCGGACACGGCGCCCGCGTTGGTCGCGGTCACGCCGGTGGGGAGGCCGCTGACGCTCCAGGTGTACGGCGGGGTGCCGCCCGAGGCCTGGAGGTTGAAGCCCACGATGCTCATGCCGACGATGCCGGTCTTGTCGCCGGGCGAGGTGGCGTCGAGCGGGGTGGTGACGACCGTGGCGGGCGTCGGGCTCGGGTCGGTCAGGGTGAGGTCGGCGGCGTTGTTGTCGGTGTCGACGCCACCGGGCGCGCGACTGATCGACTTCGAGGTCGTCCCCGCGACGGTCGCGACGGCACCCTCGAACGTCGACGAGCCGCTGGCAGCGACCATGTCGACGATGTTGGCCGCGCCGGCGACGTTGCCGTTGACCGTGCCGGCCGGGAACTGGGCGGAGGCCGTCGTCAGGAAGACCTGACCGCCCGCGGCGGCGAGGTTGAGCGCCGGGGACGCGACGTGGTCGGGGGTCGGGAGTGCCGTGCCGTTGGCGCCGGCCGCGCTCGCCTGGACGAGGAAGGTCGAGTGCGGCGGGACCGACTTCGCGCCGGGCAGCGCCGCGACGCCGCCGTACGAGTTGGCGGCCGAGCGGTAGTGGAGGTAGAGCCCGGTGAGCGGGATCGCCGCTGCCGTCGGGTTGTAGAGCTCGATGTAGTCGGCGTTCTTCAGCGCGCCGTTGTTGCCGCCGGCGCCGTAGACCTCGTTGATGACCAGGCCGGTGCCCGCGGGGTTGGCGGACGCGGGCGCGGAGGGGATGAGCAGGCCGCTGGCGGCCAGCGCCAGGACGGCGAGTGGAACGAGACGCTGGGGGGCACGCATGACGTGGGCACTCCGAAGGGTTGGCGAACTGGGCGTGAGCGGCGCCCCGAACCACGCCGGGAGAGCGTCACGTCCAGGCCGAGAACCGCGCAGGCGTTCCGAGGCCTGGTCCGCGAAGGGGAAGGGCTCCGGCTGACCGAGGTGAACGAAACCTAACCCCGAAACGGCCGTCTCTTGCAAGAGTTCGGGTGAACAAGTTGTTACAGCACCGTGCCGATCACCCAGATGGATGAAGCCGGGCTAGCCCCGCAGGCTGGCGCGCTGCTTCCAGACGTCGCGGAAGAACTCCCAGCCCGACCACAGCGTGAGGGCGACGGCGATCGCGAGGCAGGCCTGGGCCAGGTAGAAGATCACCTCGCCGGGCACCTCGAGCGCGGCGGGCAGGTCGGGGTCGCGCAGCGGCAGGCACAGCGTGGCGAGGGCGACCGCCTGGAACGTGGTCTTGATCTTGCCGAGGTCCTTCGCGGCGATCACGACCTTCTTCAGCACCGAGAGCCGCAGCAGGGTGACGCTCCACTCGCGCAGCAGCACGACGATCGTCACCCACCACCAGATGTCGCCGACGATCGAGAGGCCGATGAAGGCCATGCCGGTGACCGCCTTGTCAGCGATCGGGTCGGCGATCTTGCCGAAGTCGGTGATCAGGTTGTGCTTGCGGGCCAGGTCACCGTCGATCTTGTCGGTGATCATCGCGGCCACGAAGATCGCGAACGACACGCAGCGCCAGGTGATCGACTCCCCGCCGTCGACGAGCAGCGCCCAGGCGAAGAACGGGACGGAGATGATCCGCACCGTCGTGAGGACGTTGGGGACGTTCCAGTTGCTCGGCTGCGCCTCCAGCTCGGTCATCACAGCACCCGAGCGTAGAGGTCCGCGCCCTCGGACTCGACGACCACCGCGCGGACCAGGTCGCCGACCTCGGCCGTCGCGCCGAGCAGGTAGGTCGAGCCGTCGACCTCGGGGCCCTGGTGGGCGGCCCGGCCCTCGACGTCGCCGTCGGGACCGACTGCCTCGACCAGCACCTCGACCTCCTCGCCGATCCGCTCGGCGGCGCGCTGGTTGGTGAGCTCCTCGACCAGCGTGGTCACGTGCTCCACCCGGGCGCGCACCTCGTCGTCGTCGAGCTTGCCGTCGTACGTCGCCGCCTCGGTGCCGTCCTCGTCGGAGTACCCGAAGACGCCGGTGACGTCGAGCCGCGCCGCGACGAGGAAGTCGCACAGCGTCTCCAGCTCCTCCTCGGTCTCCCCCGGGAACCCGACGATCACGTTGCTGCGGACCCCGGCGGCCGGCGCGTGCCCGCGCACCTGCTCGAGCAGCCCCAGGAAGCTGTCGGGGTCGCCGAAGCGGCGCATCCGGCGCAGCACGGTGGCGCTCGCGTGCTGGAACGACAGGTCGAAGTACGGCGTGACGCCGGGCGTGCCGGCGATCGTCTGGACCAGCCCGGGGCGGGTCTCGGCGGGCTGGAGGTAGGACACCCGGACCCGGTGCACACCCTCGACGGCGGCCAGCTCGGGCAGGAGCGTCTCGAGCAGCCGCAGGTCTCCGAGGTCCTTGCCGTAGGACGTGGAGTTCTCGCTGACCAGGAACAGCTCGCGCACGCCCTGCTCCCCCAGCCAGCGCGCCTCCTGGAGCACGTCGCTGGGACGGCGGCTGACGAAGGAGCCGCGGAAGGACGGGATCGCGCAGAAGGAGCACCGTCGGTCGCAGCCGCTGGCGAGCTTGAGCGAGGCCGTCGGGCCGGCGTCGAGGCGGCGGCGCAGGGACGCCGGCCCCGACGCGTGGCCGGGCACCGGCGCCGTCGAGAGCGCGCGCTCGACGGGCGTGATCGGCAGCAGCAGCCGGCGGTCCTGCGGGACGTGCGCCTCGTGGGTCTCGCCGGCCATGATCGAGCGCAGCCGGTCGGCGATGTCGGGGTAGTCGTCGAAGCCGAGCACCGCGTCGGCCTCGGGCAGCGACTCGGCGAGCTCCTTGCCGTAGCGCTCGGCCATGCAGCCGACAGCGACGACCGCCTGCGGGCGGCCGCTGGCCTTGAGATCGGCGGCCTCGAGCAGCGTGTCGACCGAGTCCTTCTTCGCCGACTCGACGAACCCGCAGGTGTTCACGACCACGGTGTCGGCGTCCTCGGGATCGGCGACCAGCCGGAAGCCGCCCGCCTCGAGCCGGCCCGCCAGCTCCTCGGAGTCGACCTCGTTGCGGGCGCACCCGAGGGTGACCATGGCGACCGAGAGGAGTTCCTGCGCGTTGCTCGTCATAACCGAGCAAGTATCCCGCGCCGGCGCGCGGGCGCCTACTCGACGGACCTCAGGCCGACTTCACGGCGAGCACCGGGCAGTGCGCGCCGAGCAGGATCCGCTGCGCGACGCTGCCCATGATCAGCTTGCCGACGGGCGTACGGCGCCGCAGCCCCAGCACGATCAGCGCCGCGTCCACCTCGGCGGCGGCCTCGAGCACCTGGTCGCCGACGTCGGCGCCGACCGACTGGCGCACGTCGTACGCCAGGCCGGCCTCGTCGAGCTCGGCCCGCACCCCGGCCAGGTCGTCGTCGGTCGCGAACCTGTCGTCGACCAGTGCGTCGCCGCGGGAGGCGTTGACGACGAGGAGCCCGAGCCCCCGCAGCCGGGCCTCGGCCACGGCGTGCACGAGGGCCGCGCGACCGTAGTCGTCCGGGGACCAGGCCACCACGATCCGGCTCATCGGCCCACCCTCTCGTCGTCCTGCGCGGCTCGGGCGACCTCGGCCGCCGGGGTGTCGAGGTCGGGCCGGACCCGCTTGACCACGATCGGCACCACGACCACCAGGGCCGTCAGCACGTAGACCGCGACAGCGAGCGGCTCGCTCCACAGCCCGGACAGGTCACCGTCGGAGATCGTCAGCGCCTCGCGCAGCTTGAGCTCCATGATCGGCCCGAGGATGACGCCGAGGATCAGGGGCAGCACCGGGAGCCCGAAGCGCCGCATCGCCAGTCCCAGCAGGCCGAAGGCCAGCAGCAGGAAGACGTCGAAGGCGTCCTGGTTGGCGGCGAAGGCGCCGAGGCAGGCGAAGAAGAGGATGCCGGCGTAGAGCTGCGGTCGCGGGATCCGGAGCAGCTTGGCCCACAGCGGCGCGAGCGGCAGGTTGAGCACCAGCAGCAGCGTGTTGCCGATGAGCAGGCTGGCGAGCAGCGTCCACACGAGGTCCGACTGCTCGGTCATCAGCTGCGGCCCGGGCTGGATGCCGTAGCTCGTCAGCGCCGCCAGCATCACCGAGGCCGTGGCGGTGACCGGGATGCCCATCGCGAGCAGCGGCACGAACATCCCGGCCGCCGAGGCGTTGTTGGCCGCCTCCGGTCCGGCGACGCCCTCGATCGCCCCCTTGCCGAACTCGTCGCGGTGGCGGGAGAGCCGACGCTCGGTCACGTAGGAGAGGAACGTCGGGATCTCGGCGCCGCCCGCGGGGATCGCGCCGAACGGGAAGCCGTACGCCGTGCCGCGCAGCCACGGCCTCCAGGACCGGCTCCAGTCCTCGCGGCCCATCCACGGCCGCCCGACGGGGATCACCTGCAGCGGCTTGCGCCGCAGGTGGGCGGCGACCCAGAAGGCCTCGCCGAGCGCGAAGATGCCGACCGCGACGGCCACGATCTCCAGCGGGTCGCGCAGCTGAGCCACGCCGAGGTCGAGCCGGGCCTGGCCCGTGTTGAGGTCGAGCCCGACCAGGCCGATGGTCAGGCCGAGGAAGAGCGAGAGGAAGCCGCGCACCTTCGATGAGCCGAGCATCGTCGTGGTCATCACCAGGGCGAACAGCAGGATCGCGAAGTACGACGGGGCGCCGATCGTGACCGCGAACTCGGCCAGCATCGGCGCGAAGAACGCGACCAGGAGGGTGCCGATGGTGCCGGCGATGAACGACCCGATGGCCGCGGTCGCGAGGGCCTGTGCCGCTCGGCCGGCCTTGGCCATCTTGTTGCCCTCGAGCGCCGTCATCACCGACGCGGACTCCCCTGGTGTGTTCAGCAGGATCGACGTGGTCGAGCCGCCGTACATGCCGCCGTAGTAGATGCCGGCGAACATGATGAAGGCCGAGGTCGGCTCCAGGCTGTAGGTCACGGGCAGCAGCAGGGCCACCGCCATCGCCGGGCCGATGCCGGGCAGGACGCCGACGAAGGTGCCGAGCAGGACGCCGATCGCGGCGTAGAGCAGGTTCTCGGGCGTGGCCGCGGACTGCAGGCCGCCGAGCAGGAGGTCGAGGTCGCCCATCAGAGGATCCCGTCCAGGATGCCGGCGCTGAGCGGGATGCCGAGGCCGACGTAGAAGGCGTACCAGCTGAGGACCGACAGCACGACGCCGACGATCACGTCGCGGACGAGGGTCCGGCTGCCCAGGGCCCAGGTCGAGCCGGCGAAGAGGATCGCGCCGCTGATCGCCCAGCCGAGGAAGCCGACGGTGGCGATCGTGAGCCCGACGATGCCGACCAGCTTGGCGACCGTCGCCCAGTCGGCGCGGGCGTCGAGGTCGACGTCCTCGCCGCCCTCGGCCTCGGGCAGGTCGCCGCGGAGGGCGGCGACGACCAGCAGCGCGCTGGTGACCAGCAGCCCGGTGCCGATGGCGTAGGGGAAGAGCCGCGGCCCGACCGGGTCCGCGAAGCCGACCTGGAGGGTGCTGGCGTCGTAGATCGTGTAGGCGCCGACGACGGCGGTGACCGCCGCCAGGCCGATCTGGGCGAGGTCGCGCCGCGGCGCGGTGCTCGGGCTCGTACCCGGATGCGTCGTGCTGCTCATATGAGTCCCAGCTCCTCGAGGGTCGAAGCGACACGGTCGTCCTGCTCCTGCAGGAAGGTGCTGAAGTCGTCACCGGTCTTGAAGGCGTCGGTCCAGCCGTACTTCTCCAGGGCCTGCTGCCACTCAGGGCTGTCGTGCATCTCCTGGAGGTAGGCGATCAGCTCGTCGCGGCGCTCGTCGGAGATGCCCGGCGGTGCGAGCACCCCGCGCCAGTTGACGAAGACCAGGTCGACGCCGGACTCGGTCAGGGTCGGGATGTCCTGGAACGGCTCGCTCTCGAGTCGCTCCTCCCCCGAGACCGCGAGGGCGCGCAGCTCACCCGACTCGATCTGGCCCTCGAACTCGCCGAGGCCCGAGAAGCCGACCTGGATCTTCTCGCCGATCAGCGCGCTGGTGAGCGGGCCGCCCCCGTCGTACGGCACGTAGAGGACGTCCTTGGGGTCGATACCGACGGTCTCCGCGAGCTGCATCGGGAAGAGGTGGTCCGGCCCGCCGGGCGACGAGCCGCCACCGACGGCGATCGAGTGCGGGTCCTTCTTCCAGGCGGCGAGGAAGTCGTCGACGGTCTCGTACGGCGAGTCCGCGGGCACCAGGATGCCCTCCTGGTCCTCGATCAGCTGGGCCAGCGGCGTGGCGTCGTGGACCCGGTCCTCGAGGCCGAAGGAGTAGAGCGAGCCGACCACGCCGAGACCGACGGTCATCATCGTGTGCTCGTCGCCCTCGGCGCCCATCAGCCGGGTCATCGCGACGGAGCCGCCGGCGCCGAGGATGTTGGTGACCTCGAAGTTGCCGCCGGTGACGTCCTCCTGCTCCATGACCGAGACCGCGGCCCGTCCGGTCTGGTCGTAGCCGCCGCCCGCGCTGTTGGGGATCCACATCGCGATGTCCTTGTTGTCCTCGCCGCGGGTGACGCCGCAGGAGGACAGCGCCGCGGTCAGCGCCAGGCCCGTGAGGGCGGCGACGACGGCACGTGCCGGCCGGCGTCGGTCTGGCGATGGGGTGGCCATGTCAGGCTCCTCTCGGTGGATCGGAGTCCCGATCGTTCACCTACCCTGTGGCGGCCGTCACCCTTCACCAAGCAATGGAGGTTGTGGAACTTGTGGTCCCGCCCGCGCCTGCCTCGCCCGCGCACGCTGGCCGGGCAGTTCCTCGCGCTCCAGGCGGTGCTGCTGCTGCTCGTCGTGGCGGTGACCAGCGTGGTGTCCTTCCGGCAGAGCGACGCCGACTTCCGTGACTCCCGGGGCGCCCGGCTGCGTGCGAGCGCGGAGAACCTCGCCAGCACCCAGCCCGTGCAGGTCGGCGTGGGCAACGGCAGCCAGCAGCGCGCGCTGACCTTCTACGCCCAGCAGCGCCAGGACGACACGGGCGCCACCGCCGTCCACCTGGTCGGCCCCGGCGACAGCATCGTGGTGTCGACCGACCCGACCCGGGTCGGCGACGAGATCGACCTCGGTCCGGGCGTGTCCGACGGCCGCGCGTGGACCGGCGACCTCGACGACAGGGGGCAGCGGGCGATCGCCGCCGAGGTGCCGATCATCGGCATCCAGCGAGGGGTCGACGCCGGCGAGGTGGTCGGGGCCGTGGTCGTCACCGAGCGCTACCCGTCGCTGGCCGAGCGGTTGCGGCAGACCCTGCCCGACCTGCTGTCCTTCCTCGCCGTGGGGCTCACGCTCGGCCTGGTCGGCGCCTGGCTGCTCGCGCGGCTCATCAAGCGGCGCACCCGCGGGCTGGAGCCCGCCGAGATTGCCGACCTCGCCGACCAGCGCGAGGCCCTGCTCACCTCGCTGCGCGAGGGCGTCCTGGCGGTCAACGAGTCCGGCACCGTCACGCTGCTGAGCGAGAGCGCCCGCGCGCTGCTCGACCTGCCTCCCGACAGCCAGGGCCGCCTCCTCGCCGACCTCGACCTGCCGCTGCGGGTGCTCGAGCTGCTGATCGGCGACGACGACGTGCACGACGCGGTGGCCGTGGTCGGCGGCCGGGTGCTGGTGCTCAACAGCAACCGGGTGGTGCAGAACGGCCGCCCCGCCGGCACGGTCACGACCCTGCGCGACCGCACCGAGCTGCTCGCCCTGCAGAGCCAGCTCAGCGCCCGCGAGAGCGTGACCGAGACGCTCCGCGCGCAGACCCACGAGTTCGCCAACCAGCTGCACACGATCTCCGGCCTCCTCGAGCTCGAGGAGTACGACGAGGCCGGTCGCCTGATCGGCACCCTCACGCGACGCCGGGCGGCGATCAGCGACTTCGTGCTCGAGCGGGTCGAGGACCCGGCGGTCGCCGCGATGCTGGTCGCGAAGACCAGCCTGGCCGCCGAGCGCCGGGTCGAGCTCGCGCTCAGCCCCGACAGCCGGCTCCCGCGGCTCGCGCCCGACCTGTCGGCCGACCTCGGGACGGTGCTCGGCAACCTGGTCGACAACGCCGTCGACGCCGCGGCCGGCGCGGACGCCGCACGCGTCGACGTACGGCTCACGAGCGACGGCGGCGACGCGGTCGTCCAGGTCGCCGACTCCGGCCCGGGAGTGCCCGGCGAGCGCATCGACGACATCTTCGAGCGCGGCTTCAGCACCAAGCCCAGCGACGCCAGCGGACGCGGGGTCGGACTGGCCCTCGTGCAGGTCGTCTGCGAGCGCCGGGGCGGGTCGGTGTCGGTGCACAATGACGACGGCGCGGTCTTCACCGCGCGGCTGCCCATGACCGAGGACCACGGATGACCGACGATCCCGAGCTCACGGTCCTGGTGGTGGACGACGACTTCATGGTCGCCTCGATCCACACCCGGTTCGTCGAGCGCACCCCGGGCTACCGCGTCGTCGGCACCGCGGCCACGGGTGCGACCGCGCTGAGCGAGATCGACCGCCTCGCCCCCGACCTCGTGCTCCTCGACGTCCACCTGCCCGACCTCAGCGGGATCGAGGTGCTGCGCCGGCTCCGGGGCGAGGGCAACGACGTCGGGGTGCTCGTCGTGACCGCGGCCCGGGAGGCCGACACGGTGCGCGCCGCGGCCGCCGCCGGGGCCGCGCACTACCTGGTGAAGCCGTTCGAGTACGACGACCTCGCCGCGCGGCTCGACGCCTTCCGCAGGACCCGGCTGGCGCTCACCGGGGTCGACCGGGCCGGCCAGGACGACATCGACGCGTTCTTCGCGCCACTCGGACGTGGACGGGAGGTGCTGCCCAAGGGGCTCAGCACCGAGACGGCCGAGGCGGTCCTCGCGACGCTCGCCGGGGGCCGCGAGGTCTCGGCCACGGAGTGCGCCGACGAGGTCGGGCTCTCGCGGGTCAGCGCGCGCCGCTACCTCGAGCACTTCGTGGCCCGCGAGCAGGCGGTCGTCCGGCTGCAGTACGGCGGGTCCGGCCGCCCGGAGCGCCGCTACCGGCTGCGGACCTGACGGCTCGGCTACTTCGCGGCGGCGTAGGTGTTCTGCGCCGGCGCGCCCTCGGCGCCCAGCGCCCCGCGGTCCTCGCCGTCGACGCTGACGACAAGCGCACCGTCGGAGGACTGCACGTGCACCGGCGGGGCCGCCTCGATCGACTTCTGCTCCCCGAACGCCAGGTCGCCGTTGAACACGACCTCGCCCGCGCCGTCCTTGACCACGACGTGCGCGCCGCCCGCCGCCGCGTTGAGCAGCACCGGCACCGGCGCACCCAGCTTGCGCTGGCCGGACGGCGAGCCGTTGAGCACCGGCTGGTCACCCGAGACGTGGACCGGGCTGTCCATGAGCAGGCGCGCGATCGACCAGGCGAGGACCAGCGCCATCACCGCGGCGATGAGCACCGACCAGTTGGGGCCGCCCTTGGTGCTGCGGATCGGGCCCTGGGCGCCGGTCGCGAGCTCGGCCTCGAACACCCGGCGCGCGTCGAGGGGGGCGTCGGCATAGAGCTCGTCGTACGACGCGAGCAGCGGTGCGGCGTCGACCCCGAGGACCCGCGCCAGCGTGCGCAGGTGGCCACGGGCGTAGAAGTCGCCGCCGCACGGCGCGAAGTCGTCGACCTCGATCGACTCGATGACGTGCGGGCGGATCCGGGTGCGCTCGGCGAGCTGGTCGACGCTCAGCCCGAGCCGGGTGCGGGCCCCGGCGAGCTGCGGGCCGACGACGGGGTCGGCGACCGGCTCGAACACCGGCTCCTCGAAGACCGGCTCCTCGAAGACCGGCTCCTCGATGATCAGCGGCGCGACCTCGGCGATCGGCTGGGTCGGCTCCGGGGCCCGGTAGACCGCCTCGACCCGCGTCCCCTCCACGGCGTCGCGGAGCGGCAGCGGCGTCGCGCTGGCGATGGTGACCTCGGGCTCCGGCGCGCGGTCCGGCTCGGGATCGGGGTGCAGGCGGAGCCTCTCGGCCAGGTAGTCGATGCCGCGCGCCAGCGTCGGGCGCGGGTCGTGCAGCACGGGGTGCGGGTGCTCGGCGGGCTCGTCGAGCGGCTCGTCCAGCTCGTCGCTCGGCTCGTCGCCCGGCTCGTCGTCCGGCTCGTCCAGCTCGTCCACCAGCTCGACGACCCGCTCCGGGTCGCCGGCCAGCGCCAGGAGCGCCTCCGGCAGGTCCGCGTCGCCGCCGGTCACCCAGGTCGAGAGCGACAGCGGCACCGCGAGCGGGGAGCCGTGCAGTCGGCGCGCGATCGCCGCCTGGCGGCGGCCGGCGCGGTCGAGGTCCGCGAGCAGCGCGTCGGGGTCGTCGAGCAGGATCACGACGCGGCCGTCGCGCAGCAGCCCACGCCGGGCCTGCACCTCGACGCAGTCGAGGGAGTCCCACGGCACGCCGCGCCAGGTGCGGCCCAGCCGCAGTCGGATGCCCTGGTGGTCGGCGACGAGCAGCGGCGTACGCGCGTCGACGAAGGCGCTGAGGTAGGCCGCGGCGACCAGGCCCATGGCCAGCGCCAGCAGCCAGTCGAGCGCCGAGCCGCCGCCGAGCGCGCGGGTGAGGTAGGCGAGCGCGACGATCGCGGCGACGCCGCCGATGCCGCCGGCCAGGAGGCCGTTGCGGCGGATCTCGACGGGCTCGGCCTCGACGTCGAGCAGGTCGATCTCGGGTGCGCTGATCGTGGTCACATCTCCCCCTGGATGGTCGCGATGACGGAGTCGATCTCGTCGGGCTTCACGAGCACGTCGCGGGCCTTGGAGCCCTCGCTGGGCCCGACGACGCCACGGCTCTCGAGGATGTCCATGAGCCGGCCCGCCTTGGCGAACCCGACCCGCAGCTTGCGCTGGAGCATCGAGGTCGACCCGAACTGGGTGGAGACCACGAGCTCGATCGCCTGGACCACGAGGTCCATGTCGTCGCCGATGTCGTCGTCGAGCTCGCGCTTGGCGGCGGCGGGCGCCGTGACGTCCTCCCGGTAGTTGGGCTGGAGCTGGCCCTTGCAGTGCTTGACCACCTGGGCGATCTCGGCCTCGGTGACCCAGGAGCCCTGGATACGCGCGGGCTTGGAGGCGCCCATCGGCAGGAAGAGGCCGTCACCCTGGCCGACCAGCTTCTCCGCACCCGGCTGGTCGAGGATGACCCGGCTGTCGGCGAGGCTGGAGGTCGCGAACGCGAGCCGCGACGGCACGTTGGCCTTGATCAGGCCGGTGACGACGTCGACGCTCGGCCGCTGGGTGGCGAGCACCAGGTGGATGCCGGCGGCGCGCGCGAGCTGGGTGATGCGCACGACTGCGTCCTCGACGTCGCGCGGGGCGACCATCATCAGGTCGGCGAGCTCGTCGACGATCACCAGCAGGTAGGGGTAGGGCTCGAGCTTGCGCTCGCTGCCCGGCGGCAGCTCGACCTTGCCCGCGCGGACCGCCTTGTTGAAGTCGTCGACGTGCCGGAACCCGAAGTTGGCCAGGTCGTCGTAGCGCAGGTCCATCTCGCGCACGACCCAGGCGAGCGCCTCGGCGGCCTTCTTGGGGTTGGTGATGATCGGGGTGATCAGGTGCGGCACGCCCTCGTAGGCGTTGAGCTCGACCCGCTTGGGGTCGACCATGATCATCCGGACCTCGTCGGGAGTCGCGCGCATCAGGACCGATGTGATCATCGAGTTGATGAACGACGACTTGCCGGAGCCGGTGGCGCCGGCCACCAGCAGGTGCGGCATCTTCGCGAGGTTGGCGACCACGAAGCCGCCCTCCACGTCCTTGCCGAGTCCGGCCACCATCGGGTGGTGGTCGGAGCGCGCCGTGTTGGAGCGCAGCACGTCGCCGAGGGAGACGATCTCCTTGTCCAGGTTGGGGATCTCGACGCCGACCGCGGACTTGCCGGGGATCGGGCTGAGGATCCGCACGTCCGCCGAGGCGACGGAGTAGGCGATGTTCTTCTGGATGTTGGTGATCTTCTCGACCTTGACGCCCGGGCCGAGCTCGACCTCGTAGCGGGTCACGGTCGGGCCGCGCGTGTAGCCGGTCACCTGGGCGTCGATCGAGAACTCCTCGAGCACCTGGGTCAGCCGGTCGACGACCGCGTCGCTGGCCTTGGAGCGCGCCTTGTGCGGCGAGCCGGGCTTGAGCACGTCACTCGTCGGGAGCGAGTAGACGATGTCGCCGGACAGCGCCAGCTGCTCGACCCGCTGCGGCAGCGGCGTGTGCGGCGGCGGCTCGAGCTCGACCTTCTCCTCCACCTTGTCCTCGAACACCGGGATCTCCGCGACCGTCGCGTCGGCATCGACGCCGAGCACGTCGGGGGCGAAGATGTCGAGGCCCTCCTCGGTGGTCTCGAGGCGCTTCTTGCGCTTGCGCATCTCGCGGTCGACGAGGACCGGGCTGTCGTACGCCGGGTCGCCCATCTCGGGGTCGATCTCGTCCTCCGCGGACTTGCCGCGGCGGCGCCGGGTCGGCGCGGGCTCGTCGTGGTCGTCCTCGTGGTGCGGGTGGCCGAGCAGCCGGTCGCGGGCGTCCGCGAGCCGCGCGGGCACCTGGTAGAGCGGGGTGCCGGTGATGATGAGGACGCCGAAGAAGCCGAGCAGCACGAGCAGCGGCACCGCGACGTACGGCGAGCGCAGGAGGTCGAGCAGCAGGCTGGCCACGACGTACCCGATCGCGCCGCCGGCGTCCTGGAGGTCGCTGGTGTCGCCGAGGTCGGGCTGCGGGTTGCCGTCGGCGATCTGGACGATGCCGAGGACGCCGAAGGCGAGCGAGCTCCAGCCGATGGCCTGCCGGCCGGCCGGGCCGGTGCGCTCGGGGTCGCGCATGGTGCGCCAGCCGACGAACAGCAGCGCGAGCGGGACGACGAACCCGACCTTGCCGACCGAGCCCTGCACGACCGTGCGGGCGCCGTCCATGACCGCGCCGGGCAGCTGCCACCAGATGGCGGCGGCGACCACGACCGCCGAGCCGATGAGGAAGAGCCCGACGCCGTCCCGGCGCTGGTCGGGCTCGAGCTCCTCGGCACCGTGCCCGATGCCGCGGGCGAGGGTGCCGACGCCGTGGGCGATCGCCAGCCAGACCGCGCCCAGCGCGTGGAAGAGCGCGCCGAACATCCTCGAGATCGGGCCCGGCCCGGTGCGGACCGCACGCGGTGCCGGTCGCCGGGCCGCGGGCTTCTTCTTCGCGACCGGCTTCTTCTTCGGGGCAGGCTTGCGCGACGAGCCGGTGCTCCGGCTCGTGGACCGGGTGGTGCCGGTACTCCGGGATCGGGAGGTCGAGGACGTGCTCTTGCTCCGCGACCCCGGCGGGGAAGACGTACGGGTCGCCATGGTGATCACCCTACGCAGGGGTCACACCAGTCACACGCACCACAGGAGTGCGTGTCTTCGCCCGGGCGGGCCCCGCGAAGATTTCACCCACATGGTGATTTACCGGGTGGAGGCGCTCACCCTAGGCTCCCGCCAGACCCCGGCACTCGCCGAGGATCATCTCGGGAAGAAGGCTTGCCCATGAAAGCCCTGCTCGTTCCGCGCCGTCTGCGCGGAGGATCTCTGGCGGTCCTCGCCAGCGTCGCCCTGGTCGCCGCGACCCTGTCCGCGGCTCCCGCCTCGTCCGAGCCGACGGCTCCGGCCAGTGGGTCGGACGCCGCGGTCGCCGACCCGGTCAAGGAGACGGCCGGCAACGACCCGCTCGGCGAGCGGGACCGCGCCCTCCTGGCCGAGGCGATCGCCGACGGCGACGAGAACGTCACGATGATCCTGGCGACCGACGCCGGCAGTGCGGACGAGGTCGAGGCCTCGGTCGAGCGGCTCGGCGGCACGGTCGGCATGCGCTCGCAGCGGATCGGCTACGTCCGCGCCAGCGTGCCGACCGGCAAGGTCCTCAAGACCGCCTACCTTCCCGGCGTCGACAAGGTCGACCTCAACGAGACCATCAAGCAGCCCGACCCGCGCCTCGAGGGCCGCGCCGGGCGGGCCGCGACGGCCGCCGGCCCGGGCGCCGGGACCCCCGACGACAACCCGTACATGCCCACCAACGAGACCGGCGCGGTGGCGTTCAAGCAGAACCACCCGACCTACGACGGTCGCGGGGTGACGATCGGCGTCCTCGACTCCGGTGTCGACCTCGACCACCCCGCCCTGTCCACGACGTCCACCGGCGAGCGCAAGATCGTCGACTGGGTGACCGCGACCGACCCGCTCGAGGACGCGACGTGGCGCGCCATGCTCACCCAGGTGACCGGCCCGACCTTCACCTACGCCGGCTCGACGTGGAAGGCGCCGGCAGGCACCTACCGCATCAACCGGTTCTCGGAGTCGATCACGGCCGGCAGCGAGCCCGCCGGGGACGTCAACCGTGACGGCGACACCACCGACCGGTGGGGCGTGCTCTACAACCCCGCGACCCACGACGTGTGGGTCGACGTCGACCAGGACTTCGACTTCACCGACGAGACCGCGATGCGTCCCTACCGTGAGGACTTCCAGGTCGGGCACTTCGGCACCGACAACCCGGCGACCACGGAGGTCGTCGAGAGCATGCCGTTCGTCGTCCAGTATCGCGAGGACGTCGACACGACCCCGGCCGGCCTCCCCGGCGTCGCCGACTTCGTCAACATCGGCATTCCCGAGGACGCCCACGGCTCCCACGTCGCCGGCATCGCCGCCGGGCACAGCCTGTTCGGCGGTCAGATGGACGGCGCGGCGCCGGGCGCCCAGATCGTCTCCTCGCGAGCCTGCACCTGGGGCGGCGGCTGCACCGCGGTCGCCCTGACCGAGGGCATGATCGACCTGGTCACCAACCGCGGCGTCGACGTGGTCAACATGTCGATCGGCGGCCTTCCCGCCCTCAACGACGCCAACAACGCCCGCGCCGAGCTCTACGACCGCCTGATCGACGAGTACGGCGTCCAGCTCATCTTCTCGATCGGCAACAGCGGCCCGGGCCTGAACACGGCAGGCGACCCCGGCGTCGTCACCGACGTGATCGGCGTGGCCTCGTCGATCTCGAAGGAGACCTGGGCGGCCAACTACGGCTCGGTGGTCTCCTCGAAGCTGAACCTGCACAACTACTCCTCGCGCGGCCCGCGCGAGGACGGCGGCTTCAAGCCCGACCTGATGGCGCCCGGCTCGGCGATCTCGACGGTGCCGCGCTGGCTCAAGCAGCCCGACGTGGCCGAGGCCGGCTACGCCCTGCCTCCGGGCTACGCGATGTTCAACGGCACCTCGATGGCCTCCCCGCAGACCGCGGGGGCCGCCGCGCTGCTGCTGAGCGCCGCCTTCCAGACCGACACGGCCGTGACGCCGGCACAGCTGCGCACGGCCATGGAGACCTCGGCCGACTTCGTGAAGGGTCTCCCGGCCGTCGCCCAGGGTCACGGGCAGCTCGACGTCCCGAGCACCTGGTCGCTGCTGAAGAAGGAGCCCGAGGTGCGTGACTACACGGTCTCGGCGCCGGTCTGCACCCCGATCTCGCAGTTCCTGGCCACCCCCGATCGCGGGACCGGCGTCTACAACCGTTGCGCCGCCGGCGACGGCGGCCAGGCGGCCGGCTCGACCCGGACCTACCAGGTCCGGGTGACGCGGACCAGCGGCCCCGCGCGGGCGATCCGGCACCGGCTGGAGCTGGTCGGCAACGACGGCACCTTCTCGGCGCCGTCATCGGTCAGCCTGCCCCTCGGCACTGCGGTCACCATCCCGGTCGTCGCCAGTCCGTCGGCAGGCATGCACTCGGCGATCCTGCGCATCGACGACCCCGGCACGGCCCTGATCGACCACACGATGCTCGCCACGGTCGTGGCACCGACGCCGCTGCGCGCGCCGAGCTACGCCACGACCACGACCTCACGGGTGGAGCGCAACCTGACGCAGAGCATCTTCGTGACGGTGCCCGAGGGCGCCCGGGCCCTGCAGGTCAACCTCGGTGGGATCGCGACCGGCAGCCAGACCCGGTTCATCGCGATCAACCCGTACGGCGTCCCGGTCGAGAGCACGTCGTCGCTGGTGTGCTACACCAACTTCAGCGACCCGGCCGACTGCAAGCCGACGTCGCGGGCGTACGCCGATCCGCTGCCCGGCGTGTGGGAGATCGAGGTCGAGAGCAGGCGGACCACCCCGTCGCTGAACAACCCCTACCGCCTGACGGCGGCGGTGCAGGGCGTGACGGTGTCGCCGGAGACCCTCGAGCTCGCCTCGGTCGAGGCCGGCACGCCGACGCCGGTGTCGTGGACGGTGACCAACGCCTTCGGGCCGGTGACCGTGCACGGTGAGGGTGGTCCCCTCGGCAGCGCGCACTCGGCGCGCCCGTCGATCGCCGACCACGCGACCGCCGAGTACACGGTCGAGGTGCCGGCCGGCGCCGACGCCCTGACCGCGACCATCGGCAACCCGAGCGACCTGAGTGCCGACCTCGACCTGTCCGTCTACCTGGGCGACACCCTGGTCGGGCAGACCGCCGACGGCGACTCCGAGGAGTCGGTGACGATCACCTCGCCGGCCGCGGGCACCTACACGGTCGTGGTCGACGGCTACTCGGTGCCTGCCGGCACCACGGAGTACGACTACCTCGACGTGTTCTTCTCCCCTGCGCTCGGGGAGCTGACCGTCGACGACAGCGCGCACTCGCTGGCCGGGGGGCAGAGCGTCGAGATCGGCGGCTCGCTCACGGCGCAGCAGGCTCCGGCGGCCGGTCGCAGCCTGTTCGGCGAGATGCGGGTGGTCAGCACCGAGGGCGCCGTGCTCGGCACCGGCGCTGTCCAGATCGGGGAGGTCACCACGCCGTAGCGCACGCCGGCGCGGGTGTGCCTGCGGGCGCACCCGCGCCGGTCAGCGCTCGGTGATCTCCTGCACCCGCAGGGGCACGCCCTGCTGGCAGGTGGACATGGCGCCGGGGTCGAGAGTGCCGACGACCTCGACCCGGGCCCCGACCTCCGGCCGCGCGCCGAGCAGCAGGTACTCCTGACCGGAGGCGACCAGCAGCAGGCAGCCGTGCTCGACGCCCTCGACCACGGTGCCCGCCACGCGGACCTGCGGACCCTTCGGGTCCGGGGTGCGACTGAGGTCCTCGAGTGGCGCGCTCGGCGAGGCGCTGGCCGACTCGGAGCCGGCGGGTCCGTCGCTCATCCGTCCATCATCCCCGGTCCGGGCGGTGGGGTCGCCGCAGGCCGCCAGGAGCCACACCACGGCCAGACCGGCGGCCGCTGCCGAGACTCGTCGCTGCACATCGGTACGACGGGCCACGGCCGGCCCCGGTTCCCTCACGCCTCGATGACCACCGGGATGATCATCGGGCGGCGCCGGTGGGTGTTGCTGACCCAGCGGCCGATGACCCGACGCACGGTCTGCTGCAGCTGGTGGGCGTCGGTGTTGCCCTCCGCGATCGCCCGGTCGAGGGCGTCGATGATCGGCTGCTTGATCTCGTCGAAGGTGGCGTCGTCGAGGGCGTTGCCGCGGGCGTGGATCTCCGGGCCGGCGGCGACCTTGCCGCTCACCGAGTCGACGACCACGATCACCGAGATGAAGCCCTCCTCGCCGAGGATCCGGCGGTCCTTGAGGTCGGACTCGGTGACGTCGCCGACCGAGGACCCGTCGACGAAGACGTAGCCGCAGTCGACCTTGCCGGCGACCCGGGCGACCCCGTCGATCAGGTCGACGACCACCCCGTCCTCGGCGATCACGACGTTCTCGATGCCGGTGGCGCGCGCCAGGTCGGCGTTGGCCAGCATGTGCCGGATCTCGCCGTGCACCGGCAGCACGTTGCGCGGCTTGACGATGTTGTAGCAGTAGAGGAGCTCGCCGGCGCTGGCGTGGCCGGAGACGTGCACGAGCGCGTTGCCCTTGTGCACGACCTTCGCGCCCCAGCGGGCGAGGCCGTTGATGACCCGGTAGACGGCGTTCTCGTTGCCCGGGATCAGGCTCGAGGCGAGCAGGACGGTGTCGCCCTCCTCGATGTGCACGAAGTTGTGGTTGCGCTGCGCGATCCGGCTCAGCGCGCTCATCGGCTCGCCCTGCGACCCGGTCGAGATGAGCACCTGCCGCTCGGGCGGGAGGTCGGCGAGGTCCTTGGTGTCGACCAGCACGCCCGGCGGCACCTTGAGGTAGCCGAGGTCGCGGGCGATGCCCATGTTGCGGACCATCGAGCGGCCGACGTAGGCGACCTGGCGCTCGTGCTCGTACGCCGCGTCGAGCACCTGCTGCACGCGGTGCACGTGGGAGGCGAAGCAGGCGACGATGATCCGCTGCTGCGACTCGCGGAAGACCTGGTCGATGACCGGCGTGATCTTCTTCTCCGCCGGCGTGAAGCCCGGGGTCTCGGCGTTGGTGGAGTCGGTGAGGAAGAGGTCGACGCCCTCCTCCCCCAGCCGCGCGAACGCCCGCAGGTCGGTGATCCGGCCGTCCAGCGGGAGCTGGTCCATCTTGAAGTCGCCGGTGTGCAGCACCATCCCCGCACCGGTGCGGATCGCGACCGCCAGCGCGTCGGGGATCGAGTGGTTGACCGCGACGAACTCGAGCTCGAAGGGCCCGAACGTCAGCCGGTCGCCCTCCTTGACCACGTGGTGGACGGTCTCCTTGAGCCGGTGCTCGCGGAGCTTGGAGTCCAGCAGCGCGAGCGTGAGCTTCGATCCGACGAGCGGGAGGTCGCCGCGCTCGCGGAGCAGGTACGGCGTCGCGCCGATGTGGTCCTCGTGGCCGTGGGTGAGCACCAGCGCCTCGATCTGGTCGAGGCGGTCGCGGATGGAGGACCAGTCCGGGAGGATCAGGTCGATGCCGGGCTGGTGGTCCTCGGGGAAGAGCACGCCGCAGTCGACGAGCAGCAGGCGACCGTCGTACTCGAACGCCGTCATGTTGCGGCCGACCTCGCCGAGGCCGCCGAGCGGGGTCACTCGCAGGGCACCCTCGGGCAGCGGCTCGGGCGCGGACAGCTCCGGGTGCGGGTGGCTCACAGGAGGCCCGCTGCGGTCAGGCCGGCGCGCAGGGCGGCGAGCTCGTCGTCGTCGAGCTCGACGAGGGGCGATCGGACCCGCCGGTTGTCGAGCACCCCGAGGAGCTCCAGCGAGGCCTTCGCGGTGGTGGCGCCGTAGTTGGGCACCCCCATGACGGCGTCGAACGCCGGCACCAGCCGCTGGTAGGTCTCCAGCGCCCCCGCGTGGTCGCCCGCGAGGAACGTGTCGATCATCGACGCGATCTCCTTGCCGGCCGCGTGGCCGACCACGCTGACCAGGCCGCACGCGCCGTGCGCGAGGTAGCCGAGGGTGTTGGCGTCGTCGCCGGAGTAGACGGCGTAGCCGAGCTGCACGAGCCGCGCCGTGCGGGGGATCTCGCCGGTCGCGTCCTTGACCGCGACGACCTGCTCCCAGCCGGCCATCTCGGCGTACGACTCCAGCGCGATGATGCTGCCGGTGCGGCCCGGGACGTCGTAGAGCATCACCGGGATCTCGGCGGCGTCGACGACCTGGCGGAAGTGCGCCACCATGCCGCGCTGGCCGGGCTTGTTGTAGTAGGGCGAGACGAGCAGCACGCCGTCGGCGCCGCGCTCGCCGGCCTGCTTGGCGAGGTACGTCGAGGTCGCGGTGTCGTTGGTGCCGACGCCCGCGACGAGCTTGATGCCGGGTCCGACGGCGTCGCGCACGGCGGCGAGGATCTCGCCGTCCTCCTCCTTGAGCGTCGTCGGCGACTCGCCGGTCGTGCCCGAGACGACCAGGCCGTCGTGGCCGTGGGCGACCAGGTGCTTGGCCACCTTCTGGACTCCGTCGAGGTCGAGGCTCCCGTCGGGACCGAAGGGGGTCGCCATCGCGGTGAGCATGCGTCCGAACGGAGCAGCCGGTGCAGCAGAGGTCATGGGGTCCAGGTTATCGGCTCCCGGCCCTCACCCGACGTTCGGCATCACGTCGCGCGCCACGAGACGCAGATGGTCGAGGTCGCCGAGGTCGAGCACCTGGAGGTAGATCCGCTCGGCGCCGAGCGCGGCGAACCGGCCGATCTTGTCGACGACCTCCGCGGGTGTCCCGGCCAGGCCGTTCTCCCGCAGCTCGGCCTTCTCGCGCCCGATCGCCGCGGCCCGACGGCCGATCTCGGCCTCGTCCGCGCCCACGCAGAGGACGAGGGCGTTGGACCAGCGCATCGTCTGCGGGTCGCGGCCCTGCCGCTCGCAGGCCTCGCGCACCCGGGCGAACTGCTCCTCCGTGGTCGCCTCGTCGACGAACGGCAGGTTGAACTCGTCGGCGTACCGCGCCGCGAGCTCGGGCGTCCGCTTCTTGCCGACGCCGCCGATCAGCACCGGCGGCTTGGGCTGGACGGGCTTGGGCAGGCCGGGACTGTCGGCCACCTGGTAGTGCTCGCCGTCGAACGTGAAGCCGCCCTCGGTCGCCCACAGGCCCGTGATGATCGCGAGCTGCTCCTCGAACCGGTCGAACCGCTCCCCCGTGCTCGGGAACGGGATGCCGTACTTGGTGTGCTCCTGCTCGAACCAGCCCGCGCCGATGCCCAGCTCCACGCGGCCGCCGCTCATCTGGTCGACGTTGGCGACGCTGATCGCCAGCGGGCCGGGCAGCCGGAACGTCGCGCTCGTCATCATCGTGCCGAGCCGGATCGTGCTGGTCTCCCGGGCGATCCCGGCCAGCGTGATCCACGCGTCGCTCGGCCCGGGCAGCCCCTCGGTGCCCATCGCGAGGTAGTGGTCGGAGCGGAAGAACGCCCCGAATCCGAGCGCCTCCGCCTCCTTCGCGACCGTCACCAGGTCGTCGTAGGTGGCTCCCTGCTGGGGTTCGGTGAAGACGCGCAGCTCCATGGCTCCACCCTGTCAGGCTGCCCAAGTCCCGGCGCACCTGACCTCAGCGTCGTGGTTCCGGTCCGATCACGACGCTCAGGTCAGGTGCGACGGACTACAGCCGGTCGGCGGCCCTGACCAGGAAGACCCGCTCGTAGCCGTCGTACGGCTCGCGGGCGGTCTCGATCCACTCGCCGGCGTCGTACGCCGGGTAGAAGGCGTCCCCGGCCGGGGACAGGTCGACGAGGGAGAGCACCTGCTCGTCGGCGTGCGGCATGGCGGCGGCGTAGACCTCTCCCCCGCCGGCGACCATCACCTGGGCGGCCGCGTCCAAGGTGTCGGCGAGGTCGAGCGCCTCCTGGAAGGAGTGCGCGACGAGGACGCCGTCGGCCGACCACGACGGCGAGCGGGTCAGCACGATCGTGGTGCGGCCGGGGAGCGGCCGGCCGATGGACTCGTACGTCGTGCGTCCCATGACCAGCGTGTGGCCGAGCGTGACCGCCTTGAAGAGCGCCTGCTCGCCGGGCAGCCGCCAGGGGATGTCGGGCCCGTCGCCGATGACGCCGTTGTTCGCCACCGCAGCGACCAGGACGACGCGGCGCCCGCCCCTAGACGGCAATGGGGGCCTTGATGCCGGGGTGCGGGTCGTAGCCCTCGACCGAGATGTGCTCGAGGTCGAAGGCGTCGAGCTCGGTCACCGACGGGTCGAGCACCAGCGTCGGCAGCGGGCGGGGCTCGCGGGTGAGCTGGAGCTGCGCCTGCTCGAGGTGGTTGAGGTAGAGGTGCGCGTCGCCGAGCGTGTGCACGAAGTCGCCGACCCCGAGTCCGGTCACCTGGGCGACCATGTGGGTGAGCAGGGCGTACGACGCGATGTTGAACGGCACGCCGAGGAAGACGTCGGCCGAGCGCTGGTAGAGCTGGCAGGACAGCCTGCCGTCCGCGACGTAGAACTGGAAGAACGCGTGGCACGGCGCGAGCGCCATGTCGGGGATGTCGGCGACGTTCCAGGCCGAGACGATGTGGCGCCGCGAGTCGGGGTTGGCGCTGATCTCCGACACGACCTGCGCGATCTGGTCGATGTGCCGGCCGTCGGGCGCCGGCCAGGACCGCCACTGGTAGCCGTAGACGGGACCGAGGTCGCCGGCCTCGTCGGCCCACTCGTCCCAGATCGTGATGCCACGGTCCTGCAGCCACTTCACGTTGGTGTCGCCGCGCAGGAACCACAGCAGCTCGCCGAAGACCGAGCGGGTGTGGACCTTCTTCGTGGTGACCAGCGGGAAGCCGGCCGTCAGATCGAAGCGCATCTGGTGGCCGAAGACCGACCGGGTGCCGGTGCCGGTGCGGTCACCCTTCTCGACGCCCTCGTCGAGGATCCGCTGGAGGAGGTCGAGGTACTGCTGCACGGTCTGACCCTAGTCCAGCGAGACGGTCCCGGAGACCGTCGTCCGCGTGTCGCCGCCGACCCAGACCTGCCCGTCGACCAGCGAGACGTGCACCCGTCCGGCCCGCTGCAGGACGGTGCCCTGCGCGGCGACGTACGACGTGGGCAGCGTCGTGCCCGCGAGCCACTGGCCGATCCCGGCGTTGAGGGAGCCGGTGACCGGGTCCTCGGGCACGCCGTACTGCGGGCAGAACGCCCGGACCTCCACGTCCGCCGGCCCCCCGGCGGGGTGGGGGCCGACCACGCCGATCTTGAGGTCGCCGAACGCCGCCCAGTCGGGGCGGAGGTCGAGCACGGTCTGCGCGTCGCGGAGCAGCACGCCGACCCAGCCCGGCCCGTTGTCGATCCACTGCGTGTCGAGCAGGTCGGCGCGGCTCAGCCGGAGCGCGGCGGCGATCGCGTCGAGGTCGCTGTCGGACACCGCGCCGGTGCGCATCAGGGGCGGCGCCTGGAAGGCGAGCACGTCGGCCCGTCGGATCGTGACGAGCCCGGAAGCGCACTCCTGCACCACGTCCGCCCCCCGCGGCACCCCGCCGGCCTGGAGCCAGGCGTGCGCGCTGCCCAGGGTCGGGTGGCCGGCGAACGGCAGCTCGTCGCCCGGCGTGAAGATCCGCAGGCGGTAGTCGGCGGCCGGGTCGGTCGGCGCGAGCAGGAACGTCGTCTCCGACAGGTTCGTCCAGCGCGCGAACGCAGCCATCTCCTCGTCGCTGACACCGTCGGCGTCGTGGACGACCGCGACGGGGTTGCCGCGCAGCGGCTCGCTGGAGAAGACGTCGACCTGGCTGAAGCGCACCCCGACAATCTAGGGCGCCGACGCTAGTGGGCCAGCAGCGGCCGCTCGTCGGACTGGCTGACCGGCGTCACGTCCGAGCACTGCTCAGCGTCGAGCTCGCAGGTGCGGAGCACCAGCAGGTCGTCCGGACCGGCGCCGGCCTCGGGCGCCACGAGGTAGACGGCGCTGTAGTTGTCCCCGAACGTCGCGTCCAGCACCCGCTCACCGGGCTGGAGCCCGATCGGCATCTTCCGGCCGCTCCTCGCGTCGTAGAGCAGCGGCCGGTACGGCGTGCCCGGCTCGCCGTCATCGGACCGGCTGAGCACGAAGGTGCCGCCGGGCGACAGCAGCGCTCCGATCCCCGGCCTGTGGAACGCGACACTGAAGATGCCCTGCTCCATCTCGATCTCGCCCCCGACCTGGAAGACCTGGGTCGCCGACTCGACGTCGGCCAGGCCCGCCTGGTCCAGCGCCTCCGGGGCACCCGGGCCCGGGTTCCACACGTAGCTCGCGTCGGGGGTGTCGAAGTAGACGAAGCCGAGGTCGATGGCGACCGGCCGGATCTCCTCGTCGCCGGGGTAGGTGAAGATCTCCTCGTCCTTGCTGACGTCGTAGACCACGAGGCGGGAACCGCCCGGCTCCGTCCACGCGGCCCACCCCTCGTCCGCCGACGCGACCAGCGGCGAGCCCGGCTCCTTCGTCCCGAGGCGCCGCCGCTTGCCGTCGGCGGCGACGAACGCGACGGTGCCGTCGGTGTCGGCGTAGACGGCGCCGCCGTTGAGCTCGGAGAGGTCGGTGAGGGGCGGCACCTGGACCTTGACCAGGTCGAGGTGCAGCACGCCGTCGGCGTACCACGCCACGTCGACCGGGTTCGGCGACCGGGTCACCTTCGCCGGGGGTAGCTGCTCCTCCTGGGCGTCGCGTGCCAGGACCGCGGCGACGCCGCCCAGGACCAGGGCGGCGGCGACGCCAACGGCCAGCACCCGCACGTGCCGACGGTGCCGGCTCCGCGCGTCGGCCAGCACGTCCTCCACCGGCGCAGCCGGGACGGCGATCAGCTCGGCCGCCTGCCGCACCTCCGCGGCCCCCGGCGGGACGGTCCTGTCCGGCACGTCGAGGACGTCGGCGACCTGGGCGGCGCTGAGGCCCGCCACGGCGGCCAGCACGAGACGCTCGCGCTCGTCGTGGGGCATCCCCTGGAGCCGCTCGTCCACCTCCTGGAGCAGTGCCGTGTCCTCGTCCGAGACGGCCGAGAGGGTGCGGGCGACCAGCGGCGGACGACGCTCGAGCACGACACCGAAGACGTAGGCGTCGACGTCCTCGGAGCTGCGCACCCGCTCCCAGTCGGCACGGCAGCGCGCCAGCCCCTGGCGCGCGGACGCCTCGGCCCCGGGCCGGTCGTGGCCGAGCAGCACCAGGGTCCGGACCAGCGTCGACCAGCGCGCCGCCAGGTAGGCGGCGAAGTCGGCATCATCGCTGGCCACGCCCGGAGCCTAAGGCTGAGCGCCTAGGGGTGCAGCGACATGGGCCCGTAGACCTGGCGGTCGGTCTCGAAGAGCGTGACCGCGTCGACGCCCTGGGCCGCGAGCTCGGGCCAGGTCTCGCCGACCCACGACTCCGCGTCGGCCTGGCTGGCGAACCGCTGACCGGCCAGATCGCCCTCGACGGCGACCTCGCCGCCGGCGCCGTCCTCGAGGCGCCACCACCAGGGCCGCTCGGCGGGGGTCGGTGAGCGGAACGTGGGTGGCTGCTCGGGGAGGTTCATCGCCTCAGGCCTCCCGGACCGAGGGGTCGAGGAACGGTGGCTTCACGAGCTGGAAGACCTCTTGGCGGCCGCGGACGTCGACGGTCACCTCGGCGTCGGCGTCGACCGACGCCGCCACCAGCGCGAGGCCGATGCCCTTGCGCAGGCTCGGCGAGAACGTGCCGGAGGTGATCTCGCCGACCTGCTCGCCCGACGCGAGGCCGACCGCCATGTGCGGCCGCGGGATGCCCCGGCCGGTCGCGACCAGGCCGCGCAGCACCCGCTGCGGACCGGCCTCGCGCTCGGCGGTCAGGGCGTCGCGGCCCCAGAAGGCGTCCTTCTTCCAGCCGACCGCCCAGCCGAGCCGCGCCTGCACGGGGGTGATGTCGAGGGAGATGTCCTGGCCGTGCAGCGGGTAGCCCATCTCGGTGCGCAGCGTGTCGCGCGCGCCGAGGCCGCACGGGAGGATGCCCCACTGCTCGCCCGCGGCGAGGAGTGCGTCCCAGAGCGCGGGCGCGACCGCGTTGGGGGCGACGAGCTCGTAGCCGCGCTCGCCGGTGTAGCCGGTGCGGCAGACGATGACGTCGGAGCCCTCGAACGAGGCGACCGCGAACGACATGTAGTCGTGGCCGGTCGGGAGGCCGAGCGCCTCGAGCGTCTCGTCGGACCGGGTGCCCTGGACGGCGAGGACGGCGTGGTCGCGGTGCTCGTCGGAGACGGTGACCCCATCCGGCGCAGCCGCCCGGAGACGGCGGACGACCTCGGGGGTGTTGGCGGCGTTCGGGATCAGGAACACCCGGTCGTCGGAGTAGACGTAGGCGATCAGGTCGTCGACGACGCCGCCGGTCGCGTCGTCGCAGCACAGCGTGTACTGAGCCTGGCCCGGTCCGATGCGGGTGAGGTCGTTGGTGAGCGTGCTGTTGACGAAGTCGAACGCGCCGGGGCCGGCGACGACCGCCTTGCCGAGGTGGCTGACGTCGAAGACACCGACGCCCTCGCGGACCGCCGTGTGCTCCTTGACGACGCCCGCGGCGTACTCCAGCGGCATCGACCAGCCGCCGAACTCCCCGAACTTCGCGCCGAGCGCCTCGTGCCGGTCGTGGAGCGGGGAGCGGAGCAGGTCGGTCATGGCGGCGAACCTACCCGACTATCCTGCACCGGTGACGACGTACACCCTGCGCAGCGCCAGCCCCGCCAAGACCAAGTGCGACGTGGTGGTCGTCGGCGTCGTCCAGTCCGCCAAGGGACCCGAGCTGGCGGCGGGTGCCGAGGACGTCGGCAAGGCCTACGGCCGCAGGCTCCGGCCGCTCCTCTCGACCCTCGGGCTCACCGGCAAGGCCGGCGAGACCGCGAAGATCCCGACCTCGGGCGCGCTGGCCTCGCCGCTGCTCGTGCTGGTCGGCCTCGGCAAGGCCGTCGACCCGGTCGCCGTACGACGTGCGGCGGGCGTCGCGGCGCGCGCGGTCAGCAACGCGGCGTCGGTCGCGGTCGCCCTGCCGGCGGGCGAGCCGGAGCTGGTGCGGGCGGTGACCGAGGGGCACCTGCTCGGCGGCTACACGTTCACGACGTACAAGAAGGACGGTGCGAAGAAGGCCCCCGGCGAGGTCGTGGTGCTGAGCGAGATCGCGCGCCGCAAGGAGGCGGTCACGGCCTTCGAGGAGGCGCAGGTCGTCGCCCGGGCGGTCGCGGTGACCCGGGACTGGGTCAACACCCCGCCGGGCGACCTGACGCCGCCCGCCTTCGCGGACGCCGTGCTGGCCGCGACCAAGGAGCTCACCAAGGGCCGCGGCGCGCCGAAGGTCTCGATCACCGTCCATGACGAGCGGGCGCTCGCCGAGCTCGGCTGCGGCGGCATCCTCGGCGTCGGCGCGGGCTCGTCCGCCCCGCCGCGGCTGGTGGAGCTGACCTACGCCCCCAAGGGCGCCACCAAGCACCTGGCGCTGGTCGGCAAGGGCATCACGTTCGACTCCGGGGGCCTGACCATCAAGCCGGCCGCCAGCATGAACGAGATGAAGTCCGACATGGCCGGCGCGGCCGCGGTCGTGCAGGCGACGTACGCGATCGCGACGCTCGGGCTGCCGATCAAGGTCAGCACGTTCGTGCCGATGGCGGAGAACATGGTCTCCGGCTCGGCGGTGCGGCCCGGTGACGTGCTCACGCAGTACGGCGGCACCACCGTCGAGGTGCTCAACACCGACGCCGAGGGCCGGCTGATCCTCGCCGACGCCCTGGTGCGCGCGACGGAGCAGAAGCCCGACGTGATCGTGGACGTCGCCACCCTGACCGGGCACATGGTCGTCGCGCTCGGCGACCGCGTCGCGGGCGTGATGGGCTCCGCCGACGTCGTCGACGACGTCCTCGCCGCGGCCGCGACGGCCGGCGAGGAGATGTGGCCGATGCCGATCCCCGAGGCGATGGGCGAGCGGATCCGCTCCAGCAAGATCGCGGACCTCTCCCAGCACGACTGGATCCGCTGGGGCGGGGGGCTCTACGCGGCGGCGTTCCTCCGCGAGTTCACCGGCGGGCTGCCGTGGGCGCACGTCGACATCGCCGGGCCGTCGTTCAACTCCGGCGGCCCGTGGGGCCACACCACCGCCGGCGGCACCGGCGTCGCCGTGGGCACGCTGGTCGACTACGCGCGGGCGTTCGCGGCGTCCTAGCCCGGGCTACAGCCCGCCCTCGAGCTTCTTCCGGCGGTTGTAGTCGCGCATCCGCTGCGGAACGCCGACCACGGCGGCGTCGTAGGACGGGATCCGCTGCTTGTTGCAGAAGTCGTGCGCCCAGGCGACCGACGGCACCCGCCGCCGGGTCCACTCGCCGTCGTGCGCCACGAGCAGCAGCGTCACGTCGCTGACCGCCGTGCGGGGCTCGACGAATCCCTCGACCCCGCGCCGCTCGGCCACCCAGAGGTAGAGGTGCTCGACGTCGAGGCCGTCGGCGGCCCGGACCCGGGTCGATCCGGTGCGCGCGGCGTCCCGCGCAGGCGCGCTCATCTTCGGCCCGCGCCGGAACCGGTCCATCCATGACATGAGGACAAGTGTGCCAACAACTCCTACTCGTCCGTAGGAGGTCGGTGTGTGGACACGTCGAGCGGAAGTGGAAGGATGGGCCCGTGCCCGATCCCGACTTCGACGTACTCATCCTCGGTGCCGGTTCCGGCGGTTACGCCTGTGCACTCCGAGCAGCACAGCTGGGGCTCTCGGTGGGCCTGGTCGAGAAGGGCAACCTCGGCGGCACCTGCCTGCACGTCGGCTGCATCCCGACCAAGGCGCTGCTGCACGCCGCGGAGGTCGCCGACCAGACCCGCGAGGCCGGCCAGTTCGGCGTCAACGCGACGCTGGAGGGCATCGACCTCGCCGGCGTCAACGCCTACAAGGACGGCGTCGTGTCCCGGCTCTTCAAGGGCCTCACCGGCCTGATCAAGGGCCGCGGCATCACCGTGATCGAGGGTGCCGGCCGGCTCACCGGCCCGCGCGAGGTGACCGTCGACGGTACGGCGTACACCGGCAAGCACGTGGTGCTGGCGTCCGGCTCCTACGCCAAGAGCCTGCCCGGCCTGGAGATCGACGGCGAGCGGGTGATCAGCTCCGAGCACGCGCTGCGGCTCGAGGAGGTGCCCGCGTCGGTCGTGGTGCTCGGCGGTGGCGTGATCGGCTGCGAGTTCGCCAGCGTGTGGCGCTCCTTCGGCGCCGAGGTGACCATCGTCGAGGCGCTGCCCCGGCTGCTCGCGGTCGAGGACGAGGCGTCGTCGAAGGCGCTCGAGCGGGCGTTCCGCAAGCGCAAGATCAGCTTCCGCACGTCCACGCCCTTCCAGAGCGTCAAGACCACCGACACCGGTGTCGCCGTGACCGTGGAGGGCGGCGACGTGATCGAGGCCGACCTGCTGCTCGTGGCCGTCGGCCGCGGCCCGGTCACCGAGGGCCTCGGCTACGACGAGCAGGGCGTCGCGATGGAGCGCGGCTTCGTGCTCACCGACGACCGGTGCCGCACCAACCTCGACGGCGTCTACGCCGTCGGCGACATCGTGCCCGGCCTGCAGCTGGCCCACCGCGGCTTCCAGCAGGGCATCTTCGTCGCCGAGGACATCGCGGGCCTGGCCCCGCAGCCGATCGACGAGGCCGGCATCCCGCGGGTCACCTACTCCCACCCCGAGGTCGCCTCCGTCGGCCTCGACGAGGCGGCCGCGACCGCGGCGTACGGCGCCGACGGCATCGAGACGGTCACCTACGACCTCGGTGGCAACGGCAAGAGCCAGATCCTCAAGACCCAGGGCTTCGTGAAGCTGATCCGCCAGAAGAACGGCCCCGTCGTCGGGGTGCACCTGGTCGGCGACCGCGTCGGCGAGCTCATCGGCGAGGCCCAGCTGATCTACAGCTGGGAGGCGCACGCCGAGGACGTGGCGCCCCTGGTGCACGCCCACCCCACCCAGAACGAGGCCCTCGGCGAGGCGCACCTGGCGCTCGCGGGGAAGCCGCTGCACGCGCACTCCTGATAAACCTGAACCACACGCCGGCACACGAAGCGAAGGAATTCCATGGCCACCGAAGTCAACCTCCCGGCACTCGGCGAGTCCGTCACCGAAGGCACCGTCACCCGCTGGCTCAAGCAGGTCGGCGACACGGTGGCGGTCGACGAGCCGTTGCTGGAGGTCTCGACCGACAAGGTCGACACCGAGATCCCCTCCCCCGTCGCCGGCACGCTGCTGGAGATCAAGGCCAACGAGGACGACACGGTCGAGGTCGGTGCCGTGCTCGCCGTGATCGGTGACGAGGGCGAGTCCTCCGGCTCGCAGGAGGCCGCGCCCGCCGAGGAGCAGCAGGCCGAGGAGCAGCAGGCCGAGCCGGAGCCCGAGCAGCAGCAGGCCGAGGAGCCGGCCGCGGCCGAGGAGCCCGCCCCCGCCGCGGAGGAGGCGGAGAAGCCGGCCGCCGAGGCGAAGCCCGCCGGTGGGGGTGGCGGCGGCACGTCGGTCACCCTGCCCGCGCTCGGCGAGTCGGTGACCGAGGGCACCGTGACCCGGTGGCTGAAGCAGGTCGGTGACGACGTCGCCGTCGACGAGCCGCTGCTCGAGGTCTCGACCGACAAGGTCGACACCGAGATCCCCTCCCCGGTCGCCGGCACGCTGCTGGAGATCAAGGTCCAGGAGGACGAGACCGTCGAGGTCGGCGCCGAGCTCGCCGTCGTCGGGGACGGCTCCGCCGCGCCCGCCCATGAGGAGGCGCCGAAGCAGGAGGAGAAGCAGCCGGAGCCGGAGCCGGAGCCGGAGCCCGAGCCGGAGCCCGAGCCGGAGCCGGAGCCGGAGCCGGAGCCCGCGAAGGAGGAGCCGAAGCAGGAGGAGGCCCCGAAGCAGGAGGAGCCGAAGCGCGAGGAGTCCACCCCGCCGCCGGCCTCCGCGCCGCAGGCCGCCCCCGTGACCCCGGCCGCCGAGACGAGCGGGTCGGGCGAGGACGCCGAGGGGCACGGCTACGTCACCCCGCTGGTGCGCAAGCTGGCCGCGCAGCACAACGTCGACCTGGCCACGGTGACCGGCACCGGCGTCGGTGGCCGGATCCGCAAGCAGGACGTCCTCGACGCCCGCCAGCAGCCGGCGGCGGCGGCCCCGGCCGCGGCCGCTGCGCCCGCTGCCCCGGCCGCGTCGGCATCGCCGGTGCCGGTGACGCCGTCGCCGCTGCGCGGCACCACGGAGAAGATCTCCCGGCTGCGCAAGATCATCGCCGAGCGGATGCGCGACTCGCTGCAGACCTCCGCGCAGCTGACCCAGGTGGTCGAGGTCGACGTCACCAACATCGCCCGCCTGCGCGAGGCCGTGAAGGACGACTTCCTGGCCCGCGAGGGCGCGAAGCTGACCTACCTGCCGTTCTTCGCGAAGGCAGCGATCGACGCGCTCAAGCAGCACCCGTCCCTCAACGCCACGATCGACACGGAGGCCGGCGAGGTCACCTACTTCGACCGTGAGCACGTCGCGTTCGCCGTCGACACCGAGAAGGGCCTGCTCACCCCGGTGATCAAGGACGCCGGCGACCTGTCGATCGCGGGCCTGGCGAAGAAGATCGCGGACATCGCGCAGCGCACCCGCACCAACAAGATCGGCCCGGACGAGCTGTCCGGCGGCACGTTCACGATCACGAACCTCGGCAGCTTCGGCGCCCTGTTCGACACCCCGATCATCAACAAGCCGCAGGTCGCGATCCTCGGGCCCGGTGCCGTCGTGAAGCGTCCGGTCGTCATCGACGACCCGAACCTCGGCGAGACGATCGCGGTGCGCCACATGGTCTACCTGTCGCTCACCTACGACCACCAGCTGGTCGACGGCGCCGACGCCGGCCGCTTCCTGCGTGAGGTCAAGCAGCGACTCGAGGCGGGTCAGTTCGAGGTCTGACCCACCTCACCGCCGAGTCGGCGCAGGCGTCCCCTGGACGGCTGCGCCGACTCGGCATTTCGGCGCCGTGACAGGGTTGGGGGCATGAGCGGCAAGACCGTGGTCATCGGCGGCGCGTCAGGGTTCCTGGGCCGGCACCTGGCGACAGCGCTGGTCGAGCGCGGGCACGCGGTGGTGGCGCTGACCCGGCGGCCGACATCGGCGCCGGACGAGTCGACCTGGGATCCCTACGCCGGGGTCTACGACCGCGACGTGATCGAGCGCGCGGACGTGGTCGTCAACCTGGCCGGCTCCCCCACCATCGGCAACCCGCACTCCGGCCAGTGGGCACGCAACCTCCGCGAGAGCCGGGTGACCACGACCCGGGTCCTGGCCGGGGCGATCGCGAGCAGCGAGCGCCGACCGGCGTACCTCGCCGGCAACGCCGTCGCCTGGTACGGCGACCACGGCGACGAGGTCGTCACGGAGGGGTCCGAGAGCCGCGGCGACAGCTTCATGACGACCGTGACCCGCGAGTGGCAGGACGCCACCCTCGACGCGGTCGATGCCGGCGCCCGGGTCTGCCTGCTGCGCACCGCCCCGGTCATGGACCGCGAGGCCGCGCCGCTCAAGCAGCTCCGCCTGCTCTTCAAGGCCGGCCTCGGCGGCCGGATCGGCGACGGCCGGCAGCGGATGCCGATGATCTCGCTCCGCGACTGGGTCGGTGGGGTCGCCCACCTGGTCGAGGACGACACCGTCAGCGGGCCGGTCAACCTGTGCTCGCCGCAGACGCCGACGAACGCCGAGTTCACCGAGGCACTCGCCCAGGCCCTCAACCGCAAGGCGCTGCTGCCGGCACCGGCGTTCGCGGTCCGGCTCGGTGCGGGCAAGGTCTCCGGCGAGATCCTCGGCTCGATCAACCTGCGGCCGGCGGTGCTCGAGGAGGCGGGCTACTCGTTCCGCGATCGCACCGTGCACGAGGTCGTGCGGGCCGGGCTCACCTGAGCCATTCGCCACTCCTCGCCCACCCGGCGCAACGCCAGTCGCCACGTGGACGGCCGGTCCGCGCCCGCGCCCACCACCCGGTCGGTGACCACCAGCACCAGGCGCCCGTGTCGGGCCGGGAGCACCGCGACGCACCGCAGCTGCATCTGCATCTCGCGCACCCGGGAGCCCCGGGCGCCCCACTGCCGCAGCAGGCGTACGTCGGCGCGCCCGGCCGCCGAGCCCGGCACGTAGAGCGACCGCAGCGCGGCGGCATCGACGGCCGCCCAGGCCGCCGCGCGCCGGTCGTCCCAGTCGTGCAGCACGGCCGCGGCCGAGACCTCCGGCCGCGGCTGGGGCAGCAGGGCGAGCACGAGGGGCAGCAAGACGTGGGCCAGCAGCATGGAGACGTCCTATCCCGAACGGGCGGGCCCGCGCGCCGCTCCTCCACAGGTGGGCGCGTACGCTCGAGCACGTGAGGTTCGAGGACGCCGGCACCGTCGACTACCTGACCGCCTGGGAGCGCCAGCGCGCGGTGCACCAGCGGGTCGCCGACGGCGAGCAGCCCGACACCGTGCTGCTGCTCGAGCACCCGCCGGTCTTCACCGCCGGCAAGCGCACCGAGGCCCACGAGCGGCCGCTCGACCCCGGCGGCGCCGCGGTCATCGACGTCGACCGCGGCGGCAAGATCACCTTCCACGGCCCCGGCCAGCTGGTCGGCTACCCCATCGTCACGCTCCCCGACCACGTCAAGGTCGTCGACTACGTGCGCCGCGTCGAGGAGGCGCTGATCCAGGTCTGCGCCGACCTCGGCGTCACCACCGCCCGGGTGCCCGGACGCAGCGGCGTGTGGCTGCGCGCCGACGACCGCGGCCCCGAGCGCAAGGTCGCCGCGCTCGGCATCCGGGTCAGCCGGGGGGTCACCATGCACGGCTTCGCGATCAACTGCGACGTCGACCTCGGGTGGTACGACCGGTTCGTCCCCTGCGGCATCGCCGACGCCGGCGTCACCTCGCTGAGCCACGAGCTCGGCCGCGACGTGACCGTCGCCGAGGTCACGCCGTACGTCGAGCGCCAGCTGACCCGCTACCTCGACTGGACGCCGTACGACGCGACGCCCGACTACGAGCCGCGACCCGACCCCGCCCACTCCTCAGCGCGCCACCCCCGCATCGAGCTGCTGACGCCCTAGGGTCTGGCCGGTGACCGACTCACCGGGTGGCTACGTCATCGAGACCTCTGGTCTCCGGAAGGAGTTCCGGTCCCGTCGCGGCCTGCGCGTCGCCGTGGCCGACCTGGACCTCGCGGTGCCTGCCGGCGGTGTGCACGGGTTCCTCGGACCCAACGGCTCCGGCAAGACCACGACGATCCGGATGCTGCTCGGCCTGGCGCGGGCGACGGCCGGGACGATGCGGCTGTTCGGCGAGCCGGTGCCGAACCGGCTGCCCGCCGTCATCGGGCGCGTGGGAGCGGTCGTCGAGAGCCCGAAGTTCTCCCCGCACTTCTCGGGCCGGCAGAACCTCACGCTGCTCGCGCGCTCGATCGGCGCGCCGGCCTCGCGCGTCGACGCCGCCGTCGACACCGTCGGGCTGACCGGCCGTGACCGCGACCGCTACAAGTCCTACTCACTCGGCATGAAGCAGCGACTCGCGATCGCGGCCACCCTGCTGAAGGACCCGTCGCTGCTGATCCTCGACGAGCCGACCAACGGGCTCGACCCGGCCGGCATCCGGGAGATCCGGGACACGATCCGCGGTCTCGGCGAGGCCGGCGTGACCGTGTTGCTGAGCTCGCACATCCTCGCCGAGGTGCAGCAGGTCTGCACCTCCGCGACGATCATCGGCCAGGGCCGGATGCTGGCGTCGGGCCGCGTCGACGAGCTGGTCGGCGCCAGCACGGCGTACCGGGTCGGGGTGCCCGACCCGGTCGCGGCCAGGCGGGTGCTGGCCGAGGCCGGCTTCACCGTCTCGGCGGAGATGCTCGTCGAGACCGATCGCCCGGCCGACCTCACGCAGGCGCTCGGCGCCGCAGGCATCTGGCTGAACGAGCTCACCCCGGTGCGCCGCGACCTCGAGGCGGTCTTCCTCGAGCTCACCGCCGGCACCGAGCTGGGCGGCGACGCATGATGCGGCTCGTCGGGGTCGAGCTGACCCGGCTGCGCTGGCGGCGCGCGGTCCTGGCGCTGGTCCTGCTCGCGATCGTCGTGCCCGCGCTGATCGCGGCGTCGCGGATCTGGGCGACCCGCCCACTCTCGCAGGACGAGCTCGACGACGTCGCGAGCATGAAGGCCGAGGAGGTCGCGAGGTGCGTCGAGCACCCCCGCCAGTACGGCATCCCCAAGGCGCACGCCGAGGAGCAGTGCGAGGACCTGGTGCGGGGCTGGTACTACGGCGCCCGCCAGCCACTGAGCCTGAGCCGTGAGCGTCGCGAGGGATCCGGCATCGGGGTGGTCGCGGTGCTGACCGCCTTCCTGCTGCTCGCCGGCACCACGTTCGTCGGCCACGACTGGAACACCGGGTCGATGAGCAACCAGCTGCTGTTCGAGGCGAGGCGAGGCCGGGTCTGGACCGCGAAGGCCGTCGCGGTGACGGGGGTGGCCCTCGCCGTCTCCGCGGTGGTGAGCACGGCGTTCTGGCTGACGATGTGGTCGACGATGCGCGCCCGCGACATCCCGATGCTCGACGGGGCCCTGGGGGACTCGCTGGCGTTCGGGCTCCGTGGCGCGCTCTTCGCGGCCGCCGCGGCACTGGGCGGCTACGCGCTGACCATGCTGTTCCGGAGCACCGTGGCGACCGTCGGGGTGCTGTTCGGGGTGGCGCTCGCCGGCGGCATCATCATCTCGGTCCTCGGGATCGGCGACCAGTGGCAGCCGCAGAAGAACGTCTCGGCGATCGTCAAGAACGGCACGCTCTACTACGTGCAGCCGCCGCCGTCCTGCGAGGGCCGGGTCATCGAGCCCGGCGACGACGAGTGCCTCGGCGAGCGCGAGCTGCCGCTGTGGCGGGGCGCGACCTACTACGGCCTCGCGCTCGTCGCGACCGCGGGTGCGTCGGTGGTCTCGTTCCGGCGTCGCGACGTCCCCTGATCCCGAATCGGCGCGTCACTCCCCCGCGCGTACAGTTGGTCCACGTGACGCAGGTTGCCCCAGAAGGACGCAAGCTGCTCCGGCTCGAGGTGCGCAACGCGGAGACCCCGATCGAGCGCAAGCCGGAGTGGATCAAGACCCGGGCCAAGATGGGCCCGGAGTACAAGCACCTCCAGAGCCTCGTGAAGTCCGAGGGTCTGCACACCGTGTGCCAGGAAGCGGGCTGTCCCAACATCTTCGAGTGCTGGGAGGACCGCGAGGCGACCTTCCTCATCGGCGGCGACCAGTGCACCCGGCGCTGCGACTTCTGCCAGATCGACACCGGCAAGCCGCAGCCGCTCGACCGCGACGAGCCGCGCCGCGTGGCGGAGTCGGTCCAAACGATGGGGCTGCGCTACGCGACGATCACCGGCGTCGCCCGCGACGACCTCGAGGACGGCGGTGCGTGGCTCTACGCCGAGACCGTGCGCGCGATCCACGAGCTCAACCCGGACACCGGGGTCGAGAACCTGATCCCCGACTTCAACGGCAAGCCCGACCTGCTGCGCGAGGTGTTCGAGTCGCGGCCCGAGGTGCTGGCCCACAACGTCGAGACGGTGCCGCGGATCTTCAAGCGGATCCGCCCCGCATTCCGCTACGAGCGCTCCCTCGACGTGATCACCCAGGCCCGCGCCTTCGGCCTGGTGACCAAGTCGAACCTGATCCTGGGCATGGGCGAGACCCGCGAGGAGGTCTCCCAGGCGCTCCAGGACCTGCACGACGCCGGCTGCGAGCTCGTCACGATCACGCAGTACCTGCGCCCGTCGGTGCGCCACCACCCCGTCGAGCGCTGGGTGAAGCCCGAGGAGTTCGTCGAGCTCAAGGACGAGGCCGACCAGATCGGCTTCGCCGGCGTGCTGTCCGGCCCGCTCGTCCGTTCGTCCTACCGCGCCGGGCGGCTGTACCGTCAGGCGATGGACGCCCGCGCGGGCGTCGCGACTGCCTGACCCGATCACACAGAACGAGGCACACCAGAAGATGGCGAAGGACCCGAAGCCCGTCGACCCGGACAAGATGAGCCGGCGCGCGCAGTTCATCGAGACCTACCGGATGGCCAAGCGGTCCGACCCGCGGCTCGGCCTCTGGATCCTCGGCTCGTTCCTGCTCGGTGCGGCCGTCGGATTCTTCGTCTTCATGCTCCTGCCCGGCGAGGGCTGGCTGGGCTGGCTCCTCGCGGTCGTCGGCGGCCTGCTCCTCGGCACCCTGCTGGCGATGGTGATCTTCGGCCGGCGCGCGCAGAAGGCGGCGTACGCCCAGATGGAGGGCCAGCCCGGCGCCGCGGCCGCCGCGCTGCGGATGCTGCGCGGCCGCAGCTGGAAGACCGACCCGGTCATCGGCTTCACCAAGCAGCAGGACGTCGTGCACCGCGTCGTCGGCCCTCCGGGCATCGTGCTGGTCGGCGAGGGCAACCCCAACCGGCTGCGCCAGCTGATGACCAGTGAGCGCCGCAAGCACGAGCGTGTGGCCGCCGACATCCCGATCCACGAGATCTACTGCGGCAACGGCGAGGGCGAGGTGCCGCTGCCCAAGCTCGTCAAGCACGTGCAGAAGCTCGGCCGCAAGGTGAAGCCCGCCGAGATGACCGACGTGCTCTACCGCCTCAAGGCGCTCGACGCCGCCCGGCCGGCGATCCCGATGCCCAAGGGCCCGGTCCCGACCTCGATGAAGGGCATGCGCTCGCAGATGCGCGGGCGCTGACCTCGGGCCACACTGGCGGGAACCCTCCGGGCCGGGAACGCGTGTTCCTCCCGAGAGGGGAGGACGACCGTGCCGGATCCCGCTGCTTTCGACGACTTCTACCTGGCGACCAGGGAGCTGACCCTGCGCCAGCTCACCGCGATGACCGCTGACCGCGAGCTGGCGGCCGACGTGGTGCAGGAGGCCTACGAGCGCGCCTGGCGGCGTTGGCGCAGGGTGTCGACGCTCGAGCAGCCGCAGGCGTGGGTCCGCACGGTCGCCTGGCGGGTGGCAGTCAGCCACTACCGGCGTACGGCGGTCGCCCGGCGGCTCCTCCCCCGGGTCGCCGAGGGAGCGACAGCCGGCCAGTCGGCGTCCGACGAGCGTCTCGACGTCGAGCACGCGCTGCGTGCCCTGGCACCGGAACGCCGCCGGGCACTGGTGCTGCACGACCTGTGCGGGCTCACCGTGGCGGAGGTGGCCGCGGAGACCGGCGTGGCCGAGGGCACCGTGAAGAGCCGGCTGTCCCGGGCACGCGCCCAGATCGCGGAGGCCCTGCAGCCGGGCTACGCCGCCGACGTGCCGGATGGAGGGCGGATCTGATGACGGACCACACCGCACTGCTCCGCCAGGTCGCCGACCGGGCGGACCCCACCGCGCTCCCCTCGCCCCGCGCGATCCGCGACGCCGGCCGGCGCCGCGCCCGCCGCGAGCTCGTGGCCTGGGCGTCGGCCGCCGTGGTGGCCGTCGCGGTCGTCGTCGGCCTGGTCGCGAGCGGCGGCGGGGACCGATCGCAGCCCGCACCGGTGCTGCCGAGCCCGTCCCCGTCTCCGCAGCCCACGCCACCGGGCGGGTGGGACCGGGCTCGGATCGCCCCGGTCGAGAAGGGCGTCGAGCCCAACGCCGTGGCCGCCATGGGGGGCCGGTTCGTCGCCGCCGCTGACACCAGCGTCAGCCGCGCCGTCGATGGGACCGACCTGCCGCCACTGTGGTGGTCCGACGACGGCCGGACCTGGCACGCGGCCACCGGCGGCCCCGCGGTGCCGAACGCCTGGGACGTCGCGGCCTCGGACGACGTGTTCGTCGCCGTGGCACCGCGGGGGCTGCGCCGCAGCACGGCGTGGTACTCCTCGGACGGGAGCTCGTGGCAGCGGGCCGACGTCCCGGACGCCTTCCACGCCTTCTCGATGTCGAGCACCGCGGCCGGTCTCTTCGCCTGGTCCGAGACGGCGGTCTACACCTCGGCCGACGGCCACTCCTGGACCGAGGTCACCGACCTCCCCCGGACCGCGAGGGACGGACAGGTCTGCTTCGTCCACGACCTCGGCGACGAGGTCGTCCTGGGTGCCGTCGACGCGTCGGACCGGCCTCGCGGGTGGAGCCGCCGGGACGGCTCCTGGCAGCCAGCGGACGCCGACCGCCCGGCGCTGGGGCGGTGGTGCCGGGTGCACGAGGCGGTCGCGTGGACGGCCGAGGGTCCGGACACCGTGATCAGCGTGCTGCCCTACAACGGCTACGGCAACACGGTGTTCCTGCGCGACCGCTGACGGTCAGCTCGACGAGGTCCCCGGCAGCATGCCCTCGGGCATCTCGACGACGTCGTCCTCCGGCGGCGCCTCGATGTCGACGTCCCCGTCCCAGTCGGTGAGCTCGATCGTGACATCGCCCAGGTCGCCCAGCGCGATCTCGGACCTGGTGACCCGGCCCTCGTCGTCGGTCCAGAGGTCGTAGGTCAACGCGCTGGGGAGGTCGGCGCCCTCCGTGCCGCCGAGCTGGTCCTGCAGGTCGCGGAACGCGTCGCTGCGCACCGTGAGTTCGTAGTGGTCGCCGGTGTCGTCCTCGCCGACGTAGGTGACCTCGGTGACCGCGTCCTTCATGGTCTCCAGCTGGGCGCCGGGGTTCAGCTGCTCGAACAGGTCGTCGCTGAGCGGGCCGCTCTCCGAGCCGACGTCGAGCTTGACCCACTTGTCGGCCTGGCCGAACGGCATCTGGATGTACATGGTGCCGTCGACCAGCCGGACCTCGAGGTCGCGGCCGTCCTCGCCGAGCCCCATCATCGCGCCCGACATCGTCATGGCCATCTCGGGTGGGGACGTCGTGTAGTCGACGTCGCCCTCCATCGCCACCTCGGCCCGACCACCCTCCATCGACATCTCCATGTGCGCGGTGGTCAGGTCGCTCATCCCACCGAGTACGTCGTCGACGAACTGGTCCGGGTCGACGGTCTGGCCCTCCTCGGGCTCGTCGCCGGACGCGTCGGTCGCGGCGTCGGAGGTCGTGTCGCCGGACGGCTCGTCCTCGGCCTTCGGCTCGTCGTCGGCGCAGCCGGCGAGGGCCAGCGTGAGCAGGGCGGCCGCGCTCGCGGCAGCGGCACGGCGTACGGCGCGATGGGTGGTCATGGCTTCCAGGCTAGCCGCGACCCGTTCACCCGGACCGGCCCGAAGCGACTAGTCGGCAGCCATGTCCCCGAAGCTGGGCGCGTCCGTGACCTCGTCGGCCGGCGGGGCTTCGATGTCCGCGTCGGTGCCCCAGTCGTCGGCCGTCATCGTCATCGACACCGGCACGTTCGTGGCCTCGTAGGCCATGACGAGCTGGGCGAACCGGCTCTCGTCGTCGAGCCAGACGTCGTAGGTGATCGAGTCCGGCAGCTGGCTCTCGACCTGGGTCGAGACGTCGCTCCCGAGCGCGTCGATCGCCTTGGCGAGGTCGACGGTCAGCTCGTAGTGGTCCAGGTCGCGTCCGTCGACGTCCTCCTCGCCGGCGTACGTGACGGACTCGATTGCCGGCTCCATCCTGGTGACGGCGCCGATGGGGTCGGACTGGTCGAGGACCTGGTCGAGCCCCATCTGGGCCAGCGGGCTGGCGGGGTCGCTCGGGTCGAGCTTCCAGAACTTCCCGCCGCTCAGCGCGCCCATGTTGACGTACAGCAGCCCGTCGACCGCCCGGACCTCGTAGTCGACGTCCTGACCGCCGCCCCCGATCGTCATCGTCATCTGCAGCTCGGGGGTGTCGGCGGCGTAGTCGAGGACGCCGTCGCCGGTGAAGGTCGTGTCCTCCCCCATGTCCATCGACATCGTGACCTCGGCGGTCGAGGATGCCGCGACGCCGTCCTGGATCGTGTCGATGAACTCGGCCGGGGCGACGGTGTCGCCCTCCTCGAGGCCGCTCAGGGCGACGACGTCGGCGGCGGTGTCGTGCCCGCTGTCGGGGTCGTCACCGCAGGCGGCCAGGCCGGCGAGGGCGAGCGCCGTGACGGCGAGGGACGCGAGGGGACGGCGGGCGCGGCTCATGCGCTCTTCCTACCCGATTCAGGCCCGGTCAGGTGTGAGAAGCGGGACGGTCGCCGTGCCCGCGGCCAGGTCGTGCAGACCACGCCGGTCCGGTCGGAAGATCAGCGGTGGGATGACGAGCGCCACGAGGATCGCGCGGGCGAAGGACCGCAGCAGGTCGACCCGGCCGCCGGTCTCGACGCGGACCACCCGGAGCCGGGTCACCATCTTGCCGAACGAGCCCCCGACGGTCGCGGTGAGCACGGCGGACTCCACGACGAAGACCAGCAGCGTGTAGAAGCTGCCCGGCCCGCCCGTCGTACCGAAGACCGGCACGAAGAGACTCACGACCAGGATGCTGGCGAACCAGTCCACGAGCAGGGCCAGCACCCGGCGTCCCCAGGACGCGGTCTCGTAGGGCAGCGACTCCTCCACAGGCACGCTCGTCAGCGTAGGTGGCGGCGCGTCCCGACCGACCACCGGGCACCTGTTACATGCCGGAAACAAACCGGATACGGTCGAGAAACTGCCCCTGCATAACTTGCGGTCACAGCCCGGTGCAGCGCCGCCCCGGTCGCTCCGCACCGCACACTTGTCGGTTGCCCCACCCTGGCAGCCAAGGAGGACGCATGTTCCAGAACAGCGACGAGCTGCTCAAGTACATCAAGGACGAGGGCGTCGAGATGGTCGACGTGCGCTTCGTCGACCTGCCCGGCATCGAGCAGCACTTCACCGTGCCCGTCTCCTCGTTCGACCAGTCGGTCTTCGACGACGGCCTCGCCTTCGACGGCTCCTCCATCCGGGGCTTCCAGGCGATCAACGAGTCGGACATGGCGCTGTTCCCGGACCCGACCACGGCGTTCCTCGACCCGTTCCGCACCGCGAAGACGCTGAACCTGAGCTTCTTCATCCACGACCCGATCACCGGTGAGGCCTACTCCCGCGACCCGCGCAACATCGCGCGCAAGGCGCTGGCCTACCTCTCGACCACAGGCATCGCGGACACGGCGTTCTTCGCGCCGGAGGCGGAGTTCTACATCTTCGACAACGTGCGCTACTCCACCGGCGCCAACGAGGGCTACTACCACATCGACTCCGTCGAGGGCTGGTGGAACTCGGGCAAGGAGGGCGACAACCGCGGCTACAAGACCCGCTTCAAGGGCGGCTACTTCCCGGTCGCGCCGTACGACCACTACGGCGATCTGCGCGACGACATGGTGAAGAACCTCGAGGCCTGCGGCCTGCTCGTCGAGCGCTCGCACCACGAGGTCGGCACCGCCGGCCAGGCGGAGATCAACTACCGCTTCGACACGCTGCTCAAGGCCGCGGACGACGTGATGAAGTTCAAGTACCTCATCAAGAACACCGCGTGGGAGGCCGGCAAGTCGGTCACCTTCATGCCGAAGCCGATCTTCGGCGACAACGGCTCGGGCATGCACGTCCACCAGTCGCTCTGGAAGGACGGCGAGCCGCTCTTCTACGACGAGACCGGGTACGGCGGCCTCTCCGACCTCGCCCGCTGGTACATCGGCGGCATCCTGAAGCACGCCCCGGCGCTGCTGGCGTTCACCAACCCGACCGTGAACTCCTACCACCGCCTGGTGCCCGGCTTCGAGGCCCCGATCTCGCTGGTGTACTCCTCGCGCAACCGCTCCGCGTCGGTCCGCATCCCGATCACCGGCTCGAACCCGAAGGCCAAGCGCATCGAGACCCGGTTCCCCGACCCGTCGGCGAACCCGTACCTCGCGTTCTCGGCCCTGATGCTCGCCGGTGTCGACGGCATCAAGAACAAGATCGAGCCCGCCGCCCCGATCGACAAGGACATCTACGAGCTCCCGCCGGACGAGATGGCCGAGATCCAGCAGGTCCCGACCTCGCTGAACGCGGTCCTCGACGCGCTCGAGGACGACCACGACTTCCTCACCGTCGGCAACGTCTTCACGCCCGACCTGATCGAGACGTGGATCGACTACAAGCGCACCCACGAGATCGCGCCCGTGCAGCTGCGCCCGCACCCGCACGAGTTCGAGCTCTACTACGACATCTGAGCCAGACCCCTGAAGGGTCTCTGACCCGCACGAACGCGCGGTCCCGCTGAGGAATCCCCTCAGCGGGACCGCTGCGCGTGAGGGCTGACGGATACAGATGCCCCTTGCGCTTGAGACGCCCTACGACGTCGACGCCGAGCAGGCCACGGCTCCCGTCCATCGGCTAGCCACGAACGTGGTCTCCGACAGGCTTTCATCTCCCGGGTGACGCACGCCATGAGGTCGAGACGCCCAACCTCACGGCTTCGGGATGTGGATGTCGTACTGGGCGATCTTGCGGTAGATCGTGGCGCGGCTCATGCCCAGCTCCTCGGCTGCGTCCTTCATCGACGTCTCCGAGTGGGTCAGCACCCGGATGATCTCGTCTCGTTCGAAGGCCTCGATGCGGGAGAGCCGCCGGGACGACCCGGAGAGCACGCTCGGTGGGAGGTGGCGTACGTCGATGACGTCGGAGCGGTTGACCCCGTGCCGCACGACCTCGACCAGCTCCTCGACGTTGCCGGGCCAGGAGTGGTCGCCCAAGGCGCGGTCGGCCGCCGGCGTGAAGGCGACATCGCGGCCACGGAGTCGTCGAGCGATGTGACGGGCCAGGGGCAGGATGTCAGCGGGCCGGTCGCGCAGCGCCGGGACCGGCACCACGGCCTCGACAAGTCCCGCCAGCGGATCGGGGATGTCCTCGAATCGCTCGGCAGTCATCGACAGGGGTACGCCGTCGGCTGACCGGATGAGGTCTCGAAGGCGCTCCGCGGCCCAGACCGGGAGGGCGTCGACGTCGCGCACCACGATGCCCGTGTGTGGCTTGGTCAGCTCGGGAGTCCACAGCGAGAGCCAGGCCTCCACGTCCTGCGGGGCCGGCGCGCGAGCCGCGAGGATCCGGTCACGCGGACGCAGTCGGCGTTCAGCCTGGGCCAGCAGCGTGGACCGTCCGCTAGAGGGCTCTCCCAGCGCGGCGACCACCCGCCCGGCCGCGAGCTCCCGCGCAGCGCGATCGATGGCCTGCGTCCAGTCCGCCGAGAGGTCGTCGCGGGTTCCCGCGCCGGGTTCGAGCCTGGGTGCCTCGACCCGGAACACCTCGCCACGGGGAGCAGGACGTGGGCGATGGCCCTGCGAGCGCGCGAGCATGAGGCTCGCCGTCGAGCCGGCCGCCGACTGGGCGAGGGCGAGCAGCAGCTCGCTGGACGACTTCGACCAGGTCGTGAGGTTGACGGCTCCTTCGAGGCGGCCGGTGCGAGGGTCGATCACCGGAGCCGCGGCGCATGTGTAGGTGCACAGGCTCAGGGCGTAGTGCTGGTCCGCCTTGACGACTGTCGGGGCGCGGTCGGCCAGGGCAAGGCCGAGGCCGTTGGTCCCGGCCTCACGTTCGGAGTAGGAGAAGCCGGGCGCCAGATGGACGGCGTCGAGGGCACGCAGGAGCGACTGGTCCCCGCTGAGCCGGTTGAGGACGAGGCCGTCGGCATCGGTCAGCATCAGGCTGACGGGTTCCGAGGCGAGGGTCCGGTGCAGGTCGGCGAGCACCTCGCGGCCGCACTGGAAGAACAGGGACTCGTCGTCGACGGTGCCGTTGAAGACCGGCTGGATGTCCTCGAGCGGCACCCCGTAGTCCTCGCTGCGCCGCCAGGACGCCAGCAACCGCTTCGGAACGGTCCCGAGCGCGGTGTCGTGGACCCTGGCCCGCGCCGGGACGGCGTCGTCGTCCATGCGCACCTCCACCCTGCTGACCTGTGAGCCACGTTACATCGGCGTCGATCGAGGGCCGCCGTCGTCGTGTCTCAGATTGAGACAGCGGGGCGTCTCGGATTGAGACACCGCGGGACCTCCCGTCGACCCGAACCGCGCTTACGTTCGCCCTGACCGGTGACGCCCGTCACGGTCGAACGGAGGCTCAGGGATGTACACCAAGGACGGCGAGAGCTACTTCATCGTGGATGCCCACGTCGCGTTGTGGGACGCACGGCCGGAGAACCAGCGCAACATCCACGGCAAGCAGTTCATCGACTGCTTCTACGACTACCACCGCAACCTCTCCCCGGAGTCGGAGGTGTGGTCCTACGAGGACTACCTCTACCAGGGCGGCGAGCGGTTGATGAAGGACCTGTTCGAGGACGGGTACGTCGACCACGCGATCTTCCAGCCGGCGTACCTGGGCGAGTTCTACAACACTGGTTTCGGGCAGAGCGAGGAGGCCTCGGAGCTGGCGAAGAGGCATCCGGGCAAGCTCACCTACAACCACCACTTCGACCCGCGCAACGGCGAGCAGGGCCTCGAGCAGCTGCGCGCCGACGCGGAGAAGTACGGTCTCAAGGGCGTCAAGCTGTACACCGCCGAGTGGCACGGGGAGTCCCGCGGCTGGAAGCTCGACGACCCGTGGGCCTACCGCTACTTCGAGGCCTGCCGCGAGCTGGGCGTCACGAACATCCACGTGCACAAGGGCCCGACCATCCGGCCGCTCGACCGTGACGCCTTCGACGTCGCCGACATCGACCACGTCGCGTCGGACTTCACCGACCTCAACTTCATCGTCGAGCACGTGGGACTCCCCCGGCTCGAGGACTTCTGCTGGATCGCGACCCAGGAGCCCAACGTGCACGGCGGCCTGGCGGTCGCCATGCCGTTCATCCACACCCGGCCGCGCTACTTCGCGCAGATCATCGGTGAGCTCATGTACTGGATCGGCGAGGACCGGATCCAGTTCTCGTCCGACTACGCGATCTGGACGCCGCGATGGTTGATCGAGAAGTTCGTGGACTTCCAGATCCCCGAGGACCTCAACGAGTACGCGCCGCTCACCACGGACCAGAAGAAGAAGATCCTCGGCCTCAACGCCGCCAAGATGTACGACATCGAGGTGCCGGCCGAGCTGCGGCTCCCGGATGCCGACGAGACCGCGACCGGACCGCGGGAGCCCGACCGGGCCGACTTGGCGTCGGTGTGAGATGACCGCCGTGCTCGCCCACTCCCCGCGTCAGCACGAGGCGTACGACGCGCTCGGCGTCGTCATCGACCCCGAGCTCGACGAGCCGATCACCGACCTCGGCTTCGTCCGGTCGGTGGTCGTCTCGGGTGCCGACGTCGAGGTGCACCTCCGGCTGCCCACGTCGTTCTGCGCGCCCAACTTCGCCTACCTGATGGCGTCGGACGCCAAGGACGTGCTGGTCGCACTGCCCTGGACGGACGTGGTGGTCGTCGAGCTCGACGACCACCACGACTCCGACCTCATCAACCGCGGACTGGCAGCGGATGCCGGCTATCGCGGCACGTTCCGCCACGAGGCGGACGAGGACCTCGACGAGCTGCGCACGACGTTCCAGCGCAAGGCCCACACGGCCGCGGTCGAGCGCTGCCTGACCGGTCTGCTCCGCGCGGAGCCGGACCGACCAGTCGAGTCGGTGGGCGACGTCCGGCTCGGCGACCTGCCCGGGGACGACCACACCGAGGCGCTGCGCCGACGGCGTACGACGCTGGGCCTGCCCGACCGACCCGACGCGCTGGTGCTCGTCGACCACGAGGGTCGCGCGCCCGACGACGTACCGATGGCGTTGCGCCGGGCCCGGTCGACGCGGATCTCCATCGACGGCAACGCGCACTTCTGCCGAGGACTGCTCGGCACGCGCTACCCCGACGAGCCGACCTTCATCCCGTTGACCCAGATCAAGGAGCACACGTCATGAGCACGATGCGAGCCGTCCAGGTCGTCGCCTACCACCGCAACCTCGAGCTGACCGAGCTGCCCGTGCCCGAGGCCACCGGCCCCTGGGACGTGGTCGTCCGCATCGGAGGCGCCGGTGTCTGCCGTACCGACCTGCACATCCTCGAGGGGCAGTGGGCCGAGAAGTCCCAGGTGCAGCTGCCCTACACGATCGGCCACGAGAACGCCGGCTGGGTGCACGCCGTCGGCACCGCGGTGACCAACGTGCGCGAGGGCGACAAGGTCATCGTGCACCCGCTCATCACGTGCGGGCTTTGCCGGGCCTGCCGCTCGGGGGACGACGTGCACTGCGAGGCCAGTCAGTTCCCTGGGATCGACACCAACGGCGGATACGCGGACTACCTCAAAACCTCGGCCCGGTCCGTCGTACGACTGGACGACGCGCTCGAACCTGCCGACGTGGCAGCGCTCGCGGACGCCGGCCTGACGGCGTACCACGCCGCCGCGAAGGCGGCCCGGCGACTGACTCCCCGCGACCGGTGCGTCGTGATCGGGGCCGGCGGTCTGGGCCACATCGGCATCCAGGTCCTCAAGGCGCTCAGCCCCGCAGGGCTGATCGTGGTCGACCGGAACCCGGACGCCCTCGAGCTGGCGCTCTCCATCGGCGCCGACCACGGGGTCGTCGCCGAGGGCAAGCAGGTCGAGGAGGTCCTCGAGCTGACCGGTGGGTTCGGCGCCGAGGTGGTCATCGACTTCGTCGGTGAGGGGGGCTCGACCTCAGCGGGACTGGCGATGATGCGGCGGGCCGGCGACTACCACGTGGTCGGGTACGGCGAGAACATCGACGTGCCGACCATCGACCTCATCTCGGCCGAGAAGAACGTCATCGGCAACCTCGTCGGCTCCTACAACGACCTGTGCGACCTGATGGCTCTGGCCGCCCGCGGGGCCGTCACCCTGCACACCGCGAAGTACCAGCTCGACGACTTCCAGAGCGCCATCGACGACCTCGACGCCGGACGCGTCCGCGGCCGGGCGATCCTCGTCCCCTGATCCACGGCCACAGAAGAGAGAACTGTCATGATCGGACGCATCAAGGCAACACTGCCGCTGGCGGTGGTGATCGGTGTCCTCGCACTCGTGTGGACGGACGTCGCGCTCAACTTCACGTTCCACTGGGTCACCGACGGCGACCTGGGCAACGGGCTGTCCCTCCCGAGCAACTTCCACCTCGTCGTCCCGGCCGCCTTCGTGGCGTGGGGCTTCTTCTTCGCTGCCGGTGCCGACACCGCTGCGTTCGTGAAGGTCGTGATCGCCTCGGTCGTCGGCGGGCTCGCCGCCCTGGGTGCGATGGCCGCTGCGTCGGCCACCGCAGACCTGCCCGACTTCTGGGGCATCGCGCTCTGGGTCGGCATCTTCGCCACCGTGCTCGTCCTCCTCAGCGTGCTCGGCGACTGGCACTACGTCCCGGCCACCTTCGGCGCGTTCGCCTCGGTCTTCTTCTGGTGGACGGCGACCGGGCTCGACTACTGGGCGCCCGACGGCGGTGGGGTCGGCAACGGCCTCGAGGCACTCAGCGACCCGGCGACGGCTGGTGCCGGCGCGTTCGGCGGCGTCATCTCGACACCGTTCGTCTACGTCTGGCTCAGCATCACGGTCAGCCTGCTCTGCGGCTGCGTGCTCGGTCTTCTCTCGGTCAAGCTCACCGCCCTTGTCACGCCGCGGTCCCCGGCCGAAGCCGAGGCCGAGGTCGTCGACAAGCACCCGTCCCACTCGTCGTAAGGAGATCGGCCGTGTACTTCATCGTCGTCAAGTTCCAGACCAAGCCGGACTGGACCGACCGCTGGCTCGACCTGGTCGCTGACTTCACCGAGGCCACCCGGGCCGAGCCCGGCAACCTCTGGTTCGAGTGGTCGCGCAGCGTCGACGACCCATCGGAGTTCGTCCTCGTCGAGGGTTTCGCCGATGACGGCGCCGGCCCGCACGTCCAGAGCGAGCACTTCAAACGGGCGATCGAGGCGATGCCCCAAGCGCTGGCGAGGACTCCACTGATCATCAGCCGCCAAGTCGACGGGGACAGCTGGGATCGCATGGGCGAGGTCACTGTCCCCGGCAGCTGACCCGAGGTCGGGCGGCGGCTCAGGCGTAGCCCGACGGCCGGTCGTCGGCGCTGCGGGCGACGACGAACCAGATCGCGGTGCACGGCTCGTCGTGGGGGTTGCTGAGGCGGTGCGGCGCCGTGGAGTCGAAGTGGATCGAGTCGCCCGGGCCGACCGTGTAGGTCTCGAAGCCGATCTGCACCTCGAGCCGCCCGGTGAGCACGTGGCCGTACTCGCGGCCGCCGTGCCGCATCAGCTCCTCGGCGGCGCAGGACTCGCTGCCAGGGGCGTACTCGACGTGCAGGAAGTCGACGAACGGGTCGTGGTCGTGGGTGAGCCGCTCCCAGACGACGCCGGTCATCTCGAGCCGCTTGCGGCCGGCGGCGGGCTGCAGCGGCACCTCGACGGGCGGCCACGACTCTCCAGGGGTTGGCTTCGCGACCACTGGAAGGTCACCGTTCATCAGGTCGTCGAGCGAGGTGCCGAGCACCCCGACGAGCGCGTAGAGGGTGCCCACCGACGGGTTGGCCTTGCCGGTCTCGACCTGGCTGACGAAGCTCGGGGACACCCCGACCCGGCGGGCCACCTCGCGGAGCGACAGCCCGCGCGTCTCCCGCACCGCGCGGAGCGCGGCACCGACCTGGACGACGTCCTCCGCCACTTCCACCTCACTGTTCACCCGTGTTAACCACTGCTTGACACCCATGTGAAGCAGAACTTTACTCGGTGGATGGCCATCCGCACCTTCGGGCCGAACGCCGTCGACTGGGAGCAACGGGTCGATCTCGACCGGCTGCGGGCGGCCCGGCTAGCCCGGCTCGACGCGACGCTCGAGGCCTCCTCGCTCGGTGCGCTGCTGACCTTCGACTTCTCCAACATCCGGTACATGACCGCCACCCACATCGGCACCTGGGCGATGGACAAGCTCATCCGGTTCGCGGTGCTCCCCCGCGGCGGCCAGCCGGTGCTGTGGGACTTCGGCTCGGCGGCCAAGCACCACCAGCTCTTCAACCCGTGGCTCCACGGCACCGAGCGCGCCCGAGCCGGGATCTCGACGCTGCGCGGCGCGTTCCACCCCGACGCCGGGATCGCCGAGGAGGTGGCACACAAGGTCGCGACCGTCCTCCGTGAGCACGACCTGGCCGGAGAGCCGCTCGGCGTCGACCTGGTCGAGATGCCGATCCTGGCCGCCCTGCGCGCCGAGGGCCTCGACGTCGTCGACGGGCAGCAGGTCTTCCTGGAGGCACGACGGATCAAGACCGAGGACGAGATCAGCCTGCTCACCCACGCCTGCTCGATGGTCGACGCGGCGTACGACGAGCTCTACTCCTTCATGCGCCCCGGTGTCCGCGAGAACGAGTGCGTCGGCCTCGTCAGCAAGGTGCTCTACGACCTCGGCAGCGAGTACGTCGAGGGCGTCAACGCCATCTCCGGCGAGCGCTGCTCGCCGCACCCGCACGTCTACAGCGACCGCATCCTGCGCCCCGGCGACCCGGCCTTCTTCGACATCCTGCACAGCCACCTCGGCTACCGCACCTGCTACTACCGCTGCTTCGCGATCGGGTCGGCGTCGCCCGCCATGCGCGACGCCTACACCCGCTGTCGCGAGTACATGGACGCCGCGATCGCGATCGTGCGGCCCGGCACGACGACCGCCGACGTGGTGAGCCTGTGGCCGACCGCCCAGGAGTTCGGGTTCCCCGACGAGGAGGCGGCCTTCGCCCTGCAGTACGGCCACGGCGTCGGGCTGTCGATCTGGGAGAAGCCGATCTTCAGCCGGCTGGTCTCCCTCGACCACCCCGAGGTGCTCGAGGAGGGCATGGTGTTCGCGCTGGAGACCTACTGGCCCGCCGGGGACGGCTGGTCGGCGGCCCGGATCGAGGAGGAGGTCGTGGTCACCGCCGACGGGTGCGAGGTGATCACCAAGTTCCCCGCCGAGGACCTCCTGGTCGCCGGCCAGCGCTACTGGACCGTGGACGGCCCGCTGCCGACGGTCCGCGACTCCCAGTCCCACCTCAACACCGCGGCCGGGCGGGGCGAGAGGTGACCACGGCCGAGGCGGTCGCGATCGCCATGCTGCTCGACTGGTACGAGCAGATGGCGGTGATCCGCGGCACCGAGAAGGCCGCGCACGACCTGTTCCTGCGCGGCCTCGTCAAGGGCACGACCCACCTGGCCGCCGGCCACGAGGCGGTCGCGGTCGGCGCGAGCGCTGCGCTCCGACCCGACGACTACGTGTTCGCGACCTACCGCGGCCACCACCACGCGATCGCGCGCGGCGCCAGCCCGGAGAGCTGCCTGGCCGAGCTGATGCAGAAGTCCACCGGCCTCTGCGGCGCCAAGGGCGGTTCCATGCACCTCACCCGCGCCGACCACGGGATGCTCGGCAGCTACGCGATCGTCGGCGCCCACCTGCCGATGGCCAACGGCGCCGCGTGGTCCGCGAAGCTGCGCGGTACGACGCAGGTCGCCGTCGCGTTCTTCGGCGACGGCGCCACCAACATCGGCGCCTTCCACGAGGCGCTCAACCTGGCCGCGGTGTGGAAGCTGCCGGTGGTGTTCGTCTGCGAGAACAACAAGTACATGGAGTACACCCCGATCGAGGCGGTGACGTCGGTGCCGAACCCCGCGGCCGACCGGGCGGCCGCCAACGGCATGCCCGGCGTGCTGGTCGACGGCAACGACGTGGTGGCGGTCCAGCACACGATGTCGGACGCCGTCGAGCGCGCTCGCAGCGGGGACGGGCCGACCGTGGTCGAGGCGCTGACCTACCGGCACTTCGGGCACAGCCGCACCGACCCCGCGACGTACCGCCCGGCCGACGAGGTCGAGGCGTGGCTGGCCCGCGACCCGCTGATCGTGGCCCGCCAGCTGCTGCTGGAGATCGGCGCGACCCAGGCCGACGTGGACGCGGCCGACGCGCGGGCCAAGGCCGTCGTCGACGCCGCCTCGCAGGCGGCCCAGGCCGCTCCCCCGGCCGATCCCGCCACGGCGTTCACCGACGTCTGGGCGGACGGAGGTGCCGCGTGGCGGACCTGACGACCTACCGCGACGCGGTCTCCGAGGGGCTGGCCCGCGAGCTGCGGCGCGACCCCACCGTGGTGCTGCTCGGCGAGGACATCGGCGCAGCGGGCGGCGTCTTCAAGACCACCGCCGGGCTCTTCGAGGAGTTCGGCGCCGAGCGGGTCTGGGACACGCCGATCTCGGAGCAGGCGATCGTCGGCGCCGCGATGGGCGCCGCGATGACGGGGATGCGACCGGTCGCCGAGATCATGTTCAGCGACTTCTTCGCCTGCTGCTGGGACTACCTCGCCAACGAGATCCCCAAGGCCCGCTACATGACCGGCGGCCAGGTCACCGTGCCCCTCGTCGTGCGCACCGCGAACGGCGGCGGGCTCGGCTTCGGCGCCCAGCACTCGCAGTCGGTGGAGAACTGGGCGCTCACCGTGCCCGGCCTCAAGATCGCTGCCCCGTCGACGCCGGCCGACGTGGTCGGGCTGATGGCGTCGGCCGTCCGCAGCGACGACCCCGTGGTGTTCTTCGAGCACAAGGGGCTCTTCGCGTCGAAGGGCGAGGCCGCGCCGCCTGGGCACGTCGTGCCGCTCGGCGAGGCCCGGGTCGCACGTGAGGGCGCCGACGTCACCGTGGTCGCACTCGCGGCGACTGTCCCGCTCGCGCTCGCTGCCGCCGACGAGCTCGCCGGCGAGGGCATCGACATCGAGGTCGTCGACCTGCGCTGCCTGATCCCCCTCGACATGGCCACGGTCCTGCGCTCGCTGGAGAAGACGAGCCGGCTCATCGTCGTCGAGGAGAACCCCTACCAGGGCGGCTGGGGCGCGACCGTGGCCTCGGTCGTGGCCGACGAGGGCTTCGAGATGCTCGACGCGCCGGTCCGCCGGTTGGCCGGCGAGAACGTCCCGCTGCCGTTCGCCGACGCCCTGGAGCGCGAGGTCATCCCCACCGTCGCCAAGCTCGTCGAGGCGGTACGCCGCCTCGCGTCGTACTAGCGCACCAGCAACAGAAAGGGCACCACCATGGGCAAGATCCTCCTCAAGGGCGGCACCGTCCTGTCCGTCGACCCGAGCATCGGGGACCTGCCCACCGGCGACGTGCTGATCGAGGACGACGCGATCGCCGGCGTCGAGGCGAGCATCGACGCCGACGCCGAGGTCGTCGACTGCAGCGGCAAGATCGTGATCCCGGGGTTCGTCGACACCCACCGGCACACCTGGGAGACCGCGATCCGCAACGTCGCGCCCAACGCGACGCTGGACGACTACTTCGTCGACATCCTCGACACCTTCGCCCCGCTCTACCGGCCCGAGGACGTGTACAGCAGCAACCTCGCCGGGACGCTGGAGTGCCTCAACGCGGGCATCACGACGCTCGTCGACTGGTCGCACATCAACAACACGCCCGACCACGCCGACGCCGCGATCCAGGGGCTCAAGGAGACCGGCATCCGCGCGCAGTACGCCTACGGCAGCGCCAACACCTCCCTGGAGAAGTACTGGTTCTTCAGCGCCGAGGCGATCCCCGGTGACGACGTACGGCGGGTGCGGTCGACGCACGTCCCCGGTGACGACGGGCTGATCACGATGGGGCTGGCGACCCGCGGGCCGGGGTTCACCCAGGACCAGGTGGTCACCTCGGAGTGGCAGCTGGCCCGCGAGCTCGGCATCCCGATCACCGTGCACGTCGGCATGGGCCGCATGGCCGGCCGGTTCGGCATGGTCGAGCAGCTGGACCGGCTCGGCCTGCTCGGCCCGGACACGACGTACATCCACTGCTGCTACTTCAGCGACCACGAGTGGCAGCGGGTCGCGGACACCGGCGGCACGATCTCGATCGCGGCGCAGGTGGAGACCCAGATGGGGCACGGCTGGCCGCCGATCAACCGGGCCCGCCGGTTCGGGCTGCGGCCGAGCCTGTCGATCGACGTGGTGACAACGGTGCCCGGTGACATGTTCACCCAGATCCGGGCCGGCTTCGGCGCCGAGCGGGCGCGGGTCAACGAGGTCACCTGGGACATGGACATCCCGACCCCCGACTACATGCTGACCGCGGCCGACATGCTGAAGATGGCGACCCTCGACGGCGCGCACGTGGCCGGGCTCGAGGACCGCACCGGCTCGCTGACCCCGGGCAAGCAGGCCGATGTCGTCGTCATCGACGCACGGGCCATCAACGTGGGGCCGATCCACGACCCGGTCGCCGCGGTGACGCTGAGCGCCGACGTGTCGAACGTCGAGCACGTGCTGGTCGCGGGCAGCTTCGTCAAGCGCGACTTCAGGCTGTCCGGCGACGTCGGCCGCGCGATGTCGCTGGTCGAGGACTCGCGCGACCACCTCGTCGCGGCCGCGGCCGCCAAGGCGCCGGCGTGACCGATCACCTGGTCGCTCGGGCGACCGACCTCGCCTGGACGGCGCCCGCCGGCCCGCTGGCCGGCGCGTCCGGGCTGGACGGCTGGTCGGTCGTGGACGCGAGCACGGCCGCGGTGCACACCGGCTTCGGGATCAGCCGGCTCGCGGCCGGCGGGTCGGTGCCGGCGCACGTGCACTCCTACGAGGAGAGCCTCTACGTGCTCGACGGCGAGGTCGTGGTGCAGACACCGGGCGAGGCGGCCCGGCTGGGACCGGGTGGCTACGGGCTGGTCCCGGTCGCCGTGCCGCACTCGCTGCGCAACGACTCCGCCGGTCCCGCCCGGTTCGCCCGGATGTCGGCGCCGATGCCGCGGCCGGCGTACGACCTCGACACGCAGCTGGTGCCGGAGGTGCCGCACACCGACCCGCTGACCGCCGACGTGCGGGACCCGCGGACCCGGCGCTACGGCCACATCGACCCGTCGAACATGGACCCGGCGATGCAGACCCAGGACAAGCTCGCGGTGTCGGCGAGCATGCGCACCGCGCTGCTCGTCTACAGCGGCATCACGGTGAAGATGATGGTCGACTCCGACCTCGGCGCCGTGCTGTCGACGATGTTCATGGTGCAGTACGAGCCGGACGGGCTGGCCGGTCCGCACGACCACCCGTTCGAGGAGACCTACCTGATCCTCGAGGGCGCGGTGGAGGCGACGTTCGACGGCACGGCGTACGTGCTCGAGGCGGGCGACGTGGCGTGGGCCGGCGCGGGCGCGGTGCACGGGTTCCGCAACGTCGGGGACGGGCCCGTGCGCTGGCTGGAGACGCAGGCGCCGCAGCCGCCCGGTCGGCACTCCTACCGGTTCGCGCGGGACTGGGACTACCTTCGGGACCGGCTGGGAGGTCAATGATGCGGACCGTGATCATCGGCGGTACGGCGGGGATCGGGCTGGAGGTCGCCCGGCACCGGCTGGCCCGCGGCGACGAGGTCGTGCTCACCGGCCGGGACGCCGACCGGGCCGCAGCGGTGGCGGCCACGGTGGGCGACGGCGTCACCGGGCTCGCGCTCGACCTCAACGACACGCACGGCCTCGCCGACGCGCTGGCCGGCGTCGACACGGTCGACCGGCTGGTGGTGGCCGCGATCGAGCGGGACCAGAACTCCGTGGCCGACTACGACGTCGACCGCGCCACGCGGCTGGCCGTGCTCAAGCTGGTCGGCTACACCGAGGTCGTGCACACGCTGCTGTCGCGGATGCACTCGGAGTCGTCGGTCGTGCTCTTCGGCGGCCGCGCCAAGGACCGCCCCTACCCCGGGTCGGTGACGGTCTCGACGGTCAACGGCGGCATCGTCGGGCTGGTCAACGCCCTGGCGCTGGAGATGGCGCCGATCCGGGTCAACGCCCTCCACCCGGGCATCGTCGGCGACAGCCCGTTCTGGGCCGAGAAGCCGCCGGCCGTCCTCGACGGCTACGTGTCCCGCACGCCGACCGGCCGCCTGGCCACCATGCAGGACATCGTCGACGGCGTGGACTTCCTGCTGGAGAACCGCGCCGTCAACGGCACCAACCTCTACCTCGACGGCGGGTGGCTGGTCACATGAGGGTCGCCGTGGTCGGGACCGGCCGGATGGGCGCGGCCATGGCGGCCCGGGTGGCCGGCGCCGGGCACGACCTGACGGTGTGGAACCGCACCCCCGCCAAGGCCGAAGGGCTCGGCGGCCCCGTGGCCGGCACCGCCCGCGAGGCCGTCGCGGACGCCGACGTCGTGGTCGTCTCGCTCGCCGACGACGCGGCCGTGCGCGCGGCGTACGGCGGCCCGGACGGTCTGGTCGCGGGGCTGGGACCGGAGCAGGTGGTGGTCGACACCAGCACGGTCGCGCCGGAGACGGTGCGCGCGCTGGCCGGGGACGTCGCCGCCACCGGCGCCGCGCTGCTCGACACCCCGGTGTCCGGCAGCGTCCCGAGCGTCGAGAGCGGCACGATCCTGGTGATGGCGGGCGGCGACGCGGACGCGCTCGAGCGGGCGCGGCCGGCGCTCGAGTCCTTCGCGGAGCGGATCATCCTCCTCGGCCCGGTGGGGGCCGGAGCCACCATGAAGCTCGCGGTCAACGCGATGGTCTTCGGGCTCAACCAGACGCTCGCGGAGTCGCTGGTGCTGGCCGAGCGCGCCGGCGTCGACCGGGAGCAGGCCTACGAGGTGATCGCGAGCAGCGCGGTCGCGGCGCCCTTCGTGCACTACAAGCGCGCCGCCTTCGCCGACCCGGGCTCGGCGCCGGTGGCGTTCGCGCTGGACCTGGTCGCCAAGGACCTCGACCTCGCGGCGGCCCTCGCCGCCGAGGTCGGCGCCGAGGTGCCGCAGCTGGCCACCAACCGGGGCGTCGTCGGCGACGCGATCGCGGCCGGCCGTGGCGGTGAGGACCTCAGCGCGCTCGCCGAGCACCTGCGCGGCGGGTGAGCCGCGACGTGACGAGCCGCCACCCCAGCATCGTGACGGTGAGGAAGACGGCCGCGACGACGAGGAAGCCCGGAGCCAGACCACGGTCGCTGAGGCTGCGCAGGAGCATGCCGAGCACGTAGGTGACCGCGACGACGGTGGCGCCCTCGGGCCAGACCCGACGCGTCGGCCGGCCTCGCCAGAGCAGCATGACGTGGCCGAGGACCGCAGCCACGGCGAAGGGCCAGGCGATGACGAGCACCACCCAGTCGGAGTCGCCGGGCTCGTGGGAGCTCTTGCCGCCGAGGGCGAGGGCGAGCACGCAGACGAGGTCGGCGACGAGGGGAAGCAGCCGTCGCGAGGTCACGGGTCCCAGGGTCGCAGGCCGGCCGGTTCGTCGCCGCCTGGGCCCCACGAACGCGACCCCGACCCGGGGAGCGCTCAGCGGAACGCGGCGATCCCGGTGAGCGCCTGGCCGAGCACCAGGGTGTGCATCTCCACGGTGCCCTCGTAGGTGAGCACGGACTCGAGGTTGTTCTGGTGACGGATGACCGGGTACTCCAGCGAGATTCCGTTCGCGCCGAGGATGGTGCGCGCGGTCCGGCAGATCTCGATCGCCTCGCGGACGTTGTTGAGCTTGCCGATGCTCACCTGCTCGGGGCGCAGCAGCCCCGCGTCCTTGCGGCGTCCGAGGTGCACGGCGAGCAGGTAGCCCTTGATGTACTCCAGCGACATGTCGGCCAGCTTCTGCTGGGTCAGCTGGAACGAGGCGATCGGCCTGCCGAACTGGACCCGGTCGATGGCGTACTGCCGCGCGGCCTCCAGACTCGACCGGGCCGCGCCGAGGGCTCCCCAGACGATGCCGTAGCGCGCCTCGTTGAGGCAGGACAGCGGTCCCTTGAGGCCGCGCACCTCCGGGAGGACGGCGGACGCCGGCAGCCGGACCCCGTCGAGCACGAGCTCGCCGGTCGCGGAGGCGCGCAGCGACATCTTGTGCTTGATCTCGGGCGCCGAGAACCCGGGGACGTCCGTCGGGACGACGAACCCGCGGATGCCCTCGTCGGTCCGTGCCCAGACGACGGCGACGTCGGCGTATGGCGCGTTGGAGATCCACATCTTGCGGCCGTCGAGGACCCAGTCGGAGCCGGCCTTGCGCGCCCGCGTCGTCAACGCACCCGGATCCGAGCCGTGGTCGGGCTCCGTCAGGCCGAAGCAGCCGATGGCCTCGCCCGCTGCCATGCGCGGCAGCCACTCCTGCTTCTGCTCCTCCGAGCCCCAGCGCCAGATCGCGTACATGGCGAGCGAGCCCTGCACTGAGACCAGTGACCGGAGGCCGGAGTCGGTGGCCTCGATCTCGAGGCACGCCACGCCGTACTCCGTCGCGCTCATGCCGGCGCATCCGTATCCCTCGAGATGCATGCCCAGCACGCCGAGCGAGCCGAGCTCGCGGGCGAGCTCACGGATCTCCGGGATGGCGCCGCGCTCGAACCAGTCGGCGATGTGCGGCTCGACGGACTTGTCGAGCATCTGGCGGACGGAGGAGCGCACCGCCCGCTCGTCGTCGGTCAGCAGGTCGTCGAGGGCGGCGATGTCGGCGGGATCGAGGGCCGGAAGGGCCATGGGGTCGGTGTGACTCACGTTCTCAAGTGCTCCTGGTCTCGTCTGTGCGTTGCGGTCGCGGGTCAGCCCGCGAGGACGACGGATTTCGCCTCGAGGAAGGCCGACAGGCCGTCGGCCCCCATCTCGCGGCCGATCCCCGACGACTTGAAGCCGCCGAACGGCGCGGTCGGCTCGGTGGCGAACCCGTTGACGGTGATCGTCCCGGTCCGGATGCGACGCGCGACGTCGAGCGCGTGCTCGCTGTCGGCGCCGAACACCGCGCCGGAGAGGCCGTAGTCGGAGTCGTTGGCGATGCGGACGGCGTCGTCCTCGGCGTCGTACGGGATGAGGCAGACGACGGGCCCGAAGATCTCCTCCTGCGCGATCCGCATGGAGTTGTCGACGTCGCCGAAGAGGGTGGGCGCCAGGTAGCAGCCGTCCTCCAGGCCGTCCGGCACTCCCCCGCCGGTCAGCAGCATGGCGCCCTCCTCCTGGCCGATGCGGACGTAGTCGAGGTTGCGCTCCTGCTGCCGACGCGAGACCAGGGGGCCGACCTGCGTCGCGGGGTCCATCGGGTCGCCGACCACCAGCGCCGACGCCGCGGCGGTCAGCCGATCGGCGACCTCGGCGTACCGGCTGCGTGGCGCCAGCACCCGGGTGAGGGCGATGCAGGCCTGGCCGTTGTTCAGCGCCCAGGACGCGCCGGCGATGGTCGGCACGGCGAGGTCGAGGTCGGCGTCCTCGAGGAGCACCGCTGCGGACTTGCCCCCGAGCTCGAGGGTGATCCGGCTCAGGTTGCCGGCGGCGACCTCCATCACGCGCTTGCCGGCGGCGACCGACCCCGTGAACGACACCTTGTCGACGCCTGGGTGACCGACGAGGTACTCGCTGACCTCGCGGTCGGCGGGCAGGACGCTGAGGACGCCCGCGGGCAGACCTGCCTCGGCGGCGACCTCGGCCAGCAGGTTGGCGTCCAGAGGCGCTTCGGGTGAGGGCTTGAGGATCACGGTGCAGCCTGCGGCGAGCGCGGGAGCCAGCTTCAAGGCGGCGGCGAAGGCCGGCACGTTCCACGGGATGACGGCGGCCACGACGCCGACGGGCTCCCGGCGGACGACGACGGGACCGCGCATCCCGTCGCGGCGCTCCTCGAACGGGTAGCTGCGCGCGATGCTGGCGGTGACGGCGTAGATCGCGGCCGACACACCGGCCTGGGCGCGCGTGCTGAAGGTGATCGGCGAGCCGTTCTGGCGCGTGATGAGCGTGGCCAGCTCGGGAGCCCGCTCGGTCAGCAGCGACCCGATCCGTTCGACGACGGCCAGGCGCTCCTCGAGCGTGAGTCGCGGCCACGGCCCGGACTCGAACGCCGTCCGCGCGGCAGCCACCGCCGCGTCCACGTCGCCGGTCGTCGCGTGCGGCACCCGGCCGACCGGGGTGCCGTCGTGCGGGTTGACGACTTCGATGGACCCGTCTCCGCTCGGGTCCACCCACCGCCCGCCGATGAAGAGCTTGTCGTAGTCGTTCACATGAACCTCCCACCAGTGACCTCGGCGACGGTTCCCGTCATGTACGACGAGAGGTCGGAGGCGTAGAACAGCGCGACGTCGGCGACCTCGTCCGGCTCACCCGCGCGCTGCATCGGGATTTCGGACAGCTTCTGCTCCCAGATGCGCTCGGGCATGGCCTCGGTCATCGCGGTGCGGATCAGGCCGGGCTGGATGACGTTGACGCGGATGCCGCGGTGCGCGACCTCCTTCGCCGCCGCCTTCGAGAGCCCGACGATCCCTGCCTTCGCGGCCGAGTAGTTGGTCTGACCGACGAAGCCGACCTTCCCCGAGACCGACGACAGGTTGATGATCGAGCCGCGGCCGGCCTCCCGCATCACCGCGACGGCGGCCCGGGTGCCGTTCCAGCAGCCCTTCAGGTGCACGTCGACGACCTGGTCGAAGTCGTCCTCGGTCATCGTGCGCAGCGTGGCGTCGCGGGTGATGCCGGCGTTGTTGACCATCACGTCCAGGCCGCCGTACGCCGTCGTCGCGGTCTCGACGAGCTGCGCCGTGTCCTCGGCGGAGGTGACGTCACAGCGGACGCCGAGCGCGTCGCTGTCGAGGGACGCCGCTGCATCCTTGGCCCGCGCCTCGTCGAGGTCGCCGATCACGACCCGCGCGCCGTGTGCGGCGAACGTGCGCGCGATGGCGAGCCCGATGCCCTGGGCCGCGCCGGTGATCACGGCCGTGCGTCCGGCGAGCATCATGCCCCAGGCACCCGGGCGCCACGGACCAGTGCACCGCCGATGATGAGGCGCTGGATCTCGCTGGTCCCCTCGTAGAGGCGCAGCAGACGCACGTCACGGTAGATCCGCTCGACCGGCACCTCGCGCATGTAGCCGGTGCCCCCGTGGACCTGGACGGCGAGGTCGGCCGCCTTCCCGGCCATCTCGGTGCAGTAGAGCTTGGCCACCGACGGCGCGACGCGGGTGTCGGCGCCGGTGGCGTACAGACGGGCGGCGTCGCGGACCAGCGCTCGCCCGGCATGCACGCCGGTCTGGAGGTCGGCCAGCATCGCCTGGACCAGCTGGAACTCACCGATCGGGGTGCCGCCCTGTGTCGCGGACGCGGCGTAGGAGACGGACTCGTCGAGCGCGCGCTGCGCACACCCCACGGCCATCGCCGCGACGACGATGCGGCCTCGGGCCAGCGAGGTCATGGCCGCTCGGTAGCCGACCTCGACGTCGCCGCCCACCAGGGCCTCGGGACCGACCCGGACGCCGGCGAAGGTGACCTCCGCGGTGCGGGACCCCTCCTGCCCCATCTTGACGTCCTTGGCCCCGACCTCGACACCGGGCGTCTCCGACGGCACCAGGAAGACCGCGATCCCCGCGTCCTTGCCGACGGCCGGCCGCACCCGGGCGAAGACGACGAACAGCTGCGCGTCGGGCGCGTTGGTGATGAAGCACTTCGATCCGTCGATCACCCAGTCGTCGCCGTCCCGAACCGCGGTCGTGCGCATCCCTGCGGGGTTCGAGCCCGCGCCCGGCTCGGTCAGGGCGAAGGACGCGACCACCGCGCCGGACGCGATGTCCGGCAGCCAGCGCGCCCGCTGCTCCTCGGTGCCGTAGCCGACCAGCACCTGGCCGGCGATGCCGTTGTTCGTGCCGAACATCGAGCGCAGCGACAGACAGGTGTAGCCCAGTTGCATCGTGAGCTCGACGTCCTGGACGAGGTCGAGGCCGAGGCCGCCCCACTCCTGCGGGATCGCGTACCCGAACAGGCCCATCTCCGCCACCTGGGCGCGCAGGTCGGCCGGGACGGCGTCGGTCGTCATGATCTCGGTCTCGCGAGGGACGACACGGGTGCGTACGAAGTCGGTCACCTGCGCGAGGACGTCGGCGAACACGTCGTCGGGGACGTCCGGGTTCCCGGCGTACGTCGACGGGTCGCTGGCGAGGGTGGTCATGGTCGCTCCATCTCGAGCTCGGGGGTGGGCGAGAGCGGCGCGGCGTGCGCCACCGGCGGGGATGTCGCGGGGACCTGCGGCACGACGACGACGAACCGCGCTCGGAGGCGGCGGACGAAGGTGACGACCCCGCCGGGCATCACGAAGACGACGAGGATCAGCACAGCGCCGTACACCGCCGTCGACAGGGCCGTCCCGTCGCTCTCGGAGACCAGCGGCAGGGCGCCGGCCCAGTGCTTGCTCAGCTCGGGCAGCCACACGACCGCCACCCCGCCGATGACCGCGCCCGAGATGGTGCCGGCGCCGCCGATCACCATGCCGGTGATCAGCGTGACGGCGACCAGGAAGCCGCCGCTGTCAGGCGTGACGATCGGCACCGCGAGCATCATCAGCGAGCCGGCCAGCGAGGCGTAGGCCGCGCTGACGGCGAAGGTCGACGTCTTCCAGGTCGCGGGGTGGACCCCGGAGACGGCGGCGCCGATCTGGTTGTCCCGCAGCGCCACGACCGCACGGCCGACCCGGCTGCGCATGGCGTTCGACGCGAGCAGGAAGAGCACGGCGGCGAAGGCCGACAGGGTCAGGAACACCCAGGCGGCGCTCGTCACCGTGAACGGGAGCCAGGTGGGCGGGAGCCACTGGATGTAGGCGAGCTTGCCGTTGGCGCCGCCGGTCAGGGCGCTGAGCTGGTCCATCTTGGCGATGGCCGGGAACGCCAGCGCCAGCGCCAACGTGACGAGGGCCAGGTACAGGCCGCTGATCCGCAGCGCCGGCAGACCGAGGAGGAAGCCGATCGCGGCACCGGCCAGCGCCGAGATCGGGAGGGTCCCGACGAAGGACACCCCGTAGTCGGCGTACAGGATCGCGGTCAGGTAGGACCCGAAGCCGAAGAACGCACTGTGCCCGAGGGCCATCTGGCCGCCGTACCCGATGATGAGGTTCATGCCGAGCAGCGCCACCGACCAGGCCGCCACTGCGCTGAACTGGGCCATCCGGTAGTCCGGCTGGGTGAGTGCGATGGCGAGCACGACGGCGGCGATCCCGCCGTAGAGGAGCACCTGCCAGATCCGGTGCTCGGTCGAGCCGTGCTGGATGGTCCTGGTCGTCATACGCGCACCACTTTCGCCTTGCCGAAGATGCCTTGCGGTCGCACGAGCAGGACGGCGACGATGACGACCAGGGCCATCACCAGGCTGAGCTCGGAGCCGATGAAGCTGAAGAACGCCGGGACGAGCGACTCGACCAGGCCCACCACCGCGCCGCCCACGACGGCCCCGGGGATGCTGTCGAACCCACCCAGGGCTGCCGCCGCGAGGCCGTAGAGGATGACGGCGGCCATCAGGTTGAAGTCGAGGGACCCGGTCTTCTGGGAGAACAGGACGGCGGCGAGCGTGCCGATCCCGGCCGCCAGCGCCCATCCCAGCATCAGCATGCGGTCCTTCGGGATCCCGACGAGGAGCGCCGACTCCGGGTTGGCGGCGACCGCGCGGTAGCCGAGCCCGAGCCGGGTGCGCTGCAGGAGCAGCCAGAGCAGCCCGACGACGACGGCGAGGGTGATCCAGATGCCGATGGTCGAGTACCGGATCGCGAACTGCGGTGGTCCGTCCAGGATGATGAAGCGGTCACCCGCCTCCGACGGGAACGGCGTCACCGGCGTGACCGGGTCGGCGCCCCAGATCACCGCGTCGACCGCGTTGATGATCAGGAAGAGACCGAGCGTCACGAGCACCACGCCCATGCCGCCCCTCCGCTCCACGGGCTGGACGAGCGTGCGCTGCAGGACCGCGCCGACGACCATCGACAACGCGATGGCGGCCGGGATGGAGATCCAGTACGGGACCCCGCGCTCGACGGAGATCGAGAACACCAGCAGGCACCCGATGGTGCCCATCTCGCCCTGGGCGAAGTTCATGTGACCGGTGGTCCGGTAGACGATCACGACGCTGAGGGCCATCAGGGCGTAGACGGCACCGTTGGCCAGGCCGGTCGTGACCAGCTGCAGCACGTAGGACAGGTCGAAGAAGGCGTCGTTGACCCCCGGGACCGCCCAGGGAAGGGTCTGGAGCAGGTTCATGTCGTTCTCCTCAGAACCCGAGATAGGCGCGACGGACACCGTCGTCGTGGTGAAGCTCCGCGGCTGGCCCGGTCAGCACGATCTGCCCTGACTCGATGACGTAGGCACGCGTCGCGATGGAGAGCGCCAGCGTCGCGTTCTGCTCCACCACGAGGATCGTGGTCCCGTCGCTGCGGTTGAGCTCCGCGAAGATCTCGAACAGGTGCTGGATCACCAAGGGCGCCAGCCCGAGCGAGGGCTCGTCCAGGAGCAGGAGCTGAGGACGGCTGAGGCACGCGCGGGCGACCGCCAGCATCTGCTGCTCGCCGCCGGAGAGCGTGCCGGCCGACTGGTGGCGCCGGTCAGCGAGTCGGGGGAAGGTGTCGTACCAGCGCTCGATGTCCTGGCGGACCTCGCGCCGGTCGCGGCGCAGGTAGGCGCCTGCATCGAGGTTCTCCTCGACGCTGAGCTCGGGGAACGTGCCCCGGCCCTGGGGCACGTGCGCGATCCCGCGGCGGACGACCTCCTCGGTGCGGCATCCGACCAGGGACCGCCCGTCGAAGTCGACCCGGCCGCTGGTGCTCAGACCGGGGAGCTGGCACAGCGCGCGCAACGTGGTCGTCTTGCCAGCGCCGTTGGCGCCCAGCAGCACGACGACCTCGCCGCGCTCGACCGTCAGGTCGATGCCGTGCAGCACGCGCACCGGGCCGTACGACGCCTCGAGGCCCTCGACCGTCAGGAGCGTCATGCGACACCGCTCCCGAGGTACGCCTCGACCACGGCCGGGTCCTCGCGGACGAGGGCCGGGGTGCCGTCGGCGATCTTCTTGCCGAAGTCCAGCACGACGACGTTGTCGGAGAGTCCCATCACCATCTGCATGTGGTGCTCCACCAGCAGGATCGTCAGGTCGAAGTCGGAGCGGATGGCGCGCAGGGTGTCGGCGAGCTCGGCGACCTCGGCGTGGGTCAGGCCGGACGCCGGCTCGTCGAGCAGCAGCAGTCGCGGCCGCGCGGCGAGCGCACGCGCGATCTCGACACGCTTGAGCGTGCCGAACGGCAGCCCGGCACAGGGCCGGAACGCGATGTCCTGCAGTCCGAGGTAGGTCAGGAGCTCCCACGCCTGCGAGCGCAGCTGGTCGTCCTCGCGGTGGGTGCGCAGCCGCAGGGCCGCGGTCAACCAGTTCTGCCGGGAGGCGGCATGGGCGCCGACCATGACGTTCTCAGCGACCGTCATCGTAGGGAACAGCGCCAGGTTCTGGAACGTCCGGGCGATGCCCTTCGCGGCAGTCCTCCAGGCCGGGACCGAGAGCAGGTCCTCACCGTCGAAGAAGATCGAGCCGCTGGTGGGCTGGTAGACCCGGCTGACGCAGTTGAAGAGCGTCGTCTTCCCGGCACCGTTCGGGCCGATCAGCCCGCAGATCTGACCCCGCTCGACCTCGAACGACAGGTCGCTGAGAGCGACGATGCCGCCGAAGCGGACCGTCACGTCGTCGACCGCCAGTAGTGCCATGTCCATGTCCCTTGTCCGTCGAACGGGTTGCCCGGGGGCGGCGGCTGGCGCCGCCCCCGGGGCGCACGTCAGCCGCTGAACGCGGCGGTCTTGCCCTCGCGGTCGATCGGCTCTCCGACCGGGACCAGCTCCTTCTTGGCGGCGTCCCAGGACACCATCTGGCCGGTCTCGAGCGCGTAGGCGTCCTTCGTGCCGTCGGTGCGCGCCGCGCCGCCGACGGACGCGAACCACTGGCTGTCGAGGTTCCACGCCGCGTCCATGAGGTTGGCCCGGGTCAGACCGCCGTCGAGCTCGGCCGCTGCCTTGGCGGCCTCGACGAAGACCATCGCGTAGCGGTAGCCGGACAGCGCGTCGTCGCTCGGCTCCGTGCCCTCGCCGTACTTCGCGATGTCGTCACGGAACTTCTGGATGTCCGCGTCGCTGGCGTCGGTGACGTTCTTGTTGACCGCCACCGCCAGTGCGCCCTGGGCGGCCTGGCCGAGCACCGGGAAGATCGCCGCTGCCGCGCAGGTGTACGCCGCGATGGTCGTGCCCTTGAAGCCGCCGGCGGCCATGGCCCCCATGGCCTTGGCGCACGACGCGCCGACGGACATCAGGATGATGACGTCCGGCTTGGCGGCCAGCAGGTTGGTGACCTGGTTCTCGACGGTCGCGGCGTCGGGCGCGACCTTCTCGCTCGCCACCACGGTGAGCCCATCCTCCTTCGCGGCAGCCTCGAACCCGTCGGAGTACGCCTTGCCGCCGTCGGTGTCGATCGCGAGGTAGGCGACCTTCGCGCCGGGCTTCTCCTGCTTGAGGTAGTCGGCCCATGCGTCAGCCTCGGTGTTGTACGCCATCGCACCGGAGATCGTCCACGGGTGGTTCGCGGGGTCGCCGTACTGCGGCGCGCCCGTCCCGACGAAGAGCTGCGGGGTGCAGCTCTGCTCGTACAGCGGCTGGACCGCGGCGACGTTGGGCGTGCCGGCCTGCGCCACCGTGGCGAAGACCTTGTCCTGCTGGATCATCTTGGTGACGACCGGCAGCGTCTTCGACGGGTCGTAGCCGTCGTCCTCGGCCTCCAGCTCGACCTGGTGGCCGTCGATGCCACCATCGGCGTTGACGCTGGCCAGCGCCGTCTTCATGCCGGCGACGATCGGCTCCCCCAGCGCGGCGTACGGCCCGGACAGCGGCCACACCGTGCCGACCTTGAGAGGCTCCCCGTCGCCGAGCGCCTGCGTGGCCTCCGGCGGGCAGCTGCTCGTGCTGACCTCGAAGGCGCCGCTGGCGTCGGATCCCCCGGTGCTCTTCGATCCCGCGTCCGCGTTGGAGCAGGCCGCGGCGGTCGCGGCGACCGCGACGACGGCGACCAGCACGCTGAGCCGGCTGTTGCTCTTCATTCCTGGCATTCCCTTCGTGGAGCCCTGCGGCGCCGACAGACCCAACCCGAGGGTGATCGGTCAACGCACCGTCAGAGCGAGGCAAAGTGACTATCCGTTTGGAGTTGATCTCTGGCTGGTCGATGCTGTGGTGCCCCGAGAACGACGCCGGCTCGGCGAGTAGGTGTGCGCCAACGCCGGGGCATCGTCGTACTTCATGCGCGGCGGCCGCCCCGATCGGGAGGTCGCGTTATGTGAATGACCGTTAGGGTAAGTAGGGTCACAGCTGGTGTCAAGCAGTTGTGCTCGTCAACTCCGGCGTCACGCGATGACGCCGCTGGCCCGGAGCGCGCGGATCACGTCCGCGTCGTATCCGGCCTCGCCCAGCACCGCATCGGTGTCCGCCCCGACGGCGGGCGCCGGACGCGGGGTCCCCGACGGTGTCGCGGAGAACCGCGGCGCCGGCGCCGGCGCGATCGCGGCGCCCGGGCCCGTGAGGAAGGTCGAGCGCGCCGCGTTGTGGGGATGGGCCGACGCCTCGGTGAGTGAGAGCACCGGCGTCACACAGGCGCCGCGGCCCGCGAAGACCTGCTCCCACTCGTCGCGCTCCCGGCGCGCGAAGATGTCGCCGAGCGTCTTGCGCATCCGCGCCCAGGCAGCGCGGTCCGCCCGGTCGGCGAAGTCCGGGTCGTCGGCGAGTCCGAGCACGTCGAGCAGCACGCGGTAGGAGCGCTCGTCGCCGACGCCGAGGGCCACGTGCCGGCCGTCCGCACACCTGTAGGTGCCGTAGGACGGGGACGCGCCGTCGATGGAGTTGCTCGCGCGCTCGTCGCGCCACCGTCCCTGGTTCATGAAACCGTGCACCATCGCGAGCAGGGTGGCCGAGCCGTCGGTCATCGCCGCGTCGACCACTTGGCCCCGTCCGGTGGCGCGGGCGCTGAGCACCCCGCCGAGCACGCCGAGGGCCAGGAGCATGCCGCCCCCGCCCATGTCCGCCACCAGGTTCAACGGGACGGCTGGCTGCTCGGCCGCGCCGATCGCGTGCAGCACCCCGGTGAGGGCGAGGAAGTTGATGTCGTGCCCGGGCTCGTCGGCCAGGGGGCCCGACTGCCCCCACCCCGTCATCCGGCCGTAGACCAGTCGCGGGTTGCGGGCGAGCATCTCGTCCGGCCCGATCCCGAGCCGCTCCGCGACCCCGGGGCGGAAGCCCTCGATCGCGATGTCGGCGTTCTCGGCCAGTCTCAGCGCGACCTCGACCCCTGCGGCGTGCTTGAGGTCGATCGTGACCGACCGACGGTTGCGGAAGAGCACCGGGTGGGTGCTCTCCTCCCCTGCCTCGGCCGGGCGGTCCACGCGGATGACGGTGGCGCCGAGGTCGCCGAGCAGCATGCCGGCGAACGGACCGGGGCCGATGCCGCCGAGCTCGAGGACGCGTACCCCGGCGAGCGGACCGCCGCGCGGCGCGTCAGGCCCGGGCATAGTTCGGCGCCCGCTTCTCCACGAACGCGAGCCGCGCCTCCTCCACGTCGGGCGAGGACGCGCAGAGGGCGTACTGCTCCGCCTCGAGCGGGAGGTAGTCCCCCAGCGACAGGCTCATGGCCGCCTGGAGGTTGCGCCTGGCCGCTGCGACGCCGTACGTCGAGTACGACGCCACCTGGGCGGCGACCTCCCGCACCCGCGCGGCGAGCTCGGCGTCGGGGACCACCTCGGTGACCAGCCCCCACTCCCGGAGCTGCTGCCCGCGGATCTTCGGCGAGAGGAGCATCAGCTCCTTGGCGCGCATCGGGCCGACGAGCTTCGTCAGGTGCCACGGCGCCGCGAGGTCGCCACCGAAGGCGACCTTGACGAAGGCGGTGCTCATGACGGTGGTGTCGGAGGCGTAGCGGAGGTCGCAGTTGAGCGCGAAGGAGAGACCGGCGCCGGCGCAGCCGCCTCGGACCTCGGCGATCGTCGGGGTGTTCATCTCGTAGAGGAAGGTCACCAGCCGAGCGAAGTGCAGCAGCTTCGTGCGGCCCTGCAGGTGGTCGCCCGGGGGGTACGGCGGCGGGTCGGTGTCGGCGTTGTCGCGACCGACGCAGAAGTCCTTGCCGGTGCTCGCGACGATCACCGCGCGCACATCGGGATCGTTCTCGGCCCGCTCCAGCCCCGCGAGCAGGCCGTCGGCCATCTCGATGGTGAAGGAGTTGCGGCGGTCGGGGCGGTTCATCGCGACGGTCGCGATTCCGCCCTCCTGCTCGTACACGACGGTGTCGGTCATCAGGGGGTCCTCACGAGTGGCGGGTGGTCGCGCAGCTGCTCGACGAGCTGCTGGCGCAGGGTGCGTGCTTGGCGGGGCATGTTCCAGGCCGCGACGGCGGTCAGCCGCCCGGCCTCGTCGTGCTGGACGGCCGCGAACGGGCCGTCGTCCGCGTCGCCCTCGACGACGGTGAAGTCGGCGCCGATCGGCCGTCCGTACATCTGGATCCGCACGTCGAACTGGTCGCTCCAGAAGTAGGGCACGGGCGCGAACGGCTCGCGCTGGCCCAGGAGGGTCCGGGCGGCCGCCATGCCCTGCTCGGTGGCGTTCATCCGGTGCTCGAGTCGCACCCGGCCGAGTGCCGGGTGCGGCCACGACGCGACGTCGCCTGCGGCGACCACCCCGGGCGCGGCTCGGCAGTACTCGTCGCAGACCACGCCGTCGTCGAGGGCCAGGCCGCTGTCGCGCAACCAATCCACGACGGGCTCCGCGCCGATCGCCACCAGCACCGCGTCCGTCGCGAGCACCTCGCCGTCCGAGAGCACGACCCCGGTGACCCGCCCCTCACGGTCGGAGAAGCCGGAGACGCCGGTCTCGCAGCGCACGTCGACGCCTCGCTCGCGGTGGAGCCGCGCCACGCGCGCACCGATGCGCGCGCCGAGCTGGCGCACCATCGGAGCGCTGAGCGGGTCGACGACGGAGACCTCGCAGCCGAGCTCGCGGGCGACAGCGGCCGCCTCGCTGCCGAGGAAGCCCGCACCGACGACGACCACGCGGCCACCGGACAGGAGGTCGGCGCGCAGCGCGTCGGCGTCCTCGACGGTGCGGAGGACGTGGACGCCGTCCAGGTCGGCGCCGAACGGCAGACGGCGCGGTCGGACCCCGGTCGCGACCACCAGGCCGTCGAACTCGAGTGCGTCGCCGCCGACCAGGCGGACGCGGCGGGCGGTGAGGTCGAGCCGCTCGGCGCGCGCGCCCAGCCGCCACTCCGCATCGAGCCCGGCCAGTGCGTCCGCGGGTCGCAGGGCGAGCCGCTCGCGCTCCCAGTCACCGCGCAGCCACTGTTTGGACAGCGGCGGCCGGTCGTACGGCGGGTGCGGCTCGGCGTCCACCATGGTCAGCCGACCGGCGTACCCCTCGCGGCGCAGGGTCTCGGCCGCGGTGAGACCGGCGGCCGACGCACCGACGACCACCACGTTCGACAGGCTCATGCCTACAACCCCATGTCCTTGGCGATGATCGTCTTCATGACCTCGCTGGACCCGCCGTAGATGCGGTTGACCCGGATGTCGGCGTACAGCCGGGCGATGGGGTACTCCCGCATGTAGCCGTAGCCGCCGTGCAGCTGGAGGCACTTGTCGACGACCCGGCCGGCCATCTCGGTCGCGTGCAGCTTGATCCGTGCCGCGTCGGCGGGCGTGAGGTCGCCCTGGTGCTCGAGCTCGATGCCCCGGTCGACGAGGGCCTGCGTCGCCAGCACCTCCGTGTCGCACTCCGCGAGCACGAACTTGGTGTTCTGGAAGGCGGCGACGGGCTTGCCGAAGACGTGCCGCTCGAGGACATAGTCCTTCGCCAGCTGGACAGCCGCCGCGGCGCGGGAGACGGCGTCGACGCCGACGACCAGGCGCTCGCGCGGCAGGTTCTGGCCGAGGTAGGAGAACGCCTTGCCCTCCTCGCCGAGCAGGTCCTCGACCGGCACCCGGACGTCGGTGAAGGACAGCTCGTTGGTGTCGCTGGCCTTGAGCCCGATCTTGTCGAGGTTGCGCCCGTACGCGAAGCCGGAGCTGTCGGTGCGGACCACCAGCAGGCTCAGGCCGCCCCGGCGGTCGTCGGCCGTCGCCGGCGCCGTGCGGGCCACGACCACGCAGAGCTCGGAGTTGCGGGCGCCGGAGATGAAGGTCTTGGCGCCGTTGAGCACGTAGTGCGTGCCGTCCTCGGACAGCTTCGCAGAGGTGCGGATGCCGGCGAGGTCCGACCCGGTGCCGGGCTCGGTCATCGCGATGCACAGGACGATGTGACCGGCCGCGATGCCGGGGAGCCAGCGGGCCTTCTGCTCGTCGGTGGCGAGCGTCAGCAGGTAGGGCAGCACCATGCCGGTGCTGAGGCCGTAGTGGCCGAGCATGATGCCGGCGCGGGCGCTCTCCTCGCTGATGATGGCCGAGTACTTGTAGCTGATGTCTCCGGGCCCGCCGTACTCCTCCGGGATGCCGAAGCCGGTGACGCCGAGCTCGCCGAGCTTGGTGAACAGCTCGCGGGGCGGCAGGCCCGCCTGCTCCCAGTCCGGGTAGTGCGGCACGACCTCCTTGGCGATGAAGTCCCGGATGACCAGCCGGAACGACTCCTGGTCCTCGTCGTAGACGGTGCGCTTCATGAGGTCTGCTCCTGCGAGGTGTCGTGGGCGGCACGCAGCTCGCGCTTGAGGATCTTCCCGGTGCCCGACACGGGCATCGCGGGGACGAACTCGACGCTGCGCGGGGCCTTGTAGCCGGCGATCAGGGTCTTGGCGTGGGCGCGGATCTCCTCCGCGGTGGCGGTGAAGCCGTCGCGCAGGACGACCACCGCGTGGACGCGCTCGCCCCACTCGGCGTCGGGGAGGCCGATGACGGCGCTCGTCTCGACGGCGGGGTGCGAGGCCAGGGCGTTCTCGACCTCGGCGGAGTAGACGTTCTCGCCGCCGGTGATGATCATGTCCTTGATCCGGTCGACGATGTAGAGGTAGCCGTCCTCGTCGAGGTAGCCGCCGTCGCCGGTGTGCAGCCACCCGTCCCGCAGCGCCTCGGCGGTCGCCTGCGGTTGGTTCCAGTAGCCAGCCATCACGTGGTCGCCGCGGGTCACGACCTCGCCGACGGCGCCCGGCGGCAGCGTGTTGCCCTCCGGGTCGACGACCGCGAGCTCCACCATCGGGGTCGGCAGCCCGGCCGAGCGCAGCCGCGGTCCACCCCGCCGGTGCTCCTCGCCACTGAGCGACGTGAGCACTCCGGTCTCGGTCATGCCGTAGACGTGGACGAGGCTCGTGGTCGGGAAGTGCTTCAGTGCCGCCTCGAGCTGGCTCTGCGGCGTGCCGGCCGCGCCGTACCCGATGAACTCGAGGCTGCTGACGTCGTAGGAGTCGAAGTCGGGGTGCTCGTAGAGGCGCTGGATCATCGCCGGCACCAGCGCGCAGCTGGTGACGCCGTGGTCCTGGATGGTGCGGAGGACCTGCTCGGGCACGAAGCCCGGCACGAACACCAGGCTGCCGCCCAGGATCGTCTGGGCGTACCAGCTCAGCAGCGCCCCGATGTGGAAGAGCGGCGCGGTGAGCATGGTGGTGCCGCCAGGCTTCACCGAGGAGCCCGCGATCTGGTAGCTCAGCAACGAGGTGCCGAACGACCGGTGCGTCACCATCACGCCCTTCGGCGTGCCGGTGGTGCCACCGGTGTAGAGCAGCAGGGCCAGGTCGTCACCGTCGCGGCGGGCGTCCTCGAGCGGCTCGCCCCCGGCGACGAAGTCCTCGTAGGCCACCATGCCCTCCGGGACCTCGCCACGACCGCAGTGCACCAGGACCCGGAGGCCCGGCACGCGCCGGCGCAGCTCGGGTCCCATCGCGACGAAGCTGTCGTCGAGGAAGACGACCTCGCTGCCGGAGTCGTTGAGCGCGAACGCGATCTCGGTCGCCGACCACCGGGTGTTCACCGGGTTGGCGACCGCTCCGGCCCACCAGCTGGCGAAGATCACCTCGTGGTGCCGGTCGCAGTTCACGGCGACGATGGCGACGCGGTCGCCCTCCGCGACGCCGGCGCCGGCCAGCGCGCCGGCCAGCCGCGCGACCCGGTCGACCGTCTCGCGCGTGGTGCGCACCCGGTCACCGTCGACGGTCATCACCTGGTCGGGCCACAGACGCAGGGCCCGGTGCAGTGCGTGGGTGAGATTCACGATGTCCTCCTGAGCAGCTGGGGCGTCCGCACCTCGATAGATCTGGGGAAGTCGCCGGACCCCATGACGTCGGCCAGCTCGGCGACCGTCCATCCCTGGTCCGTCTCCGCAACATGCCCCACCGAGTGGCCGGCGTACAGGCCGACGTGTCCGCCGGTGACCGAGAAGACCTGTCCAGTGAACGGGCAGTCGGCGCTCGCGAGGTAGGCGACCAACGGGGAGACGTTGCGCGGGTGGAACCGGTCGAACGCCTCCTCGTCCTCGGGCGCCGCGACGGCAGCCGCCAGCGCCGGAGCCGACGTCACCATCGCGGTGCGCGCTGCCGGCGAGATCGCGTTGGCGCGTACGCCGTACCGACCGAGCTCCTGGGCCGCCACGGTCGCCTGGACGGCGAGCCCGGCCTTGGCCGCCGCGTAGTTCCACTGACCGACGTTGCCGTGCAGGCCGGCGGCCGAGGTCGTGTTGACGATCGACCGGTCCAGCCGCTCGCCCGCCTTGGCCCGGTCGCGCCAGTGGCGCGCCGCCGCGCGGGTGAGCGAGAAGGTGCCCTTGAGGTGCACGTCGAGCACGAGGTCGAACTCGTCCTCGGTCATGTTCCAGACCATCGCGTCGCGGACGACCCCGGCGTTGTTGACGATCGCGTGCAGGTCGCCGAAGTGCTCCAGCGCAGTGGCGACGAGCAGCTCTCCGGTGGCCATCTCGGCGATGCTCGCCGCCACGCCGACCGCCCTTCCGCCCGCAGCCCGGATCTCCTCGGCGACCTCGTCGGCGCCCACCAGGTCGTTGACGACGACGGCCGCGCCCTCCGCGGCGAAGAGCAGGGCATGCTCGCGCCCGAGCCCCGTGCCGGCGCCGGTGACGACCGCGACGCGGCCCTCCAGCTGTCCCATGGTCGTGCTCACCTCTCGTTCGGCGGTCCGGAGACCGCTTCGTTCGTGGGTCGGCTCCGCACGGTGCGCAGCACCGACTCCTGCGCGGCCGAGGCGACCAGGACCCCGTCGCGGGTCCAGAACTCGCCATGGTTCATACCTCGACCGTCGCCTGCCGAGGGGCTTCGCTGGACGAAGAGCAGCCACTCGTCGGCGCGGAACGCACGGTGGAACCACACCGCGTGGTCGATCGACGCCAGGGCCAGCCGAGAGGGCGCCTGGCGCAGCGGGTAGAGCACGTCGTGGTCGAGCGTCGCGGTCTGCGCGAGGCTGATGTCCGAGCAGTAGGTCAGGGCCGACGCGTGCAGCATCGGGTCGTCTCCGAGCGGGTGCGCGCTGCGAATCCAGACGCACTGACGGATCTCCCCGGCCCGGTCGGCGCCGGTCTCCTCGACCGGCACGACGCGCAGCTGGGTCACGTGGGCGTACGGCGAGGTCTCGTAGGAGGACGGATGGATCTCCGACCACACCTGCCAGGCGTCGACCAGCTCCTCCGGCGGCGCCACCTCGGGCATCGCCGGCTGCCGCTCCGGGCCGGCGTCCGGCCCCTCCGGCGCCTTGAAGGACGCGGCCAGGGTGAAGACCGGCTCGCCCCCCTGCGAGGCGACGACCCGACGGGCGTCATAGCTGCGTCCGTCCCGGAGCCGCTCGACGGCGTACTCGACCGGGCGGCGGGTGTCACCGCTGCGCAGGAAGTAGCCGTGCAGCGAGTGGACGACGCGTCCGGCGTCGACGCTGCGCCCGGCGGCCGTCAGCGCCTGTGCCGCGACCAGGCCGCCCATCGCCCGCAGCGGCGCACCCCCGTGGCACCACGCGGTGTAGCGGTCCGGGTCGACCTCCTGGACGTCCAGCCAGTCGGCGAGCGCGGAGGCAGTGCCGAGGACGGCCGGTCCGACAGGGGACGTCACGGAGCGGTCTCCTCGAGGGTGATCGCGAGCGCGGGGCACAGCAGCGCGGCCTCGCGGACCTGGTGGTCCAGGTCGTCGGCCGGCTGCTCCTGCAGCAGCACGACGATGCCGTCGTCGTCGCGCTGGTCGAACACCTCCGGGGCCGCGAGCACGCACTGCCCGCCTCCGACGCACCTGTCCTCGTCGATGTGGATCTTCATGGGGTTGCTCCTTTCGTCACCAGGTCACGAGCAGCTCGTGCGCGCCGTAGATCGACATGTCCGTCTTGAACGGGACGTCGGTCAGCGGCTGCGCGAGAGCGAGCGTCGGGATCCGGCGGAAGAGGGTGGAGAAGACGACCTGCAGCTCGACGCGGGCGAGCTGTTGGCCGAGGCACTGGTGCACGCCGAAGCCGAAGGCCAGGTGGTGGCGGGCCGGCCGCGTGATGTCGAGGCTGTCGGGGCCGGCGTGCTCGCCGTCGGCGAACGCCGCAGCGTCGCGGTTGCCGGGGCCGAGCGCCAGGATGACGCCCTCACCGCGGCGGATCGTGGTGCCCGCGACCTCGAGGTCCTCGATCGCCACCCGACGCAGGCCGCTGTGCACGATCGTCAGGTAGCGGAGCAGCTCCTCCACCGCCCCAGCGGCGACCGCGGGGTCCTCCGCGTCACGGATCAGTGCGAGCTGGTCGGGGTTCGTCAGCAGCGCCGCCGTGCCGAGGGCGATCATGTTCGCCGAGGTCTCGTGGCCGGCGGTGAGCAGCAGGAGGCCCATCCGGGACAGCTCCTCGCGGGTGCGCAGGCCCGGAACGAGCTGCTCGGTGGCGAGCCGGCTGAGCAGGTCGTCGCCGGGCGCCTGGGCCTTCTCGTCGAGAAGGCCCCCGATGAGGTCGAGCAGCTCCTCCGCAGCGGCGGTGGTGTCAGCCGGCGTCGAGGAGGCAGCCACGAAGACCTTGGTCAGGTCCTGGACCCGGGCGTGATCGACGTCTGGAGCGCCCAGCAGGTCGCAGATCATCACCGTGGGCACGGGCAGCGCCAGCTTCTCGACGAGGTCGGCCGGCTTCTCGCCGGCGAGCATCTCGTCGATGGCCCGGTCCGTCACCCCCTGGATGACCTCGCGGAGCGACTGCATCCGCTTGGCCGTGAACTCGCGCGCGAGCACGCGGCGCGGCTCGTCGTGCTCCTCGACACCGTCGGCGGTGAAGAACGTCTTCGCGCGCGACCTGCGGGCGCGGATGGCCGCGGACTGGTGCGGATAGCCCTCGTTGTCGATGTCGGCACTGATCGCCGGGTGGCTGAGGACGGCGCGGATGTCCGCGTGGCGGGTGACCAGCCAGGGCCGGCTGCCGTCCCAGATCTGGACCCGGCGGATGCCGTCGGTGTCCCGGATCTCGGCGAGCTCCGCCGGCGGGTCGAACGGGCAACGCGCGGCGTCCCGCGGCATCGGGTAGGCGGGTGCGTCACCGGTGTGCAGCATGAGGGCTCCCAGGGGTCGAACTCTGACAAACGCCCGGATGGACGTGACCCTAACCATAATTCACTTCTTGTCGTCGCTGTCAAGCCAACGCCGCCCGTCGATTCCGGCTCGGGAGCGCACATGCGCCCGGTCGAGCGTCACGAAGGCGCGAATCTGTGTTCTGCCATGTCTGTCGAACTGGGAATTACATGGCAATGCGCCGCGCGATCTTGACAATCCGTCGGCCGGGTACCTATAAGTGAACCATCGTTAGATCCAACGAAGGGTTGACATGAGTCGCAGAGTGCTCGTTGCAGGCGTCGGCATGGTCCCGTTCACGAAGCCGAGCGCCGGCCTGACCTATGATCATCAAGGCGCCGGTGCTGCGAGAGCAGCGCTCGAGGACGCCGGCTTCCAGTACGACGACATCCAGCAGGTGTACGCGGGCTATGTTTACGGCGACTCGACCGCCGGGCAGCGCGTGGTCTACCAGCTGGGCAAGAGCCGCGTTCCGGTGCTCAACGTCAACAACAACTGCGCATCCGGATCCTCCGCGCTGTGGCTCGCCCGCCAGGCTGTGGCGAGCGGGGTGGTCGACTGCGCACTCGCCGTCGGCTTCGAGCAGATGCCGCCCGGCGCCCTCAGCGCGAAGTGGACCGACCGCCCCGCCCCCCTGACCGACTTCAAGGCGACCCTGGAGGACATCTACCCGGTCGACCCGTCGCTGCCGATGACGCCGCAGTACTTCGCGGCAGCCGGCGCCGAGTACGTCGAGCGCTACGACGTCCGGCCGGAGATGTTCGCGTCCGTGTCGGTGAAGGCGCGCGCGCACGCGGCCGGCAACCCCTACGCCGTCTTCCGCGACCAGGTCACGGTCGAGCAGGTCCTCGACTCCACTCCGGTCGCCGGGCTGCTGACGCGGCTCCAGTGCTGCCCGCCCACGTGCGGCGCCGCAGCGGCCGTCGTCTGCTCCGACGACTTCGCCCGGGCGCACGGGCTGCAGCCGCGGGTCGCGATCGCCGCCCAGACCCTGCAGTCCGACGCCGACGACGTCTTCGAGAGCCGGAGCGCGATGACGTTGGTCGGCAGTGACGTGACCCGCCGGGCCGCCGCGGAGGTCTACGCCGCCGCGGGCGTCACGCCCGCCGACGTCGACGTCGTCGAGCTGCACGACTGCTTCACGGTCAACGAGGTGCTCTCCTACGAGGCGCTCGGTCTGTGCGAGGAGGGCGGCGCCGAGAAGTTCATCGCCGACCGCCAGAACACCTACGGCGGCCAGGTCGTGACGAACCCTTCCGGCGGCCTGCTGTCCAAGGGACACCCCCTCGGCGCCACCGGGCTCGCCCAGACGGCGGAGATCACCTGGCAGCTGCGGGGAGAGGCCGGAGACCGCCAGGTGCCCGACGCGCGGGTGGGCCTCCAGCACAACCTCGGCCTCGGCACCGCCGGCGTCGTCACCGTCTTCGAGAGGCTCTCCTGACATGCCCGTCGACCGCAGCATCATCGGTTCGCGGACCCCGGCGTTCTCGACCGTCGCCGAGCGCGGCCGGCTGAGGTTCTTCGCGCAGGCGACCGGCCAGACCGACCCCGTCTACACCGACGTGGCGGCCGCGGCGGAGGCCGGGCACCCTGACCTCCCGGTCCCGCCGACGTTCCTGTTCTGCCTCGAGATGGACAACCCGGCCCGCGGCAGCTTCCTGTCCGACCTCGGCATCGACGTCCGCACGATCCTCCACGGGGGCCAGTCGTTCCGCTACCACGCTCCGGCGTACGCCGGGGAGACCCTCACCTTCTGGACCGAGGTGGCCGACGTGCAGAGCAAGAAGGGCGGTGCGCTCGAGCTCATCGTCCGTGACACGCACGTCGAACGGGACGGCGCCGAGATCGCGACGCTGACCGGCACCATCGTCGTGCGGGACCCGAGGGCGGGCCGATGATCGCGGCCGATCTCGCACCCGGCGCCGTCCTCTCGCTGGAGTGCCCGACCATCACCCGCACCGCCCTGGCGCTCTACGCCGGCGCATCGGGCGACCACAACCCCGTGCACATCGACATCGACGCGTGCCGAGCCGTCGGCATCGACGACGTCTTCGCCCACGGCATGCTCTCGATGGCCTACTTGGGCCGGTTGCTCACCGACAGCTTCCCGCAGCAGAGCGTTCGGTCCTTCGAGGTGCGCTTCACCGCGATCACGCCGGTGAACGCCTCACCCACCTGCCACGCCACCGTCACCGACGTCGAGGACGGGCACGCCCACCTCGACCTCTCCGTCCAGCTCCCCGACGGGACCGAGACCCTCCGGGGTCGCGCCGTCGTCTCCCTCCCCTGAATCCCCGACCCGAGGAAGTCCCCCACATGAGCACGTTGCAGGACAAGGTCGCGATCGTCACCGGCTCCGGTCGCGGCATCGGCCGCGAGGTCGCCCTCAAGCTCGCCGCCGAGGGCGCCAGCGTCGTCGTCAACGACATCGACGAGGCGCCCGCCAAGGAGACCGTCTCCGACATCCTCGAGGCGGGCGGCCAGGCGGTCGCCTGCGTCGGGTCGGTCACCGACCACGACTTCGCGGACAGGTTCATCGGCACCGCCGTCGACACGTTCGGGGGCCTCGACATCATCGTCAACAACGCCGGCTACATCATGGACAGCGTCATCCAGCGGATGACCGACGAGCAGTGGAGCACCGTGCTCGACATGCACCTCACGGCACCGTTCCGCATCCTGCGCGCCGCGCAGCCGTACATCAAGGCGAACCCGACCGACTACCACCGCAAGGTCGTCAACGTCTCGTCGGTGTCTGGCGTCTACGGCAACATCGGACAGGCCAACTACGCCGCCGCCAAGTCCGGCGTGATCGGCCTGACCAAGACGCTCGCCAAGGAGTGGGGGCGCTACAAGGTCAACGTCAACGCCGTCGCGTTCGGCTTCATCCTCACCCGGATGACCGAGGCCGTCGCAGGCGAGGACATGTTCATCGAGATCGAGGGCCGCAAGGTCCGCGCCGGCGTCAGCCAGGCGGCGATGGACAGCGTCACCCGCACCAACCCGCTCGGCAGGCCCGGCACCCCGGCGGAGGCCGCCGGCGCCGTCTACGCCTTCTGCCTGCAGGAGATGAACTACGTCTCCGGGCAGTGCATCACCGTGGACGCGGGTTCCCGGTGATGCGCGACGCGGTGATCGTCGACGCCGTCCGCACGCCCGTGGGCAAGCGGAACGGCTCGCTGTCCCGGCACCACTCGGCCGACCTCTCGGCCCACGTGCTGAACGCGCTCGTCGAGCGCACCGGCCTCGACCCGGCCACGGTCGACGACGTCATCTGGGGCTGCGGCATCCCGATCGGCATGCAGAGCGGCTGCGTCGGCCGGGCCGCCGTCCTGGCCGCCGGCTGGCCGGAGTCGGTGCCGGGCGTGACCGTCGACAGGCAGTGCGGGTCGTCCCAGCAGGCCGTGCACCAGGCGGCCGCCGGCGTGATCGCGGGCCAGTACGACGTCGCCGTGGCGGGCGGCGTGGAGATCATGAGCGCCGTCCCCGCCCGCGCCGCCGTCGGCGACGGGTCCCACGGTCTGCCGTTCGGTCCGACGGTCTGGGACCGCTATGACGGGTTCCGCTTCCACCAAGGCGTCGGCGCGCAGCTGATCGCGGAGAGGTTCGGCATCTCCCGCACCGAGATGGACCAGCACGCGCTCGACTCCCACGCCCGGGCGGCCCGCGCCATCGACGAGGGCCGGTTCAAGGACCAGATCGCGCCCGTCACCGTCACCGACGAGGACGGCTCCACGCGCGTCTTCGACACCGACGAGGGCATCCGCCGCGGCTCCACCATCGACAAGCTCGCCGCCCTGCCACCGGCGTTCGACGAGAACGGGTCGATCACCGCCGGCAACGCGTCCCAGATCTCCGACGGATCGGCAGCCGTGCTCGTCACGACCAGCGAGCACGCCGCGGCGCAGGGGTGGACCCCGATCGCCCGGATCCACACGGCGGTCGTCACCGGCGCCGACCCGGTCACGATGCTGACCGGGCCGATCCCGGCGACCGAGAAGGCGCTGGAGCGCAGCGGCCTCGCGCTCGACGACATCGGCGTCTTCGAGATCAACGAGGCCTTCGCCTCCGTGACCCTCGCCTGGCTCCGAGAGACCGGCGCCGACTACGAGGCCATGAACCCCAACGGCGGCGCGATGGCGATCGGGCACCCGATCGGCGGCTCGGGCGCACGCATCATGACGACCCTCGTCCACCACATGCGCGACCAAGGCATCCGCTACGGCCTCCAGTCGATGTGCGAGGGCGGCGGCATGGCGAACGCGACGATTCTGGAGCTGCTATGACCAAGACAGCGTTGGTCACGGGCGCCGCCCGTGGCATCGGACGACAGATCGCGGTGAGCCTCGCGAAGGAGGGGTACGCCGTGGCCGTCGTCGACACCGACCTCGACGGCTACCGCGAGTTCGAGGAGGCGGAGTGCTCCGTCGTCGACGAGCTCGAGGGGTACGGCGTACCCACGATCGCCGTCGAGGCCAGCACCACCGACGTCGCCGCGATGACCGCCCTGGGCGCGCGCATCACCGCGGAGTGGTCCGGGCTCGACGCGTTGGTGTGCAACGCCGGCGGTGGCTCGGGCGGCTTCGACGAGAACAACGCCGCCGACATCGACCTCGCAGCGTTGGACACCGTGCTGCAGCGAAACCTGCACGGCACCATCGTCACCGTGCAGGCGGCCCTGCCGGCCCTGCGCCGCTCGACGAGCGCGACGATCGTCACGATGGGCTCGGTGACCGGCGTCGTCGCCAACCCCCGCGGCACCTACGCCCACTACGGGATCACCAAGGCGGCGGTCATGCACTACACCCGCTGCCTGGCCAACGACCTCGCCCCCGAGGGCATCCGCGTCAACTGCATCGCTCCGGGCCTCATCGCCACTGGTCGCGCCCGCAAGCGGCTCAGCGAGCAGCCCGACCGCGAGAGCTCGGTCCTGGACCGGATCGGCACGCCCGAGGAGGTGGCCGAGGCCGTTCGCTTCCTCGTCTCCCCCGCCGCGTCGCACATGTCCGGGCAGGTCCTCCAGCTCTGGCAGCCCGACGTCCACCCCGCCTGACCCCACGACAGAAGGTCCTCCCTCCATGCCCTCGACGTACGACTTCCAGCTGCTCGAGACCTCCTTCGAGGACGGCGTCCTCGAGGTCCGGCTCAACCGGCCCGACGACTTCAACGCCATCAACCACGACCTGCACTGGGAGCTGATCAGCCTGTGGCGGGAGATCCGCCGCGACCACGACGTACGAGCCGTGGTGCTCACCGGCAACGGCAAGGCGTTCTCGGCCGGTGGGAACCTCAAGGGTCCCCGGATGCAGGCAGGCCCTGAGCTCGACGCCTTCTTCCAGGACGCGCGGTCCATCATCGTGGACCTGCTCGAGGTGCCCCAGCCGGTCGTCGCGGCCATCAACGGTCCAGCCATCGGGCTGGGTGCCACGCTCGCCCTGCTGTGCGACGTCACGTTCATGTCGCGCACCGCCGTGATCGCCGATCCGCACGTCAACGTCGGCGTGGTGGCCGGTGACGGCGGCGTGATCGCGTGGCCCTGGCTGGTCGGGATGTCGCGGACGAAGGAGTACCTCTTCACCGGCGACCGGCTCTCCGCGCAGGAGGCCGAGCGGATCGGTCTGGTCAACCACGCCGTCGAGCCAGAGGACCTGCTCGCGTCGGCCCACGCCTTCGCCCGTCGCGTCGCCGACGCTCCCCTGCTCGCGGTCCAGGGCACGAAGGCGGTGCTCAACACGATCCTGCGCGACACGGCGAACCTGGTGCTCGACAGCGCTCTGACGAAGGAGAAGGAGACCTTCGCGAACGGCGACCACGCCCGGGCCGTCGAGGCGTTCCTCGCGCAGCGCGAGCTGGCGAAGCAGAGCCAGGCAGAGGGGAAGTGAGCCGGGTGTCCGACATGATGTCGCTGGCCGAGGTCGTCGAGGCGCCGAGCCTGTGTGCCGTCTTCCAGGCCACCGTGGCCGCCTGTCCCAACGTGGTGGCGCTGCGCAGGTGGGAGGACGGCCACGAGATCACGTGGGGTGAGTACGGCGAGCGGGTCCGGCGGATCGCCGCAGGCCTGGCCACCCTCGGCGTCCGTCGTGGCGACACGGTCGCGATCATGCTCACCAACCGCCCCGAGTTCCACCTGGTCGACGCCGCGGTCATGCACCTGGGCGCGACCGCGTTCTCGATCTACAACACGTTCACGGCCGAGCAGGTCGCCTCGCTCTTCGACAGCGCCGGCAACCGGGTCGCCATCTGCGAGCAGCGGTTCGCGGACACGATCCGCCAGGCGACCGCACACCACCCGCTCGAGCACATCGTGTGCGTGGACGCCAGCGTGTCCGACCTCCTCTCGCTCGACGCGCTCGTCGAGTCCGCCGATCCGGCGTTCGACTTCGAGGCGACGTGGCGCGCGGTCGACCGCGAGGACCTGGTGGCGCTGATCTACACCTCCGGGACGACGGGCGACCCCAAGGGGGTCGAGCTGACGCACGCGAACCTGCTGTTCGCGGTCGCCGCGAAGGCGGAGCAGCAGCGGGAGTTCACCCAGGAGGTGGACGAGGAGCGAGTGATCTCCTACCTCCCGGACGCCAACCTCGCGAACCGGTTCGCCGCGCACTACGTCCCGATGGTCACGGCGACGACGGTCACCGACGTCGCGGACGGTCGCTCCGTCCTGCGCGCGTTCGCCGACGTCCACCCGACGACCTTCATGGGCGTGCCGATGATCTGGTACAAGCTCAAGGCCCTCCTCGAGGGCGAGCTCGCATCGGCCGGCGGGCAGCACGCGCTCGAGACCGGCCTGCGGAAGGCACGTCTGGAGCTCGCCGGTGAGCCGGTGCCCGTCGACCTGGCGGAGGAGTACGCCGAGGTCGACGCGGCCGTGCTCGCTGCCGCGCGCGCCAGGCTCGGCGTCGACGCGCTCGTGTTCGCGACCTCGGGGGGCGCGCCGATCGCGCCGGAGACGCTGGAGTTCCTCCTCGCGGTCGGCGTCCGCGTCTGCGAGGTCTATGGGCTGACCGAGAGCGCCGCCTCCGGCATCGGCAACCACCCGGACCGGATCCGGATCGGCACCGTCGGACAGCCACGGGGCGGCGTGGAGGCGCAACTCGCGGAGGACGGCGAGCTGCTTCTCCGCAGCCGCGGCGTGATGCGCGGCTACCGCAACGACCCGGAGAAGACCGCCGCCACCATCGACGCGGACGGGTGGCTGCACACCGGAGACATCGCCACGATCGACGCCGACGGGTACGTCCGGATCGTCGACCGCAAGAAGGACATGATCATCAACTCCTCGGGCAAGAACCTGGCGCCCACGAACATCGAGAACGCCGTCAAGCTGGCCTCTCCCCTCCTGAGCTCCGTGGTCGCGGTCGGAGAGGGGCGGCCGCACATCGCCGCGCTGCTGGTGCTCGACCGCGAGCAGGCGGAGGCGTTCGCCGAGCAGCACGGGATCGACGACCGCCGCCCCGAGGCCCTGGCGCGCGATCCGCAGGTCCTGGCCGCGGTCGCCGAGGGCGTCAGGCGGGGGAACGAGCGCCTCTCCCGGGTCGAGCAGGTGCGAGCGCACACCGTGCTCCCGACATACTGGGACGCGAACGGCGACGAGCTGACCGCCACCACCAAGGTGCGCCGCAAGCTCGTCAACGAGAAGTACGCCGCCGAGATCGAGTCGCTCTACGCCTGATCCAGGCCGACCATGGCCCGCCCCAGGGCCAGGAGTGCCTGTTCGGAGGTCGTCGGGTCGGCGGGGAGGTGCTTGCGCAGCATGTTCATCACCGACTGCGTGGTGCGCACCAGCGCCTCGGCCTCCGCAGCCGACCGGTCCCCGCGGACCTGCGCGAGCAGGGCGACCCACTCGTTGACGTAGTCCTGCTGGATGCGCCGGATCGGAGCGCGCTCCTCCTCGGGCACGTTGACCACCTCGGTCGCGAGGGCACCCAGCGCGTCGCCGTGCGCGACGTTGATGCGGGCGAACGACGCCAGGGTCAGCTCGAGCGCCTCCCCCGGCTCATCCGTGCTCCCCAGCGCCGCCGCGAGGTCGAAGTAGAGCGCCTCGAGGCAGCGCATGATGATCGCGACCAGGATGGCGGTCTTGCCCGGGAAGTGGTGGTAGAGGGTCGGGCCGGAGATGCCCGCGGCCGCGCCGATGTCGTCCATCCCGACCGCCTGGAACCCGCGCGCGGCGAAGAGCTCGACCGCCGAGACCAGCGCCGCCTCGCGGCGCGACGCCGGGAGCAGGTGACCGCGGCCGGTGGCAGCGGTCCAGCGGACGTCGTCAGGCACGAGGGGCCCGCGCACCGCCGTGACCGCCGTGGCGGCCTCGGCCATCAGCGCGGCTGCCCGGTCGCGGTCGAGCTTCGGCCACTCGAACGCACGGCCGCTGCTGATCACGCCGTGGGTGGCCCAGGTGATGATCGTCTGGTCACGATCGCTCAGCTCGGGACGGGCGTCGGCGATCGCCTGGCGCAGCGGCTGGAGCGCCGCGTCGTACCGGCGGCCCAGCGCGTCGCGCTGCGGAGGCTCCAGGAACATCTGGTTGCGCTCCCACAGCGCGTCCGCGCGGTTCGGGCGCAGGTTGGTGCGCGCCGCGTCTGCGAGCAGCTCGGCGACCCCGCGGCCGGGGTCACGGTACGACGTCTCCAGCTGCTCGATCTCCCGCTCGATCGCGGCCACGAGCAGCTCGTGCTTGCCACGGAAGTGGCGGTAGAGCGCCGGCCCCGTGATGCCGACGTCGCCGGCGATGTCGGCGATCGAGGCGTCGTGGTAGCCACGCCGTTCGAACTGCTTGGCCGCCGCGGTGACGATGAGCTGCTTGCGGTTGCGCGGCCTGCGCTGGACCTCCGTGTCCGGCATCCATCGTCCTCTCGTCCCGTCGGGCGCCTGATGCTATCGGTTCACGGCCTCCCGGCGACTCAGGCGAGGACCTCCGCGGCGGCACGCCGGCCGGACCGGATGGCGCCGTCCATGTACCCGTTCCACACCTCGGCCGACTCCGCGCCGGCCCAGTGGATGCGCCCGACCGGCGCAGCGAGGGCACGTCCGTACTGCGTCCACACGCCCGCGCCGAGACGGCCGCCGTAGCAGCCGCGGCTGTACTCGTCGGCCGACCAGTCCTTCTCGACGTACTCCAGCGGCTCGGCGGCCTGGGGGCCGAAGTAGCGCACGAGGCAGTCGACGGCGAGCTTCTCCCGCTCGGCCGGCGACTTCTCGCTCAGCGGCCGGGCGTGGGCGCCCTCGAAGAACCCGAGCAGGACACCGTGGTCGGTGCCCGGCGGGGTGTTGTCGATGACGACGGCGAGCGGGTCCTGCGTGCTGAAGGCCTGGCCGCTGAGGCCGGCCTCCCGCCAGAAGGGCCGTTCGTAGACGACCTGGACCTTGATGACGCTGCCCATCGGCACCTGCTGCGTCAGGCCGTCGCGCGCCGCCGGCAGCGGCGGCTCGTAGCGCAGCCGCCCGGCGAGGGTGGGCGGCAGCGTGACGATCACGTGCTCGGCGGTGACCTCACCACCGTCGTACGCCACGCGCACGCCGGAGTCGTCGTGCCGGATCGTGTGGACGCGCACGCCCAGCCGGACGGCGTCGCCGAGGTCCTCCGCCATCCGCTCCGAGATCCGGTGGGAGCCACCGAGCACCCGGCTCTCCTGCGCGCCGCCTCGGATGCCCATCAGCATGCCGAGCGATCCGGCCGACTTCACGTAGAAGAGGAAGTGCAGGAGCGAGAGCTCCGAGGTCTCGGCGCTGAAGATCGTGGGCACGAGCACCCGCAGGTACTGCAGCGCCTCGTCGTCCTCGACATCGGCCACCAGCCACGACTCGAAGGTCATCGAGTCCCAGACCTCGGCCTCTCCGGTCAGCCACGGCGACGACAGCGACACCGTCGACGCCATCTGGTCGAGGCGGTCGATGACGGCGGCGAGCGCGGCGCCGCCGGTCGCGGAGATCGTGGGGGCCTCCTGGAGCCGGTGGCTCTCCGAGCCCTGGAGGACGGTGACCCGCTGGCCCTCGTCGTACTGCGGGAAGGTCTCCAGACCCAGCTCCTCGATCAGCGCGAGCACCTCGGTCTGGCTGCCACCGACCCACTGGCCGCCCATCTCGAGCACGCCGGCCCGGGTGACGGCGTGGTCGGTGCGCCCGCCGACGCGGTCCCGGGCCTCGAGGACGACGATCCGCTTCCCCGCGGCGGTGAGATCCCGGGCCGCTGCCAGGCCGGCCAGGCCGGCTCCCACCACCACGACGTCGTACTCCGGCATGCCTGCATCCTCTCGAAGTCACTTGGTTACTCTTGCCTAACGGTTACTAACATAGGATGCCAGAACACGCTGCCGAAAGCGAGGAGATCTCCATGGCACACCAACCCAACATTCTCTTCTTCCACGTCGACAACCTCGGTTTCGGCGAGCTCAGCTGCTATGCCGCCGGCTCCTTCCGGGGTGCCACCACTGCCAGGATCGACGCCTTCGCCGCCGAGGGCTTCCGGCTGACGAACTACTGCCCGGAGTCGCAGTGCACGCCGACCAGGTCCGCGCTGCTCACCGGCCGGCACGCCATCCGGTCGGGCACGCACACGGTGCCGATCGGGGTCGAGGGCGGCTGGGGCCTGGTCGCGTGGGAGAAGACCCTCGGCGAGCTGCTCGACGACGCGGGCTACCGGTGCGCGACCTACGGCAAGTGGCACGTGGGCGAAGGACCCGGTCGGTGGCCGACGGACCGCGGGTTCGAGGAGTGGTACGGCCACCCGCGGACCTACGACGAGGCGCTGTGGCCCGACGACCCGTGGTACGACCCGGAGCGCGACCCGGTGAGCACCATGGTGCACATCAAGCGGGGCGACGACGACGTCACTCCGGGCGACGCGCTGGACCTCGACGTACGACGCGACTGCGACCTGGAGTACCTCGACCGGGCGGAGGCGTTCGTGCGCAGCGCCGTCGAGACCGAGGACCCGTTCTTCCTCTACTTCAACCACTCCCTGATGCACTTCCCCGTGATCCCCCGCGCGGAGTTCCGCGGGCGCAGCGGCCAGGGCGAGTGGGCCGACTCCCTGCTCGAGCTCGATGCCGACTTCGGGCGACTGCTCGACCTCCTCGACGAGCTCGGGATCGCCGACGACACCGTCGTCGTCTTCGCCGGCGACAACGGGCCGGAGGACTTCCTGCCGTGGCGCGGCTCTCCTGGCTTCTGGCGGGGCTCGTACTTCGCCGGCGGCGAGGGCAACCTGCGCACGCCCTGCATCGTGCGCTGGCCCGAGCGCGTCCCCGCGGGTCGCACGAGCGACGAGATCATGCACGTCACCGACTGGTTCACCACGCTGCTCGCAGCCGCCGGGGTCGCGGTGCCTGACGACAGGGTGATCGACGGCGCCGACCAGCTCGACTGGCTGACCGGAGGGACGGAGTCCTCAGCGCGCGACGGCTACCTCTACTGGATGGGGTCCGAGCTCTACGGCGTGAAGTGGCGCAACTTCAAGCTCGTCCAGGTGGAGCAGGAGAGCCAGCTGGACGCTCCAGCACGACTGGCGACCCCGCGCCTGGTGAACCTGACCGTCGACCCCCACGAGCGGGAGCCGGTCAACTACCCCTACCTGCACACCTGGGTGGCCACGCACGTCAACCGGCTCGTGCAGGGGTTCCGCAGGAGCGTGCGGGAGGAGCCGATGATCCCGGTCGGCGCGCCGCTCGACCACGTGCCCACCCGCCGAGAACAAGGAATGAGCCGATGAGCGAGACGATGACGACCCGCGGTTGCCCGTGCCAGAGGTCGACGCGAACCGGCCCCTGGATCGTGTCGACCGCCCACCGCTCCCAGGTCTTGGTCGGGTTCGACCTGGTGTGGGTCCCGCACGGACTGAGACACGCACGCCAGATCGGGTCCACGACCACGGCCTGCGGCCAGCCGGCCCACCTCTGGAGGAACTTCCACGAGATGGCGTTCGTGCCCGGCGCAGCGCAGACGTGCCGAGCGTGTGCCGAGCGGGTTCTCGCCAGTCGGTCGGAGCACCGTGACCGAAGGCCGTCCGGCGTGCTGTCCTGAGCCCAGGCAGCGCCCGCCCGAAGGGTGGTGTGGGCCAGGTCACACTGGCTAGCCTGCCAACATACGCGGTCGCCGGGAGGGCTTCCGCCTACTCGGGTCGGTGGTCGTGGTGGTCCCAGAGCGAATGAGAGGAATCGTCAGCGCCGCGGTGTCGGTGGCCCTGATGGTCGCGACGGCAGCGGCGGGGAGCGTGGCGGTCCAAGTCGCCACAGCACCTCCGGCTCAGGCGGCGCAGGTGAAGTGGCGGTGCGGCAGTGCCGCGTTCCTCTTCCAGTCGCCGAACGGCTCGGCGCCGGATCACCTGGTCCAGGCGGTCGACCTGGTCACCGGAGCGGTGACCAACGCCGGCACCACCGTCGACCAGGTGAACGCGGTCAGCTACAACACCGCGGACGACTTCATGTACGGGTGGGACCTGCGGACCGACACCCTGGTGCGCATCTCGGCGGACCTCTCGCTGGTCGACCTCAGGGTGCCGGCCAACACGCCGGCGAGCCACCAAGGCGTCGCCTACAACGTCGGTGACTTCGACGGGTCCGGGAACCTCTGGCTGATGGACAACCAGTCCGGCAAGTGGTTGCGCATCGACATGTCGAACCCCGACGCGCCACGGACCACGGCCGTCGGTACCGCCGATCCGCCCGCCAACCTGCTCCTCCCCGGCGACTGGGCGTTCGTCAACGGTCTGTTCTGGGGCGTCGCGCCCATGGTCTCGTCGCTGTCCACGAACCCCGCACGTCTGGTCTCCTTCAGCCCGACGACACGAACCTTCACCAACCGCGGGATCCTCCCCGGCATGAAGTCCGGGTCGACGTTCGGGGCGGTCTACTCCGACGACACCTACCTGTACGTCTCGCGCAACCAGGACGGCGGCATCTACCGGGTCACGCCAACCACCAACCCGACGAACATCTTCCTCTCCGATGGGCCGTCGGCCAGCTCCAACGACGGCGCCCGGTGCCGGTCCAACGTCATCCCGACCGTGACCATCACGAAGCAGGTCGCCGGCCGGCACCAGGCAGCGGACCAGTTCGACGTACGCCTCCTCGACGCGTCGGGCGCCACCGAGACGACGGTGGCCACGACCGGGACCCAGACCACGGTGACCTCGCTCGACCGGCCCGTCGAACGGGGCGCGACCTACGTGATCGCCGACTGGCTCACGCTCGACTCGCCGTCCTTGCCGAGTGACTACACGGGCTCGCTGTCCTGCGTCACCGAGGACGGTGGCGTGAGCGTGTCCCCACCGGTCGCGATCGCGACCTGGCCCCTGACGATCGGCACGGCGAACGACTACCGGTGCACGGTGACGAACGCCCCGACCACTCCGGCGCCGCGGCTGACGCTCGCGAAGTCCGTCTCTCCCGTGGACGCCGGCTCCTTCACGGCCGGAGAGGTGCTGACCTACTCCTTCGTCGTCACCAACACCGGCAACGTGCCCGTGTCCGGCATCACGGTCACCGAGACCTCCTTCTCCGGCGCCGGGACGCCCCCGACGCCGGCCTGTCCGGTCACCACGTTGATCCCACGCGCGTTCACCACCTGCACGGCCACCTACACCGTGCAGGCCGCCGACGTGCTCGCGGGGACCATCACCAACACCGCGCAGGCGAGCGGCAACGACCCCGGCGGCGCCCCAGTCGTCTCCAACAACGACGACGCGCAGGTGCCGGCCGCCCCGGCGCCGGCGCTGAGCGTCGAGAAGACCGCTCTGCCGCCCATCGTGGTCAAGGCGGGCGAGGTGGTGGGGTACCTGTTCACCGTCACCAACACCGGCAACGTGGCGGTCAACAGCGTCGCCATCGCCGAGGACTCCTTCAACGGCACCGGTGGCGCGATATCGGTGGCGACCTGCGACCGCACCACCCTGGTCCCTGGGCAGCGGGCCCTGTGTCGCGCGACGTACGCCGCCACCCAGGCCGACGTCGACCGCGGCACACCCCTGGTCAACACCGCCCACGCCACCGGCACCGTCCCGGGTGGCGGCCCGGTCGTCTCCCCGCCGGACAACGCCACCGTCCCGGTCCACCAGAGCCCCGAGCTGTCGCTGGTCAAGGAGGCCCGCTCGCAGGGCACGCGGGCCGGCGACGCTGTGGACTACCGGTTCACCGTCACCAACACCGGCAACACCACGGTCTCCGGCCTCGTCATCGCCGAGGACCAGTTCTCCGGCACCGGGGCCGTCGGCCCGATCACCTGCGCGCAGACCACCCTCGCTCCAGGAGCCTCGACCACCTGCACCGCCCGCTACGCCCTCACCAGAGCAGACGTCGGCGCCGGATTCGTCTCGAACACCGCGCACGCGGGCGGGGCCGACCCGCAGGGGACCGCCGTGGTCTCCGGCCCGGCCACCGCCGTCATCTCGATCCCCCAGGGGGTGCGGGTCCCGCCCCGGATCATTACCCGCACCACCGACGACCGCGTCACCCCGGGCGAGCCGTTCCGCGACCGGGTCCGCATCCGTGGGCTCGTCCGAGGCACCGAGGTCCAGGTCACGGCGCGCCTGTACGGGCCGTTCGCGAGCCGCGCCGATGCCCGCTGCCGGGCGGCCGACGAGGCTCGCTCGGTCAGCTGGCGGGCCGGGAACGGCTGGAGCCGGTCCCCAGCGGTCCGGGTGCAGGAGCCCGGCGTCTACTCGTGGCGGGTCACGACCCGAGCCTCGGGAGGCAACGCCGCAGGCCGGCACGCCTGCGGCCTGAAGTCGGAGACGACCACCGTCGCGAAGCCGGCGTACGCCGCGCCCGTCGTCAACGGCGGCTACTCCGGGACTCTGCTGCCCGGTCACGACCGCAAGGTCCTTCCCGTCGTCAAGGCACGGAGCATCGGTCTGCGTGCCGCGGTCCTTGCCACCGGCGTGACCCGGGGCTCCTTGCCGCTGCCGGCGGACGTCGGCCGGGTCGCCTGGCTGCGCAGGTCCGCCGGCTACGGCGACGCGATCGGCGCGACCGTCATCGCCGGTCATGTCTCCGACCGCCACGACCGCCCCGGTGCGATGTGGCAGCTGAGCAAGCTCCATCGCGGCCAGCGGGTCGCGGTCGCCGTCGGCAAGCAGAGCATCGGCTACCGCGTCGCAAGGACTCTCACCTTCGAACGCGGACGCAGGCTGCCAGCCAGGTTCTTCAGCACACTCGGTCCGAACCGGCTGGTGCTGATCAGCTGCACCGACCGGGTCGTGACCACCGACGGGCACTTCCACTACGCGCGCTACCAGGTGGTGGTCGCCAACCGGACCCGGTGAGGACCCGTCGGCGCCGCAGCCGCGGGCCGGAGCCGCGGCGCAGCGGCTCGTCGACGATCAGGCACTCACACGTCGCCACCGGTGTCCCCGGGGTCGTCGACGTGCTGGACCTGGGCATCAGGGCCTGGGAAGACGAGGGCCTCGTGTCCCGTGTCGGACCAGCGGACCAGGTACGGCGGGGTGCCGTCGTGGTGACGGACCTCCAGGATCTCTCCGTCCCGGACCGGGCCGCCTACGTGCGTGCTCCTGACGATCAGACGATCGCCCGCGGCTGCGTACATCTGCTGACCTCCCGTGGATGGGGCGTCCCCCGCCCCGTTCCCTCCAGCGTGGTTCGATCCCGCCACGGCTCCTACGGCCGAAGGGCACCAGCGCACCGGGACCAAGTGCCCCTCACGGACGCGCGACGGGGGCTCCACCCACGAGCTGGGTGGAGCCCCCGCGGCGGCGCGCCAGTGCGCTCGGATGCCGGCGCGCCGCCGGTCCGGTGACGGTCAGCGCAGGGCGGGCAACCGGCGCACGAGCGTGGTGTGGGCCCAGGCTCGGCCAGCGCCCCACGTGTCGCCGGCGTAGGTGAGCGCCAGGACCACCATGCTGATCGCGCCGAGGACGTGCTCGTCGAGCACCGGGTTGTTGTCGGGCGGCAAGTAGACCGACCACATCATCAGGTAGAGGAGTGCGCCGGCTGCGCCGGCGATCCGCATCCCGATGCCCAACGTGAGGGCCAGGCCGATGCCGAGCAGACCGAGCATGAACAGCCAGTCGGCCCAGGCATCACCCGCGATCGACTGGTAGAAGTCCTCGAACGGCCCCTTGGTGCCGTAGGTCAAGAACCCCTCCGTCGGGCTGCCGCCGTTGATCCAGGCCGCGTCGCCGAACCTGTCGAGGTTGCCCTCCGCGTCGTACCCGGTGTGGTAGCCGAGCGCGAGCAGCTTGTCGAAGAACGCCCACAGGAACGTGAGGCCGAAGGCGATCCGCAGCACGGCCAGAGCGCGTGCCGCCGGAACGGTGAGACCGCGAGCGATCGTCGACATCTGCGGGGTCGTGGCGGGTGTGTCTGTGCCGTGCGTGGTGCTCATGGGTTTCTCCTCCCGGTCTGCACGTGGATCTCGTCTTGTCCTCAGTGCACGCCCGCACGTCGGCGGAGGGTAGGGCCGGAGTCCCCCTCGCGCACCGGGACCTTGTGCCTCCGCTCCTGCGGCGCCCGGGTCCTTCGGCTCTGGCTCGGTCACCCCTGCGCCGCGAACGTGGGAACGTCGTAGGAGGCAGGCCGATGGGAGCAGACCGTCGAACCCGGGCGATCGCCGGGCTCGAGGTGACGATCGCGGGCGTCGTCGTGGCGTTCGACCTCCTGCTGCCCTCGCTGGTCCTGGTCGGCGCGGCGGCCCTGTCGCTGGTGGCTCGCCGTGAGGGTCCCGCGTCCCTCGGGCTACGTCGTCCGACGCACGCGCGCCGACTCGTCCTGGCGATGCTGGTGTTCGCCCTGGTCTGGGCGCCGGTGCACGTGGCACTCCTCGACCCGGTGGTCAACCACCTGACCGGAGAGCGGCAGGACACGAGCGACTTCGCCGAGCTGCAGGGCAACGTCGCGCTGCTGCTCCTGCTGGTGGTGCTGAGCTGGACGCTGGCGGCGTTCGTCGAGGAGCTCGCCTTCCGGGGCTACGTGCTGACCAGGACCGCGGAGGCGGGCGGTGGCGGGCGGTCCGCGACGGTCGCGGCGATCGCCGTCTCCGCCGTCCTCTTCGGACTGATCCACACCGAGCAGGGACTCGTCGGGGTGGTCCTGGCGACCGTGGACGGCGTCGCGTTCGCCGTCCTGCGGCTCGTCCACCGCACGCTCTGGGCTCCCGTGCTCGCCCACGGCTTCGGTAACACGATCGGCTTCGTGACGTTCTTCCTCGTCGGTCCGGTCGGCGCCCTGTGGTGACCCTGGTCATTCCTCCGCGACGGCCCGCAGGACGTCCACCCTGCTGGCGCGTCGAGCAGGCGCGACCGCCGCGAGCACACCCACGCCGATGGCGATCACGACGTACGCCGCCAGCGTCACGAGGGGTACGGCGACGGTCGTGATGCCCTGCTCGGAGAGCGATCGAGCGAGGCCGACACCGGCAGCGGCGCCGAGCGCGACACCGGTGACCGCGCCGAGCGTCGACATCAGCACCGACTCCCGGCGGATCGTCTGTCGCACCTGGCGGCGCGTCGCGCCGACCGCCCGCAGGACTCCGAGCTCGCGCGAGCGCTCCATCACCGACAGCACGAGCGTGTTCACCACGCCCAGGACGGCGACCACCACCGCGAGCAGGAGCAGTGCGGTCACGATGCCCAACAGCTGGTCCACCGAGTGCTGCGCCTTGCGGGTGATGTCCTGCGGCGTGTTGACCGTGACGTTCGGGTAGTCGGCCAGCGCCGCTCCGATGCGCTCCTTCGCCCGGTCGGGATCGAGACCCGGCGTCGTGAGGAGGATCGCCTGGTCCAGCCGTGACGTGACGTTCTGCTCGAAGTCGCTCAGCGTGATGACGTAGGTCGCGTTGATGAGGCTGCCCTTGTCGAACGTCCCCGCGACCCGGAACGGGCGTGGTCCGGTCTCGGGGAACGTGACCGTCACCGACTCTCCCGCAGAGACCCCGAGGTGGCGTGCCTGGGCGGTGCTCACCAGGATGCTGCCGGCGCGCAGGGCGTCGAGGCTGCCGCTGGCGATGCCGAGGTCGATCACCCGGTCGAGGCCGGCGGTGTCGACCGCCGTCACCAGCTGGTCGTCGCCGTTGATCTGGGCGCCCCACTCGCGGAGCTCGACGACGGCGTCCACGTCGGTGCGGGCGCGCAACAGGTCAGCGACCGACGAGCTGACTCCCATGCCCGCTCCCTCGGGCTCGAGGATCAGGTCGGACCGGTTGCCCCCGCTGACCGCGGCCGAGACGGAGTCCTTGAGCGACGCAGCGGTCACGGCGACCGCCGCGACGACGGTGAGCCCGATCGTGAGCGCCAGCGCGGTGGCCGCCGCACGGCGCGAGCTGCGGGCCACGTTCCGCGCGGCCATCCGCCACCCCGGTCTGCGAGCGTGGGCGACCACTGCGGCCAGCCCGCGCGCCAGGCTCGGGCCGACGAACACCAGGCCGAGGAAGGTCGTGAGGGTGGCGACCACCGTCCACCAGCGCTGGTCCCCTGCGACCGAGCACGCGGCGAGCATCAGGGCGCCGACCGCGAGGACCGACCAGCCCACCGCGTGGCGGATCCTCCCGGACCCACGGTTGACGGGCGCGGCGGTGCGCAGCGCCTCCATCGGCGCGATCCTCGCGGCCGACCACGCGGGCAGGACCGCCGCGAGACAGGTCACCACGACGCCCACCGAGAACGCCGCCACGACGGTGCGGGTCTCGATCGCCGGGGTGGTCGTCGGCAGGTCGACTCCGATCAGCTTCAGCAGCTGCCGGATGCCCGCCGCCAGCGCCACGCCCAGCCCGAGCCCGGCCGCGCTCGAGATCACGCCGACGACGACGGCCTCCAGGAGCACGCCGGTCAGGACCTGCCGGCGCGTGCCGCCCACTGCGCGCAGGAGGGCGACCTCGCGGCGCCGCTGGGCGACGAGCACGTTGAACGTGTTCCAGATGACGAACGAGCCGACCAACAGCGAGACTCCGGCGAAGACGAGCAGCACGGTGGTGAAGACCCCCATGGCGTCCCGGACGGCGTCGGTGCTGTCGGCCGCGACCTGCTCGCCGGTCTCGGCGCCGACGCCGTCGGGGAGGACCGAGGCGATCCGGTCCCGCAGGGTGCTGTCGCTGATGCCGTCAGCGCCGCGGACGTCGATCTCGTCGACCACGCCGGTCTTGCCCAGGACCGTCTGGGCGGTCGGCAGGTCGAACCCGGTCATCGTGGCGCCGAGGATGCTGTCGGTCTCACCGAACCCGACGATGCCGACCAGACGGAACGTGCGCCGCGCGTCCTCGAAGACCACGTCGACGTGGTCGCCGAGCGCGAGGCCGGCTCGCCGCACCGTGCGCGCGTCGACGACGATCTCGCCGAGACCGACGGGAGCGCGGCCCTCGCGGATGGTGGCCGCGCCGGAGAGCCGCCGGTCGACCGCGATGCTCGTGCCGAAGGTCGGCGCGCCCCCGGGCTGCACCGGCTGCCCGTGGGAATCGATCACCAGCGCGTAGCCGAACACCGATCCCTCGGCGACCTCGACACCGGGAACCGCACGCACCCGCGCCACGAGGCCCTCGTCCACGGGGCGCACCTGCCCACCCGTCGTCGTGAGGTCGGCGTCGTAGGCGCTCTCCGAGCGGACCACCACGTCGGTGCCGGCAGTCAGGCCGGCGTAGAGCTCGTCGAACGCCTTCGCCATGGTGTCGGACAGCACGAACGTGCCCGCCACGAACGCGACCCCGACGGCCACGGAGGCCATCGTGAGCAGCAGCCGGACCTTGCTGGCCAGCAGGTTGCGCAGGGAGAAGCGGAACATCTCAGCTCGCCAACCGTCCCATGACCTCCAGCACGCGGTCGCGGGTCGGAGCCTCGAGCTCCTCGACGACGCGACCGTCGACGAGGAACACGACGCTGTCGGCGTAGGCCGCCGCGCCCGGGTCGTGCGTCACCATCACCACGGTCTGGCCGAGGTCGTCGACCACCGACCGCAGGAAGCGCAGCAGCTCCGCCCCCGCCTTGGAGTCGAGGGCACCCGTCGGCTCGTCGGCGAACACGACGTCGGGCCGCGAGATGAGCGCTCGCCCGACGGCGACGCGCTGCTGCTGGCCTCCGGACAGCTCGGACGGACGGTGGCTCAGCCGGCCGCCCAGCGCGAGGTTGTCGACCACGGTCTGGAACCACTCCCGGTCCGGACGGCGGCCGGCGAGGTCGCACGGCAGCGTGATGTTCTCCTCGGCGCTCAGCGTCGGGAGCAGGTTGAACGACTGGAAGACGAAGCCGAGGCGGTCGCGGCGAAGCAAGGTCCGCTCCCGGTCGGACAGCGCGGCGAGGTCCGTGTCACCGATGAGGACCCGCCCCGAGGTCAGGGTGTCCAGCCCCGCCAGGCAGTGCATCAGCGTGGACTTGCCGGAGCCGGACGGACCCATGATGGCCGTGAACCGGCCCGCCGGCAGGTCGAGCGTCACGTCGTCGAGTGCGGTCACCGCCGTGTCGCCCGCGCCGTACACCTTGCAGGCGTCGACCGCTCGTACGGCGGGCGTCACCTCCCCCGAGCCCGTGGTCCGCGCTGGGCCGGTCGTCGGAGCCGACATCGGAGCTGGTGTGGTCCTCATGGCTTCCAGCCTCCGACGATCCCGGACGGGCAGCAGGGGCGAAGGTCCCGGCCTCTGCCTACCCCGGGTCCCGTACGCGCCGGGTGGGCCAAGGTCCCGGAGATGGCGGGACGCATGGCCGTGCTCACTGCGACGCGGGCGCCCGATGATCGATGTGGGACCACCGGGACGTGCTCGGCGCTGCCCGGTCCAACTGCCAGGAGGTCATCATGAAGGCGCTGACGTTCGAAGGCCCAGGCCGAAGGGTCTGGCACGAGATCCCCGATCCCGTCATCGGCGGACCCGAGGACGCGGTCGTCCGCGTCGATGCCGTGACGATCTGCGGGACCGATCTGCACATCCTCAAGGGCGACGTCCCGGAGGTGACGCCCGGTCGGGTGCTCGGTCACGAGGCCGTCGGCACCGTGCTCGAGGTCGGCGCCGCGGTCTCCGGATTCGTCCCCGGGGACCGGGTCCTGATCTCCTGCGTGGCCGGGTGCGGCCGCTGCCGCTACTGCCGCGAGAACCAGGACGGCCAGTGCCTCTCCGGAGGCGGCTGGACCCTCGGCCACCTGATCGACGGCACCCAGGCCGAGCAGGTCCGGGTCCCGTTCGCCGACCGGGCCCTGCACCGCCTGCCGAGCTCCGTCCCCGACGAGCAGGCGCTGCTCCTGGCCGACATCCTCCCCACCGCCTACGAGGTGGGCGTCCGCAACGGACGGGTGGTCCCGGGCTCGACCGTCGCCATCGTCGGAGCCGGCCCGATCGGCCTGGCGGCCATCCTGACGGCCCGCCTGCTGAGCCCGTCCCGCATCGTCGTGGTGGACCCGGCGGCCAGCCGACGTGAGGCGGCGGAGCGGCTCGGCGCCGACCTCGCCGTCGCTGACGCCGACGCCGCCCACGAGGCCGTGAAGACAGTCACCGACGGCCTGGGCTTCGACACCGTCATCGAGGCCGTCGGCATCCCGGAGACCTTCGAGCTCTGCGCAGACCTGGTCCGCGCGGGCGGCACGGTGGCCAACGTCGGCGTGCACGGTGCCCCGGCCACGCTGCACCTGGAGCGGCTCTGGATCAGCAACGTCACCATCACCACCGGGCTGGTCGACACCTCGTCGACACCGACCCTGCTCCGGCTCCTGGCCGACGGCCGGCTCGACACCTCGGGCCTGGTCACGCACCGGTTCGGACTGGACGAGATCCACGACGCGTACGACGTGTTCGGGCGGCCCCAGGAGAGCGGCGCCCTCAAGGTCGCGCTCTTCAACCAGTAGGCGGAGGCGTTCATGGCACCGACCTCGGTGTGGAGCGCCCTGGCAGTCGCGGTGCTGCTCACCGCGACGCTGACCTCGTGCTCCGGCTCGGACCCAGCGACATCCGCCGGGAGCTCACCCGCCGCCTCCTCGTCGGTCACCGTCGAGTACTCGCCCGGGCTGACCGAGGACATCTACCTGCCCGCAGACTCGAAGCGGGTGCCGTTGGTGGTGCTGATCCCGGGCGGCGGCTGGATGACGGCTGACCCGGCGGGACTCGCGAGTCTGGCTGCAGGGCTCGCAGAAGCCGGCGTGGCCGCGGCTCCCGCGCACATCCGGGCCTCCGACGACGGCGTCACCTACCCGGCACCGGTCGAGGACGTGCTCTGTGCGGTCGCCGCGGCGACCGAGCACCTCCGATCGGCTGGATACGCGCCCAGGCCCGTCGTGGTGCTGGGCCACTCCTCGGGCGCACACCTCGCCGCCCTCGCCGTGCTGGCGGTCGACGACTACGCGCCGACGTGCGACTCACCCGAGGTGCGACCGGACGCGTTGGTCGGCCTGAGCGGGCCCTACGACATCAGCCAGGTGCCCGACGTCGCTGCCGCCCTGCTGGGCAGCAGCCCGGACGAGGATCCCGGAGCCTGGGCCAGCGCGAACCCGGTCGCGCGGGCCGGTCTCCGTCCCGAGGTGCCGGTCCTCCTGCTCCACGGCGACGCCGACGAGCTGGTCCCGGTCGACCTCACCACCCAGTTCGCCGAGGCGCTGGACGCCGCCGGGCACCGCACGACCGTGGAGGTCGTCCCGGGCGCTGACCACGAGACGATCTACTCGGCCGAGGTGGCCGCCGACCGGATCACGAGGTGGCTGCGGTCGAGCGGCCCGTGGACATCGGCGTCCCGCAGCGCGACGCCCTGACCCCGGGCCGGTCGACCCAGCGGCGCTGCCGCTCACCTCACCAGCTCGCCGTGCTCCTCGGTGACGAGGGCGGGCGTCGGCCGTTCGTGTGTCGGCACCACGACCTCGACCGGGCAGTGCGCGGCGTGCAGGACCGTCCGCGCCGTGCTGCCCAGGTGCAGTGCCGCCGGCACGCCGTGCTCGCGGCGGACGATCACGAGGAGGTCCGCGGCTCGGGATGCCTCCACCAGCGCGTGACCCGCGTGGTCGTGCACGATGCGCACCTCGACCTCGACGTCGGGGTACGCCGTGCGCCCGTCGCGCAGCAGGGCCTCGACCTCGAGCGTCGCCTCGCGCCGCCAGCTCTCGGTGTCGACCCGAGCCTCGATGATGTCGTCGTAGGCGCTCGGGAGCTTCCAGGCGTGGACCACCACGAGCTTGGCGCCGGCGCGGCTCGCGGTCGCGAAGGCGACGGCGAGCAGCTCTGCGGCATGCTTCGGTGCCTTGACCCCGACGAGCACGACGCCGCGCCGCTCGGGCTCCCACGTGGCCGGCACCACCACGACGGGCACCTTCGCCCGCGCGGCTACGCCGGTCGCGAGGTCACCGCGCAGAAGCCGATGGCTCAGGGGACGTGCGTCCCGGCCCACCACCAGCAGCGCTGCGTGCTCTGCGGCTTCCGCGAGCCGCACCGAGCGGGTCCCGCAGCACAGCCGGCCCTCGACCCGCACGGTCGGGTCCGACGCCCGAGCCAGGGTGGCCGACTCCTGCAGGATGATCGTCCCGGTCTCCATCAGCTCGTCCGGGGTCAGGGGGAACATCGGCGAGACCGGCAGGTAGTCGGGCACGACGTGCACCAGCCTGAGCACGGCTTCTCGTGCGGCAGCCTCGGCAACCGCGTAGCGCACGGCTCCGAGGTTGTCCGACGAGCCGTCGACACCGACGACGACATGGGGGTTCTGCTTCTGGGTGGTCATGACGCCCTCCTCTGCACGGCGCGCTGAGCTGTCTGTCCCTCAACGGTCCCGCCGTGAGGGTCCCGCGCGGCAGGGCCGGCCGTCTGTCGCGGGCAGGCCGTTCGTCATCCGCGCCACGAACGCACCCCGCGGGGCTCAGTCGAGACGGACCCGCTCCCCGCGCCGCGGCACCACGGCCGTGATCCCGAGGTCGCGGTGGATCCGCTGGGCCAGCGCGTGCGACGCGTCGGCCTCGCCGTGGACGACGTACGCGACCTGCGGCGGCTCCGAGGCGGAGCCGAGCCAGGCGACGAGCTCGTCGGCGTCCGCGTGCACCGAGAAGGTGGCGTCATCCACGATCTCCGCACGCACCGGGACGTACCTGCCGTGGATCTTGACCTGCGGCGCGCCGTCGAGCAGCTGGCGGCCACGGGTCCCGACCGCCTGGTAGCCGGTCAGCACGACGCAGTTGCGGCGTTGCGGCAGCTGGTGCTTCAGGTGGTGGATCACCCGACCCCCGGTGGCCATCCCCGAGGCCGAGATGATGATGCAGGAGGTCCCGGGCCGGTTGAGGCGCATCGAGCCCTCGGCGTCGCGCACCTCGCGGACCCGCAGGGAGTCGACCGCGGTGAGGAGCTTCGCGGCGGCCGGTCGCAGCTCGGCTGATCCGGCGTGGATCGCGGCCCGGTAGACACGGAGCGTCGCGAGCGCCATCGGGCTGTCGACGAAGACCGGCACCCGCGGCACCGCGCCGGACTCCATCAGCTGGTGGATCTGGAGCAGCACCAGCTCGGTGCGGTCGACGGCGAACGCGGGGATCAGCACCGATCCGCCGCGACCGACGGTGCGCCGGACGGCCGCCGCCAAAACGTCCGCCGTCGGGGCGGGGTGGAGTCGGTCGCCGTACGTCGACTCGATCACCGCCGTCGACGCCGCGGTCGGCGGTGGCGGCGGGTTGAGCAACGGGTGGGTGGGGCGGCCGAGGTCACCGCTGAGCACGACCGTCGCACCGTCGACGTCGAGGTGCACGGTCGAGGAGCCCAGGATGTGCCCCGCCGGACGAAGGACGACCCGGGCGCCCGGCCCCGCCTCGACCTCCTCGCCGAACCCGACCGGCGCGATGAGCCGGAGGGTGCGCTCGACGTCGTCGACGTCGTACAACGGCAGCGCGGGCCGGTGCCGGGAGAACCCGCTGGCGTTGGCGAACCGGGCGTCCTCCTCCTGCAGGTGGGCGCTGTCGCGGAGCACGATCTCGACGAGCTCGGCCGTCTCGGGCGTGCACAGCACCCGGCCGCTGAACCCTTCCTTGACCAGCCGCGGCAGGTATCCGCAGTGGTCGAGGTGCGCGTGGCTGACGACGACCGCAGCGAGCTCCGACGCCGGCACCTCGGACGGCTCCCAGTTCAGGCGCCGCAGCGCGGAGGGCCCTTGGTACAGCCCCGCGTCCACCAGCAGGCGGCAGGCGTCGGACTCGACGAGGAACCGGCTCCCGGTGACGGTGCCGGCGGCGCCGAGGAAGGTGAGCACCGGCCTCCGGTGCGTCCGTGGCACAGGGCGCGCCGCCCTGGTGTCGTCCATCCGTGCCTCCCTTCGCGGAGCGGGCGCCGATGCGCGTGGTGGCTCTAGTGGTGCCCGCTCCGGGCGTGCTGGCGGGCGGCGATGATGGCCGCCTGCGTGCGGCTCTCGACGCCGAGCTTGCTGAGCATCGTGGACACGTAGTTCTTGACGGTCTTCTCCGCCAGCGAGAGCCGCTCGGCGATCTGACGGTTCGTCATGCCCTCGCCGACGAGGTCGAGGATCTGGTGCTCCTTGGGTGTCAGGTGCCTGGTCACCGGGTCCTCGGGCGGGCCGCTGCGCAGTCGGCTCAGCACCTGGGCGGTGACCGCGGGATCCAGCATCGACTGCCCGGCGGCGACGCGGCGCACGGTCGTCACGAGGTCGTCGCCCTTGATCTGCTTCAGCACGTAGCCGGCGGCCCCGGCCATGATCGCCGCGAACAGCGCCTCGTCCTCGTCGTACGACGTCAGGATCAGGACGGCGATGGTGGGGTCGACGGAGCGGACCTGGCGACAGACGTCGACCCCGGAGCCGTCGGGGAGACGACAGTCGAGGACGGCGACGTCGGGACGCAGCGCGGGGATGCGATGCGCCGCCTCCCGCGCGAGACCGGACTCGCCCGCAACCTCGATGTCGCCCTCGGCCTCGAGGAGGTCGCGGATCCCCCGGCGGACCAGCTCGTGGTCGTCGAGCAGGTAGACCGTGATCGGTCGCGGGTCAGGACGACCCGGTTCGGCGTACCGCTCCCACATACATCGACGGTAGGCGTTCCTGGCCCGCGGCGCCGCGGGCGATGGCCCTCCGCGTCCCGGGACCTTGGTCCCGTCCGTGGGGAGCGATCGTGACCTTCGCCCCTGCCGGCCGCGGCTCGCCCGACCGACGATGGCAGGGCAGACGAGCAGAGCTGCGTCAAGGAGGTCGCGAGCACCATGACCACCACCGCGGCCCGATCAGCCGCCCCGACTGCGCGAGGACCCTGGACTCCCGGTCGCCTGGTCGGCACCGTCGCCGCCTCCGCCCTCCTGCTGATCGGGGCGCTGCTCGTCGTGGCCGGGGTCGCGGTCGGCGTCGGCTCGGGCGTGCTCCGAGACGACGACGGGCTCTACCGCACCAGTGCCACGACGTGGCGCAGCCCCGGGTACGCCGTCCGCTCCGAGGACGTCTACCTCCACCGCGCACCGATGATGCCCGGCTCGCCCGGCCGGATGATGGGCAGGGTCGAGGTCAGCGCCGTCTCCACCGACGGGAGGGCGGTTTTCGTCGGAGTCGCGCGAGCGGCCGACGTGCACCGCTACCTCCAGGGGGTCGCCGGGTCGACGGTCGCGGACCCGTGGGGAGCCGCCTCCGCGTCGACCCGCGACACCGTGGGCGGGCCACCGGGCCTGCTACCGACCGAGGCGTCGTTCTGGGTCACGTCCGCCTCCGGTCCCGGCACCCGGGTCCTGTCCTGGACGCCCGGGTCCGGACGCTGGTGCGTCGTCGTGATGAACGCCGATGGGTCGGCACCTGTCTCGGCCGACGTCACCGTCGCGGCGGAGCTCCCGTTCGTGGACGGAGCCGCGACGACGCTCCTCGTGTCGGGCGTCGCCCTCGTCGCCGTGGCGGCGATCGGCCTGCTGCTCGCGATCCCGCCGACGCGACGACCGCCCGGCGATCAGGAGTAGCGAGCCGCGCTGCGCCTCAGCCCTCGTCGACGACGTCGCGACCGTCGGCGGTCAGCGGGTGCTCGTCGATCGCCTCGACGGCCTCGGTGATCTCCGGCTCGGCGGCGGGACGGCGGTCGAGGTGGATGCCGGCGATCATGCAGCGCACGGAGCCGCCCGCCAGCTCGATCGTCGGGATGTCGACCGCCACGATCGTGCAGGACTTCTCGATCTCGGCGACCTGGTCGGGGCGCAGGCTGCGGTGCGCGCTGGCGGACATCGCCATGATGTAGTTGCGGCGGCCGTCCGAGGTGCGCCCGCACAGCTCGACGGCGTTGCCGGCGAACTGGCGGACCTGCTCCTCGGTGAGCTCGACGACCGTGCGGCCGTTGACGGTCAGCCGCTCGCGCACCTGCTCGCGGCGCTGCTTGTCGGGGATCAGGTCGAGCGCGAACAGGGCGACGTCGGTGCCCACGCAGCCCATGACGTTGGTGTGGTAGACCGGCACGCCGTCGTGGTCGACGGCGTCGAACGCCATCGGCTCGTAGCCGAAGTCGGTGCAGAAGCGCTCGAGCACGTGCGTGTCGGCGCGGTGGCTGCGCGCGGCGTACGCGACCCGGGAGACGTGGTCGAGGACCATCGCGCCGGTGCCCTCGAGGAAGATGCCGTCGGGCTCGAGGCCGGAGTAGTCGATGATCGTCTGCACGCGGTACTCCGACTTGAGCATCTCGAGCACGTCGGCGCGGCGCTCGTGGCGCCGGTTGGAGGCGTACATCGGGTAGACCGCGACGTTGCCGCCGGCGTGGGTGGAGAGCCAGTTGTTCGGGAAGACGCTGTCGGGCCGGGTGTGGTCCTCGTCGGAGAACACGTGCACGCGGACGCCGGCCGCGCGCAGGGCGTCGGCGACCGCGTCCATCTCGGCCAGGGCCTTCACAGCGGTGGCGTCGTCGGACTGACCGGCCGGGACGTCGCCCTGGAAGGCGTTGTCGGCGGCGGTCGCCGGGTTGGGCTTGAATCGCTCGGCGCGGATCAGGATGACCGCGGAAGGGGCCTGGGCACTCACAACAGATGAATGTAAGCCCTCATCGGCGCGCGGACGGCATCGACGCCGGCCCCGGCCGTCACCTCCCCGCGGCGTCCGATATCGACGTGATCCACGCCTGGTGGGTGCTGGCGTTCTTGGTGATCGCGAGCAGCTCGTCCATGTGCGGCTCGAGACCGGTCACCTTGTCGAGCGGGACGCCGACGATCAGCTGGAACCCGAGTCCCCGCCACGCCTGCACCGCGCGGCCGGCGAACTCCGAGTCCGCCTTGACGAAGCCCTCGTCGAGGAAGACCGGCGCGAAGCGCGGCCGCGACCGCATCTCGTCCCCGAGCCGGAAGCGGAGCGCGGACCCGACGATGAAGGCCACCAGCTCCTGGCTCTCGCCGCCGCTCTTCTCGCCGAGGGTGCGGTACGTCGCGCGCAGCTCACCCGTGAGGTGGTCGTAGCGCTCGGCGCTGATCTCGACGTGGCGCCGCACGTCGAGCAGGCGGTCGCGGTCGGTGAGCGCGGCCGCGGCGTCGCCCACCTGGCTGGGCCTGCGCAGCTGCTGCATGAAGCGGCTGAGCTCGGCGAAGCGCTTCTCCAGCGCCTCCTCCCCCAGGTCGGTCGTCGAGCCGGACGAGAGCGCCCGCAGGTCCTTCATGAACACCTGGACATGCGCCGGGCTCAGCCGCCGCAGCCGGATCCGCAGCCGGTCGCCGGAGGCGCCGAACTCCAGGCGTCGCAGGATCGCGTTGATCGGCTCGAGCCGGTCCTCGATCTCCTCGACCGACGCGGCCATCGCCCCCACGAGCGGAACCAGGTCCTGGCCGCTCCACTCGGTGAGCCGGCGTCGCCACTCGGCGCGCCGGTCGGCGAGGCCCTTGCCGCGGATCTCGTCGAGGATCCGGGCGTAGTCGGGGTAGGAGTCGACGGTGGCACCGAGGTTGGGCGAGTCCCACTGGAACTTGTAGACCCGGAAGATCTGCGTCAGGTCCTCGTCGACCCGCCGGATCTCGGCGTCGGCGTCGGCGACCGCGTCGCGCAGACGCTCGGCCAGCCGGTGCGAGGTCTCCGGGAACCGGTCGAGGTCGTCGGGGTCCGCCGGGGCGGCGGCCGCCGCGAAGTCGGCCGCCAGCGCGGCCTCCTGCTGCTCGGTGACGGCGACCCTGCCGGTGGCCTCCATCGCCTGCAGCCGGTCCTTGACCAGGTCCTCGGAGTCGACGAGCTCGGTGTGCGCGGCCTTGAGGTCGCGCTGCCGCTGCTCGACGCCGTAGCGGGCCCGGCGGGTCTCCTCCAGCCGAGCCGCGAGGTCCTCGATCTGGGTCTCCAGCGCGTGCAGCTGGTCGTCGGAGCCGAGGATCTCGGCGCGGCGCTGCTCGAGGTCGGCGAGCCGGCGGTCGCTGCCGTCGACGTCGAGGTCGTCGAAGCGGGCGGTGGCGACCGCGTCGTACGACGCCTTCTGCTGCTCCAGCACCCGCGACCGCCGGTCGAGCTCGGCGATGTCGGCGGCGATCTCCTCGAGCTGCCGCTCCAGGCCGTCTGCCTCGGCGTCGAGCTCGGCGATCGCGTCGGCGTTGGAGAAGCCGATGATGCTCCGCGCGTCGTTGCGGCCGTGCGCTCCGCGGCGGCCGTTGCGGGTCTGACCCGCGAGCGTGACCCGGAAGCCCGGCCCGGCCAGTCCGCCGGCGGTCTCGACGCAGAGCGCGTTGCGGCCGGGCTCGTCGAGGTGCGCCTGCACCCAGCCGCTGAACGGCGAGTCCTGGAAGACCAGCTTGCCCGCGACCCGCTCCGGGTCGGCCGGGCCGAGGTCGGGCAGACCGAGCTCCGCGCCCTCGAAGGTGAGCCGGCCCCGCAGCTGCAGGCCGTCGATCGCGCGGGAGAACTCGTCCAGCCGGTCGAGCGGCACCAGCAGCGTGCGGGCGGTGGCCCCGAGCACGGTCTCGATCGCCGTGCGCCAGCGGGTCTCCTCCGGTGCCACGTCGATCAGTTCGGCCACGAACGGCAGCTCGTCGAGGCCGAGCCCGCTGGCGGCGGCGACCTCGGCGCGCAGCTCGTGCATGCGGGCCGGCACCCGGCCGGAGCGGCTCTCGAGCGACGCCCGCTCGCGGCGCAGCTCGGCGCGCCGCTCGCTCAGCGGGAACTGGCGGCGCAGGGCGGCGTCGCGCTCCTGCCGGATCCGCTCCTGGTCGCGCTGCCAGCCGGCCAGCCACTGCCGGGCGTGCAGCTGAAGCACAGCGAAGGCCTCCGCAGACATCAGCGCGGCGTCGACGTCGGGCGCCTGGGCGTCGGTCGCGTCGATCAGCGGGAGCATCCGCTCCTGCAGGACGGTGCGCCGCTCGAGGCGGTCGTCCCGCACCACCTGCTCCTGCTCGAGCGACAGGGCAAGCGCCTGCAGCGTCGAGCCACCCGCCGCGCGGTGCGCCTCCTTCGCCGCCTCGAGGTCCGTCTGCAGCGCCCGTTCCGCCGACGCCGCCGCGGTGAGCTCGTCGGCCGCCGCCGCGCGGTCGTTGCGGTTGGCAGTCACCGCGGCCTCGATCAGCCGCAGGTGGGTCCGGAGCAGCCACAGCCGCAGCGGGGTGTCACCGGCCAGCGTCACGCCGTAGGAGTCGAGCTCGGCGAGTCGGCGGGTCGCCGCCGTCTTGCGCTCGTGGAGCTCGCCGATCGGCTCGAGGAGCTCGAGCTTCTGCTCCTCGGTGCGCATCGCCGAGTGCGCGGTGTCGAGGTCGTCGAAGTGCTCGATGGCGCGGTCGGCGGCGGCGTACGTCGCCGGCCGCTCCAGCACCATGTCCTTGTAGAGCTCGTCGACGCTGCGCACCTGGTTGCCGGCCTGGATCCGGGCGAGCAGCCGCAGCGCCTTCGCGCCGTCGCCGTTGGCGCCGATGCCGAGCCGTGCATGCAGGACCGCCGAGAACTCGGCGTAGGTGCGGTGCACGCGGATGCCCGGGAAGAGCTTCTTGAGCGTGTTGGCGTGGAACCGCTCGGGCACCGCGACCTCGAGCGCGTCGAGGGCCAGCGCGCCCTCGTGCGTCGCGAGCTGCATCTGCACCTCGCTGGAGCGGGCCGCCCGCCGCGGGACGTAGTAGGTGCGCAGGGCGGTGAAGCGGCCGCCCTGGTCGTTGACGAACGTCATCGCGATCGCGCCCCAGGTGTCGGAGCCCTTGCCGCGCAGCAGCTTCTCGACCGGCCGGCCGGTGCGCGGGTCGTCGACCACGTCGACGGCGCCGCGCAGGTAGGACAGCAGGTTGCGCTGCCCGACGCCGCGGGCGCGGCCGGCGACGGCGTCGTTGGAGGCGCCGTTGAACTTGGTGTCCGACGGCATCATCAGCGCGGTGTAGGCGTCGAGGATCGTGCTCTTGCCGACCCCGGAGGCCCCGGAGATCATCGTCGCGTCGCCCCGCAGCGGCACGGTCGTCAGGCCGCCGAAGCCGCCCCAGTTGACCAGCTGCAGGAGCGCCGCGCGCCACTGCACGGTGTCGTCGGCCGGCGTGTCCACCACCTGCTGCTCGAAGAGCCCGTCGGAGGCGACCTGCTCGATCTCGTCGATGGACATGGTCAGCTCTCCTCGTCGAACAGGTCGGCGGGCTCGTCGCTCTCGGGCGGTACGTCGGTCGCGTTGGCGGCCTGCAGCGCCTCGAGCAGCTCCTGGAGCAGCTCGAGCGGGATCAGCGACTCCACGGCCTCGCTGACCTCGAAGCGCTCCTCGGTGCTGGTGGCGATGAGCAGCCCGGCCTTGGCGATGCTCGCGACGGCGTTGCGGGCACGCTTCTCGTCGCCCGCGACGTCGGTCGCGTGCCGCGGCCGGAAGCTCGCGACGTAGCCGACGAGGTCCTCGCGGTCGATGAAGACCCGGGTGTCACCCCCGGCGAGGCCGGACCGCAGCCGGTCGCGCAGGTGGACGAGCACGAGCGTCTCCTCGCGCGACCACGCGGCGTCGTAGAGCATCGTCGGGAAGCGCGCGCTGCCCTCCGCGACGGCCTGGCGCTTCCACGCGACCTCCCGGACCCGGTCGACCTGCAGGTCGAGGAAGAGCTCGTTGAGACGCGACCGCAGCAGTCGCTCGTGCTCCACCAGCACCCGCCAGTCGCGAGGGTGCGTGCGCGCACTGATGAAGCGCTGCTTGAGCAGGGTGACGAGCGCGTGCCGCTGGGCGTACTCGAGTCCGCCCTCGTCGCCCTCGAAGAGCGAGACGCCCTGGCTCTCGAGCTCGTCGGCGTACTCGACCTCGGCCTCGATCTCGACGCTCATGCGATCTCCTCCGGCAGGTCTGGGTCGGGCAGCGGGGTGCGGGGGACGGCGAACGTGCGCCGGGTGCCGTCGGGCCGGACGGCGGCGAAGGACTCGACCGCGTCCTCGGCCCGCCAGTCGCGGTCGGCGGCGAGGTGCAGCAGGCCGAAGATCTCCACCGGGCGGCGCAGCGACGGCTCGAAGTCGTCGAAGAGGGTGCCGAGCGAGCTCGCCGGCAGCAGCGACTCCAGCGCCGCGTCGAGCCGCTCGCGCAGCGTGGCCAGCTTGGGGCCGCCCTGGGCGACCAGGTCGGCGAGCGAGACCGGCGGCGCCTCGTCGGGGTCGGGGGTGCTGATCCGCTCGGGCAGCACGTCGTCGGCGGGGTCGTAGAAGCGCTCGCGCAGGTGGTCGACGCCGACCCGCGCCGGCAGCAGGGGTACGTCGTGCGTGGCGCGGGGGCCGGTGGTCGCCATCCAGGTCATCAGCTCCGACTCCACCTGGCGCAGCGTCTGCTCGAGCTCGCGGTCGCGGGCGGCGTCGTGGGAGACGATGTACTCCTTCAACGTGGCCGTCACGCGCGAGCGCTGGGCGAGCACCCGGTCGAGACCGTCGCGCACCAGCCGCACCGTGCCGCGCAGCTCGGCGCGCTCGGCGTCGCTGAGGATGCCGTCGGAGAGCGGGTGCTCGAGCAGCGCGGCGAGGTCCTCGCGCAGCTGGGTGACCAGCGCGTCGTCTCGCAGCAGCGTGAACGCGCCCTCGAACGCCCGTCCCTCGTGGGTCGCGGTCATCAGCGCGTCGGCGCGGGCGAGGTAGTCGTCGATCACCTCGCCGGCCGGCCGGTCCTCGGCGCGGAACGCCGCGAGGATCTCGGTGCGGATCGTGGCGAACCGCTCCTCGACCCGGGCGAAGTCGCTCGGCAGCGCCGAGATCAGCGAGAGCAGCTCGGTGAAGCCCTCGAGCATGTAGTCCTCGGTCGCGCTCACCAGGTCGGCGCCGTCGACCAGCCGGTCGCGCTCGGCCTGAAGCCGGGCGATCTCCTCGTTGAGGATCGTGACCCGGGCGGACCGGTCCGGGTTGGCCTCGGAGTTGAACCGGCGCACCGTGCCCAGGATCGTCGCGATCCGGTGCTCGCTGAGCGTGGCCCGGTCGCGGGCGAGGTTCTTGACCAGCTCCAGCGCCTGCTGGGCGTGGGAGGTGAGGGCGTAGACCTCGTGCCCGCCCTCGTCGAGCGAGCGCACCAGCCACTGGCCGCGCATCCAGCGCTGGCAGATCTCGCGGCCGGTGCCGACCGGCACCTCCGACTCCCCCGCCCGCCTGATCGCGGCGAGGTGCTCCTCGACCTGCGTGTGTAGCCGCGCGGTCGGGATCGGCCGGTTGTTGCGACCGAACGCCGCGCGGAAGATCGTGATGACGACCGGCGCCTGACGCTGGTGGAGCAGGGTCAGCGTCGGCTGCCCGAACGCCCCCTTGACCCGGGCCAGCTCGCCCGCGATCTCGCTCACTCCACCCTCCCCGCTCTCGGCTGCAGTGGGCAAGCATCGCAAAGGGCACCGGCGGCGCGGCCAGGGCCCCCGGCACGGGCCGCGACGTACCGTTGGCGTCGATGACACTCCACTACCCCGAGCTGGCCGAGCGGGTCCGCAGCCAGCGCGAGCTCCAGCCCGCGATGTACGGCGACCTCGACCTGACGCGCACGCCGTACCGCTTCACGGTCGACCCCGCGGTGCGCTCGTCGCTGCCGAGGTGGGTCGGCGGCCGGGAGGAGCTGCTCGAGGACGACGCGACCGTCGAGCTGATGCGCACCGCCACCATGCTCGGCGACGTCGTCGCGGACCCGTACGCCGCGCTGGTCGACACCTACGGCACGAAGCGGCTGATCGAGATGCTGACGCGGGCCTGTCGCGAGGGCGTCGACGCCGTGCCCGACGCTCCCGAGGAGCTGCGCACGTTCATCGCGGCGATGGAGGTCCGGCCCGACTGGCTCGACATGGACCTCGTCGAGGAGGGCGCCCGGCTCTCGCGGGTCAGCGCGGCCTTCCTGGCGCCGTACCTCACCCGGGGCGCCTTCCTCGCGACGTTCATCAACACCTACGCCGCACTGCCGATGGCGCTGACCGGCGCGCTCTCCGACAAGCGCGCGGCCCGCCGGGTGACGGAGACGACGAGCTTCTTCGCCGTCACGACCCTGCCCGGCGCGCTCGACCGGCACGGCATCGGGTTCGAGACCACCGCGCACGTGCGGCTGATGCACTCCGTGGTGCGCTTCAACGCGCTGAAGCGGTCGGCGAAGTGGGACCAGGACGTCTACGGCGTGCCGGTGCCGCAGGTCGACCAGATGCCGGCCGGGATGATCAACATCTACATCCTCGCCGCCGGCGCGGTGCGGGCCGGCCGGACGGAGTGGACGGCGCGCGAGCGCGCGATCCACGAGTTCGTGCGCTACCGCTGCTTCCTCATGGGGCTGCCCGAGGACCTCCTGCCCAGCGACCCGGCGGGCATCGTGCGGGTCTTCCACGCCCGCGCGGCCACCCTGCGCCACGACTTCGACGACGCCATCTGCGGCGAGCTCGTGCGCTCGACGCTCGCGGCCTACCTGCGACCCGGGCACACCTGGCACGACCGGGTCGCCGACCGCGTCGAGAAGGCGTGGAGCAAGACGTTCTTCACGCGCAGCTTCGGGCGCGGCGACGGCGCCTCCGCCGCCATGGGCGTCGAGCTGGACCGGCTCGACCGGGCGCTCGTGCTCGCCACCACGCCGTACGTCCTCGGGCGCTTCGCGCTGATGGTCCGGGCCAGCAACATCGCGCCGCTGCAGGGGTGGGCCGACGCCACGACCCTCCGCGTGCTGCGCAAGTACCTGGCGACGTACGGCGTCGATGAGGCCATGACCGAGGCGCACGGTCACATCGCGCACTGATCGGGCATGCCGGACCGCCGCTCGGGGCACCTGCGTCAGATGATCCGAGTAGCCCTGTCCAACGACTACGAGATCGCGCTCCTCGGACTCGCCGCGATGCTCGCCCAGCACCCCGACCGGGTGCAGATCGTCGACCTGACGACCGAGACCGACATGTCGCACGACCCGGACCTGGTCCTGTTCGACACCTTCGGGCGGTTGCCGGAGGAGGACGCGAAGCTGCGGCAGGTGATCGAGTCCAACGACGCCAAGGTCGTCGTCTACAGCTGGGACGACTACCCCGAGGAAGCGGCCCGCCGCCAGGGCGCGGCGGGCTACCTGAGCAAGAGCCTGAGCTCCGCCGACCTGGTGGCCGGCATCGTCGCGATCCACGAGGGCCGTCAGCCGACCGCGCCCACGGACGACGGCGACGCGGAGCTCACCTGGCCCGGCCAGGTGCACGGGCTGTCCGCCCGGGAGGCCGAGATGCTGACCTTCATCGTCCGCGGGCTGCGCAACGAGGAGATCGCCCGGCGCGCCTACCTCAGCATCAACACCGTCAAGACCTACATCCGCACCGCCTATCGCAAGATCGGCGTGACCAACCGCGCCCAGGCCGTCGCGTGGGGCTTCCGCAACGGCTTCGGCTCGACCGACGAGACCGGCGTCTGAGCCGTCCCCTCACAGCGGCCTGCGGGTCCGCTGGGGTGGGCCGCCGCAAGGCAGCAAAGCGGGTGAGGTCGGCGGCGGGTTGCCGCCGCTTCCCGGGTCTCCGGCCGCGTCGGTGGTTGAGGAAGGCGCGCTAGCGCCTGTCTCGAAACCATCACCGCTGACAGTGGCTTGCGGGTCGCTTGAGGTTGGCCGCCGACAGGCAGCAAAGCGGCGACGGCGGGCGTCGGGTTGAGCTCGCTTCCCGGCTTTCCAGAGACGCAGTTTCGCGCAGAGTATATTCGTCTGGATTGTCCACATACCGGGCAAACACTGGATTCTGGGGCGCTGATTGTCGGTGGTCGGTGCTTGGATTTCTCTATGACAGCGATCGCCACCCCCAGACACCGAGTGTCGGTGGCGACCGCCCGTGTCCACCAGGAGCTCGACGCTGTGGCCGGGGCGTCGGTGTGGTCGATGGACGCGTCCGAGACCGCCGCCACGCTTGTCGCGCTGGATCGTGCCGAGGCCAAGCTCGCGGAGCTGAAGGCCCGCGTCGCGGCCCACGCCGACGACCTCCACGTCGGGCAGGACGTGGCCGCCTCGAGTGCCGCGAACTGGCTGGCCCACCAGACCAAGCAGACCCGCGCCGAGACCGACCGGACGGTGCGGCTCGGGCACGACCTCGAGCAGCACCCCCTGACCCGCGACGCGCTGGCCGCCGGAGACGTTTGTGTCGACCAGGCCCGCGTGATCGTCCAGGCCGTCGACCGGCTCCCCGCCGAGGCGCGGTCCCGGGCCGAGCAGCACCTGCTGGCCGAAGCGCAGCACCACGACGCCAAGACGCTGCGGGTCCTGGGCAGGCGGCTCTACGAGGTGATCGATCCCGATGCCGCCGACGCCGACGAAGCCGCCCTCCTGGAACGTGAGGAAGCGGCGGCCATGAAGGCGTGCCGGCTCACGCTCCACGACGACGGCCACGGCACCACCCACCTGCGCGGCCAGATCCCCACGTTCCACGGCGCCGCACTCCGCAAGATGCTCGCCGCGATCACCGCCCCCAAGCACCAACGCGCCACCAGGAGCGCCGGCGCGGAGCAGCTCCGCGGCCCCGACGCCATGGGGCAGGCGCTCTGCACGCTGATCGAGCGCTACCCGGTCACGCAGCTGCCCAAGCTGGGCGGCCTCAACGCCACCCTCGTCGTCACCATCACCGAGGACTCGCTGTTGGGACGCGTCGAGCGCGCCGGCCTCCTGGACACCGGCGACCGCATCTCCCCCGGTGCCGCCCGGCGGCTGCTGTGCGAGGCCGGCGTCATCCCGGTCGTCCTGGGGGGCGACTCGATGCCCATCGACGTCGGCCGGGAGCGGCGGTTCCACCCCACGTACCACCGCCTCGCGATCACGGTCCGCGACCAGGGCTGCCGCGCCGAGGGCTGCGACCGCAAGCTCGGCCTCCACACCCACCACGTAGACCGGTGGGCCGACGGAGGGACCACCACCGTCGACCAAGGCATCAGCCTCTGCCCGTGGCACCACTCCCGCATCCACGACACCACCTACGCGACCACCAAGCTGCCCTCCGGGAAGGTCGCCTTCCACCGGCGGACGTAGACCGGAGATCTTGATCCACCAGGTGCATCAGAATCTCCGCTGGAACGCTCGCGCGCCCGACCGCAGGTCGGCGTCCTCCCGATAGGCGCCAACTGGGCGTGCGGGAGGAGCCGTCAAGGGCGCGAAGCGGCGAAGCGAACCCTTGACGGCGGAGGACGCACGCCCATCCTTGGCGCGCCGGGAGGACGACGACAGCCACACGACACCCAGGAGCAACGGCTCAGGTGCGGTCGACGACCATCACCGGCCCGGCGGCGTGCTGGAGGACGGCGCGCGTGACCGGGCCGAGGTGGGCGCCGCCGAGGAGGCGGGGGCTGCGCCGGCCGAGCACGACGACCGACGAGGTCCCCGTCGCCTCGACGAGGGCGTCGGACGGACGCTGCCATCGGACGTCGAGGCGGGGCGCGGTGTCTCCGGCGTCCAGGCACGGCTTCAGCGAGCGCTGGATCTCATCGGTGGCGTCCCGCATCCAGCGGAGGCGGCCGTCGTCCATGAACGCCAGGTCCTGGTAGGGCTCGGCGAGCCACACGGCATGCAGGACGACCAGCGGACGGCCGGTCTCCCGGGCGTACGCCGCCGCCGGCGCGACCTGGCACCAGGCGTCCTCGGGGAGGTCGACGCCGACCGTGATCCGCAGCTCCTCCGGCGCCGGCTCCCAGCCCCGAGGTACGACGACGACCGCGGCGGGCGCATGGGCGGCGACCCGGGACGAGACCGACATGGTGAGGATCCGCTCGACCGTGCCGGCGTCGCGCCGTTCGAGGACCACGAGGTCCGCTTCGGCCGCGCGCTCGGTCAGGGTCGCCGCGACCGGGCCGTACCGCAGCTCGGTCGACACCGGTACCTGGTCGCCGAGGACGGCGCGCGCCTTCGCCGCCGCCTCGGTGAGCACCACCCGCCCGACCCGGCCCATCGCCTGGTCGATCGACTGGATCTGGCCGGCGTCGGCCGGGGCCACGAGCGAGTGCACCACGTGCACGAGCTCGAGCCCGGTCCCCCGACGGGCGGCCTCGGAGGTGGCGACGCCGAGGGCGCCGGCACCGACGCCGTCGGGGCCGACCGCGAGAACCACGCCGTACTCGTTGCTGGCCATCACGGACCTCCCTGCTCGATCGGGGCGTCGGGTGCGCCTCTCTGCTCCCAGCGTCCGCCCGGTCGGTCCGCGGCATCAGAGGCCTTCGTCCCAGCACGCGGCGCCGTTGGGCCCCGTGGCGAGCAACCTCAGTCGAGCGCCGCGAACAGCTCGTAGACCATCAGTGCGGGCCACACGAGGCCCTCGAGCACGGCGAGCCCGTGCTCCCAGAAGCCGTCCGCCTGCTGCCAGAACCACACCCACGCACCGAAGATCCCCAGCGCGTAGAGAGCGCCGCCTCCGGCTGCTGCACCGCTGTCGCTCATGTCCGCTCCTCCCGTGGTGGTTGGACCCACGGTCCCGCTCAAACGTGGCGCCGACCAGGGCCGAATGTACCGAGACCGCCTCAGCGCGCGAGCCGGCAGCGCGCGAGGAACGCGTCGTCGGACCGGGACTCGAGGAGCTCGACGAGGACGCCGTCGTGGGTGGTGCCGTAGCAGACAGCAGCGATGCCGCCGCTGGACTCGGTGACGCCGTGGTGCCACCGCACGCCGGCGGCGAGCGACGAGCGCATGCCGGCGATGCCCGCGACGTCGAGGCAGAGGTGGTTGACGCCCAGGTCGACGGGCCTGGCGGGAGCGACGTCGGCTCCCCCGTCCACGACGACTTCGACCGGGCCGGGCACGGGCGGCAGGGGGTGCGCGTCAGGGTCGGCCACGCGCACGCGTACGCCGACCAGCCCGCGCGGTCCGTCGCCGGCCTCGACCAGTGACACCGGGGTCCCGTCCGGGCAGGTGACGCCGCCGGTGGCGGTGCCGGGCGGCACCGCCCACACCAGACCGGCGACACCGGGGGCGCCCGCGGGCAGAGGCGCAGGGGTGGGCGAGGCGAAGGAGAACAGCTCCAGGAACGCCGCATCGGTCCGCAGGATCGACACGGACGCCGCCGTCCCGGCGGTGGCGAGCGACTCGTCGGCCGGCGCGGTGCCGACCGGCCACGAGAAGCAGTCGTGATCGACCGCCCCCAGCGAGCTCCAGAACGAGCGGGCGCGATCGAGGTCGGCCACGCTCACGCCGACGTGGTTGAGGGCGACGACGCGCGGCTCGGTCACGGCGGCAACCTACCGTCGCCGGCGCGGCAACCGCAGAGCATCGGCACACGCGCGTGCGCCCGTGCTGACGGCACTGTCCGACTTCCACAGCCGCGGCGACGTCGTCGTCGGCCCGCCCTTCGTCCGGGGAAGTTAGCCCGAACGGGTGAACATGCGCCTACCCCGCGGGGGTACTGCATTCGCCATGACCACCGTCTCGTACAACGCCCGGGAGCGTCGTGTCGTCATCGACGACGACGGCTGGCCGGTCGACGCCGATCGCGTGGCCAGCGCGATCACCGCCTGCGGCGAGCCCGACCACCTCCTCGTCGTCGACCTCACCTACCTGCCCTCCGTCCCCGCAGCCATCAGCGACGCCGTCGACGCCGCGTGCCGGGAGCTCCAGGCCGGCGGCTGCCCGGTGCGGGTGTGGACGGCAGCCCCGGTGTCCGCCTGAGTCAGGCGCGCACGTAGTCGCGGCCGCGACGTACGACGAGGCCGAGCTCCGCCATCTCGTCGAGCCAGCCACGCATCGGCCACTCGCCCCAGAGGTCGCAGTAGAGCCGCCCGTTGCGGAGGATGTCGTCGAGGTGCTCGACCGGCGGGCTGCTGACCGGGTGGTGCTGGTGGTAGGCCCGCGCAGAGCCCACCCAGCTGAGGCAGAGGCCGGCCGCGGCCACGCGCTGGCCGAAGTCGGTGTCCTCCCCGCCGTAGCCCACGTAGCGCTCGTCGAACCCGCCGGATCGGTGCCAGGCTTCGGCGGACAGCGCGTAGGACAGCGACCAGAAGAGTGCCGGGTCACCGCCGTGCTCGACCTCGCCGGGGGCCGGCGCCGGACGGGCGGGGTGGGGGTCGTCGAGGTCCGCCAATCGCTCCAGCGGGTAGCCGCCGGGTCCGGCGGGATCGAGGTAGGTGACCGGACCCGCCCACACGTGCCCCGGGTCCCCGCGAGCGACGTCGGCGTAGCCCGACACCAGACCGGGACCGGCCAGGCAGTCGACGTCGAGGCCGACCAGCACGTCGCAGCCGAGGTCGCACGCCAGGTCCATCCCCCAGTTGCGTGCCGCCGCCAGCGGCAGGCCACACGGGTCCACGTCGATCGGTACGACGTGCGGCCGCGGGTCGTCGCCGAGCACCGCCTCGAGGTCCGGGTCGCCCATCGCGACGACGACGTAGACGTCAGGACGCCCGGGCGACCTGGCCAGCGTCTCCTGCTGGGCGCGCAGGTGCTCGTGCCGCCCGTGGGCGACGGTGACGACGCCGACGCCGGTCATCAGGCGGCCTCGGCCAGCACCTGGGCGAAGCGGCGCGCCGCACCGCCGTCGCACCAGCCCGCCCAGCCCGCACCGTCGAGCGTGGACGCCCGGTGGAGTCGCTCGCGCCAGCCGCCGGTCGGGAGGTCCTGCTCGACGAGCGCCGGCCAGCCGCCCTCACGCAGCGCCGCAGCGGTCACGTGCTGCTCGTCGTGCGGTCGGGGTCGCGGCACCACGACCGCCGGACGTCGCGCCGCGGCGACCTCGGCCAGGGCGTTCTGGCCGGCATGGGTCACGACCACGTCGGCGTCGAGGACCAGCTGGTGCGGTTCGGCACACCACGGCCCGGGCGGTCCGCAGACGAGCCACTCCCAGTCCGGTGCGGACCCGACGGCGCGGGCCAGCAGCGCGGGGTCCCACCCCTCGTCGCCGGCCCCGCCCAGCACCAGCACGCGCGGCGGCCCCGGTCGTCGCGCGCGCCCCAGCGCGACGGGGAACCGGGACAGGCCGCCCACCGCGCGCACCCGGGTCAGCACCGCCTGGTCGAGCCCCGGCAGGAGCGCGCCGGTGGCGGCGGCCGGCCAGGTCGCGACCAACCGCTCGGAGACGTCGAACCCCAGCCGGTGCGCGACGTCGTCGCGGCGGCCCGGCACCAGCACGGAGACGACCGGCACGCCGTGCAGCCGGGCCAGCAGGGCGACCTCCACCGAGACGTCCGCGACCAGGAGCCGCGGCCGCTCCCGCTCGATCCAGTGCGACACCTGGTGCATGCGCCGCCGCAACCCGTCCTGGCCCAGCGGAGCCCAGTGCATCCGGCCTCCGGCAGACGGCTCGCCGCCACCGTGGTCGTCGCGGTCGAGCCGCACCCAGTCGCCGGCGTGACCGGCGGGCGGGTCGAGGGAGGACAGCACCGTCACCGGCTCGTCGAGCTCGGCACCCACGGCCATCGCCCGGTGCAGGTGACCGCGCCCCTGGTGGTGCACGTACCAGCCGATCACGCCGCGACCTCGCCGCCCGCGAGCGCGAGGTAGCGGGCCTCGTACTCCTCGATCATCCGGGCGGCCGACAGCCGCTCCACCGCGTGCGCCCGGACCGTACGACGGTCGCGGCGGCGCGCGCGGTCGAGCGCGACCGCGAGCCCGTCGACGTCGCCCGGCATCGCGAGCGCGCCGACCTCGTCGTTGACCAGCTCCGGGAGCGCGCCCCGGGCGTAGGCCGCCACGGGCGTCCCGCACGACATCGCCTCCGCCGCGACCAGGCCGTAGGGCTCGTCCCACTCCGGCGTCACCACCGCGACCGCGGCCCGCCCGAGCAGGCGGGCCAGCGCCCGGTGGTCGAGATGGCCGACGTGCACGGCGTGCGGCCCGAGGCGGGGCGCGATCGCCTCCTCGAAGTACGCGTCGTCGGTCACCGGCCCGGCCAGCACGAGGGGCAGGCCGGCGACGCGGGCCGCGTCCATCGCGTCGTGCGGCGCCTTCTCGCGCACCAGGCGACCGGTCCACACCACCGGGCCGCCGCCGGGACCCCACGGCCACGCATCGGTGTCGACGCCGTTGAGCACCGGCGCGCTCGTCACGACGTGCGCCCACGCCTGCGCCGTCCACCGGCTCACCGCCGTGAAGGCGGTCGCGCCCGGCGCCGCGAGGATCGCCGACTCCAGCCACGGGAGCGGCGGCGTGTGGAGGGTCGTGAGCATCGGCACGTCCAGCATCGGCGCCATCGCGACCGGGAGGTGGTGGAGGCTGTGGTTGTGGACGACGTCGTAGCGGGACGCGCCGCCGTCGGCCAGGCCGAGCATGAGTGAGAGGTAGGCGTGGTGCTCGGCCATCCACCGCTCGGGCGGTGCGTTGACGTCGCGGCCCGCGACCCGGCTCGAGCGGAACTCCACGGCCTCCAGGGAGGTCACGCGGAGGGCGGGGTCCGACCCGGCCGCGGCGAAGAGCGAGACCTCGTGCCCCCGCGCGACCAACCCGCGGGCGAGCTGGTGCACCAGCGCCTCGAGGCCACCCGCGAACGGCTCGGCGACCGGGTAGGCACTGGACGCGATCAGGCAGATGCGCACGCCGTCACCTCAGGACCGACCGGTAGAGCGCGTCGTGTGCGTCGGCGACGGCCCGGCGCTGGGCACGACGCTCCTCGACGTCGGCACCGAGGCGCGGCCGCTCGTCGTACGCCGTACGGATGGCCGTCGCCAGCGAGTCGGCGTCGTAGGAGGACTCGTCGTGCCCGTAGGACAGCACCGGACCCTGCTCGGCGAAGAAGCCGCACGTCGGTGCGACGACCGTGGTGCCGAGGTCGCGACACGCCTCCAGCCACCCCGAGTGGGTGCCGAAGCGGTAGGGCAGCACCGACACGTCCAGGCTGCCGAGGTAGCGCCACAGCTCCTCGTCGGACAGGAAGTCGTGCACGTGCAGCTCGAGGTCGCCGGCGTCGGCGCGGGCGCGGAGGTATGCCGCGAGGTCGTCGTCGCGACGGGCACCGTCGTCGTCGAGCACGTCACGGTGCGCGTTCACCTGGAGGACGGCACCCGGGAGCCCGCGCACCGTCTCGACGAGCGTCGGCAGGATCGTCGCGGGGTCCATGCTCGGCCGGAGGCTCTTGACGTGCAGCCCGACCCGGAACAGCCGGGAGGCGTGCCGCTGGGCCTGGCGGTCCTGCGTGCCCGCCATCGTGGGCAGGTCGACCACGTGGGGGTGCGGGAGCACCACCGTGTCGTCGCGCCCCCAGCGACGCTCGATCTCAGCGGCCGCACCGGGCGTCAGCGTCACGAGCGCGTCGGCGGCCGGCACCAGGACGTCGAGGTGGGCCTCGTGCGCGCCGGGGTCCTCGTGGTGCGGGTTCCGGAGGTCGTGCACGGTGAAGACGAAGGGCTTGCCGCGGCTGCGCAGCACGTCCACCAGGTCGGCGAGCCGATCGGGATCGCACGCGTCGAAGCCGAAGTGCAGGTGGAAGACGTCGAAGTCCGCGCGCGCCGCCCACTCCGGGTCGAGCATCACCGGAGGCCACCACACCGCTCCCGCGGGGTGGGTCGGACGGCAGGGGTCGGGGTCGGGCAGCCGCTCCGGGCCCCCGCCCTGCTCGGGCGAGAGGTGCCGGACGTAGACGTGACCCGAGGGCACGGACGCGACGAGGGTGGACACGCCACCTGGTACCCGTGGCGGGTCCAGCCACGCGACCCGTAAGGGTGAGTCAGACCGCGAACCGCTCCCACACGCGGTGCAGCGCCATCTGCTCCTGCACCCGCCCGAGCACCTCGGGACCGCTCTCGCCGCGCACGATCCCCGGCGTCCCGGTGATGCCGGCGGCCTCGAGGGCCGACGGCCCAGCACCCCACGCGCCGATCACCTTCGCGTGCCGGAAGCACTCCTCGAGCAGCAGCACCACGCGAGGGTCGACGCTGGGGGTGTCGCCGGCGCCGGCCTTCTCGTCGCGCAGCGGCAGCGCGTCCGGCGCCGGCACCGGAGAGCCGGCGACGAGGACCGCGTCGAGCTCGACCGAGCGGACGGTCGCGAACGTGCGCTGCGCGACCAGCCCGTCTCCGACCTGCCCGCCGCGCGGAGCGATCACGAGCGGCACCATGCCGGCGGCGAAGATCGCCGTGCGCACCTCGGCGACTCCCGCCAGGTCGCCGTCGGGGTCGACGACGATGCCGACCATCCGCCCGTCGGACGGCCACTCCTGGCCGACCTGTGAGAGGGCGGGGCTCGGCTCGGCGTCGACGAGCTCGAGCGTCGCGTCGGGCACCGGCAGGCCCAGCCCGGTGGCGACCTCGGCGCAGAGCCGCGCGTCGATGTTCGCGAGGCACTGCAGCTGCCGCTCCTTGACCGCCTGCTCGTAGCACTTGCCGAGCTCGAACGTGTACGCCCGGATGATGTGCTGCTGCTCGACCGGCGACATGCTCAGCCAGAACTGCCGCACCTGGCTGTAGTGGTCGTCGTACGACGCCGGGTTGGCACGCACCTTGGTGCTCTCCGCGACCCGGACCGCCAGGTCCTCCATCGCCCGGGCGTCCCCCTCGACAGCAAAGGGGCAGCCGCCGTCGAGCGAGTTCGGCCTGTACGGCGCGGCGCCGACGTGCACCGCGTGCTGGTGGAAGCCGTCGCGCAGCATGTCGTTGACCGGCGCGTGCGGCCGGTTGATCGGGATCTGCGAGAAGTTGGGCCCGCCGAGCCGGGTCAGCTGGGTGTCGACGTAGGAGAAGAGCCGCGTCTGCAGGAGCGGGTCGTCGGTGACGTCGATGCCGGGCACCAGGTGCCCGACGTGGAACGCCACCTGCTCGGTCTCGGCGAAGAAGTTGGTCGGGTTGCCGGTGAGCACCATCATCCCGACCGGCTGCACGGCGGCGAGCTCCTCCGGGACGATCTTGGTCGGGTCGAGCAGGTCGATGCCCGCGAACATCTGGTCCGGCTCGTCCGGGAACACCTGCAGGCCCAGCTCCCAGGCCGGGTAGGCGCCGGCCTCGATCGCGTCGTAGAGGTCCCGGCGGTGGAAGTCGGGGTCGATGCCGCCGAGCAGCTGCGCCTCCTCCCACGTCAGCGAGTGCACCCCGAGTCGCGGCTTCCAGTGGAACTTCACCAGCGCGGTCTCCCCCGCGTCGTTCACGCAGCGGAAGGTGTGGACGCCGAAGCCCTCCATCATCCGGTAGGAGCGCGGGATGCCCCGGTCGGACATGTTCCACATCGTGTGGTGCTGGGCCTCGGTGTGCAGCGAGACGAAGTCCCAGAAGGTGTCGTGGGCGCTCTGCGCCTGCGGGATCTCCCTGTCCGGGTGCGGCTTGCCGGCGTGGATCACGTCGGGGAACTTGATGCCGTCCTGGATGAAGAAGACCGGGATGTTGTTGCCGACCAGGTCGAAGGTGCCCTCGTCGGTGTAGAACTTCGTCGCGAAGCCGCGGGTGTCGCGCACCGTGTCGGCCGACCCGCGGGAGCCCAGCACGGTCGAGAAGCGCACGAAGACCGGGGTCTCCTCGCCCTCCTGGAGGAAGGCGGCGCGGGTGACGGTGTCCGCCGTGCCGTAGCCGACGAAGACGCCGTGCGCCCCGGCCCCTCGCGCGTGCACGACGCGCTCGGGGATCCGCTCGTGGTCGAAGTGCGTGATCTTCTCGCGCAGGTGGTGGTCCTGGAGCAGCGTCGGACCGCGCTCCCCCGCCTTCAGCGAGTGGTCGGTGTCGCGGACTCGCGCGCCCTGCGAGGTCGTCAGCCACGCGTCCTGCTGGGCCCGGGCGTTCGCCGGCGCCCCGCTGTCGGCGCCGGTGGCGGTGAGGTTCGCGGGCTCGGCCTGGTCCGCCTTCGGCGGCAGCGGGTCTCGCGGTTCGGTGGGCTCGGCGACGGTCGGCGGCTCCGCGCCCGGTACGCCGGGGACGGCCGGCTCGGCCTTCGACGCCAGTCCGTTCACGACCTTGTCGAACGTGTCCTGGGCAAGCTGCTTGAGGTCCATGACTCTCCTGATCTGAGCGCTGGATGGATGGAGCAGGGATGGAGCAGGTCAGTGCTGGGGCTTGGTCATCCGCGCGAGGATCGGTGCCGCGAGGGCGTCGGGCAGGTGGGTGCCGAGCTCGGCCTGGACGCGGTTCATGAAGGACCCGGCGACGACGCTCGCCTTGCCGGCCATCAGCGCCTCGTAGCCGTCGCGGGCCACGTCGTCGGCGTCGTCCTTGTCCTCCATCTGGCCGATCCGGGTGTCCTCCATGTCGGCCCGCGAGAAGAACTCCGTGTCGGTCGGCCCCGGCATGAGCGACGTGACGGTCACCCCGGTGTCCCGCAGCTCGGTGCGGATGCCCTCGGCGAAGGAGTGCACGAACGCCTTCGAGGTGGCGTAGGTGGCGTGGTAGGGCCCGGGCGCGACAGCGGCGATCGACGACGTGATCAGCAGCCGCCCCTGCCCGGCGGCCACCATCTCCCGGGTCAGCAGCTTGGCGAGGTGGACCGTGGACCGGACGTTGAGGTCGACCAGCGCGAGGTCGTCCTCCAACGCCGTCTGGTCGAAGCGGCCGTTGACGCCGATGCCCGCGTTGAGCGCCGCGGCGTACGGCGTGCGGCCGGTGTCGCGCACGGCGTTCCACGCGGTCTGGACGCCGTCCGCGGTGGTCAGGTCCGCCTGCACGGCGATGGCCCGGCGACCACCCGCACCGAGCTCGGCCGCAGCACTGTGGATGCGGTCCTCGTCGGCGACCACGACGACGTCGAAGCCGTTGTCCACGAACTGCTGGGCGAGCGCGCGGCCGATCCCGGTGGAGGCCCCGGTGACGAAGGCGAGCGCGGTCTCCTGCTGCTGGTCCATGCGTCCAGGTATCCGTGCCCCGGACCGCCCAACCCCCCGTAGGGGTGGTGGGGTGGGCGACCTACGCGGCCGGCACCAGCTCGTCGTGCAGCCGCTTGAGGATCTTCGCGAGCAACCGGGACACCTGCATCTGCGTCACGCCGATCTCGGCACCGATCTCTGCCTGCGTCTTCTCCTGGAAGAAGCGCAGCTCGACGATCCGCCGTTCCCGCTCGGTGAGCTTGGCCAGCACGGGCCGCAGCAGCAGGCGGGCCTCCGCGAGCTCGAAGCCGGTGTCCTGGAAGGGCAGGGTCGAGCCGATCGTGCTCTCGGCGCCGTCGTCGTGCGCGGGCACGTCGAGGGAGACCGGGGTGAAGCAGCCGACGGCGCCGAGGGCCTCGATCACGTGGTCGAGGTCCATCCCGAGGTGCTCGGCGATCTCGGTGGGGCGGGGTGCCCGACCCAGCTGCTGGTAGAGCTCGGCCTCGCAGGCGGTGATCTTGCCCTGCGTCTCCTGGATCGACCGCGTGGGCCGAACGGTCCACCCGTGGTCACGGAAGTAGCGACGCACCTCCCCCCGGATGGTGGGGATCGCGAAGCTGAGGAAGTCGTGGCCGCGCTCGGGGTCGAAGCCCTGGACCGCCTTGACGAGACCGAGGTAGGCGACCTGCTCGATGTCCTCGTCCGGGATCCCCCGGTCGCGGAAGCGACGGGTGGCGTCCTTGGCCATCCGCAGGTTGAGCCGCACCAGCTCGTCCTCGATCGCGGACCGCTGGGCGGCGTCGGTCGCCTCGGCTCGACGGCCGAAGAGAAGGGTGGTGCGTTCGCGGCGCTCCTCACGGGGAACCGATACGGGGGTGGGGCGGTGAAGGTGGGGCACGGGGGTTTCGCCTCCTGGTTACCGGACGCACTGCGGCCTGTTGCTGGACCGCTTCCAGTAACTGCCACTCGTGGGTGTCCGCGAAACCACCCCAAGGGGGGAGTCGACCGGGCGTGTGAGACCGGGCCGACCGGATACCGGTGGGCCCCATCGCCGACCCGAGAGGACCCGAAGATGACCACCGCACGCGAGATCATGACCAGCGGCGTCGAGTGCGCCGGAGCCAACGAGACCGTCACCGAGGCGGCCCGGAAGATGCGCGACCTCGGTGTCGGCGCGCTGCCGATCTGCGGAGACGACAACCGGCTCAAGGGCATGATCACCGACCGTGACATCGTGCTCAACTGCGTCGCCGAGGGCATGGACACGACTCAGACCAAGGTCCAGGACTACGCCGGCGGCGAGGTGGTGACGATCGGCGCCGACGACTCGATCGAGGACGCGCTGGCGACGATGAGCCAGCACGGCGTACGCCGGCTGCCGGTCATCGACGGGCACGACCTGGTCGGGATGATCAGCCAGGCCGACATCGCCAAGAACCTCCCCGAGGAGCGGGTCGGCGACCTGGTCGAGGCGATCTCGGCGGCACCCAGCGACTGACCCCGCATGACCGGGCCGCGTCGACCAGCGCCTGGTCGGGCCTGCTCCGCGACCGCGGTCAGGTGACCCGCACGGGGAGGCCGCGCGCCGGCAGGGTGGGGATCCGCGTCGGGTCGTGCGCCGTGTCGGTCGTCGGCTGGTAGTCGATCTTCGCGAGCACCCGCGCGGTCTCCGACAGCATCCGCACGGTCAGCGGCTCGCCCGGGCACCGGTGCCCGGTGTCCGGGTAGCCGCCGCCCTGCGGGACGAAGCCGAAGGGGTCGGGCGGGATCCCGGCGAAGCGCTCCGGCAGGAACGCCTCCGGCTCTGCCCACATCGCCGCGTGCTGGTTGGTGCCAGGCACGTCCAGCACCACGAGGTCACCGGGCTCGACCGAGGTGCCGTCCAGCTCCGCGGGACGGCGCGCCCGGCCGGCGAGCGCAGGCACGAACGGGCAGGTGCGGCGCACCTCGTGCCCGAACGCCGCCCCCTCCTCGGGGCGGTCGACCCGGTCCCGCCACTGCGGGTGCCGCGCCAGCTCGCGGGCCAGGAACGTTCCGGGCCAGGCCACGGCCACCGTGGGCCGCAGCACGTTGAGGAGCTCGACGCCGGCCACCCGGGCGGGGAGCTCGGCACCCGCACCGGTCGCGATCTCGGCGAGGACGCTTCCTGGTCGGGGCGCCGGCCAGCCACCGCGCGCTCGGAGCACCAGGCGGGTGGCCCAGCGGTCGGCCCAGAGGCGGGCCGCCCAGGCCCTCGGGTACGCCGCCGCCGCGCCGCCGAACCCGTCGACGATCGCGGCCAGCCGACGGCTCGTCCGGCGGACCTGGTCGGGCGCCGCCGCCACCCCGGCCCACGCCTGCACCGCTGCGCCGTACACCTCGACGAGCTCGTCGAAGACGACGACCTCGCGACCGGGCCACCCCACCACGCGTCGCTCCAGGTCGAGGCCGATCGTGGTCGCGAGGTCCTCGGTCCGGTCCTCGGTCAGCAGGTCGAGGAACATCCGCTTCCGCGCGGCGTGCTCGGCGCCGTCGGTGCCGTGCACGGCGCCGCGGCCGAAGAGCAGGGCCGCCAGGGGTGGCGGCACCGCGCCGCGGCGCTCGATGACCGAGGTGTCGTAGAAGAGGCTGGCGCCGTCTCGGCCGCGCAGCACGATCGCCCGGCGACCGAGCACGGTCGTCTCGAAGGCGTCGGCGCCGCCGTGCCGGCGACGAGCGCGCGGGATCGCCAGGTAGCCCTGCCTGAGCAGCTCCGCGGCGAGGTCGCGGGCGACGGGAGTCAGTGGCTGGCCTTCCCGCCCTTGCGGCCGGCCTCCTTCTTCTGGGCGGTCGTGCCGCCCTGCTTGCTGCTGCCGCCCGTGCCGGACTGCTGGCCGCCGTGCTTGGACGCGTCCTCGGAGTTCGCGATCTTCGCGGCGCGCTCCTTCGACATGCCCTTGTCCTCGAGGGCTTCGTACTGCTTCTCGTTCTTGACGTTCGACGACCTGCTGGGCATCACGCACCTCCTGGGAAGTCCCTCCGCCCGAGTACCCGGCGACCCGCTCGCCATGCGACCGCATGACCCGGCACGCGACGGGCACTGCACCAGAAGACCTGAGAGGAGAGAGTGATGGCCGCAGGAACCGCACCACAGCACCAACAGGACCCGTCGACCGGCGAGCTGGTGTCCCGGCTCTCCAGCGAGATCTCGCAGCTCGTCCGCGACGAGCTCCAGCTGGCCCAGGTCGAGGTGACAAGGAAGGCCAAGCAGGCGGGGATCGGCGCGGGGATGTTCGGCGCGGCCGGAGTCCTCGCCCACTACGCCGGCGGCGTGCTGATCGCGACCGCGATCCTGGCGCTGGCCCTCGCCCTCGACGCGTGGCTCGCCGCGCTGATCGTCGGCGTGGTCCTCCTCGCCGCGGCCGGCGTCGCAGCTCTCGCCGGCAAGAAGCGGATGAGCAGGGCGGCGCCGCCGGTCCCGACCCAGGCCGTCGCGAACGTCCGCGAGGACGTGCAGACCCTGCGCCACGGGAGCGGGTCGTGAGCGGCACGGGCAACGACGTCGACGCCATCCAGGCCGACGTCGAGCGCACCCGCGAGGAGCTCGCCGAGACCGTCGACCTGCTCGCGGCGAAGCTGGACGTGAAGGCCCGGGTCCGCGACCAGGTGACGACCGCCGACGGACGCCCCACGCCGGCCGTCCTGGCCGTGGCGGGCGCCCTCGCCGGTCTCGTCGCGCTGGTTGTCGTCCTCAAGATCCGGCGTCGGTGACGGGGATGGCCAAGCACGCTGACGCCGCGACCGACGACCGTGAGACGCGGACCGACCTCCCCCAGCCCGACGACCCGCGCAAGCCCGAGTCGCCGCCCGAGCTGACGAAGCCCTCCTGGCGCTACGTCGCGCGCAAGACGTTCCGGGAGTTCTCCGACGACGAGTGCACCGACCTCGCGGCCGCGCTGACCTACTACTCCGTGCTGGCGCTCTTCCCGGCGGCGATCGCGATCCTGTCGCTCGTCGGCCTCTTCGGCCAGGGCGACGAGACCGTCGACACCCTGCTGCAGATCCTTCGCGACGTGGGTGCCAGCAGCGCGGCGGACACCCTCGAGCCCACGCTCGTCGAGCTGAGCAAGTCACAGAACGCCGGGCTAGGGCTCCTGCTCGGGCTCGCGCTGGCGCTGTGGTCGGCGTCCGGGTACGTCGGCGCGTTCGGGCGCGGCATGAACCGGATCTACGAGGTCGCCGAGGGCCGACCCGTGTGGAAGCTGCGCCCGGCGATGCTGCTGGTCACCCTGGTCACCGTCGTGCTGACCGCGCTGGTCGCGCTCGGTCTGGTGCTCACCGGCCCGGCCGCCCAGGCCGTCGGCGACGCGGTCGGGCTCGGCGACACCGCCGTGCTCGTCTGGAGCATCGCGAAGTGGCCGGTGCTCCTGGTCGTGGTCGTGATGATCGTGGCGCTGCTCTACTACGCGACGCCCAACGTCAAGCAGCCCCGCTTCCGCTGGATCAGCGTCGGCGCCGTGGTCGCGATCCTCACCTGGGTGGTCGCGTCGGCCGCGTTCGGGTTCTACGTCGCCAACTTCTCCAGCTACAACCGCACCTACGGCTCGCTCGCCGGCGTCGTCGTCTTCCTGCTGTGGCTCTGGATCACCAACCTCGCGCTGCTCTTCGGCGCGGAGCTGGACGCCGAGCTCGAGCGAGGTCGCGAGCTGCAGGCGGGCATGCCCGCGGAAGAGGTCATCCAGCTGCCGGCCCGTGACACCCGCAAGAGCGACAAGGCCGCGCGGAAGGCCGAGAAGGACGTGGAGCGTGGCCGCGAGCTGCGGCTCTCGCGCGGCAAGCCCGAGGACGAACCCGAGGACGAAGGAGAGCAGGCATGACCACCAAGCCCGAGAAGCGGACCAGCCGGTCCGCGAAGATCCTCTACCGCCCCTGGGGCCTGGCCGCGAGCATCATCGGCGGCATCATCGCCGGGCAGGTCTTCCAGCAGGTGTGGAAGCGCGTCGACCCGGAGGCCACCGACGACCCGCCGAAGCCGTTGCAGTCGGAGTACCCGCTCGCCAAGATCCTCGTGGCCGCGCTCATCCAGGGCGCGATCTTCTCCGTCGTCCGGGCGCTGATCAACCGCGGCGGTGCGCGCGCGTTCGAGCGCTGGACGGGCGAGTGGCCGGGCGACTGACCCTCAGGGCTCGCGCCGCTGGCTGACCGGTCCCTGCCGCACGGCGCGGCGCAGGCCGTCGACGATGCTGCGCGGGCGCAGCACCGCCGTGTCGCCGTGGCCCGGTGCCGACAGCGCCTCGACCATCTCGGCGAGCACGTCGAGAGCGTCGTGCGCGGGCACCCAGCCGAGCTCGTCGCGAGCCCGACCGGCGTCGAGGACGGGAGCGTTCCGGGCCATGTCGACCCAGCCCGCGTCCACCGGCTGCACGTGCGCGTGCCACGAGAGGCTCGCGGCCGCCCGCAGCACCGGGAACGGCACGTGCACGGGGCGGGCGTGCAGCGCCCGCGCGATGTCGTCGCGGCCCAGCACCGGCTCGGCGACCAGGTTGAACGCGCCCGGCAGCGTGCCCTCAACGGCGCGGACGATCGCGTCCGCCACGTCGTCGGCGTGCACCACCTGGAGCGTCAGCCGACGGTCGAGGGGCAGGACCGGCACGTGGCGCAGCGCGACCGCCGGCACCAGGGTGGGCAGGAAGTAGCGCAGCTGCGCGCTGCCCGCGGGGTGCTGGCTGATGATGCCCGGCCGGGTGCGCGTCACCGCGACGTCGCTGCGCGCCTCGAACGCGTCGAGCAGCCGCTCCGCGGCCGCCTTGTGCCGGCTGTACGGCGAGGACGGGATGCCGTCGGTCGGCCAGTCCTCCCCCACGGGCGCGCTGTCGCGACGCGGCGAGTAGGCGCCGATGGACGACTGGTGCACCAGGTGCGGCACGCCGGCCTCGGCGACGGCGTCCAGCACGCGCCGCGTGCCGCCGACACCGACGGCCTCCAGGTAGTCGATGCGGTGCGTGGGCTGGAAGCCCCACACCAGGTGCACCACCGCGTCGGCGCCGCGGAACGCGTCGACCAGCGCCTCGTGGCACTCCTCCGCCAGGTCGGCCTGGACCCAGACGACCCCGCCCGGCCCGGCGGGCGTGTCGGGCGGACGGCGTACGACGCCCACGACGTCGTGCCCGCCGGCGAGCAGCCGGCGCACCACCGCGCTGCCGACGTTGCCGGTCGCGCCGGTGACCGCTACGCGCATCATGACCTCCGGGTGAGAGCGAGGCGGCCGAGCCGCCGGGCGGCGACGGCGGCGCGCGCGGCGTTGCTGCCCGCCGCGCCGTGGACCCCGCCACCGGGATGGGCGGACGCCGAGGCGAGGAAGAGGCCGCGCACCGGCGTCTCGGGCCGGCCGGTCCCGGGGATCGGCCGGAAGACCAGCTGCTGGTCGAGCTGGGCGGTGCCCCCGTTGATGGCCCCGCCGATCAGGTTGGCGTCGCGCGCCTCGAGCTCGCGCGGGCCGAGCACCCGGCGGGCGCGCACGAGGTCGCCGAAGCCGGGAGCGAGGCGCTCCAGCCGCGCCTGCATCCGGTCGGCCAGCCGCTCGCAGTCGTCGTGGTGCCACGCGCCGGTGATGCCGTCGTCGCCCGCGTCCTGGCGGACGTCCTGGGGCATGTGGGTGTAGGCCCACACCGACTCCGTGCCGGCGGGCGACCGGGTCGGGTCCGTCGTGGTCATCTGACCGGCGAGCAGGAAGGGACGGGCCGGCACCGCGCCGCCGCTGATCTGCGCGAACGTCTCGGTCAGCTCGGCCACCGAGTCGGCGACGTGCACCGTGCCGGGCGCGTGCGGGGGCGGCACCGCCCAGGGCACGGGCCCGCTGAGCGCCCAGTCGACCTTGAGCGTGGAGGGGTCGAGGCGGAAGCCGCGCATCCGGCGGACGGTGCGCGCAGGGAGGTCATCGGGGCTGACCAGCCGCCCGTAGAGGTGCGGCGCCGCGACGTCGGCCAGCACGGCTGCTGCCTCGATGCGCTCGCCGTCGACGAGGCGTACGCCGGTCGCCCGCCGGTCGGCGACCTCGACGGCGGCGACCTCGGCCGAGCAGCGCAGCGTGCCACCGGCGGCCTCGAAGCGGCGCACCAGGGCCGCCGTCAGCTCACCGGCGCCGCCCTCGGGCACCGGCCACCCCACGGTCTGACCGAGCATCGCCAGCAGCATCGCCATCAGGCCGGACCCGGGCGCGTCGAGGGGGATGTCGGCGTGGCTGGCGTTGCCGGCCAGCAGCAGCCGCGCTGCCTCGCCGCTGAAGCGCTGGCGGGCCAGGTCGCCCGCGGGCATGAGCAGCGTGCGCACGAGGTCGAGGCCCCCGGCGCGGGGCACCCGGACCGCGGTGGCCAGGCCGGCGCGCACGGGTGGGAAGGGCGAGACCAGCGCCGTGACGAGCTGGTCGCCGATCCGGTCCCAGGTGTCGCAGAGCGCCAGCCAGGCCTCGCCGTCGCCCGGGCTCGCCTCGTCGAGCAGGGCGGCGCTGACGGCGCGGTCGCGGTGCAGCACCGCCCACGACTGCGACGCGGGCACGAAGTGCCCGAGGACGGCCGGGGCGTGCCGCCACCGGAGCCCGTGCGCCTCCAGGCCGAGGCCGCGGACGACGGGCGAGGCGGCGGCGAGCGGGTAGAAGGAGCTCATCGTGTCGTGCACGAACTCCGGGTCCACGTCGCGGTCGCTGCGCACCGCTCCCCCGGGCGTCGGCTGTGCCTCCAGCACCAGCACCGACCAGCCCGCGTCGACGAGCAGGTTCGCCGCGACCAGGCCGTTCGGCCCGGCGCCGACGACGACGGCGTCCCAGGCGCGGCCCGGGTCAGGCACGTGACTCCATGCGGCTGGCGCGACGCTCGGCGACGTACGCCAGGCGCCGCAGGGCCTCGTCGTTGCGCCACTTCAGGCCGACGTCGCGCACGACCTTGGGCACCAGCAGCGCAGGCCCCGAGACGGCGTCCTCGTCGATGACGACCCGGGTCTCGGCGCCGATCGCCTCGAGGCGGATCGTCACCCGCGCGATCCCGCTCGGCTGGGCCCGCGCGTGCAGCGTGAGCGACGCGCCGGGCGTCACCTCGACGACGTCGGTGGTGTCGTCGACGAGCAGCGGCCAGGTGCCGACGGAGTGGTGCAGCCGCGTGCCGACAGCGGGCCAGCCCTCGTCGACGTCGCGCATGCGCGACGCCCCGACCACCCACAGCGGGTAGAGCCAGCCGTCGGCCAGGACCGCCCAGACCGCGTCGGCGGTCGCCTTCATCGTGCGCTCGTTGGTCGCCATGTCCTGGGGGTACCCATCGCGTGCCTAGCGGAACGGGTGACCGGGCGGTCGCGTCGGCTCCGACCGCAGCCGCACCGTGGCGTCGGCCCACGAGATGCCGGCGTCCTCGGCTGCGACGATCGCCGTGTGCCGGTGCAGGGCCAGCACGATGGCCCGGAGCAGCCACGGGCCGTGCGCCGAGCCGCGGCCGTGCCGGTCGTAGCCGAGCAGGGTGCCCGGCCGGCCGTGCCCCACCACCAGGGAGCAGAGCACCAGCCGGCCGCTCTCGGGCTCGAACCTGGCGTCGAGCACCCGCCCGATCCGCTGCCCGTCCGCACCCTCGACGTCCATGCCGGTCAACCGGCCGAGGCGGAGGCGCTCCCGGTCACGGCGCAGCACCCCCTCGCGGCGTACGGCGAGGTGCACCGCGCTGTCGAGCCGATCGACGTCGGCGACGTCGACGCGCCACGGCCGCGTGCGATCGGGCTCCGAGACCCGCAGCTGCCCCCAGCGCTCGCCGAGGATGCGACCGAGCCGGCCGCCGAAGCGGTCGAGCAGCGCCTCAGGTCCGGTGAGCAGCCCGGTGATCGTCAGGCGACCGTCGATCTCGCTCAGCTCGACGTCGTCGACCTTGCCCAGCATCCGGCCCTCGCTGTCCAGCAGCTGCCGGTCCAGGAGGTGCAGCGCTCCGTCGATCGGGCCGCTGAGGCGGTTGTCGAGGTCGCCGCTCATTGCCCCATCCTCGTCCAGATCATCAGCGGGATCGCCGCGACCGCGGCCACCCCGATCACCACCAGGTAGACCATGCCCAGGGCATTGGCCAGCCGCCCGTTGCCGTGCTCGCCCATGTAGTCGGGGTCGTTGGCGACCACGAGGATCGGGAAGTACGTCAGCGGCAGGGCGACCGCGGAGAACACGACCGAGACCTCCGTGACCACGATCGGGTCGACCGCGGTCATCAGGAACGCCGTCGCCGCCAGCGTCGCCAGCAGCAGGATCGCGTGGAAGACCGCGGCCTCCGGCGGCCGGACGTACTTGCCCCACTGCGCCCCGAAGTACTGCGCGATGCTGTAGCCCACGCTGAGGCCGGTCTCGCAGGCGGCGCCGAACGTGGCGGCGACGAAGCCCACGATCGCCACCGCCAGGCCGACCTTGCCCAGCGCGGCGGCGACGGGCAGCGCCACCTGCCCGAGCGTGTCCACGCCGATCTCGAGCGGCCCGAGCACCAGCCACGCGCTGGCGGCGACCGCGACCGAGAGGATCCCGCCCAGCGGGAAGCCGATGAAGACGTTGGCCCGCATCGTCCGCAGGTCCTCCGGGCCCCAGTGCTCCTCGACGCCGCCGGAGGAGAAGAAGAACACCTCGTAGGGCGTCATCGCGGCGCCGAACAACGCGACGGCGTAGTAGGCGTAGGTGCGCCAGCGCTCGTCGGCCGGCTTGTCGGCGGTCACCGCCTGGTGCACGAGCGCGCCCCAGTCGGGACCCAGCTGCCAGACCGCGACCGCGAAGACCACGAGTGCGAGCCCGAGCAGGCCCAGCACGTTCTCCATCAGCGAGAACCGCGCCCGCCACAGCACCAGCCAGACCAGCAGCCCGACGAGCGGCACGATCAGCAGGACGTGCACCGAGGAGACCAGCTGCAGCGACAGGGCGACGCCGCCGATCTCGGCGACGAAGGTCAGGAACGTGATCAGCATCGAGGCCCCGAGGTTGAGCAGGCCGACCCGGGGTCCGAGCCGCTCGCGGACGAGGTCGAACGTCGCCCGGCCGCTCACCGCGGCCACCCGACCCGACATCTCGGCGAAGACGCAGATCCCCAGGACACCCATCAGCACGACCCACACCAACGAGAGCCCGAAGCGCGCGCCGACCTGGGCGTTGGTGACGAGGTCGCCGATGTCGACGAACCCGCCGATCGCGGTGAGGATGCCCAGCGCGACCGCGAAGACCCGCTTCATCGCAGGCCCCGCCGGACGCGCTCGAGGTCGCCGTGGACCTCCTCGAGCTCGGACAGCAGGCCCGGGTACGCCGCCGTGTCGCGCCGCACGATCGCGATCCGCGTCTGGGCCAGCACGTCGGAGGCGTCCGACATCGCGCCGGTCACCTTCGCGTAGTCGGCGTCGTCGGCGGGGGTGGGCTGCTCACCGCCGAAGCGGGCCATCGTCGCGCCGACGGCCGTCTCGCTGTCCTGGGCCACGACCTGCTGGTACTTCCCCGGCACCTTGCCCTGCTCCTCGAGGCGCAGCAGCAGCGCCACCGTCGCGACCGCGCCCTCGACGTCCTCGAGCGACTGGTCGGCCTGGTCGACCCACGACGAGTGGTCCGGGCTCTGCGGCGCGCAGGCAACCGTCGCAGCGATGACGAGGGCGAGCACCACCGCGCGTCTCAACGCGTTGCGCGGCGGCGGCCCCTCGTCATCGTCCACGCGGTGCCTCCTGTCAGGGCTTGAAGACGACCTTCACCATGCCGTCCTCCTTGGCCTGGAACTTCGCGTACGCCGCCGGCGCCTCGTCGAGGGGCAGCCGGTGGGTCGCGAAGGACTCCACGCCGAGCCGGTCCTCGTCCTCGCTGAGCACCTTGAGGATGTCGTCGGTCCACGCCCGCACGTTGGCCTGCCCCATCCGCAGCTGCACCTGCTTGTCGAACAGCTGGAACAGCGGGATCGGGTCGGCGGCTCCGCCGTAGACGCCGGAGATCGAGATCGTGCCGCCCCGGCGGACCGCCTCGATCGCCGTCATCAGCGCGGCGAGCCGGTCGACGCCGGCCTGCTTGAGGAACGCGGCCTGTGCCGGCTTGGGGATCAGCCGCAGCGCCTTCTGCGCCGTCTCGGCGAACGGGGAGCCGTGTGCCTCCATCCCGACGGCGTCGATGACGCTGTCGGCGCCGCGACCGCCGGTGAGCGCGCGGACCCGCTCGGGCACGTCGTCGACCTGGCTCATGTCGATCGTCTCGGCACCCCGGGCCGCGACCCGCGCGAGCCGCTCGGGGACGCGGTCGACCACCACCACGCGCAGGCCACGGTCGAGCGCGATCCGCGCCGCCATGTCGCCGATCGGACCCGCACCCAGCACCAGGAGCGTCCCGCCGTCGGGCACGGCGGCGTACTCGACGCCCTGCCACGCCGTGGGCAGCACGTCGGAGAGGTAGAGGAAGCGCTCGTCGGGTGGCCCGTCCGGCACCGGGACGGGCAGGAAGTCGGCGAACGGGACCCGCAGGAGCTCCGCCTGCCCACCGGGCACCTGGCCGTAGAGCTTGCTGTAGCCGAACAGGCTCGCTCCCGTGCCGTGGTCGCGGTTCTGCGTCGTCTCGCACTGGCTGTAGAGGTGGCGCTCGCACATCCAGCACGAGCCGCAGCTCACGTTGAACGGGACCACGACCCGGTCGCCCTTCTTCAGGTCGCGCACCCCGGCGCCGACCTCCTCGACGACGCCCATCGGCTCGTGGCCGACGACGTCGCCGGGTGTCATGAACGGCGTGAGTGGGTCGTAGAGGTGCAGGTCGGACCCGCACAGCCCGGTGCTGGTGATGCGCACGATCGCGTCGGTCGGCTCGACGATGGTGGGGTCGGGGACCTCCTCGACCCGCGTGTCCTTGCGGCCCTGCCAGGTGACTGCCTTCATGGCCCAGTGGTACCCACGTCGAGCCCCCGGACTCGGTCCGAACAGGTGGTTTATGGCCACATCCGAGGGGTACGCGCATCAGGGACGGGCCACCGCGTCCGCCACCCCCTCTTGCTGAAGCAACCCGGCAAGGCGCACCACGCTCGGATGGGAGTCGCCGTGACTACCACCACCACCCTCCTGCGTCCGCTCGCGGCCGAGGAGCTCCACTCCAGCGACTGCGGCCTCACCCGGCCGGAGCGCGCCGAGCAGACGGCCGTGCTGCTCCGCGCGGCGCACGAGACGACCGACCCGGACGAGGCGCTGCGGCTGCGGGCCCGCGCGGTGCTCATCAACCGCGGGGTCGCCGAGGCGGTCGCCCGCCGCTACCGCCACCGCGGCATCGCCGATGACGACCTCAACCAGGTCGCCTACGAGGGCCTGACGAAGGCGATCGCCCGCTTCGACCCCGACCTGCGCAACGACCTGCTCACGTTCGCCGTCCCGACGATCCGGGGCGAGCTCCAGCGCTACTTCCGGGACCAGGGCTGGACGGTCCGCCCGCCCCGCCGCGTCCAGGAGGTGCAAGGCCACGCCAACGCGGCGATCCGCGACCTCGAGCAGTCGCTGGGCCGGGAGCCGACCGAGGCGGAGGTCGCCGCCGAGCTCGACATCACCGTGGAGGAGTACGGCGAGGCCATGGCCGCGCTGGGCTGCTTCCGACCCGCGTCCCTCGACCTGCCGGTGGGGACCGACACCGCCACGCTCGGCGACCTGCTGCCCGACGAGCAGGAGGAGGAGCACGATGCCAGCGACGCTCGGGTGATGCTCGCTCCGGTCGTCCGCCGACTCTCCGAGCGCGACCGCCGCATCCTCTACCTGCGGTTCTTCGAGGACCGGACCCAGGCCGAGATCGGCGACGACCTCGGCGTGACCCAGATGCAGGTGTCCCGGCTGCTCAGCCGGATCCTGGAGGACCTGCGAGACCACTTGGAGGAGACGGGGTGACTGACGAGCGTCGGCTGGCGGCCCGCTTCGCGGAGATCAGCAGCGACCTGCACGGCGCGCCCAACGAGGACCTGACCTTCGACGCGGTCGTCCGGCGCGCCGTCGAGGTGGTGCCGGGCTGCGACGCCTGCAGCATCACGCTGCGCCGCCGGCGCAAGCAGGTCGAGACGATCGCCTCCACCGACCCCGTGGTCAGCGAGCTCGACGCCGCCCAGTACGCGCTCGACGAGGGCCCGTGCCTGGACGCCGCGTTCGAGCGCGGTTCCGTGGTGGCCGCCGACCTCGCGCATGCGCCCGCGTGGCCCCGCTGGGCCGCCCGGGCGCAGGAGGCCGGCATCGGGTCGGCGATGGCCATCCGGCTGCACACCGAGCGCGAGACGCTCGGCGCGCTCAACCTCTACGCCCGCAGCCGCGGGGCGTTCGACGACGAGGCTGTCGACATCGCGGTCGTCTTCGCTGCGCACGCCACGGACGCGATGAGCAAGGCGCGCCTGGTCACCGGCCTGCGCGCCGCGCTCGAGTCCCGGCACCTGATCGGCATGGCCCAGGGCGTCCTGGCCGCCAAGTACGACATCTCCTTCGAGCGGGCCTTCGAGGTGCTGCACCGCTACTCCAACGACACCAACACCAAGCTCCGCGACGTCGCGGCGATGGTGGCCGAGTCCCGGGACCTGCCCGGCGACCTGCGCAGCCCCCTGTCGAACACGCTGCCGAACGGGCTGCCGACGCCCCAGCCGCGCACGGCTCCCGACCTGGACGTGAACGTCGACGAGGTGGGTACCGGCCGCGCATGACGCGCTTCGGCTACACCCTGATGACCGAGCAGAGCGGGCCGCGCGAGCTCGTGCGCTACGCCGTCGCCGCCGAGGAGGCCGGCTTCGACTTCGAGGTGATGAGCGACCACTACTCGCCGTGGCTGACCGAGCAGGGCCACGCGCCGTACGCCTGGACCACCCTCGGGGCGGTCGCGCAGGCGACGTCGCGGGTGGGGCTGCTGACCTACGTCACCTGCCCGACAATGCGCTACCACCCTGCGGTCGTCGCGCAGAAGGCCGCCACGCTGCAGATCCTCGCCGAGGGCCGCTTCACGCTCGGTCTGGGCAGCGGGGAGAACCTCAACGAGCACGTCGTCGGCGAGGGCTGGCCTGCGATCCAGGACCGCCAGGACATGCTCCGGGAGGCCGTGGAGATCATCCGGGCCCTGCACACCGGCGAGCTCGTCGACCATCGCGGTGAGTTCTTCCAGGTCGACTCCGCCCGGATCTGGGACCTCCCCGAGGAGGGCGTGGAGATCGGGCTCGCGGTTGCCGGGGAGCGCGCGATCGAGGCGCTGGCACCGCTCGGCGACCACCTGATCGGCGTCGAGCCGGACGACGCGCTGGTCTCCGGCTGGAACGCGGTCGACGGCGCGCCCCGGATCGGCGACGGCGCGCGGGCGATCGGCCAGGTCCCGATCTGCTGGGACCCCGACGAGGAGACCGCCGTACGCCGGGCGCACGAGCAGTTCCGCTGGTTCGGTGGCGGCTGGCCCGTCAACGCCGACCTGCCGACCCCGGCCGGGTTCGCGGGCGCGACCCAGTTCGTGCGGCCCGAGGACGTCGCGGACGCGATCGCGTGTGGCCCCGACCTGGACAAGATCGTCGACGCCGTCGCGGAGTACTGGAAGGCGGGCTTCACCGACGTCGCCGTCGTGCAGGTCGGCGACGAGGGTCAGGACCGGTTCCTCGCCGAGGCGGCGCAGCCACTGCTCGATCGGCTGCGGGACGCGGCGCCCTGATCCGTACAGGTGGGTACCGCTGCCGCATGGACCCCACCTCCGCCGCCGTGCTGCTGGACATCGACGGCACGCTCATCGACTCCACCTACCACCACGCGCTCGCCTGGCACCGGGCGTTCGCCCGGCACGCCGAGCCGCCGCCGCTGTGGCGGCTGCACCGTGCGATCGGGATGGGCGGCGACAAGCTGGTCGGTCACGTGGCCGACGAGGAGACCGAGGAGCGGCTCGGCGACCGGCTCCGCGACGGGTGGCGCGAGGAGTACGCCGCGGTGCGCGGCGAGGTCCGGCCGCTGCCGGGCGCCCGCGACCTGGTGCGCGCGCTGCGCGACCAGGGCTACCGGGTGGCGCTCGCCTCCTCGGGCGACCCGGAGTTCTCCCGCGAGGCGGTCGACCTGATCGGCATCGCCGACGACATCGACCTGCTGACGACGGCCGAGGACGTCGACGAGTCCAAGCCCGAGCCCGACCTCCTCGGCGAGACGATCCGCCGGCTGCGCGACCAGGGCGCCGAGGTCCAGCACGCGGTGCTCGTGGGTGACACGGTGTACGACGTCGAGTCGGCGTCCCGAGCAGGGTTGGCGTGCGTCGGCGTGCTCACCGGCGGGGTGAGCGAGACCGAGCTGCGCAGCGCCGGCGCGGTGCAGGTCGCCGAGGCGCCCCGGGACCTGGTGGGGCTCGACTGGCCGGCGTACCTCTCGGCGGTCAGGTGACCGCCGGCAGCACCCGCTCGCCGTAGAACTCGATCATCTCGAGGAAGTGCGGGCCCATGTTCGCGACGTAGAGCTCGTCGTACCCGGCGTCGGCGTACTTCTCGATCTGCTCGAGGTGGTCCTCGAGCTCGTTGCCGGCGACCACCGACTCGCGGGTCGAGTCCATCGTGACGAGCTGGGTGGCCTGCTCGAAGTGCTCGGGGGTCGGCAGGATCTGGGCCATCTCACCCGGCAGCCCGGCGTTGGGCCACAGCCGGTGCGCGTGCTTCCAGCCCTCCTCGCGGCTGGACGCGAACGCCACCTTCGCCCCTGCCTGCGCGGGCCGGTCGCCGGCGGCCTCCTTGAAGCGGCCGACGAGGTCGGCGTCCGGCGAGGTGCCGATGTAGCCGTCGCCGATCCGGGCCGCGACATCGACGGCCTTCGGCCCGAACGCGGACACGAAGATCTCCGGCGGCACCTCCGGCACGTTGTAGATCCGGGCGTGCTCGACGGTGTAGTGGCGACCTCGATGGCTGACGACCTCGCCGGTCCACAGCTCGCGGATCAGGCCGACCGCCTCCTCGAGCATCTCCAGGCGCACGTCGAGCGTCGGCCACGGCCCGCCGAGGATGCTCTCGTTGAGCGCCTCTCCCGTGCCGACCCCCAGCGTGAACCGGCCGTCCAGCAGCTCGGCGCAGGTGCCCGCGGCCTGGGCCACGATCGCCGGGTGCACCCGGACCGTCGGGCAGGTGACGGCGGTGGTGACGTGCAGGTCGCAGACCTGGCTGATCGCCCCGATCACGCTCCACACGAGAGGGCTGTTGCCCTGCTCGTTGTTCCAGGGGTGGAAGTGGTCGCTGATCCAGAGACCGGTGAAGCCGGCCTGCTCGGCCGCGCGGGCCTGGGCGACCAGGTCCGCGGGGGTGTACTCCTCGGTCGACAGGAAGTATCCGATGCGCATGGCCGCGGGTACCCGGGGCACCTATCCCCCATGCGACCACCCCGACTCCCACAGGCTCGCGGTCCCCTGACCGCTGAGCTCCTCGGCGCACTCCGCGTCGGGACGGACTTCTCGACCGTGCTCACCACCGCGCCCACCGCTGTCGGCGACGACGCCGCGCTGGCGCTGTGGGTCCTCCACGAGCTGCACTACCGCGGCTTCGCCGGGGTCGACGACGGCCTGGAGTGGGAGCCCACGCTGCTGCAGGTGCGCGGCCTGCTGGAAGCCGACCTCGAGCGGCGGCTCCGCGGCCGCTGGACGCCGCCCCAGGGACTGTCCTTCGTCGACGACGCCCTCGAGTGGATCGACGGCCAGGACGGCGTCTCCCTCGCCCGGCACGTCCACCGCGACGCCGACCGCGACCAGGTGCTCGACCTGCTGCGGGTCCGGTCGCTCTACCACCTCAAGGAGTCCGACCCGGTCTCCTGGCTGGTGCCGCGCCTCGGCGTACCGGCCAAGGCGGCCCTGATGGAGCTGCAGTTCGACGAGTACGGCAACGGCGACCCCAACCGCCTGCACCACCACCTCTTCGCGACCGGCATGGCGGCGGCCGGGCTCGAGCCGTCCTACGACGCGCACGTCGACGTCGTCCCGCTCGAGGTCCTGGAGCAGAACAACACGCTCTCGCTGTTCGGCCTCCACCGGCGGCTGCGCGGGGCGGCCCTGGGCCACCTGGCCGCGTTCGAGGCGACCAGCTCGCTGCCGTCCCGGCGGATGGCGGAGGGCCTGAAGCGGCTCGACCTGCCCCCCGAGATCATCGCCTACTACGCCGAGCACGTGGAGGCCGACGCCGTGCACGAGCAGCTCGCCGTGCGCACGATCGCCGCCGCCCTGCTCGACGAGGAGCCGGACCTCGAAGCCGACCTCTGGTTCGGGGCGTTCACGTGCCTCGACCTCGAGGACCGGTTCGCCCGCCGGATGCTCGACCGCTGGGGCGTCGGCGAGGTGGCGGCATGAGCGAGCCCGGTGTGGCCTTCGAGCACCCCGACGTCGTCCTGTGCCCCGGCGGGCCGATGCTGCTGCGCGGCCGGCACACCGTGGAGGACGCCGACGGCGTCCCCCACGAGACCACCCGCCCGGTCACCGCCGTCTGCCGCTGCGAGCGGTCGGCGTCCTTCCCGTGGTGCGACGGCACCCACAAGGTGCTGCCGCCGAAGCTGCGGCCCGCGTAGGGCCTCAGCCGAAGTCGATCCGCGCGACCACGCCCCGGTCGAAGATGCGCACGTCGCTCGGCTCGGCGCCGGTGAGCAGGTCGACCTGCCCCACGGTGCCGAGCTGGAGCAGGAGCGTCCCGCCGGGCAGGACGTGCCGCCACGCGATGTCGAGGCAGGCCTGGGCGACGTCCATGCCGTCGAGGCCACCGTCGATGGCCGTCACCGGGTCCTCGGGGTAGCGGCCGACGTCGGAGCGGCGCACCCAGGGCGGGTCGGCCACGACGAGCGCGAACCGCTCGTCGTCGCCGAGCACGTCCTGCATCCGACCCTCCCGGACGTCGACCCGGTCGGAGAGCCCGGCGCCGGCGGCGTTCTGGCGGGCGTAGTCGCACGCGACCGCACAGGCGTCGACGCAGACCAGGTGCCGGTCGGTGTCGACGACAGCGCGGAGGCCGATCTGGCCCGCGCCCGCGCACAGCTCGAGCACGGGACCGGCCGGCGCCGTGGCGAGCAGCTCGGCCGCCCAGCGGGACTGCGCGGCCGTCCAGGGGCGCGGCTCGAGCACGCGGGCGTCGTACTGGATGCGGAGGCCGTCGAAGTCGATCTCACGAGGGAGAGAGGTGACAGTCATGCGCCGGAAGTACCCCCGTCAGGCGCGCGGCAACCTCACCACCTGACCGGCGTAGCTCAGCCCCGCGCCGAACGCGATCAGCAGCGCGATGTCGCCCGGCTTCGCCTCGCCGGAGCTCAGCATCGCGTCGATCGCCAGCGGCACGGAGGCGGCTGAGGTGTTGCCGGAGTCCTGGACGTCGCGGGCGATCGCGATGCCCTCGGGGAGCTTGAGGTTGCGCGCCAGGGTCTCGGTGATGCGCAGGTTCGCCTGGTGCGGCACGAACACGTCGAGGTCGTCGAGCGTCAGCCCCGCGCGCTCGACGGCGGTGCGGGCGACATCGGCCATCGCGAACGGCGCCCAGCGGAAGACCTGGGTGCCCTCCATCCGCACGAACAGCGGGTGCTCCGGGGAGAGCTCGTCGCAGCGCACCGACTGGGTGATGACGTGCGATTGGGAGCCGTCCGACCCCCAGGCGACCGGGCCGATGCCCGCCTCGTCCGCCGGGCCGACCACCACGGCGCCGGCACCGTCGGCGAAGATGAACGCGGTGCCCCGGTCGGTGGGGTCCATGAACGTGCTGAGCCGCTCGACGCCGACCACGAGCACGTAGCCGGCGTTGCCGCCGCGCACCAGGTCGGAGGCCACCGACAGCGCGTGGCAGAAGCCGGCGCAGCCCGCGGAGACGTCGAACGCCGCCGCGCGCGAGCCGAGCCGGTCCGCCAGCAGCGGAGCGGCCGCCGGGGTGTGCTGCACGTGGGTCGAGGTCGCGACGATCACCGTGCCGAGGTCGCCCGCAGCGACCCCCGACGCCTTCAGCGCCCGCTCGGCGGCGATCGTGGCCATGTCGAGGAGCGACTCGCCCTCGGCGGCGTAGCGGCGGGTCCGGATGCCCGACCGGGTCTGGATCCACTCGTCGCTGGAGTCGAGGACCTCGCAGATCTCGTCGTTGGTGACGACGCGTTCGGGGCGGTGGACGCCCAGGCCGAGCATGGCGGTCGCGGCCGCGCCGGCTTGCTGGTTGATCGTGGTCATTCCTGCAGCCTAGGACCACTCCGCGCACCGGCGTCGTCAGGCACGACGGCGACCACGCCGGCAGACCGCCGCCCGCCACACGGCCCGTTCCCGGGCAGAGGACACTCGGATCATGGCATCATCCGTCCCCATGGAGAGAGGTGCGGAGGCCGTACGGCGCGCCGTGGTCATCGAGGACGACGGCGACATCCGCCTCCTCATCACCCACGCCCTCTCCGACATCGGCCTCGAGGTGACCTCGGCCAGCACCGGCCCCGACGGGATCGCGGCGGTCGAGTCGGTCGACCCCGACGTCGTCACCCTCGATCTCGGCCTGCCGGGCATCGACGGGATCGAGGTCTGCCGCCGGATCCGCGAGAAGACCGACGCCTACATCATCATGGTGACCGCCCGGACCGACGAGATCGACCGGCTGCTCGGCCTCGAGACCGGCGCCGACGACTTCATGTCCAAGCCCTTCAGCCCGCGCGAGCTCCAGGCCCGGGTCAACGCGATGTTCCGCCGCCCCCGGCCGGGCCTCGCCGCCAACCAGGAGGGCGACACCCTCGTCCACGGCGCGCTGCGGGTCGACCTCGGCGCCAGGCGGGCGTTCCGGGAGGACGAGGAGCTGCTGCTCACCCGCACGGAGTACGAGCTGCTCACCGCGCTGATGCGCAACCCGACCAAGGTCGCGACCCGCGAGGACCTGCTCACCGCCATCTGGGGCTCCCCGTGGGTCGGCGGCACGCACGTCGTCGAGGTGCACGTCGGCAACCTCCGGCGCAAGCTCGGCGGCCGCTACATCCGCACCGTGCGCGGCGTCGGCTACCGGCTCGAGGAGCCGGCTTCCTGAGCCTGGGTCACTCCCAGAAGATCCGGTCGACCACGCCTCGCGCCAGCCGCGTGTAGCGCAGCTGGTCGTTGACCATCGCGTCCGACGAGCCGGGCGGGTAGCCCAGCACCGCCGCGACGGCGGCGCGCACCCGGATGTCGTGGGGCAGCTCGTCCCCCGGCTTGCCCCGCACCAGGGTCACCGCGTTGCGGACCCGGCTCACCCGGCGCCAGCTCTGCTGCAGGACGGACGCGTCGTCCTCGCTGACGAGACCCGCCTCCCGGGCGGCCTCGAGGGCATCGAGCGTCCGTGAGGTGCGCAGCGCCGGCACCTGCCCGGCGTACCGCATCTGGAGGAGCTGGACGGTCCACTCGATGTCGGCGAGGCCACCGCGGCCCAGCTTGAGGTGCAGGTGCGGGTCGGCACCCCGGGGCAGCCGCTCGGAGTCGACCCGAGCCTTGATCCGCCGCACCTCGACGACGTCGTCCGGGGTGATGCCGTCGGGCGGGTAGCGCAGCGGCTCGATGAGCGCCTCGAAGCGCTGCCGCAGGTCGAGGTCGCCGACGACCGCGTCGGCGCGCAGCAGCGCCTGCGCCTCCCAGACCACCGACCACTTCGCGTAGTAGGCGGCGTAGGAGTCCAGGGTCCGCACGAGCGGACCCTGCTTGCCCTCCGGGCGGAGGTCGGCGTCGACCTCGAGCGAGGGGTCGGGGCCGGGCAGCGCGAGCAGCCGGCGCAGCTCGTTGGCCACCGCCTGGGCGTACGACGCCGCCTCCTGCGGGTCCGCGCCGGGCTCCGGGTCGTGCACGAACATCACGTCGGCGTCGCTGCCGTAGGAGAGCTCGAAGCCGCCGTAGCGGCCCATCGCGACGATCGCCATCCGTGTCGGCGCCACATCGAGCCCGCGCTGGGTGCGCGCGACCCGCCCGGCGACCTCGAGCGTCGCCTCCAGCGTGGCGTCGGTGAGCCGGGACAGGCCGGCGCCGACGTCGGCGACGTCGATGAGGCCGAGCAGGTCGCCGGCGGCGATCCGGAGCAGCTCGCGGCGGCGTACGCCGCGGATGGCGCGGACCGCTGCCTCGGGGTCGTCGTGCCGGCGGGCGGAGGCGAGCATCTCCTCGGTGAGCGCCTCGGCGGAGAGCGGCTGCAGGTCACCCCCGAGCATCCGGACGCCCTGGGGCTCGCGCTCCAGCAGGTCGGTCGCGTAGCGGGAGGTGGCCAGCAGCCGGGCCAGGCGCTCGGCGACCTGGCCCTCGTCGCGCAGGGTGGAGAGGTACCAGGGGGTGGCGCCGAGCGACTCGCTGAGCCGCCGGAACCCGAAGAGGCCCGCGTCGGGGTCGGGCGCATCGGCGAACCAGCCCAGCATCACCGGCAGCAGCGTGCGCTGGATCTGGGCCGTTCGGGTCACGCCCGCGGTGAGCGCCTCGAGGTGCCGCAGCGCCGAGCGAGGGTCGACGAAGCCGAGCGCGCCGAGCCGCTGCTCCGCGGCCTCCGGGGAGAGCCGGGCCTCGTCGCCGGAGATCCGCGCCACCGCGGTCAGCAGCGGCCGGTAGAAGAGCTTCTCGTGCAGCCGCCGGACCTCCCGGCGGTGGTGCTGCCAGGTCTTCTCGAGGATGCCGGTGGGGTCCTTGAGGTAGTTCATGCTGCGGCCGAGCCGGCGCAGGGACGCCTCGTCCTGGGGCACGACGTGCGTCCGGCGCAGCTGGTGGAGCTGGATCCGGTGCTCGAGCGTCCGCAGGAACGCGTAGGCCTCGTGCAGCGCCAGCCCGTCGTCGCGCCCGACGTAGCCCGCCTCGGTGAGCTCGGCGAGCGCGCTCAGGGTGGCGGTCGCCCGGATCCGCTCGTCGACACGGCCGTGCACGAGCTGCAGCAGCTGCACCGCGAACTCGACGTCGCGCAGGCCGCCGGCCCCGAGCTTGAGCTGCCGGTCGGCGTCGCGGGCCGGGATGTGCTCGAGGACCCGCCGCCGCATCGCCTGCGTGTCCTCGACGAAGCCGTCGCGCTCGACCGCCGACCAGACCATCGGCCGGGTCATCTCGACGAGCTGGCGACCCAGCTCGAGGTCGCCGGCCACCGGCCGGGCCTTGAGCAGCGCCTGGAACTCCCAGGTGCTCGCCCAGCGCTCGTAGTAGCTCTGGTGGCTGGCCAGGGTGCGCACCAGCGGTCCGGCCTTGCCCTCCGGCCGGAGGTTCGCGTCGACCGGCCAGATCGTGCCCTCGCCGGTGTGGTCGGAGCAGACCCGCATCAGGTGGGTGGCGAGCTGGGTGGCGGCCCGCTGGGCCGCCTGCTCGTCGGCCCCGTCGGCGGGCGCGTAGACGTAGACGACGTCGACGTCGGAGACGTAGTTGAGCTCGTGGCCGCCGCACTTGCCCATCGCCACCACGGCCAGCCGCGCGAGGTCGGCGTCCGCGCCGACCCGGCCGCGGGCGATCTCCAGGCCGGCCTCGAGCGTGCCCGCGGCGAGGTCCGAGAGCTCGGCGGCGACGTCGTCGACCCCGAGGTGGTGGGTCAGGTCGCGGGCGGCGAGGCGCAGCAGCAGCCGGCGGTACTCGACCCGCAACGCGTCGACCGCCTCGGCGTCGGGCTTGCCGGCGACCGCCGCCAGCAAGGCGTCCCGCAGCGCCCACGCCGCAGGCCGGGTGTCGCCTAGGGAAGGATCGGTGAGCTCCCGCCAGTGCTCGGGGTGCCGGACCAGGTGGTCGGCGAGCGCCTCGCTCGCGCCGAGCACGCTGAGCAGCCGCATGGCGGTGCCCTCGTCGTCGACGAGCGTCTCGAGCAGGTCCGGCCCGGCCGCGTCGCGCAGCCGGAGCAGCCCCTCGAGCGCCGCCCCGGGGTCGGCGGTGCGGCCGAGCAGGGCGAGCAGCGGCTCGGCCGCGTCACCCAGGCGAGCCAGCCCGTCGAGCGCCGCGTCGGAGTCCTGGAACCCCAGCCGCAGCAGCTCGCGCTTGCCGGTCGCCGTTCGGCTCATCGCAGCTGCTCGACGAACCCGACCGCCAAGGGCCGCCACGCCTCGTCCAGCTCGGCCCGGGCCACGCGCACCGCGTCGAGCAGCGCGTCGGTGTCGATCCCGCGGGTCTCGTGGCTCCCCTTGTCCTCGTCGGCCCACGGCTGGAGCACCGCGTCGTCGACCTCGGGGTGCAGCTGCACGCCCCACATCCGGGCGCCGTAGCGGACGACCTGCGCCTCGCCATGAGCCGTCTCCGCGAGGAGCGTCGCGCCCGGCGGGAGCTCGGCGACGATGTCGTCGTTCCACTGCACGCCACGTCGCGGCGTGGCGAGCGGTCCGAAGAGCGCGTCGGCCCCGGCGGCGTCGGTCCAGCCGAGGTCGAGCAGCCCGACCTGCTGGCCGCGCGGGTTGCGAGTGACGGCACCGCCGAGCGCGGCCGCGATCAGCTGGTGCCCCAGGCAGATGCCGAGGGTCGGCAGGCCGGTGGCGTGCGCGCCGCGCAGCAGCTGCTTGACGGGTCCGATCCAGTGGTGGGTCGCGTCGTCGTCGGCGCCCATCGGGCCGCCGAGCACGACGAGACCGCCGTACGACGTGGCGACCGGGAGGGCGTCACCGGCGTAGGGCCGGCAGACGTCGAGCTCGCAGCCGAGCTCCTCGAGCCAGGTGCCGAACCACGCCGGCGGGCACTGGGCGTCGTGCTCGACCACCAGGACGCGGGTCACCGGGGCTCCCGCTCGGGGGCGAAGGTCACCACCAGGATCCCGACGCCGAGGACCCCGGTCAGCAGCCCGACCAGGATCGCGACCAGTGGCAGCGAGGCCAGGATCAGCACGACACCGGTGGCGATGCAGAGCTTGCGCGCGGACTCGCGTCGGCGTCGGACCGCGGCCAGCGCGGCACCCCCCACGCCGCCGAGGACGGCGGCGATCACGAGGAGGGTGACGACGTACTTCTCGAACTCGCCGAGGATCCCCGGCAGCGCGAGCAAGGCGACGGCGACGGCAAGGGCGATGTCGACGTACAGCAGCCGGGTGAGGGTCTTGCTGCGGTCGGCGGTGAGGAACTCGTCGACCATCAGATCACCGGCAGCATCCGGTCGCGCTCGTACGCCGACACCTGGCCGCGGTAGTCGTCCCACTCCGCCCGCTTGTTGCGCAGGAAGAAGTCGAAGACGTGCTCGCCCAGGGTGTCGGCGAGGAGCTCGGAGCTCTCGGCGATGTTGATCGCGTCGTAGAGGCTGCGCGGCAGCTGCTCGATGCCCATCGCCTTGCGCTCCCGCTCGGTGAGCGACCAGACGTCGTCCTCGGCCTCGCGCGGCAGCTCGTAGCCCTCCTCGATGCCCTTCATGCCCGCCGCGAGCACCACGGCGTACGCGAGGTAGGGGTTGCAGGCGGCGTCGAGCGTGCGCAGCTCGATGCGCGTCGACTGGCCCTTGAGCGGCTTGTACATCGGCACGCGCACCATCGCGGAGCGGTTGTTGTGGCCCCAGCAGACGTACGACGGCGCCTCGGCGCCCCAGAGCATCCGCTTGTAGCTGTTGACCCACTGGTTGGTGACGCAGCTGATCTCGTTGGCGTGCTTGAGGATGCCGGCGATGAACTGGCGGCCGGTCTTGGAGAGCTGGTACTCCGCGCCCGCCTCGAAGAACGCGTTGTTGTCGCCCTCGAACAGCGAGACGTGCGTGTGCATGCCGGAGCCCGGGTGCTCGGTGTAGGGCTTGGGCATGAACGACGCCCACATGCCCTGGGTCAGCGCCACCTCCCGCACGACCGTGCGGAAGGTCATGATGTTGTCGGCGGTGGTCAGCGCGTCGGCGTACCGCAGGTCGATCTCCTGCTGGCCCGGGCCGCCCTCGTGGTGGCTGAACTCCACCGAGATGCCCATCGCCTCGAGCATCGAGATCGCCTCGCGGCGGAAGTCGGCGCCCATCGACTGCGCGGTGTGGTCGAAGAAGCCGCTGCGGTCGGCCGGCACCGGCGGGGAGCCGTCCTCGGGCACGTTCTTGAAGAGGTAGAACTCGATCTCGGGGTGCGTGTAGAACGTGAACCCCTTGTCGGCCGCCTTGCTCAGCGTGCGCTTGAGCACGTGCCGGGGGTCGGCGTACGACGGGGAGCCGTCGGGCATCGAGATGTCGCAGAACATCCGCGCCGTCGACGGCCCCTCGCCGCTGCGCCACGGCAGGATCTGGAACGTCGTCGGGTCCGGCTTGGCGAGCATGTCGGACTCGTAGACCCGCGCGAAGCCCTCGATCGAGGAGCCGTCGAACCCGATGCCCTCCGAGAACGCCTGCTCCAGCTCGGCCGGCGCCACCGCCACCGACTTCAAGAACCCGAGCACGTCGGTGAACCAGAGCCGGACGAACCGGACGTCACGCTCCTCGAGAGCGCGGAGAACGAAGTCTTCCTGCTTGCCCATGCCCGAAGACTAGAGGCTGCCGCCGCGGCTCAGGCGCGCGGTCCGCAGACGTTCACGTCCTGGCTGGCGAGCACGCCGCGGAAGGTACGGCGCATCGGCTGGAGCCAGGACTGGGTCTCGGTGGCGAACGCGATGGTGCCGGCGACCGGGCCGTGCACGCCCTCGACGCGCACCTGGCGGACGGTGAGCGGGATCGTGACGTCCCCGCGGCGCGTCCCCTCCCAGCAGGCCGAGGCCTTCCGCTCGTCGCGGGCGTCCGCGAAGGTGACCTCGTCGCCGACGTCGTGGCCGGCGTAGCGCCACGCCACGGTGGTCTCCGCGGCCAGCTGGCCGTCCCACGGCGTGCTGACCAGGACAGACAGGCCCCAGGTGCGGCTGGTGCGCACGGTCACGGTGGCCGTGCCGTCCTCGACCGTGGCGTCGGGGCCGTTCCAGGTGCGGACGCCGTACCTCGCGTCGTCGTCCCACCGGGACTGGACCAGCGAGAGCTCGCAGCCCTCGCAGTCGGGGACCTCGAAGGTGAGCGTGGTCGTCCTCGGCGCCGTCTGGCTGTCGGCCTCGGCGCTCGGGAGCGCCGCCGTGCCGGCGTAGAGGGCGGCGACCGCCGCGGTGAAGGCGAGGGCGGTGCGGAGCGTGCTGCGGGTGGTCATGTCACTGCTTTCTCGTTGCTCGTGAGTGGGGTGTGCAGTGGAGACGCCCGTACCCCGCCCGCGGTTGCATCGAGCTCGCGGTGATCTAGCCGCCCAGCGGGCGCTCGGCCCAGACCTGCTCCGGCCAGCCTGGCTGCTCCGCGGCCTCGCGGCGCACCTCGACGAACCCGTGCCGCGCGTAGACCGCGGCCGCGCGGTCGTTGCCCGCGGCGTACTCGATCGAGATCGCCCGGCGGTCCGCGGGCACGGCGTCGACGAGTCCGCGCAGCAGCGCGCCCCCGACGCCGGCGCCCTGCTGCGCAGGCAGCACGTAGAGCCGCCAGATCACGGGCACCTCGGGGCGGAGGTCGACGTTGGCGACGCCGACGACCTGGCCGTCGACCTCGGCGACGAGCGTCGTGGTCGTCCGGAGGCCCCGCTCCACCGCTGCCGGCGACCACCACGAGGTGAGGCCGTGCTCGATGTAGTCGTCGCCGGCGAAGTCGTACGTCGCGGGCCAGGTCGCGTGCCCGATCGCCGTGATCGCGTCCACGTCGGCGACCGTGGCGGGGCGGACGTGGACCATGCGGCGACAGTACTCATCGCGCGCCCGCGCCGTACTCTGATCCGAGACGACAGGAGGCAGACCATGGTGGCGAGCAGATCGGCTCGCGAGCGCAAGGCGGGTGCGGAGGCCGGCCCGCTGGCGACGGCGAAGATCGACCTCGACGCCCAGCAGCAGTTCGTCTACAAGATCGGCTGCACCAGCTGCGTCACCAAGAACCAGAGCGCCTGGTCGACCTACCGCTCCGGCGACGACAACGGCTACCTCGCGGCGATGGACCGCTGGATCCTGCACCTGACCGAGCGGCACGCCGGTGCCGAGGCGCCCTGCCTGGTCTACCTGCCCCAGGCCCAGCAGCGGCTCCAGGAGCGCCGCGAGGGCTTTCAGCCGTCGTAGCCGAGGTCCCAGTACGCCGCGGTCGCGTCGTCGGGCCCGTCGCCGAGGACGGCGCCGGTCCCCCGGCTGCGGATCAGCCCGAGCAGTCCGTCGTCGAGAGCGACCCCGTTGCTGACGAGCGCGACGCCGGTCAGCGAGGCCAGCGGCACCGACCCGGTCACCGCCTCGACCGCGGCAGCGGGCTCGTCCTTGGCGATCCAGTAGCCGCCGGGCCGGTTGCGGCGGGCGCGGAACGCCGAGATCTGGTCGGCCAGCGTGTCGTGGGCGGCCAGCACCTCGGCCCGGACCGACACCTCGCGCGGGTCGGTCACGACGACCGGTGCGGCCGCGTCGAGGACGACGCAGACGTCGGCGAGCACCAGGTAGTCGAGCCGGTCGTCGACGGCGCGCACGACGGCGACGGCGGCCTGCGGGCTGCTGGGATCGGCCAGGTCGCAGGTGTCGTGGTGGAGAGCGGCGACCTCGGAGATGGACTCCGCGAGCAGCGCCGACAGGTCGGCAGAGCCGGGCAGGCGGGCGAGCAGCGTCGCTCCCAGGCGGTGGGCGAACCACGCGGTCCCATGCCTGCAGAGGTGCTCACTCCCCCGGATGCCCGCGCCGTCGAGCAGCACCACGGCTCCGGGCACGGCGCCGACGAAGTCCTCGTTGGACCGGCCGGGGTGGCCGGGGCGGGTGGCCATCGCGACGCGCACGGGGCCGACGCTAGCCGTCGTAGTCGAGCACGACCTCGTCGGAGGTCGGGTGCGACTGGCAGGTCAGCACGTAGCCGGCGTCGATCTCGTCCGGCTCCAGGGCGTAGTTGGTGTCCATGACCACGGTCCCGGAGACCAGGCGCGCGCGGCAGGTGCCGCACACCCCGCCCTTGCAGGCGAACGGCAGGTCCGAGCGGACCCGCAGCGCGGCGTCGAGGACGGGGACGTCGTCGGGGCGCAGCGACAGCGACGACGAGCGCCCGCCGAGCCGGATCGTGACCTCCGCGGCGCCGTCGGCCCCGGACGTGAGCGCGGCGACCGGCGCCCGCGGCACCGGGTCGGCGTGGAAGAGCTCCGCGTGCACGTGGCCGGCGGGGACGCCGAGGTCGGCGAGCGTCGCGCGCAGCTCGGCCAGCATCTGCTGCGGCCCGCAGAGGAACCACTGGTCGACGTCGCCGACCGGCACCAGCGCCCCGAGGATCGCGGTGAGCCGGGCGCCGTCCAGCCGGCCGGAGAGCAGCTCGACCTCCGAGGTCTCCCGGGAGAGCACGTGCACGATCTGCAGCCGGGCCGGGAAGCGGTCCTTGAGGTCGTGCACCTCGTCGAGGAACATCACCGACCGGTGGGTGCGGTTGGCGTAGACCAACGTGACCGTCGAGCCGGGCTCGCCCTCGAGCAGCGCGCTGATGATCGACAGGACCGGGGTGATGCCCGACCCCGCCGCGACCGCGACGTAGGAGCGGGCCGCGCTCGGGTCGACGGCCACCGTGAAGCGGCCGGCCGGGGTCATCACCTCAAGCTCGTCGCCGACCCGCAGCCGGTCGACGACGCCCTCGGAGAACGCACCACCCGGCAGGCGCTTCACGCCGATCCGCAGCCGCCCCGACGAGGGCGGCGTGCAGATCGAGTAGGACCGGCGAACGTCGTCGCCGCCCCGGATGTTGAGGTGCTGACCAGGCAGCCAGGCGAAGTCGTCGGACAGCTCGGCGGGCACCTCGAAGGTCAGCGCGACCGAGTCGTCGGTCAGCTCGTCGATCGCTGCGACCCGCAGCGGATGGAAGGTCGCCGACACGTCACAGGGCCTTGAAGTGGTCGAAGGGCTCGCGGCACGAGCGGCACACCCACAGCGACTTGCACGCCGTCGACCCGAAGCGGCTGGACTCGCGCGTGTCGAGCGACCCGCACTGCGGGCACCGCACCGACAGCTGCAGCGCGACGGGGCCGGGCGGGGCCACGCCGTACGCCGCGAGCTTGGCCTTCGCCTCCTCGGTCATCCAGTCCGTGGTCCAGGCCGGTGACAGCACGAACTCGACGTCGACGTGCTGGTAGCCGGCCGCCGTCAGCGCGTCGACCAGGTCGTGGGAGATCGTCTCCATCGCGGGGCAGCCGGAGTAGGTCGGCGTGACCTGCACGTGCACCCGGCCCTGGTCGTCCTCGGTGACGTCGCGCAGGATGCCCAGGTCGGCGATCGTCACCACCGGCAGCTCGGGGTCGGGCACGTCGGCGGCGATCTTCCAGGCGGCGCCCCGGATGGCGGAGCCGGTCACCACGTCGCCCCCGGGTGCGAGCGATGCAGGTGCTGCATCTCGGCCAGCAGGTGGCCGAGGTGCTCGGTGTGCAGCCCGCGCCGGCCGCCCCCGACGGTGGGCGCGACGTCAGGCACCTCGAGGGTCGCCTCGCGGACCACCGCGGCGACCCGGCCGAGGACCGCGTCGCGCAGCGACGCCGGGTCGACGAGCGCGCCCTCGACGGGGGTGAAGAGCTCGTCAACGTAGGGCCACTCGGCGTCGAGCGCAGCCTGCATCCGCTCGTGCGAGACCTCGGTGCCGTCGCCGAGGCGCAGCGTCCAGAGCCGGGCGTGGTCGAGGTGGTAGGCGACCTCCTTGACCGCCTTGCCGGCGACGCCCGCGAGCGTGGCGTCGGAGGACGCCGCGAGCGCGGCGTAGAGCTCGGCCTGGTAGGTCGCGAAGACGAGCAGCCGGGCGATCGTCACGCCGAAGTCGGTCTGCGGGCGCTCGACCAGCCAGACGTTGCGGAACTCGCGGTCGTCACGCAGGTAGGCCAGGTCGTCCTCGGTGCGTCCCGCCCCCTCCAGCGCTCCGGCGTACGTCAGCAGCGTGCGCGCCTGGCCGAGCTGGTCGAGCCCGATGTTGGCGAGGGCCAGGTCCTCCTCGAGCTCGGGCGCGCGGCTGATCCACCAGCTCATCCGCTGCGCGGAGACGAGCGCGTCGTCGGCGAGCCCGAGGACGTAGTCGGAGGAGAAAGGAAGCGGGGGCGTCGAAGAACCCGGTGGGGTGATCACAGGTGCTCGACCCCTTCGGGGACGTCGTAGAACGTGGGGTGGCGGTAGACCTTGTCGTCGGCCGGGTCGAAGAACGCCTCCCGCTCCCCCGGGTCGGACGCGACGATCTCCGCGGACGGCACCACCCAGAGCGAGACGCCCTCCTGGCGGCGGGTGTAGACGTCGCGGGCGTTGCGCAGCGCCATCTCGGCGTCCGGGGCGTGCAGCGAGCCGACGTGGGTGTGCGAGAGCCCGCGGCGCGAGCGCACGAACACCTCCCAGAGCGGCCAGCCGCGGCTCATGCGGCCCCCTCCGTGCGGGCGACCTGCTTGGCGGCGTAGGCGTCGGCGGCCTCGCGCACCCAGGCGCCGTCCTCGTGCGCCGCGACCCGGTGGGCCATGCGGTCGCGGTTGCATGGCCCGTTGCCCTTGATCACCTCGAAGAGCTCCGTGAAGTCGACGGTGCCGAAGTCGTAGTGGCCGCGCTCCTCGTTCCACCGGATCTCCGGGTCGGGCAGCGTCAGCCCGAGCACCTCGGCCTGCGGCACGGTCATGTCGACGAACCGCTGGCGCAGGTCGTCGTTGGAGAAGCGCTTGATCCCCCAGGCCATCGACTGCGCGGAGTTGGGCGAGTCGTCGTCGGGCGGGCCGAACATCATCAGCGACGGCCACCAGTAGCGGTCGACCGCGTCCTGGGCCATCGCCTTCTGCGCGGGCGTCCCGTGGGACAGCGTGTGCAGGATCTCGAAGCCCTGCCGCTGGTGGAACGACTCCTCCTTGCAGACCCGCACCATCGCGCGGGCGTAGGGCCCGTAGGAGCAGCGGCACAGCGGCACCTGGTTGACGATCGCGGCGCCGTCGACCAGCCAGCCGATCGCGCCGACGTCGGCCCACGACAGGGTCGGGTAGTTGAAGATCGAGGAGTACTTCTGCCGGCCGGTGTGCAGCTGGTCGAGCAGGTCCGCGCGGTCGACGCCCAGCGTCTCGGCGGCGGCGTAGAGGTAGAGCCCGTGGCCGGCCTCGTCCTGCACCTTCGCCATCAGGATCGCCTTGCGGCGCAGCGACGGCGCCCGGCTGATCCAGTTGCCCTCCGGCTGCATGCCGATGATCTCGGAGTGGGCGTGCTGCGCGATCTGCCGCACCAGCGTGCGCCGGTAGCCCTCGGGCATCGGGTCGCGCGGCTCCACGCGCCCGTCGTCGGCGAGCAGCGCCGCGAAGGCCTCGTCGGTGAGTTCTGGTGCTCGCTCGGGGGCGCCGAAGTCGTTGCCGTACACGTGGGGCACGCTACCACGATCTGTTACAGGATCGATCCGGACGAACGCCGTTCTGTAACACCGCGGGAGGCTGACAGGATGGCCGCATGAGCAGCCCCACCGCCGACGTCTCGGTGCGCGTCGCCTGGGCCGACGACGCGCCCGCCATCGCCGAGCTCCAGCTGCGCACCTGGCGCACGACGTACGCCGAGCTCGTGCCGGCCGACGCGCTGCCGACCGACGTCGACGCCGCGGCCGAGAGCTGGCACGCCGCGCTGACCAGGCCCGGCGACGCCCGCAACCGGGTGCTGGTCGCGCTCGAGCGCAACCGCGTGGTCGGCTTCGCGATCACCTCCCCCGCGTCCGACCCCGACTGCGACCCCGTCGCCGACGCCGAGCTCGCCGAGCTGACCGTCGATCCCGGCGAGCGGGGCAAGGGACACGGCTCGCGGCTCCTGCAGGCCGGCGTCGAGACCATGCAGGCCGATCGCTTCACGCGCGCGGTGCTCTGGGCGGTCGCCACCGACGACGCGTTGCGCGCGTTCCTCACCGGCGCCGGCTGGGCCGCGGACGGTGCGCACCGCGAGCTCGACCTCGACGGCGAGGGCAGCGTCCTGGTCAAGCAGGTCAGGCTGCACACCGCGATCGCTTGATTTCCTGCGATCCGGAGTCAGGATGGTCTCGTGTTCGGACCGCTGCCCCGGCTCCACCGCATGGTCGTCAGGATCGCCGCTCTGCTCGCCGGCCTGATCGCCGGCCTCTGGGTGGTCGAGGCCGCGGCGGCGCCGCTCGGTCGCTGAGCCGGTCTCTGAGCCGGCCGCTACTCTCTGAGCGATGACCGACGCGCCCCTGGACCGCAGCGAGCGCGCCGCGATCATCCGCGACAGCCTCGGCGTGGGCATCGCCACCGGCGCGTACGGCGTCAGCTTCGGCGCCGTCTCGGTGTCGGCCGGCCTCTCGGTCGCCCAGACCTGCGCGCTGTCGTTGCTGGTCTTCACCGGCGCGAGCCAGTTCGCCCTCGTCGGCGTGGTCGCCGCCGGCGGCGCGCCGCTCTCCGGGGCGCTCACCGCACTGCTGCTCGGCACCCGCAACACCCTCTACGGCCTGCGGATGGCGCCGCTGCTGCGGTTCACCGGCTGGCGCAGGATCGGCGCCGCGCAGGTGCTCATCGACGAGTCGACGGCCATGGGCGTGACCCGTGAGACGACCGCCGCCGCGCGACTCGGCTTCCTCACCACCGGCGTCTCGATCTTCGTGCTCTGGAACCTCTTCACGGCCGTCGGCGCCGTCGCCGGCAACGAGATCGGCGATCCGCGCACCTACGGGCTCGACGCGGCGGTCGGCGCGGCCTTCCTCGCGCTGCTGTGGCCGCGGCTCCGGAGCCGGCGCAACCAGCTGGTCGCGGCGGCGGCCGCGGTGGTCGCGCTGGCGACCGTGCCGATCGTGCCCGCCGGCGTACCCGTGCTCGCGGCCGCCGCCGTCGCGCTGCTGGCGGGCGTCCTCACGACGGGTGAGAGCCCATGATGTGGTGGGCGGTGCTCGGGGCCGCGGTCGGCTGCTACCTGCTCAAGCTGGCGGGCCTGTCGGTGCCGCCGCGCGTGCTCGAGCGGCCCGTCATCGCGCGGGTCGCCGACCTGATCCCCGTCGCGCTGCTCGCCGCGCTGATCGCGGTCCAGGTCTTCGCCAGCGGCCACGACCTCGTCGTCGACGCCCGCGCGCTCGGGCTGGGCGTCGCGGTCGTGCTGCTGCTGCTGCGCGCGCCGTTCCTCGTCGTGGTCTTCGGCGCGGCGCTCGCCGCCGCCCTGGTGCGGCTGGCATGACGCGGGGCCCGCGTCGCAGTGCGACGCGGGCCCCTCGCGGTCTCCTGGAGGGTCAGCTCACGCCGACAGCGCTCCAGGCCGTGGCGACCGCGCTCTGCTGCGCGCTGCCCGGACCGTAGAGGTCCTGAGCCGCGCTCAGAGTCGCCGTCCGCGCACCGTGGTAGTCGGTGCTGGACGTCATGTAGACGGTCAGCGCGCGGTACCAGATGGCCGCCGCCGCCGTCCTGCCGATGCCCGCGACGGTGGAGCCGTTGCAGGTCGGGCTGTTGTGCGCGACGCCGTTGATCGTCTTGGCGCCCGAGCCCTCGGCGAGCAGGTAGAAGAAGTGGTTGCCGACGCCCGAGGAGTAGTGGACGTCGAGGTTGCCGACGCCCGAGGACCAGCAGTTGACCGAGTCACCGTCGGACGCGGGGTTGTCCATCCGCCGCAGGCCAGTGTGGTTCTTCAGGTCGAACTCCTCCCCGATGAGGTAGTCACCGGGGTCGTTGCTGTTGGCCGCGTGGAACTCCACCATCGTGCCGAAGATGTCCGACGTCGACTCGTTGAGACCGCCGGACTCGCCCTCGTAGGTGAGGTTGGCGGAGTGCTCCGTGACGCCGTGCGACATCTCGTGCCCGGCCACGTCGAGCGAGACCAGCGGACCGTAGCTGACGCCGTCGCCGTCGCCGTACGTCATCTTGGTGCCGTCCCAGAAGGCGTTGACGTAGTTCTTGCCGTAGTGGGTGCGGTTGTAGGACCCGGCGCCGGTGCCGAAGATCCCGTTCCGGCCGAAGGTGGACTTGTAGTAGTCCCACGTGACGTTGGTGCCGTACTGGGCGTCGACGCCTGCGGACTCGCGGCTGCTCGTGGCGCCGTTGCCGAACGACGTGTCCGGGCTGGTGAAGAGCGTGCCGGTCTTGCAGTTGACCCCGAAGAGCTGGCAGCCGAGGGAGTCGGTGCCGTTGTTGAGGTCCGTCGTGTAGGTGTTGCCGCGGGTCGGGTCCTTGAGCTGGTAGGTCGAGCCGGACCTGGTCAGCTGCAGCGGGACCGTGCCGGAGTAGAGCGACTGGCCAGAGCCGTCGACGGTCTCGATCTGCTGCTCACGCCAGAGCACCTTGCCCGTGGCCGCGTCCACGTAGGTCGCGAGGCGGCTCGGGGTGCCGTCGTCCTGGGTGCCGCCGGTGACGACCTCCCAGGCGAGCCGACCGGTGCCGGAGGTCGCGTCGACGACGAGGCGGGACGACTGCTCCTTCGCTCCCGTGATGTCGCGGGTCGCCGGCGCCTTCGCGAGCGCGTGGGTCGCGGCGGCCGCAGCGCTCACCGCCGGCGTCGTCACGAGCCGCAGGGGCGCGTCGAGCGTCTGACTGACGCCCTCGCGCTCGCCGGCGGCGTCCTCGTGGACGACCAGGTCGCCGCCGACGACCGGCAGCCCGCCGTACGTGCGCACCATCCGGGTGTGCGTCGTGCCATCGGCGTCGGTGATCGTGTCGACCACCCGGAAGCCCGTGGAGTCGTTCTCCGAGGCCTCGGCCGAAGGCAGGCCGGTGACGGACAGTGCGACGACCGCTGCCGCGGCGGCGCCCGAGAGTATGCGCATGTCGAAGATCCTTCTCGTCGTTGAGACGGCTACGGATCCGCAGCCTTGTCGGGCTCAACGACGAGCGGAACCGGGGGCGACGCTCAGGTTCGTGCAATGCACGAACCTGCACCTCCCGCCCGGTGGGTCAGTCGAGGTCGAGGAAGTGCTCGAGCCCCACGGTCAGGCCGGGGTGGTCGCCGATCGCGCGCAGCCCGGTGAGGACACCGGGCACGAACGACGCCCGGTCGAGCGAGTCGTGCCGGATGGTCAGCGTCTCCCCCGGGCCGCCGAGGATGACCTCCTGGTGCGCGACCAGCCCCCGGATCCGCAGCCCGTGCACCCGGATGCCGTCGACGTCGGCGCCACGGGCGCCCTCGAGGCCGGTGGAGGTGGCGTCCGGCACCGGGCCGAGGCCGGCCTCGCGCCGTGCCGCGGCGATCAGCTCCGCCGTACGACGTGCGGTGCCGGAGGGCGCGTCGGCCTTGGTCGGGTGGTGCAGCTCGACGACCTCGACCGACTCGTAGAAGGGGGCCGCCGCGGCCGCGAAGCGCATCATCAGGATCGCGCCGATCGAGAAGTTCGGCGCGATGAGCACGCCCACGCCGGGCGCGTCGGCGAGCCAGCCCGCGAGGACGTCGAGGCGCGACTGGTCGAAGCCCGTCGTGCCGACGACGGCGTGCATCCCGTGGTCGATGCAGAACTCGAGGTTGTCCATGACGGCGTCGGGATGGGTGAAGTCGACGACCGCCTCGGCGCCCGCCTCGACGAGTGCCGCGATGTCGTCGCCCGCGTCCACCGCGGCGACCAGCTCCATGTCCGCCGCCGCTTCGACGCCCGCGCACACCTCGGCGCCGACCCGTCCGCGCGCGCCGAGCACCCCCACCTTGACCACGCCGTCGCTCACGTCGGCCAACCTACCGGCCCGGCGGTGCCTGACTACACGCCGCCCGTCTGGCAATCTGGGGCCTATGTCAGTGCAGACGATCCCGCCTCGAATCCGGTGGGCGGTGGAGCTGATGGACGTCCAACCGTCCGACCACGTGCTCGAGATCGGCTGCGGGCCAGGGTTCGGTGCCGAGATGATCTGCGAGCGCCTGGAGACGGGCAAGCTCTTCGCGATCGACCGCTCCGAGTCCGGCGTCGACCGGACCAAGCGGCGGTGCGCCAAGTACGTCGACGCGGGCCGGCTGACCGTCCGGCAGATCGACCTGGCGACGCTCCGGGTGCCGGTCAAGCGGCTCCACAAGGTCTTCGCGTTCAACGTGAACCTCTTCTGGGTGCGCGACTGCGCCGACGAGGTGGCACTGCTGCACGAGCGGGTGCTGCCGGGCGGTGGCGTCTACCTCTTCTACGACTCCAGCCAGCGCGACCTGGTGCCCAACATCGTCCGCAAGGCCTCGCTCGCCCTCCAGCAGGGCGGCTTCCGGGTCTCGGTCGTGGACCAGAAGGCGCCGCCCGTCGTGGCCATCATCGGCCGTCGGTAAGGAAATAGCCTTCATCTCTCTTGCATAAGGCAATTCCCTGAACTAGCGTCGTTCCATGACCGTCGTCGTCCTCACCGTCGACCAGCGCGGCAGCCGGCGCGGCGCGGACCTGGTCCCCGACGCCCTCGCCGCGCTCGACGGCGTGCCCACCCGGGCGGCGTTCGAGCGGACGGTCGGCGACGAGCTCCAGGGAGTGCTCGACGACGGCGCGGCGCTCGCGGGCGCGCTGGAGGCACTGCTGCGCGCCGACTCGTGGAACATCGGCGTCGGGATCGGCCCGGTCGAGGAGCCCCTCCCCGACCACGCGCGCGCCGGCCGCGGCACGGCGTACCTCCACGCGCGCACTGCCGTCACCGCCGCCAAGTCGAGCCCCTGGCACACCCGCGTGGTCGGCGACGACCCGGGGGCGCGCGCCGTCGAGACGACCGTGTGGCTCTGGGCGGCGGTCCTCGGGCGGCGCACCAGCCGCGGCTGGGAGGTCGCCGACCTGGTGGCCCAAGGCCTCTCGTACGCCGAGGTGGGCGATCGGCTCGCGATCAGCCAGTCCGCCGTCAGCCAGCGAGCCCAGGCGGCGGGCATCGTGGAGTCGCGGCGGGCCCGGGAGCTCGTCGCGGACCTGACCGACGACCTGCTCGGGAGGCAGTCATGAACCCGTCCGACTACGGCGTCCTCGTCGCCGTCCTGCTCGGCCTCGGCGTCCTCGTCGCGGTCGCGGGCTGGTCCTCCCCCGCCGCCCGGCGGGTCTGCGCGCCGGCCACGGTCCTCCTGCTCCTCGCGGCCGCGATCTTCGCCGCCGCGCCCGACTCCGTGGCGGTCCCCTCTGGATCGGCCAAGGTCGTGTTCGTCGGCCTCGCGGGCCTGCTGGCCGTCGCCGGCGGCGGGCCGCTCACCGCCCTCGTCTTCGACCTCGTCGACCGCCGCGAAACGCCGGCGGACTCGCTCGCGCTCGCCGGCCACGTGCTGCGCGGCGGCGCCTGGATCGGCGGCCTCGAACGCGCCGCCACCTTCGCCACCCTCGTCACCGGCTGGCCCGAGGGGCTCGCGATCGTGCTCGCCCTCAAGGGCCTCGGCCGCTACCCCGAGCTGCGCGCCGCAGAATCTGGTGTCCGCAGCGGCGCCGCCGAGCGCTTCATCATCGGGACCTTCGTCAGCGTGCTGTGGGCCTGCGGGTGCGCCGGCGTGGTGGTCGTGACCACCGTCGGATCAGGCATCGGCTGAACGGTTCGGCCACGTCCTGGACGCACTCATCTGCCGTATCCGTCCTCCCTGCGAGCGAGTCCTTCCGCCCAGAATGATGCGCCTGTCGACTTCGTAGGAGCGCCAGGTGGACCGGTCGCAGACCAATGGATGGGTAGGTCAGACTCCCAGCAGTTCCGGTCACGCGCGTATCGAGGCAGCACCGGACTCCTCGGCTCGGCTGATCGACTCCTATCAAGTCCGCATGGCGCCCAGGAGCATGTGGAAGGGACTTCGCCGACCGTCCATCAGGCCCTAGCGGTCAGGGACGCGTCCAGTTTCCGAGTGCGGCGAGCGAAGGGAGTCTTGCCGCCCTCTAGGTGGTGGAGCGCGAGCTTGTTGAGGTCGTATCGTTCAAGCGAACCGCACGCCTCCACCTCGCCTTTGCCGGCGGTGGCACGCATTGTGATGAGCTGTTCAGAGTCGGCGCTCACAACCAGACCGGGGCTCCGTGTCGCGAACAGGTATTGGCGAGAGCCCCTCGATTGCCGAAGACGGTCGACAAGGTATTCCTCAATCCACGGTGCGTGCAGGGCGTCCTCGGGCTGGTCAATCAGTACCGGCGTCGTGCCGTCGGCAAGCAGGATGACGAGGATGGCGGTGCACTTCTGTCCGTGCGATAGATCCTCGATGCTTACATAGTCCTGCCCTTCTGGCTTGCGGAACTTCACCTCAAGGACGTCAGGTGTCTCGATGAGTTGAGCATCCAACAACTGCGCCCACAGGTCGCGGTCGCCGACCGTCGTAAGCAATCGCGCGAAATCTACAGAGGTGACCCCGTCTGGGAGATCACCAGCCTTCGAGGCATCGCCGCTCCAGAGTGCACGAACGAAGTTGTACGGCCGGATGTTCTCGGCGATCAGGTCGAGCGTGCGCTCACGGACCCGTGAACCAACCTTCAGCGCGTCGAGCGCACTGCGGAATGCCGTTGTGTCTCCCTTCGCCGGAATGTCGATCTTCACGAAGCCAGAGGTCTCGCGATTGAGATCTGCCGCGCGGGCTCGGCGCAGAGCCCGTCGATCGTCACGTGCCCGCTTAAGCTCACCGAGCATGGCTTCGCGCTCATCTTCGAGCCGCGTGTAGGTCGGCTCCGCATCGTTCTTCAAGGTCTGTGCGGCCGCCTCGGCCATGCTGAGGTTCGTCTGCGCCGTTTCAAGTTCACTACGCAACCGCGGAAGGGAGGTTGTCCCGGACTTCTCCAGTGTCTCGTCGAGTTGCTTCTTGAAAGCGCTGAACTCTGTGCCCAGTTCGTCTTTGACCGCGTGTACGACAGCCTTGAGATTGGCCACGCTGTCAACGACCAGCTTTTCGGCCGCGTCGACAGCGGACTTGAACGCCGCCTGCGCGACTTGGACCTTCTCGAACTGATCATCGTGGTCGGGGGTCATCTTGGATGTCGCGACAGCGGGCTCGCTCGGTCGGACAAAGGTGATGCCATCTACGGCATCCACGAGAGTCGTTAGCGCAGCCTGCTCGGCCGTCCAGCGCCCTTGGGACTTCACGAGGTCGTCGTCGAACAGTGCGGATAGTTCTCGCTCGCGTTCTTTCAGGCTCTTCGCCTCGGCAGCTTGTTCTGTGAGCATCTGCACCCTGTCGCGGGCGGCGATCAGAGCGGTGGCGTTCTCACGGAGCTTGGATTCGCTCTCTGCGATTCTGACGTCAATCTCGGTCAGGTCGAGTTTGGCGTCAATCAGGCCTACCCGGCCGACGGGCTGTCTGGCGTACTCGAGGATCTCCCCCTGCGAGAAGGCCGCGATGGTGAGGAGGTCGGCTGGGTCGTGGTCGACCCGAACCCATTCGTTGGCGACGTCCTGCTCGACCACGGGAACAGATTCTGCAACTCCGAAGGTCCGCGACACTCGGTACTGGTCGCTCGGCGCGCTGATCTCCACAGCAACGGTTGTTCCCTCGAGGAGAGCGGTTTCAAGTCGCCGATCGACTTCATCGCGGATCGTGGTGAACAGCTCGCCGTCGACCTGCTGGTTCAGCGCGAAACGGATCGTCTCAAGGACCAGTGACTTGCCAGCGCCGGTACCGCCCAAGAGGCAATTCAGGTCTGGGCTGAACTCCAACGACGTACCCCCGAGGAAGCCACCGGAAATCGAAACCGTGTCGATCGTGGGGTGCCGATCCGCGGTCACTGGATCGGTTAGCGTCACGCGTAGTTCGGGATCCTGTAGCGCGTAGCGGAGGCCACAGAGATCCGGGCGCGCAGCCTTGACCCAGGAACGCCGAATCCCGATACCCGTTCTGGCGTGGCGGCTGAGCGTCGCGTCGTAGGCGTCGGAACTCTGAACCAGGGCAGGCAGGCCAGCCTCACCGAGCTTCGCGGCAACCCTCGACGGAGTCTCGGCGAGGACAAACTCAAAGGCTTCAATGTTCGCGTCGGCCAGTAGTTGATTAACGTGCGTTTGAACAGGCTGCGTGAGGATGCCGCGCTCTTTGTCAATGTGGGCCGCGACTGCAAGGCCACCCTTGTCACGTATTTCGGAAGCGCACTCCGCCATGCTCCTTGCAGAAACAACGTCGAGATCGCCGAACCGGGTGCGCTCGATGCCAAGCCTGATCAGCACGTCTTCGATCGTCGAAGACGACGTTCCTTCCTCCCAAATGCCAAGTAGATGTCCATCGCTGGTGCTGAGCTCGAAGCCCGGGAGCACGACCAAGCTGGTGTCTCTAGCGGCCTCAGCCATCTGGCTGCACCAGGCAGCCGTGTTGTGGTCGGTTACCGCGATCGCGTCCAGCCCGGCGTCCAGCGCGGCCTGAACAATGTCGACGGCGGTACCGAAGTCCTCGTCCCGTGCGTCGTTAGAGCCGGGCGTGTGCACATGGAGATCGACAGCCCAGAACCGAGCCCAACTGCTTGTCATGCCCGTGCGGCCTCCCCGCGTGACATCGACTCCTGGTCGTAGTTCTATCGCAGAGCGTCGGCAGCTGGGGCGGAAATCGCGGGGCCTGCCTCCTTGGACGTGAACGACCTCGCTGACTTCCGCGCGCCTTTGCGCAGCGACAGCGGCCAGGTTATGCCGCCGCCCTTGCTAAGGGACTCTTGGCTTCTAAACGAGCGGAGCTCCGCTGGTAACCGGAGGTCACTGCGCCGTACATCCAGATCTTCGATGGAGACTCTTGAGACCTCGCGAGAGCCGTTCGTAACGTCAGTCAGGAGGATCGATGCTGGGAAACCAACTGGATGCAGGTGACAGCCGAGTCGGCTGGGCATGGGACGCGAAGATCACTACCCCTTATCCCGCAATGCTGTGTGACCTGGCCAACCAGATCGAACTCGTGATCCCGTACGACGAGTCGGATCAGCTGTTGAACCGTCGCTACATCGGCTCGATGGTGCGCTGGGGCGACGACCCGGATATGGATCAATTCGACTACGAACTGCCACAGCAGTTCTGGTTCATGGACGCCCGCGGGTTCGTGTCGCTCAACGGCATCCGATCGCGCACCGTCGAACCCACCGCGGGCGGGCCCACGGTGTTCAACCAGTGCCGAATCGGCATCGACTACGCGGTGTTTGCCGGAGAACCTGGCGTGGACCACTCCAGCGTCAATGGGCTGACGACTCGCATCGAAGGACTCGGACGATGGTTTGGCCATCGATCAATCCGGGACAACCTCCACGATCGACGGCGTTCGACTAAGGAGTTCTCGCTAACTATCTCACCCCCGCGAACCCAACGACTTGATGCCGGTCTCAATCTCTCGGTCGTTGCCGGCACTGACTGGCGGCTTCCAGGCGAGCCCGGGCTGACGCACCTGGAAGAAGTCGGCGCCATCAGAACCAGCGTGCAACGCAGTCGACCGTGGACCGAACACATCGAGCGACATCGCGCCATACATCAACTGCTGGAGATCAGCGCTTGGACGGCGCTCGGCTTCCAACAGGCCCGCGTCATGCATCGCAGCGATCCCCAGCGAGTGCTCTCGGGCGACAAAGTCGGCGACCGCTGGGCACCAGTCAAGACATACTCCTTACCAACTCCCACCAGCGAGCGCCGGACTGAGTTCCTCTTTACCTATCAAGACATCGAAGCCGCCGGCGTTCGGCGCTGGTTGCGGCTCAGGGAGCAGTTCAATCGCGGCATTCACGCCATGACCTTCTCGATCCGGAACAAAGGAACATCGCTCGACGGAATGATCTCCGACTCCGGCATCGGACTCGAGGAGATCGGCCACACGATCGATCTCGAACGAGGAGGGGGTGCCCGGCGTGGTCACCACGCGCATCTCCTAGACATAGCCTCAGAGATTGCTGACCTGCTCCCGTTCAGTGGCTCCGAATGGGCAACGCGGTCCACCGAGATCTACAACGACGTGAAGCACGCAGATCGACGTGACCCCACGGCGACCGAGCTCTACACGATGCTGATCAAGAATCGCCTCGTGTTCCGAGTCTGGCTGGCGCGCCGCCTTGGCGTCGCCCCTTCGACGATCGAGAGGGGCATGTGGCGGATGAAGCGTGGTATTGACGGAGACTGAGCTGACAATCCCGACTGCTTGCTCATCCGCTGGATCTCAGCCGGGCGGAGGGCTTCCCGATGGGCACGGCGTGGCGGTCAGCCGTACCGAGCGTGCGTCATGCCGCCGCCTCAGAGCGCCACAACCCGAGGTGCGACGACGCGAGGGAGGCGGACACCAGGAGTCCATTCTCTGTTGTTCGATGACTCACTGGATGAGGCCGCGTAGTGCGTCCGGCGATCCACCGGGCGGTCGATCAGAGAGCGCTGCAGGTCGGGCGCAGCTGGCGGGAGGAGCCCTGCAGAGCACTCATCGCTCTGACGGCTGGCGCGCCCCACAGAGTTCGTCAATCGAACAGTCGAGCCAGTACGACGTCGGGGCAGCCGAGGAGGCGCAGTGCGTGGGCGCGAACGACACGGTCGAGAACGCCATTAACCTCATCAAGGTCTTCGGCCTCGAATCCGCGTGTCCCATGTGCCAGGCCGTTGCGAACGCGGCGGAGAGCGTCGACGGTCGAGGTCGCCTCCTCCGAGATGACAACTCTGATCAAGCTGGTACTCGCAAGTCGGTCCTCGATCGAAGGGTCGGGGCTTCCCGCGTTGAACGACCACCGCAGCGCCGTCTCCAAGTTTCGGAACGGCTCCTTAGCAAGCGAGTTCTTGATGAACCGGAAGTCGTGATCGTCCACCTGCTCGCGGATTCGCTCAAGAGTCTCTGCGTGGCGCTGCTGGTAGGTCTGCTTCTTTTCGTCGAAGTCAGTCCGCGTCTCATGGCCGTACATCCCCTCTAAGGACTGGATGAGAAGCAGGAATCGTGAACGCGGGTGGTCCTCCTGCGCGTGCAACATCCCTGCGTAGGTTTCGATGAGAGGGTGGTGTTCTTCGGTGAGCTTCCACCAGGCGTGGACCAGCTCGAGGAGGTCGACTCCGTCTTCTCCGCAGAACAAGACGGACTTCTGGTTTCGAACCGTCTCGGAATCGGATTGGTAGGGATCCTGCCCCAGCCCGGTGCCGTAGATCTGCCATGCGGGCATGAGTGGGACGAGGTCTGGCTGATCTGCATCGATGTCGCTGTCGGTGTTGCGGCCCCTCGGCAGGGCCATATGCGTCGATTCGTCTGTTCTGCTGAGCATCACGTGGGTGATGGGCTGACTTCTGCCGGTTGCGATGGAGGCGATCGCGCGGACCGGGTCGACGTATCGCTGAAAGAGGTCGAACAGCGTTAAAGGTGTGGTCGACACGTCGAGGACCGGGGCAAAACGGATCGAGACGTTGTAGAAGTCGAAGGTGTTGACCTTCGCGGCGTAGGCGCCTTTCAACTCGTCTTCGCTGCCGGTCCAGGTAATCGGCGTGTCGGGACTTGTCTTGGCTGACCAGGTCCATGTGCCGTCGTCGGCCTGCTTGCGCGGTGAGGTCTTCTCGCCGATCGGGGTAGTACCGATGAGGGCGTCCAGCGCGCCGACCTGGAAGCGTGCGCGGCTGAAAGTGATCCCCTCGTCCGGGTCCGCATCAGGGTAGTTGGCGGGCTTCGACGGGAACGGGTTGCTGCGCTTGCGGAGAGCTGCTGCGGCGCCGTGAACCGTTCCGTGCCCGGCCCAGAACGTGACCTTCGCTTTCAGGACGACTAACTCGGCGCCATTTGCAAGGGTTGCACGGACAGCGAGGTAGTCATGCTTCTGCGGAAAGCTCATGACGGACTGACTGCCGGTGGTGACGCTGTCCAGGGGCAGGTCGCCGTAGATGCGACCGTACGGCATGCGAGACGCCCGAAGTTCGATCATCCCCGACAAGTGGACGGTGGCGCCATCAAGACCTCGGAGATGCCAGGTGCACAAGTAGTCGTCAGGTGGAAACGGGAACTCCAGCACGGACGAACGATCGGGGGTGGGCACGGTCCAACCCTAGGTGCGCGCGAGATACCTGGTTCTCAGCCTCACCTAAAGGCACGACACTGCGGAATCGTCGCCCCCTCACAGCGATCCGTTGTCCGTCGTCGCGGTGATAGGTGAGTCTTGAGGAGAGGAGTTGATGGGCCGTCGAAAACAAGAGAGCGGCGGAGCCCTCGTCGTCACTGCTCCAAACGTCCGGAGTTGGCGATCCTCACAGTCATTCCGCCGCATTGGCCGCAGCACAGCTCGCTCGCCGGCCGCACCGTTCCGATCGGTCGACGTCAGCGGGCCGAGGGGTCGTCAGGCAGGCTAACGTCGGTGCCGTGATACGTGGTCCACGTGCTGCATAGGGCCTCATGATGCTCGGACACAAGCGCCCTGATCTTCTTCAACTGCTTGGACCGAACTCCCCTCGGCAGTTCGCCCTCAATCTCATTCGTCTCGAGATTGATCTTGATGTCGTCGACCTTGTCACGTACGCCGGGTCGCTTGATGTGGACGTGCGGCGGGTCGTGGTCAGCGGTGCAGATCCAGAGCTTCACTCCATCAACTTCTGCAACTGAAGCAGCAGTGAGCGACAGGAAGAATCCGTCGTCGTCGTACGCGGCCGCTCGGTCTGAGTCCTCGTCCCCGAACTCGTGGACGGCCATTCGCCATAGGCGGTCTGCCACGTCCTGCGCGGTCAGTCGACCGGCCGCCACTTCGCGGTCCCAGTCGGCTTTGGTGAAGATGGCTCGCGCCGCTCGCTCTCGTGGCGTCAACTGCTCTTCGCTCGACATCGCACAAGTATCTGCGAGCCATATACCTTGCCTCTGCAGCACACCTCTTCCAAGTTGCGCGGACCCTTCCCCATCGGACGCCCGCGGCACCAGTGAAGAACCGGAGGCTGCATGCCGGCGCCCGTCGCGCGAACGGCGCTGGGAGCTGCTATCGCCGCCGAGCCGCCCATGACTGGCGCGCTGCGCGCTCCTCAGCATTCATACGTGCCAACACCCGGGTCTCGGTGCCGGATGGGACGTAGTTCGCGCGGCGGCGTTCGAGCGACAGTACGTACCACCAGGGAGGGCGCAGGTTCGACTTTCGCCGATTATGCACACGACAGAGTGCCTGGCCGTTGCTCACGGTTGTCGGTCCGCCCCGCGACCACGGGTAGACGTGGTCGACTTCCGTCGCTTCTGCGCGACAGCGCCCCCACGCCAGGAGCTGCGGTCCTTCACATCTACCGCCAGCTCGTTCTAAGACTTCCCGGCGCGATCCGAACCTGTATCCGCGCCATGGGTCGCGCCGTTGGAACATCCGCGGTCCCCGACCAGGCAGTGGAAGCGCCACCACGAGGAGCAGCACGACTACGACGGCCAGGAACGGCAGCATCGGACGCAGTCCGCCCAGCATCGAGGTCAGCAAGGTGTCAGTCACGGACAGGAGTGTGGCCCGAATGCAAGACGGTTGCGGCCCAGCCGGGGCAGAGGATGGCTCCAGGATCGGACTCGGCACTGCCGGCGTCCAGTCAGGACGTGGCTGTGGACAACCACCAGCGTGGGCTCGCAAGATCCAGTCGGTCAGTCACTCCGACGCCCGCCCAGGTCGGGGAGCCCGGGGGCTGGCTTCGATAGATGCCTCGGGCGACGGCTGCGACGCGGTCGTACTGGGTCGGCCACTGAAGGTCCGCTGCAAGCTGATCGAGAACCTTTTGATCTCGCGCGAGCACCCTGTCCACCAGAGTGAGCGCGGGTAGCGCGTGCCACTTGCTTCTGTTGCAGCGGACGCAGGAAGGAACGAGATTCGCCAGCCCGTCGATCCCGACTAACGACCACGGCAGCACATGGTCGATCGGGCTGTCCGGCCCGAGGGACGACGAGCAGTAGAAGCATCTTGGGCCGAAGGCCCCCTGCAGCGGTCCGCGGACCACACTCAGGGACAGGCGCTCGCGTCCGAACAGGTGGCCGGCGACGTCGGGGATGTCTTCGTCCAGGTAGCGGTTCATACGACGCACGTCTTCGACCCACATGATCTCCAGCGCTGGCTTGAGAAGGCCGGCGAGCCTGGCTAGTGCTGTCGCCACTCCGGGCATCAGAACTATTCGGTCGCCGTGTGCACGCAATGCCCGTCGCGAGATCTGGTCGTGGAGGAACGAATCGTCGTAGAGGAAGCACTCGCTGTCCGCCGCGCCAGGAACTCGTTGCAGCCGGTGTAAGGGCTGTTGGGCCAGGCACAGACCGATCTCAGTGATCGTGCCCTCGTACGCATCCGGCGCGCGAGTCGACGCCACCGCCAGCGACGTACCCCCGGTTCCGACCGCTGCCGCGGAACGCAGATCGAGGACCGCCTGCGGGATCCGAGCCCGGGTCTGGGTGGACTGTCGCAGTTCGCTGCCGTTGAACGGCCGGACCTGCGGCCAGTACAGCTCCAGCACGCGATGGGCCAAGTCAGGGATAGGCACCGGGATAGGCGCATCAGCGTCGCTCGGAACGTGCTCGATCGCATAGTCGATCAGAGCCATCAATACCGCGAGCTTGTACGTAGCCGTGCGCAGGCCAGTCTCCAGGAGCGCAACAACCTTCTGGCCAAGAAGTAGCGGATCTGCGCGGAACTCGGACATCAGCGGCAGTATCGCCCACCACGTCCACCGGCGAGACAGAACCAGACGCGCATCGGGTGCGTCATTCCGCCGCGATGATCCGCCCTTGTGCCGAGCCCGCGGCTCGGAGGCGTGCGCATCACGATCGGCCAACCGGGGTAGGTGCATCCCAAAAGGCCGCCCGGTCGAGGCAAAGACCCCTACATTCGCGCCACCATGAATCCGAGCATACGACCGTTGAACCCGGGCGACCCTGATCGCGTCGGCCGGTTCAACGTGGTCGCCCGCCTGGGCGCCGGCGGCATGGGGGTCGCCTACATGGCCCAGACCGATAGCGGGGATCCCGTCGTCATCAAGGCCGTCCAGATCGATTTCGCCGATACTCCCGAGGCTCGGCGCCGCTTCCGCCAAGAGGTGCTGGCCACTGCAGCGGTCGAGAGCCCCTTCGTGCCCCAGGTGCTTGCATCCGACCTCAGCGCAGCCCGCCAATGGGTGGCAATCGAGTACGTTGCCGGACCCACGCTCGGCGAGCTCATCAGACGGGACGGCCCGCTCGCGCGAAACCAGCAATACGCTCTCGCGGCCGCACTCGCCGCTGGCCTCGCAGAGCTGCACGCGAACGGTCTCATCCACCGCGACGTGAAGCCGGACAACATCATCTGCACGACCCAAGGCCCCCGACTAATCGACTTCGGTATCGCCACACGATCGAACATTCGCGGCCTAACCGCGACCGGCGCTCTAGCGCCAGGATCCCCGGGCTGGATGGCTCCCGAGCAACTGGACCCGCTCGCCCCACCCACGCCCGCCATCGACGTGTTCGCGTGGGGATGCGTCTGTTGGTACGCCTCAGGGACTCGCTCTCCATTCGCGGCCCCTACCACCGAGCAGAGCCTCAACCTCCTGCGCGCTTGGCGCGTCGACGAGGCGACACCCCCGGCGAGTTTGCATCCGGACTTGGCCAGCATGGTTCTCCACGCCCTCGCAGCAACGCCTGTGGAACGCCCAACTGCACTGGCACTCGCCGAATGCCTGGGCGACGCCGCCGGTACGGTCACCTCGGATCTCGTCGCCACCGCATGGGACCCGGCGGCCACCACCGCGGAAGTCATCGTTCCGACCGTATCCACAACTCAGTGGGAACCGAGTCCGGACGAGGGGCCGGGGCTGCGGGCGCCCCGGTCACCGCGGCGCATCAGACGAGACGCCGCCGCCGCTTCGGCAGCCGCAATCGCCGTGTGTGTAGCGTTCGCTTCGGGTGTCATCCTCGCCGACGACCCCGCACAAACAGCCGGGCCCTCGACGTCGGAATCGGCCACCTCGTCCCCACCGGGCTCCACGAACCCTGGCGGCGAGGGCGAAGGCGACCGCGAGGCCGATGGGGAGGCATCTCCAATTGACTCGTCCGAGAATCCTGGCGCCGCCACGGCCAGCCAACCGGCGCAGCCGGCGACCCCAACGCTGCCGTCGTCGAACGCGCCACCACCTGGTTACGGCGGAGATCACCCGATCGGATACGGCCAAGTGAAGCTCGGCATGACCCGCGCGCAACTGCTTGCCACGGGAGAAGCCACCGACTACAGCGGCAACACGAATGAACCATGCCTGCGATACAGCCTTCGCGCGGGAGGCTACGCCGGCTACTCAGTCGCCTTGAAACGCGTCGTGTACATCGAGTTCACCGGCAAGATGGCCACCTCTCGCGGCATCCGAATTGGCTCCACCGAGGACGAAGTCTTCGCGGCCTACCCCAACGCCTCGGCCGATCGGATGCAAAACGTCTATCCGCGGGTCGCTCCCGGCGTCTTCTACACCATCGGCATCTGGGATGGTCTAGTCGAACTGCTCATCCTGGAGAGCGAACGTCAGGACTGCGCAATGTGATGCGGCGGCCCTGCCGACGACCTCGACGCCGCGGTCATGGAGGCTGCGGACCATCCGTCATCCTGCCGCGACCCTGTGCCTTTCGGAGATGCGTCCTTTCGCCGCGTGGAGGCGCCCTAATCGGTCGCTTCGTGTCCGTTCTGCTCCTCAGCCTTCGAACTACTGTCACCTGCCTCGGAATGCTGCTCACTTCCAGAGCCTGGTGCGGCGCCGAGGACCAACCCCCGGAGGTCGATGTCGATCGGGCCACCCTCGTCGAACTTGTTCTCCTGCCGCACCAGCGCTGGGTCCCCGGGCATGCATTCGACCGCATGTGCAAGTGCCGCGCGAGCCTCGAGTACTGAACCGTCTGACGAAAGTGCACGAGCTGTCTCGACCCAGAGAAGCGCGTCGATCGCTGGACGGATCGGTTGAGGATTTCGCCGTTGGAGGTCGTTATGACGATCCTCCGCGAGGTCGCACCACTCGTCTACTGACCAGGGTGGCTGCTGACCGATGACCGCGGCGACAGTCAGCGACTCCAACGACGGCCCGCTCAATTCCTCCACCGCGACTTCCATCCACCTCTCCGAGCTGGGTCGATGCAGGTCTGGATGAGTGAGCCAGTGCCACAGAAAGTAGCTGGCCAGCATCGCCCGTCTCGGGGCTGCGTCCATGGGCCCGTTCAGTAGTTGTTCGATCCGCTCCAGAGCCGGACGCATGTCCGTCGAGAGCTGCTCCTCACGATTCGAGAGGACCTCGATGAAGATGGACGCGACCTCATCAAGACGTTCCTGAGCCGTTGACGTAGTCATGTTCTCGGGCCGCCACATGTAGTACTGAGGCGCGAGGTGCGCCCGGACCACGTTCGGCAGGTTCTCGCGATAGTTGTACGACTTGTCGACTTGAGTAGGACCTCGGCTGACGAAACTTCGAACCACGTGAAGACAAACCCGATGAAGACCTTCGTGGGTCAGCATCAAGTCACTGCCAGCTGGGCTGACCGTGTGCGCTCCGTCCGACATGACCCATGCCTCAGGCACGAGTTCCTTCAGGCTATGCACGCTGTCTGACCGGACTTGGTACGCCCGTGCCAGTGCACGAGGGAGCGAAGTAGGACGGATCGGATGAACGTGCGGTGGCAATTCCTCTCGGTAGAAGCCCGGCGTCAGGTGGTACCGAACGAATTCAACGAACCGATGCTTACTGCCGGCGCGCTCCGCCTCCAAGATCGCTGCTTGAAGATCTGCTGTCTGCGCAGGAGACAAATCCTGCAAGGCGGGCTTCAGTATCTTGCGCTTGCGTGAATCGAGACGTTCCCAATCGAGTCGAGGCGGATCGAAGCCTTCGGAGAGCGCCTCAAGTGAAGCCACGTAATCGGTGTAGGCCTGCGTCGGATCGTCGACGCAGCGACGTGCTGCATTCACAATCCGTCCGATCGCTCGCAACGCCCGTTCGTACTGGGGTCGGCTCAGAGCCAGCAACTGACCGATGAAGACCCTTGCATCGTCAATCTGCTCATCGGTGACACGTAGGTCGTTGTCGAACATCCGGCTGATGAACGCGCCCCGCCGGGTGCGGGGGCGACGCAACCGCTCACCGATCAGATGCCGGGCGCGATCATGATCGAGGTCGAACACGGCATTGAAGGCGAAGGACAAGATCGCCGCGAGGTCCAGGTCGCTCAGACCCTCACCGTCCACCACGGCGCCCTGGCCTACCTGCTCGGCATCAACGCGCTGCGAGCGTCCGAAGCCGCGGCAGTGCGGATCGAGGACTACGCCGAGACCCTTCGGGGACACCGCGTGCTGCACCTGGTCGGCAAGGGCAACAAGCCCGCCACCATGCCGATCACCGTGCCGGTCCTCCGCGTCCTGGAAGCCTGCCGCGGGCAACGCACCACCGGAGCACTCGTCCTGCGACCGATCTCCGGCAACCCGATCGACCGCCGCGACGCCTACCGCATGGTCGCCAGGATCGCGAAGGTCGCCGGCATCCCACGCCACATCAGCCCGCACTCCCTGCGCCACGCCGCCATCACCAACGCTCTCGACGCAGGCGTACCCCTCCGCGACGCGCAGATCCTGGCCCGGCACGCCGACCCCCGCACCACGGAGCACTACGACCGTGCCCGCGGCAACCTCGACCGCCACGGAGTCCACTTCCTGACCGCCTACGTGGCCGGCGTCTAGCCAGCCGCCACCGCGAGGCGGAGTCCGACCTTCTCGTCACCCAGCATCGCGAGGTTTCCGCGTCCAAGGCGCCGGCCTACTCGAAGACTTTGACGTCAAGTGCCACAGGCGGCACGCACCACACCAGTACGTGCCCGTCGGCAGCTTCTCGGCCTCAGGGCGCGCTCGACGAATCTTGCGTAGCGCGACCTCAGCCTGAAACTGAGATGAGTAAGGGACCTTGGAGCACGTCGACACGACGACACGTCCTAGATGTCGCCGCGCTCGGCTGGTCCATACCCAGCCCGGCACGGCGGTTCGCACTACACAGGTGCTCGGCCACGTCGAGATTCAGAGTCTCGCTGTCGCGTTAAACGTTACTCACCTCGGCGCCCGATCGCAGCGCAATCCCGAGCGTCTCCGGCTGCCGCCAACCAGAGTCATACCGCCGCCTACCGGTCTGCCCGAACTATCCGCTCATGCCGCTGTCGGCACGCAGGCGCCCGGCCATGCCGCTGTCGGAGGGTCGACAATGCACGGATGGACATCCGACAGGTCGTCATCACCAGCGCAGGCGCCCCGGAGCGGCTGAGGCTTCAGACGTCTCGGCTGGATCCACCCGCCCCTGGCGAGGCGCAGGTCGAGGTGGTCGCCGCCGGCATCAACTTCGCCGACATCCTCGCCCGGCAGGGCCTCTACCCCGACGCGCCGCCGCTGCCGCTGGTGGTCGGCTATGAGGTGTCGGGCACGGTGCGTGCCGTAGGAACCGGCGTTGAGGAGTCACTGGTCGGACAGGACGTCCTCGCGCTGACGCGTTTCGGCGGCTACAGCAGCGCGCTGAACGTTCCAGTGGCCCAGGTCTTCGCCAAGCCGGAGGTGCTGAGCCACGCGGAGGCAGCGTCGATCCCGGTCGCCTACCTCACCGCCTGGCAGCTCCTCGTGGTGCAGGGCGGCCTCCGCGAGGGCGACACCGTGCTGATCCAGAACGCTGGGTCCGGGGTCGGACTCGCTGCTCTCGACATCGCCCGCCACGTGGGGGCGCGCAGCATCGGCACGGCCAGCGCGGGCAAGCACGACTTCCTCACAGCCCGGGGCCTGGACCACGCCGTCGACTACCGCGGCGGTGACTGGACCCGCGAGGTCCGCGCCCTCACCGACGACCGGGGCGTAGAGCTGGTGATCGACCCGCTCGGCGGAGAGAGCTTCCGCCGTTCCCGTAGCGTGCTGGGCTCCACCGGCCGGCTCGGGATGTACGGCGTCTCCGCCGCCTCCAGCAACCAGGGCCTGCGCGGCAAGCTGCAGCTGGCGAGGACCGCGGCGCTGATGCCTCTGTTCCACCCGGTCTCGCTCATGAACGCCAACCAGGGAGCCTTCGGGGTCAACCTGGGGCACATGTGGGGCGAGGTCGACAGACTGCGCCGCTGGATGGAGCAGGTGCTCGAGGGCGTCGAGTCCGGTTGGGTGCGTCCGCATGTCGACTCGTCATACCCCCTGGCCGACGCGGGCCGGGCCCACGAGCACATCGAGGCTCGCCGTAGCACCGGAAAGGTCGTGTTGGAGCCCTGAGTGCCCCGTCGCGCTGATGCTCGATCCGCTGGTGCTCAACCTCTACAACGGCGATGCATGCCCACCTCGGTACTCAGCCACAGTCAGCCGCAGTCAGCCGCCTGGCCGTGCATGGGAGTGCCGACGGTCAACCGGTGCGGCTTGGCAGGCAACGTGGTTCCCGGAGGATCTGTAGGCCACCCGCCCAGCTGCGATCCGCTCGCTTGCGGAGTGCGTCTTGTCGCCGCTTGCGTATCCGTTCGGTCCGAATGGATCTGCCACGCTTCATGGGTCCGACCCGGCTTGAGAGGAGTGGTACGTGGAGCCCTTCGGAACCGTGACGCCGCCGTTCACAGCGGTGCGAGAGCTGTTCGCGGAGGTGCTCGCCGACCAGCCTGGCACTGGCGCCTCCTTCGCCGTTTGGTGTGGCGGCGACTGGGTGGTCGACCTCTGGGGCGGCTACGTCGATGCGGCACATGCCCAGCCATGGCAGCGCGACACGTTGGTGATGCCGTACTCGGTGTCCAAGCCGTTTGCGGCCATGTGTGTGCTCACGTTGGTCGATCGGGGGCTGGTCGAGCTCGACGCACCGATGCAGCGCTACTGGCCGGCTCTACGTGCCGCTGCCTCGGTGCGTGACGTCCTGTCCCATCGCGCGGGAGTCGTCGCCCTGGACGAGGACGCTCCGGAGGAGGCCTTCTACGACTGGGAGTTGATGTGTTCCCTGTTGGCCGGCCAGAAACCGGCCTGGCCCCCGGGAACCGCGCAGGGCGAGTCGGCGCTGTTCTACGGCCACCTGCTCGGAGAGGTGGTCCGCCGTGTCGACGGGCGCACCCTCGGCCGCTTTCTCCGCGAGGAGATCTGCGGACCCCTGGGTCTGGACTTCCACATCGGACTGAGCGAGGCCGAACTGGCCAGGGTCGCCGACCTGACCGGGTTCGACGCCGAGTTCCGCGCATCACAGCAGGACAGGCCTGAGCTGTACCGCCGAGCCATCGGGAACCCGCCGGGCGCTCGTGACCCCCAGGTCGTCAACGGCCACCGGTGGCGCCGGGCCGAGATCCCGGCCGTCAACGGCCACGGCACCGCGCGCGCGGTGGCCGGGTTCTATGTGGCACTGGCACAGGGCCGCCTGGTCGCGCCGGCCCTGGTGCAGGAGATCAGCCGGGGATGCGGGATCGAGCCTGACCTGGTGATCGGCGGCGACCACGACTGGGGGCTTGGCGTGGCCGTGGATGCCGACGGCTACGGCATGGGCGGCACAGGCGGAAGCTTCGGTTGGTGGAGCGAGGCCGGTCAGTACGCCGCAGCCTTCCTCACCGGCCACGTCGGAACCCACGACCGGGGCGACCGACTCGAGAACGGCGTGCGCGAGGTGCTCGGGCTTCCGCCGCTGTGAGCACCGATCACATCCATCCGCGACCCGCGCGATCCGGAACCCGCGCGATTCGCCGCCTGTCCGTGCCGTTCCAGGCTCGTCCGAGGGTGTCGACACCAGCGGTTGCCGGTTGGCCAAGGGAGCGCGGGTCACAGCCGCATGTGGGCGGGAAAGCCTGTCCATCGCAGTTCGACGGGGAGGTGCGACATCTCGTTGAACGCGACGAGGGCGGGCGGACGGTCGACGAAGTATCGGAGCACCGTGAGGGCGGCGTGACCGTTGTCGAGCCCCACCCAGCGCGAGGGCGGAGCCTCGCACGCATGGCGGACCAGCCAGCTGATCGTGAACGCATGGGTCACGACGAGATGGTGGCTGTCCTCATCGGCTCGCTCCGGCCCGGTCAGCAACCGGACGGCCTTCGCTGCGAGGGCGGCTCCGTGTGCCGCCTCCTCCGACGTGACACCCGCCAGAAACGCATTCACGCCAGCCCGGTACTCCGGCGCGACCTCGTCCCGGCACGGTACGTGAGGGACGTAGTCCCCCGCCGCGTCGAGCTCGGTCACCGGAACGTCGCTGACGAGCTGTTGCGATACGAGCCGCGCTGTTTCGACCGCCCGCGGGAGCGGGCCATGCTGAACTGAATCGAAGGGCAAGTCCGCCAGTCGACGGCCCAGAAGCACCGCCTGATCCGCACCCCGCTGGGTCAGGCTGCCGTCCTCGCCCGGCTCGCCGTGGCGGGTGAGGTAGAGGTGTCGCACCGACATGGTCGGCATCCAACCACGAGCCCGTCGCGACCGGCTGAGCCATCGCGCTCACCCACGTCCAGATCTGCCGTTGCGAGTGCGCTTCCGAGGCCCATGCAACGCGTGGACATGCCGCCGTCGGCCGGTGCGCTCGCGGCACGGTTCACGGACGGTCGGCGCGGCTACGTCGGAGTGTCCGTCGCAGCTACGGTCCTCACCAGGACCACGGTCTCGAACAGGTGTGCCGACAGCAGTGTCTGGACCTCCCCGGCCAGCTCGTCGTCAGGGACCGTGACGCTGACCCGCGTCCCGCGCGTCCCACCCAGGGACACCTCGACCGGTGGCGGCACGGGCAGCCGGGCGCCCAGCCGCTCCGACAGCAGGTCCTCGACCAGGCGGCGTGTTGCATCGACCCGTAGGTCGGGCTTGAACAGCTTGCCGACCGAGGTCATCGGCAGCGCGTCGAGGATGTAGATCTCCCGCGGCCAGGCCGGCCGTTCAGCGATGGTGGCGCGGGCGTGCTCGTGCAGCTCTTCGACGGATGCGGAGGCGTCGGGCCGCAGCGCGAGGTAGACCACCGGCAGCTCTCCGGCGTACGCGTCGGGCTGCCCGACAGCGGCGGCCATGGCCACGGCGGGGTGGGAGACCATCGCGTCCTCGATCATCACGGGGTCGATGTTGTGGCCGCTGCGGATGATGAGGTCCTTGACCCGCCCGGCCACCACCAGATTGCCGGCCTCGTCCCGGTAGCCGAGGTCGCCCGTCACCAGCGTGCGGTCGGTGAGCACGCCCGCGTCGTGCACGGCGTTCCGGTAGCCGGGCGAGACGTGGGGCCCGTGGGCCACCACGACTCCGATCTCGTCGGTGGCGGCGACTTCGCGCAGGGATCCGTCGGGTCCCTGCCGGAGCACCTCGAGGCGCATCCAAGGCGGGTTGATGCCGACCGTCCCGGGCGCGCCCGCGCCGGCGACCGGGTCGATGGAGAGGATCCCCGAGGACTCTGTCATCCCGTAGACCTGGTGCAGCCGGGCACCCGTCATCGCCTCGAAACGCTGCTGGATTGCGCTCGGGATGGGCGAGGCTCCGGTGAAGCCGGCGCGCACCCGCGAGAGATCGGCCTCACCGACCGGGACATCGACGACGGCCGCCAGCCCGGTCGGTACGGCGCCCGCGAGGGTCACTGCGTGGCGGTCGAGGAGCGCCCAGAAGTTCCGGACCACGGTCGGGCTGCGCAGCGCGGAGGGCGTCATGATCAACAGTTCTGCTCCGGCCAGCAGTGGAGACAGCCCGCAGAAGACCGTGCCACCGGCGTGGAAGAGCGGAAGCGTCGCTGCGAGCACGTCACCGGAGCCCATGTCGCCGAGCAGCGCACCACCCAGGGCTGCCAGCAGCTGACTGCGGTGGGTGAGGGTCACCAGCTTCGGGTCGCCGGTCGTACCCCCGGTGTGGAAGTACGCCGCCACCTCATCGTCCCTGCCCGGCTCGATGAGCAACCGGTCGGCGGGTTGGTCGGCCATGAGCGCAGCCAGATCAAGGGCGCCCTCGGCAGGTGCAAGTCCCGGCATGTTGAGGGCGACGACCTTGAGTCCCGGCACCAGGCCAGCTACCGCCTCGGCCTTCTGCCAAAGGTCCAGCGCTGGGTGGGGGCCCAGCGTGACCAGAACTGCGGCGTCCGCCGCACGCACGAGATCGGCGAGGTGCTCAGGGTTGAGCAGGAAGTTCAGCGGGACGGCGTACCCCGCGCTCTGCGCGCCCCACAGCACAGCATGGGTCTCCACCAGGCTGGGCAGCATGTACGCCACCCCGGGCCGTGGGCCAGCGAGCGCGACGAAGGCGTTGCCGGCACGGTTCACCAATCCGGCGAGCTCGGCGTAGGTGACCGTGCGCGGCTGCTCCTCCACCGTCCCTGCCACGAGCATCGTCAAGGCGACGGCTCCGGGCTGCCGGATCGCGGCGAACCTGAAGACGTCGTGGACGCTGCGCTCCTCGACAAGGCCCTCGAAGGTCGTGCTGCGCTCCAAGGCCGCGACGTCCCCTGCGCTTCTGACCGGCTCGCACCACCTGGTCATAACGTCCTCCCGGCCCGCGAGAAGCCCTCGTGCACCTTCCTTGGCAGGCTGGCACTGACGCAGCAGGCCGTCAACGGCTCTGTCAGCAGCGCCGGTTGGCGAACCAAGAAGCCGTGCGGGCCACATGCAGTCGCGGAGCCCACACTCAACAGGTGGGGCGACCGGATGAGAGCGACCGGGCATCCCTACCGAGCCTCGCCTGCCCACTGCTGCGCCATGCAACGAGTAGCCGCTGTCCGTAGGCCCCGCAAGGTACGTCCTACCGCCGCCGGTGCGGTGACCTCACTGGCCGTCGAGGCTCGGGTCGGTCGAGGCGCTCGGGGACGGGTCCGCCGATGGGCTCGGGCCCTGCGAGGGCTCCTGGCTCGGGTCCAGTGCCCGGGGCGGCTGCTCGGTCGGGTCCGTGGACGGGCTGGGCGGCGAACCCGAGCCCTGGCCGGAACCTTGAGTGGGGCTCTGGCTGGGACCTGTGGACGGAGATGTCGAGGGGTGCGTGGCCGGTTGATGGGGGCTCTTCGGCCCGTCGCCCACGGCGTGCCAGTGGCTCGCGGCGCTGTTGCCGGTCGTCATGCCGGGCCCGTCGCTGCCCTTCTCGCCGTTCTCGTCCTTGTTGCCGCCGTGTCCCTTGTCGCCGGCGTCGGTGGGGTGTGCGGACCGGACGGGGTCGACGGCGACCATCCGCGCCGCGATGACGGCCGCTTCCGGCGAGGTGTCGTGCAGGTACGCCTGGTAGATCGCTTCGACCAGCCGGCCGTACGGCTTGGAGTGGTTGTACGACCAGGCGGCGGACGCACGGCCCGCGACGCTGGTCAGGTCGCCGTCGGCCGCGCACAGGTAGACACCGGAGCCCAGGGCTGCGTCGCTGATGTTCTGTGGGTCCCGCCGCTTGTCGCCGTTGCCGTCGACCCCGACCGCGCTCCACGTCGCCGGGATGAACTGCATCGGGCCCACAGCCCGGTCGTTCCGCTTGTCCAGATCGAAGACTCCCGCGTCGGTGTCTGGCATCGTGAGCGTCGGCCCGAAGATCGCGGGCGTCGCCTGACCGGTCGGGCTCAGGTGACTGCCGTTCGCGGAGCCGTGGTTGGTCTCGACCCGGCCGATCGCGGCGAGGTACTGCCAGTCCAGGCCGCACTCGGGGTTCGCCTCCCGGATGACGGCCGCAGCGCGCTGGTAGGCGGCGACGGCCTCGGCCGGGATGTCGGAGACCGCTCGGCCTCCGAGCACGTGGCGGGCCGGGAGCCTGTCACGTCCGGTCGCTGAGGACCTGTCAGCTGCGGCGATCACGATCGGAGCCGGCGGCAGCACCGGAGCGGGGATCACGCTGACCTCGGACGCGACAGCGGCTGGGGTGGCCGAGCTCGTGTTTGCGGGGCGAAGGCTGGCGGCGGCGTTGACAGATGACACGCACGCCATTGCCGCGAGTGTCAGGACGGTCGCCGCAGCGAGGCCGCGCACCGTCCGACGCGGGGCGCGGCACGCACCTCGGTGAGCGGCACCCTGGCCGCCGGTCCTGAGACCGGACCGAGGACTGGGCCGAGGACCGGACCAGGTAGCCGTGCCACGGCGGCCCGTGCCGCCCTGGCTCGTCGCGCGATCGCCGCCCCGATGGCTCGGCTCGTAGCGGGCCTTCGGCCGCTTCTGCGCGTGGCTGCCTGACTGCATGGTGTCCTCCGTGCCGCGAGCCGTCGACCGGCCCTACCTGAGTGTCGGCACGTGCGTGGGGCCGCTTGACCGGAGCGTCCGATCAGGGTCTCGGTCCGTCTCGTCCTGGCCCCACGTGCCGGTGCGTCATGGCGCCGCGACAGCGGCGATGGTCCGTGTGGCGGTCTCTTCGCACCGAGCGCATGCTGGCACCATGTCGCGCGCTGTCGAGGTGAAGGTGTCGGGCGAGGTGCAGGGCGTGTCCTTCCGCTGGTACGCCGCCCAGGAGGCAGTTCGACTCGAGCTGGTCGGGTGGATACGCAACGAACCCGATGGTTCGGTCCTCGGCCACTTCGAAGGTCCGACTGACGCCGTCGAGCAGATGCTGGCCTGGTGCCGTGACGGCTCACCGTCTGCCCACGTCAGCGCTCTCGCGGTCCGCGACGTACCTCTGACCGACGCCTCGGACTTCCGCGTCGACCACTGATACCGTCCTCCGACGATCGGGGCAGACCTGCGTCACTCCGCCGCGACGCCGGCCATGGTCCCGCGTGGGCGTTCTCTTCCGGCAGAGCGCATGCCGGCACCAGGCGGCGTCACCATCGGGATCTCGAGCCAGTCGGTCAGCTCGCTTGCGCCAGTGCATCCGCGATGACGGCCGCGGTCTGTCGCGGAGCCTCGTCGGGAATGAGGAACACCGCCCCGGGGATGGTCACCAGAGTCACGTTGGGCGACGCCACGAGGGTGGCGCGCTCAGCGTCGGTGAGACCACCGTCGCCCTTCTTCTCCGCGTGGACGACCCACGCCGAGCTGGAAGACGAGGCGAGCTCGGCGGCGAAGTCTCGGTCCGCGGCGATGTAGTCGAGGTAGTCGCCGCACAACCGAACTGCATCGGCGGGCCGGTTCTGCTTGAGGTCCTCGATCAACTCACGCTTGTGGGGGTCCGGGATGTCGGCAGATCGGACCATCAGCGGCATCAGCCTGAACAGCACCGCGAACGGCCAGCTCCCCACTCGCTGGGACGTCCGCACCACGGCGCGGAAGAAGCCTGCCTCGTCGGGTGGCGTCAGGCTGATGCCGAGGAGCACGACCGGTCCCGCGAACTGCCGCGACAGCACCATCTCCAAAGCGACCGTCGCGCCGTGCGAGAACCCCACGACCGCGCCGCACCTGTGCTCTGAGGCCAGCTCCGCGGCCCGACGCGCCAAGCCCGGGATGGACACGTCCCCGCACAGCGGCGCGCCCGCCATCCCGGGCAGAGTCGTTGCCACGAGACGAACACCGGACAGCACCGGCTCCGCCATCACCAGATCGAACGAACGAGCGGCGTTGGCTCCGCCAGGCAGGAGCAGGACCGACCGCTCCGCATCCGCCGGGCCGGAGATCAACAGCTCCCAGGCCTCTCGCATGGCACCTCCCTGGGTCGCCCCCCCCTCAGCGAATGTATGCCTGATGGTCACCCCGTAGAAGGCCCGAGCTCTGCCGAGCTGCGACGCCTACGGATGCCGATGGCCCAGTCCCTCCCTCACCGCGCCTGTCGGGGCGGGATGGAACGCACGAGTGTGCCGAGATGTGGTCAGGTCGGAGACGAGTGCTCCCGGGACCTCTCGCGCCTTGACAGTCGGGAGTGCACGATCGCACCCACCATCAGGGACAGTCCGACCGCCGCCATCAACGCTCCGGCGACTCGTAGCCACCCCGGCACGTCCGGGGCCAATGCGAGTATCAATCCGGCGAGAGACATGATGAATCTGTCCGAGTCGGGAAACACGTACGCCGCGATGAAGAACCCACCCGTCACGACCTGCTGCCAGAACGGCTCCCCGTCAGCAACGCTCCACAGCGCGAGGACGAACCAGGCGAACCCGAACACAAGCCACATCGGGTGCCGACGGGCGCGGGAATCGGAGGTCACACCGGGACCCTAACCGGGCACCCGCCCACAGACGTCGCGGCTGGCGAACCCATCGGCGGGCCTGAGCGAGCGTCTATACCACAGGACACGCCGGTCCGTGAGCCCGCACGCGAACCGCTCGTCGGAAAAGGGGCGTGGAGCGACGAAGGTCGCCGCCCAGCCACGATCCGAAACCCACCCCTCCGCGGGGCACGGGCCGGTCCTGGCTGGGCGGCGACCTCAGATGCTGGCGTCGATCAGGTGGGATCAGAAGCCGACGAGGCCCTCCTGCCACTCGATGAGGTCAGCGATCTTGGTGACCAGCGTGCGGTCGTGGAGACCGTGCGCCTTGCCCTTGGCCTGCTTCAGGATGTCCGCGGCGGCGGCGTGCCGGTCCTCGTTGTGCGCGGCCTCCGCCTCGGCGAGGTACTCCGCGACGTCACCGCTCAACTTGTCCACCCGCCTGCTGCCCTGCGTGCCGGCGGCATCGTTGATCTCGTTGACCTCCTTGAAGGTCACGCAGTTGCCGCCGCCGCTCACCACGCCGGCGGTCCACTCGATGCCTCCGAGCAGGTGCGCGAGGAAGAGCGGGTCGGCGTACGACGCGTCCACGTGCCCGGCGCCTTCGTACCAGGCCCGCCCGCCCTCGAAGTTGTGGCACCACGAGATCGGGTGGTCAGCGCCCATGGAGCCGCCGGTGTACGTCGACTCGTCGAGCGTCAGCAGAACGTGGACGTCAGCCCGCGGGTTGGTCGTGAAGTTGTACCACTCGTCGAAGCGGATCCACTCCTTCGGCAGCATCGCGGTGGACGGGTGCGTCGGGCTCTCCACCCGCATCGTGGCGGTCTGCTGCGCCGGGTGGTTCCGGAACCGCGCGCCGCCGCCGGTCAGCCGGCTGTACCACGGGACGGCGTGCATGGCGTCGGTGGCCGCGTGCATGCCGACGAAGCCGCCGCCGTCGTGGATGTAGCCCTGGAACGCGGCCAGCTCGGCGTCGTTGAGGGTCCGAGGACGGGCTGGGTTCTGGTCGTTCGTCCCGTCGACGTTCGAGGCGAAGATGATCGTCGCGTACTGGTCCAGGCTCTCCGCGGTGGTGAACGGCGTGCTGGGCAGTGTCAGCGCCGGCTGGCCTGGCGAGTTCGCCGTGGCGGGATCCCACACGTCCACGGTGAACCCGTGCTCCTGCCCCAGCGCGATGACCGCGTTGGTCGTGTCGTCGATGTGTGAGTGCCGGAAGCCCAAGGTCTTGCCGACCACCAGCACCTTGTACGGGCCGGCCGCGACCTGCTCCGGTGCCGGGGCGGCCTGACTGGGCGCGACCATCGATCCAGCGAGGGCCAGAGCGCCGACGAAGACGCCGGCGAGCTCGTGCCGACGAGTGGGATGCCTCATGGAGAGTTCCTTCCGAGTGCAGGAAGACGGTGAGCCACCGTCGGGGCGCCAGATTTGTTGCAGTTCCCAACAAATATCGGCGTCGCGACCGTATGACGCTCGTCACGTCCTGTCAACGCCCGTCGTCCTCGGCGGAGTTCACGAGCGGACAGCGGCCGAGCCGCGAGGACGAGGCGGCAGGATGGCCCCCATGGAACTCTCGGCGCCGCCGCGCTCGCCCCGCACGGGTGCTCGGGCCTCCGAGGTGCGCCGCCACAACTTGAGCGCACTGTTGGGATGCGTCCACCTCGACGGATCGGCCTCCCGGTCCCAGCTGGGAGCGGCGACAGGGCTGAACCGCTCGACGGTGGCCGATCTGATCCACGAGCTCGCCGGACGCGGGTTGGTCGTCGAGGACGGGATGTCGTCCACCTCGGGACGCGGGCGCCCCTCGCCGATCGTGCACGTGCGCGCGTCCGGTGCGGTGGCGCTCGCCGTCGAGCTCGGCGTGGAGTCGGTGGCGGCGGCCACCATCGGCCTGGGCGGCCAGGTCCTGCAGCAGCGTGTCGAGCTCCCCATCGTCAAGCCGTCGCCGCGGGAGACTGCGCGGCTGGTCGCCGAGCTCGCCGCCCTGCTCGGTCTGGCCCCGGCTGATCGCGGGGTCGTAGGCGTGGGTGTGGCGGTGCCCGGCCTGACGCGCCGGGCGGACGGGTTCGTGCACCTCGCGCCCAACCTGGGCTGGAAGAACGTCGACCTGGGCAGATTGCTCGCCGAGGCACTCGGCATGCCGGCCGAGCGGGTGCACGTGGGCAACGAGGCGGACCTGGGCGCGCTGGGTGAACACCGTCGAGGGGCTGGGCGCGGGTGCGAGAACCTGGTGTTCGTCTCCGGGGAGGTCGGCATCGGAGCAGGGTTGATCATCGGGGGGCGACCGATGCTCGGCGCGGCGGGCTACGCCGGCGAGGCCGGACACATGCTGGTGAACCCGGACGGTCGGCGGTGCACCTGCGGGGCTTCCGGCTGCTGGGAGACCGAGGCGGGTGAGGCGGCACTGCTGCGGGCGGCGGGTGTCCGCGGCATGAGGGGCGTCACCGCCGTCAACGCCGTGGTGGACAGGGTCGCGGCCGGTGACGCGTCCGCTGTGGCGGCTGTCGCCGAGATCGGCCACTGGCTCGGGATGGGAGTCGGCAACCTGATCAACCTGCTCAACCCGGAGGTCGTGGTGCTGGGCGGGATCTTCCAGCCCCTGTTCCCGTTCCTGCGCGACCCGATGCTCCGCGCTGTCCGCGCCAGGTCCCTCGACGAGGTGTCGGACCTGGTCACGGTGGTGCCCAGCGCCCTCGGGACGTCGGCGCAGCTCCACGGCGCCGCGGAGATGGCGCTGGCGGTGCTGCTGGCCGATCCAAGCCTGCGTTGAGGACGCTCGACCCGCCACCACCCCTCGCAGGTGCCTCCGAGTCGCTCCCGCGGTGATTTCGAGACAGTGGCGGGAGGTCAGTCATGGCACCAAGCGAGGGCAGCTACCGCGCGGACTCTCACTCCCTGTCAGGCCGCGCCCGCGAACTTCAGCAGGTCGACGAAGCCGAACTGGCCGGTGACCGGTGCGATCGGGGGCGCGGGCTTCCAGGCAGCGTCGAGGTAGAGGTAGGAGTTGGGATCGCGCTGCAGCAGTCCGACCAGCACTTCAGCGACGATCCTGCCCCCTACCGCGCCCAGCCGCTCGGCGTTGTTCGGGGGGAGCTCGGCCTCCTTGAGGATGTAGAACCAGAGCGGTGCCTGCCCGCCCCACCCCGGATCGTTGCTGAGACCGAGGGCTGCGTTGGTGAGCACCGGGGCGCGCATCGCCTGGGCGACCTGCTGGCCGGAGGGGAGCCCGACCTGCTTGCCGCGGAGCGAGTTGCGAACGGCGAGGTGGACCGTCGGGTCCGGAGGCGGGACGACCGAGGGAGGGAGCGTCGCGAGCGGGAGCGACAGCTTGGTGTCGATCTTGCGCGGCTTCCGCGCCGGGAAGTTGGGGTCGACGGGAAGGATGTTCCTCCAGTCGATGGCCAGGTCGGCGGGGATCGGGCGGCCCCCGTTGAGGTTGAACCCTCCCTCGGGCCCGAAGACCGGTACGCCGCCGCGCTCGAGCGTCGCCTGGTTGAGGACGTAGAAGGGCCGGATGATCGTGTGCCCGAACCGGTAGGCAGCAACGGCGAACTCGACCGGCATGAACGGGCGACCGTCCTTGTTGGTGGGCCGGTAGTAGCTCAGGGTGATCACGGGCGGCTTGCCCGCGACCTCCTTGTAGACCGTGCCGCTGGGCCCGACGAGCGCGTCACCGACGAAGCGGGGCAGGAAGTCGTGCGTCACCGCCCACTGGTAGTGCCACCGGGTGAGGCGACGCGCAGACTCGAACACCCACTCGCGGCGGACCCCTTGCCCGCGGACGTGGTCGACCATCCGATTGTGGAACTGGGCGACCGCCTTGTGGAACTGGACGACGATCAGGTTCTCGTCGTTGCGCGCCTCGGGAACGATCGCGCGGCCACTGGCGTCCCGCGGCAGGTCGACGACACCGTTGACGTTCAACGTCAGCAACAGCTTGTCCGGGTCGGCCGGGTCGTAGAACTGTGGTTCCGCTGCCGGCCCACGACCGTAGACCGAGTCGAGGTCGTAGCGCGGCGTCCGGAAGTTGATAGTCGCGTAGGGGTCCGCCTGCTGCTGAGCGAGCGGCGTGTTGTCGAAGGTGATGTCGTGGTCGATGAACTGCCCGATGAAGGTGAAGCCCGCGAAGAGCCGCGGACTGGTGTTCAAGAAGCTGTCGTCGGGAACCGTCTGGTCCTCCACCATCGTCCTGGCGAGACCGTCCAGGAGGTCGTCGCGCGGAGCGAACGGCGGCAGCTTCTTGAACATCACGCCGAACCGGCCCTCGGCCACCCGGTCCTTGCTGGCCAGGTACATGCCGCGGAGCTCCGCGCCGTGGAGAGCCGCGGCGCCGGGTGCGGCACTGGGCAGGACGGTGACGGCTGCGTTGGCGGCAGTCCGTGCCCTGCCGATCACGGCGCCGACCGAGAGGCCCGCCGCGCTGGCGAGAAACGCCCGCCGAGCGAGGTGACGCCGATGCCCGTCCGATGCGGACGGGCGCTTCGTGGAACTCATCTCCGTCTCCTCCCACTCTCCGATGCACTCGGGGTCCGACACTCGATGAGCGCCGGATCAGTCCACCGTCAGGTTGCCGTTCGCGAGTACCCCGGCCCGGGCGTAGAACACGGAGGCCGGGTCGAGGTCGGACGTCAGCAGCGTCACGGTCGACAGCTTGATCGAGAAGAAGTCGCCGGTCGACGGGGCGCGGTTGCGGTCGTTGTCTCTGACGATGACCTCGAAGCGACACCCGGACGTGGTCTGGGCGCACGCCTGAGGAAACCCAGCCGGGGCCGTCGTCGTCGTCCGGTAGCGGCCCAGGAAGATGAGCTCGTTCGTGCCCGGCGGCGGTTCCTGGCCGATGCACACCATCGACTCGAGCACCGGGTCAAGAGTGTCGACCGTCCCGTGCACGGCGAACCCGCCGCCGAGAGGGTTCGTGCCGTGGTCGGCGTACGAGAGCTCGATGTGCAGTCGACCGGCCGGCGGGTTGGTGCTGGTGCTGTTCGAGGAACGCTCACAGCTGAAGCTGAACCCGAACGACGCGGCGCCGGTGAACAGCACGCCGTCCGGCGGGAGCTGTCCGCCGCCCCGCCCGGTACACGCCGACAGCAGCGCCACCATGGTGGTGAGAGCGCCGATCGCGACTGACCGGCGTACCGAACGGGTCCGCGCACGAGTCATCATGCCTGTCTCCGATTCCCTCCGGCGCGGACCGCGAGGCCCAACCCAACGGCGCACGCCACTCCCTGAAAGGGCGGGTACCCGCCAACCCGAGGAGGGCATGCACGCCGCATCGAGGAACTTGGCGACATGTGCCGCAGCGCGACGGCCAGGTCACCGTGCCCATCGGAAGGGACGGCAGCGTGGCGCGACCCGCAGCGGGCCACGGGTCCCGGCGGGTCGCATGCAAGAAGTTAGCGGCTTTCCCGCCGGGACCTCCGAAGCGCGGCGCGGCATACCCGATCTTGGGTCCGCAGGCTGGTGTCACCATTCGGCGGCGCGCGCCACCCTGCGGACGGGATCGTGGTCAGCGGCGCGCAGCCCGCGGTGCCTGCTTCCTCCGGGCTCAGGGGCGGACCGTCCCGTGCCCGGGTCCCTGGTGCACCCGGTCCCGGCCACCCCGGCCGACGAGGGTGTCGTCCCCGGGTCCACCCCAGAGCGTGTTGTCCTCGTCGTCGCCGTACAACTGGTCGGCGTAGCGCGAGCCCACCAGGTCCTCGACGTCGACGATGACGTCGGTGCCCTCTCCGGTCGCGCGGGCACGCAGCAGGTCGCAGCGCACGCCGCGGTCGCTGCCCGCGAAGCTCGCGGTGTCCTCGCCGGGCCCGCCGTCGATCGTGTCGTCGCCGCGCCCGCCCAGGAGCACGTCGTCGCGCTCGTTCCCGTAGAGGATGTCGTCGCCTGCTCCGCCGGCGATGCGGTCGTTGCCGGCCAGGCCGCAGATCACGTCGTCGCGCCGCGTGCCGGACAGGTCGTCGTCGCCGAAGGTGCCGACCACGGTGCACGAGGCACCCCTCACGGACAAGGTCGCGATGGCCGTGTCGTTGACGGGGTTCGGGTCACCCACGGCCTTGATCGTCGCGGTGTCGGAGATCCGGCCGCCACGGACGAACGCTCCCGTCACCTCGATCGTCACCTTCTGCCCTGGCGCGAGGGCACCCAGCACACAGGTGAGCGTTCCGGTCGGCGCGCTGCAGGTGCTCGGAGTGACCGACCGGACCTTGAAGGCGGTCGGCAGCCTGTCGGTGAGGGTGACCGCCCCGGAGAGCGCGGCGCCCGTGTTCGTCACCACCACCCGGTAGCCGCTCAGCGAGCCGATCTTGGGCTGCGCGAGGAGCGCCGAGTTCGTGACCGACACGTCTGCCCCGCTGACGCCGGTGATGGTGACGGTGACGGTGCCGGTGTCGGTGCCGCCGTGGCCGTCGCTGATCGTGTAGGTGAAGCTGTCCGTGCCGTTGTAGCCCGCGGCCGGGGTGTACGTGCACGTGGTGGTCGTGCAGGTGACCGTGCCGTGCGCGCCGTTGGTCTTGCCGGTGACAGTGAGGGTGTCGCCGTCGGCGTCGGTGTCGTTGGCCACCACGTCCTTCGCGGCCGAGGGCGTGCCCTGGCTCGTCGTGATCGCGTCGGCGACGGCGTGCGGGGTGTCGTTGACCGGGGTCACGGTCACGGCGACCGTGCCGGTGTCGGTGCCGCCGTGGCCGTCGCTGATCGTGTAGGTGAAGCTGTCCGTGCCGTTGTAGCCCGCGGCCGGGGTGTACGTGCACGTGGTGGTCGTGCAGG
>NZ_JACEIC010000002.1:375707-1575622 GCF_013778305.1 Nocardioides agri
TCGCGGCCGAGGGCGTGCCCTGGCTCGTCGTGATCGCGTCGGCGAAGGCGTGCGGGGTGTCGTTGACCGGCGTCACGGTCACGGTCACGGTGCCGGTGTCGGTGCCGCCGTGGCCGTCGCTGATCGTGTAGGTGAAGCTGTCCGTGCCGTTGTAGTCCGCAGCCGGGGTGTACGTGCACGTGGTGGTCGTGCAGGTGACCGTCCCGTGCGCGCCGTTGGTCTTGCCGCTGACAGCGAGAGTGTCGCCGTCGGCGTCGGTGTCGTTCGACACGACGTTCTTGGCCGCCGACGCGGTGTCCTCGGCGGTGGTGATCGCGTCGGCGACGGCGTGGGGGTTGTCGTTGACCGGCGGTACGGTCACGGTCACGGTGCCGGTGTCGGTGCCGCCGTGGCCGTCGCTGATCGTGTAGGTGAAGCTGTCGGCACCGTTGTAGTCCGCGGCCGGGGTGTAGGTGCAGGTGCTGGTCGCGCAGGTCACGGTGCCGTGCGCGCCGTTGGTCTTGCCGGTGACCGTCAGGGTGTCTCCGTCGGCGTCGGTGTCGTTCGACACGACGTTCTTGGCCGCCGACGCGGTGTCCTCGGCGGTGGTGATCGCATCGGCGACGGCGTGGGGGTTGTCGTTGACCGGCGTGACGGTCACGGTGACCGTGCCGGTATCGGTGCCGCCGTGGCCGTCGCTGATCGTGTAGGTGAAGCTGTCGGCACCGTTGTAGTCCGCCGCCGGGGTGTACGTGCACGTGGTGGTCGTGCAGGTCACGGTGCCGTGCGCGCCGTTGGTCTTGCCGGTGACCGTCAGGGTGTCGCCGTCGGCGTCGGTGTCGTTCGACACGACGTTCTTGGCCGCCGACGCGGTGTCCTCGGCGGTGGTGATCGCATCGGCGACGGCGTGGGGGTTGTCGTTGACCGGCGTGATCGTCACGGTCACGGTGCCGGTGTCGGTGCCGCCGTGGCCGTCGCTGATCGTGTAGGTGAAGCTGTCGGCACCGTTGTAGCCGGCTGCCGGGGTGTAGGTGCAGGCGGTCGTGGTGCAGGTGACCGTGCCGTGCGCGCCGTTGGTCTTCGCAGTGACTGTGAGGGTGTCGCCGTCGGCGTCGGTGTCGTTGGCCACCACGTCCTTCGCGGCCGAGGGTGTGCCCTGGCTCGTCGTGATCGCGTCGGCCACGACGTGCGGGTTGTCGTTGACCGGCGTGACGGTCACGGTGACCGTGCCCGTTGCGGTGCCGCCCTGGCCGTCGCTGATCGTGTAGGTGAAGCTGTCGGCACCGTTGTAGTCCGCCGCCGGGGTGTAGGTGCAGGCGGTGGTCGTGCAGGTGACCGTGCCGTGCGCGCCGTTGGTCTTGCCGCTGACAGCGAGAGTGTCGCCGTCGGCGTCGGTGTCGTTCGCGACGACGTTCTTGGCCGCCGACACAGTGTCCTCAGCCGTCGTGAGGGTGTCCGCGGTCGCGGCGGGCGGATGGTTGGCGTCGACCGCGGTGACGGTCACGGCGACCGTGCCCGTTGCGGTGCCGCCGTGGCCGTCGCTGATCGTGTAGGTGAAGCTGTCGGCACCGTTGTAGCCCGCCGCCGGGGTGTACGTGCACGTGGTCGTGGTGCAGGTCACCGTGCCGTGCGCGCCGTTGGTCTTGCCGGTGACGGTCAAGGTGTCGCCGTCGGCGTCGGTGTCGTTCGCGATCACGCTCACTGCGCTCGAGGGCGTGTTCTGAGCCGTCGTGACGGCGTCGTTCACTGCGGAGGGGTTGTGGTTGGCGGTCACCGTGACGGGCGCGGTGTCGCCGGTCGGCACCACGGCGAGATCCACCGCCGTGCCCCCGGCATTGTTGTGGAAGGTGCCGGCCGTACCCGAGACCAGCACGCCGAAGTGCAGGTTGACGTGCCCCCCTGCCGGGACCGGGAACGACCCGGACCACGTGAGCTTCTGTCCGGTCACGGTCGGCTCGGAGCTGGTGACTCCGGTGGTGGACCCGGTGGTGTAGCTGAACCCCGTCGGCAGGTCATCGGTGATGGTGGTCAGCGTCGCCGCAATCGAGTTCGGGTTGGTGACGGTGATCGTGTAGCCGTCCGCGTGGCCGCCGACCGCCGAGGCGCTGTCGGCAGTCTTGGTCGTGCTGAGGGGGCTGATGCCCAACGGCGAGAACGTGGTGAGGTGAGAGCGCGAGGCCGAGCCGCCGGCCGGGACGCTCACGCTCCAGCTCAGCCCGGCGCCGTTGTCGACGGCGTTGCTGCACTGCTGGCACAGGTTCGGCAGTGGACTGCCGCTGGCGACCGCGCTCCACACGGCGCTGTACGCCGCCTCGTAGTAGGAGCTGCCGCTGGAGAGCGGGAAGAACTGCTCGATCCTGCTGCTCGGCCCGCCCTCGCCGACCCCGACGCACGCGATCGCCCCGGTCGCGGCCTCGTAGCGGCCGTAGCCGGTGTCGCTGTCCTGGAGGTAGCAGTCGGCGGCCTTGTAGACCTCGGCGGTGATCGGGGCGCCGGTCGTGTTCACGAGGGTCGAGGACGTGCGGTAGGACTCCTGGCCGACGACGTAGCTGTCCACCTGGTCGAGGTTGACGCCGGGGACCACGTTGACGACCGTGTGGATCTCGAACGGGCTCGCGGCGGTGCCGCTGCCGCTCTTGGTCTGGCTGAGCGGGGTGTACGCCGTCTGCCCGACGCCGCCGGCCGGGATGGACGCCGGCCCGTAGACGGTGCCGCCGAGGGCGACGAACGTGCCGCACGCTGTCTCGCCGAAGAACTCGCCGGAGGAGTCACCGACGTGGTGCACGGAGCAGTTGAGCAGCGGCGAGATACCGATGCTCGTGAGCGGTCCCGCTGACGTGATGTGCGCACCGGTCGCCGGGGTGATCTGCAACGACGCGGTCGCTGCGGGACTGTGCCGGGTGGCGTTGGAGACGCGGTAGGTGAAGGAGTCCGAGGCGGCCGCATCGGTCGAGGTGTAGGTCACTGTCGTCGAGCATGATCCCGTGTCGCAGACAGGCGAGCCGAGGGTGCCCAACGTGCCGTGGGTGGGCGGGGTGACGATCTCGAACGCGAGGGCGTGGCCGCCGGGATCGAAGCCCGACAGCTCCACGTCGGCCGCCGACCCGGCCTCGAGCGTCGCGGAGGTGTCGAACGCCTCGAGTGCGTCGGGGTCGGTGATCTCGATCGAGATCGTCGCGTCGTTCGACGTGGAGGTGCCGTCATTGGCCGACCACCCGAAGGAGTCGACCCCTGTGTAGCCGGGGTCCGGTGTGTAGGTGCACTCGCCGTCGGAGCAGTCGCCGGTCAGGACCCCGTGAGCCGGACCGCCGAACACGGCGTACGTCAGCGGGTCGTCCTCGTCGTCGAAAGCCAGGAGCACCACGGTCGCAGGCTGGTCGACGGCGACGGACAGGCTGTCGCTCTGCGCCGTCGGTGGATTGCCCGCGGCGTACGACGGCGCGATGCCGACGCAGACTGCGCACAGAACGGCGAGCACGAGGGTGACGGGGAGCTGTCGTCGAAGCATGGCGTCCTCCTGGGAACAGATGGCACGAACGTCGCTCCCCGAGGGCGTTTGGGTGACGGTAAGCAGCACACCGGCCTCGACGCATACCCGCCTTTGGCGAACATGCCGGCATGACCCTGGCACAGCGGACTCGGCACGGTCGGGCCACGAAGTCACGGACCAGCCGCGCGGTGGTGACGAGGAGTACGCGGCTGCTGTGCTAGGCCTCCACCGTCACCCTCTGGGGCAGGCTAATGGCGGGACGCACGGCAGTCGCCGTGGGGGGAAGGCTCTGAGGAGCCCCGACCGGCAGGGGTCAGGCGCACAGGTGATCGCGGATCCAGTCACCGCTCTCGTGTGCTGGCAGGCTGCCGTCGAGCAGCGCTGCTGCGAAGTCGACCGCCAGTCGCGTGAGCTGCCCGTCAGGCGAGTCCTCCGAGTCGCGCCGGACCTTCGCGGAGATCCACAAGGTCGCGCCCTCGCCCAGGAGCGTGACGGCACGGGCGGTACCGGCGAAGTGCCGCGCCTGACCGCCGGTCCCGTCGAAGAGCTCGGCCCGAAAGCCGTGTCCCCTGATGCGTGACCTGCCTCCGGTCGCCAGAACTGCCCAGGCCTGCCAGCCGCGCGGGATGCCTGCGACCCGGTAGCCGAGCTCGACCAGGAACTCGTGCCCGGAAGGGCCTCCAGCGGAGATCTCGTCCGCGATGCGGCCCAAGGCCAGGCAGGCGTTCGGCGAGTACTCGGTCACGGAGGCAGTGTGTCAGGCAGCGCATTCTCGCTACTGCCCGCATCTGCCGCCACAGTGAGTTTCACGATGCGTCACAGCCCTGCAACTGCGCCGGAACTGCACTGCCGAGCGACGGCACCGACGCGACAACCGTCGAGGCAGCCAGGACCGGTCACGGTCGACGACCTGGCGGCGACGACGCGCCAGCCGCCGGAGCGCCGCAGAGGGGGTCGTCCGGCAGGCGGGTCAGGCGGCTCGGCGACGGGAGCGGGTCGCCATGGAGACGACCGCGAACCCCAGACCAGCCAGCAGCGCCAAGATCACCGACAGCACGAGGTGGAACAGGACGTCCTCGCGGTTGACCAGTCAGTCGGTCCACTGCAGGTTGATCCCGGCGCTGCACCAGACCACCGCGATCCAGCGGTACTCGATGCGGACGGCGACGCACAGCGCACCGGTGACCACTGGTGCCAGCAGCACGAGCGGGATGAACACGGGCTCGATCCAGCCGAGCAGGCCGACGAGCTGGCTCGGGCTCGGCGATCGGGCCCAGGTGGTGGTGGCGGCGTACGGGTCTGGTCTCGTCGTGCCGCGGCAGCCCGAGATGTAGCCGGGTGGGTGGTCCGTCGTCTCGGCCGGAGTCTCGATCCATCCGGGCATCGCCACGGTCCCGCTCGATCGGGGAGCTGTCGCCCGGCGTGCGACGCGTACCGCGGCGGTCCAACCTTTCGGTGACGGGTAGCTCACCGTCCGTTGAACCGGTTGGCCATGCTGGCGTTGAGGGAGCACACCCCGTCGAGCCGGCCAACCGGCCGGAGCTGGCTGCCTGAGGGGTTCATGAGGGACAGCCTGCACCCGTCGTCCCCGTTCTCGCTGAAGACGATGCGGCTCCCGGTCGGTGAGTAGCTGGGTTGGAATGCCGCGTTGCCGTTCGGCTGAGGTGTGAGCACCCGCAGGTCGTTGCCGTCCGGCCGGATGGTGGCGACGTCGACGCGGCCCGGATCGTCACCTGGACCCACCATGGTGAACGCGATGCGCCTAGCGGTGGGCGACCACTCTGGGTCGAACGCGTCGACACCCGGGAGCAAGGCCTGCACATCGGTGCCGTCCGCGTTCATCGTCATCAGGCGGGCACCGTCCTCGACTTCGCGGCTGAAGACGATCCTGCTGCCGTCAGGAGAGAACCGGGGATGGGTGTCGGGAGGTTGATCCTCGCTTCGAGAGGTCAGCCGGCGCTGGTGCGTGCCGTCGGCCCGCATGACGAAGACGCCGTTGAAGTTGACGCCCTTGCTGTCGAGCAGATCCTGGGTGAAGACGATCCGGCGATCATCGGCTGAGAATGCCGGGTCGAAAGCGCCGAGACATCGGCTGCCGTCGCAGGTCGTGAGCGGCTGGGCGCCGCTGCCGTCGATGCGCATGATCCAGACGTTGATCTTGCCGGGCTGGTCGCACGCGATCCCGCTGACGCAACGGTTGAAGAGCACCTTCTTCCCGTCGTGGGAGATCTCCGGTGCCGTGTCCGCGTTGTCGTCGGTCAGCACTTCTGCAGAGCCGTCCGGGGCGTTGACGGCGACGAGCTGCGGATTCCCGCCGTTGTCGGCTGAGTAGCGTTCCGCGACGATCAGCAAACCGCGATCGACGCCCGACCGGTGGGCTGTTGCGGCACCCGGGGCGGCCGTGGCAAGGGCCAATGCGAGTGCTGCTGCGGACAGGAATGGGATCCTCATCGCTGACTCCTTGCTCGGCTGCCTGTGGATCGGTCCTCGGCTGGTTCTTCGCCAGTCTTTGCGCTGCCCTCGGTCGGCCTCCATGCCTATTTCTCGGGGGTTGTCACGCTGGGATACTGGCCGCGTGCTCGCGGACCTGGCAGCGACGCGGTCGAACCTCGCCAGGCTGGCCGGACTACCCATGGAGGCTGCCGAGTTCAGCCACGAGGTGCATGCCGTGCTGGCGAGGTCGCTTCCCTTCGACGGCTGGTGTCTGGTCGGCATGGATCCCGTCACGGGCCTGCGGACTGCACAGTTCAGCGGTCGAGGGACCGAGCGGACCGCCGAGATGGCCCGCAACGAATCGTTGATGCACGACGTGAATCGGTACCGGGATCTCGCTGTGGCGGCGTTGCCCGCGGGCTGGCTGTCCACGGCACACCCAGAGGCTGGCCGCAGTTTTCGGCTCAACGAGATCTTGTTGCCGCAGGGGTTCCATTCCGAGATCCGGCTCGTGCTCCGAGATCAGGGACGACTCTGGGGCGCGCTCGTCCTCTTCCGGGAGTCAGCCCATCGGCCCTTCGACGATCGTGACGTCTCGACGCTCTCCGCCCTGGCCGACGCGCTGACCAGCGCGATGCGCGCCTACCCCGTCCGAGCGCTGGCTCGACAGGGTCCGGCGCCAGGCCCGGGCTTGGTCGCACTCACCCCGGACAACCAGTTGGTGGAGGCCACGCCAGACGCGCGGCTCTGGCTCGACGATCTCCTACCCGGCGGTGAGGACGAGACCCACCCCGAAGACGTCACCCGCGTGCTGTTCGACGCCGCGCACGCCGTCAGGATCGCCGGGGCCGAGCAGGCGGCCACGTGCATCCGGACGGTCAGCGGGCACTGGCTGCGCGTGGAGGGCACTCCCGTGTCGATCGGTGCGGCCGACGTCGCGGTGCTGGTGCACCGCGCAACGGCGCGGGATCTGCTCGAGACGTACACCCTCCACCACGGGTTGACCGACCGCGAGTCCGAGGTCCTGGCATCGCTCGTGGACGGTCTCGCCGGCAAACAGATCGCCCGCAAGCTGGCCATTTCACTCCTCACCGTGAACGACCACCTCCGCTCGCTCTATCGAAAGTGCCAGGTGTCCGGCCGGGACGAGCTCTTCGGCCGGCTCGGCTGAGCAAGACACAGAGATCCCCGCGAACACCAGGGCGTTCGAGGCTAGCCGTCTTGGTGCACCAGGAGGACCGCGGTCACCGCTAGAGCCAGCCCGAGCACGAGTTCCGCCACCGGTGGCCCCGTCCCGCCGGGCGAAGGGCCGGTGCTGGGCGTACAGAACCAACACCCGACCGTGCCGAGCCGCAGCAGGTCGGCCCCAACCCGAGGCGACGTGCCGTCACTGAGGCGGTGAGCGACGGACAGGCCCGGGCCTGGACCCGCCCGCCGCACTGCCTGTGTGGTCACCCGGCCCTGGTGACGAGCCGGACCCGGAACGGCTGGCGGCCGACGTTGGTGCGCAGAGTCAGCCGAGCCTTGCTCTTGCCCCGGTGCACAGGCGCGAAGCGGAGCAGCACGCTGCACGTGCCGTGCCCCTCGACCTTGCGACAGCCGTTGCGGAGCACCGTGAGACCGGAACCCTTCACGTTGGCCTTCTTGATGTGGAGCAGCCCGAGACCGGGGTTGGCCAGCTTGACCTTGACCGTCCGCTTCCCGCCCACGTGTGTGGCCGGCACTTTGACGGCCTTGACCGGCCGGGCGAGCTGGACGCCGGGCGTGAGCACCGTGCTGACCAGCACCGAGAGCCGCTGCATCGTCGTTGCCGTCGCGAGCGACCCGTCCTTGAGACCCGCCCGCCGCTCGGCCGCGAGGTCGCCGCCCAGCGCCGTGGCGAAGGCGTTCTCACGGTCCTTGGCGGCCGCCAGGATGGACTGCCAGGGCTCGACACCAGTGGCACGACTGGTCACGGCGGCGCTGTAGTACCAACTGCTGAGCCGCTTGGCGGCATCCTCGTCGAGCATCCGGGTGTCGCCGTTCAGCATCCCGGCGAGCATCTCGTCGGAGGCCAGAGCCACCGGCAACCCAGTCTGCACGTACGCGCGGAGGGCAGCCACGAGACCGGTCATCTGCGCAGCTGCGTCGCGCGTCGCGGCATCGGTCGTGAACGAGTTGCCCACGGCGGTCAGCTCGGCGCGCTGGTGGAACTCCAGGTGAGCCTTCGCGCCGGCCGTCAGCTGGTCGAGCAGGCCCTGGTCCGCCACGCTGACCGCGGTGTCGGCATCCAGTGCGGGCTCGACGCTGGTGATCCAGTTCGCCTGAACCAACGCCACAGGGTCGGGCTCGTCCGGGCACACCTGGTCGGGGTCGGTTGTGTCGACGCTGCACAGCGTGTAGCGGCGGAGGCCGACGCGCTGGGAGAGCAACGGCTTCCCGTTGAACTTCGAGCCAATCGTCGCGTAGAGCTCAGCGGTGGTGATCTCGCGCTTGCCGACGACCTTGTCCTCGTAGTCGTCCCACAGACCGCCCCGGCAGATGGTCAGCTTCCCCCGTCCGACCGCGCCGGGCGCGTAGCTCATGATCCGCACAGGCCCTGGGGCGATCCGCAGCGCCGTGCCCGCTGTGATCGGCAAGGTCCGCTGCGGCACCGGGATGCCGTCGCCGTCCAGGGCGCAACCCAAGGTGCTGAGGTCGGACGCGTACGGCAGCACCTGGTCGACGCCCCCGAACGGGTCGAGGTGCGCGGTCCTGGCGGCGTACGCCTTCTCGGTGTCGCTGATCGCCTGACCCAGAAGGGCGAGCGCCCCGTCGTACTTCTGCAGGATGGTAGCGAACAGCGGGTTCAACGTGGCGTTCCCGTACGCCGTCGGGAGGCCGCCGCTGATGGCTCGCTCGAAGCCCTGGAGTTGCAAGCCGCTCGCCATCAGCGACCTCGCCTCGCTGCGCAGCGCATGGTCGTGCTGCGCCAGGCCCGGGTAGTCCAGGGCCAGGGTGAGGTAGGCACGAGCGCCGAGCATCCAGTCGTGCGCGTTGGCGAGGCGGTCGCTCGCGAGTGCGGGCAGACCCCAGCTCGTCGGCAGCAGGGCCAGGTAGTTGGCGTTCACGTCCAGCGCATACGACGCCAGCTCCACGGCCACTCGCTCCGGCGAGTAGTCCCGCTGGGCGGGACCGCTCGAGGCCTCGTCGTATGCGTGCCTGGTCGCCCAGACGTAGTACTGGCTGCTCGCGTCGACGTAGTCGTCCGGCGGTAGGTCGTGGTGCGTGCGCCGGCGGTAGCCGAGCGCGGAGTCCACCGCGTTCCAGAACGGGCGGCGGAAGCCGTCGCTGAGCGAGCTCCACAGCCCGCCCTCCAGGTTGGTCAGCTGGTCGTGCAGCTTGACCAGCTGGTTCTGCGTGTCGGTGACTCCCCCCAGGATCTGGTCGGTCTTCCAGTCGAGGTTGGCGAACGCCGTCATCATCTCTGAGTACACCGTGTTCAGGGTGTGGTCGATGTGGTCGAAGCGCTCGGTCATCACCTTGCCGAGGTCCGCCACCTGCTTCTGCAGCTGCCCGATCGCCTCCAGGATCTGCTGGTTGGCGTCCTTGGCTCCCGTGAAGACCGGGATGAGCGCGAACACGGCGCCGATGATGTTGCCGGTCAGCGCGGCTCCCGCGACCGAGCCGAGGGCGTTTCCGAGCCCGCCCATCTTCGAGGCGAGCTCGGCGAACTTCGAGACCGAGGTGGCGACCTGGATCACCGCGGTGCCGACGGCCGAGACCACCTTGGCACCCTTGGGGTCACCGAGCCCGATGAGCGAGGACAGGATGAACAGGCCAGAGTTCGCCGCAGCGATGACCTGCTGCTCGGCCTGGGCCTTGGCGGCCGCGGCGGCCTGCTCCTGCTGGCGCAGGGAGATGTCCTTGACGTAGGCCAGGATGTCCTTCTGCACACCGGCCAGGTGGGCCAATGTGGCCTGGGCCTGCGCCTGCTGTTGCCTGACCGCATCGAGATTGGCGGTGACCAGCGCCGTGAGGTCGCTCAACTGCGCCTTGATCTGGCCGTTGCTCTGTGTCAGGCGCTGGACTTCCCGGAGGATGAGGAGGTTCGGGTTGTGCTCGAGAAGCTCGTCCACCGTGGCGGAGGTCGGCGCCGTCCGGGCGGCGAAGAGCAGGTTCTGGGCGGTCCGGAACAACGGGTTGCCGTCCTTGGCTTCGTCATAGACCTTGCTGAGCGTCCCCCACGATGTCGTGTACACGCCGGAGGCCATCGCCGACAAGTCCGTTGTCGCCGTCAGCTGCTGGATGGCGTCGGGGTTGGTGATCGTCGTCTGGTTGGAGAAGTACTGGAAGGTGACCTTGGCTGCGTCCACGGCGACGTCGAGGTACGGGTTTTCCACGGCGACCTTCTGGATGATCCCCAGCAGGCCGGGCACGACGGCGTCACCGGCCGCGCCGAAGCCGAGCAGTCCGTTGGGCGCTGCGGTGTCCACCGCCTTCATCAAGGCATTCATCTGCTTCGCAGCGTCCACCGGCGACAGGTTCGGATCGCTTCGGTACATCTGCAGCAACGTCTGCTCGTAGAACGCCAGCTTCACGCCCTCGACGCCCTGGTTCTGGAAGTAGGCGTTGGCAATCCAGTCCACCTTCGCGGCCTGGACCCTGATCACGGCACCGCCGTCGGCGTACGACGCCGGCGGCAGTTGCGAAGCGAGCAAGCCCATGACCAGGACGGCGACGGGCACCAGTCCGGCCAGACGCCTCTTGCCCCGTGCTCTCGTGCCCATGTCTCTCCCTTTCCTGCCGCTCCCCCGCGACGTCCATGGCCGCGACTGGGTCCGCGGCCCTTCGACTCTGGCCGCGAGGGGCGCGGCACAACAGGGAGATGTCCCGCTGGCCGGTGCGGGAAATCCCTCGAAGCGTGAGCGGGGGCGGGCTGGAGGCGACGTCGCCGGATCCGTCCCTGGTGGCGGTCAACCAGGCGCCGGCGTTCAGGCTGCCTGTCACGCGCCGGGCGCCGGAAGCCCGTCGAGCGTAGTCGGGCTGAGAATGGTGTCCACGAGGGAGGGACGCTTCAGAGCCAACGGGCCACCAGCCCCGTCAAGCCTGGTCCTGCGTCCGGGACCGTCCTACCTGACTGGCACCGCGTTCTGGAACACGGCCGCTGGCCGCGTCAGCGGCACCGGTGCGGCGGGTATCGAGCACGTCTGCCCGGGGTGAACTCAATGATTCGTCGAACTCGCCGGGGTGGCTGAACGTGACCGGGACCTCCAGGGCCGGCGCCATCAGGGCTGCTCAGGCGCTGGCGCATCCGCCGACGGCTGGGTGGCCGGCTCTGCGGTCTCGGTGGCTCAGGTGCTGGCGTCGCGCAGCCATTCGATCGCGGCGAGCACGCGCCGGTTGTCGTCGGGGGTGTCCGGAAGACCTAGATTCTGGAAGATCCCGGCGATGTAGTGCTCGATGGTCTTCGGGTGCAGGTGGAGCTGCCGGGCGATGCCGACGTTGGAACGGCCCTCGGCGATCAGCTGAAGGACCTGCCTCTCCCGCTCAGTGAGCCTGCCGAGTGTCGTGGCGTGCCGCTCACGCGCGAGAAGCCGCTGGATGATCTCCGGGTCGATGACGCTCTCCCCCGCAGCGATGCGGCGCAGGGCGTCCTGGAGCGTCGCGGTGTCGCTCACCCGGTCCTTGAGCAGATAGCCGATGGAGCGCGTGGTGATGTCGAGGAGTTGGGCGGCGTAGGCTGTCTCCGCGTAGGTGGAAAGGACCAGCAATCCCAGCTCAGGTATGAGTTCTCGCAACCGAGCTGCTGCCTGGATGCCTTCGGAGGTGAACGTCGGCGGCATCCGGACGTCCAAGATCACGACGTCGACCGGGACCTCGGCAATGCGCGCCAGCAGCTGGTCGACGTCGCCAGCCTGGAAGACGACCTCGACCCCCGCGCTGGCCAGGAGCATGGTCAGCCCATCGCGAAACAGCGCGGAGTCGTCGACGATTCCTATCCGCATGGCAGCTCCGCCACCAGGCGAGTGCCGACGCCGACCGTGCTGCGGACGGTGAGTCGACCCCCGGCGGCTTCCACGCGGTCGCGGATCCCGCGCACCGTGCCTCCCGCGGTCAAGTAGGTCGACCCCTGGCCGTTGTCGGTGACGTCGACGACGAGACTGTTGTCCTTCTCGTACACACGCAGTCGGACCGTGCACTCGCCCGCGTGCTTGCAGGCATTGGACATGGCCTCGCAGGCGATGAAGTAGGCGGTGCTCTCCAGGTCTGGGGGCCACCGGCGGTCCGGCACGTCACGTGTCACTTCGAGGGGCAGCCGCTCGGTCACCGCCTCGAGGGCGGAGGCGAGCCCTGACTGCGTCAGGGCAACGGGGTAGAGGCCACGAGCAAGATCGCGGAGCTCTTCGAGTGCGTGCTGGAGCTCCACGCGCGCGGCGTCGATCGACATGGTGGTCTCGGGGTCCTCGACGGTGTTGGCGAGGGCGCCGAGCCGCATCCCGAGGCCGAGGAGCCGCTGCTGGGCACCGTCGTGCAGGTTCCGCTCGAGCCGACGACGCTCCTCGAGACCAGTGTGGACCAGTCGCGTCTGGATGGTGCGCACCTCCACCAGCCGGGCGCGGAGGCTCGCTTGCAGACGGGCGTTCTCCAAGGCGAGCCGGCTGACCGCCACAGCAGCGTCCACCAGCTGGTGGTGCCGCTCGAGGCTGATGTCGGTCAGGACGACGGCCATCGGGGCGCCGTGGCTATCGCTGACGAAGGCCAACAACCTGTCATGGGGATCCGGCAGCGTGCCCGCAGCACCGGCGGCGTCGACGTAGGTGTCCTGCTCCGGCACCCAGAACCAGACCTCGAGTCCGGGGTCGCCGAGCGCTCGCCGCAGCGCGTCCCGCACCTCTTCGATCGAGACCGGGCCGTGGAGATCGGAGGCGAGGGTCGCGACGTCGCCCCGCTCGAGCCGCATCCGGAGGGCGGACAGCGCGAACGCCGCGGACACGGCCACCGCGGCGTACGCCCGGACGCCCTCCATGACCTGCGGACCCACTCCCGGCAGCTGATCGTCGGCCAGCCGGAGGGAGATCATCACGGTGGTGATGCCCGCAGTGACCAGGATCGGGCTGAGCGTACGACGCTCGATGAAGCCGAGCCGGCGCCAGCGCCGCACGAGCAAGACCAGGAAGATCGGGCCGGCGACCGTCCACACGATCCAGCGCAACTCCCACAGAGCGTCGTTCAGCGCCGGAGCGCGGATGAGCGTCGGCCATGGACCGTCCGCCAGCTCCGAGGTCTGCCAGTCGGCACGGGTGCCGGTCAGGATGATCGCGAGCTGGACAGCGCCGAGTATCGCCGCGGTCACGCCGACGAACCACCGTCCCCACACGTCGAGGGCGCTGCTCGGATATCGCAACAGCACGGCGGCGGCGACGAGCTGGGTGAAGCCACCGATCCACAGCAGCACTGGCGTCAGCGCCCCCACGTCACGGCTCGCGACCTGGTCGCACACCCAGATCAGGGTCAGGACGGCGAAGAGCACGGCGTTGCCACTCTGGCCACCCTCGAGGCCGAGCAACGTGGCGGTGACCGCGAAGCCGACGGCGATCAGGACACCGCCCATGGCCAGCCACGCGCTGTCCCCGCCTGGTCGGAACTCGCCCCAGGATGCCAGAGCGGCTACTCCGCCGAGCCAGAGCAACGTGGTCGCGGTTCTCGTACCGACGCTCACGACTCGAGTGTCCATCCGGCGGCCCTGCGTCGTAAACGCCGAGAACGCGAGGCTCACGACGGTACGACGGTGAAGTTGACGATCTGGCCCGATGTGCCGGAGTCGATGCTCACCGGCAGTCCGCCGCTGCCGTCGGCCTGGCAGATCAGGTTCTCGTCGAGCATGACCTCGGTCTCCTCGCACAGCAGCGTGGCGACCGGGATCTGAAGCGTGAGTCCGTATCCGCCCTCATCGTTGGTGGTCACGGTTTGGTTCTGGCTGCCGAACTTCGCCTCGATGATCATGCCGGCCACGGGGTGTCCATCCTGGGTCACGAATCCACAGACGGTGTAGCCACCTGCGCGGCACTGCTCCTCCGCGCTCCCGCCTCCGCCATCATCGGTTCGTGGTGTCGTGGTCGGCGCCTCCCACTGCCGGGCGACGAAGTCGAGCTCGACGTCGCCTGGCACGGTGATCTCGGTGGACGTCCGTCCGTCGCTCAGTGTGCAGTCGCCGCCGAGGTTCGTGCAGGTCGCCGTCCACGTTCCGTCGTCGAGCTCGACCGAGTAGGTGCCGTCATCGTCAGACATCGCGGTGACCTCGGCGCCGCCTGCCGCCGGCGCGAAGGCGACGACGACCATCCCGAGCGGGACGCCGTCCTCATCAAGGACCGCGCCGGAGACGGTGCCGGACACGCTCCCGGACAGGCTGCCGGAGATGCTCCCGGACACGCTCTCGTCCACGGTCGTCGGAGACGCGTGTGTCGGGTCGGCCTCTGGAAGGTCCTCGCTCGAGTCGGAGCCGCAGGCACCGAGCCACAGCGGCAGGGTCAGTGCCGCTGCCGCGGCACAACGCGGCGCACAGCGGGCTCGGCCTCGACGAGGGCGTGGTGACGGGAACATGACAGGTCCTCCCGGGGAGCGAACGGTCCGATACGAGGTCCCCACCCTCGGTCCGGCGGCCGGTCCTTGACGACGGGGCAGACCCGCCGACCCGAGCGGGATATCCCTCGTCATTCGACGGGCTGTCCCCGTGGCAGCTGGGAGTCTCCGAGCGGGAGATTCGTCGGAGCAAGCCCGACGCCCGGAGGCATCACCATGAACCTCGCTCACCCGCACTGGCCCGGCCCCGTGCGCCGTGTCCTGACCACGGCTGCGGCGGTGAGTCTCGCCGCCGGCATGCTCGGTCTGGCGCCCGTGGCCGTGGCGCCCGTGGCCGTGGCGGCTGGACCGTCGACCACCGCACATGGGGCCGCGCCGCCACGGCGAGTCGCCGGCGTGGTCGTCAACTCCGCCGGCCGCCGCCTGACCAACCTCCGGATGGACCTCGTCGCGCGCGGCGTGGGCGGCGGGAAGGACCGCTTCGCTGTCCGGACCGACTACCTGGGCAGGTTCCGTCTGCCGGTGCTCGCCAAGCGTTTCGTGGCGACTCGCTGGACGGCGTCCGCGTACTTCCCCTGGTACGACAACAGCTACTGGCAGCGCGACCTCAACACCCTGAGCAACCGGTCCACCCGCCTGGTCTTCCGGGCAGACGTCACCAACCGAGGGGCCGGCAGCCTTGCGGACTCTGTGTACGTACGACCACGTGACCAGGCCGGGTGCACCTCGCTGTGGGCGGATCCGGCGTACGTCGCCTCCGACCCGGGCACCGAGACGGTCACACTGCACTTCGTGCCCGTCTACCACCTGGTCGACGGCTCCACGACAGACGCCAAGATCGTGACCTTCCCGTCCTCGAGTCTCTGCGACTTGACCGACATCGCGTTGCCAGCCGGCGCTTGGCGAGTCTTTGGGATGACCGACGGCAACCGACCGCTTGCCTTCGCGACCGACGAGACCGACACCCATCCATCCGTCAGGCTGCTCACGCTCTTCGACCATCCGATGTCCAGCAGCGACGAGCTGCAGTACCTGGACATCCGATGGGCGACGGAGTAGCTCCTCACGCCGTCGACCCACCACCAACCAGGCTCCGCTATCGCCTCAACGCGAGGCAGGAAGCCGCGTCCTCGAGCTGCTCGGGCAACCCGGGTGGATCCCCCCGACGCCGCACCGGCGACCGCGAAGGCGAAGCCCAGGAGCAAGACCCTCCGGGCCAGCACCGCCAATTGCTGAAAGGGCAATCATGGTCAGCCACCGACTCATCGCTGTAGTCCTCGCACTCTCACTGTGTGCTTCCGGGCCCACCGCTTCCGCAACATACACACATCGAGAGGCAACGAACGCCAAGACCCAATTCCAAGCGCCTGGCGACTCGGTCCCCACTGTGCAGTTCCCGACGGAGTGGTCGGGAACTGCGGATGTGACTGAGCACGTTGATGACAACAACGCTGACGGGTTGGGCGACATCGAGCAGGTCGACTCCACGAGCCACCACGTCTTGCACCTGGTGGGGACGCCGGAAGAAGGCGGAGGGTCGTGGAAAGACGACGGGTCGTCGGCGTGGTCGACGTCCTATTCGGGGGCGTATGGCTTCATCAGTGGCGACTGTCAGCCGAACCACTTGTCCGGCGCGGGTGGGGGCCCGTATGAGTCAGGGTTCCGCCCGTTCTTGAGGATCTCGAGAGGGCGTTCCGGTAAGCCGAGTGTCGACTTGTATGCCGAGGACGGTGGGTATCCGGTCACGTGGGACAACGGCTGTGATTCTTGGGTGGGCGCGCCCCTGACCAGCACTGGAAACGGCTCGACGTACGACTGCGATGCCCCGTGGAAGACGTCGTTGGCGGAGTCTCGCTCGGTGGTCACATTGACCATTGATTGCACTGCGACGTATTCGGGTGAGGGGACGGCGAAGTGGTCGTTCCATGCTGTGCTGGCTGGGTCTGGTTGTTCGGTGAACAGGCGCGACCTCCCGGCTGAGGGGTCGTCCGTGTGGCATAGCCTCGCGGCAGTTGCGGCGGGTGTCTCGTCGACGACGGCGTGCGGGTTGCAGCCGAAGTTCACGTGGGAACGGGCGAGCGACAGGGTCGAGGACTACGGGAAGGTTCGGTTCGACGCGTCGGGTAGCCGAGACCCGGGTGCTCGCATCACGTCGTATTCCTGGGACTGGGGCGACGGTTCCAGTGATGACACAGGGCCAGCCGACCCGGAGCACGTGTATCGCGATCGAGGGTCGAGTTTCACTGCGACGATGCGGTTCACCGACAGCGCTGGCAGAACGTCGAAGGCGTACTACGACGAGGTTGCTACCTGTCCGGAAGACCCTGTGACGGCAACGCTGCCTGAGGTGAACCAGTCGTATGACCGCCTCCTGAAGCCGGTCGGCATCAAGTACCTCGAACTGCCGGTCACGTTCCGTGCTGTGAAGAAGGCAGCCGCCGATGCGTCCTGTTCGTTCCGCGGTTCCGGGGTCCTTCATGTTCGTATTCGTCTGGGCGCCGGGTATGACCGCAACCTTCCTCAGCGTAGGCAACCGGACCTGGTCGTCGAGTCGCATGCGACTGCCCAACTCGACTTCCTCGATGGCTCCGCATCGATTCCGGACTGTCGTTGGGCGCTGTTCGGGCCACGGGTGTCTGGCTGTGTCGTGGGTGGCGTCGGGTCGGGTTTGGTTCGATGGCATACCGCTGGGTTCAGTGAACTGCTGGCCGGCAAGGAGGTCTACAACTCGGGTCCGTTCACGTTCTACGCACGGTTCGACCCGTCAATGACCTACCAGCGCGCCATCAAGACCGTCGAACCGCTCCTGCATGTCGAATTGAGTCACAACCTCGACTCGATGCGCTGGTTCTACGCCATTCAGGACCCGCCCGCGAACGTCGCCGTCGTCGACTCCGCTGGGCGCGTGACCGGCCAGCTTGCGCATGGGCCAGCTCGAGAACAGATTCCGGGCTCGGTGTACTTCGCCCACAAGGGCTTCTCGGGGATTCTGCTTATGCGACCAAACGGTCAGCGTTACGAGGTGCGCATCACCGACGACCACCGTTCCCGGTTCAAGTTGTCGATGGTCAAGGTTGTCCCGCAAGGGACCCTGGCTCATCGGACGCGCGACATTCGTAAGGTCGGTGTCGTGGGCGTGCATCACCCCAGGACGTACTGCCTGCTCAACGGCAAGCTCTGCTGACCCCGGGCCCTCGCGCACGCGAAGCCGCTCCGCACCAGGTGCGGAGCGGGTGACGCTGATGCTGGCCGGCCGGCTGCGGTCGATGGAGCTCAATGCCGGGCGCGAGCGGCCTCCCGCATCGCACCGGCTGCCCCTCCGTCGCGTAGCCCTGACCAGGGAGGTCGGAACCGTCCAACCCGCTTCGACGAACCGCCGCTCTTCCACCGTCTGCTTGGTCAAGCCGCAGTCGCCTGATGAACCGCCCTCGTGGGTCTCGACGACCCACGGCCCGAGGCCATGCTCTTCATCGTTGCGCCGGTTCCAGGCGATCCACCGTCTGAGGCCGCGCGGGCCGCCGATGTCCAAGGTGGCGATGTCCGCCGGATCGGCATCGCTCATCCACGGAAGCGAAGTCTCAACGTCGGTGGCGGTAGCACCCGGAGTCGGCAACGGCAGAGACACGGCCGCATCCCGCGATCCAGCGCCTCACGAGGTGTGTCTCTTCACCGCGGGCCAGACGCACTCGCCTGCCGAGATGCGGATGCAAGGCGTGGGACGTCATACGGACGGTGTGTCCGCTTCCACCGTCCGTATGACGTCCCACGGGCGAGCCGGTGGCGCATGCAGATCTGCCACGATCAGGCGCGTCCAACCGCCGCCTGCCGGACGTGCGAGGTCTGCCGATCCGCTGACGAACGCTCCAACCGACATCCCGGGCAACCGAGGTCGGGTTCGACTCAGCCCACCGATGCGGACGGACGATCGGCCCGGCAGCGTTCGGCGTCGCGCACGTGGCCGGCGGACTCGAAGAGCCGGGCGGCCTGCTCCGCGAGCTCGGCCGCCTCGTGCGGGAGGCCGGAGGCTGCTGCGATCCGGGCGCGCACCTCCAGGATCGCGGCCTGCCAGGCGGAGCCCGCCCAGCGGCTCGCGGACTCCTCGGCGAGCGCCAGGTGCCGCTCCGCGTCCGCGATGTCGCCGACGTCGGCGCAGGCGATCGCGGCGGGGACCTCGAGCATCACGTCGCAGAGGAGGCACCGGTCCCCGGCGCCGATGGTCGCTTCGGCCCGATCGACGACGACCCGTGCCGCACCGGGATCGGGGGCGGCGGCGATCATCGTGCCGTAGATCCGTTGGAGGAGGTGGTGGCTCATCATCGACCAGCGTGCAAGCGGCAGGGACTGGTCGAGCAGGGCCCGCGCCGCTGCGGCGTCCCCCTGGGCGAGCCGGACCTCGGCGAGCCGCTGCAGGCTGTGCGCCTCGCCGGCCGGCGCGTCGCTGTCCCGATGCAGCTCGATGGCCTCGGTGAGCTCGCGCTCGGCCCGGTCGACGTCGCCCATCAGCAGCGCGGCCTCACCGATCAGCGCGGTGGCGAACGCGACCCCGCGCAGCGCTCCGGCGTGGTTGGCCCGGCTCCGCAGCTCCTCGGCCTGGGTGATCACGTCGGGGTAGGACACCGGCCCGTAGAGCAGGTACTCGGCCACGCACAGATGAGCGTCGAACAGCGCGACCGCGAGCCGGTCCTTGCCCTGCGTGCGCCGCATCTCGATCAGGAACCGCTCGAACCACTCGCCCCGCTCGTGCGCGATCAGGCCCTGGAGGGAGACCAGGTCGAGCAGGCGCCAGGCGCCGTCGGGGTCCACGAGCAGGTCCCGCGCCTGGGAGGCGACCTGCCAGGCGCGGTCGACGTCGCCCTCGAAGAACGCCAGGTTGCCCTGGGCGACCAGGATCGGTCCGTCCGCGGCATCGCCCTCGAGCTCGAGCCCGCGCAGCGCCGCGGCCGCGGTGTCGAGCTCGTTGGCGAACGCCGCCGCCCGGGCGAGCCCGGCACGGACCAGCCGGTGCTGGGTGCCGGTCGTGCGTGGCAGGGCCGTTCGGTACGCCGCGAGCGCCGACGGGTCCCCGAGCGCCATCAGCAGGTCGCCCCGCCGGGCCAGCAGGTGCCCCGCGACGTCGGCGGGTGCGTGCTCGAGGACGCCGTCGACGAGGGCCAGGGCGTCGCGGTAGGCGCCGAGGGCGCCGGCCGTCTCCACCGCCTGGACGACGTACGGCGCGGCCCGCGACGGCAGCCCGCCTTGGAGCAGCTGGTGCGCGACCCGGGCCGGCGGAGCGCCCAGCGCGGCGAGCGTCTCGCCGACCTCCCGACGCGCGGCCAGCCGGACCCCGGTCGGCATCCGCTCGACCAGCGACTCACGGATCAGGGGGTGCCGGAAGCGATAGCCCGACTCGCCCGGCTCGACGAGGAGGCTCGCGACGGCGTACTCGAGCTGCCGGTAGGCCACGGCCTCGTCCACACCGGCGAGCGCGAGCATCTCGTCGGTCGTGAACGTCGTGCCGAGCAGCGCCACCCGCTCGAAGGTGACCAGGACGTCGGCCGGCAGCGGCGGCAGCACGTCACCGGTCCGCCCGGTGGTCCGGTTGCGGGCCTGCTCCAGGGCCAGGAACGGCAGGCCGGCGCTGAGCTGCCAGATCTCGTCGACGACCTCGGCCGGCAGGTCGGGGTGGGTGGCCGCCACCAGGCGTCGCGTCGCGTCCGCGGACAGCGGGGGCACCTGCACCAACGCGCTCGGGTCGCGCGCGGCCAGGCTGTCGACGGCCTCACGGACGTGCCGCGGCCCTTCGGGTCGGAGCGCGACGGCGATCAGCACCGCCTCGCCCGTGGCGCACCGCGCCAGGTAGTGCAGCAGCCGCGTCGAGGCCTCGTCGGCCTCGTGCAGGTCGTCCACGACGAGCAGCAGCCCGGCGCCGGCGGCGGCCAGGCGGACCAGCTCGGCGGCGGCGACGAAGAGCCGCTGGTGGCCGGACCCGCCGCCCCACGGCAGCTCGCGCCCCGACAGCGCCATGTCCAGCTCGGTGCGGTAGACGTCGTCCAGCCCGTCGAGCAGGGCCGGGTGCTTGCGGCAGAGGTCGCCGAGTGCCTCGAGGACGGGCGCGTAGGGCCACGAGCCCTCGATCGCCGACGCACTCCCCCGCCCGCTCCGCCAGCCGCGGCGACGCGCAGCGGACTCGGCCAGGTCGAGCAGCGTGGACTTGCCGACCCCGGCCGGCCCCTGGAGGAGCATCCCGCCTCCCCGTCCGGTCCCAGCCCGTTCGAGACGGGCGTCGACCAGGTCCGCGAGGTCGCGCCGCCCGAACAGCCGGACGCGCGCGGGCTGCTCGCCGTCGGCCGACCGGGCCGGCTCACCGAGCTCGGCCCGGACCCGGCGCGCCTCGGGGCTCGGGGCGGTGCCGAGCTCGTGCCGGAGCGCCTGCTCCATCCGCTCGTACTGCCGACGCGCGCCACGGAGGTCGCCGCGAGCGGCGTACGCCCGGACCAGGCCGAGGTGCGCCTCCTCGTCGGCAGGCTGCAGGTCGAGTACGTCGGCCCAGCGGCCAGCGAGCCGGAGCAGCTCGAGGTGCAGGGACTCCACGGCGAGCCGGCTCTCGGCGGTCCACGGCTCGAAGGGGTCCTGCGGCAGCAACGGTCCGGCGTGCAGCGCCAGCGCCGCCTCGGCCGCGGCCGGGTCGGACGCGGCGAGCGCCTCACGGCCGCGGCGGAGCAGCTCCCGTGCGTCCACCTCGAGCTCCGCCTCGGGGAAGAGCGCGACGGTCTCCTGCTGGAGCTGGACCGCTCCGGGATGACCGAGCAGCCTGCGGGCGTGGTGGGCGGCCTTGTGCAGGCGGGGCGCGCCGAGGTGGAGCGGGACGCCGGGCCACAGCGTCTCGATGACCTGCTCGCGGTGGAGCCGACCCGTGGTCAGCGCGAGGAGCTTGACCAGCGCGGCCGGGTCTCGCCGCGACCATTCCGCGGACGGGACGGGGCGGCCGTCGACCTCGACGGCGAAGTCTCCGAGCAGGCTGATCCGCACCGACACTCGCATGCCTCCCTCAACAGCGAACGCTACTCGCCCGCCGCGCCGGCGTGCCGCCGTCGACGGGCTCGTCATCGAGGGCAGCGAGGTGGTCGACCTCGTCGCTCATGGCGGAGCTGACGCGCCGCAGCAGGCCCTGGGCACGGGCGACGTCCCAGTCGAACGCGGCGACGTCGTCGGTCGCGGCGAGCATCGCCCCCGCCAGCCGGTCGCGCGTGGTCTCGTAGCCCGCCATGGCCTCGTCGTACGCCGTCCCGTCCCGCAGCACCGACGTCAGCCCGCGAGCGAGCAGCTCCGCGTCGCGCAGGGCGTCGGTGATCCCGTGGCTGGTGATCGGGTCGCGGTAGTAGCCGGCGTCGCCGACCAGAGCCCACCCGGGCCCCCACGGGCGGCGCAGGTACCCCGGCAGGCCGGCCCATCCGTGCAGCCTGCTGGACGTCTCGGACGACAGCACCCGGTCGTGCAGGTCGGGGCCGGCTGCGGCGAGCACGGCGCTGAACGCCGCGTCCGCGCCGGCGCGACGCAGCTGACGCATCCGCGCCGGCGAGGTCTCGACGAAGACGCACGTCTCGCCGTCGTTCGTCGGGATCAGGCCGGCGGCCGCATGGTCGCCGTACGCCCACTCGTAGCCGGTCACAGGGAGGTCGCGGCGGTACTGGTAGAGGATCGCGCCGCGGTGCCGGCCTTGCCTCGTGAGGGGCGCCGCCGCCTCCCGCGCGACGATGGAGCGAACGCCGTCGGCCCCGACGGTGACGGCGGCGGGCAGGGTGACGGCCGCGCCGCTCGGGCCGGAGACGACGACGCCCCCGACGGCGCCGTCGCCGCTGCGCAGCAGCCCGGTGACGGTGGTGCCGAAGAGCACGTCGACCCCGGCCCGCGCCGCCGCGTCGACGAGGAGCCGGTCGAGCACCAGGCGGCGAGGCGCATACAACGCCTCCACGCCGGCGCTCGGCCGGATCGACACCTGCACGGGCTCCTGCGACGCGTAGTGGAACGTCGTACGGCGCACCGGCGGCGTGCCGGCCGAGACCACGCCGGGCAGCACGCCCCAGCGGGAGAGCTGGAGCACGCCCGCGCGCATCAGGCCGTGCGTCGACAGCGTGTCGGACCCGTAGCTCCCGCGATCGACGAGCGCGACCCGAAGGCCGGCGCGGGCCAGCAGCATCGCGGTGGAGGCGCCGCCGACGCGCGCGCCGACGACGACGACGTCGTGGCCGTTCATGCCGCCGGCTCCTCGGACGCCACGGCCGCGGCGGGCAGGGCACCGGTCACCAGGTGCGTGACCACGTCGCGGGCGTCGTGTCGGGCACCGTCGATGAAGCTCGAGTCGCGGCGGTGCTGGAAGCGCTGCCCGACCACGTAGATCCCGGGAGCCGAGGTGACGCCGCGGTACTGCCGGATCGCACCGTCCGGACCGGTCACCGGGAGCGCCAGCCAGGAGTGGTCCGGCCGGTGACCGGCGGCGAGCACGATCGTGCCGATCCGCTCCGCCCTCAGGTCGAGCCACCCGGGCGCCGGCGCGGGGTCGACCGGTCGCGGACGCGTCGGGGCGAGCAGCTCCCGGGCCAGGCCGGTGCGCGCGGCGTACTCGTCCAAGGACCCGAGCAGGCGGCAGAGCGCCCGGTCCGCCTCCACGGTCCGCGCCCGCAGGCCGTCGTCGAGGGCGACCCGGTCGCCGTCGAGGCCCTGCAGGCGACCGACGAGACGGACGCCGCGCTGGGACAGCGTCGACAGGTCGAGGTCCGAGGCATCCGATCGCTCCGCGCGGCCGACGAGCTGCAAGGACGGCTCGTGCCGCGCGCGCAACGGCTCGGTGACGTCGTCGATGGTCCGGCCGAGCCGGCCGGTGCTCTCCAGCCACCAGAAGAGGTCGAGGCCGCGGTAGCGGCGCGGCACGCGCGTGTGCCGGCCGACCGCGAGCGTGACCTCGCGTCCGGCCCGGGCGAGCTCGTCGGCGATCTGCACGCCCGACGCGGAGGCCCCGACGACCAGCACACCGCCGTCGGCCAGCTGGCCGGGGTTGCGGTAGCGGCTGCTCGGGACCAGCTCGGCCGCGCGAAGGTCGGCGAGCGGGACCGGGACCCGGTTGGGCCCGTGCGGTCCGGTGGCCACGACGACGTGCCGCGTCCGCCAGGTGCCGGTGTCCGTGCGGACGTCGTAGCCGACGCCGCCACGCGCCGGAGCGACTCGCCGGACGTTCGTGCCCGCATGGATCGGGGCGTCGAAGGACGCGGCGTACCGCTCGAGGTACGTCGTCAGCTCGGCCGCCGAGAGGAAGCCCTCGGGGTCACGGCCGCCGGGGTACCAGCCGGGGAGCCGGGTCATCCACGTCGGCGTGAGCAGGCGCAGGGAGTCCCAGCGCTCGGTGCGCCACCGCTCGGCGATGCGGCCGCGGTCGAGGACGACGTGGTCACGCCCGGCGTCGGTCAGCAGCCGGCTGACGGCCAGGCCGGCGTGGCCGGCACCGACGACGACGGTGTCGACGGTCTGGTGGGTGGTCATGGGGTGCCTCCTGGGGCGGGGCCCGGCCGCCGCTCGCGCGGCGGCCGGACCTCGTGGGGTGGCGGTGGCTCACTCGACGACGACGTCGATGGCTACCGGGGTGGGGTTGGTCAGGGCGTCGTAGACCGCGGAGCGCCGACGCGACTGCTCGACGATGCCGCGCAGCGTCTCCTCGTCGGCCTCGCCCGCGATGTGGAAGGTGACACGCAGCTGCTGGTAGCCGTTGCGCACCGAGCCGTCCGAGAGCCCGAGGATGCCGAGCAGGTCGATGTCGCCCTCGACCTCCGAGCGCACGGAGGTCAGCGTCACGCCGCGGGCGGCGGCGATGTTCGCGATGCCGGCCGTCAGGCAGGCGGCGATGGCGTGCAGCAGGTACTCGACCGGGGTGGGTGCCGCGTCGGTGCCGACGAGCACCGCGGGGTGGTCGGCGTCGACGACGGTGGGCTGCGCGTGCTCGAGCTCCTGCATGGCGCCGTGGAAGCCCGAGATCGTCGTGCGGCTGTGGGTGCCGCTGACCCAGCTGTTGCTGGCGCGGAACTGGAACTTCGCGATCTCGTTCTGTCCGCGCACCGCGTCGAGGGTGGCGAACAGCGTGGCGGTGTCGACCCCGTTGCGGCTGGGGCGATCGGTGGTGGTGGTCATGATCGTGCCTTTCGGTGGGTGTTCTCGGTGGGTGTTCTTCGGTGGGTGGTCAGGAGTGGTGGGCGGCGACGACCGGGTCGCGCCAGACCACCGCGGTGCCGTCGAGCACGACGACGCCGTCCTGGTTGGTGATGCGGGTCGCGAGGGTCGTCACGGGCTTGTCGGTCCGCGACGCCAGCTCGGTGGCCGAGGCGGTGATGACGTCGCCCGGGCGGACCGGCGCGAGGAACCGCCACGACACCTCCAGGAACACGCTCCCCGGGCCGGGCAGGTCCTCGGCGACGAGGGCGTTCAGCAGGGCGGAGGTGACGCCGCCCTGGACGACGATGCCTCCGAACCGGCTCGCCGCGGCGAGCTCGGCGTCGTAGTGGAGCGGGTTCCGGTCACCGCTCATCTCCGTGAACAGCTCGATGTCACGCTCGGTGACAGTGCGGTGACGCCGGGCGGTACGCGGCTGATGAGTGGTCATGCGGAGCACCATCCACCGCCGACCTTCCCCCGACCTTCCCCGGCAAGCCAGGCACGGGAATGTCGGCGACGGCCGCTCGCACGCTGTACCGGCGATGCCCGACGTGTCACATTGATCGGCATGGCTCGGGTGCTCTTCACCTCGTGTCCTGCGTACGGGCACGCGCTGCCGCTGTTGCCCCTCATCCGGGCGGCGCAGCGTGCCGGCCACGACGTGCGGGTCACCACAGGACCGGACCTGGTCGGTCCGCTGGCCGCCCGCGGGCTGGATGTCCACGCGGTGGGGCCGACCTGGGACGCCGCCTGGTCAGCGCACGAGGCGGTGTGGGCGGCCCCCGGCGTCACCGACGAGCAGAAGATGACGGACGGCGTCGTGTCGCTGTTCGGCGCACCCGCTCTCGCCCGACTCGACGACCTCGTGGTGCTGGCCTCGTCGTGGCGACCAGACGTCGTCGTCCACGAGGTCCTCGAGGTGGCCGGATCCATGCTCGCCGCGAGGCTCGGGATCCCCGCCGTGGTGCACGGCATCGGACCGATGTTCCCGTTCTACGCCCAGCTCATCGACGCCGCGGGAGCCGCGATCGGCGCGCCCGAGCTGTGGGCGCAGCTCTCGACCGAACGGGCCCTGGACCTCTGCCCGCCGTCGTTGCAGCCCGACGGGCCACGCCCGTGGCCCGGAGCCACCGCGGTGCGACCGAGCGCCGGCGAGCCCGGACCGCTGCCATCCCGAGTGGCCGACGTCCTCGCGTCCGACCGCCCCGTCGCCTACTTCACGCTCGGCACCGTCAAGAACGCCGACACCGCCGACCTGAGAACCGGGCTCGAGGCCCTGCAGGCGTACGACGGCGTGGTGGTCGCCACCACCGGACGTCGGCTCGACCCCGACGAGCTGGGCCCGGTGCCCGCGAACGTCCTGGTCGCTGAGTTCCTTCCCCAGGCCGCTCTGCTGGAGCGGGCCGACCTGCTGGTCTCGCACAGCGGGTCGGGCACGATGCTCGGCGGCCTCGTGCACGGCGTGCCTCAGGTCGCGCTGCCGCGCGGCACCGACCAGCCGGAGAACGCCGCCCTCCTGGTCCGTGCGGGCGCGGGGCTGCTGGTCGGTCCGCAGGACTACGCGGTCGAGTCGATCGCGGCCGCCGTTGCGGCGGTGAGCCACGATCCGGCGTTCCGTGCGGCGGCCGAGCGCGTCCGCGCCGAGATCGCCGCCATGCCCGACGCCGACAGCGCGTGGGCCGAGCTCGCCGTGTGACGCGGCGCCCTTCGCCTCCCAGAAACCTCGTGAGCCGACGGAACCCATGGCGGCGGATCGGACTATTGATAGGCAGGAATGGTCGATACTGCCTGCGAGGCGGGCTGAGGCCAACACGGGACGCACTCCCTGGCACGGCCCGCGCACCCGCTCATGCGGAGGTGCGGATACGAGCCGCGGGACGTCATACGGACGGTGTGTCCGCTTCCACCGTCCGTATGACATCTCGTCGCACTCCAGGCCAACTGCCCGACGTCACAGGCGACGCACGGGACGGGTCAGGGCTGGAACCGGTAGCCCATCCCCGGCTCGTTGAGCAGGTACGACGGCCGCGCCGGGTCGTCCTCGAGCTTCTTGCGCAGCTGGGCCATGTAGAGGCGCAGGTTGCCGCGCGCGGTCTCGTACCCCGGCCCCCAGACCTCGAGCAGCAGCTGCTTCTGGCTGAGCAGCCGGCCCGGGTTGCGGACCAGCACCTCGAGCAGGTGCCACTCCGTCGGGGTCAGTCGCACGTCCGCGCCCGCGCGGGTGACCCGGCGGGCTGCCAGGTCCACCGAGACCGTCCCGAAGGACACCACTGGCTGCTCGTCCTTCGCGCCGGCGCGGCGGAGCATCGCGCGCAGTCGCGCCAGCAGCTCGTCCATCCCGAACGGCTTGGTCACGTAGTCGTCAGCGCCGGCGTCGAGGGCCTCCACCTTGTCGGAGGAGTCGGTGCGCCCGGTCAGCACCAGGATCGGGACGTCGGTCCACCCGCGCAGCCCGGCGACCACCTCGGTGCCCTCCATGTCGGGGAGGCCGAGGTCGAGGATCACCAGGTCCGGCGGATGCGCCGCCGCCACCGTGAGGGCGTCGCTGCCGGAGGACGCCGTGTGCACCTGGTAGTGCCGCGCCTCGAGGTTGATGCTGAGTGCGCGCAGCAGCTGGGGCTCGTCGTCGACGACGAGGACGGTCGTCATGGCGCGGACCCCGACCGCTCGCGGTGCCCGGGCTCGGCGGCGGGCTCCCGCGCGATACGGAGCGTCAGCACCAGGGTCAGGCCGCCACCCGGCGTCTCCTCCGGCTCCAGGGTTCCGCCCATCGCCTCGGTCAGGCCGCGGGACAGCGCCAGGCCGAGTCCGACCCCGGTCGTGTTGTCGGTGTCCCCCAGCCGCTGGAACGGGAGGAAGACCCGGTCCCGGTCCGCGGACGGGATGCCGGGGCCGTGGTCGACGACGCGGACCTCGAGCGTCTCGTCCTTGACGACAGCGACCACGTGGACCGGCCGACCTGGCGGTGAGTAGCGCACCGCGTTCGTCAGCAGGTTCGCGAACACTCGCTCCAGGAGGCCGCCGTCGGCGTGGATCGAGGGCAGGTCCTCGGCCAGTACGACGTCCACCCGCGCGGCACCGTCGCCGAGGTCGTCGAGGCTTCGCGCGACCACCTCGTCGAGCGCTGTCGGGCTCAGCCGCAGCGTCAGCGCCCCCGCGTTCAGACGACTCATGTCGAGCAGGTTGTCGACCAGCTCGGCGAGACGGTCGAGCGACTCGTCGGCGACCTCGACCAGCTCCACGCGGTCGCCCGGTGAGAGGTCCTGGTCGACGCTGCGCAGTCCCGACACCGACGCCTTGGCGGCGGCGAGCGGCGTGCGCAGGTCGTGTCCGACGGCCGCGAGCAGCGCGGTACGCATCTCGTTCCCGGCCGCGAGCGCGCGCGCCTCGGCCTCCGCCTCCGCCGCTTGCCGCGTACGCCGCGCAGCCAGGTCGACCGCATAGCTCACCAGCACCGCCACGGTCACGAACACCACCAGGGCGATCGCGTTGTTGGCATCCGAGATCGCCAGCGTGTGCAACGGCGGGGTGAAGAAGTAGTTGAGCAGCGCGGTGGACACGACGGCGGCGACGACGGTCGACACCATGCCGCCGACATAGCCGACGACCACGGTGACCAGGAGGAACAGCAGCATGTCGCTGACCAGGTTGACCTGGTCGCGGAGCGGGACCAGGACCATGGTGAGCAGCACCGGCAGGCCGACGGCCAGCAGGATGCCGCGGAGAGTGCGCACCTGCCTAGTCTGCCGGGGCACCGCGCACCGCTGCTCTCGGGACCAGGCACGCCGTGACCAGGGTCGCCGTCACGAAGAGCCCGAGCCGGACCACGTCGCCGTCGGCGAAGGTGAGCACGCCGTAGCGGTTCTCGACGAATCCGGTGAAGAACGCCCAGGCGATCACCGCCAGCGCCGTCAGCGCCGCCTGCCCCAGCCGGCGGCCGACGAGGGCGGTCGTCAGCACCAGCGCGGCGCCGGCGGCCGTCCTTCCGAGTCCGGCCGCGCCGGTCAGCACCAAGGATCCGATCTCAGCACCGGCCGTCAGTCCGAACCGGACTCCGGCTTCATCCACCATCCGTGGCGTGCGGGTCTCCATGAGGCCATCGAACCGCCGACCGAGCCCGGGATGCAGCGTCCTCACACAGTCCTAACGCGCCATCCTGTTAGGGCTCTGTTAGGTCCGGCCGGACCGGCTCCCCTCGGTGCTTCGCTGACGGTGTGACCGCACTGCCAAGCACCCTGCCCCGCACCGACATCCAGCCGCACGACGTACGCCGGCACCCCTGGTGGAAGGTGATGTGCCTGACGGGCGTCGACTACTTCTCCACCCTCGGCTACCAGCCGGGCATCGCCGCGCTCGCAGCCGGCGCGGTCGCGCCCGTCGCCACCGTCGTCCTCGTGCTGCTGACGCTCCTCGGAGCGCTGCCGGTCTACCGCCGGGTCGCCGCGGAGAGCCCGCACGGCCAGGGCTCGATCTCGATGCTGGAGCGGCTGCTGCCGTTCTGGCGGGGCAAGCTGTTCGTCCTGGTGCTCCTCGGCTTCGCCGCCACGGACTTCATGATCACCATCACCCTCTCCGCCGCCGACGCGAGCGCACACGTGACGGAGAACCCGCACGTGCCGGGATTCCTGCACGGGCACGAGGTCGCGCTCACCCTCGGCCTCATTGCCGTCCTCGGTGCCGTGTTCCTGCGCGGCTTCACGGAGGCGATCGGCGTGGCCGTCGTCCTGGTCGTGACCTACCTGTTCCTCAACTTCGTGGTCATCGCGGTGTCGGCGGCGCACGTGCTCGAGCACCCCCACGTCGTGGGTGACTGGATGAACCTGCTCCGCGCCGAGCACGGCAGCGCGCTGGCGGTCGTCGGGGTGGCCCTGCTGGTCTTCCCCAAGCTCGCGCTCGGCCTCTCCGGCTTCGAGACCGGTGTCGCCGTGATGACGCACGTCGAGGGAGACCCGACCGACACCGAGGAGCGACCCACCGGCCGGATCCGCAACACCAAGCGGCTGCTCGTCAGCGCCGCCGTCATCATGAGCGTCTACCTGATCGCCAGCAGCCTGGTGACCACCTTGCTGATCCCGCCGAAGGAGTTCGAGGACGGAGGCGAGGCCTCCGGACGCGCCCTCGCCTACCTGGCCCACGAGTACCTCGGCGACACGTTCGGCACCGCGTACGACGTCTCCACGATCGCGATCCTCTGGTTCGCCGGGGCCTCGGCGATGGCCGGGCTGCTCAACCTGATCCCGCGCTACCTCCCCCGCTACGGGATGGCGCCGGAGTGGGCGGGGGCGGTCCGCCCGCTGGTCCTGGTGCTGACCGCCATCGCGTTCGGGATCACCTGGGTGTTCCAGGCCGACGTGAACGCCCAGGGCGGCGCGTACGCCACCGGCGTCCTGGTGCTGATCACGTCCGCGGCAGTCGCGGTCACCCTGGCCGCACGGAGGGCCGGGCAGCGCACGCTCGCCGTCGCCTTCGCGACGGTGTCCCTGATCTTCGTCTACACCACCGTCGTCAACGTCCTCGAGCGTCCCGACGGTCTCAAGATCGGGGCCATGTTCATCGCCGCGATCCTGGCGGTCTCCATCGCGTCCCGGCTGCTCCGAGCCTTCGAGCTGCGCACCACCCACGTGCGGCTGGACCCCACCGCGGAGCTCTTCATCCGTGACTGCGCTCGGCGCTCCATCCGGATCGTCGCCAACGAACCCGATGCCCGCGACCCGGACGAGTACCGCCGCAAGGCCGAGCAGATCCTCGACGACAACGACCTGCCGAACGCCCAGGACGTCATCTTCGTCGAGGTCACCCTCACCGACCCGTCGGACTTCGAGTCGGTGATCGAGGTGCGCGGCGAGGTACTGCACGGCATGTTCCGCGTGCTCACGCTGGAGTCGCCGACCGTGCCGAACGCACTGGCCGCCCTGCTGTTGGACATCCGCGACCGGACCGGTGCGCGGCCGCACATCTACTTCGAGTGGACCGAGGGCAGCCCGATCTCCAACCTGCTGCGGTTCCTGCTGTTCGGCGTCGGCGAGGTGGCCCCGGTCACCCGCGAGGTGCTGCGCCGTGCCGAGCCCGACCGGCGGCGCCGCCCACACGTCCACGCCGGCTAGTCCGCGCGCGACCTGCCGCGTCAGCGCACCAGCGCGAGCAGCTCGTCCCTGCCTCGGACACCGGCCTTCCGGTAGAGAGACGCCAGGTGGTCGTCGACGGTGTACGGCGAGATCCCGAGCTCCCGCGCGACCCCTCGCGACGTCCTGCCGTCCGCGAGCAGCAGCAGGACCGCCGTCTCGCGGCGGCTGAAGCCGGCCCACCGCGCGAACGCCGGAGCGACGGTCCCGACGTCTCCCGGGCGGAGCACGACGGCCGCCTCGTCGGGGTCGACCCGGCTGGTCGACGCCACCAGCCACCCGCCGTACGCCGTCCGGGCCCGCGCGACCGGGCCGGACCCGCTGCGCGGGACGCGGCGGAGCGTCGCGTCCGCGAGCTCCCACACGATCCGCATCAGGTCGTCGGCGACGGCACCGTCCTCGCCGGGGTCGGCGAGCTGCTCGAGCCACGCGCGGGCCTCGTCGCTCACGCGGGCCCGGCCGTCCCTGCTCGCCACCACGACGCCGGCCGCGCCTGCCTCCGCCGAGCTCCGCCGTACCGCGACGTGGTGGTGCCGCAGCGCGGAGGCCAACGGCTCCGACAGCTGACGGAGCTCGTCCGCGTCGTCCTCGGTGAACGGGTGGTGGCGCTCGTCGCGGAAGAGCGACAGCCCGCCCCAGTAGCCGTCCCGGTCGACCAGCACGACCCTCAGCTCCGAGCGGTAGCCGTCCGGGTGCATCAGCTCGTGCAGGCGGCGGCTGTGGTCTCCCGACCGATCCTCCGCGAGGACGCCCGCGACCTGGCGGGTGCTGACAAGACGGGCGTACGGGTTGACGTCGTCGTCCGCGACCTCGTTGCGCAGGAGCCTGAGCGAGCTGCAGGTGAGACCGTGCCGGGAGAACATGGTCGTGCGGATCCCGGAGACCGGGTCGACGGCGAAGAGGCAGTAGCCGTCGTGGCCGACCACGTCGGCCACCGCCTCGAGGGCGGCGTCGCCGAACCACCCGGCCGCCGACCGCTCCTGGCCGAGGCCGAGCAGCTTCGACCGCGCCGCGGCGACGCTCCCGCCCACCTGTCCACGGTAGGACGCGCGTCAATCCCGGATCTCCGGGATCGAGGCAGCGGCGCCGGCCCTGCCACGCTGCTCGAACCAGCCCGACGAGAGGGGTGCATGAGCGATGCGAACCGTCCGGACGCTGATCTTCTCCACGGCGGCGTTCGCCGCCCTCGTGAGCCTGTCACCGGCAGCGACGGCCGGCCAGCGTGACCATGGCAACGGTGGGCACGACGGCGTCGTCGTCTGGACGAGCCGCGCGGCGCCCGGCTCGGAGCACCTGATGATCGCCCGGCCCGACGGCGGGGACGCGCGACCGCTGACGGCACCGAGCCCCGACGTCGTCGACCTCAACGCACAGGTCTCTCCCGACGGAGAGTGGATCGCCTACGAACGCAACCACCCGGAGTCGACGGAGGTCCGGCTGGTCCGGCCGGACGGCTCCGACGACCACCCGCTGGACGCTCCGTGCGTCGACCCCTGCGTGGCCCTGGCGCTGCCCACCTGGCTATCGGCGGACCGGCTCGCGTACTCGGCGATCAGCGGCCCCTTCACCGAACGGCCCGCCAGCGTCGTGCTCTGGACGACTCGCACTGACGGGACGCACCTGCGCCGGCTCTCCCCGGCGGGCAGCGAAGGCGTCTTCGAGGACGAGGGCGCCCGGCTCTCCGCTGACGGCAGCTTCCTCGTGCTCCGCCGGGTCAAGATCAGCGACGACACGAGCGCGCTGTTCCGGCTGGACGGTCGTGGCCTGCACCGGCTCACGCCGTGGGAGCTCCGCGCCGAGATCTACGACCTCTCCACCGCCGCGCACGGCCCGACCGCGGACCTGGTCGTCTTCGAGAGCTACGCCCGGGGCACGGCCGAGGACTCGTTCGTGGACCTGGCGACCGTGCCTGCCGACTGCCGCGGCCCCCGGGACTGCGCCCGCGCCATCGTCTGGATCACGGACAACGGGTCGACCGGCCGCCGGAACGCCAATCCGCAATGGTCGCCCGACGGGCGCAGCCTGGTCTTCACCGACCGTTCGAGCTTCGCGGAGCCCAACGCCGAGATCTGGACGATGAGGTACGGCGGACACCACCGCCAGCAGGTCTCGACGTACCCCGGCTTCGACTACCGGCCGGCCTGGGGCGTCGGCTGAGGCACCGGCGGCGCCTATGCCTTCCTCGTCGCCTTCCTCGCCGCCTTCCTGGCCGGCGTCGCCCGATTGGTCGCAGCCGCGCGCTTCGTGGGCGACTTCTTCGCGGGCGACGCCTTCCTGGCGGGCTGCTTCCGGGCGGAGGTCGTTCTGGCCGAGGTCGCCTTCTTCGCCGGAGCCACCGGCTCGCTGGCGGCCGCCGCCGTCTTGGCCGCCTCCAGCGATGCCAGGGACTTCGCCAGCTTCGCCTGGCGCTTGTCGCGCACGGCGAGGTGCTCGGCGAGCTCGTTCTCCGCGTCGTCGCGGTCCGTCTCAGCCTCGCGGGCCAGCTTCGCGGTGCGCTTGGCCTCCTTCGCCAGCCGGTCGGCACGCTTCTGCGCGAGCTTCAGGGCGGCCTTGACCCGCCGGCGCTCACGGTCCGCGCTCTTGTAGGCCGCCGACGACGCGTCGAAGCGCGTCTGCGCGAGATCCAGCGCCCCGGCCGCCTGATCGAGCTTCTCCTGCTGGCTGCTCACGCGCTGCTGCAACAACTCCAGGTCATCGGACAAGTGGCGGCCCTCCCGAGGTCGACGTCGTTCCCGGCGAGGTACCCAGCCGCCTGGAGAAACATCCGGCGACCACTCGCGACGGGGCGCAGTCACGAGGCGGCGCACCCCCGAGCGGGGCGGCCCTCACCCCTTGATGAGACCGCGGATCCCTGGGCGAGCTCGGCGAGGGAGGCGCGGCTCCACCGTCATCCCTTGATGAAACGCCCCCCGGGGCGTCCCGGAGCGACCGGGCCGGTCAGGCGGGACCGACGACCGCCAGCACCTCGGGCCGCGAGAGGATGTCGGCGGCGACGGCGCGCACCTCGTCGAGCGTGACGCCGTCGATGCGCGCGATCACCTCCTCGATGCTGAGCAGCTCGTCGTGGATGAGCTCGGCCTTGCCGATGCGCGACATCCGAGAGGCGGTGTCCTCGAGGCCGAGCACCAGCCCGCCGCGGAGCTGGCCCTTGCCGCGAGCGAGCTCCTCGGGAGTGATGCCGTCCTGCGCGACCTTCGCGAGCTCCTCGCGCACGACCGCGAGCACCTCGTCGAGGCGGTTGGGCAGGCAGCCCACGGAGACCCCGACCAGGCCGGTGTCGGCGTGGTGGGAGGAGAACGAGAAGACCGAGTACGCCAGGCCGCGGTGCTCGCGCACCTCCTGGAAGAGGCGCGAGGACGTGCCGCCACCGAGCGCGGTGTTGAGCACGCCGAGGGCGAAGCGGCGGTCGTCGTCGCGGCGCAGCCCCTCCATGCCGAGCACGAGGTTGACCTGCTCGAAGGGGCGAGTCGCCTCGATCACCCCGGGCACGACCCGCTTGCGGCTGCCGCGCCGCGGCGCGACGGGCGCCTCCTCGACGTCGAGCCAGCCGTTGCGGCCGAAGGCGGCGCGCACCTGGCGCACCAGCGTCGCGTGGTCGACGTTGCCGGCCGCGGCCACGACGACGTTGGCGGGCCGGTAGTGCCGCTGGTAGAAGCGCCGGATCTGCGTGCGCGTGAGCGCCTGGATCGAGCCGACGGTGCCGGCGATCGGGCGGCCCAGCGGGGTGTCGCCCCACGCCTGCTCGGCGAACAGGTTGTGCACGACGTCATCAGGGTCGTCGTCGTGCATCGCGATCTCGTCGAGGATCACGTCTCGCTCGGCCTCGACGTCAGCCGGCTCGAGCGTGGAGCTCGTGATCATGTCGCCGAGCACGTCGACAGCCAGCGCCAGGTCCTCGTCGAGGACCCGCGCGTGGAAGCAGGTGTACTCCTTGGCCGTGAAGGCGTTGAACTCCCCGCCCACGGCGTCGAGCGCCACCGAGATGTCGAGCGCGGAGCGCTCGGGCGTGCCCTTGAAGAGCAGGTGCTCGAGGAAGTGCGAGCAGCCGTGCAGCGAGGGCGACTCGTCGCGCGAGCCGACGCCGACCCACACGCCGATCGCGGCGGACCGCACGCCCGCCTGCTGCTCGCTGATGATGCGCAGCCCGCTCGGCAGCGTCGTACGACGCACGCGCGACGTCACCTGGCCACCGGCATCGGTCACGGTGTGCAGCGTGCGGGTGCTGCCGCTCTTCTTCGGGGAAACGGCCGACCGGCCAGCAGCGGACTGCTGGCCGGTCGCCGTGGTGCCTCGTGCTGCCAAGGAGGGTCAGTCCTCCTCGGACGCCTCGGCGTCGCTGGCCTCAGCGGCGCCGTCCTGGGAGTCCTCGACCACCGGGACGAGCGACAGCTTGCCGCGGTCGTCGATCTCGCCGATCTCGACCTGGACCTTCTGGCCGACCGAGAGCACGTCCTCGACGGCCTCGACCCGCTTGCCGCCGGCCAGCGCACGGAGCTTGCTGATGTGCAGCAGCCCGTCCTTGCCCGGCATCAGCGAGACGAACGCACCGAAGTTCGTCGTCTTCACGACCGTGCCGAGGTAGCGCTCGCCGACCTCCGGCATGGTCGGGTTCGCGATCGCGTTGATCGCGGACCGGGCGGCGTCGGCCGCCTCGCCGTTGGTCGCACCGATGTAGATCGTGCCGTCGTCCTCGATCGAGATCGACGCACCGGTGTCGTCCTGGATCTGGTTGATGACCTTGCCCTTCGGGCCGATGACCTCGCCGATCTTGTCCACGGGGATCTTGATCGTGATGATCCGCGGGGCGTGGACCGACATCTCCTCGGGCTCGTCGATGGCCTCGGCCATCACGTCGAGGATCGTCATCCGGGCGTCCTTGGCCTGGGTCAGCGCCGCGGCGAGGACCTCGGCCGGGATGCCGTCGAGCTTGGTGTCGAGCTGGAGCGCGGTGACGAACTCCCGGGTGCCGGCGACCTTGAAGTCCATGTCGCCGAACGCGTCCTCGGCACCGAGGATGTCGGTGAGCGCGACGTACTGCGTCTCACCGTCGATCTCGCCGGAGACCAGGCCCATCGCGATGCCCGCGACGGACGCCTTCAGCGGCACGCCCGCCTGCAGCATCGCCAGCGTGGACGCGCAGACCGAGCCCATCGAGGTCGAGCCGTTGGAGCCCATCGCCTCGGACAGCTGGCGGATCGCGTAGGGGAACTCCTCGCGGTCCGGCAGCACCGGCAGCAGCGCACGGCGCGCGAGCGCACCGTGGCCGACCTCGCGACGCTTCGGGGAGCCGACGCGACCGGTCTCGCCGGTCGAGAACGGCGGGAAGACGTACTTGTGCATGTAGCGGCGGTGCTTCTCCGGGGAGAGCGTGTCGAGCTGCTGCTCCATCTTGAGCATGTCCAGCGTGGTGACGCCCAGGATCTGGGTCTCGCCGCGCTCGAACAGCGCCGAGCCGTGGACGCGCGGGATCACGCCGACCTCGGCGTGCAGCGGCCGGATGTCGGCGAGGCCACGACCGTCGATGCGGACCTTGTCGCGCAGGATGCTCTCGCGCACGACCGCCTTGTTGACGGAGCGGAACGCCGCGCCGATCTCCTTCTCGCGGCCCTCGAACTGCTCCGCGAACTGCGCCAGGACCTGGTCCTTGAGCTCGTCGGTGCGGTCGTTGCGCTCGGTCTTGTCGGCGATCTTCATCGCGGCGGCGAGGTCGGCCTTGACGGCGGACTCGACGGCGGCGAAGACGTCGTCCTCGTAGTCGAGGAAGACCGGGAACTCCTGCAGCGGCTTCGCGGCGACGTTGGCCAGCTCGACCTGCGCCTCGCACAGCTGCTTGATGAACGGCTTGGCCGCGTCGAGACCGCCGGCGACGACCTCCTCGGTCGGGGCCTGCACGCCGCTCTGGACCTTGGCCCAGGACGTCTCGGTGGCCTCGGCCTCGACCATCATGATCGCGACGTCACCGGTCTCGGTGACCCGGCCGGCCACCACCATGTCGAAGACGGCGTCCTCGATCTGGCTGTGGGTCGGGAAGGCGACCCACTGGCCCTCGATGAGGGCGACGCGGACGCCACCGACCGGGCCGGAGAACGGCAGGCCGGACAGCTGGGTGGACAGCGACGCGGCGTTGATCGCGAGCACGTCGTAGGGGTGGTCCGGGTTGAGCGCCATCACGGTGATGACGACCTGGACCTCGTTGCGCAGACCCTTCTTGAAGGTCGGGCGCAGCGGGCGGTCGATCAGGCGGCAGGCGAGGATCGCGTCCTCGCCCGGCCGGCCCTCGGACCGGAAGAAGGAGCCGGGGATCTTGCCGGCGGCGTACATCCGCTCCTCGACGTCGATCGTGAGGGGGAAGAAGTCGAAGTGGTCCTTGGGGTGCTTGCCGGCCGTGGTGGCCGACAGCAGCATCGTGTCGTCGTCGAGGTACGCCGTGACGGCACCGGCCGCCTGGCGGGCCAGCAGGCCCGTCTCGAACTTCACGGTGCGCTGGCCGAACTTGCCGTTGTCCAGCACCGTCTCGACGGCAGAGATCACGGGCTCGGTGGATTCAGTCAAGGGTCGTTCCCTGTTCTGTTCACGAAGCGATCCGCGGCGTCCCGCTCACAGCCCACGTGGAGGGCGTGAAGGCCGGTCTTCGATCGAGGCCCACGCTGTCACCAGCGGGAGCCACTACCGAGGACCGGGACGAAACGATGCGGTCGCTCCTGGTGTGTGGATATGCAGTTGTGGCTGACCCCGAGCCTAGCGGCGCGAAGGGTCCAGATGTGAGTCGGAGCGGCTGCCCACGCGGGGCAGCCGCTCCGCCCCTATGACGTGGAGATCAGCGACGCAGGCCGAGACGCTCGACGATCGAGCGGTAGCGCTCGATCTCCGTCTTCTGCAGGTAGTTGAGCAGACGACGGCGCTGGCCGACGAGCAGCAGCAGGCCACGACGGCTGTGGTGGTCGTGCTTGTGCTGCTTGAGGTGCTCCGTGAGGTGGCTGATGCGGTGGCTGAGCAGCGCGATCTGCACCTCTGGCGAGCCGGTGTCGCCCTCGGTCGTGGCGTACTCGGCGATGATCTTCTTCTTGGTCTCCGCGTCGGTACCGATCGACATGCGGGCTCCCTTCCGGCCCTCGCGGGCTCAGTCGTTGCGCGGCGCGCCCGGGCCTGTTCACCGGGGCACTCTTTTTCCGCGGCCGTTGGACGGCGTGCTGCCCGTGGGGCAACCTGAGAACTCTAGCGCGAGCGGGGTGGTGCGGCCGAATCCGCATGTGATGATGCGAGCGTGGTACGCCGCCTCGGAGCCGCCCTCGTCGTCGCGCTGCTGGTCAGCCTATCGCCCGTGCCCGCGGGGGCAGCCACCGCGGAGCCGCCGGCGGAGGCGCCCGCATGGGCGCGACTGGTCCCGGACGACACGACGCAGGTCGTGCGGACGGTGTCGAGCCGCGACTACTGCCGCCGGGTCTGGTGCACCGTCACCCAGGCGTGGCGCAAGGACGCCGACGGCACCTGGACCCTGGTGCGCGAGGCCCGCTCGTCGATCGGGTCGCGCGGCTGGGGCAAGCGGCGCGAGGGCGACCGCCGCTCCCCCGTCGGCGTCTACGAGATCAAGGTGACCTTCTCGACCACGCGCGACAACCCCGGCCGGATGCCCTGGCGGCGCCGGCTGCCGACGTCGAACGTCTCGGCCGCGGCCGGACCGAGCTACAACACGTGGATCGAGGTGCGCGGGGCCACCTCGGGCGACCGGCCGTCGATGCGGTCGGGCTGGGTGCTGGACTTCAACCACGTGCGCCTGCGCCCCGGGGTGGGCCCGCGTCCGGTGCCCGGGAGGGGCAGCGGGATCTTCTACCACACCTCGAAGCCCGGCCACCGCTGGGCGCCGACGGCGGGCTGCACCCAGGTGGGCGACCCGCAGGAGATGCGGTGGCTGCTGCGGTGGCTGCGCCCCGAGGCGCAGCCCCGCGTCGTGCAGGGACGCTGATCCGCGCCGTACCTCAGTGAGCCTCAGACGGCGGGCGGTACGTCGTCGCGGCGCTCGGTGACGGTCCGCGAGCCGTCCGCGTGGGTGGTCACCGCCGCCGACCGGCGGCCGCGCGCCGTCGTCGCCGCGGTGAGCACGATCACCAGGATCCCGGCCGCGGCCAGGATGTAGCCGACCATCGTCAGGTCGACGCCGTTGAGCGAGTCGGTGACCGCGAATGCCAGGATCAGGCCGATCGCCAGCAGGAAGACACCAAGTCCGTAGCCCATTGCTCATTCCCTCTCATCCCGCCCCTGTTGGGCGTCCAGACGGAGGTTCTCCACCACGCGCGGGCTCGAAACCCTCAGACGACGGTGACGGGGTGCTTCACGACCGCGTCGAAGAAGTAGCCGTTGGGGTTGAACGGGGTGAGCGCGGGCTGGGTCCGTCCCGACCGGTCGGTCGCGCGGGCGAGCAGCTCGTAGGAGCCGGCCTCGGGCCGCGACCAGGTCCACGACCACTGGCTCCAGCCCCGGTCGCGGCCCCGCCTGACCCGGGCGGGCGCCCACGTGTCGCCGCCGTCGACACTGACCTCGACCCGCTCGATCGGGCCGGCGCCGCTCCAGGACCGGCCGGTCAGCTCGATCCGCCTGCGCCGCTCGAGCTGGGCGCCCCACGGCAGCTCCCACGCGGAGCGCACGGGGTTCTCGGCGAGCGGGACGCCGTCGATCGTGTACCACTTCGTGTTCCACGGGGAGGTGAGCTCGGTGGTGGAGACCTCGAGCGAGCCGAGCCACTTGATGCTCGCGACGCCGACCCAGCCGGGCAGCACCAACCGGAGCGGGTAGCCGTGGTCGGGCAGCAGCGGCTCGCCGTTGGCGCCCCAGGCGAGCAGCGCGTCGTCGAGCGCCTTGCCGATCGGGAACGGCCGACGGATCGCGCCGTAGTCGACCCCGCCGGTCACGTAGTCGGCGTCGAGGCCGGTGGCCTGGACCGACATCGCGGCGGGGTCGAGGCCGACGTGGCGCAGCACGTCGCGCAGCCGGACCCCCTCCCACGCGACCGCGCCGACCGCGCCGAGCCGCCACGCGGTGCCGCTCGCCGGCGTGCCCTGCTGGGTCGCGAAGAAGCTGCGGCCGTTGCCGGTGCACTCGTGGGTGGTGACGATCGTCGTGCGGGGCAGCCGCTTGAGGTCCCGCAGCGACAGGCGGAGCGGGGCGTCCGCAGCGCGCGGGTGACGCAGCCCGTCGCCGTACAGGGCGAGCGAGTACGTCGTGGCGTCGATCGTGGGCGTCGCGGTGTGGTTGCGGACGAAGAGCCGGCTCTGCGGCGTGAGGTACCGCCGCGGGTCCACCGACTCCCAGCGCATCTCGGCGTTGGTGCCGAAGTCGACGAACTGGTCGGCGGGCAGCGGCTTGAGGATCGCCGGCGCGCCGGCGAGGGCGCGGCCGAGCGGCGCGAGCGCGTGGGTGGCGAGCGCCCCGCCGATGACGGCGGCGGAGCGGAGCAGCGTGCGGCGGGACGTGGCCCGGGTCGTGACCTCCATATTGGGACACTAACAGGACTGAATTACTCCTGTTAAGAACCCAGCCGCGTGTCCCCCAGCTCAGCCCGGAGGCGGTTGAGTGCCCGGTGCCGCGCCACCCGCACCGCGGTCGGGGACATGTCGAGGACCCGCGCGGTCGCGGCGACGTCGAGGCCGACCACCTCCAGGCAGGCGATCACCTCGGCCTCCCGCGGGCTGAGGCGCGACAGCAGCCGCCGCGTCTCCGCCTGGCCGACGACGTCGCCCTCGGGCGAGCCGACGACGCCCCAGGACGGGTCGGCCGGATCCGGCTCACGCGCGTCGGTACGCCGTCGCTGGGCCGTGCGCCGGCGGTTGTTGAGCGTGAAGCGCGCGATCGTGAAGAGCCAGCCGGCGAAGTCGTCGTCGGAGCCGGAGAACTCCCCGATCTTCTGCGCGGCGGTCAGCCATGCCTCCGAGGCGACGTCCTCCGGGCTGGCCGAGGGATCGCCGGACGGGAGCGACGCCAGCCAGACCTGGAGCCGCCGGGCGTGGCGGGCGTAGAGCTCGCCCCAGGCGTCCTCGTCACCGGCGCGCGCCGCAGCCACGAGCGGACCGTCCTGGTCGCCTCGCGGCATCGCACACCCCCCTCCCGGATGCCGAGAACGTCTCACATGAAACCCGATGTAACACATCCGGTGGCGCGCGACATGTCTTCGATGTGCGAACCCGTCCTACCCGCGCCGACGTCCGGCACGCGCTGCGTGCCTCCGTCGACGAACGCCTGAGCGACGACGATCTCGTCGCCCGGCTCGCGGCGACGGCACGCACGGCGCCGGAGCCGGCCTCGCGGCCGGCGCGTCGGCGGGTGCTCATGCCTGCGATCGTGCTCGCCGCCGTCAGCGTGGTGGGTGGAGTCGGCGTCTCGTACGCCGCGGGCGTCGTGCATCCGCCGGCCTGGCTCCCCGTACCGGCGTGGGTGCCGGACCGGACACCGGCACCCACGCCGACCCCACCCACGCAGCAACCCACGCAGCAACCCACGCGCCAGCCGTCGAACCTGCCGTCGCCTGCCGCCCCCGGCTCGACGCGCGCGCCGCAGCCGCTGGCGCCGTCGCAGCTGCCGACCCCGGACGAGGGTGATCAGACCGCCACCCCGCCGGGTCAGACCAGGACCCCACACGGCCAGACCGCCACCCCGCCGGGTCAGACCAGGACCCCGCACGGCCAGACGGCCACCCCGCCGGGTCAGACCAGGACGCCGCACGGCCAGACCGCGACCCCGCCGAGCCAGTCGAAGACCCCGCCGGGGCAGACCGCGACCCCGCCGGGCCAGTCGAAGACCCCGCCGGGGCAGGCGCACACGCCTCCTGGTCACACCCGCACACCGCCAGGGCAGGCGCTGACGCCCTCCCTCGCGCCGACACCGAGCACGCCCGCACTGGGCGTCTCCGAGGACAACCCGGGCCAGGGTCACGGCCCGGGCGACAACCCGGGCAGGGGGCAAGGTCGGCCAACCGAGCCCCCTGCACCGGGAATCCAGTCGGAAGCGGTGTAACACCCCGTCCGGCTCGCGACATGAACGACTGAGGACAGGGGCGGACCAGCCGCCCCCGCGATCAAGGAGTTGAGACTCGAATGCACCGCATCCGCATGACGACCGCCGCGATTCTCTCGACGGCCGCCCTGACCGTGGCCGGCGCGCCCGCCGTGGCGTCTGCCGCTGCTCCGGAGAAGGAGCCGTGCGCGAAGGAGACCACTCAGGTCGCGAAGGCGCAGGACGCGCTCGACCGCGTCACCGCGGTCTTCGCCAAGCAGCAGGAGCGCGTGGCCGAGGCCCGCGCGGAGGTGAAGCACGCTGACAGCCGCTCTGACCGGGCCGAGGCGATCGCCGCTCTCAAGGCGGCGAAGGTGAAGAAGGAGCACGTCGCCAAGGCGAAGAAGGCGCAGCAGCAGCGCCTCGCCAAGGCCACCGAGCGCCTGGCCACTTGTGAGGCTGGGGGGACGACCGCGTCCTGATCCGCGGTCGTTTGTAGACGCACCTACCCGGCGCCCTAACCTGTCCCCCAGGCGCCGGGTAGGTGTGTCTTTTCACGTGAGGACCCTGGTTCAGGCCGACACCGCCGCGTATCCCTGCTCCGGCTCGACCACCCGCTGGCCCGTGGGCCGCGGCGGCCGCCAGGGCCACCAGACCCGGTCGCCGAGCAGCACCAGGATCGCCGGCAGCATCACCAGGCGGATCAGCGTCGCGTCGATGAGGATCGCCGCCGACAGCCCGACGCCCATCATCTTCATCTCCATCATCGAGAGCGTTGCGAAGATCGCGAAGACCGACACCATCACCGCTGCGGCGCTGGTGACCACGCCCGCGGTGTCGGCGACTCCCTGCCGCACCGCCAGCCGGGTCGGCAGGCCGCTCTCGACGTGCTCGCGGATCCTGCTGAGCACGAACACGTGGTAGTCCATCGAGAGCCCGACGAGCACCACGAGCACGAACAGCGGGATCCAGTTGATGACGAACCCGGGGCTGGTGAAGTCCAAGGTGCCGGAGAACCAGCCCTGCTGGAAGACCAGCACGATCATCCCGAAGGCCGCGCCCACCGAGGCCAGGTTCAGCACCGTCGACACGATCGCCAGCGGGACGCTGCGGAACGTGAGCACCATGATCAGCATGGTGAGCAGCAGCACGAACCCGATGACCATCGCGAGCCGGCCCTGCTGCTTGTGGGAGAAGTCGACGTCCTCGGCGGCGCCGCCACCGACCACGTGCTCCGTGCCGTCCGGCAGGTCGCCCAGGCTGGCGGGCACCAGGTCGGCGCGCATCTCCTCGACGGCGGCAGGCACCCGGTCGTCGGTCTCGTCGTAGGGCATCCCCAGGGTGAGGACCGAGGTCCGCCCGTCGTCGGAGACCTCGACGCCGCCAGACGCGGCCACGAAGTCGCCGGTCGCTGCAGCCCGGTCGGCGAGGTCCTCGAGGGCGGCCCCGACCTGCTGCCGGTCGCCCGCGTCGGCGCGCACCACGACCCGGGCGGACGCGCCGGCGTCGGCGGGGAAGTCGGCGCTGATCGCCTTGATCGTCTGGACCTCCGGGATCGTCTGCGGCAGCGTGTCGAGGGTCGCTGAGTGCGTCTTCATCGTGAGCGCCGGGATCGCGAGGCCGATGATGACCACCGACGCGGCGAGCAGGGCGGCCAGCGGGTGCCGGATGACCGGCCCGAGCAGGCGGCTGCTGATCCCGCCGCGACCGATCCGGCGGTTGAGCCGCCACAGCAGCGGCACCCGCGGCCGGTCGGACCAGCGCCCGAGCTTGACCAGCAGCGCGGGAAGCACGGTGATCGAGCCGAGCACCGCGACCGCGACGACGAGGATCGAGGCGACCGCGAGCGAGTTGAACGTGGCGTCGCCGACGAGGAACAGGCCGGCCATCGAGGCGATGACGGCGCCGCCGGAGACCAGGATCGAGTGGCCCGACGTCTGCGCGGCGATCTCGACCGCCTCCAGGGTGGTGCGCCCCTTGGCGCGCTCCTCGCGCTCGCGCTTGAGGTAGAAGAGCGAGTAGTCGACGCCGACGGCCATGCCGATCAGGACGATCATGCTCGACACCGACTCGTCCGCCGGCACCAGGTGCGACAGCGGCGCCATCAGGCCGATCGTCGCGGCCACGCTCGTCGCCGCGAGCAGCACCGGGATCCCGGCGGCGATGAGCGCACCGAAGGCGAGCAGCATCAGCACCAGCGTCACCGGAAGGCTGATCACCTCGGCCGAGGAGAGGTCCTCCCCCACCTGGTCGCTGATCGCCTCGTCCAGGGTGAGGTCGCCCGACTCGCGGATGTCGAGGCCGGGGTACGCCGCCGCGACGTCCTGGGTCGCGGCCACGAGCGGGGCCGGGTCCTCGCCGTCGACCTCGGCCGAGACGAGCAGGGCGGAGCCGTCCGCGCTCGGCTGGGGGTCGCTGACCTCGACCACGCCGTCCGCCGTACGCGCCGCGTCGACGATCGCCTGCGCGGCGGCGGCACCGTCGTCGCCGAGCGCGCCCGCGCGAGCGGTGATCAGGATGTTCTCGGTGTCGGTGGGGTCGAACCCGGCCTCGGCGACCAGCGCGTCGGCGCGGCCGGACTCCCCGACCCGGTAGTCGGCGTCCGTGGTCTCCTGCGTCGGGATCGCGATCGCGAGCCCGACGGCGAACGCCACGAACGCGACCCACGCCAGGATCGCGCTCCAGGGGTGCAGAGCGCTCCATCTGGCGGCTCTCATCGGTACTGCTGTCAGCGGGTTGCCCATGGTTCCGTCTCCTGGGGCCTCGAAGGGATCTGGTGCTTCGAGCCTTGCGTCGTACGCGCGGAAGATCACGGGCCCTGGGACCCCGACCGGGGTGGTGCCAGCACCACTGCGCGGGTCGGGTCGGCCCGAGAGGATGGGGTCGTGGATCGCCTTCGCCTGACCGGGTACGCCGTCGCCCAGTTCGTCCTCGCCATCGTGCTCATCGTGCTGCTGGTGCTCTGGGTGGTCGGTGGCGTGCTGGTGATCGTCTGGGTCGGGCTGGGCATCCTGGCGGGCTGCCTGGTCGCGACCCGCTGGATCGCGAACCTGCACCGCGAGATGGCGGCCCGGACGCTGGGCGAGCCGATCCCGGTCCCCTACCGACCGCTGCCCCCGGGCGGGTTCTTCCAGAAGGCGCACGTCGTGGTGGCCGACCCGATGACCTGGCGCGACCTCGCGTGGCTGATCGTCGCGCCGGTGGTCGGCATCGTGGTGTCGCTGACCGTGATCGTGCTGCTGCTCGGCATCGTCACGGGCTTCATCTGGTGGTTCGCGACGCCGCCGCTGATGCGGGCGCGGGCGATGTTCGACCGGTACTTCCTCGCCTACAGCCGCACCGAGCGGCTCGAGCAGCGGGTGCACGACCTGACCGAGAGCCGCGCCGACGTCGTGGACCACTCGGCCGCGGAGCTGCGCCGGCTCGAGCGCGACCTGCACGACGGCGCCCAGGCCCGCCTGGTCGCGCTGTCGATGAACCTCGGCATGGCCGACGCCGCATTCGACGAGGACCCCGAGGGTGCGCGCAGGCTCGTGCAGGACGCGCGGGCGACGACCGCGGCGGCGATCGGCGACCTGCGCTCGGTGGTGCGCGGCATCCACCCACCGGTGCTGGCCGACCGCGGTCTCGGCGGCGCGGTCCAGGCGATCGCGCTGGACATGGCCGTGCCCGTGGACGTCGACGTGCGCCTCCCGGGACGCCCGCCCGCCCCGGTCGAGTCGGCGGCCTACTTCGGCATCGCCGAGTGCCTGGCCAACATCGGCAAGCACGCCGAGGCGCAGCACGCCTGGATCACGCTCACCCACGAGGACGGCCGGCTGCGGGCGGTCGTCGGTGACGACGGGCGCGGCGGCGCCGACGCCGACGCGGGGACCGGCATGCTGGGGGTCATGCGCCGGCTGGCGGCGTTCGACGGCACGATGTCCGTGTCGAGCCCGGCCGGCGGCCCGACCCTGGTGACCCTGGAGGTTCCGTGCAGCCTGGAGAGCTCAAGCTCGTCCTCGCCGAGGACCACGCCCTCCTCCGCGCCGGACTGATCCAGCTGCTCGAGGGCAACGGCTTCACGATCCTGCACGCGGTCGACAACGCCCCCGCACTCGACCACGCGCTGCTCGACCCCGAGGCCGACGCCGCCGTGCTCGACGTACGCCTCCCACCGACGCAGACCGACGAGGGCCTCCGGGCCGCGATCGCGGTCCGCGAGGCCCGACCGGGGTTCCCGGTGATGGTGCTCAGCCAGTACGTCGAGCAGCTCTATGCCCGCGAGCTGCTGGCCAGCGGCGTCGGGTCGGTCGGCTACCTGCTCAAGGACCGGGTCTCCGACGTCGCCGAGTTCGTCGACGGCGTACGCCGGGTCGCAGCGGGTGGCACGGTCCTCGACCCCGAGGTCGTCGCGACCGTGATGTCCCGCCGGCGCGACGAGCCGCTCGACCGGCTCACGGCGCGCGAGCGCGAGGTGCTCGGGCTGATGGCGGAGGGCCGCTCCAACGCTGCGGTCGCGGCCCACCTGCACGTCACCGAGAAGGCCGTCGCCAAGCACATCAACAGCATCTTCGTGAAGCTCGACCTGCCGCTCGACGACGACGACCACCGGCGGGTGCGGGCAGTGCTGGCCTGGCTGCGGGTCTGATCAGCCGAGCAGCGCCCGCACCGCGTCGCGCGCGGCGAGCGGGTCGGACGCGGCGAGCGCGGCCTCGGCGGCCTCCTCGCAGTCGTGCGACGACGCCCGCGCGAGCTGCGCGCCGACGGGGCGTACGGCGGCCGCGGCCATCGACAGCGACGTGATGCCCATGCCGACCAGCACGCAGGCCAGCAGCGGGTCGGCGGCGGCCTCGCCGCACACGCCGACCGGCTTGCCGGCGCGGCGCCCCGCCTCGGCGGTGATCGCGATCAGCTGCAGCACGGCGGGCTGCCAGGCGTCGGTGAGGTGCGCGAGGTCGGTCGCCATCCGGTCCGCCGCCATCGTGTACTGGGTGAGGTCGTTGGTGCCGATCGAGAGGAAGTCGACGACCTCGAGCATCCGGTGCGCGAGCAGGGCCGCGCTCGGCACCTCCACCATCACGCCGGGCCGCAGCCCACGGGAGCGCACCTTGTCCGCGAACTCCGCCGCCTCGGCGACCGTCGCGACCATCGGCGCCATCACCCACGCCTCGGTGCCGGTCGACGCCGCCGCCCGCTGCACCGCGTCGAGCTGGCGGTCGAGCAGCCCGGGGTTGTCGAAGGACAGTCGCAGGCCGCGGACGCCGAGCGCGGGGTTCTCCTCGCCCTCGTGCGTCGCGAACGCGACCGGCTTGTCCGAGCCCGCGTCGAGGGTGCGTACGACGACGTACCGGTCGCCGCCGAAGGGCGCCAGCACCTCGGCGTAGATGCTCGCCTGCTCGTCGACGCTCGGCTCGTCCTGGCGGTTGAGGAAGCACAGCTCCGTGCGGAACAGGCCGACGCCCTGCACGGGAGCGTCCGCCGCCGAACGCGACGACGCGCCGTCGGCGACGTTGGCGAGGACCTTGACCGGGCGGCCGTCGGCGGTCCGACCCGGCCCGCTCCACGAGGCCAGGGCGGCACGAGCGGCGGCGTCCGCGGCGACCCGCTCCCGGGCGACCTGCTCGTCGGGGGCCGTCTCGACGGTGCCGGCGGTGCCGTCGACGAGGAGCGCGGTGCCGGGGAGGACCGTCATCGCGCCGGTCACGCCGACCACGCACGGGATGCCGAGCTGGCGGGCGATGATCGCGGTGTGGCTGGTCGGGCCGCCCCGCTCGGTCACGAGCGCGGCCACGAGCGCCGGGTCGAGGCCGGCGGTGTCGGCAGGCGCGAGGTCCTCGGCGACCAGCACGCTCGGCGCCTCCGGCACCCCGACGCCGGGCTCGGGCTCGCCCACCAGGTGGGCGGTGATCCGCAGCCCGATGTCGCGCAGGTCGGTGACCCGCTCGGCCATGAGCCCGCCCATGCCGGTGAAGACGGTGACGAACTGGTCGACACCCGCCTGCACCGACTCGAGCAGGCCCTCACCCGCACGCAGGTGCTTGCGGACCGCGCCACGCAGCCCCTTGTCGCGGGCCAGCCCCGCACTCGCGGTCAGCACCTTCGTGGCGTCGCCGGTCACGGCGGCGGCCTTGCGGAGGAAGCCGTCGGACACCGCCTGGGCGGCCTCGTCGTACGCCACGAGCGCAGCGTCGGGGTCGGCGTAGGCAGCGCTGTCGAAGCGTGCGAGCGCCTCGGGCGAGACCTCGGCGCGCACCACGAGGGCGGGGGCGAACGCCACGCCGGGGACGACGGGCGTGCCCCGGAGGAGCGGGACTGAGCTGGTGACCATGGACACAAGTGAACAGCCTGAGGCCTTGACAGTCAACACATTCGGGCGTAAAACAACACATACACAGATTCACCAACCGAGTCACAGGAGGGTCGATGAGCATGTACGCCGAGGAGCGTCAGCAGGCCATGGCGCAGCTCGTCGTCGATCGCGGCCGCGTGTCGGTGAACCAGATCGCCGAGCAGTTCGACGTCACGACCGAGACCGTGCGCCGCGACCTCTCCGCGCTCGAGCGGATCGGCCTGGTCCGCCGGGTGCACGGGGGCGCCGTGCCCGCGTCCGCGCTCGCCGTGATCGAGGCCGGGCTCGGCGAGCGCGACCGGTCGAACACCGAGGCGAAGGACCGGATCGCCGACGCGGCGCTCGACCTCCTCCCGGCCGCGGACGGGACCGTGCTGCTCGACGCCGGCTCCACGACCGGGCGGCTGGCCCGGCAGCTCCCGCGCGACCTCCGGGTCACCGTCGTCACGCACGCGGTCCCGGTCGCCGCCAGGCTGGCCGGCAGCCCCAACGTCGACCTGCACCTGCTCCCCGGACGTGTCCGGCCGGCCACGCAGGCGGCGGTCGGCGCGGACACCGTGGTCGCGCTCGACCGGATCCGCGCCGACGTCGCCTTCCTCGGCACCAACGGCCTGAGCATCGGCCACGGGCTGTCGACCCCGGACCGCGACGAGGCCGCGACCAAGCGCGCGATGGTCAGCGCCGCCCGTCGCGTCGTGTGCCTCGCCGACTCGAGCAAGGTCGGCACCGAGGCGCCCATCCGGTTCGCCGAGCTCGGCGAGGTCGACGTGCTGGTCACGGACGCCGGCATCGCCGACGCCGACCGTCGCGCCCTGGAGCGCGCCGGCGTCGAGGTCGTGGTCGCATGATCCTCACCCTGACCCCCAACCCGAGCCACGACCGCACGGCCGCGCTCGGCGGCGTGCTCGAGCGAGGCGCGGTGATCCGCGTCGAGTCGGTGACCTCCCAGGCCGGCGGCAAGGGCGTCAACATCTCCCGCGCCGCGGTCTCCGCCGGCATCCCGTCGGTCGCGGTGCTCCCCGCCGACCCCGACGACCCGTTCGTGCACGAGCTGCTGACCGCCGGCATCGACTGCCGCCCGGTGCCGACGACCGGCGCGGTGCGGATCAACCTGACGATCAGCGAGCCCGACGGCACCACCACCAAGCTCAACAGCCCCGGCCCGACGGTCAGCCCCGACGTGCTCGCGGCGCTGACCGAGTCGCTGCGCGTCCGGGCCGGCAGCGCCCGCTGGGTGGTGCTCGCGGGCTCGCTGCCGCCGGGCGCGCCCGTCGGGTGGTACGCCGAGCTCGTGGCCGTGCTGCGGACCACCGGTGCCCGGATCGCCGTCGACACCAGCGACGGCCCCCTCCGGGCGCTCGTCGACGGCCTCGACGTGGCCGCACCGCACCTGATGAAGCCGAACGGCGAGGAGCTCGCGTCCCTGACCGGTGACCTGGCCGGCGGCCTGAGCGGCGACGCCCTCGAGGCGGACCCGGTCGCTGCCGCCCGAGCCGCCGCGGTCCTCGTCGACCGCGGGGTCGAGAGCGTGCTCGCCACGCTCGGTCCGCACGGCGCCGTCCTCGTCAACGCCGACGGCGCCTGGCACGCCGTACCCCCGGCCACCACCGTGGTCAGCACGGTCGGCGCCGGCGACTCCAGCCTCTTCGGCTACCTCCTGGGGGACCTGCGCCAGCACGACCCCGCCCACCGACTCGCGCTCGCCGTCGCCTACGGCGCTGCCGCCGCCGGACTACCCGGCACGACCATTCCGCAACCTCATCAGGTACGCCCCGAGCTCGTCACGGTGCGCGCCCTCGACCTCACCCCGGGAGGGTGACATGACCGACCTCATCAACGCGGGGCTGGTGCGCCTCGACGCCGACCTCGGCTCCGACAAGCACGACGTGATCCGGGCGCTCGCGCGGGTCGTCGGCGACGCCGGCCGCGCGACCGACGTGGACCAGCTCGTCGAGGACGCGTTCGCCCGCGAGGCGACGTCCGCGACCGGACTGCCCGGCGGCATCGCGATCCCCCACTGCCGGACGGCAGGGGTCGCCGAGCCGGTGCTCGCCTTCGCCCGGCTCACCCCCGCGGTGGACTTCGGCGCCAAGGACGGCCCCGCCGACATCGTGTTCCTGATCTGCGCACCGGCCGGTGGCGACAACACCCACCTCCAGCTGCTGACCAAGCTGGCCCGGTCCCTGGTGAAGCCGGCGTTCACCGACGCGCTGCGCAGCGCGCAGACGCCCGAGGAGGTGGCCGAGCTGGTCACGGACGTGGTGGGCTCCACTCCCCCGGCGGCGGCCGCCGCCGCTCCCGCGGCACCCGCGGCCCGTCGCCGCCTGGTCGCCGTCACTGCCTGCCCGACCGGGATCGCACACACCTACATGGCCGCCGAGGCCCTCGAGGCCGCCGCCGAGCGCGCCGGGGTCGACCTGGCCGTCGAGACGCAGGGGTCGGCCGGCGCGAAGCCGCTGACCAAGGACACGATCACGCAGGCGGAGGCCGTGATCTTCGCGGTCGACGTCGGTGTGCGCGACCGGAGCCGGTTCGCCGGCAAGCCGCTGGTCTCCTCGGGCGTGAAGCGCCCGTTCGACCAAGCCGACCAGATGATCGCCGAGGCGCTCGCGGCCGTCGACGACCCGAACGCCGCTCGTGTCGAGGGCACCGGCGGCGGTGCGGGCGACGGGGCCGGCGACTCCACGGGCGGCTCCGGCGAGAGCTGGGGCGGACGCACCCGCCGCGTGCTGATGACCGGCGTGTCCTACATGATCCCGTTCGTCGCGGCCGGCGGCCTGCTGATCGCGCTGTCGTTCCTCCTGGGCGGCTACGAGATCGTCGGGCCGTACGGCGACATCGCGGTCAACAACTCGATCTTCGACCTGCCCGACCCGCAGGCGCTCGGTCTGGAGCACGCGCTGTTCGGCTCCGGCCTCGCCGCCTACATCGGCGCGCTCTTCTTCATCATCGGCAAGACCGCCTTCATGCTGTTCATCCCTGCGCTGGCCGGCTACATCGCCTACGCGATCGCCGACCGGCCCGGCATCGCACCCGGCTTCGTGATGGGTGGCCTGGCCGGCAACATCTTCAACGTGCAGACCTCCGCCGACCCGCCGGTCGCGATGCCCGTCACCGGCTTCATCGGCGCGATCATCGGCGGCGTCCTCGCCGGACTCGTCGCCCACTGGATCGGTGGCTGGAAGGTGCCGACCTGGGCGCGCGGCCTGATGCCGGTGATGGTGATCCCGCTCTTCACCTCGATCATCGTCGGCCTGCTGATGATCATCGTCTTCGGCCGGCCGATCGCCTGGCTGATGGACCAACTGACCGAGGGCCTCAACAACCTCAGCGGCGGCTCGGCGGTCATCCTCGGCGTGATCCTCGGCCTGATGATGGCCTTCGACATGGGCGGCCCGCTCAACAAGGTGGCCTACAGCTTCGCCGCGGCCGGCGTCGGCGCCGCGGGCGCGGCGAGCGACTCCCCGGAGCTGAAGATCATGGCCGCGGTGATGCTCGCCGGCATGGTGCCCCCGCTGGCGCTCGCCCTGGCGACCGTGCTGCGACCGCGCCTGTTCACGACCGCCGAGGACGAGAACGGCAAGGCGGGCTGGGCGCTCGGACTGTCGTTCATCACCGAGGGCGCCATCCCCTTCGCCGCGGCCGACCCGTTCCGCGTGATCCCGGCGATCATGCTGGGCTCGGCCGTCACCGGCGGGCTGTCGATGGCGCTGGACGTCGCGGTGCGGGCCCCGCACGGCGGCATCTTCGTGCTCTTCGCGGTGCACAACATCCTCGGCTACTTCATCGCGCTGATCGCCGGCACCGTCGTCGGTGCGGTCGCGGTGATCGCGCTCAAGTCCTTCGGTCGCACCCCGGCCGAGTCCACCGATCCCGCGCTCGTCGCGGTCTGAGGAGAAACCCATGCCCAGCAAGACCGTCATCGTCGGCTCGTCCGTCGGCCTGCACGCCCGCCCCGCCCAGATCATCGCCGAGGCGGTGGAGGAGCTCGACGTGGAGGTGCTGCTCGGCATCCCCGGCGACGAGCCGGTCGACGCCAGCTCGTCGCTGCTGATCATGACCCTGGGCGCCGGCCCCGGCGACCAGGTCGAGGTCAGCAGCGACGACCAGGCCGCGCTCGACGCGATCGCCGCCCTGGTCGAGAAGGACCTGGACGCCTAGCGGTTGCGCAGCGCCAGGTAGACCGCGCGGACGCCGACGGCCCGCTCCAGCTCGCGCATCACGCTGCCGAAGAACTGCTCGCGGTAGGCCTCGTCGGTCACCGTCGACACGGTCAGGTAGAGCCCCGAGAACGACGCGAGGAACGCCGAGACCTGCACCAGCGCCCGCGACGGGCTGAACGGGTTCGGCGTCTGCCACCCCTCCATCACGGTGTCGGTCATGATCAGCGTGCCGAACAGCATGAGGAAGGCGAAGACCGACAGCGACAGCAGCACCACCTGGACGAACTGGACGATCACCAGCACGAGGATGAGGTTCCAGCGCTCGTAGCCGGTCACCTCGGCGTACGACGCGGGGTCGGCGTCGGGGTCCTCGACGAGGTCCCGGCACGCCTCGGCGAGCGGGGTCTTGGCGCAGGTGCGGAGCAGGAACGCGTCGTCGACCTCGTCGTCGGCGCGGTCCACCTCCTCGGGGAGCCGCACGAACAGGAAGCCGACCGCGAGGGTGGCGAAGAGCAGCACCACCAGCCAGAGCGACCCGACGGTCAGGTTGCCGCCCACCTGCCACATCTCGGTGTTGATGAAGAGGAACGCGATCGCGAGCAGCAGCAGCGGGAGCGCCCTCGTGGCCATGGGCAGCAGCAGCCGCAGGCTGCCCGAGGTGCGGCTGAGCGCCCAGCCGACGATCGGGCGGGCCCTCAGGGCGGTCAGGGCGTACCAGAGCGCGGCGAGCAGCACGATCGCCAGCAGCACCGCGGGACCGGCGCTGATCTCGTCGGAGAACCACGCCAGCGCGACACCGGCCGCCACGGCGACGGCGCCGACCCCGACCAGCAGCGGGAGGGTGCGACCCGGCCGGAGCGCGGCGCGGACGGCGGCCCGCTCGTCGGGCACGAAGTAGGGCAGCCCGTGCCGGTGGAACCAGACCTCGGCTGCCGCCAGCGGCTCGGTGGGCTCCGGCGTCATCGGCCCAGCAGCTCGCGGGCCCGGTCGACGTCGTCCTTCATCTGCTCGATCAGGGCGTCGACGGAGTCGAAGGCCACCATGCCGCGCAGCCGGTCGACGAAGCTGACCTCGACCTCCACGCCGTACAGCTCCAGGTCGGTGCGGTCGAGCACGTAGGTCTCCACCCGGCGGTAGCGCACCCCGTCGAAGGTGGGGTTGGTGCCCACGCTGATCGCGGCGGGGAAGACCTCGCCGGTGTCGAGGCGGCGCAGCCGGCCGGCGTACACCCCGTCGGGCGGCACGGCGGTCAGCGCGTCGGTGGGCACGTTGGCGGTCGGGTAGCCGAGCTCGCGGCCGCGCTTGTCGCCCTCCACGACGACGCCGCGGACGGAGTAGGGCCGGCCGAGCGCCTCGGCGGCGCCGGCGACGTCGCCGGCGGCCAGGCTCATCCGGACGTACGTCGAGGACCACACCTGCGGGCCGCCGTCGAGCGGGATCCCCTCGGCGGTGAAGCCGTGCCGCTCCCCCAGCTCGCGCAGGGTCGCGACGTCACCGGCGGCCCGGTTGCCGAACCGGAAGTTCGCGCCGACCACGACGGCGCCGGCGCGCAGGCTGCCGACGAGCACGCGCTGGACGAACTCCTCCGGGCTCCACGACGCCACGCCGCGGTCGAAGGGCATCGCGAGCACGGCATCCGCGCCGGCGTCGCCGAGCAGCTCGGCACGCACCTCGAGCGAGGTGAGCGTCGTCGGCGCGTGCTCGGGTCGCAGCACCGCCATCGGGTGCGGGTCGAAGGTGACCGCCACGACCGTCAGGTCACGCTGGTCGGCGATCTCCCTGGCGCGTGCGACGACGTGCCGGTGGCCGAGGTGCACGCCGTCGAAGTTGCCGATGACGACGGCGGTGGGGCCGAGGTCGGCCGGCACGTCGTCGAGGGAACGCCAGATCAACACGCGCGAAGACTATCGAGAGGGCTCAGCCGGTGAAGACGGCGACCGCCCGCGCACGACCGTCGCGGGGCTCGTAGAGGGCCAGGAACTCGCCGTCGGGAGCGAACACCGCGGTCAGCGCCGCCAGCTCCAGGTCGAGCGCCCGACCGACCCGGACGTCGCCGGCCTGCTGGTCGTCGAGGTCCACGGCCGGGAACGCCGCCCGTGCGGCGGCTGCGATCGGCAGCAGCGCGAAGCCGTCGCCGAGCTCGTCGAGGGTGCGGGCGCTCGCGAGGTCGTAGGGGCCGACCGCCGTCCGCCGCAGCGCGGTCAGGTGGCCGCCGACGCCGAGCCGCGCGCCGAGGTCGCGCGCGATCGCCCGGATGTAGGTGCCGCTGGTGCAGCGGACCGAGACGTCGAGCTCGGTGCTGTCGGAGAGGCGCACGTCGGTGACCTCCAGCTCGTGCACGGTGACCGGCCGGGCCGTCAGCTCGACCTCCTCGCCGTCCCGGACCCGCTGGTAGGCGCGCTTGCCGTCGACCTTGATCGCCGAGACCGCCGTCGGCACCTGGAGCAGGTCGCCGACGAACTCCGCGGCCGCCGCCCGGATCGTCGCCTCGTCGACACCGTCGGTCGTCGCGGTCGCGACGACCTCGCCCTCGGCGTCGTCGGTCGTGGTCGCGACCCCGAGCCGGATCGTCGCGTCGTACGCCTTGTCGGTGAGCATCAGGTGGCCCAGCAAGCGGGTGGCGCGGTTGACGCCGAGCACGAGCACGCCGGTCGCCATCGGGTCCAGCGTGCCCGCGTGGCCCACCTTGCGGGTGCCGGCGAGCCGGCGCACCCGCGAGACGACGTCGTGCGAGGTCATGCCTCCGGACTTGTCGACGACGACCAGCCCGGACTCACTCATCGTCGAGGTCGGTGTCCTCGTCGTCCCCGGCCTCGCGGGGCTTCTTGTACGGGTCCGGCTCGCCGGCGTACGCCGAGCCGCGGCGGGCCGCGACGGCCTCGTCCTGCTCCTTGGCCCGGGCCAGCACCTCGTCGAGGTGCCGGGCGGTCTCCGGCAGCGCGTCGGCCACGAAGGTCAGGGACGGCGCGTGCCGCATGCCGAGCTGCTTGGCGACCTCAGAGCGGAGCAGGCCCTTGGCCGACTCCAGCGCGGCCGCGGTCGCGGCCAGCGCCGCCTCGTCGTCCCCGGTGGAGTCCAGCACGGTGTAGAAGATCGTGGCCTGCTGCGAGTCGCCGGTCAGCCGGACGTCGGTGATGGTCACGAAGCCGAGGCGCGGGTCCTTGATCCGACGCTCGAGCATCTCCGCGACGATGACCTGGATCCGGTCGGCGATCTTGCGAACGCGTGGGCTGCTCATGGTTCCTTCTTACTCCTGTCCACGCCGACTCGGCGCGTCTTGCTCGCCAGGAAAGGCCGAGTCGGCGCTAGTTGCCAGCAGAGCTGACGGCAACTAGCGCCGACTCGCGGTGACATCAGCTGCGCGGGATCTCGCGCATCTCGAACGCCTCGATGACGTCGCCTTCCTTGATGTCCTGGAAGTTGCGCAGCACCAGACCACACTCGAAGCCCTCGCGGACCTCGGAGGCGTCGTCCTTCTCGCGCTTGAGCGACGCCAGGTCCAGGTTGTCCGCCACGACGGAGCCGTCGCGGATGACGCGGACCTTGGCGTTGCGCCGGATCACGCCGCTGGTGACCATGCAACCGGCGATGTTGCCGATCTTGGACGAGCGGAAGATCGCGCGGATCTCCGCCTGGCCAAGGGTCGACTCCTCGAACTCCGGCTTGAGCATGCCCTTGAGCGCGGCCTCGATCTCCTCGATGGCCTGGTAGATGACGGTGTAGTACCGGATCTCCACGCCCTCGCGGTCGGCCAGCTCCGTCGCCTTGCCCTGCGGGCGGACGTTGAAGCCGATGATGATCGCGTCGGAGGCAGCGGCCAGGTCGACGTTGGTCTCGGTGATCGCACCGACACCGCGGTCGATGACCCGCAGGCTGACCTCGTCGCCGACGTCGATCTTCGCCAGCGCGTCCTCGAGCGCCTCGACCGAACCGGACACGTCGCCCTTGAGGATGAGGTTGAGCTCCTGGCTCTCGCCCTTCTCCATGGAGGCCATGAAGTCCTCGAGGGTACGGCGCACGCGGCGCTTGGCCTGCATGGCCGCCCGCTCGCGGGCCTCACGCTTCTCGGCGATCTGGCGCGCCATCCGGTCGTCCTCGACGACGATGAAGTTCTGGCCAGCGCCGGGGACGGCGCTCAGACCCAGGACCATCGCCGGGCGGGACGGGCCCGCCTCGGTGAGCTCGTTGCCGAACTCGTCGAGCATCGCGCGGACGCGGCCGTGCGCCGGGCCGGCGACGATCGAGTCGCCGACGTGGAGCGTGCCGCGCTGCACCAGGACGGTCGCGACCGGGCCGCGGCCACGGTCGAGGTGCGCCTCGATGACCAGACCCTGCGCCTCGCGCTCCGCGTTGGCGCGGAGGTCCAGCGACGCGTCGGCCGTCAGCACGATCGCCTCGAGCAGCTTGTCGAGGTTGAGCCCGGACTTGGCCGAGACGTCGACGAACATCGCGTCGCCGCCGTACTCCTCGGGCACCAGGCCGTACTCGGTCAGCTGGCCACGGACCTTGGTCGGGTCCGCGTCCGGCTTGTCGATCTTGTTGACCGCGACCACGATCGGGACGCCGGCCGCCTTGGCGTGGTTGAGCGCCTCGACGGTCTGCGGCATCACGCCGTCGTCGGCCGCGACCACGAGGACCGCGATGTCCGAGGACTGCGAACCACGGGCACGCATGGCGGTGAACGCCTCGTGACCCGGGGTGTCGATGAACGTGATGCGACGGTCGGCGCCGTCGACCTCGGTGTGCACCTGGTAGGCACCGATGTGCTGGGTGATGCCACCGGCCTCGCCCGCGACGACGTTGGCGTTGCGCAGCGCGTCGAGGAGCTTGGTCTTGCCGTGGTCGACGTGACCCATGACGGTGACGACCGGAGGCCGGGCCTCGAGGTCCTCGTCGGCGGTGTCCTCGTCGTCGCCGAACTCGATGTCGAAGGACTCGAGCAGCTCGCGGTCCTCGTCCTCCGGGGACACGACCTGGACGACGTAGTTGAGCTCCTCACCGAGCAGCTCGAGGGTCTCGTCGTTGACGGACTCGGTCGCGGTGACCATCTCGCCGAGGCTGAAGAGCATCTGCACCAGCGAGGCGGCGTCGACGTTGATCTTCTCGGCGAAGTCGGTCAGCGAGGCGCCACGCGGCAGGCGCACGGTCTCGCCGTTGCCCTTGCGGACGCGGATGCCACCGATGGTCGGGGCCTCCATGGCCTCGAACTCCTGGCGACGCGCCCGCTTGGACTTGCGGCCGCGGCGCGACGGACCACCGGGGCGACCGAAGGCACCCTGGGTCTGGCCACGCTGGCCGGGACGACCGCCGCCACCAGGGCGACCACCGCCGGCGGGGCCGAAGCCACCGCCACCCGGACGACCAGGAGCACCGGCACCGGCGCCCTGACCACCACGGCCCGGAGCGCCCGCACGACCGGGAGCGCCACCGCGGCCCGGAGCACCGGGGCGACCCGGTCCACTGGCGCGGCCGCCGGGGCCCGAGCCGAACGCGGCCGGGGACTTCGGCATCATCGCCGGGTTGGGGCGCGGCATGCCGGGACGACCCGGTGCACCGCCGGCCGGCGGACGCGGCGGACGGCTGTCGCCGCCGGGGGTCGCCGGGGCCGGACGGCCCGGGGCGGGCTGGCGGCCCATGCCCTGGCTGGACGCGAACGGGTTGTTGCCCGGGCGCGGAGCGCCGGGCTTGCCGACCGGCTTGGGCGCGGGCGACTTGGGGGCAGCCGGTGCGGCGGACGCAGCAGCGGCGGGGGCCTCGGGCTCGGCCGGCGGGGCCGGCGGCTCCTCGGCCTTGGGGGCCGGCTTCGGGCCGGGCTTGGGAGCGGCCGGCCGCTCCGCGGCGGGAGCAGCCTCGGCCGGAGCAGCCTCGACGGGCGCAGCCTCGGCGGCCGGCGCCTCGACGGGCGCAGCCTCCTCGACCGGCGCGGCAGGGGCCGCCTTCTTCGCCGGGGCCTTCTTGGCGGGCGCCTTCGCGGGCGCCTCAGCGGCAGGTGCGGCGCCGCCGGCCATGTCGGCCTTCAGCTTGTCGCCGTACTCCTTGCGGAACCGCATCTCCGCCGGCAGCTCGACGGTCGAGCTCGCCGACTTGACGAACTCCCCCATCTCCTTGAACTTCTCGAGAACGAACTTGCTCTCGACTCCGAACTCCTTGGCGAGTTCGTGAACTCGGGTCTTAGCCACGCTTCTCCTTCTGGCCTCGATCCGTGTCCACGGGTTTGCTCGAGACCGTTAGTGGTTGTGCACGCTCATCGCGAAGTACTCATCGAGTGCTCATGAGCTGGTGCTCCAGTTTCTGTCGGTCGGTCAGGTTTGTTCGGCGCGGGCCGATAGGTACTCGCCGAGCGATGTGCTGGCCAGCCCCGCCCCTGCCCCCGCTCCAGAACTCTGGAACCGGAGGGCCCGGGCGAACGCTCGCCGGCGCACCGCGAGCTCGTAGCACTCGGGCGTGGGGTGCAGGTGCGCCCCGCGGCCAGGTGCGGTGGCAGTCGGATCGGGCACCACGGCCGGGTGGCCGTCTGCGTCCGTGCCGACGGTCACCCGCAGCAGCTCGCTCTTCGCGGCCCGCGTCCGACACCCGACGCACGTCCGGACAGGACCCGGGCATGCAGAGGAGATGTGTTCACGCGCCACTGACGACAACCCTACCGCGCCGGGGCCACTCATATCGAACCGGGGCGCCGCGGCCGTACCGTCGTCGCGTGCCGTTCGTGGAGGACTTCGCCGGATCTGACCTGGACCGCACGACCTGGCTGCCGTCGTACCTGCCGGTCTGGAGCTCGACCGCCGCCAGCGCCGCCACCTACGCCGTATCCAACGGGCGGTTGGTGCTGCGCATTCCCCCCGAACAGGGGCTGTGGTGCGCGGGCGACCACGAGCCGCCGCTGCGGGTGTCGGGGATCCAGTCCGGGGCGTACTCCGGTCCGGTGGGCAGCACCCGCGGCCAGCAGCGGTTCCGCGAGGGTCAGGTGGTGCGCGAGGCGCAGCCGCGCTTCGAGGGTTGGCTGCCCGCCGGGCGCGTCGAGGTGCGCTGCGCGATGACGGTCTCGCCGCGGTCGATGGCGGCGCTGTGGCTCTCCGGGTTCGAGGACGACCCAGCGCAGGAGCAGTGCGGCGAGCTGTGCGTCGTCGAGGTGTTCGGCAAGGACGTCGACCCGGGCCGCTCGGCGGAGGTCGGCGTCGGCATCAAGCCCTTCCGCGATCCGGCCCTGCACCAGGACTTCGCCGCGCCGCGGCTGCCGATCGACGTCGCCGCCTTCCACACCTACGCCGTCGAGTGGGACGCCTCGGCGGCGGTCTTCACCGTCGACGGCGAGGAGGTACGCCGGTGCGCCCGGCCGCCGACCTATCCGATGCAGGTGATGGTCGGGGTGTTCGACTTCCCCGGGTGGTCGGCCGGCGACGACGACCACCTGGTGCCCGAGCTCGAGGTGGACTGGATCCGCGGGCGCTAGCCGGGGGCTAGGGTGCGGCGGTGCTCGCCACCTTGCTCGCCCCGGTCACCCGTCGGCTCGTCTACCCGAGCGGGGAGACCCGGATCGCCGCGACCGAGACCGACTACGCGCTCACCGTCGCCGGCGCCGAGCTGCGCGGCTGGGTCGTCAACCCCGGACAAGCGCGGGCGCTGGTCTACTTCGGCGGCAACGGAGAGCCGCTCGACTGGCTGCGCCCGGTGCTCGCCGACCGGTTCCCCGCACACACGAGCTACCTGATCGCCTACCGCGGGTACGGCGCCAGCGGCGGTCGGCCCAGCCAGGCGGCCCTGACCGCGGACGCACTCGCCCTGGTCGACCACGCCGCCGAGCGGCACCCGGACGCGCCGGTCGACGTCATCGGCCGGAGCCTCGGCAGTGGCGTCGCCATGCAGGTCGCCGCTCGGCGCCCGATCGAGCGCCTGGTGCTGGTGACCCCGTTCGACAGCCTCGCGGGGGCGGCCGCGGACCTCTTCCCGCGGCTGCCGATGCGCCGGCTGGTCGCCGACGCGTGGGACTCGACCGCAGTGGCCGCGCGGGTGTCGGCCCGGATCCTGGTGCTGCGCGCCGGCCGGGACGAGCTGGTGCGGCCGCCGCGCACCGACGCGCTGCTGCGCTCGCTGCGTCCGGACACCCGGGTCGTCGACCTCCCGGAGGCCGACCACGCCGACATCGCGGCGGACCCGGCCTCCTGGAGGGCCGTGGAGGACTTCCTCAGCCGCTGAGCAGCCGCCGCACGTGCGGCCACAGCAGGCGTCCCAGCGCGGCGTCCGCCTCGGGCGTGCCGCCGTGGGCCAGGTGGGACGGCGCCGGCGGGGTCTCCCCCGGCAGCACCACCCGGTGGCCGGCCTCGGGGTGGCTGACCAGCGTGGTCGGCAGCCCGGCCGCCGCGCGCCGACGTACGACGGCCTCGGCGAACTCGACCGAGGGCCACAAGCGGTCGTCGCCGCCGGCCACCACCACGACCTCGCCGGCGATCCGCTCGACCGGGATGCGCGCGGCGGGGACCCGGTCCGCGTACGCCGCGAGGCAGTGCTCGTAGTGCTCGAGATACTCCGGCGGGTCGGTCTCGGCCACCCACGCGTCGTCGTACGGGACGAACGGCAGCGGCTCGCCGCCGCTGGTCCAGGAGGAGCGCTGCGGCCGGGCCTCCCCCAGCGCCGCCCAGACGACGTCACTCGGCGAGATCGCCACGACGGCGTCGATCTCGGGGTGCCGCGCCCCCAGCAGCAGCGCCGCCTCGGCGCCGCGGGAGGTGCCGAGCACGACCAACCGGTCGCAGCGCTCGTGGAGCAGCGCGAGCGGCTCGTCGAACGACTCCAGCGGCAGCCGGTCGAGCACCTCGCCGAACCAGCGGTACGACGCGGCCGTGGCGCCCGCCTCGGCCAGCACCCGGCAGCGGTCGACCTCGACCCGGCCGCTGGAGCCCGAGAGCACCAGCACCCCGGTCGGGCCGTCGCCGACGAGGTGCACTCAGGCCTCGGTCTCGGCCTCGTCCGAGCGGATGTCGATCCGCCAACCGGTGAGGCGCGCGGCAAGGCGGGCGTTCTGGCCCTCCTTGCCGATCGCGAGCGAGAGCTGGAAGTCAGGGACCACGACGCGCGCCGACCGCGCCTCGGCGTCAACGACCTCGACCGAGGTGACCCGCGCCGGGGAAAGGGCGTGCGCGACGAGCTGAGCGGCGTCCTCGGACCAGTCGACGATGTCGATCTTCTCGCCGTGCAGCTCGGACATCACGTTGCGCACCCGCGAGCCCATCGGGCCGATGCAGGCGCCCTTCGCGTTGACGCCGGGGATGGTCGAGTGCACCGCGATCTTGGTGCGGTGGCCGGCCTCGCGGGCGATCGCCGCGATCTCGACGGTGCCGTCGGCGATCTCCGGGACCTCGAGCGCGAAGAGCTTCTTGACGAGGTTGGGGTGCGAGCGCGACAGCGTGACCTGCGGGCCGCGCATGCCCTTGCGCACCGACACGACCAGGCACTTGATGCGGGTGCCGTGGTCGTAGCGCTCGCCCGGGACCCGCTCGCTGACCGGCAGCATCGCCTCGAGCTTGCCGAGGTCGACCAGCACGTCGTCGGGGTTGCGCCCCTGCTGGATGATCCCCGAGATGACGTCGCCCTCCTTGCCGGCGAACTCGCCGAACCGGATGTCGTCCTCGGCGTCGCGCAGCCGCTGGAGCATGATCTGCTTCGCGGTCGTCGCCGCGATCCGGCCGAAGCCCTGCGGCGTGTCCTCGAACTCGCCGACGGTGTTGCCCTCGTCGTCGAGCTCCGCGGCGAGCACGGTGACGTGCCCGCTCTTGCGGTCCAGCTCGACCCGCGCCTTCTCGTGGGCGCCCGGCGTCTTGTGGTAGGCCGTCAGGAGGGCCTGCTCGATCGCCTCCACGAGGACGTCGAAGGAGATCTCCTTCTCCCGCTCCAGCATCCGCAGGATGCTCATGTCGATGTCCATCAGGCCTCCTCCTCGTTCTCAGCCGCTGCGCGGTTGAACTCCACCTGCACCAGCGCCTTCGCGACGTCGCCGTACGCCACCTCGCGGCGGGCTCCGTCGACCTCGAGGGTCGCCGCTGCATCGTCGGAGCCGACGAGGCGGCCGGTGACGCTGTCGCCGTCGGCGAAGGTCACCTTCACCAGCCGGCCCTCGTTGCGGCGCCAGTGGCGCGGCAGGGTCAGCGGGCGGTCGACACCCCGGGAGGTCACCTCGAGCGTGTAGGGCTGCTCGCCCATCACCTCGGAGCCGTCGAGCACCCGGTTGACCTCGCGCGTCGCGTCCGCGACGTCGTCGAGGGTCACGCCCCCGTCCCTGTCGACGGCGACGCGCAGCACCCGCCGCTTGCCGGCGGGGGTGATCTCGACGGCCTCGATGTCGAGGCCCAGGGCGCGCAGGGGGTCGACGAGCTCTCTCTCGATCTGCTCCCGGATGGCGTCCTGCCTGGCACTGCTCACGGGTCGGCGACCTCCTTGTGCTGTTGTTGATCGTCCACGATAGCGGCTCGCCAACCCGGGGATAGGGTCGGCGCCGTGCTGGTACTGACACGTCGTACGACGCTCGCCCTCGGCGCCTCCGGGCTGATGGGCGTCGCGGCGTGCGGCGCCGAGCGTGAGGTCGCCCCGGCGGGGGCTCCGCAGGACGCAACGAGCGACGACGCGCTGGTCGACGAGGTCGTGGCCCAGATCACCGCGGTGGCCGCCGTGGCGGCGAACGTCACACGGTTGATCGCCATGCACGCCGCCCATCTCACGGCTCTCGACGCCGCGGCGCCCGCCGTGACGACGTCGGCGGCGACCGGTCCGGAGGTGCGCGCCGCCGAGCGGGAGCACCAGCGCTACCTGGTCGACGCCGCGCTGCGCGCCGAGAGCGGCCCGCTCGCCCGCCTGCTGGCCTCGATGTCCGCCGCGGTGTCCCAGCAGCTCGCCGTGCCCGGGAGGCTCGCATGACCGACGTCGACGCACTCCAGACCACCCTCGCGGCCGAGCACGCCGCCGTGTGGGTCTACGGGCTGCTCGGCGGCCGGACCTCCGCGAGCGCGACCCCCGAGCTCTACCGGTCCGTCTCCGCGGCGTACGCCGCCCATCGGGGCCGGCGCGACCAACTCGTCCGGATCCTCTCCGAGCGCGGCGAGACGCCGGTCGCGTCCGACCCGGCGTACGAGGTCAGCGCGCCGGTGACCGGGCCGGACCGGGCGCGCGCCGTGGCGCTGGAGACCGAGCAAGCGTGCGCCGCGACGTACGCGTGGCTGGTGGCCAACGCCGTGGCCGGGGAGCGGCAGTGGGCGATCGGGGCCCTGAACGAAGCAGCGGTCCGCGAACTCGCCTTCCGGGGAACTCCCGAGATGTTCCCCGGAGCCGGCGAGTACGCGGACCGCTGAGGCCCGATCGAGCCATGAGCGATGACAGCCGGGATGTGGGGGGACTGGCAGTCTTCGCTCGTGCAAAAGTCTGCAACAGGCTGCGGCTGAGCGCGAGGAAGAGCCGACCTCACGTTTCTGCATTGCACAAAGGTGCAGAAGATGGCGGTCAGTGCCAGCGCGCGAGCACGTCCGGGATCTCCGACAGCCGGTGCACGGTCGCGTCCGGGACGCCCTCGCTGTGGCCGACCTGCTCGGCGGGGATGACGCTGTGCGGGACGTGGATGGCCCGCAGCCCGGCGTTCTGGGCGCCCCAGACGTCGTCGAAGAGCCGGTCGCCGACGTACACGCACCGCGCCGGGTCGTCGACGCCGACCGCGGCCATGGCGGCGCGGAACGCGTCCGGGGACGGCTTCGTCCACGGCACCTCGCTCGTGTAGACGTCGCCGTCGATCAGGTGGGCGACGCCGTCGCGGCGGAACCAGCCCTCGTGCCAGGCGCGCGGCCAGATCGTGTTGGAGAGCACGCCGACCTTGATGCCGTCGGCACGGAGCGCCTCCCACAGGGGTCCGACCTCGGGGTCGGTGAGCGTGTGCGGCTCCCAGAACTCGTAGTACGCCGTGAGGAGCTCGGGATCGTGCTCGAGCCCGGCCGCGGTGAAGAGGTCGGCGACGGTCGCGCTCTGCTGGTGGTCGCGGGAGCGACCCCAGATGGCCTGGTTGGCCTCGTGGAGGCGCGCCTGCGAGACCTCGACGGGGTGGTCCACGTTGACGACCGCCTGCGCGAGCGCGAGCGACTCCGCGTGGAAGTCGATGTCGTGCCAGGCGGTGAGGGTGCCGCCCCAGTCGAAGATGACGGCGTCGACGCCCGCTGTCATGCCTTGACGATGCGCACGACGCGGTCGACGAGGTGGTCGGCGGGGACGTCCTCGCGGGTCCCCGTCGCGCGGTCCTTGACCTCGATGGTGCCCTCGGCGAGCCCCTTGCCGACCACGACGATCGTCGGGACGCCGATCAGCTCGGCGTCCTTGAACTTCACGCCGGGGCTGACCTTGCCGGCGCGGTCGTCGTAGAGGACCGTGACGCCCTTCTTGTCGAGCTCGTGGGCGATCCGCTCGGCGGCGGCGAAGATCGCCTCCTCCTTGCCGGCGGCGACGAGGTGGACGTCGGCCGGGGCGACCTCGCGCGGCCAGGAGAGGCCGAGCTCGTCGTGGGTGCCCTCGGCGATCGCGGCGACCGCGCGGGACGGTCCGATGCCGTAGGAGCCCATGGTGACGGTGACGAGCTTGCCGTTCTCGTCGAGCACCTTGAGGTCGAGCGCCTCGGCGTACTTGCGGCCGAGCTGGAAGATGTGGCCCATCTCGATGCCGCGCGCGGTCTCGAGGACGCCGCCGTCACCGCGCGGGCAGGGGTCGCCGTCACGGACCTCGGCGACCTCGATGGTGCCGTCGGCGGAGAAGTCGCGACCGGCGACCAGGTCGATGACGTGGCTGCCGGCGACGTCGGCGCCGGTCACCCAGCGGGTCCCCTCGACGACGCGCGGGTCGACCAGGTAGCGGACGCCGGCGGGCTTCTTCTCCCCCAGCGCGCCGGGGCCGATGTAGCCCTTGGCGAGCGTCGGCTGGGCTGCGAAGTCCTCGTCGCCGAACGGCGCGAACACGACGCCCTCGCCGAGGTGCGCCTCGAGCCGCTTGTCGTCGACCTCGCGGTCACCGGGGAGCCCCACGGCCAGCGCCTCGGTGGTGCCGTCGGGGTGGCGCACGGTGAAGAGGACGTTCTTGAGCGTGTCGGCGGCCGTCCAGGGCCGGTCGTCGCGGGCGAACCTCTCGTTGAGGTGGTCGACGAGCGTCTCGATCGTCGGCGTGTCCGGCGTCTGCTCGGCGTGGGCGGCGGGCACGTCGTCGTACGGCACCGGCGCGATCGGGGGCACGTGCACGGCCTCGACGTTGGCGGCGTAGTCGCAGAGCGAGCAGCGGACGTAGGTGTCCTCGCCGACGCTCGCCTTGGCCAGGAACTCCTCGGACTTCGAGCCACCCATGGCGCCCGACATCGCCTCGACGATCGCGTACTCGAAGCCGAGCCGGTCGAAGATGCGGATGTAGGCGTCGCGGTGCTTGTTGTAGCTCACGTCGAGTCCGGCGTCGTCGACGTCGAAGGAGTAGGAGTCCTTCATGATGAACTCGCGGCCGCGCAGCAGGCCCGCCCGGGGCCGCGCCTCGTCGCGGTACTTCGTCTGGATCTGGTAGATCGAGAGCGGCAGGTCCTTGTAGGAGCTGTAGAGGTCCTTGACGACGAGGGTGAACATCTCCTCGTGCGTGGGGCCGAGCAGGTAGTCGGCGCCCTTGCGGTCCTGCAGGCGGAAGATGCCGTCGCCGTACTCGGTCCACCGGTTGGTGGCCTCGTAGGGCTCGCGCGGCAGCAGCGCCGGGAAGCTGAGCTCCTGCGCACCGATCGCGTCCATCTCCTCGCGGATGATGTCCTCGATCTTGCGCAGCACCTTCAGCCCCAGCGGCAGCCACGTGTAGATGCCGGGCGCCGCGCGCCGGATGTAGCCCGCTCGCACCAGCAGGCGGTGCGACGGCACCTCGGCGTCCGCCGGGTCCTCCCGCAGGGTCCGCACGAACAGCCTCGACATCCGCATGATCATGGCGGAAGGCTACTTGTGGGCCTCCCCGTGCTGCGAACCAGTAACTGGTTCGGGGGTTGTGGATGACGGGGGCGGCCTCCGGCGGCGAGGAGGCAGGCTGCTCGGCGTGGTCGACCTCGATGAGCTGGTGACGTCCGTCGAGTGTGGGGTCAGTCCACCGAATGCCCACTGCCAGGATCAGTCCGGAGATCTTGGTCTACCTGGTGGATCAAGATCTCCGGAATAGCCGCTCCCCTGGCTCAACCGCCAACGAGCACCGGTCGGGCCTCCACCACGCGCAGCGCCTGCGGGCTCCCCGGGATCGTCACCGTGCCCACCACGTCGCGCCACGGACCACCGTCCACGCGGAACTGCGCCGCGTAGGTGGTGTCCACGCTCGGCGCCACCCGGCCCTTTCGCAGGTACTCGTGGGTGATCTCCAGGTCTGGGTACGCCGCCCCGGGCTCTGTGCTCTGCAGGGTCTGGCCGTCCCCGAAGCGCCATGTGAAGCTCGCCGGCCAGATCCGCAGCTCCACCTGACGGCCCAGCAAGGTCACCGTCCGGTGGAGCTCGCCCTGCTCGGTGTAGAAGTTCGTCTCGAAGTTGACCAGCGTGCGGCCGTTGGGTGGCTGGATCGTCAGCGGTGCTTCGGGCAGCGGGATGCGGCGGAAGGCGGCGGCGACAACGCCGGGGGTGATAGCGGAACCCGGGCCTGATCCGTCGGCAGGGCAATTGTCGCCGCCCTCTAGCACCGCGCCGCTTTCGGTCAAGAAGGTGGTGTACGTCATCGGCGTGCCGTCCTGGCAGGTAGCCACTTCACCGCAGGTTTGCGCGCCGCCGATCGCACACGACGTCGTTTCCAGCGTTTGCACGATCGGGTCGTCGTCCCCTTGAGACACGACCGTTACCGAGCTCGGGGTCGATTCGGTCCACGACGCCAAGAGTCCACTTTCGCCGGGCTTTACGCCACCCCCATCGTCAGCCGCTTGGACGGGATCTGCAGCGAACAGCAGCAGCCCAATGAGGAGCAGTACCGTCCTCATCGGAAGCTCATGGTCCGCACGACCCACGATCCTTCGCTCGGCTGCAGGTACATGCGAATTGCACGCTGGCCGCCTGCGTAGTGCTCATCGTGCTCGGTTCCGGACGCGTCAACGTCCTGGGGTGTCAGCGCGACGGTGCAGTCAACAATGGCCCACCATTCACCCTGCAGGTTGGTGAACCTCGTCTCGATGTGAGTTGGTTTCCCGTCACCACCGTCAATCGTGCCCCCGTCGGAGTAGACACTCTTGATGAACTCAATGCCGTTGTCACAGTTGACGCACTTTGTGCTCAGTCGGCTTAGGTCTTCTACGTCGCCCGTTGCCTGCGCGAAATTGACCGTCTCCCAGTAGAACTTCACAAACGCCTCAGCAGCGGCGGCATCGGTCCCCTTCGCCGCCTGGGGCATCTCGGGCGGGGTGGGGTCAGAGGCCCCAGTCGTCGACTGCGACTCCGGCGGCTCGGATGAGGGCGGGGCGAACTTGGGCTCTGGGTCGTCGTCGGTGCACCCAGCCAGGCCGAGCGCCGACACGAGGACGAGAGCGGTGAGGACCGCCCGAGCACGGTTCACGGCACCGATCATTCCCCGCCCCGCGCGCGAGCGAAACAGCCGAGGAAGCACCTGTGGATGACGACTCCGAGCAGGCTCACATGCGGGCAAGATCGCCGACCATGATCGCTGGGACGCCCGTGCTCGACCTCGACGAAGTGCTGCACATTCAGTGCGGCGTGGTCGCTCGCCATCAGCTACTCGCCGTTGGCGCCCAGCCCCACGACATCGCGCGAATGGTCCGCCAGCGGGCACTCGCCCGGATCCACCCCGGGGTGTACGTCGACCACACGGGGCCGCCGACGTGGCGCCAGCGCGCGTGGGCCGCCTGCCTCTACCACTGGCCAGCGGCCCTGGCGGGTCCGTCGGCGCTCCGTGCGGTTGTCGGCCCGGGATGGCGGTACCACGACGACGCTGGCCCCATCTATGTGGCGATAGACGAGTGCCGGCGCTGCGCGGTCCTGCCCGGGCATCGGTTGCGCCGGGTCACCGGCTTGGACGATCTCGTCCTCTGGAGCGGATCGCCACCGCGCATGAAGCTCGAGGAGGCCGCACTCGACGCTGCCCTCGCCCGGCCGGACGAGTGGGGCCGGGTCGCGCTGTTGGCCGACGTGTGCCAGTCCCGGCGAACCACCGCCGAGCGCATCCTCGACGCGCTCGAGACCCGCAGCCGGGTCCGCGACCGTGCGTGGCTGGCCAGCGTGCTGACCGACATCGCTGCTGGGACGTGTTCCACCCTCGAGCACGGCTACCTCACCCGCGTCGAGCGGCCACACGGCCTCCCATCGTCGATCCGGCAGCGGCACGACAGCTCCGGGCTCGGACCGGTCCGTCACGACGTCGACTACGCGCCGTTTCCGCTGGTGGTGGAGCTCGACGGTCGGCTCTTCCACGACACGGCCATGCAGCGGGACCGCGACCTCGACCGGGACCTCGACCTCGCCACCGGCGGCCGCAGGTGCGTTCGCCTCGGCTGGGGGCAGGTCTTCAGCCGCCCGTGCCGCACGGCCGCCCGCATCGGCATCCTGTTGGCCGCGGCGGGCTGGCCGGGCTCTCCCCGGCGCTGCGGACCGGGCTGCACCGTCTAGTCCGGAGATCTTGATCTACGTGATGCATCAAGATCTCCGACGTGATCTCGTCCCGGCCGAGGCCGGCCCCAGGAGGTTCAGTACATGACCGTGGCGAAGCGCGTGCTCTCGCGGAACCCAACCTTCTGGTAGACCGCGCGGGCGGAGGTGTTCCACTCGTTGACGTAGAGCGACACGGTGGGGGCGATCTCGCGCCGCACGATCTCGACCACCCCGGCCATTCCGGCGGTGGCGAGGCCCGTGCCGCGGCACTCGGGCGGCACGTAGACGCCCTGGATCTGGGCGGCGTACGGCGTGGCGCAGGCGACCTCGGCCTTGAAGAGCAGGCGCCCGCGGTCGTCGAAGCGGGCGAACGACCAGCCGCGGCTCACCAGCTGGGCGACCCGGGCGCGGTAGAGCTCGCCGCCGCCGTTGGCCTCGGGCGAGACGCCGACCTCCTCGGTGTACATCGCGACGCAGGCGGGGTAGAGCTCGTTGAGGTCGCGCCGGGTCGTCCGGCGCACCAGGGGGTCCGGGGTGACCTGCGGCGGGGCGCTGATCTCGAGGTGCGGCTGCTCCCAGCGCTTCTCGCGCGGCCGACCCCAGCTCGCGGCGACGCCGTTCCAGAACACGCGTACGGCGTCCTGCGGCCCGACGATCGTCGAGACGGTGCGGCCCCGGGCCATCGCGCGCTCGGCGAAGACCGCCGCGTCCTCGGGGCCGGCCTGGACGGGGACCAGGTTCGCGCCCACGTGGCAGGCCGCGGCCAGCTCACCGCCCTCGAACCGGCCCCACATCTCCCCGCCGAGCCAGCGCGGCTCGAGGTTGGTGGTGCTGGCGCGGTAGTCCGCGAAGACGTTCACGACCGGGTCGCGGCGCGCCAGCTCCAGGAAGGCAGCCAGGTCCGCGGCGCCGAGCGGGCGTACGCCGTGGCGGGTCGTGAGCACGCGGTGAGCCTAGATCAGAAACCCGACGGCAGGCGATGGCATCGACAGGTCAGGACACCGACACGTGGGCCGACGCTCCGTCGACCGACTCCATGCCCTCCGCGATCCGCATGGCCTCCTCGATCAGGGTCTCCACGATCTGCGACTCGGGCACGGTCTTGATGACCTCGCCCTTGACGAAGATCTGCCCCTTGCCGTTGCCGGACGCGACCCCGAGGTCGGCCTCGCGGGCCTCGCCCGGGCCGTTGACGACGCAGCCCATGACCGCGACGCGCAGCGGCACCTCGAGCCCGTCGAGGCCGGCGGTGACCTGCTCGGCGAGCGTGTAGACGTCGACCTGGGCACGGCCGCAGGAGGGGCAGGAGACGATCTCGAGCCGGCGCGGCCGCAGGTTGAGCGACTCCAGGATCTGGAGGCCGACCTTGACCTCCTCGACCGGCGGCGCGGACAGCGAGACCCGGATCGTGTCGCCGATGCCCTTCGACAGTAGGGCACCGAACGCCGTCGCCGACTTGATGGTGCCCTGGAACGCCGGGCCCGCCTCGGTGACGCCGAGGTGCAGCGGCCAGTCGCCCCGCTCGGCGAGCATCTCGTAGGCGCGCACCATCACGACCGGGTCGTTGTGCTTGACCGAGATCTTGAAGTCGTGGAAGTCGTGCTCCTCGAAGAGGCTCGCCTCCCAGACCGCCGACTCGACGAGCGCCTCGGGCGTCGCCTTGCCGTACTTCTCGAGCAGCCGCTTGTCGAGCGAGCCCGCGTTGACGCCGATCCGGATCGAGGTGCCGCGGTCCTTGGCGGCCCGGGCGATCTCCTTGATCTGGTCGTCGAACTTCTTGATGTTGCCGGGGTTGACGCGTACGGCGGCGCAGCCGGCGTCGATGGCGGCGAAGACGTACTTGGGCTGGAAGTGGATGTCGGCGATCACCGGGATCTGCGACTTGCGCGCGATGTCCGGCAGCGCCTCGGCATCGTCGGCCGACGGGCACGCCACGCGCACGATGTCGCAGCCGGAGGCGGTCAGCTCGGCGATCTGCTGGAGGGTCCGGTTGACGTCGGAGGTCAGCGTGGTCGTCATGGACTGCACCGAGATCGGGTGGTCGCTGCCGACGCCGACGCTCCCGACCTGGATCTGGCGCGTCTTCCGGCGGGGAGCGAGCACCGGCGGCGGGGCCGCGGGCATGCCCAGGCTGATCTCGGTCATGCCTCGATCCTAGGCGGCGATCACGCGGGGAGCCGCACGGGGACGACGAGGTCGCCGACGATCAGCACGATGCCCATCGCGAGCAGGACGCCCGCGACGCAGTAGGCCACGGGCAGCATCCGCGCGACGTCGACGTACCCGGGGTCGGGGCGACCGCGGAGCCGCGCCCAGGCCCGGCGCAGCGCCTCGAACAGCGCACCGGCGATGTGGCCACCGTCGAGCGGCAGGAGCGGGATGAAGTTGAACATGCCGATGAAGAAGTTGAAGCCGGCGATCAGCATCAGGAGGAAGACGGCCTTCTCCTTGACCGGGAACGCCTCTTCGGAGACGGTCTCACCGGCGAACCGGCTGCCGCCGACGATGCTCACCGGGCCGTTGGGGTCGCGCTCCTCCAGGCCGACGATCGCCTGGCCGACGTCGAAGACCTTCAGCGGCAGCGTGCCGAGCGCGCTCACCGTGTTCTTGGTCATCACGCCCATCTGCTCGACGACGTAGACCGGGCCGCCGACCACGAACCCGGCGAACGTCGGGCTCACCCCGAGGAAGCCGACCTGGGTCAGGGTCTCGTCGGTCTGCGAGGTCGGTCGGGCGGTGACGGTGGTGCTGGTGGTCAGCGTGAGGTCTCGGCCGTCGCGCTCGACGACGATCGTGGCGGAGCCGTCATCGTTGGCTCGGATCTGCTCCTGGAGGTCCTCCCAGGTGGTGAACGGCGTCCCGTTGAACGACAGGATCTTGTCGCCCTCCTGGATGCCGGCCGCCTTCGCCGGTGCGACCGGGTCGGAGTCGCGGCAGGCCCGGTCCGCCTCGGTGGCGGGCACGACGCAGTCGACGACGGAGCTGACCACGGGGCTGTAGGGCTTCGCATCGCCCGGGTTGCCGTAGGTGGCGAAGACGCCGACGAAGATGAAGAACGCGATGAGGAGGTTGACCGTCGGGCCGCCGGCCATCACGACGACCTTCTTCCACCAGGCCATCTTGTAGAAGAGCCGCTCGCTGTCCTCCGGCTTGATCGTCTCCCACTCGGCAGCGCGCGCGTCGGAGATCAGCTGGGTGAAGAGACCGGTGTTGGACTTCCGCACCCGCACGACCTGGTTGCCGTCCGCGTCGACGGTCACCTCGTCGGCGAGCTGGGCCGCGCCGGGCGGGAGCATGCCGACGATCTTGACGTAGCCGCCGAGCGGGATCGCCTTGACGCCGTACTCGGTCTCGCCGACCTGCTTGCTCCACACCGTGGGGCCGAAGCCGATGAAGTACTGGGTGACCTTCCCGCCGAACTTCTTCGCGGGGATCATGTGGCCGAGCTCGTGGAGCCCGATCGACGCCAGGATGGCGCCGATGAAGATCACCACCCCGAGCAGGTAGAACAGCGCGCTCACGGATCCCCGATCATTGTTGCCCGATCACCTCGCGAGCCACGGTGCGGGCCCACGTGTCGGCGTCGAGGATGTCCTCGATCGCCACTTCAGAGGGTACGACGTGTCGGCTGAGAACCGACTGAATCGTCGGCACGATGCCGTTGAAGTCGAGCCGGCCGGCGCGGAACGCCTCGACGCACTCCTCGTTGGCCGCGTTGTAGACCGCCGGGGCCGTGCCGCCCCGCTCCCCCGCGCTCCGCGCCAGGGCGACCGCCGGGAACGCCTCGTCGTCCAGGGGGAAGAACTGCCAGGTCTCCGGCCGCGTCCAGTCGACCGCCGGCGCCGCGTCGGGCACCCGGTCCGGCCAGGCCAGGCCGAGCGCGATCGGGATCAGCATGGTCGGCGGGCTGGCCTGCACGAGCGTCGAGCCGTCAACGAACTCCACCATCGAGTGCACGACGCTCGTCGGGTGCACGACCACCTCGATCCGGTCGAAGGGGATGCCGAAGAGCAGGTGCGCCTCGATCACCTCCAGCCCCTTGTTGACCAGGGTCGCTGAGTTGATCGTGATCACCGGCCCCATGTCCCACGTCGGGTGTGCCATCGCCTGCTCCGGCGTGACCCCGGCGAGCTCCTCACGGGTGCGGCCCCGGAACGGCCCGCCGCTGGCGGTGAGCACCAGCCGGCGTACCTCCTCGGGCGAGCCGCCGCGCAGGCACTGCGCGAGCGCGCTGTGCTCGGAGTCGACCGGCACGATCTGGTCGGGCTTGGCGCGCTCCAGCACGAGGGGGCCGCCCATGATCAGCGACTCCTTGTTGGCCAGCGCCAGGGTGTTGCCGGCGTCGAGCGCGGCCAGGGTCGGGCGCAGGCCGACCGCGCCGGTGATCCCGTTGAGCACGACGTCGCAGGCCTGGGACGCGGCCTCGACCGAGGCGTCCTCGCCGAGGCCCGAGCACGCCGGCGCGAACTCGGCCACCTGCTGCTCGAACAGGTCCGGGTTGGAGCCGCCGGCGGTCAGGCCGACCACCCGGAACCGGTCGGGGTTGGCGCGCACGAGGTCCAGCGCCTGGGTGCCGATGGAGCCGGTGCTGCCGAGGATGACGATGTCTCTTGCCGGACCACTCACGCCGCCATCCTCCCGCACTCGGGTCGGCACTACATTGCTGGCATGAGCATCGCGCAGGAACGCCGCCTCGTCACCGAGATCCCCGGCCCCGGCTCGCTGGAGCGACTGGACCGCAAGAAGGCCCACGTGGCCGACGGGGTCGGCACGACCCTTCCCGTCTTCATCGTGGCGGCCGGCGGCGGCGTGCTCGTCGACGTCGACGGCAACCACCTCATCGACCTCGGCTCCGGCATCGCGGTGACCACCGTCGGCAACGCCGCGCCGGCGGTCGTCCGCAACGTCCAGGAGCAGGTGGCGGCCTTCACGCACACCTGCTTCATGGTCACGCCGTACGACGGCTACGTGGACGTGTGCGCCGCGCTGGCCGAGCTCACGCCGGGCGACCACGCGAAGAAGTCGGCGCTCTTCAACTCCGGTGCCGAGGCGGTCGAGAACGCCGTGAAGATCGCGCGCGTGGCGACCGGCCGGGACGCGGTCGCGGTCTTCGACCACGCCTACCACGGCCGCACGAACCTCACGATGGCGATGACGGCCAAGAACATGCCGTACAAGAACGGCTTCGGCCCGTTCGCCGGCGAGGTCTACCGCGCGCCGATGTCCTACCCGCTCCGCGACGGCCTCTCGGGCGCCGACGCGGCCGCCCGCGCGATCGACGTGCTCGACAAGCAGGTCGGCGCGGCCAACCTCGCCTGCATCGTGATCGAGCCGATCCAGGGCGAGGGCGGCTTCGTGGTGCCGGCGCCGGGCTTCCTGCCCGCGCTCGCCGCGTGGGCGAAGGACAACGGGATCGTGTTCATCGCCGACGAGATCCAGTCCGGCTTCTGCCGCACCGGCGACTGGTTCGCGAGCGACCACGAGGGGGTCGTGCCGGACCTGGTCACCACGGCCAAGGGCATCGCCGGCGGCCTGCCGCTGGCCGGCGTCACCGGCCGCGCCGACCTGATGGACGCCGTGCACGTCGGCGGCCTCGGCGGCACGTACGGCGGCAACCCGATCGCCTGCGCCGCGGCGCTCGGCTCCATCGAGGAGATGAGGACGCACGCCCTCGGCGAGCGCGCCCGCGAGATCGGCGAGCGGATCACCGCCCGCCTCGAGGCGCTCCGGGCAGAGCACGACGTCATCGCCGAGATCCGCGGTCGCGGCGCGATGATGGCGATCGAGCTGTGCAAGCCCGGCACCACCGAGCCCGACCCCGTGCGGACCGCGGCGATCTCCGCCTACTGCCACAAGGCGGGCGTCGTGACGCTCACCTGCGGCACCTGGGGCAACGTGTTCCGCTTCCTGCCGCCGCTCTCGATCAGCGACGCGCTGCTCGACGAGGCGTTCGACGTGGTCGCGGAGGCGTTCACGGCGACGGCGTGACCGACGGCTGCGGCGCACCCGGGGCGACCAGCACCCGGGTGCTCGCCCCGGCGTGCGCGCCGGTCGGCACGATGCGGACGACGTACCAGCTCTGCGTCGTCGGCGCGGGCACCGAGAACAGGACCTGCCCGTTGGCGCCCAGGCTGGTGCTCGTCAGGACGACCTGCTCGCCGTCGCGACGCGTCATCAGCAGCACCGGGGAACCGGGCCGGCCGCCTGCGACCGCGACGGAGACGGTCGCGGCACTGCCGGAGGTGCTGGAGGACGCGGTCAGCGTCGGCTTCAGCACGAGTCGCCAGGCCGCGCTGCGCACGTCCTGGACCTTGATCCGGTAGCGGGCCGTCCGGTCCGCGGGCGCCGAGGTCAGCGAGACGGTGCCGTCCTGTGAGGTCGTCCCCACGCCCACCTCGCGCCAGCCGCCGTCCGTCTGCTGCTGCAGCACGACGCGGGCGCCGGGCACGGCCGAGCCGTCCGGCGCGCGCACGACGCCCGAGAACACCGTCGTCTGGCCGGGCGCGACCCGGTGGCCGACCGCCGCCTCGATGATCGCGTTCGCCGGGGGCGGCGGGGTCACGTCGGCCGTGGGATTGGCCGTCGGGCTGGTCGACAGCGTGGTGGTCGGGCTGGCCGTGGGACTGGCGGACGGGCTGGTCGTCGAGCTGCCGGACGGGCTGGCGGTCGGGTCGGCGCTCGGGCTGGCGGACGCCGTCCCGGTCGGCGTGCCGGTGGGCGACTCACCCATCGCCGGGGTCGGGCTCGGCGCCGGGGGCGTGGGCTCCGCCGAGCCGGTCGGCAGCGGCGCCGGTGCCCCGGTCGGCGCGGCCTCGGGAGAGGCCGTCGCGTCGGGGGTCGTCGGGTCCGTCGCCTCTGGGCTCGGCGTCGAGCTCGGTGTCGGCTCGCCCGTGGGCGACGCCGCGGGCTCGGTGGTCGTGCCGGTGGGCGCCGGCGCCGGCGGTGCCTCGGGCTGCGGCGGCGCGACCTGGTCGGCCTCGACCTGGTCGACGGGCGCCTGCGGGTCGGCGGGCGGGACGCCGATCGGGCCGAGGACCCGGTGGACCGCGCCCTGCACGGGCGCGGGCAGGTGGCTGGAGTACGCCGCCGCAGCGACGCCGGCACCGGCCAGGGCGAAGGCGACGGCCAGCGTCGACGCGGTGCCGACTCGGCGTACGGTGCGCCCGGAGACCGGTCGCAGCAGGGTCACGCTCGGCGCGGCCGTCGGGCCCTCCGCGCGGTACAGCGCGCGGTAGGTCGCCTCGTCGGCCAGCTCGGTCGGTGTCGGCGGCGCGTTCAGCGCGCGCACCAGGTCGTGCTCGTCGAAGCCGCTGTTCATCGCAGCTCGTCCTTCCATTGATCTTCTTCCACGGTCCGGGCCAGTGCGCGGAGCGCGCGATGCACTCCGACCCGCACCGTCCCGGGCCGCTTCCCCAGCAGTCGGGCGACGTCGGCGACGTCCAACCCGGCGACCACTCTCAGCGTCACCATCTCGGCCTGCGCCGGCGGCAGGGTCGCCACCAGCCTCAGAGCGGCGGACAACGACTCGTTCTCCGCCGCGTGCTGCTCTGCGCTCGGGGCGGTCGGCCCGGAGCCGGTCGCCGCGACCGGGTCAGCCACGAGGATCGCCGGCCGGCGGGTCCGGGCCCGTCCCTGGTCGATCGCGCGGTTGCGCGCGATCGTGAAGAGCCATGCCCGGAACTCCGGCACCCCGCCCTGGAAGGTGCCCAGGCTCCGGACCACCTGCACCCACGTCTCGGCGGCGACGTCCTCCGGCGCGTCGTCCCCGCGCGAGCGCAGGTAGCGCAGGAGCCGGGGGTGCAGATCCCGCCACAGCACCGCGAACCCCCCCTCGTCGCCGGCACGGGCCGCGTCGAGCGCCCACACCAGCTGCTCGTCGCCGCTCGAGGTCGCCCGCTCCCGACTGCGAGACGTCGCCATCCCGAAGTCAGCCACCAGCTCGTAGGCCTCGTCCAGCGTGCTCACCCCGATGTCTGCTCGTCCGGTCGATCAGGCGGTCAGCGTCGCGCTGGTGCTCGACGCGAACTCAGGTCCGTCGTACACCAGACGGTAGCTGGCACCGGGCGTGATGGGCCGCACGAAGCGCACCCGGCCACGGGCGTTGGTGAGCCCCGACACCACGTCGCGCCAGGTCGCCGTGGTGGCATCGTAGGTCTGCAACGTCACCTCGGCGTTGCGCACCGGGTCGGCGTCCGCGACGAGTCGGCCGGTGATCACGAAGCCCTCCGGCGCCGTGGCCCCGCGGATCGCCAGCGCGCTCGCCGACCGGATCGCCACCCGCACCGACCCGCTCCGGCCCGCCGGCACGTCGCCGGTGGCATTCGACCTCAGCCGGTACGCCGTCGTCACGGTCGGCGCCGCGAGCAGGCTCACGGACCCGTCGGCGGCGGTGGTCGTCGACGCCACCATGAGCCAGGACGCGCCGCTGCCCACCTCCCGGGCCAGCAGGTCGACGGTCGCGCCGACGAGCGGGCCGGTCTCGGCGGTGACTGTGCCGGTGATCGAGGTCGACTCCCCGGGGTCGAGCAGCACCGGATCGGCGGCGATCGTGACGACCGGTCGCATCTGCACGTCGACGACGCCGCTCCGGGTCGGTCGGTAGGCCGCGGTGCCTGCGAACGTGAACCGGTACTGGGTGTGGGTGCGGGGGCGGATGAGGAAGTGCACCTGGCCGGCGCGATCGGTGCGTCGCGCATAGTGGAACTGCCAGACGCCCGCCCCCGCGGACTTGGCGAGCAGCACGACCCGTCGGTGGCCGAGACCCGCCTGGGGCTCGCCGCGGAGCCGACCCCGCAGGGTGGTGGCCGCCCCGGGGAGCACGGCGGGCTTCACGGCCCGGATCGACATCGACGTCGGCGACCGGCGACCCGGGGACGCGACCGTCCGCACCCGGACGACGACCACCGCGCTGGTCGCCGGCGCGGCGTCCTCGGCTCCGGCGTACCGCAGGCGGTAGCGGGTGGTCACCGCGGGCTGGACGTCGACCCGCACCTTCCCGCTCGTGCTCGTCACGGCCTCGGCGACAGGCAGGAAGTCGGCCTCGCCGGTCGCTCGGGCCTCGAGCTCGACCGGACGACCGGACGCCGCGGCGTCCGGCACGAAGAGGAAGCCCACGATGGTCGCGGTGCCGCCCGCCACGACCGCGCCGTTCTCCGCCCGGATGGAGATCGACGTCGGCTGCTGGGCGAGCGCCGGACCGGGTATCCCGAACCCGGTCAGCGCGAGCATCACCGCCACGAGGACGGCGATCGGCCGGACGTCGCGCATGCTGCTCCTTCTCGTCGGTCGACCGCAGGGGGTCGTTGCTGCATCTGCTCCGGACAGCGACGACGACCGGGATCGCGTTACAGCGTGGCCCAGGATCCCTTGACGCGCGTCAACTAGAACCTGTTCCATGCGGAGCATGACGTACGACGCGATCATCAAGGGCGGCCGCTGGTTCGACGGCACCGGGGCCGCCTCCGCGATCCGCGACCTCGGCATCCGCGACGGCCGGGTGGTCGTCGTCAGCGCCGACCCGCTGGACGAGACCGGGTGCCCGGAGGTCGTGGACGCCCACGGCCGGTGGGTGATGCCGGGCTTCGTCGACATCCACACCCACTACGACATCGAGGTGCTCGACGGGCCGGCCCTGCCCGAGTCGGTGCGGCACGGCGTGACCACGCTCTTCCTGGGCTCGTGCTCGCTCTCGACGATCCACGTCGGCGGCGTCGACGCGGGCGACCTCTTCGGCCGCGTCGAGGCGATCCCGCGCCAGCACGTCATCCGGGCGGTCGAGGAGCACAAGACCTGGTCGACCGCGGAGCAGTACGTCGCCGCGCTCGAGGCGCTGCCGCTCGGCCCCAACCTCGCCGCCTTCATCGGCCACTCCGACATGCGCACCGCGACGATGGGTCTCGACCGCGCCACCCGCAAGGACGTGCGGCCCTCCCGGCGCGAGCAGGCCCGCATGGAGCAGATGCTCGACGAGGCGCTGGACGCCGGGTTCGTCGGGATGTCGGCCCAGCAGCTGCTCTTCGACAAGCTCGACGGCGACCTGTGCCGCTCGCGCACGCTGCCCTCGACGTACGCGAAGGGCAGGGAGATGCGCGGCCTGCGCTCGATCCTGCGCCGCCGCCGGCGCGCGCTCCAGGCCGGCCCGGACGCGAGCCACCCGGTCTCGACGATCGGCGGGCAGGCGCTCGGGTCGATCGGCTGGTTCGGCCGGCCCGCGCTGCGCACCAGCCTGCTCTCGGCCGCCGACATCAAGGCGATCCCGTTCGTGATCCACCTGATGCGGCCGCTGGCGGCGCTCGTCAACAGGCTCGGCGCCGACTTCCGCTGGCAGCACCTGCCGGTGCCGTTCGAGGTGTACGCCGACGGCATCGACCTGGTGATCTTCGAGGAGTTCGGCTCCGGTGCCATGGCGCTGCACCTCCAGGAGAAGCTGGCCCGCGACGAGCTGATGCGCGACGAGGACTACCGCAAGCGGTTCCGCAAGGACTACGAGTCGAAGTACGGCCCGCGGGTGTGGCACCGCGACTTCTACGACGCCGAGATCGTCGCCTGCCCCGACGCGTCCGTGATCGGCAAGTCGTTCGGGCAGGTCGGCGACGAGCGCGGTGGCATGCACCCGGTCGACGCGTTCCTCGACCTGGTGCTCGAGCACGGCACCGCCATCCGCTGGCGCACCACGATCAGCAACCACCGCCCCGAGGTGCTGAAGAAGCTCGCTCAGGACGGCGGCATCCAGGTCGGGTTCTCCGACGCCGGCGCCCACCTGCGCAACATGGCCTTCTACAACTTCGGGCTGCGGCTGCTCAAGCACGTGCGCGACGCCGAGCGCGCCGGGAAGCCCTTCATGTCCGTCGAGCGGGCCGTGCACCGCCTCACCGGCGAGCTGGGCGAGTGGTACCGCATCGACGCCGGCTTCCTGCGCGAGGGCGACCGGGCCGACCTCGTCGTGCTCGACCCCGAGCACCTCGACGCCGCTCTGGAGAGCTACCACGAGGCGCCGGTCGAGCAGTACGGCGGACTCTCCCGGATGGTCAACCGCAACGACGCCGCCGTGCCGGCCGTGTTCGTCGGCGGCCGGCGGGTGGTCACCGACGGCGAGCCCACTCCCCTGCTGGGCACCGAGCGGACCGGCCAGTTCCTGCGCGCCGGACAGACGGGCGCCCCGGTGGTCAGCACGGGCGCGGTCGAGGCGGCCTCGTGACCCGCACCCCCGCGGAGGCCGTGCGCGGCCTCTGGCAGACGCTGTCGAAGCGCGACTACGACGGGATCGCCGACTGGGTCACCGACGACTGCATCTACCTGGACGTGCCCGTCGGCCCGGCGTTCGCGGCGCGCGGGCCCGCGGACATCGTCAAGCGGCTGCAGGTCGGCTGGGGCGGGCTGGCGGCGTACGAGAACCACGACGGGCTGCTGGTCGCCGACGACGACGGCAACGTGATGTACGAGCACACCGAGACCTGGACGTTCGCGTCCGGCGAGGTCGTCACGCTCGCGTTCGTCAGCGTGCACCGCGTCCGCGACGGCAGGGTGTGCCTGTGGAAGGACTACTGGGACTACGGCGCCATCATGAACAACGCGCCGGCCTCGTGGGTGGAGTCGCTCGCCACCGCGGACACCTCGTGGGCCTACGACGCCACCGGGGACGTCTGACCCGCTGACCGGGCGGGTACGAGGGTGGGGTGACCGCCGACCTCGTCTATCTCGTGGGCGGGGCCAGCCTCCTCCTGGCGGTGGTCCTGCCGGAGCTGCTGTCCCGGTGGGCCGTGTCGGCGCCGATGGTGCTCCTCGCCGTCGGCATGCTCATCGGGCTCACCCCGCTGCCCGACGGCATGCCGCTCGACCCGCAGGAGAACCGCGCCACCATCGAGCACGTCACCGAGCTGGCCGTGCTGGTCGCGCTCATGGGCGTCGGGCTGGCGATCGACCGCCCGCTGGAGCTGCGCCACCGGCGCTCCTGGGGCCGGTGGCGGGCGACCTGGCTGCTGCTCGGCGTCAGCATGCCGCTGACGATCGCGGCCGTCGCCCTGCTCGGCTGGTGGGCCGGGCTGGCCCCGGCCGCGGCGGTGCTGCTGGGGGCCGCACTCTCCCCGACCGACCCGGTGCTCGCCTCCGACGTCCAGGTGGCGGGTCCGCAGACCGGGGACCTCGAGGTCGACGAGGACGACGAGGTGCGGTTCACGCTGACCTCGGAGGCCGGGCTCAACGACGGTCTCGCCTTCCCGTTCGTCTACGCCGCGATCCTGATGGCGACCGAGGGCGCCGTCAGCGGGTGGGCGCTGGAGTGGGTGGGCTGGTACCTCGTCGGCAAGGTCCTGATCGGGGTCGCCGCGGGCGTCGCCGTCGGTCGGCTGCTCGCGTACGCCGCGTTCCGGTCCGCCAGCGCCTCCCTGCGCGTCGCCGAGCGCGGGGAGTCGCTGCTGGCCCTCGCGGCGCTCGTCTCGGCGTACGGCGTCGCCGAGGTGGTGGGCGGCTACGGCTTCCTGGCGGTCTTCGCGTGCGCGATGACGTTCCGGTCCGCCGAGCGGTCGCACGACTACCACGCCGCGATGCACCAGGTGGCCGAGCGCCTCGAGCGACTGCTCACGCTCTTCGTGCTGCTGGTGCTCGGGATCGCGCTGACCCGTGGGCTGCTGGAGAGCCTGGACTGGCGCGGGGCGGGGATCGCCGTCGCGCTCGTCGTGGTCGTGCGGCCGCTGGCCGGCAACGCCGGGCTCCTGCTCGCCGGCGACCGGGCGGACATCGACCGTGGCGAGCGCTGGGCGATCGCGTTCTTCGGCGTGCGCGGCATCGGGTCGATCTACTACCTCGCCTACGCCGCCGGGCACGCCGACGAGCTCGGCGCCGACTGGCTGTGGTCGACGGTGTCCTTCACGATCGTGCTGTCGGTCTTCCTGCACGGCGCGCTGGCCACGCCCGTCATGCGGAGGATCGGCGCTAGCCGGCCAGGTGACCCCACGCCGGAGCCAGCTCGGACCACGGACCACTAGCGGCGACCCGGCCCTCGACCAGCACGACGACCCGGTCGGCCTGGGCGAGCGCGGCCCGCTTGGACGTCGCGCCGACGACCGTGGCGCCGCGCTCGCGCAGCGCGGTCCAGAGCTCGATCTCGGTGGCGGCGTCCAGCGCCGACGACACGTCGTCGGCGAGCAGCAGCTCGGCGTCGCAGGCGAGACCGCGGGCCAGCGCGAGCCGCTGCACCTGGCCACCGGAGAGCCGCACGCCGCGGTGCCCGACGAGCGACTCCGGTCCGCCGGCCGACGCCACGTCGGAGGCGAGGCGCGCCGTCTCGATCGCGGGCAGCACCTCGCGGTCGGGGTGGTCGAGGTGGATGTTGTCGGCGAACGTGCCGGAGAGCACCCGCGGCACCTGCGCGACGTGAGCGACCCGGCCGGGGCGCAGGGCGACCTGCGGGTCGCCGACCGGTTCGTCGTTCCACCGGATCTCGCCGGTGCTCGACACCAGTCCCGCGAGCGCGGACAGCAGGCTGGACTTGCCGGAGCCGACCTGGCCGAGCAGCAGCACCAGCTCCTGGCCGTGCACCGTCAGGTCGACGTCGCTGACCCCGATCGTGCCGTCGTCGTGGACCGCGGTCAGGCCGCGCAGCTCGATCGTGCGCAGCGGGTCGCGGACACCCGGCTCGGGGGCCGGCGCCGCGCCCGCCACCAGGTCGACGCCATCGGGCAGGTGCATGAGGTCGCCGCCGCCGGCGAGCCGGCTGGTCGTGCGCATCCAGGAGCGGGTGCCGGGCGCCTCGGTGACCACCGCGCCGGCCACCCGGCCGAACCAGTCGAAGCCGTTGACCGCGCCTGCCACCAGCAGCGCGGTGGCGAGGCCCCAGCCGCCCGCGACCATGACGGCCCACGCGGTGACGACGCCGCACTGCACCATCACGATCGGGACGCCGTCGAGCATCGCCTGCACGCGGTGCTCGCGCACCGCGGCCTCGACCCGGCCGCTGTCGACGGCACGCAGGTGGGCGTGGACGCTCGGCGTGGACGCGGCGAGCTTGACCGTGCGCACCGAGTCGAGCGCCGAGACCAGCGACCGGCCGAACCGGGCCCGCGCCGACGCCGACGCGGCCGCCGACCGGCCCGCCACCGGGCGGCCGAGGGTCGAGGCGAGCGCGGAGACGACCATCACCGCCAGCAGCACCCCGCCGGCGAGCAGGCTCTGCGCGACGATCGCGGTGACCGCCGCGATGAGCAGGCCGTTGACGAAGTCGACCCAGCGGTCGGCGTACCGAGCGATCCGGTCGGCGTCCATGGTGCGCGCCACGACCTCGCCGGGCGGGGTACGGCGCAGGCGGTGCTGGTCGGTCTGCCCGGCGAGCACGCTCGTGCGGACCCGGAGCATGACCCCGACCCACCAGCGCGGGTAGCGCCGGATGGCGGCGGCGAGCAGCAGCGGGGAGACGAGCAGCGAGGCGACCAGCGCGACCGTCAGCCGGGTCGGGTCGCCGTCGCGCTGGAGGGTCTCGACGAGGTGGCCCCACGCCCAGCCGGTGAGCACGCCGAACGCGCCGGTGAGCGCGGAGAAGAGGAAGAGCCCGATCGCGACGACGCCCCACTGCGGCTCGATCAGCAGGGTGGAGAGGGTCGCCCGGGCCAGGCTGGGCACCGGCTCGAGGTCGGGGGCGGCCGGCGGCGCGCCCACCCGGCGCGCGGTGCCGACCTGGGTGGCGACGGCGGTCTCGGCTGCCGCCTCCTCCGGCGCGACCCGCTCGTCCTCGGCGGACGCGGTCAGCAGCGCGCGGAACGGCCCGGGCTCGGCGGCGAGCCGGGACCGGAGGCCGCGCTGGACGACCTTGCCGCCGTCGAGGACCGCGACCTGCTCGGCCCGCTCGGTGGTCGAGAGGCGGTGCGCGACGAGCAGGCCTGTGCGCCCGGCGAGCAGCCGGTCGGAGGCGCGCACGACGTGCGCCTCGGTGACGGGGTCCATGCGCGCGGTGGCCTCGTCGAGCACGACCACGCGGACGTCGCGGACGAGCAGCCGGGCGAACGCGACCAGCTGCTCCTCGCCCGCCGACAGCGTGGTGCCACCGGGACCGAGGAGGGTGTCGAGGCCGTCGGACAGCCCGGCGACCCAGTCGTCGAGGCCGAGCTCGACGACCGCGGCCTCGACGTCCGCGCGTGGCACGTCGCCGAAGAGCGTGATGTTCTCGCAGAGCGTGCCCGCGAGGATCTCGGTGCGCTGGGTGACCACGCCGACCGCGGCACGCAGCCGCTGGAGGTCGAGGTCGAGCACGTCGACGCCGCCGAGCAGCACCGAGCCGCGCTCCGGCTCGACGGCCCGGGACAGCAGCGACGCGAGCGTGGACTTGCCGGAGCCGGTCCGGCCGACGAGCGCGCAGGTGGTGCCGGCAGGGACGTGCAGGTCGACGTGCTGGAGGGCGAACCGGGCCTCGACGTAGGCGAAGTGCAGGTCGCGGAAGGACACGTCGAGCCGGCCTGCGGGCAGGTCGGCGCCGCCGATCGGCTCCGGCTCGGCGCCGAGCAGGCCGCGCAGCCGCAGGACCGCGCCGAAGCCGGCCTGCAGGTCGGGCAGGTGCCGGGCCATCTGGTCGACCTGGCCGACGAACATCGTGGTGACCAGGAAGAGCGTGACCAGCGCCGAGGTGTCGAGGTGGTCGGCCTCGACCAGGGCGATGCCGACCAGCGCGGTCGCGGCGAGCACGGCGTGCAGCAGCGATCCGGTGCGCCGGCTGACCCGCGCCTCGAGCTCGAGCACGATGGCGAACCGCCGGTGCACCGTGGCGGCGAGCTCGGTGCAGCGGCGCAGCACGTGCGCCTGGCCCAGGCTCGCGCGCAGGTCGTCGCGGCCCGCGACCCCCTCCTCCATCGCGGCAGCGTGGTCGGTCCACGCCATCTCCTCCTCGACCTTGCGGGCCGAGATCTGCGGCAGCAGGGGGCGTACGACGCCCAGCGCGGCCACGCCGGCGACCGGGAAGAGGAAGAACGCCGGCCACCAGGTCAGGCCCGCGACCAGCCACAGCGGGCCGGACGCCAGCACGGTGCGGATCGCCATCCACGCGCTCTGCCGCAGCAAGGTGCCGACCTCGTGGGTGTCGTCGTCCACGCGGTCGAGCACCTCGCCGACGGCCTGCTCGGTGAGCGCCTCCAGCGGCTGGTGCAGCGCCGCATCGAGCAGGTCGGCGCGGAGCTTGCCCTCCGCGCGGTCCACGACCCCGGCCCACAGGGTGCGCGCGGCGGTGTCGAGCACCGCGGCGCCGACGACGCACAGCGCCAGCAGCCCCACGAGCCGGGTGCTGGCGTGCTCGGCCAGCCGGCCCGCCACCACCGAGCCGAGCGAGGTGCTGACGGCCGCGATCGCGCACGCGACCAGCGCCGTCACCGCGATCGGCGACCGCAGCCGCCGCCAGTCGACGGTGCGGGCGGGATCGGCCGGGCCGGGCGGTGCCGGCCGGACCGGGCGGTCGGCCTCGAGAGTCGTGGACATCGGCACGACGCTACGTCGTCGTACCGACAGCCGTCGCCTGCATTTCCGGCCTCAGAAGCGCCAGCGCGTGGCCCCGCCGGGCGCGACCGTGAGGAGCGCCACCATCGACGTCGCCTCGACCCGGTAGACCCACCACGGCGGCGGGCCGCCGGAGGGCGCGGTGAAGGGAGCGGTCAGCGCGACGCCCGACTCGTCGACCTCGCAGGGCCATCCGCCGGCGGCCCAGTCGGCGGCCCGGGCAGCGACGAGCGCCGGGTCCGTGACGCGGCTCGCGACGCCTTCGACGACGAGGTCGAACTCGTCCAGCGCGAGCGCGAGCGAGCACCGGGGATCACGGGCGAGGTTGCGGGCCTTGCGGGTGCGCGGCCCGGTCTCGAACCAGAACGCGCCGTCGGCCCACGCCGAGCCGATGCCGGTCGTGTGCGGCGCGCCGTCGTCGTTCAGCGTCGTGACCCACGTGCTGTGCCGGTCGGGACCTCCCGTGCCCGGCGCCTGCGGGAAGCCCCTGTCCAGGCGCGCGGTGATCGTCGCCAGGTCCAGGGTCGGGTTGTGGTCCTGGGTGTCCAGGTTGGTCGCGGTCATGCAAGGACCGACCTCCGGCCGCCCACGGACTCATCGCGCGCCGGTGAGCCCCTCGGCGTGCGAGCCCGACAGCCGCTGGGCGAGGTAGATCGGGATCGCCGAGAAGACCACGAGCACCGCCGCGACGACGTTGACGATCGGCGCCTGGTTGGGCCGGAAGAGGTTCTGGAAGATCCAGATCGGCAGCGTCTGGTCCTGGCTGCTCGCGGTGAAGGTCGTCACGACGATCTCGTCGAAGGACAGCCCGAAGGACAGCAGCGCCCCGGCCAGCAGCGCCGAGCGCAGCATCGGGAAGGTGACCAGCCGGAACGTCGTCAGCCGGCCCGCACCGAGGTCCATCGACGCCTGCTCGAAGTTGCTGCCCAGTCGCGCGAAGCGTGCCTGCACGTTGTTGAAGACGGTCACGATGCAGAAGGTCGCGTGCGCGATCACGATCGTCCACAGGCTCAGGTCGATGCCGAGGATCGTGCGGAAGCCGTTCTGGAACGCCAGACCGGTGACCACGCCCGGCAGCGCGATCGGCAGGATGATCAGCAGCGAGACGACGTTGCGCCCGAAGAAGCGGGTCCGTCGCAGCCCCATCGCGGCGAGCGTGCCGAGCGCGAGCGCGACCACCGTGGCCATGATCGCGACCTTGACGCTGGTCCACAGCGCGTCCCGGGCGCCCTGGCTCTCCCACGCCAGCTGCCACCAGTGCAGGGTCAGCCCCGCAGGCGGCCAGCCGAAGGTGTTGTCGGTGTTGAACGAGTTCAGCAGCACCAGCGCGAGCGGGACGTAGACGATGACCAGCACCACGAGGGTGAAGACGGTCAGCGAGCGGCGGAGTCCGTGGGACAGCATCAGAGGTTCTCCAGCGCTCCGGTACGGCGGGCCGCGGCCAGGTAGCCGAGCATCACCACGATCGGGATCGTCGCGACGGCGGCCGCGAACGGCAGGTTGTTGGCGGCGCCCTGGTTGTCGTAGACGACGTTGCCGAGCATCTGCGTCGTGCCGCCCACGATCTTGACCGCGATGTAGTCGCCCATCGTGAGCGAGAACGTGAAGATCGAGCCGGCCACGATGGCCGGGAACGCCATCGGGATGACCACGCGCCGCAGCGTCTGCCAGGACCCGGCGCCGAGGTCGGCGGACGCCTCGAACAGCGAGTCCGGCACCCGCTCGATGCCGGCGAAGACCGGCAGGATCATGTACGGCAGCCACAGGTAGGCCAGGGTCACGGTCGTGGCGAACAGCCCGTAGCCCGGGGTGTCGAGGCCGAACGGCTGCGCGATCCAGGCGATGGGGCCGTCGGCGGAGAACATGCCCCGCCAGGCGTACGCCTTGACGAGGTACGACGCCCACAGCGGCATCAGCACCGCGATGACCAGCAGCCGCTGGGCCCGGCGCGAGGCGACCTTGGCCATGTAGAGCGCGATCGGGAAGGCCAGCACCGCGTCGACCACGGTCACGACCGCCGCGACCATCAGGGTCCGGAAGGTGATCGTGCGGTAGACGTCGACGGTGAGGAGCGACCTGAAGTTGTCGAGCGTCCAGATCCGCTCGATCTCGCCGGTGAAGTCGTTCTGGCTCCACAGCGAGGTGACGAGGAGGGCGCCGAGGGCCCCAAGGTAGGCCACTCCCAGCCACAGCATCGGCGGCGTCAGGAGCAGGCCCACCCGGAGGCCCGGGCGTCGGTCGAGGAGCGGCAAGCGTCAGCCCTTGATCTCGGTCCAGGCGGTCGTCCAGTCGCCGTAGTCGGTGCACTCGGCGTCGGTGCGGCCGTCCAGGCACTGGCTGATCGGCGTCGTCCAGTAGTGGATCTGCTCGGCGTACGCGGAGTCCGTGGCGTGGTAGGTGTCGCAGAAGGACTTGTCGGAGGTCAGGTCGCACGCCTTCGCGTTGGCCGGCGCCTCACCGAAGTACTCCGCGACCGCGGCCTGCGCCTTCGGGCTGGTGATGTAGTCCATCCAGAGGTAGCCGCAGTTCGGGTTCTCGGCCTGGGAGCTGATCATCCAGGTGTCCGACCAGCCGGTGGACCCCTCCTCGGGCAGGACGGCTTCGACCTTCGCGCCCTCGCCCTGGGCGACCGACGCGATGACCTGCCAGGTGGTGCCGATGACCGAGTCGCCGCTCTTGAAGGCCTGGACCTCCTTGAGGTAGTCCGACCAGTACTCCGACACGTTCTCCTTCTGCGCCTTCAGGAGGTCGACCGCGGCGGCGAGCTGGTCCGCGTCGAGGGCGTAGGGGTCCTCGATGCCCAGGTCGGGCTGGGTCTTCATCAGGTAGAGCGCGGCGTCGGCGATGTAGATCGGCGAGTCGTACGCCGTGACCTTGCCGGCGTAGTCGGCGGCGCCGTCGAAGACCGCGCCCCAGCTGGTCGGCGCCGGGGTGACGACGTCGGTGTTGTACATCAGCAGGTTCGCGCCCCAGCCGTGCGGCACGCCGTACATCTGGCCGTCGACGGAGTTGAACTTCTGGTCCTTGAGGAAGTCGACGATGTCGCCGTAGTTCGTGAGCAGCTCGGTGTTGACCGGAGCCACGTCGCCGGACGCGATGAGCCGCAGCGTCGCGTCGCCGGACGCCGAGACCACGTCGTACTCGCCGGTCTTCATCAGCTGCACCGCCTCGTCGGAGGTGCCGAAGTACTTCACGTTCGCCTGGCAGCCGCTCTCCTTCTCGAACGGCGTGACCCAGTCGATGGTCTTGTCCGTCGAGCCGTCCTCGGCGTACCCGGGCCAGGCGAGGATGTTGACCTGCCCCTCGGGCTCCCCGACGGCGTCGGCCATCGGGACGTCGGGCGCGGCGAAGCCGCCCTGCTGCTCGTCGGCCTTGCCGCCGTCGCCGTCGTCGCCTCCCGAGCTGGTGCCGCAGGCCGTGGCGGCCAGGGCGAGCACGCTCGCACACGCCACGGCGGCCAACCTCGTCATGCCGGTCTTCCTCATGCTGTCTCCTCCTCAGGGGACGTCGCCGGGTCGGGAGAACCCAGGGACACCAGGTGTTCGCGTCGCCAGGTGAGCACGACGCGCTGGTCACGCCGCTCGAGCGCGGCGTCGATGGTGGTGTCGGTGTTGGGGTGCGTCACCGTCACGGTGGGACCGGCGTCGAGGGCGACGACGGTGCTGGTCAGGGCGCCGAGGTAGACGACCTCGCGGACGACGCCGGGAGCGACGCAGACCTCGCTGGACGGCGCGGGTGCGGCCGCCTCGAGCCGGACCTTCTCGGGCCGGATGACGAAGGCGCCCTCCTGGCCCACGACCTGGCGCGCGGCCTCGCCGGCGATCAGGTTGGAGGTGCCGACGAACCCGGCGACGAACGCGCTCGCCGGCCGCTCGTAGAGCTCCACGGGCGCCGCCAGCTGCTCGATGCGCCCCTCGTTGAAGACCGCGATGCGGTCGCTCATCGTGAGCGCCTCCTCCTGGTCGTGCGTGACGAAGACGAACGTGATGCCGACCTCGCGCTGGATCGCCTTGAGCTCGATCTGCATCTCGCGCCGCAGCTTGAGGTCGAGCGCGCCGAGCGGCTCGTCAAGCAGGAGCACCTTGGGACGGTTGACGAGCGCGCGAGCCAGGGCGACCCGTTGACGCTGGCCGCCGGAGAGCTGGTGCGGCCGGCGGGCGCCGTACTCGCCGAGACGCACGGTCTCGAGCGCCTCCTCGGCCCGCTTGCGGCGCTCGGCGCGGCCGACCTTCTTCACGCGCAGGCCGTACTCGACGTTCTCGAGCACGCTCATGTGCGGGAAGATCGCGTAGTCCTGGAACACGGTGTTGACGTCGCGCGCGAACGCCGGCCGGTCGGTGACGTCCTCGTCGCCGAGCGTGATCGTCCCGCCGGTCGGCTCCTCGAACCCCGCGATCAGCCGGAGCACCGTGGTCTTGCCGGACCCCGACGGCCCGAGCATCGAGAAGAACTCGCCGTCGGCGATGTCCAGGTCGAGGTCGTCGACGGCCCGGACCGTTCCGAAGTGCTTGCTCAGACCTCGCAACGAGATTGCGGTCTCTGCCATCGAGCTCCCTGCTGGTGTGGTGCCGGCTGCATGATCGGGCTGTGTGATCCGTGTTACGTTGCGCGGACGACCATAAGATATGGAACCAGTCATTAGATGAATAGCCCCTCCGGATAACAAGTCGGTTGCGAAGGGAGCACGCAGTGGCCGAGGTACGCCGGCACCGCAGCCGCGCCCGCGGCGCGATCTTCGCCCCGCTCTCCGACGTCGGCCGGGCCGGTCAGGTCGAGCAGCGGCTGACCGAGGCGATCCGCTCCGGCGTGCTCGCGGAGGGCGAGCGGCTCCCCAGCGAGCCCGAGCTGGCCGCGATGCTCGGCGTCGCGGTCGTGACCGTGCGCGAGGCGCTGATCGGCGTGCGCGCGCAGGGGCTGGTGACCACGAGCCGGGGCCGGGGCGGCGGCACGTTCGTCGCGGCCGGCGCCACCGCCGACGAGGAGGCGCTCGCCGAGCGGCTCGGTCAGATGTCGCGGGCCGAGCTGCAGGACCGGTCCACCCACTACGTCCTGGTGCTCGCGGGGTGCGCCGAGCTCGCCGCCGAGCGGGCCGACGCGAGCGAGGCCGAGTCGCTCCGCAGCCTGCTCCCCCGGGACGACGACGCGGTCGGGGCGTGGCGGCACGCGGACGCCGAGCTCTGGCTCTCGATCGCCGCGCTCACCCAGTCGGCGCGGCTCACCCGGGAGGTGGTGCGGCTCGAGGCCGACTTCGGGATGGTGGCGCGGATCCCGCTGGGCGACCCCGCCGTACGCGTCCAGGTGCGGGCCGGGCACGACCGCCTGATCGACGCGATCGGCGCCGCCGACCCCGACACCGCCCGGCACTGTGCACGCACCGATCTCCAGAGGACACTGGACGGAGTCGCGCGCACCCAGGCCGAACTCCACGACCGCAACCGGATGCCGAGGAGCGCTTCATGAGCACCATGCCCACGACGGTCTCGGACTCGCTGGCGCGCTGCGCCCTGGCCGTCACGGCCTACTTCAGCGCGCTCTTCGGCTCGCTGGAGGTCATCGGCGACCGGGTCACCGACGCCTTCCGGAGCGATCCCGGGCTCGCTGCGGCGCCCCTCGGCGAGGCCGTGCAGCCGGTCGCCGCCGCCACCCTCGCCGCCCACCCGGTCGTCGGTGCCGGGTTCGTCGCCGCGCCCTCGGTGCTCGCCGACCGGGAGCTCTACCTCGCCTGGTGGCAGGGCGAGGAGCAGCAGCTCCTCGCCGAGCGCGGCGTCCCCATCGGCCACCACGTCTTCGACTACACCCGGCACGAGTGGTTCCAGGTCCCGCTGACCACCGGGCAGCGCCACGTCACCGGCCCCTACGTCGACTACGTCTGCACCGACGAGTACGTGCTCACCGCCACCGTTCCCGTCCTTGTCGGCGGGCGGATGGTCGGGGTCGCGGGTGCCGACACCCGGCTCGAGACGTTCGAGCAGCTGATGCGCGAGCCGCTGCGGCACGCCGGCGACGTCGTGCTGATCAACGCCCACGACCGCTGCGTCGTCGCTGCGGACCCGCTGCTGCGCTCGGGCCAGAAGGTGGACCCCACGTCGTACGCCGTCGCCCAGGCCCTGCCTGGCTTCCCGTTCCGGGTGCTGGGCGGGGCGTAGCCCGGTTGCCCCGACCGTCGACGGCCGCCATGCTGGGGGAGGGAGGTCGAGCGATGACCGACATCGTGGTGGCGGTGACCGAGGACGGTGCGGATGACGTCCGCCTCGACGACCTCGGTCGGCTGCTCCGCGACGAGCTCCTCCAGCTCCCCGAGGCCACCGCCGTCGAGGCCCTGGCTGCGGGCGAGGCCCCGCCGGGCACCCGAGGCGCGCTGGTCGCCGAGGCGGGGGCGCTGGTGGTCACCGCCCAGCCGTACGCCGCCGCGATGCTCACGATCGTGGGGTCCGTCTGGCGGTGGCTGAAGCGTGGCGACGGCGCCAAGCGCACCATCAGGCTGGAGGTCGACGGCGACGTGATCGAGCTCTCCGGGGCCAGCACCGAGGTGCAGGAGAAGCTGGTCGAGGAGTGGATCGCGCGCCACGCCGCGGAGGGCTGATCCGAGGTATCTCCTCGCCTCTTGCTCCCTCCTCGTCTTCGGAGGACGCTGACCTCGGAGGGACTCCGAGATCAGGCCATGCCCGCGTGGAGGGAGGCCGGGATGGGTTCCAGGTATGCGCTGATCGTCGCCACCGACCGGTACTCCGACGCCGGTCTGCGCGAGCTGGCCGCTCCCGCGCACGATGCGGAGGCGCTGGCCGCGGTGCTGGGCGACCCGGCCGTCGGCGACTTCGACGTCGCCACCCTGAGCAACCAGTCCGCACAGGACGTGCGCATGGCGGTCGAGGACTTCTTCGCGGACCGCGACCGCTCGGACACGCTCCTCCTCCACTTCTCGGGCCACGGCCTCAAGAACGCGGCCGGGGAGCTGTTCCTCGCGGCCGCGGACACCCGGCCGGGCCGGCTCGCGTCGACCGGCATCGGGTCGGACTTCCTGAGCCGTCAGATGGCCGACAGCCGGGCCGAGCGGATCGTCCTCCTCCTCGACTGCTGCTACGGCGGCGCCTTCCCGCGAGGCATGGTCGTCCGGGCTGCCGGTGAGGCACAGGTGCTGGAGGCCTTCGCCGCCCAGTCCGACGTGGCCGGGGGCAAGGGGCGCGCCGTCGTCACCGCGTCGAGCGCCATGGAGTACTCCTTCGAGGAAGGCAGCCTGACCGACGACGCCTCCGGCTCACCGTCGGTCTTCACCGGCGCGCTCGTCGACGCGCTCGCGTCGGGCGAGGCGGACACCGACGGCGACGGATGGGTCGGTCTGCACGAGCTCTTCGAGTACGTCTCGAGCGCCGTTCGAACGGTCAACCCGCACCAGACGCCGCACATGTGGACCTTCGGCTCGCAGGGTGAGCTGCTGATCGCCCGGAGCAGGGTACGCCGGGTCCGGCCGACGCCCCTGAGCGACGAGCTCGCGGAGGCCTTGGTCAGTCCACTGGCTGCGACCAGGTTCGGGGTCGTCGACCTGCTCCGCCAGCGGCTGGTCGGCGACGACCTCGGCCTCGCCGCCACGGCCCTCGAGACGTTGCGCCAGCTCGTCCACGACGACAGCCGCCGGGTCGCCGAGGCCGCCGCCGGCGCGGTCGATGCCGCCGTGCCGCGGACGACCCCGAGCGCGGTCCACCTCATCGGCGACGAGTCCGGCGCCGGCGCCGCCGAGGTGACGGTCGAGGGGCCGCCGCTCGCGCTCGCCGGCACCGTCACCTCGACCGACCCGCGGATCCGGGCCGTCTACGCCGAGCCCGTGATCGGCATCGTCGTCCAGTCCCGCGCCGGTGAGCCGGTCAGCGGCTCCGTGACCGTCGAGGGGCCGTGCGGCTCCGTGGGCGTTCCCGTGGAGCTGGTGGCGGCGACCACGTCGCCTCGTGCGGCCGACCCGCCGCGGGCCACGCCGCCGGTGTCACCACCCCCACCTCCCGCGCGTGCGCTGCCACCGGAGGCGCCCCGCCGACCGGCGGCGGCCGAGCCTGCGCGCGACCGCTCCGAGAGCGCGATGGTGAGGTGGGCCGCCGGCGGACTGCTCGCCCTCAGCGGCCTGGTCCTGCTCTACGTCAACCGCCCTGGAGACCCCGAGCAGTACAAGGCGTTCTACGACGAGGCCCAGAGCGGCTGGTACGTCTACCGCAGTCCCGACGACTCGTGGGTGCTGGCCAGCGTCGTGTGCATCGTCTCGGCCGTGCTCAGCGCCCTCGCGCGCAACAGGCCGCGCCACCTCGCGCTCGGGGCGCTGCTCGGAGGGAGCCTCTACCTCTTCGACGACGGCTTCGCGTTCCTCGCCCTCGGGTTCGCCTACGCCGACGGCGTCGCGAAGTGGCGGACGACGCTCGTCGTGTCGGCGTCGATCGCCGCCGCGGTCCTCGTCCTCGTGCGCCCACGTCTGTCACCACCGGCCCGGCCCGCATGGCTGCCGCTCGGCATGCTCGCGGCGGGCGCCGTCCTGGTGATGGGCAACGAGGTCATCGCGCTCGACGACACGAGCCCGCTCGACGTCTTCGGCCCGCTCGTCTATCTCTCCATCGCGATCGTCACGCTCCTCGCGGCCGCCGCGATGTGCAGCCCCGACCGACGTACCCGCGAGGTCCTGGGCGTCGCCGCCGCCACCATGCAGGTCGTGGCGCTCTACGGCACGTTCGGGTGGCGCACGTCCGACCAGCTCGGTCCGCACATGGCCGTGATGCTGCCTGGCACGCTCCTGATCCTCGGAGCGATCGCCTTCGGCGCGCTCCGACCGGCGCAGCAGCCGGTCGTCGCCGGCACCTGACCGGCTCGGGTCACGGTCGACCGGCGTGCGGGACCGCCGCCTGGTAGGTCAGCACCTGCCCGGTGCGCTCCCCGCCGCCGTGCTGCCAGTCGAGCCGCTCCCAGTCGGTGGCGACGATGTGCAGCAGCGTCCCGTCGGGACCGCCGAGCATGCAGGCGAAGCAGCCGCGGTCGACCGCGACGGTGTCGAGGATCCGGCCGCCCTCGGCGACCCGCCGGCAGTGCTGGTGGGGGACGTCGGCGTACCAGACGGCGCCCTCGGCGTCGAGGCAGATGCCGTCGGGTGCGGCGCCGTCGACGAGCTCGGCCCAGGTGCGTCGGTCGGTCAGCGACCCGTCCGCGGCGATCGTGAACGCCGTGAGCCGGGCGGCGTGCGACTCCGCGACGATCAGCGTGCTCCCGTCCGGGCTGACGGCCATGCCGTTGGGGAACCACAGGTCGTCGGCGACGTCTCGCGTCTCGCCGTCGGGCGTGATGACCGCGGCGATGCCGGGGCGCGGCTCCTCGCCGGGCATCGAGCCGGGCATGTTCACGTAGACCCGGCCCGCGGGGTCGACCACGATCTCGTTCCACGGCCGCCCGGTCCCGCCGTACGGCGTGAGGTGCGGGCCGACGACCACTCCGCCCGGTGTCGTGTAGACCTCCCGGCCGTCCGGCAGCCAGTCGACGGAGACCGGCAGCCCCTCGATCCGGCGCACGACCTCGGTGCGACCGGCGGCGTCGACGGTCAGGACCTCCCCCGCCAGCCAGTCGCAGAGCCAGAGTCGTCCGTCGTGCCAGCGGGGCGACTCGCCCATCGCGATCCCGGTGGCGAGCACCCGTGTCGTCATGCCAGGCAGACCGGCGGCGCATCGCGAACTCATCGTGTGGGATGCGCGCGCGTGGGCACCGGGTGACATGGTCGCGACAGATCGGACTCCCGGAGAGACGGCGCGGTTGGTCGGCCTGGTGACGGTCGGCGGGATCCTGCTGGCGCTGGCGGTCTTCCTGGTCATCACGTGGCTCGTCGGTGACACCACCAACGATCTCGAGGAGCGTCAGCCGACGCCCTCCCCGTCCGCCGCTCCCTAGGCGACGGCGCGCAGGCGGCGCGGCAGGCGGACCGTGACCTGGGTGCCGCGGTCGACGTCGGACTCGACCTCGATCGAGCCGCCGTGGAGGGTGACGATCGCCTGCACGATCGTCAGACCGAGGCCGGTGCCCTGGATCGCGCGCTCGATGGCCGTCGTGGAGCGGAAGAACCTGGTGAACAGCTGGTCCTGCTCCGACGCAGGAATGCCGATCCCGGTGTCCGTGACGACGAGGGCCACCCCGTGGTCGTCGGACGTCAGGCGGAGGCCGACCCGGCCCCCGTCGGGCGTGAACTTCACGGCGTTGCCGAGCAGGTTGGCCAGCATCCGCTCGAGCTCGGCCGGGTCGGCGTCGAGCGGCACGTCCTGGTCGGGGACGTCGACCGCCAGCTCCAGGTCGCGGGCGGCGAGCATCCAGGCGACCCTGTCGCGAGCGGCGGCGACCACCTCGCGGAGGTCGGTCGGGACCCGGTCGATCGTCAGCGTCGACGACTCGATCTGGGAGAGCTTGAGCAGGTCCTCCACGAGACGCAGCAGTCGCTGGCTGTTGCGGTCGATGCGGTCGACGAGGGAGGCCTGCTCCGGCTCGAGGTCGCCCGCGTCGCCCTCGGCGAGCAGCTCGAGGTAGCCGAGGATGCTGGTGATCGGCGTACGGAGCTCGTGGCTGACCGTCGAGACGAAGTCGGACTTGACCCGCTCCAGCTCGCGCAGCCGCTCGACGGCCGCCTGCTCGGTGCTCAGCGCGTCGGCCAGCGCCTGCTCGGTCCGGTGCCGTTCGGTGACGTCGCGGAAGACCACGACGACGTCGGGGGCGCCGCCGGCATCGGTCGAGGGCAGCCCGGTCGCGGTGAAGTTGAGCACCCGGCCGTCGGGGACCCCGGCGTTGCGGACCATGAGGTCGAAGTCGTGCGCACCGTCGACGGCGAGCGCCTGCTCCAGCATCAGGTCGTGGTCGGTCACCGCAGTGCCGTCGGAACGGGTGAAGCCGTAGCGCTCGGGCGCTCCGTCGCGGTGGTCGCCGGGCGTCACGCCACCGAGGAGGGCGGTCCCTGCGGGGTTGCGCAGCAGCACCCGGCCGTCCGGGTCCAGGACCATCAGTCCGTCGCGGAGGGAGTCCACGATCGTGTTCACACGCTGCGACTGCTGCTGCGCGGCCAGGCGCGCCTGCTCGTGCAGCCACCAGTTGGCGACGCACGCGATCGAGGCGAACGCGAAGAACGCGGCGTGCACTCCGGCGAAGACCCAGGGGCGCTCGCGCGCGGCCGGGTGGTTGTAGACCGCCTGCGGGTCGAGGGTGCCCATCACGCCGTGATGGAGGAGCACGTAGGCGACGGCGAGCGTGAACGGCGCCCACGCCTCGTAGAGCGCGATGACGGGGATCATCACGAAGAAGTGGAAGTGTGCCTCGATCATCCCGCCGGACAGGTGCACGATCACGCCGGAGCAGATCATCAGGCCCGCGGCCGCGATCGACGACGACCAGCCGCGGCTGAGCCGGCCGAGGCCCGCGACCAGCGCCGCGACCGCGACCAGCCCGGTGTCCGCCCACGAGTGCAGCAGCGAGTTGCCCCGGTACATCCCGTACAGCGGGATCGCCACCACGTGTGCCCACAGGAGGGCCATCACCACCCGGTGCCGCGCACGCCAGGCCCCGTGGGGCAGAGAGCCGCCCCGCGGCAGCCAGGCGGGCCACCACCCGAGGGCAGGGAGGAGGGACACGGGCTCCTATCGGCACCGCGGCCCCCGACCTGAGTCAGCGCTCCTGGATTCCCCAGGGACTCCCGTACTCGGTCAGCAGGTCCAGGAACGGCACCGCGTCGAAGGCCTCCGGTCCCAGCACGCCGGCGCCGCTCCAGGTGCCGCGGGACAGCAGCTCCAGCGCGACGACCGGGTTGATCGCGGTCTGCCAGACCACGCACTGGTGGCCGTACTCGCGCATCGTCCACTCGTTGTCGACCACGTGGTAGAGGTACGTCGACCGCTCGGCGCCGTCCTTGCCGCGGCCGGTCACCCACAGCCCCGCGCAGGTCTTGCCGGTCATCCGCGGGCCGACCGTGGCGGGGTCGGGCAGGACGGCGGCCACCACGTCGCGCGGGGACACCTCGACGCCCTTGACCCGCACCTTCTCGGTGGAGTCGAGACCGAGGGTGTGCAGCACCTTGAGGATGTTGATGAACTCGTCGCCGAGGCCGTACTTGAACGTCGCCCGCTTGCAGTCGACCCAGCGCGGCATGAGGAGGACCTCCTCGTGCTCCACGTTGACGCACTCGACCGGCCCGATGCCCTCCGGGAAGTCGAAGACCTCCGGCTCGCTGAACGGCGGCGTCGTGTGCCAGTCGCCGTCCTGCCAGATCACCGGGGGGTTGAGGCACTCCTCGATCGTGGTCCACATCGAGAACGACGGCGCGAAGATCTCGTTGCCGTCGTCGTCGGTGACGACCAGGTTGGCGCCGTCGCGGGTGCCGAGCTCGTCGATCTCGCTGAAGAGGTGGTCGGCGGCGTACCGCGCGAACACGTCCGAGAGCCCGGGCTCCACGCCGATGCCGACGAGCGCCAGGCGGCCCGCTGACTCCCAGTCCGCGGCGACCGCGAACTGCTCGTCGCCGAGCTTGACGCCGCACCGCTCGTACGGCGCGGTCGGGTGCGGCCTCGACAGCGACATCGCCATGTCGAGGTAGTCGGCGCCGGCCTCGAGCGCGCCGCCGAAGACCGCCATGTTGAACACCGGGTCGACCGCGTTCATCACGTGCGTGATGCGGTGCTCGCGGCACAGGGCGGCGACCGCCTCCGCCGACGAGGCGTCGATCTGCGCCGCGACGTACCGCCCGTCCTGGGCGGCCGCCTTCTCGGCGCGCACCAGGTCGTAGTCGCTGACCACGATCGTCTCGAAGAAGTCGCGGCGGGCCGCGATGGCGGCGAACGCCGCCCCGACGCCGCCGGCGCCGACCAGGAGGATCCTCACGTCACTCGCCGATGTAGGACATGACGTGCTTGATGCGCGTGTAGTCCTCGAGCCCGTACATCGAGAGGTCCTTGCCGTAGCCCGAGTGCTTGAACCCGCCGTGCGGCATCTCGGAGATGAACGGGATGTGGGTGTTGATCCAGACGACGCCGAAGTCGAGGCCCTTGGACATCCGCATCGCGCGGGCGTGGTCCTTGGTCCAGACGCTGGAGGACAGGCCGTACTCGACGCCGTTGGCCCAGCGCAGCGCCTCGGCCTCGTCGGTGAACCGCTGGACGGTCATCACCGGCCCGAAGATCTCGTGCTGGATCTGCTCGTCGTCCTGCTTGAGGCCGGAGACCACGGTCGGCTCGTAGAAGTAGCCCCGGTCGCCCTTGCGCGCGCCGCCCGTCTGCAGGTCGGCGTGGTCGGGCAGCCTGTCGACCATGCCGCTGACGCGGTCGAACTGGGCCTGGTTGTTGAGCGGGCCGAAGTAGGTGTCCTCGTCGTCGGGCATGCCGGTGGGCATGCCCTTGGCGGCCTCGGTGAGCGCGGCGACGAACTCGTCGTGGATGCCGGGCCCGGCGAGCACCCGGGTCGCGGCGGTGCAGTCCTGGCCGGCGTTGAAGAGGCCGGCGCCGGCGATGCCCTCGGCGGCCTTCTCGATGTCGGCGTCGTCGAACACGATGACCGGCGCCTTGCCGCCGAGCTCGAGGTGCACCCGCTTGAGGTCGGCCGACGCAGACTCCGCCACCTCCATGCCGGCCCGCACGGAGCCGGTGATCGCGACCATCTGCGGGGTCTTGTGCGCGACCAGGAGCCGCCCGGTGTCGCGGTCGCCGGTGACGACGTTGAGCACGCCCGGCGGCAGGAACTCCTGCGCGATCTCGGCGAGCAGCGTCGAGGACGCCGGGGTCGTGTCGCTGGGCTTGAGCACGACGGTGTTGCCCGCGGCGAGCGCCGGGGCGATCTTCCAGATCATCATCAGCAGTGGGTAGTTCCACGGCGTCACCTGGCCGACAACGCCGACCGGCTCGCGGCGGATCCACGACGTGTGGTCGGCCATGTACTCGCCCGCCGAGCGGCCCTCGAGCACCCGCGCCGCGCCGGCGAAGAACCGGAAGTGGTCCGAGGCGTAGGGCATCTCCTCGTCCATGGTGATCTGGATCGGCTTGCCGGTGTCCTTGCACTCGACGGCGTTGATCTCGTCGGCGCGCGCCTCGATCGCCTCGGCGAGCTTGAGCAGCGCGGTCGCGCGGTCCTGCGGGGTGCTGGTGCCCCACGACTCGAACGCCGCGTCCGCGGCGGCGTACGCGCGGTCGACGTCCTCGGCCCGCGACATCGCCGCCTGGGCGTACACCTCGCCGGTGGTCGGGTCGACGACGTCGTAGGTCTCCCCCGAGGCGCTGTCGACGAGCTCGCCGTTGATCACGTTCTTGAAGGTCTGATCTCCCATGGCCGTGCTCACTTCGTTCCGCGCGGCCACGGGGCCTGAGGTCGGCTGCATCGGATGATTCGCTCGCTTCGCTCGCTCATGGCGCGAGCCTAGAGGCCCAGCAACGGAATCTGTAGGGGTCGGCCGCGCTTGATGCGGATTTCGTTGATTCAGGCGGTGTAGACGGACGTTCCGTCGATCCAGGTGGAGACGACACGGGCGTCGCTCTCCGCAAACGGGTCCCGGTCGAGCACCACCAGGTCGGCCACCGCGCCCGGCCGCAGCACGCCCGCGTCGTCGCGGTGGTTGACCCACGCCGAGCCCGAGGTGTACGCCGCCCAGGCCTGCTCGCGCGTCAGCGCCTGGTCCGGCAGGAACGCCGCGCGGTCGCTCTCCGGGTCGCGCCGGGTCACCCCGACCTCGATCGCCTGGAGCGGGTCCGGCGTGCTGACCGGCCAGTCGCTGCCGGCGACCAGGCGGGCTCCGGCGCGGTGGAGGTCGCCGAAGGGGTACTGCCACCGGCTCCGCTCCTCCCCGAGGACCGGCAGCGTGAGGTCGACCATCTGGTCGTCGAGGCAGGCCCACAGCATCTGCAGGTTGGCGGCGACGCCGAGGCCGGCGAACCGGCGCACGTCGTCGGGATGCACCAGCTGCAGGTGCGCGACGTGGTGGCGGCGGGTCGGGTCGGTGCCCTCGAAGGCGTCCAGCGCCTCGCGCACGCCACGGTCGCCGATCGCGTGCACGTGCACCTGGAAGCCCTCGGCGTCCAGCGCCTGCACCGCGTCGCGGATCGCCTCTGCCGTGAGGAAGGAGTGGCCGTGGTTGCCGGTCGGGTGCCCGCTGCGGTCGAGGTACGGCGCGAGCATCGCGGCCGTGCCGTTCTCGGCGACGCCGTCCTGCATGATCTTCACGGTCGTGGCGCGGAAGCGGCCGCCGGTCATCGCCTCCCGCCGGGCCACGAGGTCGGCCACCTGCTCGACGCCCCGCCCGCGCTCCCACCACAGCGCACCCACGACGTGGGAGACCAGGTCGCCGCGGGCGGCCGCGGACTCGTAGGTCGACGCGGGATCGTCCATGCCGGAGTAGGCGCCGACGATCGCGTCCTGCCACGAGGTCACGCCCAGCGAGTGCAGGTAGGACTGACCCTCCAGCAGCGCCCGGTAGTAGTCGGTGTCCGTGGTGCGCGGCAGGAAGCGGGTGACCAGCGACGTCGCGCCCTCGTGCAGCGTGCCCGTCGGACGGCCGTCGGCGTCCCGCTCGATGCGGCCGTCGAACGGGTCCGGGGTGTGCTCGTCGATCCCGGCGATCTCCAGCGCCCGGCTGTTGACCCAGGCGCCGTGGTGGTCGCGGTTGGGCAGGTACGCCGGCCGCCCGCCGGTCACGGCGTCGAGGTCGGCCGCGGTGGGCGTGCCGCCGGGGAAGGCGGGCATCGCCCAGCCGCCGCCGAGGATCCACGCGGCGTCGCGGTGCGCGTCGGCGTACGACCGGATCGCGGCGAGGTACCCGTCCCGGGTGCCGCCCTCGGAGAGGTCGCAGCGCAGCCGCTCCAGGCCGCCCTGGACGGGGTGGACGTGGGCGTCGGTGAAGCCGGGCGAGAGGAACGGCACGTCCACGGGGCCGGTCGCGGGGCCGACCGCCGTGATCCGGCCGTCCTCGACCGTGATCTCGGTCGGGCCGCGATGGTGGTAGCCATCGAACGCACCGGCCGCGCGCAGGATCATCGACCCTCCAGCAGCGGGCCCGCCGGGTCGTGGGAGATGCCGTGCTTGCGGGCCGCGAGGCCGGAGAGCGCCTCGAGGCAGACGCGGTTGGCGAGGAACGCGGTGATCTCGGCGTGGTCGTAGGGCGGCGACACCTCGACCACGTCGATGCCGGCGACGGGCAGCTCGCGGCAGATCCGGCGCACGGCATCGAGCAGCTGCCTGCTGGAGAGGCCGCCCGGCTCCGGCGTACCGGTGCCCGGGGCGTGGCCGGGGTCGCAGACGTCGATGTCGACGGAGAGGAAGACCGCGTCGCACCCGTCGAGCGCGATCTCGAACGCCTCGTCGAGGCACGCGTCGAGCCCGCGCTTGCCGATCTCGGTCATCTCGAAGGAGCGCATCCGCTGCTCGGCCATCCACTGCAGGGTCTCCGGGCCGGGCCAGTAGCCGCGCAGGCCGAGCTGCAGGAACCGGTCGCCGCGCAGCGCACCGGACTCGATGAGCCGGCGCATCGGCTGCCCGTGGCCCCACAGCGAGCCGAACTCGATGTCGCCGGTGTCGGCGTGCGCGTCGAAGTGGATCATCGAGACCTTGCCGTAGCCGAGGTGCCGCGCCAGGCCCTTCGCGTCCGCGAAGGCGATCGAGTGGTCGCCGCCGAGGACCAGCGGGACGGCGCCCGCGCTGGCGACCGCGTGGACCGCGTCCTCGAGCGCGTGCAGCGAGCGCTCGATCTCGCCCGGCGGCATCTCCACGTCGCCAGCGTCGACGACCCGGAGGTCGCGCAGCGCGTCGACGCGCAGCGCGAGGTGCGGGCGGGAGCCGTCGTGGGGCAGGTAGTCGGTCTGCCGGATCGCCATCGGCCCGAAGCGGGTGCCCGGCCGGTGCGAGGTACCGCCGTCGAACGGCGCGCCGACCACGACCACGTCGGCCGCGGCGAGGGCCGGCGCGTCGTCGAGGTCGACGCGGTCGACGCCGAGGAAGGTGATGTCGGGTCCGAACTGCGGGCCGTACCTCGTCATGCGCCCATCCTGGCACGACGACCGCTGCGGATTCCGCGCAAATCACGTCCGCTGGCGACGGATTCGCTTGCAATCGGCCTCGTCGACCGCGCACCATGGGGGCATGTACGAGGACTACGACCACCTGCAGCGCGCCGCGAAGGACCACCTCTGGATGCACTTCACGCGGCACTCGTCGTACGCCGACGCGGACGTGCCGATCATCGTGCGGGGCGAGGGCGCCTACATCTACGACGCGCAGGGCAAGCGGTACCTCGACGGCCTGGCCGGCCTCTTCGTCTCCCAGCTCGGCCACGGCCGCACCGAGCTCGCGGAGGCCGCCGCCAAGCAGGCCCAGGAACTCGCCTTCCACCCGCTGTGGTCCTACGCGCACCCGAGCGCGATCCGCCTCGCCGAGCGGATCGCCGGCTACGCGCCGGGCGACCTCAACCGGGTCTTCTTCACCAGCGGTGGCGGCGAGGCCGTCGAGTCCGCGTGGAAGCTGGCCAAGAACTACTTCAAGCTCACCGGCAGGCCGATGAAGCACAAGGTGCTCTCGCGCTCCATCGCCTACCACGGCACCACGCAGGGCGCGCTGTCCATCACCGGCCTGCCGCCGCTCAAGCAGCAGTTCGAGCCGCTCGTGCCCTCGACGTTCCGGGTGCCCAACACCAACATCTACCGCGCGCCCCTCCACGGCGACGACCCCGAGGCGTTCGGGCGCTGGGCCGCCGACCAGATCGCGGTCGCGATCGAGAACGAGGGTCCCGACACCGTCGCGGCGGTCTTCCTCGAGCCGGTGCAGAACGCCGGCGGCTGCTTCCCGCCGCCGCCAGGGTACTTCCAGCGGGTGCGCGAGATCTGCGACGAGTACGACGTGCTCCTGGTCTCCGACGAGGTGATCTGCGCCTTCGGCCGTCTGGGCCACATGTTCGGCGCGGAGCGCTACGGCTACCAGCCCGACATCATCACCTGCGCGAAGGGCATCACCTCCGGCTACGCCCCGCTCGGCGCGATGATCGCCTCGGACGCGCTGATGGCGCCGTTCCTCGAGGAGGGCGCGATGTTCGCCCACGGGTTCACCTTCGGCGGCCACCCGGTCTCGACCGCGGTCGCCCTGAAGAACCTCGAGATCTTCGAGGAGGAGAAGGTCCTCGAGCACGTCCGCTCGAACGAGGGCGCCTTCCGCTCGACCCTCGAGCGCCTCAAGGACCTGCCGATCGTCGGCGACGTCCGCGGCGACGGCTACTTCTACGGGATCGAGCTCGTCAAGGATCGCGAGACCCGGGAGTCCTTCACCGAGGAGGAGTGCGAGCGCCTGCTCTACGGCTTCGTGTCCAAGCAGCTCTTCGCCGAGGGCCTCTACTGCCGCGCCGACGACCGCGGCGACCCGGTCATCCAGCTCTCGCCCCCGCTCATCTGCGACCAGTCGCACTTCGACGAGATGGAGCAGGTGCTGCGCACCGTCCTCGACAAGGCGGGCACGCTGCTCTGAGTGTTGGCGGGTTGCTGCTGCTGCCGTTGCTAGCGCCGCTGCCGTTTCATCAAGGGATGAGGGTGAACCCGCGCTCCCCTCGCCGAACTCGCCCAGGGAAGCGCGGCTCCGCCTGCATCCCTTGATGAAACGACGCACGGCCGCACCCCAGCCGCGGCGGCGCGCCCAGATCCGTCGAGCAGACCTACACCAGCGCGCGCACCCGGCGCCGGTGGTTGAGCTCGGCGCCGACGACGATCAGCACGGAGATCGCGAACATCATCGTGCCGACGACGTTGACCTGCATCGGGACGCCGCGCTGCGCGGCACCCCAGACGTACATGGGGAACGTCGTGGTGGTGCCGGCGTTGAGGTTGGTGATGATGAAGTCGTCGAAGGACAGCGAGAAGCTCAGCAGCGCCGCGCCGAGGATGCCCGGGAAGACCAGCGGGAAGGTGACCCGCCAGAACGTCTGCCGCGGCGTGGCATAGAGATCGGCCGCGGCCTGCTCCAGGGTGTCGCTCATGCCGGCCAGGCGGGACCGGACGGTGACGACCACGAACGACAGGCAGAACATGATGTGCGCGATCAGGATCGTGATCATGCCGAGGTTGCCGGCGAACCCGGCTGCGACGAACAGGGCGAGCAGCGAGGAGCCGAGCACGATCTCCGGCGCCGCCATGGGCAGGAAGATCAGCAGGTTGGTCGTGGAGCGGAGCGCGAAGTCCCACCGCACCAGTGCGAAGGCGGCGAGCGTGCCGAGGATCGTGGAGACGAGCGTGGCGGCGAAGCCGATCTGGACGCTGCGCCACAGCGCGACGCACATCCCCTCCGGCTCGCACAGGTGGGTCCAGTTGTAGAGCGTGAACTCGTTGAACTGGTAGACGTTCCGGCTCGCCGGGTCGTTGAAGCTCATCAGCACGACCACGAGGATCGGGATGAACGTGTAGACGAGGACGAGCATGCCGAGGATGAGCACGAGGTGCTCGCGTAGCCAGCGCATCAGAGCAGCTCCTCCGTCCCCGCCTTGCGGATGTAGACCAGCACCATCGCGAGGATCAGCAGCATCAGGATCATCGAGAGCGCTGCCGCGATCGGGTAGTTGTTGGCATCGGTGAACTGGCTCTGGATGACCGAGCCGATCATCCGCTGGTTCGGGCTGCCGAGCAGTTGGGCGTTGATGTAGTCACCGACGGCTGGGATGAAGGTCAGCAGGGTGCCCGAGACGACTCCCGGGAGCGACAGCGGCCAGGTGACTTTCCAGAACCCGACGAACGGGTTGGCGTACAGGTCGCTCGACGCCTCGATCAGGCGGTGGTCGATCTTGTCGATGCTCGCGTAGAGCGGCAGCACCATGAACGGCAGGAAGTTGTAGGTCAGACCGGCCACGACCGCGACCGGGGTCGCGAGCAGCCGTCCGTCCTCACCGAGCAGGTGGACGGTCTGGAGGAAGTCCACCACGAAGCCGTCGTCGGCGAGGATCAGCTTCCACGACAGCGTCCGCACCAGGAAGCTGGTGAAGAACGGCGCGATGACCAGCACCAGCATGAGGTTCTTCCAGCGCCCGGTCTTGAAGGCGATCGCGTACGCCAGGACGTAGCCGAGCACCAGGCAGAACAGCGTCGCGATCCCGCCGTACACGAGCGAGCGCACCAGTGGCGTCCAGTACTCCTGGAGCGCCGTCCAGTAGTTCTGGAAGTGGTACGTCATCTCGTAGCCGCGGAAGTCCGACCCGGCCGGGTCGTAGAGGCTCGTCGCGACCAGCGAGTAGAACGGCACCACGAAGAACAGCACCAGCCAGAGGACCCCCGGCAGGATCAGCAGGTAGCCGGTGAGTCCTCGACGCCGACCGGTGTCGGGCTCGACGTCCGCGACCGCCACGGGAGCGGCCCCGGCGGTGCTCGCCATCAGTCGTCGCCCTGCTCGGCGCCGGCCGAGGCGTCCTGGCTGAAGTCGAGCAGGAAGGCGTACTCCGGCCGCCACGACAGCTCGACGGGCTCACCCGTGCGGTAGAGCCGCCGGTGGCCGGTGTTCTGCTGGAAGACCTGCAGCTCCTGGCCCCACGGCATCCGCACGAGGTACTGGGTGCTGACGCCGACGAAGCTGACGTCGGACACCACACCTCCGGGGATCGAGTTGCCCGGTGCGTCGAGCTCCTCCCCCGGGTCGCCGATCAGCACCTTCTCGGGCCGGATGCCGATCCAGCCCTTGTCGCCGTCGGCGTGCGTCCGGGCCGCGGGGATCGAGACGTCGATGCCGTGCATGTCCACCGTCACCACGTCGCCGCTGCGGCTCTTGACCACGCCCTCGATGAGGTTGGACTGGCCGAGGAAGTTAGCGACGAACGTCGTGTGCGGATTCTCGTAGAGCTCCTCCGGAGCGCCCATCTGCTCGATGACGCCAGCGTTCATGACCGCGACCGTGTCGGCCATCGTCATGGCCTCCTCCTGGTCGTGGGTGACGTGCACGAACGTCAGCCCGACCTCGGTCTGGATCCGCTTGAGCTCGATCTGCATGCCCCGGCGCAGCTTGAGGTCGAGCGCGCCCAGCGGCTCGTCGAGCAGCAGCACCTCCGGCTCGTTGATCAGCGCCCGCGCGAGCGCGACCCGCTGCTGCTGCCCGCCGGACAGCTGCATCGGCCGCTTGCGCGCCTGGCTCTCCAGCTCGACCAGCGCCAGCATCTCGCGGACCTTCTCGTCGACCCCGGAGACCTTGCGACGCTTGAGGCCGAAGGCGACGTTCTCGTGGATGTCGAGGTGCGGGAAGAGCGCGTAGTTCTGGAACACGGTGTTCACCGGCCGCCGGTAGGGCTTGGCATAGGTGATGTCCTGGCCGGCCAGCGTGATCGTGCCGGAGGTCGGCGCCTCGAGCCCGGCGACCATCCGCAGCGTCGTCGTCTTCCCGCAGCCGGACGGGCCGAGCAGCGCGAAGAACGACCCACGCGGGATGTCCAGGTCGAGGTCCCGCACCGCGGTGAACGCACCGAAGGACTTCGTGACGCCCCGCAGCCGCAGCCCGTCGTACGTCGTGCCGTCGCCGGCCGCGGGGGTCGACGCCTCAGCCACCTGTGACATTGGCCCAGTCTCCTTCGTACTCGATCTGCTGCTGGTCGTTGAGCGGCATGAAGTCGAAGGTGACCTTCAACGTGTCCGCGTCCGGGAAGATCAGCTCGTTGTCGACGAGGGAGGGGTCGATCTTCTCCATCTCCTCGCGCGCGCCCTTGACCGGGCAGATGTAGTTGACCCAGGCGGCGAGCTTGGCGGCGACCTCGGGCTCGTAGAAGTAGTCGATCCACTTCTCGGCGTTGGCCTGGTGCTGCGCGAGGTTCGGCACGAGCATGTTGTCGCTCCAGAGCGACAGGCCCTCCTCGGGCGCCACGAACTTGATGTCCGGGTTCTCGAACTGGAGCTGGATGACGTCACCCGACCACGCCTCGCAGGCGAGGATGTTGCCGGCCGCGAGGTCCTGCGTGTACTCGTTGCCCGTGAACGCGCGGACCTGACCGTTGTCCACGACCTCCTGGAGCCGGTCGATCGCGTTGCCCCACTGGGCCGGGGTGAAGCTGCCGGGGTCGGACCCCGTCACCTTCAGCATGAAGCCCATCGTGTCGCGCATCTCCGAGAGCAGCGTGACCCGTCCCTTGAGGTCCGAGCGGGTGAGCAGCTCCTCGAAGCTCTTCACCTCGCCGGTCTTCGAGGCGTTGTAGGCGATGCCGGTGAGCCCGCTCTGCCAGGGCGCGTGGAACTCCAGGTCGCGGTCCCACTGCCGGTTGCGCAGGGGGTCGATGAGGTTCTTGTGCAGGTTGGGCACCTTCGCGGCGTCCAGCGGCTGGATCCAGCCGAGACCGATCATCCGCGCCGCCATCCAGTCGGTCAGCATCATCATGTCGCGGTTGATCGGCTCGCACGCGGAGAGCTGGTTGCGGACCTTGGCGTAGAACTCGGAGTTGTCGTTGACGTCGTCGGTGTAGTCGACCGTGATGCCGGTGCGGTCCTGGAAGACGGAGGTCGTCGAGGTCTTCTTCTTGCGCGGGTCGATGTACTGGGGCCAGTTGGAGATGATCAGCTCCTTCTGACTCGCGGACAGGTCCTTCGCGCGGCACTCGAACGGGTCCTGCTGGGCGCCGTCGGTCGAGAAGAACGGCAGCTTCAGCGCGGCGAGGCTGACACCGGCGAAGGCGACCCCTCCTCCGGCCTTGAGCAGGCTGCGGCGCGACAGGCCGCTCCCGCCCCCGGGTCCCTGCGCCATCCGGACTCCCTTCGCACCCGTGCCCCCAACGCTCCGGATCGTGCCACGCAGATGCACCATCGACAAGCGATCCAGTCGATTGGAAACACGTACGCAACGAAATCCCTCGCTCGCTACCATTTCGCCATGACGAAGCGGAACGGCGGCGGCCGGGCGTCCCTCGACGACGTCTCGAAGGCGATCATCGAGCAGCTCCAGCAGGACGGCCGGCGCTCGTACGCCGCCATCGGCAAGGAGGTGGGCCTCTCCGAGGCCGCCGTGCGCCAGCGGGTCCAGCGGCTGATCGAGGCCGGCATCATGCAGGTCGTCGCCGTGACCGACCCGATCGAGCTGGGGTTCGCCCGCCAGGCCATGGTCGGCATCCGGGTCTCCGGCCCGGTTGACACGGTCGCGGACCGGCTCGCGGAGCTCGACGAGGTCGACTACGTCGTCGTCACCGCCGGGACCTACGACGTGCTGGTCGAGGTCGTCTGCGAGAGCGACGAGCACCTGCTCGAGCTGATCTCGGGCCGGATCCGGGCGATCGAGGGCGTGAGCGCCACCGAGACCTTCATGTACCTCCAGCTGCGCAAGCAGACCTACTCGTGGGGTGTGCGCTGATCCCTCACTACGAACGGCTCTCGCTCTGGCACGACACCGCCGAGAGCGACTGGACCCAGCGTCCGCCGCTCGACGGCGACGCCGAGGCCGACGTCGTCGTGGTGGGCGCCGGCTACACCGGCCTCTGGACCGCCTACTACCTCGCCGAGGCGGACCCGGAGCTGCGGATCGTCGTCGTCGAGGCCGAGACCGCCGGCTTCGGCGCCTCCGGGCGCAACGGCGGCTGGTGCTCGGCGCTCTTCCCCGCCTCGCTGGACACGCTCGCCGGGTCCGCCGGCCGGGCCGGCGCGCTGGCCCAGCACCGGGCGATGCGCGCGACCGTCGACGAGGTGCTGCGCGCCGCGGACGCGGAGGGCATCGACGCCCAGGCCGCCAAGGGCGGCACGATCGCCCTGGCCCGCAACCGAGCGCAGTGGTCACGGGCGCGCGCCGAGGTGGCGCACGCCCGGGCGTGGGGCCGCGGCGACGACGACGTGCGGCTGCTCGGCCGGGGCGAGGCTGCGGCGGTGCTGCGCGCCACCGGCACCCGCGGCGCGACGTACACCCCCGACTGCGCGGCGATCCACCCGGCCCGGCTGGCGCGCGGCCTGGCCGACGCGGTGGAGCGCCGGGGCGTGACCATCCACGAGGGCACGCGGGTGACGGCGATCGAGCCGCGCCGGGTGCGCACGGACCGCGGCGTCGTGCGGACCCGCACGGTCGTGCGCGCCACCGAGGGCTACACGGCCTCGCTGCGTGGTCAGCGCCGGGCGCTGGTGCCGCTCTACTCCTTGATCATCGCCACCGAGCCGCTGCCGCCGGAGACCTGGGCGGAGATCGGGCTGGCCCGGCGCGAGACCTTCACCGACCACCGCCACCTCATCGTCTACGGGCAGCGCACGGCCGACGACCGTCTGGTGTTCGGCGGCCGCGGCGCGCCGTACCACTTCGGCTCGCGGGTGCGCCCCGAGAACGACCACGACGAGCGCGTGTTCGCCAGGCTGTACGGCGCGCTCGTCGACCTCTTCCCCGTCGTCGCCGGGACCCGGGTGACCCACGCCTGGGGCGGTGCGCTCGGCGTGCCGCGCGACTGGTGCGCCTCGGTCGGCCTCGACCGGGAGACCGGGATCGCGTGGGCCGGCGGGTACGTCGGCGACGGTGTCGGCACCACCAACCTCGCCGGGCGGACGCTGCGCGACCTCGTGCTCGGCCACGACACCGAGCTCACCCGGCTGCCGTGGGTCGGGCACCGCTCGCGCACCTGGGAGCCGGAGCCGCTGCGCTGGCTGGGCATCAACGCCGGGCTGCGCGCGATGACGCTGGCCGACGCGGAGGAGTCGGTGACCCGGATGCCCAGCCTCATCGCCAAGGCGGCCGGTCCTCTGCTGGGATGAGCACATGAAGCGCGTGCTCGTCCGACGTCCCGGTCCCCACCTCGCCGACGGCCTCGTCACCCACATCGAGCGCTCCCCCGTCGACGTCGACCTCGCCCGACACCAGTGGGAGCGCTACGTCGCGGCGCTGCTGAGCGAGGGCTGGGAGATCATCGAGGTCGAGCCTGCCGAGGACTGCCCCGACGCGGTGTTCGTCGAGGACACCGTCGTCGTGCTCGGCGACCTCGCGGTCATCAGTCGACCGGGGGCCGACGAGCGCAAGCCCGAGACCGCCGGCACCGAGGCCGCACTGGCCGGCCTGGGCTACCGGATCGCCCGGATCGAGGCGCCCGGCACCCTCGACGGCGGCGACGTGCTCAAGCACGTGGGACCCGACGGCACCACGACGGTGTGGGTGGGGCTGGGCGGCCGCACCAACGCGGCGGGCATCGAGCAGCTGGCCGCGCACCTGGCACCGCTCGGCGCGGAGGTGGTGACCGTGCCGACGACGCGGGTGCTGCACCTGAAGTCGGCGGTCACCGCGCTCCCCGACGGCACCGTCGTCGGCCACGAGCCGCTGGTCGACGACCCGGCGACGTGGCCGGACTTCCTGCCGGTGCCCGAGGAGCCGGGGGCGCACGTCGTCGTGCTCGACGACACCACGGTCCTCATGTCGACCAGCGCGCCCCGCACCCGCGAGCTGTTCGAGCGGCGCGGCCTGCGCGTGGTCGCCGTCGACATCTCCGAGTACGAGAAGCTCGAGGGCTGCGTGACCTGCCTGTCGGTGCGGCTGCGCGGCTGAGCGACCTCAGCCGAGGCCGTTGGCGGCGGTGTCGGCCGGCTTCGTCGGCGAGGTCAGCCAGGCCGCGAAGAACCCGTCGAGGTCCTCGCCGCTGACCTCCTCCGCGAGCGCCGTGAACTGCGCGGTCGAGCCCGTCGCGCCGCCGCGCTCGGCCACCCAGCGCCGCAGGAGCGACCAGAAGTCGGCCTCCCCGATGCGGTTGCGCAGGGCCTGGATCGCCATCGACCCGCGTTGGTAGACGAACGGCGCGAAGATGCTGCTCACGCAGTTCTGGTACGTCGGGCAGGGGTTCGCGACCTTGTTGGCCCAGAAGTCGTCGTCGGCGGCCATCGCGTCGTACTCCGCGCGCAGCCGGGCAGCCGCCGGCGTGCCGCCGTGGGTCTCGGCGTAGCGCCACTCGAAGAAGGTCGCCGCGCCCTCGTTGAGCCAGATGTCGGACCACGACTCGACCGCGACCGAGTCGCCGAACCACTGGTGCGCGAGCTCGTGGACGAGCGTCGCGAGGTCGAGGCTCGCCGGCGAGTACGTCGGCCGCGTCTGGTTCTCCAGCGCGAAGCCGGGCTCGAGGCTGGTGGCCAGCCCCCCGACGGTCGAGAACGGGTAGGGCCCGACCTCGCCCGCCAGCCACTCGGTGACCTCGGGCGTGCGGCGCAGCAGCGCCATCGCCTCGGGCTTGAGCGCGGTCGGGAGCGCGCGCGAGACCGCGACCAGCCAGGGCAGCCCGTTGCGGGTGCCCTGCGCGACCTTGAAGCGCCCGGCCGCGAAGAACGCGAGGTAGGGGACCATCGGCTCGTCGGCACGCCAGGTGGTCGTCGCCAGGTCGCCGCGGACCTTGCGGCGCACCTGGCGCCCGTTGGCGACGACGTCGAGCGCCTTCGGCACCGTGATGCTGATCCGGATCGCCGCGCGGTCCCGCGGGTGGTCGTTGGCCGGGAACCACCACGGCGCCATGTGCGGCTGGTTCATCGCGACGACCTCTCCGGCGCCGGCCAGCCAGTTGCCCTCACCGGCGTAGGAGTAGCGCCCGGGCCGGCCGGCGTAGCGGACCCGCACGTCGACGGTCTGGCCGGCGCCCAGCCGATGGGCGACCGCGAGCTCGTGGCGCTGCTGGGTGAACCCGGACGGCGCGCCGGCCACGTGCACCGAGGTGACGGGCAGCAGGAAGTCGAGGTTGAACGACGAGAGCGGCTCCAGGCCGCGGATCCGCAGGTCGGTCCAGCCGGACAGCGTGCCCGTAGCGAGGTCGTAGCGGTCGTGGATGTCGTAGGAGACGACGTCGATGCCGCCGTTGCCGTCGAGCGGGAAGTAGGGGTCGCCGATGCCGGACGGCCCGGGCCGCGGCGCGGTCTCACCGCCCGCCTCCCCCGCCAGGACCCCTGCGGGAAGGAGGGCGAGACCGAGCGCCGCCGCGAGGGCGGCGACGAGCGGACGGACACCGGGCACGAAGGCACGGTATCCGAGCGCGGCCGATCCGAGCACTTGCCAGCGGGACGTGACCTGTGGCTAAACTCTAGTTATTCACTCGACTTAAGCGAACGGAGAGCCCGGATGCAGGTCCGCACGCTCGAGGTACCGGTCCTGGGCAACCACACCCACCTGGTCCACGACGGGCGCCTCGCGCTGGTCGTCGACCCCCCGCGCGACCCGTCGCCGGTCGAGGCCGCCGCCGAGGAGGCCGGTGTCGAGATCAGCGCCGTGGCGGACACCCACATCCACAACGACTACGTCTCCGGCGCCCTCGGCCTGGCCCGCCGGCACGGCGCGGACTACCTGCTCGCCGCCGAGGAGGCGGTCGAGTTCGAGCGGGTCGGCGTCCGCGACGGCGACGTGCTCCACTACGGCCGGCTCGAGGTCGAGGTGCTCGCCACCCCCGGACACACCCGCCACCACCAGTCGTTCCTGGTGCGGGACGCGGACGAGCCGGCCGCGCTGTTCAGCGGCGGCAGCCTCCTGCACGGCACCGTCGGCCGCACCGACCTCGTCGACCCGCGGCTGAGCCACGACCTGGCCCGGGCCCAGTGGGCCAGCGCCCGCCGCCTCGGCGCGCTCGACCCGCGGACCCGGCTCCTCCCCACGCACGGCTTCGGCAGCTTCTGCGCGAGCACCACCGCCGACGGCAGCGGCAGCACCGTCGGCGACGAGCTGGCCGCCAACCCGGCGCTCACCCTCGACGCGGCGACGTTCGTCGCCGAGCTGGTCGCCGGGTTCGGCCCGGTGCCGTCGTACTACCACCACATGGCGCCGCTCAACCGCGCCGGCTCCGGGCGCTCCGAGCCCCGGCCCGGCCGGCCGGTCACCCGCGAGGAGGTCACCGACGCGATCCTGTCCGGCCAGTGGGTGGTCGACCTCCGCACCCGCGACCGCTTCGCGGCCGCCCATGTGCCCGGGTCGGTGAGCGTCGAGTACTCCGACCAGTTCGCGACCTACGTCGGCTGGCTGGTGCCGTGGGGCGACGACCTCGTCCTGCTCCACGACTCCCCCGCCGACGTCGGCTCGGCGCTGCACGACCTGGCCGCGATCGGCATCGACGGTCCCGGCATCCACCAGCTCGCGGCAGCTGCTCCGCTGCCCGCGAGCTACCGCCGGGCGACCTGGGCGGACTTCCGCGAGGAGTCCGCCCCGCGGATCGTCGTCGACGTCCGCCAGCGCGACGAGTACGACGACGCGCACCTGCCCGGTGCGCACCACGTGCCCGTCCACGAGATCGAGACCCGCGCCGGCGCGCTCCCCGCCGGCGAGCTGTGGGTCCACTGCCGCTCCGGCTACCGGGCCGGGATCGCCGCGAGTCTGCTCCACCGCGGTGGGCGCAGCGTCGTCCACGTCGACGACAGCTGGGACCGGGTCGCCGAGCTGGCGATCCCCACGACGGGAGGTGTCGCCGCCTGACGCACACCTGAGGCCGGGCCAGGCACCCGGCGGCGTACCACCAAGGCACATGGGGCCCCTACTCGGAGGAAAGCACCTTGGACAAGCAACGCCTCTTTCGCGCGCTCGCGGCCATCCCGGCCGCCGCGCTGATCTCGACGCCACTGGCCGCTCCCGCCACGGCGACCTCACCCCGGGCGAGCGCGCCCGAGGACCCCGGACAGCCGGTCGACATCGCCGGCACCGCGATCGGGGCGCTCAACGCCCTGGTGCAGGGCTTCTTCAACAGCGACCTCTACACGCAGGTCTCGCGGATCACCGGCGCCGACGGCCAGACCTACAAGCTGACCAACCACCTGCGCACCGACCTGGTGCCGACCACGGCGCTCCAGAGCCTCGGGCTCGGCGACGCGCTCGCCGGCACGCCGCTGACGGGCGACGACAGCGGCGGCACGGCGCCGGCCGACGGCGTCCGGCGCGAGTACCTCGTCGTCTGGTCGGGCGACCGCAACGTGCTCGACCGCTCGGGCAAGCAGCTCACCAACCTGCCCGACGTGGTCACGCCGGACCTGCTCGGCACGGGCGACCAGATCGGGCCGGACTTCTTCGCGGTCATCGACGCCACGAAGGGCTCCTCGACCTACGGCAAGGTGGTCAACACCGCGACGGTCGGGCCGCTCGTCGAGAACGAGCCGCACCACATGCAGTACATCTGGCACAAGGGCAACAACATCTTCGCCGGCGGTCTCTTCACCGACGTCACCTACGTCATCGACACCAGCAAGCTGCCCGCCCTGTCGCTCAAGCACATCAACCTGCCGACCGACACCCTGTGCGGCTCCGTCCCCGACGCCTACTGGGTGACCAAGGACGGCGGCGCGTTCGGCACCTACATGGGCGGTCCGGACGTGCCCGGTCCGTGCACCTACTCCGACGGCACCACCCGGATCGGCAACGGCTTCGCCGGGTCGCCCGGTGAGCTCGTCAGGCTCGACCAGGACGGCAAGACCGTCTTCGAGGCTCCGGCGACCCCGGAGACCGCCGAGACCGAGCAGCGCTGCGACAACATCCCGCTGCTCGGCGCGGCCACCTGCGCCAACCCGCACGGCATCCAGGCCCGCGAGGACCTCGACACCCTGGTGACCAGCGACTACAACGAGCCGCGCAACATCATCCTCAACCCGGTGCAGGCGCCGTCGTCGTACCTGCGCCGGCCGACCGTGCGGACGTGGGACATCTCCGACCTCAGCCACCCGAAGCTGAGGGCGGTGTCCTTCCTCCCGGACGGTCCCCGCGTCGGGAAGGTGGCGCACCACGAGGAGCCGCGGGCGGCGATGGAGACCACGGTCACCAACCTGCCCGGCCACAAGGGCGCGTTCGCCAGCACCATGCAGGGCGGCGCGATCTACTACGCGCCGGACATCACCGCGGCCAAGCCGGCGTGGCGGGAGGTCTTCGACCTGACCACCGCCAACAAGCACGCCGACCCGTCGCGCAACCCCTACGGCGGCGGCTCCAACGGCGCCTGGATCCAGACCAGCCTGGACGACAAGTACCTCTACCACGCGGTCGCGGGCCGGGCGGCCAGCGGCAACGACACGGGGTCGCCGTCCTACATCCTCAAGCTGGACGTCCGGAGGCTGTTGAGGTCCGGCACCGGCGTCGACTGCTCCATCGACACGATCGAGGAGACCGTGCGGGGTGGTGCCGAGAGTGACTGCCCGGCGATCGTCTCGACGCTGCCGGCGCCGGGCGGCCCGCACTGGGGCACGCTCGACAACCTCCGGCTCGGCAAGGACGGGTTCTACCACGAGACGCGGAAGGTGAAGCGGATCGCCTACGCGAACTACTTCGTCGCCCGCACCGGTCTCGACGGCGACCACCGGGTCTGCCTGGTCGACGTCAAGCGCGACCAGACCCTCCGGCTCGACCAGAGGTTCAAGGACGAGAAGTCGGGCAAGACCTGCGTCGACTTCGACCGCACGTCCTGGCCGCACGGCGACTGGGGTCCGGCGAAGCCGCACTCGATGCTGTTCGTCACGGCTGATGGCGACATCAAGTAGCCGCGACACCGGGCTGCGCACCGCGCTCCGCCTGGGGGCCGCCGTCACCATCGGCGGCCTCCTGGTGGGGACGGCGGCGTACGCCGCGGACCTCGGCGGGGACGAGGAGCACCGGACCGGCGACTCGCTCGCCCGCGAGTGGTCGGCGCGCAGCGGCGGCCAGCAGGTGCTCGGCGGGCACCGCACGCCCGGGGTCCCGAGCGTGCAGCGCCTCCGGCACGACGACGTGACGTTCACGGTGACGGTCGCGCCGGCGCGCCCCGGGCCGAACCTGGTCCGGGTCGACAGCACCCACGAGCACCGGGGCGGCCCGCCGGTCCTGGTCGGGACCGGCGAGGACGACCTCGTGCGGGCTCGGCCTCGGCCGGGCACCGACGGGCTCTGGGCGGTCGTCGACCTGCCGGGCGGCAGCGGCACGGTGCTGGTGACCCACGGGCCTGGGCACCGGCTGCCGTTCGCGGTCGAGACCGGCACGGCGCCGGCCGACACCGCGACGTGGACCGGGCCCGACGGGCCGGAGTGCCTGGCGTCCGCGACCGCAGCCGTGCTGGCCGGCGGGGACGCCCCCGCCGGGTGCCCCGCCGACGGCCTGGGTGCCGCCGATGCCGCGTCGCTGCGCGGGATCGTGGCCACGCTGGCCGCCCGCGGGGTCGACGAGATCGCCGTCGACGCCGACGGGTCGGTCCGCAGCGTCGCGGCGTACGACCTCGTGCGGGGGCTGGCGGCGGACTCGGGGGTGCGGCTGGTGCGACCCACCGACCCGCCCGGCGGCCGCAACGCCCTGCTGGTGCTGGGCGGCTGGCAGTCCGCGGCCACCGACCTGGCCCGGGTCTCGGCACGGCCGCTCCACCAGCAGCCGATCCGGTCGGACGGCACCTGGCTGGCGCCCTGGCTGCTGACCCCCGGCGTCGTCGACTCGACGGCGGGCGCGATGCTCGCTCTCGACTTCGACATCCGGGACGAGCGGGCGCAGCAGTTCAGCCAGGTGCTCGGGCGCTACCTCCCCGGCCAGCTGCCCACGGGTCCGGCGTACGCCGCCTGGCGCGCCGCGCTCAACGGCGAGCGCAGCCCGCTGACCCTCTACGCCGCCTCCCGGGCGGCCTACATGCCCGCCACCGGCGGCCATGACCACCACGAGACCACCGTCGCCTGGTTCCCAGGCGGCACGGTCACCCCCGTCGGCACGCCCACCGCGCGCTGACTCTCGGAAAGGCACCGTCATGTCCCTCACCGACCGCTCCACCCAAGCGACCCACCGCGAGCCGCCGGTCGCGGCCACCGAGCCGCCACCGCAAGCGCGGGTCGTCGTCCTCGGCCTCCTCGGCGCACTCGTCCTCGGCGGCGTCATCAACGCCCGGTCCGGGCAGGTGCCCACCATCCTGTTCGCCCTCGGCCTGGCCCTGGGGTTCGTGCTCTTCCACAGCCGCTTCGGCTTCACCTCCGCCTGGCGGCAGCTGGTCGCCGTCCGCCAGGGCAAGGCGCTGCGCGCCCACATGCTGATGCTGGCCGTGGCGTGCACGCTCTTCGCGCCGATCCTCGCCAACGGCGTCGGGTTCCACGACGTGCCGGCGACGCCCACGCTCGCCCCGATCGGCTGGGGCCTGTTCGTCGGGTCCTTCATGTTCGGCGTCGGCATGCAGCTCGGCGGCTCCTGCGCCTCCGGGACGCTGTTCGCGATCGGCAGCGGCCACACCGCGATCCTGCTGACGCTCGCCGGCTTCATCGGCGGCGCCACCCTCGGCGCCTACCAGTTCCCGTGGTGGATGGGGCTCCCGAGCCACGAGCCGGTCTCGCTGACCGACTGGTTCGGCGGGTACGCCGGCGCCTGGGTCGCCTCGCTCGTGATCATGGGCCTCGTCGTCGGCGCGACGTACCTGCTCGCCCGCAAGCGCTCGATCCCGCCGCTCGAGCCGGCACCGATCGCGCGCGGCGTCGCCCGGGCGATCCGCGGCTCGTGGCCGCTCTGGGTCGGCGCGATCCTGCTGGCGGTCCTCAACGCCGCGACGCTCTGGGTGTCGGGTGGCGCGTGGGGCGTGACGTTCGCGTTCGCGCTGTGGGGCTCGAAGATCCTCGACCTCGTCGGCGTCGACGTGCTGTCGTGGGGCTTCTGGCAGGACCCCGCCAACCTCGCCAAGTACGACGCCGGCATCCTCGCCGAGAAGACCTCGGTCATGGACTTCGGCATCATCCTCGGCGCCCTGGTCGCCTCGGCCGCCGCCGGGGCGTTCGTGCTGCACCGGCGGGTGCCGTTCCGGCTCGGCGTCGGCGCGGTCGTCGGCGGCCTGCTGATGGGCTACGGCGCCCGGATCGCGTTCGGCTGCAACATCGGTGCCTACTTCGGTGGCATCGCGTCTTTCAGCCTGCACGGCTGGCTGTGGGGCGTGATGGCGATCGTCGGCACCTACGTCGGGCTGCTCCTCCGGCCGCTGCTCGGGCTGAGGAACCCGAAGCCCAGCGACTCCGTCTGCTGACCCACCCCCGATCCGACGCTCCGCCCGGACGCACCCCCGGGCGGGGCGTCGCCCATTTAATTCGGTTGCTCGCGGCCCGCACGCTGCCCGAGAGTGTCTGCGTCGCCCCGGAGCCGCCGGGTGCCCGAACGAGAGGAGCGTGACATGTCCACGACGGTCCTTGGCCTGTCCGCAGACCACCTCCTCTCACCCGTTCGGAGCACCCGAGTTGAACAACCCCCTCTCTGACCTCGATCCTGACCTCGATCCCGCCTTCGTCTTCGACTTCCAGACCTACGACGACGTCGAGGACGGGCAGCGCTGGTCCACCTGGCTGAGCGTCGAGCCGCTCTGCCGCGGCCCGGAGCCACGACCCGACTGGGTCGTGACGTCCCAGGCCGCGGTCGACACCGAGCTCGGCATCCTCAAGACCGGCAAGGAAGCGGACGCCTTCCTGCTCGAGCGCGCCGTTCCCGGCAGCGACGCGCCGGGCGAGTCGGTCGTCATGGTCGCGAAGCGCTACCGCGGCGAGGACCACCGCGACTTCCACCGGTCCGCCTCCTACACGGCCGGCCGCAAGGTCCGCAACACCCGCGACAACCGGGCGGTGGCCAAGAAGTCCGCCCACGGCCGCGCCGTGGCCGCCGGCCAGTGGGCGCTGGCCGAGTGGGACGCGCTCGTGCGCTGCCACGGGCTCGGCCTCGCGGTCCCCTACCCCGTGCAGATCGACGGCACCGAGCTCCTCATGGAGTGGATCACCGTCGAGTCGGACGACGGCGTCGAGACCGCGCCGCGGCTGGCCCAGACCCGACCGGACCCGCCGCTGCTCGCGTCGTACCTCGCCCAGGTGCGGGAGTTCCTCGCCGAGCTCGCCCGCCACGGGATGGTGCACGGCGACCTCTCGCCGTACAACATCCTCGCCGCGGGCGAGCGCCTCGTGGTCATCGACCTGCCACAGATGGTCGACCTGGTCGGGAACCCCGCGGGGATGGACTTCCTGCTGCGCGACTGCACGAACGTGTGCACGTGGTTCCGGGCGCGGGGTCTCCAGGTCGACGAGCACGAGCTGTTCAGCGAGCTGATGGCTCATGCGTTCTAGGTGGCCGTCCTAGAGTCGTCCGCGTGAAGCGCTCCCGCGGCCGCGTCGTCCACGTCGAGTCCGTCGAGGATCTCGACGCACGGCTGGCCGCGGGGGCGACCTCGCTGCGCGGCTGGCGGCTGCGCGGCGTCGACCTCCGCGAGCGGCACGAGGCGCTCGCGTCGGTGTCGGTCGCGGGCGCCACGTTCCTGGCGTGCGACTTCGCACCCGGCGACGCCGAGCGGGTGGTCGCGGCGGGCGCGCTGGTCCTCCGGGTGCCCGACGACCTGCCGGTCGAGCCGCGCAGCTCGCTCTACTCCCCCGCCGAGCTCTACGACACGCCGGCGTACGCCGACTCGCTCGACGCGGCGGCGTACGCCTGGTCCCAGCGCCCCACCGACCCCGACGCGGCGCTCGGCCGCGCCCTGCACGACCACACGATCGACCTGGCCCTCCAGGAGTGGGTGGCCGGGCGGCGCCTGGTCGGCGTGATGGGCGGCCACCGGGTCGAGCGCGGGCACCCCGGGTACGCCGAGGCGGCCCGGCTCGGCGCGCTGCTGGGCGCGTCGCACGTGGTCGCGACCGGCGGCGGCCCCGGCGCCATGGAGGCGGCCAACCTCGGCGCCTACCTGTCCGGCCGCGCGACCGCCCTCGACGACGCGCTCGAGCGGCTGGCGGCGGTGCCGTCGTTCCGGCCGTCGGTCGACGCCTGGGCGCAGTGCGCCTTCGACGTCCTCGAGCGCCACCCCGCGGGCGCCGCCAACCTCGGCATCCCGACCTGGCACTACGGCCACGAGCCGCCGAACGTGTTCGCCACGGCCATCGCGAAGTACTTCCGCAACTCCACCCGTGAGGCGATCCTGCTCGAGGTCTGCGCCGCCGGCATCGTCTTCCTGCCCGGCAGCGCCGGCACCGTGCAGGAGGTCTTCCAGGACGGCTGCGAGAACTTCTACGCCGACGAGTCGTCGGTCGCCCCGATGGTGCTGGTGGGCGCGACCTACTGGACGGAGACGGTGCCGGTCTGGCCGCTGCTGCGCTCGCTCGCGCGCGGCCTCCCGATGGAGAGGCACGTGCACCTCGTCGACTCCGTGGAGGACGCGGCGAACCTCATTGTTTCGGGGACGTGAACGGGACGGGGAGCCTAGATTGACGCGGGTGCAGATCAATCGTCGCGACCTCCTCCGCTCCTCCGCCGCCGCAGGTGGCGCCGCCGCACTGAGCGCCGGCCTCGCCGACGCCGCCGTCGCCGGCCCGGCCGCGCGCGGCACCACCGTCTCCGCCGTGCTCGGGAAGGGGCCGGCGGGTGCGGGTGGCTGGCGGCCCGTCGTCAAGCAGGCCGGCGAGAAGCACCTCGTCCGCACCGGCCTCGGTGCCTCCGCGCGCAAGGGCCGCCAGAAGCGACGCAAGGCGCTCGCGGCGTTCGCCCAGCTGAGCGACGTCCACATCATCGACTCCCAGTCGCCGATCCGCCTGGAGTTCGGCGAGCCGCAGAGCAGCAGCGCCTACCGCCCCCAGGAGATGCTGTGCGGCCACGTCGCCGACGCGATGGTGCGCGCGATCAACACCACCAGGCGCGGCCCGGTCACCGGTCGCAAGCTCTCCTTCGCGATCCAGACCGGTGACAACTCCGACACCGCCCAGTACAACGAGCTCCGCTGGAACATCGACCTGCTCGACGGCGGCAAGAGCGTGCAGATCGACTCGGGCGACCGCTCCAAGTACGAGGGCGTCATGGACCAGGACCCCGCGTCGTACAACACGGCGTTCTGGCACCCGGACGGCGTGCCCGCCGGCCAAGCCCCCGACATCGCGTCCCAGAACGGCTTCCGGCCGATCCCCGGCCTGCTCGACGCCGCCCGCCAGCCCTTCCGCGCGACCGGCCTGAAGATGCCGTGGTACGCGACGATGGGCAACCACGACGGCCTGGTGCAGGGCAACTTCCCCATCAGCGCCGCCTTCAACGCGAAGGCCACCGGGACGACCAAGAGCCTGTCGCTCGGCGGCACGAGCTCGCGGACGGTCAGCCCCGACCCGGACCGCCGCCTGCTGGACCGCTCGGCGTGGGTCGACGAGCACTTCTCGACCACCGGCGCCCCGAAGGGCCACGGCTTCACCGCGGAGAACCGGGCGAAGAACACGGCGTACTACTTCTTCGACCAGGGTGACGTGCGGATGGTCGTGCTCGACACCGTCGCGCCGATCGGCCAGCACGGCGCCATGGACGACGCGCAGTTCGCCTGGCTCAAGAAGCTGCTCAAGCGCAGCACCGACAAGCTCGTGGTGCTCTTCAGCCACCACCCCCTCGAGTCCTTCAGCGACCACGCGCTCGCCGCGAAGCTGGAGAAGGAGCTGCTGCGCCACCCGACGGTCGTCGCGTGGGTCAACGGGCACACGCACACCAACCAGATCTGGGCGCACCCGCGGAAGAAGGGCGGCAAGGCCGTCGGCGGCTTCTGGGAGATCAACACCGCCTCGCACATCGACTGGCCGCAGCAGGCCCGGCTCATCGAGATCGCCGACAACAAGGACGGCACGCTGTCGATCTTCACGACGATGCTCGACCACGCCGGCCCGGCGACGCCCGGCAGCGACCTCACCGACCCCACCCAGCTCGCCGGCATCTCCCGGCTGCTGTCGGCGAACGACTGGCAGGAGCGCACGTTCGACCGTCGCGGCGACCGCAAGGCACGCAACGTCGAGCTGGTGCTGCCGGCGCCGAAGCTGAAGAAGTAGCTAGCCGCTCACTCGGAGGCGGCCAGCTGGCCGCACGCGCCGTCGATCTCGCGGCCTCGGGTGTCCCGCACCGTCGTGGGGATGCCCTTGGCCTCGAGACGGCGCACGAACTCGCGCTCGTCGGCCGGGTCGGAGGCCGTCCACTTCGACCCCGGCGTCGGGTTGAGCGGGATCAGGTTGACGTGCACCCAGCCCCAGTCGCCCCGCTCGCGGAGCACGTCGCCCAGCAGGTCGGCGCGCCAGGCGTGGTCGTTGATGCCGCGCATCATGGCGTACTCGATCGACACCCGGCGCTTGGTGACCTTGGCGTAGTTCCAGGCCGCGTCGACGGTCTCGGCGACCGAGAAGCGGGTGTTGATCGGCACCAGCTCGTTGCGCAGCTCGTCGTCGGGCGCGTGCAGGCTCAGCGCCAGCGTGACCGGGATGCCCTCCTCGGCCAGCTGGAGCATCCGCGGCACCAGGCCCACCGTGGAGACGGTGACGCCCCGGGCACTCATGCCGAGGCCGTCCGGCGTGGGGTCGGTGAGGCGGCGTACGGCGCCGATGACGGCCTTGTAGTTGGCCAGCGGCTCCCCCATGCCCATGAAGACCACGTTGGAGACCCGGCCGGGGCCGCCCGGCACCTCGCCGCGGGCCAGAGACCGGGCACCGGCGACGACCTGCTCGACGATCTCCGCGGTCGACATGTTGCGCTGCAGCCCGCCCTGGCCGGTCGCGCAGAAGGGGCACGCCATCCCGCAGCCGGCCTGGCTGGAGACGCACATCGTCGCGCGGTCGGGGTAGCGCATCAGCACCGACTCGACGAGAGCGCCGTCGAAGAGCTTCCACAGCGTCTTGCGGGTGGTGCCCCGGTCGGCCTCGAGGGTGCGCAGCGGCGTCATCAGCTCGGGCAGCAGCCCGGCGACGAGCTCGTCGCGCTGACCTGCCGGCAGGTCGGTCATCTCGGCCGGGTCGTCGACGAGCCGGCCGAAGTAGTGGGTCGAGAGCTGCTTGGCCCGGAACCCCGGGAGGCCCAGCTCCTCGAGCCGGGCCTTGCGCTCGGCCGGGTCGAGGTCGGCGAGGTGCTGCGGGGGCTTCTTGCGGCCGCGTGGCTCGTCGAAGACGAGTGGGAGGTTCGTGCGCTCTGACATCGCTGCGATTCTCCCACCCGCGCCGGCCCCGGCGCGATTCGTCAGGACTGGTAGGTGAGCATGAACCAGAGCACCAGGCCGCCGACCCCGAGCACCACGAGCGCGGTCATGACGACACCGATGAGCATGTAGAGCCCGAAACGCCGCGTCTTCGGCGCGATCACCAGGCCGATCGGCACGCCGAGCGTGACCAGCACGAACGGGAAGAGGTCCTCGGCGGTGTCGTCGGCGAACAGCCAGTTCAGCAGGCCGATGAAGAGGCCCGGGACCACGACGACGAAGGCGAGCCCGGTGAAGAAGCCGCTCAGGGCCGTGAACGTCGGGTGGTCGCGGTGCCACCAGTCGGGCTGCCGCCCGTCGTCGGGGACCTGCACGTCGTCCTGGACGTCGCCCTGGACGTCCGCCGACTCCGTCTGGTCGTGCTGCTCGGTGCTCATCACTCTCGATGCTAGATCAGGTAGGTCAGTAGACCAGGTAATAGAGCAGCAGCCATGTCGGCGCGATCGTGGCCAGCAACGAGTCCAGGCGGTCCATGAGGCCGCCGTGTCCGGGGATCACCTGGCTCATGTCCTTGATGCCGAGGTCGCGCTTGATGACCGACTCGCAGAGGTCACCGAGCGTGGCCATCACCACCGCGACGGCACCGAGCAGGAGGCCGACCCACCACGCGCCGTCGAGGAGGTAGACGACGAGGGCCCAGCCGGCGACGAGGCAGAAGACCGCGGAGCCGGCGAAGCCCTCCCAGGACTTCTTGGGCGAGATGACGGGGGCCATCGGGTGCTTGCCGAACAGCACCCCCGCGACGTACCCGCCGGTGTCGGAGGCGACGGTGATCGCGATGAACGTGATGATGCCCTGCACGCCGGGGTCGTCGAGACCACCGCCGTTGGGGCCCTCGCCCTCGGCGAGCAGCAGCGCCACGAACGAGCCGAGGAACGGCACGTAGATCAGGCTGAAGACCGCCGCGGTCGCGTTCTGCACGTAGCCGTCGACGCCTCGCCGAAGCAGCCAGAGCATGGTGATCAGCGCCGTGACGGCGGTGGCGGACACCAGCGCCGGCGTACCCCAGAAGTAGGCGACGACCACCATGACGACGCCGCCGAGCATGAGCGGCTGCTCGGGGATGTCGATGTCCTTGGCCTGGAGGCCGCGGTGGAGCTCCCAGATCGCGACCACCACGGCGATCGCCACGATCACCATGAACGCGGTCTTCCAGAACAGCAGGGACGCCAGGATCGCGCCGACGAGGACGACCGCCGAGGTGATGGCGGCTGGGAGGTCCCGGCCGGCGCGGCCGTGGTCCTTCTGGGGGGTCGGCGTGGTGGCAGTCATGAAGTGTCGAGCGGGGCGAGGTCGGCTCAGACCTCGATCAGCTCGGCCTCCTTGTGCTTGAGCATCTCGTCGATGGCGTCGGTGTGCTTCTTGGTCATCGAGTCGAGCCGCTTCTCGGCGCCGGTGACGTCGTCCTTGCCGACCTCGCCGTCCTTCTCGAGCTTCTCGAGGTGCTGCTTGGCCGTACGGCGCAGGTTGCGGACCGCGACGCGGCCGTCCTCGGCCTTGGCCTTGGCGACCTTGATGTACTCCTTGCGGCGCTCCTCGGTCAGCTCCGGGAACACGCACCGGATGACCTTGCCGTCGTCGGCCGGGTTGACGCCGAGGTCGGAGTCGCGGATCGCCTTCTCGATCGCCTGCATCGCGCCCTGGTCGTAGGGCTGGATGAGGATCACGCGCGCCTCGGGGGCGGTGAACGACGCGAGCTGCTGCAGCGGCGTCGGGGTGCCGTAGTACTCGGCGACGATCTTGCTGAACATGCTGGGGTGCGCCCGACCGGCACGGATCGCAGCGAACTCCTCGCGCGTCGCCTCGACCGACTTGTCCATCTTGCCGTCGGCCTCGTTGAGGATGTCGTTGATCACGGCTGCTCCTTCTGCGATCCAGCTGATTCGTTCGTGGGTCTGCTGGTCAGCCGGCGCTGACGAGCGTGCCAATCTTCTCACCCTGGACGGCGCGCAGGATGTTGCCCTCGGGCTCCATGCCGAACACGAGCATCGGGAGCTTGTTCTCCCCGCACAGGGCGAAGGCCGTCTGGTCCATGATGCGCAGCCCGCGCGACATCGCCTCGTCGTAGGTGAGCTCGTCGAACTTGGTCGCGGTCGGGTCGAGGTGGGGGTCTGCGGAGTAGACGCCGTCGACGCCGCTCTTGGCGACCAGCACGACGTCGCACTTGCTCTCGAGCGCCCGCTGGACGGCGACGGTGTCGGTGGAGAAGAACGGCATGCCCATGCCGGCTCCGAAGATCACGACGCGGCCCTTCTCCATGTGCCGGATCGCCCGCCGGGGGACGTAGGGCTCGGCGACCTGCCCCATCGTGATCGCGGTCTGGACGCGGGTCTCGACGCCCATCTTCTCGAGGAAGTCCTGGAGCGCGAGGCAGTTCATGACGATGCCGAGCATGCCCATGTAGTCGGCCCGGACCCGGTCCATGCCGCGCTGCTGGAGCTCGGCGCCGCGGAAGAAGTTGCCGCCACCGGTCACGACCGCGATCTGCACGCCCGCCTCCACGACGGCCGCGACCTCGCGCGCCACCGCCTGGACGACGTCGGGGTCGACCCCGACCTTGCCTCCCCCGAAGACCTCGCCGGAGAGCTTGAGCAGAACTCGCTTGTAACCGGTCACGGGCGGCTCCTTCGTACGTCGTGGAAAGGGTGGTGACGCGAGAAGGCCGGTGTGATGATCAGGTCTCCTGTCATCACACCGGCCTCCTCGTGGTTCGTCTGGACTGAACCTATCCGCTCAGGCGCCGACCTCGAAACGCGCGAAGCGCGTCACCGAGGTGTTGGCGGCGTCCAGGACCTGCTTGACCGACTTCTTGGCCTCGAAGACCGACTCCTGGTCGAGGAGGACGATCTCCTTGAAGAAGGCGTTGATGCGACCCTCGACGATCTTCGCGACGGCAGCCTCGGGCTTGCCCTCCTCGAGCGTCTTCTTGGTCAGCACGTCCTTCTCCGCGGCGACGACGTCGGCCGGGACCTGGTCGCTGGTGAGGTACTGCGCCTTCAGCGCGGCGGCCTGCTGGGCGGCCTGCTTGGCGGCGGCCTCGTCGCCCTGGTACTCGACGAGCACGCCGAGGGCCGGGGGCAGGTCCGAGGCCTTCTTGTGCAGGTAGACCGTCGTGGTGCCCTCGAAGTAGGCGACCTCGCCGAGCTCGATCTTCTCGCCGATGGTGCGGGCGAGCTCCTCGACGGTCTCACCGACCGTCTTGTCGCCGAGCGAGACGGCCTTGAGCGCCTCGGCGTCGCCGACCTTGTTGGCGTCGGCTGCCGCGGCGATCGCCTGCGCGGCGTTGATGAACGCCTCGTTCTTGGCGACGAAGTCGGTCTCCGCCTTGAGGCTGATCAGGGCGTTGCCGGAGGCAGCGACCAGACCGGCCGAGGCCTCGCGCTCCGCGGCCCGGGCGGCCGCCTTGGCGGCACCCTTGACGCGGAGCAGCTCGACAGCCTTGTCGAAGTCGCCGTCGGTCTCGTCGAGCGCCTTCTTGCAGTCCATCATGCCGGCCTGCGTCAGCTCACGGAGCTTCTTGACGTCGGCTGCGGTGTAAGCCATGTGTCTTCCTCTTCAGTACGTCGGAGTGGAGTCGGTCAGGCCTGGGCGTCGCTGGCCTCAGCGGCCTCGACCTCGACGGCCTCGGTCGCCTCGACGGGCTCGGTCGCCTCGACAGCCTCGACAGCCTCGGCGGCCTCCGACGCAGCACCGGTCGCCTCCGCGGCGGGGGTCTCGGCGTTCGCGTCGCCGGTCGCCTCGGCGGCGGCCTGCTCGGCGTCGCCACCCAGCAGCTCGCGCTCCCACTCGGCCAGCGGCTCCTCGGCACCCACGGCCTCGGTGCCCTCGGCGGCCTTCGAGCCGGAGCGGGCGATCAGGCCCTCGGCGACGGCGTCGGCGACCACGCGGGTCAGCAGGCCCACGGCGCGGATGGCGTCGTCGTTGCCCGGGATCGGGAAGTCGACCTGGTCGGGGTCGCAGTTGGAGTCCAGGATGCCGATGATCGGGATGCGCAGCTTGCGCGCCTCCTCGACGGCGAGGTGCTCCTTGTTGGTGTCGACGATCCACACCGCGGCGGGGGTCCGGCTCATCTCGCGGATGCCGCCGAGCGACTTGTTCAGCTTGTCGCGCTCGCGGCGCATCTGCAGCAGCTCCTTCTTGGTGCGGCTGCTGCCGGCCACGTCGTCGAAGTCGATCTCGTCGAGCTCCTTGAGACGGTTGATCCGCTGGTGCACGGTCTGGAAGTTGGTGAGCATGCCGCCCAGCCAGCGCTGGTTGACGTAGGGCATGCCGACGCGGGTCGCCTGCTCGGCGATCGCCTCCTGCGCCTGCTTCTTGGTGCCGACGAAGAGGATGGTGCCGCCCTTGGCGACGGTCTCCTTGACGAAGGCGTACGACCGGTCGATGTAGGACAGCGACTGCTGCAGGTCGATGATGTAGATGCCGTTGCGCTCGGTCATGATGAAGCGCTTCATCTTCGGGTTCCAGCGACGGGTCTGGTGCCCGAAGTGGACGCCGCTCTCGAGAAGCTGGCGCATGGTCACGACTGCCATGTGGATCTCCTTGTGTGGAGCCCGCACCCGTTGTGTCCGCCCTTGACGCAGGGCGGACCGGGACGTGCTCGCGTTGGTTTTCAGTTCCTGCCTCGGGCGGGTGCCCTCGGCCCTGACGTCTGCGCGCGACCCGACCAGCCGTGCGGCTGGACTGAGGGTCACGCCCGCGGGTGGTCGGGTCCTCGGAGTGCCAGGTCCCGTCGCGGTCTGCGGACGTGCGAAGTCAACCCATACGGGTTGCACGGACCAGGGTAGTCCCCCGCGACCGATGGACGCCAATCGTGCACAGGCGCCGCTCGGACACCGTTGTCCCCAGGCCCCGCCGCGCGGCGAGGCGGGCGTCCGCGGGTCCCGGCAGCCTGCACGCATGACCCTACGCCGCCACGTCCCGCTGCCCCTCGTCGCCGCTGTCGTCGCCGCTCTGGTCGCCGCAATGCCGTGGTCGACGCCGGCGGCCCGCGCCGAGGCCGACCCGGTCGGCGTCTGGCCCCTGGTCCCGGAGCCCCCGGTCGTGGCGGGCTTCGACCCGCCCGCCGACCCGTGGGGCGCCGGCCACCGCGGGGTGGACCTGGCCGGGGCGGTCGGGCAGCGGGTCCGAGCCGCCCTGCCCGGCCGGGTCTCGTGGGCGGGGGTGCTGGCCGGCCGGGGCGTCGTCGTGGTCGACCACGGCGCGACGCGCACCACCTACGAGCCGGTCGACGCCGCGGTCGCCGCCGGGGATGTCGTGGCCGCCGGGGACCCGATCGGGGTCCTCGCGCTCGCCGGGTCGCACTGCGTCCCCCGTGCCTGCCTCCACTGGGGCTGGATCGAGAGCGCGGACACCTACCTCGACCCGTTGCGGCTGGTCGGCGCCGGCACGGTCCGCCTGCTGCCGCTGTGGCGCGACTCGCCCCTCGGCGTCACGTCGTCCGCCCCGCTCGGCCGGGTCACGACGCCCTACGCCCGCGTCCTCGACATGATGGGCGCGTGGACACGGTCATCGTCAACATCGCCGGCTGGGTCGGCATGGCGCTCCTGCTCGGTGCCTACGCCCTGGTCACCGCCGGTCGGCTGCCGGGCACCGGACTGACCTTCCAGGTCATGAACCTGGTCGGTGGCGCGCTGCTGATGGTCAACTCCGCCTGGTACGGAGCGTGGCCCTCGGCCGTGCTCAACCTGGTGTGGGTGGTGATCGGCACGGTCGGTCTCGTCCGCTGGCGGCTGCGGTCCGTCAGGCCCGCGGGTGCGCCTGCTGGTACGCGCGGCGGAGCCGGTCCGTCGTGACGTGCGTGTAGAGCTGCGTCGTCGCCAGGGAGGCGTGGCCCAGCAGCTCCTGCACCGAGCGCAGGTCGGCCCCACCTTCGAGCAGGTGGGTGGCCGCGGTGTGCCGTAGGCCGTGCGGCCCGATGTCCGGGGCGCCGGGCACGTCGGCGATCCGCCGGTGCACCATCGTCCGGACGGCTCGCTGGTCGATCCGCCTCCCCCGGGCGCCGAGGAAGAGCGCGGCGCCCGAGCCCTCGACCGCCAGCAGCGGCCGGCCCTGGCGGACCCAGAAGTCCACGGCCCGCGCCGCCGGCCGACCGAAGGGCACGGTGCGCTCCTTGCGGCCCTTGCCGAACACCCGGACCACGTTGCGCTCCCGGTCGAGATCGTCGACGTCGAGGCCGACCAGCTCGCCGACGCGGATCCCGGTGGCGTAGAGCAGCTCGAGCATTGCCACGTCGCGCAGGCCGGTCGGGCTGCCGTCGTCGGCGCGCTCGGTCGCGGCGCGCACCAGCTCGGCGGCCTCGTCGGCGCGCAGCACCGGCGGCAGCGACTTGTGGGCCTTCGGCGAGCCGAGGCTGGCGCCGACGTCCGTCGGGATCCGGCCGGTGCGCGCGAGCCATGCGGTGAACACCCGCGCCGCGGTGGCCCGCCGGGCGATCGTGGTGCGGGAGCGGCCCATCGTCTGCTGCTTGGCGAGCCAGCTGCGCAGGGTGCGCAGGTCCAGGTCGGTCACGTCGGTGCCGCCGAGGCGGGCCGCGTGGTCGAGCAGGCCGGCGACGTCGGCGACGTAGGCACGGACGGTGTGCGGGGTCAGGTCGCGCTCGACGGTGAGGTGACGCTCGTAGTCACCGAGCACGGCCGCCATCGGTTCGGGCAGCCCGCCCTCCGCCTCCACGACCTCCTCGCTCACCCTGCCACTGTAGGAACGTCCCGGCGTCCCACCGGTCAGCCCACGCCGGAAGCCGGGAGCACGCAGAACTCGTTGCCGGACGGGTCCGCGTAGGAGCGCCACGGCAGGTCACCCCAGTCGGTCACCAAGGCGCGACCGCCTCGCTCGGCGATCCGGGCCGCGACCTCGTCGGCGTCCTCGTGCGCCTCGAGCCGGACGTCGAGGTGGAGCCGGTTCTTGGCGGCTCCCTTGGGAGCGGACTCCGGCACCAGCTCGAGCAGCGGTCCGCGCCCGGACTCGTGACGCAGCGACCTGGGTGCGAGCCCGTCCACGTCGGTCCACCCGGTCAGCCAGGACCAGAACCCGGCGTCGCGGTCGGGGTCGGCGGAGTCGAGCGGCAGCGCGGCGATCGGGCCCGTGTCGGCGTACGACGCGCGCTCCTCCATGACGCAGCACGGGTAGCCCTCGGGGTCGGCGAGCACCACCCACGGCACGTCACCCTGGCCGATGTCGAGGTGTCGGGCACCGAGACCCAGGAGACGCTCGACCTCGGCGGCCTGGCGCTCCCCACCTCGGAGGTCCACGTGCAGCCGGGGCGGCTCGCTCGGCGGCTCGGCGACGTGCTGGAAGCACAGGTCGAGGAAGGGGCCGCCACCGAACTCGACCCGGGTCTCGAAGATGCCGGGCTCGTCGGTGAGCGGCTCGCTGTCGAGCACTGCCTGCCAGAAGCGGCCCAGGCGCTGCGGGTCGGCTGCGTCGATGACGAGGTTCTCGAGGCGCATGCGCCCACCGTAGGCGGCTCACGGTCAGTCGTGGGCCAGCGACGCGAGCCGCCAGCCGTCCTCGGCGCACTCGACCATCGCGCGCACCTCCAGCTCGAGCAGCGTGACGTGCGCTCGGTCGGGGCTGAGGCCGACCAGGCGCGCGATCGAGGAGGACGTCGCGCCGCGGGCGACCGGGACCGCGTCGAGCACCAGGCGCTGGCGCTCGGTCAGGGCGTCGCGCGGGCGGTCCCGGCCGCGCGGCCTGGTGAGCAGGTGCTCGCCCGCGGCACCGAGCACCTCCAGGACCTCGGCGCCCGAGGTGACCAGGGTCGCCGCGCCGGTGCGGATCAGCTGGTGCACGCCGGAGGAGGCCGCGCTGGTCACCGGTCCTGGGACGCCCATCAGGTGCCGGTTGAGCCGCCCGGCCCAGTTGGCCGTGTTGAGCGCCCCGCTGCGCAGGGCTGCCTCGACCACGACGGTGCCGCCGGTCAGCGCGGCGATCAGCCGGTTGCGGGACAGGAACCGCACCCGCATCGGCGCGCCGCCCGGCACCGTCTCCGAGACCACCGCCCCGGTCGCCGCGATGTGCTCGATGAGGTCGCGGTGCGCGTCGGGGTAGATGCGGTCGGCGCCGCACGCCAGCACGGCCACGGTCGGCGACCCGGCCGCGATCGCGCCGCGGTGCGCGGCCTGGTCGATGCCGAAGGCAGCTCCCGACACGATGACCCGCCCGGCGCCGGCGACGTCGGCGGCGACCTCTCGGGCGAGGTCGGCGCCGTAGGTGGTGGCCGTGCGCGATCCCACCACCGCGGCCGAGCGGTCGAGGTCGCCCAGACGGAGGGGCCCGCGCACCCACAGCCCCAGGGGTGTGCCGCCGCGCTCCTGGACCGCGCCCGCGCCGGCGAGGTCGGCGAGTCCCGCGGGCCACTCCTCGTCGCCGGGCACGACGAAGCGCAACCCGGCTCTCGCGGCGAGCTCGATCTCGCGCACCCCGTCGATCGCAGCGATCCGCGGGCCGACCACGGGGTCCTCGAGCAGCCGGTCGCGGACCGTCACCGCGCCGAGGTCGGTCACCGCGTCGAGCAGCGACACCTTCCCGGGCTCGGCGATCGCGCCGAGGGCGACGCGGGCGAGGCGCTCGTCGTCGGGCGCCGTCATGACACACGCTCCAGCATCCGGAGCAGGAGCGGCTCGCCGACGCGCAGCCGCAGCGCGGTCTCGACCTCGTCGAGCCCGGGGCGGTCGAGGCGCCGCAGGTCCGCGACCGTCCACGAGAGCCGATGCACCCGGGTGGCGCCGCGGCGACTGAGCCCGCCGTCGTAGAGCAGCTCGTCGACCGCGGCCTGGCCGGCCTTCGTCAGCGGCCAGCGCTCCCGCAGCACCGGGCCCGGGGCGTGCCCGTTGAGCCGCCAGCTCTCGCCCGCGTAGCGCTCCGCCTGCCGGGTGCGGGCCGCCGCGACCCGCCGGCCCACCTCGGCGGAGGTCTCCGCCCGCTCCAGGTCGGCGACCGCGTCGCGCTTCCGAAGCGGGGGCAGGTGGCGCACGATGTCGACCCGGTCGGCCACCGGTCCGGTCACCTTGTTGCGGTAGTCACGGCGCTGGACCTCACGGCACGTGCACGTGTTGAGCCGCACGTCACCGCTGAAGTCGCCGCACGGGCACGGGTTGCAGGCGAGCACGACCATGCCGCGGGCGGGGAGGGTCACCGACTCGTCACGCCGGGCCACGGTGACGTCGCCGCTCTCCAGCGGCTGCCGCAGCGCCTCGATCACGTCGGAGCGGAACAGCGGGAACTCGTCGAGGAACAGCACGCCCGCGTGCGCCCGGCTCACCTCGCCCGGCTGGACGGCTCCCGACCCGCCGCCGATGATGCTCGCCTTGCTGGCGTCGTGGTGCGGCGCCGAGAACGGTGGCCGGGTCAGCATGCCTGCGGCCGGGTCGAGGGTGCCGGCCAGGGAGCAGATCGCGCTGAGCTCGAGCGACTCGTCCGGGGAGAGGTCGGGCAGGATGCCCGGGATGCGTTCGGCCAGGCTGGTCTTGCCGGAGCCCTTCGGGCCGGACAGCAGCAGGTGGTGGCCGCCCGCGGCGGCGACCTCGACGGCGTAGCGCGCGTCGTCGACGCCCAGCAGGTCGGCGAGGTCGAGCTCCTCGAGCCGCTCCTGCCCCCGCCAGGCGAGCAACCGGGCGCCCGAGAGCGGCGCCACGGGGTCGGCGTCCGGCACCTCCTCACCACGGAGGACCGCGACCACCTGGGCCAGGGAGCGCACCCCGATCACGCTCATGTCGGGGACCATCGCGGCCTCGTCGGCCTGCGGCTCGGGCACGAACACCGCACGGACGCCGCGCTCGGCCGCGGCGAGCACCATCGGTAGCACGCCGGTCACCGACCGCAGGTTGCCGTCGAGCGTGAGCTCGCCGATGAACGCCGTCGCCGTCAGCGACTCGATCGGCAGGGTGCCCGCAGCCGCCAGGACGGAGATCGCGATGGCGAGGTCGAAAGTGCGTCTATGACATTCTTAGTCTGTGAGAGCACTGATCTACGCTCGTATCAGCAAGGACCGCGTCGGCGCGGGGATCAAGGTGGCGACCCAAGAGGCCGATTGCCGCACACTCGCCGACCGGCTTGGCGCGACGGTCGTGGGCGTCTACGTCGACAACGACCTGTCTGCCTACTCGGGGAAGCAACGGCCCCAATACCTCGCGCTACTAGAACGGGTTGCCGCCGGGGACGCCGACGTCGTGATCGCGTGGCACACCGACCGCTTGCACCGGAACCCAACCGAGTTGGAGGCATACATCGACGCGTGCGAAAGGGGCGGGGTCGATACCCACACAGTGAGGGCCGGACGGATCGACCTGACGACGCCCTCCGGCAAGCTGTTTGCAAGGAACCTCGGGTCGTACGCCCGGTTCGAGATCGAACACGCAATCGACCGGCAACGACGCGCGAAGCGTCGTGCGGCGACCGAGGGGACGTGGAAGGGCGGTCGCCGTCCGTTCGGGTACAACGCCGACGGCGTAACAGTGCGGGACTCCGAGGCAGACGCGATCCGCGAGGCCGCCGACCGGGTGCTCGCGGGCGACTCCCTCGCGGCAATCGCGCGCGAGTGGAACCGGCGGGGTATCACGACCACGACGGGGAAAGAGTGGCGTCCCGACGGACCGAGGCGGATCCTCCTCCGGCCCCGCAACGCGGGCTTCATGGAGCACCAAGGCGAGATCATCGGCGAGGCCGAATGGCCGCCTGTGATCGAACCGGAAAAGTGGCGCGCCGTCACCCGCCTCCTGACAAACCCGGCGAGGCGGACGGCACCTTCGTCGTCGGGGGTCCGGTGGTTGGGTTCCGGGTTGTATCGCTGTTGGGCGTGCGACGGCCCGGTCCGAGTCGGTGCGTCGAAAGGAATCAGCACCTACCGGTGCCGCGAGCGGTCACACGTCGCACGCGCGCAAGAACCACTCGACGACTTCGTCACCAAGGCGATCGTGCGTTGGCTTCGGGAGTCCGATCGCGCCGACCTTCTTTGGACTCCGCCCGGAACCGACGTGGGCGCGTTGGAGACCGAGGCCGCGACCCTGACCGGGCGCAAGCAAGCATTGGCCTCCATGTTCGCGCGTGGCGAGATCGACGGTCCCCAACTCGCGACGGCGACGTCCGAGCTAGAGGCGCGCCTAGAACAGATACGCGACGCGGTGACCTCCGCCTACTCCGGGACCGCGCTCGAGGGCGTGGCGTCCGCCCCGGATCCGGGACAGGCGTGGTTGGACCTACCACTCGATCGTCAACGCGCCGTCCTTGACGCGGTGGTTGTCGTAACCCTGCTTGCGTCGCCCCGCGGCCGACCCGCCGGGTGGGTCGAGGGACTCCCCTACTTCCGACCGGACACTGTGAGGCTTGATTGGCGATCCGGGGACTAGCGCCTACGGATCGCCTCGCCACCATGACGCGATCAGTGACCCGCCGATTGCGAACCCGGCGGCGATGAGGACGAGCTGAACCCACGCGGGCATGATCAGGCCGTCTTGAACCGAAGGGCGAACGCTCGCGCCGCCGCATACCGCTCGACGTCGGCGCGCCTGAACCACCAACGCCGCCCATGCCGGATCCCCGGCAGACGATCGTGGTCGGCGAGGCGGGCGACGTACGTCGGCGTCCACCCGAGGAGGGCCGCCGTCGTCGGGCTATCTAGCCACACGTCGTCGGTCGGCGGCGGGCCGGTCGGTTCCGGGTCCCGCGCCGGACGCGCGGCCCGCCGTTCTGCCCGGCGAGCTTGTTCGGCCTGCCATGTCTTCGCGAACGCCTCGACGGACGCGCGGTCGAGGCTAGGCCGGGGACCGCGCCGGGGTCGGTGCGCGATCCTCCCGACGGCGACGGCGTGTTCGATCGTCGTCGCGTTGCACCCGACGATCTCGGCCGCGGCGGCCTGCGAGATCCACGTCGTCACGGGCTGATGGTTCCCCTACTAGGACGCGACCGAAACGCGTCGTCGTTCGAGGTCGGGGACGCGCTATTCGCAGACGATCCCGTCGTGGTCGCGATCTTCGTACCACCAATACTCCGGGTCGCGGCCACGGTAGTAAGGACCGTATCCGTGGTCGATCGCGTCGGTGCAGGTAGAGAACCGCGGGTCAAGGCCACCGCCGCCACCGCCGCCACCGCCACCGCCGCCGCCGCCGCCACCGCCGCCGGTGCCACCCCCGCCGCCGCCGGTACCGCCGCCGGACGACCCACCGACCATCTTCACCTTGGCACGGTGGGTCGTGAACTTCTTGTTCTCGCAGTACTGCGCGGTCAGCAACAGCGATTCCTTCTCGAACTGATCGACCGAGAGGCCCCACCGGACCTTCACGACGGTCCACTGAAGGATGTACTTGCACGGGTACTTGATCGGCATCCACTCGCCCGGGTCACGGTCGCCCTTGGACCGATTCGCCGCTTGGGTAACCGCAATCAACGCCCGGCCGTCCGCGAGATCGTTGGCGTAGGCCTCACGGTGCGCCGGGTTCCAATTGCGTGCGCCGGAGTCCCACGCCTCGGCCAACGGCACCATGTGGTCTATGTCCAAGGCCTTTGCCTTGGTCTTCGTGACGCCGTCGTACTGACTGACCCACCTGCCCGACTTCACCGTGCAGTTGCCGGTGACCTTCTTCTTGGACTCTTGGCGCAGTACCTCGGCGCGAGTGTCCTGACAGTCCCGATCCGGGTCGTCCCACAGCTTGAACTTCTCGCGGGCATAGCCGTTCCTGTGCTCGTTGCGAACGGGTAGTCCGTTGATCGCAGCACGGAGCTTCTTGGTGATCTTCTTGCCGTTGACCGCCTTGGGCACCGCCCCCGCCCGAGGTGCCGCCGACGTCACGGCGATTGTTCCGTGTTCCGGGGCGGCAACGACCGGCGCGATCGAACTTGGCACCGTGAGCGTCACCGCCGCGAAAGCAACGACGCTCGCCTGACGAACGGACATGAATGACACGATCTTGCCTCCGAGAATGCGTCCGACCGGGATCTGCCCAAGAGGATGCACGTGATTACGGTCAACGTCGACACTCGAGCGCTCGTTCTCCCAAATCTGAGGCACGTTTTCGAGTAGCTGCGCCGCGTCCCCGTCGACGATCCTCGTACAGCGGCAGTCCGTAGGATTCCGCTTTTCGGCGACGGAATGCTCGTACAGTTCGGCCCATGACTCCGACGAACGCTCTCCGGGGGGCCGTCGCAACACTCGCCCTTGCGGCGCCCCTCTTCTTGGTTGCGACACCCGCCGACGCAGCGGCGCCGTACTTTTCCTCCTGCGACAGGTTGACTCGCGCATGGCCCAACGGCGTCGCGAAGGGCCGGGTTGCCGCGAATATGGCCGTACGCGACGGCTACTCGCGGCCGGCAACGACCCCGCGTGCCGTGGCCGTCTATTGGGAGAACTACCGCCGCCTCGACCGCGACCGAGACGGGACGGCCTGCGAGAACTGAGGGGCCGCGCGGCCGCCGCCAGCATGGCGACCGAGTTCGGTCCGCGTCCGACTCCCGCGGTGCCGTAGCGTTCTGCCGTGCCCGAATCGACCAGCAGGGTTGAGCGATGGGAGAAACAGAGCGAGGTTCCGCTGCTGTTGCTCGCGACCGCCTTTCTCATCGCGTACGCGTGGCCGGTCCTCGATCCTCGCCTCGATCCTGACGTCGAGAGCGTCCTCACGGTCGCGTCGTGGACGATTTGGGGCGCGTTCGCAATCGACTTTGTGATCCGGCTGTACCTTGCCGACCGTCGCCGCCACTACGCGCTACACCATTGGTATGACGTGGTTTTGATCGCGGCCCCGATGCTGCGGCCGCTGAGGCTGCTGCGGCTACTCGCGTTCGCGCGGATCCTGAACCGGTCCGCGGTCGGCGGCCTCGCCGGTCGGGTCTCGGTCTACGTCGCCGGGGTCGCGGTCATGGCGCTTGGTCTCGGCGCGCTTGCGATCCTCGACGCCGAACGCGATGCACCCGGCGCGAACATCACTACGGCCGGGGACGCCCTGTGGTGGGCCGCCACGACCGTCACGACCGTCGGCTATGGCGACCGGTACCCGGTGACCACGACCGGCCGTTTCGTGGCGGCAGCGTTGATGGTGGTGGGCATCGCGGTCGTCAGCTCGCTTACTGCGGTGATCGCGACTTGGCTTATCGAGAACGTCCAACAAACCAAGCCGGAGGACGATCAACCGTAATCACCGTCACCGACACGGGCCGTCGGCGGTCAGAGGAGTTCCTCGAGTAGCCGCGCGACGTCCCCGTCTTGGAACCTGAGGCGCGGGTCCGACAGATATCGGAACCGGGCCGAGTCGGCCGCCTCCCGAATCTGGTCGGGCGGCGCCCCGATGCTGCGCAGGTCGTCGAGGGCCGCCTCGCGCGGCGTGTTGTTGGTCAGGTGGTACCGGGCGCGGCCGTCGAGCTGCGCGAGCTGAATGCCCGGCGTGATGTTGGATCGGGAGGCCATGTTCCGGACGCTATGCCCGACCGCCGACACCCGTGGGCCACACGGCTAGGTGTCACAACGCCGACGCGGGCGTCCCGTCTGGGTTGTCGAGGAACCTAAGCGCGATCCGTCGATTGCGCCTATCGACCTTCTTGACGCCCGTCCTTCGCGTGAAGCCAACGGCGTCGAGTTCCTTCTGGATTCGCTCACGTAGTCGATCTACCTGCAGTTCGAAGTGCATCACGGCGAAGTAGGCGGCGCCAGATTCCGTAGTGTCGCGCGGAGCTGACGCGAATCGCGCGTTCGCCTCGGCGACCTTGGCTTGTGCGTCGCGCAATTCGTCGCGAAGCTCGCCCACCCGATCGCGCCAGTGTTCGATTCGCCGGATTCGAGTTAATCGGATGCGCACCGCGTAGCCCGCCGTGGACGCGAAAACCGCGAACGTCAGGACCATCAGGACAACCGTGATCGTCGTGTTTTCGCCCTCCCGACGCCGACCGAGGAACAGTCCGGCAGCGGCGGCGGCGCCTGCGGCGACCAGGAGAACGGCACTGATCCATTGCCAGGTCTTCGCGACCATGATGAATGAGTTGCGTACCTTCGGCGCGTTGCGGCTGAACGGTGTCAGAAAGCGGGCGCGCGCAAGCGCACCGATCGACTCCAAATCGCAGAACAGCGAGAGAATCGACAACACGATCGTTGCGCCCGCCGCGGCGACCTCCGAGGGGTTTTGCGTGGCGTCCATGAGGATCGCGGCCACGAAGAGGCCCGCATACACAAACACGATCGCAGTGAGTAGGTACCGCCGGGGCGGTACCTCGATGTGTGCCGCAAGGCGGAAGGTCCGCCGGTTGATAGACCTTGCAAGCACCCCGCGCGCAGCGGCGTCGGTCGCCGCCAGACAGACGCGATGGTCACGTTCGATTGCGGATCGCAACCGCCCCGCCACGCTGAGGGAGGCCAACGCGGCAAACACACCAGCAAGCGCCGCCGCCGCTGTTGCAACCTGCCCAACAGACTTCGGATCAAGCCAATCCACTTTGCGACCCCTTCCTCGCGCTGCAAGTTATCGCCCCGCGATAGCGGCGTGCCGGGGAAAGCTCAGAAAGGTTGCCGCCGACCGGCGCGACGCGTTAACCGACCTGCCACGCGGCACCTGTGATCCTCGGCCGCCAAACGACGGAGACCTCGGGCACGGATGCGACCAGGCCGCGACCCCATGCGCCGGTGGGCGCATACATCCGGTCGTCGTCCCGGACGATCACGCGCGGCGATAGGCCGCGCATGGTGCCGGACCGGATGAGTCGTTCGGCGGCCCGTGCCCGCGGGTAGGTGTCGTTGAGGTCGCCGTAGATCAGTAGCCGATGGTGTTTGGTCTTAACGGCCGTCAGCCACCCGACGGGGTCGGCGGGGTCGTGGTCGAACAGGATCGGTGTCGTGCCGCGGGTGCCGGGGTCGAGGAAGTCCTCGAGGGTTTCGGGGACGAGTTCGAGGAGGCGACCGCCGCGGAGTTCGACGTGTCCGCCGAACGGGATCGTGCCTAGCAGCATCGGACTCACCTACTCCCGGTCCCGGTGTCGAGGGCGACCGGGTGGGCGCCGTGGTTGGCAAGGTCCGCGAACTGTCGACCACTGTCGGGCAGGGCCTTGAGGACCGTGGCCTCGGCGCCGTCGGGCCACACGACTCCGGTCGGTAGGTGCAACCACACCGAGTCGGGTTCGAGGGCCAGTTCGAGGGCAAGCCAGGTTCCGCGGGCCGACGGGCCGGGCGGGAGGCCGTCGACGTCGGGGACACGGACCGGTCGGGTGGCCTCCGGTGCGCGTCCGCCGGTGCCGGTCGCCCACGACCACACGGCGAGGGCGGCCCAATAGGTGCCGAGGGCGTCCTCGCCGTCGCGTCGGTGTTCCCACGCGGCGAGCTTGTCGGCGCGGCCGAACCATCCGGCCGTCGCGGCGTTCGCCCATTCGGCGGCGGCCTTGTCGACGACCTTCCGGACCGCGGTCGCGATCGCCGGGCGGTCGAGCTTCGCGGCCGCGGTGCGGGTGATCTCGGCGGCCGCCTGACAGGCGATCGTGGCCGCGACCCAACGACGCCGGTCGCCGTCGAGGAGCTTGTCGAGGCGGACCGCCTTCGGGGTCCGGTCCGCGACCCGGTCGGCGACGTCGGCGGCGAGATCGTCGGTGTAGCGGCGGCCGCCGGGGCGGGCGGCTTCAAGGTCGGCGACCGCGGCGTCGGCGGCCGCGATCGCGTCGTCGATCCGGGCCAACGGTGCGGCGAGGTCGCCCGCGTACGCGGCGACCGTAGCGGTGTCGGGCAGGGTCCGGGGCCGGGTCGGCACCGCGGGTCCGGGCAGGAACCCGGCCGGGTCCGGTAGTCCGTTGCGCTTCGGCATGAGGGGTCTCCTTCGTTGGGTGCGTCCGGCGTCAAAAGATCGCCGGGGGTTCGGTGGCGGCGAGGGCACGACGGGCCGCCCACGTCGCGGCCTTGACCGCGGACACGACGGCGCCGGGCCGTAGCCGCGGGCCGGTGGTCGAGTCGACGACGGTCAGGCCGGAGACCTGATCAGTGAGAACCGCGGATCCGTCGTGCCGGACCCGGTTCTCGTCGACAAGGCGGCGTAGCTCGGTGACGACGCCCAACGTCGAGTCCCCGACCGGTTCGACCGTCACCGCCGAGGCGAGGGCGGTCAGGGCCGCGTCGGCGGCGAGGGACTTCCCGACCAGCACGACCGGCGGCCCGGCGGACCGCACCCGGTCGACGGCGTCGGAGAGAGTAGGCGCCGACTCGGCCGACACGACCGCCCGGCCGTGGTCGTCGATCCACGCGAACGCGACCGAGATCCCGGCCGCGAACCAACCCTCGATCGCGGCGGCCACCGGGCGACCGGTCGGAGTGCCGTCGGCCGACAACGCAGACGACCACAGGTCCGCGGGGATCGCCGGGGCCTCGCGGCGCCCGGCCGCCGCGTCGACCGGCGGCCACAGGTTCAGGTATTGAGCTTTGAACCCTTCGAGGGGGTCGAGGTCGTCGGCCTGTGGGTCTGCCTCGCCGCGTTGCACCCGGCCCCACCGGTCGGCGATCAACCGGGCCTGTTGGTCCGTCCAATGCGGGGACGCGGCCCGCCAAGTCGCCGGGTCGCCGATCGCGGCACCGCCCGGGGCCGCCCACCAGAGAACCAACGTCGACCAGTCGTCGCCGTAGCCCGCGACCGCGGCCGCGAGGCGCCGGCGCATGAGACTCGTCGCTCGTCGGTGCGCGGTCGAGGTCAACACGATCTGAGGACAGGTCCGGTGGATCGTCGCCGGTTCGAGACCGTCGTCGACGACCTCGGCGTCCACCGACCATGCTTCGTCGACGACGCCGAGACCGACCTCCAAGCCGTAGACCGCCTTGTCGCTCTTGAGTAGCCACCTACTCCCATCCGGCAACTCGATCGACTCAAGGCCGGACGCCTTCCGCACGGTGAATCCGTTGCCGATTGCCCATGGCCACGAGAGGCGCAAAACCTCCATCACGCTCGACCGATCCAACGACACGTGCACGACGGTCTGCGGGATCTCGCCGAGGGCGTCGCCATGGGCGATTCGCCACGCCGCCAACGCCAGCAACAGCCGGGACTTACCGGCCCGACGCGGCGTCGAGCTGATCGCCGTCGCCCACACGAGGCGCCCGTCCGCGTCGTGTTCGAGGAGGCGGGTCAGGGCGAGGGCCTGCCACCAACGGAGGACGATTCCGAGTTCGGCGCGGACCCACGCCTCGGCGGCCTCGCCGTAGGACCCGGTCGCGTCAGGGTGCGGCGGCGACATGGCCCGCGGCGGCGACGCGTCGAACGGGATCGTCGCGAATCGGCGCAGCCACGGACCGTTCGTCAAGTCGTCCCACGGGATCGCGGGGACCTCGAGGTCCCGGGGACACAAAAGCGAAGGGTCGGGGCTTCCCGACGAGGTGGGTGGCCTCCAAGAACCGCCTGCGGGCCGGTGTGCCGGACCGACGACACGGGGCCGGACACCGGCGCCATTGGCCGTGTGTTCGGGCGGCAGACCGGCGTCCCGCCGTGCGTCGGCGCGGGCTTTCGCGATCACCGCCGCCTGTGAGGACCGGTCCGAACACGTTCGGTGTTCAACCCGCATGTTCGACAGATCCCATGTCCGTTCGGGTGCGACGACACGGTCGACGACATGCCCGACCACCCACCGGTCTCCGGTCGTGACGGGTCGTCCGCACCGACCGCACGGCGCCGGGAGGGTGGCGCGGAAGTAGTCGCGGATCTCGGCGACCCGTTCGCCGCCCCACCGAGTCGACCGGTTCACCGCGACCGCCTTCCACGCTTCGGCCGTCGACGCATGGCTTTGTAGCGCGGACACCAGTCGTCGTGACTGACCTTGACGACGTAGATCCCGTCGACCTCAGCGACTGTTTGGTAGGCGTTGCAGGAGTCGCACCCACCGGCGATCCGGTGGCCTGCGAGGCGTTCGGTGAGGGCGTCGAGTCCTTTCCGGTCGGGCTGGTCCGGAGCGTTCATCGCGGCCTCTTTGGTGCGCTTTTGGCGGGGAACCGCTTCGCCGTGTTTTCGCTGCTACCAACAGGCTGTGAAGGCTGCACCCGGTTCCCCCTATAGAGGGGGAACCGGGGAACCGGGTGCGCAGGGACCGTCACCGGTTCCCGGGAACCGGTGGGAACCACTTGGGAACCGCGCATGTCAGGACTCCCCACCCGGGTAGGGCCGGAGAAGCTCGCGCGGCGTCGAGTCGGACACGTACCCGTCGAGGGCGAGATACGCGAGGGCCGAGGTTACGGTTTCGCTTCGGCCGCCGATCGCGGCCCGGATCGTCCGTTGCGACTGTGGTCCCTTCTCGGCGAGAAGGTCGCAGATTCGGCGCATGAGTTCGGTCGGACGGAAGTCGTCGTCGCGTTCCCGGGGGGCCTCGACTTCGGCCTCGGCGAACTCGGCGGCGTGCGAGATCAACACGAAGTCGCCGAACCACGACAGACCACCGGTGCCCGGCAGACTCTTCGCCCGCAGGTAGCCGGGCCGGTCCTTGGCGATCCGGACACGGGTCCGGCCGGTGCGGCCGATCACGAACGGCGCCACGTTCTCAAGCAGGTAGGCGGCGCCGTCGACGGCGTTGAGCTTGTGCACGGCGCCGATCGCGTACCGGCCGCGTCCGTCGGACGCCTTGGTGACGTGGTCGACGCATACGACGGCCGGACCGGTCTCGGCGATCCACCGTGGGAGTCGGCGCCCGAACGCGGCTACCTCGGCGTTGTCGAGGGGGTTGTAGCCGTGCACAGACATGGCTTCGGTGACGCCCTCGATCACGACGAGTGTCGGACCGTACGCGTTCAGCGTGCCCTCTAGGTCCTCGCGGCTTTCGCCCTGCATGATCGCGACCTCGGGCCGGATGTAGTGGAACCGCGCTCGAATCAGATCCGGGACCACTTGCAGGGCGAGTAGCCGGTGAACGATCGGACCGGCGTCGTCCTCGAAGTCGATGTAGACGACGTGGTTTCCGTCACGGATCTCGTCTGCGACCGCGTGGACGACGAACCATGTCTTTCCGGCCTCTGACTCGCTCGCGACCGTGTGCACCTTGCCCGGGTAGAACAGTCCGACGCCGTCTGCGCGGCGCCCGATCGTCGGTTGCGGCGGCGCCCAACCGCCGTCGAGTACGTCGGCGAGGTCGACGGGTAGCCACGTGCACACCCGCGGCTTGGTCTCCGCCTCGGCGGTCACGTCGAGGCCCTCCGTGCTGCCTCAGCGCGGGCTTCGGCGCGACGTAGGCGCCGGATCTCGGGGTCCGCGGACCGGATAGGCGCGGCGGCAACGTAGAGGCGGTCAAGGCGTCCTCGAGCTTGCGTTAGCTCTGTCGCGCGAACGTCCTCGGCGATAAGGGCGCGGACCACGACGGCGACCTCGAGACCGACCGGCCGCGGTCCCGGGTCGTCGCCGACCCCGGGCCCGAGGTCGTCGAGTGCCGCGACGATCTCGGCCCGGATATCGGTGGCGAGACGCTGCGCTTGGGTGCGTACCTCGGCGACTCGGGCCGCGTAGACCCGTCGACGGCGGGTGTAGTCCTCCGACGACGTCATGACCGCGGTGCACGGAGAAGAACGCGCAGACGCCTGCGTTGGGTTTCCGTTAGCGGCGGAGCCGAAGCCACGGCGCGACAGATCGCGAGTTCGACCTGCAGCGTCGCGTACTCACGACGGGCTTCGCGGTTACCGTCGGGATCGCGACCGGTCGTATGTGCGATTCGTGCCCGCGCGATACGCAGGCGGCGTTCGAGGTCGGCGACCTCTGATTCGGAAGAACCATCGTTGACGGGCACGGGTGACTCCGGGCGTGACAGGAGTGCCGCACGCGGCGGCTACTCGACCATCACGGGGCCGGTCCGACCTGCGAGGGGAGCCAACCGGTCGCTTCGTCACGCGGGCGACCAACCCGTCGGTCACCGGTGGTACGGCGCCGCGTCGGGCGCCGTGGTCTCTCGTGGTTTCGGATACAGGAAGCCGAGGTTCTACCCGGCCCGCCTTCACTCCGTGCACTCTTCAGTTGCCCGACTCTTTGGGCGACGACTGTTGTGGTCTCCGTGGCCTCGGGGGGCGAACCTGTTCGTTGGTAGTTCGCGGTGGTCGCGGTCGTGGGCCGCCGGGCGCCTGCGTGATCGCCGGGCCACCTGTTACCCGTGACCTTACGTGTCACCCGACCGTCGGTCTACGGGCGCAGGAAGACAAATCCCGCCCGATCGGAGCGAGTCTAGATATGACTTTAGTGCGACATTGCTAGGTCGAAGTGGGTGCCGCGCTTGAGCAGGTCTGCGGGAGAGAGCAGGATCGTGATCCGTCGGGTCGCCGGCCAGTCGAGGTGGCTGTTGACGATCGCCATCCGGCAGCGGTCCCTGGCCTCGTTGATCATGGTGTCGGCCCGGCCGACCATCGTCACGCCGACCTGGCCGGGCGACACGTCGCTCTGCACGTCGATGAGGTGGCCGACCGCCCCGTGCAGGGAGACGGTGTGGGCCGTGGCGAACGGCATCAGGCCACCCCCCGCACGTGCTCGACCGACGAGGGGCCGCGCCGCGGCCGCAGCACCGCGACGAGGTCGACGCGGACGTCGGGCACCGCGAGGCCGTGCTCGGCCTGCCAGCAGGTCGCCAGACGGAGCAGCCGGTCGAGCTTGGCCGGCCCGACCGCCTCGTGCGGCGTGCCGTAGTCGACCGAGGTGCGGGTCTTGACCTCGCACGCGACGAGCACGTCGCCGTCGCGCAGCACCAGGTCGAGCTCGCCCGCGGCGCACCGCCAGTTGCGGTCGAGCACGACCATCCCCAGCGCCACGAGGTGCCGCTCCGCGAGGCGCTCGCCGTAGTCCCCCAGCGCCCGCCGCCGCGCCGCCGTCACCGATCCAGTCATGTCCGACCTCCTGCACGCCAGGGTGGCGGCGGGCGGGGACGGCAGGACCGCGGTCGCGCTCAGCCTGGGGAGAAGCCGGTCCGGGACGAGGCTGTGGACGGAAAGTGGCTCAGGTCTTCGGCAGGTCGATCTCGGAGGGGCTGAGCTCTTCCACGTTGACGTCCTTGAAGGTCAGCACCTTGACGTTCTTGGCGAAGCGGGCCGGGCGGTACATGTCCCACACCCAGGCGTCGCTCATCGAGACCTCGAAGAAGACGTCGCCGGCCTCGGTGCGCGCCTTCACGTCGACCTGGTTGCACAGGTAGAAGCGGCGGTCGGTCTCGACGACGTACTTGAAGATCCCGACGACGTCGCGGTACTCCCGGTAGAGCGTCAGCTCCATCTCGGTCTCGTACTTCTCGAGGTCCTCCGCGCTCACGAGGACGACTCTATCCCGGTCTCCAGGGCCTCCGGGGGCAGCACCACGAGAGCGTCGGTGAGCGGGTCGGAGCCGGGGAGCCCCGGCAGCCGCCAGGACACGCGGTGGTACGGCGAGGGCCCGTGCTCGACGAGGGCCGCGAGGTGCTCGGGGGCGGAGTAGCCCTTGTTGTCGGCCCAGCCGTACTCCGGGTGGTCCGCCGCCAGGTCGACCATGATCTGGTCGCGGGCGGTCTTGGCCAGGATGCTCGCCGCAGCGACCGCGGCGCACCGCAGGTCGGCCTTGATCATGGTGACGACGGGCGGCACCCGCTCGACCACCAGCGGCGGCCCGAAGAGCGCCGCCTGCTCCGGGACGGTGAGGTAGTCGTGGTTGCCGTCGAGGAGCACCGAGTCGGGCTCGACGGTCAGCTGGGCCATCGCCCGGTGGCCGGCGAGCCGCATCGCCGCGATGATCCCGAACTCGTCGATCTCGAGCGAGCTCGCGTGCCCGACGCCGTACGACGCGGCCCAGCGCTGGATCTTCGGCACCAGCCGGCGCCGGGCCTCGGGGGTGAGCAGCTTGCTGTCGCGCACGCCCTGGGGCGCGGTCCGCGTCGTCTCGGTGACCAGCACCATCGCGACGGTCACCGGACCGCTGAGCGCGCCGCGGCCGACCTCGTCGCTGCAGGCGAGCGTCGTCAGCCCCTCGCGGAGCAGCCGCCGCTCGGTCCGCAGCGACGGCGGCGGGAGCGGGGTCATCCGGTCACCTCGCTACTCGGCGTCCGGCACGTCCGCGAAGGTGTCGGGACGGTGCAGCACGTGGAAGCGGTCGCTCGGCCACAGCAGCACGAACACCTTGCCGACGACGTCGTCGACGTCGACGTAGGGGTTGCGGGTGCAGTCCGTCGCCTTGGGCGGGCACATGTGGTACGACGAGTCCGCGGAGTTGTTGCGGTTGTCGCCCATCACGAAGATCTGGCCCTTCGGGACCGGCCCGACCTCCCAGTCGCAGTTGCCGACCATCGGCCCGTAGCACTCGGCGCCGCCGAGGCGGGCGTAGTCCTTCTCGTCGAGGGGCTGGCCGTTGACCAGAAGCCGACCCTTCTCGTCGCAGCACTTGATGACGTCGCCCTCGACGCCGATCACGCGCTTCACCAGGTGGCCGCCGGTCGGGTAGAGACCGACCTTGGAGAGGGTCTTGGCGACGAACCCGCTCGGGCCGGCCGCCTCGGCGCCGTTGAGCCAGCCCCCGGGGTCCTTGAAGACCACGACGTCGCCCCGCTCGGGCGCGCCCCCGAGCCAGTACGACGGCTTCTCGACCAGGATCCGGTCGTTCTGGACCAGGCCCGGCTCCATCGACTCGGACGGGATGTAGAAGGCCTGCACGAACAGCGCCTTGATCACGATCGCCAGCACCAGCGCGATGCCGAGCAGCAGGATCGTCTCCTGCCACACCGGGAGGTGCTTGCGCTTCGCCGGGGCCGGAGTGACGGGGTCCTCCTGCGGGGGACGCCCGTCCGTGGTGGGTTCGTCGGTGGTGCTCATCGCCTCGCCATCGCGTTCGTCTGCGGCCACGCCCCAGGGTAGACGGTGCCTGCAGGGCTCACGACGCGCCGGGGTCGGCCGGAGCGTCCGGCACGTCGGCGAACGTGTCCGGCCGGTGCAGCACGTCGAAGCGGTCGGCCGGCCACAGCAGCACGAACACCTTGCCGACGACACCGTCGACGTCGACGTACGGGTCGTCGCTGCACTCCTTGTCGTCGAAGCAGGCGTGGAAGCTGGAGTCGGCGGAGTGGCTGCGGTTGTCGCCGAGCACGAAGACCTTGCCGGCCGGGACCGGGCCGATCTCCCAGTCGCAGTGCCGCTTGCCCGTGGGCATCGGCCCGTAGCAGTCGGCCCCGTCGAGCTGGGCGTAGGAGTCCTCGTCCAGCGGCTGGCCGTTGACCAGGATCCGGCCCTGCTCGTCGCAGCACGTGATGACGTCGCCCTCGACGCCGATGACCCGCTTCACCAGGTGACCGCCGGTCGGGTAGAGGCCGACCCGCTCCAGCAGCCGCTGGAACCGCGCGGGGTCGTCCACGTCGTCGGGCAGCCAGTCGCCGGGGTCCTCGAACACGATCACGTCACCGCGCTCAGGCGTGCCGCCGCCCCAGTACGACGGCTTCTCGACCAGGATCCGGTCGTTCTCGACCAGGCCGGGCTCCATCGACTCCGAGGGGATGTAGAAGGCCTGGATGAAGAACGCCTTGATCACGATCGCCAGCACCAGCGCGAGCGCGAGCAGCAGCAGCGTCTCCTGCCACAGCGGCCGGTGCTTCTTCTTGGCCGGGACGCGCGAAGACCGCGACTCCGGATCGACTGGGTCGACCGGGTCGCGGCCTTCGGTGCTCACTGGGCGAGCGTAGCGAGGAGCCCGAGGGCTCAGAACTCGCGGCGCTCCTTGATCTTGGCCTTCTTGCCGCGGAGGTTGCGCAGGTAGTAGAGCTTCGCGCGGCGGACGTCACCGCGGGTGACGACCTCGATCTGCTCGAAGATCGGGGAGTTCAGCGGAAAGGTGCGCTCGACACCGACACCGAAGGAGACCTTGCGGACGGTGAAGCTGCGGCCGACGCCGGAGCCCTGGACGCGGATGACGACGCCCTGGAAGATCTGGACGCGGGACCGGTTGCCCTCGACGACCTTGACGTGCACCTTGACGGTGTCGCCGGCCCGGAACTCCGGGAGGTCGGTGCGCTTGATCGCGTTGCCGAGCTCGGCAATGACGTTGCTCATTGTTCTCCTCACGAGTGCCACAGGTCAGCCGCGGTGATGGGGACTTCGGTGCAGTTGTGGTCCCAGCCAGGTGGCCGGCGGCGCCATGCTCCCCCTGTGGCAGGAGCTGGTGCGGATCCCCCTCGGACGCGTCCGCGGGGCGATCCCTGTTTGGCCGGCAGGACCGAGGGTCAAGTCTGCCACAGCGCGCTCAGGCGCGACCAATCCGGACCGGCTTGGTCATCCGGACCACCCCGGGGGCGATCTCGCCGCGGAGCCGGTAGCCGGCCTTCTTGTAGATCCGCTGGTTGCGCAGGCTGCCGGCACCGGTGAAGAGGGCGTACGTCGTGGCGCCGGTCGGCACGAGCGCCTCGATGCGCTCGAGCAGGGTGCGCCCCAGGCCGCGGCCGGCGAGGTCGGGGGCGACCATCAGCCGTCCCACCTCCCAGGACTCCCCGTCCAGCGACGCGCGGACGGCGCCGACCAGCCGACCGCCCGAGCGGGCGACCAGCACGGTGTCGCGCGCGATCCAGGCCCGCAGCTCGTCGAGCGACTCGTGCAGCGCGGGCACCCGCACGCCCGGGTTGTCGTGCTGCTCCTGCACCCAGCAGGCGCGCTGGAGCACGTAGAGCTCCCCGGCGTCGGCGGGCACGACCGGCCGGATCTCGACGTCGTCGAGGAGGACCGACGCCGGCACGAGGTCCGGTCGCCGCTCCGCCGTACGCCGGACCGCCTGGTCGCGCCGCCACGCCGCGATCGCGCCGTGGTCGCCCGAGAGCAGCACCTCCGGCACCGCGCGGTCCCGCCAGGCGGCAGGCTTGGTGTACACGGGGTACTCCAGCAGCCCGTCCTCGTGGGACTCCTCCTCCAGGGACGCGGCGTTGCCCATAAAGCCCGGCACCAGCCGAACGACGGCCTCGGTGATCGCCAGCGCGGCCACCTCGCCCCCGTTGAGCACGTAGTCGCCGAGCGAGATCTCGCGGACCTCGGCCCGGGTCGCCACCTCGTCGACGACGCGTTGGTCGATCCCCTCGTAGCGACCGCACGCGAAGACGAGCCGCTCCCGGGTCGCCAGGTCGCGGGCCACCGTCTGGGTGAAGGGCTGACCCGACGGCGTCGTGAACACCACGGTCGCCGGGCCGTCCGCGAGCAGCGCGTCGAACGCCTCGCCCCACGGCTCCGGCTTCATCACCATGCCGGCGCCGCCGCCGTAGGGAGTGTCGTCCACCGTGCGGTGCCGGTCGTGGGCCCACTGGCGCAGGTCGTGCACCCGGACGTCGATCAGCCCCTTCTCCCGCGCCTTGCCCGCGAGCGAGAGCTCGAGCGGGGCCAGGTAGTCGGGGAAGATCGTGACGACGTCGACCTGCATCAGTCGTCCTCGGGCAGCGGCGTCACCAGGCCGGGCCGGTCCGCGATCACGACCCGACCGCCGGCCACGTCGACCTCGGGCACGAGCTCCTTCACGAACGGCACCAGCGTGTCGCGCCCGTCCGGCGTCCGCACGGTCAGCAGGTCCTGCGCGCCACCGTGGACGAGGCCGGTGACCTCACCGAGCGCCGCACCCGAGACGTCGTACGCCGCGAGCCCGATCAGCTGGTGGTCGTAGTACTCGTCGGGGTCCTCGGGGCTCTCGTCGGCCGCGATCGTGGCGTGCAAGAGGATGCCCCGGGCCGCCTCGGCCGCCGTGCGGTCGGGCACCTCCTCGAAGCGCACCAGCAGCACCGACTGGTGCCACTTGGCGCTCGCGACCGTGAGCGAGCGGAGCGTGCTCGCCGACCCCTTCGGCGGCTCGACGGCGAACACCGACCCGGGCGCGAAGCGCCGGTCGGGCTCGTCGGTGCGCACGTCGATCGTGACGTCGCCCCGGATGCCGTGCGGCTTGCCGATCCGGCCCACCAGCACGTCGATGGTCTCCACAGGTACCTCTCCAGAAAGCAGAACGGGTGCCGCCCCCGGAGGGGCGACACCCATTCAAGCGGTCGAACGGCGTCTCAGCGACGCCGGTCCACGTCGACGAAGTCGATCCGGGCCCCACCGCGCCCCGCGAGCGCGGAGATGACGGTGCGGAACGCCGTGGCGGTGCGCCCGCCGCGGCCGATCACCTTGCCCAGGTCCTCGGGGTGCACCCGCACCTCGAGGAGCGACCCGCGACGCAGCTGCTTGTCCCGCACGCTCACGTCGTCGGGGTGGTCGACGACGCCGCGCACCAGGTGCTCGAGCGCTTCGGCGAGCATGGCGGTCAGGACTCGGTCTTCTCGGCGTCGGCCTCGGTGACCTCAGCCTCGGCAGCAGGAGCCTCGGTGGCCTCCTCGGCCGGGGCCTCCGCAGCCGGAGCCTCCTCGGCGACCGGCGCCTCGGCGGCCGGGGCCTCCTCGGCGGGCTTCTCCTCGGCCTTCTTCTTCGAGGGCGACTTCTTGGTCACGGCGTCGCCCTTGGGCTCGCTCGCGGCCTCCTTGAGCGCCTCGTTGAAGATCGCCAGCTTGTCCGGCTTGGGCTCGGCGGACTTGAGGGTGCCCTCGGTGCCGGTGTAGCCCTTGAACTTCTGCCAGTCGCCGGTGATGGTCAGGATCTTGACGACGGCGTCGGACGGCTGCGCGCCGACACCGAGCCAGTACGCCGCCCGGTCGGAGACGACGTCGATGTACGACGGGCTCTCCTTGGGGTGGTACTTGCCGATCTCCTCGATCACCTTGCCGTCGCGCTTCTTGCGCGAGTCGACGATGACGATGCGGTACTGCGGCACCCGGACCTTGCCCAGGCGCTTCAAACGGATCTTGACGGCCACGTTTGTGGTGTCTCCTCGGAAGTTGTGTGTGGTGAGGGGCCGAAGGCCGGGTGGGGAACACCAGGTTCGGACCATCGATGGGCACTGCGTCGTCCGGGTGAGAGGGTCCGGACGCGCAGGACTCAGCCAACAAGTCTGCCAGACGGCGCGCGGACGGCGGAAATCGGGCAGAGTCGGGCCATGAGCCAGCCGCCGCCGTCGTACCCGGTGCCGTCCGGCTATCCGCCCGGGCAGCCCCCGCGTCCCCAGAAGTATCGCCCCAGCTGGGTGTGGTTCCTGGCCGGGGGTGCGCTCATCGTGCTCGCCGGGCTGATCGGGGTCGCGCTGTTCGTCTGGGCGCTGTGGCCCTTCTTCAGCACCGACGCTCGCGTGCCGGCCGACGGCCGCCCGCACGTGGTGAGCGTCGACACCGACGGCGACCGGATGCTGTGGCGTGACGACGACGTGTTCGACCCGGGCTGCCGGGTCGTGGACACCGCGACCGGCGAGGAGATCCCGCTGCGGCCGGTCACGAGCCAGATGACCCGGGACCTCGGCGACGGCGAGTTCGTCGCGTCCTACCGCTTCTCCCCCGGCTCCGGCGAGCTCGAGGTGACCTGCGCTGCCGGCGTCGAGGCGGACCCCGACGACGCCACCGACCCCGACTGGCGGATGGGGTGGGGCGAGGAGGTCGTCATCGGCCCGGCGCCCAACGTGGGCGGCATGGTGGCCGCGATGGCGACCGGGGTCATCGTCCCCGGGCTGCTGGGCCTGGCCGGACTCGCGATGCTCGTCGTCACGGGCGTCCTGTGGGCGAGCCGGCCCGCGCGACCGCGGACGTGACGCACCTCCGAGGGTTCGGGGACCCGCCTGACAACAATCCGGGCGCCGGCCACGTCCGACCGGTGTGCACCTCTCCCGGCGACTCCCCTGGCTGCGCCCGCTCGCCGTCCTCGCGCACCGCGCCCGGCGCCGGGTCCGGTGGCTGACCTGCGGCGCCCGGTGGGCGACCACCCGCGGTCCCGACCTGCCGGTCCGCGCGATGCGGCACCGGTCTCCGCTGCTGCGCGAGCTCGAGGGCGTGCCGATGCGGCTCCAGCACAACAAGGTCGTCAACCTGCGCCTCGCGACGGCTCGCACCGACCGACTGCTGATCCGGCCCGGCGAGACCTTCTCCTTCAACAAGGTGGTCGGCAGCTGCACCCGGCGCAAGGGCTACCTGGCGGGCCTGCGCCTCTCCGACGGGGCCGCGACAGCCGGGGTCGGCGGTGGCATCTGCCAGCTCGCGAACCTGCTGCACTGGATGGTCCTGCACTCCCCGCTGACCGTGCTCGAGCGTTCGGAGCACAGCTTCGACCCGTTCCCGGACAACGGTCGGGTGGTCCCGTGGGGCGTCGGGTGCACGATCGCCTACAACTACGTCGACCTGGTCGTGCGCAACGACACCGACCACACGTTCCAGCTCCGTACCGGGGTCGGCGGGCACCACCTCCTCGGTGAGCTCCGGGCGGACCGCCCGCTCGCCGTCACCTACGCGGTGGAGGCCCGCGCGGAGCGCTTCGAGCGAGGGGGCGACGGGCGCCTGCGGCGCAGCAACGAGATCTGGCGGACGACGACCGACCGGCGTACCGGCGAGGCCCTCGCCACCGAGCTCGTGCGTCGCAACCGCGCGCTCGTCACGTACGCCGTGTCGGACGGGGGAATTCCGGACACACCGTCCGGCTCCTGTGATACTTCCTTGCGTGTCTCATGACTCGGGGAAGAACGGGCGTCCGGTCGCACTCATCATCGAGGACGACCAGGACACCGTCGACCTGCTCGAGGTCGTCCTGACCCAGGTCGGCTTCTCCGTGCTCAGCGCCGACAACGCCGCCGACGGCGTCGCGCTCGCGCAGCAGCACGCGCCGGTGCTGATGACCGTCGACGTCAACATGCCGGGGATGAGCGGTCTCGAGGCCACGCAGCGGATCCGCGAGTTCAGCTCGGCCTACATCGTCATCATCAGCAGCCGGTCGCACGAGTCGGACATCCTCGCCGGGTTCGACGCCGGTGCCGACGACTACGTCCCGAAGCCCATCCGCCCGCTCGAGCTGCGCGCCCGGCTCGCGGCGGTCGCGCGCCGCCCGGTCACCGAGATCGTCGGAGCCCAGGGCTCGGCCGAGCAGGGCTGGACCCCGGCGGCGGAGGACGCCATCCGCTCCGAGCTGCTGCGCCAGGTCGCGGCCGGCGCACCCGTCGGGGTCGCCCTCGAGGACGAGGACGAGGTGGAGGCCGGCCAGGACGGCCGCGAGGGCATGCTCGACATCGGGATGCGGTTCGTGGGCGGCTGGGTGGAGTTCCGCGGCCTCCGGATCAACCCGGCGCGCGGCATCGTCGTCGTCGACGACCGGCTCGTCGACCTGCCGCAGGAGCAGGTCGACCTGCTCGAGGTGCTGATGTACATCGGCACGCGCTCGGTCAACGCCCGCCACCTCGCACTGCGGCTGCGCGGCCTCACCGAGGACACCGCGACGACGACCCACCGTCAGGACGAGCGGTGGATCGAGGCACTGATGACGGGCCTGCGGGTCCAGATCAAGGACGACGGGCCGCAGCCGCGGTGGATCCAGGTGCTCCCCCAGAACCGCTATCGCCTGGTCCGGCCGACCGAGGACGTCGCGGTCTCAGACGACACGTCCGCGTAGCACCACGCAGGCCGGACGCAGCAGCACCGAGACGTCGGCGAACGGGTCGGCGTCGTAGACCACGAAGTCGGCCGGCGCCCCCTCCGCCAGGTCGGCGTTCCACCCGAGCCACTCGCGCGCCCGCCACGAGGCCGCGCCGAGCGCGTACTCGCGCGGCAGCCCCATCGCCGCCAGGGCGATCACCTCGCCGGCCAGGTTGCCGTGCCGGCTCACGCCCCCGCCGTCGGAGCCCGCGTAGAGCGGCACGCCCGCCTCGTAGGCGGCCATCAGCGTCGCCCGGCGGCGCACGAACAGGTCGGTCATCGTGCGCGAGTACGTCGGGAAGCGGCCGCGCGCCCCCCACGCGTACTCGGGGAACCTCTCGGTCTGCATCACCGTCGGCACCAGGGCGACCTGCCGATCGGCCATCAGCGCCAGGTGGCTCTCGTCGAGGCCGGTGCCGTGCTCGATGCAGTCGATGCCGGCCTCGAGCAGCCCGGTGAGCACGTCGTGGCCGAAGCAGTGTGCGGTCACCTGGGCGCCGTGGTCGTGCGCCACCCGGATCGCGTCGGCGAAGGCGTCCTCGGGGAAGGACGGCATCAGGTCGCCGTCCTCGCGTGAGATCCAGTCGCCGACGAGCTTGACCCAGCCGTCTCCGCGCTGCGCCTCCTGGGCGACGTACGCCGTGAGCTCGGCGGGCTCGACCTCGTGGGCGTAGCCGCGCAGGTAGCGCTTGGTGCGGGCCAGGTGCCGGCCGGCCCGGATCAGCCGCGGCAGGTCCTCGCGCTCCTGGATCCACCGCGTGTCGACCGGCGAGCCGCAGTCGCGGATCAGCAGGGTGCCGGCGTCGCGGTCCTCGATCGCCTGCTGCTCGGTCTCCTCGTCGCAGATCGCGCCGTCCTCGCCGAGCCCGAGGTGGCAGTGGGCGTCGACGAGGCCCGGCACGATCCAGCCGTCGACCGCGCGCTCGGCGCCGGCCACCGGCTCGTAGGTGACGGTGTCCCCGACGACGAACAGCTCACGCCGCTCGCCGTCGGGGAGCACCGGACCGGAGAACTTCAGCGCGGGAGCGGTCATGCTCCCGGACGTTACCGGTGGCCGTGACCCCCGTGGCCATCTCCGTGGTGGTGGCCGTGGTGGTGGCCGTGGTGGTGGCCGTGGTGGTGGCCGTGGTGGTGCCCGGTGCGCAACCCGAACCCGTAGGGGTAGAGCGGGTCGTAGTCGGCGTCCCCGACGTTGATCGGCTCCTGGGCCACGGTCCGCGGCCAGGTCACCGGCAGCTTCCCGGTGAAGGGCCGCTTGCCGAAGACCACGTCAGCGACACCATCGCCCTCGCTGCCCGGCAGCCAGGAGGCGACCAGGGCGTCGGTCTGCGCGAGCAGGTCCGCGGGGATCTCCAGCGGCCGCCCCGAGACCACGAGCACGGTGCACGACGCGGCTGCGGCACAGACCTTCTGGACCGCCTGGGTGTCTGCGGCACTGAGCTTCATGGTCTGCTGCTGCCGCGGGGTCCCGCCGTCGGCGGGGTCCCAGGCCCACTCCGGCCCGCGCACGTCGCCGAAGCCCTCGGCGTACGGCGTCTCACCGACGACCACGATGCCCTCGGCGCCGGCCGGGACGGGGGCGCTCGCGTCCTGGCTGAACGTGACGTCGCCGCTGGTCGCGTCCTCGATGCCGTCGAGGATCGTGTCGCCCGGGACGACGTTGGTCGAGCCGCCCTGCCACGTCAGCGTCCAGCCGCCGGCCTGGTTGCCGATGTTGTCGGCGTTGGAGCCGGCGACGTACACGTCGTCGCGCTTGCTGAGCGGCAGCGTGTGGCTCTGGTTGCGCAGCAGGACCTGGCTCTCGGCGACCGCCTCGCGGGCCACCGACCGGTGCTCCGCGCTGCCGATCTCGTCGATGTTGCGACGGTCGGTGAACGGGTGCTCGAAGAGGCCGAGCTCGAACTTCGCCCGCAGGATCCGGGCGACCGCGTCGTCGATGCGGCTCTGCGGGACCTCACCGCTCGTGACCAACTCGGTCAGGGTCGGGATGAAGAGGTCCCAGCCGTTCGGGTTGTTGGGCGCCTGGATCGGCTCCATGAACATGTCGACGCCCGCGAGCACAGAGGCCTTCACCTGGTCGCGGTAGGTGCCCGGCAGCTGCCGGATCGCGCGCCAGTCGGAGATGACGAAGCCCTGGAAGTGCTGCTGCTCCTTGAGCCAGCCGGTGATGAGCTCCTTGCTGGCGTGCATCTTCACCGGGTTGCCGAGACCGTCCTCGGTCCAGTCGACGCTGGAGAAGGACGGCATGACCGAGCCGACGTCGTGCTGGCGGATCGCGGGGACGTACGGCGCGAGCGCGAGCTCGGCGAACTCCGCGCGGGAGACCTCCGTGATGCCCTGGTCGATGGGGTACGCCGTGTTCGGGGAGACCACGTCGCTGGCCCTCGACTCGTCGTAGGTCGTGAGCCCGTCGCCAGCGAAGTGCTTCGCGGTCGCGAGCACCCGGTCGGCGTCGTCCAGCTGACCGCGGCGACCCTGCAGGCCGTCGATCGCGGCACCGCCGAGCCACGCGGCGAGATCGGGGCTCTCGCCGAAGCTCTCGTAGGTGCGGCCCCAGCGGTCGTCGCGGGCGACGCAGACGCACGGCGCGAACGCCCACTGCGGGCCGGACGCCCGCGTCTCCTCGGCCGTGATGTGTCCGATCCGCTCCACGAGCCGCGCATCGCGCGTGGCGCCGAGCCCGATGTTGTGCGGGAAGACCGTGGCGCCGAGCAGGTTGCCGTGACCGTGCACGGAGTCGACGCCGTAGATGAGGGGGATGCCGAGGCGGGTGTCGAGCGCCGCCTGCTGGTAGCGGTCGATGGCGTCGGCCCAGGCCTCGGGCGTGTTGGGTGTCGGCACGGAGCCGCCGCCCGACAGCACGCTGCCGAGGAGGTTGGTGGTGATGAGGGCCGGGTTGGCGTCGACGTCGGCGCGCTCGGCCTGGGCCATCTGGCCGATCTTCTCCGCGAGCGTCATCCGGCCGAGCAGGTCCGCGACCCGCTTGCTGGTGGGCGCGTGGGAGTTCCGGTAGGTGGGCCGGTCAGCGCCGTGCCGACTCGAGTGGTCGGTCGTGGCGGTGGCCGGTGCCTGGAGCGTCGTGGCCGCGAGGGTGACGGCCGCGAGGACAGCGAGCGCCGACGCCCACCGCCGGGACGGGTGGGCGGACGTGCGTGGGTTGGGCATGGTCTCTCCTTGCCGAGTTCAAGGTGGTGACGGAGGTCACGCTAAGAACGCCCAATCCTCCCGGTCAATGCGGAAAGATCCCGATCTCCTCGGTTGTTTGTTCGCTTCCCGGACCAATCCGACTAGGCTCGCCGCCATGGTCACCGCCGGAGCGCTGGAGCGGCTGCGAGACGCCAACCGGCGCTCGATCACCGCCCTCCTGGCCAGCGACGGCCCCATGAGCCGGGCCGACCTGGCGCGCGGCACCGGCCTGTCGCGCACGACGATCTCGAGCCTCGTGGCGGACCTGATCGGGTCGGGTCACGTCGTCGAGACCGCCGACCGCGGGCGCCCGCACAAGGGCGGCAGCGGGCGGCCACCTCAGCTGATCGCCCTCAGCGCGCCGCGCGGAGCCGTGGCCGGGGTCGACATCGGCCACGGCCACGTCCGCGTCGTGGTCGCCGACCGCAGCGGCGCCGTCCACACCGACGAGTCGGACACGCTGGACGTCGACGACCACGGTGCAGACGCCCTCGACCGGGCGGCCCGCATGGTCCGGGCCGGCCTGACTCAGGCCGGGGTGGACCGCGCCGAACTGCGCGCCGTCGGGATGTGCGTGCCGGCGCCGCTGGACCGCCGCTCCGCGCGGATCCGCACCGGGATCATGCCGGGCTGGCGGCACCTCTCCCCCGGCGACGAGCTGCAGCGGCGGCTCGACGTACCGGTGTTCGCCGACAACGACGCCAACCTCGGCGCGCTGGCCGAGCTCAGCCGCGGCGTCGCTCGCGGGCTCGCCGACGTGGTCTACGTGAAGGTCGCCAGCGGGCTGGGCGCCGGGCTCGTGGTCGGCGGGCGGCTGCACCGAGGCGCGACCGGCATCGCCGGGGAGATCGGCCACGTGCAGGTCGGCGAGGACGGCCAGGTCTGCCGCTGCGGCAACCGCGGCTGCCTCGAGACGCTCGTCTCCGCGCCGCGACTGGTGGAGGTCCTTCAGCGGGCGTACGACGAGCCGCTCACCGTGGAGTCGATGCTGAGGCTGGACGTCGAGGGCGACGCCGCCGTACGCCGGGTGCTCAGCGACGCCGGCCGGGCGATCGGTCGCGCGCTCGCGGACCTGTGCAACAGCCTCAACCCCGAGGCGATCGTCCTCGGCGGCTCGCTGGGCACCTCGCCGTCGCTCGCCGAGGGCGTCCGCGCCGCGGTCGACCGCTACGCCCAGCCGGACACCGCGGCCGCCGTCCGGGTGCTCGCCGGCGAGCTGGGCGGCCGCGCCGAGGTCACCGGTGCAGTGTCACTGGCGATCGCTCGGGTGGCGGCGGGGTGAGGACCGGCGGCGCGGCGAGCGCCGCCCGGAGCATCCGCTGGGCGCCCGCCACCAGGACCAGCGCCAGCAGCATCGCCGAGACCGTCACCCCGAACGCCGCGGTGTAGCCGTGCTCGTCGGCCAGCCGGCCGGCGATCGTCGAGCCGGCGGCGTACCCGAGCCCGGTGGCGCTGGCGAGCACGGTCATCGCGGTCGCCACCCGGGCCGGCGCGACCACCCGCTCGGCGAGCGTGAAGACGCCGATCATGAACGGCGCGACCGCGCAGCCGAGCACGGCGACGACGGGCACCAGCGCGGCGATGCCGTCGACGAGCAGCAGGGGCAGCGACAGCACCAGGAGCGCGCTCACGGCGACGAGGATCCGCCGCTCGGGTCCGATGCGCTCGGGGATGAACGCGGTGGCGATGCCGGCCAGCGCGCTGCCCAGGCCGAGCGCCGCGTGCACGAGGCCGGCGACGCCGGGTTGCCCGGCCGCGGTCGCGAGCGCGGTCGTGCCGGTCTGGGTGGCGCCGAACAGCATGCCGATCAGCAGCTGCGCGCCGACGAGCACGAGCAGCACCGGCGTCCACAGCCGGCCCGTCGCCAGCGCGGCGCCGCCGCCGCGGGTGCGGGCGGTGCGGTGCAGGGCGAACGCGGTGCCGAAGACGGCCAGCATGCCTGCCGCCAGCAGCAGCGCGCCGCTCGGCGAGACGAGCACGACGCCGAGGCCCACCAGCGCCGGCCCGATCGCGAACGACGCCTCGTCGGCGGCGCCCTCGTAGGAGAACGCCACGTCGACCAGGCGGCGCTGGTCGGCGCCGGTGCGCGCGGTGATCGGGCGCCAGCGGACCCGGGCGAGCGGCCCGACCTGCGGCATCGCCAGGCCGGCGAGCGCGGCGGCAGCGACGACGGCGGCGTCCGCCGCGTCCGCGTGCACGAGCGCGACCAGGGCGGCCAGGGCCGCGGCGCCGGCCAGCGACTGCGCGAGCACCACGTGGCGCTGACCGAACCGGTCGCTGAGCGACCCGGCGAACGGTGCGCTGACCGCGTTGGCGACGGCGAGCGCGCCGGCCGAGAGACCGCCGAGCCCGTAGCTGCCGGAGGCCGTGGAGACGAGCAGCAGGGTGCCGAGCTGGGCCATCGCCAGCGGCAGCCGGGCGAGGAACGCGATCACGACGTACGTCGTGCCCGAGAGCTGGAAGAGCCGTCGGTAGGAGGCAAGGGGCGACACGGGGGGCGCCTTTCGGGTGCGTCGGAACGACGCGCCGAACCCACCTCCAAGACGCGTGAAACCCTGAACAACCGCCCATCCTAGGGCTGCCCCGGCTACCGCCGAGAATCGTCGAGAGACGCCGATCGGCCCCTTTTCGACTGTGGAGAAGGGCCGATTCACGTCTCTCGACGGGAGAGGGGGCCGGGTCAGAGCTGGTCGAGCAGCCAGGACGGGCCGAGCGTCTGCGCACCGACGCCACCGACCCGCGCCTGCAGCATCCGGTCGGCGGTCACGACCACCACCCGGCCCCGCGCGGCGGCGGCCCGGGCCTCGGCGAGGATCGTGTCGTCGCCGGGCCCCTTCGCGTGCACGGTGCGGACGTGGCCGTCGCGGCCCGCCCTCACGCCGCCCTTGGCCTGGCCCTCGAGCACCAGCACGATCTCGTCGTACGACGTGTCCGCGACGAGCAGCGCCTCGTGGAGACGTCGCGCGGCCCCGGCCCGGTCCTTCCACCAGCCGTCGGGACGACTGCCGACGACGTTGGCCGCGTCGACGACCAGGGTCTGGGTCACGCCGCCTCCCCCGGGCGTCCCGTCACTTCAGGTACTTGGAGAAGTCCTTGGGCAGGTCGAGCGCGGCGGCCGCCTGCTCGTAGTCGATGCCCTCGCCGCCGGCGGGCGTGCCGAACGGGTTGGTGGGTGCCGCGGCGGCCTTCTCCTTGGCCGCAGCCGCCTCCTGGGCGGCCTTGGCGGGGTTGCCGGACCGCTTCGCGCCCTTGCCCTTCTTGGGCTGGGCCTTGGACTTGCCTCGCTTGCCGCCGCCCATGCCCGGCATCCCGGGCATCCCCGGCATGCCGGGGATCCCGCCGCCACGGGCCATCGACTGCATCATCTTCCGGGCCTCGAAGAACCGGTCGACCAGCTGGTTGACGTCGGAGACCTGGCGGCCCGAGCCCTTGGCGATGCGCGCCCGGCGGGAGCCGTCGATCAGCTTCGGGTTCGCCCGCTCGGTCGGCGTCATCGACTGGATGATCGCCTGGATCCGGTCGATCTCGCGCTCGTCGAAGTTCTCGAGCTGCTCGCGGAACTGCCCCATCCCGGGCAGCATCCCCATGATCTTCGACATCGAGCCGAGCTTGCGCACCTGCTGCATCTGCTCGAGGAAGTCGTCGAGGGTGAAGTCGCCGGTCTGCAGCTTGCCCGCGGCCTTGGCGGCCTGCTCGGCGTCGAAGGTCTTCTCGGCCTGCTCGATCAGGGTGAGCATGTCGCCCATGTCGAGGATGCGAGAGGCCATCCGGTCGGGGTGGAAGAGGTCGAAGTCGGTCATCTTCTCGCCGTTGGAGGCGAACATGACCGGCTTGCCGGTGATCGAGGCGATCGACAGCGCGGCACCACCGCGGGCGTCGCCGTCGAGCTTGGTGAGCACGACGCCGTCGTAGCCGACACCGTCGAGGAACGCCTGGGCGGTGCTGACCGCGTCCTGGCCGATCATGGCGTCCACGACGAAGAGCACCTCGTCGGGGTCGACGGCGTCGCGGATGTCAGCGGCCTGCTTCATCATCTCCGCGTCCACGCCGAGACGGCCGGCCGTGTCGACGATGACGGTGTCGTGCAGCGTGCGCTTGGCCTCCTCGATCGCCCCACGGGCGACGGCCACCGGGTCGCCGACGCCGTTGCCCGGCTCGGGGGCGAAGACGGTGACGCCGACGCGCTCGCCGTTGACCTGGAGCTGGTTGACGGCGTTGGGCCGCTGCAGGTCGGCGGCGACGAGCATCGGCGAGCGGCCCTGCTCCTTGAGCCACAGCGCGAGCTTGGCGGCGAGCGTCGTCTTGCCGGCGCCCTGGAGGCCGGCGAGCATGATGACGGTCGGGCCGGACTTGGCGTAGCGCAGCCGGCGGGTCTCGCCGCCGAGGATCGCGACGAGCTCCTCGTGCACGATCTTGATGACCTGCTGGGCGGGGTTCAGCGCCTGGCTGACCTCCTCGCCGCGGGCCCGGTCCTTGACCGCGGCGACGAACTCCTTGACGACGGGCAGCGCCACGTCGGCCTCGAGCAGGGCGATCCGGATCTCGCGCGCGGTCGCGTCGATGTCGGCCTCGGAGAGCCGGCCCTTCCCCCGGAGGTTCTTGAAGGTGTCGGCGAGCCGGTCGGAAAGAGTGGCGAACAAGTCGTGGCCCTCGGTGCAGAGACGGTCAGGTGGAGGTGCCAAGACTAACCGGGCGACCGCGGTACGCCGTACGCGGCGACGTCACTCAGGCGGTCCCCGCGCTCAGCGCGGCCCGAACGGCGTGCGCCGCCTTCGCCGCCCGCTGGTCGCCGAGCACGCCCGCGTGCGCCTCCTGGAGGTAGAACACGTCCACCGCCTGAGGCCCCAGCGTGTCGACGTGGGCGGAGCGGACCGCGATGTCGAGCTCGGCGAGCGCGGCGCAGACGACGTAGACGACGCCCGGCCGGTCGGCGGTCCGGACCTCGAGGACCGTGGACTGGGTCGACGCCTCCGGGCGTACGACGACCGCCGGGTCGAGCGCGTCCGGGTCGGCGCGCCGCAGCCGCGCCGCGACCCCGGCCCGGTCCTGCACGACCGACTCGAAGCGCTGGCGCAGCACGGAGGGGTCCAGGCCCTCCTCCGCGAGCTCCCAGACCGAGACGGCGTACGCGCCCTGCGACCACGCGCGGGCCGCGCGGACGGCGACCCGTTGGAGCGCGAACGTCGCAGCGAGGTCGGCGAGCAGGCCGACCCGGTCCGGCGCGACGACGGTGACCCGGGTCCCATCCGTGACGACCTCGACCTGGAGGGCGAGGCCGCCCGCGCCCGCCTCGGCCGGGATGTCGACCTCGTCGGCCACCGGCGCCGGCGTCGGACCGGAGTCGAGGGACGTGCGTGCCCGGCGGGCCAGGTCGCGCACCAGGCCCGCGCGCCAGGTGGACCACGCCTTCGCCGAGGTGGCCTTGGCGTCCGCCTCGGTCAGCGCGAGGAGCAGGTCGAGGGCCTCGGCGCCGGCCAACCGGGAGGCGACGAGGTCGACGGTCGCGGGGTCGTCGGGGTCACGCGTGGTCGCCGTCTCGGCGAGCAGCAGGTGCCAGCGGACCAGCCGCGCGACGAGCTCGACGGCCTCGGGCTCGAAGCCCATCCGGGTCGCGATGTCCCGGGCGATCGGCTCCCCCGCCACGCTGTGCTCGGTCAGCCCGCCCTTCCCGATGTCGTGCAGCAGCGCGGCCACCATGAGCACGTCCGGGCGGGCCACCTGCCGGATCAGCGCGCTCGCCTCCACGCAGGTCTCCACCACGTGCCGGTCGACGGTGAACCGGTGGATCGCCGACGCGTGCGGCAGCAGCCGGACCCGCTCCCACTCGGGCAGCACCGCGGCCAGCGCCCCGGTCTCCTCGAGCGTCTCCCAGACGGCCAGCAGCCCCCGCCCCGCTGCCAGCAGCCGCACCATCGCCTGCCGCGCCTCCGCCGGCCACGGATCCGGGAGCGGCGCGGCCTCACGGGCCAGCCGGGCCGCCGTGGCGGGGGCGAGCACGACGTCGCGCTCGGCGGCCTCGGCCGCCGCTCGGAGCAGCAGGACGGGGTCGTCGGCCGGCCGGGCGCCCCGGTCGAGCACGACCTCGCCGTTCGAGAGCGCGACCCCCGGCGCGAGCCGGGTCAGCTCGGGACGACGGACCCGCTCGTTGGCGGCCGGGCGGGCGAGGGCCGCGTCGACCCGGCGCCACGTGAGGTGCGAGAGGTGCGCCGTACGCCGCCCGAGCTCGCGCACGTGCACCTGGGCCGCGCGGGCGTCGGCGAGCCCGAGCCCGCGCGCGAGGTCGCCCCACTGCTCGGGGCCGATCCGGTCGCTCGCGCGGCCGGCGGTCCCGTGCAGGACGTCGCGGACGTCGAGCATCGCGCGCCGGGTGCGCTCCAGCTCGACGTGCGGCACGTCGACGAGCCAGGTCGCGACGAGCGCCTTGAGCACGGTGGCGTCGCGGATCCCGCCCTCGGCCTCCTTCACGTCGGGCACCGAGAGGTGCGCGACCTCGCCGACCAGCTCGTGCCGCGCGCGGACCAACTCCTGGAGCTCCGGGAGCCGGTCGCGGGCGTGGCGGCGCCACTGGGCGAGCATGGTCGTGCGCAGGCGCATCGTCAGACCGGGGTCGCCGGCCAGGTGCCGCACGTCCAGCAGCCCGAGGGCGACCCGGAGGTCGGCGTCGGCCGCCGCGATCATCTCCGGCATCGTGCGCACCGAGTGGTCGAGCTTCGCGGCCGAGTCCCACAGCGGGTACCAGACCCGCGCCGCGACCTCCTGCACGTCGACGCCGGGATCGGAGACCAGCACCACGTCGAGGTCGGAGTACGGCGCCAGCTCGCCCCGGCCGTAGCCACCCACCGCGACCAGCGCCGCGCCGGCGTCCGGACCGCCGCTGTCGCGGTAGGCGCCGGCGCAGAGCGCGTCGGCCGCGGCCGTGCGCGTGGCGCGCTCGGTGGTGGTCAGAGTGCGGCCTCTCCTCGGTCGCCGGTGCGGACCCGCACGGCCGTCTCGACCGGCGACACCCAGACCTTGCCGTCGCCGATCTTGCCCGTGCGGGAGGCCGTGGCGATCACGTCGACCAGCGCCGCGGCGTCCTCGTCGGCCACGAGGATCTCGATGCGGACCTTGGGCACCAGCGCCACGTCGTACTCGGCGCCCCGGTAGACCTCGGTGTGGCCCTTCTGGCGGCCGTAGCCGCTCACCTCGCTGATCGTCATGCCCAGCACCCCGGCGGCCTCGATGGCGGCCCGGGTCGCCTCCCACTTGTGCGGCTTGATCACGGCGGTCACGAGCTTCATGGGAGCCTCCTGCGGGCTGGGTCGATGGGTCCGATCATGCCGGACCGGGTACGCCCCGGCCCGGCCCCCGAGCGGGAGCCGGGCCGGGGCTGGGCGGTCAGATCGCGGCCGAGTCGCGGTCGCCGGTGCGCACCCGCACCACGGTGTCGATCGAGCTCACCCACACCTTGCCGTCGCCGATGCGGCCGGTCTGCGCGGTCTTCACCACGATCCCGACCACGTCCTCGGCGTCGCTGTCGTCGACGACGATCTCGATCCGGATCTTCGGCACCAGAGCGATGTCGTACTCGGCACCCCGGTAGACCTCGGTGTGGCCCTTCTGGCGGCCGTAGCCGCTGACCTCGCTGACGGTCATGCCGGTGACGCCGAAGGTCTCGAGCGCCTCGCGGACGTCCTCCCACTTGTGCGGCTTGATCACCGCGGTCACGAGCTTCATGCGTTCACCCCTTCGGAGACGGTGCTCTTGGCCAGGACCGACGCCGCAGGAGTGCTGCTGCCGGCACCCAGGCCGCTGTGCAGGTCGTACGCCGACTCGCCGTGCTGGTCGCTGTCGATGCCGTCGACCTCGGCCTCCTCGGCGACGCGCCAGCCGATCGTGAACCTGATGGCGAAGGCGATGACGGTCGTCAGGACACCGGTCCACACCAGCGTGAAGAGCGCGGCGAGGAACTGGTCCCCGAGCGAGGCCCAGCCGCCCCCGTAGAACAGGCCGTTGATGCCGCCCGTGCCCTCGGAGGTCGAGAGGAAGCCGATGAGCAGCGTGCCGACGAGACCGCCGACCAGGTGCACGCCGACGACGTCGAGCGAGTCGTCCATGCCGATCTTGTACTTCAGGCCCACCGCCCAGGCACAGGCCAGGCCGGCGATCGCACCGACGGCGAGCGCGCCGACGAGGTCGACGGCACCGGCCGCGGGGGTGATGGCCACCAGGCCGGCGACGATGCCGGAGGCGGCGCCCAGCGACGTCGCCTTGCCGTGCAGGACGCGCTCCATCAGCAGCCAGGCGAGCATCGCGGCACAGGTGGCGAGCGTGGTGTTGAGGAAGGTCCAGCCGGTCTCACCCTGGAACTGGGCGGAGAACGCGGCCGGGTCGGCGAGCGAGTCGGGGGAGAACACGATCGAGCCGACGTTGAAGCCGTACCAGCCGAACCACAGGAGACCGGCGCCGATCATGGTGAGCGTCAGGTTGTGCGGCCGCATCGGCTCCTTGCCGAAGCCGACGCGCTTGCCGATCACCAGCGCCAGCACCAGGCCCGCGATACCGGCGTTGATGTGCACGACCGTGCCGCCGGCGTAGTCCTGCGGGAAGGACGAGCCGGTGGACAGCTTCTCCGCGAGCCAGCCGCCGCCCCACACGTTGTGCGCGACCGGGAAGTAGCACGCGGTGAGCCACAGCGGCACGAACACGATCCACGACGACAGCTTCACGCGGTCGGCGATGGCGCCGGAGATCAGCGCCACCGTGATCGCCGCGAACGTGAGCTGGAAGAGGACGTAGATCAGGTTGGCGTTCGAGACCCCGTCGAGGCCGAACATGGTGAACGGGTTGGCGATCAGCTTGCCGTTCAGGTTGCCGGCGCCGTCCCCGCCCCATCCCATCGACCAGCCCCACAGCACGAAGACGATGGCCGCGACCGCGAACGCGACGTAGGACATCATCATCATGTTCAGCACGGACTTCGAGCGGCTCATGCCGCCGTAGAAGAGCGCCAGTGCCGGCACGGTCATCATCAGGACGAGGGCTGTCGCCACGAGCATGAAGGCGTAGTAGCCGTCCACGGAACCTCCAGGGATCACATCTCGGGAGGGCGGTCACCCGTCGACTGCGCTGTCGGCCGCTGAGCCCGCCCCATTGCGGATCACCTTCGACGCCCGACGTTTCCCCCCGCGCCGCCGCATGTTGCGGTCAGGAAACGAGTGCCGCCGCTGTGTTACGACCACGTTTCTCGACGGTGGTCGTCCGCAGACGTCGACGGTCGGGCCCGGGCCGGGCGGCAGATATGATGCGCGGGCACTGACGCCGGTTACGAGGGATCTCCGTGGTTCACCATCAGTACGACGACGTGTGGATCGTGATCCCCGTCTACAACGAGGCACCCGTCGTCCGGGCGGTCATCGAGCACGTGCTCACCGTCTTCCCGAACGTGGTCTGCGTCGACGACGGCAGCTCGGACGGCTCGATCGAGGAGATCGCCGTCACCCGCGCGCACCTCGTGCGGCACCCGGTCAACCTCGGCCAGGGCGCCTCGCTCGAGACCGGCCTCGCCTACGCCCGCTCGCAGCCCGGAGCGGCGTACTTCGTGACGTTCGACGCCGACGGGCAGCACCGCACGTCGGACGCCGAGGCGATGATCGCCGTGGCTCGCAGCGGGGAGGCCGACGTCGTGCTCGGGACGCGGTTCGGCAGCGGCGCGGGCGAGCAGCAGGTGCCGCGCCTCAAGCGGGTCGTGCTCCGGGCCGCGGCGCTCACCAGCCCGTCGAGCCGGCGGCTGAAGCTGACCGATGCGCACAACGGCCTCCGCGTGCTGACCCGGCCGGTGGCCGACGATCTGCGGATCACGATGAACGGCATGGCCCACGCCTCCGAGATCGTGCAGCACCTGAGCCACTCCGCCTGGCGGGTCCGGGAGGTCCCGGTGACGATCGACTACACCGACTACTCCCGCAGCAAGGGCCAGTCGCTGATCAACGGCGTCAACATCCTGTTCGACCTCTCCCTGCGGCAACGGAAGGGCTGAGCCCATGCCGATCCAAGTACTCCTCATCGCGTCGGTGCTGCTGGTCGTCTTCATCGGCGTCCGCCGCTCACCGACCATCCACGTCCAGGCCGGCAAGCGGATCGCGATCGTGCTGTTCGCGATCGCCAACGTCTACGCCGTCCTGCGACCCGAGCAGGTCAACGAGCTCGCCGTCGCCCTGGGGGTGGGTCGCGGCACCGACCTGGTGCTCTACGCCACCGTGGTCGCGTTCATGGCGGTCACGTTCAACGTCTTCCAGCGCTTCCAGCAGGTCGACCGTCGCTACACCGACCTCGCGCGCACCGTCGCGCTGCGCGAGGCGGAGACCATCAACCGCGAGCGCGGCCTCACCCGTGAGTCCCAGCCGCCGGTCCTGCACCCGGACGAGCACCGCGCGCCCTGACGGGCGCTACCCCAGCAGCGCGTCGACGAACGCCGCGGGCTCGAACGGCGCCAGGTCGTCGGCACCCTCGCCGAGCCCGACCAGCTTGACGGGTACGCCGAGCTCGCGCTGCACCTGGACGACGATGCCGCCCTTGGCGGAGCCGTCCAGCTTGGTGAGCACGATGCCGGTGACGTCGACGACCTCGCTGAAGACCCGCGCCTGGATCAGCCCGTTCTGACCGGTCGTCGCGTCGAGCACGAGCAGCACCTCGGTGACCGGCGCCTGCTTCTCGATCACCCGCTTGACCTTGCCGAGCTCGTCCATGAGGCCGGCCTTGTTCTGGAGCCGTCCAGCGGTGTCGACGATGACGGTGTCGGCGCCGGTGTCGATCCCCTCCTTGACCGCCTCGAACGCGACGCTGGCGGGGTCGGTGCCCTCGGGGCCGCGCACGACGTCGACGCCGACCCGCTCCCCCCAGGTGGCGAGCTGCTCGACGGCGGCGGCGCGGAACGTGTCGGCGGCGCCGAGGACGACGCTGTGCTCCTCGGCGACGAGGATCCGCGAGATCTTGCCGACCGTGGTGGTCTTGCCGGCGCCGTTGACGCCGACCACCAGGACCACGCCCGGCTTGCCGTCGTCGCCGCTCACCTGGAGGCGACGGTCCATCCCGGCGTCGACCAGGGTGAGCAGCTCCTCGCGCAGCACGGCCCGTGGGTCCTCCGTGGAGCCCTCGACCCGCAGGCGGGTGCGCAGCCGCCCGACGAGCTCCTGCGTGGGCGCGACGCCGACGTCAGCGGTCAGCAGGGTGTCCTCGATCGCCTCCCAGGTGTCCTCGTCGAGGCGATCGCGGGAGAGCAGGGCGAGCAGGCCGCGGCCCAGGCCGCTCTGAGAGCCGGCGAGCCGCTGGCGCAGGCGCACCAGGCGCGACGCGGTGCCCTCGGGCCTCTCCAGCGTCGGCGCGGACGGCAGGTCCGGCGCCTCGGCCTCGACCGGGGTCTCCGCGATCGGCGGCGGCACGGTGGCCTCCGGGGCCGGCGCCGCGGGCGGCGCCGACCTGCGCCGGCTGGAGACCGTCAGCCCGACGACGAGCGCGATGAGTGCGACCGCCACCAGGGCGATCACTACGACCAGGAACACCGTCGAGTTCATGGCTCAATCCAATCAGAGCCGGCCGACGCTCCGGTCAGCGGAGGTGCTGTGACTCCTCGGCACCCTGGAGCCGGAACTCGACCTCGTCGTCGTCGTCCAGCACCGGCATCGCGTCGGCCGCCTTCGCCATGGCGTCGCCGACCCAAGGCACGGCGGGCACGTCCTCGCCCCGGTGCGGATAGGCGACGTAGACCGCCACCACACCGGCCACGAGCAGGATCAGGACCATCACGACAACGACTGCGACCACGGCGTACCTCCCGAGAATGCGGACGCCAGACGCGTACCCGCTCCCTCACCGTGCCACACGGCCGGTGAGCAGACGACTCAGGCGCGCAGGAGCGGCTCGACTGCGGCGCGGATCACGTCGGGCATCGGCGTGGCCGGCCGCGCCGGGTCGGTGTTGTCGACGTAGACGTGCACGAACCGTCCCTCCGCCGCCGCCTCGTCGCCCTCCCCCTGGAAGAGACCGATCCGGTAGACGATGCTCGACGTGCCCACCTTGTCGACGACCAGCCCGGTCTCGATGGGCGCGGGGAAGCCGAGCTCGCGGAAGTAGCGGCACCCGGTCTCGGCGACCACGCCGATCTGCGGCAACGCCCGGATGTCGACGCCCGTGGCCTCGTAGAGGTGTGCGTTGACCGCGGTGTCGAACAGCTCGTAGTAGGTCGCGTTGTTGAGGTGGCCGTAGGCGTCGTCGTCGCGCCAGCGGGTGGTGACGGTCCGCCAGGCGACGTAGTCGGCCCGCGTGGGACGGTCGGCCACTACGCCGACTCGGCGTCGCGCAGCCGCTGGCTGATCACCGCGGAGACCCCGTCGCCCCGCATCGTCACGCCGTAGAGGGCGTCACCGACCTCCATGGTCCGCTTCTGGTGGGTGATGACGAGCAGCTGGGAGTTCTCCCGCAGCTCCTCGTAGATCTCCAGCAGGCGACCCAGGTTGGTGTCGTCGAGCGCGGCCTCGACCTCGTCGAGGATGTAGAACGGCGAGGGGCGGGCCTTGAAGAGCGCGACCAGGAACGCGACCGCGACCAGCGACCGCTCGCCGCCGGAGAGCAGCGAGAGTCGCTTCACCTTCTTGCCCGGCGGGCGGGCCTCGACCTCGACGCCGGTGTTGAGCATGTCGTCGGGAGCCGTCAGCACCAGCCGGCCCTCGCCACCCGGGAAGAGCCGCGCGAAGGTCTGGTCGAAGGCCTTGCTGACGTCGGCGTACGCCTCGGTGAAGACCTGCTCGACACGCTGGTCGACCTCGCGGACGATGTCGAGGAGGTCCTTGCGGGTCTTCTTGAGGTCCTCGAGCTGCTCGGTGAGGAACTTGTGCCGCTCCTCCATCGCCGAGAACTCCTCGAGCGCGAGCGGGTTGACCCGGCCGAGCTCGCGCAGCGCGCGCTCGGCGATCTTGAGCCGCTTCTGCTGCTCCTCGCGCACGTAGGGCACCGGCTCGGGCGTCACCGTGCCCTCGCCGTCCTCGGCCTCGACCGGGTGCTGGGGCACGAGCTGCTCGGGCCCGTAGTCGGCGACGAGGCCGTCGGCGTCGAGGCCGAGCTCCTCGAGCGCGCGCTCCTCGAGCTGCTCGATGCGCATCTTCTGCTGGGAGCGGGCGAGCTCGTCACGGTGGACGGAGTTGACCAGCTCGTCGTGCTCCTTGCCGAGCTCGCGCAGCGTGGCGCGGACCTCGCGGAGCTGCTGCTCCCGCCCGATGCGGGACTGCTCGACGGCGGCGCGGGCCTCCGCCGCGCGGTGGACGGAGACCTCGAGCCGCTGCAGCACGAAGCCGACGGCGACGCTGACCGCCTCGGCGGCCCGGCCCTCCCGAGCCAGCCGCTCACGGCGCTCCGCTGCCAGCGTGCGGGCCTCGCGCTCCTTCGCGGCGGCGCGCAGCAGGGCGTCGGCGCGGCCGTGGACGGCCCGGGCGCGCTCCTCGGACGTGCGCAGCGCCAGCCGGGCGTCCATCTCGCCCTGGCGGGCGGTGCGCGCCGCCTCGACGAGCTCCTCGCGGGCGGTGGTGTCGGGCTCGGTCTCCGGCGCCGCCTCGGCGGAGGCGAGCCGGGCCTCGAGGTCGGCGAGGCCGGCGACGGCCTGGGTGCGCGCCTCCTCGGCCTTCTCGATGGCCTGGGCGAGCCGCTCGGCCTCGCCGCGGGCGGCGCGGGCCTGGGAGCCGTACTGGCCGAGCTCCTCGGCGACCGCGGCGAGCGTGGCGTCGGACTCGTGCAGCTTCGCCAGGGCGACGTCGACGCGCTGCTGCGCGGCGAGCCGGTCGCTCTCGAGGCGCGACATCTCGAAGCCGAGCCGCTCGGAGGCGGCGACCGCCTCGGAGAGCTGCTGGGCGGCCTCGTCGACGGCGGCCTGGATCTCGATGAGGCTCGGCTGGCTGCTGGAGCCGCCGGACGCGAAGTGGCTGCCGATCAGGTCGCCGTCGCGGGTCACCGCGACGGCCTCCGGCAGGGCGGCGACCAGCGACCGGGCGGCGTCGAGGTCGTCGACGACCGCGACCCGGGCGAGCAGCCGGGTCAGCGCGGGGCGCACGTCGGCGGGGCACTCGACCGCGTCGACGGCGTACGTCGCTCCGGCGGGGAGGGCGGGCCAGTCGCGGTCGGGCTCCGGCGCGCCGCCGAGCAGCAGCCCGGCACGGCCGAGGTCGGCGCTCCTGAGGTGGCCGATGGCCTCGATCGCGGCGTCGCCGTCGCGGACGGCGACGGCGTCGGCGGCCGTGCCGAGCGCCTGGGCGACCGCGGTCTCGAAGCCGCTCCGGACAGTCAGGAGGGCGGCGACCGAGCCGAGCAGGCCGGAGACCTCGTCGCTGGCGGCCAGCAGGGCGCCGGCGCCGTCCTTGCGGTTGAGGCCGAGCTCGAGGGCGTCCTTGCGGGCCGCGAGCGCGCCGCGGTCGCGGTCGGCCTGCTGGGCCTCGTCGCGGGCCTTGGCGAGCCGCTCCTCGATGTCGTCGAGCGCGTGGGTGGCGGCCTCGTGCTCGGCGTCGAGGCCCTCCTCGCCGGCGTCGAGGCCGGCGACCTTCGTCTCCAGCGCGGTGAAGTCGCGCTGGGCGCGGTCGGCGCGGGCGACGGCCTCCTCGCGGGCGAGGGTCAGCCGGCCGACCTCCTCGTCGGCGGAGGCGGCGCGGGACTTGAGCACGTTGACCTGACCGTGCAGCCGGGCCAGGCCCTCGCGGCGGTCGGCGGACGCGCGCTGGAGCGCCGCGATCCTGCGGTCCTCCTCGGCGGCGGCGTCCTCGGCGGTACGACGTGCGCTCACCGCCTCCTCGAGCGCCGTGCGGTGCGCCTCGACCTCGGCGGCGATCCGGCGCTCCTGCTCGCGGGCCTGCTCGGCCTCGGCCTCGAGCGCCTCGGGGTCGCGGCCGGTGCGCTCCTCGACCTCCGCGGTGCCGGCGGCGTTGCGGATCCGCTCCGCGGCCAGCGACTGGGTGCCGCGCAGCCGCTCCCGCAGCCCGGAGAGCGCGAACCACGTCTCCTGCGCCTGCGCGAGCGCGGGCAGGTCCTCGCGCAGCGCGGCCTCGAGCGCCGCCTCGTTGTCGCGCAGGGTGGCGATCTCGCCCTCGACCTGCTCGCGGCGGGCGACCAGGATCGACTCGTCGGCCATCTCCTGCTGGAGCGCGGTGCGCGCGACGACCAGGTCGTCGGCGAGCAGTCGGGCCCGCGCGTCGCGCACGTCGGCCTGCACGGTCGCGGCCCGGCGGGCCACCTCCGCCTGCCGGCCCAGCGGCTTGAGCTGGCGTCGGATCTCGACGAGCAGGTCGTTGAGGCGGGTCAGGTTGCCCTCGGTGGAGTCGAGCTTGCGGAGCGCCTTCTCCTTGCGCTTGCGGTGCTTGAGGACGCCGGCGGCCTCCTCGATGAAGCCGCGGCGGTCCTCGGGGGTGGCGTGCAGGATCGTGTCGAGCTGGCCCTGGCCGACGATGACGTGCATCTCGCGGCCGATGCCCGAGTCGCTCAGCAGCTCCTGGACGTCGAGCAGGCGGCACGGGTTGCCGTTGATGGCGTACTCCGACCCGCCGCTGCGGAACATCGTGCGGCTGATCGTGACCTCGGAGTACTCGATCGGCAGCGCCCCGTCGGAGTTGTCGATCGTCAGCACCACCTCGGCGCGGCCGAGCGGCGGCCGGCCCGACGTACCGGCGAAGATGACGTCCTCCATCTTGCCGCCGCGCAGCGACTTGGCGCCCTGCTCGCCCATGACCCAGGCGAGGGCGTCGACGACGTTGGACTTGCCGGAGCCGTTGGGACCCACGATGCACGTGATCCCCGGCTCGAGCTGGAGCGTCGTCGCTGACGCGAAGGACTTGAATCCCTTGAGGGTCAGGCTCTTCAGGTACAACGTGAGGCTCCCAGCATCAGTGCGGTCGTCGGACTGAGGACGAGGTCAGCATCTTCGCAGCAAGCCTTGGGGGAAGCTCAGCGGGCCACACGATACCGGGCCACTCCCCCGATCCGTGGAATCAGCGGTACTTGTCCGACACGGCGGCCGGACCGGCGACCAGCACCCGGATCCCGAACTCGAGGTCGTCGCCGTCGCCGGTCGGCAGGGTCAGGCGGGGGCGGGCGCGTCCGCCTCGTCGGCATGGGCGATGTGGACGAGCTGGCGCCAGATGAGCACGACGAAGAGCGCCGAGCCGACGAACGCGAACCAGAACGGCGCGGTCACGCCCCACTCCCGGGCGATCAGGCCGCCGACGCCGGAGCCGACGACCAGGCCGCCGAAGACGCCGACCAGGTTGACGCTGCCGACCCGGCCCTGCAGCTCGGCGGGGACGGCGCGCTGCCGGATCGTCAGCGAGGTGGTGCCCCAGATGAAGGCGTGCGCACCGAACACGAAGAAGATCGCGAACGCGACCCACTTCGAGGTCGTCAGCGCGAGCGAGAGCATCGTGCAGGTCTCGAAGACCAGGCCGACGCGCATGAGGTTCCCCAGGCTGACGCGCCGGGTCAGCCAGCCGTAGCCGAGCGTGCCGCAGATCCCGCCCACCGCGGAGATCGTGGTGAGCAGGCCGAAGCCGATCGGGCCGAGCCCCAGCCGCTGCGTCGCGTAGAGCACGAGCACCGACCACGCGGCGCCGAAGGTGATGTTGAAGACGAAGATCGTCAGCACCAGGGTGCGTACGGCGGCGTGGTGCAGCACCCACCGGAACGCCTCGGCCACATCGTGGCTGATCGTGGTGACGGTCCCCGACTCACGACCGTGCGGCGGCAGCGCGACCCGCAGGACCAGCACCGCACCGAGCGCGACGACGCTCGCCTGGGCCGCGAACGGCACCGCGTGGCCCGCGGCGAAGAGCGCCGCCCCGATCGGCGGGCCGGCGAGCTGGTTGACCGTGATGAAGCCGGTGGTCAGCCGCGCGTTCGCGATCGCGAGGTCGTCACGCGCAACCAGCATCGGCATCAGCGTCGCGGTCGTGTTGTCCGCGAAGACCTCGGCCGTGCCGAGCAGGAACATCGCCACGAGCACGAGCGTGATCGAGGCGAGGTCGGTGGCGATCGCCATCGTCAGCAGCACGAGGACGAGCGCGCGCAGCAGGTCGACGGTGACGATGATCAGCCGGCGGTCGAGGCGGTCGGCGAGCGCTCCGGCGTACAGCCCGAAGACCAGCGGCGGCAGCCACTGGAGCAGCGCCGCGAGCGCCACCAGGCCCGGGTCGTGGGTCAGCGACGCGACCAGCAGCGGCCCGGCGGCCGCCGCGATGCCGTCGCCGAGGTTGGACACCCACGACGACGCGATCAGCCACCGGAACCCGTGGCCGAGGCGCGCCGGCGCGACGATCTCGACCAGGCTGCTCACAAGGGAGCGAGGCTAGTCGCTCGAGGGCACGACGTGCGAACCGATTGACGCCCGGGTCAGGCGGGCTGCATCTCCTGCTCCTGCATCGAGACGGCCTCGATGTCGAGCAGGCGTGCGGCCTCGGCGGCCAGCTTGTCGTTCTCCTCGGTGAGGCGCAGGACCAGCGCCTCCAGCTCGCCCACGCGCGCGCGCAACCGAGCATTGTCGGTCACGAGTCGGGCGGGGGTCCGCAGGTCGCTGTTCATGTATCCGATCAGCGCCTTGGCCATAGAAGAGCCTTCCAGGGTGTGGCGGGGGTCCGCGGTGGCGGGCCGTCTTCAAGAGTCCCACCGCAGCGCCCGCGGGTCAATCCGGTGACGGCACCGTTCCTGCCGGCGGTGCCGTACGGCGCCGCCGCGGCGCCGGCTGGCAGACCGGGCAGAAGTAGGACGAGCGGTTCATGAACGCCACCCGGCGGATCGGGGTGCCGCACCGCTCGCACGGCTCGCCCTCGCGCCCGTAGGCGTGCAGGGAGCGGTCGAAGTAGCCGGACTCGCCGTTGACGTTGACGTAGAGCGCGTCGAACGACGTGCCGCCCTGGCCGAGCGCGGCCACCATGACGTCGCGGGCGTGGCCGAGCAGCGTGCGCACCTGTGCGGCGGTGAGCCGGTCCCCCGGTCGCTCGCCGTGGACCCGGGCGCGCCAGAGCGCCTCGTCGGCGTAGATGTTGCCGACCCCGGAGACCAGGGCCTGGTCCAGCAGCTGCCGCTTGACCCCCGAGCTGCGCTTGCGGACCTTGCGGACGAACGCGTCCTCGTCGAACTCGGGGTCGAGCGGGTCGCGGGCGATGTGCGCGATCTCGGGCGGCAGGTCGGCGCCACCCTCGGAGACCGAGAGTCCGCCGAACATCCGCTGGTCGACGAAGCGCATCTCGCGGCCCTCCGCGGCCCCGTCGAGGGTGAACCGGACCCGGAGGTGCCGCTCGTCGGGGGCGTCCGGCGGCTGCACGAGCACCTGCCCGCTCATGCCGAGGTGGCCGAGCAGCGCGTCGCCGTTGTCGAGCGGGAGCCAGAGGTACTTGCCCCGGCGGCGGGCCGCCTCGATCCGGCGGCCGGTGAGCGCGGCGGCGAACCCGGCCGGGCCGCGCAGGTCGCGCCGCACGGGACGCGGGTGGAGGACGTCGACGCGGGTGATCGTCGCGCCGACGACGTGCCGCTCGATGCCGGCACGGACGACCTCGACCTCCGGCAGCTCGGGCACGAGCGTCGGTCAGTCCCGGCGCGCGGCGTCGACCGCGGCCTCGACCGCGGCGCCGACCGCGACGTCGACGACGCCGAGCTCCGCGGCGATCTCGCCGTACGCCGTCTCGGCGGAGGCCTGCTCGGCCTCCTTCTTCGACCGGCCCACGCCGTTGCCGTAGAGCTTGTCGCCGACGCGCACCTGGGCGGTGAAGGTCTTCATGTGGTCGGGGCCCTCGTCCGCGATGACGTACTCGGGGACGCCGAGGCCGTGCTCGGCGGAGAGCTCCTGGAGGGAGGTCTTCCAGTCCAGCCCCGCGCCGAGCGCGGAGGCGGCGTCGATCACCGGGTCGAAGAGCCGGTGGACGACGGGGTCGGAGGCCGCGAAGCCGCCGCTGAGGTGCACGGCGCCGATGACGGCCTCGACGGTGTCGGAGAGGATCGAGGCCTTCTCGCGACCACCGGTGCTCTCCTCGCCGCGGCCGAGCTTGACGTGCTCGCCGACGCCGATGGCGCGGCCGACTTCGGCCAGCGCGCGGGCGTTGACGACCGCGGCACGCAGCTTGGCCAGCCGGCCCTCGGAGAGGGTCGGGTGGGCGCGGTAGAGCGTCTCGGTCACCACCACGCCGAGGACGGAGTCACCGAGGAACTCCAGCCGCTCGTTCGTGGGGAGGCCACCGTTCTCGTAGGCGAAGGAACGGTGCGTGAGCGCGCGCTCGAGCAGCTCGGGGTCCAGGTCGGGGTCCCCGAGCGCTGCTCGCAGCGCCGCGTAGTTGGTCAGCGGACCGGACCGGTCAGAGGACCTGACGACGGTCGGCGCGCGCGCCGTACTGACCGCACTCGCCGCACGCACGGTGCGGGAGGTGCTTGGCACCGCAGGCGGGGTTCGCGCAGGTCACCAGCTGGGGCGCCACGGCCTTCCAGGCCGAGCGACGGTGACGCGTGTTGCTGCGCGACATCTTCCGCTTCGGGACAGCCACTGTTATCTCCTCTACCAGGACCGGGGGATCCGGTCAGTCTCGGTCTTGCTCGTCGTGCTGGAGGGCCGTCAGCCCCGCCCATCGCGGGTCGATCGGCGCATCGTGCGCGTGGTCCGGGTCGTCCTTGAGCCGCGCCCCGCAGTCGGGGCACATCCCGGGACAGTCGTCCTCGCACAGCGGCTGGAACGGTAGTGCGAGCACCACCGCGTCCCGCAGCAGGGGCTCGAGGTCGACCAGGTCTCCCTTGAGCGTGCTGACCTCGTCGTCCTCCTCGGAGGGGTGGCGCTGGTCCTCGTAGACGAACAGCTCCTGGAGGTCGACCACCGACTCGTCGGAGATCTCGTCCAGGCACCGTGCGCACTCACCGACGAGCTCGACCGCAGCCGTGCCCGTCACCAGCACCCCCTCCATGACCGCTTCCAGCCGCAGGTCGAGCTCGACCTGCGAACCTTCCGGGACACGGAGGACTTCGATGCCCAGATCTGCCGGTGCTGGAACCGTCAGCGTCACCTGGTGCTGGGACCCCGGGCGGCGGCCGAGCTCGCGGGTGTCGAGCACGAGCGGCGCTCTCGGGTCCAGGCTGCTCAGGTTTCTACTTCCAGTTCCAGGCACAAACAGATCGACGTGAATCGTACCGGTCCGTCCCGGACACGGGCAAAAGCGGACTACCGCCGACCGGCGACCCGCTCGACCAGCCGGCCGTGGACGGTGTCCGGCACGAGCGCGGAGACGTCGCCGCCGAGGCTCGCGACCTCCTTGACCAGGCTCGACGAGACGTAGCCCCACGACGCGTGCGTGGTGAGGAACACGGTCTCCACGCCGGTCAGGTGGCTGTTCATCTGCGCCATCGGCAGCTCGTACTCGTAGTCGTTGCCGCCCCGCAGGCCCTTGACGATGGCCTGGGCGCCGATCTCGCGGCAGAAGTCCACGATGAGGCCCGTGAAGCCGCTCACGGTGACGTTGGGCAGGTCCGCGCACACCTCGCGCAGCATCTCCAGCCGCTCGTCGGGATCGAACAGCCGCGACTTCGAGGGGTTCGTGCCGGTCGCGACGACCAGCTCGTCGAAGATCGCGGCGGCCCGCCGGATGATGTCGAGGTGACCGTTGGTCACCGGGTCGAACGATCCGGGGCACACGGCGCGGGTCATGGCGTGGAAGATACCGCCTCGGCGTACCAGAGCGTGGTCTCGCCGTAGCGCTTGGCGCGGACGTCGGTGAACCCGTCGGGCCAGGTGGGCTCGGGGCTGCGCGCGGAGCGCTCGACGACCACGAGCGCGCCCGGCACCAGCCAGCCGTGGCCGGCCAGGGCGGCCAGGTCGTCGGCGAGGTCGTCCTCCCCCAGCGGGTAGGGCGGGTCGAGGAACGCGACGTCGTACGGCGCGCTCGGCGACTTGCGCAGCGTCGCGGCGACGCTCGCGGCGATGGCGTTGGCCTTCGGGAAGCCGATGGCGCGGGCGTTGTCGGCGATCAGCGCCGCGGTGCGCCGGTCGGACTCGACGAGCGTGACGACACCGGCGCCGCGGGACCAGGCCTCGAGGCCGACCGCGCCCGACCCGGCGTACAGGTCGAGGAAGCGGAGCCCGTGCAGCGAGCCGCACCACGACTCGACCGCCGAGAAGAGCGCCTCGCGCACCCGGTCGCTCGTGGGCCGCGTGGCCGCGCCCCGCGGGGTCGCGAGCCGTCGCCCGCCGGCCGCGCCGCCGATGATCCGCGTCATGACTTGTCCATGTACTCGGACCGGACGGACGCCTCGAGGTCGGCGACCTCGCGGGCCAGTTGCGGGGCGTCGCGGAGGTCGGCGTCGGCGTCCAGCAGCTCGCCGGCGGCCCGCCGGGCCTCCACGATCGTCTTCTCGTCGCGCAGCACGCGCAGATTGTGCAGCCCGGAGCGGTATCCCGACTGCGATTTGCCGAGAACGTCGCCCTCACGCCGCTGCTCGAGGTCGACGCGGCTGAGCTCGAAGCCGTCGGTGGTGGCCTGGACGGCGTCGAGCCGGTCGCGGGCGGGCGAGCCGGCCTCCGCCCGGGAGACCAGCAGGCAGAGGCCGGGGTGGCCGCCCCGGCCGACCCGGCCGCGGAGCTGGTGGAGCTGGGAGACGCCGAACCGGTCGGCGTCGAGCAGCACCATCGCGGTCGCGTTGGCGACGTCGACGCCGACCTCGATGACGGTCGTCGACACGAGCACGTCGATGTCACCGGCGGCGAACGCCCGCATCACCCGGTCCTTCTCGTCGGGCGGCAGCTTGCCGTGCAGGCGCTCGACCCGGAGCCCCGCGAGCGGCCCCTCGGCCAGCAGGGCCGCGACCTCCTCCACCGCCGAGAGCCCGCCGGCCGGCTGTCCGGGGGCGACCGTGTTGCCGTCCTCGTCGAGGTCGAGCTGGTCGGACTCCCCCTGCTCCTGCTCGTCGCCGGTGATCCGCGGGCACACGACGTAGGCCTGGTGGCCCTTCTCGACCTCCTCGCGCACCCGCTCCCAGACCCGGCCGAGCCAGCCGGGGTGCTCGGCCAGCGGCACGACGTTGGTCTGGATCGGCGCGCGGCCGGCCGGGAGCTCGGTGAGCGTCGAGGTCTCGAGGTCGCCGAAGACCGTCATCGCGACCGTCCGCGGGATCGGGGTCGCGGTCATCACCAGCACGTGCGGCGGGCTGCCGGCCTTGTCGGTGAGCGCCGCGCGCTGCTCGACGCCGAAGCGGTGCTGCTCGTCGACGACGACCAGCCCGAGGTCGGCGAAGATCACCTTCTCCTCGAGCAGCGCGTGGGTGCCGACGACGATCCCGGCCTCGCCGGTCGCCAGCCGCGACATCGGCTCGGTGCGCTGCGCCTTGGTCATCGAGCCGGTGAGCAGCTCGACGTTGGTGGCGTCGGCCGCGCCGCCGAGCATCCCGCCGGCGGCGAGGTCGCCGAGCATCGCGGTGATCGAGCGGTGGTGCTGCTGGGCGAGCACCTCGGTCGGCGCCAGCAGCGCCGCCTGGCCGCCCGAGTCGACGACGCGCAGCATCGCCCGGAGCGCCACCAGCGTCTTGCCGGAGCCGACCTCGCCCTGGAGCAGGCGGTTCATCGGATGCGGCTGGGCCAGGTCGGTCTCGACCTGCGCGCCGATCTCGCGCTGCCCGCCGGTGAGCTCGAAGGGCAGCCGCGCGTCGAACGCCTCGAGGAGCCCACCGCCGCCCGTGCGCGCCTGGGCACCGAGCGCGTGCACCGCACGGCGACGTCGCGCGAGCACGAGCTGGGTGACCAGGGCCTCCTCGAAGCGGAACCGCCGCTGCGCCCTGCTGATCTCGGAGTGGTCGTCGGGCGCGTGGATCCACTCCAGCGCCTGACGGGCGTCGAGCAGGTCGTACTCCTCGCACACCGCGGCAGGGATGAGGTCCGGCACCTCGTCGACCACGGTCAGCGCGAACGCGATCGCCTTCTGGATGTCCCACGAGTCGACGCCCTTGGTGAGCGGGTAGATCGGGTAGTAGGCGCGCAGCTTCTCCAGCGAGAGCTCGGCGAGGTCCTCGCCGCCGCTGCCGAAGAGCACCATCTGGGGGTTGGTGAGCTGCCAGTCGCCGCGGAAGCTGCCGACCTTGCCGAGGAAGATCCCCTGGCGGCCCTCGGCGAGCCGGTTGAGGTTCCACTCGGCGATCCGGTCGGACTGGGCGAAGAACGACATCCGCAGCACCGCGCCGTCGGCGTGCACCACGGTGTCGACGCGGTACGCCGGGCGGCCGGTGCGGCGGTCGGTGTAGGTGTTCTTCCTCGGCTTCCCGAGTCGGCCGGAGAACGTCAGCATCTCGCCGTCCTGCAGCTGGCCCAGCCGGGTGAGCTCGCCGGTCTTGATGTAGCGCCGCGGGAAGTGGTGCAGCAGGTCGCCGACCGTGCGCAGGCCGAGCCGCTCGACGATGCCGTCGCGCTTCTTCTTCTGGTCGCCGAGCACCGTGGCGACCGGGGAGTCGAGCGTGATCATCGAACGGCCTTCACTCAGCGGACATCAACAGCGGGTAGCGGGGCTGTCCTCCGTCGTACACCACGACGTCGACGGCGGGATGCTGGTCCTCGACGTATGCCGCGCATCGGGTAGCGAGGGAGCCGTCGGCGTCCTCCTCGCCCGCGACGATCGTGACCAGCTCGCCGCCACCGGCCAGCAGCCGGTCCAGCACCTCGGTGGCGACGGTGTAGAGGTCCTTCCCCACGACCGCGAAGTCGCCGGCGATCACGCCGAGCGCGTCGCCCGGCTCGCACGGGCCGGCCATCGTCATCGCCTGCCTGGCGGCCACGGTGACGGCGCCCTGGCGGGCGTGCCGCGCGGTGGCGGTCATCTCCAGCACGTCCTGGTCGAAGTTGCGGCCCGGCTCGTGGACGGCGACCGCCGCGAGTCCGGTGACCTGGGCGTGGGTCGGGATGACCGCGACCCGGATCGCGCCGGCGAGGTCGGCCTCCGCGGTGCGGGCAGCGATCTCGGCGGCTCGGACGGTGTCGGCGTCGTTGGGCAGCACGACGACCTCGGCGGCCCCGCACCCGACGATCGCCTCGTGGAGCTCGCCGGCCGACGCGCGCCGGCCCGGCCCGCCGAGCACGACGACGGCCTCCGCCTCCTCGAAGAGCGCGGCGAGGCCCGGACCCGCGGCCACCGCGACGACCCGACGGCCGGTGCGGCTCGGCGCCATCCGCGGCCCGGCCTCGGCGACCTGCTCCGCGAAGTGGGTGACGCGGACGCGGTGCGGCCGCCCCGCCTCGATGCCCGCCTCGATCGCGGCGCCGACGTCGTCCACGTGGACGTGGACGTTCCAGATGCCGTCGCCGCCGACGACCACGAGCGAGTCGCCGAGGGTGCCCAGCGCCGCACGCAGCGTGCCGATCGCGTCGTCCTCGGCGTCGAGCAGGTACATCACCTCGTACGCCGGCCCGTCGGGCGTCAGGTCGCCGGCCAGGTCGGGTTGCGGCACCGGGATGTGGCGCGAGCCGATCGGGCTGGTGACCGGCACCGGACGACGCCCGGTCAGCACGGTCTCCGCGGCGTCGAGGATCACGCTGACGCCGCGCCCGCCGGCGTCGATGACGCCGGCCTGGGCGAGGGCGGGCAGCTGCTCGGGGGTGTGGGCGAGCGCCTCCCGGGCGCCGGCCGCCGCCGCGACGAACACGTCCCGGGCGCGCGTGGTGCTCGGGTCGAGCGCCTCCGCCGCCTCGGCCGCGGCCCGGATCACGGTGAGCATGGTGCCCTCGACCGGCGTACCGACCGCGGCGTAGCTGGCATCGGCCGCGCACCGCACCGCCTGCGTCATCACCTGGGCGTTGCGCTCGTCGGGGCTCGCCTCGGCGACCCGGCGGGCGATCGCACCGAGCATCTCGCTGAGGATGACCCCGGAGTTGCCGCGGGCGCCGAGCAGCGCGCCGCGGGCGAACGCCCCGAGCGCGACCCCGACGTCGGCGTCCGGATCGGCTTCCGCGACCGCGCGGATCGCGTCGCGCCCGGCGGTCACCGTGAGGTACATGTTCGTGCCGGTGTCGCCGTCGGGCACCGGGTAGACGTTGAGCGCGTCGATCTCCTCGCGGGCCGCGGCGAGCGCGTCGGTGGCCAGGTCCACGAACCGCAGCACGACCTCGAGCGTGATGACGCCGCTGCGCGGAGTTTCCATCGCCGTCCTCGCTGTGCAGACTTCTCGGGGAGACTTCTCGGTGAGACCTGTCGTCGTGCGCCGGCGGTCCGCCGGGAGATGAGTGCCACAGGCTAGTGGCAGTCATCCGGATTTTCGCCTCGGCCGGGTGGTCCGATACTCTTGTGCGGTTGCCCGTCCGCGGGCCCTCGTTCTCAAGACCATCGATTCGTTCAGGAGTACCTCGTGGCTGCCGTCTGCGACATCTGCGCCAAGAAGCCGGGCTTCGGCAACAACCGGCCGTGGTCGCGCAAGATCACGAAGCGTCGCTTCGACCCCAACATCCAGCGCGTCCGTGCCAAGGTCAACGGCACCCCCAAGCGCCTCAACGTCTGCACCGGCTGCCTCAAGGCCGGCAAGGTCACCCGCTGACCTGACGCCTCGACAAGGCCCCGACCCTCGTGGTCGGGGCCTTTTCGCTTGTCCTGGGCCGGGCAGGACGCGACGAGTCGCGCTAGAAGTGCGTCCAGCCGGTGGGGCCCTCGTACTCAGCGCCGTCGACGGTGACGCCGGAGCCCTGGCCGACGGCACCGATGACCGACCAGCCCTCCGGCACGTCCGACACCGAGGCGTAGGTCGCGAGCAGCGCGTGGTCGTCTCCCCCGCCGAGGATGAACGAGATCGGCTCCGCGCCGAGCGCGGCACCGACCGCGTGCAGGGGCTCGGGCACGTCGAAGGCCGAGGTGTGCACGTCGACGGCGACCCCGGACGCCGCGGCGATGTGGCCGAGGTCGGCGAGCAGTCCGTCGGAGACGTCGATCATCGAGGTGGCACCCGCCTCGGCGGCGACCCGCCCGGCGTCGTACGGCGGCTCCGGGCGCCGGTAGGCCTCGACGAGTGCGCGGGGAGACCGGAAGCCGCGGCCGAGGACGGCGAGGCCTCCGGCGGCCCAGCCCTGCCTGCCGTGGAGCGCCAGGACGTCGCCCGGCCGGGCGCCCGAGCGCAGCACCGGTGCCTGCGTGCAGGCGCCGAGCACCGTCACCGCGATGACGATCTCGCTGGCGCGGGTGAGGTCGCCACCGACGACGCTCGCGCCGACGAGCGAGCACTCCTCCGCGAAGCCGCGGGCGAAGTCGAGCGCCCACTGCACCGGCAGGTCGGCGGGCGCCGCGAGACCCACGGTCAGCGAGTGCGCCCGGCCGCCCATCGCGTTGATGTCGGAGAGGTTCTGGGCGGCCGCGCGGTGCCCGACGTCCTCGGCGCTCGCCCAGTCGCGCCGGAAGTGGCGTCCCTCGACGACCAGGTCCGTCGAGACCACGACGTGGCCGTTGCGCACCCGCAGCACCGCCGCGTCGTCCCCGGGACCGACCAGCACCTGCTCGCCCTGGGGGAACAGGTCCACGAAGGCGGCGATCAGGCCGAACTCGCCCGCGTCGGCCAGCGTCGCGTCAGGTGGGTAGCCCATGGGGCCCATCCCACCAGATGACGGCACTGGTACCGCACGGTAGGTTGACCGACGACACACCGCCCGCTGCACAACCCGCTCAAACCAGGGAGAGCTCGATGGTCGTCCAGGCGTACATCCTGATCCAGACCGATGTCGGCAAGGCCGCCGAGGTGGCCAACGCGATCGCCCAGGTCAAGGGCGTCACCCTGGCCGAGGACGTCACCGGCCCCTACGACGTGATCGTCCGAGCCGAGGCCCGCAACGTCGACGAGCTCGGCAAGCTGGTGGTCTCCAAGGTCCAGAGCCTCGACGGCATCACCCGCACGCTGACCTGCCCGGTCGTCCACATCTGAGCGTGCACCCGGCGCACCGACGCCCCTGGACCCTCGTGGCCGGGGGCGTCGTCGTCTGTGCGCTCCTCAGCGCCTGCGGTCCGCCGACGATCGAGACCGGCGACCTGACGGACGCCGAGGACCGGGCCTGCCGCGACCTCGTGGCCGCGCTGCCCGCCTCTCTCGCCGGGCAGGACTCCGTCGAGGTCGAGGGCGACACCGAGCACGGCGCGGCCTGGGGCGACCCGCCGATCGTGCTCACCTGCGGCGTGGACGCGCTGGACATCAGCGACGCCCCTCCGTGCACGGTCGTCGACGGAGTCGGCTGGGTGGTCCCCGACGAGGGCGGGGACGAGACGGTGTTCACCGCGGACGGCTACCGCCCGCGGGTCCAGGTCGTCGTGCCGGACGACTACGCACCGGAGGCCGAGGCGCTGGTCGCGCTCGCGCCCCTGGTCGAGCGCTACACCGAGGTCGAGGACCGGTGCCTCTAGGGCGTCCTCGTCCTAGCGCAGCCCGATGTCGCGGGCGAGCGCGAGCCTGATCAGCCGGTCCACCAGCGCAGCGTAGTCGACCCCCGACGCCGCCCACATCCGTGGGTACATCGAGGTCGGCGTGAAGCCGGGCATCGTGTTGATCTCGTTGACCACGACCCGGCCGTCGGGCAGAACGAAGAAGTCGACGCGGGCCAGGCCCTCGCCGCCGACGGCCTCGAACGCCTGCACGGACATCTCCCGGATCTGCCCGGCGACCTCGTCCGGCAGGTCGGCCGGCACGTCGAGCTCGGTGTGCTCCTCGGGGAGGTACTTGGCCGCGAAGTCGTAGAACTCGTGCTCGCCGGAGATCCGGATCTCCGCCGGCACGCTGGTCTCGGGGGTGCCGTCGAGCGCCTGGAGCACGCCGCACTCGACCTCGCGAGCGCCTCCGGCGTACGCCTCGAGGAGGACCTTGGGGTCGTAGCGGAGCGCCTCGTCCATGGCGGCGTCGAGCTCGGACTCGTCGTGCACCTTCGAGATGCCGATGCTCGAGCCGCCCCGGGCGGGCTTCGCGAAGAGCGGGTAGCCGAGCGACGCGGCGCGCTCCCGCGCGGCCACCTGGTCGTGCTCCCACTGGCGGGCGGTGACGGTCACGGACGGCAGGACCGGCAGGCCGGCCGCGGCGAGCACGACCTTCATGTAGGACTTGTCCATGCTGACCGCCGAGGCCAGCACCCCGGCGCCGACGTAGCGCACGCCGGCCATCTCGAGCATGCCCTGGATGGTGCCGTCCTCGCCCCACGGGCCGTGGAGCACCGGGAACACGACGTCCACGTCGCCGAGGGTGCGCGGGGGCTCCGCGGGCTCGGTGACGACCAGGCCCGTCGACGCCGCCTCGGGGGCGAGCGTCACGCTCGCGCGGCTGCCGTCGACCTCGGGGAGCCCGTCGGGGCCCTGGATCCGCAGGCGGTCGGGGTCGCCGGACTCGAGGACCCAACGACCGTCGGTGGCGATGCCGATCGGCACGACGTCGTAGGCCGCCGAGTCGATCGCGGCCAGGACGCTGCCGGCCGTGACGCACGAGATCGCGTGCTCGCTCGACCGGCCTCCGAAGACGACGGCGACGCGGGGCTTGCGCCCAGGACTGGCGGGATCGTTGGACTCGTTCATCGCGACCGACCCTATCGGGCCTAACCTCTGGGGCATGAAGCCCGCCACCGTCGCCGTCACCGCCGGACGCCCGCCCCACGAGCCGGACCGGCCGCTCAGCGAGCCGATCACGATGGCGTCGACGTACGTCGCGACGGGCGGCCTCGAGTACGGCCGCTACGGCAACCCGACGTGGGCGGCGTTCGAGGCGGCGCTCGGCGCGCTGGAGGGCGGCCGGGCGCTGGCCTTCTCCTCCGGCATGGCGGCCGTGACGACGGTGCTCGACCTGGTCGGGCACGACGCGCTCGTCGTCGCGCCGGCGCACTCCTACACCGGCACCCTGCTCCAGCTCGCCGACCTCGAGAGCCGGGGCCGGCTGCGCACCAAGCTCGTCGACATCACCGACACCGAGGCGGTCGTCGCCGCGTGCGAGGACGCCGCGCTGGTGTGGTTCGAGTCGCCCACCAACCCGGCGCTCGAGCTCGCCGACATCCAGCGCATCGCCGAGGCGGCCCACGCTGCGGGCGCCTACGTCGTCGTCGACAACACCTTCGCCACTCCCCTGCGCCAGCAGCCGATCGCGCTCGGCGCCGACCTGGTCGTGCACTCGGCGACGAAGTACCTCGCGGGCCACAGCGACGTGCTGATGGGCGCGGTCGTGGCGGCCGACGACCAGCTCTACGCGGTGCTCAAGGGCCGGCGGGACCTGCTCGGCGCGACCCCGGGCACGTTCGAGGCCTGGCTGGCCCTGCGCGGGATCCGTACGCTGCACGTGCGACTCGACCGTGCGGAGGCCAACGCCCGCGTGCTGGTCGAGCGCCTGACCGGGCACCCCGCGCTCGAGGAGGTCCGCTACCCCGGCTTCGGCGGCATCATCTCCGCGGTGCTCGCCGGCGGCGAGGAGCCCGCCGACCGGCTGGTCCGGTCGACGTCGCTGTGGGTGCACGCGACGTCGCTGGGCGGCGTCGAGTCGACCTTCGAGCGACGCCGGCGCTGGAAGGCCGAGCCCGCGACCATCCCCGACGGGCTGGTGCGGTTGTCCGTCGGCATCGAGGACGTCGAGGACCTCTGGGCCGACCTCGAGCAGGCGCTCGCGGCCCTCTAGTCCGTCTCGGCCTTGGTGTCGCGGGCGATGAAGGCGTCCATCATCTCGGTGGCGGTCATCCGGCCGTCGACCACGGCGTCGACGTGGTGCGCGATCGGGGCGTCGACGCCGGTGCGCTGGGCCAGCGCGAGCAGCGACGAGCAGGACTTCGCGCCCTCGGCGACCTGCCGGGTCGAGGCGTAGATGTCCGCCGTGGTCATGCCCTGCCCGAGCTTCTCGCCGAACGTGCGGTTGCGCGACAGGGGCGAGGAGCAGGTCGCGACCAGGTCGCCGAGCCCGGCCAGGCCCATGAGCGTCAGCGGGTTGGCGCCCAGCGCCATCGCGAGGCGAGCGGTCTCGGCGAGGCCACGGGTGATGACCGACGCGGTGGTGTTGTCGCCGAAGCCGAGCCCGACGGCCATGCCCACCGAGAGCGCGACGACGTTCTTGTAGGCGCCGCCCAGCTCGCAGCCGAGCACGTCCACGCTCGTGTAGGGCCGGAACGCCGGCGAGTGCACCCGGGCCTGCAGCATCTTGGCGACGTCCTCGTCGGCGCAGGCGACCACGGAGGCGGCCGGCTCGCGGCGCGCGATCTCCTTGGCCAGGTTGGGGCCGCTGATGACGGCGATGCGCTCGGGACCCGCGTCGGTGATCTCGGCGATCACCTGGCTCATCCGCTCCAGGGTGCCGAGCTCGACGCCCTTCATCAGCGAGACGAACACCGCGCCGGGCTCGACGTACGGCGCCCACTCGGTGAGGTTGGCGCGCAGCGACTGCGACGGCGTGGCGAGCACGACGACGTCGGCGCCGTGCATCGCCTTCTCGACGTCATGGGTCGCCTGGACGGCCGGGGGCAGCTCGATGCCGGGGAGGTACTCGGAGTTCTCGCGCTGCGCGTTGACCGTCTGCGCGACCTCCTCGCGGCGGGCCCAGAGCGTCACGTCGTTGCCGGCGTCGGCGAGCACGATCGAGAACGCGGTGCCCCAGGACCCGGCGCCGAAGACGGCGACCTTGCTCATTCGGCGCCCTCCTGCGGCGTCTTGTTGGGGTTGCCCATCTGGCGCACGCCCGCCTTCTTCATGTCGAAGCGCTCGGCGGGCGCCACCTCGCCCCGGACCTCCTCGACCAGGCCGGTGATCACCGCCATGATCCGGTCGGTCGCCTCCTGGATGACCGCCAGGGTGCGCGGCTCCTTGGCCGCGATGTCGCTGAGGTCGATCGGCTCGCCGACCTTCATCCGGATCAGCTTGCGGGGAAAGAGGTCGGGCTTCTTCGCGTACGGCGCGAGCAGCTGCTGCGCGCCCCATTGGCCGACCGGGATCACCGGACAGCCGGTCTCGAGCGCGATGCGCGCCGCGCCGGACTTGCCGGTCATCGGCCAGCCGTCGGGGTCGCGGGTGATGGTGCCCTCGGGATAGACCACGACGCACTTCCCGTCGTGGACCGCCTGCACGGCGGCGTCGAACGCGCCGGCGGCGTTCTTGCTCATCCGCTCGACCGGGATCTGCCCGGCGGCCCGGAAGAAGGCGCCCAGCGCCTTGTTCTTGAACAGGCCGGACTTCGCGAGGTAGTGCGGCAGCCGGCCGTGGTCGTAGACCAGGTGGGCCGCCGTGAGCGGGTCGACGTGCGAGACGTGGTTGAGCACGATGATGCAGCCGCCGGTCGCCGGGATGTTCTGGCCGTCGATCCACTCGTGCTTCGTGGTCGACACCAGGGCCGCCCTCACGATGGGCTCGGCGAACACCCACGCCCAGCTGCGCTTCTCCTGCATCTTGCGAACGACCACCTGCGCAGGCTACTCGGTCCCGGACCTGACAAGATCGTCGCGATGTCCGTGTCCTCCGTCCTTCGCCAGTACGCCGTCCTGGTGCCCGTCAAGCCGCCGGCAGTCGGCAAGTCCCGGCTCGCCGGGCTCGACGCCCCGGCGCGCCGTGCGCTCGCCGAGGCGTTCGCGCAGGACACCGTGCTCGCCTGCCTGCGCGCCGAGCGGGTCGCCCAGGTGCTGGTCGTCACCGATGACGCCCGCTTCTCGCAGGTGCTCTCCTCCCTCGGCTGTGCGGCGATCCCCGACGGCGTCGCCGGCGACCTCAACGGCACCCTGCGGCAGGCAGCCGCGGAGGCGCACCGTCGCTGGCCGGACCTCGCCCCGGTGGCACTCTGCGCTGACCTGCCGGCGCTCCGGCCCGCCGACCTGGACCTGGTGCTCTCGGGTCTCCCCTCGGACCGCCCGAGCTTCGTCCCGGACGCGATCGGCATCGGCACGACGCTGTACGCCGCCCCGGCTGCCGCGTTCGACCCGCACTTCGGGCCCGGCTCGCGCGCCGCCCACATCGCGGCCGGCGCGCACGAGGTCAGCGACGCACCCGCGTCGGTGCGCCGCGACGTCGACGACCAGGACGACCTGGCCGACGCGAAGGACCTCGGGCTCGGTGCGAGCACCTCCGTCGCTGTGATCGCCACCGAGGGAGCATGACGAACGGGCCGCCACCCCGAGGGTGACGGCCCGTTCGACGGGTAGCGACGGCGAGCGTCAGGCCTTCTTGGCCGTCTTCTTCGCCGGAGCCTTCTTGGCGGGCGCCTTCTTGGCGGCCGTCTTCTTCGCCGGAGCCGCCTTCTTGGCGGTCACGGCCTTCTTGGCGGGGGCCTTCTTGGCGGGCGCCGTCTTCTTGGCGGGGGCCTTCTTGGCCGCCGCCTTCTTGGCCGGAGCCGCCTTCTTGGCCGGAGCCGTCTTCTTCGCCGGAGCCGCCTTCTTCGCGGCGGGCGCCTTCTTGGCGGGAGCGGCCTTCTTGGCCGGAGCCGTCTTCTTCGCCGGGGCCGCCTTCTTGGCGGCAGCAGCAGCCTTCTTCGCCGGACCCGCAGCTGCCTTCTTCGCGGCTGCCGGTGCGGACAGCGTCAGCTTCGGGAGCTTCTTGGCGCCCGAGACGACGTTCTTGAGGTCCGCGCCGGCGGTGAACTTCGGCACGGCGGTCTTCTTGGCCTTGATCCGCGCACCCGTCTGCGGGTTGCGCACCCACCGAGCCTCGCGGACCCGCTTCTCGAACGAGCCGAAGCCGGTGATCGCGACCTTCTCGCCCTTGGCGACCTCTCGCGTGATCGTGTCCAGAACGGCCTCGAGGGCGTGCGAAGCAGCCTTCTTGTTCCCCTCGAAACGAGTGGAGAGCGCCTCGACAAACTCTGACTTGTTCACTGTCTTCCCTTCCAATGAACGACTGTGGTCGAGCCCGTGCTCGACTTTCTTCAACGCACGCTAGGTAAACCGGGCGTTACTCACAATCACCCCACGGCGTTTCGCGGCGTGTTTTTGGCATCGTCGAATTGCGAGATCGGCTCAGCAGTGGGGATATCCGGCCCTTTGACGCGCCATTTCGCACTCCCCGACGAGCGTGCCCGAAATGCAACGATGCCGAGATTTCCCAACCAGGACAGGGAAATCTCGGCATCGGAGGCCGGTGGCGATCAGCTCGCCGGCAGCGTCGCCGCCTTCCAGGACGGCCGGTTCGCCTCGTAGGCGGCGATGTCGGCCTCGTGACCCAGGGTGATGCCGATGTCGTCCAGCCCCTCGAGCAGCCGCCAGCGCGTGTAGTCGTCGATGTCGAAGGAGTCCTCGATCGCATCCGGGCCATCGCCGGCGCGCACGGTGCGCGACTCGAGGTCGACGGTCACGGTCGCGCCCGGGTTCTCGTCGAGGTGGTCCCAGAGTCGCTGGACGACCTTCTCGTCGACCGTGCCGGCCAGCAGACCGGCCTTGCCGGAGTTGCCCCGGAAGATGTCGCCGAAGCGCGGCGACAGCACGGCCTTGAAGCCGTAGTTCTGCAGCGCCCACACCGCGTGCTCGCGCGACGACCCGGTGCCGAAGTTCGGGCCGGCGACCAGGACCGAGCCCTCGGCGTACACCGGGTTGTTGAGGACGAACGACGGGTCGTTGCGCCACGCGGCGAACAGGCCGTCCTCGAACCCGGTGCGCGTGACGCGCTTGAGGTACTCGGCCGGGATGATCTGGTCGGTGTCGACGTCGCTGCGGCGCAGCGGGACCCCGACACCGGTGTGCGTCGTGAACTTCTCCATGTCAGTTGCTCCCCACGGTCTGGAGGTCGGCGGGCGACGAGAGGGTGCCGCGGATCGCGGTCGCCGCGGCGACCGGCACCGAGACCAGGTGCGTGCGACCGCCCTTGCCCTGGCGGCCCTCGAAGTTGCGGTTGGACGTGGACGCGCTGCGCTCGCCCGGCGCGAGGGTGTCGGGGTTCATGCCCAGGCACATCGAGCAGCCCGCACCGCGCCACTCCGCCCCGGCCTCCTTGAAGACCAGGTCCAGGCCCTCGGCCTCGGCCTCGAGCCGGACCCGCGCCGAACCGGGCACGACGAGCATCCGGGTGCCGTCGGCGACCTTGTGGCCCTTGATGACGGCCGCGGCCTCGCGCAGGTCCTCGAGACGACCGTTGGTGCAGGAGCCGACGAAGACCGTGTCGACCCGGACCTCGCGCAGCGGCGTACCGGCCTCGAGGTCCATGTAGCGCAGCGCGTTCTCGGCGGCGACCTTGTCGGACGCGTCCTCGAAGTCCTCGGGAGACGGCACGGTGCCGCCCAGCGGCGCGCCCTGGCCGGGGTTGGTGCCCCACGTGACCCACGGCGTGATGTCGGCGGCGTCGACGACGACCTCCTTGTCGAAGACGGCGTCGTCGTCGGTGACCAGCGTCCGCCAGTGCGCGAGGGCCGCGTCCCACTCGGCGCCCTTCGGGGCCTCGGGCTTGTCCGCGAGGTAGGCGAAGGTGACCTCGTCCGGCGCGATCATGCCGGCCTTGGCACCCCACTCGATGCTCATGTTGCACACGGTCATCCGGGCCTCCATCGAGAGCTCGCGGATCGCCTGTCCGCGGTACTCGACGATGAAGCCCTGCCCACCGCCCGTGCCTTCCTGGGTGATCAGGTAGAGGATCAGGTCCTTGGCGGTGACGCCCTCGGGCAGCGAGCCGTTGACGGTGACGGCCATCGTCTTCGGCCGCGCCTGCGGCAGCGTCTGCGTGGCGAGGACGTGCTCGACCTCGGAGGTGCCGATGCCATGGGCGATCGCGCCGAACGCGCCGTGCGTCGACGTGTGGGAGTCGCCGCAGACGATCGTCATGCCCGGCTGCGTCAGACCGAGCTGCGGGCCGACGACGTGCACGATGCCCTGCTCGATGTCGCCGAGCGGGTGCAGCCGGACGCCGAACTCCTCGCAGTTCCTGCGCAGGGTCTCGACCTGCGTGCGCGAGACCGGGTCGGCGATCGGCTTGTCCCAGTCGAGGGTCGGGACGTTGTGGTCCTCGGTCGCGAGGGTCAGGTCGGGGCGCCGTACCTGGCGGCCGGCGAGGCGAAGGCCGTCGAAGGCCTGCGGCGAGGTCACCTCGTGGATGAGGTGGAGGTCGATGAAGAGGAGGTCCGGCTCCCCCTCGACCGAGCGCACGACGTGCTCGTCCCACACCTTCTCTGACAGGGTCTTGCCCATCGGACTACCTCTCCCTCACGCCTTCGCGAACTTCCTGCGATCTCACAAACCGTACCACTTGCATCCCAGGTTGTGAGACGGCAGTATTGCCATATGGACAACTCCAGCGGTGTCGGCGTTCTCGACAAGGCCGCTCTCGTGCTCACTGCCCTCGAGTCCGGTCCGGCCACCCTGGCCGGCCTGGTCGCGGGCACCGGACTGGCCCGACCGACCGCGCACCGGCTCGCGGTGGCGCTCGAGCACCACCGCCTGGTCGCACGAGACATGCAGGGTCGCTTCGTCCTCGGCCCGCGACTCGCGGAGCTGTCCGCCGCGGCCGGCGAGGACCGGCTGCTCGCCACTGCTGGCCCGGTCCTCGCGCGCCTGCGCGACATCACCGGCGAGTCCGCCCAGCTCTGGCGGCGCCAGGGCGACCACCGCGTCTGCGTGGCCGCCGCCGAGCGGCCGAGCGGGCTGCGCGACACGATCCCGGTCGGCTCCCAGCTCACCATGCGCGCCGGCTCCGCCGCCCAGGTGCTGCTGGCGTGGGAGGACCCGGAGCGGATGCACCGCGGCCTCCAGAACTCGGCCTTCTCGGCGGCCGCGCTGTCCGGCGTACGCCGCCGCGGCTGGGCACAGTCGGTCGGCGAGCGCGAGCAGGGCGTCGCCTCGGTGTCCGCCCCGGTCCGCTCCCCCGGCGGCAAGATCATCGCCGCCGTCTCCGTCTCCGGCCCGCTGGAGCGCCTCTCCCGTCAGCCCGGCCGCATGCACGCACCCGCCGTCCTCGCCGCCGCCGAGCGGCTCAGCGAGTCGCTGCGGAGGGCTGCGGCGGAGTAGCCCTTCGTCCGCCGGCGGCGGCGGCATACCCACAGACGAAGTGGTGGCTCCGAGGGCCCGGGAACGACCAGAACGTCTGTGGCTATCCCGATGATTCGGTCCGGACATCGTGTCGCGTACCCACAGACGAAGTGGTGGCTCCGAGGGCCTGGGACCGACCAGAACGTCTGTGGCTATCCCGGTGAGCGGTCCGGACACCTCGTCGCATACCCACAGACGAAGTGGTGATTCCGAACCCGCGGGAACGACCACAACGTCTGTGGCTATCCCGGTGAGCGATACCCACAGACGACGTGGTGGTCCCGAACCCCCGGGAACGACCGGAACGTCTGTGGGTATGCCGCCGGGTGGGGCAGCAGGCAGGGTCAGCCGATCCGGCCACACGCGAGCGCGGCCAGCATCAGGCACGAGATCGACTCGCTGTCGTGGATCTCGCCGGTGCGCACGAGCTCCATCACCTGCGGCCAGGGGGCGCTCAGCACCTCCGTGATGCCCTCCTCGTCCGGGCTGCCGCCACCTTGGTCTGCGAGGCCCCGGGCGAGGAACACCTCGGCGCGGGCGTCGGCCACGCCGTTGAGCGCGTAGACGTGCCCGAGGCGGGTCCACGTGCTCGCCGTGCGGCCGGTCTCCTCGCGGAGCTCGCGCTGCGCCGCCACGAGGAGGTCCTGCCCGTCCGAGCCGCCGGCCGGGACCTCGAGCGACATCCGGCCGATCGTGTAGCGGAAGAGCCGCACCAGCAGCACCTCGCCCGCGTCGGTCACCGGGACGACGAACACCGCGGGATGGCGCACCTCGGTCACGCCGTAGAGGCCGACGCTGCCGTCGGGGCGGGTGACGTCGTCCTCGCGCACCCGGATCCACGGGTTCTCGTAGACGGTGCGGGACCCGTGGGTCTGCCAGTCCCCCATCAGAAGAGGGCGTCCTGCTCCAGCTCGAGGAGCAGCTGCTTGCGCTCGAGGCCCCCGGCGTAGCCGGTGAGCGTGCCGTTGGCGCCGATGATCCGGTGACAGGGGATCACGATCGGGATCGGGTTGCGCCCGTTGGCGAGGCCGACGGCGCGGGACGCCGCGTTGGTGTGGCCGAGCCGGTGCGCGATCTCGCCGTACGACGCGGTCTCGCCCCAGCCGACCAGGAGGAGCTGGTCCCACACGCGGCGCTGGAAGTCGCTGCCCTCGGGCGCGAGGGGGAGGTCGAACTCCTTGAGGTCGCGGGCGAAGTACGCCGTCAGCTGACGCACGCACTCGACGAGCACCGGGTGGTCGTCCGCGCGGTCGCCGCGCACCCGACCGTCGTGGTCACGGAACGGCGAGAACTCGATCGCGGTGATCGCCCCGCTGTGCTCGACGATGCGCAGCTCGCCGACCGGCGAGTCCATCAGGGTCCACATGTCACTGCTCCTTCGGGTGCGTGTCGAGGGTAAGGCTCTGCCAGAGGTGCAGCTGGGCGTAGGAGCGCCACGGGCGCCACTCCTCGGCCAGCTGCGCGGCCGTGCCCGGGTCCCGGTCGAGACCGGCGAGCGCGTCGCGGATGCCGATGTCGGTCGGCAGGAACACGTCGGGGTGCCCCAGTGCCCGCAGCGCGATGTAGTCGGCGGTCCACGGGCCGATGCCGGGGATCGCCAGCAGCGCCCGGCGTACGTCGTCGCGGTCCGGGCCGCGGTCGAGCGCGATCGTGCCGTCGGCGAGCGCCGCGCACAGCGCGATCAGCGCGCGACCGCGGGATCGCGGCATCGGCAGGTCGATGGGGTCCAGCGCGGCGATCGTGGCCGCGTCCGGGAAGAGGTGGGTGAGGCCGTCGGCCGGGTGCGCCAGCGGTCGGCCGTGCGCGGCCACCAGCCGGGCCGCGACCGTGCGGGCACCCGCGACGCTGACCTGCTGGCCCAGCACCGCCCGCACCGCGATCTCGTGGCCGTCGACGTGGCCGGGCACGCGCAGCCCGGGCCGGGCGCGCACGAGCGGGCCGATCAGCGGGTCGCCCGCGAACGCATCGGCGACCGCCACCGGGTCGCAGTCGGCGTCCAGGAGCCGGCGGACCCGTTCGGTCGCCGCGCTCACGTCGCGCAGGTCCTCGAGCACGAACGTCGCGGTCGCGAACGCGGTGTGGTTGGGCTCCGTCTCGTCCGGCACCTCGAGCCGCACCGTGCCGGACCCGTGGGGCAGCGCCAGGGTCCGCGCGTACCAGCCGTCGCCGGCCGCCTCCACGCCCGGGATCGCCCGCAGCGCGAGGAACGCCAGCAGCTCGCGCCCGGCGTACGGCGTGCGCACGGCGAGGCGCATGGTGACGGTGCCGGTGGCGGGTCGCCCGCCCCGGCGGCCGCGCAGGTCGGTCGGCGAGGACGCGTAGACCTCGCGGATCGTGTCGTTGAACTGGCGCACGCTGGAGAAGCCCGCGGCGAACGCGATGTCGGCATAGGTCAGGTCGGTGGTCTCGATCAGCACGCGGGCGGTCTGCGCGCGGCGCGCGCGGGCCAGGGCGAGCGGACCGGCGCCGAGCTCGGCGGTGAGGATGCGGCCGAGGTGGCGCGACGTGTAGCCGACCCGGGCGGCCAGGCCGTCCACCCCCTCGCGGTCCACGACGCCGTCGGCGATCAGCCGCATCGCCCGACCGGCCGCGGTGGCGGCGACGTCCCAGTCGGGGCTGCCGGGCGTCGCGTCGGGGAGGCACCGCTTGCACGCGCGGTAGCCCGCGGCCTGCGCGGAGGCGGCGCTCGGGTGGAACGTGACGTTCTGGAAGGCGGGCGTGCGGGCCGGGCAGGACGGGCGGCAGTAGATGCCGGTGGTGCGGACGGCGGTGTAGAAGACTCCGTCGAAGCGCCGGTCGCGCGACTTCACGGCGCGGTAGCAGGACTCGGGGTCGAGCCGCGTCTCCAGCGGGATCGTCGTGGCCATGACCCCATCCTGCCTGCCGCCGCCGACCTGATCCGGCGGAAATCGGACACGGTCGTGAGCGAGGGCCGACCCCGCCGTCGCGCGGGACCGATAGGCTCCGCGGGATCGGGTGGATCTCGGGTGCGGGAGGGAGGATCCACGTGGGTGGAGCGAGCCGTCGTCACCGGCGCAGGGTGCTGCGCGTCATCGTGGTGGCCGAGCTCGTCATCGCCCTGCTCACCGGCGCCGGCGTGGTCTTCGCCTACAACCGCATCGACCGGCAGATCGACGCCGGCGCGCCGATCCCCCGCACGCCGGCGATGCAGCAGAAGGCCGAGGCGGCGGCGAAGCTGCCGACCGGCGGCTTCAACCTCCTCGTCATCGGCACCGACACGCGCGACTGCGACGGCTGCGACATCGACCGCCAGGGCGGCCTCGGCGGATCGGACCTCACGATGCTGCTGCACGTGGCCGACGGCCGCCGCTCGGCGTACGGGATCTCGATCCCGCGCGACACCCTGGTCGACCGGCCCGAGTGCGTGGACGAGGACGGCGTCACGCACCCGGCTGAGGCCGACGTCATGTGGAACGAGGCCTTCGCGGTCGCCGGCGCGGCGTGCACCGCGGCCCAGGTGCAGTCCCTCACCAGGATCCCGGTCGACCACTACATCGTGGTCGACTTCGGCGGCTTCAAGGACATGGTCGACGCCGTCGACGGCGTCGAGGTCTGCATCCCGGCGGACATCGACGACGCCGAGCACAACATCCACCTCGACGCCGGCACCCGCAAGCTCTACGGCAACGACGCACTCGCCTACGTCCGTCAGCGCACCTCGACGCCGAACGCCGACATCGGCCGCATGCGGCGCCAGCAGGCGTTCGCCGCGTCGATGCTGACCAAGGCGACCTCCGCCCGGATGCTCACCCGGCCCGACAAGCTGCTGTCCTTCGCGACCGCCCTCGCCGGCTCGATCCAGACCGACCCCGAGCTCGCGAGCGTCGCCGCGCTCGTCGACCTCGGCGGCTCGCTGCGGCAGACCGACCTCGAGAAGATCCGCTTCGTGACCGCACCGGTCTCGGACTTCCCGATCGGCGACCCCAACTGGGGCCGGCTGCAGCTGCTCCCCCAGGCCGAGCAGCTGTGGCAGAAGGTCATCGACGACGAGCCGCTCGGCGCGCTCGGCCGTGGCGCGATCAGCGGGCGCAAGCCAGCCGGGGCCCGCGAGGACGCCGCTGCCAACGGACTCTGCCCGTGACCGCGCGCTCCCAGCTCGATCGGCGCGCGGCGACCCCGCGGCGCGGCTGGTGAAGGTCGACGAGGCGCCCCCCATCGTCTTGTGGGATCCACCGAACGGATCGTGGCAGCGCGCCATGACAATGGCGGGATGACCACGACGATCCTGCGCGGTGGCCGCGTCATCGACCCTGCTGCCGGGACGGAGGTCGTCGCCGACGTCGTCGTGCGCGACGGTCGGGTCGCGGCGATCTCCGCCGTCCCGCTGCTCGAGGACGGCGCCACCGTCGTCGATGTCACCGGCCTCGTGGTCGGCCCGGGGTTCGTCGACCTGCACAGCCACGTGCACTCGATCGCCGGGCAACGGCTGCAGGCCTTCGACGGCGTCACCACCAACCTCGACCTCGAGGCCGGCCTGATGCCGATCGAGCGGGCCTACGCCGAGGCCGCGGCCGCCGGCCGCGTGCTCAACTACGGCTTCTCCGCGTCCTGGGCCGACGCGCGCGGCCAGGTGCTGTCCGGCGTCACGCCGACGGCCCGCTTCGACTCCTCGACCAACCTGCTCGGCGACCCGGAGTGGCAGCGCACGTCGACGCCCGCCGAGCTCGCGGCCTGGCTGGACCTGCTGGAGCGCGAGCTCGCCGGCGGGGCGCTCGGCATCGGGATCCTGATGGGCTACGCGCCGCGCTCGGACCCGAAGGAGTACGTCGAGGTCGCCCGCCTCGCCGCCGCCGCGGGCGCGCCGACGTTCACGCACGTGCGCGAGCTGGTCGAGGCCGACCCGACGACACCGATCGACGGCTCGGGCGAGGTGGCGCTCGCCGCCAAGGAGACCGGCGCCGCGATGCACCACTGCCACGTCAACAGCACGTCGCGCCGCCACGTCGACCGGGTGCTCGGCACCCTCGACGAGGCGCGCGCGGCCGGCTCGCGGGTCAGCGTCGAGGTCTACCCCTACGGCATGGGCAGCACGAGCATCGGCGCGTTCTTCCTGGCGCCCGAGCGTCTGGACGCGTGGGGCCTCACGGCCTCCAGCATCGTCATGCTCGGCAGCGGCGAGCGGATCGCCGACGTACGCCGGCTCGCGGAGCTCCGCGAGCAGGACCCCGGCGCGACGTGCGTGGTGGAGTTCCTCGACGAGCGGCAGGAGTCCGACCGGGAGATCCTGCGCCGGGCGCTCGCCTACCCCGACGCGATCGTCGCCAGTGATGCGATGCCCCTGGAGTGGCCGGACCGGCGCCACGACACCCGCGAGTGGCCGCTGCCGCCCGGCGCGTCCACCCACCCGAGGACGTCGGGCACGTTCGCGCGCAGCCTGCGCCTGATGGTGCTCGAGCACGGGCTCTGGAGCTGGGCCGAGGCGTTCCGGCGCTGCTCCTACCTGCCCGCCCGCGTGCTCGACGAGGTCGCGCCGGCCATGCGCGCCAAGGGGCTGCTGGCACCGGGCGCCGACGCCGACCTAGTCGTCATCGACCCAGCCACCCTCACCGACCACGCCACTGTCCACGACCCCACCCGCCCCTCGGGCGGCGTGCGACACCTCATGGTCGGCGGCACCTTCGTCATCCGCGACGGCGCCCTCGACCTCGACGCCTACCCGGGACGGGCCGTCCGCGGCGAGGTGCGCTGATCCCGCGGGGAACGCAGAAGGCCCGGAGCGAGAGCTCCGGGCCTTCTGTCTGGTACCCCGTACGGGATTCGAACCCGTGCTTCCGGCGTGAGAGGCCAGCGTCCTGGGCCGCTAGACGAACGGGGCATGTTTCAGTTGTTGACCAACCGGCGAAAGCCTAGCGTTTGCTGGGTTCTCGCACCAAATCGCCGCTCGTGAGCGGCGATCTCGCTGGGATACTAGGACTCGAACCTAGACTAACTGGACCAGAACCAGTCGTGCTGCCAATTACACCATATCCCACTGTTCTACCAGTGTTTCGGCCCCGCTGGACGAGCCAGCAGGACCGAGAAAGAACCTTACACGCGACCGTTCGAGGCGAGCAAAACGCCACCCCCGAAAGGGGTCTGCGTGGTGGAACGCACACCCAGCCGGCGAGCCGCCCACACCACCAGGCCGAGGTAGACGAGCGACTGGGTGAGCGTCACCGGGATCGACCACCAGCTGCCACCGGTGGGGTTCAGCGTGGAGGCCATGTCGCCGAACGCGATGGCGAGCCCGAAGGCCAGCCAGTTGTTGAGCACGTGCATCGCGATGCCCGCCTCCAGGCCGCCGGTGAGCACGACCGCGAGGCCGGCGACGACCCCGAACGCGAAGCGGTCGAGGAACACCGGCGCACTCTGGCCGCCGTGCGCGAGCGCGAAGAGCAGCGCCGGCACCAGGACGGCGATCCACGCCTTGCCGAACGCGCCCCCGAACGCCTGGGTGAGGTAGCCCCGGAAGGCGTACTCCTCCCCCGCCGCCTGCAACGGCGTGAGGAACGCCACGACGAGCAGGAAGTCGCGCATGGTCGTCGTGTACTCGTTGACCCCGCCACCGATCTCAGTGCCCTCGACGGTCTGCGGCACCATGGCCGACACCAGGAGCGTGGCGACCAGCGCGACCAGCGACAGCCCGAGGCAGGCGACCAGCCAGCCCCACCGGATCCGGGGACGCACCGAGGCGAGCCAGCCGGGCCGCAGGCCGTGCAGGTAGCGGTTGATCAGCCACGCCACCGGGATCGCCCCGGCGATCGCGAGGTTGAGGTAGGCGAGCGACACCGGCGTCGGGTCGTCGAGGTCGAGCAACCGCTGCGACGACTCGACCACGTCACGCCCGGTGACCGCGAAGCCGATCGCGAAGCCGAGCTGTACCAGCAGCGGCACCACGACGATGAACGCCGTGGCCAGCAGGACGACGCCCAGGAAGGGACGCCACCAGCCAGGGCGCCCGCCGCGGTGGATCCGGTGGTACGGCAGCCCGGCGTGGTCCTCCACGGTCAGCCGAGCGCGCTCTGGAGACGGGCCAGCGAGCGGTCGCGTCCGAGCAGCTCCATGGACTCGAAGAGCGGCGGCGAGACCCGGCGCCCGCTGATCGCCACCCGCACGGGCCCGAACGCGTTGCGCGGCTTGAGCCCCATCGCCTCGACGAGCTCGGCCTGCAGCGCCTCCTGGATCGCGGCGCTCGACCACTCGTCGAGGCCGGAGAGCCTCTCGAGCGCGCGACGTACGACGGCCCGCCCGTCGTCGTCGAGAAACTTCTCGGCGTCGGCGGGGTCGACGACGAAGTCGTCCTCGCTGACGAAGAGGAAGCCGAGCATGTCGACCGACTCGGTGAGCTTGTTGATCCGCTCGGCCACCAGCGGCATCGCCAGCTCGAGGAGCCGCGCGTCGGCGTCGGTGACCGGGTCGGAGACGACGCCCGCGGACTTCAGGTAGGGCAGGACCCGGTCGGTCATCTCGTCGAGCGAGAGCAGCCGCATGTGCGAGGCGTTGATCGCCTCCGCCTTCTTGATGTCGAAGCGCGCCGGGTTGGGGTTCACGTCGGCGATGTCGAACGCGGCGACCATCTCCTCCATCGAGAAGACGTCGCGGTCGGCCGCGATCGCCCAGCCCAGCAGGGCCAGGTAGTTGAGCAGGCCCTCGGGGAGGAAGCCCTGCTCGCGGTAGGCCAGCGCGTGCGCCTCGGGATCGCGCTTCGACAGCTTCTTGTTGCCCTCGCCCATGACGTAGGGCAGGTGCCCGAACTCGGGCGTCTGCTTGGCGATGCCGAGCTCGACGAGCGCGTCGTAGAGCGCGAGCTGGCGCGGGGTGCTCGACAGCAGGTCCTCGCCCCGCAGCACGTGGGTGATCTCCATGTAGGCGTCGTCGACGGGGTTGACCAGCGTGTAGAGCGGGTCCCCGTTGGCCCGGCACAGCGCGTAGTCGGGCACGAACCGGGTCTCGAACGTGACCTCGCCGCGCACCAGGTCGTGCCAGGTGATCGAGCCGTCGGGCATCCGGAAGCGCACGACGGGCTTGCGGCCCTCGGCCTCGAACGCCGCACGCTGCTCGGCGGAGAGCTCGCGGCAGAAGCCGTCGTACCCCATCACCTTGGAGCCGGAGTCCTTGCGGCGGGCGTCGACCTCCTCGTTGGTGCAGAAGCAGTCGTAGGTGTACGACGAGGCCGCGAGCCGCTCCAGCGCGTCGCGGTAGAGGTCGCCGCGCTCGCTCTGGAAGTAGGGCGCGTGCGGCCCGCCGACCTCGGGGCCCTCGTCCCAGTCGAGGCCGAGCCACCGCATCAGGTCGATGATGGCGTCGTAGGACTCCTGGGTGCTGCGCTCCCTGTCGGTGTCCTCGATGCGGAAGACGAACGTGCCGCCGTGGTGGCGGGCGAACGCCCAGTTGAAGAGCGCCGTGCGCACCAGGCCGACGTGCGGGGAGCCGGTCGGCGAAGGAGCCATGCGGACGCGGACGGTCATCGAGATGCCACCTTGTTCGTGAGGGTGCCGAGGCCGGCGATGGAGATCTCCACCTCGTCGCCGACCTCCATGGGACCGACACCCTCGGGGGTGCCGGTGAGGATGACGTCGCCGGGGAGCAGCGTCATGACGCTGGAGACGTGCGCGATCAGCGTCGGGATGTCGAAGATCAGGTCGCTGGTCGAGCCGTCCTGCTTGAGGTCGCCGTTGAGGTGCGTCTGCACCCGGCGGCCCTCGGCGAAGTCGTGGGGGTCGAGGTCGGTCTCGATCCAGGGGCCGAGCGGGCAGAACGAGTCGAAGCCCTTGGCGCGGGTGAACTGCACGTCGCTCTTCTGCAGGTCGCGCGCGGTCACGTCGTTGGCGATCGTGTAGCCGTGGATGACGTCGGTCGCCTGCTCCGGCGGCACGTCGCGGCAGATCCGGCCGATGACGACGGCGAGCTCGCCCTCGAAGTGGAGGTTCTGGGTCTGCGGCGGGTAGTAGATCGGGTCGCCAGGGCCGACGACGCTGGTGTTGGGCTTGAGGAACATCAACGGCTCGGTCGGCACGTCGTTGCCCATCTCGGCGGCGTGCGCGGCGTAGTTGCGGCCGATCCCGACCACCTTGCTGCGCGGCAGCACCGGCGCCAGCAGGCGCACGTCCTCGAGCCGGTGCTCCTGGTCGAGCAGCTTGACTCCGACGTAGAGCGGGTCGCCGGCCAGGGCGACGACGACGCTGTCGGGGTCGGGCTGGCCGAACTCGTCGAGCTCGCCCGTGACCACGCCGTACATGGGGTCCTCGCCGGTGGTGAATCTCGCGATGCGCACCCGCCGAGCCTATCCACCTACGCTTGACGCCCGTGGAGGAGATGGAGCGCGCTGCGTGGGAGGCGTGTGCTGACGCACACGCGGCCCGCATCGACGCCTACGTCGAGCCGCACCTCGCCCGGCGCGGGGCGCGGGTCAAGCACCCGGTGCACGACTTCCTCTTCACCTACTACTCGCAGCGGCCCGCCCAGCTGCGGCGCTGGCACCCCGGGTACGGCGTCCGGCTGGCCGACGCGCCGGCGTACGACGGGCTGAAGGGGTACGCCGACGGCGCGGTGACGACGACGTACGTCGCGTCGCAGCGGCCGCTGCTCGTCGCGCTGCTGCGGCTGCTGCGCGCGACCGCCTCGCGCCCGGCGAACTTCGGCTGCTTCGGCATGCACGAGTGGGCGATGGTCTACCGCCTGTCCGAGGAGGAGACCCGGCACGCGGACTGGCCGCTGCGGCTGGGGGCCGCGGGGACGGACGCGGTCGTCGAGTCGCACCGGATCGCGTGCTCCCACTTCGACGCGTTCCGCTTCTTCACCCCGGCCGCGGCGCCGCTCAACACGCTCGCGCCGTCGTCGTCCGACCGACCCGAGTTCGAGCAGCCGGGCTGCCTCCACGCCGGCATGGACCTCTACAAGCACGCCTTCCGGCTGACGCCGTTGATCTGCTCGGACCTGGTCGCCGACTGCTTCGAGCTCGCCCGCGACATCCGCGTGCTGGACATGCGCGCCGCGCCGTACGACCTGGCCTCGCTGGGATTCGACCCCATCGCGGTGGAGACCGCCGCCGGCAAGGCGGAGTACGCCGAGGCGCAGCGCGGCTTCGCCGAGCGCGGCGCCCCGCTGCGGGCCGCGCTGATCGGCGAGTGCGAGCGGCTGCTGGCGGTGGCCACGCCGCAGCCGGCTGCCGTCGCGGGACCTTCGCCTCTGCTGGCCGGCTCCGAGACGACCTAGCGTTGAGGACGTGGGGAGACCCGATCCGATGTGCCCGGTCCGTCTCGGTGACGCCTGCTCGCTGTGCGCGCCCGGCGCGAGCGGCCCCGAGAGCTGCCCCCTCGTCGCCGAGGTGATGCGCGACCCCGGGCTGCGCGAGCAGCTCGCGGAGATGCGGCGGGAGTCGCTCGCGGTGCGCTGACCCTCGATAATCCGGTGCATGACCTCCCGGCTCACCGAGATCAACGTCGACTGCGCCGACCCGGCTCGCCTGGCGAGCTTCTGGTGCGCGGTGCTCGGCTACGTCGTGCTGGACGCGACCGACGACCTCGTGGAGATCGGCCCGGCCGGCCGAGTGGACGCCGAGCTGCTGGACGGGGTGCGCCGCGGCCCGGTCGCGCCGTCGCTGTTCTTCGCCAGGGTGCCCGAGGGCAAGACCGTCAAGAACCGGCTGCACCTCGACCTCTCCCCGATCGACGGGACGCAGGCCGAGGAGGTCGCCCGCCTCGAGGCCCTCGGTGCGCGGCACGCCGACGTGGGCCAGGGTGACGTCAGCTGGGTCGTGATGGCGGACCCGGAGGGCAACGAGTTCTGCGTGCTGCGCAGCCTGGCGCCGGGCGAGTTCGCGCTAGCGTGACGCCCATGCGCCTGCTCGCGGCCCTGCTCGGGCTGGTCCTGGTCGGCACGCTGGCTCCGGCCGCGCACGCCGACCCGCGGTGGCACTTCTACACCGCCGACCGCACCCGCTACGAGTCGCCGTGGTTCGGCGGCGCGCACCGGATCATGATCCCGTTCGGCTGCACGAGCGCGCCCTACTACTCCCCCGACCCCCGGTGCCGCGGGGGCAACGGCTTCCACCACGGGCTCGATGTCGCGATGCCGTGCGGCACCCGGCTCTACGCCGCGCAGCCCTTCCGGGTCGTCTCCAGCGACAGCCTCGGGTCGGCGTACGGCGAGCACCCGCTGCTGCTGCGCAACGCCAGGCAGGGCTGGGACCTGGTGATCGGGCACACCCGCCGCGTCTACGTGCGTGAGGGCCAGTGGGTCCGGAGAGGCACCGTCTTCGCACGCGCCAGCGACAGCGGCGCCCCCGACGGCTGTCACCTGCACTTCGAGAAGCGGGCGGTCGGCGGTGGACTGTCCACCGCCACCTGGCCCCGCCCGCTGCTCGACCTCAGCCCGCGGCCTTCCTGACCAGCTCCTCGACCCGCGCGACGTCGCCGTCGGTCAGGGTGGTGATCGCGTACTCCGTCGGCCACATGGTGCCGTCGTCGAGCCGGGCACCGTCGTTGAAGCCGAGGTTGGAGTAGCGGTTGCCGAACTTGGCGGCCGGCTTGAAGAAGATGATCGCCTTGCCGTTGCGGCCGTAGGCCGGCATGCCGTACCAGGTCTTGGGGTCGAGGTCGGGCGCGACGGCGGTGACGATCGCGTGGATGCGCTCGGCGATCACCCGGTCGGCGTCCTCCATCTCCGCGATCTTGTCGAGCACGTTCTGGAGGTCGTCGGCCTTCTTGGCACCCTTCTTGCCCTCGGCCTTGAGCTCGGCGGCGCGCTCCTTCATGGCTGCGCGCTCGGCGTCGGTGAATCCGTTGGTGGTCTTCGTCGTGGTCATGCCACCACGCTAGGAAGCGACCGGGTCAGTGCGCTTCTCGATTCCTGACCAGTGCGCGGATCCCGTCGAGGACGATCGCCAGGCCGACGTGGAAGTCGGACTCGGCGCGCGGGGCGTCGTCGATGGCCCCCGCCGAGCCGGCCTGCAGGTGGGTCTGCTCGTCGACCGCGTGACCGAACACGTAGTGGAGGAGCGTGCGCGTGGCGGTCGGCACCAGGCCCGCGTCGAGATCTCCGTCGGCGAGCGCCGATGCGAGCTCGTCGTACGGCGTGGCGGCGCCGAGCCCGAAGGAGCGCACGGTCGCGACCAGCTCGGCGCCGTCGCGGTAGGCCAGCATCGCGTCGCGGAGCTCGGCGCCGATGGCGACCACGCGATCGTCCCAGGCCGCCGGCCGCGGGTCCCGGTGACCGCGACGCAGCACCTCGTCGGCCACGGCGGCGAGCAGCGCCTGCTTGTTGGGGAAGTGGTGGTAGAGCGCGCTGGGCTGCACGCCGAGCTCGGTGGCGAGCCGTCGCATCGTGAGGTCCGCCAGCCCGTAGCGGTCGAGCACGTCGAGCGCCCGCTCGACGACGTCGGCGCGATGGTTGCGCACGTCACACCCTCCCTACCGTCCGGTCACCGTTGACCCCTGCGGATCGGAACCCTAACCTGAACGCCGTTCAGTTCACCACCGCGAAGGACGACCCATGACCATGGCCGAGACGACTCCGACGACGACGGCGCGGCCGCGGCGCTCCGTCACCACCGACCTGGCGCTGATCGCCGGCTTCGCGGCGCTGATCTCGGCCTGCGCCTACATCGGCGCCATCCCCACCGGCGGCTCCGGCGTGCCGATCACGCTCCAGACGTTCGGCGTGATGCTCGCCGGGTGCGTGCTCGGGCCGGTCCGCGGCTTCCTCGCGGTCGGCCTCTACCTCCTGCTCGGCGCGATCGGGCTGCCGGTCTTCGCCGAGCACTCCTCCGGACTGGCCGTCTTCAACGGCCCCAGCGCGGGCTACCTGATCGCCTTCCCCTTCGCCGCCGCCCTGGCCGGATTCCTGGTCAAGTACGTCGCCGGCGAGAACCGCACCCGCGCCATCTGGGTCTTCTTCTGCTCGCTGGCCGGCAGCGTCCTCGTGATCCACCCGCTCGGGATCATCGGCATGAAGCTCTACTTCGACGTCACCTGGCACGAGGCCTTCACCTACGACACGCCCTTCTGGATCGGCGACATCCTCAAGACCACGTTGGTCGCGCTGGTCGCCGCCGAGGTCCACCGCGCGTTCCCGCAGCTCCTCGCGCGTCGCTGAGGTGCCGACGATCTCCTTCGAGGCCGCCGGGGTCAGCGTCGCTGCCCCCGGCGGTCCGCGCGTCGTGCTCGAGCCGACGACCGTGGAGCTGACCGAGCGGCGGATCGGCGTCATCGGCGCGAACGGCTCCGGCAAGTCGACGCTGGCCCGGCTCGTCAACGGGCTCGTCGAGGCGACCTCGGGGCGGGTCCTGGTCGACGGTGTCGACGTGGGCCGCCAGGGCGGCGCCGTACGACGCCGGGTCGGCTTCGTGTTCACCGACCCGGCGGCCCAGCTGGTGATGCCGACCTGCGTCGAGGACGTCGAGCTGTCGCTGCGCCGGCACGAGAAGAGCGCGGCACGGCGGCACGAGAAGGCGCTGGCCGTGCTGCAGCGCTACGGCCTCGGCGACCACGCCGACGTCAGCGTGCACGCTCTCTCGGGGGGCCAGAAGCAGCTGCTCGCGCTGGCCGGCGTGCTGGCGGTCGAGCCGGCCATCGTGGTCGCCGACGAGCCGACCACCCTGCTCGACCTCGCCAACACCCGCCGGGTCGCGGACCTGCTCTTCGGGCTCGAGCAGCAGCTGGTGCTGGTGACCCACGACCTCGACCTGGCCCGCCGCTGCGACCGCGTGCTGGTCGTCGAGGACGCCGCGGTGCGCTTCGACGGGCCGGCCGACGCCGCCGTCGAGCACTACCTCGCCACGGTGGCCGGCTGATGAGCAGCACCGGCCTCGTCGGGGTCTACCAGCCCGGCGACAGCCTGCTGCACCGGGCGCCGGTCGGCCTCAAGCTCGCCGGCCTGATGGCCTTCAGCCTCTCGATCGTCATGGTGCGCAGCATGCCGGCGTCGTGGGCCTTCCTCGCCGTGGCGCTGGTGCTCGGCCTGGTCGGCCGGATCCACCTGATCACCCTGGTGCGCGCGGCGCGGACGGTGCTGTTCTTCGCGGCGTTCGTCGGCGCGCTCCAGTGGCTGTGGTACGGGCGGGACAAGGCGATCGAGACGTTCGTCGACCTGGTCGCCCTGTCGCTCGCCGCGGTCGTCGTCTCGGCCACGACGCCGGTCAACGCGATGCTCGACGCGTTCATCCGCTGGATCACCCCGCTGCGCCGGGTGGGGGTGGACCCGGAGCGCGTCGCCCTGGCGTTCGGGCTCGCGATCCAGGCGCTCCCGGGCACCGTCGCGCTGGCCACCGAGACCCGCGACGCCGCCCGCGCTCGCGGCGTACGGCACCCGCGGGCGTTCCTCACGCCGTTCGTGATCCGGGTCGTCGCGCGCGCCCACGAGACCGGTGACGCGCTGCACGCGCGCGGCATCGGCGATGACTAGTCCGCTCGGAGGATCGACAGGCCCCCTCCACGGGCGGATGATCACCAGGTTGGAGACTCCGACGACGACCGAGGAGGGGCCGATGATCTGGGTGGCGTTGGGCGTGCTCGCGGTGGTCCTCGGCCTCTGCGCATGGGCGGACCGGTCCCGCAGGCGACGCGGTCTGATCGGTGGGATCAACCCGCGTGGTGCTCCGGCGATGGACACCGAGGCGTGGACCGCCAACGGCGGGATCGGGGCCGGCGACGGCGGCGGCGGGACCTGAGCGCCCGTCAGGCCGGATGCTCGGCCAGCCACGCGTCAGCGCGCCGCTTCGAGGCCTGGGCGAGCCAGGCGTCCTGCACCACCTCGGTGAGCTCGGACAGGCTGAGCTCGCCGACGCGGCTGCCGCGCAGGAGCACCGAGGGATGGCCGTCGAAGTGCGGGGTGGTGAAGAACGGCGTGCGCTCGTCCTGCAGCAGCGCCTCCTTCTCCTCCGGGGCGCACCAGAGCACGATCACGTCGTCGTAGCGCTCCCCCGTCTCCGGGTCGAACGCGTCGGGTCGCGGGGTGCGGAAGAAGACGAACGACTTGCCCCCGACCTGGTAGACCGGGTTCTGCGCACGCTGGCCGTGGACGACCGTCACGTGCGGCATCGCCAGGGCGAGCTCGTGGACGTCCTCCAGGCGGGCGGGCCGATCGGTCATCCGGAGTAGGGCACCTCGGCCTGCCAGTCCGCCTCGTCCTGGTGGGCCGCGGCCCAGATCGCGTCCGCGACCCGGTCGGGGGTGAACGGGCCCTGCTTGTCGAGCGTCCCGCGCACGGTCACCGAGACCGCACGGATCCCGTCGGGCGCCAGGGTCGCGTCCAGGCTGCGCACCAGGTTGCGGACGCCGGCCTTCTGCACGCCGAGCGACGCCGCGCGGTGCCACGGCTTGTCCGCGGCCATGCTGCCGGTGACCGTGACCCGCCCGCCTGCGGACAGGTACGGTCGCGCGGCCTGGACGGCGGTCAGAAGCGCGCCGACACCGAGGGCGACGTCCTCGAGGAGCTCCGCGACCGGGAGCTCGAGCGGGTCCTTCTCGCGGAACGCGCTGGGGTTGAAGTGCAGGACGTCGATCCGCCCGGTGTGGTCGCCGAAGCGCTGGATCGCCGCGGTCGCGGCCTCGACGTCGGTGACGTCGGTGACGGCGTGGCCGACATCGACGCCGAGCGCCTCGACCTGACCGGCGAGCTCGGTCAGCTGCGCCTCGTCGACGCCGAGCAGCGCCACGTCGTACCCCTCGCGCGCGAAGCGGCGTGCGACCGAGCCGCTCACGCCGGGTCCGGCGCCCACGACCGCGATGACCGGGCGACTCATGTCCTCACCCTAGCCAGTGGTCACCAGACCTCGCCCTCGCGCCAGTCGCAGACGATCGGGCCGTCGAAGTCGACCGGTCGCCTGGTCTGCACGTAGATGCTGTCCTCGTCGGGGGTCGGTCGGACGCCGTCCGGGCTCAGCACGCTGGCGGGGCCGCGCCACAGGATCCAGCCGCGGGACGAGTAGAGGGAGCGCCCGACGTCGGAGGCGCACAGGCCCATCACCTCGTAGCCGGGCGCCAGCGTCTCCAGCGCGGCCATGACGGTGTGGGCGTAGCCGCGACCGCGGTGGCCGGGATGGGTGGCCACCGACTCGATCCAGCCGCACCGCAGCCAGCGGCCGCCGATGCACAGCCGGCGCAGCACGACGGCACCGTGGGCGACGAGGACGTTGTCGTGGCGCACGAGCGCGTGCGTGCCGCCCAGCGCGTGCTGGAAGGTCGCGTCGTCGTAGTCGTCGAACGCCAGGCCGCAGAGGTCGCGCACGTCGGCGAGCCCGTGCGGGCCGAGGTGCGCGGTGTGGACGAGCGAGATCACCACCCGGGCGGTCTCCGGTCCTGCCAGGGCGAGGCCTCCTCGACCTGGGCGGCGAGAGCGAGCAGCAGCTCCTCCTCGGCCGGCCGGCCGGCCAGCATGACGCCGACCGGAAGGCCGTCGTCGGTCCAGTGCACCGGCAGCGAGACGGCCGGCATGCCGGTGACGTTCCACGCAGAGGTCCACGGCGTGAAGGCCTTCTGTGCCTCGAAGTCGCGCTCCGGGTGGTCGTCGTCCCGCATCGCCCCGACGGGCAGCGGCGGGGTGGCGAGCGTGGGGGTCAGCACGACGTCGTACGGCGCGAGCGCCGTCAGCGCGCCGGCCGCGAAGCGCCGCATCGCGCCGATCGCGAGGCCGAACTCAGGCCCGCTGACCGCGCGACCGCGCTCGGAGAGCCAGCGGGTCAGCGGGCGGAGCAGGTGCTCCCGGTCCGGCGGGACGGCCGACAGCGCGGTGAGCACCGCCCAGCAGGTCTCGAAGACCGGCACCGCCTCCGCCGGCAACGGCACCGCGACGTCCTCGACCTCGTGGCCGAGCGACTCCAGCAGGCGCGACGCGTCCTCCCAGGCCTGCACGCACGCGGGGTCGACGACGGTGTCGGTGATCACGGGTGCGATGAAGCGAGCGACCCGGAGCCGCCCCGGGTCGCGGTCGCAGGCCGACAGGAACGTCGCGGAGGGAGGTGGGGCCCAGGCAGGGTCTCCCACCCGGCGACCGGCGAGGACATCGAGCATCGCCGCCGCGTCCCGCACGGTCCGGGCGATCGGCCCAGCCGTCCCCAGACCCACCGGGTCGCCGTACATGGGGTGGCCGCTGATCCGCCCGCGGGTGGGCTTGAGGCCGACCAGCCCGCAGCAGGACGCGGGGATCCGGATCGAGCCACCGCCGTCGGACCCCTGCGCGAGCGGGACGAGCCCGGCCGAGACCGCTGCGGCCGCGCCGCCGGAGGACCCGCCGGCCGTGCGGGTCCGGTCCCACGGGGTCACCGCGGGCGGCGCGACGTCCGGCTCGGTGTAGCAGGGCGACCCGAACTCCGGCGTGTTCGTCTTGCCCAGGCTGACCAGGCCGGCGGCCTCCAGCGACAGCGTCACGTTGTCGGAGAGGTCGGGCACGAAGTCGGCGAAGGCCGCCGAGCCGAACGTGGTGCGCACCCCCGCCGTCAGGTTGAGGTCCTTGATCGCGGTCGGCACGCCCCACAGCGGCGACGGACCGGGGCCACCGGAGTCCAGGGCCGCCGCGCGCTCGCGGGCGAGGTCGGGCGTGAGCGTGACGAACGCGCCGACCGAGTCGAGTCGGTCGGCGCGTTCGAGGTAGTGCTCGGTGAGCTCGAGCGGCGAGACCTGGCGACGGCGCACCAGGTCGCCCTGCTCGAGAGCGGTCAGGTCATGGAGCTCGGCCACGACCCGACCGTAGTCCCCTCGGTGGGACCGGGACGGGACGGGCTCAGGCGGCGGGCGCGCTGGTGTCGTGCTCGGCGAGCAGGCGCACCGCGCCGCTGAGCCGGGCGAGGACGTCCGGGTCGGTGAGCACGTCGACCTCGAGGGCCGACTGCGAGACGGTCACGTCCTCGACGACGACGGCGCCGGCGATCCGGGCCGAGCGCGCGGCGTCCGCGTGCGCCCACTTGCCGCCGTACGGCGTGGGGGTGGCGCCGACGACGCCGAAGGGCTTCCCGACCATGGCGCCGGCGCCGTACGGCCGGGAGAGCCAGTCGATGGCGTTGTTGAGCACGGCCGGCATGGTGCCGTTGTACTCGGGCGTGACCGCGAGCACGCGGTCGGCCGCGGCGACCCGCTCGCGCAGCGCGACGGCGGAGGCCGGCACGCTGGCGGGGTTGTCGACGTCCTCGTTGTAGAAGGGGATCTGGTCGAGGCCCTCGACGATGTCGACGCGCACGCCGGCGGGCGCGAGGGAGGCGAGCCGCTCGGCGAGCCGGCGGTTGAGGGAGTCGGCGCGCAGGCTGCCGACCAGGACGGCGATGGTGGTGTCGGTCATGTGGACGAAACGGACTGCGGTCCGCTTTCTATTCCGAGGCGCCCCGTGGCGCGGGTCACTAGGGTGGCGCCGATGCCCGAGCCGATCGCCCTGCCCCTGGTCGGCGCTCCCCCGCCCGAGCGCCGCGATGCCGCGCGCAACCGCGAGCTCCTCCTCGACGCGGCCACGGCGTTGATCGAGCGCAGCGGCCCGCGAGGCGTGACGATGGACGCCGTCGCCCAGGCAGCGGGCGTCGGCAAGGGCACGGTCTTCCGTCGCTTCGAGTCCCGCGAGGGCCTGATGGCCGCCGTGCTCAACCACTCCGAGGCCGAGTGGCAGCTGCAGGTGATGTCCGGGCCTCCGCCGCTCGGGCCCGGCGCCGACCCGTGGGACCGGCTTCTGGCCTTCGGCCGCACCCGGCTGGAGACCACGCTCCTGCACGCCGAGCTGATCCGCGAGGCCGGCCGCACCGGCGCGCGGGCGGCCGGCGCCTACTCCTTCACCGTGACCCACGTCCGCTACCTGCTCACCGAGCTCGGCGTCCGGGGCGACCTGCCGATCCTGGCGACCGCCCTGCTCGCCCCGCTCGAGCTGCCGATCCTCGACCAGCAGGTCAACCTCGACGGGTTCCCCGTCGACCGGGTCCACGAGGGCTGGGTCGACCTGGCGCGGCGGATCGTGGGCCGCTAGGCCGCCTGCGACGATCCGGACGACCCAGCACCCCAGGCGACCACGACGGTGACCGGCTGCCCGGAGAAGTCGCCGGCGTAGTAGCCGTTGTGAGGGTGGGCGCGGCCGGTGTACGTCCCCGTCTCCTCCTCGATCACGAACGATCCGCCCATTGCTCCCACCTCCTCTGCCGGCCTGCTCGTCTGCTCGTCGGTCCTGGAGATGGAGACCGCCGGACCGTGGCGGAATCATCGGTCCGGGCGCAGGATCGGCACCATGTCCGAACTCCCACCAGCACCTCGGGTCCTCCAGATGCGGCTCGTCGTGCACACCGACGACTACGAGACCGCGCTCGCGTTCTACCGCGACGCGCTCGGTGCGCGCGAGGAGCTCACCGTGCACGGTGACGACGGCGCGAAGGTCACCATCCTCGACGTCGGGCGCGCCACGCTCGAGCTCTCCAATAGCGCGCAGGTCGACCTGATCGACCGGGTGGAGGTGGGCCGACCCGTGAGTCCTCGGCTCCGGGTCGCGTTCGAGGTCGCCGATGCGGCGACCGTGACCGACGAGCTCGTCGGGGCGGGCGCCGAGCTCATCGCGCCGCCGACCCGCACGCCCTGGGACTCCCTCAACTCCCGGCTGGGCGCGCCCGCGGGCCTGCAGCTGACGATCTTCGAGGAGCTGCGGTAGCGCTCAGCCCTCGTGCCGGCGCAGGCCGAAGGTGACCCCGTCGACGAGCGCGCCCCACGACGCCTCGATCACGTTGGCGCCGACGCCCACCGTGATCCACGAGGACTCCCCGTCGCTGGTCTCGATGAGCACCCGCGTGGTGGCGTCGGTGCCGTGGCCCTGGTCGAGGATGCGGACCTTGTAGTCGATCAGCTCGAGCTTCGCGACCTCGGGGTAGGCCTGCTCGATCGCCTGCCGCAGGGCGTGGTCGAGCGCGTTGACCGGGCCGTTGCCCTCACCGGTCTGCACGTAGCGCACACCGTCGGCGGTCAGCTTCACGGTGGCCTCGGACACGGCGTCGTCGCCGGGCCTGCTGTCGGTGATGACCCGCCAGGACTCGACGTCGAAGTACGTCGGCCGCTGCCCCTCGACCTCCTCGATCAGCAGAAGCTCGAAGGACGCGTCCGCGGCCTCGAAGGTGTAGCCCCGGCTCTCCAGCTCCTTGACCCGGTCGGTGATCCGGGTGACGAGCTCCCGGTCACCCGAGAGGTCGAACCCGAGCTCGCGACCCTTGAGCTCGATGGACGCGCGGCCGGCCATGTCGGAGACCAGCAGCCGCATGTCGTTGCCGACGCCGGCGGGGTCCATGTGCTGGTAGAGGTCGGGATCGACCTTGATCGCGCTCGCGTGCAGGCCGGCCTTGTGGGTGAACGCCGAGGCGCCGACGTAGGGCTGCCGCGAGGCCGGCGGGAAGTTCGTGACCTCTGCGACCGCGTGCGCGATCCGGGTGGCCTCACCGAGGAGGCCCTGCGGGAGCACCTGCTTGTCCAGCTTGAGCTCGAGGTTGGCGACGACCGCGACGAGGTCGGCGTTGCCGGTGCGCTCGCCGTACCCGTTGATCGTGCCCTGCACGTGGGTGGCACCGGCGTCGACGGCGGCCAGGGTGTTGGCGACCGCGCAGCCGGTGTCGTTGTGGCAGTGGATGCCGACCCGCACCTGGGCTGTCTCCCGCACGTCGTGGACGACCTCGGCGACCCAGCCGGGCAGCATCCCGCCGTTGGTGTCGCAGAGGGCGATCACCTCGGCCCCGGCGTCGTACGCCGTGCGCAGCACCTCGAGCGCGTAGTCGCGGTTGGCGCGGTAGCCGTCGAAGAAGTGCTCGGCGTCGAGGAAGACCGTCTGCCCCTCCTCACGCAGGTGGGTGACGGTGTCGCGCACCATCGCGAGGTTCTCCTCGAGGGTGGTGCGCAGCGCGAGCTCGACGTGCCGGTCGTGCGACTTCGCGACCAGCGTGACCACCGACGCGCCGCTGTCGCGCAGCGCGGCGACCAGCGGGTCGTCGGCGGCCTTCACCCCCGCCCGGCGGGTGGCGCCGAACGCCGCGAGCCTGGCGTTGCGCAGCGACAGCTCCTGCGTCGCGCGGCGGAAGAACTCGGTGTCCTTGGGGTTGGCGCCCGGCCAGCCGCCCTCGATGTAGCCGACGCCCAGGTCGTCGAGCTGCCGCGCGATCGACAGCTTGTCGGCGACGGAGAGGTTGAGACCCTCCTGCTGCGCGCCGTCGCGCAGTGTCGTGTCGTAGACGTGGAAGGCGCCGTGGAGGTCCATCGGTTCTCTCTCGTACGGGGGTGGGGGCTGGTCGAACAACAAAAAAACCTCTCGGGAACGAGAGGTCGGCGCGTCGGGCGGGGCTCGACGCGCTAGCGAATGATGATCTCCGAGGAGATGCGGCTCTGCATGGTGCTCATCTTGGCACGCGCAGCAGGGACGCCGCGAGCGTCTTGCTCAGCGGACGGTCGTCGTCGGGCGTCCAGGTCGCGCCGGTGACGTCGGCCCGCAGGGCGAGCGCGATGCCGGCGGCCATCAGGACGATCAGCGCGACCAGCCAGCGGCGTGGGTCGGCGGCGAGGGGGGTGACCGCCCAGCCGACGGGCCCCCGCACCCGGGAGCCGTCCGGGCCCCACCACAGCGCGCCGGCCAGCACCACGCCGCAGACGAAGAGGGCGAGCTCGACGCCGGTCGCGATCGCGTAGCAGACCAGGGCCGCCGCCGCGGCGAAGCCGGCCGCCCACAGCCCGAGCAGCACGGCGCCCGGGATGGACTGGATCAGGTGCCACGGGGAGGCGAGCAGCAGCTGCACGCCGTCGTACCAGCGACCGCCGCGGCACTGGCGGCGCCGGTCGTGCGCGGACGCCGCGAGCGAGGCGCTGCGCAGCAGCCAGGAGCCGACCAGCAGCACGGCCAGCGACAGCCACGGGAACGCGGCGCAGCCGAGGCCCGCGACCAGAGCCAGCAGCACCAGCAGGGCGCCGCGGCGCAGCCGCTCGGCGCCGGAGACCTTCGGCTCCGCCCAGGGCTGGTCCACGGTCACGCCCTCGGGCGGCAGGGCCAGCGTGTACGGCTCGGGGTGGTCGTGGCCGGGCCAGACGTCGGTCTCGTCGTCGGCGCCGGCCTGGGCGGCGAGCGCCAGGGGCACGGTGTAGGGATCGTGCTCCTCGTGGACCGGCGGCGGGACGACGACCGAGCCGCGGCGCGTCGTCGTCGGCCGCAGCCAGGCGAGGATCTGGTCGAGCGTCGGCCGGTGCCTCGGCTCCGGGTCGAGCGCCGCGGCGACGACACCGTGCAGCTCCTCGGGCAGCCCGTCGAGGTCGAACTGGCCGCGCCGGACCCGGTCCATGATCGCCATGGCGGGGCCGCGGCCGAACGGCGGGTGGCCGAGCCCGGCGTACGCGACCGTGGACGCCCACGAGTGCACGTCGGAGGCCGCCGTCGCGTCCTCGCCGTAGAGGATCTCCGGCGCGAGGTAGCCAGGCGTGCCGAGCAGCCAGCCCGTGTGGGTGAGCTTCGGGTCGTCGGCGACCCGCGCCAGCCCGAAGTCGATGAGGATCGGGGTGCGGCCCTCCATGAGCACGTTGGAGGGCTTCACGTCGCGGTGCAGCACGCCGACCGCGTGCACCGAGGCGATGCCCTCGGCGAGGCAGGCGGCGAGCCAGTAGAGGTCGTCCCCGGTGACCGGCCCCTCCTCGCGCACCAGGTCGTGCAGCGAGAGACCGGGGACGTAGCGGGTGGCGACGTAGGGGACGTCCGCCCACGGGTCGGCGTCGACGATCTCGGCGACCCACTGGCTGCGGATCCGGCTCAGCGAGCCGACCTCGCGCTCCAGGCGCTGGCGGGCCTCCTGGTCGCCGACGATGTGCGGTCGCAGCATCTTCAGCGCCACCCGCTGGCCGGCGTCCCCGCGGCGCGCGAGGTGCACGACCCCCATGCCGCCCTCACCGAGCTTGGCCAGCAGGGTGTAGCCGCCGACCGTCGGCTGCTCAGCCGGCGTGGAGGGGGACGTCGTCACGCGCCGAGGTTACCTGCGCGGAGCGGCTCTCCCGGCGACCCCCGCCGTACCGACGACTTCCCGCCGCGGACCGGAGGCCGGGTCAGGCCCAGGGGTCCTCACGGCGCCACACCGTGGGGAGGTGCACGCTGACACCCGAGGCCGCGGCCAGCTCGTCGAGGATCCGCATGCTGACGTCCAGGTCGTCTCCGAGGTAGGGCAGCGCTCGCAGCGGCCGGTCGAGCGGGCGGAAGAAGTCGTCCCAGTGGGTCAGCACGACCGTGCGCGCGCCGACGGCCTCGACGGTCTCGGCCCAGTACCTGCGGATGTAGTCCTCGCTCTGCACGCCGAGCTGGCCGACGCCGAGGTAGGCGACGTCCGCTCGGCGTCCCGCCAGCGCGCCCTCGACGTACCCGGCGCTGCCCTGGAGCAGCGCGCTGCGCCCGCTGGCGTGCGAGAGCAGGATCGACCAGGCCTCGCCGCACTTGTAGGCGCCGGCCCTCACCGGCGGCACGACCGGCTCGGTGATCACGCCGGGGAAGCGGTCCGGCGGGCAGTGGTGCGACTCGACCAGCGTCAGCGTGAACGCCCCGAGCTGCTGCGGCTCCCCCGGCGTCACCACCCGGACCCGGTCGGCCGGCAGCCCGTGCCCGCGGCCGACGTACGCCGTGGACTCGCCCCCCACGAGCACCGCGCCGGTCCGGTCCGCCACGACGGCCGAGTCCATCGCGTGGTCGTAGTGCGTGTGCACCGGGAGCACCGCCGCGAGCCGGTCGACGCCGGCCCGCGCGAGCGCGGCGTCGATGCGGCCCTGGTCGGGCGCGATCCTGCCGAGCACGACCTTGGCGAGCGACGGGCGGGAGAAGAACCCGTCCGTCATCAGCGCCGTCTCGCCGTCGTCGATCAGCAGGCTGGCGACGCCGAGGAACGTCACGCCCCACGGGCCGGTGGCCGCGGGCACGTCGAAGCGGTCGGCGTACCGCGTGATGTCGGGACGGCCCGGCTTGAGGCGCACCGCGTCAGACGATCTGGTGCATCCAGCCGAAGGTGTCCTCGGCGCGGCCGTACTGGATGTCGACGAGCGCCTGGCGGACCCGCGTCGTGAAGTCGGTGCTCGCGGGCGCCGGGACCGTGCCCTCGCGCGACCGGAGCTCGCCGACGGGGGTGACCACGGCGGCGGTGCCGCACGCGAAGATCTCGGTGATGCGACCGCTGGTGACGCCCTCGCGCCACTCGTCGATGGAGAACTTCCGCTCCTCGACCTGGTGCCCCAGCTTGCCGGCCAGCTCGATGATGCTCGACCGGGTGATGCCCTCGAGGATCGTGCCGGTCTCGGGGGTGACGATGTGCCCGTCGTCGAAGACGTAGTACATGTTCATGCCGCCGAGCTCCTCGACGTATCTGCCCTCCTGGCCGTCGAGGAAGACGACCTGGTCGCAGCCGTGGCCGATGGCCTCCTGCTGGGCGACGAGGGACGAGGCGTAGTTGCCGCCGGTCTTGGCCGCGCCCATGCCGCCGCGGCCGGCCCGGGTGTACTCCTCCGTCAGCCACAGGGTGACCGGCTTGAGGCCGCCCTTGAAGTAGGCACCCGCCGGGCTGGCGATCACCATGAACGTGACGTGCTGGGAGGGCCGCACCCCGAGGAACTTCTCGGAGGCGAACATGAACGGCCGCAGGTAGAGGCTCTTCTCCCCCGCCGGGTCCGGCACCCAGCGCTTGTCGACCGCGACGAGCGCGTCGACGGCCTGGATGAAGTCGTCGACCTCCAGCACCGGGAGCGCGAGCCGGTGGCTCGAGCGCACCATGCGCTGGGCGTTCTCCTCGGGCCGGAAGGACCAGATCGACCCGTCGTCGTGGCGGTAGGCCTTCATGCCCTCGAACGTCTCCTGCGCGTAGTGCAGGACGGCGGTCGCCGGGTCGAGCGTGAGCGGGCCGTAGGGCTCGATGCGGGCACCGTGCCAGCCGGAGTCCGGGGTCCACTCGACCGTGAACATGTGGTCGGTGAAGTGCAGGCCGAAGCCGGGGTTCGCGAGGATCTCGGCGAGGCGCTCGTCGGAGACCGCGGCGCTCGACGGGGTGATGCTGATCTCCATGGGGGACAACTTAGTAGGCCTTCCAGGTAAATGAGGATGGCCGGGCACACGAAGGTGTGCCCGGCCGTCGGTGGGGTTCGACGAGGGGCGGTCAGCCGGCTACTCGGGCGGCGATCGCGTCGCCGACCTCGGAGGTACGCCGTCCGCCCGTCGGACTGCTGCCCGCGGGGCGCTCGGCGATGTCGGCGATCGCCGCGGACTCGATCGCGGCGGCGGCGTCGGCGTACCCGAGGTGGTCGAGCAGCAGTGCCGCGGACAGGATCGCGGCGGTGGGGTCGGCCTTCTGCTGCCCGGCGATGTCCGGCGCGGAGCCGTGCACGGGCTCGAACATGGAGGGGGCCGTCCGGTCGGGGTTGACGTTGCCGGAGGCCGCCAGGCCGATGCCGCCGGTGATCGCGGCGGCGAGGTCGGTGATGATGTCGCCGAAGAGGTTGTCGGTGACGATCACGTCGAAGCGCGCGGGGTCGGTCGTCATGAAGATCGTCGCCGCGTCGATGTGCATGTAGTCGGTGGTCACGTCGGGGTGCTCCGCGGCGACGGACTGGAAGATCCGCCACCAGACCGAGCCCGCGTGCACGAGCACGTTGGTCTTGTGGACCAGCGTCAGCTTCTTGCGCGGGCGGCGCTGGGCGCGGGCGAAGGCGTCGCGGACGACCCGCTCGACGCCGAAGGCGGTGTTGACCGAGACCTCGGTGGCCACCTCGTGCGGCGTACCGACGCGCAGTGAGCCGCCGTTGCCGGTGTAGGGACCCTCGGTGCCCTCGCGGACCACGACGAAGTCGACCTCGCCCGGGTCGGCGAGCGGGCCGGGCACGCCGGGGAAGATCCGGGACGGGCGCAGGTTGACGTAGTGGTCGAGCTCGAAGCGCAGCCGGAGGAGCAGGCCGCGCTCGAGGATGCCCGGGGGCAGGTTCGGGTCGTTGGGCTTGCCGCCGACCGCACCGAGCAGGATCGCGTCGTGCTGGCGGATCTCGTCGAGCACGGAGTCCGGCAGCACCTCGCCGGTCGCGAGGTAGCGCTCGGCGCCGAGGTCGTAGCGGGTCTGCTCGAACTTCACTCCCGCCGGCGACGCGACCTCGAGGACCTTGACGGCCTCGGCGGTCACCTCCTGGCCGATGCCGTCGCCGGGGATGACGGCGAGCTTGATCGTGCCGTGGGACGTGGTCGCGTGCGGGTCGGTGCTCATGCGTCGGAGGCTAGTTGTCGTCGGGGCGCTGGCCGCCGTTGTCCCGCAGGTCGAGAGATGCCTGCAGCGCCGCGCTGACGTTCTCGTGGCTGCGGGGATTCTCCGGGTGGTGCTGAGCGGGACCCCAGTCGGGGTACATGTCGTACATCGCGGTGCTCTCTCTCGTGTCTTCGTTCTCGGATGAGGTGCCGGTCGGCTCCGGTACACCTGGAACGAAGATGATCCGCTCGAGAGAGCGATCGGCCTGCGGGTCACACAGGCTGAGGGAGAACCATCAGGGAGCGGGTCGCGCCGTGCTGCTGGGCGCTCGGTCGCCGCGGAGACATCTTCGATCCAGATGTGCCCGAACCAAATCGGGGGGAGAGACCGTCAACGCCGAACACCGCGGCGAGGTGGCCTCTCTAAGAAGCCCCGCCGCGGCAGTCAATAAGTACGTAGACGCTCCGCATGGTGTCGCTACCGTACGGTAGCGACGTCGCCCCGGACACCGGTTTTCCCGGACTGTTCGCGATGTGAGACAGCCGTCCCGCAATGAAAGACTCGAGGAATGAGTGCTCCCCCGGAACTTCCCGAGATCGTCAGCCGCGCGTTCGAGGTCTCCCGCAAGGCCGGGTACGTGTCGTTCTGCCGCAACGAGACCGGGCGGCTGCTGGCCGCGCTCGCCGCGACCCGCACCGGGACGATGGCCGAGTTCGGCACCGGCTGCGGGGTCGGCACGGCGTGGCTGCGGTCCGGCGTGCGCGGCGACGCGACGATCCTGACCGCGGAGCTGGACGCCAAGCTCGCCGACGCGGCGGCCGAGATCTTCGAGGACGACCCGCAGGTCGAGGTGCGCTCGGCGGACTGGTCGACGCTGCTCGACCAAGGCCCGTTCTCGTTGCTCTTCCTCGACTCCGGTGAGCCCACCGAGGTCGGCGTCGACCAGGTCGCCGACCTGGTCGAGCCGGGCGGCCTGGTCGTGCTCGACGACTTCGCGCCGTGCGAGATGTGGCCGCCGGTCACCTACGGCAGGGTCGACACCCTGCGCGAGCAGTGGCTCACCGACGAGCGGTTCACCGCCGTCGAGGTCATGGTCGCCCCCGACGCCTCGGTCGTCATCGCCACCAAGCGGTGAGGTCCGGCCCGCTCGACCGGCCGGACGCGCGGAAGTCGATCTAGGCTGCGCGGGTGACTCCCGAGGAGGTCGGCCGGTACGCCGAGTCGCTGCCGGGCGTGAAGCGCAAGGGCACCGAGTCGCGTCCGGCGTGGTACGTCCGCGACCGGCTGGTGGTCCGTCTCGACGACCCGCGGACGCTGGTCATCCGGGTGCCGCTGAACAAGCGGGAGGCGCTGCTCGAGCGGCACCCGGAGAGCTTTGGCGTGCCGCCGCGGATGGAGGCGCACCACAAGGTCGAGGCCTACCTCGACCACGCCCGCCGGGCCGCGGTCCGGGAGGCGATCGACCTCGCGTGGGAGATGCAGCGGCGCGACCCTCCGGGAGGATGAGCGCGGTCCTCAGGTCGCGCGGTCCGGCACCTGCGACCGAGGTGCGCCGGCGCGTCCCGCGCCTACGTTCCTGAGGTGCTGTCGATCCCCAGGACCCTCCCGCTGCTGCTCGCCGCCGTCGTCACCGCCGGCTGCGGCACCGTCACCCAGCAGGGGTCGAGCGACCCCGCGCGGCTGTCGGCCGGGCTGGTCGCCCCGAAGAACGTGCCCGGTGACCCGACCGACCACCAGCAGGCGACGATCCGGAAGCTCGACTCAGCGCTGCTCGACGCCCTCACGGCCGCGACGGCCGACGCGCGCGCCGACGGCGTGACGCTGGTCGTCAACAGCGGCTGGCGCAGCCGGGCCCACCAGCAGCGGCTCTTCGACGAGGCCGTGCGGACCTACGGCAGCGAGGAGGAGGCGCGCCGCTACGTCTCCACCCCCGAGGCGTCCGCGCACGTCACCGGCGACGCGCTCGACATCGGCCCGACCGAGGCCGCCGAGTGGCTGAGCCGCCACGGCGCGGCGTACGGCCTGTGCCAGGTGTTCGCGAACGAGGTCTGGCACTACGAGCTGGCCACCACCCCCGGCGGCGCGTGCCCCGCGATGCTGCCGGACAGCAGCTATCGCGGCTAGGCGTCGATCAGCTCGCCGGCTGCATCCGCTTGAGCAGCTCGGCCGCGTTGCGCAGCGACACGATGTCACCGATCAGCCGGTGCAGGTCGTTGTCGCACTCGCGCAGCTCCGGCTCCTCCGCGCCGCCGACGGCGCGCAGCCGGTGCTGGAGCGCCGCTGCGTGCGCAAGGGCCGCAGCAGCGGTCTGGTCCAAGAGTTCAGTGACGTCCACGGCGCTCCCCCCGACGGTCCGGCCGTCCGACGCGCTTGCTGCGACGTCGGCGGATCCAACGTAGACGCCCGGGGTCGAGGTCGGATCACCCTTTCGGACCATCTGTGCAGACCCCCATCGGGCTATGGCCAGGGGCTGGGTCAGCCCTCGGCGAGCCCGTTCTCCTCACCGCGGCCGGCCTCGGCGGCCAGCCCGTCGCCCTCCGCCTCCGCGTCGAGCCGCTCCTCCATCTCCGCGATCTCGCGGCGCTCGGGGTCGGCGTCCTGGTCGCGGTCGGGCTGCTGCTCGTCGTCCGTCTGGCTCATGGCGAGGGGGTACCCACCTGGAGCCGCGCGTCACTCAGATGTCGGTGGGCATCACGTTGGTGCCCGAGCGCATCCGCTCGCGGTAGGAGCCGGTCGGGAACTCCCGGTCGACCAGCTTCTCCATGAAGCCCCTCAGGGTGCGGGTTCCGTACGCCGGCGCGACGTGGTCGACGACCGACCAGTACTTCGCGGCCTCGAGGTAGAACACGACCGGCTTGAGCTGCTTCGTGAGCTTGCTGAGCCGCGTGAGCCGGGCGATCTTCTTGTCCCAGCTGGCCATCGTGACGACCTCCCAGCTCGGCTGCTTGTCGTTGAGCTCGAACATGAGCTCACCGGCGCCCTTGAGCGTGACGGTGTTGTCGGCGGTCCAGGGGCCGCCGACCGGGAGGACCCGGCCGATCGCGTCGTCGTCGAGGACCTGGTTGACGATGAACTCCGCGAGGTCCTCGCGCGCGATCGGGTTGACGACGTTCCACTCGCCGTGGTCGTAGATCCGGTAGGCGAGCCCGTTCTTGACGTCGCCGAACGCGACCGAGAGGTAGGGGAAGTACGCGGTCGGCCGGATGATCGTCCACGGCACGAAGCCGTGGTGCTGGCCGATGAGCTCGCCCTCGACCTGCATCTTGTAGACCTGCGGGATCAGCTCGGGACGGTAGACCCCGTAGTCGCTGATGTGGATGAACTGCTTGACGTCGTGGGCGACCGCCGCCTTGATGCCGTGGACGACGGCCTCGTGGTCGACCTGGCGGCAGTCCTCGGCGTCGTTGGGCTTGCGGCCGCTGAGGAGCGAGATCACGACGGCGGTGGGAGCGGCGACGACCGCGGCGGTCACGTCGGCGGCCCGGGTCGCGTCGCCGACGATCACCTCGGCGTCGGCGTACTCCGGCTCGTTCTTGATCTCTGCGCTGCGGGAGAGCACCGCCGGCCGGTAGCCGCGGCGGGCGAGCTCGGGCACGAGGGCCCGGCCGATGTAGCCGGTGCCGCCGAGCACGAGCACCCGCTCGCCGTTGCCGGTGCCCGTCGGGCCGGTGACGTAGGTCGTCGACTCGGTGCTCAGGATCCGGTCGAGCAGCTCGTGGCTGTGCTTCTGCGCCGCGGTGGCGTCGAGATTCGTGATCGTGCTGTAAGCCATGTGTAGATCATATACACGCTCACCGGTCGAGGGGCACGATCCAGGACGGCAGCCAGAGCTGGGTCAGCGGGCCGATGGCGAGCGCGTAGAGGACGGTGCCGAGGCCGAGCGTGCCGCCGAGCAGCAGGCCGAGGACGACGACCGCGACCTCGAGGCCGGTGCGCACCAGGCGCAGCGAGAGGCCGGTGCGCCGGGCGAGCCCGGTCATCAGGCCGTCGCGCGGGCCGCGGCCGAGCTGGGCGCCGATGTACATCGCGGTCGCGAGCCCGCACAGCGCGATGCCGCCGAGCATCATCGAGGCCCGCAGCCACAGCGCGTCCGGGTCGCCGAGGAGGGCGAGCGTCGCGTCGGCGGAGAAGCCGACGACCAGGGCGTTGGAGATCGTGCCGAGGCCGGGCTTCTCGCGCAGCGGGATCCAGAGGAGCAGCACGACGAAGCTCATGACCACGACCGCCTGCCCGATCGTGACCGGCAGGTGCCGGGTCAGCCCGGAGTGCAGGACGTCCCAGGGCGCCAGGCCGAGGTCGGCCCGGATCATCAGCGCGAGCGAGACGCCGTACGCCACGAGCCCGACGTAGAGCTGCGGGAGGCGGCGACCGAGCCGGCCGGCGCGCAGCTGGGCGATCGGGCCGAGGTCGCTGAGGCCGACCCGCGGGACGGCGGCGGTGGTGCTCATGGGGAGAGTCTGGCCGCCGATTGGCCTTCTCATAAATAGCCAATCGTGCCAAAGTGGCCTGCATGACCCGCACCATCAGTGCCGGCCGGGTGGCCACCCTGGTCGACGGCTTCGACCGCTCCCCGGCCTATGCCGGCCTCGCCGACGCGCTCACGCTGCTGATCGGCGACGGCCGCATCGGCGTGGGGGTGCGGCTGCCGAGCGAGCGCGAGCTCACCGACGCGCTCGCGGTCTCGCGGACCACGGTCACGCGGGCCTACGCCGCGCTGCGGGAGGCCGGGTACGCCGAGGCTCGTCAGGGCGCCGGCACGTTCACGCGGGTGCCGGGTGGTCGCTCGCGCGCCCACGACCGGGCGCTGCTCCCCCGCCCCGGCGACTCCGACGCCATCGACCTCAACTGCGCCGCGCCCTCCGCCCCGCCGGGCATCGCCCGCGCGTACGCCGACGCCGCGGGCGACCTGCCGGCGTACCTCGGCGGGCACGGCTACTTCCCCGCCGGCCTGCCGGAGCTGCAGGCGGCGATCGCCGCGTCGTACGACGCGCGCGGCCTGCCGACGTCGCCCGAGCAGGTCATGGTCACCCCCGGTGCGCTGACCGGGGCGGCCATCGTGGCGCAGGCCTTCACCGCGCCCGGCGACCGGGTGCTGGTCGAGTCGCCGACCTACCCCAACGCGACCGACGCGCTCCGGCACGCCGGCGCCCGGCTGGTGCCCTCGGTCGTCGACCCCGACGGGTGGGACCTCGACGCGGTCGGGGCCACGCTGCGACAGACCGCGCCCAAGCTGGCCTACCTGATCCCCGACTTCCAGAACCCCACCGGCCACCTGATGACCGACACGCAGCGCGAGCAGTACGCCGCGCACCTGCGCCGCACGCACACGGTCCCGATCGTCGACGAGGCCCACCAGGCGCTGGCCCTCGAGGGGCAGTCGATGCCGCGCCCCTTCGCCGCCTTCGCTCCGGACACCATCACGATCGGGTCGTCCAGCAAGGCGTTCTGGGGCGGGCTGCGCCTCGGCTGGATCCGCGCGCCACGGGCGCAGATGGAGCGGCTGACCCAGGCCCGGGTCTCCCTCGACCTCGGCGCGCCGGTCTTCGAGCAGCTGGTCCTCGCCCGCCTCCTCGGCGAGGCCGAGCCGATCCTCGCCGCCAACCGGGTGCGGCTGCGCGAGCAGCGCGACGCGCTCGCGGGCGCCGTGCGCGACCTCCTGCCGGAGTGGACCTTCCACCTGCCCACCGGAGGCCTCGCGCTGTGGTGCCGCCTGCCCGGCACGCTCGGCACCGCCGTCGTGGCCGAGGCCGAGCACCGCGGCGTGATCATCGCCCCCGGACCCGTGTTCGCCGCCGAGGGCGGTCTCGACTCCTTCGTCCGCATCCCCTGGACCCGCCCGGCCGACGAGCTCACGGAGGCGGTGCGACGGGTCGCCGCCGCGTGGTCCGTCGTCCGCGAGCGGCCGCCTGCGCCCGGCCGGGCCAGCCGGGTGATGGTGGCCTGACGCCCGGGCACCACCCGCCGAGCGGGTGAATGTCCGCTCCGGTGGGTACGTGAGACCAGGGGACGAGGGAGGGGCCGTGATGCCCGTTCGGAATGCTCCGCTGCCCGAAGCCGGCGCCGAGAGGCTGGTCCAGCACTGGAGCTGGCGACCTGACTGGACCCGGGAGCGCCGGAGCTGGTGGTGGTACGCCACGTTCGAGAGCGACCCCGAGGTCCAGGGCCTCGCGTCCGAGGCGCGCAGCGCCATCCGGGCCGACGCTCCCGTCGACGAGGTGCCCGCTCGGTGGCTGCACCTGACGCTCTCCGAGGTCGGCTACGCGGACACCGTCCCGCGACGGCTCGCGTACGAGTGCGCTCGGCGTGCCCACCATCGACTCGTCGACGTCCCGCCGATCGACCTCCAGGTCGGTCCCGTCGCCACGATGCCCGGCGCCGTCGTCCTCCCGGTCTCCGGCGCCGGTCTCGCCGACGTGCACGACGGCCTCGTCGCCGCGGTCCGGGAGACGCTGCCCGAGCAGCCCGAGGGGCGGCCGTTCGACCCGCACGTCAGCGTCGCGTACGTCGCCCGCGACTGCCGTCCGGGCGACGTCCTGGACGACGCGGGCTCGGACCGGTGCGCGCCGGGCCGGTCGCGCCTGACTCGGGTCAGCCTGGTCGAGGTGACCCGCGACCACGGTCACTACCGGTGGACCCCGCGATGCCAGGTGTCGCTGCGCGCGCCCTCGCGGCGGCACCTGCGCGCGGTGGCTGCGGGATGATGGCACCCGATCAGCTGGGGCCAGCGCTCGAGATCGACGCCCGCCTCACCGACATCGAGCGCGGCTTGGACCTGCTGCTCAACCTGACCCCGGTCAACGCGGCCGAGGCATGGGTGGACTTCGAGCGCAGCGACTTCGCGACCCCTCCGACGCTCCGGCTCCGGCCGCTGGAGTTCGAGCCGGACCTCGTGCGACGCGACCTCTACGACCTGGCGATCGAGGACGTGGCGGACCCGACGCTCCACACCCTCTTCAAGGCCAAGCGGGACGAGATAGCACGACAGATCACCGCCATGCAGGATCGCGACACCTCGCGGTTCGTGCACGGGTCGCTGCAGCTCTACGGAGGCGTCACCGAGCCGCTCGCCGCCGCTGCTCGTGAGCTGCTCGAGGTCATCCCGGTGCAGGCGCCCGCCACCTCGACCGTCACGGCCGGGGCGTTCGCGGAGGCCGCTCGTGAGGAGCTCGACCGCTACCGCGCGGTCTACCCGGACTTCGCGGCGGGCATCGAGGTGCGCGGCGACGTCTCGGAGCTGATGGTGTCCTTCGGCCGGCTGCTGATCCCCGAGTCCGCTGCGTTCCGGCTCGACCGCGTCGAGCCGTTGCTCCACCACGAGATCGGCACCCACGTCGTGACCTACCAGAACGGCGCGAAGCAGCCGCTGACGCTGCTGACGATCGGTCTGCCCGGCTACGACGAGACCCAGGAGGGCCTGGCGGTGCTCGCGGAGTACCTGACCGGCGGGCTCGATCCGCGGCGCCTCCGCGTGCTCGCCGCGAGAGTCGTCGCCATCGGCCAGATGCTCGACGGCGCCGGGTTCCTGGCGATCTTCGAGTCGCTGCGCACAGAGCACCAGATGCCGGCGCGGACCGCGTGGTCCATCGCCATCCGGGTGGTCGTCGCGGGCGGGTCGGTCAAGGACGCGATCTACCTCCGCGGGATCACGCACCTTCTCGACGCGCTCGCGGCGGGCGGCAGCCTCGACGCCCTCTTCGTCGGCAAGCTCGCGCTGGAGCACCTCCCGCTGGTGCAGGACCTGCTCGACCGGGAGGTGCTCAGACCACCGTGGGTGCGGCCCCGCTGGCTCGACGTACCCGGCGCCCAGGAGCGCCTCGACAAGCTGCGCGCGGGAGCGTCGGTCACGGACCTCTACGAAGGTGGTGCGTCGTGAGGATCGCGTTCCTCGTCAACGACGTCGACACCGAGGTCGACGAGTACACGACGACGCGGCTCGCGAGGGCGGCGGCCCAGGGCGGGCACGAGGTCTGGTACGTCGGGGTCGGCGACGTCGAGCTCGGGGAGAGCGACGGCCAGCTCCTGGCCCGCGCCCGGGCGGCGGAGCTCGGGCCGGACGACACGCTCGCGACCCTCATGGACCGCGTGAAGGGACGGGAGCCCCAACGCGTCGTCCTGGACGAGCTCGACGCCCTGTTCCTGCGCAACGAGTCGATCGACGACCTGCACGAGCGCCCCTGGGCGAGCCCCCTCGGCGTGGTCTTCGGCCAGATGCTCCAGGCGCGCGGGGTCACGGTCGTCAACGACCCGAGGTCCCTCCTGCGCGCCACCAGCAAGCTCTACCTCGAGGAGTTCCCCGGGCAGATCCGGCCCCGGTCATTGGTCACGCGCGACGCCGACGAGATCGAACGGTTCGTCGGCACGGTCGGCCCCTCCGTCGTCAAGCCGCTCTACGGCGCCAAGGGCCGCAACGTGTTCATGGTCCAGCACGACGGGGAGGCCAACCTCGCGCAGATCACCGAGGCGGTGCTGCAGGACGGGTACGCGATCGTCCAGGAGTTCGTCGAGGGCGGCGAGGACGGCGACGCCCGGATCTTCGTCCTCGACGGCGAGATCCTGGAGTGTGACGGCAAGCTCGCCGCCTTCCGTCGCGTCCCCGCCGGCAACGACGTACGGGCCAACATCAGCAAGGGCGGCCGCTCGGTCCCCCTCGAGGTCGGCGAGGTGGAGCGAGGGATCGTGGCGGCGATGCGCCCGAAGCTCCTGGCGGACGGCATGTTCTTCGTCGGCATCGACGTCATCGGCGACACGGTCGTGGAGATCAACGCGGAGAGCCCTGGCGGGATGCAGAGCATCGAGCGGCTCTACGACGTCGACGCCTGCCCGACGATCATCGATGCCGTCGAGCGTCGCACTCGGATGTCGACCGAGACCCCGCAGGCCACGCCGGTCGGGTGATGAGGCGTGAGCTCAGCGGACGGCGAAGCCCACCGAGGCCTGCGCGCCGTAGAAGTGGTTCGCCGCGGCGACCAGTCCGTCGCCGACGACCTTCTTCTTGCCCGCGGGGCCGGTGTAGGTGACCTGCTTCTTGGAGAAGTAGGCGTTGAGGTTGAACTCGCCGGCGATGCCGAGGCCGCACGCCTCGCCGTTGGTGACGACGTGGTAGGTCTCGTCGGCCGTCGGCCGCAGCGTCGCGTCGACCGCGACGGGCTCGCAGTCCCGGCCCGTCGGAAGCGTGCCGTCGAGCACCGTCGCCGTGAGCTCGAGCGTGCTGCCCAGCTCGCCGGACGTCGGACCCGAGATCGACATCGACCCCGCCGTCAGCGTCGGGGTCGCGTCGAACAGGCTCTTGTCAATGTTCGTCACGCCGTGTGCGTTCGCCGGCAGGGCGAGCACGGTGAGGGCGGCGACGAGGGTGCCGGTCAGACCTGCGGCGGTGGTGCGGATGTTCATGTCTGCTCCTGTGGCTGGTAGGTGGCCACAGCGTCGCCCGGCGGACTTGGGATCCGCTTGGACCTGACTTGAACGGCTGATCGGGACGTGGCTTCCGCGCTCACGTCGGTCCCACGCTCAGCGGTTGGCCTCGGCCCGACGCAGCAGGAGCGCCCGCTCGCTCTGGTTCCGGCTCCGCTCGGCCGCCTCGGTGAACGCCTCGCTCGCCTGCTCGTGCAGCCCGGCACGCTCCAGCAGGTCACCGCGGACGCTCGGGATGAGCGGCGAGTCACCGAGCGCGTCCGGGGAGATCGCGGACAGCACGGCGAGCCCCGCGTCCGGGCCGAACGCGCGGCCGTGGGCGACGGCCCGGTTGACCTCGACCACCGGACCGGGGGCGGCCCGGGCGAGGACGTCGTACAGCGCGGCGATGCGGCGCCAGTCGGTGTCCTCGGCACGCGCCGCGCGGGCGTGCTGGGCGGCGATCGAGGCCTGGAGGAAGTACTTGCCGACCGGCTGGCCGGCCGCCGCCAGTTGCTCGGCCTGCTGCAGCGCCGCCAGGCCACGGCGCAGGAGGAGCTGGTCCCAGCGCGTCCGGTCCTGCGCCTCCAGCAGGACCGGTACGCCGTGCTCGTCGAGCCGGGCGGGCATCCGCGACCCCTGGATCTCCAGCAGCGCCTGGAGTCCGAGCACCTCGGTCTCGTCGGGCGCGAGGACAGCGAGCATGCGCGCCAGCCGCATCGCCTCCTCGGCGAGGTCAGGACGCATCCAGTCCTCGCCCGCGGTGGCCGTGTAGCCCTCGTTGAAGATCAGGTAGATGACGGCCATGACGTCGTCGAGGCGGTCGGTCCGCTCCGGCCCCGTGGGCAGCTCGAACTCGGCGTGCGCCTCGGCGAGCGTCCGCTTCGCCCGCGAGATGCGCTGGGCCATCGTCGGCTCGGTCGCCAGGAAGCCGCGCGCGATCTCCGCGGTGCTGAGCCCGCCGACCAGGCGCAGCGTCAGCGCGGCCCGGGACTCGGGCGTCAGCGACGGGTGGCAGGAGAGGAAGATGAGTCGCAGGACGTCGTCCTCGATGTGGTCGACCTGGGCGTCGAGGTCCGGCATCTCCGCCTCCCCTCCCCCACCGGCGTGGTCGAGCTCCGCGACCTTGCGCCGCAGGGTGTCGGCGCGCCGGAAGTGGTCCACGGCGCGGCGCTTCGCGATGGTCATCAACCAGGCGGCCGGGTTGTCCGGCACGCCGGCGTCGGGCCACTGCTCGAGCGCGGCGACGAGCGCGTCCTGCGCGAGGTCCTCGGCGAGCTCGACGTCCCGGGTCATCCGGGTGAGGGCGCCGACGAGGCGGGCCGACTCGGCCCGCCACGCGGCGATGATGGCCCCGTTGGGGTCATCCGTCCTGGTCTCCGCCGGCACGACGCCAGCGTAGGGCCGGGCTCAGGCGCCCGGCGCCTCCGGGCCGGTCGAGATCTGGCGCAGGGTCGAGATCACGGTGACCTCGGGCCAGTACTTCGCGTGCAGCTCGGCGAACTCCCGCTGGTCGGCCACGGCCTCCTCGAGCGAGGGGTACTCCATGATCGCCCAGCCGCCGACGACCTCCTTGGCCTCGGCGTACGGCCCGTCGACGCGGCTGACCTCGCCCTCGCGAACGACGAAGTTCACGGCGTCCTCGGTGCCGTAGAGCCCGCCGCCGTCGAGGAAGACGCCCTTGGCGGCCTGCTCGCCGATGTAGGCGTCCATCGCGTCGAAGAGCTCCTGCGGGGGCGTGCCGACGCCCTCTTCCATCCTGACGAATCCCATGAAACGCGGCATCTCGATCACTCCTGGTTGGTTGCTGGGGAGGTGCTTCTCGCACGTACGTCGAACGACCGGCTCCTGCCTCGACATCGACTCGACAGTTTTCTCCGTCCCACCGCTCCCGGCGATGTATATATCCTCTATCTTCATGCCCGTGCCGTCCTCCAGGAGTCCCCGATGAGCGCCGTCCTCACCAAGGGCAGGAAGTTCGCCCTGGTCCTGCCCTCGACCAACACCTCGGTCGAGCGCGAGTTCCACCACCTGCGCCCGCAGGACTGCTCCTGGCACACCGGCCGGATCATGATCAAGGCCCCGGCGCTCGACTCCGCCAACGCCTTCCAGGCCTTCCGCGAGTGCCTCAACGACGCGCTGCCCAGCGCGCTCGAGGTCGTGATGACCTGTCAGCCCGACTACATCGTGATGGGCATGTCGGCGGAGACGTTCTGGGGCGGCGTGCAGGGCAACGCGGCGTTCGAGCAGGGTGTCCGCGAGATGACGGGCCTCGACGTGACGACCGGCGCGACCGCGGCCGGCGAGGCGCTCAAGGCGTTCGGCGCCCGGCGCATCGGCGTCGTCACGCCGTACCAGCCAGTCGGCGACGAGCAGGTGGTCGCCTACTTCACGGAGCTCGGGTACGACGTGGCCGCGATCCACGGCCTGTGCTCGGCGTCGGCGACCTCGATCGCCGACGAGACCCCCGAGACCCTGCGCGAGGCCTTCCTCGCCGTCGACGGACCGGACGTCGACGCACTCATCCAGTGCGGCACCAACCTCGAGTGCGTCGCGGTGGCGGCCGAGCTCGAGAAGGAGCTGGGCAAGCCGGTCATCGCGATCAACCTCGCGACCATGTGGCACGCCTTCCGCACCAACGGCATCGACGACAAGATCCCCGGCTACGGCTCACTGATGGAGATCCACTGATGTTCAACCACGTCGGCCACCTCACCCTCACGACGGGCACCAGCGACGGGCAGGTCGAGGCGATCCTGACCGCTCTGCTCGGCCTCCCGGGGCAGATCGACGGCCTGACCGAGGCCCAGGTCGTGCGCGACGCCGGCCTCACCGACGGCAACGCGACGCTGCGCTTCCACATGCGCTTCGAGTCCGAGGACGCCTGGCGCGCCTACGGCCAGCACCCGGCCCACGTCGCGGTGGTCAAGGAGCTCATCGTCCCGGCACTCGGGTCGAAGGCGTTCGTGCAGTACGACGACGCAGCGGTCCGCGCCTCCTCTGCCTGACCGCCCCGGTGCCGCCGGCCGAGCGCCCTGACTGCCGGCGCCCGGCGGTACGGTGCCAGCGTGCCCGAGACGACCGACCTCAACTTCGCGCTCATCCATGACTACATGCTGGAGCTCGGCGAGTTCTCGACGCCCGCGATCGTGGCCCGGCGCATCGGCTTCTCCCGCGTGACGGTCAAGAAGGCGTTCGTCCTCGGGGTCGAGCGCGGCTGGTACGTCACCCGCGACAGCGACAAGCACGTCGTCCCGCACACCGACCGCCCGGCCACCGAGTACAAAGCCGTCCCGCGCGGGACCTAAGGCCCGTGACGCCCGCCGGACTGCGCAGTAGCGTGAAGACGGAGGCCTCATGACAATCGAGCACGCGACCGCCCACCGGACCGACGCCTGGGAAGGCTTCCTGGGCGGGCCGTGGCAGAACGACATCGACGTGGCGGACTTCGTCCGCCGCAACCGCACGGCGTACGACGGCGACGCCTCCTTCCTGTCCGGGCCGACCGAGCGCACGACCGCGGTGTGGAGCGCCGTCAGCTCGCTCTTCCCCGAGGAGCGGGCGCGCGGCATCTACGACGTCGACCCCGCCACCCCGGCGGGCATCACGGCGTTCGCGCCCGGCTACATCGACCAGGACAAGGAGCTGATCGTCGGTCTCCAGACCGACGCCCCGCTCAAGCGCGCGATCATGCCCAACGGCGGTCTGCGGATGGTCGAGTCCGGGCTGGCGGCGTACGGCTACGAGGTCGACCCGGTGGTCCGCGAGATCTTCACGAAGCACCGCCGCACCCACAACGCCGGTGTCTTCGACGCCTACACCGACCAGATGCGGGCCGCTCGCAAGGCGGGCATCATCACCGGCCTGCCCGACGCCTACGGCCGCGGCCGGATCATCGGCGACTACCGCCGCGTGGCGCTCTACGGCGTCGACCGGCTGATCGCGGACAAGAAGCGGGACCGCGCGGCGCTCGACCTGGTGCCCTCGTCCGACGACGTGATCCGCGACCGCGAGGAGCTCGCCGAGCAGCTCCGCGCGCTGGGCGAGCTCAAGGAGATGGCGCAGTCCTACGGCTACGACCTCTCCGGGCCGGCGACCACGGCCCGCGAGGCCGTCCAGTGGCTCTACTTCGCCTACCTCGCGGCGACCAAGGAGCAGAACGGCGCCGCGATGTCGCTGGGGCGCACCTCGTCCTTCCTCGACGTCTACATCGACCGCGACCTGGCCGCCGGCACCCTCGACGAGTCCGCCGCCCAGGAGCTCGTCGACGACTTCGTGATCAAGCTGCGCATCGTGCGCTTCCTGCGCACGCCGGAGTACGACGCGCTCTTCTCAGGCGACCCGACCTGGGTCACCGAGTCGATCGGCGGCATGAGCGCCGACGGCGCCACGCTGGTCACCAAGAACAGCTTCCGCTTCCTCCAGACGCTCTACAACCTCGGCCCGGCGCCCGAGCCCAACCTCACGGTGCTCTGGTCGCCGGCCCTGCCCGAGGGCTTCAAGCGGTTCGCCGCCCAGGTCTCGCTCGACACCAGCGCGATCCAGTACGAGTCCGACGACCTGCTCCGCGGCAGCCTCGACGACGACACCGCGATCGCGTGCTGCGTCTCCGGGATGCGGGTCGGCAAGGACATGCAGTTCTTCGGCGCGCGGGTCAACCTGGCCAAGGCGCTGCTCTATGCGATCAACGGCGGACGCGACGAGATCAGCGGGGCGCAGGTCGCCCCGGCCACGGAGCCGATCACGGCCGACGTGCTCGACCACGACACCGTGGTGGCGGCGTACGAGCGCACCCTCGACTGGCTCGCCGCCCTCTACGTCGACACTCTCAACGTCATCCACTACATGCACGACAAGTACTCCTACGAGCGGCTCGAGATGGCGCTGCACGACTACCCCGTGCACCGCTTCATGGCGTGCGGCATCGCCGGCCTCTCGGTCGCGGCCGACAGCCTGTCGGCCATCAAGAACGCGACCGTGCGGGTGCAGCGCGACGAGACCGGCCTCGCCGTGGGGTACGACGTGGACGGCGAGTTCCCGACGTACGGCAACAACGACGACCGTGCCGACGACATCGCGGTCTGGCTGGTGGAGAGCTTCATGGAGCGGATCCGCCGCCAGCCGACCTACCGCAACGCCGAGCACAGCCAGTCGGTGCTGACGATCACCTCCAACGTCGTCTACGGCAAGCACACCGGCTCGACGCCCGACGGGCGCAAGGCCGGCGAGCCGTTCGCGCCGGGCGCGAACCCGATGAACGGCCGCGACCACCGCGGAGTCATCGCCTCGGCGCTGTCGGTGGCGAAGCTGCCCTACGACGCGGCGCGCGACGGCATCTCGCTGACCTCGACCATCACCCCGTCGGGGCTGGGCCGCCAGCGCGACGAGCAGATCGCCAACCTGGTCGGCGTGCTCGACGGCTACTTCGACGCGGGCGGCTTCCACATCAACGTCAACGTGCTGGACCGCGCGACGCTCGAGGACGCGATGGAGCACCCGGAGAGCTATCCGCAGCTGACCGTGCGGGTCTCCGGCTACGCGGTCAACTTCGTGAAGCTCACCCCCGAGCAGCAGCGCGACGTGATCTCCCGGACCTTCCACAAGTCGATGTAGGGTGCGGCGCCGATGACCGACGGCCTCGAGGCCTCCGTCCACTCCTGGGACCTCTCCACGGGCGTGGACGGGCCCGGGACCCGCTTCGTGCTGTTCCTCTCCGGCTGCCCGCTGCGCTGCCTCTACTGCCAGAACCCCGACACCTGGCACATGCGTGATGGCACCCGGCGCCGGCTGGAGGCGATCATGGAGGACGTCGCGCTCTACCGCCGCTTCCTCCAGGTCGCGCACGGAGGCGTGACGGCCAGCGGCGGCGAGCCGCTGCTGCAGTCGGAGTTCGTCACCGAGTTCTTCCGCGCCTGCCAGGAGTGGGACCTCAACACCGCGCTCGACACCTCCGGCAACCTCGGCATCCGGGCGCAGGAGGACCTGCTGTCGGTCACGGACCTGGTGCTGCTCGACATCAAGTCCTTCGACGCGCGCACCTACCGGAACCTCACCGGCAAGGACGTCGCCCCGACGCTCGCGTTCGCCGAGCGGCTCGCGTCGGTGGGTCAGCGGATGTGGATCCGCTTCGTGCTGGTCCCGGGCGTCACCGACGACCCGGGCAACGTCGCGGCCATCGCCCGGTTCGCGGCGGGTCTCGGACCGGCGGTCGAGCGGGTCGAGATCCTGCCGTTCCACCGGCTGGGCCAGCACAAGTACGACGCGCTCAGGATGCCCTTCCCGCTGGCCGACACCGAGCCTCCCGACGAAGAGCTGATCGAGCGCACCCGGAGCCTCTTCGCGGAGCAGCGCCTCCCGGTGCTGGTCGCCTGAGCCGTCGCACCTGACCTCTCGGTCGTGGATGCGGCGGATCGACGACCCGGGGGTCAGGTGCGTGGCGGCAACGCGGCGGCGAGTGCCAGCAGCCGGGCGCGCTCGTCGTCGGTGAGAGGTACGCCGAGCGCCGTCAGCCACTCGTCGAGCTCGCCGTCGCGCAGCGGGCGGTGCTCCGGGGTCTCCCCCGGCGTCCGGATCGTCAGCGTCTCGTGGGTGACGGTGACGTGCTGACCGTCGAGATGCTTGGCGACGGTCAGGCTGAAGGTGAAGTGCGACGCGGGGTGGGTGCTCGTGTAGTGGTGGCCCATCACGACGTCGACCGGCTTCACGGGCAGCTCGTCGGTGGTGTGCGCGACCTCCCAGCCCGACTCCCTCAGGCGACCCAGCACCCAGCCCTCGGCGTGCCGGGCGATGCGGTAGCGCCAGCCCGGCAGGTAGTCGTCCTCGGCGCCGTCGGCCAACGGGATCGGCCGCAGCAGGCTCATCCCGAACCCGGGGTCGCACAGCAGCCGCTGCCCGTCCAGCACGACCTCGACCACCATGTGGGTGCGGCCCTGCTGCTGACCGGTGGCGGGGTCGCCGACCCGGCCGAGGTGGCGGCGCACGTCGTACCCGAGGCGCTCGAGGGCCGCGGCGAAGACCGTGCTGTGCTCGAAGCAGTAGCCACCTCGCCCGCGGCCGACGAACTTGTCCTGCACGGCGTCGAGCGAGACGCCCGGGTGCTGGCCGAGCAGCACGTCGATGTTGTCGAACGTGAAGGCCTGCACGTGCGCCTCGTGCAGCTCGTCGAGCGCCGACCGGCCGGCCTCGCGCGCCGGCACGCCGATGCGTGCCAGGTAGCCCGCGAGGTCCAGCCGGTCGGTCTGCCAGTCCGTGGTCGACATGCGACCAGTCAGACCAGGTTGACGGCGCGCGCCGACGCGGCCGACATCGCCGCCTGGATGTCGTCGAGCGTCTCGGCGGGGATCGCGGTGTCGACGGAGAGGGCGACGAGCGCCTGGCCGCCCCGGGTCTGGCGGGAGACCTGCATGCCGGCGATGTTGACGCCGACCTCGCCGAGGATGCCGCCGACGGTGCCGACCATGCCGGGCCGGTCCTCGTAGGTGAAGAACGCGAGGTGCTCGGTGGGCTCGATGTCGACGTCGAACTCGTTGACCTCGACCAGCCGCTCGCGTTGCGCGATGCCGACCAGCGTGCCGCTCACGGAGACCTGCGAGCCGTCGGCGAGGGTGCCGCGGATCGTGATCAGGTTGCGGTGGTCGGGACTGTCGGGGTCGACCACGAGCCGCACCGCCATGCCGCGCTCGGCGGCGAAGAGCGGGGCGTTCACGTAGGAGACCTGCTGCTCGACGATGTCGGAGAAGATGCCCTTGAGGGCAGCGAGCTCCAGCACCTTGACGTCGTAGTCGGTGATCTCGCCGCGCACCTCGACGTCGACCTGCTGGGCGACCTCGCCGGCGAGGCCGGTGAAGACGCGACCGAGCTTCTCGGCGAGGGGGATGCCGGGGCGCACCTCCTCGGCGATCACCCCGCCCTGCACGTTGACCGCGTCGGGCACGAGCTCGCCGGAGAGGGCGAGGCGCACGGACTTCGCGACCGCGACGCCGGCCTTCTCCTGGGCCTCGTCGGTGGAGGCACCGAGGTGCGGGGTGGCGACGACGTTCTCGAGCTCGAAGAGCGGGCTCTCGGTGCAGGGCTCCTGCGCGAACACGTCGAGGCCGGCCGCCGCGACGCGGCCCTCCTTGAGGGCGGAGTAGAGGGCGCCCTCGTCGACGATCCCGCCGCGCGCGGCGTTGACGAGCACCAGCGACGGCTTCACCTTGTGCAGCTGCTCGGCACCGATGAGTCCGACGGTCTCGGCGGTCTTGGGCAGGTGCACCGACATGAAGTCCGCCTCGGCGAGCAGGGTGTCGAGGTCGACCAGCCGCACCCCCATCTGCGCGGCCCGGCCGGGCTGGACGTAGGGGTCGAAGGCGACGACCTTCATGCCGAAGGCGCTGAGCCGCTGGGCGACCAGCACGCCGATCCGGCCGAGGCCGACGATGCCGACGGTCTTCTCGTAGAGCTCCACGCCGGTGTAGCGCGACCGCTTCCACTCGCCGTTCTTGAGCGCGGCGTGGGCCGGCGAGACGTGGCGGGCCGCGGCGAGCATGAGCGCGACGGCGAGCTCGGCGGCGGAGACGATGTTGGAGGTCGGCGCGTTGACGACCATGACCCCGGCCTGGGTCGCGGCGCGCACGTCGACGTTGTCGAGACCGACGCCGGCCCTGGCGACGACCTTGAGCCGGCTGGCGGCGTCCAGCGCCTCGGCGTCCACCTTGGTGGCCGAGCGGACCAGCAGGGCGTCGGCGTCGACGATCGCGGCGAGCAGCGCCTCGCGATCGGCGCCGTCGCAGTGCCGGATCTCGAAGTCCGGGCCCAGCGCCTCGACAGTGGCGGGGCTCAGCTCTTCGGCGATGAGTACGACGGGCATGGTCACAGCGGCTGTCCTCGAGGGCCTCGACGGGTGCGGACGGCACGACACTGTGCTCGCTCGCGACTGTACCCGACCCTCGCCCGTAATCGACTGGCGTCCGCCACACGGCGTTGTCTACCCTCGTCGGGTCGCATCCCCGTCCGCAGGCAGGTTCTCTTGGAGCTCTGAGGTGTCCCTCGACCACCACCTCACTTCTGGAGCTCCCGCATGCCCGCAACCACCTCTGTCATCTCCGCGTCCGGCCTCGGCTTCGCCTGGCCCGACGGCTCCGAGGTCCTGAGCGATCTCGACCTCCTCGTCTCCCCCGGCCGCTCCGGACTCGTCGGCGTCAACGGCGCCGGCAAGTCCACGCTGCTCCGGCTGATCGCCGGTGCGCTCACGCCGACCGCGGGGCACCTCTCGGTCGCCGGCGAGGTCGGCTACCTGCCCCAGGACCTGGCGCTCGACGTCCGTGAGCCGGTCGAGGAGTTCCTCGGCGTCGGCGCCGTACGCCGCGCGATCCGGGCCGTCGAGTCCGGCGACGTCGACCCCGCGCACTTCGAGGTCATCGGCGACGACTGGGACGTCGAGGAGCGCGCCGTCGCCGAGCTCGGCAGGCTGGGACTCCCGGCCGACGTGCTCGACCGGCGGCTCGGCGAGGTCTCCGGCGGCGAGGCCACCCAGCTCGGGCTGGCCCGGCTCCTGCTCCGTCGCCCGGGCGTGCTGCTGCTCGACGAGCCCACCAACAACCTCGACGCCGACGCCCGCGAGCGTCTCTACGACGTCGTCGACGGGTGGAGCCGCTCGATGCTGGTCGTGAGCCACGACCGCGAGCTGCTCGAGCGGATGGACCGGATCGGCGACCTGCGCGCCGGCGGCGTGCGCTGGTACGGCGGCGGCTACTCGTCGTACGCCGCGCAGGTCCACGCCGAGCAGGCGGCGGCGGAGCAGGCGGTGACGGCGGCTCGCTCGGACCTGCGCCGCCAGCGCAACGACCGGGTGGAGGCCGAGCGGGTGCTCGCCCAGCGCCGGCGGACCGCCCAGAAGGCCGCTGCGACCAAGGGCCTGCCGAAGATCGTCATCGGCGCCAAGAAGCGCGCGGCCGAGGAGTCCGCGGCGAAGTACCGCCGCGTGCACGACGACCGGCTCGAGCAGGCGCGCGGGCGGCTCGACGAGGCCGAGTCGCGGCTGCGCGAGGACCGCGAGATCCGGGTCGACCTGCCCGGCACCGAGGTGCCGCGCGGTCGCGTGGTGCTGGAGGGTGAGATCCCCATCAGCGGCCCCGACCGCATCGGCGTCGTGGGACCCAACGGCTCCGGCAAGACCACGCTGCTGCACGCGCTGGTCGAGCAGGCGCGGGTGCCGGTGGCCCTGCTCCCGCAGCGGCTCGACCTCCTCGACGACGAGGACACGGTCTACGGCAACGTCGCTCGCCGCGCGCCGGGCGCGGACCCCAACACCGTGCGCGCTCGGCTGGCCCGCTTCCTCTTCCGCGGGGGATCGGCCGACAAGCGGGTCGGCGACCTGTCCGGCGGCGAGCGCTTCCGCGCCACGCTCGCCGCGCTGCTGCTGGCCGACCCTCCCCCGCAGCTGCTGCTGCTCGACGAGCCCACCAACAACCTCGACTTCGCGTCGTACGATGCGCTCGTGTCGGCGCTGGCGTCGTACCGCGGAGCCCTCGTCGTGGTCAGCCACGACCCCGCGTTCCTCGAGGACGTCGGCGTGGAGCGGGTCGTCGACCTGGGAGGGTGACCATGGCCGCAGGTGTCCGGCGCTGGGCGCCGTTCGCGCTGGTGCTCGTCGGGCCGGCCGCGGCGCTGCTCGTCACGCTCCTCCACCCGGGCCCGTCGGGGCACTGGAGCGGCCACCTCGCGGCCGCAGGTGGGTCGGTGGGCGTCGCCGTGGCCCTCGTGGTCGGGCTGTGCGTGGTCCGACCGCGGCTGCCGGCGGCCGCCCTCGCCTCGCTGGTGGTCGTGGGCGCCGGCCTGGCCCTGGAGGCCGTGGGCAACATCCGGGCCGCCAGGTCGCTGTGGGAGACGACCTACGACGACGCGGAGGCCGGGACCTACGGCCCGCTCTACGACGGCTACGAGTGGGGCCACACGGTCGCCGAGCGGGGCGACACGGTGGTCATCCTCGGGTCCCTGGCCTTCGCGGTGGCCCTCGGGCTGCACCGCCGGGTCGGCGTCCGGGTCGCCGTCGCCGGCGGCGTGCTCGCGTTCTGGCCACCGTGGGTCTACCCGGCGCTCGGGCCGGTGCTGCTGCTGGCTTGGGTGCACGCCCGGGCCCGCACCCACGACCGCGCCGCCGCACCTGACCCGCCGGTCGTCGTGCCGACCGAATGACGACCGACAGGTCAGGTGCGAGCGACCGGGTGAGGGCTCAGGCCTCGAACAGCGCCTGACCGACGTACTCCCCCGCGGCCGCGCCGGGCGGGGCGGCGAAGAGCGCCGAGCCCGTGACCTTGAGGTACTCCATGAGCGCGTCGGACTTGGCCATCGCGTTCTGGATCGGGATGAAGTGGGTGTCGGGGTCGCGCACGAACGCGATGAAGAACAGACCCGCGTCGAGCCCGCCGAGCGGGTTGGACCCGTCGACGAAGTTGTAGCCGCGGCGCAGCATGCGGGCGCCCTGGTGGAAGTCGGGGTGCACCACGCGCACGTGGGCGTCGACCGGGATCACCGGGCCCTCGCTGCCGGGCATCTCGAAGTCGGGCTCGCTGTGCTCCTGGCCGCCGGAGAGCGGCGCGCCGGATGCCTTGGTGCGCCCGACGAAGCCCTCCTGGTCGCCCAGCGGCTGGCGGTCCCAGGTCTCGATGTGCATGTTGATCCGCCGGGTCACGAGGTAGCTGCCCCCCGCGAGCCAGGCAGCCTTCGCGTCGTCCTCGGCGCCGACCCACACGTGCTTCTCGACCGCGGCGGGCTCCTCGGCCTTGACGTTGGCGGTGCCGTCCTTGAAGCCGAAGAGGTTGCGGGGCGTGGACTGCGACGTCGAGGTCGTCGACGTGCGGCCGAAGCCGAGCTGCGACCAGCGCACCGCGACCGTGCCGAAGCCGATCCGCGCCAGGTTGCGGATCGCGTGCACGGCGACCTGCGGGTCGTCCGCGCACGCCTGCACGCACAGGTCGCCGTAGGAGCGCTCGGGGTCCAGCATGTCGGCCGGGAAGTGCGGCAGCGTGCGGAGCGCGGCCGGCTGCCGGTCGGCGATGCCGAACCGGTCGCGGCCCTGCTCGTCGCGGAAGAGCGACGGCCCGAAGCCGAACGTGATCGTCAGCCCGCTGGCCGGCAGGCCGATCGCCTCGCCGGTGTCGTCGGGCGGCAGGTTCGACGCGCCCTCGGTCGGCCCGCCCTCGCCGGCGGGCAGGCCGCGGGTCATCCGGTCGGCCGCCTCGGTCCACGCCTGCAGCAGCGCGATCAGCTGCGCCCGCGAGCCGGTGGTGACGTCGAACGCCGCGAAGTGCAGGCGGTCCTGGGCGGGCGTGGTGATGCCGGCCTGGTGCTCGCCGCGGAACGAGAACGCGTCGGTACGGCGGGCCGGCGCGTCGCCCTCGGACGCGGTGGCCCGCCCGGCGACGAACGCACCGGCGGCGAGGCCGGCCGCCGCCGCCGTACCTCCCACGAGGCCGCGCCGGGACAGCCCACGCTTCTGGGTGGGCTGCTCGGGGGTCGGCGTCTCGGTCAGGACAGCACCGCCGCGGTGAGTCGGGACAGCGGCTCGGACAGCGCGTTGACGGCGTTCGACAGCGCCTGGATCTCGTCCTGCGACAGGTCGTCGTAGAACACGAACCCGGTGTCGGTCTTCTGCTCGTCGAGCAGCGCCTGCAGGGCCGCGAACCGCTCGGTCAGCGTCGCCGCCAGCTCGGGGTCCTTGGCCTCGACGATCGGCTGCACGCCCTCGTAGGCGACGCGGGCGCCGTCGACGTTGGCCTGGAAGTCCCACAGGTCGGTGTGCGACCAGATCTCCTCCTCACCGGTGACCTTGCCGGTGGCGACCTCCTCGAGGAGGCCGCGGGAGCCGTTGGCGATCTGGTCGACGGTGTAGGTGAGCTCCTGGACGCGGCCGTCGAGCGTCTCGGTGTTGGCCATCAGGTCGTCGGCGTACTCCGCGCGCTCGGCGGGCGTGAGCGCCTGGTAGCCGGTCGCCGGCGGCCAGAGGTCCTTCTCGATCCGGTGCCAGCCGGTCCACTCCTGGCCCTCCTCGAGGTCCGCCTCCCGGGCGTCCATCATCGGGTCCAGGTCGCCGAAGGACTCGGCGACGGTCTCGATCCGCTCCCAGTGCACCCGGGCCTCGGGGTAGAGCGCGCGGGCGGCGTCGTCGTCGCCGTCCTTGTAGAGCTGCACGAACTCCTCGGTCTTCGCGACCAGCTGGTCGGACTGGTCCTGCACGTAGGCCTGGTAGTTGGCGAGCGCCTGGTCGACGACCCCCTGGTCGTCGGCGGAGGCGCTGGGCGCGTCGTCGGACTCGCTCACGGTGAAGTCGGCGCGGATGCCGTCGCCCTTCATGCCGGGCTTGCAGGCGGTGACGTAGCTGCCGGCCGGCGCGTTGACGACGAGCTCGCGGGAGAGCTGGGGGCCGATGTTCTCGACCTCGCCGACGATCCGCAGGCCGTCCTCGCCGAGCAGGTAGAACTCGGTGACCTGGGAGCCGTCGTTCTTCACGTCGAAGGTCAGCGTGCCCGCCGGCGCCTCGACCGCCGAGAGCTCGCAGCCGTCGTCGGTCGAGGTGACCGACACCGCGCGGGTGTCACCGGTGTCCTCCCCGTCGGCACGGGTGTTCTCCGTGCACGCGGCGAGGAGCGGGGCGGCCACCAGGAGGGCGGCGGCGACGGTCTTGCGCATCAGGATCCTTCAGCTCACGGGGGTGGGGTGGGTCGCGGGCGCCGGTGCCGGCTTGCTGCGGCGGCGCGCGGAGAGGAGGAAGAGCGTCATCACGGGCACGACGTACAGCACCCAGACGACGGCCTCGAGCACCGTGGTCTGCGGGGAGAAGTTGAAGATGCCCTTGAGCAGGGTGGCGTACCAGCTGGTCGGGTCGACGGTGCCGGAGACGTCCCAGGCGAGGTTGTGGAGGCCCGGGAGGATGCCCGCCTCCTGCAGGTCGTGGACGCCGTAGGACAGGACGCCTCCGGCGACGAGGATCAGGAACGCGCCGGTCCAGGTGAAGAACTTGGCGAGGTTGATCCGGATCGCGCCGCGGTAGAGCAGCCACCCCAGCACGACCGCCGTCGCGATGCCGAGCGCGGCGCCGACGAGCGGCTGCCACGTGCCGGTGTCGTCGCGGACCGCCTCGGTGGCCGACCACAGGAACAGCGCGGTCTCCAGACCCTCCCGGCCGACGGCCAGGATCGCGACGAGGACGAGGGCGAACCACGGCCCGTCGGCGGCGTCGTCGATCCGGCCGCGCAGCTCGCCGCTCAGCGAGCGCGCCGCTCGGGCCATCCAGAAGATCATCCAGGTGACCAGGCCGACGGCGACGATCGACAGGATGCCGCCGATCGCCTCCTGCGCCTCGAAGGTGAGGCTGCGGGGGCCGTAGAAGAGGGCGAACCCGAACCCGAGGGAGACCGCGACCGCGATGCCCACCCCGACCCAGATCCGCGGCAGCAGGTCGCTGCGCTCGGTCTTGACCAGGTAGGCGACCAGGATGCTCACCACGAGGGCAGCCTCGAGGCCCTCGCGCAGCCCGATCAGGTAGTTCGCCAGCACGAACCGGGATGCTACGCCCCGACGGTTAGGTTTGCCTAACCAACGTCGCGGGACTCACAGGGTCAGATCGGGCAGCCGTCGGGACCGCACGCTCCCGCCTCCGACGCGGCGTCGCCACCGATCGTCTGGAGCACCGGGTGGGACTCCGTCCAGGCCTGCTGGAGCGCCTGGGCGAAGAGCTCCTTCGGCTGGGCGCCGGAGATGCCGTACTTCTCGTCGACCACGAAGAAGGGCACACCCGTCGCGCCGTACGCGCGGGCCTGGTCGATGTCGCGGGCCACCGCGTCGGCGTACTCGTCGCTCCCGAGCACCGCGCGGACGCGGGCCTCGTCGAGCCCGGCCGCGACGGCCGCCTCGGTGAGCACGTCGTGGTCGCCGACGTTGCGCGCCTGCTCGAAGTACGCCGAGAGCAGCGCCTCCTTCAGGTCCCGCTGGAGCGCCGGACCGCCGGTCTCGAGGGCGAGGTGCAGGAGGCGGTGGGCGTCGACGGTGTTGGTGTGCACGGTCTCGAAGAGCTTGAAGTCGAGCCCCTCGACCGCGGCCAGGTCGACCAGCTGCTGCTGCATCTGGCGCATCTCGGCCTCGCTGCGGCCGTACTTCCTGGCGATCACGCCGGTCGACAGCTCGTGGCCATGGACGGGTGCGCTCGGGTCCAGCTCGAAGGAGCGGTAGACGACCTCGACCTCGTCACGGTGCGGGAACTCGGCGAGCGCCGACTCCAGACGACGCTTCCCGACGAAGCACCACGGGCAGACGACGTCGCTCCAGATCTCGATCTTCACGGGGGCGCAACGCGCCCGAGGAGGCGATTGTTCCGACCCTCTCGACGCTACGTTTATATCGTATATAGTCACACGAAATCGGCTCGTGGGGAGGTTGCAGTGGGGATCGGGCACGGCGGCGCGCCGCTGAACATCGCCGGCGGCATCCGGGAGTTCGCGGTCGCGACCCCTCGGGCCACGGCGGTCATCGACGGCGACCGGACCCTGACCTTCGGCGCGCTCGGCGAGCGCTCCAGCCGGCTCGGCGCGCGGCTCCTCGAGCGCGGCCTGCGCACCGGAGAGCGGGTCGGGGTGCTCCTCGGCAACCGCCTGGAGTACCCCGAGATCGCGGCCGGCATCGCCAAGGCCGGGCTCGTCATGGTGCCGCTCAACCCGAGGCTGACGCCGGCCGAGAGCCGCTACATCCTCGAGCACTCCGGCGCCCGCGCGCTGGTGCTCGACGACGCGCTCGCCGCGGTGGCGGGCGACGTCGACGACCTCCGGCTCGTCGTCCTGTCGATCGGCGGCTCCCAGCTCGGTCCGGAGTACGAGGCCGAGCTGGCTCGGACCACGTCGCGGGACCCCGGGGTGCACGTCGCCGAGCAGGACCCCTTCTGCATCGCGTACACCTCCGGCACGACCGGGCGCCCCAAGGGCGTCGTCATCTCCCACCGCAGCCGCGCGCTCACCTTCTACCTCAGCGCGCTCGAGTGGGGCCTCGGCCCAGGGCGTACGTCGGCCGCCGTCGCGCCGATGTACCACGGCGCCGGGTTCGCGTTCGGCTACGCGCCGGTCTTCTGCGGCGGCACCGTCACGATGCTGCGGCACTGGGACCCGGAGGAGTTCCTCGCGCTGATGGCCCGCGACCGGGTGCAGTCGACGTTCCTGGTGCCGACGCACGCCCAGATGCTCCGCGGCCTCGGCGAGGGCGCGGTCGCCGGGCACGACCTGTCCGCGCTCGACACCCTGTACTTCAACGCCTCCGCGCTCCCCTGGCCGCTCAAGCAGTGGGTGATGCAGGAGTTCCCGGGCCGCGGCATCCACGAGCTCTACGGCTCGACCGAGGCCGGGATCATCACCAACCTGCGGCCGGTCGACCAGCTGACCAAGCCCGGCTCGGTCGGCCACGCCTGGTTCATGACCGAGCTGCGCGTCGTGGACGACGAGGGCAACCCCGTGGGTCCCGGCGAGCCGGGCGAGCTCTTCAGTCGCTCGCCCTTCCTCATGAACGGCTACCACGACAACTCCGAGGCTACGGCCGCCTGCACCACCGAGGACGGCTTCCTGTCCTGCGGCGACGTCGTGGTCCGCGACGACGACGGCTACGTGCACATCGTCGACCGCAAGAAGGACCTGATCATCTCCGGCGGCGTCAACGTCTACCCGCGCGAGATCGAGGACGTCCTGGCCACGCACGGCGCGGTCACCGAGTCCGCCGTCGTCGGCCTCCCACACGAGACGTGGGGCGAGGAGGTCGCGGCGTACGTCGTGCTCCGGGGCGGCGCCACCGCCTCCGTCGAGGAGCTCGAGACGCACTGCCGGACCGCTCTGGCCGGCTTCAAGGTGCCCCGCCGGTGGACGGTCGTCGACACCCTCCCCCGCAACGCCGCCGGCAAGGTCCTCAAGCGCGAGCTGCGCGACCGGGCCGTCACCACCCACCGATAGATCCGAGAGGAAACCCTGTGCGACCCCATGTGGAGCTGATCCAGGAAGACGACTACGTCTGGCACGGCGCCGAGCTGCCGGGCGGCGAGGGCCGGGCCAGCGAGCGCCGGCTCTCCGTCGACGAGGAGGACGGCTCCTCGTCGCTGCGCGTCGACTTCCACACCGACTGGGGCCGCGGCCCGGGCATCCACCACGCCGACACCGAGTACTACGTGCTCGAGGGCGAGATCGACTACGGCGGTCGCAGGATCGGCAAGGGTGGCTACGTCTACGCGCCGAAGGGCGTCCCGGCCGACTACCTCAAGGTCGCCGAGGGCACCAAGATGCTCCACTACCGCGAGTACGGCGACGCCGGCTTCGACGCCGTCGAGTCCGTGGCCGCGGCGAAGCGCTGGTCGGACGCCCGCGAAGAGATCGTCGTGATCGACTCCGAGGCGATGACGTGGGACGCGGTGCCGAACCCCGGCCCGATGCCCGGCCTGTTCATCAAGTACCTGCACGTCGACCCGGTCACCGGCTTCTACACCCGGCTCGTGCACGCCCAAGAGGGCTGGTCGGACCACCGCCTCGCGCACCACCCGTGCTACGAGGAGGCCTACACGACCCAGGGCCACATGGAGTACAACTTCGGCACCCTGGACCTGGGCACCTACTTCTTCCGCCCCGCGCGGGTGAAGCACGGCCATTTCACCACCATGGAGGGCGGCGCGACCTGGCTGCTGCGCTCCGACGGCGAGCTGAAGAACTGGTACACCCAGCGCGAGTGGGTCCGATGGGGCGGCGACGGCGTCAACTACACGCCCGACGGCCTCGACGAGGAGCCGCACGAGCCGGCCCGCTGGTCGTCGTCCACCCACGACCTCGCCACCCCGTGGCGGTCGGAGGAGGACATGAGGCAGATGAACGCCGCCTGGCAGTTCCAGATCGACCAGGGACAGCACAACTCCCCGGTCAAGCACCAGGGCCAGGGCGCGGACCCGTCGATCATCGCGATCATGAAGGCGATGGACGCCGCCAACCTGCAGGGCGGCCACGGTGACGGCCACTCGCACGACCACGACCACGACCACGGCCACGACCATGCGCACCACTCCCCCGAGCTGGACTGGGGCTGGTCGGGTCGCGACGTCGAGCACCGCGACGAGCGCACCGGCCCGCACGCCCACAACTGGGGCACCCGCGTCGACTGGAAGGACGGCGACCCGATCCCCGCCCCGATCATCTCGTCGCTGCCCGTCCGCAGCCGCTCGCGCGGCCGCTGGGACGGCGACGGCATGTGATGGAGGCGGTCCACGGGTTCAACGGGCACAGCCTCGCGGTCTTCCTGCACATCGTCCTGTTCGCCTACTGGCTGGGCGGGGACGTGGGGGTCTACTACGCGAGCCGCTACATCCTGAGGTCCGACCTCGGTCCGGAGGCACGGGCGGTGTCGACGAAGATCATGCACGGCGTGGACATCGCGCCTCGAGTCTCGCTGGTGCTGTTCCTTCCCAGCGGGATCACGCTGATGGCCGCCGGTCCGCTCGGCGACGCGTTCTTCGTCAAGGGCTGGCTGCTGGTCCTGGTCTGGGTGTGCGGCCTCGCCTGGCTGGCGGTGTCGCTGATCGACTACCGCGGCGGAGACACGCCGATCGCGGGGTTCTCGCAGAAGGCGGACCTGCTGGTGCGGTACGCGCTGTCCATCGGGCTGGTGGCGGTGGCGATCTACACGATGGTCGCGACCGATCCGTTCGGCGTCGACACCAACCCGAAGTGGCTGGGCGCCAAGGTCGCGGCGTACGGGCTGTGCATCTTCTGCGGGGTGATGATCCGCCGGCAGCTGGTGCCCTTCGGCCCGGCGTTCGGCAAGCTGGTGACCGCGGGGTCGACGCCCGAGGTCGAGAAGGCGATCCTCGGATCGATCCGGCGCTGCGAGCCCTGGGTCTACGGGATCTGGACCCTGGTGCTGGTCGCCGCGCTGCTGGGTGTGGTGAAGCCGGGCTCGACGGCGTTCTGACCGTCGTCCGGCGCTGCGGCGGGGAGGGTGACGGTGAACGCCGTCCCCTCGCCCAGCCGCGAGCGGACGTCGACGCGCCCGCCGTGCCGCTCGGCCACCGACGCCACGATCGCGAGCCCGAGGCCGGTGCCCGGCTCGCGGAGCGCGTCGGGGTTGCTGGTGCGGAAGAACGCCTGGAAGAGGCCGCGCTGGTCCACCTCGGAGATGCCGAGCCCGTCGTCCTCCACGAGCAGCGCCACGGTGTTGCCCCGTCGGGCGGCCTCGATCGAGATGCGGCCGCCGGGCAGCGTGTACTTCACGGCGTTGCTCACCAGGTTGCCGAGCAGCCGGTCGAGCTCGGTCGGGTCGCCGAGCACGACGATGTCGTCGCGCAGGTCGACGTCGAGCGTCAGGCCCTGGCCGCGGGCGGCCGACTCGACGAGCGCGACGACGTCGCGGACGACGGAGCGCAGGTCCACGGGCACCCGCTCGAGCGGGTGCTGCGGGTTGCTGACGCGGGCCAGCAGCAGCAGGTCGTCGACCACCCGAGCCATCCGGGTCGTCCCCCGCGTCATGGCCGCGTGGTAGCGGTCGGCGGTCGGTGAGAGGTCCAGGGTGCCGAGCATCTCGAGGTTGCCGGCGATCACGGTGAGCGGCGTACGCAGCTCGTGCGAGAGCGTCGCGATCAGCTGGCTGCGGTAGTCGTCGACCTGCTGCAGCTCGCGCACGAGCTTGCGCTCGCTCTCCAGGGCGCGGGCCGTCATCAGCGCAGCCCCGAGGTCGTGGCCGATCTCCAGGGCGGCGGTGCACTCGACCGCCGACCAGGGCGGGTCCCCCGCGAAGCGGGAGAGCGCCAGGAAGCCCACGCACTCGCTCCCCGCGCCGAGCGGCACCGCCAGCGCGTGCGTCACCTCGAGCGCGGCCAGCTCCCGATGCACCTCGTCAGGCAGCTCCGGCGACTCGCCGACGGTCAGGACGAGCGCACGCTGCTCGTTCCACAAGGTCGGCGCGAGGTCGTGCGCGAGGTCGACGAGCGAGCCGGAGAGCTCGAGCCGGTCGCCGCCGCCGGTGCGGGCGTAGCCGACTCCCGACTGGCCCAGCAGCTGGATCCAGGAGCCCCCGGCTCCGAAACCCTCAACGAGCGGCTGCCGCGTGTGCCGCAGCACCGCCGCCAGCGAGGCGTGGGCCGGCATCGAGGCGCTGCGGACCAGGCGTCGCGCGGCCTCGGCATGGGCGACCTGCTGCACCAGCGCCTCGCGCTCGTACGTCGTCAGGAGGGCGCGCTCGGCCTGCGCGGCGTACCGCTCCAGCAGGCGGCGCTGCCGGGTGTCCGGTCGCCGGCCGTCGGACGGGCGGTCGACCGAGAGGATGCCGACGACGGCGCCGTCGTCGTTGGTGAGCACGGCCAGGAGGCCGTCGGCCGGCCGCCACGCGTCGGCGTGGTCGGTCGGCACCTGCTCGACCTCGACCCAGCGCCCCTCGAGCCCGGCGATCGCCTCGGCCGTGACGAACCGCAGCCGCTCGCCCCAGGCCTCGGCCCGGCTGAGGATGGGCTCGATCACGGAGACCGGGTCGCTCTCCTCGACGTACTCGCGATGCTCCTCCGGACCGGTGTAGGCCAGCGTGACGAGCCGGTCGCCGATGACGACCGACAGCGCGGCCACCTCGAACCCGACCATCTCCGCCACCGACTCCACCATCAGCTGCAGCACGGCGCGCGCCGAGGAGTCCGACCAGGCCTGCTGGTCGGACGTGCTGGCTCCGTCTGGCACCACGGTCCGCAACCTATGTCATCGGGATTGGGATGCCGGACATATCGGCACCCCGTCGCGTGGGCTGAGGTGCGCGTGGAGAGACCTCGAGCTCGGGCTATGGCGGTGGCCTGTGGTTGGCCGCCTGCAGGCAGCAAAGCGGGCAGGGGCAGCTTCCACCGGCGGACGTCGAGCGGAGTTCTCGATCCACCAGGTGAATCAGAATCTCCGCCGGAACATCCGCGCGCCCGACCGCAGGTCGGCGTCCTCCCGACAGGCGCCGAACAAATGGCGCCCGGGAGGACGGCGACACTCACCCAGCAGAGCGACCCAGCCGCGCGCCCAGCAACCGGCCGAGGGTGAGGGCGGGCGTGAGCAGCATGCCGGAGCAGAAGCTGTTGCCGCAGGTGGCGCCGGCGCCGATGACCTCGCCGACGGCGTACAGGCCGGGGATGGTCGAGCCGGACACCGAGCGGACGGCGCAGGTGGCGTCGATGTCGAGGCCCTGGAAGGTGACGAGCGTGATCGCGTGGTTGCGGATCGCGTAGAAGGGTGGTGTGGCGATCGGCGAGGGCAGGTGGCGGCGGCCGTGCTCCGGGTCGGTCTGGGCGGAGACGAACGCGTTGTAGCGGGAGACGGTCGACACGAGACCGGGCGTGGAGATGCCGGCGAGGGCGGCGAGCTCGGCCAGGGTCGGGGCGGCGTGCACACCCGGGCGGGCGTTGGCCATCGCGCGGACCTCGTCGGGCTCGCGACCGACGACCATCGCGGCCGGGCCGACGGCGGCAGCGAGTGCGGCGTCGTCGAAGACGGTCCAGAACGTCTGGTCGGGGATGCCGACGAGCGCGCGCTCCTTGGCGTCGATGGAGGGCTCGTCCTCGGCGACCCAGCGGCGGCCGTCGCGGTCGACGTAGATCTCGACCGGTGGGCGCTCGGAGGTGAGGACCTGCCGGTCGGCCCAGTTCGCCCGCATCGGCGACGCCGGATCGGGGAGCCCTCCGAACGACGGGAGGTGGGTGCCGGCGCCCTGCAGCGCGGCGCCGACCGACTGGCCGAGCAGCAGCCCGTCACCCGTGGAGGTGCGGGCTGCGGCGGAGACCAGCGGGGCACCCTCGAGCTCGGCGAAGAGCTCGGGCTCCGCGCCGTACCCGCCCGTCGCGAGTACGACGGACGGCGCGCGGAGCTCGACCTCGGCCCCGTCGCGATAGACCTCGACCCCGACGACGACGCCCCCGTCGAGCACCAGGCCGGTGACCGGCGTCCGGGTCCACACCTCGACCGACGAGTCGTCCAGCGCCGACTCCAGGACCGCGAGGATCGAGGCGCCCTCGTCGGTGCCGTAGTAGGTGCGCGCGGTGCGGTAGGGCTCGTGGCCGTGCACGATGCGGGGCGTCTCGGCCGCGAACGCGAAGCCGCGCGCGGCCAGCCACTCGATCGTGTCCGGCGCGTGGGCGGCGACGAGCGCGATCAGGTCGTCGCGGGCAGTGCCGCGGCTGATCCGCCGGATGTCGTCGAGGTGGGCCTCGGGCGAGTCCTCGATCCCCCGCTCACGCTGCCGCGTCGTGCCGCCCGCGGCGAGGTGGCCGCCGCTCAGGTGCAGGGTGCCGCCGATCCGGTCGTCCTTCTCCACGACCAGCACCCGGGCGCCGAGCGAGGCGGCCTCCAGCGCGACGCTGAGGCCGGCCGGGCCGGCACCGACGACGAGGACGTCGTACTCCCACGACAGCACCTCTAGATCATATATGATCGCTGGCGATGTCCTCCTCCACCGCGAACCACGGCCCCCTCTCCGGCCTCCGGGTCGTCGATGCCTCGACGATCCTCGCCGGACCGCTGGCCTGCCAGATCCTCGGCGACTTCGGCGCCGAGGTGATCAAGGTCGAGCACCCGAAGGCCGGCGACGGGATGCGGGGCCACGGCCCGTCCGTCGACGGCACGCCGATCTGGTGGTCGGAGATCAGCCGCAACAAGCGCACGGTCGCGCTCAGCCTCTCCAGCCCGGAGGGCGCCGAGGTCCTCCGGCGCCTGGTCGCCACCGCCGACGTGCTGGTGGAGAACTTCCGCCCCGGCACCCTGGAGCGCTGGGGCCTCTCCCCCGAGCACCTCCTCGAGCTCAACCCGCGCCTGGTGGTCGCGCGCATCACCGGGTTCGGCCAGACCGGCCCGTACGCCGCGCGCGCGGGCTTCGGCACGCTCGCCGAGGCGATGAGCGGCTTCGCGCACCTCACCGGGCAGGCCGACGGCCCGCCGACGCTGCCGGCGTTCGGCCTCGCCGACTCCATCGCCGGCATCGCCGCGAGCTCGGCGATCTCGATGGCGCTCTACGAGCGTGAGCGCAGCGGCACGGGCCAGGTCATCGACCTCAGCCTGCTCGAGCCGATCATGGCCGCGGTCGGCCCCGGCCCGTCCGTCTACGGCCTCACCGGCCAGGTCGGCCAGCGGCACGGCAACCGCTCCACCAACAACAGCCCGCGCAACGCCTACGAGACCGAGGACGGCCACTGGGTCGCGATCTCGACCAGCGCCCAGGCGATCGCCGAGCGGGTGCTGACCCTGGTGGGGCACCCCGAGGTGATCGACGAGCCGTGGTTCGCGTCCGGGCACACCCGGGCACAGCACGCCGACCAGCTCGACGGGTACGTCGGCGACTGGATCGGCGAGCGCACCCGCGCCGAGGTGGTCGCGGCGTTCACCGAGGCCGGCGCCGCCGTCGCCCCCGTCTACAGCGCGCAGGACCTCGTCGAGGACGAGCACGTCCGGGCGACGCAGATGCTCACGCCGGTCGACGACCCGGCGCTCGGCGAGGTGCTGCAGCACAACGTGATGTGGCGGATGTCCGAGACCCCGGGCGGGATCCGCTTCCCCGGCCGCGCGATCGGCGCCGACACCGACGCGGTGCTCACGGAGCTCGGCCTCTCCCCCGACGACATCAGCAAGCTCCGCGAGGAGGAAGTGATCCGATGACCACCCAGGCCCTCCTCGACGCCGTCGCCGGCGGCGTCCGCGTCGTCGACCTCGGCCGCCGCCTGACGGTCGGGATGCCGCAGTCGCCCAACCACCCGGCGTACTGGCACGCCCACCCGCGCCGCCACGGCGACATGGTGCGCGCCGACGGCGGCTCGGCGGCCAACGACATGATCTCGATGGGCACCCACGTCGGCACCCACATCGACGCGCTCTCCCACGTCTCCCAGGACGGCCGGATGCACGACGGGCTCGGCATGGTCGAGCTCGGCGTCCACACGATCGAGCCCATGGTCCGGCGCGGCGTGCTGCTCGACGTGCCCGAGACGCTGGGGGTCGAGCGGCTCGAGGCCGGCCAGGAGGTCACCGTCGCCGACCTCGAGGCGACCCTGGAGAAGCAGAGCATCGCGATCGGCGCCGGCGACGTCGTGCTCGTCCGCTCGGGCTGGGGCCAGCACTTCGACGCCGGCGACGGGGACACCTTCCGCGGCCTGAGCACCGGCGTGCCCGGTGTCGGCGAGGCCGGCGCGACCTGGCTCGCGGCCCGGAGCGTGCACGCCGTCGGCGCCGACACCATCGCGTTCGAGCGGCTCGCCCCGGGCGCCGGCCACGGCCTGCTGCCCGCCCACCGGGTGCTGCTCGTGGAGCACGGCATCTACATCGTGGAGACGATGGCGCTGGAGGAGCTGGCCGCCGCCGGGATCCACGAGTTCGTCTTCGTGCTCTCGCCGCTGCCGCTCTTCGGCGCCACCGGCTCCCCCGTCCGCCCGCTCGCCGTGGTGGGCAGATGAGCACGCTCGCCGAGCAGCTCGGCGACTTCGCGACCGAGAGCGCGAAGAACGGCGTCCCCGACGACGTCGCCGCGTCGGTCCAGCAGCGGGTCCTCGACGTCCTCGGCCTGTGCGTCGCGGCCCACCGGCTGCCGACCAGCGCCGCCGCGGTCGCGCACGTGCTCGACCAGGGCGGTCACCAGCAGGCGACCGCCGTCGGCCTGACGACGAAGGTGACCGCCGCCCAGGCGGCCTTCGCCAACGGCGTGCTCGCCCACTCCCTCGACTACGACGACACCCACCTGCCGTCGGTGCTGCACCCGAGCGCCAGCGTCGTGCCGGCCGCGCTCGCCGCGGCCGAGCACGTCGGCGCCACCGGCGAGCAGGTCGTGCGCGCCATCGCGGTCGGGCTGGAGGTCGCCGTACGCCTCGGCATGGCGGGGTACGACGAGCAGCTCGGCAACTCGGTCTTCTTCGAGCACGGCCAGCACGCCACGTCGATCACCGGCGCGATGGGCTCCGCGGTCGCCGCGTCGCTGCTCTACGGCAGCGACCCCGTCCACGCGCTCGGCCTGACGGCCTCGATGGCGTCGGGCGTCATCGAGGCCAACCGCACCGGCGGCACCGTCAAGCGCCTGCACTGCGGCCTCGCGGCGCAGGCCGGCGTGACCGCCGCCCAGCTCGTGGGCCGCGGCTTCACCGGCCCGCCGACCGTGCTCGAGGGCCGCTTCGGCTTCTTCGAGGCGTGGCTGCACGGCCAGTTCTTCCCGACGGCCGTCACCGACGGCCTCGGCACCGCGTGGTCGGTACCCGGCATCTTCTTCAAGCCCTACCCGGCCAACCACTTCACCCACACCACGGTCGATGCCGGACGCGCCTTCCGCGAGCGCGGCGTCACGCCGGAGCAGGTCGCGTCGGTCGTCGTCGGCGTGGCCGGCGCGACCGCGCGCACGATCGGCGAGCCGATCGAGGTGAAGCGGGCGCCCGAGACCGGCTACCAGGCCCAGTTCTCGGGACCGTTCGCCTTCGCCGCCGGGCTGCTCGGCGGTGGCGGCCTCGGCACCGGCCTGGACGACTACACCGACGCGCTCGCCCAGGACGCGGGCCGTCGAGCCCTGATGGCGAAGGTCGCCGTCGTCGCCGATGCCGAGTGCGACGCGATCTATCCCTTCCAGTTCCCGGCGGTGGTCACCCTCACCACGACCGCGGGAGACGTGCTCGTCGAGAAGGTGCTGACCAACCGCGGCGGGCCCGCCCGGCCACTGAGCGACGACGAGCTCACCACCAAGTTCCGCGACAACGTCGCCGGCCGGCTCGACGACGCCGCCGCGGACGCCGTACGGCGGGCCGCTGCCGACCTGCGCCACGCCGCCGACGTCACCACCCTGCTGTCCCCGTTGAGCAAGGAGTTCCGCGCATGAGCGACCTCGACCTGATCATCACCAACGTCTCGGTCGTCGTGCCGGGAGAGGCAGAGCCGCAACCCCTGGACATCGGCGTGAAGGCCGGCCGCATCGCGCGGCTCGAGGCCGACCTCGACCCGGCCGTCGCCGAGCAGGTCGTCGACGCCGGCGGCAAGGTGGCGTTCCCGGGCGTCGTCGACGCCCACCAGCACTGGGGCATCTACAACCCGCTGTCCGAGGACGCGGTCAGCGAGAGCCGCGCGTCCGCCCAGGGCGGCGTGACGACGGCGCTGACCTACATGCGCACCGGGCAGTACTACCTCAACAAGGGCGGACCGTACGCCGAGTTCTTCCCCGAGGTGCTCGAGCTGACCGACGGCCGCGCGCACGTCGACTACGCCTTCCACCTCGCGCCGATGAGCCAGGGGCACATCGCGGAGATCCCGGACCTCGTCGCCGAGCACGGCGTCACGTCGTTCAAGATCTTCATGTTCTACGGCGGCCACGGCCTGCACGGCCGCAGCACCGACCAGAGCTCCTTCCTGATGACCCCCGAGGGCGAGCGCTACGACTACGCGCACTTCGAGTTCGTGATGCGCGGCGTCCAGGAGGCGCGCCAGAAGTTCCCGGAGATCGCCGACCAGATCTCGCTGTCGCTCCACTGCGAGACCGCCGAGATCATGACGGCGTACACGAAGCTCGTCGAGGAGGACGGCACGCTGACCGGGCTGCCGGCCTACTCCGCCTCGCGGCCCCCGCACTCCGAGGGCCTCGCCGTCACCATCGCGGCGTACCTCGCGCACGAGACCGAGCTGCCGACGATCAACCTGCTGCACCTCACCTCGCGCAAGGCCGTCGAGGCGGCGCTGCTGATGGCGGACGCGTTCCCGCACATCGACTTCCGGCGCGAGGTCACCGTCGGGCACCTGCTCGCCGACTGCGACACCGCGCACGGCGTCGGCGGCAAGGTGAACCCGCCGCTGCGGCCGCGCGAGGACGTCGAGGCGCTGTGGTCCTACCTCATCGACGGCAAGATCGACTGGGTCGTCTCCGACCACGCCTGCTGCAAGGAGGAGCTGAAGTTCGGCGAGCCCCAGGACGACGTGTTCCTGGCCAAGTCCGGCTTCGGCGGCGCGGAGTACCTCCTCGCCGGCATGGTCTCCGAGGGCTCGCGCCGCGGCGTCCCGCTGGGCCGGATCGCCGAGCTCACCGCGACCAACCCCGCGCGCCGCTACGGCCTCGGCGCCTCGAAGGGCTCGCTCGAGCTCGGCAAGGACGCCGACATCGCGCTCGTCGACACCACCGTCACCTGGACCGTGCGCGCCGAGGACTCCGAGTCGACCCAGGAGTACACGCCCTTCGAGGGCGCCGAGCTCACCGCGAAGGTCACGGACACGTTCGTCCGCGGCCACCGGGTGATGACCGACGGCGTGGTCGGCGGCGAGCCCGTCGGCCGCTACCTGCGCCGCCCGACTGCCTGACCGCCGTCAGCCAGTCCCCCGTGCGACGCGTCGCCGGTCGGCCCACTGCACACCGGCCGGCGGCGCGTCATCCAGCCTCGTCGTTCACCGTCGAGTGACGCGGTTTGGCCCTCAGAACCCCATCCTGGGGGCCAATCCACGTCACTCGACGGTCTCGACGACGAGGTGCACGATCTGGTGCGGCGAGGTCACCACGGCCGCGCAGGTCGCCCCGAACGGCGCCAGGTCGACCTCGACCGGCTCCGCGGCCGACGCGCCCGGATGGGCGAGGGCGCGACGGCGTACGGCGTCCAGGTCGGTCGTCGTGACCACGACGCCGACCAGCCCGCGCCGGTCGAGCCCGCCGCGGCCCAGCAGCGAGCCGCCCGCCGACGCGGGCAGGCCGTAGTCGACGAGGTTGAGGTAGGGCTGGTCGCGGGCCGGACCGACCGTCGACGACCGCACCCGCAGCCGCTCGGCGGAGCCGACCATGGCACTGAAGGACGGGTCGTCGAAGGAGTACTCGTAGACGACGTCCCAGCCGAGGACGTCCGCACAGAAGGCGAGCGACGGCGCCGCGTCGCCGAGGGGCAGCGAGATGCTGCACACCTCGCTCACGATCCGGTCGCGCACCTGCGCGAAGCCGGTGAAGAAGTCGCGTGGCCCGCTGAGCAGCGCGGTCACCGTGCCGTCCGGGCCGGCCAGGTGCGCCTCGCGGAATGAGCCCTCGGCCAGCTCGTAGGCCGCCTCCGACGCCTCGACCTCGTAGCCCAGGCCGCGGGCGTGCGCGACGGCGGCGTCGAGGTCGGGCGCATAGAAGTCGACGACCCGGAGCGCGTCGCGGTCGAGGCGGGTCGCCTCGTCGCGCACGGCATACGCCGGCGGCGGGTCGGTCCGCAGCACCAGGGCGCCGGCCCACACGCCCGGCGTCCGCAGCGCGACGACCTCACCACCGAGCGCCGAGGTGCGCCCGGCCTCGACCATGCCGAACACCGCGGCCAGCCGGGCGACGTGCTCGGCGAGGACCGAGGTCGAGAAGAGTGGTCCGAAGAGACGCGGCACGTATATATCATCGCATCATGACCGTCGTCGGCGCCGCCGTCCCGTCCATCGCGCTCGCCCGGGTCCCGGACGGCGCACCGCGGCCGGAGGACTTCGTACTCGTCGACCTGCCCCGCGAGGAGGTCGCCGACGGCCAGGTGCGGGTGCGCGTGCTCACGCTGTCGCTCGACCCCTACCAGCGCTCGACACTCGGTGGCCGCCACCTCGGGGACGCCCCGGTGGGGCCCGGCGGGCTGGTGCCGGGTCGCGCGGTCGGCGAGGTCGTCGAGTCGCGCTCCCCCGAGGTGGCGGTCGGGTCCACCGTGCTGGCCGAGACCGGCTGGCGGGCCGAGGCGGTGGTGCCGGCCACGGCCGTCGTCCCGGTCGTGGTGCCGCCCGGCGTCCCTCTCTCCGCCGCGCTCGGCGCCCTGGGCATGCCGGGCCTCACGGCGTACGCCGCCCACGAGCGGCACCTGCGGCCGCAGGCCGGCGCGACCGTCGTGGTCGGGGCGGGCACCGGCGGCGTGGGCGCGGTCGCCGGACAGCTGGCCCGGCTCGCCGGCGCTCGCGCGGTCGCCGTCGTCGGGTCCGAGGAGAAGGCGGCGATCGCCACCGATCGGCTCGGGTACGACGAGGCGGTGCTGCGCGGACCCGGCCTCGACGGCGCACTGGCCGAGGCCTGCCCGGACGGCATCGACGGCTACCTGCACCTCGGCGACCAGGCCACGCTCGACGTGGTGATGGAGCGGCTGGCCGTCGGCGCGCGGGTCTCGCTGTGCGGGCTGATGGACCAGTACAACGGCGCCGCCCCGACCCGGCTGCGCGCGGGAGCGGTGATGGCGGCCCGTGCCGAGGTCCACGGGATGGTCGTCCACGACCACCACGACCTGGCACTCGATCACGCGACCCGGGTCGCCGCCCTGCTCGCCTCGGGCGAGCTCGTGACGGTCGAGGACCGGTGCACCGGCCTGGCCGACGCACCTGCGGCGTTCGCCCGGCTGATGAGCGGGACGAACGTCGGCAAGGTGCTCGTCGACCTCTGACCTGGCTCCCCCGGGCTGCGCGCAGCACAGCGCCCCGGCCCTCCTGCCGGAGGACCGGGGCGCTGCTGCGTGATCAGGCGATCAGCAGACCGCGGCCTTGGCGGCCGCGGCGGCCGCGACCGCCGCCTTCGCCGACTTCAGCGCCTTGGCGGACTTGGCCGCCCTCGACTTCGCAGCCTTGAGCGCCTTCTTGGCCTTGGCGATCTTCGCCTTGTTCTTCGACTTCGCGGCCTTCTTGGCGGCAGCGGTGGCCTTCTTGACCGCCGCCTTCGCCTTCTTGTCCGCGGAGGTCGCCTTGGTCAGCGCCGCCGTGGCCGTGGCCAGGTCGGCCGTGGCCGGGGCACACGCCGGGTTGACGATGGTGACGGCCTGGGCGCCCGAGGTCGAGCCCGCGTAGGAGAGCGCATTGGTCGGCACGAAGGTCGCCGTGTAGCTGTGCGCACCGATCGCGACGTTCGCCAGGTCCAGCTTGGCCGCACCGGCGGCGAGCGTGACCTTTCCGAGGGAGGTCGCGCCGTCCTTGAACTCGACGGTGCCGGCCACGGCCGGGGTCACAGCCGCCGCGAGCTTGACCGCGTTGCCGGTCGCCGTCGCCGTCAGCGCCGTGGTGGTCGCCGCCGGGGCGGCCGTCGGCACGCAGTTGATGACGTTGTCAGCGCCCATCGCGGTGATCGTGATCGTCGCACCCGTGATGTCGATGGCGTCGGGAGCGAGGATCGACCCGGACCGCGTACCGGTCAGGGCCGGGAACGTGAACTGGGAGTTGCCGGGCTTCGGGGTCGCGTACGTCTCCGAGCCGGTCAGCGTCACCGGGGTCGAGGCAGCCGCCGCGGGCGCCGCGGCCGGCGTGGCGACGTTCGCCTGGAGGTCCACCTTCAACGTGGAGACGGTGACGAAGGCCGGCATGCCCGGCGCGAAGGTCCTCGCGAGGTTGCCGGCCAGCTTCGAGCCGTGGGCGTTCACGCTGAGCTCGGCGGGGTAGGCGATGCCGAAGTCCTGGAAGACGCAGGTCAGACCCTGGGTGTCGGTCACGGTCTTGGCCGGGATCGCGGTGCAGGTCATGTTCTGCGGGATGGGCGTGGCGGCCGGGTTGGTCTTCACCCACATCGTCACGGCGACCGTGCTGATGCTGAAGCTCCCGAGGTCGGCGGTCGCCGTGCGGGTGCCCGCGACGGTCGGCAGCGTGATCGGCGGGTTGCCGGTCCGCGTCGCCGCGTAGGTCGTGCTCCCGGTGAGGGAGACGGCGTCGCCGTCGACGGTCGCGTTGACGGTGGCGTCGGCGCCGACCACGGTGAGGAACGTCGGCATGCCGGTCGGCGGGATGTCACTGAGGGTCGCCGAGACGGCGGTGCCGTCGACGGTGAGCGCGACCTGGGCGGGGTACTGGATGGTGAAGGTGCTGAACGCACACGCCATCGGCACGGTCACCGTGTTGCTGGTGGGCGCGGCCTGAGCCGGCGCCATGGACGCGGGGGCTACGAGAGCTCCTGCCGCGACAGCGCCGGCGACCAGGCCGGAAAGCTTGCGAAAACGCATGAAGTTCCTCCTCGGACGGCCCCACCCCCAACGGTGTGGCCTGCATCTCATCGCGAGAATATACGATATGTATTCGACCACCAGAGATTTCGCGAAACCCACAGGGACACGTTCAGGTCTCGATCTCGTCATCGGCGGGTCAATGGAGCCGCTCGGCGCTCAGAGGCCGTAGCGGGCGAGCTTGTCCTCCTTGCCGCCCTTCATGAACTTCCTCATCATCCGGCCGGTGGTGAGCCAGGCGATCTCGTCGCCGTTCTTGGTCGAGGCGAGCATCCGGTCGACGAGGTACGGCGCGACGTCGTCCACGTGGTCGCTGAGGATGTTGACCATCTTGCGCTGACTCTGGACCGACTCGGGGCTGGTCGCGGCCTCGCGCAGCCAGCCGTCGGTGATGAGGATGCCCGGGCGGACCTGCCCGACGCGCACCGACGTGCCCTCGACCTCCTTGACCAGCGCCTTGGTGAACATGTCGAGGCCGCGCTTGGTCGAGGAGTAGACGCCCATGCCGGGGCGGACGGAGCCGTCGCTGCCGCCGCCGAGGACGTTGAAGACCTGGCCACCGCCTCCCGCGCTCATGCCGCGCACGGCGACCTGCGCGCCGTTGATCGTGCCGACCATGTTGGTCGACACCATCGTGGCGACCTCGTCGGGCGTCGTCTCGACGATGGTGCGCATCGTGTAGGCGACGCCGGCGTTGTTGATCCAGAGGTCGACCGAGCCGAGCTCGGCGACGCCGAGGTCCCAGAGCGCCTGCACCTCGGCCGCGTCGGAGACGTCGGCCGGTCGGCCGACGACGCGGGCACCGGCGGTCGCCGCGGGCTGGAGCCTCCCGACCGCCTCGTCGACGGCCTCGTGCGTGCGGCCCGAGACGACGACGTGGTGGCCGCGTGACAGCAGCTCGCGCGCGAGCGCGAAGCCGATGCCCTTGGTGCTGCCAGTGACGACTGCGTTGGTCATGCGTGTTCTCCTCGGATCTCAGCGGGCACGGGCGATGACGAGGCGGGCCTGGCGGATGACGGCCTCGTCGACGAAGTGGCCGTCGTCGTCGACGGCGACGCCGGCACCGGCGAACTCCCACCGGCCGATCAACCGCTGGGCGGCCTCGACCTCGTCGGTCGACGGCGTGAAGACCTCGTTGGCGATCGCGACCTGCGCCGGGTGGATGCAGGCGCGGCCGACGAAGCCGAGCCGCGCGAGCTCGACGGTCGAGGCGCGGAAGGCGTCCAGGTCGCGGAAGTTCGTGGACACCGGGGCGATCGGCGGCTTGATGCCGGAGGCGGCGGACGCGAACACGACGTGCGACCGGGAGTAGAGCAGCTCCCGCTCGTCGGGGCCTGCGGTGATGCCGACGTCGGCGCGCAGGTCGGCCTCGCCGATCTGCAGCCGCTGCACGCGCGGGGCGCGCGCCAGCTCGCCGGCCCGCAGCACGGCGCGCGCGCTCTCGAGCAGCGGTACGACGCCCGCGGTCGACCCGAGCGAGGCCAGCAGCCGGTCGAGGTCGAGCAGCTCGTCGACGGTCTCGGTCTTGGCGAGCATGAAGCCGGTCAACGCAGGCGCTCCCGCGACCGCGCGGACGTCGGCCTCACGGAGGGCGCCGGCGTTCACCCGGACCCAGACGCCGACGTTGTCCAGGACCGGCAGGTCGTGCAGCCAGACCCGGGCGATGTCTCGCGCCCGGTCCTTGTCGCGCGGGGCGACGGCGTCCTCGAGGTCGATGATGATCTCGTCGGCACCTCGCTCCAGGATCCGCTCGAGCTTGTCGTCGGCGTCGCCGGGCACGTAGAGCGCCGAGCGCGCCAGGAAGCTCCTCAGGTCAACCGACACGGGTCTCTCCCTTGATCAGCGACTTCGCGACGACCGTGCGAAGGATGTCGTTGGTGCCCTCACCGATGCTCATCAGGATCGAGTCGCGGTAGAGCCGCTCGACCTCGAACTCGGTGGAGTAGCCGTAGCCGCCGTGCACCTTCATCGAGTCGATGGCGGCCTGCAGCGCGACCTCCGAGCAGAAGATCTTGGCCATGCCCGTCGCCCCGTCCGCGCGCCCGTCGCGTACGGCGTCCGCGGCCCAGTAGGCCATCAACCGGGCGGCCTGCACCTGGGTGCCGAGCTCGCCGAGCTTGAGCTGGATCGCCTGGAAGTCCGCGATCGGCCTCCCGAAGGCCTTGCGCTGCTGGGCGTAGGCCAGCGCCTCGTCGTGGGCGCGCTGCGCGATGCCGACCGAGCGGGCCGCGATGTTGACCCGGCCCCACTCCAGCGCCGACAGCACCTGCTGCATGCCGCGGCCCTCGACGCCACCGACCAGCTGCGCGACCGGGACGCGGACGTCGGTCAGCGAGATCTCGCAGGACTCGGTGCCCTTGTAGCCGAGCTTCGGGATGTCCTTGGTGACCTCGTAGCCGGGGGTGTCCGCCTCGATCAGCAGCACGCTCATGCCCTTATGGGCGGGCGACGCCGACGGGTCGGTCTTGACGAGCACCGGCAGCGGGTCGGCGTACCGGGCGTTGGTGATCCACATCTTCGCGCCGTTGACGACGTAGCAGTCCGTGTCGGGGTCGAGCCGGGCCGTGGTGCGGATCCCCTGGAGGTCGGTGCCGGCGTCGGGCTCGGTGAGGCCGATGCCGGTGCGCCGCTCTCCGGTCGCCAGCTCGGGGAGGTAGCGGTCCTTCTGGTCCTGGGTGCCGTGCATCGCGATCAGGCGGCACGCCAGCGAGTGGCTGCCGAGGATGCCGGCGATGCCCATCCAGCCCCGGGCGATCTCCTCGAAGACCAGGGCGAAGGAGACCGGGTCGAGGTCGAGCCCGCCGTACTCCTCGGGGACCGTGATGCCGAAGAGCCCCATGTCCTTCATGCCGTCGACGATCTCGGTCGGGTAGCGGCCGGACTGCTCCCAGTCGCGCGCGACCGGGACGATCTCCTTGTCGACGAACGTGCGCAGCAGCGCCTTGAACTCGCGCTGGTCCTCGTCGAGCTCGAACCTCATGGTGTCTCCTCGTCCGGTCGTGCTGGTGTGAACACGGGCAGCGCGCGACCGTCGGGCAGGTCGACCCAGCCGACGGTCACGGCGTCGCCGATCGCCGGCTCGGCCATCAGCCGGGTCAGCAGGACCGGGCCCTCGGCGAGGCGCACCCGCGCGACGACGTACGGCGTCGCGACGTCGGGCCGCGGCGCGCGGTGGACCACGGTGTAGGTGTCGACGGTGGCGGCGCCGCTGGCCTCCACCAGCGTGAGCGCGTCGGTGCGGCCGCAGCCGGTGCAGACCGCGCGCGGCGGGTGCTGGCGGTGGCCGCAGCCGCACGTCTGCACCGTGAGCCGGTGCTCGCGGGTGGCGTCCCACCACTCGCCGGTCATCTCGTCGGCCGGTGGCACCTCGCCAGGCGTGAACCAGGTCATCGGGCCACCCCCAGCACGACGGTGGCGTGGGTGGAGAGGATGCCGCCGGTGCCGTGCGCGACCGCGACCTCGGCCCCGCGCACCTGCCGCCTGCCGCAGTCACCGCGCAGCTGTCGCACGGCCTCGACGAGCAGCAGCACGCCGTACTGGCCGGGATGGCAGTAGGACAGGCCGCCGCCGGTGGTGTTGAGCGGCAGTGCGCCGCCGGGCCGCGTGCGGCCGTCGGCGATGAGGTCCAGGGCCTCGCCGGGGCCGCAGAACCCGAGCCCCTCGAGCGACAGCGCGGCGGTGATCGTGAACGAGTCGTAGACCTCCACGACGTCGACGTCGGCGGCCGTGATGCCCGCGCGCCGGTAGGCGTCGGCCGCCGAGCCGGCGGCGCCGGGGACGGTCAGGTCGGGGACGGTCGTGAACGACGTGTGGGTGGTGCGCTCGCCGTAGCCGAGCACCTCGACGGGCGTACGACGCAGGTCGCGGGCGCGCTCGAGGGAGGTGAGGACCACCGCTCCCCCGCCGTCGGTGACCAGGCAGCAGTCGGCGACGGTCAGCGGGCTGGAGACCATCGGTGCGCCGACGACGTCGGCGGCCGTGATCCGGCCGGCGTCGTGGCGGAACGCCTCGGGGTTGAGCAGCGCCCACTCGCGGGCCGCGACCGCGACCTCGGCGAGCTGCTCGCGGGTGCCGCCGTAGCGGTGCAGGTAGGCCTGCGCGGCCATGCCGTAGTAGGACGCGGGGTAGAGCGGGTCGTAGGGCTCCTCGAACTGCGCCTCCGGCACCCACGCCTCGAAGACGCCCCCCAGCCGCCGGGTGCGCGCCGAGCGCTGGTTGGACGCGAACGAGATCACGACCACCGACGCCTGCCCGTCGCGGATCGCCTGGGCGGCACGGGCGACGAACATCTCGAAGGCGCTGCCGCCCGCGAACGTCGAGTCCGTCCAGGTGGGCACGATCCCGAAGTGGTCGGCGAGCTGGGTGGCGGAGAAGCGGGAGACGCCGGTCGTCGCGATGCCGTCGACGTCGGCGAGCGTCAGGCCCGCGTCCGAGAGCGCCCGGGTGACCGCCTGGGTCTGGAGACCCAGGGTCGAGAGGCCGGTCGACCCCAGGTCCGACTCGGCCGCCCCCACGATCGCGACACCGGTGCTCACGGGCGGCGCACCTCGGCGGCGGCGGGTGCCACGGCGACCCGGGCCCGCTCGCCCACGACCTCGACACCGCACTCGATCGAGACCAGGTCGCCGTCGGTGCCGACGACGCGACCGGTGCAGCGCACGGTCTCGCCGGCGTGGACGAGGCTCTTGAAGCGGAAGGACAGCGCGGTCAGCTCGGCGCCGGGGCCGGCCCAGTCGAGCACCATCTCGGCGAGCAGCGCGCCGAAGAGCTGGCCGTCGACGACCGGCGCCGGCAGGCCCCGCTCGGCCAGCCAGGCGCTGTCGTAGTGCAGGCGGTGCCAGTCCCAGGTGGCGCCGGCGTAGGCGACCATGTCGGGGAGCTCGATGGTCCGCTCGAGGGAGAGCCCGGTCATCGGGCGACCTCCACGTAGATGAGCGTCTCCTCGTTCTCGACCAGCAGGTCGCCGGCCTGGTTGGTGTAGGTCGCCAGCGACGTCACGACGACCATCCCGGCGCCCGAGCCCGTGGTGCGCTCGGCGACGTCGGTGACCGTCCACGTCGCGGTGACCACGTCGTCGGGCCGCACCGGCTGGTGGAAGCGGTAGGAGTTGCCGCCGCGGACCTCGCGGGTGCCCGGGATGTGGAGGTGCCAGCCGTGGCCGGCGTACCCGTTCTCGTCGCGCGGGAGGCCGGTGAACTGGTTGGTCTCGCACACCAGCGTCGGCGGCGCGACGTCGCCGGCGAGGTGGCGCGGGTCGTCGTCGCCGGTGGCCAGCGCGAAGTAGCGGATCGACGCGCGGCCGAGCGGCTCCGGAGCGGTGTAGGTGCGCGAGCGCCCCACCAGGGCACGCACCTCGTCGGTCAGGAGAGTCACACCAGCACCGCCGTCGGGAAGACCTCGAAGAGGAACTCCGGCCGCAGCAGACCCGCGCACCCGGCCACCGACGCCTTCGCCCGGGGGAAGAGGCCCTCGCGCACCGCGCCGATCGCCGGCCCGTCGCCGCCGGGGCAGATGTACTCGAGGACGTGCGCGAGCCGGTCGGGCGAGGCGCCGACCTCGTCGAGGACGAGCTGGATCGCGGCGTACGTCGCCTCGGCCTGCGCGACCGAGTCGTCGGGGTGGAGCGCCTCCTGGGTCTCCATGTCGAGCGCCGCGAAGCCGCTCATGTAGAGCGTGTCACCGGCGAGCACGCCCGGCATGTAGGTGAGCGTGTCGTAGCGCGACCAGCCGGGGTTGACGTTCTTCAGCGGCAGCCGCGAGGCGGTCACGTCCAGCGCGACCAGCTGCCCGGGCCGGTGCAGCCGCGACATCAGGATGCCGCCGGCGCCGGGGAAGACGCCGTCGCCACCCAGGCGCTCCTTGCGCTCGCGGTGCGTGCGCCGGTAGACGTCGCGGGTCTCGGGGGTGCTGTAGTCGAACGTCGTGACCGCGTTGGCGAGCGAGAGCCCGAGCGCGCCGAGCCGGCGGGCGGCCTCGTCGAGGCACCACGCGTACTGGCCCACGAAGTCGCCCTCGTGCACCACCTCGCCGCTCTCGTCGACCGGGATCACGGTCGGCAGCACGACCGCGCCCTCGCCGACCGGCGGGGCGCCGGTCTCGGCGCGGTACGGCGCGCCGCCGGGCAGCGACTCGACCACGACCGTGGTGACGTCGCCCTCGGCGGTGCGCAGCTCGTCGTAGCGCTCGAGGGCGTCGACGGCGATGTACTCGATCATGCATCTCTCCTGGCGAGGCGGTCGGCGACCGTGATCAGCGAGGGCAGGTCCAGCGCGTCGACCGCCGCCGCGAGCGCGGCCGCGGCGGCGGGGCCGCCGACGTTGCCGGCGAGCTTGGCGTCCAGGGCGGCGCCGGCGCTGCGGTCGACGTGGCCCGCGAGCGTGCGGCCGTCGGCGAGGGTGACGGCGACCCGGCTCGGCGCGTCCGCGGCGACCCGCGGGTCGGGCACCTCGGTCACCCGGACCCGGGCGGCGAGGGCGCGGACGGCGGGGCGGGCGAGCGACTCCGGCGCGTAGGTGTCCGCGGTGACCTCACCGTCGATGAGCAGCGCGGCCAGGCTCCACGGCAGCGAGAACTTCGCGTCGTACGCCGTGCGCGGGTCGGTCTTGTCGGGGGTGCAGACGATCGCGGCGCTGTCGGGGTGCACCTCGACGGCGACCTCGGCGATGGCGGCCGGGTCGACCGGGAGCACCTGGCGCCCCGCGTCGAGCGCGGCGTGCATGAGCTGGCAGGCCGGGTAGGGCTTGAGCGTGATGTGCGTCGTTTCCCAGCGCGCGCCGAGGTCCGCGGTCACGAGCGCCGGGTCGGCCCGGCCGCCGGCGAGGGCGGCGTAGAGGCCGCGCTCCCCCTCGAGCACGCTGGCCGGCCCGTCGGCACCGGCCGCCGCGAGCCGCGCGGCGAGGATGCCGGCGTGGGAGGCGAGGCCGGGGTGGAGCTGCTTGGTCGACGAGCCGGTCGCCAGGAACTCCAGCAGGCCGCCGGCGCTGCTGCCCGCGATGCCGAGCGCGTCGATCGTCGTGACCTCGTCCAGGCCCATGAGCCGGGCCGACACGAGTGCCGACGAGAACACGCCGCACGCCATGGTCGCGTGCACACCCCGGCCGTGGAACGCGTGCGGAGCGGCTCCGGCGATCCGGCAGACCGCCTCGAAGCCGACGACGGCCGCGACGAGCGCCTCGTCGGGCGCCGCCCCGACCTCCTCACCGACCGCCAGCAGCGCCGGGAGCACCACCGCGGTGGCGTGCACGAGGCCGCCGGCGTGGGTGTCGTCGAAGTCGAGAGCGTGCACGAGCGTCCCGGTCGCAAGCGCTGCGGCCGGTGCGCTGATCTTGAGGCCGCGACCGAGTAGCGTCGCCTGCGGCGGACCGCCGAGCCCGGCTGCCACGGACAGCGCGGGCTCGGCGGCGCCCCTCCGGGCCGCCGCCACAGCGGTCCCGAGCCCGTCCAGGACATGTCGCCGGGTTGCGGCGACGACCTCATCGGGCAGGCCGTCGCGGCGCAGGCCGAGAGCCCACGCCGCGAGGTCCGACGCCACGGTCACGGGAGCTCCCCGAAGGCGCCCTGCGCCGACAGGTGCGCGACCGTCGCGTCGTCGTACCCGAGCAGGCCTCCGAGCAGGCGGTCGGCGTCCTCGTGGCGCAGCGGCGCGCGGCGGTACGTCGGCGGCTCGGAGCCCACCCGCACCGGTGAGGCGACCTGGCGCACGGTGCCGTAGCGCGGGTGCTCGGTCTCGACGAGCAGGTTGCGGGCGATCGTGTGCGGCTCGGTCATCGCCTCGGCGACGTCGTTGATCTTCGCCGTCGGCACGGCCGCCGCCCGGAGCGGCTCGACCCACTCGGCCACCGTGCGGGTCGCGAAGATCCCCTCGAGCAGCGGCAGCAGGACGTCCCGGTTGCGGTCGCGGTCGGCGAAGGTCGCGAACCGCGGGTCCGCGGCCCACTCCGGCCGGTCGATGACGGCGGTCAGCCGCTGCCAGAACTTCTCCTTGGCGCAGCCGACGACCAGCCAGCCGTCCTTGGCCTCGAACGCCTGGAAGGGCACCAGCGACGGGTGCGCGGAGTGCCGGGTGCGCACCGGCTGGAAGCCGGCGTTGAGGTGCCAGGCGGCCGGATAGGTCAGCAGGCCCATCGCGGTGTCGTAGAGGCTGACGTCGCAGTCCATGCCCACGCCGTCGCGGCGGGCGGCGTGGATGCCGGCCAGCAACGAGATCGCAGCGACGAACCCGCCGCTGTAGTCGACCATCGACAGGCCCGACTTGGTCGGCGGCCCCTCCGGGTCACCGGTGAGGTCCATCCACCCCGCGAGCGCCTGGAGCACGTAGTCGTAGCCCGGCTCCTTCTGCCGCGGACCGGTCATGCCGAAGCCGGTCAGCGAGCAGCAGACGATCGCCGGGTTGAGGTGCTTGAGGTCGTCGTAGGTGATGCCGATCTTCGCCGGCACGTCGCCGCGCAGGTTGCTGTAGACAGCGTCGCTGACCGTGACCAGGTCCTCGAAGACCGCTCGCCCGGCCGGGGTGGCGAGGTCGAGGGAGAGGCTGGACTTGTTGCGGTTGAAGGTCTCGAAGAACAGCGAGTCCTCGCCCTCGGCGTACGGCGGGACGTAGCGGCCGACGTCGCCGCCGACCCGCGGGTCCTCGATCTTGATCACCTCGGCGCCGAGGTCGGCGAGGTGCACGCTGCCGAACGGCCCGGCGCCGTACTGCTCGACCGCGATGATGCGGACGTCCTCGAGCGGCCTCATCGCGCGCCTCCTGTGAGCTCGGCGATCATCGCGATGACCTCCTTCTGGGCCACCCGGATCTCCGCGGCCGAGAGGCCGTGGGTGGGCGGCGTGAGCTTGATGGTGTCGGCGACGCCGTCGTAGGCCGCGATCCGCTCTGCGACCTGGTCGCGGGTGCCGGAGAGCGTGAGCGCATCGACCATCGCGTCGGAGACGTGGCCGGCCAGCTCGCCCGCCGTGGCCCCGGAGAACGCGTCGATGACCTTCTGCTGGTCGGCGGCGAGCCCGTGGAAGTCGAAGAAGTCCGCGTAGGTGCGGACCGTCGCGTAGAAGCCGACCATGCCGGCGCTGCGACGGCGCGCGAGGGCCGGGTCGGCGTCGACCGAGCAGCACGACGAGGTGACGACCTCCACGTCGGCGCGGGTGCGCCCACCGCGTGCGATCCCGGCCTCGATCTCGGGCAGGATCCGCTCCCGCAGGAATGCGGGCGAGGTCAGCTCGTGCGAGATCCAGCCGTCGGCGATCTCGCCGGCCAGCCGGGTCAGCGCCGGGCCCATCGCGGCCAGGTGGATCGGGATGTCGGTGCGCAGCACCGGGTAGGGGCGCCGGTAGCCGCGGATCCGCATCGGCTCGCGCTCGCCGTCGAGGTCGATCGGCTCGCCGGTGGTGCAGCCGGCCCAGAAGGCGCGGATGTTGCGCACGGTCTCGCGCAGGTGGGTGACCGGCTTGTCCCAGTCGACGTGGTGCCAGTCCACATTGAGCTTCTGGACCCCGCTGCCCAGGCCGAGCACGAACCGGCCGCCGGCGATCTCGTCGAGGTCGAGCGCCTCGAGCGCCGTGACCATCGGGCTGCGCGGGAAGGCCAGGGCGATCGCGGTTCCGACCCGCGCCGTGCTGGTCGCCTGGGCGACCGCCGCGGCGCTGACCGGCGCGCTGCGGTGCAGCTCGGGCACCCAGACGGCGTCGGCGCCGGCGGCCTCGGCCGCGCGGGCGGCGTCGGCGAGCTCGCCGAGCGTCTCGCCCCAGGGACCGTAGGTGAGGCGGAGCATCAGTCCTCCAGCGACAGCGGCCGCTCGCCCTCGGGGAAGATCCCCTCGAGCTGCTCGGCGCCGTGCTTGTAGACGTAGAAGGTGCGCAGGAAGGAGCACACCTCCTTGCCGTCCTGGTTGAGGGTCCGGGTGCGCACGGTGACGATGCCGGCGTGCGGGCGCGAGGACGACTCGCGCTTCTCCAGCACGATCGACTCGCTGTAGAGCGTGTCGCCGGCGAACACCGGGTGGGTCATCTTGATGTCGTCCCAGCCCAGGTTGGCGAACGCGTTCTGGGTCAGGTCGGTGACGCTCTGCCCGACGGCGATCGCCACCGTCAGGGTGGAGACGACCAGGGGCTTCTGGAACTCCGACTTCGCGGCGTACTCCGCGTTGAAGTGCATCTGGTTGGTGTTCATGGTCAGCAGCGAGAACCAGGTGTTGTCCGCCTCGCTGACCGTGCGGCCGAGGGGATGCTGGTAGATGTCGCCGACGGTGAAGTCCTCGAAGAACCGTCCCTGCCAGCCGGGCTGCTTGCTCACGCCGTACCTCTCAGGTCTGCGGACGCCAGCAGCAGCTGGGCGACCGCCTCGGGCCTGGTCAGCGGGGCGTCGTGGCCGCCGTCGATCCAGGCGTAGGGGGTGCCGCGCTCGTCGAGGCGGCCCCGGGTGGTGCCGCACGGGTACGCCGGGGGCGTGTCCGTGCAGAAGGCGTAGGTCGTCGCGGCGTCCGGCTCGCCGGGCGAGGCGGGGTCCAGCGACGGGGCGAGCGGCACCGGGACGAGCCGCTGGTTCATCCAGGCGGCGGTCGCGGCGTCCAGGTCACCGGCGGGCTCGATCTGCCGGGGCGGGATCACGGTCTCGCGCGGCGGGAGCTGCGGCGGGGAGGCGCCGAGGTCGACCGCGCGCTCGCCGGGGTCGGGCACGGCGGCGTCGACGTACACGATCGCCCGGACGGGCCGCCGCAGCGCCACCTCGCGCACGACCACGCCGCCCTGGCTGTGACCGACGAGCACGACGTCGTCCCCGTCGGCGTACGGGAGCACCTCCTCGACCCACCGGTCGAGCGAGGCCGCGTCGCTGGAGAGTGTCGGCGCGTGCACGTCGTGGCCGGCGGCGCGCAGCAGCGGCGCCACCCGGTCCCAGGCCCAGCCGCCGCGGAACGCCCCGTGGACGAGGACGAACGTGCTCACGCGGAGTTCCCGGGCTCGTCGAGGACGACCTCGAGGTACTCGCGCGGGTAGGACTCGTAGGGCTGCAGGTGCTCGTACATCGCGACCAGGTGGTCCTGGTAGTCGGGGTGCTGGGTGCACTCCTCGTAGGACGCGACCGAGTCGAAGTAGCGCAGGTGCGTGAAGTGGGTCCGGTCCTCGACGCCGCGCACGAGCCGGCGGCCGCGGTAGCCCGGGTGGTCGCGGAAGAACCGGCCGAACTCCTCGGACAGCGCGACGTACGCCGCCGCGTGCTCCTCGCCCGGCTTGGTCCATGCCTGGCTCACCACCACGATCACGGCCGACTCCTTCCTGGAATGAATGACAACATAGATCATATATCCGTACCATGCAGGCATGACGAGCAGCACACAGACCAAGACCATCCACGAGTTCCTGGCGGACGCTCCGAACGTCGACCGCATGGAGCTCTGGACCGCACTCTGGGGCATCCTCAGCGAGGCCAAGGACAGGATCACCGCGGAGCTGGACGTGCAGCCGTACCCGTCCGGTGACGGCCTGGACTACTGGACGTCGGAGGACGGCGGCTACGAGGGATCGCTCAACCCCTACGTCGGCGACCCGGACAACGGCGTGGAGTGGCTCGTGCACTCCTGGATCGGCAACCGCAAGAACTCGATCCTCGACATGAACCTGCAGGTCTGGCTCGGTCCGCACATCGACGTGCCGCACCTCGTGCTCGTCTTCGGCACCGTGCCCAACGTCTTCCACTTCTCCGACGTGGTCCCGCGCCGCGACCCGATGGTCGACGTCGACTACCTCAACACCTACTTCGACCCGCAGAACGCGAAGTGGCTCGAGCTGCGCGGCGACGACCGGTTCGTCTGGTCGGTCAGCCACGGCACCTACATGCGCGCCTTCAACTCCCCCATCGCGAACTCCTACATGGCCACCTGCTCGGACGCCGAGGCCGTCGAGGTCTTCGGCGCGGCCGTCCGCGACCGGGTCGACACCTGGCTGCAGTGGGTCCGTGACGCCACGCCGGTCCCGGTCGAGGAGCGTGCCGCTCTCCGCGAGCGCGACCACCTCGTGCGCCGCTACGGCTACACGCTGGACCCGATGAACGAGCTGTCGAAGAGGTTCCTCGGCGCCGAGCGCGTCGACGAGCTCGTCGCGACCCGCGCCGGCCTCGACCAGATCGCCGCCCTGCAGGCCCGGGCATGAAGGTGCTCGTGATCGGTGCCGGCCTGGTCGGCACCGAGGTCGGCACCCGGCTGCGCGGACTCGGCCACGAGGTCGCCGGCACGACGACCACGCCCGGCAAGGTCGAGGCGCTGAGGGAGAGGCTGGACGAGGTGCTGGTGCTGCGCGGCAGCGACCGTGAGGCGGTGGCCGCCGCGATCGCCGGCCGCGACGCCGTCGTCATCGCCGCCGGGCCGTCGGCCCAGAAGGCGATGACGCCCGAGGACCGCGCCGCGTCGTACCGGGAGATCCTCGTCGACACGGCCGAGTCGGTCGTCGCGGCAGGAGGTGCGCCGTACCTCGTCGCGCTGTCGTCGCTGTCGGTCTACGGCGACGCTGCCGACCACCTCGACGAGGTCACCGAGGACTCCCCCGTGACCAGCTCGACGGACCCGAGCCCGACGATGTTCCTGGCGATGGAGCGGGTCTACCTGGACGAGGCGGGCGATCGCTCGTGCGTCTTCCGCTGCGGCGACATCTTCGGCGCCGACGACCCGCCGATCGAGGCCAAGGTGGGCATGGCTCACCAGTACCTCGGTGGCTCGGTGCCGTTCAGCGGCGAGGCGCTCTTCTACCGCCTGGCGGTCGAGGACGCAGCCGACGCGATCGTGCACGCGCTGGAGACCCGGATCACCGGGCTGCACAACCTGACCCACGCCGAGGTGCCGCCGACCAACGCGGCCCTCTTCGACGCGATCTCCGCCGCCGTCGGTCAGCCGGCGCTGACCTACCGCGACGAGATCGCGTCCCCGAAGCGGCCGATCTCGGTCGCGCGGCTCGCCGGCACCGGGTTCGTGGCACAGCGGTCGTACGACGCCGCCACCCTCTCCGCCGCGGGCTGAGCACACGGCGTCCGGCCCCCTCACGCACCCGCGCAGAACGGGACGTGAGGGGGCCGGTCGTCATGCGTGGCGCCCTGCGGACGTCAGGCCTTGGGTCGCACCGCCCCGGGCACGATCAGCAGCAGCGCGGCACCGAGCAGCGACAGCGCGATGGCCCACAGCGCGATCACGGGCAGGGCGTCGCCGCCACCGGTCTGCGGCAGCCCACCACCGCTGGTCCCGGACCCCGAGCCGGAGCCGGAGCCGGAGCCGGTCTCGTCGTCGACCGGCTCGGAGCCGACCTTCATCGCGCCCATCGCGACCGCGTCGGTCTGGCAGTCGGCGTCGATGGCCAGCGCGGCGAAGTTGAACGTGAACCCGGTGACCGACACGTCGACCTCGTCCCCGTCGACCGCGAGCTTGCCCGAGAGCGTCGGGACCTTCACCGGCGCCTTGGCCGCGGCAACCGCGTGGGTCGTGCCCTCGATGGTCGTCTTCTTCGTGGCCACCACCAGGTCGAGCGTCACGTCCATCTGGCCGTCGATCGGCACGGGCGAGATCCCGGGCAGGTCGGACATGGTGGCCGACACGGAGAGGTCGTCCTTGGCCTGGGCGCGGGAGCCCGAGACCGTGACCGTGGCCGGATACTCGAACTTCGTTCCCAGCGGGTTGAGCACGCAGGCGAACTCGACGTCGCCCTCGGCCGGCTCGCCCTTCGACGCGCCGCTCGTGGGGGACTTCGACGGCGACGTCGACGGCGAGGCAGACGCGGCGGCGGTCGGCGTAGCCGTAGCGCTCGCGGTCGTGGTCGGCGGCGGCACCGTCGGCGTCGCGCTCGGCGTCGCCGTCGGCAGCGTGCAGTCGGTGGAGATGCCAGAGACCGTCAGGTTGAGGCTGGTGAACACCGCGGCCAGCGAGGTGAACTCGAAGTCGAGCTTCCCCGTGAGGTCCGGGACCGGGACCGGCTGTTTCGCACCGGAGTTCGAGACCGGACCCGATCCGTTGAGCGTGGTGGTCACGCCCGCGGAGGTCAGCACGATCCTGGACGTGCCCGGGAAGTTCATCATCTTCACCGGCGCGATCCCCGGCATGTCGGAGACCTTCACGGTCACTGTGGCGCCCGCGGGACCGGTCGCCGAGAAGTCGACCTGCGCCCCCGGCCAGTCGAACGCGTTGCTGCTGGATCCGGGGATGGTCGTCACGCACTTGAGGTCGAGCGTGACCGCCGCCGCCGACGCGCTGCCGCTGAACGCAGCGACCGTGCCCAAGACGAGGCCGCAGACCGCCAGCACCGCCGCCAGTGGATGGCGGAGCCCCAGAGACAGACCGAGCTTCCTCATCAGGCGTGCTCCCGGCTGCGGCGACCCGGCACGAGCAGCACCAGGCCGACGCCGGCCGCGAGCAGGGCGCTGGCGCCGAGCAGCAGCACCGGCACCGAGTCACCGGCGCCGGTCTTCGGCAGCGACGTCGTCTCGGCCGACTCAGTCACCGTGCTCGACGGCTCCGCCGTCGCGGTCTCGCTCGGCTCGGCGGCCGCCGACCCGAAGGAGATCATGACCTCGTAGGTGTTGGCGTCGACCGTGGCCTGGTCCGTGGCGTTGGGGAGCGGCGCGGCCGCGATCATGCACTGCACCTTGGTGCAGTCGTGGGCGCCGAACTTCTCCTTCACGACGATCGTGAAGGACGACACGTTGCCCTTCGCATCCGCGTTGCGGAACGTCGCGCCGCCCGCCGTGTTGCAGTCGGCCGGGCCCTCGTAGCCCTCGACGCACTGGCCGATCGCGATGCTGGCCAGGTTGGGCTCGAAGCCCGACCCGGAGATCGTGATCCGCTGGCCGTCCGTCAGGTTGTCGCTCGCACTGACCTGGAGCGTGGGCGCCGCGAAGCTCGGGGGCGCCGTCACGACCACCACGAGCAGCGCGGCGACCGCGGCGAGGCCACGGGACAGCAGGGACACACTTCTCTTCACGTCGATCTCCTCCAGGTTGGTCATCGACTCGTCACGGGCTGGATGCGGGTCACCAGCTGTTCGGGGGCAGGCTCGGCCTCGGGTGTCGCCAGCCGAAGCCCCGAGCGGTGGATGGCGGCCTGGTCGGCGCCGAGGTACGACGTCACGACCGCGGGGTCGGTGCGCACCTCGTCGGGGGTACCGGTGGCGATGACGCGGCCGAGGTTCATCGCGATCATGCGGTCGGACAGCCGGGACAGCAGCGGCAGGTCGTGCTCGATGACGACCATCGTGGTGCCGAGCTCCTCCCGGATCGCGAGCAGCAGGTCACCGAGGGCGTCGCTCTCGCTCTGGGCGATCCCGGCGGACGGCTCGTCGAGCAGCAGCACCCGGGGCTCGAGCGTGAGCAGGCAGGCCAGCTCGACGACCCGCCGGGTGCCGGTCGACAGCTCGCCGACCGCGTGCCGGGCGTAGCGGGTGAGTCGCATGCGTTCGAGCACCTCGTCGGCGGCGTCTGCCTTGTCGCGCTCGGCCGAGCGGACCCCGAGGGCCGAGGTCCACAGCTGGGTGGGCTCCACGCGCTCCTGGGCGACCATGAGCGTCTCGTGCACGGTGAGCGTCGGGAAGAGCGCGGCGTCCTGGAAGGACCGCACCAGGCCCTCCCGGGCCCGCTGCTCGGGCGTGGCCGTGGTGATGTCGATGCCGTCGAAGACGATCCGCCCCCGGTCCGGCTTGGTGAAGCCGGCGACGATCTCGAAGCAGGTCGTCTTGCCGGCGCCGTTGGGGCCGATGACGCCGAGGATCTCGCCACGGCTGACCTCGAAGCCCACGTGGTCGACGGCCACGACACCGCCGAAACGACGCGAGACGCTGTCGACGGTGAGGATCGAGCCCTCCCGACCGGACTCCACGGCGACCCGTGGCACCAGGCCCGCGAGCCGCGGCCTCTCGTGCAGCGGCGACGACGTGTGGCCGGTCTCGTCGAGCACCACCCCGTGCCGCTCCCGCATCGGGTCGATGCCCGCGCGCCGAGCCAGACCGTCGTACAGCAGGTCGCGGCCGCGTGCGACGACGCCGCCGATGCCGTCCGGCAGGAAGATCACCACGAGCAGCCACACCACGGCGAGCGCGGCTTGGCCGACCATGCCCATGCCGGTGAAGGCCGGCAGGCCGACGAGCAGCAGCGCGCCCATCAGTGGACCGAGCGTGACGGTGAGACCGCCGACGACGGTGACCGCGACGACCTCGATGCTCGCGTCGGCAGGGAAGGAGTTGACGGTCAGCTGCGACTGGCCGTGACCGATCACGATGCCGCCGAGGCCCGCGAGCGCGCCGGACACGGCGTACAGCTGGATCATCCGCATCCGGTTGGGGACGGTGAAGGCCCGCGCCGCGTGCTCGTTGTCGCGCAGCGCCTGGATCATCCGGCCGAAGCCGCCGTGCCTCAGGTTGTTGGTCACCCATACGCCGATGCAGAGCATGAGCAGCGCGAAGAGGTAGTAGTCGACGGCGTACTCGACCGGGTAGCCGAACCACGTCGGCTTCGCCGGGGAGATGCCATCGCCGAGGAAGAGCTCCTGGCGCAGCAGCCAGGTCGAGGTCGCGAGCGCGAAGGCCAGCGTGGACACGGCCAGGGCGAGGCCCTTGAGCCTCATCGCCGGGATGCCGACGAGCGCGGAGGCCAGCGCCGCCGAGACCACGCCGCAGAGCAGGCCGAAGAGGAAGCTCTCGGTCGCCTCCGAGACGTGCACGGACGCCGCAGCGGCGATGCCGGCGTAGGCGAACTGCCCCAGCGACAGCTGGCCCGAGACACCGGTCAGGAGGCCGACGCTGAGCCCCACCAGCGTGTAGCCGGCGACCAGGGTGAGCACGGACGCGGTGTCGTTGCTGACGGTGTAGGCCAGGCCGACCGCGACGAGGATGCCGACGGCGACGGAGACGCGCGGCAGCCAGACGATGCTGCGCACCGTGCGGTACGACGCGGGCAGCGGCGGCAGCACGACCCGGCGCCAGCGGCCCTTGTCCTGGCCGGAGCGCCCGAGCTGCGGCTGCCGGAGCAGCGCGACGACGATGATCAGCGCGATCACGACGGTGACCAGGTCGCGGGTGTCGGGGTTGGAGAGCAGCAGCTGCTCGACGACGCCGATCCCAAGCGAGGCCGCGATCGCGATCGGGATCGACGTCATCCGGGCGATGACGGCGCCGGCGAGGCCCTTGAGCAGCAGATCGGGGCCGAGGCCCTCCATGCCGGCGCCGGCGGTCGTCGGGGTCACGAGGATCGCGGAGAACGCCGCGACGCCGCCGGCGATCGCCCAGGCCAGCGTGGCCATCCAGCGCGCAGGGATGCCCTCGAGCCTGGCGGTGTCCGGGTCGTCGGCCGCGGCGCGGATGGCGATGCCCATCCGGTGGTGCCGCAGGAACCAGCCGAGGCCGGCGAGCAGCACCGGCGCGAGCACGAGCATCGCGACGTACGGCGTGCCGATCGGCAGCGACTGGATCTCGAAGGTGGGCAGCAGCGTCGGCTCGGGGTAGGTGAAGCCGCTGACGCCGTCGCTGTTGATGACCATCGACATGACGATGATCAGCTGCGAGAGGCCGAGCGTCGCGATCATGCCGACGAGGCCGGGACGGCCCTCGAGGCGGCGCACGACGACGACCTCGACGAGGCCCGAGAGCAGCGCGGCCACCACGATGGCGACGACGAACGAGCCCCAGTAGGGCAGCCCCCAGTCGGCGACGAGGAGCGCGAGCATCGACGCGCCGAAGGCGCCGATCGAGCCGTGCGCGAAGTTCACGAACCGGCTGGAGCGGTAGACGAGCACCAGTCCGACGGCGAGCAGGCCGTAGGTCAGGCCGGTGAAGAGCCCGATGACCAGCCGGTCGATGCCGAAGTCGAAGCCGCTCATGCCTGCGCCCCCTCGGGGACGGCGTGACCGCCGAGCATCAGGGCGCGGACCCGCTCCGGGTCGGCGGCCAGCTCCGCCGCCGTGTCCTCCGCGATGATCTCGCCCTTCTCCATCATGTAGACGCGGTCGACGAGCGACAGCGCGACGTTGACCGACTGCTCGACGAGCAGCACCGCGCTCCCTCGCTCGTTGAGCCGCCGCACGAGCTCCATCAGTCCGCCGACGACGACCGGAGCGAGACCGAGGGAGAACTCGTCGATCACGAGCAGCTTCGGCTCGGCCACGATCGCCTTGGCCAGTGCGAGCATCTGTCGCTCGCCACCGGAGAGGTTCGAGGCGGGCTGGTCGCGGCGCGCGTGCAGCCGCGGGAAGACAGCGAGGGCGGCCTCGACGGCCTCCTTCGTCCACCTCCGGCTGCCGGAGGTGTAGCCGTGCATCGCGAGGTTCTCGGCCACGGTGAGCGACGGGAACGTCGCCTGGCCGACGACCTGGCACAGGCCCAGGTCCACGCGCTTGCGGGTCGGCATCCGGGTGACGTCGACACCCCCGAGGTGCACGGAGCCGTCGTCGGGGCGCAGCAGGCCGCCGATCACCTTGAGCAGCGTGCTCTTGCCGACGCCGTTGGGGCCGAGCAGGGCGACCTTCTCCCCCTGCTCGACCGTGAGGCCGGCGTCGAACAGCACCTGGACGGGGCCGTACGACGCGCGGATGCCGGCGCAGGACAGCGCCGCCGTGCCGTCACTCGTCATCGAAGGGCACCTCGGGTCCGTCGTAGACGAAGTTCCCGAGCGCCTCGTCGAACTTGAGCACGCGGTAGCCGCCGACGGCCGCGCGGCCGCCCCCGCCGAGGGCGTTGCCGGGGCCGGAGGCACTCTGGAAGTCGCCCCCGTCGCGGTCGACCACCTGCGCCCAGGCGGCCGCATTGAGGTCGCCGTCGATGCCGTCGGCGCCGAGCTTGAGCAGGCGGGCGGCGTCGCAGTAGGGCAGCGCCACGCGGGCCGACTCGCGGGACTCGAACTCGATGCCCGCGTCGGCGTAGATGCCGAGGCACTCGGTCTCGGCGTCGCCGGTCGGGAGATCGAGCTGCGAGTCCGGCACGTCCTGCGGCGGGTGGAAGCCGACACCGACCATCCCGTTCATCGTGTCCGCCGGGATCGTCTCCGGGTTGTTCACGAAGAACGACGGGTTGTCGAAGCTCGAGATCGCGTAGCGCGGCTTGAAGCCGTCCTGCGAGCCGGCGACGGTCGCGAAGACCGACGCCATCCGGGAGCCGCCCAGGAACATCACGCGGTCGATGTCCTTGCTGCGGAAGGTGATCGCGCCCTGCTCGAGTCCCATGAAGAGCGTGCCGGTGTCGGTGGTGTCGACCCACGAGACCTCCGGCTCGACACCGGCCTCGCGCAGGAGCGGCACGGCGAGGTTCTCGATGGTCTCGCGGTTGACCGGCGAGTCCGCGGCGACGACGCCGACGCCCTCCTCGCCCTCGAAGAAGCCCTGCTCGGCGAGCACCGTGACGTAGGAGCGCACGAACGCGCCGTACTCCGGGAAGCTGGCGGTCCAGAGGTAGGGCGACTGCTCCTCGAGGTAGTCGGTGCTCATCGCGTAGAGCGAGGCGTCGAGCACCAGCGTCTGCCGGTCGGTGTAGCAGGGCCGGGCGTTGGTCTGGTACTGCCCGGTCATGACGACCGCGAACGCCTGGTCGTCCTGGGTGATCTGGTTGCACAGCTGCTCCTCGGCAGCCGGTGAGTCGTTCTGCGCGTCGTAGAGGCGGAAGACGGCGTCCATCTGCTTGCCGCCGAGGCCGCCGTTGTCGTTGACCCAGTCCTCGAGGGCCTGGATCTGCGCCTTCTGGTCACCGACCGACGCGGTCTTGAAGCCGGTGAACTTCTTGACCTTGTCGAGGTCCACCGCGACGAAGACGACCTTGACCGTGTCGCCGGTGACGCCCGGACCGGGACCGGCCGCCGCCTGGGTGCCGAGGTCGCTCGCGGCGCCGGTGTTGCCGCCGGGCATCAAGGTGCCGCAGCCGGCGAGCGCGAGGGTGAGGCCCGCACCGACCGCTCCGACGCGCAGCAGCGCCGAGCGGTCCCGAGTCCATCTCCTCTGGCTGTGCACGGCTGCTGTCACTCCTTCGGTTGGCATCTCATAGACAATATACGATATTTCCTGTAGGTCAGGAGGCTCGGGGCGCGTTGTCCTCAGCCCGTTTGGACCACCAGGCCTCGGCGGCCGCCAGGTCGACGACCGCCTCGCCCGCCACGGGCTCGTCCGGAGCCCGGCCGGCGGCCGCGCCCCCGGGAGCGAGCAGCGGGAGCGGGTGCGGGACGACGGGCTTGGGACCGGCCCCGGACCGGTAGCGCCACCAGGCGTCGGCCGCCGAGAGGTCCACGACCGACTCGCCGCCCGGGAGGCCGAGTGCTGCGGCCCGCGCTCGGCGACGCAGGCCGAGCCGGTGCCGGACGCCGACCGCGAGGAGCGTCAACGCCAGCGCGTTGAGCGCGAAGAGCCCCCACGGGAAGGTCGTCCACTCGAGCGCAAACGCCCCGTTCTCGGTCTCGCCGACCTGGCCGACGACGTGGTAGGTCCCGAACGCCGCCATCGGAAGCGTGACCGGCACGGTGACGACGGCCTGCTCCCCCGGGTCCAGGACGCCGACCTCGGCGTCGACCACCTGCGGCTCGACGTCGTCGGAGCGGCCGACGGAGACGCGCACGAGGGGGTTGTCGACCGTCGCGTCCCCGAGGTTCTGCACGATGAAGACGAGGTCGCGCTTCGGCGCGCCGCCGAACAGCTCCGAGAGCGTGGCCTGCCCGTCGAGGCGGGCCTCGGAGACGGCCAGGTCCTCGACCACCTCCGGGTCGGCCGGGACGGGTACGGCGGGCTGGTCGACGGGGAGGTCCGGCGGCAGCGGGATGTCCTCGGGCGGGACGACCGGCGTCACCACGCCGCCCGGCGTCACGCCTCCGGCGCCGTCGTCGGTCGGGACCTCCTCACCGTCGTCGCTCGGGACCTCCTCGCCGTCGCCGTCGACCGGCGTCTCGCCGGCGTCCGGGTCGACCGCCCCGCCGATCGCGCCGGAGACGAGGTAGACGGCGCCGATGTGCGTCGAGGTGCGCGCCTGGTCGACGATCACCGACCTGGTCGCCCGGTCGGCCACCTCGTACGTCGCGGTGAAGGCGCCGGCCGCGTCGACCTGGACGCTCACCTGCGGATCCGCGGTCACCGCGCTCGAGCTGTCCGCGCCGGCGTACCCGCGGATCGTGACCGGTCGGGTCGGGTCCCAGCCGGTACCGGTCAGGGTGACGGACGTGGAGTCGACGCCGAGCTGCTCGGCCGCGACGACGCGCTGCGTGTCGAGCACCGTGAAGTCGGCGGAGGCGCTCGTCGGGGCGTCGCCGACGCGCAGGGTCGTGGTCGTGAGCGGCGCGTCCATCGGCACCGCGAAGCTGCCGCTGCCGCTGCCGTCGGGGGCGGTCGTGAGGCTTCCGACGGTCGTGCACGCGCTCGCAGCGTCGCAGAGCTCGACCGTGGCAGGGGCCGAGGACGCCAGCCCGGCCACCTGCACCGAGACGACGTCCACGGGTCGTGCCGCGTTGCGGACGGCCTGGTCGGCGATCCCGCTGACGGTCAAGGACGCGCCGGCGACGGTCGTCCACGACGCGCTGAGGTCGGTCGGCTCCGGCTCGGTCGCCGGGTTGCTGCCGCTGGGAACGCCGGAGTCCTGGCCGTTGCAGGCCACCCGCAGACCCGGCGCGTCGAAGTAGACGGCGTCCAGCCGGACGCCATGGGTACCCGCGGCGCCGACCGGCACCTGCTGGGTGGGCGCCACGAGGTTCGCGACGGGCTCACCACCGGCGACGGCGAACGGGACCGTGACCGGGCTCGCCAGCGGCGTCCCGTCCACGGAGAGCAGGAGGGACGCCGTGCCGGCGACGTCGACCGGCGCGAGCACCGGCCCCCCCACGATCGTGACCGTGACGGCGCGCGTGCCGCCGACGGCCGTCGCCCCCGCCGTCTCGAGCAGCACCCCGCCCGTCGCTGGGTCGACGGTCCAGGGCTCGAGCGCGGTCGAGAAGTCGTTGGCCGGCTCGGCGTCCAGCGGCGTACCGCTCGGGAGGTAGCTCCAGCACCCGCCGCTCGGCGTCACCGCTGCGGCGGCCGCCGCGGACTGGCCGACCAGGCCGACGCCGTACGCCGCCGCGGACCCCACGAGCAGCAGGGCGAGCGGCCCACGGAGCCGCGTGCTGCGCACCGCCAGCCTCATCGCACCCCTTTCGAACCTCACCCGCCCGACGTTCCGGCGATGATATATTCCCATTGTGCGAAATGGGTGGGGTTCGGCGACACGGCTCACGATCCGGGCGGTGGCCGAGCTGGCCATCACCGCCGGCGTCGTGCTGGCCGTCTTCGTCTTCTACCTGCTCGTGTGGACCAACCACCGCACCGAGGCGGCTCAGGCCGACCTCACCGAGGACTTCCGCGCCGCGCAGGAGACCGGCACGGAGGTCGAGGACCGCTTCGCGCCGCCGGACTCCGGCGAGGGCCTCGGCATCCTGCACATCCCGGAGCTCGGCGAGGACTGGAGCTGGGTCGTCGTCGAGGGGGTCGGCGACGCGGACCTGGCCCGCGGGCCCGGCCACTTCCCCGGCACCGCGATGCCCGGCAGCATCGGGAACTTCGCCGTGGCCGGCCACCGGGCCACCCACGGCGAGCCGTTCGCCCACCTCGACCGGCTCGGGGTCGGCGACGACGTGGTGGTCGAGACGGTGGACGGCTGGCTGACCTACGAGGTGACCTGGGTGCGAATCCTCTCCCCCAGCGCCACCGAGGTCCTCGAGCCGGTCGCCGGCCACCCGGGAGAGAAGGCGACCCAGCGCACGCTCACGCTGGTCACCTGCAACCCCCGATGGAGCTCCACGGAGCGGCTCGTCGTCGGCGCCTCGCTCGTCGAGCGCCGTCCGGCAGACGCCGGCCCGCCGGACGCCATCGCCTGAGCGGACCGGACACGCCACGACTCCCACCGCGACCGGGCGGTCGCGATGGGAGTCCCGGATGGCCGTCGGGCCGTCACGCCACCTCCTTCCACGGGTCGTGCTCGGCGAGGATCCGGTCGACGCGGGCCTGGTCGAGGCGGGCGAGGACGTGCTGGTCCTCGTGGGCGTCGCGGATGCACTTCGCGAGGCTGAAGGCGGAGGTCGTGAGGAAGACGGTGCCGAGGGCGAGGAAGGCCTTGGGCCACGGCTCGGCCGGCAGGTAGTAGATCGCGACGAGGATCGCGAAGAGGGCCAGGCCGAACGCGATGGCGGACTGGGCGTAGAAGGCGGCGGTGTTCTTGGCGTTGGGATTGTCCATGCGACGAGCCTCGCCCGGCGGCCCCCGGCGGCACATCCGCACGGATACTCAGATCCGGCGACTGCCGGTGCCAGACTGCCGCGTGTGAGCCCGTCCCCCGCCGCCGTCGCCGTCGAGGACCGGCTCTTCCGCGCCCTCGCGGTGCTGCGCCTCGTCGTCCTCGCGAACGTCGTCGTGCTGACCGTGGTCCGCTCCGGCGACGTCGAGCGGCCCGCGGCGGCCGCCGCCAGCCTGGCGGTGATGACGCTGTGGACCGGCTTCGCCATCTGGGCGTACGGCGAGGCGCGGCGGCGTACGCCGGCGCTGCTGGTCGCCGACCTGGCCCTGGCCGTGGCGCTGCTGCTCGCCACCCCGTGGGTGATGAGGGGCGATGCCGGGAGCCTGCCCGGGTTCTGGGTGATCGGGGCGCTCGTCGCCTGGGCCATCCACTACCGCTGGGTCGGCGGGCTGGTCGCGGGTGCGCTGCTGGCCGCGGCCGACCTGGCTCGGCAGGACGTCGACCGCTCCGACTACGGCAACGCGTTCCTGCTGGTGATCGGCGGCGCGATCCTCGGCTTCATGTGCCAGTCGCTCCAGGAGATGGCGACCGAGCGCGACCAGGCCGAGCGGGCGGCCGCGGTCGCAGCGGAGCGCGCGCGGCTCGCGCGGGCCGTCCACGACGGGGTGCTCCAGGTGCTGGCCCTCGTCCAGCGGCGGGGCCGCGAGCTGGGCGGCGAGGCCGCCGAGCTCGGACGGCTCGCCGGCGAGCAGGAGGGCGAGCTGCGCCGCCTCATCCGGGCCCAGGACGCGGTCGTCGCCGGCGCCGACGACACCGTCGACCTCGGGGCGGCGCTCGTCCAGCTCGAGAGCCGGCCCGGCGTCACCGTGTCGACCCCGGGGACCCCCGTGGAGCTCTCGGCCGGGACCGCGCGCGAGCTGGTCGCGGCCGCGCAGGCCTGCCTCGACAACGTGCACCGCCACGTCGGCGAGGACGCACCGGCGTGGGTGCTGCTGCAGGCGTTCCCGGACCGCGTCGAGGTCTCGGTGCGCGACGCCGGTCCGGGCATCCCTGCCGGCCGGCTCGACGCCGCGGCCGCCGACGGCCGGCTCGGCGTCGCGGAGTCGATCCGTGGCCGGGTCGCCGACCTCGGCGGCACCGCCGACCTTGTCACCGGCTCGTTCGGCACCGAGTGGGAGCTCGTCGTGCCGCGGCTAGGGTCCGGGGCATGAGCCTGCGCGTGATGGTCGTCGACGACCACCCCCTGTGGCGCGACGCCGTCGAGCGCGACCTCGCCGCGGCCGGGCTGGAGGTGGTGGCGGTGGCGGCCACCGGGCGCGAGGCGCTGGCCCGCTTTCCCGCCGCCCGCCCCGACGTCGTCGTCCTCGACCTCCAGATCCCGGAGCCCGACGGTGTCCAGGTGACCGCGGCGATCGCCCGCCTCGACCCGTCGGCCCGGGTGCTCATCCTGTCCGCGTCCGGCGAGCAGGCAGACGTGCTGGCAGCGGTGACGGCCGGGGCGACCGGCTACCTCGTGAAGTCCGCGTCGCGCGAGGAGCTGCTCGACGCCGTACGCCGCACCGCTGCGGGCGACGCCGTCTTCACCCCTGGCTTGGCCGGGCTGGTGCTCGGCGAGTTCCAGCGCCGGTCCGACGAGCCGGACCCGGGCGAGGCGCAGCTGACCGACCGCGAGACCGAGGTGCTCAAGCTGGTCGCCAAGGGCCTGTCCTACCGCCAGATCGCCGAGCGCCTGGTGCTGTCGCACCGCACCGTGCAGAACCACGTGCAGAACACCCTGCGCAAGCTGCAGATGCACAACCGGGTCGAGCTCACCCGCTACGCCCTCGAGCGCGGGCTGGACGACGACTCCTAGTCCCCCACGGTGATCCGGTCGAAGGGCAGCAGCGGCTCGACGGTCGGGAACACCCAGGCGAGCAGCACCCAGAGGACGACGGCGAGCAGGACGAGCGCCTCGGCCACCTTGAGCCAAACCGGCCCGGGCAGCAGGCGCCACAGAGCGGCGTACACGGAGGCCAGCGTAGGCGGCGGGTCCGTGGGTGGGAGGAGCAGTCCCCCCGCGCCGACAGGTGACGCGGGGGGACTGCCGTCTGGGGGCCGCCCGGCTAGTGCTGACGCCGGTACGGCGTGCGGGCGGTGAGCAGGGTGCCGGAGCCGATCAGAAGCAGGGCGCCGGCTGCGAGGCCGAGGAACGGGAGCAGGTCCCCCGCGCCCGTGTGCGGCAGGCTGCCCGACCCGCTGCCGGAGGCCGAGCCGGATCCGCTGCCGGAGCCGCTCCCGGAGCCGGAGCCGCTCGCGTCGTCGGGCTCGGTGCCGACTCGCATCGTGCCGATCGAGCTCTTCGCCGGCGCGGTGCAGTCCGCACCCACCGACAGGTCGGGGAACTCGAAGCTGAACGACGAGATCTCGATGTCCATCTCGTCCGCGTCGGAGGCCACCTCACCGGTGAGGGCGGGGACGGCTACTGGCGCCTTGACCGCCGCCGTCGCGTGGTCCTCCGCGGACAGGGTCGCCTTGGTGCCGTCGGCGACGATCCCGAGCTCCACCGTCATCTGACCGTCGATCGGCACCGGCGCGATGCCGGGCAGGTCGGACATCGTGGCCGTCAGCGACACCGGGTCGCCTTCGGCCGCCCGGTAGCCGCTGACCTTCACCTTGGCCGCGTAGTCGAACGGGGTCCCGAGACTGAGCGTGCAGTCGAAGTCGACGGAGCCGCTGGCGGCCTTGCCGCCCCCGCTCTCCGCCGACGCGGACGCCGTCGGAGACGGCTTCGTCGAGGTGGAGGCGGACGGCGTCTTCGACGGCGTCGCGGAGGCCGTGGGGCTCGCCGACGCGCTGGCCACCGGCGACGCGCTGGCCGACGACGACGGGCTCGGCGTCACGGGGTCGCCGGCCGCGGTGACCGTCGCGGTCACGTTCGTCGACACCGGGGCCGTGCGGGGGTTGTTGCCGGCGGCGGTGCCGCCGGTCTGCCCGTTGCAGTCGATCTTGATGGAGAACACCGACGCCAGGAAGGTGACGCCGTCGAACACCACGTCGTTCGCGCCGGCGATCGCCGGGAAGGTCGCCGTGACGTTGCCGGCCGGCACGCTCGACGCGCCCGCCACCGTGCCGAAGTCCTTGGTCCCGGTGACCGTCGTGCCGTTGACGTTGAACCGGTAGGTGCCGACCAGCGCCGCCGCCGGTCCGCCGTTCTTGGGTCCCTTGGTCCAGGCGAGCGTGATCGTCACCGTCTCGTTGGGATGCGGGTTGGTCGGGGTCAGCGTCAGCGTGTAGTCGGTCGCACCGTCCGCCCAGGCGGCGAGGCTGCTGGAGATGTTCGACGAGGCCGCGGGCGGCTTCGCCAGCGATCCGTCGTACCAGACCCAGCAGCCGCCGGACGGCGCGACGGCCGACGCAGGCGCAGCGAGGAGCAGCGCGCTCGACCCGCCGACCAGGAGCAACCCGAGCCCGAACGACACGACACCTGCGAGCCGACGGACAGTGGACGCCGTCATCTTCTTCATCGCTTCTCTTTTCCTCGGGAGGCGGAACGGGCGAACCAGGTGGTGGCGGCGTCGAGGTCGACGACCGCGGGAGCGGCTCCCCCGCCGACGGCGATCGCCTCGGGCACCGCCGCGGCGACGCCGCCCGCTCCGCGGCGCGCGAGCCAGCGGTCCGCGGCCGCGAGGTCGACGACGGCATCGGTCCCTGCGGGCGGGAACTCGCCGGCGATGCCGAGCAGGGCCGCCAGGTCGCGGGTCTCCAAGCGCCCCTTGACCCGGCCGAGCATCCGGGACCGGCCGGCGGCCTCCGGGCTGATCAGGAAGCCGCCGACGGCCTCGACGTACACGACGTCGGGCAGGGGGTACGGCGTGGCCTCCCACCGGTGTCGGGCCGACGCCTGGACGCTGCGGCGGCCGGCGGTCCGGCGCCGCCACAGCCCGGCGAGGACGAGCGCAAGCCCGACCACGTTGAGCGCGACCAGTGCCCAGGGATAGGTCGTGTACGTCGCGCTGAGCACCGGGCCGTCGCCGGTGGTGGTCGTGGCCGCCAGGTAGTAGGTGCCGAAGGCGCCGACGGGGAGCTTCGCGTCGACCGACACCTCGGCCGTCTGGAGCGGGTCGATGACGACCTCGGTGGTGGTCAGGCCGGTCGGCTCGACGTCCGGGCTCTTGCCGGCACCGATCAGGAGCGAGGGGTTCTCGGCCGCTTTGTTGCCCCGGTTGAGGAGCGTGACGACCAACTTGCCGTCCTGCGCGGCTCCGAAGAGCGGCGCGATGCCCGGGTCCGGCACGAACTGCACCCCGGAGACGACGACCTCGGCCTCCGGCTGCTCCGGCACCGGCGGGGTGCCGGTCGGGTGACCGGTCACGGTGAACGGCAGGTCGAGTGTCAGCGAGGGGCCGACGTACGACGTGATGCGCACGATGCACGGGCACGGTGCCGGCGGTGTCCCGACGATCATGTCGAGCCTCAGCCGGCCCTGGGCGTCGGCCGCACCCAGCTGCCCCGCGGACTGGTCGCACGCCGTCGACCCACCCACGCCGAGGTCCCCGCACACGACGCCCTGGACCTGGGTCAACGCCGGCCAGCCGACGCTCTCGACGGTGACCCTGCTCCCCGGGAGCCCCGTGCCCGGCGTCACGGAGCCAGTGAGCAGGAGGCTGCCGTCGTCGGCGACCGCGTCTCCCGCATGGAGGCCGAGGGCCGCGACCAGCAGGAGCGCCGCGAACCGGAGCAGCACCCTCACTGCGGCGTGGGAACCGTGATCACCGGTGCCTGCTCGGCCGCACGCATGCGACGTCGCATCACGGTGCGTCGGCGGTGGACGAGGAAGCCGGCCCCGATGAGGAGCAGGAGGCCGAGGCCGATCCCCGACCAGGGGGTCAGCCAGGTCGTGTCACTGTCCTTTGCTGTCGCACCCTCGGGAGAGGTCACCACGACCTCGGTCGTGAGCCGGTCGAACCACCGGATCCCCTCGACCTCGCTGGACAGGCTGACCTGCTGGCCGGGAAGGAGGTCGACGAGCGCGTCACCCTCCACGGTGTCGACCGCGTGGCCCGCACCCGACACGGTCACGGTCGCGGTGGGCGAGAGTCGGACGTTGCCGGTGTTCTCCACCGTGTACGTCACCATGCCCGTGCCGGACCCGGTCCACGGCATCGCGCCGCGGTCGGTCTCGAGATGCACGTCACTGACGGCGAGTCCGGGTGTCGTCGGTCCGGAGACCCGCAGGTAGAGCCGCGCACCGACCGCGCGCTGGATGCCGATGTCGACGCCGCGGGAGTCGTCGGTGCCTTCGATCGCGTTGTTCATCGCGACCAGCGCACCGACGTGGTCTCCGGGCGTGGCGTTCGTCGGCACCGTCAACGTGAACGGCACGTCGGCCTGGGTGCGCCCTGCGAGCTTGATCCGGCTGACCGGCAGGCGGATCCACGAGCCGACGTCGATCTGAGGCTCGTCCGCGCCCTTGAGCGCGAAGAACCCGTCCTGGGCGGTGTTGAAGCCGTCAGCGCCGTAGATGGTGAACGTGATCGGCTTGTTCGTCAGGTTCTGGATCCGCACGCTGTCCTTGAGCTTCGCACCCGGGTCAGCGTCGATGACGAAGTAGCTGCGCGGGGCCGTGCTCGAGGCGGCAGGCGGCGTCGGCGTCACGGCCCAGCTGCCGTTGTCGGTGGCGTGTGCGACCGGCGCGGTCCACAGCGTCAGCGCAGCCACCGCACCAGCGGCGAGCAACGCAGCGAGGAGCGGCCGGACGAGGCGCGACGTGAGGGTCATGCAGAGGTCTCCGAGTCTGGTTGGAGCTGTTGATCGTGACCCGAGACGTCCGGCCGGGCGCTGGGCGCCCGGCCGGACGGGTGGTGCATCCGGTTCAGGAACCGCTCACGAGAGCGTGAGCGTGATGGTCCCGACGTAGCTGCCGGCCTTCTGGTTGGCTCCGACGCTCAGCGACAGGGCGGCGTCGACCAGGGTGTCGCCACCGCTGGCCCCGTCGGCCCCCAGCGCCGTGGTGGCCACGGAGCAGACCGGCAACGCGGTCGTGGAGTTGGTGAAGGCACCGGCCGAGCCCGTCGTCACGGTGTCGTCGTTGTTCGTGGCCGACGGAGCGCAGTTCGGCGTCCACGACAGCTTGTCCGGCGTGATCGTCGCCGGGCCGGTCAGGCCCGAGAACTTGCCGGTCAGCGACCACCCGAGGGCACCGCCGCGGTAGTCCTTGACGGTGACCTGCCGGAGCGCACCGGTGACCGAGTGCGCCGTTCCGTCGAGCGTGAAGCCCGGCATCAGGATGGTGCCGGAGGCCTTCGACGCGGTCAGGTTGCCGGCCGTGATGTCGAGGTTCATGGTCTGCACGAGCGAGCAGCTGCCCGTCGTCGCGGAGCCGACCTTGGCGTTGCACGTGTCACCGGAGAAGGTGAACGGCGCGCTGGCGAAGACCGAGACCACCGGCGAGGCCGAGTGGAGCCGGCTGCCGCCGACGAACGCGGTGGTCGGGTCGACGACCGTGAACGTGCCGTGGATGTGACCGGTGCCGTCAGCGGTGACGTCGATCGTCGCGTCACCCGTGGGGCCCGGCGGGATCGGCGGCGGAGGCTTGTAGCCACCGACCGTGACGGTCTGGTTGGGGTCCCAGTTGTCTCCGTCGAAGGTGACGATGGTGCTTGCGCCGCCACCGCTGATGTTGGTGGTGAAGGTCGGGGCGGCCAGGACCTTGATCGGGGTCAGGCTGACGTCGCCCCCGAGCGTGACCTTGAGCGCGCGGTCGCCGGTCCCCGGGTTGGAGATCACGGTCAGCGAGCCCGAGCCGGTGCCGTCGCCGGCGACGGTGACGGAGCCCGGCGTGGCGTCGCAGGACGAGCCGGCCGTGTTGCAGAGCTCGACCGCCGCCGTGCCACCCGAGGTGAAGTTCGAGACGTTGAAGTTGATCGTGTCGCCCTTGCGCGCATAGCCGTTCACGACCTGGTTGGTGACCGAGCTGATCGTCGCCGTCGGGCCGGTGGCCGTGAACGACGTCGAGATGTTGGTGTCGAGCGGAGTGGTGGCCGGGTTCACGCCGCCACTGGGCGCGACCTTGATGCCCGTGCTCTGACCGTTGCACGCGACCCGGGTGGAGAAGGTCGGGATGTCGTAGTAGACCTTCCTCAGCTTGATCGTCTGGGTGCCGGCACTGGCGATGGCGTACGACCCGGTGATGGTGTCACCCGGGATCGGCGCCGATCCGCCGGCCGAGAACGGCTTGCTGATCGCCGGCAGGTTGGTGCCGTTGACGGAGAAGTAGTAGTACACGACGCCGCTGGCCGGCGGACCACCGTTGGTCGGGCCCTCGTTGAAGGTGAGCGAGAAGTTGCGGGTGCCGCCGACCGCGGCGGACCCGCTCGACGTCAGGACGTAGTCAGCCGGACCGGGGTTCGCCCACGGCGCCAGCGTCGACGACGTCTGGCTCGCCGGGAGGGTGTCCTCGATGTTGGCAGGCGTTGTCGGCGTGTAGACCCAGCAGCCGCCGGTCGGCGTCGTCGCCGACGCTGGCCCGGCTACCGCGACGAGCGCGCCACCGGTCGCGAGGGTGACGATTGCCGCCCCCGCCAAGAAACGATTCTTGAACCTCATCTACCCGTTTTCCCCTTTCGGGTATGGCCAGGTCGCGTGCGGCCGGGCCATGTGTGAGTTCGCAAGACCTGTCCCTGCGGTGCGCCCATCTGGGTGCGCAGTGACGGAAGATTCCGCCCGTAGATGAGATATTGTCAATGATATATTGTAAATTCCCTCAAAATTCGTCGGGTGTCTGGACGAGGTGCCGAATGGGGTTGGGCGCGGTAATTCGTGTGGCGACCCGGGTGGTCGCGGAGATCTTCCTGACCCTTGGCCTGCTCGTCGTGGCGTTTGTCGTCTACCTGCTCATCTGGAGTGACGTGCAGAGCGCCCACGCGCAGAGCCGGCTGCGGGCGACGTTCGAGGCCCAGGTCGAGCAGGCACACCGAGTCCACGCCGTCGGTCCTGGGGTCACCACGGTCGTAGCACCCGCGCCCGACACCGGCTCCGCCGTGGGCGTCATGACCATCCCCCGTCTCGGCGACGACTGGTCCTGGGTGATGGTCGAGGGGGTCGCCGACGCGGACCTCGCCAAGGGTCCGGGGCACTTCCCCGGCACCGCGATGCCCGGCCAGCCCGGCAACTTCGCGGTCGCCGGACACCGGGCCACCCACGGGGAGCCGTTCGCCCACCTCGACGGGCTGCGCAGGGGCGACGAGGTTGTCGTCGAGACCACGACGGACACCTACACCTACGTCGTGGACCGCAGCGAGATCGTCTCCCCCGACCTCGTCTCCGTCCTCGATCCCGTGCCCGGGCAGCCGGACGCCCGCCCGAAGCGCGCCCTGCTGACCCTCGTCACCTGCAACCCGCGCTGGGGCTCGAGCGAGCGGCTGATCGTCACCGGCCATCTCCGCGGCCGCGCGATCCTCGCCGAGGAGGACTGAGGATGTACCGCTTCGTCTGGCGACAGCTGCCCGGCCCCCTGCCGGTCCGGATCCTGCTGAGCCTCGCCCTCGGCGTCGCCGTGCTCGCGGCGCTCTACCTCGTGGTCTTCCCCGCCCTGGAGCCGATCCTCTCCGTCGAGGACATCACGCTCGGCCCGTGACGGCGCCGGGCCGGGGCGGCTCAGTGGTCGCGCAGGAGGCTCCCGTAGCCGTGGAGCCTCTCCTCGATGCCGTTGTCGCGCAGCGCCATCCACCAGGTGGCGGCGTTGATCGCGATGACCGGCTTGCCGAGCCACCGCTCGGCCTCGTCGGCGAGCTCGGTCATGCACAGGTTGGTGCCGCACTGCACGATCGCGTCGACCTCGGGCCCGTCGACCTCGATGATCGCCTCGCGCAGCGTCTGCTCCGACACGTGGGCGATGGAGACCGCCGAGGGGCAGCACAGGCCCTTGACCCTGCCGACCTCGAAGCCGAGCTCGGTGAAGAACCTGCGGACGTTGGCGTCGCCGATCGGGGTGTACGGCGTCACGACGCCGATCCTCCGCGCGCCGAAGAGCTTCAGCGCGCGCTCGCACGCCTCGGCACCGGTGGCCACGTCGAGGCCGCCCGAGAGCTCCTTGATCTGCGCCACGAACTGGCGGTTGCCCTCGACCCCGTCCCAGAACGTCTCGGCGCTCATGCCCATGACCATGTAGTCGGGCTGCATGGTCATGATCCCCTCGACGCAGTCGGCCATCGAGGCGCGGATCTGCTCGAGCAGCGCCTCCATGCCCTCGTCGTCGCCGATCCGGCCGTCGCGGATCAGGATCCGGCCGTAGTGCGAGGTGACGCCCGGGACCCGCATCATGTCGAACTCGGGCTGGACGATCGTGTTGGTGCTCGGGGCGATCACGCCGAACTTGCGGCGGTAGCCGAGACGATCGGTCACCGACGTGCTCCTGCGCTGATCGGGGTGGGGGCGTCGGCCGACGTCACCCGCTTGCGGATCCCGAGGGCGCCGAGCAGGAAGCAGAGCTGGACGAGGGAGTTGGTGGCCTGCTCCAGCCACTGCAGCTCCTCGGACTGGTGCGGTCGTGCGGCGAGCGGCGGCAGCACCAGCGTGCCGACGATGTAGACCGCGTAGAACACGACGCCCGCCGCGAACCCGTGGCGGCGCGACAGCCGGATCCCGAGGACACCGACGAAGACCGCGAAGACGGCGGCGACGATCAGCAGCGGCCAGGTGTCCCCCACCGCGAGCGCGGCGGCACCTCCGGCCACCGGTGCGACGAGGAACGGCCACCACGACGCCTGCCGCCCCCGCCAGACGCCGACCAGCGCGCAGGCGATGCCCGCGAACCCGAAGGCCAGGCACGGGAAGAGCAGGTGCTCGAGGACCGGGTAGTCGCGGCACGGCTCCGCGGCGACCAGGGTCTTCCACAGCGCCTTGCAGAAGCCCCCGAGGGTGACGAGGGCGCCGGCCAGCAGCGCGGGCACGCGGACGGCGGGCAGGGCGCGCCCGGCCGCCTGCCCGAGGACCACGGTCCCGGCGCCGGCCAGCAGCACCGGCACGAAGTCCTCGAGCGCCAGCGCGAGGCCGTACTCGGTGCACGGGTCGACGGCCATCAGGCCGTCGCCTCGGCGAAGATGTCGCGCTTCTTGAAGCCCGCGGTCGCGAACCGGCCGAACGCCTTCGACCTCGTCAGCCATGCCACCCGGGTGCCGGACCTCTGGGCCCCGAGGACCCCGTCGGCGAGGTAGGGGGTCACGGTCTCGACGCGGTCGCCGAGGATGTTGAAGATCTTGCGAGCCTGCTCGAAGGCCTCGGGCTGGCCGTCGTAGTCGTCCACGAGCAGGTCGGTGGCGACGATGCCCGGCGACACGAAGCCGACCTTGACGCTCGTGCCCCTGGTCTCCTTGACCAGGGACTCGGTCAGGTAGGTCACCGCACGCTTCGAGGCGCCGTAGGTCGCCATGCCGGGCTGCACCTGGCCGGTGGAGCCGAAGCCCTCCATGTTCCAGATCCAGCCGCCGGCGGGCTGCTGCTGCATCCCGGCCAGCGCGACCACGCACCCGTTGGTGGCGCCGAAGAGGTTGGTGGCGACCACGTCGGCCACGGTTCCCTCCGCGACCTCGGTCAGGGGACGGCGTGGCGCGGAGATGCCGGCGTTGTTGATCCAGACGTCGACCGCGCCGTACGTCGCGACGGCGTGGTCCCACAGCGCCTGCACGGACTCGCGCCGGGTGACGTCCGCAGGGACGCCGGTCACCCGCCCCGGCGCCGCGGCGCCGAGCTCGGCCGCCGCGTCGCGCACGCTCGTGTCCGACCTGCCGCAGATCACCACCCGGCAGCCGCGGGCGAGCATCTCCCTGGCCAGGCCGAGGCCGATGCCCCGGGTGCCGCCGGTGATGACGACGACCCTGCCGGACGCGGCGCTCACGCGGTCTCCCAGGTCAGCAGGCCGTGCACGAAGTGCGTGGTGGTGTCGCCGCGGAAGAGCTGCCACACGACGGCGAGCTCGCGGGTGTCGGCGTCGATGAGGACCTCGCGGCCCTTGATCTTCTCGACGCCACGGGCGTCGGGCCCGACCAGGTGCTGGCTGGTGAAGAGCGCGCGGCCGTACGACGTCGCGTTGCCGAAGACCTCGGGGCCCTCGTACTGGGTGCGAGCACCGTCGCGGACCCGCTCGAAGCCGTAGCTGCGGTCCAGCGCCCCGGTCCACGTGACCTGCTGGCGGGCCCGGCGCAGCGAGATCGGGTCGTGCTCGATGGTGACCTCGACGGTGCCCAGGTCGCTCTGGTCGGCGGCGTTGACGAAGAGGGTGCCGGTCCAGGCCCCCTTCTCCTTGGTCGGCAGCACCTGCGGCACCGAGCCGCGCCGCGTCTCCAGGTCGATCCAGTCGGTGACGAACTGCTGGGTCGCCGGGTTGGTCTCGCTGTCGAACGTGCGCTTGTAGATGCCGTTGAAGACCGCGCAGACCGCCCAGCCGTCGTGCAGGACCGAGGAGTAGACCTGGGTCTCGCCGTCGGGCAGCACCTGGTTCCAGGTGCGCAGGTCGGCCTGCCAGCCGGGCGAGTAGTAGTGCGCGTCTACGAACAGTCCGTAGGGCTGGCCGGTGCCGTAGAAGTCCGGGCCGCAGTAGACCCGGTTCTCGTCGGAGTCGACGATGCCGAAGTCGAACTGCGCACCGAGCTCGAAGCGGTTGCGGAGCGGGCCGCTGGCCTCCAGGCGGGTGTTCATCCAGTAGCGGGCGACACCGTCCTCGACCACGCTCGCGCGGTCGACCCGCTCGAAGCCGACGTGGTTGCCCTGGGCGTCGAAGAGGCCCGGGCGGCCGTGCCACTCCCCCTCGATGCGCTTCTGCCAGGTGCTGGTCTCCACGCCCTCGTCGACGGCGGTCATGCGTTCTCCCCCGGGATCGAGTTGTCGAGCAGCAGGCCGCGCACGGCCTCCATCTGCTCGATGCCGATGAGCTGCTCCACCTGGGCCCAGACCTTGTCGACGTCGGGGCTGAAGATGTTGGCGCGGTTGCGCTCGTCGCGCGCGGCCAGGTCGGTGTCCGCCACGTCGGCGGCGACCTCGGCCGGCACCCCGCCCTCGACGAGGGCGAACCAGTGCTCCAGGTAGGCCTTGACCGGCTCGTCGATCGAGCGGAACGCCTCCTCGTCGGCGCGGTGCACCAGCATCCAGGGAGACATCATCGCGAACTGGCGCGGGCCGATCGCGGTCTTGGTCAGGCCGGGGCGGCCGGTGACCTCCTCGAACGTCGTGTCCAGCGGCGTGTGCGCCCAGTCCAGGTAGGCCAGGTGGGTGCCGAGGTCGGCACGCGGGATCAGGTCGAGGTGGAAGGCGTAGGTGCCCTGGCCGAAGACCGAGTCCAACGTGAAGTGCGGGACCGGGACGCCGGCCGGTGCGAACGCGAACACCATGTGGCTGTCGAGGCCGATCTGCGGCACCGCGAGGCCGACGTAGACGGCCTTGGCGATCCGGTCGCCGTGGAAGACCCGCGCCTCGCCGACCTCGCCGAACGGGACGGAGGTGAGCTCGAGCAGCGGGCCGCCGTCGGCGCCGGTCACCTCGGTGAGACCCCCGCGCTCGACGATCGTGTCGAGGGTGCCGTGGCACAGGGCTCCGGACAGGCTGGTCATCGCTTGATCTCCTCGATCGTGGAGTCGGACGTGGACAGGGAGTCAGTGCGGGGCACGTCGCCGCGGGCCGTGCGATCGGCGGTCCCGCGCAGCAGCTCCTTGCTGCGGACCTCCTTGAAGTTCCATGCGCTCGCGAGCTCGGGGACCTCCTTGCGGACCGGCGACGGGATCACCCGCTGCTCGACGCGGGCCGGGCCCTCCCCGACGATCGTGTTGCCCTCGACGCTCCAGCCGGCCTCGATGAGCTCCTGGCGGCGACGGCGGTAGAGGACGGCGTTGTAGTCGCTCTTGACGTGGAGCTCGTCGGAGAGGTCGAACGGCAGCAGCTCGGGGCGGACGGTGTCGACGATCGCCTGGTCCTCGTAGAGCACCTTGAAGACGCGACGGCGGGCGTCGCGGTCGGCCCACTTGCCCTTGAAGAACGTGCGCAGCGCGACGAACTTGACCAGCGTGGTCTCCTCGTCGATCGGCACGTTGACGTCGAAGATCTTGAGCTGGCCCATCGGCGTGGTGACGTCGAGCAGGATCATGTTCGGCAGGTACCAGGTCGTGGAGACCGGCACCGGCGGACGCTGCTGGAGGTCCTTGGTCTTGTTGGGGTTGAGCATCCCCCAGATGCCCTTGGAGTTCGGCGGGTTGAGCACCACCGACACCTTGCAGTGCCACGGCGAGGTCTCGATCTCGAACTCCGGCACCTCCGGCTTCTCCTTGTTGCCGAACACACCGCCGTGCACGAACGGCGTGTGCGCGACGTCCACGCCGTTCTCGAGGATCCGCTCGTAGTTGGACTTCCAGAGGAACTCGCCGGTGACGGCGCGGTAGTTCTCGGTGTCGTCGATGTCGGACCAGTCCGGGATCGGCGGGCGCTCCTCCTCCGGGAGGTCGCCCATGTAGACCCAGACGAACATGTACTTCTCCTGCACCGGGTAGGAGTCGATCCGCGCCTTGCGCGGGATGCCCTTGTCCGGGTGCGCGGGGATCTTCTGCACCTCGCCGTTCGGCTTGTACTCCCAGCCGTGGTAGGGGCACACGATGCAGTCGCCCTTGATCTCGCCACTCGACAGCGCCGCGCCACGGTGCACGCAGAGGTCGGACATCGCGACGACCGAGTTGTCGCTGGTCTTGCGGTAGAGCACCAGCTGCTGGCCGAGGATCTTGACCTTCTTGGGCTTCCCCGCGACCACGTCATGACTGAATTCGACGGCGTACCAGAAGTTCTTGAACATGACTGTCTCCTAGCGACGACGGACGTCGGCGATCTCGGTCGGCGGGTGCTCGGCGATCTGCTCGAGCCGGGACTTGGCATCCGGGCGGTCCGTGAGGTGGGCCGTCAGGAAGGTGGCGACGAGGTCCCCGAGCACGGCCCGGAGCCGGTCGGGGTCGGCGTCGCTGGGGGTCTCGAGGAAGCCGCGCGCCGTCGAGGGGTCCTCGGGGTGCGCGGCCAGCAGGTGGCCGGCTCCGGCGAGGTGCACGAGCCACGACTCGGTGGTCTCCGGGAGCGCCTCGCTAAAGGTGCGGGTCACGGGGTCGTGCGCGGGCGAGCTCGGGTCCTCGCCGTAGCGGATGGCGCTGGCGGCGACGACGCCGTCGTCGGTGCCGGCGACCAGCAGGGTCGGGGCGTCGACGGCGGCGGGCAGCAGCGTGCTGGGCGGGTAGCCGAGCATCTGCGAGGCCATCGTGTGCGCGCCGTAGGTGACGATCGCGCGGACCTCCGGGAACCACACCGCCCGGGCCGACTGGAGCACGACCGTGCCGCCCGCCGAGTGCCCGAAGAGCGCGACCTTGTCGAGGTCGAGCAGCCCGGCGAGCTGGCCGGCCTCGTTCAGCGCGGCGACGGCGTCGAGCACCGGTCGCAGCGCCTGGGTCGTCGGCCGCTCGCCGTAGTGCTCGGGCCCGGCCGCGACCACGTCGACGCCCGGCGTCAGGCCGTACTCGCCGGCGAAGAGCTCACCGACCCAGTCGTAGCCGACGACGACGAACCCGGCCTCGACCAGCCGGAAGGCCAGCCAGCGGTAGGCCTCGGAGGCGCAGTTGACCCCGGAGACCAGCACCACGACCGGGTACGGCGCGCCCGCGGGGTCGGCCGCGAGACGACCGCTCATCCGCTCGACGTCGTCGCGTGCCGGCAGCGCCGGGTAGCGGACGGTGACGTGGGCGGTGTCGTAGGGCGCCAGCGCCCCGGGGATGCTGACCGCCGTGCGGAGGCTGCGGACCAGCACGCCCATCAGGCCCACTCGTGCGCGCGCGCGAGCTGGCGGTCGCCACCCCAGAGGGCGCGCACCAGCGTGTCGGTCAGGTCCTTGCCGAAGAACCGGTCGCCCATCTCGTTCGCGGGGTCGCGGTCGGCGATGTTGCGCCGGGTCGCCAGGTCGTCGGCGGCCAGCGCGGCCTGCTCCTCGACCGGCACCCGCTCCGCCTCGTCGACCCAGCGCAGCCAGCGGTCGAGGTGGTCGGTGGCGAGCTTGGTGACCACGTCGGTGGTGCGGCTGTCGGTCGGCGCTGTGTAGGCGTGCGCCATCGGCGACAGGCTCGCCCGGACGAAGCCGCTGCGGCTGACGAACGGGGCGAGGAAGTCGTTGTCCTGCTGGACCTGCTCCCACTCCGCGTTGAGCGGGCCGTAGTAGCGGTCGAAGGAGTCGGTGTCGGTGAGCAGGTTGGAGCGCGGCACGGAGTCGACGAAGATCCAGGCCTGCGGGAACGCGCCCAGCGCCAGGCCGAAGTGCGGCACCTTGACCTGCGGGCCGAGCCAGATCGTCAGGTGGATGTTGGCGAAGCCGAGCTTCGCGTTCTCCATGTAGGAGTGCACCATCCAGTCGATCTCCGGGCCGGCGTAGGCGCGGATCCGGCCCGTGGGGCCGCCGTTCAGCCCTCCGAAGCTCTCGAGCCGCTCGCTGGAGGCGTCCCGGGTGAGCTCGAACCGGTCGGCCACCCTGGCCTTGAGGCCGTCGACCAGCTCCATCCAGGTCCCGAAGATCTCCGAGATGTCCGTCGTCGGGGCCTCGTCGTAGAACTCCTGCACGGACTTCAGGGTCTGGCTCATCGGGCTCCTCGGAGGACTCGAACGGCGGGGTGTGCGATCAGACTATATATGATGTACATAACTTGCCATGGACGGATCTGCCCCCGATTCTGCGGCCTCGCGGCCGAGATTTCGCACAATCCGCAGAAGTCAGACCGAAAGTCCCGGCCGTCAGCCGGGGTACGCCGCCGCGCCCAGGCCCGCTCCCCCGGCCCGGAACGCTCCGGGCGCGTGGACCACGCACGGCTGGGTGTGCTCGAGCACGCCCTCGTCGCCGTACTCGCGGCCCCAGCCGGAGCGCTTGACCCCACCGAACGGCGCGCGCAGCGCCATCCCGGTGCGATTGTGGGTGTTGACGAACGTGAAGCCGGCGTCCAGCCGCGCGGCGACAGAGAACGCCCGCTCCTCGTCGGCCGACCAGACCGAGGCGGCCAGGCCGAGGTCGCCGGCGTTGGCCCGGGCGACCGCGTCGTCGACCGAGTCGTAGGCGAGCACCGGCAGGCTCGGTCCGAACTGCTCCTCGACCACCAGGCGGTCGCCGTCGGCCGCGCCGACGACGAGCGTGGGCCGCAGGTAGTAACCGCGGCCGAGGTCGGTCCCCTCGTCGACGTGGCCGAGCACGAACGCCTCGGCGCCACGTGCGGTCGCGGCGTCGACCAGCCCCTGCACCCGGACCGCGGAGTCGTGGGAGACGACCGGGCCGATCGTGACGCCGTCGCGCAGGGGGTCGCCGAGCCGGAGCACCCGGTCGGCCGCGGCGCGGTAGGCGTCGACGACCTCGTCATGCCGGCTGCGCGGCACCAGCAGCCGCTTGACCGCCATGCAGACCTGGCCGGAGGTCGCGAAGGTCGCCATCACCAGGCGGTCCATCGCGTCGGGCCCGAGGTCGGCGTCGTCGAGCAGGATCGCCGCGTCGTTGCCGCCGAGCTCCATCAGCGAGGGCGTCAGGCTCTGCCCGGCGAGCGCCGCGAGGGCCCGACCGGCCCGCTCGCCGCCGGTGAACGCGACCCGGTCGACGCCGGGGTGCCCGACCAGCGCCGTCGCGGCCCCGGCGTCGCCCTGCACGACCTGCACGAGGTGCTCCCCCACCGCGTCGCCCAGCAGCGCGACGACCCGGGCGATCGCGAACGGCGCCAGCGGCGAGGGCTTGACGACCACGGCGTTGCCGGAGACCAGGGCGGGGCCGAGCTTGAGCGCGGCGAGGATGATCGGGGCGTTCCACGGCGTCACGGCCGCGACGACGCCGTACGGCCGCCGTCGGACGACCAGGCGGCCGGCCTCGTCGTCGACGACCTCGTCGACCAGCAGCTGCTCGGCGCGGTCGGCCGACCAGCGCAGCACGGTGACGGCGAAGCCGAGCTCGCCGCGGCAGTCCGGCAGCACCTTGCCGGTCTCGCGGGCCATCAGCACCGCGAGGTCGTCGATCTCGGCGGCGACCCGGTCCGCGCCGGCGCGCACCGAGGCGCAGCGCTCGGCGAGGTCGGTCGCGGCCCAGGCCCGCTGAGCGGCGCGGGCCAGGACCACGGCGGTGTCGACGCCCGCGGCGTCCGTGGGCGCGACCGAGCCGACCAGCTCGTCGACGCGCGCGGGGTTCTCCCGCTCGATCATCGCTCCGCTCATCGGGGCCGGACACCGACCATGTCGACGACCTTGCCGCCACGCAGGGAGTTGATCATCGAGGTGTTGAGGAGGTGCCGGCGCATCCGCTCGCGGTCGGCGGCCAGCTCGCGCAGCTCGTCGTGGTAGGCCCTGATGGCCGCCGGGTCGTCCTGGCGCAGCTTCTCCCAGTTGTCGTGGGTGATCGTCTTGACGTAGGACAGCGCGACCTGCCGGCGCGCCTCACAGGCCTCGTCGAGCCGCTCGAGCGAGCCCGTGCCTCGGACCAGCTCGAGCAGCGCCGTGGTCTCGACGTACGCGTCGTGCAGCCCGCTGTTCATGCCCATGCCGCCGAGCGGGTTGTTGATGTGCGCGGCATCCCCCATCAGCAACAGCCGACCATTGCGAAAGGTGTCGGCCACCCGCTGGTGGACGCGGTAGAGCGTGGTGTGCAGGACGTCCCAGTCGCGGCCGAGGTCGGCGACGCCCCGCAGCCGCTCCTGCACGCGGGCCGGGTCGCTCTCGACCGCGTCCGGCGTGTCCGGGTCGGTCGGGAAGAGGATCCGCCAGTGCTCGGGGGTGCGCAGCAGCACCAGCCACTCGGTCGGGTCGAACACGTAGTTGACCGCCGAGATGCCCGGCAGGATCGACTCGAGGTCCTCGGTCGTCGAGGCGACCAGGAACCGCTCGGGGTAGGTCATCCCCTCGAAGGTGAACCCGGCGGTCTGCCGCACCTGGGAGTTCGCGCCGTCGGCGCCGAGCACCCAGTCGGCGGTGAACGTGTCGCCGGCCTCCGTCGTCACCGTCGCGCTGGCGCCGTCGGTCTCGGCGCGGACCACGCGCTGGCCGAAGTGGACCGTCACGTTGTCCAGGCCCTCGAGCACCTCGAGGATGATCGGGGTCAGCTTCGACTGCTCGAGCTGGACCCGGAACGGGAAGCGGGTGTCCTCGGAGAGCACGCCGAGGTCGAGGTCGGCGATCGGGCCGGTCCGGCGGTCGCGGTACTGGAACCCGGTCGACACCAGCCCGCGCTCCATCAGCGGCTCGAGGACGCCGAGGTCGTCGAGCATCTCCAGGCTCGGCGGGTGGAACGTCGACGCGCGGGACTCGCCGGCCAGCGAGTCGCCGGCCTCCAGGACCGTCACCCGGACGCCGCCGCGCGCCATCAGCAGCGCGGCGGTCATGCCGACGGGGCCGGCACCTGCAACAAGGACGTGCGTCATCGGGCGTCTCCTGCGGCGTACCGCTGCTCGAGGGTCAACAGGTCGGGCAGCCCGACCAGCGTGGTGAGGTCGTCCCAGCCGAGGCGGTCGACCGAGCCGGCGTCGCCGTCGGCCGCGATCGCGGCGTACACGGCCGCCTGGGCGCGGGCGGCGGCGAGCAGCGCCGAGACCGGGTGGATGACCACCCGGACCCCGAGCTCGCGCAGCGCTGCCTGGTCGAGCGGGGCCTCGTTGCCCGCGGCCTCGGACCGGTTGACGACGAGGGGCGGGCAGCTGCCGGCCGCTCGGGTGACCCCCTCGACCACCAGAGCCAGGTCCGGCAGGCCCGCCCCCTCGACGAACACGGCGTCGGCGCCCGCCTCGGCGAACGCGACGCAGCGCTCCGTCGCCGACGCGACGCCCTCGACGCCCAGGGCGTCGGTGCGTGCGACGACGACGACATCGGTCGCCCCGTCGTGGTGAGCCTCCACGGCCGCGCGCACCCGCGCGGCCGCCTCGGCGACGTCGACGACCTGCTTGCCGGCCAGGTGGCCGCAGCGCTTGGGGGCGACCTGGTCCTCCAGGTGCAGCCCCGCGATCCCGGCCGCGGCGTACGCCCGGGCGGTCGCCCGTGCCTGCAGCGCGTTGCCGTAGCCGGTGTCGGCGTCGGCGAGCAGCGGGAGCCCGTCGAGCGCCGGTACGACGGCCCGCGCGACCCGCGCGATGTCGGCCGCGTGGACGAAGCCGAGGTCGGGCAGACCGAGCTCGACCGCGGACGCGACCGCGCCGGACAGGTGCGCGCCCCGGATCCCGGCCCGCGCCGCGAGACGGGCGCTCACCGCGTCGTACACGCCCGGGAAGTGGACCAGGTCGGGGCCGGCCAGGATCGCTCTGAGCTGCTGAGCCGTCATCGGCCGTGCAGCGCCGTCATGCCCTCGACGCCGACGACGCGGGCGCCGGTGAAGGTGCGGATCGTCTCCACGGTGCCCTCCTCGCCCAGGCCGGAGAGGCCCCAGGCCGGGCGCGGCGTCATCAGGTGCAGGCTCATGATCGTCGAGCCGTTGACCTTCACCTCGCCGGCACGGACCTGGCGGGCCACCGCCATCGCCCGGTCGGTGTCGGTGCCGACGACATAGCCCTCGAGCCCGAACGGCGTGCCGTTGGCGAGCGCCACCGCCTCCGCCTCGGTCTCGTAGGTGTGCACGGTGGCGACCGGCCCGAACATCTCCTCCGTGGCCGCCTCGCCGGGCACGCCGGTGAGCAGTGTCGGAGCCAGGAAGCTGCCGTCGCCGTCCGGGACGGTGGTGCTGGCGTGCGCCGTGCCGCCGGCGGCCTCGCGGGTCGCGATCTCGTCGCGCAGCCGGGCCGCGTGCGCCGAGTGCACGATCGGACCGAGGTCGGTCTCGGGGTCGAGCGGGTCGCCGACGGTGAGCTTGCCCAGCCGGTCGAGCGCCAGCGCGAGCACCTCGTCGGCGATCGCGGCCGGGAGGATCAGCCGACCGAGTGCTCGGCACCACTGGCCGTTGAGGGTGGTCAGCAGGTCCGTCGCGGCCTGGGCGGCGGCCGCCGGATCGGCGTCGGGCATGACGACGAGCGGATTGTTGCCGCCGAGCTCGAGCTGGAGCGCAGTGAAGTCCTCGGCACACGCGGCCGCGACCGCGCGGCCGCCGAGGGCGCCGCCGGTGAACGAGACCGCGCGCACCCTCCGGTCGCGGACCAGCAGGCCACCGACATGGGGGCCGCCCTGCACCAGCTGGAACATGCCGGGATGGACGCCGGCCTCGGCGAGCACCCGGCCGACCACGCGGCCGAGCTCGGAGGTGCCGTACGGCGCGTACTCGCTCGGCTTGAGGATCGTCGGCGCGCCGGCCGCGAGCGCGCTCGCGACCTTGTGGGCGGCCATCGGCGCGGGCGCGTTCCACGGCACCAGGCACACGGCCGGGCCGAGCGGCAGGCGGTGCACCTCGACGGCGTTGCCGGCGTCGGAGGTCTGGTCGTCACGCAGCACGCCGGCGCGCAGCATGCCCGCGGCGAGGTGGAAGGCGCCGGGCACGATCACACCGACGATCGAGGTCTGCCGGACGGGCACGCCGGTCGCGAACGCCTCGAGCCCGGCGATCCGCGGCAGCTCGGCCTCGAGGGCGGTGCCGACGGCGTCGAGGATCTCTGCGCGGCGCTCGACGTCGAGGGTGAGCCACCCACCGTCGTCGTACGCCGCCTGCGCGGTGGTGAGCGCGCGCTCGACGTCGGTGTCGCTGGTCGCGGCGGCCGCGCCCAGCGAGGTGCCGCGGTAGGGGTCCTCCAGGACCAGGTCGAGGCGCTCGGTCGGCGCGCTCCACTCGCCGGCGACGAGCTGGCCCGCCTCGGGAAGCTCGATGTTGGTCACGTCGCTCCGCACTCCCTCGCCTACTTCTTGAAGCTGTCGGTGGTCGTGAGACCCGCCCAGCCCTCGTTCTCCACGATCATCTTCGCCAGGTCGAGCTTCCCGCGCTCGGCGGGGAACGCCTGGACCAGGCCCATCGAGGTGTCGCGGACGGCCCGCCCGATCGGGTTGCCCATCAGCGCACCGGACGTGCCACACATCTTGAGGGACGCGAGCGCCACCTCGTGAGCGTGCTCGCAGATCGCGCCCTTGGCGAGCTTCCAGCTCTGCACGACCTCGTTCTTGGGCAGGATCGGCGGGTCGCTGGCCTCCAGCTCGATCTGGCGGCGCAGCCAGAGGTGCGCCTCGGCCAGATGCTGCTCGCCGTCGCCGATGAGCACCTGGTGCATCGGGCTGGAGGCGATCGGCTTGCCGGTGTCGGCGAACGTCGCGGCCATCGTGCGGCCCATCGCGTAGTCCCAGACGCCCTGGGCGACGCCGGCGTAGATCGACGCGATCGCGATCTGGTTGCCGACCCAGGAGCCGCGCGACATCGACGTGGCCCGGGTGAAGGCGCCGGGGACGGCCAGGGACAGGTCGTCGGGGACGAAGCAGTCCTCGAGGACCAGGCCGTTGTTGTCGGAGGCGCGCATGCCAAGGCCGATCCAGGGCGCACGCGGGCGGGCGCCCTCGGAGTCGCGGGCGACCAGGAAGAGGGTCAGCGCGTCGAGGCCCTCGACGTCCTCGCGGCGGGCGGTGACCAGGTAGTAGTCGGCCGAGCCGGAGAGGCAGCCGAAGGACTTCTCGCCGTTGAGCAGCCAGCCGCCCTCGGTCCGGGTCGCGGTGGTGCGGATCAGCACGTTGGCGTTGGAGGCCTTGACCGCCTCGCTGGCGAAGTTGCCGATGGCCTTGCGCTCGGTGCCCATCAGGTGGAGCACCTTCTCGGCGAAGGCACGGACGACCGGCGCCTCCTCCTCGCCGTACAGCCCGGCGTCCAGCGCCGCCAGCGGCAGCAGGCCGCGCGAGGACGACGAGCAGTGGAAGAAGAAGGCGAGCGCGGTCGAGCCGCACGCCTTGCCGAGCGTGTACGTCGTGGCCGCGAGGTCGCGCAGCCCGCCGCCGAGTCCGCCGTACTCCTCCGGGACGACGAGGCCGAGCAGGCCCGCGTCGCCGAGCAGCTTGATGTGCCCCTCGGGCAGCGCACCGGCCTCGTCGGCCGACTCGGCCGCGGCGGCGATCGCCGGCAGCACGGACTCGACCCGCTCGGCACGCCCGCGCTCGGCGGGCGTGAGGTCCGGGAGGAGGTACTCCGCCGTGAGTTGACCGGTCATCCTGCTGCTCCTACGGGGTTGGTGGGGACGAGTGAGAGACGGAGGGCGTCGGCCGCCAGGCCGACCTGGGCCGCGTCGGCCGGGGTGTCGACGTCGAGCTCCCCGAGCAGCCGCACGAGGTCCTCGGTGGCGACGGCTCCGTCGAGGCCGGCGAGAGTGGTGTTGAAGTGGTGGACACCGCTCTTGAGGGCCGTGAGCGCCTTGACCAGACCGAGCCGGTCGCGGTCACCGAGCCGGGCGCGCAGCGGCACCGGCCGAGCCAGCCCGACGGCGTCCTGCAGCACGGCGCGCACCTGCAGCGGGGTGGCCGCGCCGAGGCTGTCGGACATCCCGATCTCGAGCACGCGCGCGGCGGAGAGCGCCACCACCGCGTTGAGCACGGCGTCGCCGTGCTCGATCGCGAACGCGTTGCGGACGATGACCGAGGCGCGGTCGGCCAGCCCGTCGATGACGGTCAGCACCTGGTCGACCGCGCCGGGCACGCTCGGGTCGACCGGCACCTCGACGACCTCGACACCGAGGCCGAGGGCCCACTCGGCCTGCTCGCGCGTGGCGACCAGCGCGCTCGACCGGTCGGGCAGCGACGCGACCACCGGCGCGCGGTCGTCCCGCGCCAGGTCCAGCACCCGGACGCGGACGCCGCTGGCCGCGAGGCCCTCCGCGACCGAGAGCACACCCTCCTCGGAGTGGCCGCGACCGCGCAACGCGGCCACGACTCCCCCGTCGGCGAGGGTCGCCACGTCGGGCAGCACGTCGGCGAACTGGCCCCAGCCTCGGGAGTGGAAGAGCAGCGGCGCCGTACGCCGCGCCGCGTGTCCGGCGAGGACCTCGCCGACGAAGATCGTGTGGTCGCCGCCCGGGTACTCGTGCACCACGCGGCAGTCGAGCCAGCCCAGGGCGGAGTCGAGCAGCGGCGTACCGGTCTCGGCCGTGGTCCAGGACTCGCCGGCGAACCGATCCTCGACGCCGGGCACCATGCCGGCGAAGACCCGGGCCACCTCGGCCTGGTCCTTGGCGAGCACGTTGACCCCGAAGACCCCGGCCGCCGAGATCAGGCCGTGGGAGTAGAGGCGGCGGTCGAGGCAGACCGAGACGAGCGGGGGGTCCAGGCTGACGCTCGAGAACGAGCTGGCGGTCATCCCGTGCCAGTCGCCGTCCACCAGCGTCGTCACCACGGTGACACCACTGGGCCACTGCGCCATGACGTCGCGAAACGTCGTGGGGTCGACCATGCACACCCTCCTCTCCGGTAGAGAATATACAATATCGGATAAGATCTTCGGGCAAGCCATTCCGCACAAATGGCGGGCGACGTGCCACGATTGGCCGCACGAACGAACCGAGCACGCAACGCCGCCGCTGCGGCTGACGAGGGAGAGAGCCCGCATGGTCCGCACGCGCACCGGAGCGCCCGTCCGCCCGATCGCCCACCTGTCACTGGTGGACCGGGTCACCGACGAGCTGCACCGCGCGATCCTCAACGGCGACATCCGGCCGGGGGCGGCGGTCTCGATCGTGGAGCTGTGCGAGCAGTTCGACGTCAGCCACATCCCGGTGCGCGAGGCGCTGCGCCGCCTGGAGAGCGAAGGGCTGGTCAGCCTGCGCCCCGGCCGCTCGGCGCTGGTCGCCTCGCTCAGCCCCGAGGACCTCTCCGGCATCTATCGGCTGCGCAAGCTGATCGAGGGTGACCTCACGCTGCGCGCGATGCAGAACCTGTCCGAGGAGCGCCTCGAGGCGGCGCAGGTCGCGCTGGACGAGTACGCCGACGTCGAGCGCGAGCCGGCCTCCCTCGCGGCGGCCCACCACGCCTTCCACTCCGCGCTCCTCGACGACGTGACCGGTGGCGCCGATCGCCGGGTGCTCGAGATCCTCTGGCACTCGGCCGACCGCTACCTGCATCTGCTCATGGACAACCTCGACAAGGCCCCCGAGACCACCGAGGCGCGGATCGACGAGCACCGCGCGCTCCTCGACCTCGCCCGGGCCGGCAAGGCTCAGGAGCTGCGCGACGCCTGGGTCGCCCACCTCGAGAGCAGCGAGACCGCGCTCATGGCCGCCCTCGAGCGCAGTCCGGAGAACCAGGCCGCCCAGGCCTGAGGTCCGTCGGCTCGCTGCCCGGCGCGGGGCGGGGCGGGGCGGCGGCGTTTCATCAAGGGATGAAGGCCGAGCCGCGCTTCCCGTGGCGAGCTCGCCGAGGGAAGCGCAGTTTGACCCTCATCCCTTGATGAAACGTCCCCACGCCGAGCCGCAGCTAGACCGACGCGACCGGCGCGACGAGGACCCCGGCGAGGTCCCACGGGCGGCCGTCGACGACGTCGGTGCCCTTGCTGACGAACCGATTGGTGGCGCAGGCCGGGCGGAGGGTGGCGACCTCGACCGGGCCGGTGGCGAGCACCGGGTCGGGGCGGCTGATGATGCCGCGGAACGGGCCGCGGCCCGGCGCCCACAGGGTGAAGTCGGTGGACAGCGGGTAGAGCGCTCCCCCGCCGTACGGCGTGCGCCGGCTGGCGACCGCGACGTTGACCCGGTTCTCGGCCGCGCGCTCGAGCAGCAGCGGGTCGAGGTCGGCCGCGGCCTGCACGGTGAACGGCACGGCGACGACGTCGACGTCCTGGAGCGCGGCGAGGCGGAACGTCTCGGGGTAGAGCGCGTCGTCGCCGACGACGAGCGCGAGCCGACCCCACGGGAGGTCGGCGACCTCGACACCCTTGCCCAGCTCGGTGGACCAGCCGTGACGCGCGCAGGCGTGCAGCTGCGTCTGGCGCAGCAGGACGCCGGCCGCGGAGAGCACGAGGCCGACGTGCTGGGCGCCGTCGGCGACCGAGGTGGCGACCACCGCTGAGGAACCGGCGAGCGCAGCGACGATCGCGTCCGGGTCGAGGCCGGTCAGCTCGGGCAGCACGACGAGCGCGGCGCCGGCGTCCAGCGCCGAGGCGAGCAGCCCGGCCACGTCGTCCCCGTCGGCCGGGCTCACGACCGCGGTCACCAGCTCCTCGGCACCGGCGGGACGCTGCCGCCCTCGCGGCGCCTCGAGGATCGGTCCGTAGAGGTCGGGGCGGCGCGAGGCCATCACGTCGGTGCCGTCGGGGCGGCGCTTGTCGTCGGCGGCCGCGACCTCGATGTCGGCCACGACCACCGCCTCGCCGGTGCGCGGCGCGATCGCGACGACGGTGCCGTCGGGCGCCACGATCTGCGCCTCGCCGGCGCCGTGCAGCATCTCCACGGGTACGCCGACGCGCTCGGCGACCGTGCCGATGCTCCGCTCGGGCACCAGCGGGCCGACCTTGTTGGCGGCGACCACCCAGACGCGGTTCTCCACGGCGCGCACGGGCACGTGCAGCGATGCCTCGTCGAGGGCGAAGGAGTTCAGGCTGTTGAGCAGGACCTGCGCGCCGGCGACGCCGAGCAGCCGCGGCGTCTCGTTGATGACGCCGTCCATGCAGGAGTAGAGGCCGACCCGGCCGAAGGGGACGTCGACGATCGGCGACGGCTCGACGGCGGGGTCGAGGTGGTCGCGCTCGCTGCCCATGAGCACCTGCTTGTCGGTGACCGCGAGGATCCCGCCCGCCGGCGAGAAGAGGATGTTGCTGCCGGTCGTCCGGCCGTCCTCGCGGGCCAGCGTGCAGTTGGCCATCAGGTGGATGCCGTGCTCGCGGGCCTTCGCGGCGAGCGCGGCCACGAACGCGCCGTCGAGGGTCTGCGCCATCCGCCGGGCGTGGTCGCGGTCGTCGTACCAGGAGACGTGGTTGCAGAACTCGGGCAGCACCACGACCTCGGCACCCTCGGCCACCGCCCGGTCGGTCATCCGGAGGCAGGTGGCGAGGTTCTCCTCGACGTCCTCCGTGACCGCGAACTGGACGGCGGCCACACGCACGATCGGCATCCACAACTCCCTATATATGATCTACGCTTCCCGCACAGCCTCGCACACGCGTCACCCGAACGATAGGAGCAGGCCGCATGTCGGAAGCCACCGAACCGGAGATCGCGGAGCAGATCGAGGTGGCGGCCTTCCCCGGCAGGCCCCCTGTCGCCATCGACCTGACGAAGGCCGCGCCGTTCGGCTGGTGGGCGGCGGCCGTCATCGCGCTGGTCGCCTTCATCGACCGCGTCGAGTACAACCTGGTGGCCGGCGCGCTGCCCGCGATCCAGGACCACTTCCACTTCAGCGACACCGTCGCCGGCGCCATCCCGACCGCCTCGGCGATCGCCGGCGTCATCCTGCTGCTCCCGGCGGGCCGGCTCGCCGACCGCGGACGGCGTACGTCGATCGTCGGGCTCGTGGTGCTGGTCTGGGCGCTCTGCTCGGTGCTGAGCGGCGTGGCGACGACGTTCGCGGTCTTCTTCGTCAGCCGGATCCTGCTCGGCGCCGCGGGCCAGCTCTACAACCCGCCGGCCTCCAGCCTGCTCGCCGACTACTACCCCGGCCAGGCGCGCGGCAAGGCCTTCGGCCTCGAGCGGGCGGGCTACTACATGGGCCTCCCGGTCGGCGTCGCGCTCGGCGGCGCGCTGGCGCAGGCGGTCGGCTGGCGGTCGGTGTTCTTCATCGTCGCCGTGCCGGGCCTGCTCGTCGCGCTGCTCGTCTTCACGCTGCGCGAGCCGGTGCGCGGCCTCGGCGACCGCATCGACCGCCTGCGCGGCACCACCGGCGACCTCGGGCACGAGGAGACGACGACGCTCACCGCCTCGATGCTCGGCGAGGCCAAGGAGGTGCTGCGGATCGGCTCCCTGCGGGGCGTGATCATCAGCCTCTCGATGCTCTACCTGGGCCTCGGCGGCCTCTTCTACTGGCTGCCGACCTTCCTCGAGCGCACCGAGGACCTCGAGTACGACGCGGCGGCCGGCCTCGCCGGCGGCGTCGGCGGCATGGGCATCGTCATCGGCATCATCCTCGGCAGCAGGATCGGCGACCGCCACCACGGCACCAGGTCGGCCTGGCGGCTGCGCACCGGCGTCGGCTTCCTCGCGCTCGGCGCGCTGGCCCTCACCGGCTGCGTGCTGCTCCCCGGCCTGCCGATCCGGCTGACGTTGGTCGCCCTGTCCTGCGTCGGGTTCGCCGGCGCGATCCCCAACCTCACCGCCGCGTCCGCCGACGTCGTCCCGGCCCGTCAGCGCGGCCTGGGCTTCGCGGTGCTGCAGTTCATCACCACGCTCGGCGGCGCGGCCGGCCCGCTGATGATCGGCCTGCTGTCGGACGCCGTCGGCTCCCTGCGCATCGCGCTGCTCGCGCTCATCCCGCCGCTGTTCATCGCGATCGTGGTGCTCCAGCGGACGACCAGGCACTACGACGAGGACGCCCGGCGCGCCGTGCTGTAGGGCGAGTCGTCGATCAGCCCCAGTGGTGGACGACCGCCCGGCCGGCGCGGGCGGGGACGACCTCGCCGGCGGGCACGTGCACCCAGTGGCTGTCCGAGGTCCACAGCACGTCGACGTCGACGGGGAACGTCTGCGCGGCGAGCTCGTCGTGCACGGCGACCGTGCCCACGAGGTCGGGGTGCGGGCCGCGCTGCTCGCCCGCGACGAGTGGCGAGAGGTACGCCGTACCCGCGTCGTCCGCCGCGCCGTCGGTCCAGCCGCCACCGGGGCCGGAGAACCACACGACCGCGCGGGTGTCGTCCTGGACCGAGGTCGCGGAGCGAGTCGCCCGCGGTTCGATGACGAGGTAGTCGTCGAGCCCCGCGGTCAGCCCGCTGATGCTCAGCGCGCCGCGGAGGACCACCATCTCCTCGCCGGCCGGCTGGTGGCCGACGGCGTCGCGCTGCCAGCCGGGCGGGAAGGCGACGAGCACCGTGCGGGTCTGCCGCTCGGCGTCGGCGCGCAGCATCACGAGCCGCGCCGGCTCGTCCGAGCCGGCGATGTGGTGCTCGATCCACGTGAGGTCGGCGGCGTCGAGGTCGACGAGGGTCATGAGCTCGCTCCTGTGAGGTGGTCGATGACGGCCTGCTCCGGCAGCACGTCGGCGTACTTGGCGTCGAGGTCGAGGAGGTTCTGGTCGTGGGTCGCGGCCTCGCGGTCGCCGCAGGCCTCGCGCGCCACGATCGGCCGGAAGCCGTGCTGCAGCGCGTCGAGCGCGGTCGCGCGCACGCAGCCGCTGGTCGAGAAGCCGAGCACGACGACGGTGTCGACGCGGTTGGCGTTGAGCGTCGCCGCCAGGCTGGTGCCGAAGAAGCCGGACGCGTACTGCTTGCTCACCACGACCTCGCCCGGCCGCGGGGCCGGCGCGACCGGGAAGGCGGCGTACGGCGAGCCCTCCTCGAACGCGCTCAGCCCCGGCACCTTGACCGCGAACCAGCCGGCGTCGGCGCCACCGGGCGCGAGCCGCACCGTGGTGAAGACGACCGGGTGCCCGCCCGCGCGAGCCGCCTCGACGACCCGCTCGGCGCTGGCCCGGGCTGCCTCGAAGCGGCCGCCCGCGTCGGTGAGCGGGCCGCCCTCCAGGTAGGCCAGGCAGACGTCCACGACGACGACAGCGGGCTTGGAGCCCCAACCGATCCGAGCACCGAAGCCGTCCATCAGATGATGCCCGCCTCGCTCAGCTCGGCGCGGCGCTCGGGCGAGAGACCGAGCAGCTCGCCGTAGACCTGGTCGTTGAACTGGCCCAGGTCGGCGCCGGTCCACCGGATCGAGCCGGGCGTCGCCGAGAGCTTCGGGACGACGTTCTGCATCTTCAGGGTCCCGAAGGTCTGGTCGGGGACCTGGACGATGGAGTCGCGTGCCTTGAAGTGGGGGTCCGCGAGCATGTCCGCGGCCTTGTAGATCCGCCCGGCCGGGACGCCGCCGGCGTCCATCAGGTCCAGGAGCTCTGCGGCGTCGATGGTGGCCGTCCACTCCGAGATCAGCTCGTCGAGGTGGGCCTGGTCCCTGCCGCGGCCGACGTGGGTGGAGTACGCGTGCCCCGGCTCGGACCACTCGGGGTGGCCCATCATCGCGAACAGTCGCGAGGAGACCGAGTCCTGGTTGGCCGCGATCAGGATGAGCTGGTCGTCCCGGGTGGGGTAGACGTTCGACGGCGCCACGTTGGGCAGGATCGCGCCCGTGCGCTCGCGCTGGTAGCCGGCCTGGTCCCACTCGGTCACCAGCGACTCCATCATCGCCAGCACGGACTCGTAGATCGAGGCGTCGACGACCTGGCCCTCGCCGGTGGCGTCGCGGTGGTGCAGCGCCGAGAGCGCCCCCACGGTGGCGTGCATCGCCGCGAGCGAGTCGCCGATCGAGATGCCGGCCCGCGACGGCTGGCGGTCGGGGTCGCCGAGGATGTAGCGCAGGCCGCCCATGGCCTCGCCGATCGAGCCGTAGCCGGCCCGCGCGGCGTAGGGGCCGGTCTGGCCGTAGCCGGTGACGCGGACCAGGATGATGCCGGGGTTGACCTCGCGCAGGCGCTCGTAGGAGAGGTTCCACTTCTCGAAGGTCCCGGCCCGGAAGTTCTCGACGATGACGTCGGACTTCGCGACCAGCTGGAGGAAGAGCTCCTGGCCCTCCTCCTCGCGCAGGTTGAGCGTGACCGTGCGCTTGTTGCGCCCGACCACCGGCCACCACAGCGAGGTGCCGTCGGTCCGCCCCCACTGCCGCATGGGGTCACCGGTGCCGGGCGCCTCGACCTTGATCACGTCGGCGCCTTGGTCGGCCATCAGCGTCGCCGCGAACGGCCCGGCCAGCAGCTGACCCGCCTCGATCACCCGGACTCCGGCCAGCGGCCCCGCACTCGTCATGGACGGGATCGTATATCAGATATATTCGCGTCATGGCGGACATCCAGATCGTCGAGGTCGCCCCTCGCGACGGGCTCCAGAACGAGCGGACGCTGGTCTCCACGGCCGACAAGGCGGCGCTGGTACGCCGCGCGCTCGACGCCGGCATCTCCCGCGTCGAGGTCACCGCGTTCGCCCACCCCGAGCGGGTGCCGCAGATGGCCGACGCGGAGGCGGTGATGGCCGAGGTGCGCGACGACCCGCGGCTGCGCTCGATCGGCCTGGTGCTCAACCGGCGCGGCCTGGACCGGGCCGTCGCGGCCGGCTGTCACGAGGCGACCGTGGTCGTCGTCGTGTCCGACGGGCTGGCGGTGAGGAACCAGGGCGCCGACACCGCCGCCCAGGTCGCCGCCTGGCAGGCGATGGCCGACGACGCGCGGGCAGCCGGGCTCGCGACCACCGTGATCCTGGCCGCCGCGTTCGGCTGCCCCTTCGACGGCGAGGTCTCCATCGACCGGGTGCTGGAGGTCGCCCGCGGCGTCCTCGACGGCGGCCCGGACGAGCTCGCGATCGCGGACACGATCGGCGTCGGCGTACCCGCCCAGGTGCGGTCGATCGTCGCCGGCCTCCGCACGCTGGACGCCGGGATCCCGCTCCGGGCGCACTTCCACAACACCCGCAACACCGGCTACGCCAACGCGCTGGCGGCGGTCGAGTCGGGCGTCACCGTGCTCGACGCATCCGCCGGCGGCATCGGGGGCTGCCCGTTCGCGCCCGGCGCGACCGGCAACATCGCCACCGAGGACCTCGGCTACCTGCTGTCCCGCTCGGGCGTCGAGACCGGCGTCGACCTGGCCTCGATCGCGGCCACCGGCACCTGGATCAGCGACCTGGTCGGCTACCCGCAGGCACCGGCCATGCTCGGCCGCGCGGGCGGGTTCCCGGGCTAGCGCTCGCAGCCGCGGGAGACCTCGGCGCGGCAGCGGTCCGCTCCGGACCCGCCGGCCGCCCGGTCGCGATCGAGGCCGCCGAGCAGGGTGTCGTCCCCGCCGCCGCCGACGAGCACGTCCCGGCCCGACCGGCCCAGCAGCCGGTTGGGGCCGGCGTCGCCGATCACCACGTCGTCGTACATCGAGGCCTTCACATTCTCGACGCCGTGCACGGTGACGCCGACCCGGCCGTAGCGGCCGTGCCCGGTGCGGAGGTCCAGCCGCAGGCCGCGGGTCGCCATCGAGAGACGGATCAGGTCGCCGCGGTCGGCACCGCCGTCGACCACGTCGTGGCAGCGCTGCGGGTCGCAGCGCCGGCCGTTCTGGACGTCGACGTTGAGGTAGTCGCTGCCGGCCCCGCCGAGGAGCCGCATGTCGGACGCGGGGTCGTCCTCGTCTCGGCTCGACCAGATGTTGTCGTTGCCGTCCTCGCCGAGCGCGGTGCCGGCCCCGTCGAGCCGCAGCTCGTCGGCCCCGGGACCGCCGCGCAGCGTGCCGTGCGCCTCGAGGTGGTCGTCGCCGTCCCCGCCGTCGGCCACGTCGGGCGCGGCACTCGCGTCGTACCGGCGCAGGTTGCCCATGAAGACGTCCCGGCCGGACGCACCGAGGAAGGTGTCCGGGCCCGGCGATCCGACGATGGAGCGGGGTCCGCTGAACGTGTCGTGCCCCTCGCCGTCGGCCGTCCCGGTCGGCACCGAGATCGTCACGCCGTCGGTGCCGCCGAAGACCAGGATCGAGTCGACGTCGCCGAGCACCTCGTCGTCACCCGGGCCGGGAACGAGCGTCACCCCGAACATGCTGGTGGCGTCGCGGAGCAGGTCGTCGCCGTCGTCGCCGTACGCGGTCCCGCCGACTCCCTCGATCAAGTCGTCGCCGGGCCCGCCGTGCACGACGGACAGCGCCCCGGCCCCGTAGCAGATGACGTCGTCGCCGCCCCTGCCGTCAACCAGGGCGGTGGCCACGCCCGTCGCGTCGATCACGTCCGGGCCGTCGGTGCCCTCGATCGGCACGTTGTTGGCCGTCACGGTGATCGTGACCGGCCGGCCCTGGCAGGTCTCCGCGGCGTACGACGGAGCGGCGGCGGCCAGGCCACCGGCGAGGAGCAGGAGCGCGGCCGAGCCCGCGGTGAGAAGCCTCATGGCCGACACAGCGTAGGGCGGGCACGCAGCGTTACCGACAATGCGCGATTCGGCGCAGCCTTCTCCTGATGCCAGGGGAAGGCTGCGCCGACGCGGCGTCGATCAGCGGGTGGCGGTGCCCTCGGTGTAGTCCGAGTCGTGGCTCTTCACCCAGGCCATCAGCTTGCGCAGCTCGCGACCGGTCTGCTCGATCGGGTGCGACTCGCCCTTCTTGCGCAGCTCGTTGAACTCCGGCGAGCCGTTGTCCATGTCGTCGATGAAGCGCTTGGCGAAGGAGCCGTTCTTGATGTCGGCGAGGACCGCCTCCATGTTGGCCTTCACGTCGGGGGTGATGACCCGCGGGCCGGAGACGTAGTCGCCGAACTCGGCGGTGTCGGAGACCGACCAGCGCTGCTTGGCGATGCCGCCCTCGTACATGAGGTCGACGATCAGCTTCAGCTCGTGCAGGCACTCGAAGTAGGCGACCTCGGGCTGGTAGCCGGCTTCGGTGAGGACCTCGAAGCCGTACATCACCAGCTGCGAGGCGCCGCCGCACAGGACGGCCTGCTCGCCGAAGAGGTCGGTCTCGGTCTCCTCGGTGAAGGTGGTCTTGATGCCGCCCGCACGCAGGCCGCCGATCGCCTTGGCGTAGGACAGCGCGAGCGGCCAGGCCTCGCCCGACTCGTCCTTCTCGACGGCGACGAGCACCGGGACGCCCCGGCCGTCGACGTACTCACGGCGCACCAGGTGGCCGGGCCCCTTGGGGGCGACCATGAAGACGTCGACGCCCTCGGGCGGGGTGATGAAGCCGAAGCGGATGTTGAAGCCGTGGCCGAAGACCAGGGTGTCGCCCGCGGCGAGCTGCGGCGCGATCTCCTCGGCGTAGAGCTTCCGCTGGTGCTGGTCGGGGGCGAGGATGACGATGACGTCGGCCTCCTCCGCGGCCTCGGCCGGCGTGACGACCCGCAGGCCCTCGGCCTCCGCCTTCGCGCGGCTCTTGGAGCCCGGCTGCAGGCCGACGCGCACGTCGACGCCCGAGTCGCGCAGGGACAGCGCGTGGGCGTGGCCCTGGCTGCCGTAGCCGATGACCGCGACGTTCTTGCCCTGGATCAGGGACAGGTCCGCGTCGTCGTCGTAGAACATCTCAGCCACGTTGGGCTTCTCCTTCTTGGTTGGGCTTGGTTGGTTGGTACGTCGTCAGCCCGCGGCAGGCGGGGCCGGAACGGAGACCGGGCGCAGGCTGCGCTCGGAGATGGAGCGGGAGCCGCGGCCGATCGCGACCATGCCGGACTGCACGAGCTCCCGGATGCCGAAGGGCTCCAGGACCCGCAGCAGGTCGCCGAGCTTGTCGGCGTTGCCGACGGCCTGGATCGTGATCGCGTCGGTGGCGACGTCGACGACCTTGGCCCGGAAGAGCTGGACGGCGTCGAGCACCTGGCCGCGCGTCTCGGCGTCGGCCTTGACCTTGACCAGCAGCAGCTCACGGTTGATCGCCGAGGTGCCGTCGAGCTCGACGATCTTGATGACCTCGATCAGCTTGTTGAGCTGCTTGGTCACCTGCTCGAGGGGGGACTCCTCCACGTTGACGACGATCGTCATCCGGGAGATCTCGGCGTGCTCGGTCGGGCCCACCGCGAGCGACTCGATGTTGTAGCCGCGGCGGCTGAAGAGGCCGGCGATCCGGGCCAGGACGCCGGGCTTGTTCTCGACGAGCACCGACAGCGTGTGCTTGGTGCCGGTCGCGGGCACGATGGCGGTCATGCTCAGAGCTCCACTTCTGCGTCGTCGTCGAACTTCGGCGCCAGGTCGCGCGCGTACTTGATGTCGTCGTTGCTGGTGCCGGCGGCGACCATCGGCCACACCATCGCGTCACGGTGCACCCGGAAGTCCACCACGACCGGGACGTCGTTGATCTCCATCGCCTTGCGGATCGTCGCGTCGACGTCGGCGGGGCTCTCGCAGGACAGGCCCACGCAGCCGTAGGCCTCGGCCAGCTTGACGAAGTCGGGGATCCGCTTGGAGTGCAGGTCGGTGTTGGAGTAGCGCTCGTTGTAGAACAGCGACTGCCACTGCCGCACCATGCCGAGCGACTCGTTGTTGATCACCGCGACCTTGATCGGGATGTCGTTGATCGCGCAGGTGGCGAGCTCCTGGTTGGTCATCTGGAAGCAGCCGTCGCCGTCGATCGCCCACACGGTCGTGTCCGGCCGGCCGACCTTGGCGCCCATCGCGGCGGGCACGGCGTAGCCCATCGTGCCGAGGCCGCCGGAGTTGATCCAGGAGTTCGGCCGCTCGTAGCCCACGAACTGCGCCGCCCACATCTGGTGCTGGCCCACGCCCGCGGCGTACACGGCGTCCGGGCCGGCGATCGCACCGAGCCGCTCGATGACGTACTGGGGTGCGAGGCTGCCGTCGGCCGGGCTGTCGTAGCCCAGCGGGTAGCGCTTCTTGATGCCGGTCAGGAAGGCGACCCACGCCTCGTAGTCACCGGTGTGGCCGGCGTCGCCCTCGGCGCGCAGCGTGGCGACGAGGTCACGGATCACCTCGCGGCAGTCGCCCACGATCGGGACGTCGACGACGCGGTTCTTGCCGATCTCCGCCGGGTCGATGTCGGCGTGGATGACCTTCGCGCCCGGCGCGAACGAGTCGAGGTTGCCGGTCACCCGGTCGTCGAAGCGGGCGCCGAGGCTGATGATCAGGTCGGACTTCTGCAGGCTCGCCACCGCGGCCACCGTGCCGTGCATGCCCGGCATGCCGAGGTGCTGCGGGTGGCTGTCGGGGAACGCGCCGCGCGCCATCAGCGTGGTGACGACCGGCATCCCGGTGAGCTCGGCCAGCTCGCGCAGGTCAGCGGCGGCGCCGGCGCGGATGCAGCCGCCACCGACGTAGAGCACCGGCCGGCGGGCGGCGAGGATGAGCCGCGAGGCCTCGCGGATCTGCTTGGCGTGCGGCCGGGTCACCGGGCGGTAGCCCGGCAGCGCGAGCTCGGAGGGCCAGGCGTAGGTCGTCATCGCCTGCAGCGCCGACTTCGCGACGTCGACGAGCACCGGGCCGGGGCGCCCGGTGGAGGCGATGTGGAACGCCTCGGCGATCGTGCGCGGGATGTCCGCCGGGTCGGTGACCAGGAAGTTGTGCTTGGTGATCGGCATCGTGATGCCGCGGATGTCGGCCTCCTGGAAGGCATCGGTGCCGATCGCGGCCGCGCCGACCTGGCCGGTCACGGCCACGATCGGGACCGAGTCCATGTGCGCGTCGGCCAGGGGGGTCACCAGGTTGGTGGCGCCCGGGCCGGAGGTCGCCATGCAGACGCCCACGCGTCCGGTCGCGGCGGCGTACCCCTGCGCGGCGTGGCCGGCACCCTGCTCGTGGCGCACCAGGATGTGCCGGATCGAGGAGTCCATGAGGGGGTCGTACGCCGGGAGGATGGCGCCGCCGGGGATCCCGAAGATCTCCGTCGTGCCTGCCGCCTCCAGCGACTTGATCAGGCTCTGGGCGCCTGTCACCTGCTCGCTCATCGTTCCTCGTCCTGTCCTGGTTCCCTGTGCCTGGCCAACAAAAAACCCCTCGGCCCGGCGGTGGGCGGCGAGGGGTGACGTGCGCGCGGAGTCGGTGTCGACTCAGCTCACACGTCGCGTGCGTACAAGGAGAAGGTCCATGCGCATGCGACCACGGTAGCGGCACCCGTCGTGCGCCCGCGACCGAGTCTGCCACGCGTCCCAGCATCTGGGACAGCGGTCTCACTCTCCGGCTGGTTCCCGCCCGTCGGCCGTGCAGACGCAGACCTTGTTGCCGTGTGCGTCCGCGAGCACCCAGTAGGCCGGCACCGCCTCCTCGCTCACCAGCGTGCCGCCGGCGGCGACCGCGGCCCGCACCCGCTCCTCGGCGACCTCGCGGGGCACCACGATGTCGAGGTGGAACCGCTGCTGCACCTCGCCCGTCGCACCGGGGGCCTCCTGGAACCACAGCGTGTTGTTGCGCCCGCCGCGGTCCATGATCTCGCTCGGCCACGCCGAGTCGTCGTAGCCGAGCACCGCGGCCCAGAACGGCTTGACCTCGGCGTAGGCCGGCACGTCGAGCGCCAGCTCGAGCGTGGAGACCTCGCGGGGGGCGGCCTCGACGCCGAGCTCGGCGGCGATCTCCGAAATCCGGCGCGCCAGCGCGATGTCGCGGCTGGTCACGCCGTGCACGTCGTGGCTCTGCAGGTCGACGTCGACCTGGGGGTAGGTGAGCACCACGTCGGGGTGGTGGTTGGCCTCCTCGGCCGCCTCGGTGATGCGGGTGACCAGCTCGAGGCCCTTGACGAAGCTGCGCGTCGAGAAGCGCGCATGCAGCTTCATCAGGAAGAACCGCCAGTCGTCGAGGCCCTCGGCCTGCACCTGCGGGTAGCGAAGCACGGTCTTGGAGTCGGTCACGGGAGCACCACCTGTCCGATCGGTCCGGGGTTGAAGGCGACTTCCCAGCGGTAGCCGTCGGGGTCGCCGAAGTAGCCGGTGTAGCCGCCCCACTCGCGCTCGACCGCCTCGCCGACCGGCTCGGCGCCCGCGGCCCGGGCCGTCGCGAGCACCGCGTCGACCTCCGCGCGCGTGGGGACGTTGTGGGCGAGGGTGATCGGGGCCAGGCCGGGCCCGCGCCGCACCTCGCCGACCTCGGCCTCGAAGTGCTCCTGCACCCAGAGGGAGAGCACGAGGTGCTCGCCGGCCTGGATCATCAGCACGTCGCCGGGGACGTCGAGCGACGCCGTCCAGCCGAGGCCGTCGAGGTAGAAACGCCGGGCCGCGTCGAGGTCGCGGACGGCGAGGGTGACGAAGCTGATCCGCTGGTCCACGCCCCCACCTTGGCACACCGCACCGACAGCGCCCAGGCCATGATCAGGGCGCGCGAGGAGGCACTCGGAGGCGAGTGAGCTGGCCGCCGGCCGCGTCGAAGTTGGCCGGGTCGAGCCAGCGCTCGTGCTCGGTCCGCACCGCCGGCCACTCCGCGTCGGTGACCGAGAACCAGTCGGTGTCCCGGTTGCGTCCCTTCGTCACCATGTGGTGGCGGAAGCGCCCCTCGTAGGTGAACCCGAGCCGCTCCGCAGCCCGTCGTGACGGCTCGTTGAGCGAGTCGCACTTCCACTCGAACCGCCGGTAGCCGAGCTCGTCGAAGGCGTGGCGCATCGTCAGGTGGACGGCCTCGGTCGCGGCCCGCGTGCGCTGCAGCGCGCGCGAGTAGAGGACGCCGGCGATCTCCACCTGGCCGTGGGCGGGCTCGATCCGCATGAGGGAGACGATCCCCTGCGCGGTCGACCCCACCGGGACGAGCACGAACGTCTCCACGCCCGGCGCAGCGAGGTGCTCCTCGACGTACGCCTCCATCGCGGGTACGTCGACGGGCGGGTCGGTCGGCCGGTAGGTCCACAGGGGCAGGTCGTCGGGCCCGCACAGCGCGGCGTGCAGGTCGGCGGCGTGCGCCACGGCGAGCGGCTCGAGCACGACGTACCGGCCCGCGAGCCGCACCGGGGACGGCCACGGGCGGGCGCTCCACGCCGGGACGACGTCGCCGACCTGCTGGCCGTGGGCGTTGGTCGCAGGCATGGCCGAAACCCTAGGACCCGGCGGCGGCGGAATCACCGGTGCACCGGTGATCCCGCCACTTCTCGGCCGTTGCAACCCCTGAGAAGTGACAGGAACGCCTGAGTCGTCGGGCCGAGGGGTAGCGTCGTCGGCGTGAGCGAACGCCCCGGCATCGACCCCGCCGCACCCCCGACCGGCACCGGCTGCCAGGAGTGCGAGGCGGCCGGCGGCTGGTGGGTCCACCTGCGCCGGTGCGCGCAGTGCGGCCACGTCGGCTGCTGCGATACCTCCCCGTCCCAGCACGCGACCGCGCACTGGCAGGCGACCGGGCACCCGGTGATCCGGACGTTCGAGCCGGGCGAGGACTGGTTCTGGGACTACACCACCGGGCAGGGCTTCCTCGGCCCGGCGCTCGCCGAGCCGCTCTGCCGGCCCGAGGACCAGACCGTGCCGGGGCCGGCCGATCGGGTGCCGGCCGACTGGCGCGACCACATCCACGACTAGAACGCTGCTCAGAGCTGGGACAGGCCGCCCTCGACCAGCACCCCGCCCGGCTGCTCCTGGTCGTCAGCGGTCGTGATCACCGGGCTCACCGGCGAGCACGCGAGCGTCGTGAGCTCGCAGGCCACGACCTGCTGGGCCCGCAGCACGTTGACGGGGTGTCGAGGGTCGATCCGCTCCGCGACGCCGAAGAACGTGTCCTCGTCGCTCCACCCGGCGAGCACGAAGTGTCGCCACGCGGCGTCGATCGGCCGCTGGTCGCCCGTCGCTGCGTCGTACACGACCGCAGGCGTGGGCCAGGTCCCGACGTCGAAGATCGTGCTCCGGTCCGGTGACAGCCGGCCCGTGCCGTACATCGAGGACTCGGCGAGCGCACGGTTGCGGCCTGTCCCCGCGATGGAGACGCGGTAGCCGTCAGGGAACAACGTCTCGTCCCACCCCTCGTAGACCTCGATGCCGTCGGCGTCCGGACGTGCCGGCTCTGTCGAGCCGTCGTCGAGGTGGATGGTGGTGCCGCCGAAGAAGAGGCGCTCGTCGCTCACCCCGTGCAGGAGCGGCATGATCTCGCCGTACAGGTCGGCCAGGTCGGCGCCGTCGTCCGGCTCCTCGTCGGGGGTGCGGTAGAGCTGCTCCCCCGTGCGCGTGTCGAACGCGGCCACCTGGAGGACGTGGGTGCCGTACTCGTCGGTGGGTCCCCGGGACTGGTCGACGGTCGCGAACACGGACCGGTCCGCGGACACTGCCAGGTTGCTCCAGCCGACGTCCTCGACCTTCTCGGTGTCGCCCTCCGCGCTGGTGAACATCAGCGTCTCGCCGCGCGACCAGTAGACCCCGGTGGCGCCGAGCACGAACTCGTCGACCCGGCGCCCGAGCTCGACCGTGCGCTCCCCCACGTGCAGCGTGCCGTCGTGGAGCCAGCCCGGCGCGGTGACGTCCCATTCGGTCGGCCCCACGGGCAGCGTGAAGGGCTCGTCCCGCGGCGCGCGCTCGGTGGACCCTCCACAACCGGTCACAGCGACGAGCGCGAGCACGCCGACGACGAATGCCCGGGTGCTCACTCGGCCGATGGTCGCACCGGGGTCACGGCGGCCCGAGGGTCGGGTTCGCGTCGCCGGCGGCACGGTCAGGCCAGCGTCTGGGCGATCCGGCGGGTGTCGCCGTCAGCGACCACGCGCGCGAGCGCGCCGTTGACCAGCGGCATGAAGGGCTGGGTGTGGCCGATGTCCATCTGCGCGATCACCGGCACGCCGAGGCCGCCGAGAGCCTCCTCGACCGCCTCGAGCTGGGTGAGGTCCGGCGCATCCGGCGCCGGCGTGCGGCCGACCAGCACCGCGTTGGCGTGATCGAACCAGCCGGACAACCGAAGTCCGTGGAGGATCCGGCACACGTCGTACGCGCCCTGCTCGGCGGCCTCGAGGTAGACGAGCAGACCGTCGTCCGCGTGCGCGCGGCCGAACGCCGGGACGTCGGCGTACGGCGTGCCGGCCAGCGGCGAGAGCACCTCCAGGCAGCCGCCGATGAGGCGACCGGACACGTCGACGTCGCCGCCGCCCAGCACGACCCAGTCGGTGTCGACGTCGAGCGCCATCTCGGTCGTGTCGGGCACCCGGAAGTCGCCCCAGCCGACGCGGGTGCGGCCCGGGCTGCGCTGGACGACCTCCCCGGTCGCGGCGAGGACGTCGGTCCAGTGCAGCAACCCCTCCGGTGGGGCGAGGGGCGTGTCCATGAGGTTCCACCCGTGCAGGGTCGCCCAACCCAGGCGCGTCGTCATCGGCACCAGCAGCGTGGAGATGTCGCTCCAGCCGACCAGCCACGTGGGCTCGGCGGCGGCCAGCCTGTCCCAGTCGAGGACCTCGAGCAGGTCGATCGCCAGCTCACCCCCGAACGGCGGGACCACCGCGGCCACGGTGGGGTCGCAGAGCAGTTCCACGAGCTCCGCCGCGCGTCGGTCGGCAGGGGCCGACCGCACCTGCTCACCGTCGAGGCACTCGCCGACGACCACCTCGAATCCGCGCCGGCGCAGCCACTCGAGCGCGAACTCGAAGCGAGGTCGACCCTGCACGTCGACGCCGCTGGACGGCGCGGTGACGCCGATCCGGTCGCCGGGACGCAGCGGAGCGGGGAAGCGCATGCCTCAGGCTGTCAGCCCGGCCAGGGCCGCGCGAACCATTTCCAGCCCGCGCTCGACCTCGGCGAAGGACGTCGACAGCGGCGACAGCCCGATCCGCAGGCCGCCGGGGTCGCGGTAGTCCGGGATCACGTCGCGCTCCCAGAGCACCGACGTGACCTCGCGCATCAGCGGGTGCTGCAGGGTGACGTGCCCGCCGCGCCGGGCCGGGTCGCGCGGCGAGGCGACCACGACGCCGGCGGGGGCCAGCAGCGAGTCCGCGACCTCGACCGCGTACGACGTGAGCGCGACCGACTTCTCCCGCACGGCCTCGATCCCGGCCTCGTCGATCAGCGCGACCATGTCCTGCAGGGCGAGCATCCCGACGATCGGGGGCGTCCCGGACTGGAAGCGCCGAATGCCCGGCGCCGGCACGTAGGACGGGCCCATCAGGAACGGGTCGACGGAGCCCAGCCAGCCCTGGATCGGCTGGGTGAGCTCGTCGAGGAGCGACGAGGCGACGTAGCAGAAGGCGGGCGCGCCGGGGCCGCCGTTGAGGTACTTGTAGGTGCAGCCGACCGCGAGGTCCACGCCCCACGCGTCCAGCGACGTGGGCACCGAGCCCGCCGAGTGGCACAGGTCCCAGAGGACGAGGGCGCCCGCCTCGTGGGCGATGCGGGTCAGCTCGGGCACGTCGGCCAGCCAGGCCGAGCGGTAGGCGACGTGGGAGAGCACCACCAGCGCGGTCTGCGGCCCGACCACCTCCGCCAGCTGCTCGGCGGTCACACCGGCGGTGACGTCGACGTCGATCCAGCGCAGCGTCAGACCGCACTCGCGGGCGACCCCGTCGGCGACGTAGCGGTCGGTCGGGAAGTTGTCGCGGTCGAGCACGATCTCGCTGCGACCGGGTCGCCCGGCGACGGCCGCGCGCATCAGCTTGTAGAGCAGCACGGTCGTCGAGTCCCCGATCGTCGCCTGCCCCGGCGCGGCGCCGAGCAGCACCCGGCCGAGGTCGTCGCCGATGCGCTGCGGCAGCTCCAGCCAGCGCTCGTCCCACCCGCGGATCAGCCGCCCGCCCCACTCCTCCTCGACGAACCCCGCCAGCCGCGGGCCGGTCGCCCTCAGCGGCCGGCCCAGCGAGTTGCCGTCGAAGTAGACGAGCGAGGTCTCGGCGCCGACGAAGCGGTCGCGGTACGACGCGAGCGGGTCGGTCGCGTCCAGGCGGTGGGTCACGGGCGCGGGGCCGTCATGTCACGCACCGACGCGTAGCGCTCGCGCACCTCCGGCGTGGGGTCCGCGCGCGTCTCGACCGCACCCGTGAGCTCCCACGCGGGCGGCTCGTCGCCGCCGGCGAGCACCCAGGCCGCCTGCCGGGCCGCGCCGCGCGCGACGTACTCCCCCGGCTCCGGCACCGTCACCGGCAGGCCGAGCACCGCGGACGCGATCTCGCGCACCGCCTCGGACCGCGCGGCCCCACCGATCAGGATGATCCGCTCCACCGGAGTGCCGAGCGCACGGACCGCGTCGACGGCGTCGGCGAGGCCGCAGATCATGCCCTCGACGGCCGCGCGGGCGAGGTGTGCCGGGGTGGCGGTCTCGAGCCGGAGCCCGTGGATCGCGCCGGTGGCGTCGGGCCTGTTGGGGGTGCGCTCGCCCTCGAGGTAGGGCACCAGCGCCATCCCGCCGGCGCCCGCCGGGGCGGCGAGCGCGAGCACCGAGAGCTCCGCGTGCGAGACGCCGAGCATCCGGGTGGCGGCGTCGAGCACGCGGGCGGCGTTGAGGGTGGCGACCAGCGGCAGGAAGCGGCCGGTCGCGTCGGCGAACCCGGCGACGGCGCCGCTGACGTCGCCCACCGGGTGGTCGGCCACGGCGCAGGCCACGCCCGAGGTGCCGATCGAGACCACGACGTCGCCCGCGACCGCGCCGAGGCCGAGCGCGGCGCCCGCGTTGTCGCCGGTGCCGGGGCCGAGGACGGCGCCCGCCGGCGTCGTCGGGCCGGCCTCCGACGGGCCGAGGACGCGCGGCAGGACCACGTCGTGGCCGAGGCCGAGCTCGAGCAGGTCGCGCCGGTACTCCCCCGTGGCCGGCGACCAGTAGCCGGTGCCGCTCGCGTCGCCGCGGTCGGTGACCAGGGTGTCGAGCGACGCCGCGCCCGACAGCTTCCACGTCAGCCAGTCGTGCGGCAGGCACACGGCCGCCGTACGCCGCGCGTTGTCGGGCTCGTGGTCGCGCAGCCAGCGCAGCTTGGTGACCGTGAACGACGCGACCGGCACCAGACCGACCGCGTCGACCCACGCCTGCGGGCCCCCGAGCTCGTCGATGAGGTCGAGCGCGGCCTGCGCGGAGCGGGTGTCGTTCCAGAGGAGGGCCGGTCGCACGACCTCGCCGTGCTCGTCGAGGCAGACCATGCCGTGCTGCTGCCCACCGACCGCGATCGCCTCGACGTCGTCGAGGCCGCCCGCCGCCGAGATGGCGGCCTGGAGCGCGTCCCACCAGTGGTCGGGGTGCACCTCGGTGCCCTCCGGGTGGGTCGCCGACCCGCTGCGCACCAGCGCGCCGGTCTCGGCGTCGCAGACCACGACCTTGCAGGACTGGGTGGAGGAATCGACTCCGGCTACGAGACGCACGTGCAGACACTAGTCAGTCTCTGCCAAGGTGTGCGCGTGCGCGCCGCTGCGGGTCTTCCGCTCCCCCTCTCCCATGGTCCCTACGCCGCCGAGGTCGTCACCGTCGGCGCCAACCTGCGCGCGCTGACGCGCGACGGCGTCGACCTGGTGGCGGGCACGCCGGCGGGCGAGATCTGCCAGAGCTTCCGGGGCGCGGTGATGGCGCCGTGGGCCAACCGCGTGGCCGACGGCACCTACGAGTTCGGCGGCCGGCAGCACGAGCTCGCGCTCACCGAGCCCGCCCGTCGCAACGCGCTGCACGGACTCGCGCACTGGGTCGACTGGACCGTCGTCGAGCACACCGCCGACCGGGCGCTGCTGCGCCACGAGCTGGTCGCGCAGCTGGGCTACCCGTGGCCGCTCGACCTCGAGGCCGACTACCGCCTCGGCGACGACGGCCTCACGGTCACGCTGCGCGCGACCAACGTCGGCGCCGAGCCTGCGCCGTACAGCACCGGCCTGCACCCCTACCTCACCGTCGGCCGCCGCCTCGACGACTGCGTTCTGACCCTGCCCGCCGGGACGTGGTGCCCGATGAGCGACCGCGGCCTGCCCTCGGCACCGCAGCCGGTCGAGGGCACGCCGTACGACTTCCGCGAGCCGCGGCCGCTCGGCGACCTGGTGCTCGACCACCCGTTCGGCGGGGTCGCGGACGGCGCCACCGCGACCCTGACCGACCCCGACACCGGCCGCTCGGTCTCGGTGACCGTGCACGGCGGGCTGCCGTGGCTCCACCTGTTCACCAGCGACCCCCTGCCGTGGGGGCAGCGCGAGGCGCTGGCGCTCGAGCCGACGACCGCGCCGCCGGACGCGTTCGGCTCCGGCATCGACCTGGTCGTGCTCGAGCCCGGCGTGCCGCACGAGGTGTCGTTCACGATCCACGGCACCAGCGGCGTCACTGGAAGCTGACGAACCGCACCTTCGGGCGAAGCGCGTGCACGGCGGGCGGCCCCATCCGGCGGACGTCCTCGTCGTAGAAGAGCTTGAAGCCCATCGTGAACTGCCGGGGCCTCGCCACTGCGTGGTAGGTCGCTCGCTTCTGGCCGCGGGTGCCGAAGCCGTCGACGTGCTGGACCATCGCGAGCCCCGGGCGCTCGGCGACCCGGTCGATACCGCGCACCATGTCGGTGCGGAACTGGTGCAGCACGAAGAGCTTCTCCGGCAGGCCGTCCTGCGCGGTGAGCGCCGACAGCCACGCCGAGGTCCGGTTGACCTCGGCGGCGCCGACCTGGCCGATCGTGCGCGCCGGCACCTGCCGCGGGCCCATGCGCCACTCCGGGTCGAGGGCGAGGCCGACCCACGGGTCGCGCAGCGCCCACTCCCACCGGCGCGCCACGTCGAGGAAGTCCGAGCGGCCCGGCTGGAGGTCGAGCAGCAGCAGCGCGCCGTTGCGGTGCGCCGCCCGGATGTAGTGCTCGACCTCCGTGCGCGGGATGTCGTGGCTGTAGTCGCCGTCCGGCCCCGGGCCGCCGTCCGCCACCGTGACGATCAGCTCGTAGACGTGCCCGAGCGGCTGGCCCGGCCGCCGGTACGGCGCGGCCGCGCGGTGCAGCCGGCGGTCCATCGTGTCGGGGTCGCCCTCACCGAGGACGCCCATCGCCGCCGTCTGTGCCGTGCCGTAGTAGGCGACGAGGAAGCGGTTGTCCGCGAAGACCCGGGTGCCGCCGCCGGGCAGCGCGACGGGGGCCGCCGCCGGGCTGGGCTCGGGATCCGGCTCGGCCGTCGGCGACGGACCGTCGGCGGGTGATCGCACCGCCGTCGCCCCGTCCTCGGCCGGCGGCTCCGAGTCGGCGTCGCCGACGCCCCAGGCGACGACGATCAGCCCGACCATCAGCAGGAGGACCAGGAAGAGCGCAGGCCCGCGGTTGTCGGGCTGACCAGGCACGGGCTAGCTGGTGATCGCGCCGTGTGCGGCGGACTGGACGACCTTGGCGTACTTGCCGAGGACGCCGCGGGTGTACTTCGGCGGCAGCGGCTCCCAGCCGACCTTCCGCTTCTCCCACTCCTGCTCGTCGGCGATCTCGACCTCGAGGCTGCGGTTCGCGACGTCGAGCGTGATCTGGTCGCCGTCGCGCAGGAACGCGATCGGGCCGGCGTCGACGGCCTCGGGCGCGATGTGGCCGACGCAGAGGCCGGTCGTACCGCCGGAGAAGCGGCCGTCGGTGATCAGCAGCACGTCCTTGCCCAGGCCCGCGCCCTTGATAGCGCCGGTGATCGCGAGCATCTCGCGCATGCCCGGGCCACCCTTGGGACCTTCGTAGCGGATGACCACGACGTCGCGGGGCTTGATCTCGCCGCGCTCGAGCGCGTCCATCGCCGCACGTTCGCCGTCGAAGACCCGCGCGGTGCCGGTGAAGACCGAGTCGTCGAAGCCGGCGGTCTTCACGACCGCGCCCTCCGGCGCCAGCGAGCCCTGGAGGATCGTGAGGCCACCGGTCTTGTGGATCGGCCGGTCGAGCTTGCGGATCACGTCGTCGTCGAGGCTCGGCGGAGCGAGCTCGGCGAGGTTCTCGGCCATCGTCTTGCCGGTGACCGTGAGGCAGTCGCCGTGCATGAGGCCGGCGTCGAGCAGCGCCTTCATCACGACCGGGATGCCGCCGATCTTGTCGACGTCGTTCATGACGTAGCGGCCGAACGGCTTGAGGTCGCCGAGGTGCGGGACCTTGTCGCCGACCCGGTTGAAGTCGTCGAGGGTGAGGTCGACGTCGGCCTCGCGGGCGATCGCGAGCAGGTGCAGGACGGCGTTGGTGGAGCCGCCCAGGGCCATGACGACGGCGATGGCGTTCTCGAACGCCTCCTTGGTCATGATCTGGCGCGCCGTGATGCCCCGGCGCAGCAAGCCGACCACGGCCTCGCCCGAGCGGTGCGCGAAGCCGTCGCGGCGGCGGTCGACCGCCGGCGGGGCGGCCGAGCCGGGCAGCGACATGCCGATCGCCTCGGCCACCGCGGCCATCGTGTTGGCGGTGTACATGCCGCCGCACGCGCCCTCACCCGGGCAGATCGCCCGCTCGATGCGGTCGACCTCCTCGCGGGTGATCTTGCCGGCCAGGCAGGCGCCGACCGCCTCGAAGGCGTCGATGATCGTGACGTCGTTGCCGTCGACCTGGCCCGGCATGATCGAGCCGGCGTAGAGGAAGACGCTGGAGAGGTCCAGGCGGGCCGCGGCCATCAGCATGCCCGGCAGCGACTTGTCGCAGCCGGCGAGGAGCACCGAGCCGTCCAGTCGCTCGGCCATCATCACGGTCTCGACCGAGTCGGCGATCACCTCGCGGGAGACCAGCGAGAAGTGCATGCCCTCGTGGCCCATCGCGATGCCGTCGGACACCGAGATCGTCCCGAACTCCAGCGGGTAGCCGCCAGCGGCGTGCACGCCGTTCTTGACGGCCTTGGCGAGCCGGTCGAGCGAGAGGTTGCAGGGGGTGATCTCGTTCCAGCTCGACGCGACGCCGATCTGGGGCTTGGCGAAGTCGTCGTCGCCCATGCCCACCGCCCGCAGCATCCCTCGCGCGGCGGCCCGCTCGAGGCCGTCGGTGACGTCGCGGGAGCGAGGCTTGATGTCGGGAGCGGGGCGAGACTCGGTCATGCCCCAAGCCTAGGGCGGCAGGCTCTAGCCTGGTGTCGTGACCGTGATCTGGGCCGACTACGACGCCGTGCTGTTCGACCTGGACGGGGTCGTGACACCGACCGCGATCGTCCACATGCGGGCCTGGTCGGAGATGTTCAACTCCTTCCTGGCCTCCTGGGACGGCGAGGGCGACACCGCGCCCTACACCGACGCCGACTACTACGCCCAGGTCGACGGCAAGCCGCGCTACGACGGCGTGCGCGACTTCCTCACCTCGCGCGGCATCCCGGCTCCCGAGGAGCGCGTCGTGGAGCTCGGCGACCGCAAGAACGACGCGTTCAACGTGGTGCTGGAGCGCGACGGCGTCGAGGCCTACCCCGGATCCGTGCTGCTGCTCGACCACCTGCGGGGTCTCGGCGTGCCGCTGGGCGTGGTCTCGTCGTCCGCCAACGCCCCGGCGGTGCTGCAGGCGGCCGGCCTGCTCGACCGGTTCCAGACGGTCGTCAGCGGCACCGTCGCCACCGAGCTCGGGCTGCCCGGCAAGCCGGCGCCGGACACGTTCGTGCACGGCGCCGAGGTGCTCGGCGCGGCGCCGGCGAAGGCGGTCGTGCTGGAAGATGCGGTGTCCGGCGTACGGGCGGGAGCGGCCGGGCACTTCGGCCTGGTGATCGGTGTGGACCGCGGAGCCGGCGTCGACCGGCTCACGGAGGCGGGCGCCGACGTCGTCGTGGCCGACCTCGCCGAGCTGGTCCCGGCCGAGGGAGCCGGCGCGTGAACCCGCAGCACGTCGGCGCCGACCCGATGGACCGCGGCCGGTTCCCGATCGACCCGTGGGCCCTCGTCGAGACCGGCTACCGCGCCCACGACCTCGGCGTGACCGAGACCCTCTTCGCCGTCGGCAACGGCTATCTCGGCATGCGCGGCACGCCCGAGGAGGGGCGGCCGGCGTACGCGCACGGCACGTTCGTCAACGGCTTCCACGAGACCTGGCCGATCCGGCACGCCGAGGCGGCGTTCGGGTTCGCACGCACCGGGCAGACGATCGTCAACGCGCCCGACACCACGACGCTCAAGCTCTACATCGACGACGAGCCGCTGACGTTCGGCACCGCCGACCTCGAGCACTACGAGCGCCGGCTGGACTTCCGTGACGGCGTCCTGCGCCGCCAGCTCATCTGGCGCACGCCGTCCGGCAAGCAGGTGCGGATCGACTCCACCCGCATGGTGTCGATGACCCAGCGGCACCTGGCGATCTACACCCTGGAGGTCGAGCTGCTCAGCGGCGACGCCCCCGTGGTGGTGTCGTCGCAGATCCTCAACCGGCAGGACGGCATCGACGAGTACCGCATGCCGACCACCGCCGCGGGCGAGCCGGTCGACCCCCGCAAGGCGGCCGCCTTCGGCGGCCGCGTGCTCGAGCCCCGGATGAGCAACGCCACCCGGGAGCGCATGCTCTTGGGTTACCAGTGCGCGCACTCCGGCATGACGATCGCCGTCGCCGCCGACCACTACCTCGAGACGACGGACGCCCACGAGGTCGTCCAGCGGGCGGACGACGACCAGGCCAAGATGGTGTTCCGGGTCGACGCGACCCAAGGCAACCCGGTGCGGCTCACGAAGGTCGTCAGCTACCACACCTCTCGCGGCGTCCCGGTCCGCGAGCTCGCCGACCGCTGCGACCGCACCCTCGACCGGGCCGCCCGGCACGGCCGCGACCACTACCTCGAGGACCAGCGCAGCTGGTACGCCGACTTCTGGGCCGCCGCCGACGTCGAGATCCCGGGCGAGCCTGCCCTCCAGCAGGCCGTGCGCTTCAACCTCTTCAGCCTCGCCCAGGCCAGCGCCCGCACCGACGGTCTCGGCGTCCCCGCCAAGGGCGTCACGGGCTCCGGCTACGAGGGGCACTTCTTCTGGGACACCGAGATCTACGTCATCCCGTTCCTGACCTACACGCAGCCGGCGGTCGCGCGCAACGTGCTGCACTTCCGGTCGGTGATGCTGCCGGCCGCGCGCGAGCGGGCGCGCGAGATGGCGCAGAGCGGCGCGATGTTCCCGTGGCGCACGATCAACGGCGAGGAGGCCTCGGCCTACTACGCCGCCGGCTCGGCCCAGGTGCACATCGACGCCGACATCGCCTACGCGCTGATGAAGTACGTGCTCGCGACCGGCGACCGCGGCTTCCTGGTCCGCGAGGGCATCGACATCCTCGTGGAGACCGCGCGGATGTGGGCCGACCTCGGGTTCTGGCGCACCGGCGGCGACGAGTCCTTCCACATCCACGGCGTCACCGGGCCCGACGAGTACACGACGGTGGTCAACAACAACCTCTTCACCAACGTGATGGCGCGCTACAACCTCGAGGTGGCCGCCGACGCCGTGGAGTGGATGCGCGACGAGCGGCCCGACGAGCACGTCCGCATGTCCACGCGCCTCGGCGTCGACCCGGACGAGGTCACCGAGTGGCGGCGCTGCGCCGAGGGCATGACGATCCCGTACGACGCCGGCCTCGGCATCCATCCGCAGGACGACTTCTTCCTCGACCGCGAGGTGTGGGACCTCTCGAAGACGCCCGAGGAGCTGCGGCCGCTGCTGCTGCACTACCACCCGCTGGTGATCTACCGGTTCCAGGTGCTCAAGCAGGCCGACGTCGTGCTCGCCCTCTTCCTCCAGGGCGACCGGTTCACCCCGGAGGAGAAGCGCGCGGACTTCGAGTACTACGACCCGATCACCACCGGCGACTCGACGCTGTCGGCGGTGGTGCAGTCGGTCGTCGCGGCGGAGGTGGGCTACCACGAGGCCGCGCTCGACTACTTCTACCAAGCGCTCTACGTCGACCTGATGAACCTGCACGGCAACACCGTCGACGGGCTGCACATCGCCTCGACGGGCGGCGTCTGGGGCGCGCTGGTCCAGGGCTTCGGAGGGATGCGCGACCACGGTGGCGCGCTGTCGTTCGACCCTCGATTGCCGGAGTCGTGGGAGGGGCTGCGGTTCCGCCTGTGCTGGCAGGGCTCGCGGGTGCTGGTCGAGATCTCCGAGGACCAGATCGAGCTCACCGTCGAGAGCGGCGAGCGCGACGTACCGCTCCTGGTGCGGGGACGGCCGTACGTCGTCTCGCCCGGCGAGCCGGTCGTCGTGCCGCTGCCCGACCAGGGCACCCGGATCGACGGACTGCTCGGCGACCACCCGGTCATCGGCGGCGTCCGCGCCGACGGCAGCACGATCACCGCGGGCGTGCCGGAGCCGATCCAGCCCCACGAGGACGCCGACCTCGGCGAGATGCCGTCCTACCTCCCCGAGGCGCCGGCGGCCGGCGCCTCGGCCTAGGGCTGGACCGCGGCCTGGAGCCGGGCGAGGCCCTTCTCGAAGTCCTTGCCGACCAGCTTGTCCATGTTCATGAAGCGTCCGACGAAGCCCCAGAAGCCCTTCTGCTCGCCGTCCATGCGCCACTCGACCGTCGTGCCCGCGTCGGTCGGGGTCAGCGTGAACCGGACGTCGTTGGTGGCCGAGAAGGGCTTGAGGAAGGCGAGCCGGACGTCGATGTGCTCCGGCTCCGACGCGGTGATCTCCATGCTCCCCTCGCCGGCCTTGCGATTGCCCTTCCAGGCGTAGCGGGCACCGACCCCTCGGTCGGGGCCGGAGTAGGTGCGCTGCAGATCGGGGTCCAGGTCCTCCCACGGCGACCAGACCCGCCACTGGTGGAAGTCGTTGACCAGCGCGTGCACGGTCGCTGGATCGGCAGGGACGACGGCGGTGCGGACGACGGTGTAGCCGGGCACTCAGATCGCCGCCGCGCGGACGACCATCACGTCCGGCAGGTCGGCGACGACCTGGTGCCAGTTCTCGCCCTCGTCGACAGAGCCCCAGACCGTGCCGTTGCGGCCGCCGAAGTAGAGGCCCGGTCGCTCGTGGGCGTCGGCGCACATCGCGTCGCGCATGACGGCGACGTAGAAGGCGTCCGGCAGACCGTCGCCGAGCTCCTCCCAGCTCTCGCCGGCGTCCCTCGAGCGCCAGACCCGGGCCTTCGCGGCGGGCGGGTAGCGCTTGTCTCCGCCGTTGAGCGGGAAGACGAACACGGTGTCGGGCTCGTTCGGGTGCACCACGATCGGGAAGCCGAAGTCGACCGGCAGGCCCTCGGCGATCGACGTCCAGGTGCCGCCGTGGTCGTCGGAGCGGTAGACGCCGCCGTGGTTCTGCAGGTAGAGGCGCTCCGGGCGCGCGGGGTGCCGGGTCACCTTGTGGACGCACTGCCCGAACTCGGGGTACTGCTGCCCCTCCGGCAGGAACTCCGCCCGGATGCCCTGATTGCGCGGCTCCCAGCTCCGGCCGCCGTCGCTGGTCTGGTAGACGCCGCCGGTGCTGAGCGCGGCCGTCACCGACTGCGGGTCGCTGGGGTGGGGCAGCACGGTGTGGAAGGCCTGACCGCCGAAGCCCGCGTTCCACTGGGGCCGGTGCGGGTGGTCCCACAGGGCCCGCTCCAGCTGGAAGGTCTCGCCGCGGTCGGTCGAGCGGAAGACCGCGCCCGGCTCGGTGCCGGCGTACACGACCCCGTCCTCGCAGCCGGGGACGAGCTGCCAGACCCGCTCCACCTTGGCGTCGGTGTCCTCGGGGAAGCGCACGGCGCCGTTGGGGGTCTCCTGCCAGCTCGCGCCGAGGTCGTCGGAGCGCCAGACCTGGGGGCCGAGCCAGCTCGACGACGCCCCGGCGAGGAGCCGCGGCGTGTCGCCGCGGGTGTCGACGAGGCAGGAGTAGACCTCCTCCATGTCGAAATGGGGTCCGGTGAACTCCCAGTCCACACGGGCCTCGTCGGACGTGCCGAGCCACAGGCCCTTGCGCGTGCCGACCATCAGAAGCGTCCGGTCTGCCATTGCACCCTCCGATCTGCTGAGCCCACTCTGCCGTCTAGATTGACCCGGTGGCCACCAGGAACTCATCGCGCCTGGTGATCTCACCCGTCTGGCTGGTGCTCGCCGGCATCCTCTCCGTGCAGTTCGGCGCCGGCATCGCGAAGTCGCTCTTCGACGAGGTCGCGCCGACGACGATCGTGTGGCTCCGGCTCGCGACCAGCGCGGTGGTGCTGGTGCTCGTCGCGCGGCCAGCCCTGCGTGGCAAGTCGCACTCGGACTGGCTGGTCGCGATCGCGCTCGGCGCGTCGCTCGGGGTCATGAACTGGGCGATCTACCAGTCGTTCCTCCGGATCCCGCTCGGCGTCGCGGTGACGCTGGAGTTCGTCGGTCCGCTCACGCTCGCGGTGGTGGGCTCCCGCCGGGCCCGGGACCTGGTGTGGGTGGCGCTGGCCGGTGCCGGCGTCGCCGTGCTCGGGCTCAGCGGCAGCGACGGCGCGCTGTCGGTCGTCGGGGTGCTGTTCGCGCTGCTCGCGGGCGCCTGCTGGGCGGCGTACATCCTGCTCAGCGCCCAGACCGGGCGCCGCTGGCCGGGGCTCGACGGGCTCGCCGTCGCCTCGGTGGTCGCGATGCTGCTGCTGACGCCGTCCGCGATCGGCACCGGCGGCTCGGACCTGCTCGACCCGCGGATCCTGTTGCTCGGCGCCGCCGTCGGGATGCTGTCGTCGGTGATCCCGTACAGCTGCGAGATGGTCGCCCTGCGCACGATCCGGCCGTCGGTCTTCTCGATCCTGATGAGCCTCGAACCCGCAGCCGCCGCGCTCGCCGGCATCCTCGTCCTCGACGAGTTCCTCACCGCCGAGCAGTGGGTCGCGATGGCCTTCATCATCGTCGCTTCCGTCGGCGCCACCCGCTCCACTCGTCAGGTCGCGCCCGCGCCGGACTGACTCGTCGAGTTGGGCCGCAATGACCCTCGAGTTGGGCCTGCGTCCCGGCTGAGCGCGACTTCGGCCCAACTGAAGCGCGATCTGGGCCCAACCCAACGGTGACCGGGGCCCAACTCGACGGCGCGGCGGAGTTCACGCAACCGTCACACGACGTTGACGACCGCGAAGCGACCGGCCCCTAGCGTGGGGCACACGTTGTCACTCGGGACACTCATGGGGAGCCACCAATGCACCTGCCACGCAACCGCCCGCCGCGCGTGCTCGGCCAGACGGTCGATGCCGTCAGGCGCTGGCCGGTCGAGTCCCAGCAGCGCTCCCGGCGCAACGCCATGATCGCCTCCACCGCCCTCGCACAACGGCGTGCCGAACTCGACGACGTCGAGGAGTTCCTGGCTGATCTCGGCCGGGTCCGGGTACCGGAGGTCGCAGCGCAGGCTGCGCACGGCTGAGTCTGCCGGACGATCGCCTCTCCCTGGTGGTCCGGCAGGCTCAGCCCCGGGTCGGGACCGTTGCGTAGGGTTCGCTCATGCGCCGCCTCGCGACCCTCGCCTGCCTCGCCGCACTGGCGACCGCGGCGCTCACCGCCTGCAGCGACGACGACCCGCAGGACCCGGACCAGCCCACGGTGACGGCGTCGCCTCAGACCGGTACGCCGAGCGCCAGCGAGTCCGCGCCGTCAGCGCCGAGCGAGAGCGCGACCGAGACCGGGCCGGGCGGGCCGCCGAAGGTCGTCGACACGATCGCGACGGGGCTGCAGACGCCATGGGGCATCGCGTTCCTGCCGAACGGCGACGCGGTCGTCACCGAGCGCGACACGACCCGGGTGCTGCTGCTCCAGGGCCCCGACCACCTGCGTCACGAGATCGGCACCATCGACGAGGCCGTCGGGCTCGGCACGCAGGGGGGCGAGGCCGGGCTGCTCGGCGTCGCGGTCTCCCCCGACTACGAGACCGACCACCTCCTCTACTTCTACGCGAGCACCGCGACCGACAACCGGATCCTCCGCGCTCGGTTGGCCGGCGGCACCCTCGGCCCGACCACCGTGATCTTCAAGGGCATCCCGCGCGGCCAGGTCCACGACGGCGGGCGACTGGTCTTCGGACCGGACGGCTTCCTCTACGCCTCGACCGGCGAGACCGGCAACGGCGAGCTCGCCCAGGACAAGAGCACGCCGGCCGGCAAGATCCTGCGGCTCACCCCCGACGGCGACCCCGCGCCGGGCAACCCGTTCGAGGACTCGCCGATCTGGTCCTACGGCCACCGCAACGTGCAGGGCCTGGCGTTCGACGACGACGGCCGGCTCTGGGCATCGGAGTTCGGCGCCAGCACCTACGACGAGCTCAACCTGATCGAGCCGGGCCGCAACTACGGCTGGCCGATCGTCGAAGGGCGTGGCGACCGCAAGGGCCTCACCAACCCGCAGATCGTGTGGGACACCGACTCGGCGTCGCCGTCCGGGCTCGCCTACCTCGATGGGCACCTCTGGCTGGCGTCGCTGCGGGGCGAGCGGCTCTGGCGCATCGACGTCGACGGCGACCGCGCGTCCGCCCCGGCTGACTTCTTCGTCGGCGCCTACGGGCGGATGCGCACCGTCGTGGTCGCACCCGACGGCAACCTGTGGCTGTCGACGAGCAACACCGACGGGCGTGGCACACCGCGGAAGGACGACGACCGCATCCTGGTCATCCGGCCCTGACGACGCCGGTGACAGTCGCTCGGCGGGCCGCCCGCCGCAGCGTGGTCAGCACGGCAGGTCCGAGCACCACGATCGCGACGGCGTTCGTGACGGCCCGGAAGGTGTCCCAGCCGCCCGTCGACGTCAGCAGCGTGTAGACGAGGAACGTCTGCAGGTTCTCCCACACGGGCGCGCCCGCGACGTAGGCCAGCGAGCCCTCGTGACCCGACACGGCGACGCCGGCGAGGAACGGCCAGCCCCAGAGGTTCATCAGCAGGCCGTAGAGGTACGCCGAGGCCGCGCCGTACGCCGCCAGCATCGCGATCTCGCGGCGCCCGGCGACCCGCCGCGGCAGCAGCCCGGCGCCCATGCCGACCCACGCCGCGCACATCATCTGGTACGGCAGCCAGGGCCCGACGCCGGCGGTGAACAGCGCGGAGGTGAAGAGGGACGTGCACCCGAGCACGAACCCGAAGCCGGGCCCGAACACCCGGCCGGCGAGGATCAGCAGGAAGAACGTCAGCTCGATGCCGGCACTGCCCGGCGAGACGCCGCGGAGGATCGCGGTCGCGGCGCTGAGCACGCCGAGCACCGCGAGGACCCGCGAGTCGAGGCCGCCCTCGTTGAGCTCCGCGAGCACGACGGCGATGACGACCGGCAGCAGCACGACGAAGAGGAACGGCGGGTCGACCCGGTCCCCCGCCGGCACCCGCAGCAGCAGTGGCCAGGTGAGCATGGCGAGCCCGGCGAGCGACGCGACCAGGAGGATCGCGCCGGAGCGCGGGGCGATGCGGACGGCCGGTGTGCTCACGACGCGCTCAACGCCTCGACGACCTCGTCGACGCGCAGCCACGGCGGGCCGAGCACCTTGGTGACCTGCGGGGCGAACGCCGGCGACTCCGCGACCACGCGGCGCACCGGTCCCGACGACACGACCTCGCCGTCCGCGAGCACGAGCACGTCGTCGGCGGCCTGCGCGACGAACTCGACGTCGTGGGTGGCGACCAGCACCGAGTGGCCGTCGTCGGCGAGGCCCCGCAGGATCCCGGCGAGGACGCGCTTCGCGGCGTAGTCGAGGCCGCGGGTCGGCTCGTCGAGCAGCAGCACCCGGGGTCGCGCCGCGAGCACCACCGAGAGCGCCAGCGCCAGTCGTTGGCCCTCCGAGAGGTCGCGTGGATGGTGCTCGGGGTCGATGTCGGGGACCAGGCGGTCCAGGATGCGGCGGGACTCGCCGGTGCCGCCGTCGGCGGCGGCGCACTCGTCGGCGACGGTCTCGAGGTAGAGGAGGTCGGCGGCGTTCTGAGGCACCATCCCGACCACGGCCCGCCGCTCGGTGGGGGTGAGCCGCGCCGGGTCCGCTCCCCGGACGTCGACCTGCCCGCCGGCGCGCTTGCCGCTGCCCTGGATCGCCCAGAGCAGCGAGGACTTGCCCGAGCCGTTGCGGCCCATCAACGCCGTGACCCGACCGGTCCCGAGCGTCAGGTCGACCTCGCGGACGGCGACGGTCTGGCCGTGCGCGACGGTCAGGCGGCGTACGGCGACCGCAGGCTCGACCGCGGGCGGCTCCGCTCCGTCGGGGGCGGGAAGCCGGTCGACCAGGCCGCGGGCGCGGCGGCGCGCGTCGCGCACGCTGAGCGGCAACGGGTCCCAGCCGGCCGCCCGGCCGAGCTCGACGATCGGCGGAGCCACCGGCGAGGTGACCAGCAGCTCGCCGGGCTCGCCGACGTGGACGCGGCCCGAGCCGGTGAGCAGGCACATGCGGTCCGCGAACGGGACCACCCGCTCCAGCCGGTGCTCGGCGAGCAGCACCGAGACACCGAGGTCGTGGACGAGGCGGGTGAGCGTGGCCAGCACGTCCTCGGCGGCCGTCGGGTCGAGCGCGGAGGTCGGCTCGTCGAGCACGAGCAGCCGGGGATGCATGGTGAGCACCGAGCCGATCGCGACCCGCTGCTGCTGACCGCCGGAGAGCGTGCGCAGGTCGCGGTGCCGCAGCCCCGCGATGCCGAGCAGGTCCAGCGTCTCCTCGACCCGGCGGCGCATCGTCTCCGGCGGCAGGCCGAGCTGCTCCATGCCGTAGGCGAGCTCCTCCTCGACCGTGTCGGCGACGAACCCGGCCGCGGGGTCCTGGCCGACGTACCCGATCACGTGCGCCCGCTCGCGCGGCGGCGTGCGCACGATGCTCGTGCCGTCGAGGAGCACGTCGCCCTCGAGGCTGCCGCCGCTGAACCGCGGCACCAGCCCGGTCACGACGCCGAGGAGCGTGGACTTGCCGACGCCGGTCGGACCGGACACCAGCACGAGCTCGCCCTCGTCGACGGTCAGGTCGACGCCGTCGAGCACCGTGGCCTCGTCGTAGCGGAACGTGATCCCGCGCAGCTCGATCACGCCGTCACCCCTACCAGTCGCGGGGGCGGCGTGGCCAGCGGTCCGAGCAGCGCGAGCACCGCCAGCAGCAGCGCGGCCCCGCTGACCGGCGGGAAGGCGTCGAGCGCCGGGTAGGCGACCTCGACCTGGTTGCGGCTGATCCACCACCCGGTGGCACCGACCGCGACACCCGAGGCGAGCACGGCGAGCTCGGGCCAGCGCCACGCGTCGGGTCGGTAGCGGCTGCGCTGCACCCGGCGGCCCGCGCTCAGCAGCCCGGCGACCGCGGCGGCGACGCCGATGCCGAGCATCGGCAGGGCCAGCACCCGGGGGGCGGTGCCGTCGAGCACGGCGTACGTGCCGACGCAGATGCCGCACAGGCCGAGCAGCATCAAGGTGCCGGTGACCCGGCGCTGCGCGGTCGTGGCGCCGGACGCCCGGCCGTAGCCGCGGGTGTCCATGCCGGCCGCCAGCGCGAGGGAGCGCTCGAGCGCGTCCTCCAGCACCGGCACGAGGAAGCGGCGCAGCCGGCCCACCCGGCTCGACTCCCCCGCCCGCAGGCTCTGCGCCGCGCGCACCCGGCGGGCGCTGTCGGCGAACTGCGGCAGGACCGTGATCGCGACGACCAGCGCGGTGCCGATCTCGTAGAGCGCCGGTGGCACCGACCGGAGCAGCCGCTTGGGGTTGGCCAGCGAGTTCGCGGCGCCGACGCAGATGACGATCGTCGCCAGCCGCAGCCCGTCGTAGAGCGCGAACAGCAGCGCCTCGGCGTACAAGGGCCCGAGCAGGGTGATGCCCGCGACCCACGACGGCAGCGGCACGGCCGGCAGGTCGAGCAGCACCCGGCCGCCGGTCCAGCCGCCGAAGAGGACCCAGAACACCACGCGCACGGCGATGATGACGCCGCCGAGCCAGAGGTAGAGCCGGAACGACCGGCCCCACGGCTGGTCCGACCGGCGCAGCGACACGACCAGCGCAGCCACGCCGACGAGCATCAGCAGGATGAGCGGGTTGGTGGTGAACGACGCGGCGGTGCACAGGCCCAGCGCCCACACCCACCAGGCGACGGGGTGCAGGTCACGGGGCAGGCGCGCCGCGCCGGTCACGGCGCGCTCGTCGTACGGCGACGCCGGACCACCGCCACCGCGGCGGCGCCGGTGAAGAGCAGCCCGATCAGCATCGGGGCCACCCAGGCCGGCAGCCCCTCGTCGTCGGACGCCGGATCGGCAGCGGCCGGCGTGCTCGGCGTCGACGGGCTCCCGGAGGGGGCCGCGACGGCCGAGGCGCTGTCCACGGGCGAGGACGACGGCGTCTGGGTGGGCTTCGGCTTCGGCTTGGGCTGCTTCTCCGGGGTCGGGCTGGCCGACTCGGTCGGCGGGGCGGTGGGGGTCGCCGACGGTGACGGGCTCGTGGTGGGGCTCTTCGTCGGCGTGGGCTTGGGCTTCGGCGTGGGGGTGGGCTTCGGCGCCGCGTGCGCGACGGCTCGGAACCCGGGCGGCACCGCCCGGGACCCGGTGCTCCAGGAGAAGGCGAGGTAGCCGCCGTCGGGGACGCGCAGTCCGCCCGCGTTGAGCGAGGAGTAGGTCCAGTCGCCGCCGTCCTCGTCGGTCCACCACAGGCTCCAGTACGCGTTGGCGGGCGGCGTGGCGACGCACGGGTCCTGCCCCGGGGTCGGCAGACCGGAGACCCGGCAGACGAAGTCCGGCTGCCGCTGCACGTAGGTCAGCGGGAAGCCGGCATCGCCGAAGAGCTCCGCGGCGTACCGGTCGCCGCCGTCGGGCAGGCAGACGCTCTGCACGCCGCCACCGAGCTGCTTGAAGTCGACGACCACGGTCACGCCCTCGGCCGAGCCGCAGCCCGCGGCCGCGGCCGGCGCGGACGGGACGCCGGCGTACGCCGCCGCGGCCAGGACGGCCGCGGCGACGACGCGAGTGAGGATCCGGCTCAGCACGCCGACTTCGACAGGTACTTCAGGGCAGGCGCGGCCTGGACCGTCGCCATCTGCCACTGGTACGCCGTGCCCTTGTCGATGCCGTGCTCCAGCCCGTCCTTCAGCGCCTTGCGGTTGTAGGCGATCGCGCCGTCGTGGCGCGCGAGCCGGGTGCCGCTGGCATCGGCCTGGACGACCTGGAGCCTCTGCAGCCAGCCGGCCGCCTCGGCGGCCGCGCCGCACAGGCCCGCCTGGCCCAGGGCGGTCGCGGCGAGTCCGGTGGAGTTGGCGTTGGCGCCCTTGGTGGACACGCCGCCACCGAAGCTGCCGTCGGCGCGCTGCTGCGCCTTCAGCCAACGCACGCCGTGCTTGATGGAGGCGCGCACCGTCCGGGTCGGCTTCTCGATCGCCTGCAGGCTGAGCACCGCCATCGCGGTCGCGTCCGGGTCGGCGACGGCGCCCGCGCGGGCACCGCCGTCGCAGCTCTGGTCGGCAGCGGCCGGGTCCGCGAAGTAGAGCCGGAAGTAGCCCTTGGCGCACTGCTGCTGGAGCAGGAAGGACGTCGCCTCGTCGGCCAGCGGCGACTTCGCGTTGCTGAGCGCCTGCGCGGCCAGTGCCTGCCCGATGACGTTGGCGTAGTCGTCGTAGTCGGACTTGTCGGAGATCCGACCTGCGGTCGCGCCCGTCGTGGCGACCCGACCTTCCAGGCGCGAGACGAGGTTCACGCCACCGAAGGCGCGCGGCTTGGCGCCGGTCTCCTGAGCGAGCACGATGGCCTTGGCCACCTGCCCGGCGTACACGTCGGTGCTGCCCTCGGCCCCGGCCGTCCAGTTCTCGACGTTGTGCGCGAGCGCGGTGCGGATCGCCTTCACCGTGCGCGGCTTCGCGCCGATCGCCGTCAGCGCGCGGGCGATGTCGGCGCTGAGGCTGTAGTCGTCGAACTTGTACTGCTTGTTGTAGACGAGGCCCTTGGTCGGCTGGTCGGCCAGCCACCCGGCGGCGTCGCCCTCGGGCGTGGCGGCCGACGCGGTGCCGGCGACGGTGGTGACGGTGAGCAGTCCGGCGCAGAGCACGGCGGACGCGCGGATGAGGCGCTTCATGGTTTCCTTCCCGCTGCGACAGCGGGCAGGCGCCGGGATCGGGATGAGCCCGGTGGCCACCCGCTGTGTTTCCTCGACAGCGTGTGATCAGGACGCGTCGTGACAGGTGCTCCGGCTCGCCACCGCTCCGTCGAGTCGGAACGTGGGCCTACGGTTGCGGGTCAGCGCCGGACTTGGACCGGCTTCCCCCACCACGGGCGTGCAGTTGTGTGTGCCCGGGCAGCATATCCCGCGCCCTCCGACCGCGAGTCGGCGCGTCTTGCTCGCCGTACGACCGCGAGTCGGCGCGTCTTGCTCACCTGGTGGGCAAGACGCGCCGAGTCGAGGGGCTCAGCCGGGCAAGACGCGCCGACTCGCGGCTACTGGAGCTTCTCGAGGATGAGCTCGCGCACCCGGCCGGCGTCGGCCTGGCCGCGCATCTCCTTCATCACCGCACCGATGAGCGCACCGGCGGCAGCCACCTTGCCGTCGCGGATCTTGTCGGCAACGTCGGGGTTGGCGGCGATCGCGTTGTCGACGGCGGTCGAGAGCGCGCCCTCGTCCGACACGATCGCCAGGCCACGGGCGGCGACGACCTCGTCGGGCGTGCCCTCGCCGGCGAACAGGCCGTCGAAGACCTGGCGGGCCAGCTTGTCGTTGAGGCTGCCCTCGTCGACGAGCGCCTGGACGCGCGCCACGTCGGCCGGGGTGACCGGCAGCGCGTCGACGAGCAGGCCCTGCTCGTTGGCGCGACGGGCGAGCTCGCCCAGCCACCACTTGCGCGCGGCCTGAGGTGAGGTGCCGGCGGCGATCGTCTGCTCGATGACGTTGAGGGCGCCGGCGCCGACGGTGTCGCGCATCTCCAGGTCGGAGAAGCCCCACTCGGCCTGCAGGCGGGCCCGGCGGGCGGTGGGGTTCTCGGGCAGCGTGCCGCGCAGCTCCTCGACCCACTCCCGGCTCGGCGCCACCGGCACCAGGTCGGGCTCGGGGAAGTAGCGGTAGTCCTCGGCGTCGGACTTCTCGCGGCCGCTGGTGGTGACGCCGGTGTCCTCGTGCCAGTGCCGGGTCTCCTGGAGGATCTTCTGCCCCGAGCCGAGCACCGCCGCGTGCCGCGACATCTCGTAGCGCACCGCGCGCTCGACCGAGCGCAGCGAGTTGACGTTCTTGGTCTCGGTGCGGGTGCCGAGTACGCCGGAGCCCTTCGGCGAGAGCGACAGGTTGACGTCGGCGCGGATCGAGCCCTGGTCCATGCGCGCGTCGGAGACGTCGAGCGCGACGATGAGGTCCCGCAGCTGTGCGACGTACGCGCGCGCGACCTCGGGCGCCTTCGCGCCGGTGCCCAGGATCGGCTTGGTGACGATCTCGATGAGCGGGATGCCGGCGCGGTTGTAGTCGACCAGCGAGTGGTCGGCGCCGTGGATGCGGCCGGTGGCGCCGCCGACGTGCAGCGACTTGCCGGTGTCCTCCTCCATGTGGGCGCGCTCGATCTCGACCCGGAAGGTCTCGCCGTCCACGTCGACGTCCATGTAGCCGTCGAAGCAGATCGGCTCGTCGTACTGGGACGTCTGGAAGTTCTTCGGCATGTCCGGGTAGAAGTAGTTCTTCCGCGCGAACCGGCACCACTCGGCGATGTCGCAGTTGAGCGCCAGGCCGATCCGGATGGCCGACTCGACGGCCTTGCGGTTGACGACCGGCATCGCGCCCGGCAGGCCCAGGCAGGTCGGGCAGACCTGGGTGTTGGGCGCGGCGCCGAACTCGGTCGGGCAGCCGCAGAACATCTTCGTGAGCGTGTTGAGCTCGACGTGGACCTCCAGGCCCATCGCCGGGTCGTACGACGCGAGCACGTCGTCGAATGCGATCAGGGTGTCGCTCATGCCGACGGTCCTTCCAGGGCGGGGGCCTTGTCGAGCAGCGGGGCGCCCCACTGCTTGAGCAGCGCGGCCTCGAGGGCGGCGCCGACCCGGTAGCAGCGGTCGTCGGCCAGCGCCGGGGCGAGGATCTGCACGCCGGCGGGCAGGCCGTCCTCGTCCGCGAGGCCGCTCGGCACCGAGATGCCGGGCACGCCCGCGAGGTTGGCGGGGATGGTCGCCAGGTCGTTGAGGTACATCGCGATCGGGTCGTCGAGCTTCTCGCCGAGCTTGAACGCCGTGGTGGGCGCGGTCGGCGAGACCAGCACGTCGGCCTTCTCGAACGCCGCCTCGAAGTCGCGCGCGATCAGCGTGCGCACCTTCTGGGCCTGGCCGTAGTAGGCGTCGTAGTAGCCACTCGACAGCGCGTAGGTCCCGAGGATGATGCGCCGCTTGACCTCGTCGCCGAAGCCGGCGTCACGCGTGGCCCGCATGACCTCCTCGGCGCTGGCGCCCTCCTCGGGCCAGACCCGCAGGCCGTAGCGCATCGCGTCGAACTTCGCGAGGTTGCTCGACGCCTCCGCCGGGAGGATCAGGTAGTAGGTCGCCAGCGCGTGCACGAACGACGGGCAGGACACCTCGACGACCTCGGCGCCGGCCGCGACCATCAGGTCGACTGACTCCTGGAAGCGGGTCATCACGCCCGGCTGCCAGCCGTCGCCCGCGAGCTCGGTGATGACGCCGATCCGGACGCCGGTCAGGTCGCCGTCGGCACCCTGCTTGGCGGCGTCGACCAACGGCGGGAGCGGCTGGTCGATGCTCGTGGAGTCCAGCGGGTCGTGGCCGCCGATCACCTCGTGCAGCAGCGCCGAGTCGAGCACGGTCCGGGTGACCGGGCCGACCTGGTCGAGGGAGTTGGCGAGCGCGACCAGGCCGTAGCGCGAGACCCCGCCGTACGTCGGCTTGTGGCCGACCGTGCCGGTGACGGCACCCGGCTGCCGGATCGAGCCGCCGGTGTCGGTGCCGAGCGCGAGCGGCGCCTCGAAGGCGGCCACGGCCGCGGCCGAGCCACCACCGGAGCCGCCGGGGATCCGGTCGAGGTCCCAGGGGTTGTGGGTGGCGCCGTACGCCGAGTGCTCGGTGGAGGAGCCCATCGCGAACTCGTCCATGTTGGTCTTGCCGAGGATCGGCAGCCCGGCCTCGCGGAGCCGGCGGACCACCGTGGCGTCGTACGGCGGCACCCAGCCCTCGAGGATCTTGGAGCCACAGGTGGTCGGCAGGCCGTTGGTGGCGAGCACGTCCTTCACGGCGATGGGGACGCCGTCGAGGACCGACAGCAGCGTGCCGGCGGCGCGGCGCGCGTCGGACTCGGCGGCCTGGGCGAGCGCGCCCTCGGCGTCGACGTGCAGGAAGGCGTGCACCGCGCCGTCGACGGCGGCGATGCGGTCGAGGTGGGCCTGGGTGATCTCGACCGAGGTGGTCTCACCGGCGGCCAGCGCGTCGGCCAGCTCGGCCGCGGTCTTGCGGGTCCAGTCGCTCATGCCTCCTCCCCCAGGATGCGCGGGACCGAGAAGCGCTGCTCCTCGACCTCGGGGGCGCCGGACAGCGCCTGCTCGGGCGTGAGGCCCGGCACCACCACGTCCTCGCGGAAGACGTTGGTGAGCGGCAGCGCGTGCGACGTCGGGGGCACGTCGTCGCCGGCCACGCCGCTGATCGAGGCGACCGACTCGAGGATCACCGACAGCTGGGGCGCGAGGTGGTCGAGCTCGGCATCGGAGAGGTCGATCCGGGCGAGGTTCGCCAGGTGCGCGACCTCGTCTCGGGTGATTTCAGGCATGGTGCTCATCCTAGGAGAGGTCGTCTTCGGTGTTTTCGCCGGTCGTGACCCGGCCGGTCCGGGCATGCGGCATCCTCTGCCGTGACCCGAGGAGGACCATGGCCCACCGCACGCTGCGCGTCGTGCTGATCGCCGGCGCCGTCGTTGTGCTGGTCACGGCCGCGCTGGTCGCCCTCACCGGCATCGGCTACCGCCACGTCTCGGCCGACCAGCGGGCCTACGAGGAGCGCGGCGCGTGGTACGCCGACGGCACGCTGCACGTCGGCCGGCACCAGCTCAGGTTGGACGGGCCGCCGACCAACCTGACCATCGCGTACACGTCGGAGGGCGCCGTGGTCTGGGACAGCGGCGATCACCTGGACGGCGACGTCCAGGACCCGACTCTCACGCTGGTCAGCCCCAGTGGAGAGACCCGCGAGGTGCGGGTGCCGGACCTGACCGAGGTCACCGGGGACGCGCTGGGCACGGACCCGTCGCTGCCCTACGTCGCGTACCTCAGGAGGAGCCGGGGCACGCAGGAGGTCGTGCTCCAGGACCTCCGCGACGGCAGCGAGCTGACCGTGGGCGAGCCGATCCCGAACCCCGGCGGCACGGGTGGGAGCAGCCATCTTGCCCTCTCCCCCGACCTCGTGACCTACCCGCACCCTGACCACTGGGGGGAGCTGCGGTGGCGCACCGGCCAAGTCTTCCCGTGGTCGGACCTCGGGGGCACCTCGCTGCCGTGGAGCACCGGCCGGACCGCGGTCATCGTCATCCCTGACGACGAGCGGGCCTGGAGGGTCGTCGACCGCCTCGACGGCGAGGTCCGGCTGACGGTCCCGATCGACCGGGCCGGCTACAGCACCTACGCCAGCCTGTCACCCGACGACCGTTGGTTCGCCGAGCCTCGCAACGACGGCCTGGTCGTCCACGACGTCGCCACGGGAGAGACGACCACCCTCGATGGGGTCGCCGGCGTCACGACCCTCGGATGGACGCCCGACGGTCACCTGATCCTGCGCGGTCAGGACGGCACGGTCAGGACCTGCGACCCCGAGGCCGGCCGGTGCGAGAGCACCCGGATCCGCACCCGAGGCGAGCTCGTCGCGCCGACCGGTGCCTACAGCGAGGCCTTCTAGCTCAGCCGAGCGCCGCCGGTCCGCCCTCGAGCAGCGACTTGAAGCCGGCCTCGTCGAGGATGCTCAGCCCGAGCTGCTCGGCCTTGTCGGCCTTGGAGCCCGCGTTGTCGCCGACGACGACGTAGTCGGTGTTCTTGGAGACCGACCCGGCCGCCTTGCCGCCGCGGGCCAGGATCGCCTCCTTGGCGGAGTCGCGGCTGAAGTCGACGAGCGACCCGGTCACGACGACCGTGAGCCCCTCGAGCGTGCGCGGCACCGACTCGTCGCGCACGTCCTCCATCGCCACCCCGGCCGCGGTCCACTTCTCGACGATCGCCTCGTGCCACGGCTCCTTGAACCACTCGATGACCGCCTCGGCGATCGTCGGGCCGACGCCCTCGGCCGCGGCGAGCTGCTCCTCGGTCGCGGCCCGGATCGCCGCCATCGAGCCGAACTCGGTCGCCAGCGCCCGCGCCGCGGTCGGGCCGACGTGCCGGATCGACAGGGCGACCAGCACCCGCCACAGCGGCACCTGCTTGGCCCGCGCGAGGTTGTCGAGCAGCCGCTGGCCGTTGGCGCTGAGCTGCGGCCCGTCCTCGCCCTTCTTGGGGGCGCGGGTGAAGAGGGGCGCCGCGAGCACCCGGTCGAGGGTCAGGTCGAAGACGTCGCCCTCGTTGGTGATCGCGCCCGCGTCGAGCAGCGCGGCGGCCGCCTCGTAGCCGAGGCCCTCGATGTCGAAGGCGTTGCGGCTCGCGACGAAGAACACCCGCTCACGCACCTGGCCCGGGCACTTCTCGTGGTTGGGGCAGCGCATGTCCTTGTCGCCCTCCTTCTGCTGCGCCAGCGGCGTCTCGCAGGAGGGGCAGACCGTGGGCGGGACCCACGGCTCCAGGCCCTCGGGCCGGAGCGCGAGCACGGGCCCGAGGATCTCGGGGATCACGTCGCCCGCCTTGCGCAGGATGACGGTGTCGCCGGGGTTGCCCGGCCGGACGTCCTTGCGCTCGACCTCGTGGAAGTTGTGCAGCGTGGCGTTCTCGACCGTCGAGCCCGCGACCCGGGTCGGCTCCATGACGCCGTACGGCGTGACGCGGCCGGTGCGCCCCACGTTGACCCGGATCTCGAGGAGCTTGGCGTTGACCTCCTCCGGCGGGTACTTGAACGCGATGGCCCACCGCGGCGCCCGGCTCGTCGAGCCGAGCCGGCGCTGCAGGGCGACGTCGTCGACCTTCACCACCACGCCGTCGATCTCGTAGGGGACGATCGTGTGCCGGTGCTCGCCGGCGTGCTCGATGTAGGCCTCGACCTCCTTGAGCGTCGCGACGACGCGCACCTGGTCGGAGATCGGCAGCCCCCACGCGCGCAGGGCCTCGTAGGCGTGCGACTGCGCCTGCGGCTCGAAGCCGCGGCGCTCCCCGATCCCGTGGCAGACCATGCCGAGGGCGCGGCTCGCGGTGACCCGGGGATCCTTCTGGCGCAGCGATCCGGCGGCGGAGTTGCGCGGGTTGGCGAACGGCGCCTTGCCGGCCTCGAGCAGCGAGTCGTTGAGCCGCTCGAACGCCTCGACCGGCAGGAACACCTCGCCACGCACCTCGATGAGGTCGGGCACCGGGAACTCCTCGGTCCCGGTGAGCCGGTCGGGCACCGCCTCGATCGTGCGCACGTTGGGCGTGACGTCCTCGCCGGTGGTGCCGTCGCCGCGGGTCAGTGCGCGGACCAGGCGGCCCTGTTCGTAGAGCAGGTTGATCGCCAAGCCGTCGACCTTGAGCTCGCAGAGCAGCGCCGGCTTCTCGACGCCGTCGCGGCCGAGGCGGGCGTACCAGGCCTGGAGCTCCTCGTAGGAGAACGCGTTGTCGAGGCTCTCCATCCGGCGCAGGTGGTCGACGGCGGTGAACTCAGTGGAGACCGCGCCGCCCACCTTCTGGCTCGGCGAGTCCGGTGTCCGCAGCTCCGGGTACTGCTCCTCGAGCGCCTCCAGGCGGCGCAGCCGCCGGTCGAAGTCCGCGTCGTCGAGCGTCGGATCGTCGAGCACGTAGTAGCGGTAGCGCGCGTCCTCGATCTCCTCGGCCAACTGTCGGTGCTCGTCCCTAGCCTCGGTGGGAGCGACGTCGACCTGCGGTTCGGAGGAGGTGCTCATGGCGGCATTCTGCCGCGCCCCACCGACAGCCGGCCGGGCGGCGTCGGGCCGGCCGGGAACAATTCCCGGATTTATCGGTTTGTCAGGAATGAAGCGACCGGCGTACCTTGTTGCCGATGAAACGAAACCGTTTCGTTTCATCCAGGTTAACGACGAGTGAACCCGCCGAAGGACGACCGATGACCCCCAGCAGCGAACGGCCCCGCATCGAGGGCGACCGCGAGCAGGAGATCCTCGTCGCCGCCCTCCAGGTGCTCGCTGACGTCGGCTACGACCGGCTCACGATGGATGCCGTCGCCGCGAAGGCGAAGGCGTCCAAGGCCACGCTCTACCGGCGCTGGACCAACAAGGTGAGCCTCGTCATCGAGGCGCTGCAGCACAGCAAGGCCCCCCACGACGTGCCGGACACCGGCTCGTTGCGCGAGGACCTGCGCCTCGCGTTCTGCGGTGTCGGCGGCCTCGCGGACCCCGAGTCGGTGGCGACGTTCTCCAGCGTGCTCACCGCCATCACCCGCGACGCCGAGTTCGCCGAGGCGTTCCGGCGCGACGTCATCGGCCCCAAGCTCGCGTTCTCCCAGGAGATCTGGCGGCGGGCCCGGGAGCGCGGCGAGCTGCGCGACGACGTCGACCTCAACCTCCTCGAGCCGGCGCTCGCCGGCATCGTCCTGCACCGCGTGTTCCTCATGGGCGAGACGCCCGACGCCGACGTGATCACCCGCGTGATCGACCAGATCATCCTGCCGGCCGCGACGCGCGGGCCGGCCAACCCCCACCACCCCGAATCCCACAAGGAAGCCGAGGCAACCCCATGACCGACGTGACGACCACACCGGCGGGAGCACCACCGGGCCGCAAGCAGCACCTGGGCTGGGCGCTCGTGCTCATCTCGGTGGCACAGCTGATGGTGGTGCTCGACGGCACCATCGTGAACATCGCCCTGCCCTTCATCCAGTCCGACCTCGACATCTCGCAGGACAACCTGCGCTGGGTCGTCACGGGCTACGCACTCGCCTTCGGCAGCCTGCTGCTGCTCGGCGGCCGCCTCGGTGACCTCTACGGCCGCCGCAAGATCTTCATGATCGGCCTGGTCGTCTTCGGCGTCGCCTCGCTGCTCGGCGGCCTCGCCACCAGCGAGGCCACCCTGCTCGCCGCCCGGGCCCTCCAGGGTCTCGGCGCCGCGCTCGCCTCCCCGGCCGCGCTCGCGCTGATCGCGACGACCTTCCCCGCCGGTCCGGCCCGCAACCGCGCCTTCGCCGTGTACGCCGCGATGTCCGGCGTCGGCGCGGCGGTCGGCCTGCTGCTCGGCGGCTGGCTGACCGGCCTCGACAGCGTGTTCGGCCTCGACGTCGAGGGCTGGCGGCTCACCCTGCTGATCAACACCCCGATCGGCATCGTGACCGCGCTGCTCGCGCCGCGCTTCCTCAACGAGTCCGAGTCGCACCCCGGTGAGCTCGACCTGCCCGGCGCGGTCACCGGCACCCTCGGCCTGCTCGGCCTGGTCTACGGCATCAGCCGCGCCGGCACCGACGGCTGGGGCGACACGTGGACCATCGCCAGCCTGGCGGTCGGCCTGCTGCTGCTCGCGACGTTCCTGCTCATCGAGAGCCGCGTCGCGCACCCGCTGCTGCCGACCCGGGTCTTCGCCAACCGCACCCGTGCGGCCAGCTACGTGGCGATGTTCTTCGCCCCGGCCGCGATGTTCGCGATGTTCTTCTACCTCAGCCAGTACATCCAGACCGTCATGGGCTACAGCTCGATCAAGGCGGGCGTCGCGTTCCTGCCGTTCTGCATCGGCCTGGTGGCGGCCGCCGGCATCTCGTCGAACCTCATCAACCGGATCGACCCGCGGATCCTCGCCGGCGTCGGCACCCTGATGGCCGCGGTCGCGCTCTTCGGCTTCTCGCGGATCCCGCACGACACGTCGCTGCCGATCGACAGCGTCTCGGCGGACTACTGGACCGACCTGTTCCCGTTCATCATGCTGATGGCGCTCGGCATGGGCGCGACGTTCGTCCCGCTGACGCTCACCGCGGTGCACCACCTGCGCGCCGAGGACTCCGGCATCGGCTCCGGCGTGCTCAACACCATGCAGCAGGTCGGCGGCGCGCTGGGCCTGTCCCTGCTCGCCACGGTCGCCACGCAGACCATGGACGACCTGGCGGCCAAGCTGGCCAAGGCCGCCGAGCAGGCCGGAGTGGCGGCCTCGGGGCCTATTCCGGACTCGGTCGTCCACCAGGTCTTCGCGGCCGGTGCGAGCGACGCGTTCCTGTTCGGTGCGGGCCTGATGCTGCTCGCCTCGCTGGTCACCTGGGTCTTCCTCAACGTGAAGCACGAGGAGCTGGCCACCGACGGCCCGGAGGGCATGCCCGTCCACGTCGGCTGACCCACACGCGAGTCGGCGCAGCCCGCCCTGGGATCCAGGGCAGACTGCGCCGACTCGGCGATTTCAGGCGGCGAGCGCGTCCTCGATCGCCTTGAGGAACGCCGGGATGTCGTCGGGGCTGCGGCTGGTGATCAGGTTGCCGTCGACGACGACCTCCTCGTCGGTCCAGGTGCCGCCCGCGTTGCGGACGTCGTCGGCGAGGGTCTCGTAGCTGGTGAGGCGCCGGCCGCGGGCCAGGCCCGACGAGACCAGCAGCCACGGGCCGTGGCAGATCACCGCGAGCGGCAGCTTGCGCTCCTGGACCTGGCGCACGAGGTCCTGCGCCTTCTCGTCGATGCGCAGGCGGTCGGCGTTGACCGTGCCGCCCGGCACGACGAGCGCGTCGATCGCGGCGACGTCCACGTCGTCGAGGGTGCCGTCGACCTCCACCTTCTGCGTGGGCTCGGTGTCGCCCTGCACCGCCTGCACCGGCTCGCCGCTGGTCGAGTAGACCTTGACGGTCGCACCCGCCTCACGGAGCCGGTCACGCGGCTCGAGCAGCTCGGGCTCCTCGACGAAGTCGCTGACGATGATGGCCACGGTCTTGCCACTGAGGTCGCTCATGTCGCGCCGGTACCCACCGGCCCCGCGAGGACACTCACCCCGCCAGATGCCCGGCGGCCTTCCCGAGCAGCCGCAGCGCCGTCTGCGCCCAGGCCGGCGTCGCGCCGGCCAGCCCGCACGACGGCGTCACGACCAGCCGCTCCCCCACCTCGGCCGGGTCGAGGCCGAGCATGTCGAGCCAGCGGAGCACCGACTCGGTGACCTGCGCGTCGGTCGGCACGGACGCGGGATCGGTGCCCGGCAGGACGCCCAGCGCGAGCGTCCCACCGGACTCGATCGCCTCGGCGAGGGCGTCGTGGTCCCCGGCGGACAGCGTCGCCAGGTCAGCGGACAGGCCGCGGGCGCCGGCCCGCCGCAGCAGCGCCCAGGGCACCCCGGCTGCGCAGCTGTGCACCCACGGCTCGGCCCCGGACGCCTCGATCGCGGCCAGCACCCACTCGAGCGCCTCCGAGGCCGCGGGCGCGTCGACGTTGCGGTGCCTGCCGAAGCCGGACGCCGTCGGCACTCGAGCGGCCACGACCGCGGGGAGCGCCGGCTCGTCGACCTGGACGATCAGCCGCTCCACCTCCGGCAGTCGGCGGCGTACGTCGGCGACGTGGTCGCGCAGCCCCTCCGCCAGCGCCTGGGCGAGCTCCCGCCGGGCGCCGTGGTCGGCGAGCACCTTGTCGCCGCGGGGCCGCTCGACGGTCGCCGCGAGGGTCCACGGACCGGCGACCTGGATCTTGAACGCGCCTCGGTAGCCCTGCGCCTGCTCCTCGAGCGCGTCGAGGTCCTGGGCGAGCAGGCTCCTCGCGCGCCGGTGGTCGACGCCACTGGAGTCGAAGCCGGTCAGCCGCCAGCCGGCGGGCTGGAGGTCCGCGCCGAGCTCGGCCACGATCGCGAGCGCGCGGCCGGTCATCGTGGCCGTCGCGCCGCGCCCCGGCACCTCCGGCAGGTGCGCCAGCCCCCATCGGTCCGGGGTGAGCTCGCCGAGCACCACCCGCAGCGCCTCGTCGTACGCCGGCTGGTCGTCGCCGGGCATCGACCCGACCCCGGTCGCGAGCGTCACGCGGGCACCCGCGCCGTCGCGCTGATCGTGGCGGAGCCGACGACCCGGGTGCCGTCGTAGATCACCGCGGCCTGGCCGGGCGCGATGCCGTAGGCCGGGTCGAGCAGCTCGATCTCGACCGACTCCCCCGCCACGGTGACGACCGCCCGGTGCTCGTCGCCGTGGGCGCGCAGCTGGACGGTCCCCTCGAGCCGCGAGGGCACGGTGCCGCACCAGCGCGGCTTGATGCCGGTCAGCCGGTCGACCGCCAGGCGCTCGCGCGGGCCGACGGTGACGGTGCCGGACACCGGCTCGATGTCGAGCACGAAGCGCGGCTTGCCGTCATCGGCCGGGACGCCGAGCCGGAGCCCGCGCCGCTGGCCGATCGTGAACGCGTAGGTGCCGCCGTGCGAGCCGACGACGGCGCCGGACTCGTCGACGATCGAGCCACCCTGGTTGGGCGCCCGGTCTCCGAGCTTCTCGCGCAGCCAGCCGGCGTTGTCGCCGTCGGCGACGAAGCAGATGTCGTGGCTGTCGGGCTTGTCGGCGACCAGCAGCCCGCGCTCGGCGGCCTCGGTGCGCACCGCCGACTTGGGTGAGTCACCCAGCGGGAAGAGCGAGTGCCGCAGCTGCTCCTGGTCGAGCACGCCGAGCACGTAGGACTGGTCCTTGCCGTGGTCGACGGCGCGGTGCATCTCCACCAGGCCGTCCGCGCCGGTGCGCAGCTGCGCGTAGTGCCCGGTCGCGACCGCGTCGAAGCCGAGCGCCAGCGCGCGGTCGAGCACCGCGGCGAACTTGATCTTCTCGTTGCAGCGCAGGCAGGGGTTCGGCGTCCGGCCGGCGGCGTACTCGTCCATGAAGTCCTCGACCACGTCCTCGTGGAAGCGGTCGGACAGGTCCCAGACGTAGAACGGGATGCCGATGACGTCGGCGGCCCGGCGGGCGTCGTTGGCGTCCTCGATCGTGCAGCACCCGCGCGCACCGGAGCGGTACGACGCGGGGTTGCGGGAGAGCGCCAGGTGGATGCCCGTGACGTCGTGGCCGGCCTCGACGGCACGGGCCGCGGCGACGGCGGAGTCGACGCCGCCGGACATGGCAGCGACGATCCTCATCGGCGTGCTGCCCTGGCCCGTTCGACGACCGGCCCGATCGCCTCGACCAGTGCGTCGACGTCGGCTCCGGTCGAGGTGTGGCCGAGCGAGAACCGCAGCGAGTGCCGGGCCTGGTCCTCGTCGCAGCCCATCGCGAGCAGCACGTGCGAGGGCTGCGGCACGCCGGCCGAGCAGGCGGAGCCGGTCGAGCACTCGATGCCCCGGGCGTCGAGCAGCATCAGCAGCGAGTCGCCCTCGCAGCCGGGGAAGCCGAGGTGTGCGTTGCCGGGCAACCGCTCGGTGGGGTGCCCGTGCAGGTGGGCGTCGGGCACGACCTCGATCACGCGCCGCACCAGGTCGTCACGCAGCCCGGCGACGCGGGCGGCGTGCTCCGCCTGGTGCTTGACGGCCAGCTCGACCGCGGCCGCGAACCCGGCGATCGCCGGCGTGTCGATGGTGCCGCTGCGGATGTCGCGCTCCTGGCCGCCGCCGTGCACCAGCGCGGTCACGCCGAGCTCGCGGCGTACGACGAGCGCGCCCACGCCGAACGGGCCGCCGACCTTGTGCCCGGTCAGCGTCAGCGAGTCGACGCCGCTGCGCGCGAACGCGACCGGCGTCGCCCCCACGGCCTGCACCGCGTCGGTGTGGACCGGGATGCCGTGCTCGCTGGCGATCGCGACGACCTCGTCGATCGGCTGGATCGTGCCGACCTCGTTGTTGGCCCACATGACCGTGACCAGCGCGACCGAGGCGGGGTCGCGCTCGATCGCCGCGCGCAGCGCATCGACGTCGAGCCGGGCCCGCTCGTCGACCGGCAGCAGCTCGACGGTCGCGCCCTCCGCCTCGGCCAGCCAGTGCAGGGGGTCGAGCACCGCGTGGTGCTCGATCGCGGTGCTGAGGATGCGGGTGCGGCGAGGGTCCTCGGCGCGGCGCGACCAGTAGACGCCCTTCACCGCGAGGTTGTCGGCCTCGGTGCCTCCGGAGGTGAAGACCACCTCGCCGGGGCGGCAGTCCAGGGCCTGCGCGATCGTCTCGCGGGACTCCTCGACGACCCGGCGCGCGTGTCGGCCCGAGGCGTGCAGCGAGCTCGGGTTGCCGACGTCGAGCAGGTGCGCGGTCATCGCCGCCACCGACGCCGGGACCATCGGGGTGGTCGCGGCGTGGTCGAGGTAGACCGTGGGGCGGGCGTCGGGTGCAGTCATCGCACCGACCAGCGTACGGCGCGCAGCGGCGAGCCGGTCATCGCGGGGCCACCTCGGCGACCAGCCCCTCGTGGTCGCTGCCGGGCAGGTCGACGGCGTGCTGGTCGAGCGCGGTCAGCCGGGGGCCGACCAGCACGTGGTCGATCTGGGCCAGCGGGATCCCGGGGATGCGACCCACTCGCATCGCGGGCCACGTCGGCTGCCAGCCCGCGTCCGCCAGCTCGCCCGCGTCCCGGTAGCCGGCGGCGGCCAGCCGACGCATCGGCGCGTGGTCGACCGTCGCGTTGAGGTCGCCGACCACGAGGTCCGGCTCGTGCGCGGCGACGCTCGCCGCCAGGGCGGCATGGTCGGCCCGCCAGACGTCCGGCTCGTTGGGCGCGAAGGCGTGGACGGCCGCGACGACCAGGCCGCCGGTCGTGAACAGCCACCCGTCCTGCAGCATCGGGACCCGCGAGACCTCGGAGATCGGCTCCCGGGAGAACGCCATCGTCGCGGTCCCGTCGCCATCCGGTGCCGGCTCGCCCGCGCGGTGCGGCAGCAGGTCGGCCAGGCCGGCGGCGTCCAGGCCGGCGACGCTCGTCTCGGTGACCTCGTTGACGACCAGCAGGTCGACGTCGCCGTCGCGCACGCCGTCGACCACCGCGGCCGGGTCGGCGTTGCCGAAGTAGAGGTTCGCGGTCATCACCACGGTCGGCTCGGTGCCGGCGGCCGGCGGGGGTGCCGCCCCGGACACCTGCGGCGCGTACCACCAGCCGTGCACCACCAGGCCCGCGATCGCGACGATCGCCACCGGCAACACCGCGGTGCGCCACCGACGCCGGCGGAGCAGCGCCGCGGCGGCGAGCACCAGCGCCCCGCCGTACAGCGGGAGACCGAAGGGCGTCAGGGCCACCAGCGCGATGCCGACGGAGCCCGACGGGTCGGTGAGCCGGGCGGCCGTCAGCGCCCACGCCGGCAGGACGAGGAGGACGACAGCGAGCCAGAAGACGACGGTCCGGGCGCGCACGACCTCAGAGCAGGACCAGGTCGTCGCGGTGCACGACCTCGCGCTCGTAGCCCTTGCCGAGCTCGCGCTCCAGGTCGCCCGACGACCGACCGAGCAGCTGCGGCAGCTCGTCGGCGTCGAAGTTCACCAGGCCGCGGGCCACCGGGGTGCCGTCCGGCCCGGCGAGGTCGACCGGCTCACCTGCGTGGAACGTGCCCTCGACGCCCGTGACACCGGCCGCGAGCAGCGATGCGCGGCGCTCCACGACGGCGCGCACGGCGCCGGCATCGAGCACCAGCGTGCCCTTCGGCTCGGTGGCGTGCGCGAGCCACAGCAGCCGCGTCGGGCGGCGCTTGCCGGTGGGGTGGAAGAGCGTGCCCACCCGCTCACCGGCCAGCGCCGCGGCCGCCCGGTCGGCGGCGGTCAGCACCACCGGGATCCCGGCGCCGGTGGCGATCCGCGCGGCGTCGACCTTGGTCTGCATGCCGCCGGTGCCGAGGCCCGCGACGCCGGTCCTGCCGATGCGCACGTCGGTGAGGTCGTCGACGGAGACGACCTCGGGCAGCAGGGCGCTCCCCGGATGCGAGGGGTTGGCGTCGTAGAGGCCGTCGACGTCGGAGAGCAGCACCAGGAGGTCGGCGTGCACCAGGTGGGCGACCAGGGCGGCGAGCCGGTCGTTGTCGCCGAACCTGATCTCGCTGGTCGCGACGGTGTCGTTCTCGTTGACGATCGGCAGCACGCCGAGCTCGAGCAGCTTGGCGAAGGTCTGGTGGGCGTTGCGGTAGTGCGAGCGCCGGGTGACGTCGTCGGCCGTCAGCAGCACCTGCCCGGCGATGACGCCGTGCCGGGCGAGCTCCTCGGTGTAGCGGTGCACCAGCAGCCCTTGGCCGACCGACGCGGCGGCCTGCTGGGCCGGCAGCGCCTTCGGCCGCTTCTTCAGCCCGAGCGGCGCCAGGCCGGCCGCGATCGCTCCGGAGGAGACCAGCACCACCTCGACGCCCGAGCTGCGGAGCTTCGCGAGCACGTCGACGAGGTCACGGACTCGATCGGGGTCGATCCCGCCGGCGGCCGTGGTCAAGGAGGAGGACCCGACCTTGACGACGATCCGCTTCGCCCCGGTCACCTCGGTGCGCACGCTCACTCCCCCGGGTCGTCTTCTCGCCAGTCGGGGTCGTCCGTGCCGCCGATCTCGTACGACGTGGGCCCGTAGGTCTCGGGCTTGTCCAGCCGGCGGGCCACGTCGGCACGGGTCTCGCCCTCGCCGCGGTCGTCCATCGCCTCGTCGATCGCCCGGCGGCGGCGGGCCGCGGGCCGGGACTCGTCGAAGCGCTGGTCCTCGCCGCGGCGACCGAGCATCTCGGCACCTGCGTCGATGCCGGGCTTGAAGTCGAAGACGACGGCATTGTCGGGGTGTCCGATGAGCACCGCGTCGCCCTCCTGGGCGCCGAGCTGGGCGAGCTTGGTCTCGACCCCGAGCCGGTTGAGGCGGTCGGCGAGGAAGCCCACGGCCTCCTCGTTGCTGAAGTCGGTCTGCCGCACCCAGCGCTCCGGCTTCTCGCCGCGCACCCGCCAGCCCTCGCCGGTGAGCTTCACGGTGAACGAGTCGCTCCCGTCGGCGGACGGCGGGCGCAGCACGATCCGCTTCGCCTCCACGACCGGCTTGGCCTCGCGCGCGGCCTCGACGATCTGGGCCATCGCGAAGGTCAGCTCGCGCAGCCCCTCGCCCGACGCCGCGGAGACCTGGAAGACCCGGAGCCCGCGCTCGCGGAGCTCGTCGACCACGAAGCCGGCGATGTCGCGGCCGTCGGGCACGTCGATCTTGTTGAGCGCCACGAGCCGCGGCCGGTCCTCGAGCCCGCCGTAGCGGCTCAGCTCGCGCTCGATGACGTCGAGGTCGTCGACCGGGTTGCGGCCCGGCTCGATGCTCGCGGTGTCGACGACGTGCACGAGGGCCGCGCAGCGCTCGATGTGCCGCAGGAAGTCGTGGCCGAGGCCCCGGCCCTCGCTGGCCCCCTCGATGAGGCCGGGCACGTCGGCGACGGTGTACGTCGTGTCACCGGCGCTCACCACGCCGAGGTTGGGCACCAGCGTGGTGAACGGGTAGTCGGCGATCTTGGGCCGGGCCCGGGAGATCGCGGCGATCAGGCTGGACTTGCCGGCGCTCGGGAAGCCGACCAGCCCGATGTCGGCGACGACCTTGAGCTCGAGCACGATCTCCAGCTCGTCGCCGGGCTCGCCGAGGAGCGCGAAGCCGGGCGCCTTGCGCTTGGACGAGGCCAGCGCGGCGTTGCCGAGCCCGCCGCGGCCGCCCTGCGCGACGACCAGCTCGGTCCCGGGGCCGACGAGGTCCGCGAGCACGTTGCCCTGCGGGTCGGTCACCAGGGTGCCGTCGGGCACCGGGAGCACGAGGTCCTTGCCGTGCGCGCCGTTGCGGTGGGCACCGGCGCCGTGGCCGCCGTGCTCGGCGCGCCGCTTGGGGCTGTGGTGGTAGTCGAGGAGCGTGGTCACGTCCGGGTCGACCCGGAGGATGACCGAGCCGCCGGGCCCACCGTTGCCGCCGTCAGGCCCGCCGAGCGGCTTGAACTTCTCGCGGTGGACGGAGGCGACGCCGTTGCCGCCGCGGCCGGCGCTGACGTGCAGCGCGACGCGGTCGACGAACGTCGGGAGTGCCATGGGTCCTACTCTCTCGGACTGGTGCCGAAATGACGAAGGGCGTCCCGATCTCGGGACGCCCTTCGAGTGTCTGCGGGGGTGAGCGTCAGGTCACTCGCCCGGGACGATGTTGACGACGCGACGACCACGGCGCGTGCCGAACTGCACCGCACCCGCGACCAGCGCGAACAGGGTGTCGTCGCCGCCGCGGCCGACGCCGCTGCCCGGGTGGAAGTGCGTGCCACGCTGGCGGACGATGATCTCGCCGGCGTTGACGGCCTGGCCGCCGTAGCGCTTGACGCCGAGGCGCTGGGAGTTGGAGTCGCGACCGTTCTTGGTGGACGCGGCGCCCTTCTTGTGTGCCATCTCTTCAGTCCTTCAGGGAGTCGTAGACGCGATCAGACGATCACGCGTTGATCGCGGTGACCTTGACCTGGGTGTACTTCTGACGGTGACCCTGGCGCTTCTTGTAACCGGTCTTGTTCTTGTACTTCTGGATGATGATCTTGGGGCCCTTGGTGGCGCCGAGGACCTCGACGGTCACGTTGGCCTTGCCGAGCTTCTTGGCGTCCGACGTGACGGTCTCACCGTCGACGACGAGCACGACCGGAAGGGTCACCGACTCGCCGACCTCGGTGGTGACCTTGTCGATCTCGATGACGTCGCCCACGGCAACCTTCTGCTGCTTGGCGCCAGCGCGCACGATCGCGTACACCGCGGTCTCCTTCGTCGGTCCTGTTGCTCTTGCTTGCACGTTCGGGGGTCTGGAGCGCCTGCTCACGCGGCGCCGCACAGAGAGGGCGTGCCTACGCACGCCGAAGATCAATACTACGGACCGGGGGGACGCACTGCCAAATCCGTCGCCCCGCGGCCCGCGGCGGGGTCACCGCTTGCGCGAGCCCTTCTTCTTGATCGGGACGTGCTCGACGTGCGGGTGGTCGTCCAGGCCCGGCTCGGAGACGGCCGTGCCCGGCTCCACCGACCCGTCGACCGGGGGCTGGCCGACCGAGCCGACGGCGCCCGGCGGCGGCGTCGCAGCCGGGGACTCCTCGGCGGCCGGCGGCCCGGCGGGACGGGTGGCCCGACGGCCGCGCGTGCGGGTGACGACCTTGGGCGGCTCGGGCGCCGCCGGCGGCTCCTCGACGACCGGCTCCTCGACGACCTGCTCGGCCTCCACGACCTGCTCGGCCTCCACGACCGGCTCCTCGACGACGGGCTCCTCGACGACGGGCTCCGCCGCGACCGGCTCGGCCTCGGGGGCCGCGGCCGGGCGGCTGGCCGAGCGGCGGCTGCGGCTGCGGGTGACCACCTTGGGCGCCTCGGGCGCCTCGGCGACCTCGGCCACGACCTCCGCCGCCTCGGCAGCGGGGGCCTCGACGGGCTCGGCCGGCGATGCGTCGGGTGCCTGCTCCTCGGCCTCGGCGCGAGCCTTGGCGGCGACGTCCTTCGGGCTGGGTGACTTCGGGGCCGAGGCGGCAGCGCCGTCGTCGTCCTGGCCGCGGCCACGACCGCGGCCACGGCGGCCGCCGCCGCTTCCGCGGCGGGCCTCGTCGTCGCCGCGCTTGGGCTCGACGGGCGCGTCGTGGATCACGATGCCCCGGCCCTGGCAGTGGTCGCAGTTCTCGCCGAACGCCTCGAGCAGGCCGGTCCCGATCCGCTTGCGGGTCATCTGGACCAGGCCGAGCGAGGTGACCTCGGCCACCTGGTGCCGGGTGCGGTCGCGGCCGAGGCACTCGACGAGCCGGCGCAGCACGAGGTCGCGGTTGGACTCGAGCACCATGTCGATGAAGTCGACGACGATGATGCCGCCGATGTCGCGCAGCCGGAGCTGGCGGACGATCTCCTCGGCCGCCTCCAGGTTGTTCTTGGTGACGGTCTCCTCGAGGTTGCCGCCGGAGCCGGTGAACTTGCCGGTGTTGACGTCGACGACGGTCATCGCCTCGGTGCGGTCGATGATCAGCGAGCCACCCGACGGCAGCCAGACCTTGCGGTCCAGGCCCTTCGAGATCTGCTCCTCGATGCGGTACTCCGCGAAGACGTCGGCCTTGCCGCCCTGGCCGTCGGCGCCCGGGTCGTAGCGCACCAGGCGATCCTCCAGGTCGGGCGCGACGTGCGCGACGTACCCCTGGACGGTGTCCCAGGCGTCGTCGCCCTGGATCACGAGCTTGGCGAAGTCCTCGGTGAAGAGGTCGCGGACGACCTTGAGCGTCAGGTCCGGCTCGCCGTAGAGCAGCTGGGGCGCGTTGCCGCGGGCCTTGGCCTCGATGTCCTCCCAGCGGGCCTTGAGCCGCTCCACGTCGCGGGTGAGCTCGTCCTCGCTGGCGCCCTCGGCAGCGGTGCGCACGATGACGCCCGCGGTGTCGGGGACGATCTCCTTGAGCAGCGCCTTGAGGCGGTTGCGCTCGGTGTCGGGGAGCTTGCGGGAGATGCCGCTGGTCGTGCCGTCCGGCACGTAGACCAGGAACCGGCCCGCGAGGCTGATCTGGCTGGTCAGGCGGGCGCCCTTGTGGCCGACGGGGTCCTTGGTGACCTGGACCAGCACGGTCTGGCCGGAGGACAGGACGTTCTCGATCTTGCGCGGCTGGCCGTCCTTGTGCCCCAGCCCGGACCAGTTGACCTCACCGGCGTAGAGGACCGCGTTGCGTCCCTTGCCGATGTCGATGAACGCCGCCTCCATGGAGGGCAGCACGTTCTGCACCCGGCCGAGGTAGACGTTGCCGATCAGCGAGGTCTGGGACTCGCGGGCGACGTAATGCTCGACGAGCACGCGGTCCTCGAGCACCGCGATCTGGGTGAGGTCGGGCCGCTGCCGGATGACCATGACCCGGTCGACCGCCTCGCGGCGGGCGAGGAACTCGGCCTCGCTGACGATCGGGGCCCGGCGCCGGCCGGCCTCGCGACCCTCGCGGCGCCGCTGCTTCTTGGCCTCGAGGCGGGTGGAGCCGGAGACGGCGGTGATCTCGTCCTCGACCGAGCGCTTGCTGCGCACCCGGGTGACGGTCTTCTCGGGGTCGTCGTTGGTGTCGCCGCCGTCCTCGCCGGCGCGGCGACGCCGGCGGCGGCGGCGCGACGAGGTGCTCTCGCCCTGGCCCTCCTCGGCGGCGGCCGACTCCTCGCCGGACTCCTCCTCGCCGGCGTCAGCGCTCTCGGCGCCCTCAGCGCTCTCGGCGCCGTCGGACGAGTCACCGGAGTCGCCCGGCTTGCGCCGGCGACGACCGCCGCGGCGGCGGCGACGGCGGCCCGAGCCGGAGCCCTCGGCTCCCTGCTCGTCGCCCTGCTCATCGCCCTGCTCATCGCCCTGCTCGTCTGCCTCGCCGTCGCTCTCGGCATCGTCCGCGACGGGCGTCTCGGCGGCGGCCTCGGCCACCGCGTCGTCGTCCTCGTCCGCGGTCTCCTCGACCCCGGCGGGCGCGGCCTTGGCCGCCGACTTCTTCGCGGCCGCCTTCTTGGCCGGCTTCTTCTTCGGCTTCTCGGCGGCCTCATCGGTCGCGGGCGGCTCGGTGCCCTCCGGGACGGCTTCGTCGGCGGCGGCCGCGGTCTTGCGCGTCCGGGTCGACTTCTTGGGCTTCTCGGGCGCCTGGAAGAGCACCGCGGCCGTGCTGGTCTCGGGGCTGGTCTCGGGGCTGCTCTCGGGGCTGGTCTCGGCCGCCGGGGCGACCGGGTCGCCGTGCGGGGGCTCGACCGCGTCCTCGGCCGGCTTCGCGGCGGTCTTCTTCGCCGCTGCCTTCTTGGCGGTGGTCTTCTTCGCCGCCGGCTTCTTCGCGGCGGCCTTCTTCGCGGGCGCCGCGGCCTCGGCGGCCGCGTCGACACCGAGGTCGAGCTGGTCGTCCGCGGCGGGGGCGGCCTTCTTGGCGGCCGCCTTCTTGGTCGTCGCCTTCTTGGCGGTGGTCTTCTTGGCCGCCGCCTTCTTCGCGGGGGCCGGCGCCTGAGAGGCGTCGGTCGCGGCGGCGTCGGTCTGGTCGGCTCCGGCCTGGAACTCGTCGGCCATGTGCTGCACTCCTAGCGCCCAGTCTGAGTGCCGGGCGGTCCGACGTGGCCACCCGAGTGTTCAGAGCGGTCACGCAAAGCCTTCGTGTGGCGGCGACATCGTCCGCGGTGTGCGTCACCGGGTGGTCCGCTCGTCACCTGCCGCGGTCGCAAGGCCGGGTCCTGGTGGGACCTCTCGACTGGTCGCTGTCACCGACCCGCCGGCCGCGTCGCGGTCTGGCGACGATCGAGCCTCCTGGCGTGCCGACCCGGGGGCCGGCGAAGACGTCGTCGGGTCGTCCCGGACGGGATGCCCGGTGCGACCACGGCGAGTATCGCACACGGCCGGTCGGGATCTTGCACTCTCAGGCGATGAGCGGGTCGCCGACCGTCCCGGTCGCCTCGTCCAGCGGCCCCTGCGCCAGCCGCGTGAGCAGTGGGGCGCCGTCGGGGCGCAGCCCGGCGACCGCGGCCAGCCCGGCCAGCACGTCGTCGGGTCGGACGGCGGGCTCGGCGTGCCGCAGCACCAGGTCGAGGCGGACGCCCTCGCCGTACGCCGTGGCGGCGGGCGCCGCGCTCAGCGCGAGCACGGCGGCGCGGCAGTCGAACCCCCGCAGGCCCTTCTTGGTCATCCGCTCGACCGGCACCGTGTCGGTGGCCAGGAACGTCGCCACCGCGGCGGCCGCGGCCTCGGGGGCGACGGCCAGGTCGATCGCCCAGCGGCTCGCCTGCAGCCGCTCCGCGAGCGCCCCGCCTGGCGACTCGACCACGTCGACGATGTCGAGCCCGTCGGGCAGGGCCTCCTCCAGCAGCGCCCGCACCGCGGCCGGGTCGACGACCTCGGCGAGACCGATCTCGAGGTACTCCGCCTCGCTCGCGGCTCCGGTGGGTGCGGCGCCGGCGTAGGAGATCCGGGGGTGCGGGTTGAAGCCGGACGAGTAGGCCATCGGCACCCGGGCCCGGAAGATCGCGCGCTCGAACGCCCGGCTGAAGTCGCGGTGGCTGGTGAAGCGGAGCCGGCCGCGCTTGGCGTAGCGGATCCGCAGCCGCTGGACCGGTGGGGCTTGCTGCTCGGGCTGGCTACGCACCGGTCAAGGTTACGGGGCGACCGCGGCCTTCATCGCAATCGAGGGGTAGACGGTGCTCACCCGGTGGCCCGCCAGCCAGCCGGTGAGCCGCGCCGCCTCGGCCTCCAGCGCCGTCCGTGCCTCGGTGCCGACGTCCTCGAGGAGGCCGAGCACGACGACCCCGTCGGGGTCCTGCGTCCAGCACCCGACGATGCGGCCGTCCCACCAGGCGGTGGTGCCGGCGTTGCCGTTGGTGTCGAAGAGCATCGGGCCGTGGTCTCCGAGGTAGAAGGCGCGCTCCTTCCAGCCCATGACGGTCGGGTCGAGCACCGGCAGCAGCGCCGGCCACGGAGCGACCTCGGGCGCCTCGTCGAGGTCGTCGCCCAACAGCCAGCCGGTGCCGCCCGCCTCGAGACCGACCTGGACCGCCCCGACGTCGGCGAGCGCGCTCCGGACGGCGGACTTGGTCGAACCGAGCCACCACACCAGGTCGGCCTCGGTGCCGGGGCCGAACGTGCGCAGCCAGCGGCGCACGAGCTCGGCGTACCCCTCACGCTCCTTCGCGGGCTCGGGCAGCTCACCGAGCCAGGTCTCCGCGAGCGTCCACTGCGGGCGGGCCGTGCGCCAGTGGCCGGCGTTGCGGCCGCGGACGATGCGCGCCTCGACGCCGAGCTGGGTGAGGACGCGGGGGGCCACGGAGACGTTGGCGGCGTACTTGCCCTTGCCGATGTCGAGGCGCCCGTCGAGCTCGGCCACCTCCGCGCGCAGCTGCTGGGCGGACAGCTCGGAGCCGTCGGCGAGCCGGGCGAGCGTCGCGGCGCACGCCGCCTCGAGCCAGGCCGCGCCGTCCGCGGCGATCCCGCCCTGCTCGATCTCCTTCACCAGCCGCGCGCGCAGCGCCGCCGCCACCCGGGCCGACGCACTCCCCCAGGCGGCCGGCAGCAGGTCGCGCGGGAAGACGAAGAGCGTGCGTCGCATCGCCAGCTGCTTGACCAGGCTGCGGTCGTCGTAGAGCGCCCGGTCGACGTCAGCGACGGTGATGCCCTCGACCCGTGCCCACAGCGAGAGGTAGACGCTGGGCGCCTCGGTCGCGTGCAGGACCGTCATCGCGGCGGTCGCGGCCTCCGGGGTCCCGGCCCGGTGGCCGGGCGCGAGCGCGTGCCGCACGGCCAGCCGTCGGCGGCGCTCGACGTCGGTCACCAGGCGCATGTCGCCATCCTGCCGGAGGCCGCCGACCACGCGCTTGAGAGCATGGGGCGGGTGAGCCCGAGCGCGCGCCGTACGACGGCCCTGGTCCTGGTCGGGATCGTCCTGCTCTCCCTCAACCTCCGCCCGGCCGCGGTCAGCATCGGACCGGTGCTCGAGGAGATCCGGGACGCGTACTCGATGAGCGGCCCGACGGCTGGGCTGCTGACGTCGCTGCCGGTGATCGCCTTCGCGGCGTTCGGCGCGCTCGCGCCGGCCGCGGCGCACCGCATCGGGCTGCACCGGGTCACCCTGCTCGCGCTCGTCGCCGTGATGCTCGGCCTCACCGGTCGCGCCCTGACCGGCAGCGAGACGCTGTTCCTGCTGCTGTCGATGCTCGCGCTGGCCGGCATGGCGATGGCCAACGTGCTGCTCCCCTCCCTGGTCAAGCTGCACTTCCCCGACCGGATCGGCATGGTCACGGCGATCTACACGACCGCGCTGTCGACCGGGCTGACCGCGGCCCTCGTCCTGACCGTACCGATCTCGGACAGCTTCGGCGGGTGGCGCTGGGGGCTGGGCACCTGGGCGCTGGTCGCCGCGGTCGCCGCGATCCCGTGGTTCGGGCTGGCCGCCCACGACCGCCACCTCGAGAGCACGCCGCGCACGGTCTCCTTCCGCGACGTCGCCCGCACCCGGCTCGGCCTGGCCATGGCGGGCTTCTTCGGGCTCCAGTCGCTGCAGGCGTACGCGATCTTCGGCTGGTTCGCCACGCTGTGGCGCGACAACGGGTACGACGCCACGACGGCCGGTGTGCTGGCCGGGGTGGTCGCCGGCACCGCGATCCCGCTCTCCCTGTGGCTGCCGAACGTGCTCGCGCGGTCGGCCGAGCCGTGGCGGGTGCTCGTCGCCGTGATCGCGACCTACCCGGTCGGCTACGTCGGGCTGATGCTCTCCCCGCACGACCTCGCGCTGCTGTGGGCGGTGCTCGTCGGCATCGGGACGGTGACCTTCCCGCTGATCCTGACCCTGATCGGCCTCCGCGCCCGCACCCCCGAGGGCACCGCCGCGCTGTCGGCCTTCACCCAGTCGACCGGCTACCTGATCGCCGCGGCCGGCCCGTTCGTCGTCGGCGTCGTGCACACCGCCACGAGCGGCTGGACCGTGCCGCTGGCGCTGATGCTCGTGCTCGCGATGCCGCTGTTCGCGCTCGCGGTCTACGTGAGCCGGCCGATCATGGTCGAGGACCAGCTCCAGCAGCGCGTCTCAGCCTGACTGGGATGCCGCGGCCTTCGCCTGCTCCAGGTCGGCGGCGAGGAGCGAGTGGCGCCGGTCGGCGAACGCAGCGAGATGCCCGAGACCGTAGGCGACGCCAGGGTGCTGGACCGCGAACCGGGTCAGCGCCGAGACGGGACCTCGGTGGAAGAGGTGGACGAACCCGCCGCTCACCACACCGTCGAAACCGAGGCGCTCGGCCAGGCCCTCGAGCCCGCGCCGGGTGTAGAACGTGATGTGCTGCCCGGACTCGAGGGTGTAGTACCACCACTCCGAAGGCTGCGGCGCCGGCTGCGGCAGCACCTGCGTCGTCGTGAGCAGCAGGTCGGTCGCATCGGCGACGGGACGCAGCGACTCGACGGGGTCGGTGAGGTGCTCGAGGACCTCGAAGGCGGTGACCAGGTCGAAGCGGCCGCCGTCCGGCCCGGCGACGTCGAAGCCGTCCGCGAAGACGTTCGACGCCATCGGGTCGGTGTGGGAGAAGTGGTAGCCCCGGTCCCGCATCAGGCGGGTCATGGTTCCGTAGCCCCCCGCCCAGTCGAGGAACGTGCCGCTCCTGAGCCGCCGGGTCCGGAGCACCGCCGCGGTGATGCTGCTGAGGATCTGACAGCGGTCCAGCAGCCCCACGTCGAGGCGGGCGATCGCGCTGCTGTAGGCCTCCTCCAGCCAGGTCACCTCGACCGCCTGCACGCCGCCGCACGTGTCGCACTGCTCGTACGACGCATCGACATGTCCGAGGACGACGTCGGTCGCGAACGGCGCAGTCGCCGATCCGCAGGCACGGCAGGGTTCCATCGACACATCCTTCGTCACCTCGACGACCGGGCCGTCCGGCCAGGTCCGGCCTAAGTACACCAGACGTGCTCGTCAGTGGACCTGGGCCGCGTGCCAGGCCACAGTGGCCGTCGTCTCGGACCGCTGGTAGGCGTCGTCGACGGGCGACGGTGAGCCGTTGAACCGGATCTCGAAGCGGTGCGACAGTCGGCTGCCGAGCGGCTGGACCGCGCCATTGGCGCTGATGCTCGTGCTCGCGATGCCGCTGTTCGCGCTCGCGGTCCACGTGAGTCGGCCGATCATGGTCGAGGACCAGCTGGCGCCGGTCACGGGGTCTGCACCGCGTCCCACACGTACGTCACCGTGAACGACGAGCCCTGGTAGGCGTTGTCGGCGGCCGCCGTCCCCGGCGGGAAGGTCACCTCGAACTCGTAGCCACGCTCCTCGCCGGGCGCCCAGGTGCCCAGGTCCGCGTCGAGGTCGGCGACGTGGCCGACGTACACCTCCTTGCCGCTGCCTGCCTCCACGACGCGGAGCGTCAGCCGCTGGGACAGCAGCCCGCCTCCAGGGCCCGGGTCGTCCTCGACGTCGTCGGCGACCAGCCGGAAGCTGCCCCTGGCGTCGCCCTCGTTGCGCACGGTCACCGCGCCGTCGACGTGGTCCCCGGGCACCAGGTCGTGGCCGCTCATGAACGCGGCGTTGTCCGCGCTGTTCACCTGGGTCATGCTCCCGGTCGTCACGACGTTCGTCGGGTTCGCCGACTCCGCACTGAACACCCCGAGGGTGAAGCTCACGCCCACCGCGACGGCGATCACCAGCAGCACGAGCACCAGCACTCCCGCCGTCACGTTCCGCCCCAGCCAGTGCAGCCGTTCGCTCACGGTCGCGTGCTCGCGCACCTCGGTCACGGCGGCGTCCCCCAGACGAGCTGCCCGTCGAGGTACGCGGTGATCCTCGGGTTCGGCTCGAACGTCGTGTTGGTCCCCCAGCTGTAGTCGTTGGTCTCGTCGAATTCGGAGTAGTTGGCCTTGTGGACCCGGATGTTGATCCCCCCGGTCGTGCCCTCGGCCGGCATGGTCCCACCGGTGAACTCGACCTCGAGGTAGGTGTCGGCCTTCGGCCTGGCCGGCGACACAGGCACGAAGCCGAGCCTGACCTTCTCGCAGCCGATCTGCGCGTAGTCGCAGAAGCCCAACAGCTCCTGGTCGACGGTGTCCTTGGTGAACCAGTACCGGATCGTGATCCGGCGCAGGTCGATCTCGACGTTCCCGACGTCGACGAGCTTGACGGTGGGGACGAGTGCGTTGTCCGTCGGGACGACTGCGCGGTTCTCGTACTGCACCTCGAAGTCCTCGGTCACGGTGGCCGCCGGCGGCTCGGTGCCCCAGACGAGCTGACCGCCGACGTACACGGTGACGCGCGCGTTGTCGGCGAACGACGACCGGTTGACGAAGCTCCAGTCGTCGGTCTGCGTCATGGGTACGCCGCCCTCGTCGAGCGCGGCGATCTCGTCCAGGGTCGCGGAACCACCCGCCGCCAGCGAACCCCCGTTGAACGCCACCTGGAGATAGTGGTCGGCGTTCTCCCGGGCCGCGTCGAGGTCGGTGATGGAGAGGGTGACCTGGGGGCAGCCGAAGGTGGCGTAGTAACAGGCCGGCACGAGCCGCTGGGCGCCGTCCGCGGTGAACCAGTAGCGCATCGTCACGGTGCCGAGGCTGGCTGCAGACGTGCCGCTGTTCACCAGCCGGAGGCCGAAGCGGAACCCGCTGGCGGTGGCACCCCCGTCGTTCGACCGGGACTGGGCGACGAGCGTGGCCGGAGGTGGCGGGTCGGCGGCGGTGAGGGTCTGGGGGTTCGACTCGCGCGCCGTGAACGCGGCGATCGCGATCCCGGTCCCGAAGCCGGTCAGCACCGCCGCGAGCACGACCGCGACGACCAGCACCCGCCTCACGGCACGACCTTCTGGTCGGTCTCGACCGTCTCGCGAGCGTGCTCCTCGCGGACGGCGTCGCCGGACACCCGCCAGAGGGTGACGACGATGTACACGATGAGCGCGACAGCGGGGATGCCGATCACCAGCAGCTGGACCCAGCCCACCTGGAGCGCCATGTAGACGTAGCCGACGTAGGGGATGTGGTGGGCCACCCGGCCCTGGTCCGGGCCGTCGAGCACCATCAGCCAGGGGTCCATGTCGGGGTTGTTGTCGCCCTGGGTGCGGAAGATCCGCTCGCCCGCGGCATCGGTCCCTTCGTCGGCGATGGCGATGCGCGCGATCCGGTGCGTCACCGGATCGGAGATGCCGTACTCCGGTGGTGGGACGAACGTGATGATGTCGCCGACCTCGAGGTCGTCGACGGGCACCACTTCGTCGTACACCACCGAGCCGACGGGCAGCGTCGGCTCCATCGAGCCGCTGACGATCACGTAGCGCTCGAAGCCGAGCAGGGTCGGGAGCACCATGATCGTCGCAAGCGCGAACGCCATGATCATGACTGCGGTCGTCAGCCGCGAGATGATCCGCCGCCGCCTGGTGGGAGCCGGCCCGTTCACGGCACCGACTCGATCTGCCAGTCGAACGTGAGGCTGGTGCTGGTCCCGGCCGCTGCTGCGCCGGTGCCCACGGGCCAGGTCAGCGTGATCCGATAGCTGCGCCGCTCCCCCGTGGCGAGCGTGCCCAGCGGCACCTGCGTGAGCCCGTCGAGAGGCCCGTCGTACGCCGGCTGTGCCTGGGCCGGGTCGGTCTGTTGAACCACGACGGTGAGCACCTTCGCCAGGGGCGACTGCCCGTCGACGCCGCGCGCGTCGAGCGTCAGCCGGCCGCTGTGACCGTTGTTCGTGACGGTCTGGGTCCCGCTCCTGCTGTCACCGGCCACCAGGCCGGACCCGTCGACGAGCTGTCCGGTCCGGGCCAGCGTGAGCCCCATGCCGGCAGCGGCGTACTCGTTCCCCGGAGAGCTCGACGTCGAGGAGAAGACCGCACCGGAGAACCCGACCACGGTGGTGACGACGAACGCCATCACCCCGCCGGCGATCAGGATCGCGAGCAGCTTCCGGTCGCGCAGCAGGGAACCGCTGGGCCCACCCACGACCAGCTCCGGGTCCGGATCCGCCGCTGCCATCCGGCCCTCAGGAGGTGCTCTGCGTGGCGTCCCAGGTGAAGTCGACGGTCGTCTGCGAGTCCTGGTACTCGTTCCCGGCCGTCTCGGCGAAGGTCACCGTGAACGTGAAGGTGTGCTTCGCGTCCGGCTGCCAGGTGCCCAGGTCGATCGTGCCGGCCGAGGCGAGCGGGCCGTTGTAGACCTCGGTCGCCCCGTCGGTGATGACCAGGTTGAGCACGCTCGAGAGGGGCGGGGTGGCGGGCGTGTCGACGAGGTCGGACGAGGCCAGCTGGAAGTCACCCGCGGCGTCCCCGACGTTGGTCACCTCGACGGTCCCGGTGGCCGCGTCGCCCGGGAGCATGTCGTCGACCGTGAGGATCGCGATGCCCTCCTTGGAGTTCTCGATCGCCATCGTGCCGGTGCCCACCATGTTGCCGGGGTTCGCCGACGAGCTGCTGAAGAGGCTGAAGGAGAACGTCACGACGATCGCCGCGATGACCATGGCGACCAGCGCCAGGATGAGCTTCTTCGAGTTCCGCCCCATCCAGGCGAGTCGCTCCTGGGTGGTCGGTTCCTGGGCTGCCGGCTCCTGGGCAGGCGTGGGCGTGGTGGACATGGGCGCTCCCTGGATCGTCAACTCCCCTGCTGCGACCGTAGGACGGGTTCCCGCCGGCACGTCTCCCCCGGATCGGGTGATCAGACGACGCTGAGCGGGAGCAGCTTCTGGCCGGTGGGGCCGATCTGGATCTCGGTGCCCATCTCGGGGCACACGCCGCAGTCGTAGCACGGGGTCCAGCGGCAGTCCTCGACCTCGATGTCGGCACCGTCGGCGGCCGCGAGCGCGTCCTCCCAGTCGGCCCACAGCCAGTCCTTGTCGAGACCGGAGTCGAGGTGGTCCCAGGGGAGCACCTCGTCGTGGTCGCGCTCCCGGGTGGTGAACCAGTCCAGGTCGACGCCGGTGCCGGCCAGCGCCTGCTCGGCGGCGCCGACCCAGCGGTCGTAGGAGAAGTGCTCGCTCCAGCCGTCGAACCGGCCGCCGTCGCGCCACACCGTCTCGATGATCCGGCCGACGCGGCGGTCGCCGCGGGAGAGCAGGCCCTCGACGATGCCGGGCTTGCCGTCGTGGTAGCGGAAGCCGATCGCGCGGCCGTACTTCTTGTCGTCGCGCACGGTGTCGCGCAGCTTCTTGAGCCGCTCGTCGGTCGTCTCGTGGTCGAGCTGCGCGGCCCACTGGAAGGGCGTGTGCGGCTTGGGCACGAAGCCGCCGATCGAGACGGTGCAGCGGATGTCGTTGCGCCCCGAGACCTCGCGGCCCTTGGCGATGACCTTCTTGGCCAGCTCGGCGACCTGGAGGACGTCCTCGTCGGTCTCGGTCGGCAGGCCCACCATGAAGTAGAGCTTCACCTGCCGCCACCCGTGGGAGTACGCCGTGGCGACCGTGCGGATGAGGTCCTCCTCGGTGACCATCTTGTTGATCACCTTGCGCATCCGCTCCGAGCCGCCCTCCGGAGCGAAGGTCAGGCCCGAGCGCCGACCGTTGCGGGAGAACTCGTTGGCCAGCGTGATGTTGAAGGCGTCGACCCGCGTCGAGGGCAGCGACAGCGACACGTTCGAGCCCTCGTAGCGGTCGGCCAGGCCCTTGGCGACGTCCCCGATCTCGGTGTGGTCGGCGCTGGAGAGCGAGAGCAGGCCGACCTCCTCGAAGCCGGACTTGCGGATGCCGTTCTCGACCATGTCGCCGATCGTCTTGATCGACCGCTCCCGCACCGGGCGGGTGATCATGCCGGCCTGGCAGAACCGGCAGCCGCGGGTGCAGCCGCGGAAGATCTCCACGGAGAACCGCTCGTGGACGGTCTCGGCGAGCGGCACGAGCGGCTTGGCCGGGTAGGGCCAGGCGTCGAGGTCCATCAGCGTGTGCTTGCGGACCCGGAACGGGATGCCCGGCCGGTTGGGGACGACTGCCTCGATGGTGCCGTCGGCGGCGTAGGTGACGTCGTAGAAGCGCGGCACGTAGATGTTGCCGCTGACCGCGAGGCGGCGCAGCACCTCGTCGCGGCCGCCGGGGCACCCCTCGGCCTTCCAGTCGCGGACAACCTCGGAGATCGCGAGCACGACCTCCTCGCCGTCGCCGAGCACGGCGGCGTCGAGGAAGTCGGCGATCGGCTCGGGGTTGAACGCCGCGTGCCCGCCGGCGAGGACGATGGGGTCCTCGTCGGTGCGGTCGGCGGAGTGGAGCGGGATGCCGGCGAGGTCGAGCGCGTTGAGCATGTTGGTGTAGCCGAGCTCGGTCGAGAAGCTCAGGCCGAAGACGTCGAACGCCTTGATCGGGCGGTGCGCGTCGACGGTGAACTGCGGGATGCCGGCCTCCCGCATGACCTGCTCCATGTCGGGCCACACCGCGTAGGTGCGCTCCGCGACGATCCAGTCCCGCTCGTTGAGCACTTCGTAGAGGATCTGCACGCCCTGGTTGGGCAGCCCGACCTCGTAGGCGTCGGGGTACATCAGCGCCCAGCGGACCGTCTCCCCCTCGGGAGCGCAGTCCCAGTCCTTGACGGTCGAGTTGAGCTCGCCGCCGACGTACTGGATCGGCTTCGAGACCGACGGGAGCCGGGGCTCGAGCATCGGGAAGACGCTCGCGGGCGCGGACATGCAACTACCTCGCAGAGATCGGGGAACGATCTAGGGTACGCCGCTGCGCAGCCCGCCGACGAACCGTCAGTCGCTGTCGGCGGCGAGCTGCTCCAGCGCCCGGCGCGCGACCACGAGCTCCTCCTCGGCCAGGGCGATCAGGTCCTCGAGCCCGCGGACGCCGTACCTGTTCGCGATGTGGTGCACGGCGTCGACGACCTCGGTCTCCGGCTCACGCTGCATCATGCGCCCATCCAACCACGGCGTCCCACTGGCCCCAGGGCGCTCAGGCGCAGCACGCCCCAGCGGTGGCGGCGGTCTTCCCCTCGAGCTCGGGCTGCGCGTCGGCGAGGACGACGTAGTTCTCCCAGCGCTGGCCGTCGGGACCGGTGACCCAGTGCTTGTCCTGGCGGGCGTAGCAGCACACGACGTCGCCCTCGACGTCCAGCGTCAGGCCGGCGGCCTCGAGACGGTCGGCCTCGGCCTGGACCTCCTCCATCGACGTCCGCTCGACGCCGACGTGGTTGAGCGTGCCGGTGGCCTCCGGGTTCTCGAAGAGCACCAGCTTGAGCGGCGGGTTCTCGACCGCGAAGTTGGCGTAGCCGGGGCGACGCTTGGCAGGTGGGGTGTCGAAGAGGGTGGCGTAGAAGTCGACGGCCGCGTCGATGTCGTGGACGTTCAGGGCCAGCTGGAGACGGGACATGGGGTCCTCCTCGGTTCGGTTGATCCATCGACGGATGTCGATGCGTTGCCTGAACTCTACGGAAGCATTGATGAAAGTCAATGGGTTTGGCAGAATGGTCGGCGTGAAGGAGCTCCCCCTGCTGGACCGGACCGACGCCGAGTGCTGCACCCCGCTGGCCCTCGAGCCGCTCCCGGACGCCGACGCCCACGTCCTGTCGGAGCGGTTCGCCGCCCTCGGCGACCCCGTGCGGCTGCGCCTGGTGTCGCTGCTCGCCAACGCCGAGGGGGGCGCGGTGTGCGTGTGCGACCTCACCGAGCCCGTGGGGCGCTCGCAGGGCACCGTGAGCCACCACCTCAAGGTGCTGTCCAACGCCGGGCTCGTCGTGAGCGAGAAGCGCGGACGCAACATGTGGTACTCGATCGTGCCGCCCGCGCTCGAGGCGCTCCGGGCCGCGCTCGTCACCCGGTGAACGCTCCCCTCCTCCTCCGCCGCGCCGTCGCCGAACTGGTCGGCACGGCCTTCCTGGTGGCTGCCGTCGTCGGGTCCGGCATCGCCGCCCAGCGGCTGTCGCCCGACGACGTCGGCCTGCAGCTGCTCGAGAACAGCCTCGCGACCGGCGCCGTCCTGGTCGCGCTGATCCTGGCGCTGCAGCCGGTGTCCGCGTCGTTCAACCCCGTCGTCACGCTCGTCGAGCGCGTGCTGGGCCGGGTCGACACGACCACCGCGGCCGCGCTCGTCGGCGCCCAGCTGGTCGGTGGGCTGGTCGGTGTCGTCGTCGCGAACCTGATGTTCGACCTCGACGCCGTCTCGGTCTCGACCCACGATCGCGGCGGCTCCGGGCAGCTGCTCGGCGAGGTCGTCGCCACGCTCGGCCTGGTGCTGGTGGTGTTCGGCGCCCTGCGCTCGCCGCGCATCGAGACCGTCGCGTTCGCGGTCGGCGGTTACATCGCCGCGGCGTACTGGTTCACGAGCTCGACGAGCTTCGCGAACCCGGCCGTGACCGTCGCCCGGATGCTCTCCGACACCTTCGCCGGGATCGCCCCGGCCTCGGTGCCGCCCTTCCTCGTCATGCAGGTCGTGGGCGCCGCCCTCGGGGCCGGTCTCGTCCTCCTCCTGCACGCCTCCCCCGCCCCCGTCCCCGTCGAGGAGAGCCGATGAGCAAGCCCACCGTGCTGTTCGTGTGCGTCCACAACGCCGGCCGCTCCCAGATGGCCGCCGGCTACCTCCAGCACCTGGCGGGCGACCGGGTCGACGTGCTCTCTGCCGGCTCTCAGCCGGCCGACCAGGTCAACCCCGCGGCCGTCGCCGCGATGGCAGAGGACGGCATCGACATCGCCGCCTCGACCCCGAAGCTGCTGAGCGACTCCGCCGTCGAGCGGGCCGACGTGGTCGTCACGATGGGCTGCGGCGACGAGTGCCCCTTCCACCCCGGCAAGCGCTACGAGGACTGGGACCTCGACGACCCCGCCGGCCAGGGCCTCGAGGCGGTGCGCCCGATCCGGGACGAGATCCGCCGCCGGGTCGAGGCCCTCGTCGCGGAGCTCGGCTCGTGAGCGCGCCCGTGGCCGTCGAGGCGTTGACCACGGCCCACTGGGCTGGGGTCGAGCGCATCTACGCCGAGGGCATCGCGACCGGCCACGCCACGTTCGAGGCCGAGCCCCCGACCTGGGCGCACTTCGACGCGGTCAAGCTGCCCGACCAGCGCCTGGTCGCGGTCGACGCCGACGCCCGGGTCCTGGGCTGGGCGGCTGCCTCGGCCGTCTCCGACCGGTGCGTCTACGCCGGTGTGGTCGAGCACTCCGTCTACGTCGCCCGCGCCGCCCAGGGCCACGGCGTCGGGCGCCTCCTGCTCGACGCCCTCATCGCCTCGACCGAGGCCGCGGGCATCTGGACCATCCAGTCCGGCGTCTTCCCCGAGAACGGCGCCAGCCTCGCCTTGCACCGCTCCGCCGGCTTCCGTGAGGTCGGCCTCCGCGAGCGCGTCGGCCGGATGAGCCACGGACCCCTCGCCGGGCAGTGGCGCGACGTCGTCCTCATCGAGCGCCGCAGCCCCGTCGTAGGCACGTGAGGCAGGTCACGGTGGCCTGCGGGTCCGCTGGGGTGGCCACCGACAGGCAGCAAAGCGGGTGAGGCTCGCGTTGGGTTGCGGTCGCCGCCCGGGTTTCTGACCCCCCTGCTTCGTCCCAGAAGTTCTTCCTGTGGATTGTCCACATCCTGGTCAACAGAGCCGTTCTGAGCCCCTCACTGTCGGTGGTCAGTGCTTGGATTTCTCTATGACAGCGATCGCCACCCCCAGAAACCGAGTGTCGGTGGCGACCGCCCATGTCCACCACGAGCTCGACGCCGTCGCCGGGGCGTCGGTGTGGTCGATGGACGAGTCCGAGACCGCCGCCACGCTCGTCGCATTGGATCGTGCCGAGGCCAAGCTGGCCGAGCTGAAGGCCCGCGTCGCGGCGCACGCCGACGACCTCCACCTCGGCCAGAACGTCGCGGCATCGTCGGCGGCGAACTGGCTGGCCCACCAGACGAAGCAGACCCGCGCCGAGGCCAACCGGACCGTGCGGCTGGGCCACGACCTCGAGGCGCACCCGCTCACCCGGTCCGCGCTCGCTGCCGGCCGGGTCTGTGTCGACCAGGCCCGCGTGATCGTCCAGGCCGTCGACCGGCTCCCCGCCGAGGTGCAGCCCCGGGCCGAGCAGCGCCTGCTCGCCGAAGCCCAGCATCACGACGCCAAGACGCTCCGGATCCTGGGCAAGCGGCTCCACGAGGTCATCGACCCCGACGCCGCCGACGCCCACGAAGCCGCCCTCCTGGAACGTGAGGAAGCTGCGGCGATCAAGGCCTGCCGCCTCACCCTGCATGATGACGGCCACGGCACCACCCACCTGCGCGGCCAGATCCCCACATTCCACGGCGCCGCACTGCGCAAGATGCTCGCCGCGCTCACCGCCCCCAAGCACCAACGGGCCCTGTCCGGCCCCGGCGCGGAGCAACCCCGCGGTCCGGAGGCGATGGGCCAGGCGTTCTGCGAGCTCATCTCCCGCTACCCGGTCACGCAGCTGCCCAAGCTGGGCGGCCTCAACGCCACCCTGGTCGTCACCATCACCGAGGACTCACTGATGGGACGGGTCGAGCAGGCCGGACTCCTGGACACCGGCGAACACATCTCCCCCGGCGCCGCCCGCCGGCTGCTCTGCGACGTCGGCGTTATCCCGGTCGTCCTCGGTGGTGACTCGATGCCCATCGACGTCGGCCGGGAGAGCCGCTTCCACCCGAAGTACCAGCGGGTCGCGATCACGGTCCGCGACCAGGGCTGCCGCGCCGACGGGTGCGACCGCAAGCTCGGTCTCCATACCCACCACCAGACCCGTTGGGCCGACGGAGGGAAGACGACCGTCGCTCAGGGCATCAGCCTGTGCTCCTGGCACCACAGCCGCATCCACGACACCGCCTACGAGGCCCGGATGCACCCCACCGGCAAGGTCACCTTCCACCGGCGGCCTTAGAGCGGAGATCTTGATCCACCCGATGAATCAGAATCTCCGTTCTAACCGCTGAGTGATCCGCGCGCCCGACCGCAGGTCGGCGTCCTCCCGATAGGCGCCAAATCGTCCGGAGGCGGTCGAGTCAAGGGCGGCGAAGCCGGCGAAGCGAACCCTTGACGCGGCCGCCGGAGGACGAACACTTGGCGCCCGGGAGGACGACGACAGCCACCCTAGAGACCAGGCTCCGCCTCCGCGCGCGCCGCGACGCTCGCCGAGGTCGCCCGCAGCTCCACCGGCGGGAGCAGCAGCAGGATCAGGAACGCGAGCACGCCGACACCGGCGGCCAGCTGGAACACCAGGTCCATCGACTCCGCGAAGCCCACCTTGAACGGGTGCGCGATGGCGGGGTGGAGCGTCTCGATGAACGAGGAGTCGTCCTGGATCTGGTGGATCATCGACGGGTCGAGACCGTGCCCGTCGGCGACCGCCTGCTGGAACTCCGGCGTCTGCGACTCGACCTTGATCGCGTCCTCGATGTTGCCGCCGACCGTGCTGAAGAGCACCGACAGGAAGATCGCGACGCCGAGCGTGCCACCGATCTGGCGGAAGAACGTCGCGGAGCTGGTGGCGACGCCGATCTCGGTCGGCGGCACCGAGCTCTGCACGATCAGCAGGATCGGCTGGAGGCAGTTGCCGAGACCGAGGCCGAGCACCAGCATCGACAGGCTCACCCAGATCATCGCGGTGTCCGCCGTGCACAACGAGAGCAGGAACAGCCCGACGACCATCAAGGCGGAGCCGACGACCGGGAACCAGCGGATGTGCCCGGTGCGGGAGATCACCTGGCCGGAGCCGATCGAGCCGGTCATCAGGCCGAGCACCATCGGCAGCATCAGCAGGCCGGCCTCGGTGGGCGAGGCGCCGTGCACGATCTGCATGTACTGCGGCAGCAGCATGATGCCGCCGAACATCGCCATGCCGACGATGACGCTCGCCGCGATCGTGACCGCGGCGGGCCGGATCCGGAAGATCCGCAGCGGGATCAGCGCCGCGTCGCCCATCGCCCGCTCGGCCAGCACGAACGCCAGCGCGCCGATCGCGCCGATCACGTAGCAGGCCACCGACCGGGGCGAGTCCCAGCCCCACTGCCTGCCCTGCTCGGCCACCGTCAGCAGCGGCACGAGGGAGACGACGAGCGCGATCGCGCCCCACCAGTCGATCCGCAGGTGCCGCGGGGTGTGGTGGATGTGGAGGGTGCGCGAGACGACCGCGAGCGCGGCGATGCCGATCGGCACGTTGACCAGGAAGACCCAGCGCCAGCCGTCGATGCCGAGGATCGTGTCCTGCCCGGCGAAGAAGCCGCCGATGAGCGGACCGAGCACGCTCGAGGTGCCGAACATCGCCATGAAGTAGCCGGTGTAGCGGGCACGCTCACGGGGCGACACGATGTCGCCGATGATCGCGAGCACGAGCGTGAAGAGGCCGCCGGCACCGAGGCCCTGGAAGGCCCGGAACGCCGCGAGCTGGTACATCGAGGTCGCGAACGAGCAGAGCGCCGAGCCGACGATGAAGACGGTGATCGCGAACATGAACAGCTTCTTGCGACCGTAGTTGTCGCCGAGCTTGCCGTAGATCGGCGTCGTGATCGTCGCGGTGATGAGGTACGACGTGGTCACCCACGCCTGCACCGACAGGCCGTTGAGGTCGTCGGCGATCGTGCGGATCGACGTGCTGACGATCGTCTGGTCCAGGGCGCCCAGGAACATGCCGAGCATGAGCCCGGACAGGATCGTGAGGACCTGGCGGTGGGTGTAGTCGCCGGACTGGTCAGCGGTGGCGGGCACCGCGCCCGGCTGCGGGTTCGCGCTCATCGGGCGTCAGCCTAAGGGTCGGCAGCTGGTGGCCGTGCCGAACCTTCGCCGCGAGGTAGCGGCCGTTGCTGGTGGAGAGGTGCGCGGCGGTCGGCAACCGCTGCGCGACGTCGATGCCGAGGGCAGTGAGCTGGGCGGCCTTGTCGGGGTTGTTGCTGAGCAGGGCCACCCGGTGCACCCCGAGGGCCAGGAGCATCTGCGCGGCGACGGTGTAGTCGCGCGCGTCCTCGGCGTACCCGAGCGCCCGGTTGGCCTCGTAGGTGTCGAGGCCCTCGTCCTGGAGCACGTAGGCGTCGAGCTTGGCGTAGAGCCCGATGCCGCGGCCCTCCTGGCGCAGGTAGAGCAGGTAGCCGCCCTCGGCCTCGATGCGGCGCACCGACTCGTGCAGCTGCGGGCCGCAGTCGCAGCGCTCGCTGCCCAGGACGTCGCCGGTGAGGCACTCGCTGTGCACCCGCACCAGGGGCACCGACCCGGGATCGCCCAGCCGGATCGCGAGGTGCTCGGCGCCGTCCGCGAGGCCGTCGAAGGTGTGGACCAGGGCGACGGTCGACCAGCCCTGGAGTCGGATCGGCAGGGTGAGCGAGGTCCGGAGCGTGCTCATGTCGCCTCCTCGAAGCGGTCGGACAGCGCGTAGCGCAGCAGCACGACCTCGCCGACGCGCCGGACGTCCGCCAGCCTCGCCGGGTGTCCGGGGCCGCAGGGGAAGGCGCCGTCGTCGACGAACCGGCGAGCGCGGGGGTCTCCGACGAAGAACGGCGCGACCACCAGGTGCAGCTCGTCAGCGAGGTCGCCCGCGAGGAACTGGGTGTGCAGGGTGCCGCCGCCCTCGACCATCAGCCGGCGTACGCCGCGGGCGTGCAGGTCCTCCACCAGCCGGCGCATCGTGACCTGGGCGCCGCCGTCGACGACCGTGGCGACCGCGCCGAGCCGGGCGCGGGCCGCAGCGGCCGTCGCGGTCGGGCAGTAGACGAGCTTCTCGGACTCCCCGGTCGTGAAGAACCGGCCGGCCGGATCCAGCGCGGCCCCGCAGGTGACGGTGACCTTGACCGGGGACGGCTTCAGCCCGCGCGCCACGCGCTCCTCCCGCCGCTCGGGGCAGCGCACCAGCAGCCGCGGGTTGTCCCGACGGACCGTGGTCGCCCCGACGAGGATCGCGTCGCAGCCGGCCCGCACCTCGTCGACGCGGTCCAGGTCGGCGTCGCCGGAGAGCACGAGCCGCTCCTCGCCCGCGCTGTCGAGGTAGCCGTCGAGGGACATCGCGCAGCTCAGCAGGGTGTAGGGGCGCTCAGGCACGGACCACTCCTCTCGTCCACAGCACCGCGCCGGGCAGCGTGGCGACCAGCGCGAGCACGCCGTAGAGGACGGCGACCGTGGCACCCTGCGCGGCGCCGAGGCCGGCGGCGGCGAACGCGGCCGCGGCGACGCCCTCGCGCGGGCCCCAGCCCGCGACGTTGAGGGGTACGGCGGCCGCCAGCATCACCAACAGCGCGAGCGGCAGCAGGGCACCGAGCGACGCGCCGGTGCCGGCGGCACGGGCCGCGACCAGGAAGACGACCACGTGCCCCGCGGCCGCGACCAAGGACGCGACGACGACGACCGGCCAGCGCACCAGGGCGGCCACGAGCCCGGCCGCGAGCAGCGCCGAGGCCCACGGTGCCGGCCCGAGCAGGAGCACGCCACCCGCGGCAACCGCCTGCACCGCCTGACCGCTCCCGCGGTCGGCGACCACCGGGAGGGTCCCGTGCCGGACGGCTCGGTGCACGTCGCCCACGACCCCGGTGGGGAGGGTCGCGTTGAGGAACTGTGAGCGGTAGTAGGCCGCCACGGCGTCGCGCAGCGGCACCTCGACGCCCAGCCGGTGGGCGAGCACCTGCCACCGCCACGCGCAGCAGACGGTGGTCACAGCGGTGATCGCCATGGCGGCGGCGAGCGCCGCGGGGCCGGCCGACCGGACGGCCTGGACGAACGGCTCCGGGCCGACCCACCACGCGACGGCCGCGAGGACGGCGGCCCCGCCGAGGACCCGCAGCCGCGGGCTCATCGCGCCGCCGCCAGCGCCTCGGCCACCAGGGCGGTCGTGCGGTCCCATCCGGTCAGCGCGTCCCGGCGCTCACGCGCGGCGTCGCGCAGCGCGGCGCGGTGCCCGGCGTCGGTGAGCCAGCGCCGGAGTGCGGCAGCCAGCGCGTCGGCGTCGTCGGGCGGGACCAGGACCCCACCGCCGCCGAGCGCCTCGCGCACCCCGCCGACGTCGCTGGCGACCACCGGCACGCCCCGCGCGAGCGCCTCCGTGACCACCATGCCGTAGGTCTCGGCGCGCGAGGCGAGCACGACGAGGTCGGCCTCGGCGTACGTCGCGTCGAGCTCCGCCCGGGGCAGCGGACCGGTCAACCGGACGACGGGGTCGAGACCGGACGCGAAGCCGGGCTCGATCGCGGTGGAGCCGACGCCGCGGCACGACCACGGCAGGTCGCCGAGCGTGCCGAGCGCGGCGGCCAGCACGTCGTAGCCCTTGAGCCGGGTGACGGCACCGACGCAGAGCAGCGCGGTCCCCGTCGGCGAGCCCGGGGTCAACGGCGCGGGGTCGACCCCGGGCTCGGCGACGACGACCCGGTCCGGGTCGAGCGCGTGCTGCTCGACGAGCAACGCGCGGGTCCAGCGGCTGGTGCACACGACCCCCGCTGCGGCGCGGAGCACGGCGCCCTCCCACTCCTCCGCGCGCGGCATGTGCACCAGCTCGACCAGCCGCACCCGAGCGGCCTCCTCGACCAGCTCCGGCCCCGCCAGCAGGCCGTCGACCAGGACCATCGCGCCGTCGGGAACGGTCGCCATGGAGGCGTGCTCGACGGCGCCGAGCCCGTCGATCACCCGGCGGTCGTAGACGTTGCCGCCGCTCGGCCGGGCCGGGTCGTCGACGCCCTCGGGACGCACCACGTGGACGGTCACAGCGACCTCTCGTAGCTCGCCCACGCGACGTGCGACTCGTGCAGGGTGACGACGAGCCGGGTCGCCGGCCCGAGTGCGGCGGCCCCGGCGGCGAGCCGGTCGGCGACGGTCCGGGCGAGCACCTCCGTGGTCGTGTTGGCGCCGGCCAGGTCGGGCTCGTCGTCGAGGTTGCGGTAGGTCAGCCCGCCCAGCACGCCGCGCAGCAGCTCGGTGGCGGCGCCGATGTCGAGCAGGATGCCGTCGGGCCCGAGCTCCGGGCCCGAGAACGCCGCGTCCACGACGTACGTCGCGCCGTGCAGCCGCTGCGCGGGTCCGAACACCTCGCCGCGCAGGCTGTGGGCGATCATCATGTGGTCGCGGACCGTCACGGTGTACACGGGTCCCCCTCGGCGTAGGTGACCGTGTGGCAGAGGCCGGCCAGCCGCCCGGCGGCGAGGGCGGCCATCACCTCGGGCAGGTCCTCGAACGGTGAGTCACCGGTGAGCAGCGCGTCGTACGCCGGGTCGCGCAGCAGCCGCAGCGCGATCGCGAGCCGGTCGGCGTGGGAGTGCCGGTGCCGGCGCGCGGCCGCCACGGCACCCACCTGGCTGGCCCGGACCGTCAGCCGCCGGGAGTGGAAGGAGGCGCCGAGCGCGAGGTGCACGCGCTGGTCGCCGTACCAGCTGAGGTCGAGCACGGTGCCCTCCGGCGCGAGCAGGTCGAGCGACCGCTGCAGCCCCGCGGCGGTCGCGCTCGTGTGCACGACCGCGTCCAGCCCGGTCGGGGCCATCGGCGGGTCGGCGAAGCCGACGCCCAGCTGCCGGGCGACGTCGGCCCGGTGGGGGTCGACGTCGACCAGCGTGACCTCGACCTCGGGGATCCGCGCGAGCAGGCGGGCGACGCTGCACCCGACCATGCCGGCGCCGACCACCGCGACCCGGTCACCGGGCAGCGGCCCGAGGTCCCACACGGCGTTGAGCGCCGTCTCGACGGTGCCGGCGAGCACCGCCCGGCGCGCGGGCACGCCGTCGGGGACCACGACGACGGCGTCGGCCGGCACGACGTACGCCGTCTGGTGCGGGTGGAGGCAGAAGACCGTGCGCCCCCGCAGCGCGGCCGGGCCCGCCTCCACCCGCCCGACGGAGAGGTAGCCGTACTTGACCGGGCCGGGGAAGGTGCCGGCCTGGAACGGAGCGCGCATCGCCTCGCGCTCCTCGGCGGGCACGCCGCCACGGTGGACCAGCAGCTCGGTCCCGCGGCTGATGCCCGAGTGGAGGGAGCGCACCAGCACCTCGCCGGGACCGGGCTCGGGCAGGTCCTCGACGCGCAGCTCGCCCGTGCCGGGCTCGCGCAGCCAGTAGGCCGTCGCGGTGCGCGTGCCGGTGAACCGGACCCGAGTCGGTGCCGTATGGCTGGTCACACCCCACACACGGAGGCGCGGTGGCTCGGGTTCAGCATCCGGCGAACGTGATCACCGGCGTGCGGCTGGCGCTGGCGATCGGGTTCGCGGTCGTCGGGCCCACCGGCACCGGTCTGACGCTGGTCGCCCTCGGGCTCGCGCTCGACTGGGTCGACGGCCAGGTCGCCCGTCGCACCGGCACCGCGAGCCGCTTCGGCGCCCGGTTCGACATGGAGACCGACGCCTTCCTCATCGCCGTGCTCAGCGGGTACGCCGCCGCGGCGTACGGCTGGTGGGTGCTGCTGATCGGCGCCGCGCGCTACCTGCTCTGGCTGGCGGAGCGGGTCGCGCCCTGGCTACGGCGCCCGGTGCCGCCGCGCTACTGGCGCAAGGTCGTCGCCGCGGTGCAGGGCATCGTGCTCGCGGTCGCGCTCTCCGGGCTGGTGCCGCGCGCGGTCGCGTCGGCCGCGTTGGTGGTCGCGCTCGCGCTGCTCGCGGAGTCCTTTGGCCGCGACGTGTGGTGGCTCTGGCGCTGCCGGACCGAGCCCGCCACGGCGTACCCCACCGGCGGTGGGCCGACCCTGGTGGCGATCGGCGTGGTCTGGGCGGCGCTGCTGCTGCCCGCGGGTCCGGCGGGGCTGCTGCGGGTGCCCGCCGAGGCGCTGGTGCTGGTGGGCGTCGCCCTGCTCCCCCGTGGCCGCCGGGTCGCCGCCGCGCTGCTCGGGGTGCTGCTCGCGGTGCTGGTCGTCGTGCACGCGATGGACCGCGGGTTCGAGACGTTCCTGGACCGGCCGTTCGACCCCGTCACCGACTGGCACTACCTCGGCCCGGGCGTCGACGTGCTCGGCGACTCGATCGGCGACCCGGCCGCCTGGGCGACGGCCGCGCTGGCCCTGGTCACCGTCGTCGCCCTCCTGGTCGCGCTGCCGCTGGCCACGGTCCGGGTGGCCGGGTCGCTGGCCCGGCACCGGCGCCCGGCGTACGCCCTCGGCGCCGCCTGCCTGGTCGCGCCCCTGCTCCCGCTGGGCTCGACGGCGGCCGGCGGGCTCGCCGTCGACGAGGTGCGACAGGTGCACACCGACCTCGCCGACCAGCGGGCCTTCGCCGCCGAGATCGACACCGACCCGTACGCCGGCGCGCCGCCCGACCTGCGCAGGCTGCGCGGCGCGGACGTGCTGGTGGTGTTCGTCGAGTCCTACGGCCGGGTGGCGCTCGACATGCCGGCGACGTCGGCGGCCGTCACCGACGGCACAAGTCGCCTGGACGCGTCGGGGTGGCACACCCGCAGCGCCTTCCTGACCTCACCGACGTTCGGGGCGGCGAGCTGGCTGGCGCACTCGACGCTCCAGTCCGGCCTGTGGGTCGACAGCCAGCGCCGCTACGACCAGCTGCTCGACGCGGACCGGACCACGCTCACGTCGGCGTTCGAGCGGGCCGGCTGGCGCACGGCGTTCGACGTGCCGGCGAACACCCGGGACTGGCCCGAGGGCCAGGCGTTCTACGGCTTCGACCGCCTCTACGACTCGCGCAACGTCGGCTACCGCGGTCCGGAGAGCGGCTACGCCAAGGTGCCCGACCAGTACACGCTCTCGACGTTCCAGGACCGCGAGCTCACCGGGTCCCCGGTCTTCGCCGAGATCGACCTGGTGTCGAGCCACCACCCGTGGACGCCACCACCGTCGCTGGTGCCCTGGGACGAGGTCGGCGACGGGACCCGGCTGCGGCCCCGTGCGGAGACCCTGGACGACGTCCGCGACAAGTACGACCGCAACATCGCCTACTCGCTGACCACGCTCGTGTCCTGGCTGGAGACGCAGCCCGACGACGACCTCGTGCTCCTCGTGCTCGGCGACCACCAGCCCCACTCCTACGTCACCGGGCCGCGACCCGGACACGACGTCCCGGTCACCGTGGTCGCGCGCGACCCGCGCGTGCTGCGGCGGATCGCCGGCTGGGGCTGGCGCCCCGGGCTGCGGCCGAGCGAGGACGGGCCGGTGTGGCGGATGGACGCCGTCCGGGACCGCTTCCTCGACGCCTTCTCGGGGTGAGGCGTCAGCCGGCGAGCTCGAACGCCGGCCGCCCGTCGGAGGTCTGGATCTCCACCGCGGCGATGTCGTCGCGGGCCAGGTAGGTCGCGCCGCTGACCTTCATCGTCTTGCCCGGCAGGCCGGTCCAGGTCGCCACCTGCTGGGTGTCGCCGTCCGTGGAGCGCACGACCAGGGCGTACGTCGGGGCCGAGCCGTCGTCCCCGTAGCCCGGCTCCTCGCCCTCACCGGCCCACCGGCAGACGACGTCGAGGCGGGTGCCCCAGGCGACGGAGGTGAGCGCGACGGTCGCGGCGTCGTCGCCACCGGGATGGACCGGGGTCATGTCCTGGGCCGGCGCGGTCGACGGGCCGCTGCTCGCCGGCGGCTCGGCGACCGGGGAGCCGCCGTCGTCGTCCACCACCGCGAACACCGTCACGGACGCGGCCGCGATCGCGGCCACGGCCGCCGCAGCGGCCAGCCCGACCACCCAGCGGCGCCGTCGCTCGGTGCGACGGGCGTGGTCCAGGAGTGCCGGCAGCAGCGTGTCGGGCAGCGGCTCCGCGGCCGGCGGGACCTCGACGTCGTCGACCGGCACCCGCGCCAGCAGACCCGGGAGACCGGCGATCTCGCGCACGGACCGCTCGCACTCGGCGCAGCCGGAGAGGTGGCGCTCGAACGCGAGCCGCTCGGCCGGGGGCAGGGCGCCCAGCACGTAGGCGGCGTCGTCGAACGCGAAGGGGCAGGGCGCGGTCATGCCACGACCCCCATCTCCTCGAGCACCAGGCGCAGGGCGCGCAGCGCGTAGTGGGTCCGCGACTTCACGGTGCCGGGCGGGATGCCGAGCCGTTCGGCCGCCTCGGCGACCGGCAGGCCGCGGTAGTAGCACTCCAGCAGCACCCCTCGGTGCTCGGCGGACAGCCTGGTCAGCGCCTCGGCGACCACCCACGACAGCAGCACCTGGTCGGTGCGGTCCGGCTCGCCGCGCCCGTCGGGCACGTCGGCCACGACGATCTCGCTCTGGTTGCGCTTCGTGCGCCAGTCGTCGATCACGATGTTGCGTGCCACCTTGAACAGCCAGGCCCGGACCGACCCCTGCGACTCGTCGAGCGCCGCCACGCTGCGCCAGGCGCGCAGCAGGGTCTCCTGCACCACGTCCTCCGCCCTGGCCCGGTCGTTGCCGGTCAGGCGCAGGCAGTAGCCCCAGAGCGCGGCTGCGTGCTCGTCGTGCAGCTGCTGCATCAGGGCCACCGGACCTTCGGCCATCACCACCTCCCACCACCGACACGGGCGGAGGTGCCCGGCGGTTCAGTGGTGTCGGCACCAGTGTGCCGTGACACCGGTCACCCCTCGTGGTGCTCCCGCGCGATCTCGGCGGCGACGTCGTTGAGCTTGGTGTTCGACTCGTGCGAGAAGCGCTGCAGCACCGCGAATGCCTGCTCGATGGTGAGCCCGTGGCGCTGCATGAGGATGCCCTGCGCCACGCCGATCTGGTGCCTGCTCCCGAGGGCGGCGCGCAGTCCGGCGATCACCTGCGCGGCGTCGAGCGCCTGCGCCGCGTGGGTCGCGAACAGCACCGCCAGGTCGTAGCCTGCTCGTCCCAGGCGTTGCGGCGGTGCGAGTAGAACGTGAGCGCCCTGAGCGTGTGCCGGCCGGCGGTCAGCTGCACCGACACCAGGGACCGGATGCCGATCTCGGAGGCCCGGATCCCCCACGTCGGCCAGCGCAGGTCGGACGCGACGTCGTTGCTGCGGCAGACCTCCGCCGTCGCGACGGTCTCGACGATCGGGCCCTGCGCGAGCTCGTACTGGAGCTCGTCGGCCGAGGTCGCGAGCGGAGAGGATGCGGCGACGGTCCGGAAGCCGGTGCGTCGGGAGCGCAGGGCGATGGAGGCGTGGTCGCAGGACTCGACCACCTCGACGGCGAGCTCGCAGGCGCGGGCGGTCGTGACCACCTCGTCCCGCTCCCCTGCGAGCTCTTCGGACACCTTGGCGAGCATCTGCGCGAGCTCGTCGTGCTGCATGGAAACCGGACTCCTGGCCTCGTGACCCAAGTCCCCGGCTGCTCGAGGTAGCACCAAAAATCGCTCACAGCGGGTGAAGATTCAAGCAGGCTCTCCGCATCTCACCCGTCGGTGCGAGTCAGGCGTACTTCTCCTCGAGCGCGTCGGTCAGCAGCGTCACCAGGGCCTCCAGCTGGACGTCGACCGACGTCTCGACCGACTCCCCGGCGCCGTCGAGCGCCCGGGCCGCCAGACCGGCCTTGCTGTCGATGAGCTCGGCGATCCGGGTGTCGATCGTCTGCGCCGCGATGATCCGCCACGCGGTGACCGGGAGCTCCTGGCCGATCCGGTGCACCCGGTCGATGGCCTGGGTCTGCTCGGCGTCCGTCCACGACAGCTCGGCGAGCACCAGGTTGGACGCGACCTGCAGGTTGATGCCGACACCGGCCGCGGTGAGCGAGCAGACGATGACCTCGACCTCCGGGTCCTCGACGAACGCCTTGATCTGCGCCTCGCGGTTCTTCGTGGTCTGGTCGCCGCGGATCGAGGAGTACTTGATGCCGCGCCGGGCGAAGGTCTGCTCGGCGGTGTCCATGACGTCGATGTGCTTGGCGAAGAAGACCACCTTGCCGACGCTGCGGGCCAGCTGCGCCGCGTAGTCGGCAGCGAGACCGGCCTTCGCCTGACCGATGTGCCGCATCATCGTGAAGACGTTCTCGCCACTGGAGCTGTCGGAGTCCTCGCGCTCCCAGCCCGCGACCTGGCGGACCAGCTGGTGGTCGATGCCCTCGACCACGCTGCCGGTCTTGCGGGTCGCCAGCGCGGTCTCGTAGCGCTCGACCAGGCGCCGCGCGAGCTCGCGCTCGGCGTCGCGGATCGAGCGGCCGAGGTCGTCGTCGAGCTCGACCGGCAGGTCGGCGACCCGGCGGGCCGGGATGTCGGCCGCCACGTCGACCTTGCGGCGCCGGACGATGCCCATGTCGACCACGGCCCGGCGCGCGGCCGGGTAGAAGCTGTGGTCGGCGGGGGTCAGCCCGGTCTCCTCGAGCGCGGCCATCAGCTCGGGCAGCGGCTTCTTGTCGTCGATCCAGCCGAGGAACTGCCAGATCGCCCGGAAGTCCTCGATGTCGTTGATCAGCGGCGTGCCGGTGAGCGCGACCATCAGCGGTCGTACCGTGCGCTCGCGGATGCGGTCGGCGAGGTGCAGCACGTGCTGCGAGCGCTGCGAGCTCTTGTTCTTGATGAAGTGCGCCTCGTCGACGACCATGCCGCGGAACCCGTGGTCGGCGATCCAGCCGACGTGCCGGTCGAGCACCTCGTAGTTGACGACCACGATGTCGGCGAACCCGTCGATGTCCTCGCCGTCGCCGTGGATCACCGTCACCGTGCGGTTGGGGGTCCACATGCTCGCCTCGCGGGCCCAGTTCATCTTGACGACGTTGGGGACGACGACGAGCAGCGGGAACGCCTCGACGGCCTGCGCGGCCAGGAGCGACTGGGCCGTCTTGCCGAGGCCGGGCTCGTCGGCGAGCAGGAACGTGCGGTGGCCCTGGCGGGCGGCCTCGACGAGCTGGGCCTGGTGCTTCATCAGCACGTGACCGCCGGGTGCCTGCAGCGACTCGGCCTCCGGCAGGGGCATGCAGGAGGTCGCACCGGCCACGGCGTACTCGAAGGACCGGAAGAGCGGGCCGAGCAGCTCCCACGTCGCCAGCCGGTGGGTCAGCTGCTTGCGCTGCACGGAGAAGTCGGGGGCGAGGAACGGGTTGGCGAGCTGGCGCGAGAGCACCGACTGGGGCACGACGCGGCGCTCGGCGCTGCCGTCGGCCTCGGGCGCCGCCTCCGGCTCGGGCTCCACCTCGGCCTCCAAGCCGGCTGCCGCGATCATCTCCTTGCGCAGCGCCTTGGCGGAGTCGGAGATCGTCGCGTTCTCGGCGAGCAGCGCGAAGAGCGACGGCTCCTGCGCGGCGGTCTTGGCGAGGATCGTCGCGATGCCGTCGAGCCGCTTGAGCTGCTCGTTGCGCTGGGCGTCGGTCATCTCCGTGTCCGACTTGACCCGGGCCCGCTCCTCGCGCGCCAGCAGGGCGACGACCTGGAACTTGCTGCGCAGGTTGGGGACGTTGGAGCGGCGCGCGACGGCGTTCTCGACCTCGCGCACGGCGCGGGCGAGGATCGGGATGATGCCGTCGTTGTCGAGCGGACGGCGTCGGCCGTTGCGCTGGCCGTTGCGCTGCGACGACCGGTTCGACGACGTACGGCGGCTCGCCGTCTGCTGCTGGCCCTGTCGAGCCAAGGACCCCTCCTCCGGAGTACGAACGCGCGTGCGGACAGATGGACCCGAAGGGCCCGGCTGCGGCGCGATCCGGTCGGCGTGCGCTGCGCACGAGACCGATGAACGTGGACCCGACGGGTCCGACGACGCCGCCATCGTAGCGCGGCATCCCCGCCGGGTGTGAGCCCGGGCGCAACTCAGCCCGGAAACTCAGATCGTGAAGTCAACACCCTGGGCGAGCGGCAGATTCCCGGAGAAGTTGATCGTGTTGGTCGCGCGGCGCATGTAGGCCCGCCACGCGTCCGAACCCGACTCCCGGCCGCCGCCGGTCTCCTTCTCCCCGCCGAAGGCGCCGCCGATCTCGGCGCCCGAGGTGCCGATGTTGACGTTGACGATGCCGCAGTCGGAGCCCTCCGCGGAGACGAAGAGCTCCGCCTCGACCAGGTCCTGGGTGAAGACGCTCGAGGAGAGGCCCTGCGGGACGGCGTTGTTGATCTCGATCGCGTGCTCGAACTCGTCGTAGGTCACCACGTAGAGCAGCGGCGCGAACGTCTCTCGCGCCACCACCGCGGTCTGCTCGGGCATCCGGACGATGGCCGGTCGGGCGTAGTAGGCGTCGGGAGCGAGGTCCTCGTGGGCGCGGCCGCCGCCGGCGACGACCTTGCCGCCGTCGCCCGTCGCGTCGGTGATGGCCGCCGCCATCGCGTCGTAGGCGCGCTTGTTGACGAGGGGGCCGACGAGCGTGCCCTCCTGCATCGGGTTGCCGATCGGCAGCCGCTCGTACGCCGCGGCGAGGCGGTCGGTGAGCTCGTCGGCGACGCTCGTGTGCGCGATGACCCGGCGCATGGTGGTGCAGCGCTGCCCCGCCGTACCAGCGGCGGCGAAGACGATGCCACGCACGGCCAGGTCGAGGTCGGCGCTGCCCGTGACGACCGCGGCGTTGTTGCCGCCGAGCTCGAGCAGGCTGCGGCCGAAGCGATCGGCGACGCGCGGGCCGACGGCGCGGCCCATGCGGGTCGAGCCGGTGGCGCTCAGCAGGGCGACGCCGGGGTGGTCGACGAGCGCCTCGCCGACCTCCGGGCCGCCGAGGACGACCTGCGAGAGGTGCTCGGGGGCGCCGTGCTCGGCGATCGCCTGGGCGAGGGTCGCCTGGCAGGCGAGCGCGGTGAGCGGGGTGAGCTCGGACGGCTTCCAGACGACCGGGTCGCCGCAGACGAGCGCGACCGCGGTGTTCCAGGACCAGACGGCGGCCGGGAAGTTGAAGGCCGAGATAACGCCGACCACACCGAGCGGGTGCCAGGTCTCCATGAGCCGGTGGCCGGGCCGCTCGGAGGGCATCGTGCGGCCGTAGAGCTGGCGCGACAGCCCGACCGCGAAGTCGCAGATGTCGATCATCTCCTGGATCTCGCCGCGCGCCTCGGAGGTGATCTTCCCGGCCTCGATGCTCACCAGCGTCGCGAGGTCGTCCTTGTGCTCGGCGAGCAGCTCGGCCCAGCGCTTCACCAGGGCCCCACGCGCCGGCGCCGGCACCCGCCGCCACTCCCGGAACGCCTCCTGCGCGCGACCGACCGCCTCGTCGACGTACGCCGCGTCGCGCCAGCCGATCGTCGTCACGCCCTGCCCGTTGACCGGCGAGGACGTGGGGACGTCGCCGGCGGACGCCGCCAGGTCCACCCCGCACCGGCGCGCGGTCTCCAGGGCGAGTGCGGACAGCTCGGACTGCGACGGGATCGAGGTCATGGTCGCCTTCCTACACGATCTCGGTCGGACGTGGTCCGCCGGGATAGCCAGCGACGAACCGGCTGCTCCCGCGGCCCCGGAACGACCACAACGTCTGTGGCTATCGCAGCGGAGCGGTCAGACGATGTTGCGCTCGGGGCGGACGCCGGCCGCGAAGCGGTCGACGGAGAGGCCGGAGACGTCGACGACGGGCGGGCGGCCGAGGACCAGGTCGCGCACGACCTCGCCGATCGCGGGTCCCATGAGGAACCCGTGGCCCGAGAAGCCGGTGGCGTAGAGGAAGCGCGAGACGCCCGCGGCCTCGCCCACCAGCGCGTTGTGGTCGGGGGTCATCTCGTAGAGGCCCGCCCATCCGGAGGCGATGCCGACGTCGGCGAGGGCCGGCACCCGGCGCTCGATCGCGGCGCCGAGCCGGGGCAGCCAGGCGTCGGTGCGGGCGAGCGAGAAGCCCGGCTGCTCGTCGGGGTCGGACATGCCGACCAGCAGGCCCGGCCCCTCCCTGTGGAAGTAGAGGCTGGTCGTGAAGTCGATCGTGAACGGCGTCGCCGGGTCGAGCCCGGGCGTCGGCTCGGTCGTCAGGATCTGCCGACGCAGCGGTACGACGGGCAGGTCGACGCCGGCCATCTCCCCCACGGCCGCCGACCACGCGCCGGCCGCGCACAACACGGTGTCCGTGAGCACCCGCCCGTGGTCGGTCAGGACCGCGCGGACCTCCCCACCGTCGACCTCGATCCCCGTCACCGCGCACCGGTTGACCACGCGCGCGCCGGCCCGCCGGGCGCCCGCCGCGTAGCCCAGGACGACGGCTTCGGGAGTGCAGTGCCCGTCGCCCGGCGACCAGGCGGCGGCGAGCAGCCCGTCGGTCGAGATCAGCGGCGACAGCGCCTGCGCCTCGCCGGGCGAGACCATCCGGCTGGGCACGCCGAGGGAGTTCTGCAGCGCCACGGCCGCCTCGAAGTCCGCGACGTCGCCGGGGTCGTCGAGGAGGAAGAGGTAGCCCGAGCGGTGCAGGTCGATCTCCTGGCCCGGCTCCTCGCCGAAGGTCTCGAAGGCGCGCAGGCTGCGCAGCCCGAGCTCGACGTTGACCGGGTCGGAGAACATCGCGCGCACGCCACCGGCCGCCTTGCACGTCGAGCCCGAGCCGAGGTCGTCGCGCTCCAGCAGCAGCACGTCCGGGACGCCCGCCCGCGCCAGGTGGTAGGCCGTGCTCAGGCCGATCACGCCGCCCCCGATGACGACGACGGACGCGCGGTCGGGCAGCTCAGCCACGGGCCAGCCCCAGCGCTGCGGCCACCACCTCGTCCTCCGAGACCAGCACCAGCCCAGCGGCCGGGCCCAGCGGCACGAACGAGTCGGCGGCCGCGACCCGGCCGATGCGGCCGGCGTACCCGCGCTCGACCAGCGCGGCGACGACGCCCTCGCCGACGCCGCCCGATCGCCGGGTCTCGTCGACGACGAGCACCCGCTCGAAGGACGAGGCGTACGCCGCGAGCTCGTCCACGGGCAGCGGCGCCAGCCAGCGCAGGTCGAGCACGGTCGACCGGATCCCCTCCTCCTCGAGGCGCCGCGCGGCGCGCAGCGACATCGGCACGCCGTTGCCGAACGTCACCACCAGCAGGCCCTCGCCGTCGCCGTGGGCACGCGGGCCGCGCGGCGGGCCACCGGAGAGGTAGTCCGCGGTCCAGAGGCCGTCTCCGGGCTCGTGCAGGTCCCGCGAGTGGTAGAGCGCGATCGGCTCCACCACGACGCACACCCGGCCCTCGAGCTCGGCGAGCTCGACGCACTCCATCAGCAACGGTCGTACGTCGGCCGGGTGGCTGGGCACGCAGAGCACGATCCCCGGGATGTCCCGCAGCACCGCCAGCGAGTTGTCGTTGTGGAAGTGGCCGCCGAAGCCCTTCTGGTAGCCCAGGCCCTGGACCCGCACGACCATCGGGTTGCGGTACTGCCCGTCGGAGAAGAACGCCAGCGACGCCGCCTCGCCGCGCAGCTGGTCCTCGGCGTTGTGCAGGTAGGCGAGGTACTGGATCTCCGGGATCGGCAGCAGCCCGGCCAGCGAGGCGCCCAGCGCGGTGCCGAGGATCGTCTGCTCGTCGAGCAGGGTGTCGAAGACCCGGCGCCCGCCGTACCGCTTCCGCAGCCCACGCGTCACGCCGTAGACGCCGCCCTTGACGGCGACGTCCTCGCCGAAGAGCACCGCGTGCGGCCGTGACTCCAGCACCTCGGATAGCGCGGCGTTGACCGCCTGCGCCAGCGTCAGCCCGTCGCTCGGCACGGGGTCGGCGGCCCGTCGGGGCGCGACCGCCACGGGGCTGGGCTGGGCGAGCGGGCGGACCACCTCCCCGCGGTTCTCGAGCCGCCGCTCGCCGATCACCGACTTCGCCTCGTGCATGACCATGGCGCGGATCCGCTCGTAGCGGTCGAGCACGTCCTCGGGCGTGGCGACCCCGGTCTCCACCAGGTGTGCCGCGGTCGCGAGCAGCGGGTCGCGCGCGTGGTCCCGGGCGATCTCCGTGGCGGTGCGGTAGCCGAGCTCGACGTCGGAGCCGGCGTGCCCCAGGTAACGCACGGTGTGCAGGTGCAGCAGCGCCGGCCGGCGCTGCTCGCGGACCAGGTCGACCGCCGCGCCGACATCGGCGAGCAGCGCGTCGGGTCGCGGGGACCCGGCCACGACGTACTCGAAGCCCGGCAGCCGCCGCAGCGTCGCCGCGACCCACCCGGCCGGCGTGCGGGTGCTGATGCCGATGCCGTTGTCCTCGACGACGACGAGCAGCGGCACGTCGAGCCCGCGATGGGTCAGGTACGCCGCGGCGTTGAGCGCACCCTGCGCCGTGGAGTGGTTGACCGACGCGTCACCCAGCGACGCGACGACGATCGCGTCGTCGGGCCAGCGCGGGGCGGGCACCACGTCGGCGAGGTTGCCCAGCGTGTAGGCCAGGCCGACCGCCCGCGGCAGGTGCGACGCGATCGTCGAGGTCTGCGGGACGATGTGGAGGTCGGGGTGGCCGAACACCTTGTGCCGGCCGCCGGAGATCGGGTCGGCGGCGGCGGCGCTCAGGCCGAGCAGCACGTCGCGCACCGGCGTCGTCGTCCCCACCCGGGCCGCGCGGGCGGCGTAGAACCCTCCCGAGCGGTAGTGCAGCAGCGCCGGGTCGTCGACGCGGGTCAGCAGGCCGACGGCCGCGTTGGCCTCGTGGCCGGCCGAGCCGATCGTGTAGAACCCCTCCCCCTGCGCCTGCAGCCACCGGGCGGCGAGGTCGAGGTGCCGGGACTGGGCCTGGGCGTCGAAGAGCGCGAGCACCCGGTCGCCGTCGGCCGCCGCACGGGTGCCCGGACGCAGCTGGCGGACCTGGGTGAGGAAGTGCTCGTCGATCGGCTCCCTGATCGCCCCCGTCATGGCCCCACTCTGGCATGCGTCAGCGGGACGAAGGTCCCGGCGCCCCGGGACCGAACGGACTGTCCGCCGCACCGGCGCGGGACGAGCGTGGAGGGGAGAGCAGAGGAGGGTCCCCATGAACGTCGAGCAGCTGTCCCAGGAGCAGGAGCCCCGGCTGGCCACCCTGGTGGCCTACGACTGCTGGAGCCTGCTGGGTCAGGCGGAGATCGCGCGGGTCGGCTGGCAGAGCGCTGCCGGCGTCGCGATCGTCCCCGTCAACTACGTCGTCGCGGACGGCGCCGTGTGGTTCCGCACCGACCCCTCGTCCGCCGTGGCCCGCGAGGCAGGCGGCACCCGGATCGTCGTCGAGGTCGACCACGTCGACGCCCGCGAGCACTCCGGCTGGAGCGTCGTGGTGAGCGGCACCGCCCAGCTCGTCGAGTTCCTCGACGTCCCCGACATGCTCGTCGACATGCGGATCTGGCCGGGCGGCGAGCACGCCCTGTTCGTCCGTGTGGACCCCGACGAGGTCACCGGCCGCCGGCTGTCCGCGGCCCCCGACGACCGGCCCTGACGCGGGGCCGGCGACCGAGAGGAGCCCTAGATGCTCGTGCAGGAGATCATGACCCCGAGGCCGATGACGGTGACACCGGGGACCCGGGTGAAGGTGGCGCTGCAGCGGTTGGCCGAGCACGGCATCACCGCGCTGCCGGTCGTCGACGCGCGCCGTCGGCTCCTCGGCATCATCAGCGAGGCCGACCTGATCCGCGAGTCGGTCGCGCGCGACCCGCGCGCACCCGAGGGAGCGGTCGTCGTCGAGAGCCTCTACCCCGCCCGCCTGGTCGAGGACGTCTACACCCGTCCCGCGGCGGCCGTGCGCGTCGACGACGACGTGGCGTCGGCGGTGGACCTGATGACGGTCACCGGGGCGAAGAGCCTGCCCGTGCTCGACGAGGACGGCACGCTGGTCGGCGTGCTGAGCCGCAGCGACGTCGTCCGCATGCTGGCCCGTGCCGACGACGTGATCGCGGCCGACGTGGACGACGTGCTGTCGCGGCTGGGCCATCCCGACTGGCTCATCGAGGTCGAGGACGGCGTCGTCGACGTGACCGGACCGGCGAACCTCGGTGAGGTGTCGCTCGCCCACATGGTGGCGCGCACCGTGCCCGGGGTGGTCCAGGTCCACGTCGAGTAGGCCGGACGAGCCGTCAGCCCGTGGGCACCTCGGTCACGAGGTGCCCACGGCTGACGGTCGGCTCGACCCAGTGGTGCGGCTCGGGCGCGGCGAGCAGCACCGGGCAGGTCGCCTCGCGGAGGACCGCGCGCGCCACCGGCCCCAGGTGGGAGCCGGTGGGCACGAGTGCGGTGTGCCGACCGAGCACGAGAAGCGTCGCGTCCCGCGCTGCCGCCAGCAGCGCCTCCCCGGGACGCTCGTCGCCGACCACGACGGAGACCCGCGGGTCGTCGGGCTGTACGTCGTACCGGCTCAGCGCCGCCCACATCACCGACGCCGACCGTTCGGCGGTGCCGGGGTCGGTGACGTGGGTGAGCGGCGCCGAGCCGGCGCCTGGGGGTCGCCAGCTGGTCGAGATCACGACCAGCTGGGCGGCGCGGTCGCGTGCCGCCCCGACCGCGGTGGCGAGGAGGCCGGCCGACCGGCCGGGCTCGTCGACGCCGACCACGACGGTGGCCGCCCGGTCCTCGGCCGCCCAGTCCTCGGGCACCGAGAGCACCGGCGCCCCGACCCGGCAGGCAGCGCCGACCGAGGCGGACCGCGCGTAGGGGTGGGCGTGGCTGCCGGGTCGCGGCCGGCCGACCACCACGACGGCGGCCTCGTGGCCGATCGCGGCCAGCGCCGGGACGGCCGCCATGGGGGCGACGGTCGCAGTGACCGGGACCCGGTCGCCGAGCCGGGCGGCGGCGTAGCCCGCGGCGCTGCGCAGGAGGCGGGATCCGGCCTCGTCGTCGGCCGGGGCGGCGTGGACGAGGTGCAGCACCGACCCGCGGCGCAGCGCCTCGTCAGCAGCCTGGTCGACGACAGCGGACCAACCGCGGTGTCCGAGCGCAGCGACGACAGGGGGCGGCATCTCGTTCATGCCTTCCACGCTGGGCCGCGCGGCACCGCGGTTCGTAGGGACCAAGGACCCCCGTCCAGGGGCCGCCCGTCCCGAGACGCCAGCAGGCGACGGGTCCACGGTGAAGTCATGACCACCTACGTCCGCGACTTCAGCCAGGGCAACAAGGACCAGAAGGACCTGCTGGGAGGCAAGGGCGCGAACCTGGCCGAGATGACCAACCTCGGCCTGCCGGTGCCGCCGGGGTTCACGATCACCACCGAGGCCTGCCGCGCCTTCCTCGTCGCCGGGCACGAGCCCGACGGCCTCGACGGCGAGGTCGATCGCCACCTGCGCGGGCTCGAGGACCGGATGGGCCGTCGCCTCGGCGATCCGGACGACCCGCTGCTGGTCTCGGTCCGGTCCGGTGCGAAGTTCTCGATGCCCGGGATGATGGAGACCGTCCTCGACGTGGGGCTCAACGACGCCTCGGTCGTCGGACTGGCGCGGCAGAGCGGCGACGCGCGCTTCGCCGCCGACTCCTACCGCCGGCTCCTGCAGATGTTCGGCACCACCGTCCTCGGCATCGACGGCGCGGCGTTCTCCGACCGGATGGACGCCGGCGACCTGCTCGACGTCGACGAGCTGCGCGACGTGATCGCGGACTTCAAGGAGACCATCCGCACCCACACGGGCGCGGACTTCCCGCAGGACCCGCGCGAGCAGCTGCGCCAGGCGATCCGGGCGGTCTTCGCCTCGTGGCACACCCCGCGGGCGACGCTCTACCGCCGCCACGAGCAGATCCCCGACGACCTCGGCACCGCCGTCAACGTGCAGGCGATGGTCTTCGGCAACCGCGGCACGGCCTCGGGCTCCGGCGTCTGCTTCACGCGGGACCCGGCCACCGGCGCGCCCGGCGCGTACGGCGACTACCTGCCCGACGCCCAGGGCGAGGACGTCGTCGCCGGCATCCGGAACACCCTGGCCCTCACCGACCTCGCCGCACTCCACCCGGCCTGCCACGCGCAGCTCCTGGCGGCGATGGCCCGGCTGGAGCGGCACTACCGCGACCTGTGCGACATCGAGTTCACGATCGAGGACGGTCGGCTCTGGCTGCTCCAGACCCGGATCGGGAAGCGCACGCCGGAGGCCGCCGTACGGGTCGCGGCCGACCTCGTCGACGAGGGGCTGATCGACCTCGACGAGGCGCTCGGCCGGGTCGGTGGCCAGCAGCTCGCGGCGCTGATGTTCCCGCGGTTCCTGCCCGACCCCGATCGGGTCGCCGCCGCGCGCGGGATGAGCGCGTCGCCGGGTGCTGCCGTGGGCCGGGCCGTCCTGGACTCCGCGACCGCGGTCGAGTGGGCCGCCCGCGGCGAGGACGTCGTCCTGGTCCGCAAGGAGACCACCCCCGACGACCTCCCGGGCATGGTCGCCGCCCGCGGCATCCTGACGAGCCGCGGCGGCAAGACGTCGCACGCCGCCGTCGTCGCGCGCGGCATGGGCCGCACCTGCGTCTGCGGCGCGGATGCGATCGAGATCGACGTCGACGCGCGCTGCTTCCGGGTCCGCGGCGGACCGGTCGTCCAGGAGGGCGACGTCATCTCCGTGGACGGCGGGACAGGCGAGGTGTTCCTCGGCTCCGTCGCCGTCGGCGAGTCGCTCGTCGCCCGCGGCCTGGCCGGCGGGCCGGTCGACGACCCGACCGCGCGCGCCGCGGCCCGCCTCCTCGGGCACGCCGACACCCGGCGCCGGCTGGCGGTGCGGGCGAACGCCGACACCCCCGACGACGCGCGCCTGGCCCGGGCGCTCGGCGCCCAGGGGATCGGGCTGTGCCGCACCGAGCACATGTTCCTCGGGGAGCGGCGTGCCCTCGTCGAGGCGCTGATCGTGGCGTCCGAGGCGTCCGACCGCGACGCTGCGCTCGCCCGGCTGCTGCCGCTGCAGCGTCAGGACTTCACCGAGATCCTGGCCGCGATGGACGGGCTGCCGGTGACGGTGCGGCTCATCGACCCGCCGCTGCACGAGTTCCTCCCCGACCTGACCGACCTGTCGGTGCAGGTCGCGCTGGAGGACGAGCGGCACGTGGCGGACGAGCGCGGCCACCTCCTGCTCGCCGCCGTACGCCGGCTGCACGAGACCAACCCGATGCTCGGCCTGCGCGGCGTCCGCCTCGGCATCGTGGTGCCGGGCCTGTTCGCGATGCAGGCCCGCGCGCTCGCCGAGGCGACGGCCGACCGGGTCGCCGCCGGCGGCGACCCGCGACCCGAGCTGATGGTGCCGCTGGTGGCGACCGAGCGCGAGCTGCTGCTCGTCCGGGAGCAGCTCGAGCAGGTCATCGGTGACGTCGAGCGCGAGCGCGGCGTCCGGCTGAGCATCCCGATCGGCACCATGATCGAGCTGCCGCGCGCGGCGGTGACCGCCGACCGCATCGCCCTCGCCGCGGACTTCTTCTCCTTCGGCACCAACGACCTCACCCAGACCACGTGGGGCTTCTCGCGCGACGACGTCGAGTCGGAGTTCGTCCAGGACTACCTCGACCAGGGCGTCGTCGCGACCTCGCCGTTCGAGTCGATCGACGTCGATGGCGTGGGCGAGCTCGTCCGCACCGGTGTCCGCCTCGGCCGGCAGGCCCGGCCAGGCCTGCACATGGGAGTCTGCGGCGAGCACGGCGGCGACCCGCAGTCGATCCACTTCTTCGACGACGTCGGCCTCGACTACGTCTCGTGCTCGCCCTACCGGGTCCCGGTGGCCCGCTGGGAGGCCGGCCGCTCGGCGCTGGGCTCGCAACGCCGTGCCGACGAGCTCGCGAGGACCTTCGCCTCTGACCATCCCGTCCTCGCAGGTGTGGACTGAAGACATGACCGAGACCAGCGTCCGGGCATCCCGGACCGGGACACCGCGCGCGGCTTGGGTGGCCGCCTGCGCGGGCGCGGAGGCGGTCGGTCTCGGCGCCGCGGCGGCGGCTGCCCGGCTCGGCGAGGGCCGTCCGGACGGGATCGCGCTCGCGCTCGTGATCGGCGGCGGTCTGGTCGAGGGCACGGCACTGGGAGGCCTTCAGGCCACCGTCCTCGGCCGAGCCTTCCCGCGCCTGCGGCGGCTCCGGTACGCCGCGGCCACGGTGCTCGTCGCCGGTCTCGGCTGGGCCGCGGCCTCCGCGCCGGGTGTCCTGAGCGGCGGTGCCGCCGACACCCCGCCGCTGGCGCTGGTGCTCCTGGGCGCGGCGGCCCTCGGGCTCGTCATGGGCGCCGTCCTCGGCGCGGTCCAGGCCCTCGCCCTGCGCGGTGCGGTCCGGCACCCGGGGCGCTGGGTCGGCGCCAACGCCGCCGCCTGGCCGCTCGCGATGACGCTGATCTTCGCCGGGGCGACCACGCCCGGTGCCGCGTGGTCCACGTGGTCCGTCGTGCTGCTCGGCGTCGTGACCGGCGCCGTCGCCGGCACCGGCCTCGGCCTGGTCACCGGCTGGTTCCTGCCCGCACTGGACGGCCCGCCCACGTCGGGCCGGATCGTCCTGGCCGCGCTGCGCACCCACCGCTTCCGCGGCCTGCACGCCTCGCTGGTCGGACTCGAGGTCGTCGGTCGGCACACCGGGCGGCGCTACCGCTTCCCGGTGCAGTACGCAGTCGCGCCCGGCGGCCTCGCCGTCGTCCCCGCCCACGCGGCGGCCAAGACCTGGTGGCGCAACGTCACCCCCGAGCCCACCCCGGTCGCCCTGCTCCGCGAAGGCGTCTGGGCCCCCGCCACCGCACGGCTGCTGGCGCCGGACGACCCGGCGTACCGCCCTGCCGTGGCGGCCTACAGCGAACGGTGGCCACACACCCCCGTTCCTCCGGACCAGCCGGTCGTGCTGGTCCGGATCGGCGCCGCCGCCTCGACGCGCGCCACATCCTGAGGAGGAGTCATGAAGGCAGCAGTCGTCACCAGCTTCACCGAACCCCTGGAGATCCAGGACCGCGCGGTCCCGACGCCGGGGCCGGGACAGGTACTGGTCCGCATCGAGGCCAGCGGCCTGTGCCACACCGACATCCACGCCGCGCACGGCGACTGGCCGGTCAAGCCCACGCCGCCGTTCGTGCCCGGCCACGAGGGCGTCGGCATCGTCGAGGCGCTCGGCGAGGGCGTCACCCAGCGCGCGGTCGGTGACCGCGTCGCGCTCCCCTGGCTCGGCCACGCGTGCGGCCACTGCGACCACTGCGTCGCCGGCTGGGAGACGCTGTGCGAGGAGCAGCAGAACACCGGCTACTCGATCGACGGCGGCTTCGCCGAGTACGCCGTCGCGGACGCGACCTACGTGGTGCCGGTGCCCGAGGGCGTCAGCCCCCGGGACGCGGCGCCGCTGACCTGCGCGGGCGTCACGACGTACAAGGCGATCAAGGTCGCGCACATCCGTCCCAGCGAGCGCGTCGCGGTCTTCGGCATCGGCGGCCTCGGCCACCTGGCCGTGCAGTACGCCCGCCTCGTCGGCGGCGTCGTCATCGCCGTCGACGTCGAGGACGACAAGCTCGAGCTCGCCGCCGAGCTCGGCGCCGACCACGTCGTCAACGCGCGCACGACCGACCCGGTCGCCGCGATCGAGGCGCTCGGCGGCGCCGACGTCGCGGTCGTCCTGGCCGTCATCCCGTCGGTCTTCGAGCAGGCCTTCGCTGCGCTGCGGCGCGGCGGCCGGCTCGTCTGCGTCGGCCTCCCGCCCGAGACCGACGGCCCGATGAGCCTGCCGATCTTCCCGACCGTGCTCAAGGGCATCTCGGTGATCGGCTCGATCGTCGGGACCCGCCAGGACCTCGCCGAGGTCTTCGAGCTGCACGCCCGCGGCCGCACCCGCGTCGTCGCCGAGACCCGCAAGCTCGACGAGGTCAACGGCGCGATCGACGACGTGCTCGGCGGCCGCGCACCCGCGCGGATCGTCTTCGAGTTCTGAGGGAGGCACGGCCATGTCCACCAGGTACGACGAGCGTCCGGTCGTCGTCGGGATCCACGACCACGACGTCGACGACGCGTTGAGGTACGCCGTGCAGGAGGCACGGCGCAACGGCTGCGGTCTGTGGGTGGCGCACTCCCACGACGCCGGCAGGTCGGTGGACGTGGCCGTGCTGGACCGGGCGGTCGCCCGGGCCGGCGAGCTGGCCGGACCGGACGTCCCGGTGACCGGCCGACACGTGGCCGGGGTGCCGGTCGAGTCCGTGCTGGTGGCCTTCCCCGAGGCGCGCACCGTGGTGCTGCGCCACCGGGACGTCCTGCACCTGCTCCGCACCCTGACCTCCGACGTCGCGGCCGCGATCCACACTCCGGTGGTGTGCGTGCCGCAGCACTGGGCCGCGGCCGAGCCGGACCGGCGGCCGGTCGCGGTGGGCGTGGAGCACCTGTCCACCGCCGGTCCGCTGGTGCGCGCCGCCGCCGAGGAGGCGTCCGGGCGCGGGGTGCCGCTGCGGGTGGTGCACGTCCGGAGCATCCGGGGCCAGGCAGACCCGATCCTCGAGAGTGAGGCACACGACGACCTCGACGAAGCCGTCGCCACGTGCGGCGCCACCGTCCCGGTGACCGTCGAGGTGGACCACGGCGAGGCGACCGAGACCCTGCTCGCGATCGCCCGCGAGTCGCAGCTGTTGGTGCTCGGGCGCAACGAGCCCCGCGCCGGCGTCGGGTGCCGGATGGGCCGGGCGGCCCGATCGCTGCTCCACGACAGCGCGGCGCCGCTCCTGGTCCTCCCGCCGCCGCAGCCAGTGGCGGTGCTGGCCTCGCGCTAGGAGTTCCAGCGCTGCAGCACGGGCTCCTCGCGCTCGAAGCCGAGCACCGACACGGTGGCGGTGTCGAGGCGGAAGTGCCGGCCGTCGGTCACCGGAAGCCCCAGCCAGCGGGCCGCGAGCCCACGCAGCGCGTGGCCGTGCCCGAACACCAGCGTGCGGCCGTCCGCGGCGCGCACCCGCTCGACCACCCGGTCGAGGCGGGCCTGCACCGCGGCGGCCGTCTCGCCGCCCGGCGTCGGGTGGGACCAGATCGTCCACCCCGGGTCGTGCTCCCGGATCTGCGCCGTCGTGACGCCCTCGTAGTCGCCGTAGGCCCACTCGACGAGGTCGTCGTCCACGTCGGCGCCGGCGAAGCCCGCGAGCTCCGCCGTACGCCGGGCGCGGGTCCGCGGGCTCGTGAGCACCTGGGCGAACTCGACGTCCGCCAGCCGGTCGGCGAGACCGCGCGCCACCTCCTCCCCCTCCGGCAGCAGGGGCAGGTCGGTGGTCGAGGTGTGCCGGCCGGCGACGCTCCACTCGGTGGCGCCGTGCCGGACCAGCCAGAGCTCGTCGTCGGTCACGCCCCCATTAGACCGGTCAGCGCCAGCCGAGGGCAGGGGCCAGGTGCTCGAGCACGGCCTCCAGCACGTGCGCGTTGTAGTCGACGCCGAGCTGGTTGGGCACGGTCAGCAGCAGCGTGTCCGCGGCCGCGATCGCCTCGTCCTCGGCGAGGTCCTTCACCAGCTGGTCGGGCTCCCCGGCGTAGGACTTGCCGAACCGCGCGATGCCGCCGTCGATGTGGCCGACCTGGTCCTGGCTGCGCGACTCGTGGCCGAAGTAGGCGCGGTCGAGGTCGCTGACGACCGGGAAGATGCTGCGGCTGACCGAGACCCGAGGCTCGCGCTGGTGGCCGGCGGCCTTCCAGGCATCGCGGAACCGTTGGATCTGCTCGGCCTGGAGCTGGTGGAAGGGGACGCCGGTGTCCTCGGTGAGGAGCGTCGAGCTCATCAGGTTCATGCCCTGCTCGGCGGTCCACTCGGCGGTCGCCCGGGTGCCCGCACCCCACCAGATCCGGTCGCGCAGGCCCTCGGCGTACGGCTCGATGCGCAGCAGGCCCGGCGGGTTGGGGAACATCGGGCGCGGGTTCGGCTGGGCGAACCCCGTGCCCTCGATGACGTCGAGGAAGACGCGGGTGTGGTCGCGCGCCATCTCGGCGTGGTCGGAGCCCTCGCCCGGCTCGTACCCGAAGTAGCGGAACCCGTCGATCACCTGCTCCGGTGACCCCCGGCTGATGCCGAGCTGGAGTCGACCCCCGGAGATCAGGTCGGCGGAGCCGGCGTCCTCGGCCATGTAGAGCGGGTTCTCGTAGCGCATGTCGATGACGCCCGTGCCGATCTCGATCCGCTCGGTGCGCGCGCCGACGGCGGCCAGCAGCGGGAACGGCGAGGCGAGCTGGCGAGCGAAGTGGTGCACCCGGAAGTAGGCGCCGTCGGCACCCAGCTCCTCGGCGGCCACCGCCAGGTCGATCGACTGCAGGAGGGCGTCGGCCGCCGTGCGCGTTTGGGACTGCGGCGACGGCGTCCAGTGGCCGAAGGACAGGAACCCGATCTTCTTCATGTCTCTCCCAACAACAAGTTGAAGCCTCAATCTTCCCGACGTGGCACGCTGTCCCCATGTCCGATGCGGGTACGCACACCATCGTCGTCGGCTACGTGCCGACTCCAGAAGGCCTCGCGGCCGTCGACTACGCCCTCTCCCATGCACAGGCGAGCGGCAAGGCGCGCATCGTGCTGGTCAACTCCGGCGCCCACGGCCGCGACTCCGATCCGAAGTTCGCCTCGGCGGAGGACCTCGACGCCCTCGCCTCGCGGTTCGCCGAGGCCGGGCTCGAGCACGAGATCCGGCAGACGCCGCAGGCGCTCAGCCCCGCCGAGGAGATCCTCGCCGCAGCCGATGACACCGACGCCGACCTCATCGTGATCGGGCTGCGCCGGCGCTCGCCGGTCGGCAAGCTCTTCCTGGGCAGCAGCTCCCAGCAGGTGATCCTCGACGCCGCCTGTCCCGTCGTCGCGGTGAAGCGGCCCGGCTAGAGCTCGAGCCGCTCGACCAGGAACTGCCGCCGCTCCAGGACGGCTGCCCCGCTGCCCAGGCGGTGGTCACGTCGGCGGTAGCTCACCGCCCGGGCCCGCGGTGCGGCCGCGGCGTACGCATGCGGGACCTCGGGCCTGACGTACTCGTCGTGCTGCGCCCACTGGAGCAGCAGGCGGTCCTGGCAGGCGGCCGCGCCGCGGAGCGGGTCGACGTCGTCGAAGCCGGCGGCGTAGCCGGCGTCGGGCTCGCCGTGCGGCCAGTAGGTGAGGAACCAGTGCTCCCAGCACACGTCGGGCGTGATCGCGACGACCGCCCGGGCGCCGAGGCCCTGGCCGGCGAGCGTGTACATGGCTCCGTAGTCGTGGCCGACGACGCCGACGCGGTCCGGATCGGCGTCGGCGGCCGAGGTCAGCGTCCGCAACGCGGCGGCCACGCGTTGCAGCTGGTCACCGACCGCGGCGTGGTCCGCGGCCGTGCCGTCGGGGTCTGCGTGCCAGGGGAAGTGCCCGTCGGGCAACAGGGAGACGCACCCGAGCGTCGCCATCTCGACCGCCTCGGCGAGGTACTGCGAGCGGTCGCTGCGCTCGTCGCCCAGCCAGTGCAGCCAGAGGACGGCGGCCCGGACCGCGGCCGGCTCGCCCGGCCGCACGACGTACGCCGGCCGGTCGTGCCCGGGCGGCGTCACCTCCTCGACGAGGACGGGCGGCGCGGCAGCATCAGGCATGCCGACGAGCATGCCGACATCACGGTATAACGTCAATAGCCGGTGACGATCGACAGGGTCCGCTCGCGCGCACGGACGTAGGCTGAGGTCGTGCACCGGATCTTCGGCACCAGCGTCGCCTCCGTCTACCCCCACTACGTGACGAAGGTGGAGAAGAAGGGGCGCACGAAGGACGAGCTCGACGAGGTCATCCGCTGGCTCACCGGGTTCGACGACGCCGAGCTCGAGAGGCACCTCGCCGACGAGACCACCTTCGCCGACTTCTTCGGCCAGGCGCACCTCAACCCCAGCGCCGCCCTCATCACCGGCTCCGTCTGCGGGGTCAAGGTCCAGGAGGTGGAGGACCCGCTCATGCGGCAGATCCGCTACCTCGACAAGCTCGTCGACGAGCTCGCGAAGGGCCGGCCCATGGAGAAGGTGCTCCGCGGCTGACCGCTCGAGCACCCGCGGCCGCAGGACCGTCCAGCTACGCGAGCCGCACCAGGGGCGGGGTCCCCCCACCGGGCACGGGTCCTGGCGCCAGGCGGCCGAGCGCGCCGAGATAGCGGCAGTTGGCACGGATCGTGGCTTGCGCGACGCGCCGACTCGCCGGGTCGAAGCCTTCGATCATCTCGGTGCGGGCACTGGCGATGGCACCTTCGGCATGGGCGATCAGGCTCTCGATGAGGCGTCGGTCGACCTCGGTCCCGCTCAGGGGAGGCAGATCGCTGACCGCGACGGCAGCGAGGTGCGAAGGCGTCGTCGGGTCGGCGTGGTCGAGGCCCTCGCGCCCGCCCCACCCCTTCAGCATCGAGGCGAGCTCGCCGATGACGTCCTCCTGCATGGCTCGCGCCCGGAGGGCGACGGCCCGCACGTCGGCGTCGTTGGCCCAGGTCGCCGCCAGGTCGCTCGCCGCGCGCGCGTCCCGCCCCGCGAACAGTGCCCGCCGGACGTAGCGAAGGTCGGCGTCGTTGAAGTCGCGCTGCTCTGCCGCGGGTGCGATCACCACATCACTCTCCTGCTCTGTCGATGACTGCCGGCGCAGTGGCCGACCTCGAACGCGTGGGGGACGCGACCAGACCCGACGTCCCGCTGGGTCGTCTCGCCGGCGGCACCGCCGACGGGAGGCTGACCAGCCTCTCCAGCTCCTGGACCACCCGGAACGGCGTCATGGTCGGGTCGGCGCGCAGGACGCCGAGGAGCCCGTCGACGGACTGGCCGACCGTGAAGCACTGGGCGGCCGCGTGCCGCTCCGCTGCAGAGACGCGATCCCGCGAGAGAGCATCGATGATCCCGAGCGCCAGGGCCTCGGAGTTGTCCGCCTCGACCAGCTGCAGGGCGCCGCACTGGGTCTCGGGCAGACCACCGTCGTCGGAGGCGACCACCCGGGCGCCCGCGTGCTGGGCCTCGATGGAGACGATGCCGAACGTCTCGTGCCAGTACTGCCCGTTCGACGGCATCACCACGACGTCGTGGTCGGCCATGAGTGCCGCCATCGATGCCGGAGTGCTCCGCGCCGCGACGAGGTCGACCCGCGGGTGCTGGCGGAGCATCGACTCGATGATGTGACCCTGCGGCTTGTCCGCGCCGGCGGTCGTGACCGTGAAGAACATGGAGGGGTCGTCGTCGATCAGGTCCGTGTGCAGCATCGAGAGGAACGTGTAGATCCCCTTCTCCGGGCTCAACCGCCCCGCGTAGAGCACCCGCCGTCGCCCCGGCGTCGGCACCGTCCGCGGCTGGCTGCCGAAGACCGGCTCGGCGAAGGGGTAGACCACGTGGACGGTCGCCACGTCCACGTCGAGGAACGACGCCCACAGCTGAGCGGCGTACGCGCTGGTCGCGATCAGGATCCGGTCCCGGGTCGCTTGCACCACCGCGTCCCGGCGGCTCACGCGCAGCGGCGGTGGGACGTGCAGGATCTGGTACGCCGTGCGCCGGGTCGCGACGTACGGCGCCTCGCTGACGAAGACGACCGTGTCATCCAGGTCGCCGACGTCGGCGAGATGGGCGATCGCGAGGAACGGGATGTCGACGAACTCGTCTCGGCCGTCGTCGAGGCCGACGCCGATCGTGATGATCCGCGCGTCGATCCCGCGCCGGTTCAGCTCCCGCACCTGGCCGACGGTGTAGTTCTCAGACCCGCCGGTGCCGGCCGGGAGTCGCTCGCCCGGAGACCAGACGAAGGAGATCACCGCGCACGGCCGAGGCGCGTGCCCGGCGACCGATGCTCATGGCGCGATGTCGTGCACTGTCGAGATCTCATCTCGATGCCGCCTCACGTTGCTGCTGGCACCAGGATCGCGTGGTGCCGTAGACCACGGCACGACGGTCCAGCACTGGCAGTCTTGCTCTCGACTGTAGCCCAGCGCCGCAACCGCAGCGCCGCAGGTAGACAGGCGGCGTACGGTGGACTCAACTGAACGGCGATGAGGACTCCATCCGGACCCCGTGCCGCGCGAGAGGCGGACGGCATGTCGGCGACCAAAATGGCTCTTCCGGTCCCCTGCCAGCCAGCGCATCCCCACCTCCGAGACATCGTCGCCCGAGTGGCGGTCAGCGTCGCGGTCGCCGTGGTCGCACCGGCGGTGCTGTTCGCGACGACGCTCGTGGTCGTCAGCCTCACCGCCGCCGTGGTGGTCGCGCTGGCCTGGATGACGAGCACCATGTGCTGGCGGAAGGCGACCAGGCGGCCCGTCTCGGGGCTGCTCGTGCTGGCCCTGGGGATCATGACGGTCAAGACCGCGTTCATGCTCGCCACGGGTAACGCGTTCATCTACTTCCTGCAACCGGTCGTGGTCGACCTCGTCGTCGCCACGGTCTTCCTCGGGTCGCTGTGGTCCGCCGTTCCGGTCGTGGCCCGCCTGGCTCCGGACTTCTACCCCGTCGACGCCAGCCTCGCTGCGCGACCTGGGGTCCGGAGCCTGTTCCGCGGGCTCACGCTCTTCTGGGGCATCGTCATCCTCGCGAAGGGCTCGCTGACGCTCGGCCTGCTGATGTCTCTCTCGACCGTCGACTTCGTGCTGATCAAGGGCAGTGCGATCCTCACGCTGACGCTGCTCGCGATCGTCACGACGGTCGCGTGGTCGGTGTCCGTGGCGCGCCGGGAGGGGCTGCTCCCGGTTGCCCGGTGAGCCCGAGGTCAGGAGTCGCCGCGCAGACCCTGCTTCTCCAGCCATTCCAGTGAGGCCGTGGCGACGTCCTTCCAGCCGCTGTCGATGACCAGCGAGTGACCACGGTCCTCGAACTCGAGCAGCTCGGTGACCGCCAGTGAGTCGCGGTACTGCTTGAGCGTCGACTTCGTGATCACCTCGGGCACGGTGTGGTCCTTGCCGCCCATGATCAGCAGCAGCGGGCCGCGGTCGTCGTTGTGCGTGTTGACCGCAGCGGGTGAGTGCAGGGAGAAGTTCGCCGCGGCGGCCTCGAACAGCGGCTTCCCGGGCGCCGGGATCGTCCAGGCCTCGTGCAGCTGGTCGGACTCCTCGGCGCTCACGGCGTTGCCGAAGCTGTAGCGGAACTGCTCCGGGGTGAGCGAGACGGCCTTGTGCTTGTTCGCCGGGTTCTTGAAGACCGGCAGGGTGGCCCGCAGCGACGACAGGGGCAGGGGCAGCACGCCCTTGATCTGGGCGGCGTCGATCGCGATGGCCGCGTCCGCGGCGTCCATGCCGAGCAGCTTCTCGGAGATCATGCCGCCGAAGGAGTGCCCGACCAGGATCGGCTTGCGATCCAGCCCCTCGAAGATCCGCAGGTAGTGCGCGACGACGTCGTCGATCCCCTTGTCGGCGATCGCGTCGGGGTTCTGCCGGGAGTCTTCGACCGTCTCCCCGTCCCCGGGCCAGCCCGGCGCGACAGCGGCGTAGCCGGCCTCGTGGAAGAGGTCGACCCAGGGCTGCCACGAGTTCGCGTGCAGCCAGAGGCCGTGGATGAAGACCACAGGGCGTCGGGTGTCGGTCATGGGATGCTCCTCCGTCTCGGGGTGGTACAGCGATCCTGGCGCGGACGACGTGCCGCGGGCTTCAGTCACGTGACTGTCCTTGTCGGCGCCCGCGCGCCGTCGACGACTCAGTCATCCGACGCAAGACGCGGACAGGTCGTCGCTCCTAGCGTCCTCGGCATGGATCTGCAGCTGGACGGACAGACAGTCGTCGTGACGGGCGCCGGCCGAGGCATCGGGCTGGCGACGGTGCGGGCGTTCGCCCGGGAGGGAGCACGCGTCGTCGCCGGGTCGCTGTCGACCACCGACGAGCTGGCCGCGCTCGCGGAGGACGGAGTGGAGGTCGTCGAGGTGGACCTCGCCACGGCCGACGGACCGGCGCGCCTCGTGGCTGCGGCCGGACCCGACCTGGCGGTCCTCGTCAACAACGTCGGCTTCGTGCACCCCCGTCCGGACGGGTTCGAGCGCGTGACCGACGCGATGTGGCAGCAGACCCTCGAGCTGGACCTCCTGGCGCACGTCCGTGCCCTGCGGGCTGCGCTGCCCGTCCTCGTCGCGCGAGGCGGCGGCAGCATCGTCACGATCGGCTCCGTCAACGCCGACCTGCCCGACCCGCTCGTCATCGACTACTCCGCCGCCAAGGCGGCGTTGGTGAACCTCACCAAGTCCGTCTCCAAGGAGTACGGCGCGCGCGGCGTCCGGGCCAACACGATCAACCCCGGCCCGGTCGCGACCGACCTCTGGCTCGGGTCGGGCGGTGTGGCGGACGTCGTCGGCACCGCCACCGGGCAGGACCCGGCCGCGGTCCAGGAGCAGGCGGCTGCGGCGATGGTGACGAACCGGTTCACGCGGCCCGAGGAGGTCGCCGACCTCGCCGTCGTCGTCGCGAGCGGACGCTGGCCCAACCTCACGGGGGCCGAGATCACCCTCGACGGCGGGCTCGTCCCGACGCTCTGACCAGCCCGGCGAACGGAGACCTCCCTGGACGAGGCCCGGCCTCAGTCGCGCGCGAGCGCGCCGGCGAGCTGGCTCCGGCTGGTGATCCCGAGCTTCGGGAAGATGCGGTAGAGATGCGAGCCGACCGTGCGGTGCGAGAGGAACAGTCGCTGGCCGATCTCGCGGTTCGACAGCCCCTGCGCCGCGAGCTCCGCGATCTGCGCCTCCTGCGCCGACAGGTCCTCCCGAGGGTCCGCCTCGGGATGCCACCCCGGCTCGCCCGCCGCGCGCAGCTCCTGGTCCGCCCGCGCCGCCCAGGTCGCGGCACCGAGGGCGGCGAACGTGCCGCGAGCGACCCGCAGGGGCTCCCGCGACTCGACGGCCCGGCGCTGGCGGCGCAGCCACGACCCCTGCGCGAGCTGCAGGCGGGCTCGGTGCCACGGATACGACCGGGCCGCACCGACGAGCGCGTCCGCGAACGCAGCCTCGGCCGACGCGTCGTCGGCCAGCACGGCGGCGGCGTACTCCAGGGCGATGGCGTGGCCGGACGCCGGCGTCGGGCCGGCCAGGCGCACCGACGCCTCGAGCAGCTCCCGCGCGTCGTCGCGCCGGCCCGTGCGGACGGCAGCGTCCGCGAGGTAGCCGACGGACCACAGCTGCTGCACCCGCTGGAACGCCGGGTCGTCGGCCACGAAGATGCGGCGCAGCTCGCCGTACGCCTGCTCCGGCCGGTCGGCCCCGAGCTCGCCGACGCCACGGGCCTGCTGCACACCCGCCAGCAGCGACGAGCTCGCGTTGGGCGTCCGTACGGCGGTGTGCTCGGCCTCGGCGAGGAGGGCGTGCCGAGGATCCCACCGGCCGGCCACGCCGTCGGCGACCGCGACGGCGACCCTCGCCGTGGCGGCCCAGACGGCCTGACCGGTCTCGTCGCCGAGCCGCACCGCCTCCTCTGCCGACCGGGCCGGCTCGAAGATGCCCAGGTTGACCTCGGTCCACGAACGGATGGCCAGGGCCTCGGCCAGCAGGCTCAGGCGACCCTGGGCGCGCAGCTCCTGGATGCCGAGCGTCAGGAACGTGTCCGCGCGCTCGAACTCCCCGACGCAGAACGCGGCGATGCCGAGCAGGCCGGCGAGCTCGGGTCGTCCGCCCGCGTCCGAGGGCCACTGCCCGAGCTGCACGATGACGGTGGGGCTGAGGTCGAAGGACTCGGCCAGCCCCATCGCGGCGAGGATCCTCGGGTCACCCGGCGGCACCGGCACCTCCCGCACGGCCCGGACGATCTCGCCCCGCACCTCGTGCCCCGGGTCGCGCCACCACACGCGGCGGGCGGCGCCGAAGAGCAGCTGCAGCGCGAGGTCGACGTCGTGGTCCGCGGTGGCGCGGCGCGCCAGACCGACCAGGCGGCTCACCTCGGTCGGCTCGCTCGACGAGCCGTCGTGGAAGGCCCCCTCGAGCCAGGTGAGCCGGGAGCGATCACGCACGCTGAGCTCGGTGCCGGCCACCCGTGCCTTGACCTCCTCCACCTGGTCGAAGCGGCCGAGCTCGAAGGCGAGCTCGGCCGAGCCCAGCAGTCGCGACGCCCGCGCCGCGGGATCGGGGCTCAGCGCGGCGGCGCGATCCAGCCACGCTGCCGCCGTGGCGACCGCGCCTCGACGCCGGGCGTCGGCGGCCGCTCGCTCGAGGTCCGCGGCGACCTCTTCGTCGCGCCCGTCGACGGCGGCGGCGCGGTGCCACATCGCGCGGTCCCGGTCGGCGGCCAGCACCTCGGCCAGCGCCGCGTGCGCCTGCCGCCGCCTCGACGCCGACATCGTCTGTCGCAGCGCGGATCCGATCAGCGGGCTGGCGATCAGGCAGCGGTCACCGGAGATCGTGAGCAGCCTCAGCGCCTGGGGCGCCGCCAGCGACTCGGCCCCGACCTCCGCGCCGTGGACGATCGTGGCGGCGGCGAGGACGTCGCCGATGCTGCTTCCGTCGTCGACCGCAGCCACGTCGACGATCGCGCGTCCCGCGTGGTCGAGCTCGCCGGCGCGCACCGCGAACGCGGTCTCGAGCCTGGTCGTCATCGGGAGGTCGCTGTCGAGGTCGGTCCAGGTCTGCCGTCCCGTCTCGAGCGCGGTCGCGAACTCGATCAGGGCCAGCGGACTGCCGCCGGCCTCGCGCACGACGCGCTGCTCCAGAGCCGGTGAGAGACGCGTCGACCTCGACCGCAGCAGCTCGGTCGAGGCCTCGACGTCGAGGCCGTCGAGCGCGACCCACGCGTCGGTCGACCGGTCGCCGAGCTCCGTGACCGGTGGGCGGGAGGTGCACACGACGGCGACCCGCTCGCCCTGCAGCCGGCGTACGACGAACCCGAGTGCGTCGACGGAGGGTCGGTCCATCTGATCGAGGTCGTCCAGGCAGACCAGGACCGGAGCGGCCACGGCGTGGTCGACGAGCAGCTCGAGCGTCGCCAGCGAGACGAAGAGCGGGGTGACGTCGTCCGCCTCACCCATCCCGAAGGCCGCGCGCAGCGCTCGGCCCTGCAGGCCCGGGAGCTGGTCGACCTTGTGCATCAACGGGCGCAGCAGCTGATGCAGCGACGCGAACGGGAGGTTCGCCTCCGCCGCGCTCCCCCGCGCGACGAGGACCGCGAAGCCGCGCGAGCGCGCCACGGCGGCGATGTCGTCCAGCAGCGCCGTCTTGCCCGCGCCCGGCTCGCCGACCAGGCCCGTCACCACCGGGCCGTCGCCGACCGCCTCGAGGCGTTGACGCAGGAGGCGGGTCTCGGTCTCCCGCCCCACGATGGGCCGACCGGCCGCCGTAGTCACGGGGCAAGCATCGTGGCGCGAGCGTCGGACCGTCCACACCTCGCGGTGGAGTCTCACCAGACGACCGCGCCGAGTCGACCCTCGACCCCGACCGCCCCGACCGCCCCGGTCGGCCTACGCCGTCGCGCCTGCCTCTCCTCGTGACAGCTCGGCTCGCCACCAGGCACCGCCCTCGATCCGCTCGACCCGTCGTAGGACGAGGTCGCCATCGGCGAACGCCTCCACCTCGGGACGACTCAGGGGCCATGGCGGGCCGGTCACCTCGACGCCCTCCTCCCGCGTGGTCGCCAGGACCAGCAGGGTGCCTCCCGGGGCCACCAGCCCGGCGATGTCGTGCGCAGCGACCGCGTGCTGCTCAGGCGGCATCGACTGCACGGTGAGGCTCTCCACCACCAGGTCGAACCTGCCGCGCCACGCGCGCGGAAGATCCAGGACGTCGGCGACGAGGTAGTCCACCTCGGTGGCCGGGTGGCTGCGCCGCGCCGCCTCGATCGCGGTCGGCGCGAAGTCGAATCCCGTGGTCCGGAACCCCAGCATCGCCAGGAACTCGGCGTCGGCCCCGTAGCCGCACCCCACCACCAGCGCCTCGCGGCCGCCCCCAGCCAGGCCTCGCGCCTCGGCCCACTCCACGAGCTGGGGACGAGGTGCGCCGTAGTCCCACGGCGGCTTGGCTCCGCCGGACTCCGCGCCCGCGTAGATCGCCTCGAACATGCCGGAGGGCTCGCTCGTCACGACTCGACACTACCGACGAGCCAGGTGGCACGACGCGACAATGGCGGCATGCCCTCTGCCGACGACACCGTCGCGTTCCGGCTCTGGCCCCCGCTCGCGATCGGCGCGCCCCTGCTCCTCGGCTGGTTGCTCACGGCCCGCTTCGGCGACCCGGTCGACCTCGGCCAGTGGCGGCTCCCCCTCGGCTGGGCACTGGTGCTGTTGTTCGTCGGGTGGAACAGCTGGGCGTTGTGGCTGTTCCACCGGCACGAGACCGGGCTGCTGCCGGGCCAGGCGACGACCACGATGATCGAGGAGGGTCCGTACCGGCTCTCCCGCAACCCCTTGTACGTCGGACTGCTCGCCCTCTACCTCGGGTTGGCGCTGCTCGCCCCGACCTGGTGGGGGCTGGTGCTGGTCCCGGTCGCCGTCCTGCTCCTCCTCTGGGGTGCGATCCGTCCCGAGGAGCGGTTCCTGCGGGAGCGGTTCGGTGCGCCGTACGACGACTACGCGCGGCGGGTGCGCCGCTGGCTCTGACACGGGGCCGTCGTCACGAGGCGGCGGTCTCTCGGGGGGCATGAGCGACGTCGGAGCGTGCCCGCTCCGGGAGCGACAGCGCGGTCGGGGCGGGCGATCGCACCACCTTCGCGACCGCAGCCGGTGCGAGCAGGGCCGACGGCGCCTCGACCAGGCCGGCCACGGCGAGGAAGCGCCGGGCGAGCACGGGGTCGTGCTCCGCGGCGGCCAGGAACCGAGCGACGTACCTGCCCATGAGCGCGCCGCGCCGGGTGCGCTTCCCGAGCGTCTCCGGGTAGGCGAGGTCGGCGCCGGTGGACAGCGCCCAGGCGGCACTCAGGGGCCGGGCGGCAGCGCGGTAGAACCGGCGAGGGAGCTCGGTGTCGGTCGTGGTCTCGAGGGCGGTCCGCAGCGCGACGCCTTGTTTGAGTGCGACGGTCATCCCGGTGCCGTAGATCGGGTTGAACGCGGCGATGGCGTCGCCGAACGCGAGCAGTCCGACGGGGAGCCGGCCGAGGCGCTCGTAGTGTCGCCAGTGGCTGGTCGGGTGGGCGTGCCGCGCGACGTCGTCCAGCGGCTCAGCGGCGGACAACGCCTCGGCCAGCCACGGAGGGGCCATCTGGTGCATCAACCGCATCCGCTCCTCGGGCTCGGTCGGCGGGCGCTCGCCCGCGCCGTACGACATGATCGAGAACGTCCACCGGTCCTGTTCGCAGGCGAATGCGCCGAAGCCGTGCCGACGTCCGGGCGCCCGGCCCTCGATGATCAGGTCCTGGGGGTAGGAATCGCGCGGCAGGCGGAAGGTCTGGCTGGCGTAGCCGATGTGCACGACGACCCGCTCCTCGTCGGGACGCGCGCACCCGAGCTGCTCGAGCCAGACCGGCATGCGGCTCCCCCGGCCGGTGGCGTCGACGACGAGGTCGGCGTCGATGGTGCGCTCCTTGGCGTCCCTGGTGGCCGCCGGAGCGACCCGGACTCCGGTCACGCGAGCGCGGTCTCCGTCGACGGTGGAGGTGACGCCGACGGCCTCGAGGCCCTCCGCCACGCGCACGCCGGAGAGACGGCGCACGCGTTCCCGGATCCGCCACTCCAGGTGCGGCCGGCTGACAGACAGCACGGGCGCGACCGGGAGCTCCGCCTGGTTCAGCAGCCGGCCGGCGAACCGGAGCGAGACCCGGCTGAGGTCCGCGATCTCGTGGGCGCCGTCCCCGGCGAGCTCGGCCCGCAGACCGGGGAAGAGCTCCTCGAGCAGCGGCAGCCCGCCCGCCTGCATGCCATGCACGTGGCGGCCCTGCGGGACCCCACGTCGACCGTGCCCGCCGCCCGGCATGACGTCGCGCTCGACGATCGTCACCTCGTCGAAGGTGTCGGCCAGCACCCGCGCCGCGACCAGCCCGCCGATACCTGCACCCAGCACCACCGCCCGGCTGCCGCGCCCCCGTCGCGTCTCTTCCATCGCGTCCTCCTCCTGTCCCCGTTGGCCCGTGCGGGCCGATCACGTGGGATCACGGTGGAGCCTCCCGGCCGCCAGGTCGTGGAGAAGGTCTGGAGATTGGCCGGAGACCGCCGCCCCAGCGGGGTTGTCGCCCTCGAGAGGCGGGTCGACACTGAGGAGGAGCAGGGAGGACGGGGTCTCGGTGTACCGGTTCGAGGACTGCGAGCTCGATCTCCGGCGCCGTGAGCTGCGCCGGGCCGGGGTGGCTGTGCATGTCGAGCCTCAGGTCTTCGACGTCCTGGCGCACCTCATCCGCCACCGGGACCGGGTGGTCACCAAGACCGAGCTCCTGGACGAGGTGTGGGGTGACCGCTTCGTCAGCGACGCCACCCTCACCAGCCGGCTCAAGGCGGCTCGCCAGGCGGTCGGCGACGACGGCCGCGGACAGCGTCTGATCGCGACGGTGCACGGCGTCGGCTATCGGTTCTGCGGCGACGTCGTCGGCGAGGAGGCGCATCCCGATGCCGGTGCGTCGCTGCCACCGGTGCGGCACCGGGACACGCAGGAGATCCGCTACTGCCACTCGCCGGACGGTGTCTCCATCGCCTACGCGACGTCCGGATCCGGACCGCCGTTGGTCAAGGCGGCCAACTGGCTGACCCATCTCGACATCGAGTGGCAGAGCCCGATCTGGGCGCACTGGATCGACGCGCTGTCGCACGGCCGGCGGCTGGTCCGGTACGACGAGCGCGGCTGTGGCCTGTCCGACTGGGAGGTCACGGACTTCAGCCTGGACGCGTGGGTCGAGGATCTCGAGCTCGTGGTCGACTCCGTGGGTCTGGAGCGCTTCCCGCTGATCGGACTCTCCCAGGGCGGTGCGGTCGCGATCGCGTACGCCGTGCGCCACCCTGACCGGGTGACCCGGCTCGTGCTCGTCGGCGCCTACGCGCGAGGGCGCATGCAGCGGGCGGCCACGGTGGAGGAGCGCGAGGAGGCGGACCTCGACCTGCGGGTCGCCCGCGTCGCCTGGCGCCGGGACGACCCGGCGTACCGACAGGTGTTCGCGGCGCAGTTCCTCCCGGACGCGCCGCGCGTGCTCTGGGAGGCGTTCAACCAGATGCAGCGGGCCACCACCTCCACCGACAACGTCGTCCACTTCCTGGATGCGTTCGCACATCTCGACGTCTCGGCGATAGCTCCGCAGGTCGCCTGCCCGACGCTGATCGCGCACGCCCGGCGCGACCAGCGGGTACCCGAGTCGCAGGCGCGGGAGCTCGCCGCTCTCATCCCCGCCAGCGTTCTGCACCTGGTGGACAGCGGCAACCACATCGTGCTGCACGACGACCCCGCGTGGCCGGACCTGGTCCGCCGGATCGACCACTTCCTGGTCGCTGGATGACGAGCTGCGATCAGTGCGAGCCGCCTCTTTTCAGGTGAAGCGCGACGTCCGGGACAGGTGTAGCGTCGAGAGCGCCGAGAGTCTCTCGCGACCCGCCAACCAAGGCGTCTCCGTTCCCGGTCGAACCATCAGAGCACCGGGACCGCGACATGGACGGGTCGGACTTCCACCTCTCCGTTCAGGTCGAGCCCCCGCATGCGCGCATCAAGCCCTCCGGGGAGTTCGACGCCTTCACCGCTCGTCAGTTGGCCGCGGAGGTCGACGACGCGCTCGCAGCCGGTTGCATCCACTTCCGCCTCGAGTTCTCCGACGTGACGTTCATCGACGCCGCCGGCGTGGGACAGCTCGTCCGTCTCTACAACCTCACCAACGCGGTCGACGGAACGCTTGCGGTCGACGCGCCGAGCACCTGCGTCCGACGATTGTGCACCCTGGTCCACGTCGAGAACCTGCTCGGCGTCGAGCCCGCCACGTGGCCGTGCACCTCCCGGCCGCGGGTCCCCGGCCGCGGTCACGTTTCGAGCCGGCCCCTGGTGCCGGACAGGAGCGCCGGCTGAGCGCCAAGGCGCCGTCTCCTGCCTCCTCATCGATGCGCGACGTCAGGCCGATGCGTCAGCGGTTCTGCGCGCTCGCCTGATCGCGAAGTAGGTGGCCGCGCCCACGCCGGCCCAGGGGGCGCAGACGATGAACGGATCCATCCAGTGGTGCTTGACGTCTGCGCGTCGGTGGCCGAGCCGCGATCTGAAGCGCACACCACGACGTCCCCACGGGCGCCTGCGTCGCCGCTGTCCGCGACGTGTTCGGGCGCGGTGGTCAGGCCAGAGCGGATGGCCTTGGGCTCAGCGGCCGGTCCCTGGGACGATGGAACGTTCTTGCCTCCTCGTGACGATTAGTCAGTGAGGGCCGACAAGGGCCGACAGGGATGGGACACGATCATGGTCGAATCCGCGGGGTCTGGCTGGGATGGTCCGGCTCCCGATGACGCCGGATTCCGCCAGTGGATGCTGGTTCGGTCCCCGGCACTGCGCCGAAAGGCGTACCTGCTGTGCGGGGACTGGTCCGCGGCTGACGACCTGGTGCAGGACGCACTCGTCGCGATGTACCCACGATGGTCGCGGATCGTGCGGGGCAGAAACGTGGACGCCTATGCCAACCGGGTGTTGGTCGGCAAGCACGTCGACGCCCGGCGCCGCCCGTGGCGCCGGGAACGGCCCGCCGACGGGGTCCCGGACGCGGTCGACTCCGCCAGCGAGCGCGCCATCGCAGCCGTGGACGAACGCGACGGGCCTCTCATGGCCGCGCTGGCCACACTCCCGGTCGGGCAACGCGCCGTCCTGGTCCTGAGGTTCACCGACGACCTCTCCATCGAGGAGATCGCCCACGTCATGGGCATTCCGGCAGGCACCGTGAAGAGCCGCCTCTCTCGTGGCACCGAGGCGCTGCGGGCCCATCTCGAGGTTGCCGGTCATCCCGTCGGAGGAACGGCACCAGCCGATCCCGCCCCGACGTTCGCTCCCGTCACGGAGGACCGGTCATGACCGCGGACCTGCACGAACTCTTCGATCGCGCGGGGAGGAACCCGCCCGTGGGTGCGTTGGACGCCGACGCGCTCCTGCGACAGGCCCGACGCTCCCGCAACCACCGCCGCGCCACCGGTGCGGTGGCCGCGATCGTGGCCGTGACCGTGGTGCTGGCGGTGGCGGTGGGCGTGGCGAGCCAACGACGTCTGTCCGCGGACCCCGGACCCGCCGATCCTCACCCCACGGTGGTGCAGGTGGTCGGGAGCCTGGGTCGCCTTGCGTATGGGATCGGCGCAGACATCTATGTGGCCGACGCCGACGGCAGGAACGCGGTCAAGATCGCGGACGGCGCGCCCAGCGAATACGGCGACTGTGGAGGCTACTGGGGCGAGGGACCCCTCTGGTCCCCCGACGGGCGGTACCTCGCCTACCGGGGTGACGGCGGGGAGGCCATCTCGGAAACGAACACCTGCGACCGGACGGTCAACATCAGCGACTCGACGGGCAACCCCGTTGCGTCGTTCCCCGGTGACGGGTGGGCCATCGCGTGGTCGCCCGACTCCACCCGGGTCGCCGTCTGGGACGACTTCTACGGGTCCGCGAAGCTCGAGATCTACGGGCTCGACGGGGTGCGCCAGGCGGTGCTCCCGATGCCGTCCGACTGGGCCATGCCAGGCGACGTCGACCCGGTGTGGTCACCCGACGGCACGTCGCTCCTCGTCCCCCTCGGCGTGGAGATCCCCGTCGACGGATCCACGCCGAAGCAGCTCCCCCCGGACGACCCCCGATCCCAATGGATGGCCACCAACTCGCCCAACGGCGCCGAGATCGCCTACATCTCCCCGGACGGGCTCTCCGTCGCTGCGGCGGACGGTTCCGACGCTCGCCTGCTGATCCCTGGCGTCCTCGACAAGGACTTCTCCTTGTCGCCCTATGGGCTCCAGTGGTCCCCCACGAACGATCGGATCGCCTTCGCGCGGGCGAGCGGAAGAGGCCAGACGTCCGAACTCGCCGTGCTCGACGTGACGAGCGGAAGCGTGAGGACGCTGGCCGACATGGGTCGGTCCGAAATGTTCCACTACATCGAGTTCTCACCCGAGGGTGACCAGATCCTGTTCTCGAGAACCGACGCCGCCCGTACGCCGTCACTCTGGAGCGTCCACGTCGACGGTGCCCCCGACCCCCACCGACTGGTTGCCGGGACCGGCTGGGGCGATTGGCAGACACTGACTCCGACACCGTGAGACACGGAGACGTTCCCTGACCAGCGACTGTCGACACGGGACTCTGCACGAGCGCCCGCCTCACCACACCGGGCGAAGCCGGGTCGGGAACGGCGCCACCAGCCTCGAGACTAGAACAGGGCTTGCGGATCCTGCTCGGTCAGCACGGCCCCCAGGCAGCGGCCACGAGCTCGCGCACGTCCTCGGCGCTCTCCGACCGGAGCGCCTGCTTGGCGACGACCTCGCACTGCTCCAGGTCGAGCTCGCGGACCCGAGCCTTCACGCCGGGTACGGCGTGCGGGCCGACGCTGAGCTCGCGGACGCCGAGGCCGACCAGCAAGGGCACGGCCGCCTCGTCGGAGGCGACCTCGCCACAGACGGCCACGTCGATCCGTCCCCGTGCAGCCTGGCAGACGTGGTCCACCAGCTGCAGGACAGCCGGGTCGAGCGCGTCGGAGAGTGCCGCGACGCCAGGGTTTCCCCGCTCGGCGGCGAGCGCGTACTGGGTCAGGTCGTTGGTGCCGATGCTGACGAAGTCGAGGAGCGGCAGGAACGACTCGATCTTCAGAGCCGCCGCCGGCACCTCGACCATCATCCCGACGCGCAGGTCCTCCGGGACGCCGTCCGGGCCGGCAGCGTCGGCCAGCAACGCGTGTGCCCTCCGCAGCTCGTCCACGGTCGACACCATCGGGAACATCACGCTCGTCGGAGCCCGCCGCGCGGTGCGGCAGACGGCGTCGAGCTGCTCGCGCAGGAGCGCCGGCCGGTCGAGCGCGAGCCGGATGCCGCGGACGCCCAGGAACGGGTTCTCCTCATCGGGAACCGGGAGGTAGGGCAAGGGCTTGTCCCCGCCGACGTCCAGGGTGCGCAGTGTGGCGCGCCGTCCACGGAGGGCCTCGGCGATCGCGAGGTAGTCCGCCTCCTGCTCGACAACGTCCGGCGGCGTCGCGCGGCCGAGGAAGAGGAACTCGGTGCGCACGAGTCCCGCCTCGTCAGCGCCCGCCGCGAAGGCGGACCGGGCGTCGGCGACCGACCCCAGGTTCGCGGCCACCGAGATGCGGGTGCCGTCGCGGGTGACGGCGGGCTCGCTGGCGGAGGCCAGGTCGCGGGCACGTCGTTCGGCCGCCGCCGTCGCGCGATGGCGGTAGTCCGCGACGAGCGCCGCGTCGGGTCCGACATGCACCTCACCGGCGCCGCCGTCGACGACGAGCAGCGTCCCCTCCGGCACGGCGAGCACGTCACGCCCGGCGGAGACGACCAGCGGGAGGCCGCGGGTCCGAGCCAGGATCGCTGCGTGCGAGGTCGTGCTGCCGGCGGCGAGCACGATCCCGCGGACCGCCGCGGTGTCGAGCCCTGCGGCCTGGGCAGGGGTCAGGTCCCGGGCGACCAGGATCCCCTCGGCGACCGGTTGCTGGGCCGCCGCGCCGGCGAGCACCCGGCGTACCTGGTCGCCGACCGCGCGGACGTCGGCCGCTCGCTCCCGGAGGTAGGTGTCGGGAAGCTCCGACCACTCGTGCTCGATCGCCCGGAGGCACACCGTCCACGCCGAGAAGGCACCGACGCCCGCGTTGATCTGCTGCCGCACGTCACCGAGCAGGGCCGTGTCCGCGAGCAGGGTGAGATGGGCGTCGAAGATGGCGGCCTCTGCCTCGCCGATCTCGCGCACGGTGAGCGCCCGCAGGTGCTCGATGTCGCGTCGGACCTCGGCGACCGCCTCGACCACACGCCGCCACTCGGCGGCGGGGTCGCTCACCTCGGAATCGTCCACGTCGAGGATCGGTGCCGCGAGCCGCCGGAGCGGTCCGATCGCGATGCCGGGGGACGCGGCCAACGGACCGGTGGTCCGGGGCGACGTCGCGGCGGCCTCGGCCGGAGCCGCGACGGTCGGCTCGTCGAAGTGGCGGGCGGCCAGCGCCAGCAGGTGCTCCACCGCCTCCTGGGCCTGCGGACCCCCGGCTCGGACCTCGACCTCGTGGCCCTGCTGGGCACCGAGGGTGGCGACCCGGCTGAGGCTCGCGGCCGGCACCGGCCCCGCGCCGGTCGTCAGGTTGGTGAGGGTCACGGTCGCGTCGAGCCCACCCACCTCGCTGACCAGGCGAGCCGCCGGCCGGGCATGCAGTCCGTGGTTGTTGGCGACCGTGAATCGACCCGTCACCTCCGGCCCGGTGGCGACCGACGGTTCGGCGGGTGCGCCCTCGTCCGGACCGGAGAGGTGGGCGGCCTTGCCGAGCAGCGCGTTGCGCGCCTCGGCCGCCACCTCGGCGCGGTTCGCACCTCCGGATGCGGCCACGGCGGCGACGACCAGTCCTTCGACGATCGGCGCGGACGACAGGGTCACCCGATCGCGGGCCGCTGGGTCGTCGAGGAGATCCAGGGCGAGCTCGGCACTGAGTACGGCGCTGCCCAGGTCCATCAGGACGACCACGCCGTCCGGCCCGTCGACCGACTCGATCGCCTTCTTCACCTGCACCGCGTCGGTGCCGAAGGTCGTCTCGTCGAGGCCGGCGGCCAGCTCGATGCGCACCTGCCGGCCGTGCAGCATCTCGGACGCGAGGGCGAGCGCGGCCCGCGCGAGCGGGCGGCTGTGGGAGACGACGACGATGCCGACGCCCTGACCGGATGTCATGGCGGCTTCCTCTCTCGAACCGTCAGCGCAGCGTGTCCGCGGCCGCTGCCACCAGCAGGGCGACGCTCGTCGCGCCCGGATCCTGGTGCCCGACGCTGCGCTCACCGAGATAGCTCGCCCGCCCCTTGCGGGCGAGCATCGGGGTCGTGGCGTCGCGCCCTTCGTCGGCCGCGGCACGGGCGCGCCCGAGGGCGTCCGCGAGGCCGAGCCCGTCCTTCAACCCGGCCTCGAAGGCATCCACCGCCGGCGCGAACGCGTCGTACATGGTCTTGTCCTCGGCCTGAGCCTTGCCCCGCGCGACCACGCCGTCGAGACCGGCCCGCAGGGCAGCGCCCAGCTGCTCGGCGGAGACCGACGGCACGTCTCCGAGGACGGTGCCCATCCGGAGGAAGAGGGTGCCGTAGAGCGGTCCGCTCGCACCGCCGACCGTGGAGACCAGGGTCATCCCGACCTTGGTGAGCATCGGTCCGGCTCCCGCCGGGCCCAGGTCGTCCAACGAGGCCACGGCGGCCGTCATCCCCCGGTCGAGGTTGGCCCCGTGGTCGGCGTCGCCGATCGCGGAGTCCAGCTCGGTCAGGTGGTCACGTTCCTGCGCGATGAGCTCGGCGAAGCGCCGTACCCACGCGTCGAGGGCCACCGTGGTCACGTCGTCGGTCATCGCGTCAGATCCCCCACCTCAGTGCCGGCGTCCTGACCGGAGCGTCCCAGAGCGAGAGCAGCTCGTCGTCGACCTTGAGCAGGGTGACCGACGAGCCGGCCATCTCCAGCGACGTGATGTAGGAGCCGACCAGCGGCCGGGCCACGCTCACGCCGTGCTTCGACAGGATCTTGCTGACTTCGTTGTACATCACGTAGAGCTCGATCAGGGGTGTGCCACCCAGTCCGTTGACGAACGCGATCACGGCGTCACCGGAGCCGAACGGCAGGTCGGACAGGATCGGCTCGAGGATCATCTCGGCGATCTCCTTGGCCGGCGCGAGGGGAACGCGCCGTCGACCCGGCTCACCGTGGATGCCCACGCCGACCTCCATCTCGTCCTCGCCGAGCTGGAAGGTCGGGCTGCCGGCCGCCGGGACGGTGCACGACGTCAGGGCGACGCCCATGCTGCGGCCCTGGGCGTTGACCTTGCGAGCCACGGCGGCGACCGCGTCGAGGTCGCGGCCCTCCTCGGCCGCGGCGCCGGCGATCTTCTCCAGCAGCACGGTGACGCCGACCCCGCGGCGCCCTGCGGTCCAGGTCGAGTCCTGGACGGCGACGTCGTCGTCGGTGACGACCGACACCACGTTCGCACCGGTCTCGGCAGCCGCGAGCTCGGCGGCCATCTCGAAGTTCATGACGTCGCCGGTGTAGTTCTTGACCACGTGGAGCACCCCGGCTCCACCGTCGACGAGCTTGGTGGCGGCGAGCATCTGGTCGGGGACCGGGGAGGTGAAGACCTCGCCGGCGCAGGCCGCGTCGAGCATCCCGAGTCCGACGAACCCGCCGTGCAGCGGTTCGTGCCCGGATCCCCCACCGGAGATGATCCCGACCTTGCCGGGCTTGGGCGCGTCGCCGCGGTAGACGACCTTGTTCGCGTGGTCCACACGGAGGTCCGGGTGGGCGGCCTCCACCCCGAGGAGGGCCTCGACCACGACATCGTTCGGGTCGTTGATGAGCTTCTTCATGGTGGTTCTCTTCTCGTGCTCTGCCGGGCCGGGTCGTCAGACCGTGGCCTGGGTCAGGGGTGCGTCTTCAGGATCGGCGAGGTCGACGCCGGGGGCAACGGCCGCCTTGTCGGCAGGCGTGTGGGCGATGAGGCCGTAGCAGAGCGCGGCGAGCGCGCCGGCGAGCAGCTCGGCGATGACGTAGACCGGCAGCTGCTCCCACTTCACCGTCCCGCCTGCGATCTGCTGGACGAGCATCGGGCCGACGGTGCGAGCGGGGTTGATCGAGGCGCCGGTGGCCGGCGCGACCGGGATGATCGCGGCGAACACGACGAAGCCGATCGCCAGGCCGGCGAAGCCCGCGGCAGCCTTGCGATAGATCACCCCGAAGATCGTGAACACCAGGATGAAGGTGCCCACGAACTCGGCGGTGAAGGCCTGGACCCAGCTGATCCCGTTGTACGACGCGACCCCGAGGCCGACGTCGCTCGCCTTCTGGCCGAGCACGCCGATGATGGCCGTGGCGCCGACGATCGCGCCCACGACCTGGGCGGCGATGTAGGCAGGCACCTGGGACCAGGGGAACTTGCCGGAGACGGCCAGCCCGAGCGTGACGGCCGGGTTGATGTGGTTGCCGCCGATGTGCCCGAACGCGTAGACCGTGGCGATCACGATCGTGCCGAAGGCCAGGGAGATCATGCCGAGGTCGGCCATGGTGAACGGTGCGTCGCCGTTCACGATCAGGGTGGCCGGCACCGAGCCGACGCCGATGAACACCAGGAACGCCGTGCCCAGGGCCTCGGCGGCCAGCTTCTGCACCGTAGTGGTCTCGTCGAGCATGTGTGCAGTCCTTTCGCGCTCGGATTTAGTCGAATACCATTCGATATAGTCGAACGATGCTCGGACCATACCGCTGTGATTCACGTCACCACAAGACCCTTCGGCATACTTTGTGTTCGTTCCCCCACCAGACCAGGAGGCCGCGCCCGTGATCCAGTCCGTCGACCGCGCGATCCGCGTGCTGACGGCGCTCCAGGGGGCGCGGCGCATGAGCCTGTCCGAGCTCTCGGCGCGCCTGGACCTGGCGCCGTCGACCACGCACGGCATCGTCCGCACGCTGGTCGAGCACGGGATGGTCGTCCAGGAGCGCGGGTCGAGCCGCTACCAGCTCGGGCCCGCGGTGCTGCGCCTGGGCAACGTCTACCTCGACACCCTCGAGCTCCGGTCCAAGGCGATCCCGTGGGCGGCGGACCTGGCGCAGCGGACCGGCCTCGCGGTGCGCACCGGCGTCCTGCTGATCGACGACGTCGTGATCATCCATCACGAGCCGCGGCCGGACGGCACCAGGCAGATGCCCGAGGTCGGCATCGTGATCCCGGCGCACGCGAGCGCCCTGGGCAAGGCGATGCTGGCGTTCCTGCCCGACGAGACCGAGCGCATCCTGAAGGAGGGCGAGCTCCGCAGCATGACCGGGGAGACCCTGACCTCCCCGGACGACGTACGTCGCCACCTCGATGAGGTGCGGGCGACCGGGATCGCGCGCGAGCAGGACGAGGCGGTCTTGGGCGAAGGCGCCGTCGCGTCCCCGGTCTTCGACTCGTGGGGCGACGTCGTGGGCGCGATCGGCGTCGTGATCTCCGGCCCGGAGGAGTCGGACCCGGGCGCCCGGGTCCGCGAGACCGCGCGTGCCCTCTCCCGCGAGCTCGGCGCCCAGGCCTGGCCGCCCCCGTCGCGCGGCTGAGCACGGCCCCGCCCCCGACTCACACCCCTTCCGCGACGTCCTCGGCGTGGTAGGCGGCGAGCAGCTCCTTCTCGCGCTCGTTCTTCGGGAACATCGTGAAGACGAGCACGCCGCCGACCAGCACGGCCACGGCGCCGGCCGTGTAGGCCCAGTCGTCACCGTCGAGGAACGACTGCTTCGCCGCGGCGGTGATCTGCTTCTCGTACTTCGGGTTCTGCTGGGCGAGGGCCTCAGCACTGGCGAAGGACTTCGTCAGCGCTGCCTCGGTGCTCTCGGACACCTTGCCCGGGTCGGAGGAGTCGCCGATCGCCGTGGCGAAGGCCGAGGCGTAGCCGGCGGCGAGGAGCGCCCCGAAGATCGACTGCATGATCGCGCCGCCCAGGTCGCGCTGCAGGTCGGCGGTGCCCGAGGCCATGCCCACGCGCTTGACCGGCACCGCCCCCGTCAGCGAGTGCGACGCCGGCGTACCGGCGAATCCGACGCCGGTGCCGACCAGGGCGTAGGCGAGCGCGACCTGCCAGTAGGCGCTGCCGTCGTCCCAGAGCAGCAGCATCGTCAGGAAGCCGAGCAGCACGAAGACGTAGCCCGTGAGCAGGGTGAAGCGGGCGCCGTGCGACTCGACGAGCTTGGCCGACCGCGGGGCGATCAGCACCATCATCAGCGCGGCCGGGATGATCGAGGCGCCGGCCTCGAGCGTCGAGTAGCCCTGCACGTTCTGCAGGAACTGCTGACCCACGAACATCGCGCCCATCAGCGAGCCGAAGACGATGATGCCCGCGAGGGCGGCGACCCAGAAGATCCGCCGGCCGGCGACCTCGAGGTCGTAGAGCGGGTTGGCGGCGCGACGCTGCCGCAGGAAGAAGCCCACCCCGGAGGCCAGCACGATCGCCGCCATGCCGACGAGCAGGGCGCCCGAGCCCGGCACCGCGGCGAAGTTGATGCCGACGACGAGGGCACCCACCAGCACCACCGAGAGCACGCCGCCGAGGTTGTCGACGGGCTCGGTGCCCTCGTTGACGTGGGCCGGCACGAAGAGGAGCGCCATCACCAGCGCGACCACGGCCAACGGGAGGGTGACGAGGAAGACCGAGCCCCACCAGAAGTGCTCGAGCAGGAAGCCCGACAGCAGGGGGCCGAGCGACGAGATCGCACCGCCGAGGGCCGACCAGAGCGCGATGGTCCTGGTGCGTGCCGGGTCCGACCACAACGCCGCGATCAGCGCCAGCGTGGTCGGATAGGCCATGCCGGCCGAGACGCCGCCGAAGATGCGCGCGATGATCAGCACCGTGTCGTTCGGCGCGTACGCCGCCAGCAGGCACGCCGGGATCGACAGCGCGATGCCGAGCACCAGCATCATCTTGCGTCCGTAGCGGTCCCCGATCGCGCCGAGGTAGAGGACCGACCCGGCGAGACCCAGCGAGTAGCCCACCGCGACCATGTTGAGCGAGGTCTGCGAGGAGTCGAAGGCCGCAGCGATCGACGGCAGCGCGACGTTGGCGACGGCCAGGTTCAGGTTCGCGACGGCGGCGCCCAGGATGAGCGCGGCGAGCACCAGGCCCGCCCGCTGCGGCGCGCCGGCCGGGGTGCCGGCGCTGGCGGGCGTCGGCTCAGACGACAAGCCCGGCCTCCTTCTCCGACGCCGACCAAGGGCGGAAGGACTCCGCCGAGGCCTGGTCCCAGGAAACCTGGAACTGCGACACGCGGCGCACGACGTGCTCGGGGCGGATGCCTGATCGACCGGCCACTATCGCAATATGGCCTCGGGGTGGTCCCCTGGCATCACACGGATTGGGTGAGGTTTCACCCGTTGGACCTGAGCCAGCTCGACCTGTCGCGGCTGCAGTTCGCCACGACGACGATCTACCACTTCCTGGTCGTGCCGATCACGATCGGGCTGAGCTGGCTGGTCGCCGCCCTGCTCCCCCGGTGGCAGGCCGCGTTCTCACCCTGAATGCGTGATGCGTTCCGCGTCTGCGGACGTTGCCATGGAGGGATGGTGTCGGGTGATGCACCAGGAGCGACAGGCGACCGTCCGTCACGCGAGGAGCGCGCGGCCGCGGGACGGGATGCGCGAGCACTGGTCCCGCGAAGGGTGCACGGGGAGTGGGAAGCGGGGCGAGATCGCACCGACCCGGTGCGCCTGCTCGAGGAGCAGGGGGCACGCCGGGTACCTGAGCTCGTTCCGCTCCGGTACGGGCGGATGCTGGACTCCCCGTTCGCGTTCTTCCGCGGCGCCGCCTACCTGATGGCCGCGGACCTCGCCGGTGCGCCCCGCACCGGTCTGAGGGTGCAGCTGTGTGGGGACGCGCACCTGTTGAACTTCGGGGTCTTCGCTGCGCCCGACCGTCGCCTCGTCTTCAGCCTCAACGACTTCGACGAGACGCTGCCCGGCCCGTTCGAGTGGGACGTCAAGCGACTGGTTGCCAGCTTCGCCGTCGCGGGACGGGATCGCGGCTTCGACGAGGCCGAGCGTCGAACCATCAACCTCGCCGTGGTGGCGTCGTACCGGAAAGCCATGCACCGTCTAGCCGCGATGGGCCGGCTCGACGTCTGGTACGCCCGCCTGGATCTCGATGACCTGGATGCACTCCTGAGCGAGCAGCTCGAGCCCGGCGACCTCAAGCGCTTCCACAAGAATGTCGCCAAGGCCCGCACGAAGGACAGCGTGAGAGCCTTCACCAAGCTGGTCGAGGTCGTCGACGGTCGTCCTCGGCTGATCAGCGACCCTCCGGTGATCGTGAGGCTCGAGGAGCTCTTGTCCGCCGCTCACCACCCGCACGTGGTGGGAGAGCTGCATGCCATCCTGCGCTCCTACCGCCGCACGCTGTCGGGCGATCGCCGTCACCTGCTGGAGGGCTTCCAGTACGCAGACGCCGCCCGGAAGGTGGTGGGGGTGGGCAGCGTCGGCACTCGCGCGTGGATCGTCTTGATGATCGGCAACGACGACGACGACCCGCTCTTCCTCCAAGCCAAGGAGGCCGAGGCCTCTGTGCTGGAGCCCTTCCTCGGCCGGAGCGCACACCCCACTCACGGGCAACGGGTCGTCGAGGGGCAGCGACTCATGCAGTCGGCCAGCGACATCATGCTGGGATGGGTGCGCCTGACCGGCGTCGACGGGATCGAGCGGGACTTCTACGTCCGCCAGCTGTGGGACGGCAAGGGATCCGCGGTCGTCTCGGCCATGAAGCCCGCCACGATGACCGCCTACGGTCGGCTGTGCGGTTGGACGCTGGCCCGAGCGCACGCACGCTCGGGCGACCCGGTCGCGATCGCCGGTTATCTCGGGTCAGGCGACCGGTTCGACCGAGCACTCGCTGCCTTCGCCGAGATCTACGCGGACCAGAACGAGCGCGACTACGCGGCGCTGCAGCGCGCGGTCGCCGCTGGACGCGTCACTGCCCTCGATGGCTAGCGCTCACCTGATGCCCCGGACTGAGCTGGGTGGGACTAGGCAACCGCCTCCGCGGAGGAGTAAGCAAGGAGGCAGCGGGCTCCGCGCGCCCGCAGGACGGAGGCACGAGATGGCCAGCGAAGCACCCGAGCACGGCAGCGTGCATGCCCAGCCGTACAACGACACGAGAGCCACCGTCGTCGCGCTCCTGGGTGCGATCCTCATCGACCTGGGCATCATCGCCCTCTTCGTGCTGATCACGTGGTTTGCCCACGCCACCAGCTGACTCACGATCACGTGACGTCGGGCCGGCGCCCGCGAGTCCAAGGGAGACGACGGACACCGCGTGATCAGCGCTTGCGCCGATCCCGAACGCAAGAGCCCGCGCGTCCCGACGGCCCGATGGGCTGTCGGCGATGACGGAAGACTCACGCGCAGCCCAGGTGCGGCATACGCCCCCGGTGTCAGGTCCAAGATGTTGACTCGAAGAGTCCTTCCCAGATCTCGAGGAGGTAGTTGAGAAGCCTGAATGCTGCGAGCAGGCCTCCGCCGACCAACGCCGCCGTGATCACGAGGCGCATCTCGTCCTCGGATCGGTCGGTCGCATCTGCCATCGCGCGCGCGACGCCGCCAACGACGCTGGTCAACGTCATATCCATGCGCATTTTCGGAACATACGCCGCCCGCCGGCTCGTGGGAAGGCATGAAAGTGGTTCATCCGGCCGGCTCATCGGTGACGTGTGAGACCTGCTCAAGCGGGCTGTGGGCGGGCTCGGGCATGCTCTCCTCCGGTAGCAAGGTCTTCTGGTCGAGCACGTACAGCAGCACGAACGCGGGCACGATCAGGACCGCGGCGAGGCCGGTGGCGACGAGCACGGCCGTCATGGTGCCGGTGGGTGCCGCCGCTGCCGAGACCGTCAGGGATTCGGGCAGCAGGTAGTCCCACTGCGCCACTCCCCAGGCGGCGACCAGGCTGGCCACCGCACCCACTGCGGCCAGCCGCGCACCGTGTCGGGTCCGGCGGGTGAGCAGCCCGAGGGCGGCCAGGCCACACACTGCCGAGAGGATCACCAGCGGGAGGGCACGCGAGGTGAGTCCGTCGAAGAGGTACTTCGCGTCGTTCGCCAGCACGAAGATCCCCACCAGCGCCACCAGGCCGGCGGCCGCGGCGGCACCGATCGCCCGGCGCCGGAAGTAGGCGACCATCGTCTCGTCGGACAGCCTGCGGGCGTCCGAGACGAGGAAGAAGGCGGCGAGGTACGCCGCCACGCACACGGCCAGCACGCCGCCGAGGACGGACGTCGGGTTGACCCAGCTCCCCCACGGGGCACCGGCCTTGCCCCCCGCAGGCACCCGCCCCGAGGCGATGGCACCGATGACGGCGCCGAAGCAGTAGGGCACCAGCACTGATGAGATGGCGAAGGCGGCGCCGAAGTTGCGGCGGTCCCGGGTGCGGAACACCGCCTTCCGGAACGCGAAGCTGGCACCGCGCAGCACGATGCCGAGCGCGGCAAGCGTCAGTGGGACGAACAGCGTCAAGGTGATCGACGCGTACGCCTCCGGGAAGCAGGTCCACAGCAGCACCCACACGAAGATCAGCCACACGTGGTTGGCTTCCCAGACGGGAGCGATGGCGTGGTCGATGACGTTGCGGGCCCGGCCGCCACGCTTGGTCCCGCCGGCCACGAGGTCCCAGAACCCGGCGCCGAAGTCGGCGCCGCCGAAGATCGCGTACGTCGTGATCGCGGCGAACAGCACGAGGGCAGCGGTGGTGTCCATCAGAGCGGCACCTTCTCGTCGCCTGCCTCGATCGGCTCGCTGGGCCCGTACGGCACGTCGACCTCGCCGGACTGGCCACCACGGAAGCGGCGGCTCATCTGCCGCATCACCAGGATCGTGGTGACGCCGAGCCCGAGGTAGAGGATCACCACGCCGATGAAGGTGATCCAGATGCCGGTGTTCGCGGTCGCGGCGTCCTCGACCTTCATCTTCTCGTAGACGATCCAGGGTTGGCGGCCGACCTCGCTCACGGTCCAGCCGGCCTCCATGGCGACCACGCCGAGCACGCCGGACGCGGCCGCGGCGCGGAGGAACCACTTGCTCCCGGGCATGCTTCGTCGGAAGATCCACGCCGCCCACCACCACAGGGTCAGCAGGAACAGGAGCGTGCCGACCCCGACCATCACGTCCCAGGCGAGGTGGGTGACGTTGACCTCGTGGTTGGTCGGACGGTCGGCGGCCGGCGTCTCGTCGAGGCCTTGGACGACCGTCGAGGTCCCATCGCTGGGGTCGGACAGGATCGAGGCGAGACCGGGAATCGGGATCCCCCCGGTCACCTCGCCCTCGGAGTTGAGGTGGCCGAGAAGCACCTCGGGTACGTCGTCGCTCGTCTTCGGGACCATCTCGATCGCAGCGAACTTGGTCGGCTGGTTGTCGTAGACCCAGCGGGCGAGCGTGTCGCCTACCGCCATCTGGACGGGCGTGGCGATCGCGGCGACGGTGAACGCGATGATGAAACCCATCCGGTGGTAATGGTCGGTACGCCCCTTCAGCATCCCGACGGCGTAGACCGACGCCACCATGAAGCCCCCGACGAGGTACGCCGCGACCACCATGTGCGCCGCCATCAACGGCATCGCGTCGTTGAAGATCACCCCCATCGGATCGACGTCGATCACCTTGCCGGACTTGTCGAGGGTGACACCCTGCGGAGAGTTCATCCAGGCGTTGGCAGCCACCACCGAGATGCTGCCGAAGATCCCCGCGACCGCGATCGGCACGCCGGTCCAGAAGTGCGCCCACGGCTTCAGCCGGCGCCACCCGAAGATGTAGATCGAGATGAAGACCGCCTCGGTGAAGAAGAAGATCCCCTCGAAGGCGAACGGCACACCGAACGCGGCGCCCCACTGCCCCATGAACTTCGGCCACAGCAGACCGAACTCGAAGGACAGCACGGTCCCGGTCACCGCCCCCACCGCGAAGGTGACGGCCATGTACTTCGACCACCGCTGCGCGAGCAGCATCGCGTCCGCATCCTGGTGCTTGATGCCCCGGTAGTTGGCGATCAGCGTCATCACCGACCACGACACCCCGAGCGGCACCAAGATGATGTGGAAGGCCAGGGTGAAGGCCATCTGGGACCGCGCCCACGGCACGGGATCCACGGAGAGGGCCACGCCCGTCACGACATTCGCCAGGACATCGATCGCCACCGGTCACACCTCGTCTGACGCGGGCGCGTCACCGGCATCGTCGTGGTGCTCGAACGCCGGGACCACGCCTGCGATGTCGCCTCCGCCGGCCTGGTCGAGGACCACCCGGCCGACCGTCTGGCGGATGGTGATGGTGCGTTCCGCGCGCCCACCGGCCGCGAACGTCCCGGTCCAGTGGAACATCGCCGCGAGCCGGTTCTTGAAACCGGTCAGGAAGGTGATGTGCACCAGCAGCCACATCAACCACCCCGGGAATCCCGACAGTCGGACCTTCTTGAAGCTGACGACGGCGTGGAAGCGGGAGATGGTGGCCATGCTGCCGAGGTCACGGTAGGTGAACTTCGCGGCTTCCTTGCCGCTCAGCCGGCGTTTGATCGTGTTGGCGGCATGGATCCCCGACTGCATGGCCACTTCGGCCACCCCGGGCAGACCGTCGAGCGCCATCATGTCTCCGATCGCGAAGACCTCGGGGTGGCCTGGGAGGGTGCAGTCGTCGAGGACGACGATGCGGCCCGCACGGTCGCACGTCGCCCCGCTGGCCTCGGCCAGCAGGCCCGCCAGTGGGGAGGCCTGGACGCCCGCGGCCCAGACCTTCGTCCGGGCGACGACTCGCTTGGTCGAACCGTCCGGGCCTCGCACCTCGACCCCGAACGGGTCCACATCCGTGACCACCGAACCGGTGCGGATCGTCACGCCCAGCCGGCGCAGCTCGCTGGCCGCCTTCTTGGAGAGTCGGTCGCCGAACGTCGCGAGAATCTCCTTGCCGCCGTCGATCAGCAGGACCCTGGCGTCGGCAGGATCGATGCGACGGAAGTTGCCCCTGAGCCCCGTGCGAGACAGCTCGGCGATCTGGCCGGCGATCTCGACCCCGGTCGGGCCGCCTCCGACGACCACGAAGGTGAGCCACGCGCGACGCGCCTCCGGGTCTTCCTCGTTCTCCGCCATCTCGAAGGCACCGAAGATCCTGCCGCGAAGCTCCAGGGCGTCGTCGATCGTCTTCATGCCGGGCGCGAACCGCGAGAACTCGTCGTGCCCGAAGTACGACTGAGCCGCTCCCGCTGCGACGATCAGGCTGTCGTACTCAAAGGTGCGCACCGTGTCGTCGGGGCGTCGGGCCGTCACCGTGCGTGCCTCGAGGTCGAACTCCTGGACCGTGGCCATCTCCACGGTCACGTTGGAGTGTCGCCGCAGGATGTCCCGGATCGGGGGCGCCACCTCCCCCGCCGACAGGATGCCCGTCGCGAGCTGGTACAGCAGCGGCTGGAAGAGGTGGTAGTTCCTGGCGTCGACGAGGGTGACGTCGACGGGTGCCCGCCGCAGGAACTTCGCCGCGAACAGCCCGCCGAAGCCGCCTCCGACGATGACAACCCGGTGAACCGCAGTGTCGGCCATCGCGAAGCGGTCTCAGCCGAGGCGTTGAGCCAGATGGTCGCCAACCCGTAGGGAGTTGGCGATGGCGGTCAGCGACGGGTTCACGGCTCCGATGCTGGGGAAGAAGCTGGTGTCGACGACGTAGAGGTTGTCGACGTCGTGGGCCTTGCAGTTCACGTCGAGTGCGCTCGAGGCGGGGTCGCGGCCGAACCTGACGGTCCCGGCCTGGTGGGCCGTCGCGCCGATGGGCATGCTCTTGTGCAGGTACAGGCTGCGGTCCAGCAGGTGGTGCTCGTGCATCCCCAGCTGGTCGAGCATGCCGTCGAGCTTGTGGCGCAGACGCTTGACCCCTTCGACGTTGTTCTGCTCGTTGATGCTGAGGTGGATCGCTCCGTCCCCGTCCACGGTGACCCGGTTGTCGGGCTGCGGCAGGTCCTCCCCACATAACCAGAAGTCGACGGCGTGGTGAGCCAGCACTTCAAAGGGCAGCTCCGGCGAGAGGCGTCCCGCCCATCGCGGCGCCTGGGCGTGGATCTCTTCGTCGTCGGACTTCCCGAGCATCTGGATCCCGCCGAGGGGGTAGCCCCAGTCGTCGGCGCCGAGGTACCAGTCGTTCATGGCCAGTGTCTTCTGGAACTTCGTGGGGTTGGGCTCCCGCGAGACGGCCATCAGGGCGATGTTGTTGTGCCGCATGTAGTGCCGGCCGACCACGCCCGAGCTGTTCGCCAGCCCGTCGGGATGGCGGTCGCTGCGAGACCTCAGCAGCAGGGCGGCGGAGTTCACCGCACCGCAGGCGACCACCACGATGTCACCGGTGAAGGTGGTGACCGACCCGTCGTCCATGGCTGTGACGACGCCGGTGACCGTGTGTCCGGACTCGTCGGTCTCGAGACGCTGCACGTGGGCGCCGGTCACGAGGGTGACGTTGCTCCGCGACAGGACGGGGTCGACGCAGATGACCTGGGAGTCCGACTTCGCGTCGATCACGCACGGGAAGCCGTCGAGGCGGTCGCAGCGGATGCAGGCGCTCGTGCGGGTCGGGTGACCCTCCTCGTCTTCGTCGAGGTTGACCCCGATCGGCAGGTGGAACGGGTGGAGTCCGAGCTTCTCCAGGTCGTCGCTCAGCTGCTGGATGCGTGGCTCGTGGGACACCGGCGGGTAGGCGTACTGCTTGCTCGCGTGACCTTCGGTCGGGTCCTCTCCGTGGTGGCCGTGCACGAGGTAGAGGTGCTCGGCTTCGGTGTAGTACGGCTCGAGCTCGTCGTAGGAGATGGGCCAGGCTGGGGAGATGCCGCCGTGGTGGCGCAGCTCGCCGAAGTCCTCCGGTCGCAGCCGGAACAGAGCGGCCCCGTAGAACTTGGTGTTGCCGCCGACGTAGTAGTTGACCTCGGGCTGGAAGTCACGGCCGTGCGCGTCGTACCAGACCTCCGGTGCGAGGTACTTCCCACGGACGAAGACGGCCTGGGTCGACCAGTTGTCGCGCTCTCTGGGCAGGAACGGCCCACGTTCGAGCCAGAGCACCTTCGCCCCACTCGTGGCGAGCCGGTGCCCGAGGGTCCCCCCTCCCGCACCGGTCCCGACGATCACGACGTCGTAGTGCTGGTCATCTGCCATGACGGACATCCCTCGTGTGACGGCAAACCCGAGGTTGCGGCCGCGAGGCGCCGGGGCGAGTGGTCGCTCTCCGACCATCCCGCTCCGACGCGCCCGCGTCAATCACCCAAAACGGAGGATGTTCGAGGTCGGCCGAAGTCGGAACATCCGCAGGGAGGCAGCGCCACGAGCCCGGTGTTGCCTCCGATCAAGGCCGGGTCCTGACCGGTGCGGACGACGGGCCAGGCGCCGCCCTCGATGCCGCACGGACGACCACCCCTGAGGAGAGTGACCATGTCACCGACCAAGAGCCTCGAGGAGCGTCCGGCCGACGTCCTCGTGGTCTTCGGGATCACTGGCGATCTGGCGAGAGTGATGACCTTCAGATCGTTGTACCGCCTAGAGGCCCGCGGCCTGTTGGACTGCCCGATCGTCGGCGTTGCCGTCGACGACTGGACGCAGGACCAGCTCGTCGAGCGCGCCCGCGAGTCGATCGAGGGGACGGGCGAGGTCATCGACCCCGGTGTCTTCACCCGGTTCACCGGCAGGCTGTCCTACGTGCACGGCGACTTCACCGACCCAGAGACCTACCAGCGGGTCGCCAGCGCGATCAGAGGCGCCCAGTGCCCGGTGTTCTACCTCGAGATACCGCCGTTCCTCTTCGGTCGCGTCGTGCACGGCCTGTCCGAGGCTGACCTGACCGGATCTGCTCGCGTGGTGGTCGAGAAGCCGTTCGGACACGACCAGACCTCCGCTGACGAACTGGCGGCCGAGCTGCACCAGTACATCGACGAGTCCCAGCTGTTCCGCATCGACCACTACCTCGGAAAGATGGGGATCGACGAGATCCTTCACCTGCGGTTCGCGAACACCATCCTCGAGCCTGTCTGGAACCGCAACTACGTCTCGAGCGTGCAGATCAACATGTCCGAGGACTTCGGCGTAGAGGACCGAGGCCACTTCTACGACCCCGTCGGCGCGCTGCGCGACGTCGTGGTCAACCATCTGATGCAGGTCGTCTCAGCGGCCGCGATGGAGGCACCGTCTCGTGGCGACCTGAAGACGATCAAGGACGCCCAGGTGTCCCTGTTCAACGCCGTCGTCGAGGCCGACCCGGCTCACTACGTGCGCGGCCAGTACGCCGGCTATCTCGACATCGACGGGGTCGCACCGGACTCCACCACCGAGACCTACGCCGCGATGCGACTCGAGATCGAGAACTGGCGCTGGTCGGGCGTCCCGTTCTTCATCCGGACCGGCAAGCGGCTCTCCGCGACGCAGACCGAGCTGCGACTCATCTTCAAACGCCCGCCCCCGTTGGGCTTCGGGGTCATGGGACCGCAGATCGAGACGAACCAGGTCGTCGTCAAGCTGGACCCGACGACGGGGATCAGGCTGATCCTGGACGCACGACGAACTGACATCTCGGCCATCGGGAGGATCGACCTGGACATGGAGTTCGCTGAGCAGGGCGGCGAGGGGGCCACGCCGTACGAGGTGCTCCTGCACGCTGCCCTCCGCGGCGACAGCACCCGGTTCACCCGGCAGGACGGGGTGGACGAGACCTGGCGGATCATGCAGCCACTGCTCGACGCGCCACCCCCGGTCCATCCCTACGACCCCGGCTCCTGGGGCCCAGCGGCAGCGGACCGGCTCACGGCAGAGCACGGCGGCTGGCACACCCCGTGGGTGGCGTCATGAACGACAGCCGTCCCCAGAGCGCAGCGGCACCCTCGCCGTTCCCGCCGATCGCGGACTACGCGTTCCTCTCCAACTGCCACACCGGCGCACTCATCGCGCCGGACGGCGGAATCGGCTGGCTCTGCCTGCCGAGCTTCGACTCGCCCAGCGTGTTCGGAACCCTGCTCGACCGCGAGGCAGGCTACTTCCGGTTCGGGCCATTCGGGATCAACCATCCCACGGCTCGCGTCTACGAACCCGGCTCGAACGTCCTCTCCACGACGTGGAAGACGCCGTCTGGCTGGATCCAGGTGCGCGACGCGCTGACCATGGGCCCACGCGAGTTCGAGGACCAGGTGACGCCCCACACCCGACCACCGGCGGACGACGACGCCGACCATCTCCTGGTCCGAACCGTCCGCTGCCTCGAGGGCACCGTCGAGATCGATCTCGTCTGCGAACCCATCTTCGACTACGGCCGGACACCGGCTGAGTGGACCCTGGTCGACGAGAGCAGACATGCCGCCGACGCCACCGGCGCGGGACAGACCATCCGGCTGCAGACCGACCTTGCCCTCGGCGTCGAGGGCAACCGAGCCCGGGCCCGGCACGTCCTGTCAGCCGACGAGGAGTGCTACTGCGCCCTTTCGTGGGCAGAAGGACTGGCCGCGCCGGCCGACGTCACCGAGGCCACCCGCCGCGTCGACGCCACCACGCGGTTCTGGCGTGCCTGGCTGGGACGTGCGCGGATGCCCGACCACCGCTGGCGCGACCCGATCCAGCGCTCGGCGCTGGCCATCAAGGGCCTCACCTACATGCCCACCGGAGCCACCGTCGCCGCACTGACCACCTCACTGCCCGAGACGCCCGGGGGCGAGCGGAACTGGGACTACCGCTACACCTGGATGCGCGACGCCACCTTCACCTTGCAGGCGCTGCACTATCTGAACCTGGACTGGGAGGCCGACGAGTTCATGCAGTTCGTCGCCGACCTCGAACCGACGGAGACCGGTGCCCTGCAGATCATGTACGGCATCGACGGGCGACGCGACCTGACCGAGTCCACCCGCGACGACCTGTCCGGCTACGCAGGTGCTCGACCCGTGCGGATCGGCAACGGGGCATTCGACCAGCGCCAGAACGACGTGTTCGGCGCCGTTCTGGACTCCATCCTCCTGCACACCCAACGCAGCCAACGCCTGCCCCGCCGGCTCTGGCCCATCGTCCAGACCCAGGCCCAGTGCGCGAGCGAGGTGTGGCGCGAGCCCGACCAGGGCATCTGGGAGGCCCGCGGCAAGCCCCAGCACTACGTCTCCTCCAAGCTGATGGGATGGGTCGCGCTGGACCGTGCCTCCAGGCTGGCTGAGATCCGCGGCGACTCGGACCTCGCCGGGACCTGGCGAGCGACGGCCGACGACATCAAGGCCGACATCCTGGCCCACGGGGTCGACGACCGCGGCGTCCTACGCCAGCACTACGAGACCGACGCGCTGGACGCCTCCACGCTGCTGGCAGCCATCTTCGGGTTCCTCCCACCCACGGACGAGCGGCTCCGCGCCTCGGTGCTGGCCATCGCCGACGAGCTGACCGAGCACGGGTTCGTGCTCCGCTACCGCACCGACGAGACCGATGACGGGCTGTCCGGGAAGGAGGGGACGTTCCTCATCTGCTCCTTCTGGCTGGTGTCCGCGCTGTCGATCATCGGTGAGCAGCAGCGGGCCCACGACCTGATGGAGCGGCTGCTGCGGATCGCCTCACCGCTCGGGCTCTTCGCCGAAGAGTTCGATGTCGATACCGGTCGTCACCTCGGGAACTTCCCCCAGGCGTTCTCCCACCTTGCCCTCATCGAGGCGGCCGCACGGATCATCGCCGCCGAGAGAATCGGCGAGCTCACGTGACTCCCCCGGATGAGCTCACGCCTGCCCATTGCCGGCCGGGGTGACAGCCGACGTCGCCGCGATGGTCGTCCTCGTCCAGAGCACCTCGGTCAAGTCCGACCCGGCGTTCCGGCCCGAGCGTGCCGACCGTCACCTCGGATGTGAACGGAGACGAAGGAATGCAGCTCCCACCTTCTGGTGAGCAGTACGGCATCGCGCGCGGGGGCTCGCAGGCGTTCATCACCCAAGTGGGAGCGACCCTGCGCAGCTACACCGTCGGCGGGCAGGACGTGCTCGACGGGTTCGGAGTCGGTGAGCGCGCCACCGACGGCCGTGGGCAAGTGCTCGCGCCCTGGCCCAACAGGCTGACCGACGGGCGCTACCAGTACGGCGGCCGCGCCTGTCAGGCGCCGCTGAACGAGGTCAGCCGGCACGACGCCATTCACGGACTGGTGCGCTGGCTCGACTGGACACCGGTCGAGCGCGATCCCGCCACGATCACCCTGGCCTGCGCGTTGCGCCCGCAACCCGGTTACGAGTGGCACCTCGACCTTCGGGTCACCTACGCGCTGGAGGACCGCGGGCTGACGGTGACCTTCGAGGCCGTCAATCTCGATCGCGAGCCGGCGCCGTTCGGAGTCGGGTTCCATCCCTACCTCACACTCGGCACGCCCTCGATCGACGGGCTTGAACTGACCATTCCCGCCTCCCGTGTGCTCGCCCCAAACCATTCGCGCCGAGGGCCGACGCCGACCGCGACAGCTGGGACTCTCGGTGACTTCCGGCAACCCCGCACCATCGGATCGGTCGAGCTGGACGCGGCGTTCGGTGACCTCGCCGTAGGACCCGACGGACATGCTGTGGCCCGGCTGAGCGACCCTGACAGCGAGCGGTCGGTCGAACTGTGGGTGGACAGCGCCTACCGCTACCTGATGGTCTACACCGGGGACCAGGTGGGTGAGCCCCGGCGACGGCGGACAGCCGTTGCCATCGAACCCATGACATGTCCACCCGACGCGTTCCGCACCGGCGTGGACCTCATCGAGCTGGAGCCGAGAAGCCCGTGGCAAGGCTCCTGGGGGCTGCGCTCGGTCGAGGCCGCGAAGCGCCAACCGACCGGGAGATCCAGCTAGCTCACCGGGCTGGCGGCCAGACGGGTGGGCGCGCCAGCATGGGCTCCAATTGCGCATCGGGCAGGGGGTGGTTGGCGTGGACCTGGAGACCGGACTGCGGGCTCTCTTGGTGGTCTCCGTCGTTTCCGCGGCGGCGCCGTTCGTGTGCGCGCTCCTCGCCAGATTTCGAGTCCCGCAGGTGGTCGTCCTCATCATCGGCGGCGTGCTCATCGGTCCGGAGGTCTTCGGGTTCGCGGAGCAGGACTCGATCGCGCTGGTAGCCAACGTCGGGTTGGGCTTCCTGTTCCTGCTCGCGGGTTACGAGCTCGAGCTCGAACACTTCCGGGAGCGGAGCGGGCGGCTCGCGACGGCTGGATGGCTGGTCAGCGCCGTCGTGTCGATCGCGGTCACCGGGCTGCTGGCCGCCAGCGGCTTCGTGCACGCCTTCGTCCCGGTCGCGTTGGCCCTGACGACGACCGCGCTGGGAACCTTGCTCCCGATCCTGCGCGACAACCACATGCTGGAGGGGCCACTCGGGCGCTTCATCATGCCCGCCGGCGCCGTCGGTGAGTTCTTCCCGATCGTCGGCATCGCCGTCTTCCTGGGGTCCAAGGGTCGCCTGTACGGCCTCCTGTCGCTCGTGGTGATGTGTGTCGTGGCGCTCGCACTCGCGTGGCTGCCGCGGCTCGCCCGACTCGACCGCGTCGGCGCGATCTCCCGGCAGCAGGAGCACGCGACGTCGCAGACCACGCTGCGGCTGACCGTCATGCTGCTGTTCGGACTGTTGGTGTTCGCCAGCGACTTCGGGCTCGACGTGGTGCTCGGAGCGTTCCTCGCCGGGGTGGTCCTGCGCCGCTGGGCGCCTGGTGACGTCGAGGCGCTGGAGGGGAAGCTCGACGCGGTTGGCTACGGGTTCTTCATCCCGGTGTTCTTCGTCTCTTCCGGAATGGGCCTGGACCTGGGTTCGATCGCCGAGGCGCCGGCTCGGCTGGTCGTGTTCTTCCTCCTGCTGCTGGCGGTGCGTGGGCTCCCGGCGCTTGTCCTCTACCGCCGCGACCTCGCCGCGCGCGAGCGGGTGCAGATGACGCTGCTGACCGCCACGTCTCTGCCCCTGCTGGTGGCGCTCTCGGAAGTGGGGTTGGCGAGTGGCGAGATGCTGCCCGAGAACGCTGCCGCCCTGGTCGGCGCGGGGGTTCTCTCGGTGATGGTCTTCCCCGGTCTCGCGGTCGCCCTCAACCGGCCCGCAGCCGCCCCGCGCCCGCCTGCGGCAAGCATCCTCCCCCCGCCCCAACCTGACCACTGAGAGACCGCGCCGGTGCGACGTACTCGACCACGGGACGGGTCCTAGGAGTGATCCTCTTCGGCCGGCGTGTCGACCCGGTCGAGCATCTCCGTCAGGTGTTGGCGCAGTTGATGCCGGTGGTCGCTCTCAACGCGCTGAAGGTGAGCGATCTCTGCGTCCGCGCGGTTGCGAAGCGCCGTTGTCTCGTCCCGCACCCGGTCTGCCTGAACACGGGCGTCGTTCATCGTCTGTCCGGCCGCGGCCCGCGCTGCGCTGATCACGCGATCGGCCTCCACGCCAGCGGCCCGCACGACCTCGGCGGCCTCGATGCGCGCAGACGCCACGATCGCGGCCGCTTCGTCCTCCGCCTCCGCCCGCCACTTCTCCACCTCACCAGCAGTCATCTCCAGCAAACGAGCCGCCGCCGAACTCTCCAACGCGTCATCCACACCGCCCTGCGATGCCGGACGACGAGTGCCGTCGACGGCGGAGTCGCTGGCAGCTCCTGAATCAGTGTCGCCGAACCTGCCGTATGCGTTGACGCTCATGACCCACTCCCGAGGTTGGCACGTACGCAATCCGTCGTGCAGCGATATCCGGTCCCACCAACAATGCCCTACTGCCGAACTGTCGGCAGTCCCCGGTCATCGACAGTTCGACTTCACGGCTACCGACGGTCCCCGAGCCGAGGCACTTACGCGGCAGTATGACGCGCCTTTGGATCGCACTCGCAGCGGCAGATCTGGATGTCTCGCCAGCCGTCCGTGGGACGTCATACGGACGGTGGAAGCGGACACACCGTCCGTATGACGTCCCGCGGCTTGCCTCCGCATCGCGGCCGAGCCGCGAGCCCGATGAGCGGCGCAAATGACGCTGACGGTCTCTGCCCAGCGGGTTGCACAGAGACGGCCTGATCGCCCTTGTTTCGGGGCGCCTGGAATAGCCAAAGATGACCATTCGCGGGACCCCGCAGGGTCACGTGCTCCCGCCTGCCAGGGTGGTTGTGACCCGGGTCGGAGGGCGACATGCTCAAACCGGGCACGTGCTGATCGCGTCCCATTGCGGGGGACGAGACCATGGCTACCAGTCGTTTCGACAAGGACATCGTCAAGGCAGTCCCGGTGCTCGTCGTCTTCTTCCTGCTGTTGAAGGCGTACGTCGTCGCGCGGTACTCGCTGACTACCGCCGGCGCGCTCGTGACTGCCGCGCCTTTGACGGTCGTCGTGGGGACGATCATGTCCTACCTGAACGTTGCGGTCCTGGTGCTCGCGGTCGCTTCCGGCGCCTGGTTGGTCCGATACGTGCGCGACGTCAGGCGGAAGGGGAGCCAGGCGGCCGATCCCACATCGGGTGAGGACATCGAGCCGCTGGCCGTCATCGTGCTGGCCACCTGTCTCCTGCTCCTCCCAGTGCCCTCCACCACCAACTTCACCGGTGCGTTCCTCAGATTCGTGCTGTACCTCGGCGCCGTGCTGATCATGGTGCTCGGCGCGTGGCTCATCGTCAGGGGGTCCGCGCGCCGGAGGAGCTCCGGATTCCTCGGCCACCTCGCCAGCAAGACCAGCTGGTTCATCGCGGTCGCCGCGGTACTCGTTGTCGCCCCGACGCTGCGGACGCCGTGGGTCCCCGCCGAAGTGCTGGTGTTGCGCGACGAGATCGCGATCCAGGACTCCCATCTGCAGGGCGGGAAGCTCGAGACGACCAAGTACCCGGTCGTCTTCGTCCTGGATGAGAACGAGGAATGGACCACTGTCCTCGACGTCGAGTCTCGCATCCTGCTTCGGCTACCGACGTCGAGCGTGGCCCATCGTCAGGTCTGCCACTACCGGGGCCAGCCACCGGGGACGGTGCCTCTTGCGGCGTGGCTCTTGGGGCATCGGTACCAGTCGCCCAACGGGACGTGCTCCACCCTCGTGCGCAAACATGCCGCCCGCCTCGACCCTCTGGTGGTGTCAGACGAAGAGTCGAGATGACGATGGCCTCGACCGCCGTCGATACCGAGATCGCGGTCCGGCTCGTGATTCTCTGCGTGTGACTGGCGATTCCGGTAGGACCGACGTCCGGCCAGACCCGGTCCAGGACCGCCAACAGCCTCCGCCCGGACGCCGGCGTGAGGTGGTTGTCGGGGCGCTCTCCTTACGGCTGCTCACTCGGGCTCGGGTGTGGCGGATTCGGCCATGTGATCCAGTCTCAAATGCTTTCAGGCTCGGAGGACCACATCCTCCGAGCCTGAACTTTGGGGCGGGGGGAGCCCGGTGATCTGCGCTCCCACAGTTGAATCTTGCCTCTCCCCTGCCCCACAACACGCATGCCAGGGCAGATGCCACCCGCTGCTCACGGCGGGATCGAAGCACATCGCACGGACAGCGCGGTGATCGACCGGATCTGCGGATGAGCGGTCGATCCGCAGGCCTGGGCACGTTCTGTTCTAGGGCGGCATCAGGCGTCGTCGAGACGTGGCTTGGCGCGCTCCCGGCAGAGGCTGCGGCTGCACCGAGCCCGCCGCCGAGCAAGTCCTCGTCGACGCCTGAGGTGACCGACCAGTTAGCAAGTGGCTGAACTGCACGAGGCGGGAATCCTCACCGATGAGGAGCGCTCGGCCAAGAAGGCCGACCTCGGTGTAGGACGTTGCCTTGACCTGCCGCGTCATTCCCGGTGCGGGGGCCGAGCGCCCGAGGGTCGAGCCACAGCCAGCGCCCTCGGTGAACATCGCCGCTTAGACCAAATCTCGTTGAGCGGCTGTGCCGCGCGTGCCGTTGGCCCCTGGTCAGAACCGCTCGTCGTGAATCAGCAGGCGTCGGAAGTCGCGCCGAATGTGCGCAGGACGTGCTCAAGCGTCGTGGCAAGGACCTCCTGTGTTACCTCGCGTGTGGCCTCGCCTCGCAACCAGCGCCGCGTTGCGGCGCGGTTCAGGCCGGTCCAGCACTCCAGCGCGTATCGCAGGCGTGGCGAGTCCTGGGCGATGTCGGAGTGGAAGGCCACGACCAGTGCGACGGCCCGTCGCATCAGGTCGGTCACGAAGCGACTGACGTCGGGTTCGGAGATGTCCTCACCGGGGGCGATGGTGCCGAGATAGATCGACCGGTTCGCCTCGGTCCAGTCCAGCCAGCGTGACACCGTGTCCGCCACCCGCGCGCGTGCGCTGCGCCCCTCGGGCTGCCGCAACTGTTCCTCGCGGACGGCGCCGAGGCGCCCGAGCAAGGCGATGTAGACGTCCTTGCGTCCACCGAAGTAGTGGTGCACCAACCCACGCGTAACGCCGGCCGAACTCGCGATGTCCTCGATCCTGACCGCGTCGTAGCCACGCTCGGCGAACAGTGCATTGGCTGCGTCGAGGATCTGTTCGCGCCGCTCCGCGGCTTCCAAACGGTTGTATCTCGGTGTCATGCACACCACACCACCAAGTTATTGGCAATCCGTCAAGAGGTTGTTAGCATTGTGTCAACAAGGGCGCCACGAACGAGACCACCGAGACCTTGTGACCCTTGACAATTACGCCGAGGGGCCACCACCACCCGTCGCGGGCTAGGCAGGGGTTGTCACAAATCCCCCACCAAACCGAGACATAGAAGGGAACCACCGTGAACGGCCAGACCACCCAGTACAAGCCCGGCGACATCGCCAACGGCCACGTCCTCACCGAGGCAGGCCAGTGGCTCCCGGTGGCTGGGCCTACGGCCCCGGCCGAGCCAAAGGCCAAGAAGCCGATCTACAAGCGGTGGTGGGCGATCGCTCTCGCCGCGATCATCGTCATCGGCGGCATCAGCTCGGCGACGGGCGGCAGTGACGAGCCCACGAAGGCGAAGGACGACACCGTGGCCGCTGCCGTCGAACATCCTAAGGACGAGGCTCCGGCCGAGGGGAAGGCCGAAGCCGTGCCGGAGCCGAAGCCGGAGTCGGAGCCTGAGATGACCGCGTCGCAGGAGAACGCGATCAAGTCCGCCGAGTCTTACCTCGACATGAGCGGCTTCTCGCGCCAGGGCCTGATCGACCAACTGTCGTCGCAGTACGGCGACGACTACCCGCGCGCGGATGCGATCTTCGCGGTGAACCACCTGGACGTGGACTGGAACGCCGAGGCCGTCGAGTCTGCCGAGTCCTACCTCGACATGAGCGGCTTCTCGCGCCAGGGCCTGATCGACCAACTGTCGTCGCAGTACGGGGACCAGTACACCGTCGCACAAGCCACCTACGCGGCCAACAAGGTCGGGCTCTAACACGACAGAACGAATCGCGGAGCTGACATCGCTCCCAGCAGCCCGTCCCGCTTCGGCGGGGCGGGCTGTTTGCGATACCCCGCGCGAATGGGTGCCCGCCCTTCGGAGCGCGCGCACCTCAAGCGAAGCCGAGGGCAGCATTTCGCCCGGATCTGCCGCGATGAGCGCATAGATGGTTGCGCACATGCGAAGGGCCCTCACAGTCAGACTGTGAGGGCCCTTCGGCTTCTGTAGCGGGGGGACCCGGGCGTGCACCGATCACGCCTTGGGGTGGCGGTCGTCCCCCGCGTGAATCCGGTGCTGCACCAGGTTGCTGCACCAGGTGCTGCACTCGATCTGGTATCGCTGCTGCTGCCATCAGGACACGAACTCTCGGCGGTTGCATTGGACTCAGGACCACCCTCCCCGAGGGTCGCACCTGTGCTTCGGACCGGCAAGAGTCGGCGAAACTTGAAGCCTGCGATCTACCGGATCTAATGGCTTTCCCGTTGCTGCTTCGGCAGTCTCGGGTCTGGTAGCGGCCGGCGGGTCAGCACTTACCGGATCGGCCCGTTGAGGTCTATCGGCAGACCGTGCGCCCGCTGGTCGTGAGGAGGCGAAACCGCTACTGGGATGTCGTGCCCCCACCGTGGTGAGCACTCGACCATTAGATCGCCGGCTGTCTCCTCCATGCTGCTGACCAGAACCCGGTCGAAGCGGGAAGGAGAGGCAAATGTTGTTCGTCGGGGATGACTGGGCCGAAGACCACCACGACGTCGAGGTCGTCGACGACCAGGGCAGCGTGCTGGCCCGCCGACGACTGCCCGAAGGTTTCGATGGCATCGCGGCCCTGCACGCACTGATCGCCACCCACCTGCCCGAGGAGTGGGCTGACCTGGAGCCCGGACGGGCCCAAGCCCTGGTCAAGGTCGGCATCGAGACCGACCGCGGCCCGTGGGTCGCAGCCCTGGTCGCGGCCGGCTACGAGGTCTTCGCGATCAACCCGCTGTCGGTGGCCCGCTACCGCGAGCGCCATTCCACTTCGGGCGCGAAGTCCGATGCCGCGGACGCGCACCTGCTGGCCGAGATCGTCCGGCTCGACCGGCACCACCACCGGCCGGTGGCAGGTGACTCCGAGGACGCCGAGGCGATCAAGCTGGTGGCCCGCACCCATCAGAGTCTCATCTGGGACCGCACCCGCCACCTGCTCCGGATGCGCGCGGCGCTGCGGGACTTCTTCCCCGCGGCCCTCGAGGCGTTCCCCGACCTGGACGCCCCCGACGTGCTCGAGCTGTTGGCCAAGGCAGCCGACCCGACCCGGGCCGCCCGGCTGACTCGCGGGCAGATCGCCGGAGCACTCAGACGCGCGCACCGGCGCGACGTCGAGGCCAAGGCCGACCGGATCCATCAGATTCTGCACGCCGAGCAGCTGCACCGCTCGGCCACCGTGGAGTCCGCCTACGCAGCGATCGTGACCGGACAGGTCGCGATCCTGCAGACACTCAACGCGCAGATCACCGAGCTGGGGGCGGTGGTGGCCGACCATTTTGGCCGGCACCCGGACGCTGAGATCTACGCCAGCCAACCCGGGCTCGGCGTCGTCCTCGGCGCCCGGGTCCTCGGCGAGTTCGGCGATGACCCGGACCGCTACGCCGACTCCAAAGCGCGGAAGAACTACGCCGGCACCTCCCCGATCACCAAGGCATCCGGCAACCGGAAGGTCGTGCTGGCCCGCTACGCCCGGAACCGACGGCTCGCCGACGCCCTGCAGCAATGGGCACTCGGCGCGATGCGAGGCTCACCTGGGGCACGCGCCTATTACCTGGCACTCCGCGACCGCGGCATCAACCATCACGCTGCCCTGCGCCAACTTGCCAACCGACTCGTCGGCATCCTCCACGGCTGCCTCAAGACCCGAACCAGCTACAACGAGCACACCGCCTGGGACCACCACATCCACACCGCTGCTTGACACCCACAGAACCTGGGATGTCTGCCGCGATCAGTGCGCGGATCTGCCGATGACAGTGCGATGGCTCCGCGATGAGTACTCACTCCGTGCGCCGGCCGCCGACCGATGCAGAGCGACTTTCGCGAGGTAAGGGTGGTTCAGTCAGATCACGGGCCGAGTGGCCTTGCCGTCAAGCCAGAGTGTCTGGGACTCGTCTCGGTGGCTGCTCGTCGAGCCGACGTGCTTGTCGCTGATGGTGGGGCCGTTCCTCAGAACGTGCCAGAACGCCATCGCGTGACCCCGCCCCAGCCCGTAATCCTCCTTCAGCCACGCGGCCACGTCGCCGGCCTTGGTGTTCGGGGCCTCAAACCCCTTGTCGCGGGCCTGTTCCAGCAACTGGCGTGGGGTCTGCCCGGTCTTGTCCTCGATGGTGTCGAGGTACGCCTGGAACGACAAGGGGGACTCCTTCCGAAGGGTGTCGCCTAATGCCACACCGCGTTGCGATAAGCTTGGCAGCAATCACCGTCTACCGCAACCAGCTGTTGCTTTTAGGCGCCGCTGCACTCAAGCCGACGGGGAACTCGATGACGGACGAAGCGATCCAGCGCCCAGGCGGGCGGACCGCGCGCGTCCGCACCGCTGTTCTCGCGGCCACCCTGCAAGAACTCGGCGAGCGGGGCTACGCCGGGATGAGCCTGGAGGGCGTTGCCCAGCGAGCTGGCGTCCACAAGACCACCGTTTACCGGCGGTGGGCGACGAAGGCGAACCTGCTGCTCGATGCCATCGCCACCCTTGCCGAGAGTGAGATCCCGGTCCCTGACACGGGCGACTTCGTGGAGGACATGCGCGCTTTTGCCCGCACCATCGCCGCCACGATCACCGGTCAGGACGGCGGCGCCGTAGTTCGCGGCCTGTTCCTCGGCGCCACCGAGTCCGCCGCAGTGCGTGACTTCCTCCACGGCTTCTGGGCCACCCGGTTCGCCCAGGTCCGCCCCCTGGTGCAGCGCGCGGTCGAACGGGGGGAGCTACCAGCCGACACCGACGCCGACGAGGTCATCAAGCATCTCGGCGCACCGCTGTACTACCGCCTGCTCGTCACCGCGGACGGCATCACCCTTGCGGACGCGGACCGTGCCGCCGACGCGGCCGTCGCGGCCGCCCGGGCCGGGGTGTTCGCCCGCCATCCACCGAGCCGGCCGAAGCGGTGAACGATGCAGCGCCCGCATTGACGCCGGGGCCCACCAGGACGAGCTCGAGCCGCCAGGTCACGCCCTGTGCGGTGGGGAGTTCCAGCCTCAGGTCGCTCGCGCGGTTCTCGTGGGTTGACGCCAGCACGACCATCGCGCCGACGCGAAGCCCGGCCACGTCGACCGCGACGATGCGCTTGGCGCCCTTGGTACGGCCGTAGGGTCCGCCGCGGTCGTGGAAGGTGGCTCCGCCGTTGGACGACCCGCGGGCGAGGTGCGTCGATGACCACCATTGAGGGGGTGGCGTCGGCGCGGCCGTCCGCATCGCGGGGCGCAGCGTGCAACACCGACGGCCCTCGCGCCCAGATGCCGTTGCGGGACCAGCGGCGAAACGGCGACCATACCCGGGTCCACGCTCCGAACGACTCGGGAAGGTGCAACGGTCTGGGTTGTCCACTCCGCGAGCGCCAGCTGACTAGGTGACCGTCGGCCATGTGCGGATCCTCGGGTCGCGACATATGCGTAGAAGGCGGTTTGTGAGTGCGTCCCTAACTCCCGGGCACCCAGATCAATACACTCATCTGCCGCCGTCCGGTCGGAGCCCGACCATGCCGCAGTCGGGCTCGCTGATCAGCGGAAGGCAACCGTCTCCAGCATCGTGTCGAATTCGGCGAACCGGTTCGCACGATCAGGTGCATCGCCGTTGAGCGAGAGGTAGAACACCGTCGGCGGCAGTCCCTCCGCGCCCTGGTCCACGACGGCCATCCGGACCGCGCGACCCGCAATAAGGGGCGCACAGCTTTCGGCCGGCAGTTCCGGGAACGCGCAGGAGACAGCCCCCGGTGCGTCACGCAGCACCTCGAACGCCATGACGGTGGCACGACGGCCGCCCACAGTGACGGTCGACCGGTCGTTGACCTCGGCGATGCCTGCGGGTCCCAGGGCGTCCAGGGCGGCCACATAGTCCGAGTACGACGGAAACTGAACGACCGAGCGCTGGCCACCCGGATAGAAGTAGCGCAGCGTCAGAAGTCGGAATTTCAGGTCGCCATCGGCCGGACAAGGCGACGCGCCGTCAAAGCCCGCGCAGTCCTGCTCCTGGAAACTCGCTGCGTACCCCTCCTGATCCGTGAGCGCGTGCCCGGTCCACGAGGGCAGTACGACGTGGAGCGGTGGCTGAACGAACGACGCCGCGTACCGGACACCGGAATCAGGCGTGTCGGGCTTGATCGGTCCTACTCCGTCGGTCCGTGACGCCTGCCGCGAGAACACGACGGCTGCCACCACGACGAGCGCCGCCGTTGCGCACACCGCAACTATCTGGGCCAGACGCCGGCGCGGCGCCGCTCGGTGGAGCTCCCGAAGGGCCATGTCGGTGTCGAAGGGTGTCGTCTGTCGCAGGTCGTGCCCGGCGCGGCGTGCGAGCTCGTCGATGTTCACGACGGGTCCCCCTTTCCCACGTCCAGCGAGGCGGCGAGCGCGGTGCGGGCCCGGTGCAGGTGGACCTTCACCGTCCCTTCGGCACAGGAAAGGACCTCGGCGATCTCCGCGACGGGCATGTCAAGCGCGTAGTGGAGCGCGACCGTCTGGGCCTGCCGGCGCGGCAGCCTCCGCACTTCCTCCCAGAATCTGGCGCTGTCCTCGGGAAGGTCGTCTGCCGCGAGCTCCGTGCGGGGCAGAATCCTGCCCAGCAGCTGGCGCTCCAAGGTGCGGCGCCGCGCCATCGACGTGGCCTTGTGTAGGCAGATCCCCCGCACGTAGCCCGCCGGCGACCGCAGGTCGGCGATGGTGTGCCAGCGGCGGTACGCGACCATCAACGCCTCCTGGGCGACGTCCTCGGCGAACGCTGACCCAACGAGGGCTCGGGCGAGCACGAGCAGACGGGGGAACTCGCGACGGTAGAAGGCGTCGAACGGCTCCGCGACGGGTCGCGGTGCAGGTCCGGCCCCGGTCCGGTCCGGTCCGTCGTCGAGGCCCGGCGACGTCGGTTCCGCCGGCGGCCTCACCATGGTCGACTCTTCACGGTCGCCTCTTCATATGGGGTAATCGCTTCGCGGCCGCCGTCGGGTTTACCGGGCTGTCGTGGATCTGACAGTGGCGCCGGCTCGATCGGACCGTCAAGGGTCGCACCGCGGGCTCGAACCGTCTTCGCCTCAGGTAAACCCGACGGCATCACCCAAGCGACCACAGGTCGTCAAGCACGCGCGCGTCTCCAACCCGTCGACCTGTGGAGGTCTTCATGACCAGCAGCACCCACTTCCCGTCCCGCTCGCGCCGACACGCGACCAGGTCCGTCGGCGTCGCCGGCGCCGCCATCCTCGTGTCCAGCCTGTTGGTCGCCTCCCCTCCAGCGGAGGCAGCGCCCCCGACTCTCACCGGCATCATCGTCTTCCAACGCGCAGACGAAGGCGATCAGTGGCAGTTGTGGGTCGCGAACGCCGACCTCAGCAACGAACGTCAGATCTCCGCTGGTCCCTACACGAGCGGCTTCGCCACCTGGAACTCCGACGGCAGCCGCATCGCGTTCGACTCCAACCGGTCCGACCCGGACCTCACTGACGACGTCAGCGTCAACGATGTCTTCACGATGAACCCCGACGGCAGCGACGTCGTGCAGGTGACCGACTCCGGCAGTTTCGCGGGAGACCCTGGCTGGTCGCCCGACGGGAAGTGGCTCACCTTCGAGTCCGACTTCAACGACTACTTCGGCAAGGCCGGCATCTGGGTCTCCCGATCGGACGGCAGCCACCTGCGCCGCATCACCGCACCCGCAGACGTCCACGACGGCTACTGGGACACCGCGCCCCAGTTCTCCCCCGACGGGAAGCGGCTCGTGTTCACGCGTGCGTTCTCCTTCGATGACGAGGGCAACATCGTCGACTCCGCGCTGTACGTGGTGAACGTCGACGGCACGCACGCGCGCGAGCTGACCGCGACCCGCGACCTGGTGCCCGGTGACGCCAACTGGTCACCCGACGGCAAGACGCTCACGTTCGAGACGAGCGGCTTCCCGGCCACGATCCGCGCCGACGGGAGCCAACTACGAGACCTGACACCCGAGCTCGCGGAAGGTTACGCCGTCGGCGCCGACCCGGTGTACTCCCCCGACGGCCGGCAGATCATGCTCCTCCACGCCGAGTTCACCAGCCCTACCGACGTCATCTCCAGCGGCCTGTCGGTCATGGGGAAGAACGGCAACAGGCTGCGCTACCTTCCCGGCGACCTGACGCAGGCAACCGAGGAGCACCAACCGGACTGGGTGCTCGCGCCAAGACTCGTCCCAGCCACCTCGAAGTCGGCGACGACCCGTTCCGCGTCGCCGCCAGCCCCGGCCCAAGAACACGCCGCGATCTACGCGCGGCGCCGATGACCGGCCCCAGCCGAGACCGTGCGCGAAGTTCCCGGACCTCTGCGACCGCACCCCGACGCCGTAGAGGTTCCCTCCCCAAAACCCAGGTGGGCACCGCGGCTCCCGGGCGTCGGCACACAGGTGCCTTCACCTGGGGTCAGGTGCGCGGGTGCGCCCGATCTCCTGTGGCAGCGGCACGCGCTCCCGTGCATCGGCCGCGGCCCGGGTAGCAGCCGGACCGCCGCAGTGCCCTGATCGGCGCGCAGCGCGCCCTCCGCCGCACGCCACCGGCAGTAGGCCGCGTCATGCGGCCGATCGACCTCGCCCACGCAGCCGCCGCTGCCACCCACGGTGCCAGCTCAGGTGCGACCTCCGATGGACAGCGGTTGAGTACCGCGGCCTTGATCGCGATCGGTAGCGACCGGAAGACCGCGAGCAGGAAGGGAGCAGCAGGGCGATCATGGCCAGCAGGAAGTACGGCAGTGGGTCGGAGATGCTCTGCGTCTGGTCTGCGTTTATCGAGGAGGGCTTCACGGCACGTTCGTGCTGGTCGCCGACCGTGCGACGACGGCGCGCTCGCCGCGGTCTCCGGTCTCCGGTCTCCAGGGCACGCTCGTCGCCGTCTCCTGGGGTGGCCACCGCCTCGGCGCCCTTGGCGACCACGGACGGCGACGCCGCGGGTCATCGCGCTGACCCCGACGACCAGCCCGCGGAAGACGTGACCGGCGACCTGCTGGAGCGACTCCGCTCCGACGTGATCCCGGAGGCGCTCGACGGGACGTCCGTGCACGTCGTCGTCGGCGGTATCACCGCCGCCGGACCACGAGCGCGGCCACCGGCCGCACTCCTGGTCCGTGTCAGACGACGACCTCCTCGAGACCGGTGCTGGCCCGAGGAGCCCGGGCCGTGGACGGCGACTCGACCTGCACTCCCCGGCCGTGCCCAGCGGCGGGTCACCAGCAGCAGGGCGCCGACCCATGCGGCAGCGACCAGCCAGGCTGCCAGCACGTCGGTGGCCCAGTGGTAGCCGAGGTACACCCGGCTGCCCCCCACGAGGAACGCCGCCACGGCTGCGCCGGCGACGGTCGCGAACCGGACACCGCGGCCGTTCAAGTGCGGCCACAGCAACCAGACCCCCAGCGAAAGGAACGCAGCCGTCATCAACGTGTGACCGGACGGGAAGGACGGCGTGGCTTCGGCCGCGCCGAGCCGGAACGCGGCTCCCGGCCGAGCACGGTCGACGATGCGCTTCACCCCCACGACGAGAGCTCCGGCACCGGCCATTCCGGCCGCGAGCACGACTGCCTCCCGGTACCAGCGACGTCCGGCCAGGACCACGAGCACCCCGGTCGTCAGGACCGCGACGCTCCCTTCGCTTCCGGCGAACGAGGCTGCGTTGGCGGCGTGGCTGAGGAACGACGTCCGGTGGCTGACCACGCCGGAGGTGATTGTCGGGTCGTAGGACGTCACGCTGTCGGCTTCGAGCACCGCATCGGAGAGTAGAACCACGCCGAGTGTCGCGATGGCGCACGCCGCTGCCGCCAGCCAGGGGCCGACCCGCACCTGGTGCGCTCGCAGCAACGAGACGATCGCTGGCAACAACGACAGGGCGACGATCCCGATCGTGATGACCTCGATGTGGTCGCGCAGCAAGGGGATCCCGCCGAGCAGATAGCCGGCCAGCAGCATCGTGGTGCACCACAGCGCCCCGCCTGCGATGTTATAGGCCAGGTAGGTCCGGTAGGGCATCTTGCCGGCGCCGGCAGCGACCGGCGTGAACGTGCGTGCGACCGGGACGAAGCGGGCGAGGACAACAGCTCGTGGGCCGTGGCGGTCGAAGAAGCTGCTCGCGCGATCGAGGTGCGCCGGGTTGAGCAGGCGTGATCGGGGCCGTGTCAGGACTCGGGGGCCGTACCGGCGCCCCACGGCGTACCCGACCTGGTCTCCGATGACGGCAGCGGCGCACACCAACGGGACCACCGCCCAGATCGGAACTCCGATGGTGCCGTGCGCGACCAGGAGCCCAGCGGTGAACAGGAGCGAGTCGCCTGGGAGGATGAACCCGGCCATGAGCCCGGTCTCGATGAACACGACAGCCATCACCAGCAGGACGGCCAAGGGGCCCAGCGAGGTGAGGAGGGCGTCGAGCGTGCCCGTCATGCGGGCTGCTCCTGCATGCGGCGGCTGGAGGCTCGGCCGTCGCGGACCCGCCACATCACGACGCGCCACAGCGCCTCGGCGGCGATGGCGGTGGACATCTTCGAGTGGCCGGCGCGGCGCTCCACGAAGGTGATGGGAACCTCGACGACGCGCATGTCTCGGCGTGCGGCCAGCCACGTCGTCTCGATCTGGAACGAGTAGCCGTCGGCGTGAGTGCCCTCCTCGACGAGCAGGGCGAGCGCTTCGCGTCGGTACGCTCGGAATCCGGCGGTGCAGTCGCGGACCGGAAGTCCGAGGACCAGGCGGACGTAGAGGTTCCCGCCACTCGAGATCATGCGGCGATGCCATGGCCAGTCGACGGTCCGGCCGCCGCGGACGTATCGGGAGCCGACGACGAGGTCTGCCCCCTGGAGCGCCGCGACCAAGCGTGGCACGGCGTCGGCGGGATGTGACCCGTCGGCGTCCATCTGTACGACGACGTCGTAGCCGTGTGTGCGGGCCCAGTTGAACCCGGCGCGGTAGGCCGCGCCGAGACCAGCCTTGCCCGGTCGGTTCAGCAGGTGCACTCGCGTGCCGAACTCCGGGTGCGCGCCGACGATCGTGGCGGTGCCGTCTGGGCTGGCGTCGTCGACCACAAGCACGTGGAAGTCGGTGAGCGACGTTTGAGCGAGGAGCCCGCGGAGGAGGTCGCTGATGGTGAGCGCCTCTTCGTAGGTGGGGACGACGATCAGGTTCACGCGGGCAACCGTCCCTCGCGGCGCCTGCACCCAACCTGAACGCCGAAGGAGCCGCGAGCTACCGGTGAACGAGTTCACGCGCCGCGTCGTGCCCGGCTCCGGAGCATCCGGGGACGATCGCGACCCGCCTACGACGATGATCGCGGTCGAGCAACGGCTCTGGCGACGGCGTCATGTGGCCACCCTGGAGCGAGGACTCTCCAGCGAACCTGAATGCAGCGGCGTGCAGGCGTCTGGGGGATCCGACCCGGCACTGGCTAGGTTCCACCGGTGTGAGTGGAAACGTGCTCTCCCTGGGATGGCCGCTGGCCGTCCTGCTCTCTGTCTTCACGATCGCCGCCGCCGCGGTTGTGAGATCCGCCGGTCTTGGGGACTGGCGCGCCCCGATCACCGCCGCGGCCCGCTGTGTCGTCCAGCTCGCGGCGGTCAGCCTGGTGATCGGGTACGTGCTGCGCTCGATGTGGTGGACCGTCGCGTTCGTCGGGTTCATGGTCCTGGTCGCCGCGGGCACGTCCGGGCGCCGCATCACCGGCTCTTTGGGCTGGAGGTCGACCTGGATGGTCCTTCCGATCCTGCTCGCCGTGTCGCCACCGATCGCGCTCGCCCTGATCGCCGGTGTGGTTCCGGTTGAGCCGATCGCGGTCCTTCCGACATCCGGGATCCTCGTCGGAGGCGCCATGACCGCGGCGACCCTGGCCGGGCGCCGGGTGATCGACGAGCTCGAGGCACATCGGGGAAGCTACGACGCCGCGCTGGCGCTCGGGTTCACCCGCCGACAGTCCGTCGGGATCGTCGCCCGCGGGCCGGCGGCTCTCGCGCTCGTACCGGGACAGGACCAGACCCGGACGGTCGGACTGGTCACGCTCCCCGGAGCGTTCGTCGGAGTGCTGCTCGCCGGGGCAAGCCCGGTCGAGGCGGGTGCCGCACAGGCGTTCATCCTCATCGCGCTCCTGATGGTCCAAGCAGTGGCGGCGGCCGTCACGATCGAGCTCATCGCCGCGGCGCAGGTCCGAGGGAAGTCCGCGCTGCCGGCCTGAGACAGGCGCGCTGGTCAGGAGACGCCTAGGCGTGATGTCGAGGGACGTTGTTGCGTGGTGCGTTCAGGTTGGTTGCAGGCAGGCCACGACATCGTGCCGCCATGACCCAGCAAGCAGCCACCGCCCGCATCGACGCACGGCAGATGCTCAACAAGGTCCCCGAGGTCACCATCTGGTTCTGGGTGATCAAGATCCTGTGCACGACTGTCGGAGAGAGCTTCGCCGACTGGATCAACATGACGCTCGGCGTCGGCCTCGTGAACACCGCAGTGCTGTTCACGGTGGTGTTCGGCGCCGTCCTCACAGTTCAGATGACCCTGCGGCAGTACGTCCCGGTCGCGTACTGGCTCACGGTGGTCGTCGTCAGCGTCACCGGCACCCTGTACACCGACATCCTCACCGACCAGCTGGGCGTGCCCCTGTGGATCAGCACCACGGTGTTCTCGCTGTTGCTGGCTGCGGTGTTCGCGATCTGGTACGCCCGCGAGCGCACCCTGTCGATCCACACGATCGTCACGGTTCCGCGCGAGGCGTTCTACTGGCTGGCCGTCCTTGTCACGTTCGCGCTCGGCACGGCTGCCGGCGACTGGACGCTCGAGCTGACCGGCTGGGGACCTGGGAAGTCTGTGCTTCTCCCGCTGGGCCTGATCGGCATCGTCACGATCGTGTGGCGCCTCGGCGCCAACGAGGTGCTCACCTTCTGGCTGGCGTACATCCTGACCAGGCCGCTCGGCGCGAACATCGGTGACTGGTTCGCCACGCCGAGCAGCGAGAAGGGCCTCGGGATCGGCACGTTCGTCACCAGCATCATCTTCCTGGGCGCCATCTTGGTGACCGTCGTGTACCTGTCGATCTCGAGGACCGACGTCATCGAGAACCGCGAGGCACGACCGACCGGGCAGTTCGTCCGGCCAGAGCGTCAGCGGGCACTGACCGCCGTGCTCGTGACCGTCGCACTCGGAACCGTCGGCCTGCTCGCGTGGGCAAACCAGCAGCCACACACCAGCTCGCTCGAGGCCGAGGGACCCGCGCCGAGCTGCTCCGGGTCGCCCGTCAACCAGGACCAGGCAACCCAGCGGGTCGCCTCGACGTTCCCTGCCGACTCGGTGCACAACTACCGCACCATCACCCAGGACACGCTCCAGCTGATCGACTCCGGCGACCAGTCCGGTGCCGCCAGCCGGGTCACCGACCTCGAGACCGCATGGGACGACGACCAGGCCTCGCTGCAGCAGATGGACTGCCAGACCTGGACCTACGTCGACCAGCAGATCGACCCCGTCCTGTCTGCAGTACGCGCCTCGAACCCGGACAAGGCGCACGAGGAGGCGGCGCTGAACGCGCTGCTGGCGACCCTCGGCTGACGGGTGGCCGCCGAGAGACATTCAGGCTGCGTGCAGGTGCCTTCGGCGAAGGTAGGACAGTGACGGCACAACGACCGCCCGTGGCCTGCCACCGGGCAGACGACCGCACCGGTCGAGCGATCCGTCCTCCGCTCGACCGGTGCGGTCCGGTCGGAGCCTGAGATGGAGCCGCGCCTGGTCGCCTACGTGTTGCCGGTCTTCAACGAGTCGGCCGGCATCGTCGCGTTCCACCACGAGCTGGTCGACGCGACGCGGTCGAGACCCGACCTCCGGTTCGAGTTCGTGTACGTCGACGACGGGAGCAGCGACACCTCCCTGTCCGAGCTGATCGGTCTCCGCCGGGCCGACGATCGGGTCACGGTCGTGTCTCTGTCTCGCAATCACGGCCATCAGGTCGCCGTCAGCGCCGGACTCGACCTGTGTGGCGCCGCGGACGCGGTCGTCGTCATGGACACCGATCTGCAAGACCCGCCAGCGGTGAGTCTCCGGATGCTCGTGACCTGGGAAGCCGGCGCCGACGTCGTGTACGCGCAGCGTCGAACCAGGCAGGACACCTGGTTCAAGCGGACGTCCGCATCGTCGTTCTACTGGCTGCTCGACCAGGTTTCCGAGGTCGAAATCCCGCGCCACGTCGGCGACTTCCGGCTCATGGACAGGCGGGTCGTGGCAGAGGTTGCCCGCTACCGCGAGCACGACAGGTTCCTGCGCGGAATCGTCGCCCAGGTCGGATTCCGTCAGGAGGCGATCCTGTACGACCGCGCCGCTCGCACCACCGGAACGTCCGGATACCCGATCCGCTCGATGCTGAAGCTCGCCGCCAGCGGATTGCTCGGCTTCTCCACGACGCCGCTGCGGCTGATCAGCCGCACGGGGATCGCGATCTCCCTGGTCAGTGTCGGACTCGCTGCGTACGTGTTCGGTGTTCGCGTCTTCGACCCCGACCAGGCTGTTCCGGGATGGGCGTTCCTCGGCGTCGGCATGTTCCTGCTCGGCGGGCTCCAGCTGGTGATGATGGGTGTGATCGGCAGCTATCTCGGTCGCGTCTACGTCGAGGCCCAGGACCGGCCCCTGTACGCGATCGCGTCGTGTGCGCGCGGCCGCGGCGGCCGCGGGGACAGCGCAGGGTCTCGGGTCGACGAGCTCAGCCTTCAGCCGCCAGGACGTCAGGACCCGTCAATTTCGTAGGGCCCGTCGCCGGGGCGGCTCCCTGGCTCAGGTCGTACATGACGTGCCCTCCGATCATGGTCGGCTCGAACTCGGACTGCACCCAGGCCTCGATCTGGGTGCCTGCGGGCCCGTACGTTCCGCCCGGGATGAACCAGTGCACCTGTCGGTCGCGGACCATGGCGCTGAACTGTTGGAGCGTCGGCGCTGGGTCGGTTCCCTTGTAGCCGCCGATGGCCAGCACGGGAGCGCCCGCCTTCAGCTGGTACGCGGCTGCGCCCTTGGCGCCCAGGGTCGCGGCTGCCCAGCGGTAGTCGTGCGAACCGGTCGCAAGAGCGGTAACGACCTCGTCCGAGATCGGTGCATATGCGCCGAAGATTCCGCCGTACGCGCTGGGCGCGACCAACTCCGTCGTGGTGGCGGCTCGGCCGGGTCCGGCCATCGGACCGGACCCGACATGGGGAGACCGGACCGTGGCCACCGAGAACAGGACCGGTCCGAGCAGCGTCGCGACTAGTGCGACGACAGCCAACGGCGCCGCGATGGGCCGCTCGGAGGTGCTTCGACCGACGACGAACGCTGCGCCGAGGCCGGCGGCGAGCACGACCGGGAACCACCATCGGAGCTCGTATCCGACGGCTGCGACGGTCGCGCCCGAGACAAGAGTCGTGAGCACGATGGTGGCGACGAGCAGTCGGCGCACGCGAACCTTGTCGCGGCGCTCCCACGCCAGCCACGACCCGACCGCGACGAGAGCAGAGATGGGGGGCGCGAGGATCACCGTGTAGTAGGAGTGGAAGATCCCTGCCATCAGCGCGAACGTCACGGAGACCACGCCGAGCCAGGTCGTCCACATGAACACGGCCGAGCGGATGGCGCCACCGTTCTCTCGGGGACGGCTCAGTCGCCACGCAGCGACGGCAAGGACGATGGCGGCGGGGAGGAGCCAGGTGATCTCCGCGCCGAGATCGACGCGACCGATGCGGGCGATGTTGGTCGCCCCGAGTCCTCCGGATGCTGAGGTGCTGCCGGTGCTCCCGGTGAGTCGGCCGAGGCCGTTGTAGCCGAGCGCGAGCTGGCGGACCGAGTTTGCCGGGGATCCGCCGATGAACGGCCGCGTGCCGATCGGCCACGCCTCGACGATCGCGACCCACCATCCGGCTGCTGCCAGCAGGGCGATGGCGCTCAGCGCGAGCCGGCCGACACGACGGGGGAAGGCTCCGCGCCCGTAGACGAAGTAGGTGAGCCACAGCGCCGGAAGCACCAGCCACGCCTCGAACATCTTGGTCAAGAACCCGAGGCCGGCGAGCGTCCCGGCAAGCACGAGCCACCCGCTGTCGTGGTGACCTTCGAGAGCGCGGATGGTGGCGTAGGCGGCACCGAGCAGGAGCATGGTCAGCATCGCGTCCGGGATGTTGTACCTGAACACCAGCACCGAGACCGGTGTGATCGCGAACAGCCCGCCGGCGAGCACAGCTACCGACGTCTGCCCTGTTGTCCGTCGGACCGTGGCGTAGAGCAGCCCCACGGACGCCACGCCCTCGACCGCCTGCGGCAGCAGAATGCTCCAGGGCGAGAGTCCGAACGCCCTTACCGACAGTCCCATCGGCCACAGCGCCAGCGGAGGCTTGTCGACCGTCAACCCGTTGGCCGCGTCGAGGGAGCCGAAGAACAGCGCCTTCCACGACACCGATCCCGCCTGCGCGGCAGCCGAGTAATAGACGTTCGCAAACCCGGACTCGTCGAGCTGCCAGGTGAACAGGAGTGCCGAGCCTGCCAGGAGCAGCATCAGCGGAGCCCGCTGTCGAAGACCATCAGGCATGGCCACACTCAGGCCTGGGTCGGAGAGAGGCGAAGACATCGTCGAGGAGGTCGCCTCCGACTTGACGCCCCCTCTCGCGGAACCACTCGCGCCCGATCACCCGGCGACGAACGGGCCGCGGGAGCCGGAGGATGAGTGCCAGCGTTCGGGCGCCGTCGTCACGTGCTCGGGTGGACTGGCTGGCGTGGGCTCGCAGTGACTCGCTCTTGTCAGACACGTAGTCCCGGACGTCCACGCGATGGGTGAGGTCGCCGCGGGCGGTGTAGGCGGTGCTGAGGTCGGGCAGTACGGGCATCGGGAGAACCCACGCGAGCGCTCGCAACACGTTGACTGCTCTCCAGATCAAGGCACGGTCGATGGTCGCCTCGAGCACGACCGGAGTGCCGGCGATCTCGGCCGCCATCGCGCCGACGCGGTGCACCTGGACGTGGTCGGGGTGGCCGTATCCGCCGTTCTCGTCGTAGGTGGTCAAGACGTCGGCACCCTCCTCGACCAGGAGCGCCGCGAGGTCGGCGGCCAGGGGTTCGGCGTCGAGCTGGCTGAACGGCACCGGTCCCCCAGGGTCGGCGGGGCCGCTGATCCCTTCACCGGAGGTCGGTACGGGCCAGCCGGTGTCGGGGTACCCCAGGACCTCGACGCGGGCGGCGCCGATCGCGGCCGCCGAGGCTTCGAGCTCGCGGATCCGACGGTCGCCAAGGTGGTCTCCGGTCCAGTCTGCTCGGGCGGCTCCCGCCTCTCCGGCTGTGGCGACGACGACGACGACGCGGTGCCCTTCGGCTGCTGCGCGGGCGAGCGTTCCGGCGGTCAGGAGGGCTTCGTCGTCGGGGTGAGCATGGAAGGACACGAGGGTGTACCGCGCCGGGCCGGGCTGGCTGGTCATTGCACTCGCTCCCGCCGCAGCAGCAGTAGTGCGAGGAGGAGGGCGCCGGCGAGCAGCCCGATCGGCCCCAGCTGCCCGATCCCGACCAGGACGAGCACGGTCAGCCCCCCGAGCAGGGGGTAGCGAGTGATGCCACGAGGGTCGCCGCTGTCGGCGGCGACGATGAACCCGGCCGCGACCCCCATCAGCGTCAGCAGCGTCAGAGGCAGCAGGTGGGATCGCAACACTGCGGCCAGCGCGAGCGTCGCTGCGAGGAGCATGGCACTCACTCGACGCACACAGCGTCCCGAGACCGGACCAGGACCGGGTAGATGGTGAGCTTGCCCAGGGCGACAGCGCCCGCGCCGATGGCGAGGCCGGCGATGTCGTCGAGCGCGAAGTGCCACCCCAGGTAGACAGTGGCGACGACGGTGCCGGCCAGATAGATCGAGAGCACGATCGTGGTCCGGCGCAGTCCGTAGTGGGCCGCCATCAGGGTCAGGACGGTCGTGATGGCGACGTGCAGGCTTGCGAACGCCGATACCTGCGCGAACGCGTCGTGCGCGGCGGGGTCTGCCAGCAGGTGGGCGCGCTGCGCGAGGTACCTCGCCTGGGTCTCGGTGACGATGCTCGTGGGCAGCCCGGCGAAGTCCTGCGGCCGATCCTCGAACGGGCCGAGCGACGGTATCGCGTAGTAGGAGGCGGTGCCGAGCACCCAGGCCCAGCACATCGCCGCCACTAGGACTGCGCCGTCACGAATCTCGTCCGCGAGTGCGACCGCCGCGACGAAAGAGACGGTCACGAGTGTCGGGAACGACTCGTAGATGACGATCAGGACCCAGGCGGCCAGGTTCTCGCCGAGCAGGTCGTGCAGGAGCACGGCCGGGGTGTGCCCGAAGAACAACCATCGGTCGATCGCCGTGAGGGTCGCATCGCGGGGTGCGTTGAGGACGTCCCAGCTCTTGAGGTTGTGGTAGCAGAAGTAGACCAGGTGGTAGCAGAGCAGCGCCGCTCCGGCCAGGGCCAGCCGACGTGCGTCCCACCGCCGGCGCACCGTGTCGAGCAGCGTGCGTGTGTTCCAGGTACGCCTCGGCGTCCGCGCGCCCGCGTCGACGATCACCAGCACCGAAAACACCACTGCGCTGATCACGATCTTCCCGGCCAGGTACTGGCCGCCTGGATCGCGGAGCGCGATGCCTACCTCGTAGGACCGCCACACGGTCACCGCGGCGAACCCGAGCACCAGCGCGATCAGGCGCAGCAACCATGGGGGCGTCGAGGTCACTGCCTGAGCGTGACCCACCCAACCTGAACGCGACCTGACTCCCCTGATGCTGACCGCCGGCGGGAGTCAGGTTGGGTTCAGGTTCGGTGCGTGAACCTGCGCACGTGACCGCTCTTCGCATCGACGACGCGCCAGGATCCGGGCTGGTCTCGTCTGCGGCGGACGTGGTCGTTCGCCGTGCGCCTCGGCCCGGGCGACGTTGGCCGGCTCGTCTGCGGTTCGCGGCGGGACTCGTGGCAGGCGCGGCGCTCACGTGCGTGGCGCTTCCCTCGGTGACCGGGGTCGCGTGGAATGACGTCGCGCCGGCCGCCACCGAGGTCCCGCCGGTGTGGCTGATAGCCCTCACCGCGCTGTGGTTCACGGGTCTTCTCGCGCACACGATCACTCTCACCGGCGCCCTGCCCGGGCTCACCCTCCGACGTGCGCTCGCCCTCAGCCTCACCGGCAGCGCCGTCGCGAACGTCCTCCCGTTGGGCGGCGCGGCCGGCATCGCGTTGAACTACCGGATGGCGCGCACGTGGGGACATTCGCCGGCGGCGATCGGCGCGTACACCGTGGTCACCAACATCTGGGACGTCGGCGTGAAGGTCCTGCTCCCGATCCTCGCACTGCCCGCCTTGCTGGTCGCCGCGTCGACCGTCGGTGCCACCGTTGCGAACGCCGTGATCGCCGGGGTCCTGGGTCTGGGTGTGCTCACCGCTCTCGGGGTCGCCACGCTGTCGTCGGCCGCGGCTGCACGACGGACGGGCAATCTCGTGGATCGCGTCTTCGGCAGGTGGCTTCGTGGCCGTTCGTGCCGGGCTGCGCTCCTTCGACTGCGGGAGGTCACCCACGCCGTCATCCGGACGCGGTGGCGACGTTTGAGTACCGGGATCGTGCTGTACACCGCGTTGCTGTTCGCGCTGCTGCTCGGCTGTCTGACGGCGTCCGGCGCCGGATCGAGCTTCACGGCGGTCCTCGCTGGTTTCACCGTCGAGCGGATCCTGACCCTGGCTGGCCTGACGCCCGGTGGCGCCGGGGTCGTGGAGGTCGGGTTGGCGACGACTCTCCTGGCCTTTCCTGGCGCTCCGGTCGGTATCGCTCTGGGTGTCCTTCTGTACCGGGCGCTCACGTTCGGCCTCGAGATCCCCGTCGGCGGTGTCGCGCTCGCGGCGTGGTTCTGGGCAGCCCGTGTCCGCGTGAAGAACCTGCCCAGTGGATCGGTTGCCTGATGCGAGTCCTCCATGTCACCGACTGCTACCGGCCTCGGGTCGGCGGCATCGAGATCCACGTCGGTGACCTGGTCGCACAGCAGCGCGCGTCGGGCGTCGATGCCCGGGTCATCACCCTGACCCCATCCGGAGGAAGCCCAGATCCGAGCTGGGTGTATCGCGCTGGGCGGCGATCCGGCCGACCGCCGTCCTCCCCGAGCCGCTCGCCGCTGGCCGCAGACGCAGAGCTCCGCCGCCTGCTCGAGTGGTGGCAGCCCGAGCAGGTGCACGTCCACGTGTCGGTGTTCTCACCGTTCGGGACCCTGGCCGCGCGAAGTGCCACGGGCGTCGGACTGCCGACTCTGCTCACGGTCCACTCGATGTGGAACGGTCTCGGACCGCTGCCCGCCGCGGCGCAGGTGATCCTCCAGCTGCGGCGCTGGCCGCTCCAGTGGTCGGCGGTGAGCGACGCCGCCGCGCGACCGCTGCGCAAGATGCTCGGGCCTGACGTCGAGGTCGCGGTCCTTCCGAACGCCGTCGACCCCGCGCTGTGGCAGCCCAGCGAGCGAGATCTGCCAGGCACGGACGTGAATGTGCCGACGCTGGTGTCGGTCATGCGGTTCACCCGCACGAAGCGAGCTGTTCCGCTGGCTCGGATGCTGCTCGCGCTGCGCGGTTCGGTTCCTGCTGGGGACGCGTTCCGGGCGGTCGTCATCGGTGACGGGCCTCAGCGCGAGGCGTTTGCGCGGTTCGTGGGTCACCACCGCATGGATGACTGGGTGGATCTACCTGGTCGCCTCGACCGTTCCGTGGTGCGTGAACACCTCGAGCGCTCGGACTGCTTCGTCGCACCGGGCGAGCTCGAGTCGTTCGGCCTCGCCGCGCTGGAAGCGCGGGCCGTCGGCCTCCCCGTCGTGGCGTCCGAACGATCCGGGGTGAGCGAGTTCATCGGCCACGGACGAGAAGGTCTGCTCGCGCGCGATGACCGTGCCATGGTTGCGGCGCTGGGCCGGATGGTCACCGACCGGCCCCTGCGTGAGGCGATCCGGGCGCACAACCGGCAGACGCCGATCTCGCACGACTGGCCGACAGCGCTGCGGCGGACCCAGATGCTCTACTCACGCTCCGCTGACCTCGCCGTCACGACTCGCCCGGTGCGCCCGACGAGCGCGACTGCCTAGCTCCGAGTCCGACGCGTCCCCGGGCGCCCTGTGGGCTATGCGCGTGGCAGGCGAACGATGAAGGCCGCCCCGGAATCGGGCTTCCCCACGATGATCTCGCCGCCGAGCGAGCGGGCCACCCGTTGGGCAATACCGAGGCCGAGGCCGGTGCCGCCGGTACTGGAGGTCCCGACCTCGAAGATCTGCTCACGAAGGTCGTTGGCGACACCCGGGCCGTCATCGTCGATAGCGATCTCGATGGCGTGCGGTAGGTCGGCGGCGCGCACGACGACACGAGAGCTGGCGTGCGCGACCGCGTTGTCGAGCACCGGCGCAACCGCGCGCAGAACCAGGTTCGGCGGGCCTCCGATCCGCGCCGTCGACGCGGCAGTGTCGTCGACGAGATCGAGCCGTGCCGGCACCGACTGACGAAGGGTCTCGACCAGGTCTGAGACCCGGCAGCTCGCGGATGCTCCCGCAGCCGCGGGATCGCGGGCGACGTCGACCAGGGTCGTGATCACCTCGGCCATCGCGCGTGCGGCCCGCGAGATCTCGACGAGCTCTGCGTGGGTCTGGTCGTCGGGCACACCTCGCATCAGCGCGAGGTCGGCCGATCCCTGGATTGCCGACAGCGGCGTACGCAGCTCGTGTGCCAGTTCGGAGGTGAGGCGTTGCTCGGAGCGGATCGCCATCGCGACCCGGTCGAGGAGGTGATCGAGCGTCTCGCCGAGCTGAGCGAGCTCGTCGCCGGCTGGGTCGAGGTCGAAACGCTGCGCCAGGTCGTGCTCGCTCCAGTCTGCGGCTCGCTCCGCCATCTGCGTGACCGGGGCGAGTGCCTGGGTGGTGACGCGTCGTGCGATGACGGCGGCGAGTCCGATCACGAGGAGCCCGATTGCGATGGTGGCGACCAGGGCGTACGTCTCCGACCGTTCGTACGGCGTCGTGTCCTGGCTGACCACGACCACACCTTGTTGACCTGCGGTGCTGGTGAACGGAAGTGCTCGTAGCCGGAGCTCCTCGTGGGCGGTGGCGTTCGTCGGCGACGTCACCGTCGCCAGGTCGTCCGCGGCGTCGCGTGCATCCTTTTCGATGGACCCGGCGACGAGGCGACCCTCCTCGTCGTAGACCCGGACGCCGGGATCGAGAGCATCGGCGGGCACCGTCACATGTGGCGATTTGGCGTCGGTGTTGGCATCGACGACCCGGACCACGGCAGCTCCCCGGTCGGTGAGCACGCGGTCGATGTCGCGCTGAGCGGTGTAGGCGAGAACGATCTGGACGCCGACGATGGCGATGAGCATGGCGGCCGTCACCAGCGCGACGGTCGAGGCCACGATCCGGCCACGGAAGGTGCTGGGGAGGAGTCGACGCAGGAAGTTCACCGAAGTGTCAGCCCTACTCCTCGGACCGTGCGAAGTTGCAGAGGAGAGCCGACCTCGGTGAGCTTGACGCGGATCCGGCGCACGTAGGAGTCGACGGTGTTCTCGCTGACCATGGCGCCGTCGGGCCAGGCGGCGGCAACGATTGCGCGGCGGCGCACGACCTCGCCCGGGCGGGAGGTGATGGCTGCGAGCATGCGGAACTCGGTCGGGGTCAACAGGACCTCTTTGTCATTGCAGACCAGGGCGTGCCGAGCTGGATCGAGCAGCAGGTCGGTCGATGCGTTGCCGGTGACGATGCGGCCGCGCTTGGCCAGCGCTTCGACCCGTGCGATGAGTTCCTTGACGTCGAACGGCTTGGGAAGGTAGTCGTCGGCCCCGGCGCTGAACCCCGCGAGTCGGTCGTGGACCGCGCCGAGCGCGGTGAGGAACAGCACCGGTGCGGGCTGTCCCGCCGACCGCAGGGCCTGGCAGACGTCTCGCCCGTCGGCGTCGGGCAGTCCGATGTCGAGAACGATGACATCGAGGCTGTCATCGGTCGTGAACAACTGGAGCGCCTCGCGACCGTCGTGTGCAGGGACGCCTACGTGGCCGGCGTGGTCGAGCGCGGCCAGGACGATGCGGCGGATCGCCGGGTCGTCTTCACACAGCCCGATGCGAGCCATTTCTGACCCCCTCTCGTGTCGAGGGTGCGCCGACAAACCTGCAAGGTACCTGACTGCTCAGCGCGCGTCGGGCGTTCAGGTCCGCTGCAGGTGGGTCGACGCACGGTGTGTCCATGACACCGCCGCTCGAGGTCGCTGACGTACGCCGGGCAGCGGTGCGCCGGTCATGAGCACGATCGAGCGGGTCCGGGCCGCCACAGCGTCGCCGGCGCCGGTTGCGGTCGGGATGACCGGCGCGGTGGTGGCTGCCGTGCTGGCGATAGCGGCGCGGCTCCCGTTCCTGACTGATCCGCTGGGGCCCGACGAGGGCGGGTTCCTCCTCGTGGCGTCCCAGTGGTCGCCCGGACGGTCGTTGTACGGGGACTATTTCGTGGACCGACCACCGGGGCTGATTGCCATCTACGACGTCGCGGGCCAGCTCGGCGGCGCGGTCCCGCTCCGCGTGCTGGGGGCTGGTGCGGTCGTTGTCGCCGTCCTGCTCGCGGGACGTCTCGGTCGAACGCCGCCTGCTGCCCTGTGTGCAGCCCTGCTCTCGACCCCACTGTTCGGCAGCATGGAGATCAACGGCGAGCTGCTCGCGGTCCCGTTCGTCCTTGCCTCGGCCGCCCTGGTTCTTCGTGCCTTCGGCAGCGGCAGTGGCACCGACCGGCACGCGGCCGCAGCAGGTGCGGGCGCGGCAGCGGCATCGGCGGCGGCGGCGCTGGTGAAGCAGAACATGATCGACGGCGTGGTGGTGGCCGTCGTCGTCCTGGTCGCCATGGCGATCGAGCGTCCGCTGAGGGAGGCGGCGCTCTGCGCAGCGGCGCTCGTGGCCGGCGCCGTCGCCGCGAGCGGTATCGCGCTGGCGTCCGCCGAGTCCCGCGGTACCAGCCCCCGGGCGCTGTGGGACGCGCTCGTCACGTTCCGGGCGCAGGCGGCCGCGGTCATCCATGCGTCGGCGCCCGCGACCACGTCCGAGCGACTCCACACGATGCTGTTGGCAGGCCTTGCCGCCGGCGTCCCTGCCGTCCTGGTGGCCGCGGCGTGCGGGCGACGGCGCCAGGGTGCGGATGGCGTTGTGCTCTGGGCTGCGATCGCAGCCTTGGCATGGGAGTCGGCGAGCGCATTGCTCGGCGGCAGCTACTGGCTGCACTACCTGATCGTGTTCGTCCCCGGACTGGTGCTGCTGGTGACAGCTGTCGAGGGACGGTGGGTGGCATACGCACTGCGATACGTCGCGTTCTCCGCAGCGGTCGCGGTCGTCGGCGCACTGCTACATCCGATCCACATGGATGCGGACGCCGCTGTTTCGGCGTACATCCGAGGTGCGTCCCGGCCGGGCGACACCATGGTCGTCGCCTTCGGCCACCCCAACATCGTGGCGGATGCTGGGCTGCAGAGTCCCTACGATAACCCGTGGAGCCTTCCGGTCCGCGTGAGGGACCCGCACCTCGACGGACTCGCAGCCGTCCTGCGGGGTTCGGCGGCGCCGCGGTGGGTCGTGGTCGACGGGAGGTCTCTGGCAACGTGGGGAGTCGATCCGGCTGCGGCTCAACACGTTCTCGACACCGAGTACCGGCTGGTGGATTCTGCCGGTGGCTGGCACGTGTTCGAGCACGAATGACCGCGGACTGGCCGTTCCCGCGGGGCTGTCCCCCACCACGAGGAGTGCAGGATGTCTCGCCCCTACCGTGTCGCTGCGGTTGCGGTCACGATCGCGACGACGGTGGCGCTGTCCAGCGGCTGTTCCTCGGCAAGGATTCCAGAGGGCAACCAGGGCGCCTCGCCACAGCCAGCGCGGGTGACAAAGCTGCTGGTGTTCGTCGTCGAGAATCACTCGCTCCGGCAGATGCGGTACGGAATGCCATGGCTCAGTCGACTGGCGACCAGGTACGGGTACGCGACCGGGTATCGCGCGATCACTCACCCCTCCCTGCCCAACTACCTGGGGATCGCGGGCGGGGATACTTTCGGTGTCACCGATGATGCGCCACCGTCGGCACACCCGATCAACGCGCCGAGTGTGTTCGGGTCTGCGGTGCGAGCCGGTCGCACCGCGACGATCTACGCGGAGGGGATGGACACGCGCTGCCAACGGGTCAACGGCGGGCGGTACGCGGTGCGTCACAACCCGTGGACGTACTTCCGCTCGGAGCGTCGGATGTGCCGGCGCCACGACATGCCGCTCACTGCGCTCAGCGGTGACGTCACTGCGGGCGACCTCCCGCAAGTCGGCATGGTCATCCCCGACGTCTGCAACGACGCCCACGACTGCTCGCTTGCTCGCGCCGACGAGTGGCTTCGGGATCAGGTGGGGAAGGCGTTGCGTGGACCGGACTTCACCTCGCGACACCTGGCCATAGTCGTCACGGCAGACGAGGACGACGGGTACCACGGGAACCGGGTTCTGACCGTGGTCGCTCATCCGCAGCTGCACCACGTGACTGTCCGCCGCCCGCTCAGCCACTACTCACTGTCGCGTTCGTATGCGGAGGTTGCGAACATCGAGCCACTGGCCCATGCGGCGGGCTCCCGGTCGCTACTGCGGGCGTTCGGCCTGCACTGACCGGCGGCCCCGGACCTACCTGGGCCCCGTCGCTGGATTGTGGAGGTGTGGGTTCACGGTGGTGAACGCTGCATCACTAGCCGCCGCCCGACCTGCGCCATCCCGGGCGACCTCCGCAGCATCGGACGGACAGGAAGCCCGGAAGGCTGCGGACGACCACGGACATCCGCGAGGTCAATCGGGGCAGCGAATACGGGCAATCGTGGCGGCAAGCTGAGCTGCTGGCCCGAATTGCAGCGTGAGCAGCGGGGACCCGGGCGTGCACCGATCGCGTCGTCTGGAGGTGGTCGTCCGCCGCGTGACTCCTGTCCCGCACCGGGTGCCGCACCGGGTGCTGCACTCGATCTGGACTGGACGTGGCTGCTGCCATAAAGACACAAACCCTGCGGGGTTTCGATGGGCTGAGAACTCCCTCTGACGCTCGCACCGATTGCTCTGCCCCGGCAGGTACGCGTTTCCCTTGCGGACACGGGCAAGTCAGCGGATGCCGACGCAACCGGGCCGGCATGCCACGGGCCATCGGCTGGGTCGTGTGCAGTCTGCCGGCCGCTCGACTGACGTTGCGCTCGGTGAGCAGGGCGTCACTCGACGGCGGCCGGCGATCGCCGTCGCCGTGGGACGCCCAGCCGATGCTCAGACAGCGTCGGCGGCGGAGAAACCGTAGGTGCGGGATCGTCCAGTCTCGACGGATGTCGACGTGACGATTGGAGGGCCGGGCGGGTAGGCGGGACCGCCTGGGTGGGCATCGTTCCACGCCTTCTTGATGGCGGCGATGCGCTCAAGCTCGTCGACGACGACTCCGACGTCCTCGTACCGGCTGAGAACGAACCCGAGCTGCGCCTCCGCGCCGCGAGCGTTGGCGATGGCGCCCGTGCCGAGGACGTGCTCGAACAGCCAGACGCGGTAAGGGTCGTCGATCCCATCGCCATCCCAGTCCACGTCGAACTCCAGGTCACTGCCAACCTCCTCGGGCGAGAGGTTGCCCGACAGCCGAGCGATGGCGTCGCAGCACGCGTCGAACACGACCTCAGCGAGGTCGAGCGTGCTCAAGCTGAGCCGCGCAACGTGGCGGCTCAGGTCTGCGAGGTCGGTGTCGCGGATCTGGACGGTTCGGCCGTCCGGGGTCATGACGTTCATGGGTGGCTTTGTCTCCTTCGAGCGGTTGGGTCGACGCCGGTCGCCGGCTGCCGTTGCCGGGCTTGTGATGCGAATGGTCCGGCCGGGGACCGGAGTGCAATACCGACCGCGACGGGAGGAGAGCACTGACGACGGCCGTGCGCTACGGCGGCGTGACGGCCGGCACGAGTCTCGAGGGCAGCGAGCGAGGGTTCGCCACATCCGGGGCCGATGATTCAGCTACGCGATCACTCCGTGAGGTAGTCGACGCGCCGTCGGGGCAATCGGATCCGAACCGGGCTGGTCGGTGGGTTGGGTCTCACTCGACCCGCCAGCCCACTCGCCGGCATGCGCCGAGTGCACACGTTCAGGGGCCAAGGAGTTGATGGCGTCGATCGTGTTCGGGGTCGGCATGGTTGCGGCAGTTCTTCGGAAGGTGCCGCTACCGGAGTGAAGCGTGGCGAGTAGGTGTGGTGTGCAGGAAGGACGGTCCTGAGTTCCGAGGTCGCCGCGACCTCGACCGTAGCGATCTCGATCGCACGCTCGAGGCGTTGCGAGGTCGCCGCCATCGATCGACCCCTTCCCCCCGTCTCCGACCTCCCTGCGCTCCCCGCCAGGCGTCCGAGCCGCCCCCGGGCACGAGCGGCTACGCCACAGCAAGAGCTGCATCCTGACCACGGCTGCGGTTGTGACTGCGCGCCACTTGCTACTGGGCACGGTCGGTTCAGAGACCACGGCAGATCCGCCGGGGGACCGTCAAGCACACGGCGCGAGACGAGTCGCGCGAGAGGAGACCACCACCATGTCCGAGCACAGCAACGAGTTCGAGAACCACTACCCGATCACCGAGGACGGCGCCACATTCGAGTACGACGCCACCTACTTCGAGAGCGACTGGGACGCCACCCAGGCGACCGACGAGCTCGTGGAGATCGCCCGCAACCACGGACTTGGTCCGCAGCACTTCGCCGCTGAGGTCGAGCACGGCTGCCGCACGATGGCAGAGTCCGTCGCAGCCAACACGTTCGACGGCGAAACCGCCGAGGAGCTCGCCGAGTACTGGGTCCTGGTTCGCGCAGACGCGTCCAGTCTTGCGGAGCAGATCAACAGCTACGGGCTGTCCGAGCAGTTCGCCTTCCTGTCGATCTACGCCAGAGCTGAGCTGGAGGACCTCGTTGGCTACTTCGTCAAGGAGGCTGAGAAGCGCGCGGCCTGAAGGCCGTCAGTCGGCCCGTCGTCGGGGAGCTGGCCTAACCGGCCAGGCCCCGGCAGGGCCGCGCCCGTTGCCGCAGCCGAGTGTTCGCTGCCGGGCTGTTCGACGCCTGGTTGTCATCACTCCCAGACCCTCAGTCGGTCCGTGTGCTCGCGGGTCAGGCCGACGCCCGGGTCGCACTGCAGGAGCAGCACGTCGTCGAGCGGCTCGATGGTCAACCAGCCCCGGTTGGATTGCCAGCCGTTGCTGAGCGCGTCGGTGTCGGACTCGCTGATCTCGTCGTCCAGCCACGCCAACCGTCGTATCCCATGCTCGCGGGCCCACTCGGCCACCATCGGCGTCTTCCGGCATAGACCGAACGGCACATCGAGCCACTGGGACGGGAACCACACCTGGCGCAGGTCACCGGGCAGGCCGAGCAGCGGCGCGATCACGTCGTTGGCGTTGCGCCAGGTCGTGCACCACACGATCTCGAAGCTCTCAGCGAGCTCCGCAATCAGGCCAGGGGTCTCGGGCGCGACGTGCAGACGGTAGGTGTAGCCGTCGTGCGATGTGGCGTCGTACGCGGCGAAGCCCCGGTCCCGGAGCTCGTCGACGCCCGCGCCGAACACGTTGACCACCCCGTCGACGTCGAGCAACAGGGGCACACGGTTGGTCATCACGGCATCCCTCCCGCATCCTCGGTCGCTGGAATGCTCATGATCCAGGAGGCCGCCGACAGCGGGATGGGTCACTCGAGCAGGTTCACCAGCGCAGTGAACGCTCCGAGGAGGTGGCGGTTGAAGCCGATCGGGCTGTTCAACCCATGCCCGCACGTGCAGAAGTAGCCGCCATGCCACTGATGGTCTTCGGCGACTTGCTCGGCTGCGGCGCGTACCAGCTCAGCGCCAGGACCAGCCGCCGTCGGTCGCGACTCCGCACGGGACGAGAAGCCGAGCCACTGAGGTCCCGCTCCCTGCGGATAGTGCCTCACAAGTCGACGGGCCCGCTCGCGCGTCGCGGATGGGACGCGCTTCTCCGCTCCGCTTGAGAGGTCAAGCAGGAACTGGAAGCCCTCCTCGAGACTTCGCGCCTCTTCATCCGGGGTGCTCATCGGATCCGCTCCGGGAGACCGTTCTCTTTCAGGCCCCGGCGTCCGGCGCCTGGCCGGCCGAGCCGGCTCCCAGTCCGCAGCAGCCGTCACAGCCGTGGACTCCGAACCACGCGTCCCCCTGCCGTTCCGCGAAGGCGCGGGCGTCAGGATCTGGGTGGCCCACGCCGTGAGCACAGATCCGCTCCATGACCTTGGTGTCGTCGCGCCAGTTCATCGGCCAGGTCCGCATGAGGTGGTCGGACGGGTTGTGGATGCAGCACGTCTGGCCAGCGCATCGGCCGCGGGGGTGCACGGCGAGGACATGTGGTCCCGGCTCCTGTACCCCAGCCATCCAGTCGCCGCGTGGTCCAGCGAGGCCAGCTCGTAGTCGCCGCGGTCCGACCGCGAGGTCTCATCCTCATCCATGTCTGCTTCCTTTCTCTGGGACGGTTGGCGTGAGCTCGTGCCGTCCCTCGTTGCCGTGTCGGAGGTCCCCGTTCCCGCCCTCGTCGGCGAGTCGATCAGCACCTGGGTGTGCGGTGTCTACGGTGAGTGCGCATGCGCGTGAGGTGTCTCGTTGCTGGGCTGATCGATGCGAAGGGTGTTGAACCCCTGGCTGCCCCGCGCCTACCGGAGGTAGTGGTGACCGGATCGCCCGCCGGCCTCGGGTTGGTGCTCGCTTCGGCTCGTCGACTACCCGCTCCGACCCTGCTCCCTTCGTTCACCCAGACAGTCACCCCGCATCCGGTTCGTCGATCAGCTCGGTCGTCCAGTTCGCTTCCTGGATCCGGGTCTCAAGTCCGCGGCGATCTCTGGCCAGCCGGTCTGCCTCGGCCCGCAGGTCGCCGACCTCAAGGTCGGTGATCCAGCGCAGCTCGGAACGCAACTGCCGCCCACTCATCCCGTACCGGCTGCGACCCTGGGCCGCGTCCGCGACCGCAGCGACCGCGGCACGCTCCGCGGCCAGCGCCTCCCGGTGGGCGAGCGCGTCGGTGATGGTGAACCCCGGGTCGAGCTCAGTTGCCGCGTTCGTGCGGTTCACCGCCCGCACGAAACGCTCGATCTCCCCCGCAACCGAGCGCGCCTGGGCCAGCAGCTCACCTGCATTTTCGGCTGGCTCCTCGCCCTCCTGATAGCGCGCACTCGACGTCGCACGCTCCTTGAGCTGCTCCAGCCGCTTCTGGGCATCCGCCCGCAGCGCCAATGCCTCGGCAAGCTTCATCGTTCTCATCTCCTCTCGCGGGCGGACGGCCACGGCCGCCCGACACCCTTTGGCTGGGGCCGCTTCGCCACACCCACGTCGGCCGCCGGTGGACGAAGGAGCCGTCGCGAGTTGTCGGCGGGTGTCGCTGCGCCCGATGAGCCCAGCCGACATCGGGAAGGCCAAGGGCAGTCGCTGACCTCCGGACCGGTCGCCCTTGGCTACCCCCATCACGACTCACGATCGATCGACGTGCCGGCACTCGCTCCGGACGCTTCGGCCCGGTCCAGCAACGTGGGCCGCAACCGTGGATGTGCAAGCGCGTTCACCGGAGTCATCTGGAGGACCGGGTCGACGGTCGTCCACCACCGCGCTACGCCCCAGGGTCGGCTCCGGCCGCGGAGCAACAGGTTGGCGTGAACGACGGTCGGGTGCAGCTCCGCGCCCAGGAACTGGAACGCAGGTACATCCCGACTGTGGTTCGCTGCCACCGCGATGACCAGGCCAGCGTCGATGAGCGTGGTCAATGCCGTCTTGTCGCCGGTAGTGCCGGTCAGGATGCGCTGGGCCTCGGCTTCGGAGAGCATGGGTAGCTCCCGCACACGATCCCGGGCACCCTTCCGAAGAACGTCAGATCTCGACGACCACCGGTCGGACAGGGGCGCCTCGCTGACTGGGACGATTCCTTCCCGTCCGAGGCTGAAGATCCGCACCATCTCCCGCGCAAGCGAGGTTTCCTGGTCGCTCGGCTCCCGGACTGGGTCCGACGGACTTCGTTGCTTGAGGCCGGTCCAGAGCATGTGCACACCTGTAGAGCCATTGGGGGCGAGGACGACAATCGGTCGGCGCGGGCGCTGCGAAAGCAGAGGCACGACCAGGAGCGCCAGCTGATGCGGCCCACGGACTTCGGTCGCGAGCACGTGACCGAGGGTGGAGCGCTTCCGGTGGTCCCCGCCGTTCCACTCCTCGAGGGTCATGACGATCATGTCCTTGACCGTGCCGATGCCGCGATCGCTGACAGTCGCGACCACTGGCCGGCGTTCGTGGTTGGGCGGGCAGGCACAAGCGAATATTCCCCGCGCGCGGGTTGCCCGCGGCAATACGTTCCCCGAGATTTCTGGCGCCCGAACCAGTTAGCGCCGCTAACCACGATTTAGTAGCCCAGGCGGTCAACCACGCTTGACAGCGCAAAGGCAACCACTGCGCGAGCTCATGAGCACCAGGCACTGCGCAGATCCCAAACAGGTCGCCTGCGCTCTGTCCGCCCATGCCGATTGGTTCCTTGATCGGACACGCCTCACCCCTGCCCCAGATGACACCTCAGGTGCGTGCGCCCAGCTACGCGAAGTGTCGAACGGCCGAAGCCAGGACCCGATCCATGCGCCGGCAAGTGCCAGTCGCCAGTGCACGGCCGACTGTTCAAGCATCCAACCTGTCGAGCGCTGGGAGTCGTCTAACGGTGCGACATCGCGCCGATCGGGCGAGGGTCAGTCCGCCCAGACTGACGCAGTCACATTGCGGGGTGGGTGCACGAGGCAGGACGTGCGACGGGATACCGTCGCGTGCCAGGCTTCCCGATTTGTGCTCCCGGGTTCTACCGAGGACGGGCGGTCATCGAGGCTTCTCGGCGACCAGCAGAAAGCGTCGCGTCATCAGGTCCGTGCTGTCTCTCATGTCGCGGAGCGCGGCTCGCAGAACCGAGGTCGGCATGCCTGCCTCTGCTGCCGCCTCGTCGGCGTGCTCGAGCAGGAAGTCGGCGAAGACCTGGCATCGCCGGAGCCAATCGTCCGTCTCGTCGTAACGGAGGACCGTCAGGCCGGCTTCTTCGGCCAGGGGCCGATGGTCGGGCACCTGCGGTGGCCTGTTCCTCGGTTGACCGTCGTAGTCCCACGACGTCATCGCCAGGCGCCCGCCTGGGCGCAGCACGCGGGCGAGCTCCGTGAACCCAGCCCGCTTGTCCGGTGTGAAGAGGAACGCGTCCACCGTCATCACGACATCGGCCGTCGCATCTCTCAACGGCGGGCTCTCGAAGCTGCCGACGGTGAATGCGGCCTGGACACCCAGCCGATCGGCCAGCCGGCGCGCGTGCGCCAGGGCCGGTTGAGCAAGGTCGACGCCGACCAACTTGGCGCCGGCCGTGCCTGCGACCCACAGGCCCGGACCGCCGCGGCCACAACCGAGGTCGATCAGTGTGTCGCCCGCCGCGACCTGCGCGGCGAACTCACGCAACTCGGTCCTGGAGACGAAGCTGTAGGTGTCCAAGCCCGCGGGGTACTCGTCGCCCAACGCCTCCATCGCGGCTTGCTGCTCCACCGACGACGGTGGGCGGCCGTACTCGCGCTCGAAGATCTGCTTCAGGTCAGGCAATGGCATCTCACTCTCCTCTGCCGGCTTGACCGCCCGGCATGTCAGCACCCGACGCGCCCCGACGTCCACAGGCGGAGTCGACATCCCGAAACATCCCACTCGGAGGAGCGAGCGTCTATCCGCCGCCTGACGGCGCCGATGACGACGTTGACCAGCCTGAAGCATGCAGAACCGCGTCTACCTCTGACAGCCGTGAGTGTCGCCAATCGCACAGAGGGCGGTGTCTTTTGTCCGGACCACGCCTCCCCGATGTGAGCGTGGACGTATTGATCAACGGGCCAAGGGCGACTGTCAGCGACCGGCTGCACCGAGCGTGGCCAGATGAACCCATGAACTGCGGCCTTGACCGCGTATCCAATCCCCGGCTGCTGACCTGCAGAATCGCCACCGTGCCTTCGCGGATGCGCCCGGCGACCGCAGCTTCGGGAATCTCGCGCGGCACGTCAGGGTGTCGCCTGATCGTGCAGCAGACCCCAGGAACGGCGGGCTTCCTCCAACCTCCCGATCGCAGTGGCGGGGTGGCACACAGACCCCTAAGGAAGGCGATACGAAGAACGGCGTTCCTCGCTAACGTCGAGGAATGAGCAAGCGTGCGCTGTTCAGCCTCTCCGCCGCGAACGACACCCTCGTGGTCGACACCGAGGGCGGTAAGTCCTCTGAGCTCACTAAGCTCGACTACCACAAGGACCCCGACTGGCTGATCATCCACCGCCTGGACGCCGACGACTGGATGAAGGTCTCCTTCCCGACCTCGAGCCCGAGTGACGACGCCCACGTCCGCGGCCAGTTTGACTCCCTCCGAGTCCCTCCCGGCCACTCGTACCAGGCCTGTATCGTCCCTTCGGACTTCGACGTGGACTCCAAGACGCCTCCGCACGAGTGGTATGTCAACTACGACGAGGGCGAGGCGCCGCCGGAGCTAGTCACCGTCATCGCGCTCCGCAAGCGGCCCGAGGAGAGGGACCTCTACCACGAGGGCGACTCCAACACCTATGGCACGTACCACGAGCGCGTGGCCACGACACACAAGCCCGTTCTCGCGCACCTCTCCATCGGGCCATGGAAGCCACGGGATATCGGCGACGCTCGCCGAGCGCTTCCGACTCCAGTCGTGACCCAGGCACGAGGTCCACAGACCGGATTCTCGTTCACGCTCGAGGGACTCCTACCTGGAACCGACTATTACACGCTCCTGCTGTTGGTCGACGAGTTCGGCAACTGGCAATACGTCGAGGACTCTGTGACGACGCTTTCGCGGAAGGTCGAAGCCACCGTGGATGCCCTGTTCGTCCTCGACGACGGTGACCTGCTGTCGAAAGGCGAGGCGTCCTGGGACTTCTATCTGCACACCGCGGGTGGACCGAGCACCAATAACCTCTCCTACAAGAACAGCAACATCGACTCCGGGCACTTCGCGCGGCCAGACCCGGCCGGAACCGTCACGCTAGGCCCGTACACACCGCTACCGGAGAAGCCGCGCGTCTTCTTCGGGGTCACCGGCTGGCAGTACAACTCCGGGTCGTTCCCGTCCTACGGCGACGACCTCGCCATTGGCGAGCGAGAGATTCCGTGCCCGACGGGCAAGCACGAGAAAGTACAGAACCGGAAGGCGCAGGTTCAGGTGCGCGATACCGTCGGCGGGTCCTATGAGTTCCGCGTGGACTACACGTACTCGATCAAGTACCAGTAGCACGGTGACCCGCCCGTCCCGGCCGGGGCGCGACGAACTCGCTCTCAGGTCAGGTAGCGGGAAGCGCCCTGGGTGTGCCAACTCGGACCGACGCGGTTCACCACAGTGCGGGATGCGAAGCGCTCCGACGCGGTGGTTGGCTGCCGGTATGGCTCGGACGGCCGCTCGGACTTCTGTCCGACGGCTGTCACTTTTCAAAAAAGGAAGAACAACTCATGTTGGTGTCGACCTTCCAAATAGGCAAGCAGTATCCAGGCCACCGGTTGCGCACCTACGAGTTGATGGTCGTCAACCTCGAACTTGTGCCCATCGAATTCGCGGTCATCGCCCGCGCAAACGTGCAGACGTTGATCACGGATCGACCGCCGCTCGTCCTCCTGAACTGGCTGCACCCCACTGGGACTCTGTATCCCGCAGAAGCGAAGGACGGGGAGGTGGTCGCCATCTCGACAGAAAGATTGGAACCCGGCGCAGCGAACATCGCACAACTGGAGTCAGTTGGGGACGTGTGGCACAGCGAACCGATCATCGGCTACGTCGAATTGCATGTCTTGCCCAGCCAAACCGGAGACGACCAATACCATCCGCCCCAAGTGGATCACGATGTGCGAGTACTCCTCAATGCCACAGAGCGGACCTACACAGCTCAATTGCCCTCGCCAGTCCCCGAGGAACAAGACCCGAAGCCGGACCTAACGATCGCCAGCGTCCCGCTGGCGGCGGGCCAGGCACTTCAGCAAATCCGACCCTGGTCGTCAAGCACCACGCGCGATCTGTTTCTGAAGAAGCTGCAGGACGACAGCGGCGACCGGTGATCAGTTGAACCGCCTCGGACCGGCTGGACGGACGCGAGAAGCCATGACACAGCCAAGCCGTCCCCCGCTAGCCTGCGTTCTGGAAGGTGCGTCTATCCGCCGCGAATGGGGCGACCAGCAGTACCAGGGAAAGCGCGGCATGCTCAGCGGATCGGTACTACCGGACGCCGAGGACGTCTCGGGCCACGATCTGCTTCATGATCTCGGTGGTGCCGCCGTAGATCGTCGTGACCCGGGTGTCCAGGTAGGCCCGGGCGATCGGGTACTCGAGCATGTAGCCGTAGCCCCCGAAGAGCTGCACGCACCGGTCGACGACGGTCTTGTGCATCTCGGTGGCCCACCACTTCGCCTGCGCTGCCTCGACCGCGGTCAGCTCACGGGCGTTGAGTCGCAGCACCGCTTGGTCGACGTACGCCTGCGTGACGTCGAGCGCCGTCACCATCTCGGCGATCGCGAACTGGGTGTGCTGGAAGTCCGCCACCGTGCGGCCGAACGCCGCTCGCTCGCGCACGTAGTCGACCGTCCACGCGAGCGCCGCGCGGGCGCCGGCGCAGGCGGTAACCGCGATGCCGATCCGCTCCAGCGGGAGGTGCACCATCAGCTGCCGCATGCCGTCGCCGACCTCGCTGAGCAGGTGGTCGTCGGTGAGCACGACGTCCGAGAAGGTGAGCTCCGCGGTGTCCTGCGCCTTGAGCCCGACCTTGTCGAGGTTGCGGCCGCGCTCGAAGCCCGGCATCCCGCGCTCGACCACGAAGAGGCTGAACGCCCGGCTGCCCGCCTCGGGTGACGGGTCCGTGCGAGCCACCACGACGACGAGGTCGCTGTTGATGCCGTTGGTGATGAACGTCTTCGCACCGTTGAGGATCCAGGCGTCGCCGTCTCGCCGGGCGGAGGTCCGGATGCCGCGCAGGTCCGATCCGGTGCCGGGCTCTGTCATCGCGATCGCGCCGATCAGCTCACCCGAGGTCAGCCCGGGCACCCACCGCGCCTCCTGCTCGGGGCCGGCCATGTCCACGACGTACGGCAGGGCGATGTCGGCGTGCACCGTCAGGCCCGAGGAGTACGACGTGGCGCCGACGCGTGCGCACTCCTCGATGACCACGCACCGGAAGGCGTAGTCGTCCTCGAGCCCGAGCCCCAGGAGGCCGGCCTCCCCCGCCGCCAGCCACGGGTCCCGCGGGATGATCCCGGCGGCGTCCCACTCCTCGCCGTACGGCACGACCGCACGGGCGAGAAGGCCCCGGACAGTGGCACGGAGGTCCTCGTGGTCGTCGTCGAAGAACGGGCGCCGGGCCCACAGGTCCCTGGTCATCGCCGTCAGACCCGCTCGACCAGGAGCGCGTTGGCGAGACCGCCCGCCTCGCACATCGTCTGCAGCCCGTAGCGGCCCCCGGTCGCCTCGAGGTGGTTGACCAACGTGGTGAGCAACCGGGTGCCGGAGGCGCCGAGCGGGTGGCCGAGCGCGATCGCGCCGCCACGTGGGTTGAGGCGCTCGGGGTCGGCGCGCAGCTCGGCGGCCCAGGCGAGGGGGACGCTGGCAAAGGCCTCGTTGACCTCGTAGGCGTCGACGTCGTCGATGGCGAGACCCGCGCGGTCGAGCACCTTGAGGGTCGCGGGGATCGGCGCGGTGAGCATCAGCCCCGGGTCGTCACCGGCGACGGAGAACGCGACCAGCCGGGCGCGCGGGCGGAGGCCGAGCCGCTCCGCGACCTCCTCCGCCATGACCAGGGCCGCCGAAGCGCCGTCGGTCAGCGGCGAGGAGTTGCCCGGCGTGATCCGCCAGTCCATCGCGGGGAAGCGCTCCTGCATCTCCGGCGTCGCGAATGCGGGCCGCAGCCCGGCGAGGCCCTCGACGGTCGTACCGGCCCGGACGGTCTCGTCGGCCGTCACCCCGCCGACCGACACGAGCTCGCCCGCGAACCCACCCGCCTCCGCCGTGGCCGCCGCGAGGCGGTGTGAGCGGGCGGCGTACGTGTCCAGGTCGTCGCGGGTCAAGCCCCATTTGTCGGCGACCAGCTCGGCGCACACGCCCTGGTGGAGCAGGCCCTCGGGGAAGCGGCGGGCGATCGCCGGTCCGTAGGGGTCCTCGCCCTGCACGGCCGCGAACATCGGCACCCGGCTCATCGACTCCACGCCGGCCGCCACTGCCACGTCGTACGCACCGGCGATCACGCCCTGGGCGGCGAAGTGCACGGCCTGCTGGCTGGAGCCGCACTGCCGGTCGACGGTCGTGGCGGGCACAGTGTCCGGCCAGCCCGCGGCGAGCACGCCCTGGCGGCCGATGTTGAGGGCCTGCTGGCCGACCTGGCCGACGCAGCCGACGATCACGTCGTCGACGAGGGCGGGGTCCAGGTCCTGACGCTCGACCAGTGCGGAGAGCGTGATGGCGAGCAGGTCGACCGGGTGCCGGTCGGCGAGGGCGCCACCGGGCTTGCCCTTCCCGGACGGGGTGCGGACCAGGTCGACGACGACGGCGTTGCGCATGAAATCTCCTCCCAGGGTGTTGCGCCACCCTAGTTAGCGATCGCTAAACTGTCCACGTGAGCACTCCCACCGTCCTGGACTCCTTCCGGCTCGACGAACGCGTCGTCGTGATCACCGGCGCCAGCTCCGGCCTCGGCGTCGGCTTCGCGCACGCCGTCGCCTCCGTGGGTGGGACGCTGGTGCTCGGCGCGCGGCGCGCCGAGCGCCTCGAGGAGGTGGCCGAGAAGCTCCGGGTGACCGGCGCGACCGTGCACGCCCGCGTCACCGACGTGACCGACCCCGCCGACTGCGACGCGCTCGCTGCGCTCGCGGTCGCCGAGCACGGCCGGGTCGACGTCCTGGTCAACAACGCGGGCGTCGGCGCCTCGGCGCCCGCACTGCGCGAGAGCACCGAGGACTTCCGCTCGGTCGTCGACGTCAACCTCAACGGCGCCTACTCGATGGCCCGCGCCTGCGCGCCGCACATGCCGCACGGCTCGTCGATCGTCAACATCGCCAGCGTCCACGGGCTCGTGGCGTCACGCTTCCCGCAGGCGCCGTACGCCGCCAGCAAGGCAGGCGTCATCGGGCTCACCCGCGACCTCGCCCAGCAGTGGTCGGGCCGCAAGGGCATCCGCGTCAACGCGCTGTGCCCGGGCTACTTCGCCAGCGAGATGACGGCGTACGGCGAGGACGCGCTGCGGGCGATGGTCGCCGAGCACAGCCTGCTCGGCCGCTTCGGCGAGCAGGCCGAGCTGGACTCCGCCCTGCTCTTCCTGGCCAGCCCCGCCTCGTCGTACGTCACCGGCACCACGCTGGTCGTCGACGGCGGGATGACCGCGATCTGACCGGGGCTCAGTCGGCCTGGAGCACCACGCCGTTGGCGGCCAGCTTGGCCCACTCGTCGTCGCCGACCCCGGCGAGCGTCGTCAGGACCTGGCGGGTGTCCCCGCCGAGCAGGGGGCCGGGCAGCGGTGCGCCCGGGTGGGTCCGGGAGAACTTCGGCACGATGCCGGTCGCGGGCACGGCGGTGCCGAACCGGTTGACCAGCTCGACGACCATGTCGCGCGCGGCGTACTGCGGGTCGGCGAGCATGTCAGCCGCGGTGTAGATCCGGCCTGCGGGCACCCCGTGCTCCTCCATCGCGGCCAGCAGCTCGTCGGCCGCCAGCGTGCGGGTCCAGTCGGCGATCATCCCGTCGATCTCGGCCATGTTGGCGCCGCGGGGCGCGTGCTCGGCGAAGCGCGGGTCGTCGGCCAGGTCGGGCCGGCCCATGGCGTCGCAGAGGCGACGGAAGACGGTGTCGGCGTTGGCCGCGATCAGCACCTCGGCGCCGTCGGAGGTCGGGTAGACGTTGGACGGTGAGACGCCCGGCAGCACCGACCCGGTGCGCCCGCGGGTGACACCCGCGATCGCGTGGTCGGCCATCGTCGACTCCATCAGGGCGGCGACGGCCTCGTAGATCGCGACGTCGACCTCCTGGCCGCGGCCGCTGGCGTGCCGCTCGTTGACCGCCGCGAGGGTGCCGATGACCGCGAACATCGCGGCGAGAGAGTCGCCGAGGCTGATGCCCGACCGCGTCGGCGGCAGCTCGGGGTTGCCGGTCGTGTGCCGGATCCCACCCATCGCCTCGCCGATGCTGCCGAACCCCGCGTCGTTGGCGCGCGGTCCGGTCTGCCCGAAGCCGGAGACGTGCACCATGATCAGCCGCGGGTTGAGCGCGCTGAGGGTCGCGTAGTCGAGGCCCCACGTGACGAGCGTGCCGGGCCGGAAGTTCTCGAGCACCACGTCCACCTCGGTCGCCAGGCGCCGGATCAGGTCGCGGCCCTCCTCCTGGCGCAGGTCGATCGCGACCGAGCGCTTGTTGCGCGCGATCGACGGCCACCACAGGCTCTCGCCGTCGACGTTGACGCCCCAGCGGCGCATCGGGTCGCCCGAGGTCGTGGTCTCCACCTTGAGCACCTCGGCGCCGTAGTCACCGAGCAGCTGACCGGCGAAGGGGCCGGCGATGAAGCTGCCGAGCTCGAGCACGCGCAGCCCGCCGAGCGGGCCGGTGGGGGTCGTGGTCACGCCGGAATTGTACACAATCTGGCGTGGACGTCGATCGATCTCACCGGCGCCGGTCGATCGTGCACCTAAGATGCACACAATCGACCGGCACCGAGACCGAAACGGAGCAGAGCCGTGGCCACCCGCAGAGGCACCACGCAGTCGGCGTACCAGCAGATCCGGCGGGCGATCGTCGAGGGCCGCTACAAGCCCGGGCAGCGCCTGGTGGAGCAGCGCATCGGGGAGGAGTTCGAGCTCTCCCGCACGCCGGTACGCGAGGCCCTGCGCCAGCTCGAGGCCGAGGGACTCGTCCACCACGAGGCCAACCGCGGCGCCGTCGTCCGCGGCGTCACGGTCGAGGAGGTCGCCGACCTCTACGACCTGCGGGCCCGGCTGGAGGGGTACGCCGCGGAGCTCGCTGCCCTGCGGATCGAGCCACCAGAGCTCGACCGACTCGATGCCGGCATCGTCGCCTTCGGCGCCGCTCTCGCCGCCACGTGGGACGACGAGCTCGAGCAGCTGCGCGCGATCGACGCCGCCAACCGCGAGGTGCACGGCGCGATCCTGACCGGGGCTCACCACGAGCGCCTCGCCCGGCTGCTGGAGCGCACGGTCGACGTGCCGCTGGTCTTCCAGGCGTTCCGGCAGTTCGACCGCGCGCAGACCGAGCGGTCACACCTCTTCCACCAGCTCATCCGCGACTCGATCGCCGCCGGCGACGGGCAGCGAGCCTCCTCGCTGATGTTCGAGCACATCATGCTCGGCCGCGATGTGCTGCTCGACCACCTGGCCAGGATCGACGCCGGGGTCGACGACCTCTTCTCGACCGGTCAGGCGGAGTAGGCCGGGAAGCCACCCGCCCGCGCCAGCTGCCCGGGCACGGTCTCGCCCAGCACGCCGCTCAACCACCGGGCGGTGCCGATCAACCGCTCGAGGTCGACGCCGGTCCCGACGCCACTGCGGTCGAGCAGGTAGACGAGGTCCTCGGTCGCGATGTTGCCGGTCGCGTCGGGCGCGAACGGGCAGCCGCCGATGCCACCGGTCGACGCGTCGAGCACGGTGACGCCGGCGTCGAGCGCGGCGACGGCGTTGGCGTAGCCGGTGTTCCGGGTGTTGTGGAAGTGGCAGCGCAGCACGGCGCCGGGCGCCGCGGCCGCGACGCCCCCGGCCAGCCGGGACACCTGGGCCGGAACGCCGACCCCGATCGTGTCGGCCAGCGCGATCTCGTCGACCCCGAAGGCGTGCACCTGGCGGGCCAGCTCGACCACGGTCGTCTCCGGCACCTCGCCCTCGAACGGGCAGCCGAAGGCGGTGGCCAGGGTGACCGACAGGCCGAGCCCGGCGGCCCGGGACTCCTCGGCCAGGTCCCCGACCACCTGCACGGAGTCGGCCACCGACATCCCCTGGTTGCGCCGGCTGAAGGTCTCCGAGGCGACGACGACGCAGTTGACCTCGTCGACCCCGGCCGCCAGGGCGCGGTCGAACCCGCGCCGGTTGAGCACCAGGCCGATGTAGGACACGTCGGCACGGCGCGGGACGCCGGCCATCACGGCCTCGGCGTCCGCCATCTGCGGCACCCGCTGCGGGTGCACGAAGCTGGTCGCCTCGATGCGCCGGAGGCCGGCGTCGATGCTCCGCGAGATCAGCTCGATCTTGTCCTCGGTGGACACGAGCACCTGCTCGTTCTGGAGCCCGTCGCGGGGCCCCACCTCGATGATCTCCACGGCTACCTCCTGGACTGTGGTGGCACCATCGTACGCACATTGCATACAATCTGATTCGTGTCGTCCACACTCGAGTCGCGGTTGCGCGACCTGCTCGCCTCCCGACTCGCCGACCCGACGCTGCGGATCGAGGACCTCAAGCGCGTCCCGGCCGGCGCGTCGCGGCACACGTGGTCGTTGACGATCGACGGCGACCGCGCGACCCGCCGCGACCTGATCCTGCGGATGGACGCGCCCGGCAGCATGTCCGACGCCATGGACCGCGAGACCGCGCTCATGGTCGCGGCCCGAGCGGCGGGCGTGCCCTCCCCCGAGGTGCTCACAGGGAGCATCGACGGCGCGGACCTCGGCGCGGCGTACGTCGTGATGAGCCTGGTCGAGGGCGAGACGATCCCACGCAGGATCCTGCGTGACCCGGCGTACGCCGAGGTGCGGCCGGTGCTCGCCGCGCAGTGCGGCCGCGCGCTGGCGCGGATCCACAGCATCGACCCCTCGGCCGTGCCCGGCCTGGAGGTCAGCGACGAGCTGGCCGCGTGGCGGGACGTGCTGGACGAGCACGGCCAGCCGCACCCGGCGTTCGAGCTCGCGATCCGCTGGCTCGAGGAGCACCGGCCGGAGCCGGTGACCCCGCGCGTGGTGCACGGCGACTTCCGCAACGGCAACCTCATCGTCGGCCCGGACGGCATCCGCGCGGTGCTCGACTGGGAGCTCGCCCACCTCGGCGACCCGTTGGAGGACCTGGGCTGGCTGTGCGTGCGGGCCTGGCGGTTCGGCGCGGAGCCGGTCGTCGGCGGCTTCGGCACGGTCGACGACCTGGTCGCGGCCTACGAGGCCGAGCGCGGCACGACCGTCGACCGCGAGGCGCTGCACTGGTGGCAGGTCCTCGGCACGCTCAAGTGGGGGATCATCTGCATCCACCAGGCCGACCGGCACCGCTCGGGCCAGACGCGCTCGGTCGAGCTGGCGACGATCGGCCGCCGGGTCGCGGAGAACGAGTGGGAGCTGCTTCAGCTGCTGCCCTGACCCGCCGCCCCGTCAGCGGAGCCCGAACTCCCAGCTGCCGCCGCGGCGGTACTCGCCGAGGATCCGCTTGCCGACGCTCTGGATGTGCACCTCGTCGGCGCCGTCGTAGAGCCGCGCGAAGCGGGCGGAGCGGTACATGTGGCTCAGCGGAGTGTCCTCGGTGACGCCGGCGGCCCCGTAGACCTGCACGGCTCGGTCGATCACGTTGTGCAGCATCTGAGCGCCGTAGACCTTGATCGCGCCGATCTCCACCCGGGCCTGGTCGCCGCGGTCGATCTGCTCGGCAGCCGCCAGGGTGAGCAGCCGGCTCGCTTGGATCTCGGTGTAGGAGTCGAAGACGTGCTTCTGCATCAGCTGCTTCTCGGCGAGCGGCTCGCCGAACGCGACCCGCTCGTTGAGCCGGGTGCACATCAGGTCGAAGGCGCGCTGCGCCTGGCCGAGCCACCGCATCGCGTGGAAGATCCGGCCGGGGCCTAGCCGCTCCTGCGCGATCAGGAAGCCCTTGCCCCGCTCGCCGAGCAGGTTCTCGGCGGGCACCCGCACGTCGTCGTACGCCACCTCGTAGTGGCCACCGTGGCCGCCGGACGGCAGGCCGAGCAGGGGCGTCTCGCGCACGAGCCGGTAGCCGGGGGTGTCGGTCGGGACGATGATCATGCTGAACGACGCGTGCGGGGCCGCGTCGGTCTCGGTGCGGCACATGACGGTCGTGTACGCCGCGCCCGCGGCGCCGGTCGTGAACCACTTCCGGCCGGTGATCACCCACTCGTCGCCGTCGAGCCGCGCGGTCGTCTGCAGGCCGGTCGGGTCGGAGCCGGCGACGTCGGGCTCGGTCATCGCGAAGCTCGGCGAGATCTCGCCGGCGACCAGCGGCCGCAGGTAGGCCTCGCGCCAGTGCGGGCTGGCGTGCCGGTCGAGCATGATGGAGTCCTGGAGCGTCCAGGTGCCCAGCGCCAGCTGGCCGAACTCGCTGCGCCCCTGCACCTCGTTGACGTAGACGTAGTCGAGGAAGGGCAGCCCGCCACCGCCGAGCTCGGCGGGGTGGCCGAGCGCCCACAGTCCCTCGGCCTTGGCGTCGCGCTGCAGCTCGGCGAGGAGGGCCGCGCCGTCGGGGCCGCGCAGCGTCTCCTCGTGCGGCTCGACGCGCTCGGTCATGAAGCGGTGGACCCGGTCGCGCAGCGGCCGGACGTGGTCGGGGACCTGGAACGTCACGACGTCTCCTCGAGGTGGCGGGGGTTGTCGACGCGGAGCTTGGCACGCACGCTCTCGGTGACCGCGTCCTTGATCTCGGTGTAGCGAGTGTCCTCGGCGCCGGACCGGATGACGGCGGCGAGCGCGGCGTCGTCGGCGTACCCGAGCTCGGCGAGCCGGGCGCGGTGCGCCGCGACGTCGGTGCCGCCGTGCTCGAGCTCGCGCTGCACGATGCGCAGCGCGTTGACGGCGACGCGGGTGTGGAAGCGGGTGCTGCCCTCGACCGCCTCGAGTACCTGGGTCTCCAGGAACTCGCAGACGGCGTCGAGCAGCTCCCCCGCCGCCGGTACGTCGTAGAGGTCGCCGCCGGTGCTCATCACCGCTCCGGGATGCTGATCGCCCGGCCGAGGTCGAGCGCGACCCGCTGACCGTCCGGGCCGTCGACCTCGACGATCTCCTCGGGGCGGTCGTCGAACTCCAGGCGCAGCGCCCGGCAGATCACGGCGTGCATGTCGTAGAGCGTGGTGACGTAGGTGAGCTCGAGGATCTCCTCGTCACTGAGGTGCTGGTGCAGCACCTCGAAGGTGCCGTCGTCGACACGACCTCCGCCGGTCACCAGGCTGTCGGTGTAGGACAGGACCGCCCGCTCGAGCGGGGAGAACAGGTCGGACGCTCCCCACGACGGCACGGCCGCGATCCGCTCCTCACTGACCTCGAGGGCGCGAAGAGCCTTGCAGTGCTGGGAGAACACGAACTGGCTGCCACGCAGCCAGCCCGCCCGCGTCTGGCCGAGCTCACGGAGCAGCGGGTCGAGCTTGCGGTCGGGGCTGCGGTAGAGGCCGAAGCCGCGCACGGCGTGCTCGAAGATGTCCGGCACGAGGGCGAAGACCGTCCACCAGTCGCCGGGTGTGCCGGTCGCCGTGCCGGGCTCGGCGACCGGGTCCCGGTCGCCGAAGAGCCGGTCGTACATCGAGAGGACGACCTCGGACTCGACCTCGTTGCGGGGGACCTGACGGAGACGGGGCATCGATTCTTCCTTCCCGGCGGCTGACGACGATGGTGGCAGATTACATGCAATCTCTGGAGCGGCGGCCTCTGGTTCGGGGGTGGGACGTTGCCTGCGGGCTCAAGAGTGATTAGATTGCACACAATCCAGTTCGCCGGGTGGCCCGGCCGCACCTGCAGGGAGTACCCGTGTCGTTCCGTGTCGTGACCACCGGCCTGAAGTTCAGCGAGGGGCCGGTCGCGCTCCCGAACGGCGACGTCCTCGTCGTCGAGATCCACCGCGGCACCCTGACGCGGGTCTCCCCCGACGGCACCCACACCATCGTCGCCGACGTCGGCGGCGGTCCGAACGGTGCGGCGATCGGCCCCGACGGCCGCGCCTACATCGCCAACTGCGGCGGCATGTACGCCTTCGAGGTCGCGGGCTATACGTTCGCCGGCGGCATCCCGGAGACCTACCAGGGCGGCTCGATCCAGGCGGTCGACCTCGAGACCGGCGAGGTCGAGACGCTCTACACCGAGTGCGACGGCCTGCAGCTGCGCGGGCCGAACGACATCGTGTTCGACGCCCACGGCGGCTTCTACTTCACCGACCATGGCAAGAGCGACGGCATCAGTGCCGACCGTGGCCGGATCTTCTACGGCAAGGCCGATGGCTCCTCGATCAGCCTGGTCGCCGCTGACATGAACCAGCCGAACGGCATCGGACTCTCACCCGACGGGTCCCGCCTCTACGTGAGCGAGACCTACACCGCCCGTGTCTGGTGGTGGAGCGTCACCGCTCCGGGCGAGATCGTCGGCGGCCAGACCCTGGCCGGCTCCGGTGGCGGCAACTTCCTCTACGCGTCCCCCCACATGCGCTACTTCGACTCCCTGGGGGTCGAGGCCAACGGCAACATCTGCGTCGCATCGATGGTGAACCCCGGGATCCTGGTGCTCTCGCCCGAGGGCGAGCTCGTCGAGTTCGTCAGCATCGACACCGACGCCGACCCGGGCATCACCAACATCTGCTGGGGCGGCCCGGACCTGAAGACGGCGTACGTCACGGCCGCGAGCACGGGCAAGCTGCTCGCGCTCGACTGGCCGCGCCCCGGCCTGAAGCTGGCGAACCAGGCGGTCGAGGTCAACGCCTGACGCGCGCCTCGCGGGCGCGCACGAGAGCGGTGAGCGTGGCGTTGACCGGAGCGGTGCGGCCGAACTTGGCGGCCTCGCGGGGCACGGCGCCGTTGATCACCCCGATCTCGCTGACCCGGCCGGCCTCGAGGTCGAGCAGTGCGGACGGCTTGGCCGCGGGCATCTGGGCGCCGAAGGCGCGCACGTGCTCGACGGGGTCGGGCACGTCGATGCGGATGCCCAGCGCCTGCGCGGTCTCCCACGCCTCGACGGCGGCGGCCCGGCTGACCGGGCCGACCTCCCGGTCGTCCATGACCTCGCCGACGGTGAGGCCGGTGAGGGCGCAGGGCGCGCTGTAGGCGACGTTGCAGATCAGCTTCTCCCACTGCATCGCGGCGATGTCGCAGACCGCGGCGGCGTCGAAGCCGCCGGCCCGCCACGCCTCCGCGACGGCCTCGACGGCCGCCGGGTCGAGCCCGTCGTACGACCCGAAGCGCAGCGCCTTCATCGCGTTGTGGTGGGCCTGGCCGGGTCCGCGGAGCGAGGCGCCGAAGCCGCTCGCGATGCCGACGGCCAGCCGGTCGCGACCGAGCTCGTCGGCGACGCCGTCAGCGGAGCCGAGGCCGTTCTGGATCGTGACCACCGTGGTGGTGTCGCCCACGAGCGGACGCGCCTGGGCGGCGGCGCCCCGGGCGTCTGAGGCCTTGACCGCCAGCACCACCAGGTCGACCGGTTCCTCAGGCGCCGACGTGAAAGCGCGCACCGACGCCCGGTGGTCGCCGTCGGGACCGGCGAGGCGCAGGCCGTCGGCGTTGATCGCGGCGACGTGGTCGCCCCAGGTGTCGGTCACGAGCACGTCGTGGCCGCCGAGCGCGAGGCGAGCGGCGTACACCGAGCCCATCGCGCCGCAGCCGACCACCGCGATGCGCATCAGGCCACCAGCCCGGCGATCTCGTCGGCGAGGCCTGGCTTGGCCTCGAGGCCGAAGCCGGGCGCCTGGCTCGGGTGGATGAGCCCGCCCTCGAGCTTGCAGTCCGGGCTGTAGCCGCCGAACGGCTCGAACACCCCGGGGTACGCCTCACAGCCACCGAGACCGAGGCCGGTGACGATGTGCAGGTTGATGAGGTGGCCGCCGTGCGGGTACGCCGCGGCTCGACCGACGCCGTGCTCCTCCATCAGCGCGATCATCCGCGCGTACTCGGTGAGGCCGTAGCTGAGGCCGGCGTCCATCTGGAAGACGTCGCGGTCGGGGCGAACGCCGCCGAAGAGCAGCAGGTTGCGCACGTCCTGCGTCGAGAAGAGGTTCTCGCCGGTGGCGATCGGGCCGGCGTAGGCCTCGGCGAGCCGGCGGTTGAGGTCGTAGTCGAGCGGGTCGCCCGCCTCCTCGTACCAGCGCAGGTCGAGCCCGTCCATGGCGCGCGCGTAGGCGAGCGCCTCGTCGCGGTCGAAGCGGCCGTTGGCGTCGACGGCGACGCCCGCGCCGCCGCCCATGACCTCGACGGCGGCCTCGAGCCGGGCCAGGTCATCGGCGAGCGGGAGGCCGCCGATCTTGATCTTGGTCGCGGCGTAGCCGATGTCGCGGTAGCCGGCGAGCTCGTCGCGCAGCTCGGCGATGCCCTTGCCGGGCGCGTAGTAGCCGCCGGCGGCGTACACGGGCACGCCGTCGTACGCCGGGGTGCGGCCGTGCGCCCGCGCGATCGTGACGTGGGCGGGCTCGTCGTGGTGCTTCGCGAGCAGGTCCCAGCAGGCGAGCTCGACGGCGCTCGCGGCGGCGGCGCGGTCGCCGTGGCCGCCGGGCTTCTCGCCCTGCATCATGCGGGCGAGCACGAGCGCCGGGTCGAGCAGGCCGTCGGCGCCGAGGAGCGAGTCGGGGTCGGCGTCGAGCACGCGCGGCACCATCCGGTCGCGGAGGATGCCGCTCTGCGCGTGCCGGCCGATCGAGTTGAACGCGATGCCGACGAGCGGGCGGCCGTCGCGCACGACGTCGGTCACGACCGCGACGAGGGAGACAGTGTGGCCCGCGAAGCTCACCACGGCGTTGGCGACGTCGCCGCTCAGCGGTACGGCGACCTCTCGGATCTCGACGATGCGCATGGCCACCCTTTTCGGCGTCTCCCGACTTAGCGTTCGCTAAGGGTAGACCATGTCTTCCGCGAGCGCGACGTACTGGGCGGCCAGCACCTCGGGGTCGGGCCGGCCGCCGTCGGCGTACCAGTCGGGGATCGAGATCGTCATCGTGACGATCGCCCGCGCGGTGACCCGGTCCGGGACCAGGTCGGGGTGGCCGGCCCCGCCGCGGCACTCGACCACCGCGTCCTCGAACATCTGTCGCACCCGGCGCCGCTCCTCGAGCATTTCCCCCGCGGCCGGCTCCTCGAGCGCGCGCGGCTCGTTGGTCGCCAGGTAGGCCCACGGCATCCGGCGGACGTGGAAGAGCACCAGGCTCGAGACCAGGTTGGTCAGGCGCTCCTGCGGCGTGGCGCCCTCGGCGTCGGCGGCCGCGCAGCGGGCCACCATCTCCCCCATCGCCAGCCGCATCAGCTTGACCAGCAGGTCCTGCTTGCTCGGCACGTGGTGGTAGAGGCCGGCCACGGTCATGCCGCAGCGTTCGGCGATCATCCGCATCGTCGAGCCGTGGTAGCCGCGCTCGACGAACAGCTCGAGGCCGGCGAGCGACACCTGGTCGACGGCGAGCTCGTCGTACTCGCGCCAGTGCGCGAAGTCCGGTACGGCGAACGCAGCGGGCTCCTGCTCGACCGTCACCTCCAGGGCCGCCGAGAGAGCGGCGATCCGCTCCGCCCCCGGCCGGCTCTTGCCGTGCTCGAACTCGCTCAGCGAGGACGGGCTCATGCCCACCTGCAGTGCGAGCTCGCGCAGGCCGAGCCCGCGCTCGACCCGGGCGGCCCGCATCCGGGACCCGAGAGGTGCGCTCTGCGCGCGTCGTCCTGTCACGGCGCACACGCTAACCCGGTCGAGCCGCGCGTGGGCGCCGCACGCCGCTCGATGTTCGGTGAGAACTTAGCGTGCGTTCGCTCTTGACCGAACGAACAGGCGTGACTACCGTCACGTCAGGCGACGACGCCGATGAACCTGAAAGGCGGCAGCACAATGGCGAACACCGAGTTCGAGATCCGCGGACTGTGCCACCTCGCGCTGGTGTGCGAGGACATGGAGCGCACCGTCGACTTCTACACGAACGTCTTGGGCATGGAGCTGAAGAAGACCATCGCCATGCCGGGTGGCGGACAGCACTTCTTCTTCGACATGGGCAACGACTCCTACCTCGCGTTCTTCTGGTTCCCCAACGCCCCGAAGAAGGCGCCGGGCATCGCGTCCGCCGAGTCGCTCCCCGGCCTCGGCGACATCGCCACCGCTCACGGATCGATGAACCACGTGGCGTTCACCGTGCCGCTCGAGAAGTTCGACGAGTACAAGGCACGCCTGGACGCCAAGGGTGTGCAGACCGGACCGGTCCTCAACCACGATGACAGCGAGCGCGGCGTCGCCGCCGAGATGCACGACGGCGTGTTCGTCCGCTCGATGTACTTCTTCGACCCGGACGGCGTGCTGCTCGAGTTCGCAGCCTGGACCCGCGAGCTCAACGAGGACGACGTCAACCTGGCCCCGGTCAATGCTGAGGGCGTGCCGTCGACCGCCGTCGGAGCGTGACGATGAGCGACGTCCTCGTCTTCGCCGAGGAGTTCTTCGACGCCGTCTCCCGCGGTGACATCGACGCGGTCAGCGCCTGCTACCGCGACGACGTGACCGTCTGGCACAACTACGACGACGTCGACCAGACCAAGGCCGAGAACCTCGCCACCCTGGGCAGCATCCCCGACCGCTACGACGAGTTCGGCTACACCGACGCCCGCACGGTCGGCCTCGACGACGGCTTCCTGCGCCAGCACGTCATCGTCGCCACCCGCGACGGCAAGACCGCCCACGTCCCCGCGATCCTGCGGGTCTACGTGGAGGACCGCGCGATCCACCGGATCGAGGAGTACTTCGACCGCGGTTCGCTCCTCGCCCAGCTCTCCTGACTCGGACCTCCGACTCACAGCATCCCGAGCCCGCCGACTACCCGTTTGTCGGCGGGCTCGGCGCATTTCGGCGTACCCACGGAATACTCCAGTCATGAACGCGCCGACGTCCGTCGACGGCGTCCTCTCGCGGCTGCGGGAGATCGACGCTGCACTGCCTGCCCACGACGGGGTCGCGGTGTTCAACCGCATGTACCTCACTGTCACCGAGCGGATCGCCCTCCTCATCGCCGACCCGGACCCGGACCAGAGGTGGTTCCGGGACGCGGAGACGATGGCCGCACTGGATGTCGGCTTCGCCAACCACTGGTTGGCGGCGCACGACGCGGACGCGGCGGGGCGCCGTGTCACTTCGGCGTGGAGGCCGCTGTTCGACGCACGTCGCGGCGGACGACTCCCCGTGCAGTACGCCGTGGCCGGCATGAACACGCACATCGAGCACGACCTGCCGATCGCCGTCGTCGACGTCTGCCGCACGCGCGGGCTCGAGCCTGACGACGTCCACGCCGACTACGAGGGTGTCAACAGGATCCTCGCCCAGGTCGAGTCCTCGATCCGGCGGTCTTTCCTGGATGCGGTCGGACGACACGTGGACGACCACGTCGGCCCGGTCGTCCACCTGATCAGCACCTGGAACATCGACAAGGCACGCGACCTCGCCTGGATCACCGCCGAGACGATCTGGGCGCTGCGCCGCACGCGGTTCCTGCGCGGTCGCTTCCTCGACGGCCTGGGGCACACCGTCGGCATGACCTCGCGGGCGCTGCTCATCCCCACCGACTGACTGGGTCGCCCAGGGCCCGAGACATCCGCGGGCAACTCGGGATCATGCTGACCAGCAGCACTACGCCCACTGGCGCGACCAGCGGTCGCCGCGTCCCTCCAGCGCCGAAAGGCGGCGCCGAGCTCGACGATGTGTGTACGTCGTCTGCACGCGACCGGCGACTGCAAGCAGCTGCGGACAGCACGCCCCGGCTCACGGGAAGTAGGAGTGCACCTCGTCGGCGACGGCGGCCAGGGCGGCGGCGATCTCGGCCCGGGTGGCGTCGTTCATCCGGTCCTGCGGCGAGGCGACGTTGAGCGCGTAGCGAGCGCCGCCGTACTCGCCGAGGGGGACGGAGACGGAGGCGACGCCGTCCTCGCTCTCGGCCTCGCTCGTGGCGTAGCCGCGCTGGCGGGCGTCGGCGACCTGCTTGAGCAGGACGGAGCGCTTGGTGACGGTGTTCGCGGTGACGCGGGCGAGCTTCTCGTCCGGGTAGAGGCGGCGGATCGCGTCGTCGTCGAGCATCGTCAGCAGCGCCTTGCCGGACGACGTGGAGTGGGCGGGCATCGACATGCCGAGGCGGGAGCCGACGCGGACGGCGCGCGGGCTCTCGACGGCGTCGACGAAGGAGACCGTGCTGCCGTCGAGGCGGCTGAGGTGGACGGTCTCGCCGAGGCCGGAGGAGAGGCGCTCGAGGTAGGGGTGGAGCCGGGCGCGGACGTCGACCTGGCGAAGCACCGAGAACGCGATCGTGGTCAGCGACGGTCCGGGCTCGTAGGCGCGAGAGCCCTCGGGCTGACGGACGAAGCCGCGGTAGAGCAGCATCGCCATCAGGCGGTGGGCGGTGGAGGTCGCGACGCCGAGGTACTCGCTGACGTCGGTCAGCCGGATGCTGCGCCGCTCCCCCAGGAGCAGCAGGATCCGCAGCGCGTTGTCGACCGACTCGATGGGGTACTGCGGCCGGTTCGCGTCATCCCCCGTGGTCACCGGGGAACTCTAGCGTCGAGATCGCCCAGCAAGTGGTCGACGGCGACGTGCGCGTGCACCCGCACGTTGTCGAGCAGCGACGCGTCGTCGGCGTAGAACGCCGGGTGGTGGTTGGGCGCGAGCCCGCGACCACCCTCGACCGGCAGCACCCGGTCACCGTCCATCCGCGTGTCCTGCACGCCATAGGTCAGGTAGAGCCCGCCGTAGGCGCTGACGAGCTCGGCCATGTCGTCGGAGCCCATCACCGGCTCGACGGGGACGACGCGCTCCGCGCCTACCGCCCGCTCGAGCGTCGGGCGGGCGGCGTCGAACCAGGCCTGCTCGTTGCGCACCGCCGGGATCTCGAAGTGGTAGTCCAGCTCCGCCGTGCAGCCGTACGCCGCCGCAGAGTGCTCGGCCAGCCGTTCGAACCCGGCCTTGAGCGCCGGCATGTCCTCCTGGCGGCTGCTGCGCATCGTTCCACTGAGGGTCACGCTCGCGCCGATGATGTTGCAGCGGCCGACGTCCTCGACGTGCCCGATCGAGACGGCCACCGGGCTGGCGGCCGGCACCTGCCGGTAGAGCTGGCTCGCACCGAGGATGACCTGCGCGGCCGCTGGCATCGGGTCGACGCCCAGCCACGGCGCAGCGCCATGCGTCTGCACGCCGCGGATGGTGACGTCGACGGCGCACGCCGCGGCGAACTGGTTGCCGACGTGGTAGCCGATCACGCCCTTGGGCAGGTAGACGACGTGCATCGCGAAGACCATCGTCGGCTCGACGCCGTCGAGCGCGCCCGCGTCGAGCATCGCCTTGGCGCCCGCGATCTCGCCGATCGGCGCGCCCTCCTCGGCGGGCTGGAAGAAGAACACGACCGTGCCCGGCAGCTTGTCCCGCACTCCCGCGAGCACCCGCGCTGTGGTGAGCACGGTCGCGACGTGGCAGTCGTGGCCGCAGGCGTGCGAGACCGGCCCCACGCCGTCCGCACCCTCCACCGGCAGGGCGTCCATGTCCGCGCGGAGCGCGATCACCCGCTCCCCCGGCAGCCCGCCCCGAAGCACCCCGACGACGCCGTGGCCGGAGATCCCGGTGCGCACCTCGTCGAGGCCGAGCTCACGCAGCTGTGCGGCGACGTACGCCGCCGTCTGCTCCTCGCGGTTGCTCAACTCCGGGTGTGCGTGCAGCCAGGCGCGGCTGGCGATCAGCCACTCCTCGTGCTCGGCGCACGCCTCGTCGACGAGCCGATGCAGCTCGCTCATGACGCCGCCCCGTACCACTCGCGCAGCGCGCCCTTGGTGACCTTGCCCGACGCGTTGCGGGGCAGCTCGGTGACGACCTCGAGCACCGTCGGCAGCTTGTAGCGGGCCAGGTGACCGGACGCCCACTCCCGCACGCCGTCCAGCTCCAGCTCCGCCCCGTCGCGGGGCACGACGACGGCGACAGGCGTCTCGCCCCAGCGTTCGTGCGGCCGGCCGATGACGCTGACCTCGGCGATGCCGGGGTGCCCGGCGAGGACGTTCTCGACCTCGGCACAGTAGATGTTCTCCCCGCCCGAGATGATCATGTCCTTCGCCCGGTCGACCACGTAGACGAAGCCCTCGTCGTCGACGCGCACCAGGTCCCCGGAGTGGAACCAGCCGCCGGCGAACGCCTCGGCCGTCGCCCCCGGGTTGCGCCAGTAGCCGAGCATCGTGCCGGGCCCGCGGTAGACGATCTCGCCGACCTCGCCGGCGGCGACGTCGACCATGTCGGGGCCGACGACGCGGGCCTGCACGGCGGGAACGGGCTTGCCGACCGACCCGAGCTTGCGCAGCGCGTCCTTGCCCTCGAGCACGCAGGTCACCGGGGACATCTCGGTCTGCCCGAAGAGCGCGACGTTCGACGAGCCGACGAACACCTCGGCCATCGTGCGCAGCAGCGTGTCCGTTGCCGGAGCAGCGCCCCAGCCGGTCACCCGCAGGTCGGCGAGGTCGCGCGGCGACCGCTCCTGCTCGTCGCAGAGCGCCTGCCACTGCGTCGGCACGAGGAAGACCGACGTCACGCGCTCGCGCGCCATCAGGTCGAGCACCTCGGCGGCGTCGAACGCACCGGTCGGGAGCACCGCGATCGTGGCGCCGACCATCAGCGCCGGCGCGACGCTGCCGATCGCGCCGATGTGGAAGAGCGGCGACGCGCAGAGGTTGACCTCGCCGTCGAGGCGGAACCCGAACGCCATCAGCAGGGTCGCGCTCTGCGACGCCAGGTTGCGGTGCGTGAGCACGGCACCCTTCGGCCGTCCGGTCGTGCCGGAGGTGTACATGATCAGCGCCGGCGAGTCCTCCGCAACGTCGACGTCGGGAGCCGGCTCGCCCACCTCCAGGAGCAGGCCGTCGTACGCCGGCCCGTCGAGGACAGTCACCGGGAGCGACGACTGCGCCGCCGCCTCGACGGCGACCTGCGCGGTGCCCTCGTCGACGAAGAGCAGTGCGGCACCGCAGTCCTCGAGCACGTAGGCGACCTCACCGGCGCTGAGCCGGAAGTTCAGCGGCACCGCGATCGCGTCGAGGCGGTTGACCGCCACCAGCAGCTCGACGTACTCCGGCCGGTTGCCCATCAGGATCGCGACCCGGTCGCCGGCGCCGACGCCCCGGCGCGCGAGCGCACCCGAGAGCGCGACGACGCGAGCCTGGAGCTCCGCCCAGGTCGTGGGCGCGCCGCGGAACGTCAGCGCAACCAGGTCGCCCCGCTCGACCGCATGCCGAGCGACCTGGTTGACCCAGTGCTGCCGGCGGGCCAGTGCGATCTGGTCGAGCGGGTCGGCCACGGTCACTCGCCGACGCCCGGGAACCGCGACGAGACCCATGCCGCGATCTCGTCGGCCACCTTGTCGCGCGCGCCGGCGGGCTCCAGGAAGTAGTGGTCGCCCGGCAGGTCGATGCGGGTCTTGTCGGTGCTCGCGATCGCGTCGTGGATCCGGTTCGCGTCGCTGGGGAAGACACCGGTGTCGCCGTCCGGGTTCACCACCAAGGCCGGCACTGTGACGTTGCCCAGGTGCGCCTCGCCACGGCACGGCGAGTCCTCGAGGCTCCACATGTTCAGCCAGTTGCGCAGCGTGGTCTGGCCACCGATGCCGTGCCCGCCCTTGTTCGCCGCCTCGGTCGGGCCGCGGTAGCACTGTCCTGCCGGCCGGTCGGTGGGCTCGATCGTCGGGTCGACCATCCGCGGGTCGGCCCACGTGCGCAGCACGCTGAAGGGCTGGTCGGCGTACCCGAGCGCGGTGATGCGCTCGAGCTCGGCGCGCGCCCAGCGGGTGATCCGGTGGTTCCGCTCGACCTGGGCGGCGCGGTAGCGCTCGAGGAACTCAGGTGAGTACGGCGGGCCGTTCTCCGGGTTGAAGAGGTCGAGGGAGGGGTCGGTCGAGGTGATGTCGTGCTCGTCGATCACCGAGGCGTCCAGCCAGTCGGTGAGCACGTCGGGCCGGCCCAGGTGCGCCGCCAGCGAGACGTAGCCGTCCGCGGGGACGAGGTCGAGGTCCGAGTCGACGGCGTGCGACTGGTAGAGCGCCATCAGCGAGCCGCCGCCGGAGTTGCCGAGCAGGATCACCTGGTCGACGCCGGCCTCCTCCTTCAGCCAGCGCACGCCGACGCCGATGTCTGTCAGCGCCTGGTCGAGGACGAAGTTCCACTCGTAGCCGCGGAACCGCGTGTTCCAACCGAGGAAGCCGACCCCGCGCTCGGCCATGAACTCGGCGAGGTAGTGCTCGGAGAAGTCGATCTGGTAGTGCGTGGCGATCATGGCGACGCGCGGACGGGTCCCGGCGGGCGTGTAGTAGATGCCCTGGGTCGGATAGCCGCCGGCCCCGGCGCGGTTGGCGCCCGGGGAGAGGCTGCTGACGAACTGCGTGTCGATGGTCGTCATGAGTTCACAGTCACCTCATCCAGCGTCTTGAACCTGGCGAACTTCTTCAGGTACGCGAACTGGTGCGCGATCCGGTCGTTGAACATGGGATCGACCAACCGGCCCTCGTCGTCGAAAGCCTGGAACGCGAAGTTGACCAGCACCTCCGGCGGCGGCACGACCATCGCCCGGCTGTACATGAACATCTGGCGCAGGTCGACCTGCGCCCGCGCGGTGCCGATCTTGCTGCCGGACGCACCCATCAGCGCGACCGGCTTGTCCATCAGCACGCAGTTGAAGAGCGGGAACGCGATCCAGTCGAGCATGTTCTTGAGCACGCCCGGGACCATGCCGTTGTACTCCGGCGTCGCGATCATCACGGCGTCCGCCGCGGCCACCTCGGCGCGCAGCTGCTGGACCACCGCCGGCTCGTTGCCGGTCAGGTCCTCGTTGAAGAAGGGGATCTCCGGCAGCAGGTCGCTGATGTGGACCTCGACGTCCTCCGGAGCGAGTGCCGCCGCCGCCTCCAGCAACTTGCGGTTCCACGAGTCCGCGCGCAGGCTCCCCGCGATCGCCCACACCTTCAAGCGTTCCTCACTCACAGCGCCCCTCCTAGGTATGCGTTGACAACAAGGGCGTCACCGGCCACCTCTGCCGGTGAGCCCAAAGCGATGCGCTGCCCGAAGTCGAGCGCGCAGACACGGTCAGAGATGCCCATGACCATGGACATGTCGTGCTCGACGAGCAGGATCGCGACGCGGAGCTCACGGTTGACCCGCTGGATCGTGGCCGCCATCTCGCCCGTCTCGTCGTGGTTCATGCCGGCCACCGGCTCGTCGAGCATGATGAGCCGCGGCTCAGCCGCGAGGACGCGCGCCAGCTCGACGCGCTTCTGCGTGCCGTGCGGCAGCGATCCCACGGGCGCGGCGAGCAGGTCGGTGATGTGCAGCAGCTCCGCGTAGTGCTCCACGGCGGCGGCGGCCTCGCGTTCCTCGCGGGCCGACCGACCGATCCGGATCATGCACCCGAGCGCCCCGGCCCGCATGAAGCCGTCCCGGGCCAGAAGCAGGTTCTCCTGGACCGTCATCGCCGGGAACACGTCGACGTTCTGGAAGGTCCGGGCGATCCCCTTGCGCGCGATCCGGTGCGGCTTCAGACCGATCAGCTGGTCGCCGGCGAACCGGATCGAACCCGACTGCGGCTTGTAGACCCCGGAGATGCAGTTGAAGAGCGACGACTTGCCGGCGCCGTTGGGACCGATCACCGAGAACAGCTCGCCCTCGCGCACCGAGAACGTGACACCGTCGATGGCTCTCACACCGGAGAAGCTCAGGGAGAGGTCCTCGACGTCGAGCAGGTTGGTGGTCTCAGGCATGGCTGCCGGCTCCTTCCGACGCGCTGACACCGAGGTAGAGGGCGGCGATCTCGTCGTCGTCGCGCAGGTCCGCGGCCGCGCCCGACCGAACGATCCTGCCGCTCTCCAGAACATAGCCGTGCTGGGCGATGGAGAGTGCCATGGCGGCGTTCTGCTCGACGAGGAGGATCGACGTCCCCTCATCGCGGATGTCGAGGATGATGTCCCGCACCGTCTCCACGATCTTCGGGGCCAGGCCCAGGCTCGGCTCGTCGAGCAGCAGAACCGTCGGCTGGGACATGAGCGCCCTGCCGATAGCGAGCATCTGCTGCTCGCCGCCGGAGAGGTAGCCGGCCTTGCGGTCCATCAGGTCGTGCAGGCGTGGAAGGTGGCTCAGCGCCCGTTCGAGAGCCTCGCGGGCCTGCGCCTTCCGGTACCGCCGGACGTGACCGCCCGCGGCGAGGTTCTCGGCGACAGTGAGGTCGGGAAAGACCTGGCGACCCTCGAGCGCCTGGGCCAGACCCCTCCGAACGCGAGCCGCCGGACGGTCGGACGTGACGTCGGAGCCGAGGAGCTCGACCCGACCGGAGGTGATGACGCCGCCGTGCACGTGGAGCAACCCGGAGACCGCACGCATCAGGGTGGACTTGCCGGCTCCGTTCGGTCCGAGCAGGGTCACGATCTCGCCACGGGGAACCATCAGGTCGATCCCGGTGAGGGCGGTCGCGGCGGCGCCGTACCGGACGCTCAGGTCGGTGACGGCGAGTGCGGGCTCGCTCATCGCGCACTCCTCTCGCGGCGCGTGCGCGCCCAGTGGAACGGTCGGCGGACAAGCGCGTTGAGCCCGCGGGGCTCGAAGAGCAGGACCAGCAGGATCGCGGCTCCGAACAGCATCTGCGAGAGCAGTGGCGCGGTCAGACCGCCGTCGACCTTGGCGTCCTGGGACACGAAGGGGACGTAGGTGGACAGCCAGTTCACGGCCTCGGGCATCGCCTTGTAGAAGAGCGCGCCCAGAAGAGCACCGGCGATCGTGCCGGCGCCGCCGATCACGGCCATCGCGATGAAGTCGATGGACAGCGTCAGGGACCACTGTGCCGGCGTCACGTAGCCCATGTAGGCCGCGAGCAGCGAGCCCGATACGCCAGCGAACGCCGACGAGATCGCGAACGCGGTCGTCTTGGTCCGGGTCACCGGGATGCCGACCACACCCGCGGCGAGGTCCTTGTCGCGCACGGCCATGAACGCCCGCCCGAGCCGGGACCGCTTGATGTTCCATGTCACCACCATGGCGACGAGCAGGACCGCGAACGCGAAGTACCACCAGGCCTGGAAGAGCGTCAGCACCTGGGTGTCACCGGACCAGTAGCCGTCGAGCAGGTCCTGCCCGTTGATCACGACCGGCGCCGCGACGCGCCCTCCGGAGCCGCCGGTCAGGTCCGTCCACACCTCCCACACGTAGGAGGCGATGAAGACCAGGCCGAGGGTCGCGACACCCAGGTAGTGGCCACGCATCCGGACGGCGATCGGGGCGAACAGGGCACCGCCGATCCCGGCGACGACCGCCGAGGCGGGGAGCCAGACCCAGAACGGCTGCCCGTGGTCGACGCCCAGCCAGGCTGCGGTGTAGGCACCGATCGGCATGAAGGCCGCGGTGGCGATCGACACCTGGCCGGCCAGGCCCATGACGATCTGGATCCCGAGCACGCCGACAGCAGCGATCAGCGCGAAGATCCCGACGCCCATCCACTGGTCGGAGCTCACGAGCAGCGGGACGGCCAGCATCAGCACGACCCAGGCCGCGACGGCCCAGGGACCCCGGCGTCGCTGTGACGGACGGCGGAAGCCGGGGGCGACCTCGGCGGTGGTCTCAGGAGTGGAGACGGTGGCTGTCATCGGTTCACACCCTTTCGATGCCGCGGCTGCCGAAGAGGCCGTACGGACGGAGCACGAGGACGACGAGCATGAGCACGTAGGGCAGCACCTCGTGCAGCCGACCGCCGCCGTAGTCGGTGAGGTATCCGGCGCCGAGCACCTGGATCAGGCCGACGACCAGGCCACCGACGACCGCGCCGACGAAGGAGTCGAGGCCACCGATGACGACGGCCGGGATCGCGGCGAGCGCGACCAGGCCGATCGTCGGCGACACGATGCGGGGGAACGAGGCCAGGAAGATGGATGCGACGACGGCGAGGGCAGCGGCGATCCCCCACGACAGCGCGAACATCCGGCCCACGTCGATCCCTTGCGCGGCGGCCGCCTCCTGGTGGCTCGCGGTGGCTCGGAGGGCCAAGCCGTAGGAGGTCCACCGGAAGAAGACGAGGAGTGCGAGCAGCACCAGGATCGACGTGCCGATGGTCGCGATGCCGCTGTAGGTCAGCACGACGTCGCCGATCTCGACGGTGCCGGATCCCACTGGACCGGCCGAGCCCTTGGTGCCGACACCCCAGACGACCAGCACCAGGGCGTGCACGATCACCGCAAGGGCGAGCGTGGCGAGGATCAGCGCCGTCGGCGACGCGGAGACGAGCCGGCGCAGGAGCAGCCTCTCTGCCACGAGCGCCAACGTCACCGTCACGACGACCGACCCGATGAACGCCATCCAGTAAGGCAGGTGCGGCATCAGCGCGACCACGACGTACGCCCCGACGGCGACGAACTCACCGTGGGCGAAGTTGAAGGTGTTCGAGCCCTTGGTCATGATCACGAACCCGAGGGCGATCAGGGCGTAGACCATGCCCAGGGCGACGCCCTGGAACCCGAGCTGCAAGAAGAGTGTCATCGATGCTCCCGTGACGAGGCCGGCTGCCTGGGCCGGGCGCGCGACGGGGGCCGCGCGCCCGGGCACAGGTCAGAAGCCGTTGGCCGCGCCCCACTCCTTCGCGGCGTCGCTGGCGTAGAAGTCGCCGACCGCCTCGAGTTCGCCCTGAGCACCGATCGTGTTCATCCGCGACGAGTAGCTCACGATCGAGTCGCCGTCACCGAGGTCCACCTCGGGCGTGATGCCCTGGTAGTCGACCTTCAGGTCCTCGAGTGCCGCGATGACACCCTCGCGAGTCAGGTCCTTGTTCTCGCAGGCCTGCTTCAGGGCGGCGACCGTGGCCTCACCGAAGAGCCAGCCACCGACCTGGAAGTTGCTCGGCTTGGCGTCGGGGGCGTACGTGGCCAGCGCGTCCTTCAGGGCGGCGATGCCCGGGACGTCGTCGGCCAGGGTGCCGTAGCCGCCGGAGACGTAGAAGTTGTTGAGCAGGCCCTTCAGCGGCTCCGCCAGACCCGCGAACCAGGATCCGGAGGAGGCGATCCACTGCGGCGAGTAGCCGAGCTGGGCGGACGTGCCGACGACGCCAGCGGTCTCGGCGGGGGCGGTGCCGAGCATCACGACGTCGGCTCCGGCCGCCTTGAGCTCCGAGACCTGGGCAGTGAAGTCCTGGTCGCCGAAGGCGTAGGTCGGCTTCGCCACGAGCTCGACGCCGGGCGTCGCCTCGGCAGCGGCAACGACCGCGTCCTGGTAAGGCTGGCCGACCTCGTCGCCCTCGGTGATGACGCCGAGCTTGAGGGGCTTCTCCTCGGTCGCGCCGGCCTGCTCTGCGGCCCAGACCACTCCGTTGGCGAGCTCGACCTCGAACGTCGGGAGCGGAACGTAGATGTTCTTCTCCTCCAGCGTCGCGGTGTTCATCGAGATGGCCAGGGCGGGCATGTTGTCCCGCTCCACGTTGGGCTTGATCGCGTTGATGCTGACCGAGCCGAGGACCTCGCCGATCATCAGCATGTCCTTGGCGTTGGCGCGGTAGGCCTGCGTCGTCTGCTGAGCGTCGTACTTGGTGTCCGCCTTGACGGGCACGATCTTGCGACCGCACACACCGCCCGCGGCGTTGACCTCGTCGAACTTCACCTCCATGCCGAGCGAGCCGGACGTCGCCGCCTCCGCGATCGGACCGGAGTAGTCGGTCAGGAGGCCGACGTTGATCTCCTTGTCGGTGACGCCGGGGCCCATCTTGACGCCGTCCGTGCCGTCCGAGCTGCTCTCTGCCGCACCGCCGCACGCGGAGAGCGTGAGGAGTGCACCGACCGCGAGGGTCGGGACCAACTTCCGAATCATCTGCTTGGTGTCCCTTCGGTTGTGACGTGACTCACTGGGCGGCCGTGGATGAATTGAACATGCGCTAAGTAGCAGAGTCAAGCCCTCCTTAGCGCCCGCTAAGTGCCGAAATCAGTTCGTTACCAAGTGCAAGACACCATTGGTTCCCGGTGTGCAGAAGTTCTTTCTGCCGAACAGGGTGGCCGTGGGACGGCAGGCGAGGGACGCGGCCGGACGCCGCAGGTCGTCCGGGAGGGGGGTGCAGCCAGCTCGTCAGAAGCGGGTGACGTCGATCCCGCCCGCCGCGAAGCGGCTGCGCATCGTGCGCTTGTCGAACTTGCCGACACTGGTCAGCGGCAGCTCGTCGAGGATCGCCCAGCGCTCCGGCACCCACCACTTCGGCAGCGTGTCCAGCAGCCGTCCGCGCAGCTCCTCGGCGGTCGTCGTCGCCCCCGGGCGGAGCACGACCAGGGCGCACGGGCGCTCATCCCAGCGGTCATCAGGCACGCCGATGACCGCCGCCTGCGCGACGTCGGGGTGCCGGGCGATCTCGAGCTCGAGCTGCACCGAGGAGATCCACTCGCCGCCAGACTTGATGACGTCCTTGGCACGGTCGGTGAGGTTGACGTAGCCGAGCTCGTCGAGGGTGCCGACGTCGCCGGTGCGCAGCCAACCGTCGCGGAACTTGTCCGGGGCGCCGGCGCGGAAGTAGGAGTCCGCGATCCACGGTCCGCGGAGCTCGAGCTCGCCGACGGTCTCGCCGTCGGCGGGCAGCTCCTCCCCCGTGTCGGGCTCCATCAGCCGGATCTCGACGCCCGCGACCACGCGGCCCTGCATGCCGGCCCGGTGTGACGTGGCGTCGGCGCGGTTGACGGTGACGAGGGGCGACGTCTCCGTCATGCCCCAGCCCTGCAGCGCGTCCACGCCGTACCGCGCGAGGCCGGCGCGCAGCGTCTCCGGGATCGGCGCGCCGCCGAGCACCACGCGGTTGAGCGAGTCGAGCCCGCGGCCCGGGTCCGCGTCGGCGTACGCGACGATCTCGTTCCACACGGTCGGGACGCCGTTGGAGTACGTCGGCCGGTAGCGCTGCACCGAGTCCACGACCGTGGCCGGGTCCACCCAGCGGTTGCTGAGGAGCAGGTCCGCCCCGGCCCAGAAGTTCGCGAACGGGTAACCCCACGCGTTCGCGTGGAACATCGGGACGAGGACATAGCAGCAGTCCTCGGAGCCGATCGCGATCGCGTTGGCCGTGCACGCCGAGAGCGCGTGGATCCAGATCGAGCGGTGGCTGTAGGCGACGCCCTTGGGGTCTCCGGTGGTGCCCGTCGTGTAGCAGAGCGTCGCGGCCGCGCGCTCGTCGAGCGTGGGCCACGCGAAGTCGGTGGCCCGGCCGGTCACGAGGTCGTCGTACCGGATGACGGTGCCCGGCCAGGCGCTGGCGTCACCCTCGCCGACGACGACGACCGCGCGCACCGTCGGCAGCCGGTCGGCCACCTCGAGCAGCTGCGGCAGGAACGAGCCGTCGATGAGCAGCACGTCGTCGGCCGCGTGGTTGACGGTGAAGGAGATCTGGTCGGGCGAGAGCCGCGGGTTGATCGTGTGCAGGAGCCCGCCGAGCGCAGGGACGGCGAAGTAGGCGTCGAGGTGCTCCTGGGTGTTCCAGAGCCACGACCCCACCACCGAGCCCGGGCCGACGCCGAGCTCCGCGAGCCCGTGGGCGAGCGCCGCCGCCCGGCCGGCGACGTCGCCGTAGAGCACCGGCTTCTCGACACCGACCGTGGTGACCGAGCGTCCCGCGTGCCATCGCGCGCCGTGGCGCAGGATGTTGGTGACGGTCAGCTCACCGTCCCCGATGTTGCCCGGGATGCTCGTGGTCATGCTCAGTCCTTTCGAGGCGTCGCCCCCAGCAGGGCGAGGCTGAGTCCGACGTAGCGGGTCGCGACGTCGGCGGGGGTCAGGGGTCCGGAGTCGACATACCAGCGCGGGATCGCCTGGAGCATGCCGAGCAGGGCGCGGGTCGCCTCGGCGGTGTCGTCGACGTGGAAGACGCCCGCCTCGACACCGCGGTCGATGACGGAGCGGGTGAGGAGCTCGTTGGCCTTGCGTACCTCGGCGTACGGCATGCGTGCGTCGGCGCTGAGGTAGCGGTACTCCGAGTCGAGCGCGGCCAGCCGCGCACGCACGGTGAGGTGCAGCGTGACCGACTCGACGAGGTTGGCCATCTGCTGCACCGGGTCGTCACCGGCATCGGCGATCGCGGCCTCACCGCGGACCTGGAGGTCGGCGATCGCGGCGCCGAGCACCGCGACGAGGATCGCCTCCTTGTTCTCGTGGTGGTAGTACAGGGCGGGCACCGTGACGCCGACGCGTGCGGCGATGTCGCGCACGGTCGTCCCGTGGAAGCCGTGCTCGTAGAAGGCCTCGCTCGAGTGGCGAAGGATGTCGGTCAGCTCGACCGGTTGGCAGTTTCGCCAGTCGATGGTCTCTGTCCCCGTCGTCGTCATGTGAGCGAGCGTACGCTAAGTGAGGCGGGCCAGCTCGTGACGCCAGGCCGTCTCGAGGTTGAGCGCGCCGCCCAGGTCGGGCAGCGCGGCGAGATCGTCGACGCTGATCGGCGCCAGCTCCCCACCGGCGGTCACGACGTCGAGGGAGAGGCGCGCCAGGGTCGCAACGGCCTGGGCGCGCAGCACCGCCTCGGCGACCGAGCAGCCGGTCGCGGTGAGCCCGTGACCGCGCATCACGACGACTGGCCGGTCGCCGAGCGCGTCGGCGACGGCGTCGCCGAGGTCGGCCGTCGAGACCAGGGCCGAGCGCGGGAAGACGGGCACGCCGCCGGCCGCGAGCACGGCCCCGGGGATGTCGTAGGCGCCGACGATCGGCAGGATCGGCAGCCCGGCCAGATCGGCGACGACCACGTCGCGCGGATGGGCGTGCACGACCACGTCGACGTCCGGCCGGCGGCGGAGCACGGCCGTGTGCAGCGGGAGCTCGAACGGCACGGCGTACCCGTCGAGCTCGCCGGGAGCACCGGCGGCGCCGTCGAGGTCGACGAGCCGGACGTCGTCGGCGGTGGTGTGGGCGAGCCCGCGCTCGCGGGAGCCGCGGCAGCGGACCAGCAGTCGGGTCCCGTCGACCCGCACGCTGATGTGGCCGAGGATCCCGGGCGCGAGGCCGCGGGCCGCGAGGACCCGGCAGCCGTCGGCGATCTCGCGACGGAGGTCGTCGACGCTCATGCCGCCCCTCCACGTGCGAGCGCGGCGCGCATCCGCACCGACTCCCGTGGCCAGTTGACGGTCACTCCTCCGGTGATCCGGCCCTCGGCGTCGTGCCACGTGGCCGCCAGTCGGAACGGCTCGGCCTCCTCGACGACCTCGGGAAGGCGGGCGACGTCGCGGTCGCCGACGAGCTGGATCTTCCAGTCGTACTGGTCGCTCCAGACGTACGCCGGCGGCGCGGGCGCGGCCGGCTCGTCCGGGTGCGCGATCGACCGGGCGACGCAGACGGCCTGGTCGACCGCGCTCGTCCAGTGCTCGACCCGGACGCCGGCCCAGCGAGCGGCGTCGCCGACGGCGTGGATGCCGGGCGCCCGCAGCGCCGCGCCGCGCTCGTCGCAGACGACGCCGTCGTCGACGAGCAGCCCGGACCCGGCGAGCCAGCCGACGTTGACCTCCGAGCCGATGCCGACGACGACGGCGTCCGCCGCGACGACGTCGCCGTCGGAGAGCAACACGCGGTAGCCGTCGCCGACCCTGACCAACGACGTCACCGTGCTGCCGAACCGGGTGTCGACGCCATGGCGCCGGTGCAGGGCCGCGAAGCGGCCGCCGAGCTCCGTGCCGACGACCCGGCCCATCGGCACCGGCTCCGGATCGACGAGCGTGACACCGACGCCGTGCCTGCGGGCGAGCGAGGCGACCTCCGCGCCGATGAATCCGGCCCCGATCACCAGCACCTGCTGGGATCTGGCGATCGCTTCCCGCAGCGCACGGGAGTCCGCGAGGGTGCGCAGCACGAGCACGCCCTCCACGTCGTACGGCGCCCGGCGCGGTGTGAGCCCGGTGGCGACGACGAGGTGGTCGAAGCTCAGCACGTTCCCGTCGTCGAGGGTGAGCCGGCGCCGGTCGGCGTCGAGCGCGACGGCCCGGCGCCGCAACACCAGCTCGATGCCGAGCGCCTCGGCCTCCTCGAGCGTGATCAGTGGGACGCAGGCGTCGGCATCGACACTGCCCTTGGAGAGCGGCGGCTTGTCGTAGGGCACCTCTGCCTCGGCCTCGACGACCCGCACCGGACCGTCGTACCCCTGCTCGCGCAGGGCGCGCGCGGTGCGGATGCCGGCGACCGAGCCGCCGACGACCACCACGCCGTCGGCGCCGCTCATGCGTCCTCGAGCCAGAGCGCCGAGACCGGGCAGCTGCGGGCGGCCGTCTCGACGCGGGTCCGCTCGGCCTCGTCGATCGTCGCCTGCAGCAGCACGACCACGCCGTCGTCGTCGATGTCGTAGACGTCGTCGGCGGCGACGACGCAGTTGGCGTAGCCCTGGCAGGCGGCCAGGTCGGCCTTGAGCACCGGCATGTTCTCCCTCGATCCCTCAGACCTTGATCCCCATGCCGCCGTCCGAGTGGATCGTGCGGCCGGAGATGCCCCGCGCCCGGTCGGACGCGAGGAAGACGTAGCTCCAGGCGTGGTCGGCCCCGGAGAGCGCCACGCCGAGCGGGTTGCGGGCGGCGAGCTCGGCCGCGCGGTCGGGCCCGTCGAGCCGCCGCTCGTCGAGCCCCAGGGTGCCCAGGCCGCGCAGGTCGGTGCCCAGCGTCCCGCCGGGCGCGACGCCGTTGACCCGCACGTGCGGCGCGAGCTCGTGGCCGAGCGTCGTGACCAGCCCGCGGACCGCGAACTTGGAGGCGACGTAGAGCGTGCCGCCGCGGCCGGGGTAGTACGCCGAGGTCGACTCGGTGAGCACGATGCTGCCGCGCGCGGCCCGCAGCGCCGGCGTCGCGGCCTTCACCGCGTGCAGGTGCGACTTCACGTTGGTCGCGAACATCTCCTCGAACGCCGCATCCAGGTCGTCGGGCTCGATCTCGGCGAGGGGCCGGTAGAAGTCGAAGATCCCGACGCAGCTGACCAGCACGTCGAGCCCGCCGTACGCCGCGACCGCGGCCGCGACCGCGCGCTCGTTGGCCTCGCGCGTAGTGGCGTCGCCCTCGACCACGACGACGTCATCGCGCTGGGCGGCCAGCGCCTGGCACTTCGCCGGGTCGAGCTCGAGGACCGCCACCCGGGCGCCCTCCTCGAGGAACGCGTCGACGACGCCGCGCCCGATGCCGGACCCGGCGCCCACGACCAGGGCGCGCTTGCCCTCGAGCCAGCCGGTCACGCCGGCCCCTCCGGGAAGAGCGGCGCGAACGGGTTGCCGACCATCGCCGAGAACGTCGCGACGTTCTGCCACGTCAGCGCCTCGAGCTCGAGCGGGTCGAGCGTGATCCACTGACCGCTCTTGGGTGACTCCACCAGCAGGCGTACGCCGTTGCGCGTCTGCACCTTGGCCACCCGGACCTCGGCGAACTCGTTGCCGACGACGAGCGGCTCGCCCTCGGCCTGGGCACGGAGCGTCTCGAGCTCGGAACCGGCGCGGGCCGCGGCCGCGGCGTCCTCGGCCTCGCCCTCCCACGAGAGCTTCACAGGAAGATTGCCAGGTTCTGGGTGCGGAGCACCGACTCGTCCACAGCGATGTGCCGGCGCGCGAGCAGCCAGGAGTCACCGGTGCGGCGCAGCAGGTCGGTGCGGCCGGCCGAGACCAGAGACGGCCCGCGGACGTCGCCGCGGCTGCGGAAGAGCAGCACCGCCGACTCGACGACCAGCTCGTCGTCCTCGTCCGTCGCGAAGGTGCGCACGTTGGAGAGGTGGTGGCGGATCCGCGACGGCGGGTCCTCGGTCCATGCGTGCTCGGTCTGGAAGCGCGCGACCCGGCGGCTCAGCGAGTACTTGTCCTCGTCGAAGTGCGCCATCCGCTTCGCGGTGTCGTAGCCCGTGCCGAGCGCCGTGGTGACCCGGATCGGCATGTAGTAGTGGATGTCCTCGGCCAGCAGGTCGAGCCAGGCGTCGTAGTCCTGGTGGTCGAGGACGTAGGCCTCCTCCACCAGCCAGCGGTGCGCGAGCAGGTGCCGGGCGTCGTCGAAGGCGAGCGACGGGCCGACCGCCTCGGTGGTCGCGGCGTCCTGCCCGAGCGGGGAGTCGGCCGAGCGGATCGGGAGGTACGCCGTCACGAGCACGCCTCCGCCCCGGACATGCCGACCACGGTCGGCGCGGTCTTCGGCGGGTCCTGCTCGAGGTGGTCGGCCCACTCGTTGAGCAGGGCACGCTGGTTGTACTCGCCGTACCCGACCCGGGCGACGCCGGGCCCTGCGAACTGCTCGGGCGTCAGGGGCTCGACGACCGGGGTGTCGTCCTGCAAGAGGCCCATCCGGCCGTTGAGCAGCAGGTTGCGCGCCATCGTGCCGGCAGCGGTGTTGGTGAGCGACACCCAGTTCTCGACATCGTCCTGCTCGAACATGCCGCTGCTGCCGAAGCACATGAGGTAAGCCTTGTAGGAGAGCTTCTTGAACTCCTCCGGCGCCTCCTTGTCGACCACGAACCACGAGAGCACCTCGGTCTCGTCGGCGCTGATCGGCTGCCACTGGCGCAGGGAGATGAACGGCAGCACCTCATCGGTGTCGGCGACCTTCGGCCAGTTGTGCACGAGGCTCAGGTTCGGGAAGACCGAAGCCGCGGAGATCATAAAGCCGTCGCGGCCGATGACGTCGAGCTGCTCCTGGGACCACTGCCCCTTCATCCGCTCGATCATCTCGTCGGGATAGCCCACGTAGCGCAGCCGCTCGTCGAGGTCGCCGGGCGGGAGCTTGTACGTCGTTCCGCCACCGCGACCGGCCCAGTAGGTGCAGCCGTCCTTGCGCTTCTCGGCCTTCGGCTCTCGGAAGAGGCCGATCTCCACGACGCTCGTGTGGGTCTGGGGCGTGTGGTACATGTCGCCGGCGAAGTTCTCGGCGCCGATCTTCCAGTTCGCGTGCACGCGCCAGCGCTGCGGGCCGAGCACCTCGACGCCGCTCGGGCTCTGCTTCGTGTAGTAGTCGAGGTAGAACGCGAAGTCGCCGAGGAACTCCAGCAGCGGCGGGGCGTCGGGGTCCATCGAGACGAAGATCAGACCGTTGTGGCTGGCCAGGCTCGGCGCGGGCACCAGCCGCTGGCCCTTGCGGGCGAAGCCCGCCTCCCCGCCGTAGGCCTCCTGGTGGAAGGGAAGGCCGACGATGCGGCCGTCGTTGCGGTAGGACCAGCCGTGGTAGGGGCAGCGGAAGTGCGAGGCGTTGCCCTGCTCGGCGCGGCAGACCTGCATGCCACGGTGCAGGCACATGTTGAACATCGCGTGGATCTCGCCGGCCTGGTCGCGGCTGACGATGAACGAGTTGTCCATCACTCGGCGGACGACGTAGTCGCCGACGTGCGGGATCTCGGACTCGTGGGCGACGAAGGTCCACGAGCGTGAGAACAGCCGTTCCTTCTCCGCCTCGAACACCTCGGCGTCGTTGTAGATGTGCGCCGGGAGCATGCCCCGGCGGACGTTGGCGAGGACGTCGGCTGCGTCGCGCATGGAACCTCTTCCCATTGATTCTGTCGTGCAGAACGATATTCTGCTTGACAGAAGACAAGCCGTCAATGCCCGCAGACCCCTGTGCCTGCGGGCGTCGACGGCGGGTCAGGCGGGGCGTCAATGCCCGCAGGCGCTTGTGCCTGCGGGCGTCGACGGCGGGTCAGGCGGGGCGCGGGATCGCGTCGAGCAGCACCCGCGTGTACGCGTGCTGCGGGGCGCTGAGCAGCTGGGCGGTCGAGCCGCGCTCGACCACCTCGCCGGACCTCATCACCAGCGCCTCGTCGCAGACGTAGCGGACGACGGCGAGGTCATGGCTGATGAAGAGCAGACCGACGCCGGTCAGCTCGCGGATGTCGGTGAGCAGGTTGAGCACCTGCGCCTGCACGGAGACGTCGAGCGCCGAGACGGCCTCGTCGAGCACCAGCACGGCCGGCCCGACGGCGAGCGCTCGGGCGATCGCGACGCGCTGCCGCTGCCCGCCGGAGAGGCGCCGCGGCAGGGTGCCGGCCTCGCGCTCACCGAGGCCGACCTGGCCGAGCAGGTCGAGCACCCGCCGCCGTCGGTCGGCGCCGGCCAGCTTCGTGTGGAGCTTGACGACCTGCTCGACCGCGGCGCCGACGGCGACGCGCGGGTCGAGGGAGAGGTAGGGGTCCTGGAAGACGATCTGGATGGCGCGGGCCCGCTCGAGGCGCTCGGAGCGGCCGCGGGGGCGCGAGGACAGCTCCTGGCCGCGGAAGACGATCCTGCCGCTGTCCGGCCGTTCCAGGCCGACGACCATCCGGGCGGTGGTGGTCTTGCCCGAGCCGGACTCTCCGACGATGCCGAGCGAGCCGCCCTCCTCCAGCCGGAAGCTCACCGCGGACGCTGCAGCCACCTCGTGGCCGTGGGCGCGGTAGGTCTTGCACAGGTCCTCGACCTCGAGCAGGGCGGTCACCCGGCCACCTCCGTCGTCTGGTTGAGCAGGCACCGGTCGGCGCGGTCGCCGTGCTCGACGAGCTCTGGACGCTGCGTGGTGCACAGCCCCTCCATGACGCGGTCGCAGCGCTCGGCGAAGGTGCACCCGAGCGGGTCGGCCAGCAGGCTCAGTGGCGTCCCCGCGATCGGGCGCAGCCGCTCCTGCACGACCTCGAGGCTCGGCGTGGAGGCGAGCAGGCCGGCCGTGTAGGGATGCTGCGGGGAGGCGAAGAGCTCCTTCGCGGACGCGTGCTCGACGACCTGGCCTGCGTACATGACGTGCACGCGGTCGCAGACGGAGGCCGCTAGGTCGAGGTCGTGGGTGATGAAGAGCATCCCCATGCCCTCGTCCTGCTGGAGCCTGGCGAGGATCGAGACGATCTCCTTCTGCGTCGTCACGTCGAGCGCCGTCGTGGGCTCGTCGCACAGCAGCAGCTTGGGCGACCCCATCAGCGCGCCCGCGATCATCACGCGCTGGAGCATGCCGCCGGACAGCTCGTGCGGGAACTGCTTCAGGTGCCGCTCCGGGTGCGGCAGGCCGACCGCCTCCAGCAGGTCGAGCGCACGCTTCCGGGCCGCCCGCACGTCCTCGCCGCGCTTGGCGAACCGGGCCGCCTCGGTGAGGTGGTCGCCGATCCGGCGCATCGGGTTGATGCCCGCCCGCGGGTCCTGGAAGACCATCGCGGCGGACTCCGAGCGGAGCCGCCGGAGCCGGTCGGCCGGCGCCGACAGCACGTCGGTGCCGTCCACGAGGACGCGGCCCTCGACCTGCGCACCGCGCGGAACGAGGCCGAGTGCGGTGCGGGCCGTCACGGACTTGCCGGAGCCGGACTCACCGACCAGGCCGACGACCTCACCCGCCGCGACCTCGAGGTCGACGCCGGCCAGGATCGGGCGGTTCGCGATGCCGGGGAGCCGTAGCCAGACGTCGGACATCTGGAGCAGTGGGGTGCTCATGCGTCCCTCCGGGCGATGCGGTCGCCGAGCTCCTCGCCCAGCACGTTGAACGCGATCACGGTGACGATGACCGCGACCGAGGGCACCACCGCAGTGAGCGGCTCGCCGAGCAGCACGGCCCCCCTGCTGTCGTTGATCATCGAGCCCCAGTCGGACGTCGGCGGCTGGACGCCGAGGCCGAGGAACGACATGGCCGCGAGGTCGAGCAGCGCGTAGCCGAACATCACCGTGGCCTGCGCCAGGATCAGCGGCGAGATGTTCGGCAGCACGCGACGCACGGCGACGTCGGTCGGGCTGAAGCCCTGCACGGTGTACGCAGCGACGTAGGGCCGCGAGCGGGACGCGATCACCAGGCCGCGCACCTGGCGGGCGATGAACGGCGTGTACGCGATCGACATCGCGACGATCGGCGCCACCAGGCCCTTGCCGAAGAGCGTGACGGCGAGGATGGCCAGCAGAAGAGCGGGAAACGCGAACATGATGTCGAGGACCCGGCTGATCACCGAGTCGAGCCGGCCGCCCCGCCAGCCGGCCACCAGGCCGACGAGGACGCCGAGCACGGTCGAGGCGGCGACGACTGCGAGCGGACCGACCAGGCTCGTGCGGGCGCCGTACACCAGACGGGAGAAGGTGTCCCGGCCGACCTGGTCGGTGCCGAGCAAGTGGTCGCCGCTCGGGCCGGCGAGGACGTTGCGGAGGTCTGTCGCCTCGGGGTCGTACGGCGCGATCAGCGGCGCGAAGACGGCCGCCAGCGCGAAGAGGACGAGCACGCCCGCCGACAGCCAGATGATCCAGTCGCCGCCGAAGGCACGCACCTTGGCGAAGCGCGCCCGCCCGACGACGGCGGTCGGTGCGAGAGCGGTCATCGGCCTGCCTCCCCGGCCAAGGTGCGCGGATCGATCAGCGGCTGCAGGAGGTCGACGAGGAGGTTCACCAGCACGAAGGCCCCCACCACGATGAGCGTGATCGCCTGGACCACGGGGAAGTCGGACTTGTCGACGGACTGGATCAGCAGCGAGCCGAGGCCGCTCAGCCCGAACGCGGACTCGACGATCGCGCTGCTGACCAGCAGCCCGGCGACGAGGATGCCGGAGACGGTCAGGATCGGGCCGAGCGCGTTGCGCAGCACGTGCCGCCGCACGACTGTGCTCCGCGGCACGCCTCGGCTGGTGGCGACCTCGACGTGCTCGCGGCCGAGCTCCTCCAGCATCGCCGAGCGCGTGACCCGGGAGACGAGTGCGACGAACGTCAGCGACAGCGCGACCGCCGGCAGGGTCAGGTGGTAGATGCGGTCCAGGAGGCCCTCTCCCCCGCCGAAGGTCGGGAACCAGCCGAGCCGCACGGCGAAGACCGAGATCAGCAGGATGGCGGCGACGAAGGAGGGCACGGCAGCGAGGAACGTCGTCATCACCAGCACCAAGCGATCGGCCGCGCGGCCGGCGTTGAGCGAGCCGACGATGCCCGCCGTCAGGCCGACCACCGTGATCAGGACCGCGGCCATCACCATCAGCGTCAGCGTCGTGCCGAGGCGGGCGCCGATGAGGGTCGTGACGTCGTCGCGGAACTGGAAGGACGTGCCGAAGTCGCCGTGCAGGACTCCGGACAGCCAGTGCAGGTACTGCACGAGGAAGGGATCGTCGAGGCCGTACTGCTCGCGCAGCGAGGCCATCGCCTCCGGCGACAGGGTGCGTCCCTGGGTCAGGAAGTCGGCCGGGTCGCCGGGCGCGGCGTAGAGCGACGCGAAGATGAGGAACGACGCCGCGAGCAGCGTGATCGCGACGCCGAGGACGCGGCGTCCGACGTACTTGAGGATGGTCACAGCGGGGGCCACCAGTCCTCTCCGGAGGCCAGGTCCAGCGTCCGCTCGAGCGCGGCGCCGAGGTGGAACACCGTGGCGTCGTCGTAGCTGCGACCGACCAGCTGCACGCCCGTGGGTACGCCGCAGGGCGCGAGGCCGGAGGGCACCGAGAGCACCGGGACGCGACCGATCACGTTGAAGGGCAAGGTCAGAATGACGTCAGGCCAGGCGTACGTCGCGTCTCCCACCGGGATCGGGGTCTCGCGGCCCGCCGCATCGGCCGGGATGGACGGTGCGCCGATCGTCGGGCACAGCAGGGCGTCGTACCGGGCGAGGACCTCACCGAGGGGCCGGTAGAGCTCGGTCTCGGCGACCAGGCCCTCGACGTACGACCCGGCGTCGCGGCCGGCCGCGGCGAACTCCAGGGTGTACGGCATCACCCGGTCGGCGTGCGGGCCGACGACCTCGTCGATGAACGGCCCCATCACTGCGCCGAAGTGCGCCCACGCGGTCGCCACGAGGTCCTCGCGCCGCCATGGCAGCGTGACCTCGTCGACCACGACGCCGGCCTGGCGCAGCGCGTCGGCGGCGGCGCGGGTGTTGGCCTCGACGGCCGGGTCGACCGGGTAGTCGCCGAGGTTGACGCAGAGCGCGACCTTCATGCCGGCGACGTCGCCGAGCTCGTCAGGCAGCACGTACGCCGGTCGCAGGGAGGCCTGGTCGCCCGGGTGCGGGCCGGCGAGCACGTTCTGGAGCAGTGCCACGTCGGCGACGGTACGACCCATCGGGCCGTCCGCGCAGTAGGTGTCCTGGTTGAAGGGCGCGAGGCCCGGGACCCGGCCGAACGGCGGCTTGAAGCCGACCACGCCGCAGAAGGACGCGGGGATCCGGATGGATCCGCCGATGTCGGAGCCGGTGGCGAGCGTCGTCATGCCAGCGGCCAGGACGGCGCCGGCACCACCGGACGACCCGCCCGGCGTCGCCTCGAGGTTCCAGGGGTTGCGGGTGATGCCCCACAGCCGGCTGTGCGTGAACGGCGCGCACGAGAACTCCGGCGTCGTCGACCGGCCGTGCACGACCGCGCCGGCGGCGTACACGCGCTCGACGACGGGGTGGGTGACGTCGGCGACCGTGCCCTGCTCGACCAGCGACCCCTCCTCGAGGCTGTGGCCCGCGATCGGCTGCTCCTCCTTGAGCACCAACGGGAGGCCCTCGAGCGGCCGGGGCGCGAGACCGGCGCCGGAGAACCGGCGCTCGGCCTCGCGCGCGGACACGTACGCCTCGTCGATCAGCTGCTCGGTGAGGGCGTTCACGTCCGCATCGACCTTCTCGATCCGCGCCACGACGGCATCGAGGAGCTCGACCGGCGAGAGGTCGCGCGCCGCGAACAGCGTGCGAGCCTCGGTCGCCGACAGGTGGTGCAGGTCGGTCACAGCGTCGGCCACCAGTCATCCGCGGTCGTGACGCCGAGCGACTTCTCCAGGGCGGCACCGAGGTGGAAGACCGTCGCGTCGTCGAACGTGCGACCGACGATCTGCACGCCGCTCGGCACGCCGGCAGGTCCGATGCCGGACGGGACGTTGAGCACCGGGCAGCGACCGTTGATGTTGAACGGCATCGTCAGCATGACGTCGTACATGCCGAAGTCCTCGCCGTTGACCGGGATCGGCGTGTCGATGGACGGCGTGTCCGCCGCGATCATCGCCGCACCGACGGTCGGCGCCAGGAGTGCGTCGTACTCCTGGAGGATCGCCGACAGCGGGAGGTAGAACTCCACCTCGCCGTAGAGTCCGGTGGTGTAGTCCCGCGGCACCTTGGCGTTCTCGATGAACTCCCGCGTGTAGGGATTGAGCACCGCGAGCGCCTCGGGCGGCAGCGTGTTCACGAACGAGCCCATGGCCAGGCTCATGTGCGCCCACGCGACCTCGAGGACCTGCGCCCGCGACCACGGCAGCTCGACCTCGTCGACGGTCACGCCGACCGCACGGAGGGCGTCCGCGGCGGCCCGGGTGTTGGCAGCGATGACGTCGTCGACCGGGTAGTCACCCAGGTTGAGACACAGCGCGACCTTCATCCCGGACACGTCACCGAGCTGGTCCGGCAGCCGGTACGCCGGCCGCAGGGACGCTGGGTCCATGAAGTGCGGACCCGCCAGAACGTCCTGGAGCAGCGCCACGTCGGCGACGCTGCGACCCAGGGGGCCGTCCGAGCAGTAGGCGTCGTAGTTGAAGGGCGGCAGCCCTGGGACGCGACCTGCCGGCGGCTTGAACCCGACGACACCACACTGCGCGGCCGGGATCCGGATCGAGCCTCCGATGTCCGAGCCCGTCGCCAGCGTGGTCAGGCCCGCTCCAAGCGCGGCACCCGCGCCGCCCGAGGAGCCACCGGACGTCGCGTCGAGGTTGAACGGGCTTCGTGTGACGCCCCACATCTCGCTGTGGGTGACCGTCATGATCGAGAACTCCGGCGTCGTCGTCCGACCGTGGACGACGGCACCGGCGGCCTGGACCCGCTCCACGACCGGGTGCGTGTACGGCGAGACCTGTCCCTTCATGAGGAAGGACCCGTTCTCGAGCGTCCTGCCCGCGATCGCCTGCTCCTCCTTCAGGAGGAGCGGGATGCCCTCGAGCGCCCGCGGCGCGGGGCCGGAGCCGGCGTACCGGATCTCGGCCTCGCGGGCGGCGTCGTACGCCTCGTCGAGCATCTGCTCGGTGAGTGCGTTGACGGCGCCGCCGACCTTCTCGGTCCGGGCGACGACGGCGTCGAGGAGCTCGACGGGTGACAGCTCGCGCGTGACGAAGAGGTCCTTCGCCGCGGTCGCGGTCAGGTGGTGCAGCTCCATCACTTGGCCCCGATCGTGGCGGCCCACGGGTAGTAGAGGTAGTTGATCGACGGGGAGACACCGGAGATCTTGTCGCCCATCCACACGCTGGCCGGCGAGCTGTAGATCGGGATCCACGGCAGCTCGTCCATGGTGATCTCGTCCATCGTGCGCAGCGAGTCGAGGCGGCTCGGGTCGTCGAGCGGCGTGGCGATCACCTTCGCGGCCGCGGCGTCGAATTCGGGGTTCGACCAGCCGCCGTAGTTGGCGAAGATGCCGGTGCGCAGCGCGCCGAAGTAGTCCATCGGGTCGGCCAGCGAGTTGTACCAGTAGGTCATGAAGAGGTCGTACTTCGCGCGCGCCTTCGGGTCGCCGAAGAGCAGGCCGTACTTGTCCGGCGAGACGGTCTCGATCTTGGGGTCGAGACCGATCGTCTTCGCAGCGTCGGCGACGGCGGTCGCGATGATGTCGGCCGCCTGGAACGCGGGCGTCGTCGCGATCGTGATCTGCTGGCCGTCGACCCCGGCCTCGGCGGCGAGCTTCTTGGCGGCCACCGGGTCGTAGTCGTACGTCGGCAGGTCGGCCTGGTTGGCCGTCACCTCGTCCGCGGACAGTCCACCCCAGGTCGACGCAGTGATCTGAGAGGTGGCGACCTCGCCGATCCCTTGCTCGGCAGCCTGGACGACGCCCTCGCGGTCGATCGCCATCAGCAGCGCCTGGCGCACCTTCGGGTCACCGAGCGGGCCGTCGAGCTTGTTGACGATCTCCGCGGCGGTAGCGGTGTTGAGTCCGTAGTAGAGCTTGCCCGGGCCGCCGTTCTCCAGCTGGGTGTACGCGTTCGCCGGCACCTGCCAGCCGCCGTCGACCTCGCCGGAGGTCCAGGCGTTGACGCGCGTGCTCGGGTCGGACAGGAAGACGAACTTCACCTCGTCGGCCTTGGCCTGGAGCTCGGGGTCCCAGTAGTCGGCGTACTTCTTCAGGGTGATGTTGTCGCCCGGGGTCCAGGACTCGAACGCGTAGGGACCGGTGCAGTTGACGCCGTTCGACGCGTTGCCGTAGTCGGCGCCCATCGTGGCGAGGGTCTTGGCGGACTCGACGGTGCCCGGCGTGATCGCCATGTACTGGTTGAACATCGAGTCCGGCTGCTTGAGCTTGACCGTGACCTGGTTGTCGCCGGTCTTCTCGATCGACTTCACGTTGGCGAAGATCTGCGTCCAGTAGGACCCGAACGCCGGGTTCAGGTGGAAGCTGAGCGACGCGACCACGTCGTCTGCGGTCAGTGGCGTGCCGTCGTGGAACGTCACGCCGGAGCGGATGGTGTAGACCCAGGTGGTCGGGTCCGGGTTCTCGTACTTCTCGGCGAGACCCGGCGACAGCGACAGGTCCGGGTTGAGCCGGAGCAGGCTCTCGCACATGTTCGACAGCACCGTGTTCGGCGGGTAGTCGTAGGCGTAGGGGAACGCGAGCGTGAACGGCTCGGCGTAGAGCGACCACGTGAACGAGTCGATGTCGCCGGACGGCGCCGGCGTCGTCGCCGTGAGCTCGTAGGCGGCCTCCGGCGTGCTGGACGAGTTGTCGCCGTCGTTGTCGCCCTCGGCGGTGCCGGAGCAGGCGGCGGCGGTCAGCGCGAGGGCGAGGACGCCCGCAGCGGTTGCTGCGGCGCGGCGGCGCCGAGCACGAGGTGCACTCATTTGTTCCTCCGGTGGTGGGTGTCGCTGTGCCAGAAAGGACTGGATCTACTGGTGGTGGTTCCGAGCGGTGTCGGCGCTGTAGACGAGCTCGCCTCCGACGTAGGTACGCGCGACGCTCGCCGAGGCGATCTCCTCGGCAGGCGCGGCGAAGGGGTCCCGGTCCAGCACGACCAGGTCGGCGTGGAACCCGGGGGCCAGGTGGCCGGTGACGTCCTCCTGGTGGTTCACGTAGGCCGAGCCGGCGGTGTACGCCGTCAGCGCCTGCGCGAGCGTGAGGGCGTTCTCGGGGAAGAACGCCGGGGCGGTGCTGCCGGGGAAGGAACGGTTGACCGCGACGTGGATGCCGTCGAGCGGGTCGGCGCTGCTCACCGACCAGTCACTCCCGGCCACCAGGTGCGCGCCCGCGTCCGCGAGCGCCTTGAAGGGGTACTGCCATGCGGCGCGGCGGTCGCCGAGGAACGGGATCGTCAGCTCGTCCATCTGCGGCTCGTGGCAGGCCCACAGGGGCTGCATGTTCGCCGCGGCGCCGAGCTCGGCGAACCGGGCGACGTCGTCGGGGTGCACGACCTGGAGGTGGGCCAGGTGGTGCCGGTTCTCGGACGGGCCGTTGGCCGCGCGGGCCGACGCCACGGCGTCCAGCGCCTCGCGGACCGCGCGGTCGCCGAGGGCGTGGAAGTGCACCGAGAAGCCCTCGGCGTCGAGGCGCGCGACGTACGTCCCGAGCGCCTCGGGGTCGACGAACGAGAGCCCGGCGTTGTCGGTCGCGCAGCCGCAGCCGTCGAGGTAGGGCTCGGTCATCGCGGCCGTGAAGTTCTCGGCGACGCCGTCCTGCATGATCTTGACGACGATCGGACGGAACCGGCCGGCCTTTCCAGAGGCACGGCGAGCCACGTGCTCGTCGACCTGCTCGATGCCGGTCTCGCGGTCCCACCACAGGGCGCCGACGACGCGCGCCTTGAGGTCTCCGGCCTCGGCCGCCTCGCGGTAGGCGTCGAGCAGGTCGGGGAAGCCGAAGACCTCGCCGACCGCGGCGTCCTGCCAGGCGGTGATGCCGAGTGAGAAGAGGTAGGCCTGCGCGGCGAGCAGACCCTGGTAGGCCTCGGCCGGGGTGGCGGGCGGTGTGTGAGGGATGACGAGCGACATCGCGCCCTCGTGCAGCGCGCCGCTCGGGTGGCCGTCGGCCTCGCGCTCGATGCGCCCGTCGACCGGATCGACGGTCTCGGCGTCGATGCCTGCAGCACGGAGCGCGGCCGAGTTGGCCCAGGCGCCGTGGCCGTCGCGGTTGGTGAGGTAGACCGGGCGGTCCGGCACGACCGCGTCGAGGGCCTGCCGGGTCGGGGTGCCGCCGGGGAAGAACTCCATCGACCAGCCGGCGCCGAGGATCCACGGCGCCTCCGGGTGGCTGGCGGCGTAGGCCGCGATCCGGTCCAGGCACTCCTGCGCGGACTCGGAGCCGTGGAGGTCGCAGCGGATCATGTTGATGCCCGCGAGCACCGGGTGGACGTGCGCGTCCTGGAAGCCGGGGAGGAGCAGCCCACCCGCGACGTCGACGACCTCGGCATCCGCGCCGACGGCGGCGCGGACCTCGCTCTCGCTGCCGACTGCCAGGATCCGACCGTCGCGGACCGCGAGCGCGCCGGGGACGGAGGTGTCCTGCCCGGCGGTGTAGAGCCGGGCGTTCAGGAACAGAGTGTCGACGCTCACAGGGTGGGATGCCTCTCACGACGGATTGCGCCGGAGCGTAGGCACTGAACAGCCGCTAAGTCAACGGTGTTGACATATTTGTTGACTACGTCGTTGACTTGCGCCTCCCCGGGTACGACGATCCGTCTGACAGGATCGGCTGCCCGACGCGACGAGGAGGAGCTGCATGGCTGCCAACGGCCGGACGCAGTCACGACGACGCGCCCAGCTGAGCCGCGACTCGATCCTGGAGGCCGCGTTGACCCTGACCGCCGAGGGCGAGCAGGTGACGTTCCGTGCGCTCGGCGGCGCCCTCGGTGCCGACCCGACGGCGGTCTACCGCCACTTCCGCGACAAGGACGAGCTGGTCCGCGCGGCGTACGACCGGATCATGGAGAAGGCGCGCGCGGAGGTCGACGAGTCGAGTTCCTGGCGCGAGCAGATCCGGCAGCTGGCCATCCTGTCCTGGGAGAACAGCGAGCAGCACCCGCACATCGCGGTCGATGCCCCGATCCTCACGACCGGTGGGCCCGGAGAGCTCGGGTGCATCGACCTGATGCTGGGCTGCCTGCGCGCCGCGGGGCTCGGCGACCGGGACGTCGTGCGCTTCTACGGCGTGATCGGCAGCTACATCCTCTCGATCTCGGCGAACATCTCCGCGCAGAAGCTCGCCGCCGCCGACCAGGGCACCGACATCAACACCGCCTGGCTCTACGACGTCAGCGGCATCGACGCGACGCGCTACCCGAACGTCGCCGCCAGCCGCTACGAGCTCGGCGAGCTGTCGAACGACGACGTGTACCTCACCGGCATCGACGTGCTGCTCGACGCCGTGGAGGCGGCCGCTCAGGCGGAGGCGCCGACCGTCGCCAGGGCGAGGCAGAGGTAGGGCTCCACGGTCTGCCCGGCTGTCGAGAAGCCGGCCCCCGACGCGGCTCCCGCGCGAGCGCGGTGGTCGATCCCGGCGGCGATGACGGCCACCTTGTAGTAGGCGAGGGCGAGGTGGAAGTCCCAGTCGGCGAGCGGCACTCCGCCCGCGCCCTCGTACGCTCCAGCGAGGCTCGCGGCGGACGGCAGGCGGTCGCTGGTCCACGCACTCGGGCCACCGACGATCAGGTCGAAGGTGGGGTGCCGGTAGGCGCACATCATCGCGACGTCGGCGACCGGGTCACCCAACGTCGACAGCTCCCAGTCGACCACCGCAGCCACTCGCCAGTCGCCCGCGCCGTCGCGAGCCAGGATCGTGTTGTCGATCCGGTAGTCGCCGTGCACGACGGAGGTCGCCCGCTGCTCGGGCACGGCCGCCTCAAGCCGCGACGCGACCTCCGCCGCCAGCGGGCCGAGCTCGCCCGCACCGACGGTCTCCCACTGCCGTGACCACCGACGCAGCTGGCGCTCGGCGTACCCGTCGGGACGACCGAAGCCCTCGAGACCGACCGCGACCGGGGACACCCGGTGCAGCGTGGCGAGCGTGCTCACCAGCGACGTGACGACGTCGCCCAGCTCGCGGTCGTCGAAACCGTCGAGCTGCGCCTGGGTCTGCACCGCGGTGCCGTCGACGAAGTCGACGACGGTGAACGGGATCCCGATCGCTGTCTCGTCCTCCACGAGCACGACCGGCGCGGCGACCGGCACGTCGGTGGCCGCCAGCGCCGCCGTCACCCGGAGCTCCCGGGCCACATCGTGCGCCGACGGTGTCCGGCCGACGCGGGGCGGGGTCCGCAGGATCCACCGCGACGCGCCGTCGGTGATCGCGTAGGTCAGGTTGGACCGGCCACTCGTGATGAGGGTCGCCTCCAGCTCGCCGGTCACCTGCCGCCCGGCGCCACCGATCGCAGCCGCGACGACGCGCAGGTCCTCCGACGACAGGTCCGGGCTCATCCGGCGAGCTCGCGGACCGCCCGCTTCGCGATCGACCAGCGGTGCACCTCCGACGGGCCGTCGTAGATGCGGAACGGGCGCAGCTCCCGCGCGATCTTGGCGACCGGGAGGTCCTGGGAGACCCCGAGCCCGCCGCACAGCTGGGTGGCGCGGTCGACGACCCGGTACAGCGCCTCGGCGGCGAACGTCTTGGCGATCGACGTCGCCTTCGACGCGCGCCCGCCGGCGTCCAGCTCGGCACATGCCTGCAGGAGGAGGGCTTGGGTGGCGGCGAGGTCTATCTCGTTGTCGGCGATCTGCTGCTGGGCCATCCCGAGGTCGCACAGCCGGGACCCGAACATCTGCCGCTCGGCGGCGTACCTGACCGCGGTCTCGTGCGCGCGGCGGGCCGCACCCGACCAGCGCATCACGTGCGTCATGCGTGCCGGGCCGAGCCGGACCTGCGCGTGCGCGAACCCGCGACCGACCTCACCGAGGACGTCCTCCTCCGGGACGAAGAGGTCGTCCAGCACGACCTCGCAGTGTCCGCCGATCATCGAGCGGTCCATCGTGTTGATGTGCCGCTCGACCCGGATCCCGGGCGCCGAGGCGGGCGCCAGGAACATCGTGGCGTCGGCGCCGGTCCGCGCCATGACGATGAAGAAGCCGGCACCGTCGGCGCCGGTGATGAAGTGCTTCCGGCCCGAGATGATCCAGCCCCCGTCACCCGGCACCGCTTGCGTGGTCAGGTTGCCGGGGTCGGAGCCGGCGCCGGGGGCAGGCTCCGTCATCGCGAACGCCGAGCGCAGCTCCCCGGCGACGAGCGGCCGGAGGTAGCGCTCCCGCTGCCCTCCGGACGCGACCTGGTCGAGCAGGTGGACGTTGCCCTCGTCGGGCGCGTTCGCGTTGATCGCCATCGCCCCGAACAGCGAGTAGCCCGCCGCCTCGAGCACCGGCGCGCGCTCGACCATCCCGAGCCCGAGGCCGCCGTACTCGACCGGCCCGTGGGGCGAGAGCAGGCCGGCGGCGCGCGCCTGGGCCTGGAGCTCCACGCGCAGCGCGTCGCCCCCTGCGGCCTCGACGTCTCCGTCGTGCTCGTCGTCGTGCGGGAGCACCAGCCGCTCCACGAAGTCGCGTGTCGCCGCTGCCAGATCCGTCGCTGTTGCCACCACTACCCCTTGCCTACTGAGCGTTCGCTCAGCACTGTGGCAGGATGCTCCCACCTGGTCAAGGCAGCAACGAGGAGAGCCCGTCCCATGCACCGGATCACCGTCCAGTACTTCGACCCCGCCGACCCCGGAGCCTTCGAGGCCGTTTACCGCGAGCGGCACGTGCCCCTCGTCAAGGCCCTCCCCGGCCTCGAGCGCTTCACCCTCAGCCTCCCCGGCGGGGGTGCGCCGTACCTCGTTGCGGAGCTCTGGTTCGCCGACAGCGACGCCATGGTGGCCGCGCGCAGCTCCGCCGAGATGGCGGCGGCCGGCGCCGACGCCGAGACGTACGAGGTCGGCCGGCGCGTCATCTTCGACGGAGCGGTCGAGGACGCGTGATCGGGAAGATGGGACCCGCCCCGGTCGTCACCACTTCCTGCGGACTGTGAGCGGTCGCATCCCCTGACCTGCGCACACGCCCCATTCGGACATTGAGGCGGCTGTCAGGGCGCCATCCGGTCCCAGGGGCGCAGCGTCCGCTGCAGGTGCACGACCGGGTGAGGTCGACACTGAGGTCCTTCTCGATGTAGTGGCCCTCGGTGACCGCGCTCGACCTGGCGACTACGGCTCGGGGGCAATCTATTCACCCGACGGCCGATCGACTACCTACCAGGCCGACCTCGACGGCGGCTGGATCTACAAGAGCGACAGCGACGTCAAGCACGTCGTCCGTCGGACTCACCCGCGGCCGGCGGGAGCAGACCGGCGCGCGCGAGCGCGCGCGCGACGGTGTCCACGAGCCCGTCCGCGTCGACGGTCGTGACCACGACCCCGTACGCCATGGCGACGCCGAGCAGCAGGTCCTCGGTGGTCAGCGATGCATCGACTCGCCCTGCGGCGATGGCGCGCTCGAGCGGCGCTGAGAGGAGCGCCTGCATCCGGGTGCCGCCGTCGTAGTCGGCGTGCTGCCGGCGCTGGTCGACGAACATCTCGATGAACGCGCGCTCGAAGATGGCGAGCTCGATGAGTCGCTGCCACATCTGGAGCACCGCGTCCGGCGAGTCGGCAGCCGCGAGCTCCTCGAACTCGTGCCAGTGCGACTCGAAGGCTGCGAAGGCCAGGTCCAGCCGGGAGGGGAAGTGGCGGTACAGGACGCCCTGACCGACGCCGGCACGCTGGGCGACGGCGCTCAGCGGGGCGTCGTACCCGCGCTCGCCGAAGACCTCTCTGGCCGCCGCGAGGATCGCGTCCCTGTTCTCGCGCGCCGCGGCCGGTCCACGGTTGGGCTTCGCGGGCACTCGGGGCACACTGATAGCGTAACCGGACACCATTGTCCGGTTACGCGTTGTCCGGTTCCGATTCCGATTCGATCGGGGATGCCATGGAGTTCGACACGACCTTTGACGTCGTGGTCGTCGGGACGGGCGCGGCGGCATTCGCCACCGCGCTCGGCGCGATCGACGAGGGCCTGTCGGTGTTGATGCTCGAGAGCACCGCGAAGTGGGGCGGCAACAGCTCCATGTCGGGGGGCGGGATGTGGCTCCCCGACAACCCCCTGATGAGGCGCGCCGGGGTCGGCGACTCGCGCGAAGCGGCACTGGCCTACATGGAGGCCACCATCGGCGAGGTCGGCCAGGCGTCCGGCGCGGCCCGCAAGGAGGCCTTCGTCGACGGGGTCGCGGACTTCGTCGAGACCGCCGAGAAGCACGGCATGCGCTTCGAGCGCTCCACCGACTACCCCGACTACTACCCCGAGCTTGCCGGCGGCAAGATCGGCCGCGCCATCGAGCACGCGATCTACGACCTGCGCCGCATCGGCGACTGGGCGAAGTCCATCCAGGTCGAGGTCGCCATGCCGATCAAGAACGACGACGTCTGGCTCCTCGGCCGCGCGTGGTCGACCCCGGCCGGGTTCCGCCGCGGCGCGTCCTTCGTGGGCCGCACCCTGGCCGAGGTCGCCCGAGGCCGCAAGCCCGCCGGCATCGGCGCCGCCCTGACCTCCTCCTTCCTCGAGGCCGTCGTGCTCAAGGGCGGCGCCGACCTGTGGCTCTCCTCGCCGCTCGAGGAGATCCTCGTCGAGGACGGGACGGCCGTCGGCGTACGCACGACGAAGGGTGGCCGCCCGTACTCCGTCGGCGCGCGCCGCGGCGTGATGCTCGCCGGTGGCGGCTTCGACCACAACAAGGCCTGGCGGCGCAAGCACCACGGCATCGACGGCGACCCCTCGGGCGCACCCGGCAATCTGGGCCGCCCGATCGAGCTCGCCGTCGAGGTGGGCGCGGCGACCGAGCTGCTCGATGACGCTTGGTGGGGCGCCTCGACCGCGCCCACGTCGGCCTCCGGGCCGACGTTCCTCGTCGGCGAGCGCTCGTTCCCCTACAGCATCATGGTCGACGCCGAGGGCGACCGGTTCGCCAACGAGTCGGAGTCCTACGTAGACCTGGGACACCACATGCTCGCGCACGACGCCGGCGGCACGTACTGGATGATCGCCGACCGCCGGCACGCGCGCCGCTACCTGCGCAGCTATGCGCTCGACCCCAAGGGCAGCAGGGCGATGAAGGCCGAGGGGGTCCTGCTCAGCGACGACACGATCGCCGGTCTCGCCACCCGGATCGGCATTGACCCGGCCCGCCTGGAGGCCACGGTCACGAGATTCAACGGGTTCGCCCGGGCGGGCGTCGACGGCGACTTCGGCCGCGGCAACTCGGCCTACGACCGCTACTACAGCGACCCGCTCGTGCACCCCAACCCCAACCTCGGCCCACTCGAGAAGGGCCCGTACACCGCCGTCAAGGTCGTGGTCGGCGACCTGGGCACCAAGGGTGGCGTCCTGACCGACCCCGACGGTCGCGCGCTGCGTGAGGACGGCACCGTGATCGAGGGTCTCTACTCCGCAGGCAACAACTCCGCCTCGGTCATGGGACGCACCTACCCGGGTCCCGGATCGACCCTGGGACCCGCGGTCGTCTTCGGCATGCGGGCCGCGCGCCACATGGCACGGAACAAGCCACGGAACAAGCAAGGAAAGAACTGACATGGAGCTGGAGAACAAGGTCATCGTCGTCACCGGCGGCGGCAACGGCATCGGTCGCGAGGTCGTCCTCGCGCTGCTGGCCCGCGGGAGCCGGGTCGCGGCCCTCGACCTGAGCGAGACCGGCCTCGCCGAGACTGCCGACCTCGCCGGCGCTGGCGACCGGCTGACCATCCACGTCGTGAACATCACCGACCGCCAAATCGTTCTGGCGCTGCCGGAGCAGATCGCCGCGGCCCACGGGCAGGTCGACGCTCTGATCAACGTCGCGGGCATCATCCACGACTTCAAGCCCGTCAACGACCTCGCCTTCGAGGACATCGAGCGGGTCATGAACGTGAACTTCTGGGGCACCGTCAACACCGTCAAGGCGTTCCTCCCCGGACTCCTCCAGCGGCCGGCCGCCGCGATCGTCAACGTCTCCTCCATGGGCGCCTACGGGCCGGTGCCCGGCCAGACCGCCTACGGCGCCTCCAAGGCAGCCGTGCGGCTCCTGACCGAGGGCCTCTACGCCGAGCTCATGGAGACCCGGGTCCAGGTGACGGTCGTCCACCCCGGCGGTATCGCGACCAGCATCACCGACAACTCCGGCGCCGCAATGCCCGAGGGCGTGGAGAACATGGACGACAAGCGCCGCACGGAGCTCGAGGCCAAGCTCACCAGCCCGCAGGAGGCGGCCCGCCAGATCATCGAGGCCGTCGAGAAGAATCGGCCCCGGGTGCGGATCGGCACCGACGCCAAGATGCTCGACCGGCTGATCCGACTGATGCCTAGCCGCGGGATCGGCATCATCAGGAAGAACATGGAGAAGATGCTCGGCTAGCACGGTGACGTCCGCAAACAGGGGTCCCGAACCCTCCAGGGCCCGCCCCCCGCGCGCCGGAGGACGCCAACGTGTCCGTTCAGCAGACACTGCCCAGAGAATCGCCGACGTTCCCCGCGGAGTGCCAGCCTCATTCCTCGTCGTCGGTGATGCGTCCGCCGACGAATCGGACCCAACCTTTCAGCTGCGCCGAGGGTGGACTGGTCATTGGAGAACCCGGGCGCCCTGGCGGACCTCAACGGTGTCGACGACGACTGCGACGGGACCGTGGGCCAGGGTCTCGAGCCTGCCCTGACGACTGCTGGACGCCGTCGAGCGATCCCCCGACCGAAGCGACGACCTGGTCACGGCATCGGAACCACTCAACCCGTGCACGTGAGAACTCCACACCTGGACGCTCCTTCCGGGCGCTGTCTACCTGAATAAGTGGTGACTCCCTCGTCACCGTGTTTCACCCGCGGCCAACGGGTGCAGGGTCGCCCACGCCAATCGCGGTGAACGAGCTTCACGTCTCCGCGCCCACTCTGCGTTCAGCAACCGCTGCACTTCGCCCAGAATGTCCTGGGGGAGGCATGGCGTGCCGTCCGACGAACTCCGCGTCGGACGTGCGCGCGTGGCCGAGGCTCTCGAGCAAGGGCACGCGTCCGCGCCCGATCGGGAGCGTCGAAGCACCTGCACAGCGTCGAGGTGCGTCCCTACGCCCCCGACCTCGTGAGTCTTCGGCACGAGTTCGGCTCGTCAACTCCTGAACCGGCACCGCGTTCCGAGCGATGGGCGGTGTGTGGGGACGCATTCACCGTCCGGGGCAAGGAGCTCCCTGGGAGATGCGCTGGGTTCGTAGCCCCGGGAGGGTCCTCAGCGCAGTCGGGTCTGGTACGTCACTCGCGTGTAGTCACTGACGTTGCCGGCTGCGTCGGTGGCCATCAGCCCGATGGCCACCGAGCTGCGGCGTCCGGTGAGCACGCCGGCGGTCGCGAAGTAGTCGCGGTCAAGCGTGACCGTCCACGATCCGCTGCTGTCTGCAGTCGCCGTGCGGCAGGCGTCGGAGGTCGCGTCATAAACGGTGACGATCGCGCCGGGGCTGGTGGTGCCGGTCAGCGTGACGGGGATCGAAGTCAGGGTCGAGCCGGGGGCGGGGCTGAGGACAACCGGCGTGGCCGGCGGCACCGAGTCGACCGTGATGGTCACGGAGTCCGTCACGGTCCCACCACCGGCGGACATGCTGGCGCTCAGGGTGTGCGTCCCGTCGGAGAGGAAGAAGTTGGTGCGCCACTGGCCGTCCAGGCACTGGCGGCGCTCGTTCTCGCCGCCGTCCACGGCGAGGACGACGTAGAGGTCGCCGACGCACGTGCCCTCGAAGGGGACGAAGGCCTGCTGGACGCTGCCGTCCCCGGGCGAGGTGATGCTCAGGCTCGTGTCGAGGAGCTCCACGGTGTGGACGATGCAGTCGCTGGCGATCGGGTTGCCCTGCCAGTCGGTCTTCTGCGCACAGATCTCGTGGGTGCGGTCCTCCCGACGAGCAAGAGGCCATCCATAAGTGGCTGCGTCGAGGATTCGTGTTCAAGGACGGCAAGCCGGTCGACCGACGTCAGCGGGATGCGGACGCCGAGCCGCCCGAGGCGTTGCCCGGGGACTGGCGGACCGACCCTCCATGGCGTCGAACCCCGCCGGAGCTCCAGAGGCTGCTCCGCCGGCGTTGGTGGATGCGACAGGTCCTGCTACCTCACCTGCTCGCATTCCTGATCGGCGGCGCGCTCTTCGTGCTTGCCGCCGCAGGGTGGTCCGGGTTCGCCGACCTGGGTCTCTGATCTGCACTTCGGAACTACAAGCGCCATCGACATCGCCCGTTCCGGAATCGAGTTGTATCTGTTCGCGATCGTTGTAAGCGCTCCGCGCTCTACACGGAACACACGAGCCTGGCGGTCGGCCATGCACGCCCACGCCGTCATCGGACCAATCCACCCATGGCTGCTACCACCTGCTCAATCCCTGATGAGTCGACCCCGATCCGCGTGTACGTGCCCGCCCTGAGCAACGCCGTCCGACGTGCCCTCGAGCACCGCGAGTTGGCCGACCTCGCTGCGGTTAGTCGGACTGTGAGCTATCCGCTCCTCAGCGAACAGGAAAACTCCCTGGAGGCCCAGCCCCGCTCAACCGAGCCAAGTGCGGCTGTTAGGACTGATCTCTGATGGGAACGATCGACACAAGTGTGTCGTCGTCTCCCGTCAGGGATCGACACCGGCGTGCGGCAGTGGTAGACCGAGTGGATGAAGGGTCGAGGGGCGACCTGACGGTGCTGGTCCATCCGGGCATTCGACCGGGGTCACTGGCGCTGGGCCTCCCCCGCACCAGCTCTACTGAGGCGAGGGTCGAGGCGTCTCAGGAGGGCCAGCTTGCGACCATCGCCGAACTGGCGTGTGCCGATGGTGTCATCAGCCGGGCCGAGGCCGACCTGTTGATTGAGATCGGCGCGAAGCCGTTGGACCCGGCGTCGGGAATTGGTGAGTACGGACGCGATCCTCAGACGGGTGCGCACTTTTCGAGATTGACCGTCGGCGGTCTCGCCATTCAGATGTACATGGGAACCGCGGCAGAACGAGATGAAGCCTTCGTCGCCGTTTACCAGCGCTACCTGACCGCGGCGCTCGCCCAGTCCGGTGCGCAGCGGTTGTACGCATCGGAGCCGAAGCGCCTGTGGCGGACCGTGAACGACGACGAGAACGTTCTCACCAAACAGATGCGAAAGGCGCGCGTGCGCGAGGTGGTGTTCGCGACCGAACGGGTCGACCTCACGTCAGAGGTCGGCTGGAACAGGCTCGCCGAGTTGCAGCAGAAGGCCGCTGAGGACCGCGACTTCCTTGTCCGCAAGCTCACCGAGAGTCGCGCCAGGCAGGAGGCTCAACGCGATCGCTGGGCGCGTCCACAGGCTCCCCCTCCCGGCTATCGGTTCGTGGGCAACCGACAGATCGAGGTCGATCTGGAGGTCCGGGAGGTTGCACTGCGGCACGTCCTGCCGGCCCTCGAAGAAGGGGTCGCGATTATGGAGGCTCGCCGGCTCCTGCGGGAGTTCCGCGTCGTGGGACCGAAGCGGAGCGGAACCGGCGCGTGGCGGGTCCTTGAACCGCACGAACCCTACCCGGACGGCTATCTGCCCGACGTTCGAGCATTCTGCCGTGGCATCGATGCCTGGATCTCAGGCGTTTTTGAGGCGAAGGAAAGCTGCCCGCTGAACGCGGAGGAGTACCTGCGGGAGACCGTCGTCCGGACTGGCGACGGTCGCGCCTACGTGATCACCAAGTTCCGGGTCGGCGCACTCGACCTCTCCCCCGCCGAGATCGACATGGCCCGCGCCGTTCAACGGCGGCTGGAGACGCCCCAGAAGATCAAGCCACGGATGCGGCGCTCGCCGTACTCAGGCATGACGTACCCCGGCGCGGACGGCCAGTGGCGCCTCCGGGCGTTTCGCGAGGAATCCGGCGAGCGTCGCTACGCGGTCCACGACCATGCCGGGAAGCGAGTCGGTGTGATCAACGCCGACTTCGAAACAACGCTCGCCGATCGAGTCGCTACAGCCGTGGCCGCCGGCGCATTGGCGTCGAGGGTTGACGCCCGAGCCGTCCCGTTGGAGTGGCGGCGGTGGCTGAGCGACGGTTCCCGCGACATCCAGACGCTGTCGGACGCGGTCGAGACCCTTCGAGAGCAGGTCGAGTACGCCGTCGAGCGGAGCACGAAGGCCGCAACCGCGACGCTGCGAGACAAGTACGGGAGGGAGGCCGACGCCTTGGGGGCGCGCCTCGACGCGCTCGAGCACAGGTTGAGCGAACTGCAGATCTCTGTGCCCAAGGAGGAGGACTGGCGGATCGAGTCAGACTTGGTGCCACGGGCATTGGCGACGCTGGCGCACGGCACCAGCCACGACGACCACACCTTCCCACCCCTGATTCAGACGCTGCTGCCGATCAGCGTGGTTCCAGATGCTCCCGGGCTGATGAGGATCAGCGCGGCGCTGCACGCCCCGACAAACCGCGGCATCGCCGCCTTCGAGCCCATCGTCGTCACGGTCCCCGACCTGAAGTCGCAGTACCTGGGGACACCCGGCGAAGTCGAAGGCCGAGCGCTCCGGGCTGCCTGCGACTGGCTCGAAGCCACCGAAGATGCAGATCTGCGTGACTTCGCCGGCCCTCTCGTCGAGACCGGTCGAGCAGCGCGCCACTGGATGACCAGTGCACTCGCTACGCACATGCCCAAGTCTGCGGCTTCTTGGATCATGCTGCACCCGGTCCACGCGTCTCGAACTGCCGTCGCCAGGGCCATCAGACAGCGCGTCTTCGCCGTCGGCACGACGCTCACGGACTTCGAGCGCCGGATCTGCGAGACCTACGTGGAGGGCAGCTTCGGCCGCATGCCGCAGCGGGGCTTTCTGATCGAGACCGCGGACGCGCGCGCGTTGGAGACGCTCGTGCTCGAACACAGCGGCACTGCGTCCACCATGGAGCTACGGAGTTCGTTGGAGCGACGGGGAGCCCGCCCGAACACGGCACGGCAGCGCGTCGACGAGGCGATCGGCCGCGGGGTGATCGACGTACACCGCGGTGAGGGTCGGGTTCGCTCTGTTTCCGTCAGGCAATGCGCCTGCGGAGGGGCCTTCACCCTCTACGTCGCCGCACCCGAGGTTGCGGCTGGACTCTTGTGCTCCGCGTGCCTCTCCGATCCCACCGGCATGCAGTTCCCCGCCCAGTACGCGGAGCTAACTGGTGACTGTACGCATCTCCTCGATGAACGTCGCGAAGACGTTGTCGAACGGCGCGCGGCCGTCCGCGGGGCGAGCTCCGGCCAAGCCGCACGTGCACGCGCACGCGTGTACGGCTTCGAGGTCGCTGACCAGGGCAGGCCGCCCAAGGCAATCACCGCCGAAGTCGTACGGCTCGACGGGTTGGTAGAGCGGCTGCTCGCCATCACCCACGGCCAAGGGGGCGCGGCACCGGAGCAACTCTCCGAAGCGTGGAGGCGAGCTGCGGACCAGGCACGCAGCCTCCCGCCTTCCTTGGACAGCTCCGATCTGGAACGTCTACTCAACTACGGAACCGCCGCGGACTGGCGCCGCCGAGCCCGGCTCGTCGGCTTGGACACACCCGCCCGAGGGACGATCTCCATGCCTCTCAGATTGGCGATCGTGATTGCCGAAGGCTCGCGCGCTGGTCTGGACGCTGCTCCCTAAGCTCGCGGCATCCCCGGGGCGGCACCCCGCATGCGCGCAGCCGGATCATGGGGCAACGGCGTCCCGGCGGACGTCTGCCGAGGTGCTGACGCTGGACCTACGCTGACGCGGCTTCGGGAAGTCGTCCCAGTACTCGGCGTAGCGGGACTCGGACACGGCCCGGAAGCTTGGTGAGCCACAGGGCCTCGTCCGTCATCGCTTTCCTCTCGACCGGCGACGCAACCCGAGGTCTGATCGATCCGTGTCGCTATCCCAGTGCACCGGGTTCGGTTTCCGTTCTGCCTGGTCAGGCTACGCGGCGTTGCACCGGGCAGTCGTCCGCCGTTTCCGGCGGCCCCGAGCCGCGGTGAGGTCGGCCCGATCGACCGAGCTCCTGGTGACGTAGGCGCGTTCGCCGGTGCCGGTGGGGAGGGCGGTCAGGAGCCCGGTCGTGACGAGGCGCCGGACGGTCTGGACGGGGACGCCGAGGCGGGCGGCGGCCTGGTCGTGGGTGTAGCCGTCGGCCTCGAGCCGGCGGCGCCGGGAGACCCAGGCGGTGAGGCCGGCACGGGTCTGCTCGGGCACCAGGGTGATGTTGCCCCGCCGCTCCAACGGGAGCCCGAGGCGGTGCGCGGCCTGGTGCAGGTTCGAGACGCCGTAGCCGAGCTCCTCGGCGAGCTCGGCCATCGTGGTGCCGGCGCTGAGGGCCGCGCGCAGCGCCTCGACGTCGGCGAGGGCGGCGCAGCGCTGGTCGGCGCGGCCGCCGGGCAGCGGCCGGCTGGGCAGGGTGCCGTCGCGCAGGTAGCGGCGGGCGGTGATGACGCTCAGGCCGAGGTAGGCGGCGACCTGTTCGGCGTCGAGCAGGTCGGTGCCGGCGTCGGCGGGGGTGATGAGCCAGCCCGCTTCGAGGAGCTGCGCGTCGATCTGGTCGGCGCGGGCGGCGAGGGCGGGCTGGTTGCCGGTGGTACACCGCACGGCGGTGGGCACGACCAGCCGGGCCGCGACCGACGGCGGGAGCTCGGCGTCGATGGCGCCCTGGAGGGCGTCGGCGACCTGCAGCAGCGGCGCCGCAGCGGGGTCGTCGAGCAGGTAGTGCCGGTGGTGCACGTCGGTGCCGGCGAGGTGCCCGAGGTGCCGCATCCGCACCCACGCGGGGAGGTCGGCGACCGCCATCTCGGTGCCGACGGCCTTGCGGAGGTCGTGCGGGATGGGGAGCTCGCAGCCGTCGACGAGATCGCTGGACACGTCGAGCCCGGCCCGCTCCGCGGCCGTGGCGAACCCTCGCCCGAAGCTGCCCTGGCCGGAGCCGGCGCCGGTGAGGTCGGGGATGAGCCGAGCATCCGGGTCGACCGCGCCGTCCGGGCCGGTGTGGAAGACCTCGATGACCAGCTGGATCAGCGCCATCAGCGCGACCGGGATCGGCACCAGCCGCACGGACTGGTCGGTCTTGGTCCGGCCGACCTCGTGCTTCTTGGTGATCGTCCCGTCGACGTCGCGGTCGAGGAACATGCGGCCGCCCTGTCGTGCCACGACCAGCAGTCCCCGGCCGGACCCGTCCGGAACGGGGTGGACGTCGCCGACGTGCAGACCAAATCCTTCGCTGATCCGCAGGCCGGTCGTGCGCAGCAGCCAGACGACGAACTGGTGGACGGCGTGCAGCTCGGCGGCCAGCGCGGCGGTCTCGGCGAGCGTGAGCGCGCGCTTCGGCGTCTTCCTGGGCCGCTGCGTCGTGGGAGTCGGGACGGTGTCCGGTCGCAGCAGCTGTGGCTGGTCGAGGACATGCCAGGCGTAGCCGAGGACGTCGTCCAGAAGCCGGCGGTGGTCGCGGAGCACGTCGGCGGCATAGCCGATCAGCTGACCACCCGCAGCGGGGTCCTGGCGCCGGTTCAGCGGCCCCCGGATGGTGCCGGCCCATTGGCACAGGATGTCGAGGTAACCGGCCCGGGTCAGGGTGCCGGGCGTCAGGTCCCGCTGCTCGAAGTAGCGGGCGAGGTGGTCGGCCTGGCGCCGCTGCTCGACTTCGCGGTCGGGGCCGGCCCGGCGACTCAGGGTGAACCGCTCGTGCAGGAGCGCCTCGGCAGCGGCGCGGAACGAGACCGTCCCCGCGCCGTCACCGGTGCTCTCGTGGGGCGTCCCCGAGGTCGGCGCCTCGGTGGTGTCACCGGCGGTCGCGGCGGTGCGCGCCGCGAGCCACTCGGGCTTGCGGAGGATCGGCCGGCCGGCCCGGCGGGCGGCGAGGGCGTCCTTGAGCCATGCCTCGGCGTGGTCGCGGCCGGGGAAGGTGGCGCGGGCCCGGCGGGTGCTGCCGGTGGCCTCGGGGAGGTCGGCGGACCAGCCGGTGGCGACGGGCCGGATGCGGCCGGTGAGCGGGCGTCCCATCTCAGGCCGCCTTTCCGGTCGCGGCGGCCAGCGGGTGGGCCGGGGAGGCGAGCTGGGTCTCCAGGAGGCGGCTCAGCAGGTCGCGGTGGGAGTCGCGGTGGAAGTCGCGGTCGGCGATGACCAGGGCGAGCTGCTGCTCGAGGCCGGCGACCTGCGCCTCGAGGGCGGCGGCCCGGACCGCGAGCTCCTGCCGGGCGGTGTCGGTGGCGTGCTGGAGCGCGGCGGCTTCGCGGCCGTGCTTCGCGGTCGCCACGGTCTCGGCCACGTCGACCAGTGCGTCGGCACCCAGCAGGCCGGCGGCGACCAGGTCGGTGACGGGGATGAGGAGGGTGCCGCGGTTGTCGCCGTCTCGCGTGAACGTGGCGAGCGTGCCGTCCTTGATCCGGCGCTTGATGGTGTCGACGCTGGCGCCCGTGGCCTGCGCGGCTTCGCTCTTGGTCAGGGCGGCGTCGGGCCGGTACCTCGGGGCGGGCTGCTGGGCGAGCTGCTGGGCGGGCTGCTGGGCGGGCTGCTGGGAGGGCTGGGTGGGGACGGACATCGGTGCTGCTCCTGCGTCGGTGTGATCGGACGCAGCAGACCGGTGCTCATGCGGACATGGGGGGCAATGTCGACCGCAACCGGGGGCAGACCGGGGGAAGGCGAACTCCCCCATGGTCGCCGGGAGCCGCTGAATCGGGGGCAGGGTCGAGGCTCGGAGTGCCCCCGGTTGCCCCGGGTCTGCCCCGGGTCGAGAGCGCGACGCCCGACTCGTGGCCGTCGGCACCGGGTGCAGGGTCGGGGCCGGTCGGGGGCAACCGGGGTGACCGGGGGCAACCGGGGGCACGCTGGACCCGATCCGGACCACAAACGCGCCACAAACCCCGTCCGGGAGCACGCCGCGGGGGCCGGAAGGGGCCGAAATGCGCAGGACCCCGGCCGGGGGCCGGGGTCCTGTCAGGCTGTCGCAGCCTTGATTTGTAGCGGGGGCAGGATTTGAACCTGCGACCTCTGGGTTATGAGCCCAGCGAGCTACCGAGCTGCTCCACCCCGCGTCGGTGATCCCAACCTTACAGACCGGGGTGGGGCGAGCCAAATCGGGGTCGGATCTCGGGCGCTACTCGGCCGTCGCGGACTCCGACGGGCTCGGGCTGGGCTCCTCGGTGGCGCCGCCGCCGGACGCTTCGGGGTCACGCTGCGCGGAGAGCGCGAGTGCCTCCTCGATCGCGTCCTGGGCGTCGTTGACGTGCTCCTGGTAGGCACCCAGGTCGCCCTCGGCGAGGGCGTCCTGAGCGGCGCTGTAGGCCTGGTTGGCCTCGCGCAGCAGGCGCTCGATCCGGACGTCGATGCTGCCGGTGCCGCCGCCGTCACCGCCACCACCGCCGCCGCCGCCGGGCTCGGTGGGCGTCTCGGAGCCACCACCGGTCTCGCCGACCAGCTGCCGGAGCGCGTCGTAGAGCGTCGGGCCGTAGCCGATGTCCCCGCCGAAGCTGACCAGGACGTAGCGCAGGATCGGGTAGCTCGACTCCGAGCCGGCCCGGCTGGCGTAGACCGGCTGGACGTACATCAGCCCGTCGTTGACCGGCAGGGTCAGCAGGTTGCCGAACCGCGGCTCGGCTCCGCTTCGGTTGAACTGCGCCAGCAGGTCCGCGATCTCGGGATCGGACTGGAACGTGTTGGCGACCTGTCCGGGCCCCTCGACCGGGTTGCCGGTGGTGGGCAGCTGGAGCACCCGGATCGCGCCGTAGTCCTCGCTGGTCGCGTCGGAGTCGACCGAGACGAACGAGGCCAGGTTGTTCTTCTGGTAGGGCACGTAGACCGAGGTGACTGAGAAGACCTCGGACGCGCTGTCGCCCGGGTTGTCGATGTAGAGCCGGTACGGCGGCTGGAAGGTGCCCCGCTCGTACGGGTCCTCGGGGACCTCCCAGCGGTTGTTGCCCTGGTAGAAGTCGCCCGGGTTCGTCACGTGGTAGCGCGCGTACTGGTAGCGCTGCACCTGGAAGAGGTCCTCGGGGTAGCGCAGGTGCTTCATCAGGTCATCGGAGATCTCCGACTTCGGCAGCACCGTGCCGGGGAACGCGTCCGACCACGCCTGCAGGATCGGGTCGCTCTCGTCCCAGGCATAGAGCTTGACCTCGCCGCTGTAGGCGTCCACCGTCGCCTTGACCGCGTTGCGCATGTAGTTGATCTCGTCCGTCGGCAGCGTCTGCAGGCCGGTGTCGACCTGCAGCGAGTCGTCGGTCATCTCGTCGAACGAGTCCTTCTCGGCGTTCGGGTAGCGGTCGGTCGTCGTGTACCCGTCGATGATCCACTGGATCCGCCCGCCGACGATGGCGGGGTACGGGTCGCTGTCGACGGTCAACCAGGGGGCGACCTCCTCGACCCGGTCGCGCGGGTTGCGGTTGAACAGGACCCGGCTGTCGTCGTTGACCCGCCCGGAGAGCACGAAGTTGGGCTCGCCGTACTTCACCGCGAACATCAGCTGGTTGAAGAGGCTGCCGACGGCGGCGTCGCCGGAACCGTCGTACGTCGTGGTCGTGTCGTCGCCCGCGTCCCCGCCCGTCGGCAGGTTGAGCTCGACGTCGCGGGCACTCTCGGAGGTCTTGCCGACGATGGAGTACTCCGGGCTCTCCTCGCCGTAGTAGATCCGGTCCTCGAACTCGCCCACCGACCGCGCGAGGCCGTCCTGGTCGCTGCCGAGGCCCTGGGCCCAGACGATGCCGGCGTCCTGGCTGCTGCTGTCGGACTCGGCGTTGGCGATCTGGGCGCTGTTGTCCTCCGGGCGCTGGTTGGCGTAGGCCGCGATCACGCCGTTGCCGTGGGTGTAGACGGTGTGCAGGTTGGACCAGTTGCGGTCGCTGGACGGGATGCCGTTCTGGTCCAGCTCGCGGACGCCGAGCACGAGCGCGCGGTCGTTGCCGGCGATCTCGTAGCGGTCGACGTCGAGCACGTCGGCGACGGAGTAGTAGGCGCGACCCTGCTGGTTCTGCTCGAACGCAGCGCGCACGAGCTGCGGGTCGACCAGCGGGATCGACGCGGTCTTCTCGTCGACCGTCTTGAGCGGCGCTCCCCCGCTGAGCACCGTCGAGGGACTGAACTCCTCGACCTCCACGTCGTTGATGTCGTACGCCGCGCGCGTGGCCTTGATGTTGGCCTCGATGTACGGCGCCTCCTTGTCCGCCTCGGAGGGCTTGACCTGGAACTGCTGCACGATGCCGGGCCAGATCAGGCCGAGCAGGATCGCCGAGACCGCGAGCAGCGCGAGCCCGACCGACGGCAGCAGCCAGGTGCGCCGCCAGATGTTGATGAAGAAGAGCACCGCGCAGATGATCGCGATGCCGAGCAGGATGTTCTTGGCCGGCAGCACCGCGTTGTGGCCGGTGTAGTTCATGCCGGTGATCCGCGGGCCGGACCGGGTGACGAGGTCGAAGCGGTCGAGCCAGTAGTCGGCGGCCTTGGCCAGCACGAACAGCCCGAGCAGCACGGAGAGCTGGACCTGCGCGGCGCCGGAGAGCCGGTCGCGCGAGGTCTGCAGCCGGATGCCGCCGTAGAGGTAGTGGACGACCGCGGCGGCGATCAGCGCCACCACGAGCACCGCCATCGTGAAGTCGACCAGGTAGTGCAGCCAGGGCAGCTCGAAGACGTAGAAGCCGATGTCCTTGCCGAACCAGCGGTCCTTCTCGCCGAAGGAGCCGCCGTGGCGCCACAGCAGGTAGGAGCGCCACTGGCCGATGGCCGAGCTGCCCGCGAACGCGCCGAGCACCACCGAGATGCCGACCAGCAGCCAGGTGCGGATCGGCGTGACGGCGTCGCGGTAGCGGTCCAGGCCGTTCTGCTCGGGCGAGCTGGGCCGGAAGAAGGGCCGGAACCGGAACGCGAGGTACATGTTGACCCCGACGACGATGCCCATCAGCGCGCCGAAGACGAGGAACAGCCCGGTCCGGGTCCAGAACATGATGCTGAAGACCTCGCCGTACCCGCCGCTCTTGAACCACAGCCGGTCGGTGTAGAGCCGCGCGAAGGTGGAGAGCCCGAGGAAGAGCAGCACCATCACCACCGCGGTGACGATCAACGCACGGGAGCGTCGCGAGCTGCGCGGCTGCATCGGCCGCTCCTCGTCGAACACCTCACTCATGGCGGGCCACTCCTGTCTTCACGCGTTCTCGTCGGGGTCGTCGTCGTGCAGCGTCGCGACCAGCAGCTCGAGCAGGCCGGGCACGAGGTCGCGCCCGCCCACGACCGACTGGTCGTCGTCGTGGGCGCGCAGCCGGAGCGCGCAGTACGTCGCGCCGGCACGGGTCGCACCCGCGACCATGCGCACCTCCTGCCGGTCCGGGTGCTCGCGCGCGAACTCCTCGGCCGCGGCCGGGTCCTCGGGGATCTGTCCGTCGACGTCGGTCGGCAGCACCAGCCGCTCGACGACCGCGGCGCAGCCGGCCACGCCGGGCGGCCAGCCGATCGACTGAAGGACCGTCTCGAGGAGCTGGTCGGGCGCGAGCTGGTCCTGCTCGACCGGGGTCAGCGACCCCTTGGCGGCCGACTGGTCGAGGCCCATCGCGGCGGCCAGCGCCGGCTCGTGCGCGACGAGCTCGGCGGTGTCGACCAGCGCGTAGAGCCGCGCCGGCTGGTCCCACCCGGCGCCGGCGTGGTGGCTCTCGATCTCCAGGACCGCGGCGGCCAGCGCCGGGTCGACGTCCTCGAAGCCCGGCAGCTCGGACTCGTCGTGCTCACTCATGCGGTCTCACTCATGCGGTCTCACTCATGCGGTCTCACTCATGCGGCATTGTCCCCACAGGTAGGCAGGTCGGCGTCGGGGTCCTTCACCCACGCCTCGATCGACTGGATCGCGCTGTGCGTCGTCGCGGCCTCGACGAGGCGCATGTCGCCGTTCTGCGCGCCCAGCGCCTCGTCGCAGTTGTCGGGCGGCACCAGGAAGAGCTGCGCGCCGTCCTCGCGGGCGCCCACGATCTTCTGCTGGATGCCGCCGATCGGACCGACGTTGCCGGAGGCGTCGATGGTGCCGGTCCCGGCCACGGCCTCGCCGCCGGTGAGCGAACCCGGCGTGAGCGTGTCGTAGATGCCGAGGCTGAACATCAGCCCGGCGCTCGGCCCGCCGATGGCCGGGTCGATGCCGATCGTCACGTCGACGGGGAAGTCGTCGGTCTGGGTGCCGAGCTGGATGCCGATCTGGGTGCGCCCGTCGACCTCGAGCGGCGTCACCGTCACCGAGCGGCGCTTGCCGTCGCGGCGTACGACGATCTCCAGCGGCCGCCCGGCCGGGGCGCCGGTCACGGCGGCGACCACGTCGTCGGTCGTCTCGACCTTCGTGCCGCCGACCTCGAGGATCACGTCGCCCGTCTTCAGCTCGCCCTCGGCGGGCGCGCCCTTCTCGACCCCGGCCACCACCGGGTCGGTCACGTCGTAGCCCAGCTCGGTCAGCGCCGCGGCGGTCGCCGCGTCCTGGGAGGAGGTCATCTCGGCCTGGCTCTCCTCCTTGTCCTGCTCGACGGTGCCCTGCTCGGGGTAGACCGCCTCGAAGGGGTAGACCGCGTCCGACGGGCTGATCCAGGCCGCCATCAGGTCGAAGACGGTGTTGTGCGCGTCGCGCTGGGAGACGTAGACGGTGGTCATCCGCAGCTGGCCGTCGTCCTCGTACGTCGGCTTCCCCTCGACGTCGATGATCGGCTCACCCTCGTCGTTGTCGCCGAGCACGTTGACCGTCAGCCCCGGCTTGTAGGTGACGTAGGGCAGCGACTCGAAGGCCGCGACGACCGCGAGGGCAAGCAGCAGCGGCACGGCCAGGATCCCGGCGAGGGTGCGCTGCGTCATGGCGCAAGACTGACAGACCGGCCCAACGCTCGGCGGTCGGGTCAGGACGCGCGTCGCGAGGGCCGGACGGCGATCCCCGTGCTGCGGTCCTGCTCGGGACGGGGGGCGGCGTACCCGGGCGCCGGGCGCGACCGCCGCTGGTCGGGCTCCAGGGCCCCCGCGAGCCGGCGGACGGCGACCTCGCGGTCGACCTCGCCCCGGCCGGCACGACCGGCCCAGGCGGCCCAGATCATGGCGACGACCGTCGCGACGGCGGCCGGCAGCAGCCAGAGCAGGATCTCCACACCCCGAGGGTACGGAGCGCGGCGCCCGCCGGCGCGGACGTGCTACGGCGTGCCGACCCACTCCTCGGTGCCGTCACCGAACCGCTGGTGCTTCCAGATCGGCACCTCCGCCTTGAGGGTGTCGATCAGGTCGCGCGACGCCGCGAACGAGTCGCCCCGGTGCGCCGAAGTAGTGGCGACCACGACCGCGATGTCGCCGATGCCGAGCGTGCCGACCCGGTGGACCGCGGCGACGCCGTGCACCTCGTGCGCGGCGGCGACCCGCTCGCACACGTCCCGCAGGCGGTCCAGCGCGGAGGGGTGGGCCGAGTAGTCGAGGCCGGTCACTCCCTTGCCGGCGTCGTGGTCACGCACCCGGCCAACGAAGAGCACCAGGCCACCGGAGGCGTCGTCGTCCAGGGCGGCGAGCACCTCGGCGACGTCGAGCGGGGTCACGCGCAGGTCCACGAGCCGTACGGCGGAGGTCACGGCCCGACCCTAGCCCGGCGGCGGGACGTGGTGGCGGCGCGTACCGTTGATGCCATGAACGACTCCCCGGGCGACGGCGGCGAGAACAACCCCTTCAAGGGCACGCCGTTCGAGCAGCTCTTCGGCGGCGCCGGCGGCGCCGGCATGCCGGACCTCTCCCAGTTCTTCAGCCAGCTCCAGTTCCTCATGCAGCCGCACGACGGCCCGCTGAACTGGGAGTTCGCGATCGACACCGCGCGCAAGACCGTCGCGCAGCAGCCCGACCCCTCCCCCACGCAGCGGCAGATCGACGCCGTGGCGGACGCCGTGCGGCTGGCCGACCACTGGCTCGACGAGACCACGGCGTTCCCGTCCGGCGTCACGTCCACCGCGGCCTGGAGCCGCGCGGAGTGGATCGTCGGCACGACCGACGTGTGGAAGGTCCTCGTCGAGCCGATCGCCGAGTCCTCGGTCCAGGCGCTCGGCGGGGCGCTGCCCGCGGAGGCGCAGGCGATGTCCGGCCCGCTGATGGGCATCCTCGGCAAGGCGATGAGCGGGATGCTGGCCTCGCAGGTCGGGTCGGGCCTCGGGACGCTCGCCGGCGAGGTGCTCAGCGTCTCCGACATCGGGCTGCCGCTCGCCGCACCCGGCAGGGCCGCGATCGTGCCCGCCAACCTCGCCGCGTTCGCGGCCGGCCTCGACGTCACCGAGGACGACGTGCTGCTCTACCTCGCGCTCCGCGAGGCCGCCCACCAGCGCCTGTTCGCCCACGTCCCGTGGCTGCGCGGGCACCTCATCGGCGCGGTCGCGGAGTACGCCCGCGGCATCGAGGTCAACGCCCAGGGCATGCAGCAGCGCATCGAGGAGCAGATGCGCGGCCTCGACCCGACCAACCCCGAGGCGATGCAGCAGCTGCTCGAGGGCGGCCTCTTCGACGTCGAGCGCTCCCCCGCCCAGGAGGCCGCGCTGCAACGGCTCGAGGTCACCCTCGCCCTCGTGGAGGGCTGGGTCGACGAGGTCGTCAGCCAGGCGACGGAGGAGCGAATGCCGGCGGCCGGCAAGCTCCAGGAGGCCTTCCGCCGCCGCCGCGCGGCCGGTGGCCCGGCCGAGGAGACCTTCGCGACGCTGGTCGGCCTCGAGCTGCGCCCGCGCCGGCTGCGCGACGCCTCCACGCTCTGGGGCTCGCTGCGCACCCGGCAGGGCACCGAGGCGCGCGACGGTGTCTGGATGCACCCCCACCTGCTGCCGTCTGCCGCGGACCTCGACGACCCGCTCGGCTTCCGCGAGGACGCCACCGCGCTGCCCAAGCTCAGCGACGAGGACTTCGACGCCGAGCTGCGCAAGCTCCTCGACGGCCCGGCCGAGACCGAGGAGTGACGCTCCACGCCGATGCGCTCGCCGTCCTCGACGGCTGGCGCGCGCCCGACGCCGAGCAGGAGCGGCTCCGGGTGCGGTACGTCGAGCACCTGCGCGCCCACCCGGACGGGATGACCCGGGACTGCCGGCCCGACCACATCACCGCCAGCACACTGGTGCTCAACGCGGACGGCGACGCCGTGCTCCTCACGCTGCACGCGAAGGCACGGGCCTGGTTCCAGCTCGGCGGGCACTGCGAGCCGGGCGATGCGACGCTCGCGGCGGCGGCGCTGCGCGAGGCCGTCGAGGAGTCGGGGATCCCGGGCCTCGAGCTCGACCCGGTGCCGGTGCAGCTCAGCGAGCACGCCGTACCGTTCTGCGGGCCGACCGGCGACGTGCACCACCTCGACGTCCGATTCCTGGCCGTCGCGCCGGAGGGTGCCGAGCACGCGGTCAGCGACGAGTCGCTCGACGTGCGCTGGTGGCCGGCAGCGGCGCTGCCCGAGCCGGAGCCGGACCTGGTGGCGCTCGTCGACCTCAGTCGACGTCGGGTTCGAGGTGGTCGCTCGGCGGCGGGTCCAGCCGCGCCGCCGTCGACCAGCCGATGAGGAAGCCCTTCGCGCGCTCGGCCTGCGGGTAGCGGTCCACCCAGCCCCAGAAGTTGGCATCGTGGCCGGGCTCGAGCAGGTGCGCGAGCTCGTGCACCAGGACGTAGTCGATCACCCAGGCGGGCATGCCCTGCAGCCGCGCCGACAGCCGGATGGTGCGGTCGCCGGGGGTACAGGATCCCCAGCGCGAGTTCTGGTTCTCGACCCAGCGCACCGACTCCGGTGCGGCGAGGCCGCCGAGGTAGCGGTCGTTGAGGTCGTGCGCGCGGCGCAGCAGGTCACCGTCGCTCGGCTTGCGCCGGCGCTCGGAGCGCTCGAGCCGGGCGAGCATGGTCTCGACCCACTCGGCCTCCTCCTTGCGCGAGAGCGAGGCGGGGATGAGCACCACCACCCGGTCTCCGTCGCGGTACGCCGAGACCGTGCGGCGCCGCCGCTTGGAACGGCGGACCTCCACCTCTGGCCGCTCCGTCCGCACGGCCGCCTCACGCCTCGCCATGGCTCGACGCTACCCGTTCGCCCAGGCCAGGAGCCGCTCCTGCGGCCAGGTGTTCACGATCCGTTCGGCGTCGATGCCGGCCTCCTCGGCGCGCTCGCAGCCGTAGACCTGGAAGTCGAGCTGGCCGGGCGCGTGGGCGTCGCTGTCGATGGAGAAGAGGCAGCCGATGTCGCGGGCCAGCTCCAGCAGCCGGGTCGGCGGGTCCCGCCGCTCGGGGCGGCTGTTGATCTCGACGGCGGTGTTGCTCTCCACGCACGCCTCGAACACCGCCCGCGCATCGAACCTCGACTCCGGGCGGGTGCCCCGGTTGCCGGTCACCATCCGGCCGGTGCAGTGCCCCAGCACGTTGGTGAACGGGTTGCGGACGGCGGCCACCATCCGCGTGGTCATGTCGGCGGCGTCCATCTTGAGCTTGGAGTGCACGCTGGCGACCCGGAGGTCGAGCCGCGCGAGCAGCGCGTCCTCCTGGTCGAGGGCGCCGTCGTCGAGGATGTCGACCTCGATGCCCTTGAGCAGCGTGAACTCGCCCCCGAGGTGCGCGTTGACGGCCTCGACGACGTCGAGCTGCCGCGCCAGCCGCTCGGGGCTCAGCCCCCGGGCGACGGTCAGCCGCGGCGAGTGGTCGGTGAGCACCAGGTAGTCGTGGCCGAGCTCGATCGCGGTGAACGCCATCTCCTCGATCGGCGAGCCGCCGTCGGACCAGTCGGAGTGGGAGTGCAGGTCGCCGCGCAGCGCCGCCCGCAGGTCGGCCCCGGCTCCGGTCAGCGGCCCGCCGTGCTCGCGCTCGAGCTCGGCCAGCCGGTCGGGCAGCTCACCGCGCGCGGCTGCGGAGATCACCTTGGCGGTGCTCGCCCCGACGCCCGGGATGTCGGTCAGCGTGCCGTCGGCGACCGCCGCCGCCACCTGCTCGGGCGGCAGCGGCAGGATCGCGGCCGCGGCCTTGCGGAAGGCCTTGACCTTGAAGGTGTCCTCCCGGCCGCGCTCGAGCAGGAACGCGATCCGGCGCAGCGCGGCGACCGGTCCCCCGTCGTACGGCTCCGACACGCCGGCCTCCTCGCGACTTCTCGCCGGATTTCTTTCGTCCACACCCGGTGGACCGCCATTGTTGCTGGTCACGGCCCGGTACGGCGTACCGGGCCGCCGGTCGTCCACAGCGCTGTCCCGGACCCGTCCACCGTCCGGGCGGATCCTCCACAACGTCATCCACAGGTTTGTCCACAGGCTGTGGCTCCGCCGCATTGACCGCGCCCCGCCGGGCTCCTAGCGTCCTACCCCAGACGAGGCCTCCGGGCCGTCGGCGGACGCTCGCAAGGGGAAGGCAAGCGTCCATCGGCGGACCGGGGGCCTCTCGTCACGTCAGCGCACGGTGCTCAGCGGCCGGCGAAGACCGGCGGCCGCTTCTCCTGCGCCGCGCGGATGCCCTCCTGCAGGTCCGCCGTGGCGAGCGTGATCGGCTGCGCCATCGCCTCCCACTGGATCGCGGCCTCGAAGTCGGCGTGCCCGCCGTCGGCGAGCGCGAGCTTGGTCAGCTTGCTGGGGATCGGGGCGGTCGCGGCGATCCCGGCGGCGGTGTCGAGCACCTCGTCGAGCAGCGCGGCCGGGTCGTGGACCCGGGAGACCAGGCCGAGGCGCAGGGCCTCGTCCGCGTCGACGACGCGGCCGGTGAGCAGCAGGTCGCGGGCGTGGGCGGGACCGACGACGTCGGGCAGCAGGTGGGTGGCGGCCATCCCGGGATGCATCCCGAGCTTCACGAACGGCACGCCCATCCGCGCGCCGGCCGCGGCGTACCTCAGGTCGCACGCGAGCGCGATGCACAGGCCCGCCCCGATGGCCGGGCCGTTGACCGCGGCGATCGTGGGCACCTCCAGCCGGCGGATCGAGAGCCAGGCCCGGTAGAACGCGATCATCCGGGTGCGCAGGTGGTCGACGGTCGCGTCGGGCTCGCTGGCGATCCAGGAGGTGTTGCCGCCCGAGCAGAACGCCGAGCCCTCGCCGGTCACGACCACGGCGCGCACGGTCGGGTCGGCGGCGAGCACGTCGACGGCCCGCACCCAGGAGGCGGTCATCTCGTCCGACATCGCGTTGCGCTGGTCGGGGTTGTCGAGGGTGAGCAGGGCGACCCCGTCGCGGGGGCGCTCGAGGCGCAGGTGGGTGAGCTCAGGCATGCGGACAACCTACTGATCCGCCTCCGGACGCGCCGTGACCAAATTCATCGGCCGGAGCGCGAAACGGTGTGCCTGCGCCACGCTCAGCCACGCGTGTCGTAGGGTCGGAGGCGGTCTGGCGGCACCCCGCCGGGCTCCGACGGGTCTTCCCCCTTCGCCCCGTCGCGACGACCGAAGAAATGATTAGGCAAGGAGGCCGTCATGGCGGAGACCTGGAGCGGCGAGTTCTACTGCGTGAAGTGCAAGGAGAAGCGCGAGGCCGAGGGCGAGATTCGCGTCAACGACAAGGGCACCAAGATGGCCAAGGCCGTCTGCCCCGTCTGCGGCACGAACCTCAACCGGATCCTCGGCAAGGCCTGACGCTCGCGTCAGCCCACGAGTTCCACGGCGGCGCCTTCCCGGTCTCGGGGAGGCGCCGCCGTCGTTCTCGGGCATCCCGTCGGCCCGGCCTGTGGATGACGCGCTGAGCGTCCGTCCCGGCGGGTAGACCACCGGCCATGAGCCTGCTGCGACCCGGACTCCACGTGCTGCGCCGCGACGACCGCCACCTCCAGGTCGGGCTGGACCCGCCGTGGCGGCTGGTGGTGCCGGACGAGCCCGACGTACGCCGGTTGCTGGCGGACCTCCAGGCCGGGGACGCTCCCTGCCCGGCGACCCCGGTGGGGCACCGCGTGCTGCGCGAGCTCGACGACGCCGGGATGCTGCGCCGGGCGGCGCCCCCACGCGGGCGGGTGCACGTGACCGGCCCGGACGTCGTCGCCGCGGAGGCGCGCCGGCTGCTGACCGCGGCCGGGGCGGGCGTGACCGCGGACCCCGGCGCCGCCGACGTCGCCCTCGTGCTCGCCGCCGGCGAGCCGGCCCGGGACCCGATCGACGACCACCTCCGCGCCGGCCGGCCGCACCTGGTCGTCACGGCCGGCGCCGGCGGCTACCGGGTCGGCCCGTTCGTGGTGCCCGGCACGACCGCGTGCCTGCGCTGCGTCGACGCGCACCTCGGCGAGCACGACCCGCGGCGGGCGGTGGTGGTCGAGCAGCTCGCCGGGCGGGTGGGGGGCCCGGAGGACCCGGCGCTGGCGACCGTGGCGACCGCGTGGGCGGCGCGCGACGTGCTGCGCTACCTGAGCGGCGAGCTGCCGACCTCGTGGTCGGCGACGCTCGACCTCGGGCCGGCGTGCGGCGCCGTACGACGCGACTGGGCGCGGCACCCCTACTGCGGTTGCTCCTGGGCACAGTGGGCCGGCCCGGGCTGAGCGGTCACCACCACTCGCTGTCGAGCTTGCCCTCCATCGCGCGCAGGTTGCTGCGCGAGCACTCGTCGCAGAAGGTGCGGCGCCGGCCGTTCTCGACCGCGACGGTCCAGGTCAGCGTCTTCGCCTCTTCGGTCTCCACCCGGCCGCAGAAGTCGCAGGTCGTCGACATGAGCCCAACCTAGCCCGGAACGCCGAGAGCCGGCTCCGACGCTGGTGCGTCGGAGCCGGCTCCCGGTGTCGGTCACCCGTGGTCGGGTGAGGTGATGGTCGGTTAGAGCGCGCGGGCGAGGGCCAGACGCGCCTGCTGTGCCGCCTGCTCGGCCTTGCGGCTGAGTCGACGGGCACGGGCCAGCCGGTACCCCAGCTGGAGCTGCTGCGCCTCTCCCAGGCGCATGGACATTTGCGCTCGGGCCAGTTCTTCGTGGAGAAGGTTCATGTCAGGAAGTCCGTTTCGGTTCGTGATGACGTTGGTGTTCATGGGTGTCGTTCTGCTTTCTGGCGCTGCTGGTCGCTCAGAGCGTCCGGGCGAGGGCGAGTCGGGCCTGCTGAGCGAGCTGCTCGGCGCGCCGGCTGGTGCGCTCGGCTCGGGCCAGACGGCGCCCCTGACGGCACTCGCGTGCCTCACCCAGGCGGGCGCTCACGTTCGCGCGGACCAGGTCCTCGTGGATCGGGTTCATCTCGGTGTCCTTTGACGTCGTTGTCGGTCGGAGTATGTGCGGGAGGTGGTGCGGGGACGGGTGGTGCAGGTGCTCAGGCGGCGACCTCGTTCTTGCGGGGCCGGCCGCGGGGGCGCTTGCGCGGAATCACCACGCCTTGCAGGAACAGCTGGCCGCCCCAGACGCCCCACGGCTCGCGCCGCTCGAGAGCGCCGTCGAGGCAGAGGTCCCGGACGGGGCAGCTCTGGCACAGGGCCTTGGCGAACTCCACGTCGCTGGGGGACTCGGCGAACCACAGCTCGGCGTTGTTGGTCCGGCAGGGCAGCAGCTCGTCGTCGACGCGGTCCGCCTCGTCGTGGAGCTGGCCGAGAGTCAGCTCGTAGCCTTCGGCAGTCCCATCGGGGCGGGTGAGCTCACTGATGGTCATGTCTTCACCTCCTTCTGACCTGATCGCTGTGGGTGACGCGTGGTCCGGGAAACAGAAAGGCCGCGGATCCCGGTTCGGGTTCCGCGGCCTGGAGGCTGCCGATGGCTGTTGTGTCTCAACAGGTCGGAGGTCTCCAGGCACTGGTCCCCGGGAAGTAGGCCTGGGCGAGGCCCATGCCGCCCTTGACGGCGCCCTGGGTGGCCGCTGCGCGATCGCGCACGACGGTCGTCGTGGCGAGGCGGGAGGAGGCCGGAACGGACGCGCCGAAGGCGTGGCCGGAAATGGGCATGCCGAAGCAGGACGGGGTCTGAGCCGTCATCCAGAGCTTGGTGCTGTTCACAGGGGCCACCTCCTTCGGTGATACGTGCGCCGGTCCTGCCAAAGACCGTGTTGCGCGGCGGTTAGTGAGAGGAAACTATCGGCTCGCGCGTGTAATGGGCAAACGATTTAGTGCCTATTTCCGAAATTTTTCTGCCAGACGCCTCGTGTCCACTCAACCGACCAGGGCGAGCACGTCGTCGCCGTACTTCTCGATCTTGGAGCGGCCGATCCCGCTGATCCGCAGCAGCGCGTCGGGGGTGCGCGGCTTGTGCTCGGCGATCAGCTGGAGCGTGGCGTCGGTGAAGACCACGAACGCCGGCACGCTCTCCTCCCCGGCCCGCTCCTTGCGCCACTCGCGCAGGCGCTCGAAGAGCGCCTCGTCGTAGGAGGCCGGGCAGTCCGCGCAGCGCCCGCGCTTCTTCTCGGCTCCGGTGGCCAGGGGCTTGCCGCACTCGCGGCAGCTCGCGACCCGCCGGTTGCGCGGCTGCTCGGCCGGCACGCGCGCGGTCTCGGGCAGCAGGGGGTCGAGGAACCGGGAGGGCTTGCGGGAGGCCCGACCGCCCGGGTTGCGGGCGAGCGACCACGAGAGCAGCAGCTCCTGGCGGGCGCGGGTCATGCCGACGTAGAGCAGCCGGCGCTCCTCCTCGATCGCGGCCGGGGTGTCGGCGTAGGTGATTGGCAGGGTGCCGTCCTGGAGGCCGCAGAGGAAGACGGTGTCCCACTCCAGGCCCTTGGCGGCGTGGAAGGTCGCGAGCGTGACCCCGTCGGCGACCGGCGCGTGCTGCTCGGCGGCGCGGCGGTCGAGCTCGTCGACGAACGCGTTGAGGTCGGCTCCCTCCCCCTTCGCGAACTCGGCGGCCTGGTCGACCAGCGCCTGCCAGGACTCCCACCGGTCGCGGGTCTGGCCGCGGGCCGTGGGCGCCTCGGGGTTCCAGCCCATCCCGGCCAGGATCGCCGCCACCTCGTCGACGATCGCCCCGGACGCCTCCCCGGACCGGGCGGCGCCCCGGATGCGGGTCACCGCCTCGCGGACCTCGGGGCGGTCGAAGAAGCGGGCCGCGCCGCGGACGACGTAGGGCAGCCCGCGGGCGGCGAGCGCCTCCTCGAACGCCTCGGACTGGGCGTTGATGCGGAACAGGACGGCGACCTGACCGAGCGCCTGTCCGCGCTCGCGCAGGCGGAGCACGTGGGCGGCGACCGCCTCGGCCTCGGCGACCTCGTCGGAGCGCGGCGTGTAGGAGACCTCCGGGCCCGACGGGCGCTGCGCGCGCAGCTGCACGCCGCCGCTGAGGGTGCCGGCGAGCAGCGTGTTGGCGGCCTCGACGACCTCGGGCGTCGAGCGGTAGTTGCGCACCAGCTCGATCGAGGCCGCGCCCGGGAAGCGGGCCGGGAACCGCTGGCGGAGGTAGCCGGCGTCGGCGCCGGCGAAGGAGTAGATGGTCTGGGCGGGGTCGCCGACGACGCAGATCTCGTCCCGGCCCCCGAGCCACAGCTCGAGCAGCGCCCACTGGATCGGCGAGACGTCCTGGAACTCGTCGACGACGAACCACTTGTACTGCCGGCGGACCTGGGCGGCGACCCGCTCGTCCTCCTCGAGCAGCCCGGCGGTCAGCAGCAGGACGTCCTCCATGTCCATGCGGCCCTGGCTGCGCTTGGTCTCCTCGTAGGCCGCGTAGATCCGGGCGACCGTCTCGTGGTCCTGCCCGGACACGGCGCGCCCACGGGAGCGGGCGAGGCGGGCGTAGTCGTCGGGGGTGACGTTGCTGACCTTGGCCCACTCGACCTCGGACGCGAGGTCGCGCAGCAGCGCCTGGTCGGCGTGTAGCCGCTGCCGGCGGGCCGCGGCGGCGAGCATGCCGATCTTGGACTCCGTGAGCGTCGGCAGCTCGGTGCCGTGCACCCTGGGCCAGAAGAACCGCAGTTGGCGCAGCGCGGCCGAGTGGAACGTGCGGGCCTGGACGCCGCCCGCGCCGAGGCCGCGCAGCCGCGACCGCATCTCGCCGGCGGCCCGGGTCGTGAAGGTCACCGCCAGCACCTCGGTCGGCGCGTAGACGCCGCTGGTCACGCCGTGCGCGATGCGGTGCGTGATCGCGCGGGTCTTGCCGGTGCCCGCTCCGGCCAGCACCCGCACCGGGCCGCGCAGCGCCTCGGCGACCTGGCGTTGCTCGGGGTCGAGGGCGGCGAGCAGGTCGGGCATCTGCGGGAACAACTCCTGGGCCGGGATGGTTGGATCCGGTGGACGATCCACACCCTAGACGCCGGAGGCGACAGTCCTGATGAGCGGTTCCTTCACCATGTACAGCACCCCGGCGTGCGGCTACTGCCACCGCCTGAAGAGCCAGCTCGACCGCGAGGGCATCGCGTTCGACGTCGTCGACATCGAGCAGCAGCCGGAGGCCGCGAAGCTGGTCGAGTCGGTCAACAACGGCAACCAGACCGTGCCCACGCTCGTCTACGCCGACGGCACCGCCCACACGAACCCATCGCTCGCACAGGTCAAGGCGAAGCTGGCCGAGCTGGCCGCCTGACGGCGGTCACCACTGGCCGGGCAGCGGCCCGCCGTACCAGTGCTCGACGAGTGAGCGGCTGATCGAGACGCCCTGCGGGAGCAGCAGCGTGCCGGCCTCGGCGAGCTCCCTCATCTCGGCGCGCGTGAACCAGCGCGCGTCCTCGAGCTCGTGGTCGTCGACCTCGATCGCGGTGCTGACCGCGCGGCCGACGAAGCCCAGCATCAGGCTGGCCGGGAGCGGCCACGGCTGGTTGCCGAAGTACTCGACGTCGCCGACCACGACCCCGGACTCCTCGCGCACCTCGCGGCGTACGGCGTCCTCGAGCGTCTCGCCGGGCTCGCAGAAGCCCGCGAGCGTCGAGTAGCGACCGGCCGGCCAGACGGCCTGCCGGCCGAGCAGGCACCGCTCGTCCTCGGCTCCGGGCTCGCCCGAGGTGACGATCATGATCACCGCGGGGTCGGTGCGCGGGAACTGGACGTGGCCGTTGGCGCAGGCCAGCTCGTGGCCCGCGGCGCGCGGGCTCAGCGGCCCTCCGCAGCGCGGGCAGAAGCGTGTGACGAACAGCCACTCCGCCAGGCCGAGCGCGTGGAACACCAGGGGCGCCCCCGCCAGCGCGTCGTCGGCGAGGAACGGCAGCAGGCCGCGCAGCGGGGTCCACTCCCCCTGCGCCGTCTTCGACACCTCGGCGTCCACGATGACCGCGAACCAGGCCCGGCCGTCGTGCTCGCCGAGCAGCACCCGGAGCCCCTCCGGGGCGTCGGCGGGTGCGACCCAGTCCAACCCGCCGTCCGCCGGCCGCACGCGGGTGCCCGACACGACCAGCACGCGGGTCTCCGGGTCGGACCACCGCTCCTCGAGCCACGCGTCGTCGGCGCGGCGCGCGCCGGCGCGGTCGTGGGGGTTCGCGGAGAGGCGCTCGTGCTGGTAGGTCACTCCCGGGAGGCTAGCCGTAGGCTCCTCACACGTGAGCACGCACATCGGCGCCCAGCCCGGCGACATCGCCCCCCTGGTCCTGCTGCCTGGCGACCCGCTGCGCGCGCGGTGGATCGCCGAGACGTTCCCCGAGGACGTCCGCTGCTACACCGAGGTGCGCGGCATGTACGGCTTCACCGGCACCTGGCGCGGCCACCGCGTCTCCGTCCAGGGCTCGGGCATGGGTCAGCCGTCGATGGCGATCTACGTCAACGAGCTCTTCGACGCCTACGACGTGCAGTCGATCGTGCGCGTCGGCTCCTGCGGCGCGATGAGCGAGAGGCTCGCCGTACGCGACATCGTCATCGCCTCGGGCGCCTGCACCGACTCCTCGATGAACCGGATCCGCTTCGAGGGGCTCGACTACGCCCCCGTCGCGGACTTCGGGCTGCTACGGGCGGCGCACGACGCGGCCACCGCCGCCGGGCTCGACGAGGCCGTGCACGTCGGGCTGATCTACAGCAGCGACTCCTTCTACCCCGCCCGCCCCGAGCTCGCCGCCCGGATGGTCGACTACGGCGTGCTCGCGGTCGAGATGGAGGCCAGCCAGCTCTACACGCTGGCCGCCAAGTACGACCGCCGCGCGCTGGCGATCTGCACCGTCAGCGACCACATCGTCACCGGCGAGGAGACCACCGCGCAGGAGCGCGAGCAGACCTTCGGCGCGATGGTCGAGATCGCGCTCACAGCGGGCACCGCGCAGGACTAACCCCCGCGGCCGGGGCGTTCACCGGAGGTGGAGATCCTCGACGCGGTGGTGATCGGAGCCGGCCAGGCCGGGCTGTCCGCGTCGTACCACCTGACGCGCCGCGGCATCTCGCACGTCGTGCTCGACGCCAACCCGGCCCCCGGCGGCGCCTGGCAGCACCGCTGGGACTCGCTGACCATGCACGACGTGCACGGCATCGCCGCCCTCCCGGACGCCGACTCCCCCACCGACGACGCCGGACGGGCCAACGTCGTGGTGCCGGCCTACTTCGGCTCCTACGAGCGCGACCACGGGCTGCCGGTGCTCCGGCCGGTGCGGGTCGACCGGGTCGAGTCGGTGGGCGACCTGCTGGTCGTGCGGGCCGGCGACCGGAGCTGGACGACGCGGACGATCGTGAACGCCACCGGCACCTGGACGCAGCCGCACGTGCCGCACTACCCCGGCATGGAGACCTTCCGCTGCGAGCAGCTGCACACGGTGGGGTACCCGGGCGCCGAGCACTTCCGCGACCGGCGGGTCGTGGTGGTCGGCGGCGGCGCCTCGGGCGTCCAGCTGCTCGGGGAGATCGCGCCGGTGGCCGCCGACACGCTCTGGGTGACGCGGCGCGAGCCGGTGTGGCGCACCGACGACTTCACCGCGGAGGCGGGCCGGTCGGCGGTGGCGCTGGTCGAGGACCGGGTACGCCGTGGCCTGCCGCCGGCCAGCGTCGTCAGCGTCACGGGGCTGGCCCTGCGCGAGCAGGAGCGGGCCGCGGAGCGGCTGGGCGCCTACCGGCGGCACCCGATGTTCACGAGGATCGAGCCCGACGGCGTGCGCCTCCAGGACGGAGCGCTCTGGCCGGCCGACGCGATCCTGTGGGCGACCGGGTTCCGACCGGCGATCGCGCACCTCGCTCCCCTGCACCTGCGCTCCGAGCACGGTGGCGTCCAGCTCGACCGGGCGGGCACGACCGCGGTCGCCGACCCGCGCGTGCAGCTGGTCGGCTACGGCCCGTCGGCGAGCACCATCGGCGCGAACCGGGCCGGTCGCACGGCGGCACGCGGCGTCGCCGCGTGGCTCGACCGGCGGGCGGACGGCCACAGCACCGGCGCCTAGCGTGCGGGCCGGCGCTCAGCCGCTGACCAGCGCCTCCAGCGCCTGACGCCCCGGCAGGTCCTCGGGCTCGACGACCTCGCCGGTGCGGACGTAGTAGAAGGCGACCCGCACCGACTCCACCGGCACGCCGTGCAGCTCGGCCCAGGCGAGGCGGTAGATGGCGAGCTGGAGCGGATCCGCCGTGGCCGACCGGTTGGTCTTCCAGTCGACGAGCAGGAACGTGCCGTCGCCCTCGAGGTAGACCGCGTCGATGCGCCCGCGCACGACCTGGCCGCCGAGCACCAGCGCGAACGGCGCCTCGACCTGGAAGGGCGTCCGGCTGCCGAACGGCCCGGACTCGAAGGTCGCGATCAGCTCCTTGAGGTCGGCGTCGTCGTCGATGCCGGCGTCGCCGCGGCCCGGGAGGTCGCCGTAGTCGAAGAGGTCCTGCTGCCCGAACCGCGCCTCGACCCAGGCGTGGAAGCGGACCCCGAAGCGGGCCGACGACGACGGCGGGCGCGGCATCGGCCGGGCCAGCTCCCGCGCGAACGCCGCGGCGTCGTCGCGCAGCCGCCCGAGCGCGGTCGCCGACAGGCTGCTCGGCAGCGGCACGGCGATCTCGGTGCTCCGGTCGGCCCGCGCCTCCTCGACCAGGCGGTCGAGCTCGGCGTCCCAGTCGGCCACCTGGGCGGCCTCGATCATGTCCAGCCCGACGTCCGCGGCACCGGGGTCGGCCTCGCGCACCCGCCGGGCCGCCTCGATGCGCAGCGCCGCCTCGCGGCCGGTGCCGGTCGGCGGCCACGGCCGGGACGGGTCGACCGCGTCGTAGGGGTTGGGGTCGCCCTTGACCGGCTTCTCCTGCCATCCCTCGAGCGGCTCTCCCCACGCGGCGAGCTGGTCGCGCACGACGACCTGGTAGTCCGACGGGCCGAACGGCGTGGCCCGCGGGCTCCACAGGTAGGAGGTGACCGCCAGGCGGTGCGCGGCCCGGGTGAACGCGACGTACCCCAGCCGGAGCTCCTCCTCCGCGTCGTGGTCGCGGGTCGCGGCGCGGTAGGCGTCGAGGGCGGCCTTGTCGTGGCCCGCCAGCTGCGGCAGGTCGTGGGCGTCGCCGCGCAGCGGCGCCGGGAGGATCGCGGGCGAGGAGGTCCACAGCGTGCGCGAGCGGTTGGACGGGAAGCGGGTCTCGCAGACGCCCACCAGGAACACCGCGTCCCACTCCAGGCCCTTGGACCGGTGCACGGTGAGCAGCTTGACCGAGTCGGCCTCGGTCGGCGTGGCGACGTCGAGGCCGTTGCCCTGGTCGTCCTCGGCAGTGAGGTAGGCGAGCAGCGCCGGGAGGGTCACGTCGCCGTCGACGGCCTGGAAGTCGGCGACCGCCTTGACGAACAGGTCGACGTTGTCGCGGCGGGCCGCAGCCGCCGGGCTGACGGCCGAGGCGAGCTCGACGTCGGTACCGCTGGTGTCGATGATGCGGCGCACGATGTCGAGCAGCGGCTCGCCGACGTAGGTGCGCAGGATCCGCAGCTCGCCGGACAGCAGCGCGAACCGCTCCAGCGCCTCGGGCGAGTAGGGGTGCTCCCCGGGGTCGGCGAGCGCGTCGTCGAGCGAGGGGATCTCGGCGGGGTCGATGCCGTCGGCGATCTCGAGGAGCTGGTCGGTGACCGACGCCGAGGCCGCCCCACGACCCTGCCGGCCGGCGATCTCGAACGCCCGGCGGCTGAGCAGCCGGAGGTCGCGCGGCCCGATCGCCCACCGCGGACCGGTGAGCAGGGTGAGCAGCGCGGCGTTGGCGGTGACGTCGTGCAGCAGGTGCAGGGTGGCCACGACCTCGGCGACCTCGGGCAGCCGGAGCAGCCCGGAGAGGCCGACGATCTCGACGGGGACGCCGGCTCCGGTGAGCGCGTCGAAGACGTCCTCGGCGTGGGCGTTGTCGCGGGTCAGGACGCCGATCTTGGCCCACGACCCGGTGTGCGCCTCCTTGACCGCGTCGACCAGCCACGCCAGCTCGTCGGCGTGGGTCGTGAAGACCCGGGTGCCGACCTCGCCCGGCTCCGCTCCCGGCTTGGGGACGAGCGGCTCGACCTGGGCGAACTTCTCGTAGAGCGGCGCTGCGAGCCGGTTGGCGACCTCGAGGATCCGCGCGTCGGAGCGGCGGTTGACCGTGAGCGGGTAGGTCGGCACCTCGCCGCCGTCGGCCGCGGGGAACGTCTCGGCGAAGCCGAGGATGTTGGAGACCGAGGCGCCGCGCCAGCCGTAGATCGCCTGGTTGGGGTCGCCGACGGCGGTCACCGCGTGCCCGTGGGCGAACAGGCGGGAGAGCATCACGGCCTGGGCGACCGAGGTGTCCTGGTACTCGTCGAGCAGCACGACCTTGAACCGGCCCCGCTCATGGGCGCCGACGTCGGGCTGCTCCGCGGCGAGCCGGGCGCCGAGCTCGATCTGGTCGGAGAAGTCCATCAGCCCGAGGTCGCGCTTGAGGCGGCGGTAGGAGTCGACGAGCCCGAGCAGCTCGGCGCGCCGGTCGATCGCGGAGATCGCCTTCTCGACGGCCTCGCGGTAGGTGACGCGGTTCTTGCCCGCGACCTCCTCGGCCAGCGCGCGCTCGAAGCCGGCGCGCGCCTCGGCGTCGAGCTCACGGACCCGGACGGGGCCGACGAGGTGCTCGCTCATCGCGCTGTCGAGGGCGAGGAGGTTCTGGATCACGGTGGCCGGGTGGTCGCTGAGGTGCCGGATGTCGCCGGTGAACCGGTCGACCGCCCGCGCGCCGAGCTGGTAGCGCGCCGCGTCGGTGATGACCCGGGTGTCGGGCTCGTGGCCGATGCGCAGGCCGTGGTCGGTGAGCAGGCTCGCGGCGTAGGCGTTGTAGGTCGCGACCGTCGGCTCCAGGACGTCCTCCGCGCCGGCATCCAGCAGAGCGTCCTCCGGCTCCTCCAGCGCCCCCGCTGCCTGGAGCGCGCCCCGGATCCGGGCGCGCAGCTCGCTGGCCGCCTTGGTCGTGAACGTCAGGCCCAGCACCTCCTCGGGACGGACCTGACCGGTGACCACGAGGTAGACGACGCGCGCGGCCATCAGCGTGGTCTTGCCGGAGCCGGCGCCCGCGATCACGACCGCCGGCGCGAGCGGGGCGGAGATCGCCGCCCACTGCTGGGCGCTCGGGGCGTAGGCGGTGCCCATCACCGCCTGCAGCTCCTCGGGGGTGCGGATCTGTCGGGGCGTCACTGGCTCGTCACCGACCCTGCGCTCTTGATCGGGCAGATGGGCACGAAGCCGCAGTCGCGGCAGTGCTGGCCGGCCACCGCCGGGAAGGACTCGGCGCGCAGCAGCGACGCGGTGTGGCGCAGCTGGTCGCGCAGCGCGGTGCGCCCGGGTCCGTCGTCGGGCTGCACGTCCTGGACCTGGACCACGGCGGCGTCGCCGCCGTCGACCAGGCCGAGCTGGATCAGCTCGGCCCCGCCGGCCGGGGCGTCGGGCGCGACCTCGGCGACGGCACCGTGGTCGACGGCGAGCTGGTAGAGGCCGAGCTGGAGGTGGCTCTCGACGGACTTGTTGCTGGGCTTGGTGCGGCCGGTCTTGAGGTCGACCACGACGACGTTGCCCTCGGCGTCGAGCTCGAGACGGTCGGCGTAGCCGGTGAGCCTCACGTGCTCGCCGTCGTCGAGGGTCACCACGGTCTCGAACTGCGCCTCGGTGCCGACCAGTCGGCGCGGGTTGCCGAGGTGCCACTGCAGGAACCGGGCGAGGGCGGCCCGGACCCGCTCGTGCTCGCGGGCCTTCGACCACGGGGTGCGGAAGTCGAGCCGGTCCCACACCGCGTCGACGTGCTCCATGAGGACGTCGACCGCGGGCTCGACCTCGCCCGTGGCGACCCGCTGGGCGAGCGCGTGGAGGAGCTCGCCGAGGTTGGCGGACTGGTGGGCGCGGGCGATGCCGCCGGCCTCGCGCTCGAGGAACCACTGGGTCGGGCAGACCATCATCGACTCGAGGACGCTCGCCGAGACCGGCACCGGCTGGTCGGGGTCGCGCACCGGCTGGACCGACCGGGTGGCCGCGCGGGTGCCCCACCAGGTGGACGGGTCGGCGCTCGGCACCAGCGGCCGGGTGCCGATGCTCTCGCCCGCGAGCCGCGCCAGCCGGCGGGCGGCGGCCGCGCGCAGCGTCTCGCTGGTCGCCGGGTCGGCCACGGTGCGGCGCAGCTCGCTCACCAGGCCGGCCATCGACAGCGGCCGCCGGGGCCGGCCGACGACCCGCTCGACGCCGACGCCCAGCTCCTCGAGGAACCGCGAGGGCTGCTCGCCGTCGTCCTCCGCCGACGCGACGGCGGTGACGACCAGCCGCTGCCGGGCGCGCGTGCAGGCGACGTAGAAGAGCCGGCGCTCCTCCATCAGCAGCTCGCGCGCGGAGACCGGCGGGACCACGCCGTGCTCGCCGATCCGGTCGGCCTGCAGCAGCGTCGAGCGGCGGCGCAGGTCGGGCCAGCCGTCCTGCTGCACGTGCGCGACGACGACCAGGCGCCACTCGAGGCCCTTGGAGCGGTGCGCGGTGAGCAGGCGTACGGCGGAGCCGCGGGCGCCCCGCTCGGCGAGCGTGTCGGCCGGGATCTGCTGCTGGACGAGGCTGGCGAGGAACGGGCGGACGCCGACGTGGTCGCGCTGCTCCTCCGAGCGCGCGGCGACGTCGAACAGCGCGCAGATCGAGTCGAGGTCCCGGTGCGCTCGTCGGGCCGCGCCGCCGCCGTGCTCGACGGAGCGGCGCAGCCGCGCCGGCCACGCGGTGCGCGACCACAGCGTCCACAGCAGCTGCTCGGCCGTGGCGCCCGCGTGCATCTCCGCGCGGGTGTCGAGCAGCAGCTGGGTGAGCGCCCGGGCCCGGCCGGCCTCGGGGCCGGCGAGCCCGTCGAGGAAGCCCGCCTCGACCACGGCCCGGCGCACCAGCTCCCGCGACGTTCGCGGTGGGCGGTCCTCGGTCTTGCTCTGCTCCTTGTCGCGGGCGCGCAGCAGCCTGGCCAGGCGGCGGACGTCGCCGGCGTCGAGGCCGCCGAGCGGACCGAGCAGCAGCGCCTCGACCCGTGCCGGGTCGAGGTGCTCGACGTGCTCGGGGTCGTCGTTGTCGAGGTTGACGACGGCGCGCAGCGCGTCGAGCAGCGGCAGCACCGCCGGGTCGCGCACCAGCGGCACCTCGTCGCTGGCGACCTCGACCGGCACGCCGGCTGCGCCCAGCGCCCGGCGCAGCGGCGGGATCGAGGTGCGGCCCGAGCGCACCAGCACGGCCATGTCGTGCCAGGGCACGCCGTCCTCGAGGTGGGCGCGGCGCAGCAGGTCGGCGAGGTGCTCGGCCTCGGCGCGCTCGGTGTCGAAGGTGCGCACCAGCACCCGACCCGGGTCGAGGCCGGGGGCCGACTCCGGGGCGAGGAACGCCTCCTTGGCGTCCTCGGGGATGCTGCCCGGCAGCGCCAGCCGGCCGGCGACGCGCTGGGACGCGACCAGCACCCGCGGGCCGAACCGGCGGGTGGTGCGCAGGGCGACCACCGCGGCCGCCGACCCGTCGGCGCGCGGGAACTCGGTCGGGAAGTCGAGGATGCCGCGCACCTCGGCGCCCCGGAAGCCGTAGATCGACTGGTGCGGGTCGCCGACGACGGTCAGGTCGCGGCCGTCGCCCGCCAGCGCGCGCAGCAGCGCGACCTGGCCGGGGTCGGTGTCCTGGTACTCGTCGACGAAGACGTGGGACAGGTGGGCCCGGAGCTCGTCGCGGTGGGCCTCCGCCTCGATCGTCGCGCGGCGGATCAGGTCGGCGTAGTCGGTGGCGCCCTGCGAGTCGAGGTTGGTGAGGTACTGGTCGAGGAACAGCCCGGCGGCGACGTACTCAGGCAGGCCCTCGGCCTCGCCGAGCAGCCGCAGCCCCTCGCCGTCGAGGCCCTTCTCGCGGGCCCGGGCGAGCACCGCGTGGACCTCGCGCGCGAAGCCGCGGGTGCCGAGGGCCCGGCTCAGCGACTCGGGCCAGGCCACGGACTCGGGGTGGTCGGTGAGCAGCTCGCGCAGCACGACGTCCTGCTCCGGCGCCGAGAGCAGCCGCAGCGGCGCCTCGTAGAGCTCCGCCGGTGCGTAGCGCCGGATCAGGCCGTAGGCGAAGGAGTGGAAGGTCGAGCTGAGCGTGGTCGACGTCGTGCGGCCGAGGCGTGCGGTGACGCGGTCGCGCAGCTGCTCGGCGGCCTTGCGGGAGAACGTCAGCGCGAGCACCTGGTCGGGCGTCGCGCCGCGCCGCTCGATGCGGTCGACGATCGCCTCGACGAGCGTGGTGGTCTTGCCGGTGCCCGGGCCGGCGAGCACGAGCAGCGGGCCGCCGGGGTGGTCGACGACGCGCTGCTGGTGCTCGTCGAGGGTCGGCACGGTGACGGCGCGGTCGGGACGGACGAGGTGGTACGTCGTCTCCGCGGTGGCCGTCATGTGGCCATTCGACCATCCGGCGCCGACAGCGCCCCACAATGGTCCCCGTGAGTCAGCGGACCGTGGCGATCCTGGCCTTCGACGACATGGAGGTGCTCGACTTCGCCGGACCCTACGAGGTCTTCAACGTGGCGGGCGAGCTCGGCGAGGGCAACCCGTTCTCGGTCCACTCGGTCGGCGTCACGGGCGACCCCGTCGCCGGCCGCGGCGGGTTCACCGTGCTCCCGACGTACGCGCTCGCGGACGCGCCGATTCCCGACCTCGTCGTGGTGCCGGGCGGCTCCGGCTCGCGGGCGCTGATGAAGGACGACCGGGTGCTCGACTGGGTCCGCGAGCGGGCGGCCGAGGTCGAGCTGCTGCTGTCGGTGTGCACCGGCGCACTGGTGCTCGGTGCCGCCGGACTGCTGGCGGGGCGGCCCGCCACCACCCACCACGACGCCTTCGACGAGCTCGCCGCGGTCTCGCCGACGACGAAGGTGATCCGCGGTCAGCGGTTCGTCCGCAGTAGCGAGAACATCCTGACCTCGGCCGGCGTCTCGGCCGGGGTCGACCTGGCCCTGCACGTCGTGCAGCTGCTCGCCGGGCAGGAGACGCGGGACCGGACGGTCACCGAGATGGAGTGGATGTGGCAGTCCTAGGCTGCCTCCATGGCTGACGGACCCCTCTCCGACCTGCTCGTGCTCGACCTGACCCGCGCGCTCGCCGGCCCGCACGCGGCGATGATGCTCGGCGACCTGGGCGCGCGGGTGATCAAGGTCGAGTCGCCCGCCGGCGACGACAGCCGCGGCTGGGGCCCGCCGTTCCTCGGCGAGGGCGAGGACCGCGAGTCGACGTACTTCATGTCGGCCAACCGCAACAAGGAGTCGCTGGTCCTCGACCTCAAGTCGGACGCCGACAAGGACGTGCTCGCGCGGCTGGTCGAGCGCGCGGACGTGCTGATGGAGAACTTCCGGACCGGCGTGCTGGACCGGCTCGGGTTCCCGGTGTCTCGGCTGCACGAGCTCAACCCGGGGCTGATCGTGCTGTCGATCACCGGGTTCGGCCACGACGGCCCGGAGGCGTCGCGCTCGGGCTACGACCAGATCGCGCAGGGCGAGGGCGGGCTCATGTCGATCACCGGCACCGAGCAGCCGACCAAGGTCGGGGTGCCGATCGCCGACCTGGTGGCCGGCATGTACGGCGCGTACGGCGTCCTCGCCGCCCTCCACGAGCGCACGTCCACCGGGCGGGGTCGCGTGGTGCGGACGTCGCTGCTCGCCGGCATGGTCGGCGTGCACGCCTACCAGGGCACCCGCTGGACGGTCGGCGGTGAGGTGCCGGGGCTGGCCGGCGACCACCACCCGTCGATCTCCCCCTACGGCATGTTCGCGACGGCGTCGGCGCCGATCCAGATCGCGTGCGGCTCGGAGAACCTCTGGCGCGCCCTGTGCGCGGCCCTCGGCTGGGACCCGGCGGAGCCGGGGTTCGCCACCAACGCGCTGCGCGTGGCCAACCGCCCGGCTCTGACCGAGCGGATGGAGGGTCTCTTCGCCGATCAGCCCGCGGAGCACTGGCTGGCGCTGCTGTCCGACGCCGGCGTGCCGTCGGGCAAGGTCCGCTCGATGGACGACGTCTACACCTGGGACCAGGCGCTCTCCCAGGGCCTGCTGCTCGAGGTCTCGCACGCCACGAAGGGCGACCTGAAGCTGCCGGGCTCGCCGATCCGGTTCGACGACAACCCCTACTCCGGTGGGCGGGAGACGCACCTCGCGCCGCCGACGCTGGGCCAGCACGACGAGTCCATCCGGGAGTGGCTCGACTCCTGAGACCGGGTCAGGGCGGGTCCTCCGACGGGGCCGGCGCGTGCGAGCGGTCGACGATGTCGAGCGAGGCGGCGGTCACGGCGTACCCGAAGGACCGGTAGGCCTCGAACTCCAGGTCGCCGAACTTCTGGCGTCCGGTCGAGGAGCGCGGGAAGTCCTTGTGCGTCAGCTGGAAGGACACGACGTCCGGCGGGAGGGTGTGCGACCAGTCGACGGACCCGCCGCCGGCTCCCTCCGATCCGGCAGGCGCCGTGCCGGGCACCTCGACCCGGACGGCCTTCACGACCACGACCTCCAGGCCGGACCCCTGGTAGACCCGCATCCACGGCGGCTGAGCACCCAGGTCCACGCGCCGCAGGTCGACGCCGAGGTCGGCCCGGACCACGCTGATCGCGTCGCCGACGGCCGACCACGCACCCGGCGGGTCGTTGCTGGCGTCGAGCACCAGGATGCGGCCGCCCGTGCGGTCCTCGACGCAGAAGCGGACCGCTTCGACCAGGCCGGTGTTGTCGAGGTGCCCGCCGTCGCTGAGGTAGACCCACCGCCGGTCCGCGGACGAGTTGCCCACCGCTTCCAGCGCCACCTGCGCGAGGCCGGGCTTGCGGGTCAGCCAGAAGGCGTCCGTCCAGCGGGCCCGGCGCTCGGGCGCGCTCTGCAGCGGGATGTCCGCCAGATCGGCAGGAGTGTGCATCGGGTTGGAGACCCACGTGCCGACGCGGATGTTGAAGAGCGCCAGCAGGAACCGGTACGGCGCCGTCTGGCTGCCGTAGCGGCCCATCAGCGGCGAGATCGCCGCGCCGCTGATCGCGACCGACGCCATGATCGAGACCCGGCCCGGGCCGGCGAACCGCTCGTAGTCGCGCATCGGCACGCAGACGTGCTGCCGCTCCTCGCGGTGCAGCGACAGCTCGCGGGCGCCGAAGACGACCGGGAACCCGCCGCGCATCGTGGGCGCCTCGTTGGGCGCCTGCGAGTTCAGGGTCGCGATCACGTGCAGCCGGGGATCCTGCTCCGCGGAGCTGCGGGCAGCGAGGTCCGAGTAGTTGTAGACGATGCCCGAGGGCAGCTGCGTGGCCCGCCCCGTGCCCTCGTCCACGGCCACCGCGAACGCGTCGGAGAGCCGCCCGCGGTAGAAGTTGTGCAGCGAGGTCGCGTTCGCGTCGAGGAGGTACGCGACCGCGCAGGCGCCGACGGTCAGGACCGCGGCCGTCATCGTGTAGAGCGGGTCGATGTAGATCATGAAGCGCAGGGTCCACAGCAGCATGAGGTAGACGACGACCCCGATCATGATGGCGAGCGGCAGCCAGGTCATCACCACGCGACGCATCCGGGCCGTCCACCGCTCCTCGACCGACGTCTCGGGGCTCGGCCCTCGACGCAGCAGGCCGAGCACGAAGAGCAGCACGGCGGTCAGCCCCGCGACCTGGCCCGGGATGCGCCGGGTCTCGGCGAGGTCGCGCGCGGCGTCGTCGTCCGCGGGCAGGAGCACGTCGTCGGCGACGTCGGCGGTGCCGTTCGACGCGACCGTCCGGGAGACCGTCGTCTCGACGCCGCAGGCGCCCGCGGTCACCTCCCGGGGCTCGTCCGGACTGACCCGGGCGAGCTCGCCGGCGACCACGGCGGCCCGGTTGAGCTGCTCGACCAGCGCCTGGGTGCACAGGGAGCGGGTCCCGAAGCCGACGCTGTCCAGCACCGACGCGGCGGTCGTGGTCGGCCGGTTGGACGTCGTGAGGTCGACGACGGCGACCGTCGCCGCGGGCAGACCGAGCACGAGCAGCAGCCAGCCCAGGCCGGCGAGGAACAGGACCCGGCGCAGCCGCGCCGACCAGTTCATCAGCCCGATGGCCGTGCTGTGCCGGACCGGGGCCACGGGCTGGCCCGCGGGTGCGTCGGCGGGATCGTCGTTCGCCGAGTCGAACGCCGAGGTGCTCCACCAGCTGACCAGCGTCAGCACGCAGATCAGGACCGCGCAGATCAACGAGAAGCCGAGCAGCATGAACCAGTTGCCGAGGTCCCAGCCCGGAGCGAGGTCGAGATCGGTACGCCGCCCCTGCGAGTTGCGGGTCAGCTCGACGACGCCGGTGATGAGGGCGAACTCCGCGCTCACCCAGGTCACCAGGCGCAGCAGCACGCCGATGATGATGATGTTGACCGCCGCCCCCATCAGCAGCGAGATCAGCCCGTCCTGCATCCGCCAGCGCGGCTCGAAGAGGTAGCGCGTGTGTCGCCGCAGCCGCTCCAGCTCCGGTGAGTCCAGACGGTAGGACTCGGTCCATTCGGTCGGGTCGGGACGGTTGCTGCCGTCGCTGCGGAACGCACGCCGCATGGCCAGCGCCGCGGCCGCATAGCTGCCGCCGCTGACCGCGAAGACGTGCGGCTCCGGGTCGGGCACGCCCTGCGTCTCCGCGCGCCGGCACGCCCGGTCCTGCACCGCCTGGTGGCCACCGAGCACGAACGCCGTGGCCCGGATGCCCCCGCCCGAGGCACCGATCGCGCGCAACGGCGGCACCTCTGCGGGGTCGGCAGGCTCCATCAGCTCGTAGACCGCCGAGGAGGTCTCGGCCGACCTGAGGACCCGCGGCGACGGGTCGTACCGGCGGATCCGCCACCACATCGCCAGCAGGCAGGCCAGGGCGAAGGCCTCGGCCGCGAGCGACACGACGACGACGTGTCCCCACCGGTCCAGGTCGTCCCACCACTCCGGTGCGTCGTCGGGCCCGGCCCAGCCGACGAGCACCGCGAGCGCGACGCCGCAGGCGACGACGAGCCGTCCGCCCCAGACCAGGATGAGCCGGAGATGGTGCCGTGGCTCCCCACGGCGGCCGACGGTGTGCTCGAGGGCGACCAGCACGGCGACGAGCTGCACCGAGACGACCAGCAGCACGATCGAGAGCAGCCCGCGCGCCCACGCGTCGACGTCGGCCGCCCTGGTGTTGTAGCGGCCGGCCGGCCAACGGTCGGCGCTGAACGCCAGCAGCGCCAGGAACAGGACCGGCCCGAGGAGCAGCAGCCCGCCGCGGATGGCCTTGCGCTGCTCGGCCCGGACCGCCGCCCTGGACCGCTCGGCGGCGAGCTCGGTCCCGGCGTCCTGGCCGGGCTGGATCCGGGCGCGGCCGCCCGCGGACGCCGGTGCGCTCTCGAAGCCCCCGGCCCGGTCGTCGATACCCGCCATCGTGATCTCCCGACCCGCGGGCGCCGACGCGGGAGGCGGCGGCGGCAGGGCCACCCCCACGATCCGCCGGAGTGAGCGCCAGGGCCATCACCCAGCCGGGGGATGGCGCTGGCAGATCGTGCGGGTCAGCCCAGGTCGACGATCGCGGCCACCGGGCCGCCGCCGTCGGGGCCCTGGTGGGCGGCCGAGACGGAGACGAAGACGGCGGGGTCGCCGGTGACGGCGGCCGTGACACCACCGACGGCCGCCTTGATCTGGCGGTGCCAGTGCACGTCGGAGTCGTCGAGCATCGCGTTGCGCCGGCCGCGGACCTGGCCATCCTGCGACGCCTCGCACTTGAGGAAGACGTTGACCAGGCGGCCGTCGAGGTCCGCGGTTCGCGGGCGCTCCGGCAGGTCCAGGCCCGCGGAGCGGATGGCCTCCCAGATGCCGTCCTGGTCGAGCGCGTCCTCCATCACCGCGTGGCCGATCCGGTAGCGGCCCCCGACGCCGGTGGCGTTGCCGACCACGACCACCTGGGCCTGGTCGAGCTCGACGCCGGACGAGCAGGAGGCCACCGAGGAGAAGAGCGAGCGGTCGTGCATGACGTCGTCGTCGGAGGGCATCTCGATCTCGCCGAGGGCGACCGCGATGCCGAGCGCGGTGCAGCCGTTGGACAGGTCCATCGACTCGTGGGTGTGCTCGGTCCACACGGTCTCGCCGCGCGACTTGGCGTCGCGGATCGTGTGGATCGTCAGCAGCGGGGTCTTGGTCTGCACGTAGTGCACGTCGGCCGGGTCGGTGATGCCGGCCCGCTCCATCGCGACCTTCACCGCGTCGGCGACCTTGGTGATCATCGGGGTGCGGCCGATGTCCTCGGGAGCGAGCCGCTCGCTCATCGCGAAGCCGACCGTCAGCCGCGGCTCGTCGCTCGGCTCCGCGTCGACGGTCGCGAAGATCGTCGCGTGCGGGCTGATCACGCCGTCGGTGCCACCCGACCACACGATCGGGACCTGCTTCACCGCCTCGGCGTCGGCGCCCTTGGCGACCAGCACCTCGCGGAACGCGCGGTCGGCGATGATCCGCGTGTAGTCGTTGACGCCGCCGTTGCCCTCGGTCTTGCCGATGATCGCGATGACGCGGGAGGCCTCCATGACGCCGTCGTCGATCAGCTTCGCGAGCTCGCTGGCGTCGGCGACCGAGTGGATCGGGACCTTGCGGACTTCGATGGCGCTGGGCATGGGGCTCCTTCGATGGGTGGCGGTCAGTTGGGTACGACGACGGTGCCGGCCGTGGCCCGGACGGCGTCGGAGATGTGGGCGAGGTCGGTGATGACGGACCGGTGGCCGCCCTGCTCGACGAACCGGCAGGCCGCGTCGACCTTGGGCCCCATCGAGCCGCTGGCGAAGTGCCCCTCCGCGGCGAGGTCGCGCATCTCGGCGGCCGTGACGACGCCGACGTCGCGCGCCTCCGGCGTACCCCACGAGAGCACGGCGTGCGGCACGTCGGTCGCGATGACGAGCACGTCGGCCGCGACGGTGCGAGCGAGCAGCGCGGCGCCGAGGTCCTTGTCGATGACGGCCTCGACCCCGTGCAGCGAGCCGTCGGTCCCCCGCACGGTCGGGATGCCGCCGCCGCCGTTGGCGACGACGACGAAGCCGGCGTCGACGAGCGCCCGGACGGCCGGGGCGTCGAGGATCTCGAGCGGCTCGGGCGAGGCGACCACGCGGCGCCAGCCCTTCTCGCCGCGGTCCTGCCAGGTCTCGCCGTGCTCGACGAGCACGGCGGCCTCGTCGGCGGGGAGGTAGCGGCCGATCGGCTTCGTCGGGTCGGTGAACCCGGCGTCGTCGGCGTCGACGAGCGTGCGGGTCACGAGCGCCGCCGTACGCCGGTCGACCCCGCGACCGGCGAGCTCGGCGTCCAAGGCGTTCATCAGGACGTTGCCGAGAGTCGCCTGGGTCTGCGCACCGCACCAGTCGAGCGGGACCGGAGGCACCACCGCTGCGGCGAGCTCGTTCTTGACCAGCAGGTTGCCGACCTGGGGTCCGTTGCCGTGGGTGATCACGACCTCGACGTCCTGCTCCAGCAGGTCGGCGACCGCAGCCATCGCGACCCCGGCCGCGGCGATCTGGTCCTCCGGGCGGGCCCGCCCGTCGGCGTTCGTCATGGCGTTGCCACCGAGCGCGAGCAGGACCCTCATGCCACGAACCTAGTGACCAGGCACCGGCGCGGCCCATGGCAGGAGTTGCCAAGCAATGGTCCCGAGGTTCCCGAACATGCACAACGCCGCTCAGCGACCGCCGGCCACCCGCAGGGTGGTGCCGGTGACGTAGGACGCCTCGTCGCTCATCAGCCAGGCGACCGCGTCGGCGACCTCGTGCGGCTCGCCCGCGCGGCCCAGCGGCACCAGCGGGCCGACCCGGTCCACGCGCCCGGGCTCACCCGCGTCGGCGTGGATGGTCGTCCGGATGATGCCCGGCGCCACCCCCACGACGCGGATGCCCTCGGCGGCGACCTCCTGGGCGAGCCCGACGGTCAGGGCGTCGACGCCGGCCTTGGCCGCGGCGTACTGGACGTACTCCCCCGGCGCCCCGAGCGTGGCCGCGCCGGAGCTGATGTTGACGAGCACGCCGCCGCGGCCGCCGTACGACGTGCCGAGGGCGCGCACCGCCCCGCGGGCGACCAGCAGCGCTGAGGTGAGGTTGAGGTCGACGGTCGCGGCGACGACGTCGGGAGGCGTCTCCGCGAGCGGCCCGATGTGCAGCGTGGCGCCGGCGTTGTTGACGACTCCAGTCAGCGGGCCCGCGGCGGCGAAGAGCCGGGCGACGCCGTCGGGGTCGGTGAGGTCGGCGCGGACGACGGCGCAGCGGACGCCGGCGTCCTCGACGGCGAGCCGCGTCTCCTCGGCGGCGGCGTCGTCGCGGGTGTAGCCGAGCACGAGGTCGTGGCCGGCCCGGGCCAGGCGCAGCGCGATCGCGGCGCCGATGCCGCGGGTGCCTCCGGTGACGAGCGTGGTGCTCATGGCGCCAGCTCGAAGTCGGCGAAGTCGAAGCCCGGCGAGACCAGGCAGCTGACCAGCGCGTCGCGCGAGTCCGGGAGGGTGCGTTGCCAGGTGCCGGCCGGCACGAGCACCTGCGGCGTCACCGCGTCGACGACCTCCTCGGTCGCCCGACCGGGGGTCTCGCCGCTGCCGCCGAGCTCGAGGGTGACCGCACCGGCGTGCGCGAGCCAGAGCTCGTCGGAGGCGACCCGGTGCCAGGCGGAGCACTCGCCCGCCGGCAGCAGGAAGTAGATGAGGGTCGCGGTCGGGCGGACCCGGCCGTCGTCGAGCGTGACGCTCACCGGGGACACCCACGTCTGGCGGTACCAGCCGCCCTCGGGGTGCGGCTCGAGGTCCAGCGCCTCCGCGAGCGGCGGCCGGCCGGTCATGCGTCCGCCCCGTGGAGCCGCGCGTGCAGCGCGCGCACCTCCGCCTCGAGCTCGGGAGCCGGTCCGTCGACCGGGATGCCGGGGGCGACGTCGTTGACCGCGAGGGGGCGCACCGGGCCGGGCGCGACGCCCCACTCACGCAGCCAGCCGACCAGCTGCGCGGTGGACACGGCGTACACGATCCGGCCCAGGCCGACCCACGCGTGCGCCGCGCTGCACATCGCGCAGTGCTCGCCCGAGGTGTAGACCGTGCAGGCGGCGCGCATCTCGGCCGGCAGGTGCTGGCCGGCCCACCGGGCGATGTCGAACTCGGGGTGCCGGGTCTGGTCGCCGTCCTTGACCCGGTTGCGGTCGGCGTAGAGCACCTCGCCGGCGCCCGAGACGAGCACGGAGCCGAAGGGCTCGTCGCCGTCGTCGAGGGCCTCGCGGGCCAGATCGACGCAGTGCCGGAGGTGTCGGAGGTCGGTGGCGGAGAGGCTCACGTGGCGAGTCTGGCAGGGCGGGGCGGTCTACGGCTCCTGCCCCGTGGACTCGCGGACCCAGCGCAGCAGCGCGACGGCCGCGAGCTGCGAGGAGACCTCCAGCTTGCGGAGCACGTTGCGGGCCTGGGTCCGCACGGTCGACGCGGCCACCTGGTCGATGCGGGCGATCTCGTCCACGGTGCGGCCCTGGCTCAGGTGCTCGAGGATCTCGCGCTCCCTCGGAGCGAGGCGGAGCAGCCGCTCGAAGCACTCCTCGAGCGCCTGGGCGCGCGCGGCCGCGGACCCGCCGGCGTCGCCGTCGTCGACGCCGTCGCCGTCGGGGACCACGCCCTGCGCCGCCAACGAGACGACCTCGACGAACCGCTCCAGGGACTCGTTGCGGCCCACCACCCACGCCGTCCCGGCGCGGCGCAGCAGGCGTCGGCGCACCGGGTCGTCCACGTGCCCGGTCAGACCGATCGTCGGGATGCCGGCACCGTTGACGGCCTCGATGAGGGCGAGGCGCTCCTGCAGGGGCCCCTCCGACTCCACGCCGACGACGACCGCTGCCGGTGGCGCGTCCCGCAGCTGCACCACGATCGAGCGTGACGGCTCGGCGACGTAGCGCGCGTGGTACTCCGCGGCCTCCAGCACGTGGCACAGCGCCTCGGCGAGCGCGACGTGGCGCTCCAGCACGAGCACCCGTGGCCGCCGAGCCGAGGCGTGCTGGTGCTGTGTCCCGGCGCGCGACGGCGCGCGCGCCTCGTCTCCGCTGGCCCCCACCAGTCCCCCTTCGGCCGGCGCCGAACCCCCGTACGACGCCGCATCCGGGCAGCTCGTGCCCGGACTGGGAACCAGTACACACGCCAGACCGCCGGAAAGTGGGCTATCCCCCAAAACTGGGTAAAGCCGTGACCGATCCTCAGGACGGGGGTTGGACCGGTCGATGGAAGGTCTATGACCATCACCGCCCCCTACAGAGGTCTCGGAGGTCCGGCCGAGATGACGCAAGCACGGGTTCGCGTCGCCACCGTCCACGACGAGTGCAGCCTCTCCCTGCAGCTCGCCCTCCTGGACGCCATCGACGGGGTCCTGCGCGACTTCGGCGTCGACCGGGCGTGGATCGACACCGCCACGACCAGCGGCATGGTGGTGCTCGCCGAGGGGCTGCCGCGGGACCCGGCGCCCGACTGCTGAGCGCCGCTACGCTCCGAGTACCGAGACCGAGCTCGGCACGGCGACCCAGGGAGGCCCGATGCAGACCGAGATCATGTACGGCCCGGCGTACTCGGCGGCGAAGGTCGTGCTCAGCGCCGGCGAGACCGTGCGCGCCGAGGCCGGCGCCATGCTCGCGATGTCACCCGGCATCGCGATGGAGACCTCGACCCAGGGTGGTCTGCTCAAGGGGCTGCGACGATCGGTCCTCGGCGGCGAGTCGTTCTTCATGAACACCTTCACCGCGCAGGCCGACGGCGCGGAGCTGTGGCTCGCGCCCGCGCTCGCCGGCGACGTGGTCGCCTGGCCGATCACCGGCACCCTCTTCGTGCAGTCCGGCTCGTTCCTCGCCTCGTCACAGGGCCTGGAGGTCGACTCGACGTGGGGCGGGTCCAAGACGTTCTTCTCGCGCGAGGGGCTCTTCATGCTCCGGATCAGCGGGCAGGGCGACGTCGTGCTCTCCAGCTACGGCGCGATCCACGCGATCGACCTCCAGCCGGGCCAGTCCTACACCGTCGACACCGGCCACATGGTCGCCTGGACCGAGGGCGTCAACTACGCGGTCCGCAAGGTCGGCAACTGGAAGTCGACGTTCTTCTCGGGTGAGGGCTTCGTGGTCGACGTGACCGGGCCGGGGCGGATCTACATCCAGACCCGCAGCCAGGACGCGTTCCTGGACTGGCTGATCCCCAACCTGCCGCAGAGCAACAACACCTAGGCCAGCAGCGCGCGCAGGGTGAGCGTCCCGGCCGGGAGCCCGTGCCGGTCGTAGTAGTCGAACATCGCCGTCAGCCACGGGTGCTCGCGCGGGTCCGGGCCGCGCTCCGCCGCGACGCCGGCCTCCTCGGCGAGCTCGCGCACGGTCGCGCGCCGCGAGGCGAGCTCGTACGTCGCGCCGTCGTGGCCGTCGGCGAGCAGCACGGTCGCGGCGGCGGCGCCGAGGTCGGCGAGGTCGAGGAAGCCGAAGGGCGCGTCCACGTCGTACGGGACCCGCACGGTGGCGGAGAGGTCGAGGTTCTGCAGGTAGACGCCGGGCTGGAGGATCGTCCAGGCCAGGCCGGAGCGGCGCACGAGGTCCTCGGAGACGGCCTTGCCGAGGTGGTGCGGCAGGTCGGGGAGGTAGGGCGAGGCGACCGAGTGGTAGACGACGCGACCGACGCCCGCGGCCGCGAGGGCGGCGAGGGCGTCGGCGACGTAGGTGGGTTCGTCGGGGTGCAGGTTGGGCGCGATCAGGTACGCCGCGGCGCACCCGGCGAGTGCGGAGGGCAGGTCGGCCTGGTCGGCGCGCCCGAGCGGGACCGCCTGCGCCGAGCGCTCGGTGAGCGCGGAGCAGACGGCCCGCCCGGTCTTGCCGTGGCCTCCGAGGACGGCGACACGGGTCACCGCACCAACCTAGACGCCGGCCGACCGGCCGTCAGGCCGTCACCGGGTGGGCTGCTCCTCGTCGAAGCGCGGGTCGGCGAGGAAGTACTGCGCCACCAGCCCGGGCCGCTTCTTCGGCTCGGGAGCCGGCGTCGGGACCATGCGGTTCTCGGCGGTGTCCCAGAAGCCGTCGACCGCGTGCATCACCCGCCGGGCGACGAGGCCGAGCAGGCCGGTGTGCGGGGTGTAGGGGTGGGGCCGGCTCGGGGCGGCGAGCTCGGCGGCGTACAGGCGCTGGGTCAGCAGGTCGATCTCGTCGTCGTCGAGGTTGTCGCTGAGCCGGTCGCCGAGCACCTCCTCGTGCCGGCGGTGGTCGGCCATCGCCGTCTCGACCTCGCCCCACACCTGCGGCCAGGAGTAGGACGTCTCGTAGACCGAGCCGAACTCGTGGGCCTTGACGTGCGCGAGCACCACCTCGAGATCCTTGCTCGAGCGGAGGTAGTCGTGGACGAGCGCGCCGCCGTCGGGCACCTTGCGGCGCGCGGGACGCAGCAGGACCGCATCCACGGCGTGCAGGTGCTTGCTGGCGCTCGACAGGAACCCGTCGATCCGGGCGTGGCCGTCGCGGGGCCGATCCCGCGAGACCGCCATCTCCCGAGCATCGGCGAGCCGGTCCGAGAGCCGGTCGTGGGTGTGCTGGATCGAGTTGCGAAGGACAGCGGTCGTGCCCATCGGCATCACCTTCTTCAGCGCCGTACCGCCATGGTGCGCCTGCCAGGTGTCGGGGACAAGGGCGCCCGATCGGGAGGCCGCCGACCTGCGGTCGGACACACGAGGCGCGGAACGGGGGACGTCGGGGTCCCGGCGGAGATTCTGATTCACCTGGTGGATCAAGATCTCCGGTCTAGCTGGGTCTGTCCCGTCTGGTCGGGATTGCGGTGGCGGGAGCGCGGACACCCACCAGTCGCCGGGTTGGTTGGCCGGTCCCAGTCGGACCCACCGGTCGAGCCAGGTGCGGCACGCGGGCGGCTGGACTGGTCGCCGGAGCGGAACCAGTGCGACCTACGTGGCGGCCGCGACGTCCACGCGCCCCGTCTCGCGGCTCACGTGCGACTCGACGTACCGGGTCGCTGCCGGAACGTCGCTGGCGTCGACTCGCAGGGTCATCCCATAGATGTCCGCGATCCACACGCTGCGCAATCTGAACCGCTCGCCGGCATCCCGAATCAGTCTCGTCTTGGCCTCGGTGACCTCGCCGTACTCGTCGACTCCCAGCTCGAAGCTTCCAGATCGCACAGTCACTGGACCCTCTGCTTCGCGATACCGGTCGGCCGCCGCGAAGACCTCGTCGTAGCCACTTGGGGCGGCGAGTCTGACCTCAACCGACTCAACCAACCTGTCTTCGTCGCCGAACCGGTACTTCGTGAGCTCGCGGCGGTAGACAGCGAGGGCCGCGTCCTCCTGGGCCTCGACCAGGTCGTCGACCGCCTGTTCCTCCACCTCCTCGACGCGGACACCCTGGCGCGTGGCAAGGACGGAAAGCCCGTGGAGACCCCGCAGAACGACCTCGACTGTCGAAACCACCTCGTCGTCGACGTCCTCGGAGTATGCCTCCAAGACGTCGAGGATCTCAGCTTCGGTCGAGTCGGACTCCATGACGACGCGCACGTCGATAGGAACTTGGATCAGGAACGGCAGGGTGTCCGGGGACTCCATCTGTGATGCACGTACGGTGACGACTCCCGGCTCGTTCTCGACTCGTGCCTCGGCTTCCGCGATCGATGTCGTCCCGCAACCGGACAGGACCGCCAGCGCCGCTGTCCCGGCGGCCACGCGGGTCAGGAGCCGCAGCGACATAGAGGCATCCTGGCAGCGGTTGGCGGGTCGCGCTGCCGAACGCGTCGCGACCCTTCACGAAGGCAGCGGCTCGATGAGGTGCATCCCGCGGCACGTGTGGACGCTCCCGAGAGGTCCCAGCCGGGATTCTGTTGGAGTACGCCGCGATGAGCATCAACGCGGTGCCCACCTCCAGTGCAGCGGCGAGGACCGAGGCGCCAGCGACGTTGCGCGACCCAGTGCCCTCCGTTCAGCTGCCGGCGATGGTGGTCGCACCCGCACCCACCGCTCGCGGGCCTCTCTCAGCCGCCGGCGGCCTGACGTCGCGCCCGGCGACGGAGCCGCCGGGCGCGGACCTCCGGGTCGAAGGTCTCGCCCTGGTGCCTGCCGAAGGAGAACCGCCCGGTCTTCTCGGTGTGCGGCTTCTCGACCACACCCCGCTCGAGGACGACGATGCTGTCGTAGAAGTGCATCGACTTCGTGGTCCGCGTGAACTCGTCGACCGCCAAGCGGTCGTCCCTCGAGTGCCAGGCGTTCAGCTGGTCGGTCAGCCCCTTGGCGTACACCATGAACGTGCCCGGCCGCTGGTAGCCGCCGCCGAACTTCGGCCAGTAGCTGGTGTGCAGGTCCTCGATGAGGAAGCACCCGTCGGGTGACATCCGCGGGTAGAGCTCCTCGAACGTCGCGATCTGCTGCTTCATCCTGTGGCCGCCGTCCTCGATGAGCACGTCGACCGGGCCGACCCGGTCGGCGATCGAGCGCAGGAACGTGCGGTCCTGCTGGTCGCCGATGAAGATCTCGGTGCCGGGTCCCCCGAGCTCGGCGCACCTCGGGTCGATGTCGACGCCGTAGATCCGCGCGTCGGCGCCGAAGTAGTCACGCCACATCTGCAGCGAGCCGCCGTGGCTGACACCGAACTCGAGGACCGTCACCGGCTTCCCGCGGAACCGCTCGAAGTGCCGGTGGTAGATCTCGAAGTAGTGCACCCACTTGTGGATCAGCCGGCCCTGGTTGGCGCGGAAGTACTGCTCGAGCGGGTTCGGGTCGGTCATGGCCCTCCCTCGGTGCGGGTCGTCAGCCTCCTGCGCAGCGTAGCGATGCCGCTCAGACCAGGTCGACCGCCGCGTACGCCGAGCCGTCGGCGGCGAGCGCGGCATAGCCCGGCCCGCGGTCGAAGAACGCCTCGCTCGGGGCCGGTCGGTCGGCGCGCTCGGCGGCCGTCGCGACCTCGTCGAAGGACAGCGAGTCGTCGTCGAGGGAGCCGGTCAGGACCACGCCGTACGACGCCAGCGCGGCCGCTGGCGACACCTTGCGCCACACGACGTCGCGGACGACGAGGGCGGGGTCGCGCTCGAGCGGGTTGCCCCATCCGCCACCACCGGTGGTGCGGATCCGGACCACCTCGCCGGCCTTGATCGGCTCGGCGTCGGCGAGGGCGTCGACCTCCCGCTCGGCCGGCCCGCCGGGGTCGATGGTGACCTGGAAGGGCTGGCCGGCCAGGCCGCCCTTGACGCCCCAGCAGGCCAGGATCGACCGGTCCGCGATCGACATGAAGTGACCGTCCTTGAGCATCCGGATGTGCTTCTCGTAGCCGAGGCCGCCGCGGAAGCGGCCCGCTCCCCCGCTGTCCACGGCCAGCGACAGCGACTCGACGCGGAACGGGAAGCGCGCCTCGGTGAACTCCGTGGGCAGGTTCCGCGAGTCGGGCACGACGTGGATGGTGTCCTCGCCGTCGGCGTAGTAGCGGCCGCCGGAGCCGCCGCCGAGCACCTCGCGCATGAGGTAGGGCCGACCCTCGAGGTCCTCGCCGTAGACCCCGGTGTAGCGGATCGTCTCCTGGTCGGCGGGCATCCGGCCGTCGACTGCCTTGGCGACGACGCCCGCGAGCACGCCGAGCAGCCGCAGGATCACGAACGTGCGGGCGTTGGTCGGCGCCGGGAACACCGGCGTGAGCAGGGTCCCGGGCTCGGGGAAGCGCATCTCGATGAGCGGCACGATGCCCTCGTTGACGTCGAGCTCGGCCATCCGCTCCGGGCTGTCGGCGAGGTTGCGCAGGATCGGCGCGAGCCACTTCTTGAGGAAGACGCCGTCGCTGTAGTCGCCGCAGTGGTTGATCGGCCCCTTCGCCTGCGGCGAGGTGCCGTCGAAGTCGAGGATCAGCCGCTCGCCGTCGGGATCGTCGGCCGCGGTGCGGGTCAGCGTGATCCGCTGCGTGTGCAGCATCGGCTCGTCGACGCCGTCGTGCTCGGCGTAGTCCTCCCACACCCAGGAGCCGACCGGGATCTGCGACAGGATCTCGCGGCGGTAGGTCTCGGTGGTGCGGCTGATGATCGCGTCGAAGCAGGACTCGACCGTCTCCACGCCGTACCGGTCGAAGAGCTCGCCGAGGCGACGCGCGCCCATCAGGCACGCGGAGCACTCGGCGTCGAGGTCGGCGGCCAGCGACTCCGGCATCCGGGAGTTGCGGGTCATGATCGCCAGGGCGGCCTTGTTGGGCACGCCGGCGTCCCACAGCCGGATCGGCGGGACCATCAGGCCCTCCTCGAAGACGCTGGTGGCGTTGGAGGGCATCGAGCCCGGCACCGCGCCGCCGATGTCGTCGTGGTGGCCGAAGGCCTGCACGAACGCGACCACCGTGCCCCCGCTGAAGACCGGGACCGTGACGCAGAGGTCCGGCAGGTGCCCGATGCCGCCCTCGGAGCGATAGACGTCGTTGTGGAAGAAGACGTCGCCCTCGCGCATCTCCTCGATCGGGAAGTCGCGGGCGACCGGGTGCACGAGCGCGGAGTACGAGCGGCCGGTCAGCTTGCGCAGCAACCGGTCGTGGATGCCGGCGCGGAAGTCGTGGGCGTCGCGGATCATCGGGCTGCGGCTGGTGCGGCCGATCGCGGTCTCGACCTCCATCTCGACGCTCGCCAGCGAGCCCTGGACGATCTCGACGAGCACCGGGTCGGCGCTGGCGCCGGCGTCGGCGGTCAGGTGGCCGAACGGGAACTGGGTCGGGGCGCGGCGGCTCATCGCTCGTCCTCCTGGACTCGGGTCACGATCAGGTTCAGGTACTCGTCCACGCGTACGCCGAAGCCGGGGTGGATCGGGACGGTCGAGCCGAACTCCTCGATGATGGCCGGACCGACGACGACCGTGCCGGGCCTGAGGTCGCTGCGCTGGTGGAGCGGCGTCGCGACGTACCCGACGGCAGCGTCGAAGCAGACCGGTCGCGTCGGCAGGTCGGGAAACGAGAAGGAGTCGACGAGCGGGTGCCTCCGGATCTCGGGCCGCTGGATCGGGCCGATGCCGGAGACCCGGAGGTTGACCCACTCGACCTGCTGGCTGGTGTCGCCGGAGAAGTCGTAGCCGTAGAGCGCCTTGTGCTCGGCGTGGAAGGCGTCGGCGACCGCGCGCGGGTCGAGCTCGCCGGCCGCGACCGGCACCCGGACCTCGAAGGCCTGGCCGAAGTAGCGCAGATCGGCGGTCCGGACGAACTGGTGCTCGGCCGGGTCGAAGCCCTCCTTGGCCAGCGCCTCGGCCGCCTGCGCGGTGAGGTCGTCGAAGATGCCCACGACCGCCGCGGCGTCGAGCCTGTCGGCGAGGGTGACGTGCGTGCGGACGTAGTCGTTCTTGACGTCGACGGTGAGCAGGCCGAACGCCGAGACGTTGCCGGGGTTGGGCGGGACCAGCACGGTCGGGATGCCGAGCACGTCCATGAGCCGGCAGAGCAGCAGCGAGCCGGAGCCGCCGAAGGTCGTCAGCGTGAAGTCGCGGACGTCGAGGCCGCGCTTGACGGTGACCTGGCGCAGCGCGTTGGCCTGGTTCCAGGCGGAGATCTCGAGGACGCCGGTCGCGCAGGCCTCCGGCGTCAGGCCGAGCTGCTTGGCGAGCGCCTCGATCCCGGCGCGCGCCGCGTCGACGTCGAGCGGGATCTCGCCGCCGAGCAGGTGCGGCGGGATGCGGCCGAGGACGACGTGCGCGTCGGTGATCGTGACCTCGGTGCCGCCCTTGCCGTAGCAGAGCGGGCCGGGGTCGGCGCCCGCCGACTGCGGACCGACCTTGAGCGTGCCCTCGGCGCTGAGCCAGGCGATCGAGCCGCCGCCCGCTCCGACGGTGACGACGTCGATCATCGGGATCTTCGAGGGGAAGGCGCCGACCGAGCCCTCGGTCGTCAGCGTCGGCTCGCCGTCGATGACGACCGAGACGTCGGTGGAGGTGCCGCCGCCGTCGCTCGTGAGGACCCTGTCGAACCCGGCGACCTTCGCGATCAGCGCCGCACCCAGGGCGCCCGCGGCCGGCCCCGACAGCACGGTGGTGATCGGCTGGTGGACGACCTCGTCGGCCGACAGCACGCCGCCGTTGGACTTCATCACGTAGAACGGGATCACGCGGTCGTCGTACGACGTCAGCCGCGCCTTGATGTTGTTGACGTAGGCCGAGAGCCGCGGCTTCACGGCCGCGTCGACGAGCGTCGTCATCGCGCGCTCGTACTCGCGGTACTCGCGCAGCACCTCGCTCGATAGCGACACGATCGCGTCGGGGTGCTCCTCGGCGAGGATCGCCCGCATCCGCTCCTCGTGCGCCGGGTTCGCGTAGGCGTGCAGGAAGCAGACCCCGAGCGTGGTGATGCCCTGCGCCTTGAACCAGCGGGCGGTCGCGCGAGCGCCGTCCTCGTCGAAGGGCCGCACCTCGTCGCCGTCGACGTCGAGGCGCCCCTCGACGCCCCTGACCCGGTCGCGCGGCACGATGCGGTCCGGCTTCACCCAGAAGTAGCTGTTGCCGTAGCCGTCGGGCACCGACTGGCGGGCGATCTCGAGCATCGCCTCGTAGCCGGTGTTGGTGATGAAGCCGAGCCGGTCGACCTTGCCCTCGAGCAGCTGGTTGGTGGCGACGGTGGTGCCGTGGCTCACGGCGTCGATGTCGGCGCCGGTCGCGCCCAGGAGGCGGAGCACCTTGTCGATCCCGGCAAGGAACCCGTCGGCCGGGTTGCTCGGCGTCGACGGGGTCTTGGTGGTGACCAGCTCCCCGGTGTCCGGGTCGTTGGCGACCACGTCGGTGAACGTGCCGCCGGTGTCGATGCCGATCCGGATCCGTCGCTGCCCTGGCATGACGACGATTCAACCGGGCACGAGACGTGCGGGCCACGGCAGAGGTTGCCGACACACCGGTGGTCCTCCGGCAACCTCTGCCAGCGGCACACTGGACCGATGCGGATCGTCATCGAGGGCCGTGACCTGCCGGGCCGCACGTTCGCGGCGTACGCCGACGTGCACGTCGCGCTCCAGGTCGGCTCGGAGCCGGTGGGCGCGGTGCCCGGCGACGCGTCGTCGGCGCGCTGGGAGACCGAGGTGCAGGCCGTCGACGGCGACCTGCGCGGGCCGGCGGTGCACGGGCGGCGCGGCGAGCGGTTCCTCTACCTGACGTGGGGCGCGCCCACCTCTGAGGGGTGGGACATGTTCCGGCGCGCGAAGCTGATGCTGGCCGACGCGCCCGTCGTCGCGGACGGCACGGTGGTGGCGACCGTGTCGCTCACCGACGAGCAGGGTGGCCCGCGGTGTGCCCGCGTCCGCCCGCCCGCCATCGAGTGGCGGGCCAGGCCCTAGGCGTCGAGCGCGCGCTCGTTGTAGACGCCCGCCTCCTCCTGACCGGTGAGGGCCTGGATGGCGCGCATGATCTCGTCGGTGATCTCGCGGCGCGCCTTGCCGGGCGGCACGCCGTCGTACCGGCCGGCGACCTCGATCGGCTCGCCGAACCGCACCGTCACCGGGACGATCCGCGGCAGCCGGGCACCGACGGGCTGGAGCTTCTCGGTGCCGGTGACCCCGACGGGGACGACCGGGCAGCCGGCGGTCAGGGCGAGGTGCGCGACACCGGTGCGGCCGCGGTAGAGCCGGCCGTCGCGGGAGCGGGTGCCCTCGGGGTAGAGCCCGAACGCCTCGCCCCGGCCGAGCACCTCGAGCGCGGTGTCGAGGCTGCCGAGTGCGGCCCTCGGGTCGTCGCGGTCGACGGGCAGCATGCCGATGCCCTCGAACCACAGCTTGCTGAGCCGGCCGCGCACGCCGGTGCCGTTGAAGTAGTCGGACTTGGCCAGGAAGGCGACCTTGCGCGGCGCCACGATCGGGATCACCAGCGAGTCGGCGAAGCTCAGGTGGTTGCTGGCGAGGATCACCGGGCCGGTGCGGGGCAGGTTCTCCAGACCCGTCACCGTGGGTCGCCAGATCGCCTTCGAGACCGGTGCCACGACCGTGTGCACCACCGTGTAGAGCTCCACCCCGCCAGTGTCGTGGTTACCGACGGGTCCTCCGAACCGAGGAGCCCCGGAAATAGGCGAAGGGCCCTCGGAAGTATGAGTTCCAAGGGCCCTTCAGTTGACCGGTACCGGTGACGCTCCCGATCGACTGCTCCTCGACTCCGGCCCCAGCGGACGCCGTCACCTCGCCGCTGCGACGCTTCCCCGGCAAGCCGGTTCCGCATCGTGTGGACCCTCATCTCCGAGCTGTCCCGCCTTCCCTTGCGGGAGGGCGTGGGAGAAGTTCTATGCCCTGCGTCACACGCCGCGCAAGACCTGGGGCGAACATTCCTTCGGTTCCACCGGAAATCGCCGGGTCATCCACAGAACGGGGGGCCGTTGTCCACAGAAATCGCTCAGATCCCCACAGCTGAGCGGCACTGCCACCCGGTGGTTGAAGCGGCGCCAGGGCGCCTTCCTCCACCACCGAAGCCCGGAAATGGGCGAAGGGCCCTTGCGAGTATGAGTCGCAAGGGCCCTTCAGTTGACCGGTAACGGTGACGCTTCCGGTCGACACACTCATCGACTCCGGTCCCAGCGGCCTCGTCACCCAGCCGCCGCGGCGGCCCTCCGGCAAGCCGGCGGACCTCCGTGTGGACCCTCGTCTCCGAGCTGTCCCGCTCCCCGTTGCCGGGGTGCGTGGGAGAAGTTCTATGTCCTGGCCGGGGCCGCGCGCAAGGGCTATGGCCAACAAACTCCTGGTTCCACGGAAACTCGCGGTCGGTCCACAGCTCGACGGCCCGCGGTCCACAACATCCGACCCACATCCACAGGTTGTCCCCAGACCCTGTGGAGAACTGGCGGTCGGCAACGGTGCGGCGCGGGCCACAGCCCACCCCACGTGACAAGCCCCCGCAGGCTTTGGTTAGGTTTGCCTTACCTAAGAGTCATCGCGACTCTCCCCAGATCCTCCCGAAGGAGCACCGACATGCGCGCACCGCGCCTGCTGGCCGCCGCCGCGGCGGCCACCGTCCTCGCCCTGTCCCTGACCGCGTGCGGCAGCGACTCCGACGAGGACGCGACGTCCGAGGGCTCGGACGCCCCGGCAGCGGCCGACGCCTTCCCCGTCACCATCGAGCACGTCTACGGCGAGACCACGATCGAGGAGAAGCCCGAGCGGGTCGCCACCGTCGCCTGGGCCAACCACGAGGTGCCCCTGGCGCTCGGCGTGGTGCCGGTCGGCATGAGCAAGGCGACCTGGGGCGACGACGACGGCGACGGCGTCCTCCCCTGGGTCGAGGACAAGCTCACCGAGCTCGGCGCCGAGACCCCGGTGCTCTTCGACGAGACCGAGGGCATCGACTTCGAGGCCGTCGCCGACACCCAGCCCGACGTGATCCTGGCGGCGTACTCCGGCATCACCCAGGAGGAGTACGACACCCTGAGCAAGATCGCGCCGGTCGTCGCCTTCCCCGAGATCGCGTGGGGCACGTCGGTGCAGGACATGGTCCTCATCGAGAGCAAGGCGCTCGGGCTCGCCGAGGAGGGTGAGCAGCTGGTCGCCGACCTCGACGCGCAGGTCGCGGAGTCGTACGCCGCGCACCCGGGCCTGGCCGGCAAGAGCGTGATGTTCAGCTACATCGACCCCAACGACCTCAGCCAGGTCGGCTTCTACACCACCCACGACACCCGCCCGGGCTTCATGGCGAGTGTCGGCATGGCGATGCCGAAGGTGGTCGAGGAGGCCTCGGCCGAGACCGAGGAGTTCTACGTGACGCGCAGCTCCGAGAACCCCGAGGACTTCGCCGACGTCGACCTCTTCGTCACCTACGGCGACACCGACGGCAAGCTGGTCGGCCAGATCCAGGGCGACCCGCTGCTCTCGAAGATCCCGGCGGTCGAGGCCGGCGCGATCGCCACCCTCGAGGACTCCAGCCCCCTCGCCGCGTCGGCGAACCCGTCGCCGCTCTCCATCCCGTGGGGCATCGACGAGTACTTCGACCTGCTCGAGGCGGCGGCAGCGAAGGCGTGACCACGACCCTCGTCCGCGCGTCGTCGCCGACCGCCGCCCGCCGGCGGTCGGCGACGACCCGTCTCACCTGGGTCCTGGTGGCCCTCGTCGCGCTCGCCGTCGCGTGCGTGGCATCGGTCGCACTCGGCGCCCGGATCGTCGGCTGGAGCGACGTCGTGCACGGGCTCACCGGCGGCGAGGACACGATCGGCCAGGCCGCAGTCGCCAAGCGGATCCCGCGCACGCTGCTCGCGATCCTGGTCGGTGCCGCGCTCGGCGTGGCCGGCGCGGTGATGCAGGGCGTCACCCGCAACCCGATCGCCGACCCGAGCATCCTCGGCATCACCTCGGGCGCCTCCCTGGCCGTCGTCAGCGGCATCACGATCCTCGGGCTGTCCGCCCCCACCTCCTACATCTGGGTGGCGATCGCGGGCGCCGCAGGGTCCGCGGCGTTCGTCTACGCGATCGGCTCCGTCGGGCGCGGCGGCGCGACGCCCCTCAAGCTGGCGCTCGCCGGCGCCGCGACGACCGCCGCCTTCAGCTCCCTGATCAGCGCGATCCTGCTCCCCCGCGTCGACGTCATGAACGTCTACTGGCACTGGCAGATCGGCGGCGTCGGCGGCGCGACGTACGCGCGGATCGCCCAGATGCTGCCGTTCCTGGTGGTCGGCGCGATCGTGTGCCTCGCGGCGGCGCGCGGCCTCAACGCCCTCGCCCTGGGCGACGACGTGGCGGCGGGCCTCGGCGAGCGGGTCGGCACGACCCGGCTGCTCGCCTTCGTCGGCGCGGTGACGCTGTGCGGCGCCGCGACCGCCGTCGCCGGCCCGATCGCGTTCGTCGGCCTGGTCGTGCCCCACGCGTGCCGGCTGCTCATCGGCATCGACCACCGGTGGCTGCTGCCGTTCGCCGCCATCACCGGCGCGACCCTCCTCACCGTGGCGGACGTCGTCGGCCGCGTGGTCGCGCGGCCCGAGGAGATCGACGTCGGCATCATCACCGCGTTCGTCGGCGCCCCGGTCTTCATCTACATCGTCCGTAGGCAGAAGGTGCGTGCCCTGTGACCACGGTTCTCGACCGGCCCGACGCCGTCGCCCGCGTCGTCCACGGCCGGCGCCGCCGGCGGGTCCGTCGTACGGCGGTCGTCGCCGTCCTGGCCGTCCTCGTGGTCGCCGTCTACGCGCTCAGCCTGATGGTGGGCAACACGTTCTACGGCCCCGGCGAGGTCTGGGACGTGGTCCGCGGCGAGACGGTCCCCGGGGCGTCGTTCACCGTCGGCGAGCTGCGGCTGCCGCGCGCGACGCTGGCCCTGCTGACCGGCGCGGCGTTCGGGCTCGGCGGCGTCACCTTCCAGACCATGCTCCGCAACCCGCTCGCGTCGCCGGACATCATCGGCATCAGCTCGGGCGCGAGCGCCGCCGCCGTCATCGGCATCGTGGTCTACGAGCTCGGCGCGACCGCCGTCTCCTTCGTCGCGATCCCAGCCGCGCTCGGCACCACGCTGCTGATCTACGTGCTCGCCTACAAGGACGGCATCGCGGGCACCCGGCTGATCCTCATCGGCATCGGCGTCGACGTGATGCTGCGGAGCGTGATCGCCTACGTGCTCATGCGCGCCGCGGTCTGGGACATCCAAGCCGCGATGCGCTGGCTCACCGGCAACCTCAACAACGCCTCGTGGGAGTCGGTCCGCCCGCTCGCGGTGGCGATGGTGCTCGCCGTCCCCGTGCTGCTGACCCAGGCCCGCAGCCTCTCCCTGCTCCAGCAGGGCGACGACTCCGCGACCGCGCTCGGCGTCCGGGTCGAGCGCACCCGGCTGGTCGCGATCCTGGCGGCCGTGGTGCTGATCGCGTTCGCGACGGCGGCGGCCGGCCCGATCGCGTTCGTGGCCTTCCTCGCCGGCCCGATCGCGGCCCGGGTCGTCGGCGGCGGTACGTCGCTGATGGTGCCCGCCGCGCTCGTCGGCGCCCTGCTCGTGCTGAGCGCCGACCTCGTGGGCCAGTTCGCGTTCGAGAACCGCTACCCCGTCGGCGTCATCACCGGTGCGCTCGGCGCGCCGTTCCTGCTCTACCTGCTCATCCGCACCAACCGGGCCGGAGGATCACTGTGACCGAGCACCACACCCTGCAGGCCGAGGACGTCACCCTTGCCTACGGCGACCGCGTCGTCGTCGACTCCTTCGACCTGGTCGTGCCGCCGGGCCGGATCACGGCCATCGTGGGCGCCAATGCCTGCGGCAAGTCGACGCTGCTGCGGGCGATGTCGCGCCTGCTCGAGCCGGTGGCCGGCCGGGTGGTCCTCGACGGCAAGGACCTGCACCGGCTGCCGACCAAGCAGGTGGCGCGCACGCTCGGCCTGCTCCCCCAGTCGCCGATCGCACCCGAGGGCATCGCGGTCGCCGACCTCGTCTCCCGGGGCCGCAACCCCCACCAGGGGATGCTCTCGCGCTGGACCGCCGAGGACGACGCGGCCGTCGCCGAGGCGCTGCGGATGACCGACACCCTCGAGCTCGCCGACCGGCCCGTGGACGAGCTCTCCGGCGGCCAGCGCCAGCGCACCTGGATCGCGATGGCGCTCGCCCAGCACACCGACATCCTGCTGCTCGACGAGCCGACGACGTTCCTCGACGTCAGCCACCAGGTCGACGTCCTCGACCTGCTCACCGACCTCAACCGCCAGCGGGGCACCACGATCGTGATGGTGCTGCACGACCTCAACCTCGCCGCCCGGTACGCCGACCACCTCATCGCCGTCCGCGCCGGCCGGCCGCACGCGGCCGGCGACCCGGCCGAGGTGCTCACCGCCGAGGTGGTGCGCGACGTCTTCGGGATGGACAGCAAGGTGATCCCGGACCCGGTCTCCGGCAAGCCGATGGTGCTGCCGATCGGACGGCACCACGCGCTCGCTCCCCTCAGCGCGGTCGACGGCTGAGGTCGAGGTAGCCGATCATCCTGTTCAGCAGGTCGCTCGCCCGGTGCAGGTCCGGCGATGCGCCCGACTGCTCCTCCTCCAGGAGGGTCAGCGCGCCGGGACGCCAGCCGGGACGGTAGTCGTCGGCCAGGCTCGCGGCCACCCGGCTCGCGTCGCGCACGACCTCCGGGTCCACGGACCACATGGCGTCGAAGCGGCGTCGCGCGCCCAGGGACTGGTCCTGCCCGGGTCGCTCGACCGCGACCAGGCACGCCCGCAGGTCGGTGGCGTCGCACACGACCGCCCACTCGCGGTTGAGCGCCGCGCCCTCGGGCACCGCGACCTCGATGGGCCGACCAGGCTCGACCTCGGCGTACGGGGTGGCGTGGTTCGCGAACACGACGGCGGCCCGGGCAGTCCGGGCCAGCTCGACCCAGCGCGCCCGTGAGGCGTCGAGGAACTCCGTGCGCTGGAAGCTGCCGAAGATCAGCGGCTCCTCGGCCCGGGCGCAGCACTCGTCCTCGATCGCATGGCTCAGCGCGACGAGGCTCGACTTCGACAGGACCTGCGAGGTGAGCGACGGGTGCCGGCGACGGAGCTCGGCATAGATCGACCGCGCGCGCGTCGACTCGGTGGAGATGCGCCGGACCGCGACCTCGAGCGCCAGGCCCGCGTCGCGGTGCCGCAGCACCTCGCGCACCCGGTCGACGTCCGACTCGGCGTACCGGCGGTGTCCGCCCGCCAGGCGCGCCGGCGTCGGGAAGCCGTAGCGCGCCTCCCAGCTGCGCAGCGTCGCGGCGGGCACGCCGGTCCGCTGGGCGAGGTCGCTGATGGTCAGCGGATGGCTGGGACCAGGACGAGTCATATATCCTCCGCACACTGCCTAGTTTTCTGCAGAAGTCTTGCATAGATTTGATCCGACCACGCCCGACTCGAGGGAGACCGACCGTGAGCTCACCCCATCCCGACGAGGCGCTGCTCCGGCTCCTCGACGACGGCCACGCCCGCGCGGTGGCGACCGGACCGGCGCAGGTCAGCCTCTGGACGGCGGTGCGGGTCGCCGCCGACGGCGGGAAGCGGTTCCGGCCGGCCCTGGTCGTGGCGGCCCACGACACGCTCGGTGGAGGTCGGCCGGAGGCCGCGGCCGAGGTCGCGGCCGCGGTCGAGCTGCTGCACACGGCGTTCGTCATCCACGATGACGTCATCGACGGTGACGACGTGCGCCGCGGCCGCCTGAACGTCAGCGGCACCTACTCCGCCCAGGCGATCGCAGACGGGGCCGCCGCCGACGACGCGGCGGGTCTCGGCCGGGCCGCCGGCATCCTGGCGGGCGACCTCGCGCTCGCCGCAGCGATCCGGGCCGTCGCCACCTGCGGCGCCCCGCCCGACGTCGTCCACCGCCTGCTCGACCTGTTCGACGACGCCCTGCACACCACCGCCTGCGGAGAGCTCGCCGACGTGCGCCACGCCCTGCACCCGGGCACCGCCGACCTGCAGGACAGCCTGCGGATGGAGGAGCAGAAGACCAGCATCTACTCCTTCGCGCTGCCGCTGCAGCTCGGCGCGGTGCTCGCCGATGCGGACGCGACCACCACGGCGCGCCTCGGCGACGCCGGGCGCCTCCTCGGGGCCGCCTTCCAGCTGCTCGACGACCTGCTCGGCGTGTTCGGGGACCCGGCCCTGACCGGCAAGAGCACCACGGGCGACCTGCGCACCCGCAAGCAGACCCCGCTCCTGGTGCACGCCTCCGCGACCCCGGAGTGGGCCGACCTCAGCGGGTACGTCGGCAGGGACCTCACCTCCGAGGAGCTGGTCGAGGCCCGCCGGCTCCTGACGGCCTGCGGCTCCCGCGCGTTCGTCGAGGAGATGATCGAGGCCCGCCTCGCCGAGGCCCGGGCGATCCTGGAGACGCTGGACGTGGCGGACGGGCTGCTGCCGGTCGTGGACGCCTGCGTCCCGGTGTCCGCGCCCGGCGACGAGGTGGCGGCGTGACGGCCCTGGTCGTGGGCCGGCGGGCCCGCACCCTCTACGACGAGGTCTCCGAGGCCAGCGCCGCGATCGTGATCCGCCGCTACTCCAGCTCCTTCGGGCTGGCGTCCCGGCTGCTCGCCAGGCCGGTGCGGACCGAGGTGTGCAACGTCTACGCTCTCGTGCGCGTCGCCGACGAGATCGTGGACAACCCGGACGTCACGCTCGAGCGCGATGCCCGCGATCGGATGCTGACCGCGCTGCAGGAGGACGTCCACCAGGCGCTGCGGACCGGCTACAGCGCCAACCTCGTCGTGCACGCCTTCGCCCGCACCGCCCGCGACTGCGGCATCGGGGCCGACCTGATCGACCCGTTCTTCGCGTCGATGCGCATGGACCTCGACGTGACGGTCCACTCCCGCGAGACCTTCGACCGGTACGTCTACGGCTCGGCCGAGGTCGTCGGGCTCATGTGCCTGCGAGTCTTCGTGGTCGAGCGGCAGGCCGGCGTGCGGGACCGCGACTACGAGCGGCTCGCCCCCGGGGCGCGGCGGCTCGGCGCCGCCTTCCAGAAGCTGAACTTCCTGCGCGACCTCGCCGAGGACCACGACACCCTCAGCCGTTCCTACTTCCCCGGGCTGCACGTCGACGGCCTCACCGACGAGGACCGCGACCGCATCCTCGACGACATCGACGCCGACCTCGACGCGGCCGCCGCGGTGATCCCCGGCCTGCCGCCGAGCAGCCGCCGGGCCGTGCTGGCCGCGCACGCCACCTTCGCCGAGCTCGCCGGGCGTCTCCGGGGCACCCCCGCCGCCGAGCTGCGGCGTACCCGGGTCCGGGTCCCCGACGCCGTGAAGCTGCGCCTCGCGGCCCGGGCGCTCTACGGAGGCCGTGCGTGACCGCCTTCCTCCGAGAGCCGGGCGCGTCCGCGCCGCCGTCCGGTCCCGACTCGCGCCGGGTCGTGGTGATCGGCGGCGGCATCGCCGGTCTGGCCACCGCCGCGCTGCTCGCGTCGCGCGGTCACAGCGTCGACGTCCTCGAGAAGAACGCGGCCCTCGGCGGCCGGGTGGGCAGCGTCGAGCGGCACGGGTTCCGCTTCGACACCGGCGCCTCGTGGTACCTCATGCCCGAGGTCTTCGAGCACTTCTTCGCGCTGCTCGGCACCTCGGTCGAGGCCGAGCTCGAGCTGACGACGCTCGACCCGAGCTACCGCGTGTTCTTCGAGGGGTACGACGAGCCGATCGACGTCCGGCCCGACCGCGCCCACAACCGCGCGCTCTTCGAGGCGCTGGAGCCGGGGGCGGGCCGGCGCTTCGACGACTACCTGCGCTCCGCGGACGAGACCTACGACATCGCCCTGCGCCGGTTCCTCTACACCAGCTTCGACTCCCCCTCGGCCCTGCTGACCCCCGACGTCGTACGCCGCGGCCCGCGGCTCGGCCGGCTGCTGACCCGCTCGCTCGAGCGCCACGTCGCCGGCCGGTTCACCGACCACCGGATCCGGCAGGTGCTCGGCTACCCGGCCGTGTTCCTCGGCTCCTCGCCGAGCCGGGCGCCGAGCATGTACCACCTGATGAGCCGCATGGACCTCGGCGACCGCGTGCTCTACCCGCAGGGCGGGTTCACCCGGCTCATCGAGGTCGTCGCCGCGCTCGCCGAGCGCCACGGCGCCCGCCTGCACACCGACGCGCCGGTGACCGGGATCCTCACCGACACCGGTGGCCGCCGGGCGCGCGTCACCGGGGTGACCGCGACCGTCGACGGGGCACCGCGGACCTTCGACGCCGACGTCGTGGTCGGCGCCGCGGACCTGCACCACGTCGAGACGGCGCTGCTCCCGGCCGGGCTGCAGACCCACCCCGAGCCGGCGTGGGCCGACCGCTCCCCCGGCCCCGGCGCGGTGCTCGCGATGCTGGGCGTCGAGGGACGCCTGCCCCAGCTGCCGCACCACTCACTGTTCTTCACCTCCGACTGGGGGCAGAACTTCGGCGACATCTTCGGCGCCGAGGCCCGAGTCCCCGACCCCGCGTCGGTCTACGTCTGCAAGCCGTCCGAGACCGACCCCACCGTCGCGCCGGAGGGCTGCGAGAACCTCTTCGTGCTGGTGCCGGTGCCCGCCGACGTCGAGATCGGCGGGGGCGGCGACGACGGGCAGGGGTCCGCGTTGGTGGAGCGGACCGCCGACGCCGCGATCGACCAGGTGGCGGCGTGGGCCGGGGTCCCCGACCTGCGCGACCGCATCCGGGTGCGGCACACCGTCGGCCCCGCGGACTTCGCCCGGCAGTACAACGCCTGGCGCGGCGGTGCGCTGGGTCTCGAGCACACGCTGCGCCAGAGCGCGTTCCTCCGCCCCGGCAACGCCTCGGCCAAGGTCGACGGCCTGCTCTACGCCGGTGCCAGTACGGTTCCCGGCGTGGGTCTGCCGATGTGCCTGATCAGTGCGGAGCTGGTGCTCAAGCGGCTCTCCGGCGACCGGTCGGCCGCACCGGTGCCCGGATGAGCGCCGAGCACTGGTCCTACGTCGGCATGCTGGTCTTCTGCCTCGTGGGCACGCTGCCGCTCGTGGTGGTGTTCCGGCTCCGCGTGCTGCACCAGCCGGTCCGGCTGCTGCTCACCGTGCTCGCCGCCGGGACGCCGTTCCTCCTCTGGGACCTCTACGCCACGGCGGCCGGGCACTGGTGGTTCGACGCGGACCAGACGCTCCCGGGGCGGCTGGCCGGGCTGCCGTGGGAGGAGGTCGCGTTCTTCGTGGTGATCCCGCTCGTGTCCGTGCTGACCTACGAGTCGGTCCGCGTGGTCCGTGCCCAGGGCGGCCTGCGCCGCACGGAGGCGCGATGACCTACACCGCGATCGCCGTGGTCGCCGTGCTGGCGGCCGTCGTGCTCGACCGTTGGGTCGCCCGCACCCGGCTGACGAGCACGCGGACGTGGTGGTCGGCGTACGGGATCATCGTGTTCTTCCAGCTCCTGACGAACGGCTGGCTGACCGGCCGTGGCATCGTCCGCTACGACCCGGACACGATCCTGGGCAGCGGCTCGATCACGTTCGTCGGCGACGGGCGGCTGCTCTTCGCCCCGGTCGAGGACCTGGCCTTCGGCTTCGCGCTGGTGCTGACCACCTGCGTGGTCTGGGTGCGCCTCGGAGCCCGAGCCGAGGAGCAGGCGTGAGGCCGACCGACATCGGCGTCCCGGGCCCGACCGCCCTGGACATGGCGCGAGCGTTCCGCTCGGTGCGAGCCGACCCGCTCACGTTCCTGGGCGAGGTCGCCGCGACGTACGGCGACCTCGTCGCCTTCCCGGTGCCCGGACCTCCGGCGCTCCTGCTCAACGACCCCGCCGACGTCCGGCGGGTGCTCCAGACCTCCGCGCGCAGCTGGGGCAAGCAGACGGTGCAGTACGCCGCACTCGCGCGCGTCACCGGGCCAGGACTGCTGGCCTCCTCGGAGCCGAGCTGGATCGAGCACCGCCGCCTGGCGGCGCCCGCGTTCCACCACCAGCGGCTCGACGCGGTCGCGGGCCAGGTGCGGGCCGCGGCCGACGCCGCGATCGCCGCCCGGCTCGGCCCGTCGTTCCACGGCGGCCTCGTCGACGTCGCGTCGCTCGTGCACCGGATCGGGCTCGACGCGGTCGGGCGGGCGCTGTTCTCGGCAGACCTCTCCGACCACGCCCAGCGGCTGCTCGACGCGACCAGCGACGCGGCGGGCCTGGTGGTGCGGCTCGGCCGGTCGGTGCTGCCGACGGCGTCCTGGGCGCCGACCCCCACCAACGTGCGGCTGCGCTCCACGCGGCGCCGCCTCGACGGCATCTCCGCCGACCTCGTCGACCAGCGCCGACGGCGCGGGGTGGCGTCGGACGCCGACGCCTACGGCGACGACCTGCTCGGCCTGCTGCTGGCCAGCGGCCTGAGCGACGCGGAGATCCGCGACGAGCTGGTGACCATGGTGATCGCCGGTCACGAGACCGTGGCGGCGGGGCTCGCCTGGACGCTGATGCTCCTGGCGGAGGACCAGGCTGCCCAGGACCGGGTGCGCGCCGAGGTCGCCGCGCACCCGGGACCGGTGTCCCTGCTCGGTCATCGCGAGACGATGCCGTGGACCCGAGCCGTGGTCGACGAGTCGCTGCGGCTCTTCCCGCCGGCCTGGGCACTGTCGCGGCGGGCTCTCGAGGCCGACGTCATCGGCGGCCGCGAGGTGCCGGCCGGCACGCTCGTCATCGTGAGCCCGTGGCTGGTGCACCGGCGCGCCGAGTCGTGGCCCGACCCGCTCGCCTTCCGGCCCGAGCGCTTCGTCGGCGCCGGCGGCGCGCCCCCGGCGTACCTGCCCTTCGGCCGGGGCCCGCGCCTGTGCATCGGCCGGGAGTTCGCGCTCGGCGAGATGGTGGTCGTGCTGAGCCGCCTGCTCGCGTCGTACCGCCTCGAGGTGCCCACGGGCTGGCGCCGACCGGCGGCGCAGGCGCAGGTGGCGGTGCACCCCGCCGGCGGCATGCCGCTGATCGTCCGCCCGCTGGCCGGAGGTGCGCATGGCTGACGTCGTGGTCGCCGCCCTCCTGCTGGTCGGGCTGGCCGCCGCAGCGTGGCTCACCCGCGACCTGCGGACCCTGCCGCGCACCGCGGCCCGCCGGCCCGACGCCGCGACGGTCTCGGTCGTGGTGCCGGCCCGCGACGAGGCGGCCACGCTCCCGGCACTGCTCGCGTCCCTCCAGCAGCTCTCGTTGCACGAGGTCGTGGTCGTCGACGACGACTCGCAGGACGCGACGGCCCAGGTGGCGCGCGCCGGCGGCGCGACCGTGCTGCCGGCCGGAGAGCCGCCGGGCGGGTGGACCGGCAAGGCCTGGGCCTGCCACGTCGGCGCCCGGGCGACCGACGGTGAGCTCCTGCTCTTCCTCGACGCCGACACCACCGTGACGCCGGACGCGCTCACCGGCCTGCTGGCGGTCCACGACGGGTACCCCGGGCTCGTGTCCGTCCAGCCGTTCCACGCCGTCGTCCGGCCCTACGAACAGCTGTCCTCCTACTTCAACGCGGTCTCGATCCTCGCCAGCGGTGTCTTCCGCCGGCACCCTCGCGGGCGGCCGATGGCCTTCGGACCCTGCCTGCTCACCTCCCGCGCGAGCTACGAGCGCGCCGGCGGGCACGCGGCGGTCCGGCACGAGGTCCTCGACGACGTCCGGCTGGCCGCGGCCTACGACCGGGCCGGGCTGCCGGTGCGGTGCGCGATCGGCGACAGGTCGGTGCGCATGCGCAGCTACCCGGGCGGGTTCCGGCAGCTCGCCGACGGGTGGACCAAGAACTTCGCGTCGGGCGCGTCGGCCGCGACACCGGTGCCGGCCCTGGGCGCGGTGGCCTGGGTCAGCGCCCACCATGCCGTCGCCGTGGGCACGTCGCTCGCCGTGGCCGGCGCGCTGACGGGGCGCGACCTCCCGACGGCCCACGGTCACCCCGCCCTCTGGGCGCTGGCGTGGGTGCTGGTGGCCTGCCAGCTGAGATCCGTGCTGCGTCGGCTCGGCTCCTTCCGCTGGTGGACCTGGGCGCTCTTCCCGGTCCCGCTGCTCGCCTTCGACCTCGTGTTCGCGCGGTCCCTGGTGCGGACCGTCGTGCGTCGGTCGGTCCGCTGGCGCGGCCGCGAGGTGCGGCTGGGCGACCGCGGCTCGGTCGAGGAGCGCGCCTGATGTTCCAGCTCCTGATGCCGCAGACCGCGACGATCATCGTCGACATCGCCGCGTGGGGCGCCTTCCACGCCCTGACGGGCTACGCCGCGCACCGGCTCGACGACAGCCGCCTCGAGCGCGACGGCTGGCTGCTGCGCCAGCGGGCGTTCGAGGACGGCGGTCGGTGGTACCGCCGGCGACTCCGCATCCACCGCTGGAAGGACCGGCTGCCGGAGGCGGGCGCGCTCTTCGCCGGCGGGATCAGCAAGCGCCGGCTCCCGGCGTACGACGCCGCTGGTCTGGCCGTGTTCGCCCGCGAGACGCGGCGCGCGGAGCTCTGCCACTGGTGGGCGATGGCGTGCGGTCCGCTCTTCGTCCTGTGGAACCCGCCGCTCGCCGCCGCGCTGCTCATCGCCTACGGCGTCGCGGTGAACCTGCCGTTCATCGCGATCCAGCGCTACAACCGGTTCCGCATCGACGCCCTGGCCGGACGGTTGGCGGCCCGATGACCTCGCGCACCGCGGACCCGGTCACCGAGCGCTCCGAGCACGGCCCGGTCGCCCAGCTGCTCATCGCCTGGGCGCCGTTGAGCGCGATCCTGGTCGCCTACGCCGTCGCCCAGTGGATCAGCGCCCCGCTCGCCGGCGGCCGTGAAGGCGACGTCAACCGGCTGGGGTTCGCGCTCCACGTCGCCGGGCCTGCGTCCGTCGACGAGGCGGTCTTCGGCGTGCTCCCCTCGGCGTGGCTGCAGGAGCGGCTCGTCGACGGCTCCACCCACTGGTACGACGCCGTCGCGGCTCTCGTCTACGCCACCCACTTCGTGTCGATCCCGCTCATCACGGCACTCGTGTGGTTCCGGATGCGCGACCGCTTCGCGGCGTGGTTGACCGCCGTCCTGACGTTCACGCTCGTGGGCGTGACGGTGTACGTCGCCTACCCCGCCGCGCCGCCGTGGCTCGCCTCCGACCGGGGCGCGGTCGCCGAGGTCGACCGGATCTCCCGCTTCGGGTGGCACTACCTGCAGCTCGACCCGATCGCCCGCGTCAGCGCGATCGGCCAGGGCGACAGCAACCCCGTGGCCGCGATGCCCTCGCTGCACGCGGGGGCGGCCCTGCTCGTCGCCGGCTTCCTGTGGCCGGCGGTCAACCGCTGGTGGCGGACCTCCCTGCTGGCCTACGTCGTCCTGATGGCCCTCGCGCTCGTCTACACCGGCGAGCACTACGTCGTCGACGTCGTCGCAGGATGGCTCACCGCCGGCATCGCCCTGGTCGCGGCTGCAGCCGCGCGCCGCCGTACCCCGACCGCAGCACCAGCCCACGTGGAGGAGATGACCTGATGGAGACCCAGGACCTGGTGGTGCTGCTCGACGACGACGGGCAGCCGGTCGGCACCGCGCCGCGCGCCGGGGTGCACACCGACAGCACACCGCTGCACCTCGCCTTCTCCTGCTACGTGCGTGACGCCGCCGGCCGCGTCCTCGTCACCCGCCGGGCGCTGGCGAAGCGGACCTGGCCCGGCGTCTGGACCAACTCGTTCTGCGGCCATCCCCGCCCCGCGGAGGAGATGGTGGACGCGATCCACCGCTATGCGGCCCACGAGCTCGGCACTGCCGTCCGAGACGTCGAGTGCGTGCTGCCGACCTTCCGCTACCGGGCCGTGGACGCCAGCGGCGTGGTCGAGAACGAGCTGTGCCCGGTGTTCGTCGCCACGCTGGACGGCGACCTGCAGCCCAACCCCGCCGAGGTCGCCGAGCACCAGTGGGTCGCCGCCGACGACGTCCTGGCCCTGGTGGCCACCGCACCGTGGGCCGTGAGCCCGTGGCTGGTCGCGCAGATCGAGGAGATCGGTCCCCACGACCGACTATTTCGCAAAGAATCGGCCAGCAATGCGCTCGATCGGCTCCGATGAGGGATGCTGGAGGGGATGAGTACTCCAGCACGGCCACGACGCCACCTGGCCACGAGCCCCTTCCAACCGGATCCCGAGCCGGTCATCGAGACGTTCGAGGTCGGCGACCTCGTGTCTCACGACGCCTACGGGATGGGCCGCGTGACCCACGTGGACGCCAACGCCGTCACGGTCGACTTCGGGTCTCAGACCCTGCGCATCGGCAGTCCGTACGCCAAGATGTCGCGGATCTGACGGGTCCTCAGCCGACGAAGATGCAGAACGGGTGCCCGGCGAGATCGCCGAGCACGTAGAGCGGCTCGTCCTCGTCGTCGGTGCGGTCCAGCAGGACCCGGGCGCCGAGCGTGAGAGCCCGGTCGCGGTGCCGCTCGAGCGCGGCGACGTCCGGCACGGTGAAGTCGAGGTGCAGCTGCATCGGGACGTCGTGCTCCGGCCAGGTCGTCGGCTCCAGCCGCTCGACCTCCTGGAAGGCCAGCACCCGGCGCCCGTCGTCGTCGACCAGCACCAGCCAGTCGGCGTCGTCCGGACCCTTGGCCGGCGGCTCGTCCCCCGGCCGGTACCGCAGGCCGAGCAGCTCGCGGTAGAACTCCGCGAGCCCGCGGACGTCGGTCGTGTCGAGCACGGTGTGCAGCAGGCGCGGGTAGTCGCTCATGGCCCGCCCTTACCCAGTCAGCCGACCGCCGACTCCACCGCGCTCGCCACGTCGAGCAGGAATCGGTCGCGGCCGTGCGCCGCGACCAGCTGGATTCCGACCGGCAGGCCGTCGGTGGTGTGCCCGAACGGCACCGAGATCGCGGGACAGCCGGTGACCGTGATCAGGTACGCCGCGCGCATCCAGTCGAGGTAGGTCTCCATCGGCCGGCCGTTGATCGACGCCGGGAACTCCTGGTCGGCGGGGAACGGCGGGACCTGCGAGACCGGCAGCACCAGCACGTCGTAGGACTCGAAGAACTCGCGCATCCGCTCCGACAGCGCCGTGCGCTGGGCGTAGGCCCGGGCGACGTCGGCGCCGGTGAGCCCCTCGCCGGCTCGGATGTTGTCGGCCAGCGACTGCTTGAAGGCGTCGGGGTGCTCGGCGAGCAGCCGGCCGAACCTGGCCTGGAAGTGCCAGGCGCGCAGGGTGCGGAACGTGTCGTCGGCCTCGGTCAGCACCGGGTGCGCATCGGCCACGTCGTCGAAGATCGAGGCGGCCGACGCCACGACCGCCGCCACCTCGTCGTCGACCTCGAAGGCCCCGCCGAGGTCGACCGACAGCGCCACGCGCAGCCCGGCGAGCGAGCCGTCGAGCGGTGGCGCGAACGCCGAGCCCGGGTCGCCGAGCGCCTGGGGGGCGCGCGGGTCGGGGCCGGCCAGCACGCTCAGCAGCAGCGCGAGGTCGCCGACGTTGCGCGCCATCGGGCCGCCGACGGACGTGGTCTCCCACTGGTTGTAGAGCGGCCACTCCGGCACCCGCCCGAGGCTCGGCCGGAGCCCGACCACCCCGCAGAACGACGCGGGGTTGCGCAGCGACCCGCCCATGTCCGAGCCGTCGGCGAGCGGCACCATGCCGCTGGCGAGGGCACAGGCCGCACCGCCGGACGACCCGCCCGCCGACCGGGTCGGGTCGACCGGGTTGAGGGTCGTGCCGAAGACCCGGTTGAACGTGTGGGACCCGGCCGCGAACTCCGGCACGTTCGTCTTGCCGATGGTGACCACGCCGGCCCGGCGTACCCGCTCGACGAGGAGGTCGTCGCGGTCGGGGACGTGGTCGGCGTAGAGCACCGAGCCGTACGTCGTACGCCAGCCCGCCACGGCGTGGGTGTCCTTGAACGCGAACGGCAGGCCGTGGAGCGGGCCGACCTCGGCCCCCGACGCGAGCGCCCGGTCGGCCTCGGCGGCACCCGCGCGGGCGCGCTCCTCGTCGAGCGACACGATCGCGTTGAGCTGCGGGTTGCGCTCCGCGATCCGGTCGAGGTGCAGGTCGAGCAGTTCGCGCGCGGAGATGTCCCTGCGGCGCACCGCCGCCGCCATCTCCCGCGCGGTCGACGCCACGGTCAGGTCGCTCACGGTCGGCGCCCCCCGGACATCTCAGGCTCTCCTGTCACTTCTCGGCCGTTGCAACGCCTGAGAAGTGACGGGATCACCGGTGCACCGGTGATCCCGCCGCCGCCCGCCACCCCCGATCACCGCCGCCCGAACAGCCGCCCAGCGACGACGCCGAGCACCACGAGACCGGCACCCACGGCGATCCCCTTGAGGAAGTCGTCGCGGGAGGAGGCGGCCGCGCGGGCGGGGGCGGTGTAGACCTGGCCACGCACCTCGGGGGCGGAGTCACCGACGACCGACAGCTGCGGGACGAGGCCGTCCGGGCCGGGCACGGCCCCGCTCGGGCCGCCCTGGCCGATCGCGTCGGCGACGTTGTCGAAGAACTCCCCGGCCATCCGCTTGGAGACGCTGGTGAGCATCCGCTGGCCGACCCCGCCGACCATGCCGCCGACGACGGCGTCGGCCTCGTAGTCGATCTTGGTGACACCGGCGTCGGCCTCGCCGAAGTAGACCTGCACGGTCGCGTCGATCGTGCCGGGCGCGCCGGCGCCGGTCAGCCGCATCACCAGCGACTCGTGCTCCTTGAGGTCCGACAGCGAGCACGAGCCCTGGTAGGTGCCCTTGATGGCGGCGACGCCCGCGGTGACGGTCATGTCGTAGGCGTTGTCGCCGGTCGGCACCAGGCGCTCGCACCCCGGGATCGTCGCGACGAGCACCCGCGGGTCGAGCAGCGACTCCCACACCATCTCGACGGGGTACTCGATGAGGTTGGAACCGATGATCTTCATGAGGTCTGCTCCTGGCCCTGGGATTCGCGGAGGTGGAAGAGCTCCGACGGCGAGATCGGCATCGCCCGGATCGTGAAGTCTGGCAGGCGCCCGCGCTCGGCGTCCTCGACCGCCGCGGCGAAGACAGCGGCCGACGGGATCACGCCCGCCTCGCCGGCGCCCTTGATGCCGAGGGGGTTCAGCGGCGACGGCGTCTCGAGGTGGTCGATGTCGATGCCGTCGGGCACCTCGGTGACGTAGGGCATCAGGAAGTCCATGAACGACGCGTTGAGCAGCTGCCCGGACTCGTCGTAGGCCATCCGCTCGTAGAGCGCCCCGCCGACGCCCTGCGCGACCCCGCCGTGGATCTGCCCCTCGACGATCATCGGGTTGATGAGGTGGCCGCAGTCGTGGACGACGGCGTACTTCAGGATCGTGATCTCGGCGGTCTCGGGGTCGGTCTCGACGATCACCGCGTGCATGCCGGAGGCGAACGTCGCGCGCTCCGGGGAGTAGAAGTCCTTGCCCTCCAGGCCCGGCTCGTCGTCCTCGGCCACCGGTGGCTTGCCCGGGTCGCCGATCGAGAACTGCGTGGCGGCCTTGGACTTCTCGTCGAAGGCGTAGCGAAGCGGGTTCGAGAGCACCGACACCGTGCCCAGGTCGATCGAGGTGCCCGGCGAGCCCTTGACCGACACGACGCCGTCGACGATCTGGAGGTCCTTCTCGTCCGCCTCGAGCGCCTCCGCGGCGATCCTGAGCACCTTCTCCTTGGCCCGCTTGGCCGCCAGGTGGATCGCTGAGCCGCTCATCACCGCGGCGCGGGACGCGAACGTGCCCACGGCGTACGGCATCCGGCGGGTGTCGCCCGTGACGACCTCGACGTCCTCGAAGGAGCACCCGAGCTCGTCGGCCACGAGCTGCGCGAACACCGTGGCGTGGCCCTGGCCCTGCGTGGTCAGGCCGGTCGCGACCTTGACCTTGCCGTTGGTCTCGATGTGCACGTGCGCGCCCTCGTAGGGGCCGACGCCGGTGCCCTCGACGTAGCAGGCCAGGCCGATCCCGACCTGCCGGCCCTCGGCGGCCATCTCGGCCCGGAACGCCGGGAACTCGTCCCAGCCGACCAGCGCCTTGGTCTTCTCGAGCATCGCCGGGTAGTCGCCGGAGTCGTACTCCAGCTCGCGGCCGTCCTGGAAGACCAGGCCCTGGTCGAAGGGGAACTCGTCGGGCTGGATGAAGTTCACCGCCCTGACCTCCGCCCGATCCTTGCCGAGGTAGTCCGCGATCGCGTCCATCGTCCGCTCCATCGCGTAGCAGCCCTGGGGGCGCCCGGCGCCGCGGTACGGCGTGACCATCACGGTGTTGGTGTAGAGCGACTCGAACCGCACCCGGTAGCTCTGCGGCTTGTAGGGGCCGAGCAGCTGGGTCGAGGTGATGATCGGGACGATCAGGCCGTAGGGGATGAACGCGCCGTGGTCGTGCCAGAACTCGACGTCGAGGCCGTGGAGGCGGCCGTCGTCGTCGAAGCCGACCTCGATGTGCTGCACCTGCCCGCGCTCGTGGGCCGAGGAGATGAAGTGCTCACGCCGGTCCTCGGTGAACTTCACCGTGCGGCCCAGGGCGCGGGCGGCCATCGGGACCAGCAGCTCCTCGGGCCAGGGGTGGTTGATCTTGACACCGAAGCCGCCGCCCACGTCGGGCGTGATCACGTCGACCTGGCCGAGGTCGAGCCCCATCTTCACCGCGACGGCGGCCCGGACGCCGGTCGAGCTCTGCGTGGAGGTCCACACCTGGAGCCGGTTGAGGTCGGGGTCCCAGCGGGCGACGGTGCCGCGGCCCTCCATCGGCATGCACGCGCTGCGCTCGACGGTGAGGTCGAGCGCGAGCCGGTGCGGCGCCGCGGCGATCGCCGCCGGGGCGTCGCCGACCGACTGCTCCATGCGGGCGGCGACGTTGCCGGGCACGTCGTCGTGCACGAGCACCGCAGCGGCCCGGGCCGCCTCGACGCCGACGACGGGAGGCAGGAGCTCGTAGTCGACCCGGATCCGGCCGACGGCGTCCTCCGCGACGTAGCGGTCGTCGGCGACCACGAACGCGATCGCCTCGCCGACGTAGTTGACCTCGTCCTTGGCCAGCGCGTGCTGGGTGCGGCCGTGGGTCAGCGACGGGTGCGGGATCAGCAGCGGCAGCGGCTCGGCCATCTGCGGCGTGCAGGACGCGAGGTCGTCGTAGGTGTAGACGGCGTGCACGCCCTCGACGTCGAGCACCTCGGAGACGTCGATGTCCAGGATCCGGGCGTGTGCGTGCGGCGAGCGCAGCACCGCGGCGTGCAGCACGTCCTGCTCGACGGCCACGTCGTCGACGTAGCGGCCGAGGCCGCGCAGGAAGCGCTGGTCCTCGACCCGCTGGACCGCCTGTCCCATCAGCTTGGTCGTCATGAGCCCAGCTCCGCGGCGCGCTCGACGGCCTTGACGATGTTCTGGTAGCCGGTGCACCGGCAGAGGTTGCCGGCGACCATCTCGCGCGCCTCCTCGTGCGTCGGGGTCGGGTTCTCGCGCAGCCCGGCGGTGATCGTGGTCAGGAAGCCCGGCGTGCAGAACCCGCACTGGAGGCCGTGGCACTCGGCGAACGCCTGCTGGACCGGGCCCAGCGAGCCGTCGGGGTTGGCGAGCCCCTCGACGGTGGTGACCTCGGCGCCCTCGGCCGAGACCGCGAACATCAGGCAGGAGCGCATCGGCGCCCCGTCGACCAGGACCGTGCAGGCGCCGCACACGCCGTGCTCGCAGCCGACGTGCGTGCCGGTCAGCCGCAGGTCGTGGCGCAGGGCGTCGGAGAGCAGCCGGCGCGCGGGCACCCGCAGCTCGTGCGTCGCGCCGTTGACCATGAGGCGTACGTCGTGCAACTCCTCGCTCACATGCCCTCCCGAGCCGATCGAACCACCCGCGTGGTGATCACCCGCACCAGCTGGGCGCGGTACGCCGCGGTGGCGTGGATGTCGTCCATGGGCTCCAGCTGCGCCAGCGCGGCCTCGCCGAGGTCCGCGTCGTCCACGCCCGACAGGTCGACGACGGTCGGCACGTCGGACACCGAGAGGTAGCCGACCTTCACGCTCTCGCCTTCGACGAGCGCGGCCGCGCCGACGAGCGCGTAGTCGCCGTGCCGGCGGGCGATCTCCTGGAACGCCACCCCGGCCCCCGTGGCCAGGCCGGGGAAGAACGCCGAGACCGCGATCTCGTCCGGCGCGAGCGACGACTCGAGCGGACCCAGGTAGAGCTCGGACGCGGGGATCGTGCGGCGTCCGGCCGGCCCCTCGACCTCGAGGGAGCCGCCGAGCAGCGTGAGCACGACCGGCATCTCGGCGGCGGCGTCGGCGTGGACGAGCGAGCCGACGGTGGTGCCGCGGTTGCGGATCGTGGCGTGCGCGACGTGCGCGAGCGCCTGGGTGACCAGGGGCTGCACCCGGCGTACGTCGTCGGAGGCCAGGACGGCGGCGTGCCGCGCGAGCGCACCCACTCTCACACCGGACGCGCCGCCGTCCTCGACCGTGATGGTGTCCAGGCCCGGGATCGCGTTGATGTCGACGAGCATCGCCGGAGCGGCGAGTCGCATCGACAGCAGCGGCACCAGGCTCTGGCCACCGGCCAGCACCTTGGCGTTCGGCTCGCCGGCCAGGGCTGCCACCGCTTCGGCGAGCGACCCCGGCCGGCGATAGACGAACGGTGCTGGCTTCACAGCGCCTTGGTCACCTCATCGGCTCCCAGGTGGCTGCCCGTGCGGTTGTGGCCCCGGTTGACCAGGTGGAAGAAGACGATCACCAGGATCGTGCCGAGGGCGATGCCGCCCAGCTCGAAGTCGTCGGTGATCTCCAGGGTCACGCCGCCGATGCCGGCGATCATGCCGCCGGCCAGGCCGACCAGGTTGACCGGGTTGCCGAAGTCGACGCCGTTCTCGACCCAGATCTTCGCGCCGACCAGGCCGATCATGCCGTAGAGCACGATCGTGATGCCGCCGAGCACCCCGCCCGGGGTGGCGTTGACGATCGCGCCGAACTTCGGGCAGAGGCCGAGGAGGATCGCCACGATCGCCGCGACGTAGTAGGCCGCCGTCGAGTAGACCCGGGTCGCACCCATGACGCCGATGTTCTCGGCGTACGTCGTGGTCGGCGAGCCGCCGAACGCGCTCGCGAGCGCCGTCGCCATGCCGTCCGCGGCGATCGCCCGGCCCATGTAGGGGTCCAGGTCGTCGCCGGTCATCTCCGCGACCGCCTTGACGTGACCGGTGTTCTCGGCGATCAGCGCGATGACGCCCGGGAGCACCAGGAGGATGAAGGTCATCGAGAACGACGGGCCGTGGACGACGTCCACGCCGTCGGCGAGGGTGCCGCTCGGGAACCCGATCCAGTCCGCCTTGCTGACGTTGTCCCACGCCCACATGCGGTCGTGGTCGGTCGCCTCGGCGCCCAGGGCGGGCACGATCGAGTTGATGGACCCGAAGATCGCGTCGAAGAGCCACGACACCAGGAAGCCGAACACCAGGGCGAGCAGCACCGCGATGCGGGCCCAGAAGCCCGGGAACAGCGTCGCTGCCACCACCATGAACGCCGCGGTGAGCAGCGCGACCCACTGGTCCTGCGGCCAGTAGATGCCCGCGACGACCGGAGCGAGGTTGAAGCCGATCAGCATGACGACCGCACCGGTGACGGCCGGCGGCAGCACCTTGTGGATCGCGCTCGAGCCCGCGAAGTGGACGAGGATGCCGACCGCCGCGAGCACGAGACCCGAGACCAGGATCGCGCCCGTGACGTCGGCGGAGTCGCCACCCTGCGCACGGATCGCCGCGACACCGGCGACGAAGGACGCGCTGGTCCCGAGGTAGCTCGGGACCATGTTCTTGACGACCAGCAGGAACAGGATCGTGCAGATACCGGAGAACATGATCGCGAGGTTGGGATCCAGCCCCATGACCAGCGGGAACACGAACGTGGCCCCGAACATCGCGACCACGTGCTGGGCACCGACGCCCACGGTCTTTCCCCATGGCAGGCGCTGGCGAGGACCGACGGCCTCGCCGGGCTTGGGATCGACGACATCCCACTTGAACATCGACATGACAGCACACCCTTTCGGTGTCAGGACAGGCCCGAGTCCTGCTCAACCTAGTGAGAGCCATGACACACCTACGACGGCGACAAATGCCGAAGGAACGCCGTGCCGACTGGCACGAGTTGCGGCGCGTCAGCCGGCGATCTCCAGCACCCGGAGTGCCACAGCGACGTCGAGGCGCAGGTGCGGGTCGGTGGACAGCGGACCGAGCAGCCGCTCCAGCTTGGAGACCCGGTAGCGCATCGTGTTGTAGTGGAAGAACTGCACCCTGGCGGCCTCGGCCACGTTGAAGTTCGTGTCCAGCAGCACCTGCAGGGTCTCGCGCAGGTCGGCGGCCTCCGTGGTGTGCTCGGCCAGCGGCCCGAGCACGTCCTCGACGAATGCCCGCAGCTCGCCCGCGCCCTCGGCCGTGTCGGGGATCAGCGCGATCAGCCGGTGCAGCCCGAGCTGGTCGAACGACGTCGTCGAGCCGCCGCCGCGGATCCGCCGGCCGACCTCGACCGCGCGCCGGGCCTGCGCGTACGCCGCCGGCAGGTCCTCCAGCGACTCGGCGACCCGGCTCACGCCGACCGAGAACGACCGGCGACCGCCGCCCTTGTCGCCGGCGACGGCCTGGACCACGCGGGCGACGAGGTCGCCGTCGGGCAGCAGCGCGACGACCTCGGAGGAGAAGTCGACGGTCGGGATGTCCGGTGCGACCGACGCCGCCACCATCCGCCAGGCCGCCGAGAACCGCTCCTGCCACTGGCGGCGCTGGGCGCTCGACGCGGGCTCGTCGGACGGATCGATCTCGGCGACGACCACGACGACCGGCCGGTCGAGGTCCCAGCCGAAGGTCGCGGCGTGCTCCGCGACGTACGCCGGGTCCACCGCGCGCCGCAGCAGCAGGTCGCGCAGGAAGTCGCCCTGGTACTTGTTCTCGACCGCGGTGATGGCCTCCTCGCGGGTGATGAGCAGGGCCGCGACCGCCGCCGCGCGCTCCAGCGCGTGCACGTCGTCGGAGGTCACCGCGCCGTCGGCGCGCACGCAGACCAGCCGCGCCAGGTCCGTGCCGCCGGCCGCCACGCGGCTGGCGTGCGCGACGACGCCGTCGATGCGCTCCACCCGGATCCGGCCGGTGGGGTCCACGAGGTCGTGCGCCGCCAGCACCTCCTCGACGTCCGGGGTGAAGGCCGCGGCCTGGACGCGCCCGTCGGTCGACGTGAAGGCCACGCCGACCTCGAGCACCCGGCTGAGCTCGGCGGCGATGCCGCCGAGGTCGCCGCCCTCGAGCACGATCTGCGTGAGGCCCGTGTGCAGCGCGTCCACGCGGGCCAGGGCCGCGCTGGCGAGCTCTTCGCGGTCACCGCTTGTCAACACTTGCACCCCTTCGCCGGTCGCGTTGGCACGACCTCACATCCCCAAACGGTAATCGCCCCGGCTAGCGTCGGTGGAGTGATCCCCGTCGGCGCTCCCCCGCGCGTGCAGTCGCTGCTGCGCACGGCGCCCGACGGGCCGCTGCCGGTCCTGCACCGGGGCCGCGACGCGGTCTACGTGGACGTGGCGGGCAGCTGCGTCGGGGTGGTCTCCCGCCGGGCGACCGCGGTCCCCTGCGCGCTGCGCACCGGCACCGACGCCGTCCCGCTGGCGCGCACCGCCCACCTCGACGCCGGGGTGCTGCACCTCGACGACGAGCCGCTGGCCGTCGGCCGGGTCGTCGACGTCTCCGTGCCCCGCCTGGCCACCACGTGGTCCCGGCCGGCGCCGCTGCCCGGGGTCGTCGCCGAGATGGTCGGCCGCGGAGACGGGCTGACGCCGTACGACGACGACGTGCTGTGCGGCTGGCTCGCGATCCACCGCGCGGCCGGGGTCGAGACCCCCGAGGCCGACGCCGCCGTCCGTGCCCACCTGGGCCGCACCACGCTCCTCTCCGCCACCCTGCTCGACTGCGCCATGCACGGCGAGGTGATCCCCGAGTTCGCCGCGTGGGTCGCCGACCCCTCGCGCGCCGACGCCCTCGTCGCGGTCGGCCACACCTCCGGACGCGGGTTGCTCGAGGGCGCCCGCTTCGCCCTCGACGCCCAGGAAGGCGCCGCATGACCACCCCGTCCCCCCATGGCCACGTCGAGCTGCGACCCGGCGCGTACGCCGACTCCGTGACGCTGCTCCAGGTCAGCCGGGTCGTGCAGGGGCTGCCCGGCGTGCTGGCGGCGCAGGTCGCGATGGCGACGCCGCTCAACGTCGAGGTGCTCGAGGGCATGGGCTTCGACGTGCCCGCCCAGGCCACCCCCAACGACCTGGTCGTCGCGCTGCGGGTCGAGGACGCCGACACGCTCGCCGGGGCGCTGGGCGGTGTCGACCAGGCGCTCCGCGACGCCAACCGCCGCGACAGCGGGCCGACCGAGCACGCGCCGCCGCGCACGACCGGCGCCGCGTTCCGCCGTACGCCCGAGGGCCTCGCGCTCGTCTCGGTGCCCGGTGCCAGCGCGTTCGTCGAGGCGATGGACGCGCTCGAGGCGGGCCGCGACGTGATGGTCTTCAGCGACAACGTGCCGGTCGACCAGGAGGTGGCGCTCAAGCAGTACGCCGCCGAGCGGGGCCTGCTGGTCATGGGGCCTGACTGCGGCACCGCCGTCGTCGGCGGCCTCGGCCTCGGCTTCGCCAACGTCGTCTCCCCCGGCCCGGTCGGCATCGTGGCGGCGTCCGGCACCGGCTGCCAGCAGGTGCTCGCGCTGCTCGACCACGCGGGCGTCGGGGTGACCTCGGCCCTCGGCGTCGGGGGCCGCGACCTGTCCGCCGACGTCGGCGGGCTCGCCACCCGCGAGGCGATGCGCCGCCTCGACGAGGACCCGACCGTCGAGCTGATCGTGCTGATCTCCAAGCCGCCGGCCGACGACGTGGCCGCCGCGATCCGGGCGTACGCCGGCACGCTGTCGACCCCGGTCGAGTACGCGCTGCTCGGCCCTGGCCAGCCCGACCTCACCGCCGCGACCGAGGCGGTGCTGCGCCGGCTCGGCCGCGAGGTGCCGCGGTGGCCGGTGGTCTCCACCCGCGCGCTGGAGCCGGGCAGCGGTGCCGTGCGCGGGCTCTTCGTGGGTGGCACGCTCGCCAGCGAGGCGAAGCTGATCGCCGACCGCCCGGGCAACACGTTCGTCGACTTCGGCGACGACGAGTACACGACCGGCCGGGCGCACCCGATGATCGACCCGTCGCTGCGGCTCGACCACCTCGCGCGGGCGGCGGCCGACCCGGAGACCGGCGTGCTGCTGCTCGACGTGGTGCTCGGCCACGGCGCCGAGCCGGACCCGGCCGCCGGCCTCGCGCCCGTGTTGGCCGGCATCGACAAGCCGGTCGTCGTCGCGGTCGTCGGCACCGCCGCCGACCCGCAGGGGCTCGCCCGCCAGGTCACGGCGCTCGCCGAGGCCGGCGCCGAGGTGCACCTGTCCAACGCCGCCGCCACCAGGCGCGCGCTCGAGCTCGTCGGAGGCCCCCAGTGACCGCCACGCCGTCCACCGTCGTCAACGTCGGCGCCGACCTCTTCGCCGACGCCGTCGAGGCCCAGGCGGTGCCCGCCGCCCGGGTCGACTGGCGGCCGCCGATGACCGGCACCGAGGACGACCTCGTCGCCGTCGCCGCCGACCCGCTGCGCCGGGAGGCCAACGAGCGCGCGCTGGCCGCGATGCTCGACGTCACGGCCACCCTCGTCGACGTCGCGCCGGCGTCAGAGGTGCTCGGCCTGCAACGCGGCGAGTTCCTGCACGCCGGGCCGCCAATCGGGTGGGAGCGCGCCTCCGGCCCGCTGCGCGGCGGGCTGATGGCCGGCGCCGCGCTCGAGGGACTCGTGGACGACCCCGAGGACGCCGTACCGCTCTTCGAGGCCGGCACGTCGGTCTCCCTCGAGCCGTGCCACCACCGCTCCGCCGTCGGTCCGATGGCCGGCGTCGTCACGCCGAGCATGTGGATGTTCGTGCTCGAGGACCAGGCGACCGGCCGGCGCACCTACTGCTCGCTCAACGAGGGCCTCGGCAAGGTGCTGCGGTACGGCGCCTACTCCCCCGACGTGCTCACCCGGCTGCGCTGGATGGGCGACGTGCTCGGTCCGCTGCTGCGGGCCGCCGTGCGGGGGGCGGACGACGTCGACGTCACCGGCATCCTCACCCAGATGCTGCAGATGGGCGACGAGGCGCACAACCGCAACCGGGCCGGCACGCTGATGCTGCTGCGCGACCTCTCCCCCGCGATGGTCACCTCGGGATTCGACGCGGCGGACGTGGCCCAGGCGCTCCGCTTCATCGGCGGCAACGACCACTTCTTCCTCAACCTCGCGATGCCCGCCTGCAAGCTCGCGCTCGACGCGGCGCGCGACATCGAGGGCTCGACGATGGTCGTCGCGATGGCCCGCAACGGCACCGACTTCGGCATCCAGGTCGCCGGCACCGGCGACGAGTGGTTCACCGGCCCGGCCCAGCTGGCCGACGGGCTCTACCTCGGCTCCTACGGCCCCGACGACGCCAACCCCGACATCGGCGACTCGGCGATCACCGAGACCGCCGGCATCGGCGGCTTCGCGATGGCGACGGCCCCGGCGATCGTGCGCTTCGTCGGCGGCTCGGTGCCCGACGCGCTGGCGACCACCCGGCGGATGCACGAGATCACGCTCGGCGAGAACCCGCGCTGGTCGGTGCCGGTGCTGGAGTTCCAGGGCACGCCCACGGGCATCGATGTCACCAAGGTGTGCCGCACCGGCATCCTGCCGCAGATCAACACCGGCATGGCCGGTCGCGTGGCCGGTGTCGGCCAGGTCGGCGCCGGGCTCGTCACGCCTCCCGCCGAGATCTTCCCGAAGGCGCTCGCCCGGCTCGCCGAGCTCAGCCGAGGTCGGGCGGACGCCAGAACGCCCGCTTGATGTCCACGTTGCCGTTGGGCCGCAGCGGGGTGCCCTCCTCGAGGTAGGCCTGGCGCGCCTCGCCCTGGTGGCTGGGCGGCAGCGAGCCGTCGGCCCGCACCACGCGCCACCACGGCACCGGAGCGCCGTGCCCGGCCATCACCGAGCCGACCAGCCGCGGGCCACCGCCGCCGGCGACGGCGCCGACGACCTCGGCGACCGCGCCGTACGTCGTGACGCGGCCGCGCGGGACCGCCTCGACGCACTGGAGCACCAGCTCGACGTACTGCTCGTGGTCCAGGCTCACCGGGGCTCCTTCGGCTCGGGCACGTCCATCGCGGCCGTGGCGCCCAGGATCGCCAGGCAGGCGGCCGCGAGGGCGACCACCCACACCCCGGGCTGCTCGGGCTCACCGCGCACCACCCGGGCGAGCAGCCAGGCGCCCGGCACGGTGAGCAGCACGAGCGCTCCGCGCCGCGCCCACAGCCGCAGGGTCGGCGCGTCAAGCGGCATCGCGCGGGGACCGTACGACGCGAGCAGCGCGGCCAGGTGCCCGACCGTCAGCGCGACGGCCGCCACCGCGACCGAGACCGGTATCCCGTCGCGCAGCGACAGCGTCCACCAGGCCAGCACCACCAGCCCGGCGCCGACCCCGACGGGTGAGTCGGGCGCGACGGCGGCCGCGCCGGCGAGCACGGCCACCAGCACGACCAGCCACCACGGCGGCCCGTGCCCCGCGGGACCGGTGGCGACCAGCGCGACGACGGGGCCGAGGAAGACCAGCGCGCGGAGCACGAGCTGGGAGCGCGGGGTCGAGTCGGGCGTCACCGGGACACCACCCGGGGCATCCGGGCCCGCCGGGCCAACCGGCGCAGCACGTCGTCGAGCGTGCCCGGGCCGTGCCACGGCACGACGGGGCAGCCCAGGCTGCCCAGGCGGTCGAGCACGACCGACCGCTCGATCAGCCGCATCCGCCAGGCCAGCGCAGCCACCTTCGGGTCCGCCCCCTCGGCGACCGCCGGCGCCGCCCCGGGCGGCAGGGTGTCGACCACCAGCACCGAGACGCCGCGCCGCACCAGTGTCGCGACGATCGTCCCGACCGACGGTGCGAGCATCGGCGAGAGGACGATGACGACCGCGCCCCCGGTCACGCCGAGCGTCAGCGTCTCGGCCTCGGGGAGCTCGCCGACCCGCAGGGTCGCCAGCCGGTCCCGGAGCCGGCGCAGGTGCCGCGCGCCCGCGCCGTACCCCACCTGCTCGGCGCCGCGGCCGACCACCCGGAGCGCCACCCGGTCACCGCGCCGCACGTGGTGCTCGGCGATCGCGGAGGCGGCCCGGACGGTGAGGTCCATGCTGCTGGCCGCGCCGGTGACGCCCTCGGACACCCCCTGGTCGGCGAGCGCGTCGACCACCAGCAGCACCCCGGTGTCCTCCTCCGCGCGGGTGCTGACGACGTGCAGGTCGCCGGTGCGCAGCGAGACCCGCCAGTTGATGCGGCGCAGCCGGTCTCCGGCCTGGAACGGCCGGATGTCGGCGAGCTCGGTGCCCGCTCCCGGGCGCTGCGAGCGGTTGGCGCCGACCAGCCCGAGCGGCTGCGGCGCCTCCGCTCGCGAGTCGTAGGGCGCGGTCGTCGGCAGCACCCGCAGCGGGTCGGCCGGCAGGTGGAGCGGGCCGCAGCGGAAGCCCGCCCACGGTGCGTAGAGCGCCACCTTCTCCTCCCCGGCCATCCGGATGCCCCACCGCTGCGCGCCGATCTCGACCACCGGCGGACCGTCGGCGCCGAGCAGGCGGCCGACCTGGCCGTGGCTGGGCCGCAGCGCGAGGTGCGGCGGCCGCGCGGCCGAGCGGGCGACGTACTCGACGTCCTCGACCCGGGTCAGGGTGAGCCGCGACGTGGTGCCCTGGCCCTCCGGCAGCGAGCGGTGGTCGAGGGCGGCGGCGACGGTCGGCGTCGTGCCCGGGCGGTGCACGAGCGCCACGGCCGCGAGCACGACGAAGGGCGCGGCGAGCACGACCAGCCCCGGCTCGCCGGCGACCAGCGCCAGGGCGAGACCGAGCGAGCCGAGCACGAGGGCCCGGCCCAGGGCCGCGGTCGGTCGCCAGCCGTTCATCGGTGGTGCGCGACCGTGGCGGGCGTCGGGACCTTCCCGAGGACGGCGTCGACGACCCGCCGTCCGCTCGCGTCGGTCATCCAGAGCTCGGGCCGGGTGGTGATCCGGTGCGCGAGCACGGAGCGGGCGACCGCCTTGACGTCCTCGGGCACGACGTAGTCGCGGCCGCGGAGCAGCGCGAACGCCCGCGCCGCCAGGACCAGGCCGAGCGACCCACGCGGCGAGGCACCGGTCAGCACGTCGGCGTGCTCGCGGGTCGCCACCGCGAGGTCGACGCAGTAGCGGCCCACGCTCTCGTCCACGGTGACGGTCTCGACGGCGGCCTGCATGGCGAGCAGCCCCCGCCCGTCGGTCACCTGCTCGAGCACGACGTCCTCCTGGCGGCGCTCCAGCCGCCGGGCGATCACGTCGAACTCCTGGCCGGCGGACGGGTAGCCGAAGCTCACCCGCAGCAGGAAGCGGTCCAGCTGCGCCTCGGGCAGCGGGAACGTGCCCTCGTACTCGATCGGGTTCGCGGTGGCCAGCACGTGGAACGGCGCGGGCAGCGGGAACGTCTCGCCCTCGACCGTCACCTGCCGCTCCTGCATCGCCTCGAGCAGCGCGGCCTGGGTCTTCGGGGGCGTGCGGTTGACCTCGTCGGCGAGCAGCAGGCCGGTGAAGAGCGGGCCGCGCCGGAACTCGAACTCGCCGCGTCGCTGGTCGTAGACGAACGACCCGGTGAGGTCGGCCGGCAGCAGGTCGGGGGTGAACTGGGCGCGGGTGAACTCGATCCCCAGTGCCTGGGCGAAGGACCGCGCCGCGAGCGTCTTGCCCAGTCCGGGGTAGTCCTCGAGCAGCACGTGGCCCTTGGCCAGCACGGCGGCGAGCACCTGCATCAGCGCGTCGCGCTTGCCGACGACGGCCTTCTCGACCTCGTCGAGCACGCGGGCGGCGAGCGCGGAGGCCTCGGCGACAGAGATCTGGTCGTTCACAGCTCCTCGATCCTGGTCAGGCAGCGGTCGATGTCGGCCGGCGAGAGCCGGCGGACGGGTCCGGTGAGCACCGCGGTGAGCTCGGGACCGAGCAGCTCCGCGGCGCGGGGGTCGTCACGGCGTACGCCGTGGCGCTGGTCGAGCACCTGGTCCGCGAGCACCCGGAGCCGCTCGCGCAGCGCGTGGTCGTCGGTGCGGCTGGCCAGGTGGGCGTCGATGATGCCGACGTACCCCGCGAGGCGGGCGTCGCCTCCCGCGCGCACCGACGGTCGCTCGGGCTCGAGGTCCCAGGCCGGCGCCGGGTCGGACAGCGCGTCCAGCGCGCCACCGAGCACCGCGATGCTCATCGCGACGAGCAGCGCGACCCGGAGCGGCTCCGGCCCGGCGCCGGTGAGCCGCAGCAGGACCTCGAGCAGCACGAAGAGCACGACCCCCGCCGCCGTCCGGCGCCACCAGCGGCTGCGCGTCATGCCGGGATGCCGATCGTGCGGTGGATCGCGTCGAGCGCGGCGACCGCCTCGGCCCGGTGCTCCTCGGTCAGCGCGTGCTCGGAGAAGCGGGCCTCGCGGTAGAGCGCGCCCAGCCGGGAGACGGCGGGCTGGTCGGCGTCGACGAGGTCCAGCACCCGCATCGTGTACTCCGAGGACGTCTCCCACGGCTGCCGGGCCAAGCCGGCGGCCTCGGCCTGGGTCTCGAACCGCTGCCAGCACGCGACCACCGCGTTGCCGGGCGACGCGGTGGCGAGCAGCAGGTCGCGCTGCGCAGCGGCGTCCGCCACCATCTCGCGGGCGACCGCTTCGGGCGGCGCGAGCACCGCGAACTCGTCGGCCTCCCGCTCCTCGGCCCGGTAGCGGCGGCGCTGCGTGGCCCGAGAGCTCGCCCAGCGGCCCGCGGGCAGAAGCACGTAGCGCAGCAGCAGGTAGGCGGCCGCCAGCATGACCGCGATCTGGAGCAGCAGCGCCACGAGGCGCACCCACTCGTGGGTCTCCGTCCCCGGCGGATTGGCGACCGGCACGTCGTCGCTGGTGGCCGTGACCGAGGCCGTGGGCTCCGCGCTCGGTGGGCCGGCCGGGTCGAAGCCCTCGCCGGTGAGCACGCCGTTGGGACCGCTGGTCGCCGCCCATGCCGTCAGCGCGACGACGAGCGCCGCGGCCGCTACGACGGCGGCGACCGCGACGCTCCCGGTGCGGCGCACTGTCATGCGCCGCAACCTACCGTCAGAGGACGGGGTCGAACGGCTCCGTGCCGTTGACGAGCTGCAGCCCGGCGATGCCGGAGTGCTGCTGGGCGTAGGCGAGCTCGTGGGCGAGGTCGCCGATGTTGTTCGAGGCCGGCAGCGGGGCCAGGCCGAGCGTGGAGAGCACGCCGATCGCCGTGCCGTCCGCGCTCAGGAACGCGGAGCCGGAGTCACCCGGCACGCCGGGGGTGACGGTGTAGAGCGGGTGCGACCAGCCGCCGTCGGCCGCGTCGTCGCCGAGGCTGATGCCGGTGTGCGGCGAGAGGGCGGTGATGCCGAAGCGGAGGCTGGAGTTGCCGTAGGTCCAGACGCGATCGCCGGCGGCGGTGCCGGCGGTGTCGATGCCGGTCGGGCCACCCCAGAACGGGATCGAAGGGTTGACCTTGCCGACGTCACCCGCGGCGACCTTCACGAGCGCGAGGTCGTTGTAGGCGCAGGTGTTGGCGTCGGTCTCGCCGACCTTGTCCATCGTGTCCCACGACGAGTAGGCGAGCGTGCCCGACCCGACCTGGGTGCCCTCGCTGACCAGGCTGCCGCCCTCGTTGAAGGTGACGGCGGTGCCGAGCGGGAGGGAGTCGACGTTGCAGCCGTTGGTGTCGGTCGCCTCGCCGGTGCCGGCGCAGTGGGCGGCGTACCCGACGTAGACGTTGGCGGCCGCGTCGGTGAAGACGAAGTTGCCGGTGCACTGGGCGCCCGCGGTGTACATCTGCGTGCCGGGGTGGATCTCGGCGGTGTCGGCCGGGGCCCACGTCGGCGCCGACTCGGCGGGCGTCGGGGAGACCACCATCAGCAGGGCGGCCATGATCGTGACGGTCACCGCCGCGAGGACGGAGGCAGGCTGGGATCGGGTCAGGCTCATGACCTGACAACGGCCCTCCACCGGCCGGGTTACGCGCCGGTGGAGGGCCGAGCGTCGGTCAGTACGTCGGCTGCGAGGGGTCGATCTGGTTGACCCAGGCGACCACGCCGCCCCCGACGTGCACCGCGTCGGCATAGCCGGCGCCCTTCACGATCGCCAGCGTCTCGGCCGAGCGGACCCCCGACTTGCAGTGCATGACGACCTGCTTGTCGCTGGGCAGCTTCTCCAGCGCGGAGCCGTTGAGGAACTCGCCCTTGGGGATGAGGATCGAGCCGGGGATCCGGTTGATCTCGAACTCGTTGGGCTCGCGGACGTCCACGAGGACGAAGTCGCGGGTGCCCTCCTCGCGCTCCTTGAGCATGTGCTCGAGCTGGACGACGGAGATCGTCGAGCCGGCGGCGGCCTCGGCGGCGTCGTCGGAGATCGCGCCGCAGAAGGTCTCGTAGTCGATCAGGCCGGTGACGGTGGGGTTGTCGCCGCACAGCGCGCAGTTGGGGTCCTTGCGGACGCGCAGCTTGCGGTACTCCATCTCCAGGGCGTCGTAGATCATCAGCTTGCCGACCAGCGGCTCGCCGATCCCGGTGAGCAGCTTGATCGCCTCGTTGACCTGGATCGACCCGATCGACGCGCAGAGCACGCCGAGCACGCCGCCCTCGGCGCAGCTCGGGACCATGCCCGGCGGCGGGGGCTCCGGGTAGAGGCAGCGGTAGCACGGCGCGTCGTCGGCGAGCGTCGGCGCGAAGACCGAGGCCTGGCCGTCGAAGCGGTAGATCGAGCCCCAGACGTAGGGGATCCCGAGGAAGTACGCCGCGTCGTTGACCATGTAGCGCGTCGCGAAGTTGTCGGTGCCGTCGACGATGAGGTCGTAGCCCCGGAACACGTCCATGACGTTGTCGTTGTCGAGTCGCTGCTCGTGGAGGATCACGTTGACGTAGGGGTTGGTCTCCGCGATCGACTCCTTGGCCGACTGCGCCTTCGACTTCCCGACGTCGGACTGGCCGTGGATGATCTGGCGCTGCAGGTTCGACTCGTCGACCTCGTCGAACTCCGCGATGCCGAGCGTGTGCACGCCCGCGGCGGCGAGGTAGAGCAGGGCGGGGCTGCCGAGGCCGCCTGCGCCGATGACCAGCACCTTGGCGTTCTTGAGCCGCTTCTGACCGGTCATGCCCACGTCCGGGATGATCAGGTGCCTGCTGTAGCGACGCACCTCGTCGATGGTCAGCTCGTCCGCGGGCTCCACGAGCGCGGGAAAGGACACGGCGTACTCCTGTCATGCCTGGTTGTGCCTGGTCTGTGGTCTCGTCCCTGCGAACAACGACCGGTCCTGCCATGTTCCCCCGCCGTCCGGAGCGCGGATCGCCGCGTCCCGTCATCCGGACGCGGGTGACCGGCGGGTAGTCTTCGCGGCGTGACGGCAGAGCAGTACGACGCACCGGTGCGACCTCGTGGCGCCCGGATGCCCCGGCGAGAGCGGCGCGCCCAGCTGATGGAGTCCGCGCTCGAGGTGTTCGTGGCCCAGGGCTACCACGCCGCGGCGATGGACGACATCGCCGAGCGGGCCGGTGTCTCCAAGCCCGTGCTCTACCAGCACTTCCCCGGCAAGCTCGACCTCTACCTCGCGCTGCTCGACCAGGCGTGCGACACGATCATCGCCAACTGCCGCGCCGCCCTCGACTCGACCAACGACAACAAGCAGCGGGTCGCCGCGACCATCGACGTCTTCTACGAGTACGTCGCGAGCGAGACCGGCGCCTTCCGCCTGGTGTTCGAGTCCGACCTGACCAACGAGCCGGCGGTGCGCGAGCACGTCGAGCGGGTCACCACCGAGTGCGCCGCCCTGATCGCCTTCGTGATCCACGACGACACCGGCCTGCCCGACGACGCCTCCCGGCTGCTCGCCGTCTCGCTCGTGGGAATGGCGCAGGTCAGCGCCCGGTTCTGGCTCTCGGACCCGGGCCAGATCAGCCGGCCCGACGCCACGGCGCTGGTCGCCGGCCTCGCGTGGCGCGGCATCCGCGGCTACCCCAAGACCGACGAGCACTGAGCTCGGCACTCGCCCACCCCACACGCAGCCCAGAAGCAGCATGACGAAGGAGGACCTCGTGGAGGTCAAGATCGGCGTCCAGAACGCCGCCCGTGAGCTGACCATCGACGTCGACGACGCCCCGGACACGGTCGAGAAGCAGATCGCCGACGCGGTCGCTGCCGACGGCGTGCTCACGCTCAAGGACATCAAGGGCCGCCGGTTGATCGTGCCGGTCGCCAAGCTGGCCTACGTCGAGCTCGGGCACGGCACCGCCGGCCAGGTCGGCTTCCGCTCCTAGGAGTCGAGCCCGAGCTCGGCCATCCGCTCGGCGTGCCGCTCGGTGATCCGGGTGAACATCCGGCCGATCGCGGCCAGGTCGAGGCCCGGCCGGTCGATCCCGCCGGCGAGCAGCGCCGTCAGGGAGTCGCGGTCGGCAGCGACCCGCTGGGCCTGGGTGAGCGCCTCCCCCATCAGCCGGCGTCCCCAGAGCGCGAGCCGGCCGCCCAGCCGCGGGTCGGCGGCGATCGCCGACCGCACCCGGTCGACGACGAACTCGGAGTGACCCGCCTCCTCGAGGGCGGCGACGATCAGGTCGCGGGTGCCGGCGTCCAGGTAGGCGGCGATCTCGCGGTAGAAGTCGTTGGCGAGCCCGTCGCCGACGTAGGCCTTGATCAGCCCCTCGTACCAGTCTGCGGGCGCCGTGTGCTCGTGGAAGCGGTCGATCGCGGCCTGGAAGGGCGCCATCGCAGCGAACGGGTCGGCGCCCAGCTCGGTCAGCCGGGCGTTCAGCTTCGCGAGGTGGCCGAACTCCGCGGTGGCCATCGACGCGATCGCGACCTTGTCCTCCAGGGTCGGCGCGAGCTTGGCATCCTCGACGAGCCGCTCGAAGGCGGAGATCTCGCCGTACGCGATCGCGCCGAGGAGGTCCACGACCGCCTCGCGGTACTGAGGGTCCTCGAAGGCGACTGGTGTGGATGCGGTCACGCTCGCACCCTACCGATACAGTGAACGGGTCAGAGGTCGCGCTCAACCTTCCTGGGCGGACCCGCGTATGTGCGCGGCAGGCGCTGTGAGCCCGCCGCACCGACGGCAGATCTCACGAAAGCGACAAAGACCATCACGACGTTCCGAGAGCTCGGGGTGCTCCCCGAGATTTGTGACGCGCTCGAGCGCGCCGGCATCACCACGCCCTTCGCCATCCAGGAGATGACCCTCTCCGTCGCGCTGCTGGGCACCGACCTCATCGGCCAGGCCCGCACCGGCACCGGCAAGACGCTCGCCTTCGGCATCCCGGTGCTGCAGCGCAGCGTCGCGCCGAAGGACCCCGACTACATCGAGATGCCGCAGGGCAAGCCCCAGGCGCTGATCGTCGCCCCGACCCGTGAGCTCGCGCTCCAGGTCTCCAGCGACCTCGCGCTCGCCAGCGCCGACCGTGGCCTGCGCGTCCTGACCGTCTACGGCGGCGTGGGCTACGACCAGCAGATCGACGCGCTCGCGTCCGGCGTCGACATCGTCGTCGGCACCCCCGGCCGGCTCATCGACCTGTGCAACCGCAAGGTCCTCGACATCTCCCACGTGCACGCGCTCGTGCTCGACGAGGCCGACGAGATGCTCGACCTCGGCTTCCTGCCCGACGTCGAGACCCTGCTGCGCAAGACCCCCGAGACCCGCCAGACGATGCTGTTCTCGGCGACCATGCCGTCGGCGATCGTCGCGCTCGCCCGCATGCACATGCGGCACCCGATGAACATCCGCGCCGAGTCGTCCTACGAGAACGCGACGGTCCCGGCGACCGCGCAGTTCATCTACCAGTGCCACGACCTCGACAAGCCCGAGATCATCGGCCGCATCCTGCAGGCCGAGGACGTCGAGAAGATCATCGTCTTCACGCGCACCAAGCGGCAGGCGCAGCGGGTCGCCGACGACCTCGTCGAGCGCGGCTTCAAGGCCAGCCCGCTCCACGGCGACATGGCGCAGGTCGCGCGCGAGAAGGCGCTGACCAAGTTCCGCGAGGACAAGATCCAGGTGCTCGTGGCGACCGACGTCGCCGCCCGCGGCATCGACGTCCGCGGCGTCTCGCACGTCATCAACTACACCTGCCCCGAGGACGACAAGACCTACGTCCACCGCATCGGCCGCACCGGCCGCGCGGGCGCCTCCGGCATCGCGATCACGATGGTCGACTGGGCCGACCTGCACCGCTGGAAGATGATCAACAAGGCCCTCGACCTGCCGTTCGACGCGCCGCTCGAGACCTACTCGAGCTCCGAGCACCTCTTCCACGACCAGGGCATCCCGCCGGGCACCAAGGGCCGGATCGTCGACCCCGCTCCGGTCGAGCGCAAGCCGCGTGACGACCGGGGCGACAAGGGCGAGCGGAGCAGCCGCGCGCCGCGCAACCGCGACCGGCAGCGCACCCGCACCCGCTCCGGCGAGTCGGTGGCTGCCGAGGGCGGCGACGCCGTCGCGGTGCCCGCGGCGAAGCAGGACGGCGAGACGTCCGACCGGCCGTCGGGCAGCCGCAGCCGCAACCGTCGTCGGCGCCGCCCGTCGGGCGACAAGCCGGCCGCTGCGGCCGAGTGACCCAGCGTCACCGCCTGGCCCCGGTCAGGCGGTGACGACGACCGCCGTGCCCTCGGGCGCGAAGTCCCACAGGGCGATCGCGTCCGACTCGTCCTGGCGGATGCACCCGTGCGACTGCGGCGTGCCCAGCTGCTCCTCGGACTGCAGCGGCACACCCTGCTTGGTCGGGATCGTGTGGAAGCCGATCGCCGCACCGGACGGGCCCTTCGTGAACCGGACGAAGTACTCCATCACCCCGGAGTCGTCGATGCCGACCGCCCAGCGCGACTTGCTGTAGACGTCGTAGGTCCCGGGCTGGAGGTTGTCGAGCACGCTGCCCGAGACGAGATACGTACGGCGTACCTCCTCCTCGTCGTCGACCAGCCAGACCCGCTGCGCTCCCTCGCTGAAGACCACCCGCTTGCCGGACCCGGACCCGGCCGGCAGCGCGGTCGGGTCGGCCGCCTCGCTCGGTGTCTCCACCGGGGTCGGAGAGGGCGTCGGGGTCGCCGACGGCGTCGTCGACTCCACGACCGTCCCGATGTCGGCCGCAGCCGGCGCGGGGTCGCCGCCGGACGGGAACGCGCCCATCGAGCCCAGCACCGCCACCAGCGTCACCGCGACCGACACGCCGAGGACCGCGAGCCGGCCGTAGCGAGGCCGGACGTCCGACGCGCGGTGCCTGCTCACGCCCGGCGCCCCGCTCGGGCGACCAGCGCGCCGGCCGCCTCCCGGTAGGCCTTGGCGCCCTTGCTGCTCCGGCTGGTGGCCAGGATCGAGCGGCCGGCCGCCGGAGCCTCGGCGAACTTGATCGTCTTCGGGATCGGCGGCTCGACGACGTCGAGGTCGTAGGTCTCGGCGATGGTCTCCAGCACCGCGCGGGCGTGGTTGGTGCGGCCGTCGTAGAGGGTGGGCAGCACCCCCCACACCTCGAGCCCGCGGTTGGTGAAGCGCCGCACGTCGTGGACCGTGTCGAGCAGCTGCCCGACGCCGCGGTGCGACAGCGTCTCGCACTGGAGCGGGATCAGCACGGCGTCGGCCGCGGTCAGCGCGGCGACCGTCATCACGCCGAGCGAGGGCGGGCAGTCGAGCAGCACCCAGTCGTAGGCGGTGCCGCCCTCGGCGAGGTCCTCGAGCACCGCGCGGAGCGCCTGCTCGCGGCCCGTGCGGGTGAGCAGCTCGGCCTCGGCGCGGGCCAGCTCGATCGTCGACGGCAGCAGGTCCACGCCGTCGTCGGTGGCGATGATGACCTCGGCCGCGGCGACGCCCTGCGTCAGCACCTGGTGGATCGAGACCTCGAGGTCCTCGGGGTCGATCCCGAGCGAGAACGTCAGGCAGGCCTGCGGATCGAGGTCCACGAGGAGCACCGAGTGGCCGAGCTCGGCGAGCGCGGCGCCGAGCGAGGCGACGGTGGTCGTCTTGGCGACGCCGCCCTTCTGGTTGGCGATCGCGAGCGTGGTGGTCATCGTGGCCCATCATGCCGGACCGGCGGGCGGCGATCGCGCAGGCTCTGCTTCACTGTCGACCATGTCGAAGACCGCTCTCGTCACGGGTCCCACCGCCGGCATCGGCCGCTCCTTCGCCCACCAGCTCGCCGCCCAGGGCTACGACCTGGTGCTGGTCGCCCGCGACGAGGCACGGCTGGAGTCCGAGGCGACCGAGCTGCGGGCGTCGTACGGCGTCGATGTCGAGGTGCTCCCCGCGGACCTGGTCGATCGCGAGCAGCTGGCGCGGGTCGAGGCGCGGCTGGCCGCGACCGAGCGCCCCGTCGACCTCCTCGTCAACAACGCCGGGTTCGGGCTGAAGAAGCGCTTCCTCGACAACACCGTCGACGAGGAGCAGGCGATGCTCGAGGTGCTGGTGACCGCGGTGATGCGGCTCAGCCACGCCGCTCTCGGCCAGATGTCGGAGCGCGGCGCCGGCGGGGTCATCAACGTCTCCAGCGTCGCGGCGTTCCTGCCGCGCGGCAGCTACAGCGCCGCGAAGGCGTGGGTGAACTCGTTCTCGGAGTGGGCGCACCACGAGTACGCCGAGCGCGGGGTCACCGTGACCTGCCTGTGCCCCGGCTTCACGAAGACCGAGTTCCACGAGCGGATGGAGGTCTCGCGCGGGTCCGCTCCGGACTTCATGTGGCTGGATGCCGACGACCTCGTCAAGACGGCGCTCAGGGACCACGCCAAGGGCAAGGCGTTCTCGATCCCGGGCGGTCAGTACAAGGTGATCACGACCGCGGTCCGCGTGGTGCCGACCGGGCTGCTCAGGCGGTTCCAGTCGCTCGGGCGGAAGTGAGCTCGAGCAGCCGCTCGTACTCCTCCGGCGCGGTGGTGTTGCAGCCGAGGTCGTGGTCGGTCTTGCCGGAGCCGTGGTAGTCGCTCGACCCGGTGACCACCAGCCCGAGGTTGCGCGCGATCGCGCGCAGCCGGTCGCGCGTGGTCGCGTCGTGGTCCTGGTGGTCGACCTCGATGCCGCTGAGGCCGAGGTCGCGCAGCTCGGCGAACGACGCCTCGTCCGGCCGGCCCAGACCGCCCCGGCCCCAGGGGTGCGCGACCACGCTGACGCCGCCGGCCTCCGCCACCGCGACGATCGCGTCGGCCAGGGGCGCGGCGTACCGGTCGACGTGGGCGGGCCGCCCCCAGCCGAGGTAGCGGTCGAACGCCGCCGTCCGGTCGGGCACGACCCCCAGCGTCACCAGGGCGTCGGCGACGTGCGGGCGGCCTGAGGCGGCGGCCCCCGGTGCGGCCCGTCGTACGTCGTCCTCGGTGATGTCGATGCCCAGGGCACGCAGCCGCGCGACCATCGTCGGGACGCGCGCCTGCCGGCCCTCCAGCACCCGCTCCAGCTCGGTGGCCAGCGGCGGGTGGGCGGGGTCGGGCGCGTAGGCCAGCAGGTGCACCCCGCGGCCGTGGTGCCGGGTGCTGATCTCCATGCCGCGCACCAGCTCGATGCCGAGCTCGTCGGCGGCCGCGCCGGCCTCGGCCCAGCCCGCGGCCGTGTCGTGGTCGGTGATCGCGAGGACGTCGAGCCCCGCCCGCACCGCGGCCTGCACCAGCTCGGCCGGGGTGTCGGTGCCGTCGCTGGCGCGTGAGTGCGTGTGCAGGTCGATGCGCATCGGGGGCCAGCCTAGTGGGCTCACCAGCCGGGCCGATGACCCCCGAACGGCAGCTCCACCAGCTGCGGGCCTGCCGCGGAGACGTCGCGCAGGATCCAGTCGTCGCGGAAGAGCAGCAGCGCGGACGCCGGCCGCAGCACGATCCACAGCCAGCGACCGGCGGCCTCCCCGGCCAGCACCGAGCGGTCGAACTCCCCGTCGTCGCTGCTCGTCGAGATGTCCCACAGGCTCACCTGCTGGCTGCCGATCCGCACCTTCGCCGACGGCTTCCGGTCGCTGATCTCGACGCCGGGGTCGGTGTAGCGGGTCCCGGCGCACCGCGCGCCCAGCCCGATGCCGGCCTCCTCGGCGACCACCAGGACGTCCACCGGCCCGTCGAGCTCGCTGGTGCCCGACGAGCACGTCAGCGACGCCGCCGTGCGCCCCGGACCGGCGGAGACGTTGGCGAAGTCGGTGATCGCCCACCCCGGGCTCAACGGCCACGGCACGTAGGTCGGGAACGACCCCGCCGCCAGCAGGTGCTCGGCGAACGCCTCGTAGGACACCTCGTCCGCACGCCACAGGCGCGGGGTGGCTCCGTGCTCGGGGCACGACCATCCGCCCTCCGCCTCCACCACCGGCGCCGAGCACCGCACACAGCCCGCCGTCAGCGACATGCGACCACGGTGCGGATCCGAGTGCCGCCCGTCAAGGGCCTGGGACCGACAGGCAGCGAAGCGGGAGCGGCGGGCCCGGGCAGACGCTGCTTCCCGGCTTCCGGCCGGCCGACGACCTGGAGCGGAGATCTTGATCTACCAGGTGGATCAGAATCTCCGTTGAAACACGTCACGCGCCCGACCGCAGGTCGGCTCCCGGCGCGGCTCCGAGCCGCGGCTCAGAACCCGACGCGCCGGCCGGCGGAGTCGCCCCGGACGACGGCGCCCTTCTCCTGGGCCGTCGCCCTCAGGTCCGCCTGGAAGGCCGACATCCGCTCCTGCAGCTCGGGCGAGGTGGCGGCGAGGATGCGGACGGCGAGCAGCCCGGCGTTGCGGGCGCCGCCGACGGCGACGGTGGCGACGGGGACGCCGGCCGGCATCTGCACGATGGAGAGCAGGGAGTCCATGCCGTCCAGGTACTTCAGCGGCACCGGGACGCCGATGACCGGCAGCGGGGTGACCGCCGCGAGCATGCCCGGCAGGTGGGCCGCTCCCCCGGCGCCGGCGATGATCACGGAGAGGCCGCGCGAGGCCGCGGAGCGCCCGTACTCCAGCATCTCCTCCGGCATCCGGTGCGCGGAGACGACGTCGGCCTCGTGGGCGATGTCGAACTCGGCCAGCGCCTCCGCGGCCAGCTTCATCACCGGCCAGTCGGAGTCGGACCCCATCACGATGCCCACGCGGGCGGACGTCTCAGCCATGACTACTCACTCTCGTTTCCCAGGTCGCCGCGGAACCACGCGGCGGCGTGCCGCGCCCGCTCGAGGCAGTCGTCGAGGTCGTCGCCGTACACGTTGACGTGCCCGACCTTGCGGCCGGGCCGCAGCTCCTTGCCGTAGAGGTGCACGCGCAGGTGCGGGTCGCGGGCGAGTGCGTGCGGGTAGCCGTCGTAGAGCCGGCCGACGGTGGCGTCCGGGCCGCCGAGGATGTTGACCATCACCGTCCAGCGGGCCCGCGGCGCGGGCGAGCCGAGCGGCAGGTCGAGGACGGCGCGCAGGTGGTTCTCGAACTGCGAGGTGACCGCGCCGTCCTGCGTCCAGTGCCCGGTGTTGTGCGGTCGCATCGCGAGCTCGTTGACGAGGATCCGGCCGTCGGTGGTCTCGAAGAGCTCCACCGCCAGCACACCCGTGACGTCGAGCGCGCCCGCGACCCGCAGCGCGATCTCCTGCGCCTGCCCCGCGAGCTCCGGCGCGAGGTCGGGCGCCGGGGCGATCACCTCGTGGCAGATGCCGTCCTTCTGGGTCGAGGCCACGACGGGGTACGACGCGGCCTGGCCGCTCGGCGAGCGGGCGACCAGGGCGGACAGCTCGCGCCGGAAGTCGACCAGCTCCTCGGCCAGGATCCGCACCCCCGTGCCGGCCGCGGCGGCGAACGCCTCGTCGCAGTCCGCCGCGGAGCGGGCGAACCAGACGCCCTTGCCGTCGTAGCCGCCGCGCGTCGTCTTGAGCACGCACGGGAAGCCGAAGGCCTCGACGTCCGCGGTCGAGGTGACGATCGCGTTGCGCGGGCACGGCACGCCGAGCTCGGCCAGCCGGGCGCGCATGACGCCCTTGTCCTGGGCGTGCACGAGCGCCTCCGGCCCGGGACGTACGGCGACGCCGTCGGCCTCGAGCGCGTGCAGGTGCTCGGTCGGCACGTGCTCGTGGTCGAACGTCACGACCGGGCAGCCGTTGGTGACGGAGCGCAGCGCGTCCAGCGAGCGGTAGTCGCCGACCGCGTGGTCGGGGATCACCTGCGCGGCGGAGACTCCCTGGGCCTCGGCGAGCAGCCGCAGCGGGATCCCGAGCGCGGCCGCGGGCTCGGCCATCATCCGGGCGAGCTGGCCGCCGCCGATCACGGCCAGGGTCGGTGCGAGCGCGGACACGCCCGAAACTCTAGGGGGTGCCCGTCAGCCGGGAACGCGGTGGTCCTGGGTCTCGAACCGCAGGCCCTGGCCCCGGACCGTCGTGATCAGGTGCGGGTGCCGGCTGTCGTCGCCGAGCTTGCGGCGCACCCAGCCCAGGTGCACGTCGATGGTCTTCGAGGAGGTCCAGAACGTCGTGTGCCACACCTCCCGCATCAGGTCGTCGCGGCTCACGATGTCGCCCGCGTGGACCATCAGGCAGTGGACGAGGTCGAACTCCTTGCGCGACAGGACGACCTCGTCGTCCCCGCGCCAGGTCCGGCGCGCGTCGGGATCGAGTCGGATCTCCTGGACCTCGATCATCTGCCCACGGTAGGAACCCGCACCCCGTCGTGGGGAGGAAATCGCGAAAAACTGGGGCGGCTACGCCCGGCGGACGGTCACCGGCTCGACCAGGCCGAACCCGCGCACCGGGCGGGCCGGCATCGGGCGCGTCTCGAACTCGTCCTCCGGCAGGAGCGCGGCGGTGGCCGCGTCGATGATGATCCGGTTGCGGCGGGCGACCGCGGTCAACCGGGCGGCGAGGTTGACCGGCGGTCCGAAGACGTCGCCGAGCCGGGTCACGACGGAGCCGCTCGCCAGCCCCAGCCGTACGTCGGGCATCCGCGGGTCGCGGCCGACCACGTTGATGATCCCCTCGGCGATCGCGTAGGCGCGGACCGGCTCGTCGCTGACGAAGAGCACCGAGTCCCCGATGCTCTTGATGACCCGGCCGTGCTGGGAGGCGACGACGTCGGAGCACCGCGACTCGAACAGCTCGACGAGGTCCCCGATCCGGTCCTCGGTGAGCCGGTTGGAGAGCTCGGTGAAGCTGACGATGTCGGCGAAGCCCACCGTGAGCTGCACGGTGGTGACGTCCTCCTCGTTGGCCCGCAGCGCCTCGACACGCGCGACGGCCGCCGCGAGGTGGCGGCGCCACACGTAGATCAGCAGGTCCTCGAAGGAGTCCTTGAACGAGTCGATCAGCCACAGCGCCGACCCGGTGCGGCCGTCGCCGCTGTCGGGATCGGCGGCGAGCTCGTCGACCCTGTTGACCAGCGTCGAGACCTCCCAGTCGGCGAGCCGGGCCATGGTCTGCCCGACCGCCCGGGTCAGTGTCATCGCCAGGTCGAAGTCGATGACGTCGGAGCGCACGGCGCCCACCAGCGTGGACAGCGCCTCGGCGTCGGCGTCGTTGAACGCCGCCTCCAGGCCGCGCTCGGGGAAGCCGAGCGCGCGCCACAGCCGGCGGGCCTCGTCGAGCGGCACGCCGGTGCGCTCGGCGACCTCCTGCGCGTTGAACACCGGGCCCTGCCCGAGGATCGCGCGCTCCAGGTCGGCTGCGTCGTTCGGTTCAGGTTCCCTCATGTCCGCCCGAGCGGTCGTGGATGTGCTGGAGCATCTCGTTGACCCGCCGCTGGGTCTCCTCGACCCGCGGGATGTCGTGGAGCCGGATCGTGCCGTGGGTGCTCGCGTCGGAGATCAGCAGCGTCCCGCAGCCGAGCATCCGGTCGATCGGCCCGAACTCGTAGGCGATGTCGCTGATCCGCGCCAGCGGCATGTCGTGGCCGCGACGGACGATCACGCCGTTCCGCGTGATGAGCCGACGGTCGGTGAAGGTGTAGGTCGCGGTCGCCCAGATGATCACCGGCCGCAGCACGAACCAGACGATGCCGACGAGGAGCACCGCCCAGATGACCCACTTGAAGGTCCGGTTGTCGAGCGTCACCTCGCTGTAGGTGCCGACCGCCAGGAGCACGACCAGGAGGATCAGCGGCCACAGCAGGGCCTTGACGTGGGTGCGTGTGTCGATGACGACCTGCTCGCCCTCGTTGAGCAGTCTCTTGGAGATGGCCACGGGTGGATCATGTCACCGATCGACCCCTAGGTGACGGAGCGCACGTGGACGACGTCCCCCGCGCCCACAGCGGTCTCTCCCGCCGCACCGGTGACGGTGAGCCGCCCCTGCCGGTCCACGCCGGTCGCCCGGCCGAGCAGCCGGTCACCCCCCGGCAGCTCGACGCGCACGTCGCGGCCGACGGTCACGCAGCCGGCGGCGTACGACGCGGCGAGGTGGTCGCGCGCCTCCGCGCCACCCGCCTGCCAGGCGTCGTAGGCCTCGACCAGCGCCTGCAGCAGCAGCGCGAGCACCGCGGTGCGGTCCGGCTCCGCACCCGCCTCGATCGCGAGCGAGGTCGCCGACGGCACCGGGAGCTCCTCGGCGGTCAGCGAGACGTTGAGGCCGACGCCGACCACCGCGGCCGGGCCGGCGGGCGTCTCGACCCGCTCGACGAGGATGCCCGCCACCTTCCGGTCGTCGATGAGCACGTCGTTGGGCCACTTCACGCCGGCGGCGTACCCGGCGCCGCGCAGCGCCCGCGCCACCACGTGGCCGGTGAGCAGCGGCAGCCACGGCCACTCGACCGCGGGGACCGTGGGCCGCAGGACGAGGGAGAAGGTCAGCGACGAGCGCGGCGGCGCCTGCCAGGTGCGGTCCAGCCGCCCCCGGCCGGCGGTCTGGTGCTCGGCGACGACGACCGTGCCCTCGGGGGCGCCAGCGCGTGCCCGGTCGCCGGCGACGGCGTTGGTCGAGGTCGCCTCCTCCAGCACCTCGACCGTCAGGACGGGGGCCAGCGCACCCAGTCGTGCGGCGTCGAGTGATGGGCGTCTCATGTCGTCAGCGGTCACGGGCACTAGATTGGCCCACGGTCCAGACCAGAGCCAGCGAGGAGCCAGATCACCGATGAGCGCGCAGCCCGGCGAGGGAACCGACATCCCGGCGGAGATCGACGTCCACACGACGGCGGGCAAGCTCGCCGACCTCGAGCGGCGCCTCGACGAGGCCGTGCACGCCGGCTCCGCCAAGGCGGTCGAGAAGCAGCACGCCAAGGGCCGCAAGACCGCCCGCGAGCGGATCGAGCTGCTCTTCGACGAGGGGTCGTTCGTGGAGCTCGACGAGCTCGCGCGGCACCGGTCGACGGCGTTCGGCCTCGAGAAGAACCGCCCGTACGGCGACGGCGTGGTGACCGGCTACGGCACCATCGACGGCCGGCAGGTCTGCGTGTTCTCCCAGGACTTCACGGTCTTCGGCGGCTCGCTGGGCGAGGTCTACGGCGAGAAGATCACCAAGGTCATGGATCTCGCGATCAAGACCGGCTGCCCGATCATCGGCATCAACGAGGGCGCCGGTGCCCGCATCCAGGAGGGCGTGGTCTCGCTCGGCCTCTACGGCGAGATCTTCCGCCGCAACGTGCACGCCTCCGGCGTGATCCCGCAGATCTCGATGATCATGGGCTCCTGCGCCGGCGGCCACGTCTACTCCCCCGCGGTCACCGACTTCACGGTCATGGTCGACGGCACCTCCAACATGTTCATCACCGGCCCCGACGTCATCAAGACCGTCACCGGCGAGGACGTCTCCATGGAGGACCTCGGCGGCGCGCGCACGCACAACACCAAGTCCGGCAACGCCCACTACATGGGCTCGGACGAGGAGGACGCGATCGAGTACGTCAAGGCGCTGCTGTCCTACCTGCCGCAGAACAACCTCGACGAGGCCCCGACCTACGACGAGGTCGCCGACACGGACTTCTCCGACCTGGACCGGACGCTCGACACGATCATCCCGGACTCCCCGAACCAGCCCTACGACATGCACGACGTCATCAAGGCGGTCGTGGACGACGAGGAGTTCCTCGAGGTCCAGGAGCTCTTCGCGCCCAACATCGTGGTCGGATTCGGCCGCGTCGAGGGTCACCCGGTCGGCGTGGTCGCCAACCAGCCGATGCAGTTCGCCGGCACCCTCGACATCGACGCCTCGGAGAAGGCCGCCCGCTTCGTGCGGTTCTGCGACGCCTTCAACATCCCGGTGCTGACCTTCGTCGACGTGCCCGGCTTCCTGCCCGGCACGGACCAGGAGTGGAACGGCATCATCCGCCGCGGCGCGAAGCTGATCTACGCCTACGCCGAGGCGACGGTCCCCCTCGTCACGATCATCACCCGCAAGGCCTACGGCGGCGCCTACGACGTCATGGGCTCCAAGCACCTCGGCGCCGACATCAACCTGGCGTGGCCCACCGCGCAGATCGCGGTCATGGGCGCCCAGGGCGCGGCCAACATCGTGCACCGCAAGACCCTGAAGAAGGTCGAGGAGGAGGGCGGCGACGTCGAGGCCAAGCGCGCCGAGCTGATCGACGACTACGAGACCACCCTCGCCAACCCCTACATCGCGGCCGAGCGCGGCTACGTCGACGCGGTCATCTCCCCGCACGAGACCCGCGTCGAGATCGTCCGCGCGCTGCGACTGCTCCGCTCCAAGCGGGAGACGCTGCCCGCCAAGAAGCACGGGAACATCCCGCTCTGATGTCCGGCACCGAGCAGCAGCCCGTCCTGCGCATCGTCAGCGGCGACGCGACGCCCGAGGAGGTCGCCGCGATCGTCGCCGTGCTCAGCGCGGTGGGCACGGGCGCGCCGGGGCCCGCGAAGCGCCCGGCGCCGGCGTGGTCGGCACCCCACCGCGCCGTAAGGCGCGCGCTCCCGCACGGCCCGGGCGGCTGGCGGGCCAGCAGCCTGCCCCGCTGAGTCCGCCGCGCCAGGTGGTCCAGGCCGACCCCCCACGCCATACTTAGGGAGATCTTGAGGTTCTCCCGACGGGGTCCTTGAGGTCGGGTGCCGACACTGGAAGCACCTGGGAGCGCCGCATGGGGCGGGGCTCCGTGCGAGGGGAGACACTCACGGTGAACGCCAACGAGACGGGATCGGCGGCCCCGCCCTACACCGCGCCCGGCGCCGAGGCCTACGTCCGCGTCTCCGACCCCGGTCTCTCCGACTACGAGGAGCAGTACCAGCACGAGGTCGAGGACCTCCCGACCTACCGGCCCACGGTCGGCTGCATCATCCCGGCCTACAACGAGGCCGAGACGATCGCCGGGGTCCTGGACTCGCTGTTGCAGCAGACCCGACTCCCGGACGTCATCCACGTCATCATCAACAACACCACCGACGACTCCGTCGAGATCGCCAGCCACTACGCCGGCCCGCACAAGCGGATGACGCCGACCGGCGAGCAGGAGACGGTGATCTACGTCCACGACATCGGCAAGAACCCCGACAAGAAGGTCGGCGCGCTCAACTACGGCTACTCCCTGGTCGAGACGATGGACTACCTGCTCGGCGTCGACGGGGACACGACCCCCGAGCCGGACGCGCTGCAGCACCTCGTCGACGAGATCTCCAGCGACGACCGGATCGGCGGCATCTCGGCGATCTACTCGATCGACGACAGCGCCCTCGACAGTTGGACGTCGAAGTTCCTCATCGCCGGCCAGCGCGCCCAGTTCTCGGCGTTCAACATGCAGAACCTGCTCAAGGGCCGCAACATGGCCGTGCTCGGCGGGCAGTTCTCGATCTTCTCCACCCAGGCGTTGCGCGACGTGCTGCGCGACAGCCACCAGCGCACCCCCTGGGTCAACGACAGCGAGGTCGAGGACTCCCTGCTCTCGCTCCAGATCAAGAGCGCCGGCTACCTCACGAAGATCAGCGCCCGGGCGCGCGCCCACGTCGGCGGCATGACCACGCTCCGCTCGCTGGACGCCCAGCAGGTGAAGTGGAACTTCGGCGCCATCGACCTGATGTGGCCCGGCCAGCGTGGCGACACCCGCGGCCAGCCGTTCCACCCGAACCTGCGGCTGCGCTGGTTCGAGCACATGTCGATGGTCATCAACATCGTCACCCGCACGATGTTCGTGCTGCTGCTCGCCGCGTCGCTGAGCATCCACGCGTTCGTGTTCAGCCCGTGGTGGCTGATCCCGCCGATCGCCGCGGTCTGGCTGAACTTCCGCGTGGCGAGGTCGATGGAGTTCGCCAACAAGCGGGACTACCTCTTCGCGGTGCTCGTCGTGCCGGCGGAGGCCTACATGGTCATCCGGATGGGCCACTTCATCCGGGCCTGGCTGAAGTTCTTCAGCCGCCAGCAGACCGACAACTGGGCGGCGCAGGCGAAGGCGGAGCGCGGCAAGGGCGTCGCGTGGCTCTACCCGTTCCTGGCCTTCGTCTTCATCTTTGTGGTCTGCGCCGCCATCTGGGTGCAGCTCCCGCTCGGCCTCCGCTCCGACATGCTCGCCGTCTGCTGGCCGATCCTCGGGGTGATCACCGTGCTCCAGACCGCCTGGATGGTCCTCAAGGCCATGCGCCGCTACCGCGGCTTCAAGGCATGACCGCCGCCCGCCCCCACCCGCAGGAGACCCGCATGCCCAGCACCCTCGCGCGCCGCCGGACCGGCGCCGCCGCCCTCGTGGCGGTCGCCGCGCTGCTCCTCAGCGGGTGCTCGGCGATCAACGACCTGACGGGCAACGACGACCCGAGCGAGGCTGCGTCCGCCTCGCCGACGGCGACCGAGACCCCCTACGAGTCGCAGTTCACGCGCGACGGCACCTTCCAGTCGCACATCAACATCGACAACATCGACTACGTCTACACGCTCTACCCGACCAAGTCGACGCCGCGCACCAACGAGTGGTACCCGAAGGGCGAGAAGTTCTTCTCGTTCACCTTCCAGGCCTACGACCTCGACCGCGAGCTGCGTGACCCCTTCAAGACCAAGCGGAAGGTCTGGCTCCAGCGGATCCGGGTCACCTCGAAGGTCATCCTCGAGGACGGCAGCACCAACACCGAGCGTCCCTACGAGCTCGACGCGGTCGCGAAGGAGATCACCTTCGACCCCGAGCCGCTCTCCAACAGGTACGGCATGCTCATCACCTCGCCCAAGGGCGCCTTCGAGCTGCGCAACCAGGCCATCCAGCCGACGTCGGAGGACACGAGGGGCATCGACCTGATCTTCTCCTCGACCGTCTACGCGGAGGACCGGGCCGGGTCGGACCGGTACACCAAGCACGTCATCAAGCAGCGGGTGCCGATCGCGATCTTCCCGAACGACCAGCCCACCGAGGCGCAGTCGATCCCGGTGAACGCCAACTGAGCCGACCGGCTCAGACGGCCTCGGCGAGCCGGTAGCCGACGCCGCGCACGGTCTCGATGTAGCGACCGGTGCCGGCGTCGTCGCCGAGCTTGCGGCGCAGGTTGGCGATGTGGACCTCGACGGAGCGCTTGTCGGCTTCGTTGACGAAGTAGGACGTGACGTACTGCTGCCCGCGCATGGTGAGCACCAGGTCGGCCTTGCTGCGCACCCGGCGGCCGGTGCTCATCAGCGAGGCGAGCAGGTCGAACTCGGTGCGGGTCAGGTCGACGGCGGCGCCACCGACCGTGACCACCCGGGTCTCGTGGTTGAGGGCGAGGTCGTTGAACCGCATCCACCCCGTCGCCGGGTCCGCGGCGACGCCGCCGTGCTGGGCGACCGCCGGCGCCGGCGGGTGCGGCTGCTGGGCGGGCTGCTGCACCGGCGGCTGGTACGGCTCGGGCGCGGGCTGCGGGACCTGCCACCCGGGCTGCTGCACCGGCGGCTGGTAGGGCTGCGGGCTCGGCGGCGCGGGCTGCGGCGCCTGCGGAGCGGACGCGGCGACGTCGCGGGCGGCCGTGGCGGCCCAGGACTCGCCGGCGGTGCTCGGCGGGGTCTCCTCGGCGTCGCCGTCCACCCAGCCGTGCGGCGTGTCCAGCCGGGTGCGCGGGCGGCGCAGCATCGAGTCGGCGCGGGCCCGCAGCTCGCGCGGGCGGAACGGCTTCACGAGGTAGTCGTCGGCGCCGGCCTCGAAGCCCTGCACCACGTCGATCTCGTCGGCCAGCGCCGTGATCATGATCAGGTAGGTGTTGCTGAACTCGCGAAGCCGCTTGGCGACCGCGAAGCCGTCCATGCCCGGCATGTTGACGTCGAGCGTGGTGAGCAGCGGGTTGTGCTTGCGCACCGCCTCGACGCCGTCCTGGCCGTTCTCGGTGACGACCGTCCGGAAGCCGGACTGCGTCAGCACGATGTCGATGAGGTCCCGCACATCGGGGTCGTCCTCGATGATGACCGCGACCCAGTCGGACCCCTGCTCCATGTGGCGCATGCTAACAACGTGCCCAACCGGGTCCGCGCCCCGCGACTCCCCGCCGCGCCGCAGGGGTGCTCTCGGGAGCGGTCCGTCTCACCATCCAGACGCCAGACCGAGCTCCAGCGCCCGGTCCGCCCAGAACTCGCCGGCGGGCGGGCCGCCGTTGCACGTCCCGTCGCTCTCGCCGGGTGGCTTCACCCAGACGAACGCGTCCTGGTGCGCCCCGACGCCGGACGTGGTCGGCTCGGTGCCGAACGCCCGGCCCGGCGGGTTGCACCAGTCCCCGGTCGAGCCGAAGCCGTTGCGGCCCGAGTCGATCACGTAGCTGGCGCCGCCCAGCAGGCCGCTGAGCGTCTCGGCGTACTGCTGCTCGTCCTCGTCGGTCTGGAAGTTCGAGACGTTGGTCGCGAAGCCGCGGACGTCCTCGACGCCGACCTCGCGCAGCAGCGGGGCGAGGTCGGCCGGCTCGACCCAGTTGGAGTGGCCGCCGTCGACGTACGTCGTGACGCCGGCGGCTGCGAAGGTGTCGACCGCGTCGGCGATCAGGGCGACCCGCTCGGACTTGGCGTCGCACTCGAGGGCCGACGCGAGCGCGTCCGGCTCGATGACCACGGTCGCGCCCGCGGCGCTGTCGCCGGCGACGATGCCGTCGGCGATCTCCTGGACCCACGGTCCGTACTCGTCGGCGCTCAGGCCACCCTCGGAGAACCCGCCGGTGCAGTCCCGGTCGGGGATCCCGTAGACCACGAACGTCGGCACCTGGTCGTCCTCGCCGGCGTCCTTCACCACGCCCGTGACGAACGACCCGACCTCGCCGGCGGAGTGCTCCTCGGGGGTCAGCCAGATGCCTTGGGGCACCGAGGCCAGGCGGGAGAAGACCCGCTTCTGGTCCTCGGTGCCCTCGTTGTCCGCGACGCCGGCCGCCTGGCTCGTCTTCGACTGCGGGTCGGCGTAGCCGGTGCGGTCGGCGTAGGGGTTGACCGCCTGGGCGTCCGCCGGGGCGGCCGGCTCGTCCTCACCGGAGCAGGCGGTCAGGCCGCCGAGCGCGATGGTCAGCAGGACCGCCAGGGTGGCGGGCGGTCGGCGGAGCAGCACGCCGTCATCATGCCCGACGCCCGGGAGCGAAGAGGCTCGCGACCGCCGCCACGAACACCGCGCCGGCGCCGGTCAGCAGCGCCGGACCGACCGCGCCGTCGTAGCCGGTCGGGGTGAGCTCTCCCCCGTTGCCCAGGAAGACCGCGACCAGGACGGCGATGCCGAGGGCCACGCCGAACTCCCGGATGGTGGAGTTCGCCGAGCTCGCGATCGCGAAGTCGTCGTCGGGCAGTCCGTCGAGCACCATCGTCGCGGCCGGGGCGAACGTCAGCCCCATGCCGACCCCGGCCATGAGCAGCGGCACGACGAAGGAGGCGTAGTCCGAGCCGTTCTCGGTGATCACCGCGAACCACACGAGCGCCGCGGTCTGCAGTGCCAGGCCGGTGAAGAGCAGGGCCCGGTAGCCCAGCCGGCCGACCAGGGCTCCGGCGATCGGCGCGACCACCATCGGCGCCGCGGTCCACGGCAGCGTGCGGACGCCCGCCTCGAGCGGGGTGTAGCCCTGGACGACCTGAAGGTACTGCGCCAGCAGGAAGACGGCGCCGAAGATGCCGAGCGTGAACGTCAGGTAGACGATGTTGGCGACCCGGAACTTGCGGGCCGCGAAGAGCCGCAGCGGGAGCACGGCGTAGGAGCGGCCGCGGGCCCAGAGCACGTACGCCGGGAGCAGCAGCATCGCGAGGACGAGCGGGCCGAGCACGACCGGGGCGGTCCAGCCCTCGTCGTTGCCCTTCACGATCCCCCAGATGCCGAGGAAGACCGCGCCGCCGAGCAGCAGCACGCCGACCGGGTCCAGCCGCTGCCAGGCGCCACGGGACTCGGGGATGGCGACCAGGACGAGCGGGAGGGCGACCACCGCGACCGGGACGTTCAGCCAGAAGATCGCCTGCCAGCTCACGCCCTCGACGACCGCACCGCCGATGACCGGGCCGAGCGCGACGCCGAGCCCGCTGACGCCACCCCAGATCCCGATCGCGAGCGCCCGCATGGTCGGCGGCACGGACGCGGCAAGCAGCGTGAGGGAGAGCGGCATGATCGCGGCCGCGCCGAGGCCCTGGAAGGCGCGGGCGGCGATCAGCGCCTCCGAGGACGTGCTCAGCGCCGAGGCGATCGAGGCCAGCGTGAAGACGGTGATGCCGACCAGCATCATCCGCCGCCGGCCGAGCCGGTCGCCGAGCGTCGCGGCCGGGAGCATGAACGTCGCGAAGGTGAGCGTGTAGGCGTTCATGAACCAGGACAGCTGGCCCACGGTCGAGCCGAGGTCGGCCTGGATCACCGGCAGCGCGCTGGTCATCACGAGGTTGTCGAGGGTGGCCATGAACATCGGGAGCGAGGCGGCCAGGACCGCGAGCCACACCGGTGCCCGGCGGGGTCGGGGAGCGGCCGCGACGGCGTCCGCGGAGCGGGGGACATCGAGAGTGGTCATCGGGACTCCAGAAGAAGGCATCGAATGATTACTAATGTGTCGACAGTAAGTAATCGACTGATAACATGTCAACCATGAATGCCGAGAAGGTCACCCGGATGTCCGCCGACGACCGCCGCGAGCTGATCCTCCAGGCGGCCACCCGCGCCTTCGCCCGGGGCGGCTACCACGGCACCAGCACCGACGCGGTCGCCAAGGAGGCGGGCGTTTCGCAGCCGTACGTCGTGCGCATGTTCGGCACCAAGCTGGACCTCTTCCTCGCCGTGTTCGAGCGGTCGACCGACCGGATCAAGACGGCCTTCGAGGAGGTGCTCGACGCTGGGCCGTTCGACCCGGGCAGCGAGGACGACAAGGCCCGGCTGGGCGCCGCGTACACCGAGCTGCTCCGCGACCGCGACTTCCTCCAGGTGCAGATGCACGGCTTCTCCTCCGGCGGCGTGCCGGAGATCGGCGCCGCCGCGCGGCGCTGCATGGGCGAGGTCTTCGCGACCGTCCGGCGCACGGGCTGGGACGACGACCAGTGCCTCCAGTTCGTGGCCTACGGGATGCTGCTCAACGTCATGCTGTCGATGGGCGCTCCCGAGCACCTCGACCCCGGCGACCCGCTGACCGCGCTGGCCACCTGCGCCTTCGGCGACTCTCTCGAACTGCTTGAATCGAGCGCGTGACCGCGCTCGTCCTCGCCTCCGCCTCCCCCGCCCGCCTGCAGACCCTGCGCAACGCGGGCATCGAGCCGACGGTGATCGTCTCCGGCGTGGACGAGTCGCAGCTCGACGGCCTGCCGCCGGCCGAGCTCGCGCTCCAGCTCGCGGAGCTCAAGTGCGCGGCGGTCGCCGCGCAGGACGGGCTGCCGGCCGGCGCGCTGGTGCTCGGCTGCGACTCGGTGCTCGACCTCGACGGGGTCGCCCTGGGCAAGCCGGACGACCACGCGGACGCCGTACGCCGTTGGCAGCGGATGCGTGGTCGGTCCGGGGTGCTGCGCACCGGCCACTGCCTGACCGACACCACGACCGGCCGGGTGGCGGCGGCCACCGCGTCGACGACCGTCCACTTCGCCGACCTGACCGACGACGAGGTCGCGGCCTACGTCGGCACCGGCGAGCCGCTCCACGTCGCGGGCGCCTTCACCGTCGACGGGCTCGGGGGCGCGTTCGTGACCGGCATCGACGGCGACCACCACAACGTGGTCGGCGTCAGCCTGCCGCTGCTCAGGGAGCTGGTCGCGGAGCTCGGTCACTCGTGGACGGAGCTGTGGGCTCCTCGCTGAGGTCCACGGGGTCGTCCAGCGGGTCGATGTCGAGGTCGGCGAGCTCGAAGACCTGCATCGGGTGCTGCTTGAGGTCCGCCAGGTGCACCGGGCGCCGGAACACCAGCCTCCGGAAGAGGTAGAACCGCGCGACCATGCCGAGGAAGAGCCCGATCACGTTGGCCGCGATGTTGTCGGAGTAGGGGTCGTCGAGGTCGAGGACGTGCCGGCTGATCCACAGGATCGCGATCGGGATCAGCATGGTGACCAGGTTGATCGCCACGAACATCAGGCGGCCACCGTCGGCCGTGCGCGGCGGGCGGTCCTTGAACACCCAGGTCCGGCTGCCCCGGTAGCTGACCGCCATGCCGACGAGGTTGGCGATGACGAACGCCAGGTAGGGCTGTCCGGACAGCGGGGCGTCCCACCCGGTGTGGAAGCCGTGCACCAGGAAGTTGAAGAGCAGGACGGCGACGAGCGTCGCCAGGCCGCCCACGGCGAGAAAGCGGTAGGCCTCGGTCCAGACCCGCTGCCACCGTCCCGCCATGGGGAGAAGGCTAGCTGCAGCCGGCGCTCAGCCCGGCAGCGACGGTCACTCGACCGGCAGCCCCAGCCCACGCGCGATCAGCATCCGCTGCACCTCGGAGGTGCCCTCGCCGATCTCGAGCACCTTGGCGTCGCGGTAGAAGCGCGCGACGGGGTACTCCTCCATGAAGCCGTAGCCGCCGAAGACCTGGGTGGCGATCCGGGTCGCGGTGACCGCGGACTCGGTGGCGTAGAGCTTGGCGACGGCGGCGGCCTGCTTGAAGTCCTTCACCGGCGCGCCGGCATCCTTCATGGCGGCGGCCTTGTAGGTGAGCAGCCGGCTGGCGTGCAGCATCACCTCGAGGTCGGCGATCTGGAACGCGACGCCCTGCTTGCGGCCGATCGGGCCGCCGAACGTCTGCCGGTCGCCGGCGTACTCCAGGCTCATGTCGAGGCAGGCCTGGATGCAGCCGACGGCGAGCGCCGCGATCGCGACCCGCCCGTCGTCGAGGGTGGCCAGGAACTGCGCGTAGCCGCGGCCGCGCTCACCGAGCAGGTTCGCCTCCGGCACCCGCACGTCCTCGAAGGAGAGCGGGTGCGTGTCCGACGCGTGCCAGCCGAGCTTGTCGTAGGGCTTCTCGGCGGTGAAGCCGGGCGTGCCGCTCGGCACGATGATCGTGCTGATCTCGGCCTTGCCGCCCTCGCGCTCGCCGGTGCGCGCGGTGACCGTCACCAGGCTGGTGATGTCGGAGCCGGAGTTGGTGATGAACTGCTTGGCGCCGTTGACGACCCACTCGCCGTTCTCCAGGACGGCCTTCGTCCTGGTCGCGCCGGCGTCGGAGCCCGCGCCGGGCTCGGTGAGGCCGAAGCCCGCGAGCGCGTCGCCCGCGACGAGGTCGGGCAGCCAGGTCTGCCGCTGCTCGTCGGTGCCGTAGGTGAGGATCGGGTTGATGCCGAGCCCGACGGCCGCCTCGAGCGTGATGCCCATCGACTGGTCGACGCGGCCGATCTCCTCGATCGCCACGCAGAGGCTGGTGAAGTCGCCGTCCTCGCCCGCGCCGCCGAACTCCTCCGGCGCGGTCAGCCCGAACAGGCCGAGCGCACCCATCTTGCGCACGACGTCGACCGGGAAGTGGTGGTCGCGGTCCCACTGCGCCGCGTGCGGCGCGATCTCGGCCTCCGCGAACTCGCGGACGCTGCGGCGGAACTCCTCGTGCTCACGGCTCAGCTCGTACGTCATGACCCGCACCTTAACCGGTTTGGTTAGCGTTTGTTAACCAGCGGTGCGACATGTGCCACAGCCCGCGCCAGACGTGCGGGCGATACCCTGCCCCGCGGAGATCCCTTCCTTTCCCAGACCTTCCCCACGCATGGAGCAGGAGTCGCAGGTGCCGGAGTCGAAGCCGTTGCAGAAGGTCCTCATCGCGAACCGCGGCGAGATCGCGGTGCGGGTGGTCCGGGCCTGCAAGGACGCCGGGATCGGCAGCGTCGCCTTGTACGCCGAGCCCGACCGCGACGCGGTCTTCGTGCGGCTGGCCGACGAGGCGCACTCGCTCGGTGGCGCGACCCCGGCGGACTCCTACCTCGACATCGCCAAGATCATCGCGGTGGCCGAGCGGTCCGGCGCCGACTCCGTGCACCCCGGCTACGGCTTCCTCGCCGAGAACGCCGACTTCGCCCAGGCCGTGATCGACGCCGGCCTCATCTGGATCGGGCCGCCCCCGGCGGCGATCGAGGCGCTCGGCGACAAGGCCAAGGCCAAGCACATCGCCGACAGGGCCAACGCCCCGCTGGCTCCCGGCACCAAGGACCCGGTCAAGGACGCCGACGAGGTCGTCGAGTTCGCGAAGGCCAACGGCCTCCCGGTTGCGATCAAGGCCGTCTTCGGCGGCGGCGGCCGCGGCCTCAAGGTCGCCCGCACGCTCGAGGAGATCCCCGACGCCTACGAGTCGGCGGTCCGCGAGGCGGTGACGGCGTTCGGCCGTGGCGAGTGCCTCGTCGAGAAGTTCCTCGACAAGCCGCGCCACGTCGAGACCCAGTGCCTGGCCGACCAGCACGGCAACGTCGTCGTGGTCTCCACCCGCGACTGCTCGCTCCAGCGCCGCAACCAGAAGCTGGTCGAGGAGGCGCCCGCGCCGTTCCTCACCGACGAGCAGCTCGGCGAGCTCTACGAGTCCTCCAAGCGGATCCTGAAGGAGGCCGGCTACTACGGCGCCGGCACCTGCGAGTTCCTGGTCGCCCAGGACGGCACGATCTCCTTCCTCGAGGTCAACACCCGCCTCCAGGTCGAGCATTGCGTGTCCGAGGAGGTCACCGGCATCGACCTGGTCCGCGAGATGTTCCGCATCGCGGCCGGCGAGGAGCTCGGCTACGACGACCCGGAGATCCGGGGCCACTCCATCGAGTTCCGCATCAACGCCGAGGACGGCGGCCGCAACTTCATGCCGGCCCCCGGCACTCTCTCGGCCTGGAGCCCGCCGAGCGGTCCCGGCGTCCGCGTCGACGGCGGCTACGAGAACGGCCAGACCATCCCGGGCTCGTTCGACTCCCTCATCGCGAAGCTGATCGTCACCGGCCGCGACCGCACCCAGGCGCTGGAGCGCTCGCGCCGGGCACTGGACGAGTTCGTCGTCGACGGCATGCCCACGGTCATCCCGTTCCACCAGGCGGTCGTCCGCGATCCCGCCTTCATCGGCGACGGCTCGACGTTCGACGTCTACACCCAGTGGATCGAGACCGAGTTCGACAACCAGATCCAGCCCTACGCCGGCGACTCGGCCGAGGCGGCGCACGCCGAGGAGCGTCAGGCCGTCGTCGTCGAGGTCGGCGGCAAGCGCGTCGAGGTCGTCATCCCGGCGGGTCTCGGTGGGCTGTCCGCGGGCGGTGCCGCGGCGGCGAAGAAGCCCAAGCGCGCGGCGGGCAAGAAGGCCGGCGCGGCCGCCAGCGGCGATGCGGTCACCAGTCCGATGCAGGGCACGATCGTCAAGGTCGTCGTCGAGGAGGGCCAGGAGGTCGCGGACGGCGACACCGTGGTGGTCATCGAGGCGATGAAGATGGAGCAGCCGCTCAAGGCCCACAAGGCCGGCACCGTGACGGGCCTCCAGGCCGAGGTCGGTCAGACCGTCGGCAACGGTGCCGTCATCTGCGAGATCAAGGACTGAGCCCCCGCTAGCCTCGGGTCATGCCCGAGCCCCGCCTGCGCGAGCCTGCCCAGCGGGTCAGCCCCCGGGCGCGCCTGATGTGGGCCACCTCGGCCGGGATCGGAGCGCTGGCGGTCGTCGCCGCCGCCGCCGTCGTCGGCCCGGTGACCGGGTGGCTGCCGGTCCCCGCCTGGGCTGTCGGCGTGCTCGCGGCCGTTGCGGCGGCGTACGTCGTCGTGGTGCCGCTCTGGCGCTACCGCGTGCACCGTTGGGAGGTCACCGCGACCGCCGTCTACACCCAGACCGGCTGGTGGGTCCGCGAGCGCCGGATCGCCCCGATGTCGCGGATCCAGACCGTCGACCACGCCGAGGGCGCCATCGCCCGGCTGTTCCGGCTCGCGACCGTCACGGTCACCACGGCCTCGGCCGCCGGTGCGCTCGAGATCGTGGGCCTCGATCGCGACGAGGCGCTCGCGCTGGTCGACCGGCTGACGGTGCAGGCCGACACCGTCCCCGGTGACGCCACGTGACCGAGCCCGACCAAGACGAGTGGCACCGGCTCGACCCGCGGATGCTGCTGGTGCACCCGGTCCGCGAGCTGGTCCGCTTCCTGCCGGCCCTGTTCGCGATCTTCGTGGCCGGCACGGCGGCCGGACGCACGGACTGGTGGCACGGCATCGGCATCGCGATCCCCGTCGGGCTCGGCGTGCTGCGCTACTTCACGACGTACTTCCGGCTCACCGCCGAGCGGATCGAGCTGCGGCGCGGGCTCCTCAACCGGCACCTGCTCTCCACGCCGCTCGACCGGGTCCGCACCGTCGACGTGACTGCCTCGCTCACCCACCGGGTGCTGGGCCTGAGCACCGTCCGGATCGGGACCGGCACCGCCTCCACGGACGACGACGACCGCCTCGACCTCGACGGCCTGCCGGTCGACCGCGCCCGTCGGCTGCGCGCGGAGCTGCTCGGGCTCGACCACGATGCGCAGGCCGCGGGCAGCGACCGCACCGTCGTCCGCTTCGATCCCGCGTGGGTCCGCTTCGCCCCGCTCACCACCAGCGGGCTGGTGCTGGCCGCGGGTGCGCTCGGCGTCGCCGCCCAGGCGATGAACAGCGTCGGTGGGTTCGAGCGGCTCGACGCCGAGGGCCTGGCCCGCAACGCGTCTGGATGGTCGGTCTGGATCGCAGTGCCGATCGGGCTGGTCCTGCTGCTGGCCGCGGTGTCCGCGCTCGCGATCGTCGGGTACGTCGTGACCAACTGGGGCTTCACCCTCTCCCACACCGGGCCGGCAGGCCGGGGCGCCTGGCACCTGCGCCGCGGCCTGCTCACCACCCGCGAGACGACCGTCGACGACGAGCGGGTCAGCGGGGTCAGCGTCGCGGAGCCGCTCGGGCTCCGGCTCGCCCGCGGCGCGCGGGTCTCCGCGATCGTGACCGGGCTGGACCGCAGCGACTCGGGCAGCTCCCTGCTGGCGCCGCCGTGCCCGCGGGCCGTCGTCCACGCCGTCGCGCTCGAGGTCCTCGGCACCGACGCCCCCCTCAGCGGGCCCTTGACGGCGCACGGGCCGCGCGCCGTACGCCGCCGCTACGTCCGTGCCGTCGGTCCGGCACTGGTGGTCGTCGCCGCCGCCGGTGCCCTGGTCGCCGTCGGCGACGTCTCGCGGTGGTGGCTGGCCGTCGCCCTGGTCGTGCCCGCCGCGCTCCTGCTCGCCCGGGACCGGGCGAGCGCGCTCGGGCACGCACTGACCGCCGGCCACGTGGTGGCCCGCTCCGGCAGCCTGGACCGGCGCCGGGAGGCCCTCGCGGTGCCGGGCGTCATCGGGTGGAACCTGCGCGCCACGTGGTTCCAGCGCCGCGCCGGGCTCACGACGCTGGTCGCGACCACGGCCGGCGGACGGCAGTCCGTGACCGTGCTCGACGTGCCCGACGAGGCAGCGGTGGCGGTCGCCCACGCCGCGCACGCCGACCTGGTCGGGCAGTTCCTCGTCTCGCCGGAGACCTCCACCACAGCAGGCTGAGCCAGCGACTTATACGGTGAGCGCCATGTTCTCCAAGGTGCTGGTGGCAAACCGTGGCGAGATCGCGATCCGCGCGTTCCGGGCGGCGTACGAGCTGGGCGCCCGCACGGTCGCCGTCTTCCCGCACGAGGACCGTTGGTCCGAGCACCGCCTGAAGGCCGACGAGGCCTACGAGATCGGCGAGCGCGGCCACCCGGTGCGGGCCTACCTCGACCCGGAGGCCATCGTCGCCGTCGCCCTGCGGGCCGGCGCGGACGCCGTCTACCCCGGCTACGGCTTCCTCTCGGAGAATCCGGCGCTGGCCGAGGCGTGCGCCAACGCGGGCATCACGTTCATCGGACCGACCTCCGACGTGCTGGAGCTGACCGGCAACAAGGCCCGCGCGATCGCCGCGGCCAAGGCCGCCGGCGTGCCGACGCTGGCGAGCGTGGCGCCGTCCACCGACGTCGACGCGCTGGTCGACGCGTCCGCCGAGCTGCCGTACCCGCTGTTCGTGAAGGCCGTCGCCGGCGGCGGTGGGCGCGGCATGCGCCGCGTCGACGAGCCCGCGCTGCTGCGCGAGGCGGTCGAGACCTGCATGCGCGAGGCCGAGGGTGCCTTCGGGGACCCGACGGTCTTCATCGAGCAGGCCGTGGTCGACCCGCGCCACATCGAGGTGCAGATCCTCGCCGACGGCGCGGGCAACGTCATCCATCTCTTCGAGCGCGACTGCTCGGTCCAGCGCCGGCACCAGAAGGTCGTCGAGATCGCGCCCGCCCCGAACCTCGACCCCGAGCTGCGGGACCGGATCTGCGCCGACGCCGTGCGCTTCGCGAAGGAGATCGGCTACCGCAACGCCGGCACGGTCGAGTTCCTGCTCGACCCGCACGGCAACTACGTCTTCATCGAGATGAACCCCCGCATCCAGGTCGAGCACACCGTGACCGAGGAGGTCACCGACGTCGACCTGGTCCAGTCCCAGATGCGGATCGCCTCCGGCGAGACCCTCGCGGACCTCGGGCTCTCCCAGGACGGCGTGCGGCTGCGCGGTGCCGCGCTCCAGTGCCGGATCACCACCGAGGACCCGGCCAACAACTTCCGCCCGGACACCGGCGTGATCACGACCTACCGCTCCCCCGGCGGCCCGGGCGTGCGCGTCGACGGCGGCACGACGTACACCGGCGCGGAGGTGTCCGCGCACTTCGACTCGATGCTCGCGAAGCTGACCTGCCGTGGCCGGACCTTCGACAAGGCGGTCGAGAAGGCGCAGCGCGCGGTCGCGGAGTTCCGCATCCGCGGCGTCTCCACCAACATCCCGTTCCTGCAGGCGGTGCTCGCCGACCCCGACTTCGCCGGCGGCCGGGTCACCACCTCGTTCATCGAGACGCACCCGCAGCTGCTGCAGGCCCGCGGCTCGGGCGACCGCGGCAGCAAGCTGATCACCTACCTCGCCGACGTCACGGTCAACCAGCCCTACGGCCCCGCGCCGGTCAGCATCGACCCGACGAGCAAGCTCCCGGCCGTCGCGCTGGACGTGCCGCCACCGGACGGCAGTCGGCAGCTGCTGCTCTCGGTCGGCCCCGAGGAGTTCGCGCGCCGGCTGCGCGCCCAGCGCGACGTGGCGGTCACCGACACGACGTTCCGCGACGCGCACCAGTCGCTGCTGGCGACCCGGGTCCGCACCCGCGACCTGCTGGCCGTCGCCGGCCACGTCGCCCGCACCACACCCGAGCTGTGGTCGCTCGAGTGCTGGGGCGGCGCGACGTACGACGTGGCTCTGCGGTTCCTCTCCGAGGACCCCTGGGAGCGGCTCGCCGCGCTGCGCCAGGCGGTGCCCAACATCTGCCTCCAGATGCTGCTGCGCGGCCGCAACACGGTCGGCTACACGCCGTACCCGACCGACGTGACCGTCGCCTTCGTCGAGGAGGCGGCCGCCACCGGCATCGACGTCTTCCGGGTCTTCGACGCCCTCAACGACGTCGAGCAGATGCGCCCGGCGATCGAGGCGGTGCGGTCCACCGGCACCGCCGTCGCCGAGGTGGCGCTCTGCTACACCGGCGACCTGTCGGACCCCGGGGAGCGGCTCTACACGCTCGACTACTACCTGCGCATGGCCCACCGGATCGTCGAGGCCGGCGCGCACGTGCTCGCGATCAAGGACATGGCCGGGCTGCTCCGGGCGCCCGCCGCACGCACGCTGGTGACCGCGCTGCGGGAGCGCTTCGACCTGCCGGTCCACCTGCACACCCACGACACCACCGGCGGCCAGCTCGCCACCCTGATGGCGGCGATCGACGCCGGGGTGGACGCCGTCGACGCGGCCACCTCGTCGATGGCCGGCACGACGTCGCAGCCACCGCTGTCGGCCCTGGTCTCGGCGACCGACCACAGCGACCGCGAGACCGGGCTGTCGCTGGCGGCGGTCAACGCCCTCGAGCCCTACTGGGAGGCGACCCGCCGGGTCTACGCACCCTTCGAGTCCGGGCTGCCCGCACCGACCGGCCGCGTCTACCGCCACGAGATCCCCGGCGGCCAGCTCTCCAACCTGCGCCAGCAGGCGATCGCGCTGGGCCTCGGCGAGAAGTTCGAGCAGATCGAGGACATGTACGCCGCGGCCAACGACATCCTCGGCAACATCCCCAAGGTCACGCCGTCGTCGAAGGTGATCGGCGACCTCGCCCTGCACCTGGTGGCCGTCGGGGCGGACCCGACCGAGTTCGCCGACAACCCCGGCCGGTTCGACATCCCCGACTCGGTGATCGGCTTCCTCAACGGCGAGCTCGGCGACCCGCCGGGCGGCTGGCCCGAGCCGTTCCGCACCAAGGCGCTCGAGGGCCGCACCCACAAGCCGCCGATGGAGTCGCTGACCGCCGAGCAGCAGGAGGGCCTGAACGGCGAGAGCGCCACCCGCCGCCGGACGCTCAACGAGCTGCTCTTCCCCGGCCCGACGCGCGAGTTCTCCGAGTCGCGGGCGACGTACGGCGACCTCTCGGTGCTGCCCACGCGGGAGTACCTCTACGGGTTGCGGCAGGGCGAGGAGCACGCGGTCGAGCTCGAGGAGGGCAAGACCCTGATCCTCGGCCTCCAGGCGATCAGCGACGCCGACGAGCGCGGCATCCGCACGGTCCTGGCCACGATCAACGGCCAGCTGCGCCCGATCAACGTGCGCGACCGCAGCATCGCCGCCGACGTCGCCGCCGCGGAGAAGGCCGACACCAGCCAGCCGGGCCACGTCGCCGCGCCGTTCCAGGGCGTCGTCACGGTCGTGGTCGAGAAGGGTGACGAGGTCGAGGCCGGTCAGACGGTCGCGACGATCGAGGCGATGAAGATGGAGGCCTCGATCACGGCCCCGGCGGCCGGCACGGTCGAGCGGATCGCCCTCTCCGGCACCCAGGCCGTCGACGGCGGCGACCTGGTGCTGGTGCTCAGCTAGTCCCCGATGACCGACCACCACGGCACGCCGGTCGTCACCGGCATCGTCACTGCGGTCGTCGGCTTCAGCAGCTCCTTCGTCGTGGTCCTGGCGGGGCTGGCGGCCGTCGGCGCGACCCCGGACCAGGCGGCGTCGGGCATCCTCGCGCTCTGCGTGACGCTGGCGCTCGGCATGCTGTGGCTCGCGCTGCGGCACCGGTCGCCCTTCGCCCTCGCCTGGTCGACGCCCGGCGCGGCGCTGCTGCTCTCGACCGGCGCGGCCACCGGCGGCTGGGCGGCAGCGGTCGGCGCGTTCGTGGTCGCCGGCGTGCTGATCCTGCTGACCGGGCTCGTCCCGGCGCTGGGCGACCTGATCGCCCGGATCCCGACCTCGCTCGCGCGGGCCATGCTCGCCGGGGTGCTGGTGCCGATCTGCCTGGAGCCGGTGATCGGCCTGGCCGACTCCCCGGCGTACGTCGGGCCCGTCGTGCTGGCCTGGCTGGTCATGCACCGCGTCTCGCGCCGCTGGGCGGTGCCGGTCTCGCTCGCCGTCGCCGTGGTCGTCGTGCTGGTCACGGCCGGCTCGTCGGTCGACACCGCCGACCTGGTGCCGTCGCTGACCTGGACCACGCCGCACTGGACGTTGCCCGCCGTCGTCAGCATCGGCATCCCGCTCTACATCGTCACGATGGCGTCGCAGAACGTCCCCGGCGTCGCGGTCACGGCCAGCTACGGCTACACCGTGCCGTGGCGGGAGGCCATGACGGTGACCGGGCTCGGCACGCTCGTCGGTGCGCCGTTCGGTGGCCATGCGATCAACCTGGCGGCGATCACGGCGGCGATGACCGCCGGGCCGATGGCGGGGCCGGACCGGGCCCGGCGCTGGGTCGCCTCGGCATCCGCGGCGGTGTGCTACCTGGTGCTCGCTCTCGGCTGCGCCGCGCTCGCCGCCCTGGTCGCCGCCGCGCCCGGTGGCGTCATGCAGGCGGCGGCCGGCCTCGCGCTGTTGGGCACCCTCGGCTCCTCGCTCGCCGGCGCGCTCGCGGACGAGCACGAGCGCGAGGCCGCGGCCGTGTGCTTCCTCGTGGCGGCGTCCGGGATCACCGTGCTCGGCGTGGGTGCGGCGTTCTGGGCGCTGGTCGCCGGGCTGGTGCTCCGCCCGCTGCTCGGGGCCTCCCGACGGGTCAGCTCGCCACGCTGAACGTCAGCCAGGTCGACCGGAGGCCCAGCGCCGAGCGGAGGGTGTCCCCGGACACGACGACCGTGCCGGCGGTGCCGGTGAGCGTCAGCGACCGCACGCGGCCACCCCACTCGCCGTTGCCGTCGCGGCTGGTGACCGCGATGCCGGTGAGGTCGCCGACCTTCGGCCACCGCTTCTCGATCGCGGTGTCGTCGAGCCGCACGGTCCAGGTGTGCACGGGGTTGCCGGTCCAGCCGTCGTAGGGGTCCTCGCGCGCGGACAGGTAGGGCGCCGACCCGGCGGCGCTCCAGCCACCGTTGCTGGACCCGAACTGGGTGAACGCCGGCCCGTCGCCCGTGGTCAGGACCTGGCCCCGCGTCGCCCGGATCGCCTCGTTGGCGGCCCAGTGCTCCGCGTCGTACCCGCCGTAGACCTGGCAGGAGGTGGTGTCGCAGATCTGGAAGACCGACGCCCGCGGGTGCGCCCGCTCGTACGCCGCGTAGGTGCGGGCCGCGACTGCTTGGGCGCGGACCGCCTCGGGGCTCCACGACGCCGGGATCTCCAGCGGTACGACCCCGCGGAGGTAGCTCTCGATGCCGAGCGCGTTGACGGTCACGGCCGCGCCGCTGCTGGTCACGGCCGTGCGCAGGCGGCCCCGGTAGGCGCGCTCGCCGGCGGGCGTGACCAGCGTGATCGGCTTGCCCCCGGCGAAGAACTCACCGCGTCCTGCCAGCGTGCCGAACGGGTGCCAGGTGTCGGTGAGGTAGGAGACGGCGCTGCCGGCGGCACCCACGTCGACGCGCCACTGGGTGGCTCCGTTGTCGGGGAGCGCGACGCGACCGGGGACCGCGCTGTCGCGCAGCGTGAGGCCCGGGCGGGCGCGGACGACCAGGTCGGCGGGCGTGGTGTCGGCGGTGATCTGCACGCGGATCCGGCCGCGGGTCGTGCCCCAGGTCGTCCCGGCGTAGTAGAACTCGGCGATCTGCTGGTAGGTCAGGCCCATCCGGGCGGCGCCCTCCGCGCCGTACTGCGACATCCCGTGGCCGTGCCCGTAGCCGTGGCCGGTGATCGTGATGCGCGCGCTCGCCGGCACCGTCCAGGTGTCCGGGGCGACGTCGGCGACGGCGCTGCCGGGCAGCGCGAGGACACCGGTCAGCAGGCCCGCGAGAGCGGGCGCGAACGCGCGATGCATGGGTGGCCTCTGGGGTCGTTGTGACGGATGGGGCGAAGGCAGCCCATCGCACCACGGGTCACATCGCTCCGCAATGTGAACCTGAGAACTACAGTTATGTAATTCTGAACAGCGTCGAGCGCAGGCCCAGCCAAGACCGGAACGTCTCGCCCGAGACGTCGTGCACGGCGCCGGTGCCGGTCACCCGGAGCTGGGTCACCCGGCCGCCGGCGTCCGTCGCCAGCACCTCGATCGACACGAGGTCGCCGGTGTCGGCCCAGTTGCGGGTGATGTCCGCGGCGGGGACCGTGACGCTCCACGGGTCGTCGGGGTGGCCGTGGTCGAACGGGTCAGGCCGGGCAGGCAGGTAGGGCACCGGCTGGCCGTGCACACTGCCGGCGACGGTGTAGCCACCGTTGCTGGACGAGAACTGGGTGAACGCGAGCCCGCCGCCGTAGGTCAGCACCTGCCGGCCGGTCGCCCGTACCGCCGCGTTGGACTGCGGGTGCTCGCCGTCGTAGCCGCTGTAGACCTGGCAGGCGTCGGTGTCGCAGGTGTCGTAGTAGTCGCTGCGGTGGTCGCGGCGCTCGTACGCCGCATAGGTGCGGGCCGCGACGGCCTGGGCGCGCACGGCCTGCGCCGGCCACTCCGCCGCCATCTCGTTGGGCACCAGCCCGCGCAGGTAGCCCTCGAGCGGGACGACGTTGACCGTGTCGCGGTGGGTGGCGCGCAGCGCACCGCGGTAGGCCGCGCGGCCGCCGGGGGTGACGAGGGTGATCGGGCCGCGCGCCGTGAACTGCGCGTCCGACCTCAGCGACTTCCAGCCGCGCCAGGCGCCGCGCGCCTTCCACTGGACCTTCGAGCCCGCCGCCGTGGGCACGATCCGCCAGCGCTGGACCTGCTTGCTCTTGACCGTGGCGGGCAGCCGGCGCTGTGCGCGCTTGCCGACCTGCTGGAGCTTCAGGCCCGGCATCGCCAGCACCTGCACGTCCTTGGTCGTGTCGGCGTCGAGCCGGACCCGGACCACGCCGCCGGTCCTCCCCCACGTCGTGCCGGGGTAGTAGGCCCGCAGGATCTGACGGTAGGTGTGTCCGGCGTTGGCGCGGTTGCGGGCGCCGTACTGCGACAGGCCGACGCCGTGCCCCCAGCCGGTGCCCGTGAACGTCACGGTCGCCGGGCCACGACGCTCGGGGCGCTCGGCGGCTGCGACGCCCACGGTGAGCGGGACGGCGAGGGCGAGAGCGATCAGGGGTGCGGCGGCGCGCCGGATCAGCATGCGGTGTCCTCCCGAGAGGGGTGCGGGCCAGCCAGGGTAGCGGAGGTCAGACGTGGTGCAGGCGCCGTGCGGCCTCGGCCAGGGACCCGCTCATCGAGGGGTAGACCGTGAACGCCTGCGCGAGCTGGTCGGCGGTCAGCGACTCGGCGACCGCGATGGAGACCGGGTGGATCAGCTCGCTGGCGCGGGGCCCGACCACGACGCCGCCGACCACGATGCCGGTGCCCGGGCGGCAGAGCAGCTTGACGAAGCCGTCGCGGACACCCTGCATCTTGGCGCGCGGGTTGCCGGAGAGCGGCAATGTGACGATCTCGGCCTGCATCTCCCCCGCGTCGACCGCCTGCTGCGACCAGCCGACGGTGGCGATCTCGGGCGCGGTGAAGACGTTGGAGGAGACCTTCTTGAGGTCGAGCGGGTGCACCGCGTCGCCGAGGAAGTGCCACATCGCGATCCGACCCTGCATGGCCGCGACGCTCGCGAGCATGAGGACGCCGGTGCAGTCGCCGGCGGCGTACACCCCGCGCGCGGACGTGCGGGAGACCCGGTCGACGTTGACGAAGCCGCCGTTCTTGGTGATCACGCCCGCCTCCTCGAGCCCGAGGCCCTCGGTGTTGGGCACCGAACCGAGCGCGAGGATGCAGTGCGAGCCCTGGACCGTGCGGCCGTCGGTGAGCGCAACGGTGACGACGTCGCCCTCGCGGGTCACCGACTCCATCCGCGACTTCGAGAGCACGTTCATCCCGCGGCGGGTGAGCACGTCCTCGAGCACCATGGCGGCGTCGGCGTCCTCGCCCGGCAGCACCCGGTCGCGGCTGGAGACCAGCGTGACCGGGATGCCGAGGTTGAGGTAGGCGCTGGCGAACTCCGCGCCGGTGACGCCGGAGCCGACGACGATCAGCTCGGTCGGCACCTCGGTGAGGTCGTAGACCTGCTCCCAGGTGAGGATCCGCTCGCCGTCCGGCTGCGCGGTCGGCAGCGTGCGGGGCGCAGCGCCGGTGGCCAGCAGGACAGCGTCGGCCTCGAGCGTCTGCTCGGTGCCGTCGGGCGCCGTCGCGACGACCCGACCCGGGCCGTCGAGGCGGCCGCGGCCCTTGACGAGCGTGACGCCGTCGCGGGTCAGCCGGCGCTCGATGTCCTCGGACTGGCTGGCGGCGAGCGCCTTCACCCGGTGGTTGACGCGGGCCAGGTCGACCCGGATCGAGGTCGCGGCGTCGCCCTCGGCGTCGTGGAACTGCACCCCGAGCTCGGCCGCACCGGAGAGCTCGCTCATCACCTCGGCGGTGGCGATCAGCGTCTTGCTCGGCACGCAGTCGGTGAGCACCGCGGAGCCGCCCACGCCGTCGGTGTCGACGATCGTGACCTCGGCGCCCAGCTGGGCGGCCACGTGGGCCGCCTCGTAGCCGCCGGGGCCGCCGCCGACGATGACGACGCGCTCGCTCATGCTCGCGCCCGTCACAGGTTGATCATGTGGCCGGCGATGCCCTCGACGGCCTCCTTCATCGCCTCCGACAGCGTCGGGTGGGCGAAGACGTTGCGGGCGACCTCGTCGGCGGTCAGGTCCCACTGCTGGGCCAGCGTCAGCGCCGGCAGCAGCTCGGTGACCTCGGGGCCGATCATGTGCGCGCCGACGATCTCGTTGTGCTCGGCGTCGGCGACGATCTTGACGAAGCCGACACCCTCGGCCATGCCGCGGGCCTTGCCGTTGGCCGAGAACGGGAACGTCGACACCTTCACGTCGTACCCCTTCTCCTTGGCCTGCGCCTCGGAGTAGCCGAACGACGCGATCTGCGGCTGGCAGAACGTCGCGCGCGGGATCATGTCGAAGTTGATCTCCATGGTCTCCGCGCCGCCGATCGTCTCGGCCGCGACGACGCCCATCGCCTCGGCGGTGTGGGCGAGCATCAGCTTCCCGGTCACGTCGCCGATCGCGAAGATGTGCGGCACGTTGGTGCGGCCGCGGGCGTCGACCTCGATCGCACCACGGTCGGAGACGGTGACGCCGGCGACGTCCAGGCCGTAGCCGTCGATGCGCGGCGCGAAGCCGAACGCCGCGAGCATCCGGTCGGCCTCGAGCACCTGGCTGTCGCCGCCGTTCGCGGGGCTGACGGTGACGCGGACGCCGCTGCCGGTGTCCTCGACCTGCTCGACCTTGGTGGAGAGCAGCACCTTCACGCCGAGCTTCTTGTAGTGCTTGAGCAGCTCCTTGGACACGTCGGCGTCCTCGGTCGGCACCATCCGGTCGAGGAACTCGACGATCGTCACGTCGACGCCGAAGTTGGTGAGCACGTAGGCGAACTCGACGCCGATCGCGCCGGAGCCGCCGATGATGATGCTCTTGGGCAGGCCGCTGTCGAGGATCTGCTCCTCGTAGGTCACGACGTTCTGGCTCTTGCTCATGCCCGGCAGCATCCGGACCTTCGCGCCGGTGGCGATGATGAGGTTGTCGAAGGTGTAGGACGACTTGTTGCCGTCCTTGTCGACCTCGATCGACGTGGCCGACTTGAGGGTGCCCCAGCCGTCGATCTCGGTGATCTTGTTCTTCTTCATCAGGTAGTGCACGCCCTTGGCGCTGGCCTCGGCGACGCCGCGGCTGCGCGCGTGGGTCTTGCCGAAGTCCATGGTCGCGTCGCCGCTGATCCCGAAGGTGTCCTTCTCCTTCGTGATGATGTGCGCGATCTCCGCGTTGCGGAGCAGTGCCTTGGACGGGATGCACCCGACGTTGAGGCAGACGCCTCCCCAGTACTTCTCCTCGACGACGGCGACCGTCTGGCCGAGCTGGGCTGCGCGGATCGCGGCGACGTACCCACCGGGGCCGGCACCGAGGACGAGGACGTTGAAGTGCGTGGTCACGGCTGCCAGCCTACTGACGTGGGGCGTGGCACCCTCAATTGGTGCTTTAGTCTTCCCGCGTGACGTTGTACGCCGCCTACGGGAGCAACATGGATCCCGCCCGGATGGGCGAGCGGTGCCCCCACTCCCCGCTGTCGACCACCGGCTGGGTGCAGGGCTGGCGGCTCACGTTCGGTGGCGAGGAGCACGGCTGGGACGGCGCCCTCTCGACGATCGTCGAGGACCCGATCGACCAGGTGTTCGTCGCGGTCTACGACGTCACCCGCGAGGACGAGTCGGCGCTCGACGGCTGGGAGGCCGCAGACTCCGGTCTCTACCGCAAGACCCGCGTCCGGGTCGCGACCCTCACCGGCTCGGTCGTCGCCTGGACCTACGTCCTCGACGCCTACGAGGGCGGGCTCCCGTCGGCGTCGTACCTCGGCGTGCTGGCCGACGCGGCCGAGGCCGCCGACGCCCCCGACGACTACGTCGCCGCCCTCCGGCAGCGCCCCTGCCGCTCGATCGAGCACTAGACGCAGACACTAGAGTCACGCGGGTGAGTCATGCAGCAGCCCCCGAGTCCCCCTACGAGCTCGCCGCCGACGCCGCCCTGCGGCTCGCCGAGCTGACCGGAGTCGAGCGCCACGACGTGGCGCTCGTGCTCGGCTCCGGCTGGCTCCCCGCGGTCGACGCACTCGGCGAGGCCACCGCGGAGATCAGCACCACCGACCTGCCGGGCTTCAGCGCCGCCGCGGTCGCGGGCCACTCCGGCAAGATCCGCTCGGTCCGGTCCGGTGACAAGCAGCTGCTGGTCTTCCTCAGCCGCACCCACTACTACGAGGGCAGGGGCGTCGCCGCCGTGGTCCACGGCGTGCGTACGGCGGCCCGCGCCGGCTGCCGCGCGATCGTGCTGACCAACGGGTGCGGAGGGCTGAAGCCGACCTGGACCCCGGGGACGCCGGTCCTGATCAGTGACCACATCAACCTCACCGGGCGGAGCCCGATCGTCGGTGCGAACTTCGTCGACCTCACCGACCTCTACAGCCTGCGCCTGCGCGACCTGTGCCGCGAGGTCGACCCGACGCTCGACGAGGGCGTCTACGCGCAGTTCCCCGGTCCCCACTACGAGACCCCTGCCGAGGTCCGGATGGCCGGTGTCCTCGGCGCCACCCTCGTCGGCATGAGCACCACGCTCGAGGCGATCGCGGCCCGCGAGGCCGGCATGGAGGTGCTCGGCATCAGCCTGGTCACCAACCTCGCCGCGGGCATCAGCGACCAGCCGCTCAACCACGAGGAGGTCCTCGATGCCGGCCGCGCGGCCGCGTCCAGGATGGGCAGCCTCCTCGGGCAGGTCGTCCCCCGCATCTGATGGCGATGCGAGCAGTCCGCGTGGTGCGGCACGGCGAGCCCACCACGGAGCCGACCCTGTCCGTGGCGATGCGCGAGGGCTCGCAGGCCGAGCACCGCGCCGCGGAGGACTCCGCGTTCATGTCCGAGCTGCTCGGTGGCCGCGTCGACGAGCGGGGGTACGCCGACTACCTGCTCCGGCTGCGCCGGGTCTACGCCGTCATGGAGGCCGTCGTCCGCGCCCACCACCACGAGCCCGCCGTGGCCGCGGTCCACGACGCCGCACTCGAGCGGCTCGCCGCGATCGACGCCGACCTCGACCACTGGTCGCCCGGGGTCGACCGCACCGTCGCCTCCCCCGCCACCGACGCCTACTGCGCCCGCCTGTGCACGGCCGCCGACGAGTGGCCGACCCTGCTCGTCGCCCACCACTACACGCGCTACCTCGGCGACCTCTCCGGCGGTCAGGCGATCGGCCGCATCCTCGACCGCACGTTCGACCTCGACGGGGCCGGCATCGCGTTCTACGACTTCCCGGAGGTCGGGAAGCCGAAGGTCTACAAGGACGGCTACCGCGCCCGCCTCGACGCGCTCGACCTCACCGCTGACGAGACGGCCCGCGTCGTCGAGGAGGTCCGCGGGGCCTTCCGCCTCAACCGCGCGCTCTTCGCCGAGCTGGGCGAGAACCTGGCGGCGTACGCGCGCTGAGGATCTGCGCAGCGGCGCGGTGGTCTGTGGTCACCGTGGGTGACGCGGGGACGGGATACGTGGTTGCGGTCGCTTGGCTCGTCGGAACGGTGGTGGCGGCCCGGGGCTCGGCTCGTGCGCCGCTGCGGCCCGGGTGCGGTGGTCACCGCCGAAAGAACACGACGGACATGACTGTGGCCCCACCAACCGAAGCGGGTGGGGTGAGGGTCAGCGGGTTCGTCGTCGGGTGAGGGTGCGGTCGACGTCGTAGACGTCGCCCGACGGGCTGGTCCACTCGAAGCGGGTGCGGGTGAGGCGTCGGTAGGTCCAGTGGCCGTGGGTCTTCATCCGGTGGTGCAGGCGACACAGGGGCGCCAGGTTCCAGGAGGTCGTCGCGCCGCCGGCACCGCTGGGATGCCAGGGTTCGATGTGGTCGAGGTCGCAGGCCCGGGCGGACCGGGCGCAGTGGGCGAACACGCAGGTGGGGTTGGTCAGGACCGCCTGCTCCCGCTGGGTGGCGGTGGGCGTGTAGGCGTCGGTGGTGAGCTCGGTGTCCAGGTCGAGGACCGGGCGGATGGTGACCTTGGTGGCGATGTGGCGGCACCAGTCGGTGAGCTGCTCGATCGTGACGTGGCCAGGCCCACGGGTGCCTTCGACGTCGATGATGCCGTGGCCCTCGGCCGGGGTGTGGTGGGCGTAGACCACCACCTCCGCCACGCCGGCACTCCCACTGCCGCCGGCGGCGAGGTGGCCGAGGGCCAGGGCGCGGCGATGGTCCAGGGACAGGTCGGGGTGCTCGGTGAGCAGGTGGTGCGAGCCGGCCTGGAGCGCCTGCTCGAGGGCGAGCGCGACCGGGTAGTCCAGGAGCCCGTCCACGGGCACGCGGCCGTTGTTGAGGTGCGCATCGCCCAACCGGACCTGGAAGAACTCGGTGGCGGCGGCATCGAGGCGGTCGAGCTCGGCCTTCTCGTCCTCGGTCTGGGCGCACGCGGTCTCCACGGCGCGCTCGATCTGGGCGTAGGAGCAGGAGTCCAGCACCGGTGCGAGGTGCCGGTCGACGTAGGCGGCGCCGGTCATCGGGAGGCGGTGGGTCTGCTCGGTGAGCCGGCGGACCTTCCACACCGGCACCTCACCGGCCATCACCCGCGCCCAGACCCGCGGCAGCCGGTGGCGGCACTCCAGCGCGGCACCGATCAGGTTCCGTCCCGCGGCCGTGGAGATGCCGACGGCGGCGGCGAACTCGGCGACCGCGAACTCGCTCATCCCGGGCGCGCCCTCCCCGGCCAGGGTCACTGGCTGGTCGCCGTACATCTCCACCACGCCTGTGTCCGTCACCACGGGGTCGGTGACCGGGGCGGGGTGCATCGCCGCCCAGGTGGCGGCCAGCTCGAACTTCCGCGCCGCCGCCAGCACCTCAACACGGGCGGCGTCGCGGGCAGCCGCCAGCACCGGATCGGCGAGTGCGGTGGTGGGGCGTCGGGCCATACCACATTCTACATCTATTCGATCATACGTTCTAGGAGTTGGTGAGATTCTTTTCGGGAACTTCGGCCCGCGCCCGCCGCACCCGCTTCGCTGCCTATCGGCCCGCGCCACAGCGGACCCGCAAGCCGAACAACAAGCGCTTGACCTGGAGCGCACTCCAAGGCCGACACTGTGGCGTGACCTACTCGATCGCCGAGGCCGCGGAGTCGACGGCCCTCACGCCCGACACGCTTCGCTACTACGAGCGGGACGGGCTGATGCTGCGCCCGGTGGGACGCTCGGCGACCGGGCACCGGCGCTACACCGACGCCGACCTGACCTGGATCACGCTGCTCAACTGCCTGCGTGGGACCGGCATGCCGATCCGCGACGTGCGCCGGTACGCCGAGCTGGTGCGCGCCGGGGACGGCACCGAGCAGGACCGGCTCGACCTCCTGCGCACCCACCGCCGTCACGTGCTCGCGCAGCTCGCCGAGGTCCAGGAGCACCTGGGCGCGATCGACCGCAAGATCGGGATCTACACCGAGAAGCTCGCCGGCCTTGACCTGGAGCGCACTCCAAGCGCTTGAGTGGAGGCATGACCCTTCACCAGCGCACGCTCGGCACCACGTCTCCGCTGACCGTCTCCGCCCTCGGCCTCGGCTGCATGGGCATGTCGGAGTTCTACGGGCGGGGCGACGAGGGCGAGGCGATCGCGACCATCCACCGCGCCCTCGACCTCGGCGTCACGTTCCTGGACACCGCGGACATGTACGGGCCCTTCACCAACGAGCAGCTCGTCGGCAAGGCGATCGCCGGCCGCCGCGACGACGTCCAGCTGGCCACCAAGTTCGGCAACGAGCGCAGCCCCGACGGCCGCCGGCTGGGCATCAACGGCCGGCCGGAGTACGTGCGCTCCGCGTGCGACGCGTCGCTGCAGCGCCTCGGCGTCGACCACATCGACCTCTACTACCAGCACCGCGTCGACAAGACGGTGCCGATCGAGGACACCGTCGGCGCGATGAAGGAGCTCGTGGAGGCCGGCAAGGTCCGGCACCTGGGCCTGTCCGAGGCGGCGCCCGAGACGATCCGGCGCGCCCACGCGGTGCACCCGATCACCGCCCTCCAGACCGAGTACTCGCTGTTCACCCGCGACCTCGAGGACGAGATCCTGCCGACGATCCGCGAGCTCGGCATCGGGCTGGTGCCCTACTCGCCGCTCGGCCGCGGCATCCTGACCGGCGCGCTCACGTCGGAGGACTCGCTCGACGAGGACGACTCGCGGCGCACGGCGTACTTCCCCCGCCTCAACGGCGAGGGCCTGCGCGCCAACCTCGCGCTCGTCGACGCGATCCGAGCGATCGCCGACGAGAAGGGCTGCACGCCGGGCCAGCTCGCGCTCGCCTGGGTGCTCGCCCAGGGCGACGACGTCGTCCCGATCCCGGGCACCAAGCGGGTGCGCTACCTCGAGGAGAACGTCGGCAGCGCCCAGGTCGAGCTCAGCGCAGAGGACCTCGCGGCGCTCGAGAAGGCGGTCCCGCGCGGCGCGGTCGTGGGCGAGCGCTACGGCGACATGTCGTCGATCGACAGCTGAGCCTGCAGCCCGTCGCGGCAGCCGCGCATCATCCGCTCGTGGTTCCACCGCAGCACCGGCCGGCCCAGGTACGACGCCGCGCCGAGCCAGCCTCGGCGCACCCGCACCTCCTGGGCGAAGTCGAGGCGGGTGCCGCCACCGGTCGAGGACAGCCCGAAGACGACCGAGCCGGCCAGGTCCCCGGACAGCTCCACCTCGAGCCGCTCCGGGGACCGGTCGACGGCGTGCAGCACCAGGTCGAGCGTGTACGGCAGCACCGAGCGGCACAGCACCCGGGCGTGGTCGGGCCCGAGCGAGGCGACCGCGACGACCTGCGGCCACCAGTCGGGGTAGCGCTCGAGATCGACGAGTGCCGCGTGCACGGCCGGCGGCGGGGCCGGCACCTCCCAGGCGGAGGAGAAGGCGAAGGTGGCGCTCACCCTCGTATCGTGCCCCCTATGAGCAACCTCCTCGCGGCCGCTCGGGCCTGGGCAGCAGAAGACCCCGACCCGCAGACGCGCGCCGAGCTCGAGGCCGTGATCGCCGACGTCGAGGCCGGGCGGGACGGCGCCGACCTGGCCGACCGCTTCGACGGCACCCTCGAGTTCGGGACGGCGGGGCTGCGCGGCGAGCTCGGGGCCGGCCCGAACCGGATGAACCGCGTGGTCGTCACCCGCGCCGCGGCCGGGCTGGCGACCTACCTGCGCGACACCGGGCACGCGGGCGGCAGCGTCGTCATCGGGTACGACGCGCGGCACAACTCCGACGTCTTCGCCCGCGACACCGCCGAGGTGATGACCGGCGCCGGCTTCACGGCGTACGTCCTCCCCCGCCCGCTCCCCACGCCGGTGCTGGCCTACGCCATCCGCGACCTCGGGTGCGCGGCCGGCGTGATGGTGACCGCGAGCCACAACCCGCCGCGCGACAACGGCTACAAGGTCTACCTCGGCGACGGCAGCCAGATCGTGCCGCCGGCCGACGCGGAGATCGCCTCCCGGATCGCGGCGGTCGGCCCGCTGGCCGACGTGCCCCGCGGCGACGCTGGCACCGTGCTCGGCGACGACCTGCTCGACCGCTACCTCGCCAGCGTGACCGCGCTGGTCGGTGACGGTCCGCGCGACCTGAGCACCGTCTACACCCCGCTGCACGGGGTCGGCGGCGACACCGTCGCCCGGGTGCTGGAGGCCGCGGGCTTCAGCGCGCCGGGCGTCGTCGAGCAGCAGCGCGAGCCGGACCCGGAGTTCCCGACCGTGGCCTTCCCCAACCCGGAGGAGGCCGGCGCGATGGACCTCGCGATGGCCCTCGCCGAGGAGCGCGGCGCCGACCTGGTGGTCGCCAACGACCCCGACGCCGACCGGTGCGCGGCCGCCGTCCCAGGCCCGCACGGGTGGCGGATGCTGCGTGGCGACGAGGTCGGCGCGCTGCTGGCGCACGCCCTGCTCCAGAAGGGCAAGCAGGGCACCTACGCGTGCAGCATCGTCTCCTCGAGCCTGCTCGGGAAGCTCGCGACCGCCGCCGGGCAGCCGTACGCCGAGACGCTGACCGGCTTCAAGTGGATCAGCCGGGTCGACGGCATCGCCTTCGGCTACGAGGAGGCGCTCGGCTACTGCGTCGACCCCGACCACGTCCGGGACAAGGACGGCGTCTCCGCGCTGCTCGTGCTCTGCGAGCTGGCCGCCACCGCCAAGGCCGAGGGCCGCACGCTCGTCGACGTGCTCGACGACATCGCGCTCGCGCACGGGCTGCACGCGACCGACCAGCTGTCGGTGCGGGTCACCGACCTCGGTGAGATCGCCGCCGCGATGGCGCGGCTGCGCGCCACTCCCCCGACCGAGCTGGGCGGGCTCGCGGTCGAGCGCGTCGACGACCTCGCGCAGGGCAGTGCCGAGCTGCCGCCGACCGACGGGCTGCGCTACCGGCTCGCCGAGGGTGCGCGGGTCATCGTCCGACCGAGCGGCACCGAGCCCAAGCTCAAGTGCTACCTCGAGGTCGTCGTGCCGGTGCGTCCCGAGGACGGCGTGGACGCCGCCCGCATCGCCGCTGCCGGCCGGCTCGACGCGATCCGCGACGGCATCAAGAAGGCCGCGGGGATCTAGTCAGCTCGCCAGCCAGACGATCCAGCCGAGGGCGAGAAGCGCGACGGCGGCGAGCTCCGGCCACGCCCAGGTACGGCGTACGGCGGCGGCCAGCGCCGCCTGCTCCGGCGAGCCCTGGCGCACGCCTGTGCGCTCCCGGGTGTCCTGGGCGAGGTGCCGGATCCGGGACTCGACGAAGGCCTGGGCCACGAGCGTCTCCTCGGGCCGGGGCAGGTCGTCGTTCGAGCGGCCTTTCAGCCGCCGCTTGGTGTTCTGGCGGGCGGTGTAGCCGATCGCGGGCGAGGTGTAGCGGTGCTCGCCGACCCGGATCGCGAGCACCTGGGTGACGATCACGCTGTCGATCGCGGCGAGCGGGATGCGCGTGGTGTGGAAGATGCCTCGCAGCACGAGCGCGCGGCCATCGGACCAGACCGCCGGGCGCAGGAGCACGGCCCAGATGAGGACGGCACCGAGCACGGAGAGGATGGCGACCCCCAACGGCCGGCCGGGGTCCCAGGCCAGCACGGACAGCACCAGGAAGACGCTGACCAGCACGAGTCCGAGCACCCCGCTGAAGCGGCCACTGGTCGCCGGGAAACGCTCGACGACGGCGTCGTGGTCCTGCTCAGGCATGGCGCACTCTCTGGGTTGTGGCGGCGGGCTCGGCCAACCCTATGCTGGGTCGGTGACCGCCACCTCCACCACTCCCGGCCAGGCGCAGGGCTCCGGCTTCGAGGACGTGACCCGAACGGACGCGTCGCTGCGGCGCTTCCTGCACGGCCTCCCCGGCGTCGACCAGGTCGGCGCCGAGTCCCGCGCCGCCGGGCTCGGCACCCGCTCCATCAAGACCAGTGCCAAGGCCTACGCGATCGACCTCGCGATCCGGATGGTCGACCTGACGACCCTGGAGGGCCAGGACACGCCTGGCAAGGTCCGCGCGCTCGCCGCCAAGGCGATGCGGCCCGACCCCGCCGACCCGACCTGCCCGCAGGTCGCCGCGGTGTGCGTCTACCCCGACATGGTCGCGACGGTGAAGGAGACCCTCGGCTCCTCCGGCGTCAAGGTCGCCGCTGTCGCCACGGCGTTCCCCAGCGGCCGCGCCGCGCTCGACATCAAGCTGGCCGACACCCGCGACGCCGTCGAGGCCGGCGCCGACGAGATCGACATGGTCATCGACCGGGGCGCCTTCCTCGCGGGCCGCTACCAGCAGGTCTTCGACGAGATCGTGGCGACCAAGGCCGCCTGCGCCCGCCCCGACGGGCACGACGCCCACCTCAAGGTGATCTTCGAGACCGGTGAGCTCCAGACCTACGACAACGTCCGCCGCGCGAGCTGGCTGGCGATGATGGCCGGCGCCGACTTCATCAAGACGTCCACCGGCAAGGTGCAGCCGGCCGCCACGCTGCCGGTCACGATGGTCATGCTCGAGGCGGTGCGCGACTTCCGGGACCAGACCGGCACGATGGTCGGCGTGAAGCCTGCGGGCGGCATCCGCACCTCGAAGGACGCCATCAAGTACCTCGTGATGGTCAACGAGGTCGTCGGCCAGGACTGGCTCGACCCCGACTGGTTCCGGTTCGGCGCCTCGACGCTCCTCAACGACCTGCTGATGCAGCGCACCAAGATGACGACCGGCCGCTACTCCGGCCCCGACTACTTCACGTTGGACTGATCCCATGGCCAAGACCACCAGCGCTGCGTTCGAGTACGCGCCCGCCCCCGAGTCGCGCAGCATCGTCGACATCAAGCCGTCCTACGGCCTCTTCGTCAACGGCGAGTTCGTCGACGGCCACGGCGCGGCCTTCAAGACCCTCAGCCCCGCCATCGAGGAGGTGCTCGCGGAGATCGCCGAGGCCGACCAGGCCGACGTGGACGCCGCGGTCAAGGCGGCCCGCAAGGCCTACGACAAGGTCTGGTCGAGGATGCCGGGCCGCGAGCGCGCCAAGTACCTCTACCGCATCGCGCGGATCATCCAGGAGCGGGCCCGCGAGCTCGCGGTCCTGGAGTCGCTCGACAACGGCAAGCCGATCAAGGAGTCCCGCGACGTCGACGTGCCGCTCGTCGCCGCGCACTTCTTCTACTACGCCGGCTGGGCCGACAAGCTGGAGTACGCCGGGCGCGGGGCCGACCCGCAGCCGTTGGGCGTCGCCGGTCAGGTGATCCCGTGGAACTTCCCGCTGCTCATGCTGGCGTGGAAGATCGCGCCGGCCCTCGCCTGCGGCAACACGGTCGTGCTGAAGCCGGCCGAGACCACGCCGCTGACCGCGCTGCTCTTCGCGGAGATCTGCCAGCAGGCGGACCTGCCGCCGGGCGTCGTCAACATCATCACCGGCGCCGGCGCCACCGGCCAGGCGCTCGTGAGCCACCCCGGCGTCGACAAGGTCGCCTTCACCGGGTCCACCGAGGTCGGCAAGGCCATCGCCCGGGCGGTCGCCGGCACCGACAAGCGGGTCACCCTCGAGCTCGGTGGCAAGGCCGCCAACATCGTCTTCGACGACGCCCCGATCGACCAGGCCGTCGAGGGCATCGTCGACGGCATCTTCTTCAACCAGGGCCACGTGTGCTGCGCAGGCTCCCGCCTCCTGGTGCAGGAGAGCGTGTTCGAGGAGCTCCTCGAGCGGCTCAAGCGCCGCATGTCGACGCTGCGCATGGGCGACCCGCTCGACAAGAACACCGACATCGGCGCGATCAACTCCGCCGAGCAGCTGCACCGGATCCGCGAGCTCTCGGAGGTCGGCGACGCCGAGGGCGCCGAGCGCTGGGCGGCCGCGTGCGACCTGCCGGCCAAGGGCTACTGGTTCCCGCCGACGATCTTCACCGGTGTCTCCCAGGCCCACCGGATCGCCCGCGAGGAGATCTTCGGCCCCGTGCTGTCGGTGCTCACCTTCCGCACGCCCGCCGAGGCCGTCGAGAAGGCCAACAACACGCCGTACGGCCTCTCGGCCGGCGTCTGGACCGACAAGGGCTCCCGGATCCTCTCGATGGCCGACAAGCTGCGCGCCGGCGTGGTGTGGGCCAACACGTTCAACAAGTTCGACCCCACCAGCCCCTTCGGCGGCTACAAGGAGTCGGGCTACGGCCGCGAGGGCGGCCGCCACGGTCTGGAGGGGTACCTCAAGTGAGCCGCATCGACGTCCGCAAGACCTACAAGCTCTACATCGGGGGCGCGTTCCCCCGCTCCGAGTCCGGGTACTCCTACGAGGTCCTCGACAGCAAGGGGAAGTTCGTGGCCAACGCCTCTCTCGCGTCCCGCAAGGACGCGCGCGACGCCGTCGGCGCCGCTCGCAAGGCGTTCGGCGGCTGGTCCGGCCGCACGGCGTACAACCGCGGCCAGATCCTCTACCGGATCGCCGAGATCATGGAGGACCGTCGCCCGCAGTTCGTGCAGGCGGTCGTGCAGTCCGAGGGGCTGAGCGCCGCCCGCGCCGACAAGGTCGTGGACGAGGCGATCGACCGCCTCGTCTGGTACGCCGGCTGGGCCGACAAGGTGACCCAGGTGCTGGGCAACACCAACCCCGTCGCCGGACCGTACTTCAACCTCTCCTCGCCCGAGCCCACCGGCGTCGTGGCCGTGCTCGCCCCCCAGGAGTCGTCACTGCTCGGCCTGGTCAGCGTGGTCGCTCCGGTCGTCGTCACCGGCAACACCGTCGTCGTGGTGTCCTCCTACGAGCGGCCGCTGCCGGCCGTGACGTTCGCCGAGGTCCTCGCGACCTCCGACGTGCCCGGTGGTGTCGTCAACGTCCTGACCGGCTCGGCCGCTACCGTCGCGCCCTGGCTGGCCGCACACATGGACGTCAACGCGATCGACCTGGTCGGCGTCGCCGGCGAGCCGGCCCTGGCGACCGACCTCGAGGTCGCGGCAGCGGACAACCTCAAGCGGGTCCGGCGCGCGCCCGCCGCGGAGCCGGACTGGTCGGCGGAGCCCGGGCTGGAGCCGATGACCGCCTTCCTGGAGACCAAGACGGTCTGGCACCCGATTGGCGTCTAAGGTCATCGTCCTTGCCGGCCCCTCGGGGGCCGGCAAGTCTCGTCTCGCCGAGCGGATCGGTCTCCCGGTGCTCCGTCTCGACGACTTCTACAAGAGCGGCGGCGACCCGACGCTGCCGCTCATCACGGACGGCGCGAACGCCGGGATCGTCGACTGGGACGACCCCGCGTCGTGGCTGCTCGAGGACGCGATGGCGGCGCTCGACGAGCTGTGCCGGACCGGCCGGGCGGACGTGCCGATCTACGAGATCGCCCAGAACGGGCGCTGCGGCTGGCAGACCCTCGACCTGGCGGGGCAGGAGCTCTTCATCGCCGAGGGGATCTTCGCCCAGGAGATCGTGTCCCACTGCGCTGAGGCCGGGCTGCTGGCGGCAGCGTACTGCGTGCGCCAGCACCCGATGGTGACCTTCTGGCGACGCCTGACCCGCGACCTGCGCGAGCACCGCAAGCCACCGATAGTGCTGGTCCGGCGCGGCCTCGCGCTGATGCGCGACCAGCGCCGGGTGGTCGCCAACGCGGTCGAGAAGGGCTGCACCCCGATGACCCCGGACCAGGCGTTCGCCGCCGCGGTGGCGCTTCGGTCATGATGGGACGATGACCACCTGGCCCCGGCAGCCCGATTCGCGGACCTGCGGTCCGTCCTGCGTGGTGGTGGCCGAGGGCCTGCCGGGTCCGTGGCCGGACTTCGACGCCCGGGTGCTGGCGATGCACCGCCGGCTCAACCGCGTCTGGCCCCGTGCTCTGGGCACGACCCCCTGGGCGATCGCCCGGAAGCTGGGCGGGCGCCGGGTGCGGCGCTACCGCACCGCGGAGGTGCTCGACGCCCTCCCCCGGCCCGTGCCGGTCTACCTCGGCAGCCGGTGGCTGCCCCGCCACGTCGTCCTCGTGCTGGACGAGCGTGACGGGGAGCCGGTGGCCTACGACCCCGCGCGCGGGGTGCTCGCGCCGATCGGCACGTCCGGCTGGAAGCACACCTGGTGGGCGATCCTGCCGGCGCCGAAGCGGGTCAGCTGAGGGCCTTGGCCTTGAGGGCCGCGAACTCCTCCTGCGTGATCGCGCCGGAGTCGAGCAGTCCCTTGGCGCGCGCGATCTCGTCGGCTGGGGAGGCTGTTCCGGCCGACACCTCGCGGATGTAGGCGTCGGTCTGCGCCTGGGCGGACTGCATCGCCGCGAGGTGGCGCTCGGCCATGCCCTGGCCGCGCGCGATCAGGTAGACCAGCGAGGTCAGCAAGGGGAGGAGGATCAGGAACAGGACCCAGACCGCCTTGATCCACCCGCTCACGTCCTTGTCGCGGAACAGGTCGGTGAGGATCTGGAACAGCACGACCAGGTAGGCCATGAGCAGGAAGAAGGAGATGGTGAACCAGAAGAAGTCCCAGAAGCTGTCCACAGCGTTCCTCTCTCGCGATCCGGCTCCGTGCGGGCGCCGGTGTCGTCGCGAGGCTAGCCGCGGGGCGCCTCGCGCTGGGTCACCTGTTCCGGGTGAGAGGGACGGACCAGGCGCTCGCCCAGCAACGGGCAGATGAGCACGGTCACCGCGCCGCCCGCGACCAGCACGGAGGCGTTGGTCGCCGACATGTGCTCGGCGTGCACGGCCACGGTCGTGACCGCGACGATGATCGGCAGGCCGGTCGCCGCGAAGAGCGCCAGCGCCGCGCTCTCGTGCGGGGGGAAGTCGCGGCGGGTGGCGAGCAGCACGCCGCCACCACGCACCAGCAGGATCAGGGCCACGAACGTCACCAGCGCGATCGGCTCCTCCGCGACCGCCTCCGGGTCGATCGCCATGCCCGAGGTGACGAAGAAGATCGGGATCAAGAGTCCGAAGGCCAACCCCTCGAGCTTGTGCTCCAGCGCCTCGTGGCCTTCGGGCAGGAGTCCGCGCAGCACGAACCCCGCCGCGAACGCGCCGAGCACGACGTCGAGCTCGAAGAGCTCGGCGACCGTGATCAGGGTGACCAGGAGCAGCACCACCAACCGCACCTGGATCTGCCGGGAGGTCTCCGCGCCCCGGCGGACCTCGCGCAGCAGGGCACCGCGGTGTCCGAGCCCGTTCGAGAAGCGGTGCAGCAGCACCGCGATCACGAAGAAGCCCGCGAGGACGAGCAGCGAGTCGACGACCCCTCGGGTGCCCATCAGCACCGCCATCGCCACGACCGGCCCGAGCTCGCCGTACGCGCCGTGGTTCATGAGCGTGCGGCCGAACCGGGTGCCGAGCAGCCCGGCGTCCTTGAGGATCGGCAGCAGCGCGCCGAGCGCGGTCGAGGTGAGCGCGATCGCGACGGCCACCTCGGCGTGCACGGCCTCGGTGAGCCCGACCAGGAAGACCAGCCCGAGCGCGGCGCCGAAGCAGCCGAGCCAGGTCAGCGCCGCACGCCGTCCGCCGGCCCCGACCAGCTCGTCGACCTCGATCTCGTAGCCGGCGAGCAGGAAGAGCAGCCCGAGCCCGAGCTCGCGCAGCATCGTCACGCCCTCGCCGGCCACCGCGAGGTCGAGGACGTTCGGCCCGATCAGGACGCCGAGCGCCAGCAGCAGCACGACCTCTGACACCCGGCCGCGCAGCACCAGGCCGGCGATGAGCGGGGCGATCACCGCGCAGAGCGTGATCCAGAAGATCGACTCCGCGGGGCCTGGCATCACGACGTCCAGACGACCAGCACCAGGACCAGCCAGGCCCCGGCGACGCCGAGCGCGACGACCGCCACCAGGCTGCCCAGCACGAACCAGGTGCGGCCAGCGCCCTCGGCGGAGCCGGCCGTGGCGGCGACGTCGACCCGCTCGGGGCGCTCGGGGTCGTAGGCGACCTCCAGCTCGTCGCCCACCCGCGGCGGCGGCCCGGGCACGTCGGTCAGCGTCTGCGCCTCGACGGCCTCGCCACCCCTGTCGGGGGTGAAGCGGACCCGCGGGAAGTAGCGCGTGTCGGGCTCCCCCCGCAGGCTGAGGTCCTTGGCCTCGATGGCGACGACCGTCGCCCGGGTCGGCACCGCCCGGCCGCGGAACTTCTCCGCGCTGCGCCGCGTCGACCGACCCTTGAGGAAGAGCAACGCGCCCACCACGAGGAGCAGCACTGCCGAGCCGAGCAGCAGGACCGTGGGGACGTAGTGGATCTTCACCCGCCGGCCTCGGTCAGCAGCGCGGCGTACGCCGGCTTGATCACGTCGTCGATGATCGCGAGCCGCTGGTCGAACGGCAGGAACGACGACTTCATCCCGTTGATCGTGAACCAGCGCAGGTCGTCGAGCCCGTAGCCGAACGCCTCGACCAGCGACCACATCTCGTGGGTCATCGAGGTCTTGCTCATCAGCCGGTTGTCCGTGTTGAGGGTGACCCGGAAGCGCAGCTTCTTCAGCAGCCCGATCGGGTGGTCGGCGATCGATGCGGCGGCGCCGGTCTGCACGTTGGACCAGGGGCACATCTCCAGAGGGATCCGCTTGTCGCGCACGTACGCCGCCAGCCGGCCGAGCTCGACCGAGCCGTCGTCGTGGACGGTGACGTCGTCGATGATGCGGACGCCGTGGCCCAGCCGGTCGGCACCGCACCACTGGATCGCCTGCCAGATCGAGGGCAGCCCGAACGCCTCGCCGGCGTGGATGGTGAAGTGGAAGTTCTCGCGCTGGAGGTACTCGAAGGCGTCGAGGTGCCGGGTGGGCGGGTAGCCGGCCTCGGCACCCGCGATGTCGAAGCCGGCAACGCCCCGGTCGCGCCACGCGACGGCGAGCTCGGCGATCTCCATCGAGCGGGCCTGGTGCCGCATCGCGGTCAGCAGCTGACGGACCACGATCCGGCCGCCCAACGCAGCGACACCCTCGTCGAAGCCCTCCTGGACCGCAGCCACGACCTCCTCCAGGGTCAGCCCGCTCTCGACGTGCTGCTCGGGGGCGTAGCGGATCTCGGCGTACACGACGCCGTCGGCGGCGAGGTCCTCCACGCACTCCCGGGCCACGCGGGTGAGCGCCGGGCCGGTCTGCATCACGCCGACCGTGTGGTCGAAGGTCTCGAGGTAGCGCACCAGTGAGCCGGAGTCGGCGGCCTCCGCGAACCATCGGCCGAGCGACTCGGCGGTCGGCTCCGCTCCGAGGTCGGGCAGCCGGTGCCCGCTGTCGGCGGCGAGCTCGAGGATCGTCTGGGGCCGCAGTCCGCCGTCGAGGTGGTCGTGCAGGAGCACCTTCGGGGCCCGTCGCACCTGGTCGAGGGTCGGGGTCATGTCGCGATCCTTCCAGATGGGTCGCTAGGTTCGGGTCATGCGCGTCTTCACGACTCTCGACGAGGTGTCCGCCGCCAGCGGTGATGAGCTCGGCACGTCCGAGTGGCTGAGCATCGAGCAGGACCGGGTCGACCGGTTCGCCGAGGCGACCGGCGATCACCAGTGGATCCACGTCGACGTCGAGAGGGCCGCCTCGGGGCCGTTCGGCGGCACCATCGCCCACGGCTACCTGACGCTCTCGCTGGTGCCCTTCCTCGGCAGCCAGGTCGTCCGGTTCGAGACCCCGGGCGCCAAGCTCAACTACGGCACCAACAAGGTCCGCTTCCCGCACCCGGTGCTCGTCGGCAAGCGGATCCGGGCGCACGTCGCGCTCGCCGACGTCGCCGACCTGCCCAGCGGCAAGCAGGCCACGATCCGCTACACGATCGAGATCGAGGGCGTCGACAAGCCCGCGTGCGTCGCCGAGACCGTGGTGCTGCTGCTTCCCTAGCCGACCCGGTCGATGAGGATCGGACCGGCCTCGAAGGAGGTGCCGGCCGGCTCGATGTCGTAGCCGCCCGCCAGCGAGTCCAGCGCCCGCTGGAAGCGGTGCTCGTCGTCGGTGAGCAGCGTGAGGAGCGGCGCGCCCTCGGTGACCGTGTCGCCCGGGCGGGCGTGCCACACGACGCCGGCCCCGGCCTGCACCGGGTCCTCCTTGCGCGCCCGGCCGGCGCCGAGCCGCCAGGCCGCCAGGCCGACCGCCATCGCGTCGAGCCGGGTCAGCACACCGGACGACGGCGCGGTCACGACGTGCGACTCGCGGGCGACCGGGAGCGCGGCGTCGGGGTCGCCGCCCTGGGCCCGGATCATCTGCTTCCAGACGTCCATCGCCGATCCGTCGGCGAGCTTGTCGGCGGGGTCGACGTCGCCGCGGCCGGCGCCGGCGAGCATCTCGCGGGCCAGCGCGAGCGTCAGCTCGACCACGTCGGCCGGACCCCCGCCGGCGAGCACGTCGACCGACTCCTGGACCTCGATCGCGTTGCCCGCCGTCAGCCCGAGCGGGGTCGACATGTCGGTGAGCAGCGCGACGGTGTGCACGCCGGCGTCCTGGCCGAGCGCGACCATGGTCTCCGCGAGCTCGCGGGCCGCGTCGAGGTGCTTCATGAACGCCCCGGTGCCGACCTTCACGTCGAGCACCAGCGCGCCGGTGCCCTCGGCGATCTTCTTCGACATGATCGACGACGCGATCAGCGGGATCGCCTCGACGGTGCCGGTCACGTCGCGCAGCGCGTAGAGCTTCTTGTCGGCCGGCGCCAGGCCGTCCCCCGCCGCGCAGATGACGGCGGCGACCGACTCGAGCTGGGCGAACATCTCCTCGTTGGACAGCAGCGCCCGCCAGCCCGGGATCGACTCGAGCTTGTCGAGCGTGCCTCCGGTGTGGCCGAGGCCGCGACCCGAGAGCTGCGGCACGGCGACGCCGCACGCCGCGACGAGCGGCGCGAGCGGCAGGGTGATCTTGTCGCCGACCCCACCGGTCGAGTGCTTGTCGGCGGTCGGGCGCGAGAGCGTCGAGAAGTCCATCCGCTCCCCCGACGCGATCATCGCGTTGGTCCAGCGGGCGACCTCGCGACGGTTCATGCCGTTGAGCAGGATCGCCATCGCCAGCGACGACATCTGCTCGTCGGCGACGGCACCGCGCGTGTAGGCGTCGATGACCCAGTCGATCTGGCTGTCACTGAGCTCGTGCTTGTCGCGCTTGGCCGAGATCACCTCGACGGCGTCGTGGGCGTCAGACATGGGTTCCTCTCACGGGCACGCTGCGGTAGCCCCGCAGCACGAAGGTCCCCCTGCTCTCCGGCTCGGCGGCCAGGGAGAGGTCGGGGAAGGTCTCGAACAGCGCGGGCAGCGACTCGCCGAGCTCCATGCGAGCCAGCGGCGCGCCCAGGCAGAAGTGCACCCCGACGCCGAAGGCGAGGTGCGGGTTGGGGGTGCGGTCGACCCGGAACTCGTCGGGCGACTCGAAGACCGCCGGGTCGCGGTTGGCCGCACCGAGCAGGGCGGCGATCTTCTGACCCTCCTCGACGACCACGCCGCCGACCGGCACGTCCTCCGTGGCGGTGCGCTCGAAGAGCTGGAGCGCGGAGTCGAACCGGAGCATCTCCTCGACGGTCGCGGCGACGTCCTCGCCCGGGCGCAGCCCCCGTTGCAGCATCGACACCAGGCCGTTGCCGAAGACGTTGACCGACGCCTCGTGACCGGCGTTGAGCAGCAGCACCACGGCGGCGACGACCTCGTCGTCGGAGAGCTCGGTGGCGACCAGGTCGGTGATCAGGTCGTCGGCCGGGGTCGCTCGGCGCTCGGCGGCCAGCTCGCGCGCCAGCGCCGCGAAGTCCGTCGCCGCGCGCACCGCGTCGTCGACGGTCTGCTGCGACGGCGCGACCTCGTACATCCGCACGATCGCCTGCGACCAGTCGCGCAGCTCGTGCGCGTAGGAGCGGGGTACGCCGAGGAGGTCGGCGATCACCAGGACGGGCAGCGGCTCGGCGTACCCCTCGATGACGTCGAAGCCGTCGGGGTCGACGTCCTCGAGCAGGGACGCGGCGAGCTCGCGCACCCGCGGGCGCAGCCGCTCGACGTGGCCGCGGGCGAACGCGGAGGCGACCGGGCGGCGCAGCCGGGTGTGCTCCGGCGGCTCGTTCTCCATCATCTGGTTGCGGTGCAGGAGGTTGAACGGCTCGAGGTGGTCGAGCGGCTCCTTGTCCCGCCACAGCCGGCCCAGCCGGCGGTCGCGCTGGACCTGGCCGACGCTGGCGTGGCTGAACGTGAGGTACATCCCCGACGGCTCGTGCCACGCGACGCCGCCGGTGTCCGCGTGCAGCTCCCGCTCCCGTGCGAAGTGCGGGTAGGGGTCGGCGACGACCGCCGGGTCGGTCAGGTCAAGCGAGGTCGTCGGGACCGAACGCATCGGGCAGCACCTCGTCCATCCTCTTGATCCCCGAGACGGTCCAGCACAGGAGGTTCGGACCGCCGTTCTCGTAGAGCAGCTGGCGGCAGCGGCCGCACGGCATGATCACCTCGCGGTCGCCGTTGACGCACACGAAGTGGGTCAGCCGTCCCCCGCCGGTGATGTGGAGCTGGCTGACCAGCCCGCACTCGGCGCAGAGCGCGACGCCGTACGCCGCGTTCTCGACGTTGCAGCCCGTCACCACGCGCCCGTCGTCGACGAGAGCGGCGGCGCCGACCGAGAAGTGCGAGTACGGCGCGTACGCGTGGGTCACCGCCTCCTCGGCGGCGGCCTTCAGCGCATCCCAGTCCACTAGCCTGCGCTGCCCTTGCGATAGATCTGCCCGTCGGCGGCCGGCATTCGCAGTCGTTGCGAGGCGAAGGCCAGCACCAGCAGGGTCGCGACGTACGGCGTCATGTTGACGAAGTCGCTCGGGACCTCGTCGAGCGCGAAGTAGAGCACGCCCAGGACGATCGCGACGACGCCGGTCAGCACGGCGGTGCGGTGCTGCTGCTGGCGGACCTGCCAGAACGCCGCCGCGAGGGCGAGGACCGCGAGACCGAGCAGGAGGGCGTGGACGGAGTCGCCGCCCTGCCGCAGGCCCAGCGTCTCGGTGTAGCCGAAGAGGCTGGAGCCGGCCAGCAGGCCGCCGGGCCGCCAGTTGCCGAAGATCATCGCCGCGAGACCGATGTAGCCGCGGCCGCCGGTCTGGCCGTCGCGGTAGTTGCTCGACGCGACCATCGCCAGGAACCCGCCGGCGAGACCGGCGAGACCGCCGGAGATCAGGACGGCGACGAACTTGTAGCGCAGCACGGCCACGCCCAGCGACTCGGCTGCCGCGGGGCTCTCACCGCAGGACCGCAGGCGCAGGCCGAACGGCGTGCGCCACAGCACCCACCAGGTCAGGACGAGCAGCAGCATCGCGATCACGACGAGCACCGACAGGTTCGTGACCATGGCCTGGAACACGGCGGCGAGCTCGGAGAGGAAGAAGATGTCCTTCTCCGCGACCTTGCCCAGGGCGTCGCCGAGTGGCTCGATCGTGATGCTCGGGACGTCGGGGATCTTCGGCGACTGCGTCTGACCGCCGCCCGGCAGCCCGACGAACGTCAGCGACGCGAGGTACTGCACCGCGCCGAGCGCGATGATGTTGATCGCGACGCCCGAGATGATGTGGTCGACGCCGAAGATGACGGTCGCGATCGCGTGCACGAGGCCGCCGACCGCACCCATCAGGATCGCGCCGGCGACGCCGGCCCAGGCGCCGTAGTGGTAGCCGAAGTAGCCGGCACCCCAGGTGCCCAGGATCATCATGCCCTCGAGGCCGATGTTGACGACGCCCGCGCGCTCCGACCACAGGCCGCCGAGGCCGGCGAGCATGATCGGGACGATGGCGACCAGGGTCGCGGCGACCGTGCCCCGCGACAGCAGGTCGTCGGCGCCGGTGACGGCCTCGAGGACCGACAGCGCGAGCAGGATGGCGAACAGCGCGGCGACGGGCCACCAGCGCGGCAGCGTCCGTCGGACCTGGGGGGCGGGCGGGCGCTCCGCGACGCCCGTGGTGGTGGCGGGGATGCTCATGCGGACACCTCCTCGGCCTTGGCGGTGCGCTCGGCGTTCAAGGCACGGGCCACCTCCCGCTGCTCGAGCCGCAGACCGTAGCGGCGGACGAGCTCGTAGGAGATGACGACGGTCAGGACGATCACGCCCTGCGTGATCGCGACGATCTGCGGCGATACGCCGACCAGGATCTGGAGCGGGTTGGACTGCTCGTCGAGGTAGGCGAAGAGGAGCGCGCCGAGGGCGATGCCGACCGGGTGGTTGCGGCCCAGGAGCGCGACCGCGATGCCGGCGAAGCCGAGCCCCGACTGGAAGGTGGAGCCGTAGGAGTGGGACTCGCCGAAGATGATCGGCAGGCCGACCAGTCCGGCGACGGCGCCGGAGATCATCATCGCGCCGAGCGTCATCCGCTTCACGTTGATGCCGCTGGCGATCGCGGCGGTCGACGACTGGCCGGTGGCGCGGAGGTCGAAGCCGAACCGGGTCCGGTTGAGCACGAACCAGAAGGCGACGCCGCAGAGGATCGCGATGACCACGAAGCCGTAGATCTCGAAGTCACCGAAGGGGATGCCGGGGATCCAGCTGCCCTCGGGGATCTCCTTGGTCGCGATCTGGTTGCTGCCCTCCTCCTTCACGGCCGCCTCGCGCAGGAGGTAGGCGACGAGGTAGGTGGCGATGAAGTTCAGCATGATCGTCGAGATGACCTCGCTGACGCCTCGGCTGGCCCGGAGCACGCCGGCGATGCCGGCCCAGACCGCACCGACGGCCATCGCGCAGATGATCGCGAACGCCGTGTTGAGGTAGCCCGGCAGCCACGCCTCACCGGCGACGACCGCGGCGGTGAAGGCGGCGACGCGGTACTGGCCGTCGACGCCGATGTTGAAGAGGTTCATCCGGAAGCCCACCGCGACCGCCAGTGCGGAGAGGTAGAGCGTGCAGGCGTTGTTGATGATGTTCGCCCAGTTGCGCTGCTCGGGCCACTTGAGGAGCTGGGCCCACACGTCGCCCACGGGGTCGCCCGCGGCGAGCAGCACCAGGCTGGTGATGGCGAACGCCGCCAGCAGCGCGAGCGCCGCTGAGGCCAGGCCGAGCCCCATCCTCGTCAGACGTGCCCTGGTCACTTGCCTTCCCCCGCTCCGGTCATGGCGGAGCCGAGCCGCTCAGGTGTCACGTCGTCCGGATCGAACGTGCCGACGAAGGATCCGCGCAGGATCACCTCGATCCGGTCCGACAGGCCGATCAGCTCGTCGAGGTCGGCGGAGATCAGCAGCACCGCCAGACCCCGGCGTCGCGCGTCCTTGATGTGCTGCCAGATCGCCGCCTGGGCGCCGACGTCGACGCCGCGGGTCGGGTGCGCGGCGATGAGCAGGGTCGGGTCGCTGCTCATCTCGCGGCCCACGATCAGCTTCTGCTGGTTGCCGCCCGACAGGGCGCGGGCGAGGACGTCGGGCCCCGGCGTGCGGACGTCGTACTCCTCGATGATGCGCTGGGTGTCGGCGCGCGCCGCGCCCTTGTCGATGAGGCCGTGCTTGACGCTCGGCGGTCGCGACTGGTGGCCGAGCATCCGGTTCTCCCAGAGCGGGGAGTCCAGGAGCAGCCCGTGGCGGTGCCGGTCCTCGGGGATGTAGCCGATGCCGTCCTCGCGGCGCTCGCGCGTGGTGCGTGCGGAGAAGTCGACGCCGTCGACCTCGACGAGACCCCTGGCGGTCGGCCGCATGCCCATGATCGACTCGACGAGCTCGGCCTGCCCGTTGCCCTCGACGCCGGCGATGCCCAGCACCTCGCCCCGGTGGATCTCGAAGGAGATCGAGTCGAGCAGCGGTCGCCCGTCGTCGCTGGGCAGCGACAGGTCGCGCACCCGCAGCAGCACCTGGTCGGTCACGGTGGACGCCTCGGTGCTCGGGGAGGGCAGCTCGGAGCCCACCATCAGCTCGGCGAGCTGACGGGCGGTCACGCCAGCGGTGTCCGTCACGGTCCGCACGGTCGTGCCCCGGCGGATGACGGTGATCTCGTCGGCGACGGAGAGCACCTCGTCGAGCTTGTGCGAGATGAAGATGACGCTGAGGCCCTCGGCCTTGAGCTCGCGCAGGTTGCCGAACAGCTCGTCGACCTCCTGGGGCACCAGGACGGCAGTCGGCTCGTCGAGGATGATGATCCGCGCCCCGCGGTAGAGGACCTTGAGGATCTCGACGCGCTGCCGGGCGCCGACGCCGAGCTCCTCGACCAGGCGGTCGGGCTGGATCCCGAGGCCGTAGGCGTCGGAGATCCGCTGGATCTCCGCGCGCGCCTTGCCGCCGATGCCGTGCAGGCCCTCCGCGCCGAGGACGACGTTCTCGAGCACGGTGAGGTTGTCGGCCAGCATGAAGTGCTGGAACACCATGCCGACGCCGACCTTGATCGCGTCGGACGGCGAGTGCAGGTTGACCTCGCTGCCGTTGACCTCGATGGTGCCCGAGTCCGGGGCCTGGACGCCGTACAGGATCTTCATCAGCGTCGACTTGCCGGCGCCGTTCTCACCGACGATCGCGTGGATCGTGCCCCGGCGCACGTCGATGTTGATGTCGTCGTTGGCGATGACGCCGGGAAACCTCTTGCCGATGCCCCGCAGTCGGACTGCGAGATCCGACGACGACGCAGCGGGCTCCGCGGTCGCGGGTGCGGTAGACACGATCGATGACCTCCTCGTCACGCTCGGGCGTGACGCTACCGGTTCGGGCTGGTGAGACGGAACGGGCCCGCGGGGCTTGCGCCCCGCGGACCCGTTGCCAGGTGCTGCGTGTTCAGCTGTCGATCACTTGGCGGGCTCGGTCGGAACCGTGATCTTGCCGTCGATGATCTGCTGCTTGTAGTCGTCCAGCTGGTCGGTGATGTCGTCGACGAAGCCACCGCTGGTGGAGTAGCCGACACCGTCGACCGAGAGGTCGTAGGTGTTGACACCGGTCGGGAAGGTCCCGCTGGAGACCTCCTTGAGGTAGTTGTAGACCGCGACGTTCACGTTCTTGAGCATCGAGGTCAGGATGACGTCCTTCACCGACGGGTCGGCGGTGTTGTACTGGTCGGAGTCGACACCGATCGCCCAGTTGCCCTCGCCGGCCTCGGAGGCCGCCTCGAAGACGCCACCACCGGAACCACCGGCAGCGTGGTAGACGACGTCCGCGCCGCCGTCGAACATGCCCTGCGCGGCGGTCTTGCCCTTGGCCGGGTCACCGAAGCCGGAGAAGTCCGGCGGCTGCGTGAGGTAGGTGACGTCGATCTTGATGTCGGGGTTGACGGCCTTGGCGCCCGCCTCGTAACCGGCCTGGAACTTGCCGATCAGCGGCACCTCGACGCCACCGACGAAGCCGATGTGGCCCGTCTTGCTCTTCAGCGCGGCGGCCGCGCCGACCAGGAACGAGCCCTGCTCCTCGGCGAACACCAGGCTGGCGACGTTCGCGGAGTCCGCGAGGCTCTGGTCGTCGATGATCGCGAAGTGGACGTCCGGGTACTCCTCGGAGACCTTGCCCACCGAGGAGGCGTAGGCGAAGCCCACGGCGATGATCGGGTCGTAGCCGGCGTCGGCGAAGGTGCGCAGGCGCTCCTCGCGGGCGCTCTCGGCCTCGCCGTCCTCGGCCTCGGACTCCTGGGTCTCGTCGGAGACGAGGCCCTCCTCCTTCGCCTGGTCGAGACCGGCGGCGGCGGAGTCGTTGAAGGACTGGTCGCCGCGACCGCCGACGTCGTAGGCCATGCCGACCTTGATGTCGGAGGTGGGGGCGGCCGAGCTCGTGTCGTCGCCGCCGGACTCCGGCTCGTTGCTGTCGTCACTGCCGCATGCCGTGAGGGCCAGGATGCCGGCCGCCAGGACTGCAGCAAACTTCGTGGTGCGCCGCAAGACGCCTCCTTCGGTGTGCTGGGACGCCCGTGAGCGGGCGCAGGAAATCAAGGCCGACCCTAGGGCCTCCGTGCGGCGGGAGGCCCCACATCACCAAGTTGTTATCGAGTCGATGCGGGGTGGACGGGGGATTCTCCAGCGGGAGGGCCCCAATTTCGTCAAAGAACGCCGTGGCACGCCACCGCGACCTGTGCCAGCACCCGGGCGCCGACCCCCACGGCCCGGTCGTCGACCCGCAGGTTGCCCTGGTGGAGGTCGTACGTCGGGCCTCCCGGCGTCCGCGTCCCGAGGCGACCCATGGCGCCCGGCACCCGGTCGAGGTACCAGCCGAAGTCCTCCCCGCCGAGGCTCTGCTGGGTCGAGACGTGGCCGGCCTTGCCGAGGACGCTCTCGACGGCGTCGGTGAGCAGCGAGATCGAGGCGGCGTCGTTGACGACCGGCGGCACGCCGCGCTGGTAGTCGACCTGGGCGTGCACGCCGTACGGCGCCACGACCTGCTCCACGAGGACCGGCACCAGCTTCTCGGCCTCCGACCAGGCGATGGCGTCGAGCATCCGGACCGTGCCGCCGATGCGGCCGGTCGCGGGGATCACGTTGTGCGCGGAGCCGGCGCGGACCAGGCCCCAGACCACGCTCACGCCGGCGCGGGGGTCGAGCCGTCGCGAGAGGATCGCGGGGAGCTCGGTGACGACCTTGGCGAGGGCGTAGGTGAGGTCCTCGGTCAGGTGCGGCCGTGACGTGTGCCCGCCGGACCCGGTGAGCGTGACGTCGAGGTGGTCGGCGGCGCCGGTGATCGGACCCTCGCGCAGACCCACCCGGCCCACGTCGAGGGTCGGGTCGCAGTGCAGCCCGAAGAGCCGGTCGACGCCCTCGAGCGCGCCGAGCTCGATGAGCGACAGCGCCCCGCCCGGCATGACCTCCTCGGCGGGCTGGAAGAGCAGCCGGACCCGGCCCTGCAGCAGACCCTGCTCGTGGACCCTGCCGAGCGCGATCGCGGCGCCGACGAGCGCGCTGGTGTGCACGTCGTGCCCGCAGGCATGGGTGACGCCCTCGACCGTGGACGACCACGGGTCGTCGGTCAGGTCGGGCACCGGCAGCGCGTCGAGGTCGGCGCGCAGCGCGACCACCGGCCCGGCGTCCCCGATCTCGGCGATCAGGCCGGTGCGGGGCAGCTCGGTGACCCGCCAGCCGGCCTGCTGCACCCGGGCGGAGACCAGCGCGGTGGTGCGCAGCTCGCGCCAGGACAGCTCGGGGTGGGCGTGCAGGTCGCGCCGAAGCGCGACCAGCTCGGGCTCGGCCGCGGTGACGACATCGTCGATCAGGTCAGCAGAGGACATCACGACGAGGTTAGTTCACCGGGCCGAGCCCGTGCGGCCCCGTTCAGCTACCGAAGCGGATGAGCTTCCCGCCCGGCTTCGCGGTCGGCGTGTCCGGGCTCGGCCCCACCAGCACGTCGACGGTCGCGTAGAGCCCGTCGGCGGTCCACTCGACCGCCGCCGGCAGGTTCGCCTTGGCGTAGGTCTTGACCTTGGTCGTCCCGTGCTTGATCCGCGAGATCTTGCCGCCGAACAGCTGCGAGACGTACATGTCGTCGTTGCCGGCGATCGCGATGCCGACCGGTCCGAAGAGCCCGCCGACGACCTGCTTGGTCTTGCCGGTCTTGATGTTGACCTTGTGGATCGCGCCCAGCGGGAACTGCTCGCCGAGGCCGCCGCCCTCGGTCGTGACGTACAGCCTCTTGTCCGAGCCCAGCGCCAGGTCGGTCGGCACCGACTCGCTGTAGTACGTCAGGCCGACCGCGCACTGGGGAACGCCCATCTCGGTCGCGTTGGGCGGGATCGGCACGGCCGCCGGCGGCAGCACCGCGACGGTCCGGATCTTGCCCTTCGGCGAGATCGCGAGGACGGCGTTCATGCCCGCGTCGGCGACGAAAACTGTGCCCTCGTCGACCTGCAGCGTCGCGTAGGGGTGCGAGTCCGGGATGCCCTGGTAGCTCGCCGGGCCGAGGTCCGCGGTGGGCCACTGGGCGGCGCACGCGTCGCTGATCCCGCGGACGCCGTAGGTGACCTTCTTGTCCGGGTTCTTCTTGTTCTCGAACGCGCGGATGTTCGCGAGCGTCTTGACCTTGCCCGACGGCGCGATCCACTTCACCCACGACTTCGACGGGTTGCCCTCGGCGTCGCTGGCGGTCTCGGTGAAGACGAGCTTGCCGTGGAAGACGGAGACGCCGCCGACCTCGTTGCCGCCCTTGGTCGCGTAGACGACCTTGGGCTTCTTGCCCTTCCGGATGCGGGTCAGCTTGCCGGTGAAGTTCTGGGTGACGTACGCCGTGCCGTCGTCGTCGATCGCGGCCGTGAGTGGCGACGTCAGGCCCTTCGCGAGCGTCTTCGGCTCCGGCGCGGCCGCCTGGCCGGCGGGCATGATCGCGGCCGCCGACGCGGCTAGGGCGAGGCTCGACGCGGCTGCGACGATCCGGGTTCTGCGCATGGTCCCTCCCTGGTGCGTTTGGTCAGACGCCCACCCTGGCCACATCCCGAGTGCCGGCGCAATGCCCCAATGGGGGGAGAAACGACTCGGGGACGATCACTCCTCGTCGTACGCCGCCAGTATGCGATCGGCCGCGAGCGGCGCCGGCAGCTCGCCGGTGAGCACGGCCTCGCGGACCTCGTCGCGCACCCGCCTGACCCCGGCGGAGTGGCGCAGCCGCTGGTCGAGCTCGTCGCGCACCAGCGCCCAGGTGAACTCCAGTTGCTGCTCCGCCCGCTTGGCGGCGATCCCGTCGGCACCCAGGTGCGCGCGGTGCTCGCCGACCCGGTGCCAGACGTCGTCGACGCCGGTGTCCTCGAGTGCCGAGCAGGTGACGACCGGAGGCGCCCACTCCGCGTGGCCCCGCACCAGCCGCAGCGCGCCGGCCAGGTCGCGCGCGGCGACCCGGGCCTCCTGCTGCCGGTCGCCGTCGGCCTTGTTGACCGCGATGACGTCGGCGAGCTCCAGGATGCCCTTCTTGATGCCCTGCAGCTGGTCGCCGGTGCGCGCGAGGGTGAGGAAGAGGAAGGTGTCGACCATGCCCGCGACGGTCACCTCGGACTGGCCGACGCCGACGGTCTCGACCAGCACGACGTCGTACGCCGCGGCCTCGAGGACCGCCATGGCCTGCACGGTCGCGCGGGCGACCCCGCCCAGCGTGCCCGCGCTCGGCGAGGGCCGCACGAACGCCTGCGGGTCGTTGGCGAGCCGCGCCATCCGGGTCTTGTCGCCGAGCACCGAGCCCCCGGTGCGCATGCTCGACGGGTCGACCGCGAGCACGCCGACCCGGTGGCCGGTGCCGGTGAGCCGGCTGCCGAGCGCCTCGATGAACGTCGACTTGCCGACGCCGGGCACGCCGGAGATGCCGACCCGGACCACCTCCTTCGGCGGGTCCGCCGCGAGCTCGGTCAGGAGCTCGCGCGCCTGGTCCCGGTGCCGGCGGCTGGTGGACTCGACGAGCGTGATCGCCTGCGAGACGGCAGCCCGCCGACCGGCGCGGATGCCCTCGAGGAGGGCGTCGACGTCGGGCATCAGTGGTCGAGCTGCTCCCGCAGCCGGGCCAGGAGGTCGAGCGCGGACTCGGCGATGACCGTGCCGGGCAGGAACACCGCGTCGGCGCCCATCTCCCGCAGCGTCGGCACGTCGTCGGGCGGGATCACGCCGCCGATGACGACCATGATGTCTGGCCGGCCCTGGTCGGCGAGCGCCTGCTTGAGCGCGGGCAGCAGGGTCAGGTGGCCGGCCGCCAGCGACGAGACGCCGACGATGTGCACGTCGGCGTCGACGGCCTGCTGGGCGACCTCCTCGGGCGTGGAGAAGAGCGGCCCCACGTCGACGTCGAAGCCCATGTCGGCGAAGGCGGTCACCACGACCTTCTGGCCGCGGTCGTGACCGTCCTGGCCCATCTTCGCGACGAGGATGCGGGGCCGGCGGCCCTCGGCCTCCTCGAACTCGGCGGTCGCGTCGAGCACCTGCTGGACGAGCGTGCCGCCCTCGCCGGCGCTGGACTCGTCGCGGTACACGCCGCTGATCGTACGGATCACGGCCTGGTGCCGGCCGTAGACCTTCTCGAGCGCCGCGGAGATCTCGCCGACGGTGGCCTTCGCGCGGGCGGCGTCGACCGCGAGCTCGAGGAGGTTGCCGCTGCTCGACTCGGCGGCGTTGGTGAGCGCCTCGAGCGTCCGGCGTACGTCGTCGTCGTGGCGCTCGGCGCGGAGCCGCTCGAGCTTCGCGAGCTGCTGGCGGTAGACGTCGTCGTTGTCGACCTTGAGCACGTCGAGCTTGTCCTCCGCGGCGAGGCGGAAGGTGTTGACGCCGATGACCTTCTGGGCGCCGGAGTCGATCCGGGCCTGGGTGCGGGCGGCGGCCTCCTCGATGCGCATCTTCGGGATGCCCTGCTCGATCGCGGCCGCCATGCCGCCCGCGCGCTCGGCCTCGAGGATGTGCGCCCACGCGCGCTCGGCGAGGTCGTGGGTGAGGCGCTCGACGTAGTAGCTGCCGGCCCACGGGTCGATCGTCCCGGTGGTGCCGCTCTCCTGCTGGAGCAGGAGCTGGGTGTTGCGGGCGATCCGCGCCGAGAAGTCGGTGGGCAGTGCGATCGCCTCGTCGAGGGCGTTGGTGTGCAGGCTCTGCGTGTGGCCCTGCGTCGCGGCCATCGCCTCGATCGCGGTGCGGCCGACGTTGTTGAAGACGTCCTGAGCGGTCAGCGACCAGCCGGAGGTCTGCGAGTGGGTCCGCAGGCTGAGCGACTTCGGGTTCTGCGGGTCGAACTGGCGCACCAGCCGCGACCACAGCGCCCGGGCCGCGCGCATCTTCGCGATCTCCATGAAGAAGTTCATGCCGATCGCCCAGAAGAAGGAGAGCCGCGGCGCGAACTGGTCGATGTCGAGGCCCGCGTCGAGGCCGGCGCGGATGTACTCGACGCCGTCGGCCAGCGTGTACGCGAGCTCCAGGTCGGCCGTCGCCCCGGCCTCCTGGATGTGGTAGCCGGAGATCGAGATCGAGTTGAAGCGCGGCATCCGCTCGGCGGTGAACTGGAAGATGTCGCTGATGATCCGCATGCTCGGGGCCGGCGGGTAGATGTAGGTGTTGCGGACCATGAACTCCTTGAGGATGTCGTTCTGGATGGTCCCCGCGAGCTGCTCCGGCTTCACCCCCTGCTCCTCGGCCGCTGCGATGTAGAGGGCCATGACCGGCAGCACCGCGCCGTTCATCGTCATCGACACCGACATCTGGTCCAGCGGGATGCCGTCGAACAGCGTGCGCGCGTCGTAGATCGAGTCGATCGCCACGCCGGCCATGCCGACGTCACCGCGCACCCGCGGGTGGTCGGAGTCGTAGCCGCGGTGGGTGGCCAGGTCGAACGCGACGCTCAGCCCCTTCTGGCCGGCGGCCAGGTTGCGGCGGTAGAAGGCGTTGGACTCCTCGGCGGTCGAGAAGCCGGCGTACTGCCGGATCGTCCACGGCTGGGTCGTGTACATCGTCGGGTAGGGCCCGCGCAGGAACGGGCTCAGGCCCGGCAGCGTGTCGAGCGCGTCGAGGCCCGCGAGGTCCTCGGGACCGTAGGTCGGCTTGATCTCGATGCCCTCGGGGGACATCCACGGCTCGCCGCTGAAGCTCTTCGGGACGGTCACGACAGCTTCTCCCTCGTGCGGGTCAGGAAGTCCAGCGCGTCGACGCCCAGGGCGCAGGAGTCGTCGGCCCAGTCGCGCGGCTGGCCGGCGACGATGACCCACTCGGCGCCGTCACGGCGGGCCTTCGCCGCAGCCTCGGCGCCCTGCTCGTCGTAGGCCGCGTCGGTGCCGGCGATGCACACGACCCGGTGGTCGCCGGCCTCCGTAGCGACGCTGATGCCGCCGGCCGCGAGGAGGTTGGTCGCGAACGTCGCGCGCGCGGTGTGCTGGGCGACCGTGCCGAGCGTGGCCAGGTGCACGGGCTGGGCGACGGGCTCGTCGCGCAGCGCCTCGAAGCTCGCGCCGTAACGGCGCACCGGGTCGCCGTCGCCCTCACGGACGGGCAGGGTCTCGCCGAGGTCGGGGAACTCGGTGAGGCCGGTGATCGGCCGCTTGCGGGTGGCGATCTGGCGCTCGCGCTCCTCGACCGTCGCCGAGATCTCGGCGTCGAGGTCGGCGCCGTCGTCGAGGCGGCCGAAGAGCTCCCACGCGGCGCGGGCGAGGTCGTCGGTGAGCTTCTCGACGGCGTACGCACCGCCCGCCGGGTCGGCCACCCGCGCGACGTGCGACTCGTCGATCAGCAGGTGGTTGGTGTTGCGGGCGACCCGGCGGCCGAAAGCGTCCGGGCGGCCGAGCGGTCCGTCGAAGGGCAGCACGGTCACGCTGTCCGCTCCCCCGACGCCCGCGGCGAAGGCCGCGATCGTGGTGCGGAGCATGTTCACCCAGGGGTCGTACTTGCTCATCATCGGCCGGCTGGTGACGGCGTGCTGCCGCATCTCGCCACTGCCGCCGCTCAGCTCGAGGACGCGGGCCCAGAGCCGGCGGGCCGCACGCAGCTTGGCGATCGTGGCGAACTGCTCGTCGGTGGCGGCGTAGCGGAACTCCACCAGCGCGGCCGCCTCGTCGACACCCAGACCCTGCTCCGTCAGGTGGCGCAGGTAGGAGGTGCCCGCTGCCACCGACCACGCGAGCTCCTGGACGTCGGAGGCGCCGCGGTCGTGGATCGCGCTGGCGTCGACCACGAAGGCGCGGACGCCCGCAGCCTGGGCCCGGTGCGCCACCTCGACGGTGGCGTCGGCCGCCGGGATGCCGAGGTTGGTGTCGGGGTGCAGCGCGCGGCCCTCGGCGTACTCCAGGAACGCGTCGGCGTCGCCGCGCTCCAGCACCACCGGCGCCAGGTCCAGCAGCACGTCCTTCAGGACCTGCTCGTAGTCGGTCGCCCCCGTGAGCCAGAGGCTGGTGACGCCGCCGGTGAGGTCGACGAGCGCCTCCTCGTTGGCGAGCCTCGCGTCCGTCGCGTCGATCTGCGCGCGGATGTCCCAGGCGCCCTGCCGGGCCGGGCGGCCGCTGGTCTCCAGGCCGTCGAGGTCGGCCTTCGTCCCCAGCGGGGTGACCTCGATCCCGTCGAGGGTCTTCCGGGTCAGCTTCTGCCACACCTGGCTGTCGGGGTCGTCTTCCCTCAGGCGCTTGCTCTTGCGCAGCACCGCGGCGGCCTGGGCCTCCCAGTCGGCCACCGTCCAGGCGTCCGACGGGTCCGCCAGGTCGAGCGAGCCCTGAGCAGGCTCGAGCTCCTCGGGCTCTGCCAGCCCACCCTCGACAGTCATGGTGCGAACGATAGGAGTGCGCCTCCCCTACTGCTACTGAGTGTGATGTTTTCCGCTCGGGGTCGTGGGTCGACCGTCGGCGACTGGCATCGGCCTGCGGGCGGTCTGGGGCGCGGACCGACAGGCAGCTACGGGACGAGGCGGGCGCGGGCCGGCGTCTGCTTGCTGGCCTTCCGATGGGTTCTAAGAAAAAGGGCCATCCATGGACTAGAACATATGATCGAATAGATGTAGAATGTGGTATGGCCCGACGCACCGCGACCCTCACCGATCCGGTGCTGGCGGCTGCCCGCGACGCCGCGCAGGCCGAAGTGATGGCGGCGGCGCGGAAGTTCGAGCTGGCCGCGACCTGGGCGGCGAGGCACCCGGCTCCGGTCACCGACCCGGTGGTCACCGACACGGGCGTGGTGGAGATGTACGGCGACCAGCCGGTCACCCTCGCCGGTGAGGGCGCGCCGGGGATGAGCGAGTTCGCGGTCGCGGAGTTCGCCGCCGCCATCGGGGTCTCCACCCGTGCCGGCCGGGACCTGATCGGTGCCGCGCTGGAGTGCCGCCACCGGCTGCCCCGGACCTGGGCGCGGGTGATGGCCGGTGAGGTGCCGGTATGGAAGGTCCGCCGGCTCACCGAGCAGACCCACCGCCTCCCGCTGCCCGGCGCCGCCTACGTCGACCGGCACCTCGCCCCGGTCCTGGAGCAGTGCTCGTTCGCGCAGATCGAACGCGCCGTCGAGACCGCGTGCGCACAGACCGAGGACGAGAAGGCCGAGCTCGACCGCCTCGACACCGCCGCCACCGAGTACGTCCAGATCCGCCTCGCGGACGCGCACCTCAACCACGGCCGCGTGCCCGTCGACGGGCTGCTGGACTACCCGGTCGCCCTCGCCCTCGAGCAGGCCCTCCAGGCCGGCTCCCATCACCTGCTGGCCGAGCACCCCGACCTGAGCCTGGACCAGCGCCGCGCCCTCGCGCTCGGCCACCTCGCCGCCGGCGGGAGTGAGAGTGCCGGTGTGGCGGAGGTGGTGATCTACACCCACCACACCCCGGCCGAGGGCCACGGCATCGTCGACGTCGAGAAGCTCGGCCACACCACCCTCGAGCAGCTCACCGACTGGTGCCGCCACCTCGCCACCCGCGTGACCATCCGCCCGGTCCTCGACCTGGACACCGATCTGACCACCAACGCCTACACGCCCACCGCCACGCAGCGCGAGCAGGCGGTCCTGACCAACCCCACCTGCGTGTTCGCCCACTGCGCCAGGTCCGCCCGCGGCTGCGACCTCGACCACATCGAACCCTTCGACGCCGGCGGCCTGACGACCTCCTGGAACTTGGCGCCCCTGTGTCGCCTGCATCATCGGATGAAGACCCACGGTCACTGGACCTACCGACGCCTCACCCGCACCCGCTTCGAGTGGACCAGCCCGTCGGGCGACGTCTACGACGTCGACCGCACCCTCACCAGACGACGAACCCGCTGACCAGCACCCCACCGGCCACGGCTGGTGGGGCATTCGTCGTGTTCTCTCGGCGGTGACCACCGCACCAGGGCCCCAGCGGCGCACGAGCCAAGCGACCGCAACCACGTATCCCGTCCCCGCGTCACCGACGGCGACCACAGACCACCCCGACGTCATCCCCAGGCAGCGCTGAGCGGCAGCGAGCGGGGGCTGACGAAGTGACGCGGGGTCCCGTCGACCGGGTCGGGGTACTCGAGCTCGCTCGCGAGGAGCTGCAGCGGGCGGGTGAAGTCGTCGACGTCGACGTGGAGGTCGACCGGGTAGAGCGGGTCGTCGACGATGGGGGCGCCGAGGTGACGCAGGTGGAGGCGCAGCTGGTGGGTGCGGCCGGTGCGCGGACTCAGGCGATAGACCGCGAGGTCGCCGCGACGCTCCTCGAGCTCGACGAGGGTCTCGGCGTTGACCGGGGCGTCCGGGACGACCCGGGCGCGGCCGGTGCCGGGGATCGCCGTGATGTGGTTGCGGACGATCGTGGGTGACTCGAGCTCGGCGCGGTAGGGCGCCAGCGCGCGATAGGTCTTGCGGACCGTGCCGTCGGCGAACATCGACTGGTAGGCGCCGCGCCGCTCCTTGCCGATCGCGCAGAGGACGAGTCCGGAGGTGACCCGGTCCAGCCGGTGCATCGGGGTCAGGTCCGGCAGGTCGAGCTCGGCGCGCAGCCGCACCACGAGGCTCTGCGTGACGTGCCGACCGCGGGGGACCGTCGAGAGGAACGCCGGCTTGTCGACGACCACGATCCGCTCGTCGCGGTGCACGACCGTCAGTGGCCCGGGGACGACGGGCTCCTCGCGCAGGTCGCGGTGGAACCACACGAACGTGTGCGGGCTGTAGGGATCGGCGTCGGCGACCGGCCGCGCATCGGCGTAGACGAACCGGTCCGTGGCCAGGAGCCGCTCGACGTCGACGCGGTGGTCCACGTGGTCGCGCAGCCACTCCCCCATCGTCCGCCACGGCTCCGGCCGCGCCGGGTCGCGGTGCGGGGTGCAGACCCACGCGGCGCTGAGCCCGTGCCGCAGCGGGAGCGGGGAACGGGGCGGCACACCCGGATCCTACGGACCGGGTGGGGCCGGGCCGGGTCTGGCGCTCAGACCTCGGTGCGGCCGTCGTTGTCCTTGTTGCGGATCCCGATCTTGTTGCCGAGCCAGACCAGCGGGTCGTACTTGCGGTCCACGACCCGCTCCTTCATCGGGATGATCGCGTTGTCGGTGATCTTGATGCCCTCGGGGCAGACCTCCGTGCAGCACTTGGTGATGTTGCACATGCCGAGGCCGGCGGCACCCTGAGCGAGCGCCCGGCGGTCGTGGGTGTCGAGCGGGTGCATGTCGAGCTCGGCGTACCGGAGGAAGAAGCGCGGGCCGGCGAACGCGGGCTTGTTGTCCTCGTGGTCGCGGACGACGTGGCAGGTGTTCTGGCACAGGAAGCACTCGATGCACTTGCGGAACTCCTGGCCCCGCTCGACGTCGATCTGCGCCATCCGGCGCTTGCCGTCGGCGTCGCGCGGGCCGAGCTCGGCGTACGGCAGCTCCTTGGCCTTCTCGTAGTTGTAGGAGACGTCCGTGACGAGGTCGCGGATGACCGGGAAGGTCCGCATCGGGGTCACCGTGATCGTCTCGGCGGGGTCGAAGTCCGAGAGCCGGGTCATGCACAGCAGCTTGGGACGGCCGTTGATCTCGGCCGAGCAGGAGCCGCACTTGCCGGCCTTGCAGTTCCACCGGATCGCGAGGTCGCCGGCCTGGGTGGCCTGGACCCGGTGCAGGGCATCGAGCACGACCTCGCCCTCGGAGACCTCCACCTCGTAGTCGCCGAGGTCGCCGCCGGACTGGTCGCCGCGCCAGATCCGCATCTTCAGCGTGTAGCCCATGTCGCGCTCTCCCTCTCAGTCGAACTCAGTCGAAGTACTTCTTGAGCTCGTCCGGCATCACCGGGAGCGGCTTCTCGGACAGTTCCACGCCGGTGCCGGCGGCGTCGAGGGTGACCACGAGGTTCTTCTTGCCCCACACCTCGTTGTCGGTCTGCGGGAAGTCGTCGCGGGTGTGTCCCCCGCGCGACTCCTCCCGGGCGAGGGCCGCCTTCGCGATCGCCTCGGAGACGATCAGCATGTTGCGCAGATCGATCGAGAGGTGCCAGCCGGGGTTGTACTGCCGGTGCCCCTCGACGACCATGCCCTTCGCCCGCTCCTTGAAGGCCTCGATCTCCACGAGCGACGACTCGAGCTCGGCGGCGGTGCGGATGATGCCGACCAGGTCGTTCATCGACTGCTGGAGGTCCTGCTGGATGGAGTAGGGGTTCTCCCCGCCCTCCACCTCGAACGGCGCCAGCGCGCTCGCCGACGCCGCCTTCACGTCGTCCTCGTCGACCGCCGGCCGGGCGGGCAGGCCCGCGGCGTACGCCGCCGCCGCCTCGCCGGCCCGCTTGCCGAAGACCAGGAGGTCGCCGAGCGAGTTGCCACCGAGCCGGTTGGAGCCGTGCATGCCGCCGGAGCACTCGCCCACGGCGTACAGCCCGGTGACCGCGCTCTCCTGCGTGTCCGCGTCGACCTCGACGCCGCCCATGACGTAGTGGCAGGTCGGCCCGATCTCCATCGGCTCGGCGGTGATGTCGACGTCGGCCAGCTCCTTGAACTGGTGGTACATCGACGGCAGCCGCTTGCGGATGAACTCCGGGGACCGCCGCGAAGCGATGTCGAGGAAGATGCCGCCGTGCGGTGACCCCCGTCCGGCCTTGATCTCGGAGTTGATCGCGCGGGCGACCTCGTCACGCGGCAGCAGCTCGGGTGGCCGGCGGTTGTTCTTCTTGTCCTCGTACCAGCGGTCCGCCTCCTCCTCGGTGTCGGCCGTCTCCGAGCGGAAGAACTCCGGGATGTAGTCGAACATGAAGCGCTTGCCCTCGGAGTTGCGCAGGATGCCGCCGTCGCCGCGCACCGACTCGGTGACCAGCAGCCCCTTCACCGAGGGCGGCCAGACCATGCCGGTCGGGTGGAACTGCACGAACTCCATGTTGATGAGCGCGGCACCCGCGCGGAGCGCGAGCGCGTGCCCGTCGCCGGTGTACTCCCACGAGTTCGAGGTGACCTTGAAGGACTTGCCGATGCCGCCGGTCGCGAGGATCACCGTCGGGGCCTCGAAGGTGATGAACCGGCCGGACTCCCGCCAGTAGCCGAAGGCGCCGGACACCCGGCCGTCGTCCTTCAGCACCTCGGTGATCGTGCACTCCATGAACACGTCGATGCCGAGCTGCACGGTGCGCTGCTGGAGCGTGCGGATCATCTCCAGTCCCGTGCGGTCGCCGACGTGCGCGAGCCGCGCGTACTTGTGGCCGCCGAAGTCGCGCTGCGAGATCAGCCCGTCCTCGGTGCGGTCGAAGAGCGCGCCCCAGTCCTCGAGCTCCTGCACCCGCTCGGGCGCCTCCTGGGCGTGCAGCTGAGCCATCCGCCAGTTGTTCAGCATCTTCCCGCCACGCATGGTGTCGCGGAAGTGCACCTCCCAGTTGTCCTCGGGCCACCGGTTGCCCATCGCGGCGGCGATGCCGCCCTCGGCCATCACCGTGTGCGCCTTGCCGAGCAGCGACTTGCAGACCACCGCGGTCCGAGCGCCCGCCTCGTGGGCGGCGATGGCCGCGCGCAGGCCGGCGCCGCCGGCACCGACCACGACCACGTCGTACTGGTGGCGCTCCATGCCGCCCTCGCTGGTGCCGGACATCTCGTTGCCGGTCATCGGGTGCCGGGTCGACTCAGTCATCTAGAAGAACCTCAGGTCGTCGATCGTGCCGGTCGCCAGCAGGTAGATGTAGAAGTCGGTCAGCGCGACCGAGAACAGGGAGTACCAGGCCCACCTGGCGTGCTGGCCGTTGAGCTTGGAGACCCAGCCCCAGAGCCGGTAGCGGACCGGGTGCTTGGAGAAGTGCCGGAGCCGGCCGCCCATGATGTGCCGGCAGGAGTGGCAGCCGAGGGTGTAGAGCCAGATGAACACGACGTTGACCAGCATGATCAGGGTGCCCAGACCCATGTGGATGCCGTCGGACTCACCCTCGGCCGGCCCGAACGCCAGCAGGACGTCGTAGGTGAGGATGCAGGCCACCACGACCGCGGCGTACCAGAACCAGCGGTGGACGTTCTGGGCGAGCAGCGGGAACCGGGTCTCCCCGGTGTACTTCCCGTGCGGCTCTGCGACCGCGCAGGCCGGCGGGGAGAGCCAGAACGCGCGGTAGTAGGCCTTGCGGTAGTAGTAGCAGGTCAGCCGGAAGCCGAGCGGGAAGACCAGGATGAGCAGCGCGGGCGAGAGCGGCCACCCGCCGAACGGCTGCCCGAAGTCGGAGGAGCCCGGCACGCACTCGTTGCTGAGGCACGGCGAGTAGAACGGCGACAGGTACGGCTCCGAGAAGTAGTTCTCGCCGGAGAAGGCCCGCCAGGTCGAGTAGACGATGAAGGCGACGAAGACCACGAACGTCGCCGTCGGGGCCAGCCACCATCGATCGGCGCGGAGCGTCTTCACGTCGATGCGGGCCCGGGTGGGCCCGTTCACGCCTGTCGTAGCCAATCGCCACCTCCGGTGGGTCGGGTGTGCCCCGCTGCGTGCTACGGCAGTTTGCACACTCCGGACCCAATGTGAAAGGGGCCACTCCGAAGTCGGAGAACCTGTTGCACTTCGCAGGTCACTCCTCGTAGACCGCGACCCAGTCCACCTTCACGACGTACGCCGCCTGGCCGGCGGCCGTGTCGAGGTCGCGCAGGTTCTCCTGGTTCCAGTCGCGGACCAGGTTGCTCAGCACCACCCGACCGGGGTTGTAGGCGCTCTGGTCCTGCACCGAGCCGACGAGGTTGCCGTCGACGTAGAAGTCGTAGCCGGAGGCGGTCCAGTGGACGGCGTACACGTGGTAGGCGTCCTCCGCGCTCTGGTAGCGCGGGCCGATGGGGAACTCCCGGCCCACGAGCGGGTCGGGGTAGCGGAACCGCTGCGGGCTGGACCGGAAGCTGCTGCCGTCGGCGTCCCAGTTGGCGGTGATGCTGTCACCCCACAGCGACGCACCGGTGTACTCGGCGATGTCGGTCTCCGCGCTGCCCCGGCCGTAGCCCTCCGCGCTCAGCCAGAACGCGCCGTAGCTGCCCTTGCCGCTCTGGAACTTCACCCGGGCGACGAACCAGCCCCGGGCCTGGGTGAAGGTCGTGCTCTGGACGTGGCCCTGGAGGACGTGCTGGAGCGGCCCGTTCTCCGGGTCGCCCTGGGTGCACGGCTCCGGGGCGTCGGGGTCGGGCAGCACCCCGAGCGCCAGCACCCCGCCCGCGACCTTCCGCGCTGCCGGGGACGCCTTGGCGCACATCGTGGTCGCGCCGGCGCCGTAGACGTCCTGGCCGGGGCGGTCGATCCAGTTCGCGGGGTCGAACGTGTCGAACTCGTCGAGGAACGTCGGCGTCCGGGCCGGCGTCCCGGCCAAGCCCCCCGCCAGGCTGGTCTGCTCGGCGACGCCGTGCCAGGCCGGAGCGACCGCCTTGTACTCCCCGCCCTCCCAGGCCCGGAAGTAGGCGTGGCCCTGCGCGTCGGTCTCGACGGACTCCCAGGGCTGCCACTGCTCCTGGCTCCCTGGTGGACGCTGGTAGACCTCGACCGGACGGCCCGCCCGGGCCGGCGACACCGTGACCACGCCGCGGGCCGCAGCGGCCGACATGGGCGCGGGGCGGGTGCCGGGGTCGATGAGCCGCGGCTGCACGAGCACGCCGACCGTCTGCGGGACCAGCTGCACCTCGCGGGGCTCGGACACGACGGGGTCGTCGAGCGCGCCGGGGTCGACGTACGTGCGGAACGTCGAGGTGCCCTCGACCTCGTCGAGCGTCAGCGCGGGGAACGAGTAGGTGCCGTGGTGCCGGGTGTCCGTGCTGCCCACCTCGACCCACTCCCCCGACTCCTTCTCCTGCCGCTGCAGGTGGACCGGCAAGCCGGTGAGCGAGGCGCCCTCGATGCTGGCCCGACCACGGATGCGGAACGGCTCCCCCGGCATGCGGGTCTCGGGCGCCCGCATCTGCACCCCCGTCCGGGTGGCCGCGGGTCCCGGCCCGGCGGGCGGCGCCTCGTCGCTCAGCACGGTCACGACGCTCACCATCGTCGCCGACGCGACGACGGCGGCTGCGGCCGCCACGACGATCCACGTGCGCATCAGTTCGGGAAGCCTTCCATCGATGTCCGCCGGTCATCTCCCATCTTGCAGACGCGGCGAAACGGGAGGGTCACCGGCCGGTAACGGGGTGTAAGTCACACTCACCCGGGCACCGAGGTCCGGTCGGCTGCGGGTAGCGTGGCCCTTTGTGGCAACGACGACCTTGGTGAGGGATGCGCGGGCGTCGCGCTCGACGATCACCCTCAAGCTCCTGATGGCTGCGAGCGGCCTCCTCTTCATCCTGTTCGTGCTCCTGCACATGTACGGGAACCTCAAGGCCTTCTCGGGCCACGACGCGTACAACGAGTACGCCGAGCACCTGCGGACCCTCGGGGAGCCGATGCTCCCCTTCGAGGGATTCCTGTGGATCCAGCGCACGACGCTGGTCGTGGCGCTGGTCGTGCACGTGTACGCCGCCGCGACGCTCTGGCGGCGGGCCCGCGGGGCGCGCACGCAGCGGTACGTGATGAAGAAGAACCTCGCGTCGTCGTTCTCCTCCCGCTGGATGCGCTGGGGTGGCCTGACCATCCTGCTGTTCCTGATCTGGCACCTCGTCCAGTTCAGCTTCGGCAAGGTCAACGTCGCCGGCGGCGAGACCAACGACCCCTACAACCTCCTGGTCGACACGTTCGAGACCTGGTGGATGACGCTGATCTACCTCGCGGCGATGTTCGCGCTCGGCATGCACCTGCACCACGGCACCTGGAGCGCCGCGCAGACCCTCGGCCTGACCAACAACGTTCGCGCCCGGCGCAACGCCAAGTCGCTCGGCTGGATCCTCGCCGTGGTGATCGCCGGCGGCTTCTCCCTCGTCCCGATCTGCGTCCTCGCGGGCGTCATCACCAAGTAAGGGCCTTTCATGACCGACATGCCCGACACCACGCTCACGGGCGACCCGTCCCACGACGCCCCCGCCGACCACGGTGACGACGCCGCCGGCTACTACACGCCGGGCGACCCGATCCGCGACACCAAGGCGCCCGAGGGCCCGATCGACGAGCGCTGGCAGACCCGCAAGTTCGAGGCGCGGCTGGTGAACCCGGCCAACCGCCGCAAGCTCGACATCATCATCGTCGGCACCGGCCTGGCCGGCGCCTCCGCCGCCGCCACCCTCGGCGAGGCCGGCTACAACGTGAAGTCCTTCTGCTACCAGGACTCCCCGCGTCGTGCGCACTCCATCGCCGCGCAGGGCGGCATCAACGCCGCGAAGAACTACAAGGAGGACGGCGACTCCGCGCACCGTCTCTTCTACGACACCGTCAAGGGTGGCGACTACCGCTCGCGCGAGTCGAACGTCTACCGCCTGGCCGAGGTCAGCACCAACATCATCGACCAGTGCGTGGCGCAGGGCGTCCCGTTCGCGCGTGAGTACGGCGGCCTGCTCGACAACCGCTCCTTCGGTGGCGTCCAGGTGTCCCGGACGTTCTACGCCCGCGGCCAGACGGGCCAGCAGCTGCTGATCGGCGCCTACCAGGCCATGGAGCGCCAGGTCGCGGCCGGCACGGTCGAGCAGTTCACCCGTCACGAGATGCTCGAGCTGATCGTCGTCGACGGCAAGGCCCGCGGCATCATCGCCCGCGACATGGTGACCGGCGAGATCCAGACCCACCTCGCCGACGTGGTCGTGCTGGCCAGCGGCGGCTACGGCAATGTCTTCTTCCTCTCCACCAACGCCATGGGCTCCAACGTCACCGCCGCGTGGCGCGCGCACCGCAAGGGCGCCTACATGGCCAACCCCTGCTACACGCAGATCCACCCGACGTGCATCCCGGTCACCGGCTCCCACCAGTCGAAGCTGACGCTGATGTCGGAGTCGCTGCGCAACGACGGCCGGATCTGGGTGCCGAAGAAGAAGTCGGACTGCGAGAAGGACCCGCGCGAGATCCCCGAGGAGGACCGCGACTACTACCTGGAGCGGATCTACCCGTCCTTCGGCAACCTGGTCCCCCGCGACATCGCCTCGCGCGCCGCGAAGAACGTGTGCGACGAGGGCCGCGGCGTCGGCCCGGAGGTCGACGGCGTGCGCCGCGGTGTCTACCTCGACTTCAGCTCCGCGATCGAGCGCCTGGGCCGCGACGGCATCGAGGAGAAGTACGACAACCTCTTCGACATGTACGCCCGGATCACCGGCGAGAACCCCTACGAGACGCCGATGCGGATCTACCCCGCGGTGCACTACGTGATGGGTGGCCTGTGGGTCGACTACGACCTCCAGTCGACGATCCCCGGCCTGTTCGTGACCGGCGAGGCCAACTTCTCCGACCACGGCGCCAACCGCCTCGGCGCCTCGGCGCTGATGCAGGGCCTGGCCGACGGCTACTTCGTCCTGCCGCACACCATCCGCGACTACCTCGCGGACGGCCCGTTCGAGAAGATCCAGGAGAGCCACCCCGCCGTCGTCGAGGCCAGGCAGGCCGTCGAGGAGCGGGTCACGCACTTCCTGTCCACCAACGGCACCCGCAGCGTCGACTCCTACCACCGCGAGCTCGGCAACATCATGTGGGAGTACTGCGGCATGGAGCGGACCGAGGACGGCCTGAAGAAGGCCATCGACCTCATCCGCACCCTCAAGGACGACTTCTGGCGCAACGTGAAGGTGCTCGGCACGGCCGACTCCCTCAACCAGTCGCTCGAGAAGGCCGGCCGCGTGGCCGACTTCATGGAGCTCGGCGAGCTCATGTGCATCGACGCCCTCAACCGGCGTGAGTCCTGCGGTGGCCACTTCCGTGGCGAGTCGCAGACCGAGGACGGCGAGGCGCTGCGCCACGACGACCAGTTCGCGTACGTCGCGGCCTGGGAGTTCGCGGGCGACGGCGAGCTGCCCGTCCTGCACAAGGAAGACCTCGTCTACACGGCCATCGAGATGAAGCAGCGGAGCTACAAGTGAAGGTCACCCTCAAGATCTGGCGCCAGCCGGACGCCGCGTCCAAGGGCGCGATGCACACCTACGAGCTGGACGGCGTCTCCTCCGACATGTCGTTCCTCGAGATGCTCGACGTGCTCAACGAGGACCTCATCGCCAAGGGCGAGGACCCGGTCGCGTTCGACTCCGACTGCCGCGAGGGCATCTGTGGCATGTGCGGCCTGATGATCAACGGCCAGGCGCACGGCCCGGAGGTCACCACCACCTGCCAGCTGCACATGCGGTCCTTCAAGGACGGCGACGAGATCGTCATCGAGCCGTGGCGCTCCGACGCGTTCCCCGTCATCAAGGACCTGGTCGTCGACCGCAGCGCCTTCGACCGGATCATCCAGGCCGGCGGCTACATCTCGGTCAACACCGGCTCGGCCCCCGAGGCGCACTCGGTCCCGGTCCCGCGCGACGACGCGATCCGCGCGTTCAACGTGGCGACCTGCATCGGCTGCGGCGCCTGCGTCGCCGCCTGCCCCAACGGCTCGGCGTCGCTCTTCATGGGTGCCAAGATCACCCACCTCGGCGAGCTGCCGCAGGGCCAGCCGGAGCGCGACACCCGCGTCGTCGGCATGGTCGCGCAGCACGACGCCGAGGGCTTCGGTGGCTGCACCAACATCGGTGAGTGCACGGCCGCGTGCCCCAAGGAGATCCCGCTCGACGTGATCTCCCGCCTCAACTGGGACCTGCACGCCGCCCTGCGGCACGGCCGCTGACCCTGCGGACGACGGACACCAGGCCGAGCATCAGCCCCGCGCCGGCGGCGAAGGGCCACGCCCACGGGTGCTCGGGCTCGGGGCGCACCGGAGGTGAAGGCGGCCCCTCGATCGGCGGCGGGGCGGGTGCGGGCCGCGCGGCCCGTGCGGCGGCCGACGTGTGCGCCCACGAGGCGGCGTACAGGACCACCTTCGAGAAGTAGTTGATCCACACCAGCACGACCAGGGCGATGCCGAAGGCCTGGAACGCCGGGCTGCCCTGGGTCAGCGAGATCAGCAGGCCCGAGATCTGCTTGAGCACCTCGAAGGCGAGCGCGCCCAGCAGCGCCCCGGACCACAGCGACCGGCGCGGCGTGTGCGGCCGGGCCAGCAGCACGAAGAGCGCGTAGAAGAGCGCCAGGCCGACGAGCACGCCGAGGAGGATCGCGAGCAGCCTCAGCAGCCAGCCGCGCTCCACGTCGAGATCGAGGCGGTCCAGGATCTGGGTCGAGAAGCCGCCGACCAGGCCGGCGACACCGACGCCGACGAGCAGGATCGCGCCGATCACGACCAGCATCACGAGGTCGCGGACCTTGCCGAGGACGAAGTTGAGGTGCTCGCGGACCGGCAGCTCGAAGACCACGACGAGCGCGGCCCGCATCGCGGAGACCCAGCCGAGCCCGGAGTAGAGCAGCACGATCGCGCCGACCAGCCCGACGGTGCCGGCGAACTTCTCGATGTCGTCGAGCGTCGCCTGCCCCTCCTGCGTCCCGAGCAGTCCGGGCATGATCGCGTCCAGCGCGTCGGCGAGCGCGTCCCGCGCTCCCTCGTAGACGCGGGCCACCAGCCCGACGACGAAGAACGCCAGCGCCAGGACCGGGAAGAACGACAGGAACGCGAAGTAGGTGACCGCGCCGGCCTGCTGCCCGGCCTTGACGGCGCTGTAGTGCTCCTGGGTGCGGACGGCGTGGTCGAGCAGCGGGCTGCGGCGCCGCACGGCAGCGATCCGTGCCGTCAGCGCCGGCACGTCAGCGCTCCGCGGGCCCCAGCGCGAACCGCCGGGTCGGCTGCCAGCCGATGGCGTCGTCGTGGACGTAGAGGTGGAACCCGGCGACGTCGAACTCGCACTCGAAGTCGGCGAGCTCGCCGAACGCCCGGTCGAGCAGCTCGTCGGGCAAGTGGTGGGCGATCGTGACGTGCGGGTGGTAGGGGTGCGCGAGGTCGACCGCGAGCGGGCCGCGGCGGATCCGGGACGCGAGCTGCTCGCACTGCGAGATGCCCTCGACCAGGGTCACGAACACCACCGGCGACACCGGCCGGAACGTGCCGGTGCCCCGCAGGTGGATGCGGTACGGCGCGACGTCGGCCGCGGCGTCGGCCAGGTGCTGGACGATCGTCGGGAGGTCCGCCTCGTCGACCTCCGTCGGCGGCACCAGCGTGACGTGGGTGGGGATCATCGCCGCGGTGGTGTCACCCACGGCGGTGCGGTAGTCCTGGAGCTCGGTCGCCCAGGGCTCCGGGATCGCGATCGCCACTCCGATGGTCGGCACGTCGAGCGACCCTACCCCTGGGCCGCGGCCGCGAAGCCGACCCGGTCGTAGACGTCGCGGAGCGTCGCGCGGGCGACCTCGCCGGCCTGGGCGGCGCCCCGCGCGAGCACGTCGGTGAGGTGGGTCCGGTCGTCGAGCAGCTCGAGGGTGCGCTCGCGGAACGGGGTCACGAACTCGACCACGACCTCGGCGAGCTCCTTCTTGAGGTCGCCGTAGCCGCGGCCGGCGTACTCGTCCACGAGGTCGGTGACCGGACGACCGGTGAGCGCGGAGTAGATCGTCAGCAGGTTGCTGATGCCCGGCTTCGCCTCGGGGTCGAAGCGGATCTCGGAGTCCGAGTCGGTGACGGCGGACCTGATCTTCTTCGCCGAGACCTTCGGGTCGTCGAGCATCTCGACGATGCCGGACGGCGAGGACGCCGACTTCGACATCTTCGAGGTCGGGTCCTGCAGGTCCGTGATCTTTGCGGTCGCCTTGAGGATGTAGGGCTCGGGCAGCCGGAAGGTCTTCTTGTAGCGGCTGTTGAAGCGCTGCGCGAGGTCGCGGGTGAGCTCGAGGTGCTGGCGCTGGTCCTCGCCGACCGGCACGAAGTGCGGCCGGTAGAGCAGGATGTCGGCCGCCTGGAGGATCGGATAGGTGAACAGCCCGACGCTGGCGGCGCCCTCACCGCCCTTGGCGGACTTGTCCTTGAACTGCGTCATCCGGCGCGCCTCGCCGAAGCCGGTCAGGCACTGGAGCACCCAGCCGAGCTGGGCGTGCTCGGGCACCTGGCTCTGCACGAAGATCGCGGACCGGTCGGGGTCCACCCCCATCGCGAGCAGCTGGGCCGCGGCGCGCAGCGTGCGGTCGCGGAGCACCTTCGGGTCCTGCTCGACCGTGATCGCGTGCAGGTCGGCGATGAAGAAGAAGGGCTGGTAGTCCTGCTGCAGGTCGACCCACTGCCGCAGCGCACCGAGGTAGTTGCCGAAGTGGAACGAGTCGGCCGTCGGCTGGATGCCGGAGAGCACCCGCGGCCGGGCGGTGGTGCCGCCGGACGCGGACACGGAGACCTCGGGGGCGGTCGTGGTGGACATGGCCGACATTCTCACCTATCCGGTTTGCGGCGCGGCCCACCGGGTTGGGAGGGTTCGGTCCATGCTGCACGTCACCGGGCCCGGCCGCGCGGAGGTCCGGTCCACCCCCGCCGGCTCCCCCGTCGACCCCGAGGCGCTCGGCGCCGCGCTCGACGCCGCGTTCGCCGACGGGGTGGGCGTGGTCGGCTGGTGGGTGCCGGTGGGCGACTGGGTCGCCCGGCGTACGGCGTGGCGCCTCGGCTTCGCCTACGGCGGCGTGCTCCGCGGCTGGGTCGACGGCGCCGACGCCTGGGCCTTCACGCTCGGTGCCGACGACCCCCGCGAACCGCGCACCCGGTGGCTGGACTGCCCGGTCATCGAGGGTGACGGCGTGCGGCTGCGCCCGCTGACGACCGCCGACGCGCCCCGGGTGGTCGAGGGCATCGGCGACCCCGACACCCAGTTCTGGCTGTCGTTCATGCCGCGGGACCCAGGGCCGGCCGAGGGGCTCGCCTACCTCGAGACCGCCCTCGTGCGCCTCGCCGACAACCACACCGTGACCTGGGGGTTCGCCGAGACCGGCGACGACCGGCTGCTGGGCGCCGTCGGCCTCTACCGCCTCGACACCGAGCCCGAGCTCGGCTACTGGACCCATCCCGACGCCCGCGGGCGCGGTCTCACGGTCCGGGCCGCCCGCCTGGCGCTCGGCCACGCCTTCGGGACGCTCGGGCTCTCGCACGTCGCGGCGTACGCCGCGGCCGGGAACGCCGCCTCGCTGGGCGTCCTGGAGGCCCTCGGCATGCGCCGGGTCGGCGTCCGCCGCCGCAGCGCCACGACCGGCGACGGCCGGGTCGCGGACCTCGTCGGCTACGACCTGCTGGCTGAGGAGCTCTCCGCGGGCTGATCCTCCGTGCGCCGGTGGATGGCGGCCGACCAGAGGAGCACGCCGATGCCCACCACCGAGAGCGCCGCACCGACCAGGGCCGGGGCGCGGTAGCCGTGGCCGGCCGCGATGACGACCCCGCCGAGCCAGGCGCCGAGGGCGTTGGCGAGGTTGAGCGAGGCGTGGTTCATGGCCGCACCGAGGGTCTGCGCCTCGCCCGAGACCGACATCAGCCGCAGCTGGAGGTTGACCACCAGCACCGAGCCGGTCGCGGTGACCAGGAAGATCGCGGGCAGCAGCGCCCACCCGAGCGGCGCGGTCGCCCAGACCAGCAGCATCACCAGGCCGGACGCGACGCCCGACCAGATCAGCGTGCGGAAGACGTCCCAGTCGGCCAGCCGACCGGCCAGCCAGGTGCCGGCGACCATGCCGACGCCGAACGCGGCGGTGAAGATCGGCACCGCGGACTCGGGCAGCCCGCCCACGTCGGTGACGGTCGGCGCGATGTAGGAGTAGACGGCGAACAGCCCGCCGAAGCCGACGGCGCCCGCGAGCAGCGTGAGCATCGCCTGGCCGTTGCGGAAGAACTGCAGCTCCCGGCGTCCGGTCGCGGACGAGTCGCCCGGGCAGGACGGCACGAAGAGCAGCACCATCAGCATGGTGGCGGCCGCGAGGGCGGCCGCCGCGACGTACGCCGCCCGCCAGCCGGCCTGCTGACCGAGCCAGGTCGCGGCGGGCACGCCGATCACGTTGGCGATCGAGAGGCCCAGCATCACGCTGGCCACCGCGCGGCCGCGGCGGCCGGGTGCCGCGAGGCTGGCCGCGACCAGCGAGGCGACGCCGAAGTAGGCGCCGTGCGGGAGGCCGTCGAGGAAGCGGGCGCCGAGCAGCACGCCGTAGCTGTCGGCGGTGGCGCTGAGCAGGTTGCAGGCGGCGTAGACGGCCATCAGCCCGATCAGCAGCGCCCGCCGGGGCAGCTTGGCACCGAAGACGGCGATGAGCGGCGCGCCCACCACCACGCCGAGGGCGTACGCCGAGATCAGGTGGCCCGCCTGCGGGATCGAGATGCCGACGCCGTCCGCGATCTGCGGGAGCAGCCCCATCGTGACGAACTCGGTGGTGCCGATGGCGAAGCCGCCGAGGCCCATCGCCAGCACCGCCAGCGTGTAGTGGCTGGCAGGTGTGGGCGGCGCATCCGTGCTGGTCGGCGCGGTCGTCGTCACGGGGCGGGCCCTTCCGGTCGTCGAGGATCGAGTCTGCAACCTCGCCGCCCTCGACACCTATTCCTTGACCGCTCAAGAAGGGCTCTCGGGTGCCGATGGGAGCAGGGTCACGTCCTTCGACCGTCAAGGAAGTCAGCACTGTGCGCGCGCTCCTGCACCACCTGTCCATCGGCCGCCGTCTCGCCTTCGTCTTCGCCGTCCTCTGCCTCCTCCTGCTGGTGGTGGCGGGCGCCGGCGTCAACGCCGGGCGCCAGTACCTCGAGCTCGGCGACCAGCAGCAGCGCCTCGCGGCGATGCGCGACGACGTCAAGGAGCTGCGCTTCCTCGACGGCGACGTGAGCGGCTGGCAGGGCTTCATCTACTCCGAGGCCACGGTCTCGACGCCGGCCGCCGCGGTCGAGCCGGACGCCGACAACATGTCCGGCCTCATCGAGTCGCGGGACAAGGTCTACAAGATCCTCGACGAGATCGACACGGGCGCCATGTCCGACGACGAGCTCGCCGACCTCGAGACCATGAAGCAGCAGTGGGACGACTTCTTCGCGGCGACCGACGCGTGGGCCGAGCAGCTGCGGACCGCGGCCGGCCCTGGTGACATGTACCAGGCGTTCAAGGTGCTCAACAGCGGCGACCTCGCGACGTCGTGGTCGGCGCTGCTCGAGACCACCGACGCGCTCGCGGCGTCCGTCGACGACCGCATGGCCGACCTCTACGAGCAGTCCGACGCGATCGCGCAGCGCTCGATGATCGTCATGGTCGTCGCGGTCGTCCTGGCCCTCGGCATCGCGATCGCCACCGGTGTCCTGGTGACCCGCTCGATCGTCGGCCCGCTGCGCCGCTGCGTCGCCGCGATCGACCGCGTCGCCGAGGGCGACCTCACCGCGTCCCCCGGCATCGACCAGCGCGACGAGGTGGGCCATCTCGCGAAGGCCTTCGACGCGACCATGTCCGCGCTCCGCGGCATCGTCTCCACGATGGCCCAGTCGGCCATGACGGTCGCGGCCGCCGCGGAGGAGATCACGGCCACCTCCGACACCATCTCGGCGTCGGCGGTGCAGACATCGGCCGAGGCGGAGGTCGTCAGCGCCGCAGCCGGCGCCGTCTCCCACAACGTGCAGACCGTCGCCGCCGGCTCCGAGCAGATGGGCGCCTCGATCCAGGAGATCGCCCGCAGCGCCCACGACGCGGCCGGGGTCGCGACCGAGGCCGTGCAGACCGCCGAGCAGACGGGCGTCACCATCGGCAAGCTCGGGACGTCCTCGCAGGAGATCGGCGACGTCGTCAAGGTCATCACCCAGATCGCGCAGCAGACCAACCTGCTCGCGCTCAACGCCACGATCGAGGCCGCCCGTGCCGGCGAGGCGGGCAAGGGGTTCGCGGTCGTCGCGCACGAGGTCAAGGAGCTCGCGCAGGAGACCGCCCGGGCCACCGAGGACATCGCCCAGCGGGTCGGCGCGATCCAGTCCGACGCGGCCGACGCGGTCGACGCGATCGGCCGGATCGGCACCGTCGTCGGGCGGATCAGCGACTCGCAGACCACGATCGCGGCCGCCGTCGAGGAGCAGACGCTGACGACGCAGGAGATGAACCGCAACGTCTCCGACGCCGCGTCCGGCTCGGGCGACATCGCGCAGACCGTCGGCCGGGTGGCCGACGCCTCGCGGGTCACCACCGAGGGCGTCCACCAGCTCCACGGCGCCGTCGCCGACCTCTCCCGGATGTCGGTCGACCTCCAGGGCCTGGTCGCGGCCTTCCGCTACGAGTGAGGCGCCGAGTCAGTCGACCCGCGTGACCTCGGACTGCACGGCGGCGACCTCGCCGCCGTCGTCCGGCAGGCACGGCTCCCCGGCGTACGCCGCCGGGGGGCTGTAGCTGCCACTGGCCTGGACGCGATCGCCGTCGCGACCGACGACGTTGTCGCCGCCGTCGTAGAGCGTCACGTGACCGGCCTCGTCGAGCTTGCCCCGGAAGCCTGCGGGCCAGACCGGCCAGAGCCGGCCCTCGGACCCCTGGAGGTAGACGCAGCGGTGGTCGTCGACGGCGATCACGCCGACGATCAGCGCGTCACCGGCGTCCTGCCCCGGGATCCACTCCGAGGTAGGCACCCGGATCGTCGTCGCCGTCGACTCCGAGCCGCGCGAGACCAGCGAGACGACGCCGAACGCCGCCGCGGCGATCAGCACCGGGATCACGACCGCGAGGACCATGCCCCGGCGCCCGAGCGCCGGCTTCTGGTCCCAGCGGCTGTAGCCGCTCACGTCAGGCGAGCGAGTCGAGCGCGGCGTTGAGCGTCGCGGACGGACGCATGACCGCGGTCGCCTTGGCGTCGTCGGGGCGGTAGTAGCCACCGATGTCGGCCGGGGAGCCCTGGACGGCGATCAGCTCGTCGACGATCTGCTGCTCCTGTGCGGCCAGCGTCTCGGCGAGCGGCTTGAAGGCGGCGGCCAGATCGGCGTCCTCGGTCTGCGCGGCCAGCTCCTGGGCCCAGTAGAGCGCCAGGTAGAAGTGCGAGCCGCGGTTGTCGATGCCCCCGAGGCGACGGGTCGGCGACTTGTCCTCGTTGAGGAACGTGCCGGTCGCCCGGTCGAGGGTGTCGGCGAGCACCGTGGCGGCCGGCGCACCGGCCTGCTCGGCGTACAGCTCCAGCGAGGGCACCAGCGCGAAGAACTCGCCCAGGCTGTCCCAGCGCAGGTAGTTCTCCTTGACCAGCTGCTGCACGTGCTTCGGCGCGGACCCTCCGGCGCCGGTCTCGAAGAGGCCGCCGCCGTTCATCAGCGGGACGACCGAGAGCATCTTGGCGGAGGTGCCGACCTCGAGGATCGGGAAGAGGTCGGTGTTGTAGTCGCGGAGCACGTTGCCGGTGACCGAGATCGTGTCCTCGCCCTTGCGGATCCGCTCCAGGGAGTACGTCGTGGCCGCGGCGGGCGCCATGATCTCGATGGTCAGGCCCTCGGTGTCGTGCTCGGGGAGGTACTCCTCGACCTTGGCGATCAGGTTGGCGTCGTGCGCCCGGGTCTCGTCGAGCCAGAACACCGCCGGGGCGCCGGTGGCCCGGGCGCGGGAGACGGCGAGCTTGACCCAGTCGCGGATGGGGGCGTCCTTGGTCTGGCAGGCGCGCCAGATGTCGCCCGGCTGCACGTCGTGGGCGATGAGCACCTCCCCGGCGGCGTTGAGGACCTGGATGGTGCCGGCCGACGGCGCCTCGAAGGTCTTGTCGTGCGAGCCGTACTCCTCGGCCGCCTGGGCCATCAGGCCGACGTTGGGCACCGAGCCCATCGTCGCCGGGTCGAGAGCGCCGTGGGTGCGGCAGTCGTCGATCGTGGCCTGGTAGACGCCGGCGTAGGAGGAGTCCGGGATCACCGCGAGGGTGTCGGCCTCCTTGCCGTCGGGGCCCCACATGTGGCCGCCGCCGCGGATCATCGCCGGCATCGAGGCGTCGATGATGACGTCGGAGGGGACGTGCAGGTTGGTGATGCCCTTGTCGGAGTCGACCATCGCCATCGCCGGACCGTCGGCGAGACCGGCCTCGACGGCGGCCTTGATCGCGTCGCCCTCGGGGAGGGCCGCGGCGGCGCTGAGGAGGCCACCGAGCCCGTCGTTCGGGGAGATGCCGGCGGCGGCGAGCTGCTCGCCGTACTGCTCGAAGAGGGTCGGGAAGAACGCCTGGACGACGTGGCCGAAGATGATCGGGTCCGAGACCTTCATCATCGTGGCCTTGAGGTGCACCGAGAACAGCACGTCCTCGGCCTTGGCGCGGGCGATCTGCTCGGTGAGGAAGCGGCGCAGCGCCGCGACGTCCATGAACGTGCCGTCAACGACCTCGCCCGCGAGCACCGTGATGCCGTCCTTGAGGACGGTCTCGGTGCCGTCGGCGCCGACGTGCTTGATGGTGAGGGTGTCGTCGCTCGGGATCACGACGGACTTCTCGTTGGAGCGGAAGTCGCGCTGGCCCATGGTGGCGACATTGGTCTTGGAGTCGGAGCTCCACGCGCCCATGCGGTGCGGGTGGGTCTTCGCGTAGTTCTTGACCGACGCGGGCGCGCGGCGGTCGGAGTTGCCCTCGCGCAGGACCGGGTTGACCGCGGAGCCCTTGACCTTGTCGTACTTGGCCCGGGCCTCCTTCTCCTCGTCGGTCGACGGGCTCTCGGGGTAGTCGGGGATCGCGTGGCCCTGCTCCTGGAGCTCCTTGATCGCGGCCTTCAGCTGCGGCACCGACGCGGACACGTTGGGGAGCTTGATGATGTTGGCCTCGGGCGTCTTCGCGAGCGCGCCCAGCTCGGCGAGGGCGTCGTCGACGATCCCGAACTGGGCCAGGATCCGGCCCGCGAGGGAGATGTCGCGGGTCTCGATCGCCACGCCGGCCTGCCCGGCGTACGCCTCGACGATCGGGAGGAAGGAGTACGTCGCCAGCAGGGGCGCCTCGTCGGTGTGCGTGTAGATGATCTTGGCCATGGCTCGGCAGCTCCTGGTGCTGGTGCTCGGTGAGTTCGGCGGGACGAAATTGCTTGACGTCAAGATACCTGACCCGTCCTGACCATCCACCCTTGCACCCGGGTTGGTGCCGGGCAACGGGGGTAGGACGGGTCTACAGTGCACGTGACGAGGGAGGGCTTCCATGACGGACTCGACGATCAGCGACACCGCGACCGACCCGACCATCCAGCAGAAGCTCGCCGCCGAGGTCATCGGCACGCTGGTGCTGGTCTTCTTCGGCTGCGGCTCGATCACCTACGCGTCCACCGCCGGCGCGACCTTCACCATCACCACCATCGGACTCACGTTCGGACTCGCGATCGTGGTGATGGTCTACGCCTTCGGCCGGATCTCCGGGGGGCACTTCAACCCCGCGGTGTCGGTCGGCGCCGCGCTCAGCGGGCGGATCTCCTGGCGCCAGGTCGGCCCCTACGTGCTCGCCCAGCTCGTCGGCGCCGTCGTCGGCGCCCTGCTGCTCTACGTGCTGATGCAAGGCTTCGAGACGTTCGATGCCGAGGGCAGCATGGGCCAGAACTCCTTCGGCGACGTCGGCTCCGGCTACGCGTGGTGGGCGGCGTTCCTGCTCGAGATGCTGATCACGTTCGTCTTCGTCACCGTGATCCTGGCGGTCACCGACACCCGCAACGAGCACCCCGCCCTGGCCCCGCTGGCGATCGGCCTCACGCTGGCCGCGATCCACTTCGTCGCGATCCCGGCCACCGGCACCTCGGCCAACCCGGCGCGGTCGATCGGACCGGCCCTCTTCGCCGGCCCCGACGCGATCAAGCAGCTGTGGCTCTTCATCCTGGCCCCGGTGCTGGGCGCGGCCATCGCCGGCCTCGCCTACCCGCTGATCTTCGGCCGGGTCGGCGACCCGGTGCCCGGCTCCGGCATCAGCTTCAGCCGCCCGCGCACCGCTGCGCAGGTGCCGGGCTACGCCGCCCCCGACCAGTACCAGCAGCAGTGGAGCCAGCCGGCCGCCGAGCCGATCGTGCAGGACGGGTGGCAGTGGGACCCGGTCGGCCAGCAGTGGCACCCCGTCGGCTCCACGCCCGAGCAGTGGCGCGCCCAGCAGGCGGCCGAGGCCGCGGCGACCGACCCCGGCGACCCCGACGACGGCGGCACCCGCATCCGTCCGCCGAGCTAGTCGGCCAGCGTCGCGTCGCTGAGCCGCGCGGTGCGGCCGAGGTCGTCCTCCTCGACCGGACCGAGCCCCTCGGCGACGTACAGCGTGCGCTTGCCCTGCGGGTCCAGGACGCTGGTCGTCTCGACGACGAGCAGGCCGTCGAACGTCCCGGCGGGGACGGTCACCGTGCCGTCCAGCGCGCGCACCGTGGCGACGTCCTCGGCGGTCCCCGGCGCGTACGCCGTGCGGTAGCCGTCGCCCACCCGCGGGTGCGCGGGCATCGCCAGCCCGGCCTGGGCGCCCTCCTCGCCGGCCCGCCACTCGCCGTCGCGGCCGAACCACCAGACGTTGCCGTCGGTGTCCTGGGCGTACCAGTCCGTGGCGACCACGCCGTCCGCGCGGCTGACCCGGGCGGTCGTGGCCACGCCGGAGACGACCGGGCCGGGCGCGACCGTCACGAGCAGGTCCGTGGCGTCGACCGCGCCGATGACCTGGTAGCTCCAGGTCGAGCCGGGCGGGAGCGGGAACCACGGGTTGTCGACGGCGTCGACGAAGTCGTCGGGGTCCGGGCTCGGGGTCGGGACCGTCAGTTCGTCGATGCCGGTGGGCGGGCTGGGGTCGGACGCCGTGCCGCAGCCGGTGACGGTGAGCACCATGGCGAGCGCCGCGAGCAGGGCTCGCGCGGTCCCCGGGCTCGGCATGGACCCCAGCATCGCAGGGCGGCCGAGCGCTGCTAGCGTCGGGAGGCGGAATCCACCACCGCGCGTTTCATGAGGAGTCGTCGTGAGCTCTACCCCGTTGAAGGTCGCCGTCACCGGCGCAGCCGGTCAGATCGGCTACAGCCTGCTCTTCCGCCTCGCCAGCGGCTCGCTGCTGGGCGACCGCCCGATCGAGCTGCGGCTCCTCGAGATCACCCCGGCGCTCAAGGCGCTCGAGGGCGTGGTCATGGAGCTCGACGACTGCGCGTTCCCGAACCTGGCGGGTGTGGAGATCGGCGACGACGCGGAGACGATCTTCGACGGCGTCAACCTCGCCCTGCTCGTCGGTGCGCGTCCGCGCGGCCCGGGCATGGAGCGCGGCGACCTGCTGTCCGCCAACGGCGCGATCTTCACCGCCCAGGGCAAGGCGCTCAACAAGGTCGCCGCCGACGACGTCCGCATCGGTGTCACCGGCAACCCGGCCAACACCAACGCGCTGATCGCGATGTCCAACGCGCCGGACATCCCGCAGGAGCGGTTCTCGGCGCTCACCCGCCTCGACCACAACCGCGCGATCTCGCAGCTCGCCGCCAAGACCGGCGCCGCGGTCACCGACATCAAGAAGATGACGATCTGGGGCAACCACTCGGCCACCCAGTACCCCGACGTCTTCCACGCCGAGATCGGCGGCCGCAACGCCGCCGAGGTGGTCGGCGACCAGGACTGGGTCGAGAACACCTTCATCCCGACCGTCGCCAAGCGCGGCGCCGCGATCATCGAGGCGCGCGGCTCGTCGTCCGCGGCCTCCGCCGCCTCGGCCACCGTCGACGCCGCGCGCGACTGGCTGCACGGCACGCCCGAGGGCGACTGGGTGTCGATGGCGGTCGTCTCCGACGGCTCCTACGGCGTCCCGGAGGGCCTGATCTCGTCCTTCCCGGTGACCACCAAGAACGGCGACTGGTCGATCGTGCAGGGCCTCGAGATCGACGACTTCTCGCGCGCCAGGATCGACGCGTCCACCGCCGAGCTCGCCGACGAGCGCGCTGCGGTCACGGAGCTGGGCCTCATCTGACGCGACTCGGCGCATCTTGCCCGTCTCCTTGTGGACAAAGCGGGCAAGATGCGCCGACTCGGCATCTACAGGGGCTGGTCCGGGATCGAGGCGGCGAGGAAGATCAGCGCGGCGCCCGTGCCGGCGAGCAGCACGCAGTCCCACCAGCGGCGGCGCACAGCGAGCATGCCGGCGTCCTTGGCGGGCAGCACCGCCCGCACGACGGCCGCGAACACCAGCGCGGAGCCGAACCAGCGGACGCCGGTGCGCCAGTTGCCCGACGCCACGACGCCGATCGCGATCGCGACGACCGCGAGCACCACCAGGTAGAACGCGCCGCCGATCGTGGACGGGTAGCGGCGGCCGTCCAGCTCGGCGGACTCCTGCGTGGGCTCGGCCGGGTCGAGGTCGTTGGCCGGGTCGTCGCTCGCGGACTCGGTCACGCGTGCTGCCGCTCAGCCGCCGCGACGATGTTGGACAGCAGCATGGCGCGGGTCATCGGGCCGACGCCGCCGGGGTTGGGCGAGACCCACCCGGCGACCTCCCACACCTCGGGCGCCACGTCGCCGGCGATCTTGCCGTCGACGCGCGACACACCGACGTCGAGCACCGCGGCACCGGGCTTGACCATGTCGGCGCTGATGATCCCGGGCACCCCGGCGGCGGCGACCACCACGTCGGCCTCGCGGACGTGCTTGGCCAGGTCGCGGGTGCCGGTGTGGCACAGGGTCACGGTGGAGTTCTCGCTCCGGCGGGTCAGCAGGAGGCCCATCGGCCGGCCGACGGTGATGCCGCGACCGACGACGACCACCTCGGCGCCGTTGAGCTCGACCCCGTGCCGGCGGAGCAGCTCGATGCAGCCGATCGGCGTGCACGGCAGCGGGCCGGCCTCACCGAGCACCAGCTTGCCGAGGTTGGTCGGGTGCAGGCCGTCGACGTCCTTGTCGGGCGCGACCCGGGAGAGCAGCCGGAACTCGTCGAGCCCGGTCGGCTGCTGCACCAGGAACCCCGTGCAGCCGGGGTCGTCGTTGAGCCGGTCGATCGCCGACTCGACCTCGGCCTGGGTCGCGGAGGCGGGGAGGTCGACCCGGATCGACTCGATGCCGATCTCGGCGCAGTCCTTGTGCTTGGCGCCGACGTACCACTGCGAGCCGGGGTCGTCGCCGACCAGGATCGTGCCCAGGCCGGGTACGACGCCGCGCTCGCGCAGCTTCGCCACGCGCTCGGTCAGCTCGGCCTTGATCGCGTTGAGCGTCGCGGTGCCGTCGAGCTTCTGTGCAGTCACGGGTGCATCCTGTCTGGTTCGGCGCGGGTCAGTGGAAGAAGTGCCGGGTGCCGGTGAAGTACATGGTGACGCCCGCGGCCTTGGCCGCCTCGACCGTCAGCTCGTCGCGCACCGAGCCGCCGGGCTGCACGATCGCCGTCACGCCGGCCTCGATGAGGATCTGCGGGCCGTCCTCGAACGGGAAGAAGGCGTCCGACGCGGCGACGGACCCCGCCGCCCGCTCCCCCGCGCGCTCGACCGCGAGCTTGCAGGAGTCGACCCGGTTGACCTGGCCCATGCCGACAGCGACGGAGGCGCCGTCCTTGGCGAGCAGGATCGCGTTGGACTTCACCGAGCGGCACGCCCGCCAGGCGAACGCGAGGTCGGCCAGCACCTCCGCTGACGCGGGCTCGCCGGCGGCCAGGGTCCAGGTGGTCGGGTCGTCGCCCTCGGCGTCGACGTAGTCGCGCTGCTGCATCAGCAGGCCACCGGAGATCGGCCGCATCTCGACCTCGCCGCGGCGCGCAGGCTCGCAGACCAGGATCCGGATGTTCTTCTTGCCCTGCAGCACCTCGACCGCGCCCTCGTCGTACCCGGGCGCGACGATCACCTCGGTGAAGACCTCGGCGACCTGCCGGGCCATCTCGACCGACACCGGGCGGTTGGTGGCGATCACGCCGCCGAACGCGGAGACCGGGTCGCACTCGTGCGCGCGGCGGTGCGCCTCGGCGACGTCGGCGCCGACCGCGATGCCGCACGGGTTCGCGTGCTTGATGATCGCGACCGCCGGCTCGTCGAAGTCGTACGCCGCGCGCCGGGCGGCGTCGGAGTCGAGGTAGTTGTTGTAGGACATCTCCTTGCCGTGCAGCTGCTCGGCCTGGGCGAGCCCGGTGCCGAACCCGTTGAGGTAGAGCGCGGCCGGCTGGTGCGGGTTCTCGCCGTAGCGGAGGACGCTGGACTTGTCCCAGGTGCCACCGACCCACGCCGGGAACTGCTCGCCGTCGCTGGTGTCGGTGAGCACGTTGCCCATCCACGACGCCACGGCCACGTCGTACGTCGCGGTGTGCACGAACGCCTCGGCGGCGAGCCGCTGCCGCTGCGCCAGGGTGAAGCCGCCCTCGGCGACCGCCTCGAGCACGGCGGGGTAGCTGGCGGGCGAGGTGACGATCGCGACCGAGGGGTGGTTCTTGGCGGCGGCTCGGACCATGGAGGGGCCGCCGATGTCGATCTGCTCGACGCACTCGTCCGGCGCCGCACCCGAGGTGACGGTCTGGACGAACGGGTAGAGGTTGGAGACGACGAGGTCGAAGGGCTCGACGCCCAGGTCGGCGAGCTGCGCGACGTGGCTCTCGAGGCGGCGGTCGGCGAGGATGCCGGCGTGCACGCGTGGGTGCAGGGTCTTGACCCGGCCGTCGAGGCACTCGGGGAAGCCCGTCAGGTCCTCGACCTTGGTCACCGGCAGGCCCAGCCCGGCGATCAGCGCCGCGGAGCCGCCGGTCGAGACCAGCTCGACGCCGGCGTCGTGAAGGGCCCGCACGAGGTCCTCGAGCCCGGTCTTGTCGTAGACGGAGACGAGCGCGCGCTTGATCGGGATGCGGTTGTCGGACACAGACACTCCTGCGTAGTGATGAGGTGGGGAGCACCCAGGCGGTCGATGCTCCCGGCGTCACTCCCTGGTGGTCCCCCACCTGCGCCAGTCGTGTGACCTCACTTTAGAGGATCGAGGCGGCCGATCCGGACCCGCCGTCCCTCGACCACGAAGCCCTCGCGGGCCAGCCGGCCGACCGAGTCGACCAGCATCGCCCGCTCGGCGACCTTGATCCGCTCGTGGAGCGTCTCGACCGTGTCGTCCTCGGCGACCGCCACGGCGGTCTGGGCGACGATCGGGCCCGTGTCGACGCCGGGATCGACCACGAAGAGGGTCGCCCCGGTGACCTTGACGCCGTACGCCAGCGCGTCGGCGGGTCCGTGCATGCCGGGGAACGACGGCGACAGCGCCGGGTGCGTGTTGAGCACCTTGCCGCCGTAGCGCGCGAGGAACGTGCTGCCGAGGAGCTTCATGAAGCCGGCGGACACGATGATGTCCGGGTCGTACGCCGCGCAGGCGCCGGCGAGCGCCGCGTCCCACTCCTCGCGGGTCTCGAACTCCTTCAGCCGCACCACGAACGTCGGGATCCCCGCCCGCTCCGCTCGGGCCAGACCTTCGATGCCGTCGCGGTCGGCGCCGACCGCCACCACCCGGGCTCCGTAGGCCGGGTCGGCGCAGGCGTCGAGCAGCGCCTGGAGGTTGGTGCCGGAGCCCGACACCAGGACGACGAGGGCGGCAGGCTCGGTGCGCGACACGCGCCGCAGTCTAGGCCGCGCGCCGCGCGGCGCGACGCTGCCACCAGGTCATCGCGAGGCCGCCGAGCAGGCCGCCGATGCCGAACGCCGTGACGGCGTGCACGAGCACGTCGCCCGCGTCCGCGCCCACGTCGCGCATCCGGCCGGGACCGACCGCTCCCCCGGCGACGCCGGTCAGGACCGCGAGCAGGATGCCGGCGAGCACGCCGCCGACGCAGCCACGCAGCGCACCCTCCTCCCAGCGCAGGGTGGGCGCACGGCGCTGGGCGAGCGCGGCGGCGACGGCCGCCACCAGGGGCGGCACCGCGACGGCGTACGCCGTCCACACCGGAGTCGGCCCCTCGCTCGGCAGCGCCGCCAGCAGCGGGAACGCCGGGACCGGGCCGAGCGAGACCAGGGCGGGCGACACCAGCGTGCCGGTGCCGACCACGAAGCCGGGGCCGAGCAGGTAGCTGCCGGTGAGGAGCGCGGCGTTGGGGAGCACGGCCGCGGTCACGAGTGCGTAGGCCGCGACGTCCCCGGCCCCGGTGTGCAGCTGCGACATCACGTTGACCGCGGCGTCCAGGTCCACGACGAGCGCCACGAGGAGCAGCCCGGTGGAGAGCACGAGGAAGGTCGCGAGGATCCGCAGCCCTCCGGCGAGCGCGGCTCGCAGCCACGCCGGCACCAGCTCGGCCCAGATCGCGAGCCGGCCGCTGCCGGTGGCGATCGCGGTCCAGCCGAAGGTCGCGCACATCACCAGCGACCAGAGCACGACGCGGGCGCCGGACGGCGCGGTCTCGGTCGTCCCGGCCACCCGGAGGGTGACGACGGCGACCACCAGGTAGCCGAGCGTGAACGCACCCGCGGCCTGGGGCACCGTCCAGTCGCGCTCGCCGTCGGCGATCCGGTCGGCGTCCGGGCCGTGGCCCGAGATCGCGTCGCCCACGCGGTGCCCGATCCGCCACAGCGCCCACGCGCAGAGCGCGGTCAGCCCCAGGGGCACGATCGCGACCGCGGTCCCCTCGACCACGACGCCCGAGCCGTGGGCCATCAACCACGCCAGCGCACCGATGCGGAGGCCGTCGCGGGGCGCCCCGTGGGCGCCCGCGTCGGCCAGGAACCAGCCGGCCACGCCCAGCGCGAGACACACGACCAGCAACGCGCCGGCGGCGACCGCCCCACCGAGCAACGCGGCCGGCACCAGCGGTGAGCGGTGACCCAGGTCACGCGCCGGCGGCGCGGTGGCGGGTCCGGGCAGCAGCGAGGTCATGGTCCGGCCATCATCGCCCGACGGGGGCGGCGGTTCGGGGCGCACACGCCGAATCGGCTCGGATGTGGCTCGCGCGTTACCGTGGGGTACGTCATGACGGAGCCCGACGAGTTCGACCAGTTCTACAAGGACGTCCGCATCCGCCTGCTGCTGCTGACGTACTGCCTCACTGGCGACCTCCCCGCATCCCGCTCGGCGGTCCGCGACGCGTTCGTCGTCGCGTGGCACCACTGGCGCAAGGTCTCGCGGCTCGACGATCCCGAGGCGTGGGTGCGCGAGCGCGCCTGCCGGCACGCCCAGCGCCGCCACACCGCGAAGCTGTGGCACCGCGAGAAGGGCCTCGACCCCGAGGTGAAGGCCACGCTCGACGCGCTCGGCACGCTGCCGGTCTCCCAGCGCCGGGTGCTGCTGCTCACCGCGCTGACCACCAGCTCGCTCACCGACCTCGCCCGCGAGGTCGGCCTCCCGCGCACCGAGGCCGAGCGGCAGCTCCAGGCGGCGTCCGCGGCGTTCGCGCTCGAGCGCGACGTCCCCACGACCAGCATCCGCTCCGTCCTCGACGACGTCGGCACGCACCTCGACGCGATCACCTGGCCGCGGGCGTCGATCGTGCGCCGCTCCGGCGCCGCGCGCCGGCGTACCCACACCGTCATCGGCGTCGCCTCGACCGTCGCCGTCCTCGTCGCCACCGGCACCCTCGTGACCGAGGGCGCCGGGGTGCGACCCACCCTCGACGGCGAGCGCGCCTCGGCCGGCCTGCCGTCGTCCGCGGTCCCGGTCGCGCTCCCCGAGGACGCCCTGCTCGGCACCGACACGCTCGACCGGCACGCGCCGGGCCCGACCTGGGCGGTCGCCACGACCAGCGACAACAGCGCCGGCGACGGCATCGTGATGCCCTGCCAGGACAGCCGGTACGCCGGGCGCCGCCAGCCCGACGCGGCGCTGGTGCGGGTCTTCGGCTCGGAGGCGACCCGCAAGCAGCCTGCTCCGCGCGTCGTCCAGGCGGTCCAGGCCGCCCCCACCGAGCTGGCCGCCAGGCGCTCCTACGACACCGCCGTCGACTGGTTCGCCGCCTGCGGCACCGAGCGCGCCCAGCTGGTCGGGACCTACGACGTGCCCGGCGTCGGCGACGCCGCCATGCTGTTCGAGCTGCACACCTTCGAGGAGCCCGAGCACACCCTGGTCGCCGGGGTGGCCCGCACGGGCCAGTTCACCACCGTGACCGCGAGCTCCACCGAGGGCGAGGACGGCCCCGGCCCGCGGTTCGTGGCCCGGGTGCTCGGCGAGGGCGTCGACAAGCTGTGCGAGCTGCCCGAGGGTGGCGCCTGCACCACCGACCCCACCCCGGTGCCGGCCGCACCCGTCCCCGTGGCCGCGATGCCGGGGATGCTCGCCGAGGTCGACCTGCCCCGGCCCCGAGGGGTGAAGCAGGCGTGGGTGGCCACCCCGCCCCAGCGGGCCGACACCAACGCGGCCGCCACCGTGTGCGACCAGGCGTCCTTCAAGGGCCGCGGCATCTCCAACAGCTTCACCCGCACGTTCGTCGTGCCGGAGGCCAACCTCCCGGCCGAGTTCGGCGTCACCGAGACCGTCGGCACGATGTCGCACAAGCGCGCCAAGGCGTTCGTCGAGGACGTGCGGCAACGGCTGGCCCGCTGCGAGGACAAGCAGATGGGCACGGACGTGACCAAGCTGCGCGACGTGAAGCGCGGGGACACCGAGCTCGCGGTGTGGAAGGTGACCACCGAGGTCACCGACGACCGGTCGATCAGCTTCCTCATGGGCATCGCCCGCGACGGCTCCGGCGTGGCGCAGGTCGGGTTCGTGCCCGTCAAGGGCGTCGACGTCTCCGAGGACGACTTCGCCCGCCTCACCCAACGGGCGCTGGCCCGCCTGGACGCCATGCCGGCGCCTCGCTGAGCCTGCGAAGAAAAATCCCGCTCGCGTGCAACCGTGGGCCTCGCCGGGGCGTATCCCCGTCGATCGGCACCACCGCTGGTCACGAGGCTGACGAGAAGAGACGGGACCAGAGTCGATGGACGAACGCGAGTTCGACGACTTCTACACCGCGTCGTTCCAGCGGATCACCGGCCAGGTCTACGCCATGATCGGCAACCGCGACGAGGCGCAGGAGTGCGTCCAGGAGGCGTTCGTGCGGGCCTGGGCGCACCGCAAGAAGCTGGAGAAGGCCGAGCACCCGGAAGCCTGGGTCCGCACCACGGCGTACCGGCTCGCGGTGAGCCGGTGGCGCCGCACGATGCGGGGCAAGCGCCCCACCGACCGGGCCGTCGGCCCGGCCACGGAGACGGCCGCGCCGAGCGAGGCGCACGTCGCCCTCGTGGCGGCGCTCAAGCAGCTGCCCGAGGCACAGCGGCAGGCGCTGGTGTTGCACCACATCGCCGATCTGCCCGTGCACGACGTCGCCCGCGAGGTCGGCGTCCCCGAAGGAACCATCAAGGCCCGGCTCAGCCGCGGCCGCGCCGCGCTCGCCGCGCTGCTCGCCGACGAGGAGGGACTGAGCCATGCCTGACCCGATGGACGAGCTCGAGCACTTCACCACCCCAGGACTGACCATGACCCCGCTCCCCGCCGCCGAGGTACGCCGCCGCGGCACCCGGATGCGCCGCCGCAACAACGCGCTCGCCACCCTCGGCGGCGTCGCCGCGGTCGCGATCATCGCCACCCCGATCGCTCTCGCGGCGACCGGCAGCGACTCCAGCCCGACGCCGGCACCACCGGTCGCGAGCCAGCCCGCCGGCGGGTGGAAGCAGCAGATCCCGGCCGACTTCGGTCTCGCCGACGGCTGGAATCCGGAGCTCGAGATCGGGCCGGATGACCGACCGATCACCGACGACATCTGCTCCACCCCGCTCGAGGGCGAGGGCGTCGACCGGCTCGCCGTCGGGTACGTCGAGCCGGGCACCGAGTCGAGCGGCAACCGCGCACTGACCCTGTACACCGACCAGGCCACGGCCACCGCGCAGGTCGACCAGATCCGCTCGGCGGTGGAGAGCTGCGCCCAGACCCACGAGGGCGACGTCGTCGTCCACGACTCCGAGCTCGGCACCGAGCAGTCGCTGGTGTTCACCGCACGCGTGCTGCTGGAGGACGGAACCCCCGGAGGGGGCTCGATCTATCAGGTCGGGCGCACCGGCAACGCGGTCTTCGTCGAGCAGGTCAACGGGTGGCCCGGCGACGACGGCAGCGCTCCCGGCGAGGTCGATCGCGTTCGCGAGCAGGCCGCGCCGGTCGTCGAGCAGATGTGCACGTTCTCGGTCGACGGCTGCGGCCTCGCTCAGCCGGACGCGTCCGAGGCCGTCGAGGAGCCCACCGGGCTCACCGGCGCGATCCCGGACACGTTCCCGCTGGAGGAGGGACTGCCGACCGATCCGCAGGGCGGCGTGGGCATCGAGGGCCCGAGCCACGACCTGGACCTCGCGCCGTACAACCTCGAGAACACCCTCCAGGCGTGCGGCATCGGCCCCCAGAACCTGCCCGAGCCTGTCGACACCCTCGATGCCGGCTACCGGTCCCCCGCGATGGGCATCCTCCGCCAACTGCGGACCTTCGAGTCCGCCGCCGACGCGGAGGCGTACGCCGAGGGCGTGATGGCCCCGTTCGCCGCCTGCCCGGAGGACGCTGACAACCGCGGCGTCAGCAAGGTCTACGAGGTGACCGGCGAGGACGCAGGCGATCAGGCATCCTCCGCGGTGATGCGCGTCGAGGTCGACGGCGAGCCGGGCATCGGCTTCCAGCTCGTGCAGGTCGTCCGCGTCGGCCAGGCGGTGCTCCAGACCCTGGTCGTCAACGACGGCGAGCAGCTCGAGCAGACCCCCGACGAGTTGCGCGCAACGTACCTCGAGGACAGCCAGTCGGTCATCGACGCGATGCGCTGAGCCCGAAATGCCAGTCGGCGCAGCCTTCCCAGGGGAAGACTGCGCCGACGCGGCGTTGGTGGCTCAGAGGCTCTGCAGGATCTCCCGCATGAGCGCGGCGGTCTCGGACGGCGTCTTGCCGACCTTGACGCCGACGGCCTCGAGGGCCTCCTTCTTCGCCTGGGCGGTGCCCGAGGAGCCGGAGACGATGGCGCCGGCGTGGCCCATGGTCTTGCCCTCGGGAGCCGTGAAGCCCGCGACGTAGCCGACGACCGGCTTCGTCACGTTGTCCTTGATGTACGCCGCGGCCCGCTCCTCGGCGTCGCCACCGATCTCGCCGATCATCACGATCGCCTTGGTCTCGGGGTCCGCCTCGAACGCCGCCAGGGCGTCGATGTGCGTGGTGCCGATGATCGGGTCACCACCGATGCCGATGGCGGTCGAGAAGCCGAAGTCCTTCAGCTCGTACATCATCTGGTAGGTCAGCGTGCCGGACTTCGACACCAGGCCGACCGGGCCCTTGCCCGCGATGGTGTGCGGGGTGATGCCGGCCAGCGACTCGCCGGGCGTGATGATGCCCGGGCAGTTCGGACCGATCATCCGGGTGCCCGCGTGGTTCTTGTCCGACTGCAGGTAGGACCAGACCTCGGCGGTGTCCTGCACCGGCACGCCCTCGGTGATGACCACGAGCAGGCCGATGCCGGCGTCGATGGCCTCGATGCAGGCGTCCTTGGTGAAGGCCGGCGGCACGAAGACGACCGACACGTCGGCGCCGGTCTCCTTCATGGCCTCCTCCACCGAGCCGAAGACCGGCTGGGTGGTGCCGGCGAGCTCGACGGTGGTGCCGGCCTTGCGGGCGTTGACGCCGCCGACGATGTTGCTGCCGGACTCGATCATCAGGGTGGTGTGCTTGGAGCCCATGCCACCGGTGATGCCCTGGACGATGATCTTGCTGTCCTTGTTGAGGTAGATGCTCATACTCTGCTCCCCGGCCTCAGGCGGCCGTGCCGTTGTGGGCAAGCTCGGCGGCCTTGTCGGCCGCGCCGTCCATCGTGTCGACCAGCGTCACCAGCGGGTGGTTCAGCTCCGCCAGGATCGCGCGACCGGCGTCGACGTTGTTGCCGTCGAGGCGGACGACGAGCGGCTTGGTCGCCTCGTCGCCCAGGATCTCCAGGGCGCCCTTGATGCCGTTGGCGACCTCGTCGCACGCGGTGATGCCGCCGAAGACGTTGACGAACACGCTCTTGACCTGCGGGTCGTGGAGGATCACGTCGAGGCCGTCGGCCATCACCTGCGCGTTGGCGCCGCCACCGATGTCGAGGAAGTTGGCGGGCTTCACGCCGCCGTGCGCCTCTCCGGCGTACGCCACCACGTCGAGGGTGGACATGACCAGGCCCGCGCCGTTGCCGATGATGCCGACCTGGCCGTCGAGCTTGACGTAGTTGAGGCCCTTGTCCTTGGCCTTCGCCTCGAGCGGGTCGGCCTCCTCCCGGATCTCGAACGCCGCGTGCTCGGGGTGCCGCACCTCGGACGCGTTCTCGTCGAGCGAGACCTTGCCGTCGAGCGCCTCGAGCTTGTCGCCGGCCAGCCGCGCGAGCGGGTTGACCTCGACGAGGGTGGCGTCCTCCTCGACGAAGACCTGGTAGAGCTTCTGGATCATCGTCACGGCCTGCTCGAAGACCGGCTCCGGGAACTTCGCCTCGGTGGCGATGGCCCGCGCCTTGGCCTCGTCGACGCCGGCTCCCGGGTCGATCGCGATCTGGCGGACGGCGTCGGGGTTGGTCTTGGCGACCTCCTCGATCTCCACGCCGCCCTCGACCGAGGCGATGCACAGGTACTGACGGTTCGCGCGGTCGAGGAGGAAGGAGAAGTAGTACTCCTCCTCCGGAGGGGTCGCCGGAGTCACCAGCACCCGGTTGACCGTGAGGCCCTTGATCTCCATGCCGAGGATGTTCGACGCGTGCTCGAACGCCTCGTCGGCGGTCTTCGCGAGCTTCACGCCGCCGGCCTTGCCACGACCGCCGGCCTTGACCTGCGCCTTGATCACGGTCACGCCGCCGAGCTGCTCCGCGGCGGCCTTGGCGGCGTCCGCGGTCTCGACGACGACGCCGAGCGTCGTGGTCACACCGTGCTTGGCGAAGAGCTCCTTCGCCTGGTACTCCATCAGATCCACTGATCCACCAAGTTCTCTTTGTCGGAGTGAGCGGGCGCGCCACACAGCCGCCGCATGCTCAGGGGTGTCCTCCGCACCTTAGACCTGAGCCCGCGGGTAGGACGAGGCCGGGCGGACGTGACGTGGGGCACGGCCTCCCGGGCCCGGATGGACCAGTTTGGGGAAATCGTCGCCGCCCCGGGCGGGACGACCCGCCCCGAGGTGTCAGGCCTCACCCGAACGGGTAGTGAAGACCGCTCAAGCCACGCGGCGAGGGTGCCGATGTGGATATCGGAGATGTTTCAGGCACCATTGTTCAGACGGAGGTCGTCCACAAATAGTGGGAGTCGCTTGCACGGCGTCGTGATCATTCCGTTATTGTCAGCACTCGCCGTCTGAACCCCGAGCAGCGGAGAAGCTAATTCATGGGTAACCACCGAGCAGATCGTCGCGGCCACGGCCGCCGTCGCTCGGACCTCTCGACCCCCGCTGCTCCGGCCTCCGCCGTGGGCAAGCGCCGCGCCGAGAAGCCGGCTCGACGTCCTGGTACCCGCGCTGCGGGCACCGCAACCCCCGTTCTCCGCGAGGACGAGGAGACCATCGTCCTGCCGGTGACGGCCGACGTGCCGGAGGCGCTGACCGAGCGCCCGGTCGTCTACCAAACCTCGCGGATCGGCGGCGTCCGCGCCGCCCACGCCCCGCGCACCCGCGCCTCCCAGCCGGGAGCGCGCCGCAGCTCCTCCCGCGCGCCGCTCTTCCGCGGCCTTCCCTCCGCGCCCGTCGTGCTCGGGCTGGCCGCCCTCGCGATCTCCGCGGGCGGCGCGGTCACCGCGGCCGGTGGGCTCGACGAGGACCAGGCCCCGCGCTTCACGCAGGCCAGCGCGCTCAGCGGCGCCAGCTCGGTCGCCCGGGTGAGCCTGCTCGACCGGACGACGGTCAGCCGGGACTCCCGCCGCGACAGCGCGTCGGACGACGAGAGCGCCGACCTCGTCGACAAGGCGGAGAAGGCTAGCGCGAAGCGCACCGCCGCCCTCGCCAAGTTCTCGGCGCAGGCCGACAAGCAGAACGAGAAGCTCCTGCTCAACCGGTGGACGCTGCCGGTCCAGGGCTACCACCTGACCGCCCGGTTCGGCGAGTACGGCCTCTGGAGCCACTACCACACCGGTCTCGACTTCGCCGCCGACCCGGGGACGCCGATCCACGCCGTCGCCAACGGCGTCGTCACCTCGGCCGGCTACGACGGCGCGTACGGCAACAAGACCGTCATCACGCTCGAGGACGGCACCGAGCTCTGGTTCTGCCACCAGACGACGATCGGGGTCTCCGTCGGCGACGAGGTCCACTCCGGCGACCTGATCGGCACCGTCGGGTCCACCGGCCACGTGACCGGCCCGCACCTGCACCTCGAGGTGCGCCCCGGCGCCGGCGACCCGGTCGACCCGTACGCCGCGCTCCTCGCGCACGGCGTGACGCCCTGATCTAGAGCTTCTCCACCGGCGCGTAGCGCAGCAGCAGCCGCTTGACGCCCTCGGAGCCGAAGTCGATCGAGGCGACGGCCTTGTCGGCGACGCCCTCGAGCGCCACGACCGTCCCCATGCCGAAGGCGTCGTGCAGGACCCGGTCGCCCGGCTCGAGGCTCGGGATCTCCCGAGCCGGCTTGGCCCGCGCAGCGGCGTCCGCGCGCACGGCGGCGGCCGAGAAGTTGCGGCGGCCGGCGGCGGTCGGCTCGCCGAAGCGCTGGCCGCCCGACAGGTCGGGACGGCTCCACCTGGTCTGGGCGGCCTCGGTGCGCCGCCAGTCGACCAGGTCGACGGGCAGCTCGTCGAGGAAGCGCGATCCGGGGTTGTGGGAGGGCGCGCCCCAGGCGGAGCGCACGACGGCGCGGGAGAGGTAGAGACGCTCGCGCGCGCGGGTGACGCCGACGTAGGCGAGCCGGCGCTCCTCCTCGAGCTCGGGCTGGTCGCCGAGCGCCCGGGCGTGCGGGAAGACGCCGTCCTCGAGGCCGGTGAGGAACACGACCGGGAACTCCAGGCCCTTGGCGGTGTGCAGGGTCATCAGCGTGACCACGCCGGAGTCGTCGGGGTCGTCGTCGGGGATCTGGTCGGTGTCGGCGACCAGCGCGACCCGCTCCAGGAAGTCGGAGAGCCCGGGGGCCACGGTCCCCGCCTCGACGTCGGCGGGGTCGGCCGACGGCCCGGCCTGCGGGTCGTCCGCGAACTCGCGGGCGACCGCCACGAGCTCGGCGAGGTTCTCCAGCCGGGTCTCGTCCTGCGGGTCGTCGCTCTCCTCCAGCCAGGTGAGGTAGCCCGAGCGGGCGAGCGTCGCCTCCAGGACCACATCGGGTCGCTCTCCCCCGTCGACCATGGACTGGAGCTCCTCCACCATGGCGACGAAGCCCTGGATCTGGGCCAGCGAGCGGGTCGCGAGCCCGGGAGCGTCCTGCGCGCGGCGCAGCGCCTCCCAGAACGTCGTCCGGTCGCGGTCGGCGAGCGCCTGCACGCAGGCGACCGCCCGGTCGCCGATCCCCCGCTTGGGCGTGTTGAGGATCCGCCGCAGCGAGACCTGGTCGGCCGGGTTGACCAGCATCCGCAGGTAGGCGAGCGCGTCGCGCACCTCGCGCCGCTCGTAGAAGCGGACGCCGCCGACCACCTTGTAGGGCATGCCGTGCCGGATGAACACCTCCTCGAACACCCGGGACTGCGCGTTGGTCCGGTAGAAGACGGCGACGTCGCCGGGCCGATAGGCCTTCGCGTCGGTGAGCGTGTCGATCTCGCCGGAGACGAACCGCGCCTCGTCGTGCTCGTCGTCGGCGACGTAGCCGACGATCCGCTCACCCTCCCCCGCGTCGGACCACAGCCGCTTCTCCTTGCGGCCCTTGTTGTGGCCGATCACCGAGTTGGCCGCGGTGAGGATCGTCTGGGTGGAGCGGTAGTTCTGCTCCAGCAGGATGGACGTGGCGTCGGGGAAGTCCTGCTCGAAGTCGAGGATGTTGCGGATGTTGGCGCCCCGGAAGGCGTAGATCGACTGGTCCGCGTCACCCACGACCATCAGCTCGGCCGGCTCGACCCGCTCCGCGTCGGGGTCGGTGTCCTCCGGCTGGTCGGCGCAGAGCTGGTGGATGAGTGCGTACTGCGCGTGGTTGGTGTCCTGGTACTCGTCGACGAGCACGTGCCGGAAGCGGCGCCGGTAGGTCTCGCGCACCTCGGGGAACTGCTCGAAGAGGTGGACGGTGAGCATGATGAGGTCGTCGAAGTCGAGCGCGTTGGCCTCGCGGAGGCGGCGCTGGTAGGTGGTGTACGCCGCGGCGTACGTCTCCTCGAGCTTGTTGTGGGTGTCGGCGGCGACGTCGTCGGCGTCGCGCAGCTCGTTCTTGTGGTTGGACACCCAGTGCAGCAGCGCGCCCGGCTGGTAGCGGCGCGGGTCGAGGTCGAGGTCGTTGCAGACCAGCGTCATCAGGCGCTTCTGGTCGGCGGCGTCGTAGATGGAGAAGTTGGACTTGTAGCCCAGCTTCTCGATCTCCTTGCGGAGGATGCGCACGCAGGCGGAGTGGAACGTCGAGACCCACATGATCCGGGCACGCTTGCCGACGAGGTCCTCGACGCGCTCCTTCATCTCGGCCGCGGCCTTGTTGGTGAAGGTGATCGCGAGGATCGAGCCGGGGTGGGCCCGGCGCTCCGAGATCAGCCAGGCGATCCGGCGGGTGAGCACCCGGGTCTTGCCCGAGCCGGCGCCGGCGACCACGAGCAGCGGCGTGCCCTCGTGGGTCACGGCGGCGCGCTGCGGGTCGTTGAGCCCGGCGAGCAGCTCCTCCCTGCTGGGGCCTCGGCGGGCGGGCAGGACGGGCTCGAGGCCGGGCAGCGGGATCGACGTGCTCATCTCGCGGCCCAGCCTACGTGCGCCCTCCCCCAGGGACGGCCCCGGTCAGAGTGCGATGACCACCGACAGCCCGCCGGGGCCGTAGCCGGCGATCTCCAGCTCGAGGTCCTCCCGGGCGGCCGGCTGCGTGGCGGTGTTGAACACCTGCGGCGGGAGCGGGTCGCTCGGCGCGTAGCTCATCGAGAGACGGAGGTGGACGTCCAGCGCGTCGCCGAGGGTGGCGGCCAGGACGTTGCAGATCTCCGAGGCGTTGTCGAAGAGGTTCGGCGCGAGCAGCTGGTTCTCGATCGAGTCGTCGGCCGCGCCCTTGGGCACGAGCGCGATCGCCGCGCCGCAGCGAGCCGCGAGCGCGAGGTCCATGACGGCGACGGCGCGCAGCCGGTGACCGTCGTCGACGTACGACGCGACGACGGGCTTCGGGATGCCGACGTCGACCGGCTTGCCACCCGCGACGGCGACGTCGCGACCGAGCAGCCCCTCGAACAGGTCCTTGACGGCCTTGCGATCAGGCAGCATCGCGATCAGCCCAGCATTCCGGAGAGCGCGTCCGAGAAGTGGTCGGACGTGAAGGGCTTGGCGATGAGGAACATCGCGCCGGCTGCCTTCGCGGTCTCGCGCATCTCCTCCGAGCCCTCGGAGGTGACGAAGCCGAACGGGACCTCGTTGCCGCCGCTGCGGAGGTCGCGGAGCAGCTCGATGCCGGTCTTGTTGGGCATGTTCCAGTCGGAGAGCACCAGGTCGGGGGCGTCGCTGGCCACCTTGTCGAGCGCCTCGGCACCGTCCGCGGCCTCCACGAAGTCGTGGTGCCCGAAGCCCGCCTGGCGCATGGTGCGCAGCACGATCTGTCGCATGACCTTGCTGTCATCTGCGATGAGGATCTTCATGGTTCTCGAGTTCTTTCCTTGTTCTAGCTCGACGTGGCCGGTCAGGCCGCGGCGTCGGGGACGACTTGGACGTACACGGGCGCGTCACGCCAGGAGACCACCATGCACTCACCCTGTGCGGGCGGCGCAGTGCAGGGAGCGACTCCCGGCAGACCGAGTGCGGACACGCCGTCGAGCGCGCCCTTCACGCTACCGCCGACGACGTTGAGGACCTCGCCCACGGCGTCGTGGACGTCGAGGTCCGGGAGCACCTCTTCGGGCCCGCAGCCGAGCATGGCGCCGGCGATCTGGGCCGCGACGTCGCGGTCACAGGTCAGCACCAGCCGACCGTTCCAGTCGCCGCGCAGCTCGATCTGGGCCTGCACGCCGCTGCCGAACTCGGCCGGCCGGTCCGCCGGCCACGGGTCGGCGCTGGCGAAGAGCATCGAGCCCCACACCTGCTCGATCGCGGCGAGCACGAGCGCGTTGTCGGGCGCAGTTCCGTTGGTCACGTCTGGTCCCCTACCGGTGTGGGGAGCAGCCCGAGCAGGTCGAGCTTCTCCAGCATGGCCTCACCCGTGAACGGCTTGATGAGGTATTCGTGGGCGCCGGCCGCAAGCGCTCGGACGATCTGGCTCTGCTCGCTCTCCGTGGTGACCATCATCAGGGTGGTCGCGCGCCACTGGGGCTGCTTGCGGACGTGGTTGATGAAGGTCAGGCCGTCCATCACCGGCATGTTCCAGTCGACGCAGGCGAGCTCCGGCGGAGTCTCCTGCGCCGCCAGGACGTCGAGGGCCTCCTGGCCGTCGCCGGCCTCCAGGACCTCGAAGCCCGCGTCCTCGAGGATGCGGGTGACGATCCGACGCATCGCTCGTGAGTCGTCGACTACCAGGGCACGCATGTGCGCTGTTCCTCTCTGATCCGGTACACCGACGACCTTCCGGCGGGTACCCGTTCCCAGGCGTCGTCGACGCCCATGGTCATTTCCGCCGCTCCGAGGAAGAGGTGGCCGTCCGGCGCCAGCACCTGGCGGACCCGCTGGAGCACCTCACGCTTGGTGGGCATGTCGAAGTAGATGAGCACGTTGCGCAGGAACACCACGTCGAACTGGCCCATCGGCGGGAACGGCCGGGTCAGGTTGAGGTGACGGAACTCCACACGTTCCCTGATCGACTGGTTGATCCGCCAGTTGAGGCCCTGGCGCTCGAAATGTCGCACCAGGGTCGTGGCCGGAAGGCCTCGGTTGACCTCGAGCTGGGAGTACTCCCCGCGCCGTCCCCGCTCGAGCATCTCCTCGGAGAGGTCGGTGGCGGTGACGTCGACGCGCCAGCCCGCGAGCGCCGGCGTGTCCATCGCGGTCATCACGATGCTGTACGGCTCCTGGCCGCTCGAGCACGCGGCGGCCCACACCCGCAGCTGCTTGCGCGGGCGGTTGCGGGCGAGCTCGGGGAAGATCGTCTCGCGCAGCGTCGTGTAGGGGTCGGTGTCGCGGAACCACGACGTCTCGTTCGTGGTCAGGGCCTCGACGACCTGCTTGAGCGCCGCCGGCGACCGGCGGGTCGACAGCTGGGCGACGTACGCGTCGACGTCGGGGTGGCCCGCCGCCCGCGCGAGCGGCACCAGGCGCGACTCGACGAGGTACTCCTTGCCCGGCTCGAGCACGATCGCGCTCTCGGCGCGGACGAGCTCACGGACGAAGGTGAAGGCCGAGGAGCTGATCGTCACCGGGCCACCGCCGTGCCGGCAGAGCTCGGGACGAGCCGGCGCACGATCTCCGGGGCGAGGTCACGCAGCGGCAGGACCCGCTCGGCGAGCCCCGCGGTCGCGACGGCGCCGGGCATCCCCCACACCACGGAGGTGGCCTGGTCCTGGGCGAGCACCGCGCCACCCTGGTCGACGATGGTGCGCGACCCGCGGGCGCCGTCGGAGCCCATGCCGGTGAGGACGACGCCGAGCACCGCACCGCCGACCGCACCGGTGGCGCTGCGGAAGAGCACGTCGACGGCCGGGCGGCAGAAGTTCTCGGGCGGGTCCTGCGTCAACCGGGTGACCAGGCGCTGGGAGTCGCCCACCACCTCGAGGTGGAAGTCGCCGGGCGCGATGCACACCGTGCCGGGCCGGAGCTCCTGGCCGTGCGCGGCCTCGGTGACCTCGACGTCGAGCTGGCGGTCCAACCGGGCCGCGAACTGCTTGGTGAACAGCGGCGGCATGTGCTGCACCACGGCGACCGGCACCGGGAGCGGCGGCAGGCCGGCGAGCAGGGTGCCGAGCGCCTCCGGACCACCGGTCGAGCACCCGATCACGAGGAGCCGGTAGCTCCCGGCGGGACGCGCGACCGGCGCGCGGAGCGGCACCGGCGCAGCCACCGGCGGCGGCACCGCACCCGCGGGGACCGGGTGGCCGCGGCGAGGCACCAGTGACTTGATCCGCGGGATCAGCGCCTCGCGGACCTGCTCCATGGAGCGGCCGACGCTGCCGACGTTCGCGGGCTTGGGCACGTAGTCCGACGCGCCGGCGGCGAGAGCGTCCAGGGTCGCCGCCGCGCCCCGCTCGGTCAGGGTGCTGAACATGATGACCGGGACTCGGCTGCCGGAGGCACGGAGCCGGCGCACCGTCTCGATGCCGTCGAGCTCAGGCATCTCGACGTCCATGGTCACGAGGTCTGGATCGAGCATCGCGATCTTCTGCAGGCCCGCTCGACCGTTCACGGCCGTGCCGACGACCTCGATGTCGGGATCCGCAGACAGCAGGTCAGAGACCAGCTTGCGGATCACCACCGAGTCATCGACGACAAGCACCCGGATCCGGGTCATGCACAACGTCCTCACATCAACGCCTACCCCCGCGGCAGGCGATGATCAGATCGGCTGCGACGCCGACTTCCTGAGCGCGCCCAGGTGACGAATGCGCATCAGTCGAGGTGGGGGTGCACGGCGCGCCAGGGCCGCAGGAGCACGGCCGCGTCCGCGGCGGGCAGCAGGTCGCTCACGGCCGACGCCTGGACGACACCGGCCCAGGCGTTCCACACGCCGTACGCCGCGTCGTGGGCGGTGAAGCCGCCGCGGTCGAAGGCGATGACGCCCGCGAGCTGGGCGTCGCAGGCGGTGCGCAGCCGCTCCGCCAGCGAGAGCGCCCAGGTCGCCTGATGCATCGCCGGTGCCCACTGCGCGGTGTGCACCCGGAGCTCGTCGACGACACGGCGCCAGGCCGACCGGGTCTGGTGGTCGCTGCCGGCGACCGAGGCGAGCCGGGCATCCACCTCGGGCAGCCCGACGGTGACCGTGCTGCCGTCGTCGGGCAGTGCCGCGCGGACGTACGGCGCGGCCATGGCCCGGCGCAGCTCGCCGGGCAGCTCCTCACGCAGGTAGGCGCTGGTGGCGGCGTCGACGAGCACGTCGGCGGCCAGCGCGGCCCCCGGGTCCTGGACCGCGACCGGACCGCTGGCCAGCCAGGTCCAGTCGAGGAGGTCGTGGCGCACGAAGCGGTCGAGGGCGTCCGCGTCGCCGAGCAGGCTGGTCTCGAGGCGGCGCAGCAGCGCGGTCTCCCCCGCGGCCGCCTCGTCGATCGCGGCACCGGCCAGCGGGAGCGCGTCGCGCATCGAGCTCGTCGATGCCGCGGCGTCGGCGCACGCCTGCCGCCACTGCTCGCGCGCCCCGGCGCCCGGGTGGCAGTCAGCGAGTCGCTCGACCTCGGCGGGTGAGGCCGCGATCGCGACCCGCAGCACCTCGGCCACCTGACTGCCGCCAGGCAGGCGGGCCAGGTCGAAGCCCAGAGCCGGCGCGCCGACCACCGAGTAGCCCATCGCCCGCTCCCTCGACGCGTCGACCCCGCCCGGAAGGTCCGGACGGGGTCGATCGTAGCCCGACCCCGACGAGCGGGACCCGGCCTTGCGTCTGCCTTGCTCAGGCCTTGAAGAAGCCCACGACGTCGCGGAGCTCGGTGGCCATGCGGGCCATCTCGTCGACCGCGCCCTGCGACTGCGCGAGGGCGGCCGTGGTGGACTGCGCCGCCGCCGATACCCCCGTGATGTTGGTGGCGATCTCGCCGGAGCCCGTCGAGGCCTCGGCGACGTTGCGGGACATCTCGTTGGTGGTCGCGGTCTGCTCCTCCACCGCCGAGGCGATGGTCAGCTGGTAGTCGTTGATCCGGGTGATGATCGTGGAGATCTGCTCGATCGCCTCGACCGCGCCGGTGGTGTCGGCCTGGATGGCCTCCACACGACGCGCGATGTCCTCGGTGGCCCGCGCGGTCTCCTGCGCGAGCTCCTTGACCTCGTTGGCGACGACCGCGAAGCCCTTGCCCGCCTCGCCGGCACGCGCCGCCTCGATGGTGGCGTTGAGCGCGAGGAGGTTGGTCTGCTCGGCGATCGAGGTGATCACCTTGACGACGTTGCCGATCTCCTGGCTCGACGTACCGAGCTTGGCGACCGAGACGTTGGTGGTCTCGACGATGCCGACGGCCTCCGAGGCGACGCGGGCGGCGTCGTTGGCCGACGCGGCGATCTCGCGGATCGACGCCCCCATCTGCTCGGCACCCGCGGCGACGGTCTGGACGTTGAGCGAGACCTCGTCGGCCGCACCGGCGACGACACCGGCTTGGACGGCGGTCTCCTCGGCACCCGCAGCGATCTGCTGCGAGGACGCCGACAGCTCCTCCGAGGCCGCCGCCACCGCGTCGGCCGAGCCGGTGACCGAGCCGATCAGCTCGCGGAACCGGTCGAGAGAGCGGTCCAGCGCAGCGCCCATGACGCCGACGTCGTCGCCGGAGTCCAGGTGGGCACGCTGGGTGAGATCGCCGTCGGCGAGGGCCTCCAGGACCTCGCGGACCCGGGTGACCCGCTTCGCCGTCGCCGTGGCGACCATCCAGCCGAGGAAGAGCGACAGGCCGATGCCGACCACGAGGAGCGCGATCGCGGTGATCTGGTTGGCGCGGTGGGCACCGCGGACGGCAGCGACGGCCTCCTCGGCCTCGCTGTTCTCCTGCGAGGTGAGCTTCTCCACCAGCTCGGTCATCTTCTCGGTGATCGGGGTGCCGGTGGAGGCGTTCTTGACCCACCACCACTCCGTCTCGCCGTCCATCGCCAGCGGGAGGAGGGTGTCCTGCTGCAACGCCATGTAGGCGTCGACGGCCTCCGACAGCTCGGCCGCGCGGGCCTTCTCGACCGCACCGGTGCCGGCGTAGGTCTTGGCCGCCTCCTGGTAGGCCGCGTAGTGCACGACGAGCTGGTCCTGCGCGGAGATCTTGTCGCCGTCCTGCAGCGCGAGGGCAGCGTTGCGCGCGTCGATCCGCATCCCGAGGATCGCCGTGTGCATGTCGGCGACGGCGCTCACGCCACGGACGTTGTTCGCGTAGAGCCCCTCGGCCTGGTGCACGGAGCCGCTCATCGACCACATGCCCATCACCCCGATCGCGACCGCGAACGCGGCGGTGAGGCCGACGCTGATCATGATCTTGGGCTTGACGTTGGTGTCGCGGAACCACCGGATCAGCACGTGGCTGGAGGCCCGGGTGCCGACGAACTCTTCAGTCATCAGTCGACCTTCTCTCGGCTGAAGCGGGACACCTCGCTGCGCAGCGTGCGGGCCATCGCGGCCAGCTCGTCGACGGCAGCACGGGTCTGGTTGACAGCGGTGGTGGTGGTCCCGGCGGCGGTCGCGACCCCGTTGATGTTGGTGGCGATCTGGCCGGAGCCGGTCGAGGCCTCGGCGACGTTGCGGGACATCTCGTTGGTGGTCGCGGTCTGCTCCTCCACCGCCGAGGCGATGGTCAGCTGGTAGTCGTTGATCCGGGTGATGATCGTGGAGATCTGCTCGATCGCCTCGACCGCACCGGTGGTGTCGGCCTGGATGGCCTCGGCCCGGCGGGCGATGTCCTCGGTGGCCCGCGCGGTCTCCTGCGCGAGCTCCTTGACCTCGTTGGCCACGACCGCGAAGCCCTTGCCCGCCTCCCCGGCACGCGCAGCCTCGATGGTCGCGTTGAGGGCCAGCAGGTTGGTCTGGCCTGCGATCGAGGTGATCACCTTGACCACGTTGCCGATCTCCTGGCTCGACGCGCCCAGCTTGGCGACCGAGACGTTGGTCGTCTCCACGATGCCGACGGCGTCCGAGGCGACGCGGGCGGCGTCGTTGGCCGACGCGGCGATCTCGCGGATCGAGGCCCCCATCTGCTCGGCACCAGCGGCGACGGTCTGCACGTTGCGCGAGACCTCGTCCGCCGCACCGGCGACCACGCCGGCCTGGACCGAGGTCTGCTCCGCGCCCGCGGCGATCTGCTGCGAGGACGCCGAGAGCTCCTCCGAGGCCGCCGCCACCGCGTCGGCCGAGCCGACCACCGAGCCGACGATGCCGTCGAACGCGCCGATCGACTGGTTGAGGGCCCGCTCGAGCTCACCGAGCTCGGCCGAGGACCGCTCCTCGACCCGCTGCGACAGGTCACCCTCGGCGAACGCCTTGAGGACGCTCACGGAGGACTCGAGCGGACGCGTGATCGAGCTCGAGATGCGCAGCGCACCGAAGGTCATCGCGGCCAGGCCGAGGATGCCGACCAGGATCGTCGACCACAGCACCTGGGTCACGAGCGCCTCGCGCTCGTCCTCGATGTCCGAGGCCGCGTCGTTCATCACGTCGACGGCCTCGGTCACCTGGGCACCGAGCTGGTCGCCCATGCTCTGGACCTGGCCGATGGACCCCCGAGCGCCCGACTGGTTGGTCTGCGCCATCTCGATGACGCTGCCCACCCGCTCGGCGTACGTGGTGAACGCCGCCCTGAACGCCTCGGTCTTCTGGGCGTCCAGCGCCACGGTGTCACCGAGGTCGAGGGCGACCAGCTGCTCCATCGTGCCCGCCAGGTCAGCCTGGTCGTCCTCGAACATGGTCGCGGCGGACGAGGGGTTGCCCAACGTCGCGGCCTGGTAGGCGTCGTTGCTCAGCTGCACGGAGGAGGCCTCCAGCTGGGTGATCAGCGCGACCGCGCGACCGAGCTTCGCCTGGTCATCGGCAGCACCGTCCAGCCGGACGATCCCGGAGAGGGCGAACCCGCCGACCGTGATCACAGTGACCGCGCTGATCAGCAGCATCAGGCGCAGGCGCCGACGCACGGTCCAGGTGAATCTCTTCAACATGAGCGACTACCTCTGTGGTGAGGCCGTTCGGGCAGGTGGCCCTCAGGCGCGAGTGAACCGAGCGATCTCCGAGCGCAGGGTCGCGGCCATGACGGCGAGCTCGTCGATGGCGGCACGGGTCTGGTTGACCGCGTTGGTGGTCGTGTCCGCAGCGGAGGCGACGCCGTTGATGTTGGTGGCGATCTCGCCCGAACCGGTCGAGGCCTCGGAGACGTTGCGGGACATCTCGTTGGTGGTCGCGGTCTGCTCCTCCACCGCCGAGGCGATGGTCAGCTGGTAGTCGTTGATGGTCGTGATGATCGTGGAGATCTGCTCGATCGCCTCGACCGCACCGGTGGTGTCGGCCTGGATGGCCTCCACACGACGCGCGATGTCCTCGGTGGCCCGCGCGGTCTCCTGGGCCAGCTCCTTGACCTCGTTGGCGACGACTGCGAAGCCCTTGCCCGCCTCGCCGGCACGCGCCGCCTCGATGGTGGCGTTGAGCGCGAGGAGGTTGGTCTGCTCGGCGATCGAGGTGATCACCTTGACCACGTTGCCGATCTCCTGCGAGGACGCACCGAGCTTGGCCACGGTCACGTTGGTGGTCTCGACGATGCCGACGGCCTCCGAGGCGACGCGGGCGGCGTCGTTGGCCGACGCGGCGATCTCCCGGATCGACGCCCCCATCTCCTCCGCACCGGCGGCGACGGTCTGCACGTTGCGCGAGACCTCGTCGGCCGCACCGGCGACCACCCCGGCCTGGACGGCCGTCTCCTGAGCACCGGACGCGATCTGCTGTGAGGACGCCGACAGCTCCTCCGAGGCCGCCGCCACCGCGTCAGCGGAGCCGGAGACGGTCCCGATGACGTTGTTGACCGACTCGATGCCCTGGTTGAGCAGCTGCTGCAGGAAGAGCAGCTCGCCCGACGCGGTCTCCGGGACCCGACGCGAGAGGTCGCCACCGGCGAAGTGGAAGAGAACCTCGCCGAGGGGGGTCAGCCCGCTCTGGAGGCTCTTGATGAGACCGCTGCAGGCGACGAGCACCACGAGGAAGCCGACCACGGAGGCGCCGACGACCGCGGCAGCGGAGGCACCCGACAGGGCGACCGCGTCGACAGCCACCAGGGCGAGCGCGCTCGCGACGATGATCTTCAGGAAGCTCTTCTTCACAGGGACAGTTCTCTCTTTGCGTTGGGGCGGGCGTCAGGCGCGCTGGAAGCGCGCGATCTCGGTGCGCAGGGTCGCGGCCATCTGAGCGAGCTCGTCGATGGCAGCACGGGTCTGGTTGACCGCCTGCGTGGTGGTGTCGGCGGCGGTCGCGACACCGTTGATGTTGGCGGCGATCTCGCCCGAACCGGTCGAGGCCTCGGCGACGTTGCGCGACATCTCGTTGGTCGTCGCGGTCTGCTCCTCCACCGCCGAGGCGATCGTCAGCTGGTAGTCGTTGATCGAGCCGATGATCGTGGAGATCTGCTCGATCGCCTCGACCGCGCCGGTGGTGTCGGCCTGGATGGCCTCCACACGACGCGCGATGTCCTCGGTGGCCCGCGCGGTCTCCTGCGCGAGCTCCTTGACCTCGTTGGCCACGACCGCGAAGCCCTTGCCCGCCTCCCCGGCACGCGCAGCCTCGATGGTCGCGTTGAGGGCCAGCAGGTTGGTCTGGCCTGCGATCGAGGTGATCACCTTGACCACGTTGCCGATCTCCTGGCTCGACGCGCCCAGCTTGGCGACCGAGACGTTGGTCGTCTCCACGATGCCGACGGCCTCCGAGGCGACGCGGGCGGCGTCGTTGGCCGACGCGGCGATCTCGCGGATCGACGCCCCCATCTGCTCCGCACCCGCCGCGACGGTCTGCACGTTGCGCGAGACCTCGTCCGCCGCACCGGCGACGACACCGGCTTGGACGGCGGTCTCCTCGGCACCCGCAGCGATCTGCTGCGAGGACGCCGACAGCTCCTCCGAGGCCGCGGCAACGGCCTCGGACGAGGACGAGACGGCGGTCACGATCGCCGACACCGACTCGATCGACGTGTTGAGAGCCTGCTCGAGGTCACCGAGCTCGGCGGTCGAGCTCTCCTCGACCCGCTGCGACAGGTCGCCACCGGCGAACCCGGTCAGGACGGCGACCGAGCGCTGGAGCGGACGGGTGATCGAGCGGGTGATCAGCCACGCGAGGGCTCCGAGCGCGACCAGGCCGAGCCCGAGCGCGAGCACCATGAGCAGCAACGACCGGGCCCGGTCACCGTCGGCGTCCTTCTGGATGGCGTCGGTCTCGGCCTCGATGCTCTCGACGGCGCCGGAGAGCATCTCGTCCATCGCGTCGTTCGCCGTCTGGACCGACTCGACGTCCGCCCGCGCGGCCTCCTGGTCCGCGACGGCCGCGTCCACGAAGTCGGCGATGGCCTGCTCGTAGCCGGTCCACGCGGCCTCGAACTCCTGCTCGTGCCCGCTGGCGATCGGGAGGTCGAGGGCCTTGAGCTCACCGATCAGCTCGGCCACGGTCGCGGAGTCGTCGACGACGTCCTGCGGGATGGTCGAGTTGTCGGTGTAGGCGACCGCCTTGAGCCCGTCGACCTTGAGCTCGCTCGAGCGGGTGTCGAGGGTGCGCATGATGGCCCGCGCATCCTCGTACCTCTCGATCTGGTCGGCCTGGTGATCCAGACTGTTGAAGCCCCACAGGGCGACACCAGCGACAACGGCCGCGCTGACGGCCCCGATGCCGGCGACGGCCGCGAGGCGGCGTCCCACGGTCCAGGTGAACGTGCTCTTCATTGGTTCCCCCCAGAGGATTTCGTCGGTCGGATGGGCGAGGTCAGGCCGCGACGGCGCGGTCGACGTCGAGGGCCAGCAGCAGGCGGTCATCGAGCTTGTAGGCACCGATGAGCAGCTCCCGCGAGGGGCCGGCGAGCGTGTCCGGCGGCTGCTCGAACTGCGCGTCGTCGACGTCGATGACGGCGCCGATCGAGTCGACGAGCAGCGCGATCGGCTCGCCGCCGACCCGGACGACGACCAGCATGTGCTCGTGGTCCTCCGCGCGGTCCGGCAGACCGAGCTGCGCACGCAGCTCGATCGCGCTCAGCACCTGGCCACGCAGGTTGATGAGACCGGAGACGCTGTCCGGAGCCAACGGGATCCGGGTCTGGGGCTGCCCGCGCAGCACTTCCTGCACGGCGTTGACGTCGACGCCGTACAGGCGCCCGTCGAGGGTGAAGGTCACCAGTCGGGTGCTCACATCGTCTCCTGGAGCTGAGCGTCGAGCCGGTCGGACGCGGTGTAGAAGGACGGGTCGGCCGAGAGGATCGCGGCACGCACGTCGAGCACCTCGACGATCCGGTCCCGGACCAGCGTCGAGCCGAGCACGCCGTGGTCGGCGACGTCGCCGTGGAACTCGGTCTCCTCGTCGATGATGTCGACGATCTCCTCCACGACGATCGCGGCACTGCGGTCACCGACCGAGTAGACGACCACGACGAGCTCGTCGCTCTCGCGCTCGCTGTACGACCCCAGGTAGTTGTCGAGGCGCACGACCGGCAGGATGCCGCCGCGGTACTGGATGACCTCGCGGTTGCCGATCCGCTCGACGACCGACTCGGTCAGGTTCTCGAGCCGCGTGACCGACGACAGCGGGATCGCCACCCGGCGCTCGCCGCCGATGCCGGCGACCAGCATCCGCAGGTGCTCGGTGACCGCAGCGCTCGCGTCGCTCTCGTCGCCATCGGTCTGCTCGACACCGTCGGTGTTGAGGACCCGGCGCGCCAGCGCCTGGACGTCGAGGATCAGCGCGACGCGGCCGTCGCCGAGGATCGTGGCGCCCGAGTAGGTGCCGAGCGCCTTCAGCTGCGAGCCGAGCGGCTTGACGACGATCTCCTCGGTGCTGAGCACGCGGTCGATCACCAGGCCGAACCGCTTGCCGTCCGCCTGGAGCACCGCGATCAGCACGTGGCCGTCGGAGCGGTCGGACTCGACGCCGAGGACGTCGGAGAGGTGGACGAGCGGCAGCAGGGCCCCGCGCAGGCGGTAGACGAGGGCGCCGTTGAGGTCCTCGATGGCGTTGCTGGCCCGGTCCGCGTCGAGCGACACGAGCTCGAGCAGGCTGACCTGCGGGATGGCGTAGCGGTCGCCCGCGCACTCGACGGTGAGGGCCGGGACGATCGCCAGCGTGAGCGGGATCCGCAGCCGGCAGGTGGTGCCCCGCCCGACGACGGACTCGACCTCGATCGTGCCGCCGATGCCCTCGATGTTGGTGCGGACCACGTCCATGCCGACACCGCGGCCGGAGACGTTGGTGACCGCGGCGGCGGTCGAGAAGCCGGGGACGAAGATCAGCTGGAGGATGTCGGCAGGCGACATCTGGGCGATCTGGGCCTGGGTGCGGATGCCACGCTCGAGCGCCTTCGCGGCGATCTTGTCGGAGTCGATCCCGGCGCCGTCGTCACTCACCTCGACGACCACCTGGCCGCCCTGGTGGTAGGCGCGCAGGGTGACCGTGCCCTCGCCCGGCTTGCCGGCGACCCGGCGGTCCTCCGGGCTCTCCAGACCGTGGTCGACGGCGTTGCGCACGAGGTGCGTGAGCGGGTCCTTGACGGCCTCGAGCAGCGAGCGGTCGAGCTCGGTCTCCTTGCCGACCTGGTTGAGCGTCACCTGCTTGCCGCAGCTGGCGCCGAGGTCGCGCACGACGCGCGGGAACTTGGACCAGAGGTTGTCGATGGGCTGCATGCGGGTCTTCATGACCCCCTCCTGCAGCTCGGTCGCGATCAGGTTGAGGCGCTGCGAGGAGCGGATCATCTCGACGTCCTCGGCCTCGCCGGCCTGGCGGACGATCTGGTTGCGGGTGAGCACGAGCTCCCCGACCAGGCGCATCAGGGTGTCGAGCAGCTCGACGTCGACACGGACGGAGGAGTCCGCGACGGTACGCCGGGTGGTGGTGTCCTCGTGTTCGACGGCCGGGTCGGCCTGCTCGACCACGGGCGCGGCCTCGGCCACGGGGGCCGCCTCCGCGACCGGAGCCGGTGCGGGCTCGCGGCCCTCCAGGACGTCGGTGATCTGAGCGACGATGCTGCTCACGTCCAGGTCACCCTCGGTGCCGGAGCGCTCGATGACGGACAGCAGGTCGCGGACGGTGTCGACCATGGCGAGCAGCACGTCGGTCGTCTGCGGGCTCATCGACATCTTGCCGTCGCGGAGCCGGGCGAGCAGGTTCTCGCCCACGTGGGTCACCGCTTCGAGCTTGCCGAAGGCGAGGAAGCCGCTGGTGCCCTTGATCGTGTGGATGGTCCGGAAGATGCTGCCGAGCAGGTCACGGGAGTCGGGCTCGCGCTCGAGCGCGACCAGGTCGCGGTCGAGCTGATCCAGGTTCTCGTGGCTCTCCACGAGGAACTCCTGGACGATCTCGTCGATCTCATCCACCGGCGTTGCCTCTCGTCGTTCTGTGGCGTACGACGGGCATATCGGCCCGGACGAGAACGACCTGAGTGAAGACCGTGACTTCGTTCACTCCGGGCCATGCCGGTGGAGCGGGGTCAGCCGTGCACGGAGCTCCAGAAGACCGCGACGCAGACGTTGGCGACGGTCAGCAGGAGCAGCAGCGCCCACAGGCCGTCGGCGATCCTCTCCTTGCGGAGGTTCGCCATCACCAGCACCAGGATCACCAGGCCGATCAGCGACTTGACCGCGATCTTCGCGTTGTCGACCGGGACGTCGTCCGCCTGGAGGACCCCGACGAGCGCGAGGCCCGCGACGAACGCCGTGCCGGCGCCGTCCCGCATCAGCGCGTTGACCCGCTTCTCGGGGTCCCGGGCCTGGACCAGGAGGCCGCCCAGGAGGGCGCCGAACCCCAGCAGGTGGAGGACGAGCAGGAGGTGCCGGAGGAGATCCATGCCGCGAGTCTAGGGAGGTCTAGAGGAGTCGGCGGTCCGAGGCCCACCGGGTCAGCTCGTGACGCGAGGAGAGCTGGAGCTTGCGCAGCACGCTCGACATGTGGGTCTCGACGGTCTTGATGGAGATGAACAGCTCCTTCGCGACCTCCTTGTAGGCGTAGCCGCGCGCGATCAGCCGCATCACCTCGCGCTCCCGCTCGGTGAGCCGGTCGAGGTCCTCGTCGACCGCGGCCACCTCGATCGAGCCGGAGAAGGCGTCGAGGACGAACCCCGCGAGCCGCGGCGAGAAGACGGCGTCGCCGTCGGAGACCCGGTCGATCGCCTGCACGAGCTCGGGCCCCGTGATCGTCTTGGTGACGTAGCCGCGGGCGCCGCCGCGGATCGTCCCGATGACGTCCTCGGCGGCGTCGGAGACGCTGAGCGCGAGGTAGCGGGTGTCGGGCGAGGCGGTGGCGGCCCGCCGCATCACCTCGGCGCCACCGCCACCGGGCAGGTGGACGTCGAGCAGCACGACGTCGGGCCGGTGCGCGGTGATCGCCGCGACCGCCTCGTCGACGTCGGCCGCCTCGGCCAGGATCCTGATGACCCCCCGACCCGCGGCCTCGAGCTCGGCGCGCACGCCGCGCCGGAACATCGCGTGGTCGTCGACGATGACGATGGAGACGGTCTTCGGCTCAGCCATGGTTCTCCTCCTGTCGAGGTCGGGGCAGGTGCAGCCGGACCTCGGTGCCCTCCCCCGGCGCCGAGCGGACCTCGCCCGTGCCCCCGTGCCGGACCATCCGGTCCACGATGCTGTGTCGTACGCCGTAGCGGTCGGCGTCGATCGTCGCCGGGTCGAACCCGCGGCCGCGGTCGCGGACGAAGACGTCGACCGCGCCGTCGCTGACCTCGGCGTAGACGTCGACCTTGCCGGTGCCGGCGTGCTTGGCCGCGTTGGTGACCGCCTCACCGGTCGCGTTGACGACCGGCCGCAGCAGCTCGTCCATGTCGCAGTCACCGACCGTGACGACGTCGACGCTCACGCCGTACTCGTCCTCGACGCGGGCGGCGGCGCCGCGCAGCGCGCTGCCGACCGTGCGCTCGTCGGTCGACTCGCCGGCGTAGAGCCAGGACCGCAGGTCGCGCTCCTGGGCCCGCGCGAGACGGGCGACGGTCGCCGGGTGCTCGGCGTTGCGCTGGATCAGCGCGAGCGTCTGGAGCACGGAGTCGTGGAGGTGCGCGGCGACGTCGGCGCGCTCCTGGGTGCGCACCCGCTCGGCGCGCTCGTCGGACAGGTCGGCCGCGAGGCGGTAGATCCACGGTCCGACCACGATGCCGATCCCGATCACGGCCAGCAGCGAGGCGGCGAGCACGTCGCGGGCGACCGACAGCGAGCCGGAGGTGATCGACCAGATGACGATCGCGATCACGATCAGGCCGACGCCGGCGCCGACCCGGGCGTAGGACGCCCAGCCCCCGTGGCCGAACACCACCCGCACCGGGTCGATCCGGCCGCTGCTGTCGAGCCAGCGCTCGCGCTGCGCCTCGTCGGCCTGGCGCCAGAGCAGGCCGACGCCGACGATCGCGATCAGCACCGGCCAGAACACCGCGCCGCGTCCCAGCACGGCCTCGAGCAGCAGCACGACGCCGAGGCCGAGGGCCGCCAGCGCGATGGCGGGGCCGACGTCGCCGAGCCGGCGGATCCGGCCGGGTCGGCGGCCACCCCGGGTGGCGCTCTCGATGCCCGGGGCACCGGTCTCGAAGTGGGCGTCGGTCGGCAGCAGCCACCACAGCCCGGCGTACATCAGGATGCCCATGCCGCCGAGGCAGGCGGTGAGCATGAAGCCGGCGCGCACCCACAGGACGGGCACGCCGAGGTGCTTCGCGAGCCCGGAGGCCACGCCGCCGAAGATCGGCGCCTGGGTGTCGCGCGCGGCACGGCGCCCGCCGAGCGGGACCGCGGTCTCGGCGGTGGTGTTGGTGCTGCTCATCGTGGCTCAATCGTCACACAGCGCGGCCCCCCTCACCATGAGGGCTGACCCCGGCCCGCCCCTGGTCCGGACGCCGCTACCCCGGGCCAGGACCAGGGGTCTCCCCGATGGTCCGGGGGTCGTCGGCGCGTCAGGCTTGGAGCATGACCACGACCCCGCCAGAAGCACCGCCGCCGCCTCCCCCTGCCGGTGACCCCGGCCCCCGCGTGACCGGAGACCAGGTCCGCGACCTCGGCCGGCTCCGGCGCTCCCGCACCGACCGCAAGGTCGCGGGTGTCGCGGGTGGCCTCGCCCGGCACCTCGACGTCGACCCGCTCATCCTGCGGGTGGCGTTCGTGGTGCTGGTGTTCTTCGGCGGCGCCGGGCTCATCCTGTACGGCGCCTGCTGGCTGCTCGTCCCCGAGGACGGCGCCGAGCGCGCGCCCTTCCACCTCGACGAGCGCACCCGCTCGATCGCGTTGATCATCGTCGGCGTGGTCGCCGCGCTGGCGCTGATCGGCGACTCGTGGGGTGCTTTCTGGTTCCCGTGGCCGGTCGCCATCGTCGCACTGGTCGCCCTCTGGCTGCTGACCCGCAACAACGACCGGCCGATGCAGGCGCCGCCCGCGCAGCCGTACCTGCCCACCGCCGTGCCCACCGCGCAGCCGGTGGCGCCGCACCCGCCCGCGCAACAGCCCTTCGTGCAGCAGCCGCCCCCGCCTCCGGTGTACTACCCGCCCGCAGCTCCCTACGTGCGGCCTCCCAACCCGCGCAAGCGCGGCCCGATCCTCTTCTGGTTCACGCTGGCGCTGATCGCCCTCGGTCTCGGCGTGCTCGGCGTCGTCGACCTGGCCGGTGCCGACGTCGCGACCTCGGCGTACCCCGCCCTCGCGGTCGGCACCTGCGGCCTGATGCTGCTGATCGGGGCGTTCTTCGGCCGCGCCGGTGGCCTCATCGCCCTCGGGCTGGTGTCCTCGATGGTGCTCGCCGGGACCACCGTCGCCGACACGTGGGAGGGCGACCGCGTCCGGGAGCGGCCCGCCTTCGCGGGTCTCGTCAAGGACCGCTACTGGCTGGACGCCGGCGAGCAGGTCATCGACCTGACGCGGGTCACCGACCTCGAGTCCCTCGACGGTCGCGACATCTCCATCGAGGGAGGCGTCGGCCGGATCGAGGTGATCCTGCCCGAGGACCTCGCCGCCACCGTGTCCGCCGACGTCGACGGCCCCGGCCACATCGACCTCTTCGGCGAGGAGCGCGGCGGGATCGACATCCACCACACCGCCTTCTCCGGGTCCGACGGCGACCCGGAGATCACCATCGACGCCCAGCTGGGCGTCGGCGAGATCGAGGTGAGCCACCAGTGAGCACCATGCCCCTGCAGACAGACCACCCGGAACGGCAGTCCGGCCGGCACCCGGTCAACGTCGGCCACCTCGTCATGGGCATCGCGTTCCTCGCGATGGTCGGCGTGTGGGCCCTGATCCAGGCCGATGTGGTGGGCGGGTCCGACGTCCGCTGGCTGCTGCCGGTCCCGTGGGTGCTGGCCGGGCTCGGCGGCCTGCTGGCCCTGGCGATCACCGGCAGCCGCAAGTGGACGACCCGCCAGACCGGCTGGGTCGCGACCCCTGACACCCCCGAGACCTCCGAGGAGACCCCCGATGAATGACCTCCGCATGAAGAACCTCGTCCGCCGCCGCGACGACCGCATGGTCGCCGGCGTCTGCTCCGGCGTGGCCGACTACCTCGGCCTCGACCCCACGCTCGTCCGGCTGCTCACCGTGGTCCTCGCGATCTTCAGCGTCGGCACCGCGGCGCTCGCCTACGTCGCCGCATGGATCCTCATGCCGGAGGTGTGAGCCTGCCGAGCCGCGATGGTGGTGTCGGGGTAGTCGGTGAACAGGCCGTCCACCCCGGCATCGAGGTAGGTCAGCGCCTCCTCGACGCCGCCGCGGAGGGTCCACACGTGGACCAGGAGCCCGGCCGCGTGGGCGTCGTCCACCACGGACGAGCCGCGCACCAGGGCCTTGTCGACCCCGACCGCGTCGGCCCACGTCGCGACGCGGCGCAGGCCGGTCGACGTCACGAGATCGACGCGGCCGGTCGCCGACACCAGCTGGACCAGCGGGAGCGCGGTGCGTGACCGGACCCGCTGGAGACTCTCGGGCTCGAAGGACTGGACGAACACCGGTGCGTCCGGCCCGACGTACCCGTGCCGCGACAGCGCGTCGACGAGCGGCTCCTCCAGCCCGAGGCCGAGCGCGGCGAAGTACGCCGGGTGCTTGGTCTCGGGGTAGACACCGATCGGGCGGCCCAGCCGCTCCGACTCCGCGGCCACCAGGCCGAGGACCTCGTCGAACGTCGGGACCTCGTAGAGCCCGTCGTAGCGACAGTTCTGGGGGCGGAGCTCGCGCAGCCGCTCGACCACCCGCAGCGTCTTGAGCTCCGCCACGGTGAAGTCCTCGACGAACCAGCCGGTCACCGGGACCCCGTCGAGCTCCTTCGTGGTCAGCCGATCCACCCACTCGGGGTGCTCGGCCACGTCGGTCGTGTGGGTCAGGTCCGCCTCGTGGCGGGCCACCAGCACGCCGTCCTTGGTCGAGACGAGGTCAGGCTCGACGTAGTCCGCGCCGAGCGCGATGCCGAGCCGGTAGGCGGCCAGCGTGTGCTCCGGGCGGTAGCCCGACGCTCCGCGGTGGGCGATGACGATCGGCTGTCGCGTCATGGCTCCAGCAGACCGGCCCCGGGTGTCCGGCCTCCGGGGCTGACGTGAACCGCTGGTGAAGGTGCGGCGTCCTCAGCGCGGGATCCAGAGCGAGAACTGCCGGGGCTTGCCGACCCAGTCGGTGAGGCCGGTCCGGGTGCCGTCGGTGCGCTTCCCCGACACGCCGACCGCCACGCGCACCGAGGACGGCGAGCCGAGCGCGGCCTGGGAGATGCGGACCCGGACCTGGTCGCGGTCGTAGTCGACGTGGAGTGCGTAGTCGCCCTGCTCGACCGCGTCGCCCCAGGTCGAGCGGTCGAAGCCGTCGGTGGCCCGCAGCATGAACCGGAACGACCGCGTGTAGCTCGCCGTGAGGACGAACTCCGGTCCGCGGTCGGACGGGTCGGTGTCGATGAAGACGGTGCCGCGCGAGCCGGTGGCCGGGACGGGCCGCAGCCCCTCGTGCTGGGTGGTGATCGTGAGGTTCTGCGGGCCGTTGACGACGGTGAGGGCGGTGACGTCGGAGCCGTGGAAGGTGTCGACGGGGTCGTCGACGCCGTACCGGTCGGCGTGTGCCGGCGCAGCGAGGGCCAGGGTGAGGGCGGCCGCGGCGACGGCGGCGAGCGAGGTGCGCATGCCTGGTGATACGCCGCGAAGGCCCAGAAGGTTGCCAAGATGACGCCATGACGACGCCGCGCCTCGGCAGCATCGAGACCGTCCCCGCCCTCGAGCGCCCCGACCTGCTCGCCGAGCCGGTACGGCGAGCCCTCGAGGGATGGCCGCACGCGGGGGAGATCGGGGTCTTCGAGATCGACCCCGCCATCGCCGACACGGCGGCGCTCAACGAGGCCTACGGCCTGCCTGCCGACACCGGTGCCAACTGCGTGCTCGTCGCCGGCGCCCGCGCGGGCGAGGAGCGGGTCGCGGCCTGCCTCGTGCGGGCCGACACCCGCGCCGACGTCAACAACGTGGTCCGCCGGCTCCTTGACGTCCGGAAGGCGTCGTTCCTGCCGGTGGATCGCGCGGTCGAGGAGTCGGGGATGGAGTACGGCGGCATCACGCCGGTCGGCCTGCCGGACGCGTGGCGGGTGCTGGTGGACAGCCGGGTGCTCGACGTCGAGACTGCGGTGATCGGTTCGGGGGTACGCCGATCGAAGCTGTTGATCCCCGGCGCGCTCGCGGCGGCGCTGCCCGGGGCTGAGGTGGTGGGAGGTTTGGCGTCATGAACGACGGACGCGACGAGTCGGCCGAGGAGCGCCTCGACCGGAAGTTCGAAGACCTGCTGCAGGAGCTGCGGGTCATGCAGACGGGCGCCCAGCTGACGGCCGGGTTCCTGCTGACCCTGCCCTTCCAGCAGAAGTTCCAGGAGCTCGACGACTTCCAGGTCGTCCTCTACCTCGGCCTGGTCCTGCTCGCGGCGCTGACCACCGCCCTCGTCATGGGCCCGGTGGCCATCCACCGCCACCTCTCGGGCGAGCACGTGAAGGAGCGCGTCGTCGAGTCCGCCCACCGGCTCGTCTACGGCGTGATCGCCTGCATATCCCTGCTCGTGACCGGCATGGTGCTGCTGATCTGGGACGTCGTCGCGGACCGCACCTGGGCCGCGATCGCGTCGGGCAGCATCGCGGTCGTGCTGCTGGTGCTGCTGGTGCTGCTCCCCCGGCGTCTGGACGACGGTGCGCTGTAGCGCCGCCGCCGCTCTCGTCGCGACAGCCCTGCTGCTGACCGCCTGCTCCGACGACGGCGGTACGACGGCCACGCCCGCGCCCAGCCCGTCGCGCTCGATCCGCACGCTGACGCCGCTCCCGGTGCCCGAGGAGCCGCCGCCCACCGGGAAGCTGCGCGCCGACATGCGGCAGTCGTCGCGGGACGCCGCGGCGGGCCGCATGGAGGTCTGGATCGACAACGACACCGCCGCCGAGATCACGCCGACGAAGATCGTCTACACCGACCCGCGCTTCCGCAGGACGCTGCCCGGCACCCGGCTCCGGCCGATCCCGTCGCAGTCCGAGCGCGGCTACCCGCTCTACCTCCCGAAGCAGCCGGCCTGCAGCCACCCGAAGGGCCGCGGCACCGTGACGGTCACCTACGGCGACACCACCAAGACCATCCGCGTCGAGGACTCGACCGACGTGGCGGGCCGCTACACCGGCGCCCGGTGCCTCGAGATCGCAATCGGCGAGGTGGCCGCGCTGTCCTGGGACGACGACGTGCCCAGCGACGGAGGCGAGGGCGACCCGGGCACGCTCACGCTCGTCGTCGACACGACGGGCAGGCCGGGACCGACCCTCACCATCGACACCGTGTCCGGCACGCCCGTGCTCTCCCCCGACGGCAGCGACGTGTGGCGCCCTGACGCGACGATCCGCGGCACCGACGCGCCGAGCCGGATCGACCTCCCCCTCAAGCCGACCCGGTGCGACGCGCATGCGTTCGCGGAGTCCGGCGGTGCGACGGCGTTCAAGATCGGGCTGCACCTGGGCGGCGAGCCCGGCCAGATCACGCTGCGGATGAGCGTCCCGGGCGCCAAGAACGCCATCGACTTCGCGCGCACCTCGTGCGGCATGCTGAAGACGATCGAGGACTGAGCCCCGGCGTACGGCGCGTGACGCCTGTCACCGCGAAAACGATTCGCTGACGAAGGGTCTCGCTGCCTACCGTGGCCCGGTGCACCAGCTCCCCCACGACGACCCCGGCACCGCCGAGCACGGGTCGGCCGGTCGGTTCCTGTGGTGGATGGCGGGACAGCAGTGGCGCACGCTCGCCGGCGGCATGTGCTTCGGCATCGTCTGGATGTGCGCGCAGGCCGTGATGCCCGCGGTCATCGGCCGGGCGATCGACCAGGGCGTCGCCGCGAAAGACAGCACCCGGCTCGTGGAGTGGGCGCTGGTGCTCCTGGGCATCGGCCTCGTCCAGGCGGCGGCCGGGATCATGCGACACCGCTTCGCGGTCACGAACTGGCTGATCGCCGCCTACCGCGTCGTCCAGCTCGTCACCCGCCAGTCCGTGCGCCTCGGCGGGACCCTGCCCCGCAAGGTGTCGACCGGCGAGGTCGTCGCAATCGGCACCAACGACCTCTCCCACATCGGCCAGGTCATGGACGTGTCGGCGCGCTTCGCCGGCGCGATCGTGTCGTTCTTCGTGGTCGCCGCGATCCTGCTGCAGACGTCGGTGACGCTCGGCCTCGTCGTGCTGCTCGGCGTCCCGCTCCTCATGCTCGGCGTCGCCCCGCTGCTCGGTCCGCTGCAGCGCCGCAGCGCGCACCAGCGGCACCTCATGGGCCGGCTCTCCAACACCGCCAGCGACATCGTCGGCGGCCTCCGGGTGCTGCGGGGCATCGGCGGCGAGCAGGTCTTCGCCGACCGCTACCGCCGCGAGTCGCAGACCACCCGCGCGGCCGGCGTGCGCGTCGCGCGGCTGCAGTCCGTGCTCGACGCGCTCCAGGTCTTCCTGCCCGGCCTCTTCGTCGTGGTCGTCGTCTGGATCGGGGCGAGGTACGCCGTGGCGGGCACGATCACGGCCGGCGAGCTGGTGGCGTTCTACGGCTACTCGGCGTTCCTGATGATCCCGCTGCGCACGGCGACCGAGTACGCCAACAAGGTCATCCGCGGCCGGGTCGCGGCGTCGCGCATCTGCCGCGTGCTCGAGCTCGAGCCCGAGGTGAGCGCCCCGGAGCACCCGGCGCCCTCGCCCCCCGTGGGGTCCGACCTGGTCGACACCCGCACCGGACTGGTCGTGAGGGCCGGGCTGCTGACCGCGATCGTCAGCGAGCAGCCCGACGACTCCGCTGAGCTCGCCGACCGGCTCGGCATGGCCGCGGCCGAGGTCGACGACGACGTCCGGCTCGGCGGCGTCCCGCTCCCCGCGCTCGACCCCGTCGAGGTGCGGGAGCGGATCGTCGTCTCCGACACCGGCTCGCTGTTCTTCTCCGGGCGGCTGGGCGACGGACTCGACCTCACCGGCCGCGGCGACGTGCGCCGCGCGCTGGAGACCGCGTCGGCCGGCGACATCCTCGATGCGCTCGACGCGGGGCTCGACACGCTGGTCGCCGAGCGCGGCCGCAGCTTCTCCGGCGGTCAGCGCCAGCGGCTGGTGCTGGCTCGCGCGCTCGCCCTCGACCCCGAGGTCCTGGTGCTCGTGGAGCCGACGTCGGCCGTCGACGCGCACACCGAGGCCCGGATCGCCGCGCGGCTGCGCGACCACCGCGCCGGCCGCACGACGGTCGTGACGTCGTCGAGCCCGCTGATGCTCGACGCCGCCGACACGGTCGCCTTCCTCGACGGCGGCCGGGTCGTCGCCGCCGGCGCCCACAGCGACCTGCTCGCCACGAGCGCGGCGTACCGCCGTGTGGTGACCCGGGAGTCCGAGCCGGACCTGGCCGTGAGCGAGGTGGCCCCGTGAACACCCACCTGCCGGTCGCCGACGGCCGCGCCGTCCGGAAGTACGTCGGCACGCTCGCCCGCCGGCACCCGACGATGCTCTACGGCGCGCTCGCGCTGCACGTCTCCGCGGCCCTCGCCGGGCTCGCCGCGCCACGCCTGCTCGGCGGCCTCGTCGAGTCGGTCGAGCAGGGGACCACCGCCCACCACGTCGACACGATCGTCGCGCTGCTCGCCGGCTTCCTGGTCGTGCAGACCGTGCTGACCCGCTTCGCGCGCTACCTCAGCCAGGTCCTCGGCGAGCAGGTGCTGGCCGAGCTCCGCGAGGACTTCGTCGACAACACGCTCGCGCTGCCGGTGGGCGTGGTCGAGGACGCCGGCTCCGGCGACCTGCTGACCCGCACCAGTCGCGACGTCGACCAGCTCGGCTGGTCGGTGCGGATGGCGCTGCCGGAGTGGACGATCGCGGTCATCACCGCGGTGGTCACCTTCGTCGCCGCGCTCAGCGTCGGCTGGTGGGTCGCGATCCCGTGCCTGCTGGGCGCACCGCCGCTGGTGATCGGGCTGCGCTGGTACCTCAAGCGCGCCAAGGACGGCTACCTGCGCGAGAGCGCGACGTACTCGCAGATCAACGCGACGCTCACCGAGACCGTCGAGGGCGCGCGCACCGTCGAGGCGCTCGGGCTCGGCCCGCGCCGGATCGCCGCGTCCGACGACGACATCGCGGCGTCGTACCGGGCGGAGCGCTACACGCTCTACCTGCGCACGGTGTTCTTCCCGAGCATGGAGACCAGCTACCTGATCCCCACCGTGCTCACGCTGCTCGTCGGCGGCTACCTCTACACGCAGGGCGAGGTCTCGTTGGGCGCCGTCACGACGGCGACGCTCTACGTGCAGATGCTCATCGACCCCGTCGACCGGATCGTCTCGATCCTCGACGAGCTGCAGCTCGGCGCCGCGTCGCTCGCGCGGCTGCTCGGCGTCGCCCAGGTGCCCGACGACCGCGAGGTGAGCGGCCGCGAGCCCGACGGCGAGCACCTCGAGGCCGAGGACGTGCGCTTCTCGTACGTCGAGGGCCGCGACGTGCTGCACGGCGTCGACCTCGACATCGGCGTCGGCGAGCGGATCGCGATGGTCGGCCCGTCGGGCGCGGGCAAGTCGACGCTGGGCCGGCTGCTGGCCGGCATCCACCCTCCGCGCACCGGCTCGGTGACCGTCGGCGGGGTGGGCCTGGTCGAGCTGCCGCTCGACGACCTGCGCGGCCACGTCGCGCTGGTCACCCAGGAGCACCACGTCTTCGTCGGCACGCTGCGCGAGAACCTCGTGCTCGCCCGTCCCGGCTCCTCCGACGACGAGGTCCGGGCGGCGCTCGACGCCGTCGACGCTCTCGACTGGGTCGACGCGCTGGACGACGGCCTCGACACCGAGGTGGGCTCCGGCGGCCGGGCGGTCACCGCGGCCCAGGCGCAGCAGCTCGCGCTCGCCCGGCTGGTGCTGGCCGATCCGCACACGCTGGTCCTCGACGAGGCGACCTCCCTCATCGACCCGCGCGCCGCCCGGCACCTGGAGCGGTCGCTCGCAGCCGTGCTCGAGGGCCGCACGGTGATCGCGATCGCGCACCGGCTCTTCTCCGCCCACGACGCCGACCGGGTGGCGGTCGTCGAGGACGGGCGGATCGCCGAGCTCGGCTCGCACGACGAGCTGGTCGCCGCCGGAGGCTCCTACGCCGCGCTCTGGGACAGCTGGCACGGACGGGGCTGAGCCGCGCGGCGCCCGTCGTCCGGCTCCCGTCGTTTCATCAAGGGATGAGGTTCGACCTGCGCTTCCCTTGCCGAATCCGGCCAGGTAGGCGCGGCTTCACCCTCATCCCTTGATGAAGCGACAAGCGACCGACGACCCACACCCGCCGGGAGGACAGGGCGTTGACCCCGCCCTGATTGTGACAGTTATGCTGTCACAATGAAGCTCTCGATGCCGTTGATGTACGACGGGAACCCCCGCCAGGCCGCCGACCAGATCATCGGGCTGGAGAAGGCGGGGCTCGACCTCGTGTGGGTGGCCGAGGCCTACGGCTTCGACTCCCCCACGCTGATGGGCTACCTCGCCGCCAAGACCGAGACGATCGAGATCGGCGCGGGCATCCTCAACGTCTTCTCGCGGACGCCGGGGGCGCTGCTGCAGACCGCGGCCGGCCTCGACAACGTGTCCGGTGGCCGCGCGGTCATCGGCCTCGGCGCCTCGGGCCCGCAGGTGATCGAGGGCTTCCACGGCCTGCCCTACGACAAGCCGCTCGGCCGCACCCGGGAGGTCATCGAGATCATCCGGATGGGCCTGCGCCGCGAGCCGCTGGTCCACGACGGCATCATCACGCTGCCCCTCCCGGCCGACCAGGGCCTCGGCCTCGGCAAGCCGCTCAAGATCCTCACCAAGGTCGAGCGCGCCGAGGTGCCGCTCTGGGTCGCGGCCCTCGGAGACAAGAACGTCGCGATGACCGCCGAGGTCGCCGACGGCTGGCTGCCGCACCTCTTCTACCCGGAGAAGGCGCAGGCGGTCTGGGGCGACGCGCTCGCCAAGGGCGCCGCGAAGCGCTCGGCCGACCTCGGCCCGCTCGACATCAGCGCCGGCGGCATGGTCGCGATCGGGGAGGGCCCGGAGACCAAGGCGCTGCTCGACCTCGTCCGCCCGATGTATGCGTTGTACGTCGGCGGCATGGGCGCCCGCGGCAAGAACTTCTACAACGACCTCGCCTGCCACTACGGCTACGAGGCGGAGGCCAAGCAGATCCAGGACCTCTACCTCGACGGCAAGAAGAAGGAGGCCGAGGCGCTGGTCCCGATGGAGTGGCTCGAGGCGGGCAACCTGGTCGGCCCCGAGTCCTACGTCAAGGAGCGCCTGGCCGCCTTCGCGGAGGCCGGGGTCACCACGCTGTCCGTCGCACCCGCGACCGCCGACCCGGCCGCGACCATCTCCCAGATCAAGGAGTGGGTCTCCTGATGCCCGAGCGTCCCAGCATCTACGAGCAGGAGCACGAGGACTTCCGCGCGAGCGTGCGGGCCTTCATGGAGAAGGAGGTCGTCCCGCACCACGAGCAGTGGGAGAAGGACGGCCAGGTCAGCCGCGAGGTGTGGCTGAAGGCCGGCGAGGCGGGGCTGCTCTGCTTCGACGTCGAGGAGGAGTACGGCGGCGCTGGGGTCAAGGACTTCCGCTACAACACGATCGTCGCCGAGGAGCTGGCGCGGGTCGGCGCGAGCGGCCCCGGCTTCCCGGTGCACAGCGACATCATCGTCCCCTACATCTCCCAGCTGGGGACCCCGGAGCAGAAGCAGCGCTGGCTGCCGGGCCTGGTGAGCGGTGAGCTGATCTCGGCGATCGCGATGACCGAGCCGGGTGCCGGCTCCGACCTGCAGGGTATCCGCACATCGGCGGTCGACAAGGGCGACCACTACGTGCTCAACGGCTCCAAGACCTTCATCAGCAACGGCATCCTGTCCGACCTGGTGATCGTGGTCTGCCGCACCGACCCGGACGCCGGCCACAAGGGCATCTCGCTGCTCGTCGTCGAGCGCGGCATGAAGGGCTTCGAGCGCGGCCGCAACCTCGACAAGGTCGGCATGAAGGCCCAGGACACCGCGGAGCTCTTCTTCGACAACGTCGAGGTGCCCAAGGCCAACCTGCTCGGCGAGGAGGGCTCCGGCTTCATCTCGCTGATGATGAACCTCGGCCAGGAGCGGATCTCGATCGCTGCGATGGCCGTCGCCGCCATCGAGAACGTGCTCGACTGGTCGCTGGCCTACGCCAAGGAGCGCACGGCGTTCGGCAAGCCGATCGGCTCCTTCCAACACAACCGCTTCGTGCTCGCCGAGATGGCCACCCACGCGCACGTCGCGCGCGTCTTCATCAACGACTGCATCCTCAAGCTCAACGCCGGGGAGGTCGACCCTGCGCTCGCCTCGATGGCGAAGTGGTGGACCACCGAGCTGCAGAAGCAGGTCACCGACGCGGGTCTCCAGCTCCACGGCGGCTACGGCTACATGATGGAGTACCCGATCGCGCGGGCGTTCACGGACGGCCGGATCCAGACGATCTACGGCGGCACGACCGAGATCCAGAAGGAGATCATCGGACGCTCGCTCGGCATCTGAGGGGTGGCTATGGTGTGACCCACGCCACGCCACCGCCATCCCGAGGAGCAGCCGATGTCCACCGACGTACTCGCCGAGCGCGCCCGCATCCAGGCCCTGGTCGAGGGGCGCACGCTCCCCGACGCACTCGCCGACACGGTCCGTGAGCACGGCGACCAGCCGGCGTACTCCGACAAGCACCACGCACCCGAGGGCGAGAGCTGGCGGACGCTCACCTGGAGCGAGACGAGCGAGCTGGCGCACGACGTCGCCGCTGCGCTGATCGAGATCGGCGTCCAGCCGGGCGACACGGTCGCCATCATGGCCAGCAACCGGATCGAGCACTACGTCGCCGACATCGCCGGCACGCTCGCGGCCGCGACCCCGATGTCGATCTACAACACGCTCTCCGCCGAGCAGGTCGCGTTCGTGGCGGGGCACGCCCGCCCGACCGTGGTCATCCTCGAGACCGCCGACCACCGGGCGCGGTGGGAGAAGGCGCTCGGCGAGGTCGACAGCGTCAAGCGGATCGTGATGATCGACGAGGACTGGGCCGACCTGGCGGCCGCGGGCGCGGCGTACCGGGCGGCGAACCCCGACGCAGTCGCCGGCCGCACCGCCCAGCTCACCCCGGACTCCCCCGCGACGATCCTCTACACCTCCGGCACGACGGGGAACCCCAAGGGCGTCGTGCTCACCCACCACAACGTGCTCTACGAAGCGATGTCCACGCAGGAGAGGGCCGGCCTGATGGACCCGCAGCGCTCGGTCAGCTATCTGCCGCTGGCGCACATCGCCGAGCGGGTGCTCGGCCTCTACGGGCCGCAGATCACCGGCAGCCACATGTACGCGATCGGCGACCCCGCGCAGCTGCTCGGAGCGCTCGGCGAGGTGCACCCCACGGCGTTCTTCGGCGTGCCGCGGGTGTGGGAGAAGATCAAGACGGGCCTGTCCGCCAAGCTCGCCGCCGATCCTGACGAGGCCAACCGCAAGCTGGTCGAGGACTCGATGGCCGCGGCGCTCGCGTGGGTCGAGGCCCAGGAGGTCGGCGGCACGATGACGCCGGAGATCGAGGCGGACTACCGCCAGGCCGACGAACAGATCCTCGGCTTCCTCAAGCTGCTGCTCGGCCTCGACCAGGTCACCTGGGCGGGGTCCGCCGCCGCGCCGATGCCGCTCGACGTCGCCAAGTTCATGGCTGGGCTCGGTCTCAAGGTCTACGACGTCTACGGCATGACCGAGACCTGTGGCGCCGTCACCGCCAACGGTCCGGGCGGGTTCAAGCTCGGCACCGTCGGCAGCGCCAACCCGGGCATGGAGGTCAAGCTCGGCGAGGACGGCGAGATCCTGGTGCGCGGTCCGGTCAACACCCCCGGCTACCACCTCCAGGAGGACGCCACCCGTGCCCTCATCGACGAGGACGGCTGGATCCACACCGGCGACATCGGCACCCTCGACGACGACGGGTTCTTCGCGGTCGTCGACCGCAAGAAGGAGCTGATCATCACCTCGGCTGGCAAGAACGTCGCGCCGTCGAACATCGAGAACTACCTCAAGGAGTCCCCGCTCATCGGGCACGCGATGGCGATCGGCGACGGCCGCCCGTACGTCGTCGCGATCCTCACCCTCGACGGCGAGATCGCCCCCGTGGTCGCGCAGTCGATGGGCATCGAGTTCACCGACCTCGCCGAGCTCGCCGAGAAGCCCGAGATCCGCGCACTCGTGCAGCAGGCGGTCGACGCCGCCAACGAGCGCCTCTCCCGCCCCGAGCAGGTGAAGTCGTTCGAGCTGCTCCCCGTCGAGTGGACCGCCGAGTCCGAGGAGCTGACCCCGACCCTCAAGCTCAAGCGGCGGGTCGTGAACACCAAGTACGCCGACGTGGTGGACCGCCTCTACGGCTGACCGCTGCTCGTACCGCACCGTCGCCGACCTGCGGGTTGGGCGCTGGGTTCTTCCGGGACGTTCGCGGTCAGTCCGGGGATCTTGATCCACCAGGTGAATCAGAAGCTCCGCTGAGACCTCCACGCGCCCCGACCGCAGGTCGGGGCAGACCCGGCAAGATCGACCTGTGACCCAAGCACCTGTCCCGCCCGGGCTCGTCGAAGCGTTCTGGGAGTACGAGCGCGCGCTGATGGACGACGACGTCGCGACCCTCGACCGGCTGTTCGCGCCGGGGCCGACGACGATCCGGGGCGACGCCGACGGGCTGCTGGTCGGGCACGACCAGATCAGCGCGTTCCGCGGCCGCCGCGGTGGGGCGCCGCGGCGGCGGATCGTGCAGACCCACGTGCAGACCGTCGATGACGACCACGCCCTCGTCGTCGCGGTCACCGAGCTCGAGCGCGGGGGCCGCGGCCAGCAGACCCAGCTGTGGCTGCGGACCGCCGACGGCTGGCGCGTCAGCGCCGCGCACGTCTCGACCCCCGCCCCGGCGCTGGACACACGAGTGTGGCGGGTGGTCGGCGACCCGCTCGTGCCGGCGACCGGCTCCGGCCCGCTCGACGGGGAGAGCGTCGCCGTCAAGGACGTGTACGCCGTGCGCGGGCAGCGCATCGGCGCCGGCAACCCGGCCTGGCTGGCGCAGGCGCGCGAGGAGCCGGTGACCGCGCGGGCGGTGGAGCTGCTGCTCGAGGCCGGGGCCGCCGTGCGCGGCATCGCGCGCACCGACGAGTTCGCGTGGTCGCTGGCCGGCACCAACGCGCACTACGGCGCCCCGCCCAACCCGAGGGCTCCCGGCCGGGTGCCGGGCGGCTCCTCCTCGGGGTCGGCGAGCGCGGTCTCGCTCGGCCACGCCAGCATCGGCCTCGGCACCGACACCGGCGGCTCGATCCGCGTCCCGGCGGCCTACCAGGGGCTCCACGGCATCCGGACCACCCACGACCTGGTGTCGTCGTACGCCGTGCTGCCGCTGGCCCGCACGTTCGACACCGTCGGCTGGCTCACCCGCGACGCCGGCCTGCTCCAACGGGTCGGCGAGGTGCTGCTGCCGCCGGGGCCGCGCAACCCGGCCGCCGAGCTGGTCAGCGTGCCGGGCCTGCTGGCCCTCGCCGAGCCCGACGTGGGCGAGACCGTCGACCGGTTCGCCGCCGAGCACGGCGCGATGCGCGAGTCGTGGGACCTGGCCGCGCTCCCGGCTTGGCTGCGCGCCTTCCAGACCGTCCAGGCCCGGGAGGCCTGGCAGGATCGGGGCGCCTGGCTGGCCCCGCGGCTCGACGAGCTCGGCACCGACGTCCGCGGCAGGTTCGAGGCCGCGGCGCAGGTCGACGAGGAGAGTGCCGACGCCGCACGCCGCGTGGTCGCCGAGGCCCGCAGCACGATCCGCGACCTGGTCGGCGACCGGGTCGTCGTGCTGCCCTCCGCCTCGTCGGTCGCACCCCTGCTCGGGACCGGCCTCCAGTCCGTGCGCGAGGCGACGCTGACGCTGACCTGCCTCGCCGGGCTGGCCGGCCTGCCCGCCGTCAGCGTGCCGGTGACGGCCCGCTCGGGCCTGCCGACCGGCGTCTGTCTCCTGGCCGGCGCCGGCCGCGACCGCGATCTCCTCCAGCTGGCCATTGACCTGGCCTGACCGGGCACGAGACCGTTGCACCTCTGAAACGACCGTTTCGCGTCGCGAGGGGAGGGTCCGTGCGGCTGGACGAGCTCAACGCGCTGCCGCCCGGGGAGGCCGACGCCGCCCTGCGCCCCTGCGTCGACATCGACTCGTGGGTGCGCGGCCTGGTCGACGCCCGGCCGTACGCCGACCGTGCCGACCTGCTCGCCCGCGCCGACGACCTCGCCCGGGACTGGACGCCGGCCGAGGTCGAGCAGGCACTGGCCGACCACCCGCGCATCGGGGAGCGACACGCCGGCAGCGGGGCGAGCGCTCAGATGTCCGGTCGCGAGCAGGCCGGCGTCGACCAGCACGACGCCGACGTGCAGCGGCGGCTGGCCGAGGGCAACGCCGCGTACGAGCAACGGTTCGACCGCATCTACCTGGTCCGCGCCGCGGGTCGCTCGGCGGCGGAGATCCTCGCGCTGCTCGAGGAGCGCCTCGGCAACGACCCGGACACCGAGCTCGCCGTCACCGCCGGTCAGCTGCGCGAGATCGCGCTGCTCCGCCTGGAAGGACTCGTCCCATGAGCACCCTCTCGACCCACGTCCTCGACACCACCGCCGGCGTCCCGGTGGTCGGCCTGCGCGTCCACCTCGGCAACGCCGCCGACCAGGCGATCGCCGAGGGCGTCACCGACGACGACGGCCGGGTGCGCTTCGACGCCGACCTGCCGGGCGGGCCGCACGTCCTCACCTTCGAGACCGGCTCCTGGTATGCCGAGCAGGGCCGCGAGACGTTCTTCCCCGTCGTGGGCGTCGCCTTCCGGATCGACCCCGCGCGGCCGCACCACCACGTGCCGCTGCTGCTCAGCCCGTTCGCCTACTCGACCTATCGAGGGAGCTGAGATGGCGCGCATCGTGCTCGGGCCCAACCAGTACGGCAAGGCCGAGGTGCGGCTGGTGCGGGTCGACCGCGGCAGCGACCGGCACACGATCGCCGACCTCAACATCACCACCCAGCTGCGCGGCGACTTCACCGCGTGCCACACCGAGGGCGACAACGGCCACGTCGTCCCCACGGACACCCAGAAGAACACCGTCTACGCGTTCGCCCGCGACGGCGTCGGTGCGCCGGAGGACTTCCTGCTCCGGCTGGCCCGTCACTTCACCTCCGCACACGCGTGGGTGACCGGCGCCCACCTCTCGGCGGAGCAGTACTCCTGGCAGCGGCTCGGCGACCACTCCTTCGCCCGCGCCGGCCGGGAGACCCGCACCGCGTCGGTCGAGGTGGACGGCGAGAGCGTCGTCGTCACGGCGGGCCTCAAGGACTGCACGGTCCTGAAGTCGACCGACTCCGAGTTCCACGGCTTCCCCCGCGACCGCTACACGACGCTGCCGGAGACGAGCGACCGGATCCTGGCCACCAACGTCACGGCCGCCTGGACCTACGGCCGCGACGGCCTCGACTACGACGCGACGTACGCCGGCGTCCGCGACCTGCTGCTCGAGACGTTCGCGGCCCACCACTCGCTCGCGCTGCAGCAGACGATCTTCGCCATGGGCGAGGCGGTGCTGGAGCGCTACGACGAGATCGAGTCCGTCAACCTGGCCTGCCCCAACAAGCACCACTTCCTCGTCGACCTCGAGCCCTTCGGGCTCGACAACCCCGGCGAGGTCTTCTTCGCCGCCGACCGGCCCTACGGGCTGATCCAGGCCACGGTCCTCCGGGAGCACGGGTGACCGCGGTCGACGCGGTGCGTGCCCAGCGGGTGCTCCTCGACGCGGAGCTCCGGCCGGCAACGCTCGTCCTGCGCGGCGGGCTGGTGCTCGCGGTCGAGGCGATCGACCACCCGGTCGCGGGCGAGGTGCTCGACGTCCCGGACACGGCGTACGTCGTGCCCGGCGTCGTCGACATCCACGTGCACGTCAACGAGCCGGGCCGCACCGAGTGGGAGGGCTTCGCGACCGCGACGAGGGCGGCCGCCCGCGGCGGGGTCACGACGCTCGTCGACATGCCGCTCAACTCGGTGCCGCCGACGACGACCGTCGACCACCTGCGCACCAAGCAGCGGGCGGCGGCCGGCCAGATGGCGGTCGACGTCGGCTTCTGGGGCGGCGCCGTGCCGGGCAACCTCGCCGACCTCGAGCCGCTGTGGGAGGCCGGCGTGCTCGGCTTCAAGTGCTTCCTCTCGCCGAGCGGGGTCGACGAGTTCCCGCCCCTCGACCCCGACCAGCTGCACGCGGCGCTGACCGAGGTCGCCCGGATCGGGGCGCTGATGGTCGTGCACGCGGAGGACGCTGCCGTGCTCGACGTGGCCCCGGTGCGACCCGGCCGCGCGTACGCCGACTTCCTGCACTCCCGGCCGGACGCTGCGGAGACCACGGCGATCCAACGCCTCGTCGACGGCTGTCGCGAGACCGGCGCCCGGGTGCACGTGCTGCACCTCTCCAGCGCCCGCGCGCTCGACGTGGTCGCCGACGCCAAGGCCGACGGGCTGCCGCTGACCGTCGAGACCTGCCCGCACTACCTGTGCTTCGCGGCGGAGTCGATCCCGGACGGCGCCGCGGAGTTCAAGTGCTGCCCGCCGATCCGCGACAGCGGCAACCGCGACCGCCTCTGGGAGGGCCTCCGGGCCGGCGTGATCGACATGGTGGTGAGCGACCACTCCCCCACCACGCCCGCCGAGAAGGGCCGCGGCGACGGCGACCTGCAGCAGGCGTGGGGCGGCATCAGCGGGCTGCAGGTCGGCTTCGCCGCGGTGGCGCACGAGGCCCGGCTGCGCGGCGTCGACCTCACCGACGTGAGCCGCTGGATGTCCCGGGCCACCAGCGACCTGGTCGGCCTGACGACCAAGGGGCGGATCGAGGTCGGCGCCGACGCGGACCTCGCGGTCTACGACCCGACGGTCGCGCTGGAGGTCGACGCCGGGCGACTCGAGCACCGGCACCCCATCTCGGCGTACGACGGGCTGAAGCTCGACGGCAGCGTCACCCACACCCTGGTGCGCGGACGGCTCGAGCCCGACCACGACTGGGGCCGTCAGCTGAGGAGGCCGCGATGACCAGCCAGGTGAACCCGCCGCCGCGGCTGCTGATGGGGCCCGGCCCGGTCACCGCCGACCCGCGGGTGCTGCGCGCGATGTCGGCCCATCTGGTCGGGCAGTTCGACCCGTGGATGACCGACACGATGACCGAGACGATGGGGCTCTACCGCGACGTGTTCCGCACCGCCAACGAGCAGACCTTCCTCGTCGACGGCACCTCCCGCGCCGGGATCGAGGCGGCCCTGGTCAGCCTGGTGGAGCCCGGCGACCGGGTGCTGGTGCCGGTGTTCGGGCGGTTCGGCCACCTGCTCACCGAGATCGCGGCGCGGTGCGGCGCCGAGGTGCACACGATCGAGGTGCCGTGGGGCGAGGTGTTCGCCCCCGAGGCGGTCGAGGACGCCGTACGCGCGGTGCGGCCGAAGGCGGTCGCCGTGGTGCAGGGAGACACCAGCACCACGATGTGCCAGCCGCTCGCCGACCTCGGGGAGATCTGCCGGCGGCACGACGCCCTGCTCTACTGCGACGCGACTGCCAGCCTCGGCGGCAACGACTTCGAGATGGACGCCTGGGGCCTCGACGTGGCGACCGCCGGGCTCCAGAAGTGCCTCGGCGGACCGTCCGGGTCGGCGCCGATCTCGATCGGTGACCGCGCCGTCGCGGTGATCGACGCCCGCAAGCACGTGGAGGCGGGCATCCGCTCCGACGACGACGAGGACCTCGGCGCCCGGATCGCCAGCAACTACCTCGACCTGGCGCAGGTCATGGACTACTGGGGTCCGCGGCGGCTCAACCACCACACCGAGGCGACCACGATGCTCTACGGCGCCCGCGAGTGCGCGCGGCTGCTGGTCGAGGAGGGGCTGGACGCGGCGGTGGCCCGGCACGCGCGGCACGGCCGGGCGATGCTCGAGGGCGTGCGCGGGCTGGGACTCGGTGTGTTCGGCGACGTCACGCACAAGATGCACAACGTCGTCGCCGTCGAGATCCCCGACGGCGTCGACGGCGACAAGGCACGCACCGCCCTCCTCGAGGACTTCGGCATCGAGATCGGGACGTCGTTCGGCCCCCTGCACGGGCGGGTCTGGCGGATCGGCACGATGGGCTACAACGCCCGCAAGGACGCCGTGCTGGTCACGCTCGCGGCGCTCGAGCAGGTGCTCCGCGGGTACGGCGTGCCGGTCACCGCCGGCGGTGGCGTGGGTGCCGCGCGCGAGGTGTACGCATGACCACGGCGAGCATCGTGCTGGACCGGTGCGCCGAGCTCGACCGGTTCACCGCCACGCCGCCGAGCCTCGAGCGGGTCTACCTCTCACCCGAGCACGCGTCCGCCAACGCGGTCACGGCCCGGTGGCTCGCCGAGGCGGGGCTGGAGCCGTGGCAGGACGCCGCCGGCAACCAGTGGGGGCGGCGCGAGGGTCCGTCCAGCGAGCGACCGGCGCTGGTGCTCGGCTCCCACCTCGACACCGTGCCCGACGCGGGCTCCTTCGACGGCATGCTCGGGGTGACGATGGCGATCGCGGTCGCCGAGCGCCTGCGCGACACGGCTCTGCCGTTCGCGCTGGAGGTCGTCGGCTTCAGCGACGAGGAGGGCACCCGGTTCGGCAAGGCGCTGCTCGGCAGCCAGGCGGTGGCCGGGACGTGGGAGCCCGAGTGGTGGGACCTGCGCGACCGCGACGGCGTCACGCTGCACCAGGCCTTCCGCGACTTCGGCCTGGACCCGCGCCGCGTCGGCGAGGCGGCCCGGCGGCGCGGCAGCATGCTCGGCTACCTGGAGGCGCACATCGAGCAGGGGCCGTGGCTGGAGGCCGAGGACCGCTCGCTGGGCTACGTGACGTCGATCGCCGGGGCCCGTCGCTTCCGCATCAGCGTGGTCGGGGAGGCACGGCACGCCGGCGGCACGCCGTACTCCCGACGGCGCGACGCGCTCGTCGGCGCCGCGGAGGCGATCACCCTCATCGAGCGCCGGGCGCGCGCGACCGGCGACCGCGGCTGCATCGCGACCGTGGGCCGGATCGAGGCGCAGCCCGGCGCGATCAACGTGATCCCGGGCCGCACCGACTTCAGCCTCGACCTGCGCGCCTCCACCGACGCCGAGCGCGACGACATGTGGGCCGTGCTGCGGCTGGAGATGGAGGAGCTGTGCGCGCGACGCGGGCTGCGGCTCGAGGTGCGCGAGACCCACCACGCCCCGGCGGTCGAGTGCGCGGCGTGGCTCCAGGAGGCGGTGCAGGCGGGCATCCGCAGCACCGGGGACGACGACCCGGTCGGGCTGTGGAGCCCGGCCGGACACGACGCGATGGCGATCGGGCTGACCACGGACGTCGGGATGCTCTTCCTGCGCTGCCACGACGGGATCAGCCACCACCCCGAGGAGGACGTGCGGGCGCTCGACGTCGCCGCGGGCCTCGACGCCCTCACGGCGGCCGTGCTCGAGGTCGCCGCCCGGTACGCCGACGGGAGGACCTCGTGAGCGAGCGCATCGAGTCGCGGATCGCCGCCCGCTACGACACCCTGTCGCCGCAGGAGCGCCGCGCCGCCGAGACGCTCCTGGAGAACCTCGACGACCTCGGGACCTACCGCTCCGCCGAGCTGGCCGACCTGGCCGGGGTCTCGAAGGCCACGATGAGCCGGCTCTTCCGCAGCCTCGGCTTCACCGGCTTCGACGAGGTGCGCGACCACCTGCGCGGACTGCGCACCTCCGGGGTGCCGGGACGTGTCGACGGGGTGCCGACGACCGCTGCCCACCTGGCCCACGAGCAGGACTCGCTGCGCCAGGCGCTCGAGAGCCCGGCGCTGCCCGAGGTGGTCGCGGCCGTCGCAGGCGCCCGCCGCGTGCTCGTGGTCGGCTGGCGCAACAGCCACCCGGTCGCGCTGCACCTGCGCCAGCAGCTGGCGCACGCACGCCCCGACGTGCGCCTCGGCCCGGTGCCCGGCCAGGTGCTCGGGGAGGAGCTCGCAGACCTCGAGGCCGGCGACGTGCTGCTGCTCGTCGGCTTCCGTCGGCGGCCGGCCGGGTTCGCCGCGACCCTCGCGGCCGCCACGGCCACCGGCGCGACCGTCGTGCTGATCGCCGACGAGACCGCGCGCGGGCACGCCGCCGCGGCGGCGTACTGGCTGGAGTGCCCGGTCTCCTCGACCCTCGCCTTCGACAGCCACGCCGCGGCGATGAGCCTGGTCAGCGTGCTCGCCGACGCCGTGCTGTCGGCGCTCGGGCGCAGCGCCCGCGACCGGGTCGCGGCGATCAGCGCCACCTATGCCCACCTGGCGGAGGTGGAGTAGTGGACCTCGTCTCGGTCACCGAGCTGCGCGCCGCGCGGGAGCGCGCCGACCTCGCCCTCGCGCCGGGCGAGACCGTGCTGGCCGGCGGCACCTGGCTCTTCTCCGAGCCCCAGCCCGTCACCGGGCTGGTCGACCTCACCACGCTCGGCTGGCCCGACTGGGAGGAGCTGCCCGGCACCCTGCGGATCGGCGCCACCTGCACGGTCGAGCGCGTCCTGCACGCGCCGTGGGGTCCGGCGGCCGGGCTGGTGCGGCAGTGCGCCGACGCGTTCCTGATGTCGGTGAAGGTCCAGCACGTCGCCACCGTCGGCGGCAACGTCTGCCTCGCCCTGCCCGCCGCCGCCGCGGTCTCGCTCGCGAGCGCGCTCGACGCCACGGCGCTCGTGTGGACCCCCGACGGCGGCGAGCGACGAGAGCCGGTCACCACCTTCGTCACCGGCGCCGGCACCACCACGCTGCGACCGGGCGAGGTGCTGCGGGCGATCGACGTCCCCGCCACCGCACTGACGCTGCCGCACGCCTTCCGCCGCGCCTCGCTCACCCGCCACGGCCGCTCCTCGGCCGTCGTCATCGGGTCCGGCGACCGCCTCGTCGTCACCGCCTCGACCACCCGGCCGGTCGTGCTCGACCGGCACGACCTCGAGACCGGGCTGGCGGCGATCGACTGCTGGTACGACGACCCGCACGGGCCGACCGACTGGCGCGCCCACGTCACCGGCGTGCTGGCCCGCGAGGTCGCCGCGGAGCTCGCGGCATGAGGGTCAACGGCAGGTCCGTCGACGCGAACCCGGGGCCGGGCCAGTGCCTGCGGACGTTCCTGCGCGAGGCGGGCCACCTCGAGGTCAAGAAGGGCTGCGACACCGGCGACTGCGGCGCCTGCTCGGTCCTGGTCGACGGCGCGCCCGTGCACTCCTGCCTCTACCCCGCCGCCCGCGGCGTCGGCCGCGAGGTGACCACGGTCGCCGGCCTCGGGGCCCCCGGCGACCTGCACCCGGTGCAGCAGGACTTCCTGGCGGCCGGCGGCTTCCAGTGCGGCTTCTGCACCGCGGGCTGGGTCGTGACCGCGGCCGGGGTCGGCCCGGTCGACGACGTCGAGCGCACGTTCAAGGGCAACCTGTGCCGCTGCACCGGCTACCGCTCGATCCGCGACGCCCTCGCCGGGAGCGGCAACACCACCGCCCAGGGCGGGTTCGGCGACTCCGTCCGCCCGCCGGCCGCCGAGCGGGTCGTCACCGGCACCGAGCCCTTCACGCTGGACCTCCCGGACACCGGGGTGCTGCACATGGCGCTGCTCCAGAGCCCGCACGCGCACGCGCGGATCACCCGCGTCGACGCCAGCCGCGCGGCCGCGGCGCCCGGCGTACGCCTCGTGCTCACGCACCACGACGTGCCCGAGGTGCTCTACTCCACCGGCCGCCACGAGAGCCGCCTCGACGACCCCGACGACACCCGGATGCTCGACGACGTGGTGCGCTTCCGCGGCCAGCGGGTCGCGGCGGTCGTCGCCGACTCCGTCGCCGAGGCGCAGCGCGCCGTCGCGCTCGTCGACGTCGAGTACGACGTGCTGCCCGCGGCCTTCGACCCGGAGACGGCGCGCCTGCCCGGCGCTCCCCTCCTGCACGGAGACAAGTCGGCCGAGGACTCGCGGATCGCCGATCCCGGCCGCAACGTCGTCGCTGCCACGCACGGCGAGGTCGGCGACGTGGAGGCCGGCCTGGCCGCCGCCGCCGCGACCGTCGCCGGCACCTGGTGGACCAGCCGGGTCACCCACGCCTCACTGGAGACCCACGGCGCGCGGGGCTGGCTCGACGAGGACGGCCGGCTGGTGGTGCGCACGAGCACCCAGGTGCCGTTCCTGGTGCGCGACGAGCTGGCGCACGTCCTCGGGCTGGCGCCGGACCGGGTGCGGGTGGTGGCCGCCCGCGTCGGCGGCGGCTTCGGCGGCAAGCAGGAGATGCTCGTCGAGGACCTCGTCGGCCTCGCGGTGCTGCGCCTCGGTCGCCCGGTGCAGCTGGAGCTGACCCGCGAGCAGCAGTTCACGCTGGCTCCCTGCCGCCACCCGATGCGCGTGTCCGTGACCGCGGGCGCCGACGCCGACGGCGTGCTCACCGCGCTCGCGGTCGACGTGCTCAGCGACACCGGCGCCTACGGCAACCACGCGGTCGGCGTGCTCTTCCACGGCTGCCACGAGTCGGTGGCGGTCTACCGCTGCCCCAACAAGCGGGTCGACGGCGAGGCGGTCTACACCAACCACGTGCCGTCGGGAGCGTTCCGGGGCTACGGCCTCGGGCAGGTGATCTTCGCGATCGAGTCGGCGCTCGACGAGCTGGCCCGCGAGCTGGGCCTGTCGCCCGTCGAGCTGCGCCGCCGCAACGTCGTCCGGCCCGGCGACCCGTTCGTGGTCAACGGCGCGCCGACGCCCGACCTCGACTACGGCAGCTACGGCCTCGACCAGTGCCTCGACCTGGTCGAGACCGCCCTGGCCCGCGGCGACGGCGAGCCGGCGCCCGAGGGCTGGGCGGTCGGCGAGGGCATGGCGGTCGCGATGATCGCGACCATCCCGCCGCGGGGCCACCACGCCACCGCCTCGGTGACGCTGCACGCCGACGGCACCGCGGAGGTCGCGGTGGGCAGCGCCGAGTTCGGCAACGGCTCCGCCACCGTGCACGTGCAGCTCGTCGCCGAGGAGCTCGGCATCGCCCCGGACGCGGTGCGGCTGCGCTCCTCCGACACCGACGCGACGGCGTACGACACCGGTGCCTACGGCTCGACCGGCTCGGTCGTCGCGGGCATGGCGGTCGCCGACGCGGCCCGTGCGGTCTGCGCCGCGGTGGGCGAGGGGGCGCCGCTGCCGGTCACCCGGTCGGCCGAGCACCACGGCACGCCGCGCTCGGTCGCGTTCAACGTGCACGGGGTGCGGGTGGCGGTCGACCGCCAGACCGGCGAGCTGCGGGTCCTGCGGTCGGTGCACGCCGTCGACGCCGGCGTCGTGATCAACCCCGAGCAGCTGCGCGGCCAGGTCGAGGGCGGCGTCGCGCAGGGCTACGGCAGCGCGCTCTACGAGGAGATGCTGGTGGGCGAGGGCGAGGTGCTCACCCGGTCGTTCCGGCACTACCGAGTGCCGCAGCTCGGCGACGTGCCGCCGACAGAGGTGCTCTTCGCCGACACCCACGACGCGCTGGGACCGCGCGGCGCGAAGTCGATGAGCGAGGCGCCGTACAACCCGGTGGCGCCGGCGGTCGCGAACGCCGTCCGCGACGCGCTCGGCGTCCGACCCCACGAGCTGCCGATGAGCCGCGACCGGCTCTGGCGGCTCGCCACCACCCACCCGGAGGAGCTCGCATGACCGACGACGCCCACTGGCTCGGCACGGCCGTCGACCTGGCGGTCGCGAACGTCGCGGACGGAGGCGGCCCGTTCGGAGCCGTCATCGTGCGCGACGGCGTGCTCCTGGGGAGCGGCCAGAACAGGGTGACCCGCGACCTGGACCCGACCGCCCACGCCGAGGTGCTCGCGATCCGCGCCGCCTGCGCCGCGATCGGCGACTTCGCGCTGGCCGGGTGCGTGCTCTACACCTCGTGCGAGCCCTGCCCGCTGTGCGTCGCGGCGTGCCTGTGGGCCCGCCTGGACCGCGTGGTCTTCGCGGCCGACCGGCACGACGCCGCCCGCGGCGGCTTCGACGACCACGCGTTCTACGAGCTCTTCGACCGCGACCGCAGCACCTGGCCGACGCTCGTCCACCCCGGGGAGCACGCCGGCTCGTTCGCGCCCTTCGAGGCGTGGCTGGCGAAGCCGGACCGGACGACGTACTAGACCGCGCGGGCCGCCGCCCGCCCGGCGACCCTGCCGGAGAAGAGGCAACCGCCGAGGAACGTGCCCTCGAGCGCGTTGTAGCCCATCATCCCGCCGCCGCCGAAGCCGTTGACCTCGCCCGCGGCGTACAGGCCCGGAAGCGGCTCACCGGAGGCCGTCAGGCAGCGGCCGTCGAGGTCGGTCTCGAGGCCGCCGAGCGTCTTGCGGGTGAGCACGTTGAGGCGTACGGCGATGAGCGGGCCGGCCTTCGGGTCCAGCAGCTTGTGCGGCGTGGCCACCCGGATCAGCTTGTCGCCGCGGTAGGTGCGGGCCCCGCGGATCGCGGTCACCTGGGCGTCCTTGGTGAACTCGTTGTCGATCTCACGGTCCCGCGCCTCGACGAGCGAGCGGAGCGACGGCTCCTCGATGCGGGGCGCGTCGTCGTCGGCGATCTCGTTCATGCCGCGCACGAGCTCGGTGAGGGTGTCGGCCACGACGAAGTCGGCACCGTGCTGCTTGAACGCCTCGACCGGGCCGGGGGCGCCGGACTTCACCCGCGAGAGCAGGAGCTTGACGTCCTTGCCGGTGAGGTCGGGGTTCTGCTCGGACCCGGAGAGCGCGAACTCCTTCTCGATGATCTTCTGCGTCAGCACGAACCACGAGTAGTCGTAGCCGGTGGTGCGCAGGTGCGCGAGCGTGCCGAGCGTGTCGAAGCCCGGGAAGTACGGCGCGGGCAGGCGCTTGCCGGTCGCGTCGAGCCAGAGCGAGGACGGGCCGGGGAGGATGCGGATGCCGTGGTTGTCCCAGATCGGGTCCCAGTTGCGGATGCCCTCGACGTAGTGCCACATGCGGTCGGGGTTGATGACGCGGGCGCCGGCGGCCTCGGTGATGCCGAGCATCCGGCCGTCCACGTGGGCCGGTACGCCGGCCACCATGGTCTTCGGCGGCGTCCCGAGCCGGGCGGGCCAGGTCTTGCGGACCAGGTCGTGGTTGCCGCCGATGCCACCGCTGGTGACGATCACGGCCTGCGCGCGCAGCTCGAACTCGCCGACCGCGACCCGGCTGCTGGCCTGCCCGCGCCGGATCGAGCTCGGCTCGAGCAGGGTGCCCCGGACGCCGACCACGGCGCCGCCCTCGACCACGAGGTCGTCGACCTGGTGGCGGAACCCGAACCGCAGGCGGCCCGCCGCCGCGTGCTCACGGCACCGCCGCTCGAAGGGCTCGACCACGCCGGGGCCGGTGCCCCACGTGATGTGGAAGCGCGGCACCGAGTTGCCGTGGCCCTCGGCCCGACCGTCGCCGCGCTCGGCCCAGCCGACGACCGGGAACGTGCGGTGGCCCATCTCGCGCAGCCAGGCGCGCTTCTCGCCGGCGGCGAAGTCGACGTACGCCTCCGCCCAGGCGCGCGGCCAGCGGTCCTCGTCGCGGTCGAACTGCGCGCTGCCGAGCCAGTCCTGCATCGCGAGGTCGCGGGAGTCCTTGATGCCCATCCGGCGCTGCTCGGGGCTGTCCACGAAGAAGAGCCCACCGAGGCTCCAGAACGCCTGGCCGCCCAGCGACTGCTCCGGCTCCTGGTCGAGCAGGACCACCGATCTGCCGGCGTCGGCGACTTCGGCCGCGGCGGTCAGGCCGGCCAGGCCGGCGCCGACGACGATGACGTCACAGGACTCGAGGCTCGTGTTCACGGGCGGATCATGACACGCGTCACATCTCGAGTGGGAGGCAGGTTACCCGTCGGTCACCACTTCCGCTGACCGGAAGGGCCGAGTGGGAGACGCCTGTCACAACGGACACCGTATGGGCGTCGTTCTCGGGAAAGGACCAGCCATGTCCAGCGCCACCTCCACCCAGCTGTCCGCACCACGCCGGACGCCGTCCGCCGACGGCCTGTGGCCGATCGCCCTCTGTTGGCTCGCCGTCGCGCTCGAGGGCTTCGACCTCGTCGTCATCGGCGCGGTGATCCCCACGCTCAGCCAGACCGGCGCCCTCGGGTTCACCGACGCCACGCTCACCACCGCGGCCACGATGGGCCTGGTCGGCGTCGGCATCGGCGCCGCCCTGATCGGCCCGGTCACCGACCGGCTCGGCCGACGACGGCCGCTGATCGCCTGCGTCGCCTGGTTCTCCGTGCTCACGATCCTGACGCCGATGGCACCGGGCGTCGACTCCTTCACCGCCCTGCGGCTGCTGGCGGGGCTGGGCCTCGGTGCCTGCCTGCCGGTCGCGCTCGCCTTCATGTCGGAGTATGCCGACGACCACCGCAACGGCACCGCGATGACCCGGGTGATGACCGGCTACCACGTGGGCGCCGTGCTCACCGCGCTGCTCGCGCTCGTCGTCATCGACGCCTGGGGCTGGGAGGCGATGTTCTACATCGGCGGCGTCGCCGGGCTGCTCACCCTGCCGGTCTTCTGGCTCAAGCTGCCCGAGTCCGCGGCGTACCTCTCCTCGCGGAGCGAGCACGCCGACCGGCCGCCGACCGCCAGGACGGCCGACGTGGTGCGCCGCCCCTACCTGCGCATCAGCATCGGCCTGTGGGTCGCCTCGTTCATGGGCCTGCTGCTCGTCTACGGGCTCAACACGTGGCTGCCGAAGCTCATGGGCGAGGCCGGCTACTCGATCGAGGCGGGTACGACGCTGCTGCTGGTGCTCAACCTCGGTGCGGTCACCGGGCTGCTGGTCGCCGGCCAGATCGCCGACACGCGCGGCAACAAGCCGACCGTGCTGGTCTGGTTCGCGGCGGCGGCCGTGTGCCTGGCGCTGCTGTCGATCAAGCTGCAGAGCACCGCGCTCGTCTACGCCGCGGTGCTGGTGACGGGCGTCTTCGTGTTCAGCGCCCAGGTGCTGGTCTACGCCTTCGTCGGCCACCTCTACCCCGACCACCTCAAGGGCACCGCGCTCGGCCTCTCGGCCGGCGTCGGCCGGGTCGGCGCCATCGTCGGACCGTCGATCACGGGCGCGCTCGTGACCGCCGGGATCGCCTACCCCTGGGGCTTCTACGTGTTCGCCGGCGCCGCGGTGCTGGCCGTCGGGGCGCTCGCGCTGGTGCCGGCGCACAGGCCGGCGGCCTGACGGGCCGTCGCGATCGCCGTGCGCAGGAGGTCGCGCAGCGCCGCGTCGGGCTCGGAGGACGCCGCGGCCAGGCCGCGGACCGCGCAGCGGGCCACCGTCGGCGCCGTGAACGCGCGGAACTGCCGGGGCGTGATCGAGCGGTCACCCGCGAAGTCGCGCGCCCACGCCGTCGCCAGCGGGACCCGCGCCAGGGCCGGTGGGATCTGCTCCGCACCGACGACGGCGCCGGGCCCGAGCCGCTGCACCATCTGCTCGCAGCGCAGCAGACCGGCCGCGAGTGCCCGTTGGAGCTCCTCCGGGACGTCGCCGATGGCCTGCGCCGCGACCGTCGCCGTCACGGCGACCTCGAACGCGAGGCCGTCGTCGCGCACGCCGACGACATCGGGGATGAGCACCGCGAGCTCGCTGCGGTGCTCGTCGGTGCTCGCGTCGTTGACCATCCGGGCCAGGTGGGCGAGCAGTGGGTGGGTGCACTTGGGGGCGTCGCTCCAGCGCTCGGCCGCGAGGACCGACGCCATCTCCATGAAGCACGCGCCCTTGCGGGGGCTGCGGTGCTTCCCCCGGCTGAGGACCGGCAAGCCGTCCGGTACGCCGTACGCCTTCACCTCTCCACGATGCGCCTGACCGGCGAGGGAGCGCAAGAGGCGATCAGCGGGTGATCGCCGGACTCGGCGCGCGGAGCGCGGCTCGCTGGGACGCGACGATCGCCGCCATCGCGGGCCGGGCGGCGTGCGCGAAGTAGGGGAAGCTGAGGAACCCGTGCGGCATCTGGTGGAAGTCCTCGACCCGGACGACGTTGCCGGCGTCGGCGAGCGCCTGCGCGTAGCGGATGCCGCTGTCGTGCAGCGGGTCGAGACCGGCGACCACGACGACCGCGGGAGGGAGGCGCGACAGGTCGGCTGCGTGGATCGGCGAGAGCCGGTAGTCGAGGCGGTCGGCGTCCTCGGTGAGGTAGTAGTCGCGGAAGACCTCGATGTCGTCGTTGCTGAGCACGATCCCGAGGACGTTGTCGAGGTACGACGCATCCTCCCGACCCGTCTCGCTCATGTCCGTCACGGGGTAGACCAAGGCCTGGTGGGCGATCGCGGGTCCGAGCTCGTCACGGGCCATGATCGAGACGACCGCCGCGAGGTTGCCGCCCGCGCTGTCGCCCATGACCCCGAGCCGCGCCGCGTCGGCGCCGAGCTCGGCCGCGTGGGCCGCCGTCCACAGGAGCGCGTCGTAGCAGTCCTCGACGGCTGCTGGGAACTTGTGCGCCGGGGCGAGCCGGTAGTCGACGGACACCACGACCGCGTCGACGTCGGCCGCGACGATGCTGCAGATCCAGTCGCACTGGCGGGCCGAGCCGAGCGCGAACCCGCCGCCGTGGAAGTTGACGACCACCGGCCGCGGCTCCCGCGACCAGGCCTGCGGGGTGTAGATCCGCACAGGGAGGTCGCCGTGCCTGGCCTGCAGGACGTCGGACCGGATCTCTACGCCCTTGCGCGGCCGGCCCAGGAAGAGCGTCGCCGGCCCGCCTTCGGGGATCGCGGTGACCTGAGCCCTCTGGAGCTGCTCCACCGACATTTTCGCTACGGACATCGAAGGAACGGACTTCATCAGCCGATCAAGGACGCGGACACCTGGGCGGATCGGGCTCCCCATGGGGTGGAGTCTAGTTATTGTCGCGTGGGGGACGTGGCTGGTGGTGGGGAAGCAACATGGACGCGAGTCGACGCTCGCACGTCGTGCGCATGCTCTGGGCTGTCGAGATCACGCTCCTCGCGCTGCACCTCGTCCACCCTGCGGGCACCGCAGGTGACCTCACCTACCAGCTCGGTGTCACGCTGCCCGCGGTCGTCGCCTGGGTCGGCGTCAACGGCGCCGCACCCGGCAGACGCGCCGTCCCTCTGCTCATCGCTCTCGGGCTCAGCCTCAGCGCGCTCGGTGACGCGCTCTGGCTCGTGTACTGGTGGGTGGGGCGCGAGCCGGACGTCTCCCTTGCCGACATCCCCTACCTGCTCAGCTACCTCGGCCTCGGGGGCGCGGTCCTCGTCCTGACCACCGTCCGTCGCTCCCCGCGCGTCCGCGTCGACGTGGACTCGCTGCTCGACGTCCTGACCGCGGTCGTCGTCAGCGTGCTGGTCATCTGGACGATCAGCGTCGACGCGATCGTCGCGGACGACTCCGCCGCACCGGTCACCCGTGTCGTGTCGGCTGCCTACCCGGTCCTGGACGCCGTGCTGCTCGCGCTGGTGCTCCGCGCGCTGTCGAACAGCCGCTCGCGAAACGCGCTCGGCGTGCCGTTCGCGCTCGGCGTCTCCTGCTGGCTGCTCGCCGACCTCGGCTACTACGTGCTGGCCGTGGAGGGCACGGTCTCGGCCGTGCTTGACCTCGGCTGGATGCTCGGCGCGATGCTGATGGCCACGGCCACCCTGCGCCCGCAGGCGCTCCCGGTACCGCAGGAGCACGCCGGACCCGACGACCAGCGCATGCACGCGAAGCTGGCCATCGCGATCCTCCCCCTGCTGGTGCCGGCCGCGGTGCGCGCGGTCGGGACGGCCACGGGTGTCGACGTGCCGGTCGCCTCGCTCGGACTCGCCACCGTCGCCCTGGTCGCGATCGCGTTCGCGCGCACGGCGCGGCTGCTGCGATCGGAGGCCCGGGCGCGGGTCGAGCTGGCCGCCGCGCGGGACGCCGCCCTCGCCGCCTCCCGCGCGAAGTCGGACTTCCTGGCCACGATGAGCCACGAGATCCGCACCCCGATGAACGGCGTCATCGGACTGACCGGCCTGCTGCTCGACACCGAGCTCGACCAGACGCAGCGCACGTACGCCGAGGGCGTGCGGACCGCAGGCGACGCGCTGCTGACCGTCATCAACGACATCCTCGACTTCTCGAAGATCGAGGCCGGCCACCTGGACCTGGAGACGATCGACTTCGAGCCGGCCCGCCTCGTGGACGAGGTCCTCGACCTGCTCGCCGAGCCCGCCCGCGAGAAGCACCTGGCCCTGGTCGCCCGATGCGCCCCCGGACTCCCCCACACCCTGCACGGCGACCCCGTGCGCCTCCGGCAGGTGCTGGTCAACCTGGTCGGCAACGCCGTGAAGTTCACCGAGCGCGGCGAGGTCACCGTCCGGGTCGACCTCGACGACCTCGGCGAGGGGACCGCCCGGGTGCGGTTCGAGGTCGCCGACACCGGCATCGGCATCGACCCCGCTCACCAGGCCCACCTCTTCGACCCCTTCTCCCAGGCCGACTCCTCCACGACCCGCCGCTTCGGCGGCACCGGGCTGGGTCTGGCGATCTCCCAGCAGCTGGTCACCGCCATGGGCGGCACGATCACGCTGGAGAGCGAGCTCGGACGTGGCAGCACCTTCCGGTTCGACGTGCCGATGGGCCCCGGCTCTCAGGCCGCGCCGCAGCGGGACGAGCACCCCGCGGCAGCACCGGAGCAGCAGGGCGCCGAGCCGAACGCCAGCCGCGGCCGGGTGCTGCTCGTCGAGGACGGCGAGATCAACCAGATCGTCGCGGAGGGCATCCTCGAGGCGCTCGGCTACCAGGTCGACCTCGTCGACGACGGCGCGGCCGGGCTGGCCGCGGTGACCGCGGGCCACTACGACGCCGTCTTCATGGACGTCCAGATGCCGGTCATGGACGGCTACGAGGCCACCCGCCAGATCCGTCGGCGGGAGGGCGGGCGCCGGCGCACCCCGATCATCGCCATGACGGCGGGCGCGGTGGCGGGCGACCGCGAGCGCTGCCTCGAGGCCGGCATGGACGACTACGTCTCCAAGCCCATCTCCCCCGCCGCCGTGGCGGCCGCCCTCGACCGGTGGGTCACAGCGCGCTGAGGCGACCTCCTCAGGATCGTCGAGCCGCGGCCGATCGGAGCGTCATGATCACGACGGACCCGGACGAGGGCTGGGTGCAGGCCTGGCTCGGCGACTTCCGCGACTGCCTCGACGGCGCGCACGGGGGTGCGTGGCGCTCGCGCGCCGAGCAGGAGCTGCGCGAGAGCAGCAGCGCCCTGTGCAGCGACCGTCAGCGCGCGGCCTCCTGGCGGCGTACCCGCGAGGACGTGCTCGGCACGTCTGCCGCCTGAACCCAGTAGCCTCCGGCCATGCCGTCCCGCACTCGCGCCGCGCGGTACGCCGCCCGCCGCAAGCGCCGGATGGCCGCGGTCGACCACGACCTGACCGACCACCAGTGGGCCGGGCTCGTCGCCGCCTGGGCCGGCTGCGCCTACTGCGGAGCAGCCGGCGGCGCACTCCAGAAGGACTGCATGCTGCCGATCTCCCGCGGCGGTCGCTACACGCTCGCCAACGTGGTGCCCGCCTGCGGGTCGTGCAACGCGAGCAAGTGCAACACCGAGCTCACGACCTGGATGCGGCGCAAGCGGCTCGACGAGGCGGCGTTCCTGGTCCGCCAGCTCGAGGTCCGGCGATCGGTCGAGGCCGCGCTCACCGGATGACGCGCAGCGTCGCCGTCGGCCACTACTCCTCGCTGTCGCCCTCGATGACGACGACCTCGAAGTGGTCGTCCAGGCGTACGTCGACGGTCGTGCCGTCGGGCTTGGTGACCTCGACCTCGTAGGTCGCGCCGTTCTCGTTGTCAGTCTCGACGCTGTTGGCGGTGCCGCCGCCGGTCGCCTCGAGTGCGGCCTTCGTCGCCGCGTCTGCCTGCTCCTGGGTGTACTGGTGGCTCGCGGGTCCGTCATCGCCGTTCGTCGCGACGGCGACGCCCCCTGCGGCGACAGCCGCGGCGATGGCGACGCCAGCGGCTCCGATCATCACGCTCTTGCGCATCGGCCTCTCCTTCGCTTCGTGTAGCCCCTACCCTGCTCCACGTCGGCTGAAGCCAACCTGAAGGCTGTGCGTCGGTCACCGATCAGTGCGCGTTCAGCCCGCCTTCAGCGCCAGGGTGGGACCGTTGAGCCGTGCGGATCCTGGTGGTGGAGGACGACAAGCAGCTCGCTGCGAGCCTGCGGCGCGGCCTCGAGGCCGAGGGGTACGCCGTCGACGTCGCGCTCGACGGCACCGAGGGCGAGTGGTTCGCGCTCGAGAACTCCTACGATGCGCTCGTCGTCGACGTGATGCTGCCCGGCCTGGCGGGAGATGCCCTGTGTGCGCGGCGTCGGGAGGCCGGTGACTGGACGCCGATCCTGATGCTCACGGCGCGGTCCGGCCCCGAGCAGGAGAGCCGGGCTCTCGATGCCGGCGCTGACGACTTCCTGTCCAAGCCCTTCTCCTTCATGGTCCTGACGGCCCGCCTGCGCGCCCTCGTGCGGCGCGGACGTCAGGAGCGACCAGCCGTCCTCCAGGTCGGCGACCTCCGCCTGGACCCGGCCACCCACCAGGCCTGGCGCGGAACGACCGAGATCGCCCTCACTCCCCGTCAGTTCTCCTTGCTCGAGTTCCTCATGCGACGCCCGGGCGAGGTGTTGCCGAAGTCCACGATCCTCGAGCACGTGTGGGACTTCGCGTACGACGGCCACCCGAACATCGTCGAGGTCTACATGCGCCAGCTCCGACAGCGCGTCGACGAGCCATTCGGCCGTCGGTCCCTCCAGACGGTCCGTCTGGTCGGCTACCGGCTGGCCGCCACCGACCCGGAGGAGTCATGACCCAGCGGCTGAGCCTGCGCACGAAGGCGACCGCGACCGGTACGGCGCTGTTCGCACTGGTCCTCGTCCTGGGTTCCGTCGTCCTCGTCTCGACGCTCGAGAGTCGGCTCATCGCCTCGTCTGACCAGCTGTCCCGCTCCCGGGTCGTCGACCTGCTCGACCTGGCCCGCACCGGCGATCTCCCGCCGGTGCTCACCAACCTCGACGACGACGGGATGGCACAAGTGGTCGGTTCGACCGGCGAGGTCATCGCGGCGTCACCGAACCTCGCGGGCCGAGGTCCGGTGACGGACCGTTCGGCAGGAACGGTGCCCACGGTGCGGACCTTCGAGGCACCCGACGACCAGGAGACCGAGACCTACCGGGTCTGGTCCGCCTCCGGGCAGAGCCCCGAGGGCATCGTTCACGTCTACGTCGGCAGCAGCCTGGAGTCCGTCGCGGAGGCGTCCTCGGCGCTGCGCCGGGCCCTGTGGATCGGCGTCCCCGTGGTGGTGGCCCTGCTCGGCACCGTGATCTGGCTGCTGCTCGGTCGCACCCTGGGTCGCCTCGACCGGATCCGCGCCGATGTCGACCGGATCTCGGCGGAGAACCTGCAGTCTCGCGTCGAGGGCGACGGCGTCGACGACGAGGTCGGTCGTCTCGCCGCCACCATGAACGCGATGCTCGGCCGGCTCGACCGATCCGCTCGGCAACAGCGTGACTTCGTCGCCGACGTGTCCCACGACCTGCAGAGCCCGCTCGCCGCTCAGCGCGTCGCCCTCGAGCTCGCGCTCCGCCCTGCCGGCGACGTGGACCGGGACCGCCTGCGGTCCGACGTACTCGGCCCGACGAGCGACATGGAGCGTCTGGTGCGCGACCTGCTGGTGCTCGCCGAGCTGGACGCCGACGCCGGCACCCAGCCCGCGGCCATCGATCTCGACGAGCTCGTCCTGGAGGAGGCGACCCGGGCGCGGGCCGGATCGACCGTCCGCATCGAGACCGGACAGGTATCGGGCGCGCCCGCCCGCGCCAATCCCGACGACGCTCGTCGCATCGTGCGGAACCTCCTCGACAACGCGGTCACCCACGCGGCGACCACCGTCCGCCTCGTGGTCGACGTCGACGACGACCAGGTGCGCCTCGACGTCATCGACGACGGTGCCGGCATCCCCGCCGACCACCGCGAGAAGGTCTTCGACCGGTTCTACCGGGCTGACGGGGCGCGCGCCCGCGGCTCCGGCAGCGGCCTCGGACTGGCCATCGCGCGCGGCTTGGCCGAGCGGAACGGCGGCCGCCTCGAGCTCCTGGAGAGCACGAGCGGGACCCACCTCCGGCTGCTGCTGCCCGTCCAGCCCGGGACGTGAACCCGACCTTTCGCGCACTCCGCGCTGCGGGTCTACACGTTGAAGCGGAACGACAACGGGGGTTTCGGTCGGTCGTTGTAATCTGTTGAAACAGCGCTCTGACCTGCAGGAATAGTGCGAGGACTTACTCCGGTAATCATCATTGGTTGGCATCGATTTCCGTGCCGGTGAGGGCAGATTGAGGGCAGAGCACTCCCTCGCGGCCGTTCACCACCTAGTTCACCACCCACGAAGACATCATCCCGACCGGGTGGGCATCCATCTGCAGAGGCTCCGGATACGCCGGCCAGACGTCGTGCGGCACGTCTCCGTCTCATGTTCCCCAGGCATGCCGCGGCAAGAGAGCGAGGTCTTGGACTGTCTTGTTTGCGCTGAGGGTCAGATGATTCCCGCCCGGACGGCCGTAACAACGGCATGGCGATTGTTGCGCGCACTGAGGAGGTTACGAAGCTGGCGCACCCCGCGGCGTATGCGAGAGGGAGACCCCCCTTCCGCGCGAGCGATCGAGGCGGCGGTCGCTCCCACGGCTAGAGCTTGCAGCAACATCAATTGACGACCAGTGCATGTGGGGGAATTGACAACTGCGGCGAGTGATCCGCGGGTGTTGCTGGGGTGTGCACGCCTGCCCTCGAACTTTCTTCTTAGCGACAATCCGTTGCGATTGCGGTCAGTGATTGCGGACGATGACGCCACGGTCCATCTGTCAGGGTTTGGTCGCGTGAGACCCTGCACCTCTACCCCGCGCTTCCGTGTCTACGGAGGCAACAGGGGGTCACACCCGCACGGCGTGACCCCCTGCTGTTAGCGGCTCGGACCCTCTCTCAGGCCGCCTTCCTCTTCAGCACCTTGACGGTGGTTCGGACGAGCACGTCGCCCGTGCGGTCCAGCACCCGCAGCACCGTCTTGCCGGAGAGGCTGGTGGGCACCCTGCGGCGGACGTCGAACTTCCCGTCCGTCACCTCCGCGGTGCCGAGCTTCTTGCCACCGAGGGTGATGCTCACCTTGCTCACCGGGAAGTCACGACCGCGGATCCGCAGCGTGGCGCCCGCCCGCACCTTGTCCTTGACCCGCACCTTCGGGGTCACCGGCGGCACCGTGGTGGGCGGCACCGTCGTCGGCGGGACCGTCGTCGGCGGCACCGTGGTAGGCGGCACCGTCGTCGGCGGGGGGGTGGTCGGCGGCGTGCTGGTGGGGATGACCGCCTCGGCGTAGGGCGTCAGGACGACGGGGCCGACGAGGCCGTAGCCGGCCGCCATGGCCCCGCTCTTCCTGATCCGGTTGACCGCGTTGCGCAGAGGCGTCGCGACCCGGACGGTCATGGTGTTGTCACCGGCCTTGAGCGTGTCGCCCAGGTCGATCCGTCGCAGGTCGGACTGGTCGAGCGCCGGCAACGGGGTGCCGTTCACCGTGATGCGCGCGGTGTCGGTGGCCGCGCCGAGCGAGAGGTAGGCGCCGTCGGCGCTGTCCCAGTCGGCCGGCAGCGTGACCGTCGTGGTGTAGGTACCCACCCCGGACTTGTCGGCCAGACCCGGCAGCGCGGACCAGGCCGGCAGCTTCCCGTCGGCTGCCGCGTCGACGTCGATGGGGCCCATCGCCGTCTTGACGGTGTGCGAGATCCCCGCGCGGCCTGTGGCGTCGGGACCGTAGGAGGCGACGTTGAGCGTCCAGTCACCGAGCGTGCGCTGGTCGGCGACTGCGTCGATGCTCGACGTGACGGTCGTTCCGTTGCTGAGTGTCGAGGTGACGTCACCAGCAGTCGTGGAACGAGCCAGCAGGGTTCCGTCCTCGTCGACGATCTTGTCGGCGTCCGTGTCGACGACGTGCACCGCTGCGGGAGCGCTGCCCGCGAGGTCGCGGTCGCTGACGGCGAGGAGCACGGCGTTGCGACGGTTCACGTTCATCGTGACCTCGACGGCGTCGCCCACCCGGTCGTACTCGGCGATCGGGGTGATGGTGCCGGACCACGGGTCGAGGGCGTACGGGACGCCGTCCCCGTGCAGGCGAACGGTCTCCGTCACGGCTGCTTCCGAGGGGTTGTGGAAGTAGTAGTAGTCCGTGTCGGGGGCCTGGCGTCGCACCGACAGCAGGCTTCCGGTCTCGGTCTTCTCGGCGGCGGCCGTCACGTCGAGCGCCTTGAGCGCGGCGGGCACGCCGCCCTCGTTGGCGACCACGACGACCTTCGCGTCCGAGTCGCCGATCAGGTCGTAGAGCTTGTTGACGTCGGCCTGGACCTGTGCGTCGTCGCCCGGCTTGAACCCGACAGCCGACACAGTCGGCGCGGTGGGCGACCCGATGATGACGACGGGGAAACCCTGCTGGGCGAGCTCGAGGACCTTGGCAGACGCCTGGGGACGGAACGTGGTCTGGCTGTTCAGCACGATCGCCCGGTAGCCCGAGCGGTCCGGGAAGAACACGCCGTCGCGCAGCTCGGAACCCGCGCTGTTGACGTTGCGGCTGCTGAGGTACTCGTAGGTGTAACCGGCCTTCGCCATCGCCGAGGACGTGGTGAACGGCGCGTTGAAGGTGTTGGTGTCCTCACGCAGGACCGCCACGTCGAAGCGCGGCTTGCCCTGGCGCAGGACGAGCCCGTAACGACCAAGGGCCTCGTTGACCGAGCGGTAGTCCTCCCACTGGGGCATGACCGGCCCGAAGTTCTCGGTGATGGACGTGCCGAAGCCGGACGCGCCGGGCCACCGCGAGCTGTTGCCGGAGTTCTCCGGCGACTCCAGGTAGGGCATGCCGTGGTAGATCATCCGCGTCGCCCCACCGGACAGAGCCTCGAAGGCTGCCGGGAGGTTGGCGACGTTCTGGCCGTTCGCGGTCGTGGACCATCCACCAGACCCCAGCGCGGCGCACTCGCAGGTGACCGCAGTGGTGCCGTTGAGGTGGGCTCCGACGGCGATCAGCTTGTGCTTCTCCGGGTCCCGGCCCATGTTGAGGGACTCGGTCTCGGGGATGTCGGTGAACGTGTTGGAGTAGGGCACGTCGATGCCGCCCGGGCGGGGATTAGCGTAGGACTGGAACCGCAGGACCATGTCGTTCTCGTGAGCCCAGGTACGCATCGGCTTGAGGTAGCGCTGCGTGTACAGGTCGTTCCACGTGTCCAGGTAGTCCTGGCGGATGCGAGCACCGGAGGGCAGGTCGAAGAAGCCTGCCTGGGTGCCGCTGACTGTCGCGTTGGCGATCGCCGGCAGGGCGGTGGAGATGTCGTAGCCGTTGAGCTGGCGGAACCGCTTGGCGAAGTCAGCCGTCCAGGTCTGGCCGTACGCCAGCTCGAGGGAGTCCTCGAAGAAGGCGGCCGGACGACCGGCGGCCTTCTGGGCTGCCAACGACTGCCGCGTCTGCGGGTCGTTGAGGATGTTGTTCTCCCAGTAGTCGGTGATGGCGCGGACGCCAGCCGCGCTCAGGTGGTCGGGGTCGTACGACGGGCCGACCATGGAGGCGTTGTAGTAGGCCGCGGCTGCGGAGGTGGAGTAGTAGCCGATCACCCACCACGGGTTGCCGTTGCCCACACCGAACGTGTAGTCGAGCGTGCCATCGAGACCGACACGATCGGTGACATCACGGATGGACGACGGGTCAAGGGTGCGGGTGCCGCCCGTGGCGGGGCAGTTGGCCGACGCACACTGCGCGACCAGCACGGAGACCACGTCGCGTCGCGCGACGTTGACCACCTCGGTGGTGGCGGCGCGATCCTGCGACAGGGGCGAGGCGATCTGGACACCGCTGCCGCGGCGGGTCACTGGAGTGCCGATCGGCGCTGCAGCCGACAGGGCGGGAGCGAAGGTGACACCGCGGCCGATGTTGCGGGCGGGCGAGCCGGACGCGTGGGCGGACGTCAGCGGTGCTGACAGTTGCACGCCCGTGCCGTTCACGCCTGCGGTGCCGTTGAAGATGCCGACCTCGGACGTCGGTCCGGTGATCGTCCGCAGCTCGCCGTCGACCGAGATCGTGTCGCCGACGTTGAACATGAACTGGCCGCTGTTGAAGTTCCCGGCCGGGGCGACCGCGGCGAGCTTCACTGTGCTGTCGCCGGCGGCGGCAGCGGCGACGAGGGTGGTCGCGGGCGCCGCGTGGGCGTTGCTGGAAGGCAGCACGTCGGTGATGGTGACGGTCTGCTCGCCGATGGTGAGCTGCTGGCCGACCTTCCAGCCGCGACCGAGGTTGTTGACCTTGACGTTGGTGGCGCCCGCAGCAGCCGGCGCAACGGTCTCGGCGCACAGCGACTGGGTGCCGACCCTGGTGACCACGACCTCCTCGGCGTTTGCGCCGGTCCCGACGGTCAGTCGGGCGCCTGGACCCATCGAGGCGGTGCTGGCGACCGCCAGGTTGCGACTGCCGGCAGCGGCCGGGAAGCAGAGCGTGGTGCGAGCGGTCAGTACGTTGTTGGGGCGACCTGCGTCGGTCGCGTACGGGTCCGCGGTGTCCGTGCGACCGGACTCCGGGAGTGCGCCCGAGAAGGTGCCGCCGGCGGGAACCTGGGTCTGGACGCTGATGAGCTTGCGTGCCACTGCGGGGTCGTTGATGTCGGAGAGCGTGGGAATCGACGGCCCCCATCCCGCGGCGTTGATCGCGTCGACCTGCAGGCCGTTGCGGTTGCCGAGCTGGAGTGCAGAACGCTGGACATCGGACCAGGCGGGGGTGCCCCAGCCCTTCTCAGCCAGGTACTCCTGGTTGAGCTTGTAGTTCAGGACGCCGTACTTCGGAGTCGTCGGGGTGACGTCCGCACCGAACGGCTGGAGCTCGACCCCGCCGCCACCGACGTTCTTCACGTCCTGCACCTGATCGGCGAGGGCGTCCGTCCTCACGTCGGCCATCGGGAGCCACCACCGGTACATCGGGCGGGTGGCCTGCGGCGGGTCGGCGAAGGTCGCCGTCGTGACGGCGGGTACGTCGGACCCGGAATCCGGGGCGGCGACCGGCGCCCCGGTGGCCGCCTGCTGAGGCGCCCAGGTGAGGCCGCCAACGGCCATGACGAGGATCGCCAGGCCGGGGACGGCGACACGACGCCGGCCTCGGGGTGGAGTCGTCCTCGCGGACGACCGGACTGAGAGACTCATGGTGCTCCTTCGCAGCGAGTCGCGCTGGCTGACAGCAGACGACAATCGACGCCGTGGGCGTTTCTTATGAAACGTTTCAGCGCTGGGTCGCTCCACGCTATGACGTCCGTCACATGGCCGGCAACGCTCGCCGCTCAGGTTGGCGACTTCTCGCCAACGGCGATCCAGGCGTCCTGCCCCCCGGGACGAGTCAGATGAGGCCGCGACGAGCGGCCCAGGCCACCGCCTGGATGGGCCGACTGACGCCGAGGGACGCGCAGATCTCGCTGAGCCGCCGGCTCGCAGTCCGGTGGCTGATGTGGAGACGGCGGGCCACCTCGTGCAGCGTCGCCCCGTCGGCGAGGCACGAGAGCAGGACGAGGTCGGTGTCCGCGACGGTGACACCAGGCGGCTGCACCTCGCCGAATCCGGGACTGCCAGCGGGACTGTTCACCAGAGAAGGAGCCAAGGACGCGACACCGTTCGACGACATCCGGCCCCTCCTCACTCCGCTCGGCCCACAGGACACCTGACCACGCGGGCGTGAGGCGTGGTTGAGCCGAAGATGAGCGTCGGATTAAGACGGATCCGGCGAGCGACCGGGTACTCGCAGCGTGGCCACGCATCCGCCTCCAGGTCGTGGAGCGAGGGCGGCATCGCCGCCATGGGACTCGGCGACGTCGGCGACGATCGCGAGCCCGAGCCCCCCGCCCGGCAGCGCCCGGGCGGTCGAGCTTCGCCAGAACCTGAGGAAGGCCTGCCGCGCCTCGGTCTCGGTGACACCACGTCCGCGATCTCGCACTGTGAGGACTCCTGCTCGCAGCTCGACCTCCACTCGCGTGCCTTGAGGTGAGAACTTGAGGGCGTTGTCGAGCAGGTTCACCACGGCGCGTTCGAGGGCGAGGTCATCACCCTCGACGACCCACGGTTCCGTCTCCACCTCGAGCTGGTGGTGACGGCTCCGGCGGGCGGCCCGGCGTGCAGCACGTTGAACCGTTTCGTCGAAGGGAACGGGATGATGGTCGACGCCTCGCTGGTGGCGGGCGGAGAGACCGACGAGGTCGTCGACGAGGTCCGAGAGCTCGATGGACTGTTCCTCGAGGTCCTTCAGCAGCACGTCCTCGTGCGCAGCTGGGAGTGGTCGCTCGTTGCGTCGGGATCGCCGGAGCAGGGCAACGTTGTTGCGGAGGCTCGAGAGGGGAGTGCGCAGCTCATGACCCGCGTCGGCGACGAGCTGGTGAAGTCTGTCTTGGGACTGCTTGAGCGATGCCAGCAGGGCGGCGACGGCGCGCTCCAGACGTGCCAGCTCGTCCTGGTCGCGGCGCCCGGGAATCGCCGGAGGATCGGGGAGGTCGGTCACACCAGCTGTTCCGGCCACGGCCGCCGCCTCGGCGTACTCGACGAAGCGGGTCACCGGACGCAGGCCGGCCCGGATCGCCCGGCCGGCCAGCAACCACGCAGCCAGACCGCCGAGCAGCGTGGCGCCGACCAGGCTCAGCGCCAGCGTTCGTCGCAGGTCGTACAGCGGGCTGAGGTCGCGGCCGACGACCAGGACGCTGCCGTCGGGAAATCGCTGGATGGCCACCCGCGCCGGTGCGCCGGACTCGAACACTCCGTCTCTCAACGTGAGGCGGCCTGGCTCGGTGTCGAGGTCGAGCACGTCCTCCGGCAAGCGGAGCGGCTCGCCCGTGGACGGGCACTGCGTGCCGTCTGCGCGAATGAGCTGCGAGCTGTAGAGCCCGAGGGACGGCAGGTCGGAGGAATCGTTGGCACACATGTCCTCCGGCGGGGGAAGGCGCAGCACCCCGTCCCGCGCGGCCGCCGGCGACGCCTGGAACGAGAGGTCCACCTCGTGGTCGATCGCGCGTACGACGATCGCGTATGCGACGGCGGAGGCTGTCGCCAGGCCGACGACGGCGGCGAACGCGGCCAGGAACGAGAGCCGCTGCCGCACCGACCATCTCTGCATCCAGCGGTGGGACGCGCTCGTCATGAGCCGGCGTCCTTCAGCACATAGCCCGCCCCTCGCACGGTGTGCACCAGCCGGGGCGCTCCGCCTGCCTCCGTCTTTCGACGCAGTGCGCTGATGAAGACCTCGAGGTTGTTGGACGCAGGCACGAAGTCGTACCCCCAGACGTTGCGCCAAAGCTGCTCGCGGGACAGGACCACGCGCGGATGGCGCATGAAGAAGCGCAACATCTGGAACTCCATGTGGGTCAGGTGCACGGGCCGTCCGCTACGGACCACGTCATGGGTGCGCGCGTCGAGCGTCAGGTCCCCCATCACGTAGACCTCGGCGTCCGTCGGGCTGGTCGAGCGCCGGACCAGTGCCCGCAGACGCGCCAGGAGCTCCTCGAGGTCGAACGGCTTGGGCAGGTAGTCGTCAGCGCCTGCGTCCAACCCCGCCACCCGGTCGCCCAAACCGTGACGAGCCGTGAGCAGAAGGACGGGCAGACCGTTGCCCTCGCGCCGCATCCGCCGGACGAGCTCGAGGCCCGACACCCCTGGCAGTCCCACGTCCACGACGGTGACGTCGAAGACGTCAGTTCGCAGCGCGTCCCAGGCGTCCTCGGCGCTCCTCGCGGCAGCTGCGCTGAAACCCTCGAACTCGAACGAGTGAAGCAGGCTCGCCGACAGTGCTGGGTCGTCTTCCACCACCAGAACGCGCATGGGCTGAGCATGGCACCAAGCTGGGCAAATAAGCCGAGAGTCTCGGCCTCGCCGATAAGCAGTCCGTTCGGCGACCCCGTAATGGTCCGCATCGACCGGACCGCCTGCTCCTCTGCACGTCGGAGCGCGGCCAAGCGACCATCTCCACACACCTCACCAAGTACTTCGCACCCCATGCACTGTCGGCCCGAGTTTCGGCGGACGAAAACCGGTGAGGGCTCGAGCGTGGCGCTGGCGCCGAGCGTCTGCTCATGTCCGAGGGAACCAACTTGTCCGATCGGCGCTCGGTCCACGTGCTTCTCCCCCCACCTGTCGACAAACGACGACGGCTAGCGCTGAGACACACCGGAGGAGCACCCGCCATGAAGCACGACACCGACAGTTCAGGACAGCAGACGCTCTGGGAAGAGACGCCCGAGCAACGGGCGACCACTGCCCGCCCGCGGCGTTCCGCAGGTCCGCACCGTGCGGCCGCTGAAGCTGGCGAGCTGTGGACGATCGAAGAGGTCGCCGACTACCTCGGCGTCCCGAAGCAGACCGTGTACTGCTGGCGCACCAGTGGTTACGGGCCTGCCGGTTTCCGCGTCGGCAAGCATCTGCGTTGGCGTGCCTCGACGGTGATCGCCTGGACGCTCGAGCTCGAGCGCCAGGGGTGAGCGACCCAGGCGACTCCGGGCGATCGTGCCCGCGATGCGGTGAGACCATCGTCGAAGTCATTCCAAGATTGCCGGGACGACCTCGGCGCTGGTGCTCGGCGAAGTGTCGCCGGTCAGCGTCCGAGGAGCGACGAGCCGCGGCGGCAGGAGCGATCGCCATTGAGTACGTCGAGGTCGAGATGTCCCTGGACGATCACGTGCGAGCGGTGCTGGCATCGCCTGCTGCTCGACTTCGCCGATCCTGGGGCAACCATCCAGTCCAGGCGAGCCGCTCGCTGGTCAACCTTCTGTCGGCGGCGCGCAAGGACTGCATCGACTGTGGCCGCGGAGTCCAAGTCCAAACCCGGAACCTCATCGATTCGGCCCTCGTTTCGAGCCCACTCAACGATCTGTGACCACGCCCAGACCCGCTTACCAGTCAGGTGAGGCTGCCGCGGTTGCGCCGGCGCGAGGCGGCCATGACGATCCCGACGCCGGAGGTCGTGCGGAGCATCCTCGAGTCATCCGAGCCGCGGTTCCGCGCCTTCGTCGGGCTGTGCGCGTTCGCCGGCCTACGACTCGGCGAGTCCGCCGCCCTGCAGATCGGGGACATCGACTTCCTGCGCCGCCAGGTGCACGTGCGCCGCCAGGTCCAGCGTCTCAACGGCTCGTTCGAGATCCGGCTGCCGAAGTACAACTCCGAACGCACCGTCCACGTGCCGGACGCGTTGCTGCAGATGCTGTCCGAGCACGTCGCGCTGGGTCTCCCCTATGACTGGCTCTTCGCCGAGGTGGAGGATGTGCCGCCGCACCAGAACACCATCGGCTACCGCTGGCGCACCACCCTCCAGCGGGCCGGGGTGACGGACGTCCGGCTGCACGACCTGCGCCACTTCTACGCCTCCGGACTGATCGCCTCTGGCTGTGACGTGGTCGCCGTCCAGCGCGCCCTAGGGCACGCCAAACCAACCACGACGCTCACCACGTACGCCCACCTGTGGCCGACAACCGAAGACCGCGTGAGGGACGCCGCGGCGCGCCTGGTCGCCGAAGTCGTTGCTTCTGGTGAGGGCACAGTGAGGGCAGAACAGGCCTGACGAGGCGCGAAACCGCCTCTGACCTGCGCAAACAGTGAACCGTCAGACGTTGAAGCGGAACTCCACCACGTCGCCGTCCTGCATGACGTAGTCCTTGCCCTCCATGCGGACCTTGCCGGCCTCCTTGGCCTTGGTCATCGAGCCCAGCTCGACGAGGTCGGCGAACGAGACGACCTCGGCCTTGATGAAGCCGCGCTGGAAGTCGGTGTGGATCACGCCGGCGGCCTCCGGGGCGGTGGCGCCCTGCGGGATTGTCCAGGCGCGGGTCTCCTTGGGGCCGGCGGTGAGGTAGGTCTGCAGGCCGAGGGTGTCGAAGCCGACCCGGGCCAGCACCTCGAGGCCGGGCTCGGTGACGCCCATCTCGGCGAGCATCTCGCGGGCCTCGTCGTCGTCGTCGAGCTCGACCAGCTCCGCCTCGAACTTGGCGTCGAGGAAGATCGCCTCGGACGGCGCGACGATCTCGCGCATCTTGTCCTTGAGGGCATCGTCGGCGAGCTCGTCGGCGTCGCAGTTGAAGACGTAGATGAAGGGCTTGGCGGTCAGCAGCGACAGCTCGCGGATCAGCGCCCGGTCGACCTTGGTCGCGATGATCGGCGTGCCGGCCTCGAGGTGGCCGAGCGCCTCCTTGGCGGCGTCGAGGCTGGCGACGAGCGACTTGTTGCCGCGGGCCTCCTTCTCCAGCCGCGGGATCGCCTTCTCGACCGTCTGCAGGTCGGCGAGGATCAGCTCGGTCTGGATGGTGGAGATGTCGTTGGCGGGGTTGACCTCGCCGTCGACGTGGGTGACGTCCTCGTCGCGGAAGACGCGGGTCACCTGGCAGATCGCGGCCGACTCGCGGATGTGGGCGAGGAACTTGTTGCCCAGGCCCTCCCCCTCGGACGCACCGCGGACGATGCCGGCGATGTCGACGAACTCGACCGTCGCGGGCAGGATCCGGGCCGAGCCGAAGAGCTCGGCGAGCTTCGGCAGCCGCTCGTCCGGGACGCCGACGACGCCGACGTTCGGCTCGATCGTGGCGAACGGGTAGTTCGCCGCGAGGACGTCGTTCTTGGTGAGCGCGTTGAAGAGGGTCGACTTGCCCGCGTTGGGGAGACCGACGATGCCGATGGTGAGTGCCACGGGCGGCGAGTCTACGGGCGTCGTACGACGGCCCCCCAATCAGCGGGCCGGGCGGATCGGCCCCCCGCCGGACGGCACCTCGTCGAGCACCTCGACCTCGTCGCCGACCCGGATCGTCGCGCCGGGCGTGTCGGGCACCAGGTTGACCCCGAACCACGTCGCGCCGTCCCAGCGCCGGATCTTGGCCAGCGACGCGATCGGCTCCTTCCCTCGGTCGGCCGTGTCGGGGTCGATCGTGGTGAGCACGCAGCGCGCGCAGCCCTTGACGGCGCGGAAGACGGCGTCGCCGATGCGGATGCGGCGCCAGTCGTCCTCGACCCAGGGGGCGACGCCGGCGACGACGACGTTGGGCCGGAAGCGGGTCATCGGCAGCGGCTCCCGCTCCGTCGGCGACGAGGCCAGCACGACGTCGTTGAGCGCGGCCAGCGACTCCTCGGTCGCCACCAGCAGCGGGTAGCCGTCGGCGAAGGACACCCGGTCGGTCGGCTCGCTGAACGCCGGGCTGGTCGTCCGCTTCCGCGGGTCGTCGAGGTGCACCAGCCGCGCGGGCAGCCCCGCGGCCTTGCTGAACCACGCGTCCGCCTCCGGCCCGGCGGCGGCCGCGGTGAGCCGGGAGCCCCAGATCGAGACCGGCACCTGGTCGGCCGGGTCCGGGGTGGGCACCACGAGCGGGGGCAGGTCGGGCGCGGTCAGCCGCAGCCCGTCGGCCGTGATCTCGGGGTCGACGAGCACGAGCCGGTTGGCCTCGCGGGCGGTGACGACCTCGCCGTCCTCGTCGACGATCATCCAGCGGCGGTCGCCGGCCAGGCCCCATGGCTCCACAACGACCGCCCCGAGGCTCTCGCCGCGGCAGGACTTCACCGGGAAGCGGTTGATCGCTGTCAGGTGCGCGGTCACGGGATCACGCTATTACCGGCTGCCGGGTCCAGGCGAACCGCAGCACCGTCAGCGAGAAGACCAGTGTCAGCGCCACGATCACCGCCTCGACGACCCCGCCACCTCCGGAGGTGAAGATGGCGTTCTCCACGTCGTAGAGCAGGTCCATGCCGAAGAGGTAGAGCCCGGCCGACCCCGCGCAGGTGAGCCAGAAGGTCGCCCGCTCGCTCCCCCGACGCAGCGTCAGGAACGCCAGCAGGCACGCGATGCCCAGCCAGAGGTCGGCGAGCGGGAAGGCGTTCTCGAACTCGTAGTAGGCGTCGGTGTGCTCGCTGGCCAGGACGTCCCGGTCGGCGAACCAGATCGTCCAGTAGGCGACGTCGATGGCGATCGCGATGCCGAGCATGGCGAGGATCAGTCTGCGCACGGAGCCAGTGTGGCCGCTGACTAGGGTTGCGCCCGTGCGCATCGCCACCTGGAACGTCAACTCCCTCCGCTCCCGCATCGATCGCGTCGAGGCGTTCCTGGACCGGCACGACGTCGACGTGCTCGCCGTCCAGGAGACCAAGGCGCGCGAGGAGCAGCTGCCGCTGATGGGCCTCCAGGCGCGCGGGTACGACGTCGCCGCGGCGGGCGTCAACCAGTGGAACGGCGTGGCGATCATCAGCCGGGTCGGGCTCGACGACGTCGTCGCCGGCTTCCCCGGCCAGCCGGGGTGGGGCGAGCCGGCCGAGCCCGAGTCGCGGGCGATCGGCGCCACGTGCGGCGGCGTACGCATCTGGTCGCTCTACGTGCCCAACGGTCGCAAGCCCGACGACCCGCACTACGTCTACAAGCTGGACTGGTACGCCCGGCTGCGCGCCGCGGCCCAGGACTGGCTCGACGGCGACACCGTGCTGGTCGGCGACTGGAACGTCTGCCCCACCGACGACGACGTCTTCGACGTCACGCAGTTCAAGAACTCGACGCACGTGACGCCGCCCGAGCGCGAGGCGTTCGCGGCGTTCCTCGAGGACGGGTGGACCGACACGGTGAAGGCCCACGACCCGGGCTACACCTACTGGGACTACTACCGGCAGCGCTTCGAGCGCAACCGGGGCCTGCGCATCGACTTCCTGCTCGGCTCGCCGTCGCTGGCCGGTCGGGTGACCGGTGCGTTCGTCGACCGCGACGAGCGCGACCCCGCCCAGGGCACCGGCTCGCCCTCCGACCATGCCCCCGTCGTCGTCGACCTGAGCGACTGACTCAGCGCCGGATGCGGTAGCGCACGTGGGTGGCGAGGGGTGAGTGCTCGGCGGCCACGATCTCGAGGCCGGGCGTGATCGTGCCGTCGAAGATCCGCTCGCCCGAGCCGAGGACGACGGGCGCGATCTCGAGCCAGAGCTCGTCCAGCTCGCCGGCCGCCAGCGCCTGCCGCACGGTCGACGCGCCGCCGGCGACGAGCACGTCGCCGTCGCCGACCGCGCGCGCCCGGGCGAGGGCGGCGTCGAAGCCGTCGGTCACGAAGTGGAAGGTCGTCCCACCGGCCATCTCGATCGGCTCGTGCTCGTGGTGGGTGAGCACGAAGACGGGAGCGTGGTACGGCGGGTCGTCTCCCCACCAGCCGCGCCACTCGCCGTCCCAGCTCTCCCACGGCCCGCGCACGGGGCCGTACATGTTGCGGCCCATGACATAGGCGTCGCGCGGCCGCGAGATGTCGTCGCGCCAGCGGACGTCGACCTCGGTGCGGTCGTCGGAGAACATCCAGTGATGCAGCTCCTCGCCGCCACGACCCAGCGGGTCCTCGAGGGTCTGCGCCGGCCCGGCCATGAAGCCGTCGGCCGACACCGTCACGTGCGCGGAGGTGGACGTCATGCCAGCTCCGACCCGCCGGGAGGTCCGGAGTCATCGGCCTCCCACGCACTGTCGGTGCTCGCCCCCATGCTGGCTGCATGGACACCCTGACGCTCTTCCTCACGCTCCTGGTCGGTCTCGGCCTCGGAGTGGTCGTCGGGCTGCTCTGGTCGCGCTCCCGCACGCCCTACACCGCCGGCCTGGTCGACCAGGCCGAGGTGATGCAGGGGCTCGACCGGCTCAGCGACCAGATGCACCACCTCGATCGCACCCGGGCCGCGTGGCAGGGCCAGTTCGACGCGCAGGTCGACCAGCTCCAGCGGGAGACCCGTTCGCTGTCGACCGCGCTGCGGCGCCCCCAGGTGCGGGGCCGGTGGGGCGAGCTGCACCTGCGCCGGGCCGTCGAGCTGGCCGGCCTGGTCGACCGGTGCGACTTCGCCGAGCAGGTGCGGCTCGACGACGGCGCCCGCCGCCCCGACCTCGTGGTCCGGCTCGTCGGCGGTCGCTGCGTCGTGGTCGACGCCAAGGTCCCGCTCGACGCCTACCTCGACGCGACCGAGACCGACGACTCCGCCGAGGGCGAGGCCCAGCACCGGCACCACCTGCTCCGGCACGCCGCTCAGCTGCGCAGCCACATCGACACCCTGGGCGCCAAGCAGTACTGGCGGTCCCTGCCCGAGAGCCCGGAGTTCGTCGTGCTGTTCGTCCCGGCCGAGTCGTTCCTGGCGGCGGGCCTGGAGGCGGACCCGACCCTGATCGAGTACGCCGCGGCGCGGCAGGTCGTGCTCGCGACGCCGACGACGCTGATCGCGCTGCTCCGCACCGTCGCCCACGGCTGGCAGCACGAGGCGCTGGCCGACCAGGCCCGCGAGGTGCACCAGCTCGGCCGCGAGCTGCACGACCGGCTGGCCACGATGACCGCGCACCTGACCCAGCTCGGCCGGTCGCTCAACGCCAGCGTGGGCCACTTCAACCAGGCCGTGGGGTCACTGGAGTCGCGGGTCCTGGTGTCGGCGCGCCGGTTCGGCGACCTCGCTGCGCCGGCCCAGGTCGAGTCCGCGGCCCGCTCGGTGGCCGGCGAGACCTCGGCAGGGCTCTACGCGGTCGACCGGCGCGGCGCCGATGACCCGGGGTCGGCGGACCCTAGCGTGGCACTGTGAGCCAGAGGACTCTCTGGGAGGAAGGGCACGAGTCCGGCCGCCAGGTGGCCGTGCTCGGGGTGGCGCTCGCCCTGACGTCGGCGGTCCTCGACCTGTGGCTCTTCGACAGCCTCACGATCTTCTTCGACATCTGCTTCGTGCTGCTCTGCGTCGCGACCGCCCTGCTGGTCCGACCGAAGGACTTCTTCACGGTCGGCGTGCTCCCCCCGCTCCTGATGGTCGTGGTGTTCACCCTGCTGGGTGCGACCCGGCCCGAGGCGGTCGCCGACGCCACCGACGGGGTCGTGCAGGTCGTGGTGGCCGGGCTGGGTCACCACGCCGGGGCCCTGGTGACCGGCTACCTGCTCTGCCTGGCGATCCTGGCGATCCGGCACCGGGTCCTGGGTCAGGCGGCGTCGAAGCGGCCGAGGTCTCCCGCGCCGACCCGGACGACCTCCGGGTAGCCCTCCGACCAGTCGACGACGGTGGTCGGCTCGGCGAGGGTCTCCCCCGCCTCGACCACGATGTCGACCTGGTGGTCGAGCTCCTCCTTGATCTCCCAGCCCTGGCTGCGCGGCTCGGTCTCGCCGGGCAGGATCAGCGTGCTGGTCAGCAGCGGCTCGTCGAGCTCGCCGAGCAGGCTCTGCACGAAGCGGTGGTCGGGGATCCGCACGCCGACCGTCTTCTTCTTGGGGTGCAGGAGCCGGCGCGGCACCTCCGGCGTACCGGGGAGGATGAACGTGTACGGGCCCGGGGTCGCGGCCTTGATCGCCCGGAACGCCGCGTTGCTGATCTGCACGAACTGCCCGAGCTGGGCGAAGTCCTTGCACATGAGCGTGAAGTGGTGCCGGTCGTCGAGGCCGCGGATCTGCAGGATCCGGTCACGGCCGTCGCGGTTGCCGATCCGGCAGCCGAGGGCGTAGCCCGAGTCGGTGGGGTAGGCGATCAGCTGGTCGTCGCGGAGGGCGGTGACGATCTGCGCGAGCAGCCGCGGCTGCGGGTTGTCCGGGTGGAGGTCGAGGAACCTGGCCATCGAGCGCTCAGACCCGGCCCGCGGCCTTGAGGTCGCGGCGCAGCTCCTTGGGGAGCGCGAAGATCAGCGACTCCTCGGCGCTGTGCACCGCCGTGGCGTCCGGGTAGCCCCGCTCGGCGAGGTAGGCGAGGACGCCGTCGACCAGCGCCTCCGGGACGCTCGCGCCCGAGGTGACCGAGACCGTCCGGACGCCCTCGAGCCAGGCCTCGTCGATCTCGGAGGCGTCGTCGACGCGGTACGAGGCCTTCGCCCCGGCCTCGAGCGCGACCTCGACCAGGCGCACGGAGTTGGAGGAGTTGCCGGAGCCGACCACGATCACGAGGTCGGTGCCGGCGGAGATCTCCTTGACCGCGAGCTGGCGGTTCTGCGTGGCGTAGCAGATGTCGTCGCTGGGCGGGTCGAGCAGCTCGGGGAAGCGGGCCCTGATGGCGGCCACGGTCTCGAGCGTCTCGTCGACCGAGAGCGTGGTCTGCGAGAGCCAGGCGACCCGCTTCGGGTCGCGCACCACGATGCCGGGCACGTCGGCCGGGCTCTGCACGAGCTGGATGTGGTCGGGCGCCTCCCCTGCGGTGCCCTCGACCTCCTCGTGGCCCTCGTGGCCGATCAGCAGGATGTCGTAGTCCTCGGCCGCGAAGCGCTTGGCCTCGTGGTGGACCTTGGTCACCAGCGGGCAGGTCGCGTCGATGGTCTTGAGCGTGCGCTCCTCGGCCTGGCGGTGCACCTCGGGCGAGACGCCGTGGGCGGAGAACACCACGGTCTCCCCAGCCGGCACCTCGTCGAGCTCCTCGACGAAGATCGCGCCGCGCGCCTCCAGGTCGGCGACCACGTGCTTGTTGTGCACGATCTGCTTGCGCACGTAGACCGGCGCGCCGTAGAGGTCGAGCGCCTTCTCGACGGTGATCACCGCCCGGTCGACACCGGCGCAGTAGCCCCGCGGCGCCGCCAGCAGGACGGCCTTCTCGGCCTCCTCCGGCGACAGGATCGGCGGCATGCCCATGTCGGTGCTCATGGCACTCAGTCTAGGGAGGTCGGCGCCATCCCCTAATCTCGCGCCCATGGCCCTGGAGACTTCGCTCGAGTCGCCCGCCCCGGTGCGGCAGATCGCCAACGCGATCGCCGGCTGGGTCGACCGGCTCGGAGCGGTGTGGGTCGAGGGGCAGGTCGCGCAGGTCAGCCGTCGCCCCGGCATGAACACCGTCTTCCTCACCCTGCGCGACGCGGTCGCCGACATCTCGGTCCCGGTCACCTGCTCGCGCACCCTGTTCGACGGCCTCAACCCGCCGCTGGTCGAGGGCGCGAGCATCGTGGTCCACGCGAAGCCGTCCTACTACGCCAACCGCGGCACGCTCTCCCTCTACGCCCGCGACATCAGGATGGTCGGGCTCGGCGAGCTCCTCGCCCGGCTCGAGCGCCGCCGGCAGCTGCTGGCGGCCGAAGGCCTCTTCGCGCAGGAGCTGAAGCGGCCGCTGCCCTTCCTGCCCGGCGCGGTCGGGCTGGTGACCGCGCCCAACAGCGCCGCCGAGCGCGACGTCGTGGACAACGCGCGACGCCGCTGGCCGGCCGTGCGCTTCGAGACGGCGTACGCCGCGATGCAGGGTCAGCGCTCGGCCGGCGAGGTGATCGAGGCGGTCGAGCGTCTCGACCGGCACCCGGACGTCGAGGTGATCGTGGTCGCGCGCGGCGGCGGGTCGGTCGAGGACCTGCTGCCGTTCTCCGACGAGGCGCTGATCCGGGCGGTCGCGAAGGTGCGCACGCCGGTGGTGTCCGCGATCGGCCACGAGCCCGACTCCCCGCTGCTCGACCTGGTCGCCGACGTGCGCGCCTCGACACCCACCGACGCAGCCAAGCTCGTCGTTCCCGACGTCATCGAGGAGCAGCGCAACGTGACCCGGGCGCGCGACCGGCTCCGCGGCGCGATCGCCGGCTGGCTGGCCCGCGAGCAGGCCGGCCTCGACGCGCTGCGCTCCCGGCCCGCGCTCGGCGACCCGCGCAGCCTGCTCGACGACCGCGTCGACGAGGTCGTGATGCTGCGCGACCGCGCCCGGCGCTGCCTGGGCCACGCGCTCGACCGGGCCGCCGACGACATCGGGCACCAGCGGGCCCGGGCGCGCGCGCTCTCGCCCCTGGCCACCTTGCAGCGCGGCTACGCCGTGCTCCAGGACGCCGACGGTCACGTGCTCACCTCCGTGGCCGACGTGACCTCGCAGCAGTCCATCAGCGTGCGGGTCGCCGACGGCCGCATCCACGCCACCACCACCAGCACCGAGATGATCGACAGGGAGATCGATGGCCGAGAAGAAGCCTGAGACGCCGTCCTACGAGCAGGCCCGCGAGGAGCTGGTCGAGGTCGTCCGCACGCTCGAGGCGGGCGGCACCACCCTCGAGGAGTCGCTGGCGTTGTGGGAGCGCGGCGAACAGCTCGCGACGATCTGCCAGGACTGGCTCGACGGTGCGCGGAAGCGGCTGGACGCCGCGATCGAGGCCGACGAGGAGTAGCCGAGCAGCTGCAACACTTCCCGGCCTCGACGCATCTGGACGGGTGTGATGACCGATCTGGCGGACCAGCAGGTGGGCGCTGTACGCCGCCCCGAGAGCTTCGAGGAGCTCGTCGCCGCGACCGGCGACCGGATGCTGCGCACCGCGGTCCTGCTGACCGGCGACCGGCACGCGGCCGAGGACCTCGTGCAGAGCACCTACGCCCAGGTGTTCGCACGCTGGCGGCTGGTGAGCCGTGCGGAGAACCCCGCGGCGTACACGCGCACCATCCTCACCCGCCTCTTCCTCTCCGACCGCCGCCGCAAGCGGGTGCCGGAGCTGCCGCTGCTCGACGGCGCGGACGGGCCGGCACCGCCCGGCGACCCGACGCTGCGTCTCTCGCTCGTCGAGGCACTCGTCACGCTGCCACCGCTGGACCGGGCCGTGCTGGTGCTCCGCTACTTCCACGACCTGCCGGTCGCCGAGGTCGCCGCCCAGACCGGACTCTCCTCCTCCGCCTGCCGCACCCGCGCGTCGCGCGCGCTGGCCCGGCTGCGCACCCACTTCCCCGACCTGGCCGACTGAAGGACCACCGATGCTGCTCCACGACTTCCTGGACGACGCCGTCGCCGACGTCCACGCCGACCTGCCCGCCCTCGTCACCGCCTCCCGCTCGCAGGGCCGCTCGATCCGCCGGCGCCGCCGTGCGCTCTCCGCCGTCGGCGCGGCCGCGGCGGTGACCCTGGTGGCCGCCATCGTGGTTGCGCTCGTCCCTGGCCCGGGCGGTCGGCAGGGCGAGGTCGCCGCCGACCTCACCAACCCGGTGCGGGTCGGCGCGCTGGGCGGGGAGACCGCCCCCGCGACGCCCGCGGGCGTCGTCTCGGCGCTCGCCGAGTCGGTCGACCGGGTCGCCGACGGCAAGTTCGGCCGGCTCCAGGGCGAGGTCGACGACTACGAAGCGCTGGCGGCGCTGCTCTTCGAGCCGGTCGGCGGCACCGGGCCGGCCGGACAGGTGATGATCAACCTCCAGCCTCTCGACGGCGTGGGCACCGCGCCGTACTCGTGCGAGGACGCGTGGTTCGAGGGCATCACCGACTGCGAGACCCACCGGCTGGAGAACGGCGACTCGCTGCGCACCTACTGGCAGCTCGACGACTCCGAGTTCGGGGTCGGGTCGCAGCGGATGGCGGTCGAGGTGCTCAGCCCGGCGCGCCACCTCCGGGTCGTGGTCAACGTGCTCAACACCAACCCCTGGGCCGCCGGCCAGCACCGCGCCGAGCCGGTGCTCGACCTCGAGCAGGCCACGGCGATCGCCACCCAGCCCTGGTGGGACGCGCGACGGCTGCCGGTCGAGTACGTCGCCGCCGGCAAGCGTCTGGACCTCTTCGAGGGCTAGGACGCGATCGGCTCGGTCGTCAGCGACTCCACGAAGGCACGCAGCTCGTCGGCGTCCCCGGAGCTGAAGACCAGCACGGTCTGGTCGTCGACCTCGGTGGTCCAGGCGTGGTCGTCGTCGGTGTCGTCCCAGCCGGTCCAGGTGCCGACCGGCGTGGTCAGGGTCTCGCCGCTCTCGGCCGCCTGCTCGCCGACGTAGGACTCGAGCAGGTCCCGCTCGGAGGCGTCCTCCTGGTGGATGCCTGCGGTGTGCCCGTCGTCGGTGGCGAACACCACGTCGAGCGCGGGACGCTCCCCGGCCCGGTACGACGCGTCCTTGACCGTCCAGCCGTCGGGCAGCTCGGGCGCGTAGACCGGCCGCATCCCGGCGTGCTGCACGCTGGCGACCAGGGCGGGGTAGTCGATCTCCGGGGGCTCGAACTCGGGGGTGTCGCGGAACGAGCCGCGGAAGACCACGATGCCGAGCACGACCAGGACGAGCACGATCATCGAGCCGACCAGCCCACCGAAGGACCGCTCGTAGCGCCCGGGGCGACCGGTCTCTGGGGCCTGACTCACGGGGACATCCTCACAGGTCGCGTACCCTCCCCGAGTGCCGGCCCTCGACCTCGTTCCCGTGGCCGCGCTCCTCGTGCTGCTGGTCGTCGCCTACCTGCACCCGCGCGGCCGCGTCGAGGCCGGCGCCGGCCTCGCAGCCGCGGCGGCGACGTTCGCGACCGGGATGCTGACCTGGTCGGAGGTCGCGGACACGCTCCGGCACCTCGGCCCGGTCGTGCTCTTCCTGGTCACGATCCTGGTCGTCGCCGACGTCTGTGGCCGCGCGGGGCTCTTCGCGGCCGCCGCCGCCCGGGTGCGCGACCTCGGGCGCGGCCGCCCGGTCCCGATCTTCACCGGGGTCTTCCTGCTGGCGGCACTCGTCACGGCGGTGCTCAGCCTCGACGCGACCGTCGTGCTGCTGACCCCGGTGGTCGTCGGGGCCGCGGTCGGCACGGGCACGTCGTACCGCCCCGGCGCGCACGCCTGCCTGCGGATGGCCAACTCGGCCTCGCTGCTGCTGCCGGTCTCCAACCTGACGAACCTGCTCGCGATGCCGCACCTCGACCTCACCTTCGGTGGCTTCGCCCTGGTCATGGCGCCGGTGCTCGCGGTCGTGCTCGTGGTCGAGTACGTCGGGCTGCGGCTGCTCTTCCGGCGCGACCTGGCCGCGGAGCCGGAGCCGCACGGACCGGTCGAGCACCCACCCCTCCCGGTCCTCCCGCTGGTCGTCGTCGGCCTGATGCTCGTCGGGTTCGGCGTCGGCTCGCCGCTGGGCGTCGAGCCGTTCTGGTGCTCGGCGGCCGCGGCGCTGGTCCTCGTCGCGTGGGCCCGCCGCCGCGGCCTGCTGACGGCCCGCGACGTCGTGGGCGCCGCGCACCCGGCGTTCGCGGTCTTCGTGCTCTGCCTGGGCGTCGTGGTGGAGGCGCTGGCGGTCGGGCCGCTCGGTGACTGGGTCGCCGACCGGATCCCCGACGGCTCGGGCTTCGTCGGGCTGCTCACGATCGCGCTGCTGGCGACGCTACTGGCCAACCTGCTCACGAACCTCTCCGCCACCCTGCTGCTCGTGCCGCTGCTGGCGCCGCTCGGCGACACCGCGGTCCTCGCCGCGCTGCTCGGTCTCAACATCGGGTCCGGGCTGAGCTACACCGGGTCGCTGGCCAACCTGCTGTGGCGGCGCGGGATGGTGCGGCTGGGACATCCGCCGTCGATGCGCGAGTTCCACCGGGTGTCGCTGCTCATCACCCCGGTCAGCCTGCTAGCCGCAGTTGCGGCACTTTTCCTGGTCTCTTGACCGCACCTGCGGCATGATCGGCGCGTGACCACGTACCGGATCGCGGAGGCCGCCGAGCTGCTCGGCGTCAGCGACGACACGCTGCGTCGCTGGGTCGAGGCCGGCCGCCTCGCCAGCAGCAGGCAGGACGGCCGCACGGTCGTGCCGGGGGTCGACCTCGCCGCCCTCGCCGAGTCGCTGGCCGAGCACCCTGACCGGGAGGCCACCCGCGCGGCGGCGGTCAGCGCCCGCAACCGGCTGGCCGGGATCGTCACGAAGGTCGTCAAGGACCGCGTGATGGCCCAGGTCGAGATGGTCTGCGGCCCCTACCGCATGGTCTCGCTGATGAGCACCGAGGCCGCCGAGGAGCTCGGCCTCGAGCCCGGCGTGCGGGCCATCGCGTCGGTGAAGTCCACCAACGTCGTCGTGGAGCGCCCATGAGGAGGCTCGCGCCGCTCCTGGCCCTCCTCGTCCTGCCACTGGCCGCCTGTGGCGACGACGGCCCGGACGGGACGGACGAGACGACGCTGACGGTGTACGCCGCGGCGTCGCTGACCTCGACGTTCGAGGAGACCGCCGATCGCTTCGAGGCCGGCCACGACGGCGTGACGGTCAAGCTCAGCTTCGGCGGCTCCTCGGACCTCGCTGCCCAGATCCAGGAGGGCGCGCCGGCCGACGTCTTCGCGTCGGCCGACACCGCGAACATGGACAAGCTCACCGCCGACGGCCTGGTCGACGGGGTGTCGGAGTTCGCCACGAACACGCTCGAGATCGCCACCCCGCCCGACAACCCGGCCGGCGTGAGCAGCTTCCAGGACCTGGGCAAGGCGGGCCTGCGGCTCGTGGTCTGCGCGCCCGAGGTGCCGTGCGGGGCCGCGACCCAGACGATGGCCGGGCAGCTCGGCGTCACGCTCGCGCCCGTGAGCGAGGAGCAGTCGGTCACCGACGTGCTCGGCAAGGTGACCTCCGGCGAGGCCGACGCCGGCGTCGTCTACGTGACCGACGTGACCAGCGCCGGCGACGCCGTGCACGGCGTCGCCTTCCCGGAGTCCGACCAGGTGGTCAACACCTACCCCATCGCGACGGTCGAGGGCGGCGAGCACGCCGCGCTCGCCCAGGAGTTCGCCGACCTGGTCACCGGCGCCGCGGGTCAGCAGATCCTGCAGGACGCCGGCTTCGGTCCACCGTGATGCCCCGCTGGCTCTCCCTGCCCGCGGCGCTGGGGGCGGCGTTCCTGGTGCTCCCGGTCATCGCGATCGTGGCGCGGGTCGACTGGGCGGACTTCGGCACCCTGATCACGTCCGAGGCGTCGCGGCAGGCACTGTGGCTGAGCCTGCGCACCTCCACGATCAGCACGCTCCTGTGCATCCTGCTCGGGACGCCGATGGCCATGGTCCTCGCGCGCACGTCGTTCCCGGGGCAGGGGGTGCTGCGCTCGCTCGTGCTCCTTCCCCTGGTGCTCCCGCCCGTGGTCGGCGGCCTCGCGCTGCTCTACACCTTCGGTCGGCGCGGGCTGCTCGGCGAGGAGCTCGAGGCGCTCGGCATCCACGTGGCGTTCTCGACGGCAGCGGTGGTGATGGCGCAGACGTTCGTGGCGATGCCGTTCCTCGTCGTCAGCCTCGAGGGTGCGCTGCGCACGGCGGGCCAGCGGTACGACGTGGTCGCGGCCTCGCTCGGCGCCGGCCCGACCACGGTCTTCCGCCGGGTCACGCTCCCTCTGGTGCTGCCGGGCCTGGTCTCGGGCGCGGTGCTCGCCTTCGCCCGCTCGCTCGGCGAGTTCGGCGCCACGATCACGTTCGCGGGCAGCCTGCAGGGCGTCACCCGGACGCTCCCGCTGGAGATCTACCAGCAGCGCGAGACCGACGTGGACGCCGCGGTCGCCCTCTCGCTGGTGCTGGTCGTGGTGGCCGTGATCGTCATCGGGTTCGCCCGCCAGGGCCGGAGCGTGCTGTGAGCCTGGAGGTCGAGGCGAGCGTCCCCGACCGGGACGTCGAGGTCGCCCTCGAGGTCGCCGAGGGCGAGACGCTGGCCGTCATCGGACCCAACGGCGCCGGCAAGTCCACGGTGCTGTCCGTGGTCGGCGGGCTGCTGCGGCCGGCCCGGGGCCACGTGCGGCTCGACGGCCGGGTGCTGACCGACGACCGGACCTTCGTGCCTCCCCACGGCCGCCGGGTGGCGCTGCTCGCCCAGGACCCGCTGCTCTTCCCGCACCTGAGCGTGCGCGACAACGTCGCGTTCGGACCGCGCAGCGGCGGCGCCGGCCGGCGTACCTCCCGCGAGGCAGCGCACCGCTGGCTGGCCGAGGTCGGCGTCGAGGAGCTCGCCGGCCGCCGCCCGCGCGAGGTGTCCGGCGGCGAGGGCCAGCGGGTCGCCCTCGCCCGGGCGCTGGCGGCGGAGCCGCGACTGCTGCTGCTCGACGAGCCGATGGCGGCGCTCGACGTCGCGGTGCAGCCGGCGCTGCGGCAGACCCTCAGGAGGGTGCTCGCCGGCCGGACCACCGTGCTCGTCACCCACGACGTGCTCGACGCGCTGCTGCTCGCCGACCGGGTCGTGGTGATGGAGGGCGGCCGGATCGTCGAGGCCGGACGGACCGCCGACGTGCTGGAGCGGCCGCGCAGCGCGTTCGCCGCCCGGATCGCCGGCCTCAACATGGTCCGCGGCCCCTGGCTCGACGGGGCGGTCTCCGGGATCCGCGGCATCGCGACCGGCCCCGCGCCCGGGGCCGGGGAGCCCGCCGTCGCGGTCTTCCGGCCCAGCGCCGTCGCCGTCTACCGGGAGGCGCCCGCGGGCAGCCCACGCAACAGCCTGCCGGTGACGATCACGGAGGTGGAGCCGCACGGCGACGCCGTCCGGGTGCGGGCCGACCACCTCGCCGCCGACGTCACGCCGCTGGCCGCCGCCGAGCTGGAGCTGGCCCCCGGGCTTCACGTTGTGTTCAGCGTCAAGGCGACCGAGGTCTCCGTCTACCGCATCTGACGCCCGATAGAGTGCGCCGCATGAGCGAGTCCGAGAGCCTGTCCGTCGCCCCGCAGTCGCCCGATCGGAACCTCGCCCTCGAGCTCGTCCGCGTCACCGAGGCCGCCGCGATGGCGGCCGGACGCTGGGTCGGTCGCGGCGACAAGAACGGCGCCGACGGCGTCGCGGTCAACGCGATGCGCGTGATGATCTCGACGATCGGCATGAACGGCACCGTGGTCATCGGCGAGGGCGAGAAGGACAACGCCCCGATGCTCTACAACGGCGAGCAGGTCGGCGACGGCACGGGTCCGGAGTGCGACGTGGCCGTCGACCCGATCGACGGCACCACGCTGACGGCGAAGGGCATGACCAACGCCGTCTCGGTGCTGGCGGTCTCGCCCCGCGGCTCGATGTACGACCCGTCCGCGGTCTTCTACATGGAGAAGCTCGTCACCGGACCGGAGGCGGCCGACGTCGTCGACATCCGGCTGCCGGTGGCCGAGAACATCCACCAGGTCGCCAAGGCCAAGGGCAAGAACGCGGCCGACGTGACGGTCGTCCTGCTCGACCGGCCCCGGCACGCGGGCCTGGTCGAGGAGATCCGGGCGACCGGCGCGATGATCAAGTTCATCACCGACGGGGACGTCGCCGGCTCCATCATGGCGGCCCGCCCCGAGACCGGCATCGACCTGCTGCTGGGCATCGGCGGCACCCCCGAGGGCATCATCACGGCGTGCGCGATGAAGGCGCTCGGCGGCACGATCCAGGGCCGGCTGTGGCCGCAGGACGACGACGAGCGGCAGAAGGCGATCGACGCCGGGCACGTCCTCGACCCCGACCACGTGCTGACCACCGACATGCTGGTGACCGGCGACGACTGCTTCTTCGTGGCCACCGGCATCACCGACGGCGAGCTGCTCCGGGGCGTGCGCTACCGCGCCGGCGGCGCGACCACGCACTCGCTGGTGATGCGCTCGCGCTCGGGCACGATCCGGTCGATCACCTCCGAGCACCAGCTGCAGAAGCTACGCGCTTTCGCCGCGATCGACTTCGACAGCTGAGCTGCTCGACGTCCGCAGCAGCCGGTCGCGGACGACGTCGACGACGCGCGGGTCCCACGCCATGCCGAGGTGCGAGGCGGTGACCTCGACCGCCTCGGCGACCGGGTCGATGCAGGCCCGCCAGTCGACGATGCCGTCGCGGCGGGAGTAGACGGCGGTGAAGCCGACGTCGGGGCGCAGCGCCTCGCGGGTCTCGGTGAAGCTCTGCCTCGCACACAGCCCGCGCACGCAGTCGGCCGCCATCAGCCCGGGCACCCCGGCCTGGCTGAGCCGGACCAGCACGTCGACGCTCGCGCTCAGCGAGCGGTGGTGCGCGCCCGGCGCCAACATCGGGCTGCCGAGCGTCACGATGTTGGAGACCAGGTCGGGCCGGCGAGCCGCGATGCCGCGGGCGAGCATGCCGCCCAGGCTGTGGCCGACGATCTGCACGCGCGAGCCGCGCCGGATCGCGATCGACTCCAGCCGGGACTCCAGCTGCGCCGCGGCATCCTGGGTGCAGCCCACGTTGGCGTGGATGTGCGAGCGGTAGGTGCGCAGCCCCTCGCTGCGCAGCACCCGCGCCATCAGCGCGAGGGTGCCGTCGCCGGCGAGGAAGCCCGGCACGAGCAGCACCGGATCGCCGCCCCGGGCGGTGCCGCGCACGGCGTACGGCGTGGCCCGGCGCGTGCGTCCGGCCCCCGCGGCCCGGACGGCGAACCGGCCGAGCTCCACGACCGCCGACCCCTCGCGCAGCACGGCGGCGACCCGGGGAGCGGCGAACCCCTCGGGGAGCAGGAACTCCGCGAGCGTCGAGGACGGCATGTGACCCACGTTACGTCTGTTACCCCGACGGGCGCGCGTGAATCCCCCAACCGGGACGGGCCGCTTCAGTTGTTTCCGGTTCAACTGGTTGACTGTCGCCGTGGGGAGTGCCGAGATCGTCGTCTCCGAGGAGCTGTTCGCGCCGGTGGGGCGCGGCATCGAGCTGTGCTACCAGACCTTCGGTGACCCCGACGACGAGCCGCTGCTGCTCGTGATGGGTCTCGGGGCGCCGATGACCTGGTGGAACCCCGACCTGTGCGCCGACCTGGCCCGGGCCGGGTTCTTCGTCGTGCGGTTCGACAACCGCGACACCGGACGCTCCACGGTGCTGGAGGGGCGGGTGTCGCGGGCGCTGCTGGTGCGCGCGTTCGCGGGCGCGAAGGTCCGCGCGCCGTACTCCATCGCGGACCTGGCCGAGGACGCGTGCGGGCTGCTCGACCACCTCGGGCTGGACTCGGCGCACGTCGTCGGGGCATCGATGGGCGGGATGATCGCGCAGAGCATGGTCGTCGCCCACCCGGAGCGGGTGCGGTCGCTGACCAGCATCATGTCGACCACGGGCAAGCGCAGCGTCGGCTGGCAGCACCCGTCGCTGCTGCCCGCGATGCTCGCGCGTCGCAAGGACGGCCGCGAGGCCTACGTGCGGGCCAGCGCGGCGTTCTGGACCTCGATCGGCTCACCCGACCACCCGGAGCCGCCCGAGGAGCTCGAGCAGCGGGCCGGCGACACCTACGACCGCGGCGTGCACGAGCAGGGCCTGCTGCGCCAGATGCTCGCGATCGTCACCCAGCCCAACCGCGGCGACCGCCTGCGCGCCGTCCGGGTGCCGGCCCTGGTCGTCCACGGGGCCGCGGACAAGATGGTGCACGTGTCGGGTGGCCGCGCCACCGCCGCGGCCATCCCAGGCGCCGAGCTGCTGGTGATCCCCGGCATGGGCCACGACCTGCCGCACGCCCTCTACCCGACGTTCGTCGAGGCGATCCGTCGCACGGCCGACCGCGCCTGAGAGCCGAGTCGGCGCAGCTTCCCCTGCCGCCAGCGGAAGACTGCGCCGACCCGGCGTGGATCAGTCGGAGAGGCGCTCGCCGGACTCCGTGTCGAACACGTGCACGTTGTGCGGGTCGGTCGTGACGTACATCGTCTCACCCTTCCGCGGGTGGTCGCGCCCGCTGACCCGGATCACGATGTTGTTCGGCGTGCCCTCGACACCGCTGGTGCCGTGGACGAACGCGTCGGCACCGAGGTCCTCGACCACCGTCACGCGGACCGGCAGACCGGCCTCGCTGTTGCCCACCACGCGCCACGCCTCGGGCCGGACGCCGACGGTGATGTCGCCCTGCATCTTCGCGGCCGCCGCCGGGTCGACCGGGACCAGGTAGTCGCCGATCTGCGCCTTGCCGTCCTGGGCGTGCGCCTCGAGCAGGTTCATCGCCGGGGAGCCGATGAAGCCGGCGACGAAGAGGTTGACCGGCCTGTCGTAGAGGCCGAGCGGGGTGTCGACCTGCTGGAGGTAGCCGTCCTTCATGACCGCCACCCGGTCGCCCATCGTCATCGCCTCGACCTGGTCGTGGGTGACGTAGACGGTGGTGACGCCGAGGTCGGCCTGGAGCTTGGCGATGTCGGTGCGGGTCTGCACCCGCATCTTGGCGTCGAGGTTCGACAGCGGCTCGTCCATGCAGAACACCTGCGGCTGGCGGACGATCGCGCGGCCCATCGCGACGCGCTGGCGCTGGCCGCCGGAGAGCGCCTTCGGCTTGCGGTCGAGGTACTCGGTCAGCCCGAGGATCCGGGCCGCCTCCTGGACGCGCTTGGTGCGCTCCTCGCTCGGCACCTTGGCCATCTTGAGCGCGAAGCCCATGTTGTCGGCGACCGACATGTGCGGGTAGAGCGCGTAGTTCTGGAACACCATCGCGATGTCCCGGTCCTTCGGCGGGACGGTGGTGATCTCCCGGTCGCCGATGTAGATCTTCCCCTTGTTGACCTCCTCGAGCCCCGCGAGCATCCGCAGGGTCGTGGACTTGCCGCAACCGGAGGGGCCGACGAGGACCATGAACTCGCCGTCGCCGATCTCCAGGGAGATCCCCGGGACGGCGGGCCGGTCGGCGCCGGGGTACCAGCGCTGGGCCTCTTCGAACGTGACTGTAGCCATGCTTCCAACTCCTTCACCGGCAGGTACGTGCCGGACGATCCGTCGTAAAGGTGAGCGGGCTCACAGTAGCGGGTACCCCCAGGTCCCACGCGAATCGCCTGGTTCGGGCGATACCCCGGGGCGACCCAGGAGGGCTAACGTGGCGAGCACCACAGGAAGGAGCACTTCCATGGAGGTACGCCGCACGATGGCCGCCGCCACGGCCGGCCTGGTCGCCTCGGGCCTGCTGGCTGCGTGCTCGGCCGACGCCGGGTCGGCCGACACCCTGTACTGGTACATCAACCCCGACAGCGGCGGCCAGGCGAAGGTCGCCGCCAACTGCAGCACCGACAAGTACAAGATCGAGACCCAGGTGCTGCCGCAGGACGCCAACGAGCAACGGATCCAGCTGGCCCGCCGGCTGGCCGCGCACGACTCGGGCATCGACATCATGAGCATCGACCCGCCCTTCACTGCCGAGTTCTCCAACGCCGGCTTCCTCGCCGAGCTGCCCGCGGACCTCCAGGACAGGCTGACCGAGCAGTCGTTCAAGGGCGCCACGGAGGCCGCCACCTGGGACGGCCAGATGGTCGTGGCGCCGTTCTGGTCCAACACCCAGGTGCTCTGGTTCCGCAAGTCGTTCGTCGAGAAGGCCGGCATCGACATGAGCCAGCCGGTCACCTGGGACCAGATCATCGACACGGCCGCGAAGAACGACGGCAAGGTGGCCGTCCAGGCGAACAAGTACGAGGGGTACGTCGTCTGGATCAACGCGCTGATCTCCGGTGCAGGCGGCGAGATCGCCACCGACACCGAGAAGGGTCTCGACATGAAGCTCGAGATCGACTCGCCGGCTGGCGAGAAGGCCGCGGCCATCATCGAGAAGCTCTCGCACTCCGCTGCGGCACCGGCCGACCTGTCGGTCGCCCAGGAGGGTCAGGCCGGCAGCACCTTCGGCGGCAAGCAGGGTGCCTTCATGGTCAACTGGACCTACATCTACAACAACTACGAGGCGACCGACCCGGGCTTCAACAAGGACATCGGCTACACCCGCTACCCGCAGTCGACCGAGGGGGAGGAGTCGCGGCCGCCGTACGGCGGGATCGGGCTCGGCGTCAGCTCCTACTCCAACCACGTCGACGAGGCGATGGAGGCCATCGAGTGCCTCACCAGCCCTGAGAACCAAGAGGTCAACGCCGAGATCACCGGCAACATGCCGGCCAGCGAGGCGGGCTACGCGGCAAACGACAACGCGCTGCAGAAGACCTACCCCGAGGACCTCCTGAAGCTCTTCCAGGAGAGCCTCGACGCGGCGGCGCCCCGCACCGTGACGCCGTACTGGAGCGACATCTCCGGCGGCATCCAGTCCACCTGGCATCCGTCCTCGGGCGTGAACTCGGACACGCCGGCGAAGTCGCAGACGTTCATCGACAACGTCCTCCACGGAAGGAGCCTGCTGTGAGTACCACCACCGCCACCGCGGCGGCGACGCCACCGGCGGGCAAGAAGCGGATCGTCATGACCGACCGGTCCAGGGCCGAGAACCGCCTCGGTCAGCGGCTCGTGCTGCCGGCGGTCATCGTGATGCTTGTCGTCACCGCGTGGCCGATGTTCCAGGCGCTCTACCTCTCGCTCTTCCGCTACCGGCTGACGTCGCCGGACGACAAGGAGTTCGTGGGCCTCAGCAACTACGGGACGGTGCTCACCGACCCGCTCTTCTGGCAGGACACGGTCAACACGGTGATCATCATGGTGGTCACCGTGGGCGTCGAGCTCGTCATCGGCTTCGTGTTCGCGCTGGTGATGCACCGGATCGTCTTCGCGCGCGGGGCGATCCGCACCTCGATCCTGATCCCCTACGGGATCATCACCGTGGTCTCGGCGTACGCCTGGCAGTTCGCGTTCAGCATCAACAACGGCTGGGTCAACAGCTGGTTCGACTTCCTGCCGTGGATCTCGTCGGAGACCAACTGGTTCGGCAGTCACTGGCCGGCGATGTTCGCGATCATGGTCTCCGAGATCTGGAAGACCACGCCGTTCATGTCGTTGCTGCTGCTCGCCGGCCTGTCCCAGGTCTCGGAGGACATGATCGAGGCCGCCGAGGTCGACGGCGCCACCTGGTGGCAGCGGCTGTGGAAGGTGATCATCCCCAACATGCGGGCGGCGATCATGGTCGCCGTGCTGTTCCGAGCGCTCGACGCGTTCCGGATCTTCGACAACATCTACGTGATGACGCGGGGCGCCGCGGACACCGAGTCCTCGTCCTTCCTCACCTACCGACAGGTGATCCAGCAGTTCCAGCTCGGGCTCGGCTCGGCGCTCTCGGTGCTGCTGTTCATCTCCGTGCTGCTGCTCGCGGCCCTGATCGTCAAACTCTTCAAGGTCGACCTGGCACAGGCGAGAGGGGAGGCGTGATGGCCGCCAAGAACCAGACCCGCAACAAGATCGGCACCTGGGTCGGCTTCATCTTCATCCTGGTCTGGTGCCTGTTGCCCGTCGTGTGGATCATGTCGCTCTCGCTGAAAGGCCCGGGCGAGACGGCGGCCGGCAGTGCGCAGTTCCTGCCGAAGAGTCCGACGCTCCAGAACTACCGCGACATCCTCGGCATCGGCACCGTCACGCCGGGTCAGGAGAACACCCACGCCGACTTCCTCGACGCGCTGCGCAACTCGTTCGGGATCGCGGCCATTGCGACGTTCCTGGCGGTGATCTTCGCGACCCTGGCGGCGTACGCCATCGCGCGGCTCGACTTCAAGGGCAAGCGCCTGGTGCTGTCCCTGGCGCTCGCGATCGCGATGTTCCCGGTGGTCGCCCTGGTCGGCCCGCTCTTCGACCTGTGGCGCACGCTCGGGCTGTTCAACACCTGGCCGGGCCTGATCATCCCCTACATGTCGTTCACGCTGCCACTGGCGATCTGGACGCTGTCGGCGTTCTTCCGCGAGATCCCGTGGGAGATGGAGCAGGCGGCCCAGGTCGACGGCGCGACGTCGTGGCAGGCCTTCCGCAAGGTCATCGTGCCCCTCGCCGCGCCGGGCGTCTTCACCGCCGCGATCCTGACCTTCTTCTTCGCGTGGAACGAGTTCGTGCTCGCGATCTCGCTGACGTCGACCACGGCCTCGCGCACGGTGCCGGCACAGCTGTCGTTCTTCGTCGGACCGGATCCGTTCAACCCGCCGTACGGACTGCTGGCCGCCGCCTCGGTGGTGGTCACCGTCCCCATCATCATCATCGTCCTGCTCTTCCAGCGAAAGATCGTCGCCGGGCTCACCTCCGGCGCCGTGAAGGGGTGACTCATGGCCGAGATCGACATGAAGAACATCGTCAAGAAGTACGGCGACGGCTTCCCGGCCGTCAACGACGTGAGCATCGACGTGCAGGACGGCGAGTTCATGATCCTGGTCGGCCCGTCCGGCTGCGGGAAGTCGACCCTGCTGCGGATGATCGTGGGTCTCGAGGACATCACGTCCGGTGAGATGGTGATCGGCGGCAAGGTCGTCAACGACCTCGCCCCGCGCGAGCGCAACCTGGCGATGGTGTTCCAGAACTACGCGCTCTACCCTCACCTCACCGTCTACGAGAACATCGCCTTCCCGCTCCGGCTGGCCAAGGCCTCCGACGCCGAGGTCGACGAGAAGGTGCGCGCGGCTGCGGCCACACTCGAGCTCGAGGAGCACCTCGAGCGCAAGCCCGGCAACCTCTCCGGCGGCCAGCGGCAGCGGGTCGCGATGGGGCGGGCGATCGTCCGTGAGGCCGACGCGTTCCTCTTCGACGAGCCGCTCTCCAACCTCGACGCGAAGCTGCGCGGCCAGATGCGCACCGAGATCGCGCGGCTGCAGAAGAAGCTCGGCATCACCACGGTCTACGTCACGCACGACCAGACCGAGGCGATGACGCTCGGCCACCGCGTCGCCGTGCTCAAGCGGGGCCTGCTCCAGCAGCTGGCCACGCCGCGGGAGCTCTACGAGCAGCCCGGCAACCTCTTCGTCGCCGGCTTCATCGGCTCGCCGCCGATGAACTTCCTGCCGGCGACCGTCGAGGGCACCTCGGTGAAGCTGCCGTTCGGCTCGGTCGAGATCCCGGCGGAGAAGGCGGAGAAGGCGGCGGGCAAGGGCCTGCTGATCGCGGGCATCCGGCCCGAGCACTTCGAGGACGCCGCGGTGAAGGAGGGAGCGAGCGGATCCGCGTCGACCTTCCGCGCTCCCGTCGACGTCGTGGAGTGGCTGGGCAACGAGACCTACGCCTACATCCCGTTCGAGGCGCCGCCCGAGGTGGAGCAGCAGCTGCGCCAGCTCGAGCGCGACCTCGACGGCGAGGTGCTGCACACGCAGCTCGTGGTGTCCCTCGACGGCAAGAGTCAGATCGCCGAGGGCGAGGAGGCCGAGATCTGGGTCGACGGCACGCAGATCCATCTCTTCGACCCGACCACCGGCGAGAACCTCACGGTGGACCGCGAGCGGGCCGGCCGCATCCCGGAGGGGGCGGAGACCGTCAGCGCCTCTTGAGGGCCTTGCGCTCGACCGCGACGCCGCCCCACACGGCGACGCCGCGGACCCGCACGGTCGGCGAGCCCGCATCGAGCTCGGCGGGCACCTTGTCGCCCGGACCGGAGTAGCCACCCATGATGCCGGTGCCCTCCATCACCACGTTGACGTGCGGACCGACGGTGATCTGCGCGCCGCCCATGAAGCAGTTGACGGTGATCACGACCTCCTGGGCGGCGAACTTCGCCTCCCGCAGGTCGAGGTCGGCGCCGCCCATCATCGCGAAGACCGACAGCCGTTCGGGCACGATCCACACGCCCTTGCGGTCGAACCCGCCGAGGATCGCCACGTGGCTCTCCGACTCCGGGCCGGGGACGACCGGTGACGCCTGGGCGCGGCTCACCTGGGCGGGCAGCGTCGCTGCTCCGGCGACCGGCAGGTCGAGGGTGATCGGCACCAGGTCGGCGTAGGTGCGCGCGGCGTACGTCGCCCCGAGGCGCTCCTCGAGCTCGTCGAGGTCCAGGCGTCCCTCGCCGGCGGCCTCGCGGAGGATCTCGGCGACCCGGTGCCGGTCGGCGTCCGAGATGCGCATCTGCGCGGGGTCCGGCTCGAGCTCTCCCACCATGCGGCCCAGCGTAGTGCGACGGATACCCTTGACGTTCGTGAGCGACGCCGAGTTCCTGTACTCCGACCTGCTGCCGACCGGCAAGGACGACACGCCCTACCGACTGATCACCACCGAGGGCGTCTCGACCTTCGAGGCCAACGGGCGGACCTTCCTCCAGGTGACGCCCGACGCGATCCAGCGGCTGACCGCCGAGGCGATGCACGACATCAGCCACTACCTGCGGCCGGCGCACCTCGCCCAGCTGCGCAAGATCATCGACGACCCCGAGGCGTCGGGCAACGACCGCTTCGTCGCGCTCGACCTGCTCAAGAACGTCAACATCTCCGCCGGCGGCGTGCTGCCGATGTGTCAGGACACCGGCACCGCGATCGTCATGGGCAAGAAGTCCGAGGGCGTGCTCACCGGCAGCGACGACGGCGAGGCGATCTCGCGCGGCGTGTACGACGCCTACACGAAGCTCAACCTGCGCTACTCGCAGCTCGCGCCGCTCACGACGTACGAGGAGAAGAACACCGGCACCAACCTGCCCGCCCAGATCGAGATCTACTCGACGCCGCAGACGTCCGGGAAGCCGGAGTACAAGTTCCTCTTCATGGCCAAGGGCGGCGGCTCGGCCAACAAGTCCTTCCTCTTCCAGGAGACCAAGGCGGTCCTCAACCCGCAGCGGCTGCTGGAGTTCCTCGACGAGAAGATCCGCTCGCTCGGCACCGCCGCCTGCCCGCCGTACCACCTGGCGGTCGTCATCGGCGGCACGTCGGCGGAGTTCGCGCTCAAGACCGCGAAGTACGCCTCCGCGCACTACCTCGACAACCTGCCGACCTCGGGCTCGATGTCGGCTCATGGCTTCCGCGACGTCGAGCTGGAGGAGGAGGTCTTCAAGCTGACCCAGTCCTTCGGGATCGGCGCGCAGTTCGGCGGCAAGTACTTCTGCCACGACGTCCGCGTCGTCCGGCTCCCCCGCCACGGCGCCTCGTGCCCCGTCGCGATCGCGGTGTCGTGCTCCGCGGACCGGCAGGCGCTCGGCAAGATCACGCCCGAGGGCGTCTTCCTCGAGCAGCTCGAGATGGACCCGGCGCACTACATGCCGTCGGCGGGTGTCGCCGAGGACATCGCCGGCGGCGAGGTCGTCTCCGTCGACCTCAACCGGCCGATGCCCGAGATCCTCGCGCAGCTCTCGCAGTACCCGGTCAAGACCCGGCTCTCGCTCACCGGCCCGCTGGTGGTGGCGCGGGACATCGCGCACGCCAAGATCAAGGAGCGGCTGGACGCCGGCGAGCCGATGCCGGCGTACCTGCGCGACCACCCGGTCTACTACGCCGGCCCGGCGAAGACCCCGGAGGGCATGGCGTCGGGGTCCTTCGGCCCGACCACCGCCGGCCGGATGGACTCCTACGTCGAGCAGTTCCAGGCCGCGGGCGGATCGATGGTGATGCTCGCGAAGGGCAACCGCTCCAAGCAGGTCACCGAGGCGTGCGGCAGCCACGGCGGCTTCTACCTCGGGTCGATCGGCGGCCCCGCCGCCCGCCTCGCCCAGGACTGCATCAAGAGCCAGGAGGTCATCGAGTACCCCGAGCTCGGCATGGAGGCGGTCTGGAAGATCGAGGTCGAGGACTTCCCCGCCTTCATCGTCGTCGACGACAAGGGCAACGACTTCTTCACCGACCCCTCCGGCACCGTCACCGTCCCGGTCTCCGGCCTCCGGGTGCGGTCCGCTCAGTAGCCTCCCCCCGCCGCGCCGCCGCCCCGGGACGTCATACGGACGGTGGAAGGGGACACACTCACGGTATGACGTCCCCGGGGAGGCGGCGGTGGCTCAGCCGGTCGTCTCGACGTCGTCCTTGTCGGGGTAGTGGTCGTGCTCCTTGGCGAGCGTGGGTGCCTCGGGCCCGGTGGGGCCCTCGTCGACCTTGCCGCTCTCGCCCTCGGGCTGCCCCGCGACGGAGTCCCCCGCCGAGATCTGCTGGCCGGGGGCGTTGAGGCTGCTCCGGTCGTCGGGGTCGGCCTTCAGGCCGCTGACCTCGGACACCTGGCCCTCGTCCTGCTTCTCGTCTGCCATGACGGGTCGGTACCCCGAACCTCGACGACGACTCGTCCGTCCGCCCGGATGACCTCAGGGTGGGTCGGGTAACACTGAACCCGTGGAGTACGTCGAGATCGCGCGGGCCGAGTCGGAGCGCGGGGAGCTGGTGCTCCGCGAGCGACGGCAGGACGGGTCGCCCGCGACCGTGGAGCTGCGGGCCAACGGGGTCTTCGTGATGGACACCCTCGAGACCAGCACCGAGCAGGCGCTCGCGGAGTCGGCGCTCGCCCAGGTCGCGGAGCCGCGTCATGTCGTGGTGGGCGGACTCGGCCTCGGGTTCACCATGCACGAGGTGCTCCGGGACAGTCGGGTCGAGAAGGTCGCGGTCGTCGAGATCGAGCAGGCGCTCGTCGACTGGATGCGCGACGGCACGATCCCGCACGGCCCCGCGATGCTGGCCGACGAGCGGGTCACGATCGTCGTGGCGGACGTGGCGGTCGCGCTGGCCGAGGCGAAGCCCGCGTCGTACGACCTCGTCCTGCTCGACGTCGACAACGGCCCGGACTACCTGGTGCACGACGTCAACGCGACGCTCTACGAGGACCCGTTCCTCCAGACCGCGCGCCGGGTGCTGCGGCCGGGCGGCGTGCTGGCGGTGTGGTCGGCCTCCGACTCCGCGGAGCTGGCCGACCGGATGCGGCGCGTCTTCGGCAACGCCCACGGCTACGCCCACGACGTGCTGCTCCAGGACCGCGACGAGAAGTACTGGCTGTTCGTCTCGCGGGTAACGTCCGAGGCATGAGCCAGGGAGACTTCCGGGTCGAGCACGACAGCATGGGCGAGGTCCGCGTGCCCGCCGACGCCCTGTGGCGGGCGCAGACGCAGCGAGCGGTGGAGAACTTCCCGATCAGCGGTACGCCGATCGAGCCCGCCCTCGTCCACGCGATCGGTCGGGTGAAGGCCGCTGCGGCCCGCGTCAACGGCGAGCTCGGCGTGCTCGACGCCGCCAGGTCCCAGGCGATCGAGGCCGCGGCCACCGAGGTCGTCGACGGCCGGCACGACGACGCGTTCCCGATCGACGTCTTCCAGACCGGCTCCGGCACCAGCTCCAACATGAACGCCAACGAGGTCATCGCCACGCTCGCCGGCCGCGCCGGCACCGATGTCCACCCCAACGACCACGTCAACGCCAGCCAGTCCAGCAACGACACGTTCCCGACCGCGATCCACGTCGCGGCCGCCCTCGCCGTCGTCGACGACCTGCTGCCGGCGCTCGACGTGCTGGCGAGCAGCCTCGAGCGCCGCGCCGAGGAGTACGCCGGCCTCGTGAAGTCCGGGCGCACCCACCTGATGGACGCGACGCCGGTGATGCTCGGCCAGGAGCTCGGCGGGTACGCCGCCACCGTCCGCTACGCCGCGGAGCGGCTCGAGTCGGTGCTCCCCCGGGTCCGCGAGCTCCCCCTGGGCGGCACCGCGGTGGGCACCGGCATCAACACCCCGCCGGGGTTCGCCCAGCGGGTGATCGCCGTGCTCGCCGAGACCACCGGGCAGCCGTTCACCGAGGCGCGCAACCACTTCGAGGCACAGGGCACCCGCGACTCGCTGGTCGAGCTCAGCGGCGTCCTCAAGACCTACGCCGTCGGACTCACCAAGATCTGCAACGACCTGCGCTGGATGTCCTCGGGGCCGACGACCGGGCTCGCCGAGATCCACCTGCCGGACCTCCAACCGGGGTCGAGCATCATGCCCGGCAAGGTCAACCCGGTCATCCCGGAGGCGACGCTGATGGTCTGCTTCCAGGTCGTCGGCAACGACGCCGCCGTGACGGCTGCCGGCGCGAGCGGCAGCTTCGAGCTCAACGTCGCGATGCCGGTCATCGCGCGCAACGTGCTGGAGTCGGTGCGGCTCCTGGCCGCGGTCTCGCGTCTCCTCGCCGAGCGCTGCGTCGACGGCATCACCGCCGACGCCGACAGGATGCGCCAGTACGCCGAGTCCTCGCCGTCGGTCGTCACCCCGCTCAACAAGCACATCGGCTACGAGGCCGCGGCCAAGGTCGCCAAGCGGGCGCTCGCCGACGGAGCGACGATCCGCGAGACCGTGATCGCGATGGGCTACGTCGAGCGCGGCGAGCTCACCGAGGCCGAGCTCGACGAGGCGCTCGACGTGGAGTCGATGACGCGGCCCTGACCGGGGGTCAGTACCAGCCGTGGCCCTCGGAGTGCGCCCACGCGCCGCACGGGCTGCCGTAGCGGTCCTGGATGTAGCCCAGCCCCCAGGTGATCTGGGTGACCGGGTTGGACTCCCAGTTGGGGCCGGCCGACGCCATCTTCGAGCCGGGGAGCGCCTGCGGGATGCCGTGCGCGCCAGAGGAGGAGTTGTGGGCGCTCGCGCTCCAGTTGCTCTCGCGGGTCCACAGCGAGTCGAGGCAGCCGAACTGGTCCGCACCGAAGCCGAACTGCGGCATCAACGCCCGCGCGATGTCGCGCGGGTCGCCGTCGCTGAGGTCCACCGAGGCCGTGCGGGCCGGACCGCTGTCGGCGGAGAGCACGCTGGCCTTCGAGGACTTGGCGGCCCGCCGTACGGCGGAGCGGGAGACCGTCTCGCGATCGAGGGTGCCGGCGACGGGGGCCGCCGCCCGCGGCTCGGACCGGGGGTCGATCGAGCCGTCGGCCTTCGCGACGCTGCCGCTGACGTGCTGGGCGGTCGGCGCCACCTGCGTGGGCGCGTCACCGAGGGAGCCGCCGGCGACCGCGATGCCGGTGACCGCAGCCGCGACCGAGCCCATCGCGAGCCCGTTGCGCACGGCCGGCGCCAGGGCACGGCGGGGCGAGGGCTCGGCGACGTGGCGGTGCTTGGGTACGTATTTCGCGCGCTTCGACAAGGGCTCGACTCGGGGTAGGCGACTCTGGGCTGTTCGCGACTCGCGACGCCAGAGCAGCGCCTAGATCACGAAACGATCACGGGCCACCATGCCTGACGAGTCGGGTGGTTGCAAACCGAACGACCGAGGTCGGTGGAACTCCGCAACCTCATTGGTCACAGGAGTCCCACCGACCTCAGAAGTGACTACAGCGTCACGTTCTCCAGCATCTCGGTGACCAGCGCCGCGATCGGCGACCGCTCGGAGCGGGTGAGCGTGACGTGCGCGAAGAGCGGGTGCCCCTTGAGCTTCTCCACCACCGCGACCACGCCGTCGTGCCGGCCGACCCGCAGGTTGTCGCGCTGGGCGACGTCGTGGGTGAGGACGACCTTGGAGTTGGCGCCGATCCGGGAGAGCACGGTGAGCAGCACGTTGCGCTCGAGCGACTGGGCCTCGTCGACGATCACGAACGCGTCGTGCAGCGACCGGCCCCGGATGTGGGTGAGCGGCAGGACCTCGAGCATGCCGCGGTCGAGCACCTCGTCGATGACGTCGCGGGTGGTGATCGCCCCCAGCGTGTCGAAGACGGCCTGCGCCCAGGGCGACATCTTCTCCGACTCCGAGCCGGGCAGGTAGCCGAGCTCCTGGCCGCCGACCGCGAAGAGGGGCCGGAACACGACGACCTTCTGGTGCTGGCGGCGCTCCATGACGGCCTCGAGGCCGGCGCAGAGCGCGAGCGCGGACTTGCCGGTGCCGGCCCGGCCGCCCAGCGAGACGATGCCGACGTCGGGGTCGAGCAGCATCTCCAGCGCGATCCGCTGCTCGGCGGACCGGCCGTGGATGCCGAAGGCCTCCCGGTCACCGCGCACCAGGTGGACCTGCTTGTCCGGCCCGACCCGGCCCAGCGCCGTACCGCGGTCGGAGAGCAGCACCAGGCCCTGGTGGCACGGCAGATCACGCGCGTCGGCGAGGTCGAGCACCCCGTCGTCGTAGAGCTCGTCGAGGTCGGCGGCGGCCACCTCGAGCTCGGCCATGCCGGAGTAGCCGGTGTCGGAGTCGCTGATCGCCTCGGCGCGGTACTCCTCGGCGTCCAGGCCGACGGCGGAGGCCTTGATCCGCAGCGGCAGGTCCTTGGAGACCAGCGTGACCGCGTGCCCCTCGTCGGCCAGGTTGCGGGCCACGGCGAGGATGCGGGTGTCGTTGTCACCCAGGCGGAATCCCGACGGCAGCGCCTCCGGATCGGTGTGGTTGAGCTCGACCCGGATGGTCCCGCCCTCGTCGCCGACCGGGATCGGCTCGTCGAGGCGCCCGTGGCTGACGCGCAGCTCGTCGAGCGTCCGGAGCGCCGTGCGGGCGAAGAAGCCCAGCTCGGGGTGGTGCCGCTTGCCCTCCAGCTCGGTGATGACCACGACCGGGAGCACGACCTCGTGCTCGGCGAACCGGCGCAGGGCGCCGGGGTCGGCCAGGAGCACGCTGGTGTCCAGGACGTAGGTCCGCACACCCGGCGCGGATTTCGCGCGCGCGGCGGCGGTGGAGGCGGAGCGCTGTGACTTCGGAGCCTGGGTCGGCACGATGACACCCCTTCACAGGCCGGGCGGGCACTCCGCGTCCGGCCGTCCTCTCACGCAGACGGACCGGAGCGGGCCCGAGCGCCGGAGTGCCGGCTCCCGTCAGCGCGCCAGCGAGGCGATCCCCGGTGGTGCGCTGTGCAGTCGTGAGTTCTCACGAACGGGCCTCCCGATACGAAGAGCTTCCCCACTCCTCGATACCCGCGAAAGTACGCCGCCATGCGGCGCGTTCCGGGACGACACGCCCGAACGCGAGGTGAACGCTGCGCTACGCCCCGTAGCGGCGCTCCCGGAGCGCGTACGCCCGGATCGCGCGCAGGAAGTCGATGCGCCGGAAGTCCGGCCAGTAGGCCTCGCAGAAGTAGAACTCCGACTTCGCGCTCTGCCACAGCAGGAAGCCGCCGAGGCGCTGCTCGCCCGAGGTGCGGATCACCAGGTCGGGGTCGGGCTGGCCCTTGGTGTAGAGGTGCTCGGCGATGTGCTCGACGTCGATGACCGTCGCGAGCTCCTCCATCGACATGCCCTTGGCCGACGCCTCCTGGAGCAGCGAGCGCACGGCGTCCGCGATCTCCCGGCGGCCGCCGTAGCCGACGGCGACGTTGACGAGCATCCCGTCGACGTCGCGGGTGGCCTCCTCGGCAGCTTTGAGACGCTGGGTGAGCGAGGTCGGCAGCAGGTCGAGGGCACCCACCGGGTGGATCCGCCAGCGCTGCTGGTCGGCGAGGGAGGCGACGGCCTCACCGATGATCTCCAGCAGGGGCGCGAGCTGCTCCTCCGGCCGGTTGAGGTTGTCCGTCGACAGCAGCCAGAGGGTGACGACCTCGATGCCGACCTCGTCGCACCAGCCCAGCAACGGCTCGATGTTGGCCGCCCCGGCCCGGTGCCCGTGCGCGGTGTCGCGGCCGACGGCCTTCGCCCAGCGCCGGTTGCCGTCGAGCATGACGCCGACGTGCTTGGGCACGTCGTCGGGCATGCGGCGCAGCATCCGGGCCTCGTACGCCGGGTAGAGCACCCCTCGCACGCCGCGCTTCCAGTCCACCACCCCCTGATGGTAGCGAGCGAGCGGCGTCACACGGCCGTTGCCGTGACGTGCACCTCCCGTGGCGTTTCCGTGACCCTTCGCCGGGTAGGTTCGGATGCATGAACCAGGCCATGCGAGCGGGACTCGACCACCTGCAGGACGCGGTGGCCGACCTCACGGCCGACATCAAGCCGCGGCTGCGCGGCTGGCTGCACCTCGCGACGGCGCCGCTGACGCTGGCGGCCGGCATCGTGCTGATCGCGCTCTCGCCGAACGCCGCCACGCGGACCGGCTCGGCGCTCTTCACCGGCTCGGCGCTCGTCCTGTTCACGGTGTCGGCGATCTACCACACCGGCACCTGGTCACCCCGGACGTGGGCGTTCCTGCGCCGCTTCGACCACGCCAACATCTTCGTGCTGATCGCCGGCTCCTACACGCCGTTCGCCCTCATCCTCCTCGACGGCACCCAGCAGGTCGTGCTCCTCGCGACGGTCTGGACGGGCGCGGTGCTCGGGGTCGGCTTCCGGGTCTTCTGGACCGACGCCCCGCGCTGGCTCTACGTGCCGCTCTACATCGCGCTCGGCTGGGCCGCGGTCTTCTTCATCCCCAGCTTCTTCGACGGCGCCACCCGCCTCGGGGTGGGCGTCGGCATCGCGACCTTCACGCTGATCGTGGTCGGCGGCGCGCTCTACACCTTCGGCGGGGTCGTCTACGGCTTCAAGCGCCCCAACCCGTGGCCGCGCTGGTTCGGCTTCCACGAGGTGTTCCACACCTTCACGATCCTGGCGTTCGTCGCCCACTACGTCGGCGTCTCGCTGGCGACGTACTCCCTGCGCTGACCGCGGCCGCCGAGGAGCGGGCTAGGCGACGAGCGTGACGGCCTCGGAGGGGGTCGGGAGGGGCGCGCGCCGGGCGACGACGCCGACCGCGGTGCCGGCGAGCGCGAACACGATCGCGAGGAACGCCCAGCCCGGCATGCCCCGGTCGACCGCCGTGGCCGTCACGAGGGCCGGCGCGAGCATCGACGCCACGGCGTACCCGGTCGCCGAGAGGCCCTGGTAGCGGCCCGCGCTGCGCGGGTCGGCGAGCTCGAACGCCAGGCCCCACGCGCCCGCCTCGCACCACACCTCGGCCCAGGAGCCCAGCAGCTCGGCGAGCACGAGGACCACGATCGCGACGACGACGCCGGCGCTCCCGGCCGCGCCGTACAGCAGGCACGCGGCGGCGAGCAGCAGGCTCCCGCGGCGCACGGTGCGGCCGGCGACCACGACGTCGTGGGTGCCGCGGGCGGCGCGGACCTGGAAGAGCGCGACGAAGACGGTGTTGACGACGAGCAGCACCGAGATCATCACCTCGGGCGCCTCGGTGCGGGTCGCGATCCAGAGGGGGACGCCGACGCTGGTCACGCCGAACTGCATGGCGATCACGGAGCTGAGCCCGACCGTCGTGACGTAGGTGCGGTCGCGCAGCGGCGACGGGCCGGGCACCCGGTCGGGCACGAGGTGCGCGTCCATCGCGACCCCGAAGCCGGCCACGCGTGCGCGCAGGCCGGCCAACGGCACGGTCGCGAGCGCGGCGAAGAGCCCGACGGCGACCATCGTGACCTGGTACGCCGTGGCCGTGCCGACCAGCAGCGCGAGCGCCGCGATCACGGTGCCGAGGCCGATGAACACGTTGGTGATCACCCGGAGCCGGGCCCGGATGCCGACCCGCTCGGCGCCGGTGAACCAGCGCGCCTGCACGGTCGCCTTCGCGGTGCCCTGCAGGCTGCGGCTGCCGACCGCGACGCAGGCGACCAACGTGAACGTCAGCGCGTCGTCGGCGAAGACGTAGGCGAGCAGCGCCAGGCCCTGCACGGCGTTCGCCCACAGCTGGAGGCGGTCGGCGCCGACCCGGTCGGCGGCGTACCCGCCGGCGAACGAGACGACCACGCCGACCGCGCCGGCGACCGTGAGACCGATGCCGACCGTCGTCGCCGCCAGGCCGATCACGCGGGTGAAGTAGAGCGCGCTGACGCTGTAGAAGAGGCCGGTCGAGAGCGAGGCCGTCATCGTCGCGATGGTCAGCGCGCGCTGCACCGGATCGGCGGGATGGAGGAGGCGGATCAGTCGGTCGAGCACGGGAACGTTCTCTCACGGCTCGGCGGACGCCCACCAACGATGTAGCGTTGTGCTTCATGGTCGGGTGGATCGAGTACGAGCTTGCCGGCGCCGACCTCGGCGAGGTGCGGTTCGCCCTCTCCCCGATGAACGAGCTGGCGCTGTCCCTGCGCACGTGGCGCGAGCCCGGCCGCTACCCGCTCCAGCTGCCGTGGCTGCAGCTCACCCAGGATGCCCGCGCCTCCCTGGACGGCGAGATGCTGCTGGCCCTCACCAACGACAACCTGTGGACCCCGGACTTCCTCACGCCGCGGCCGTGGTCGCCGCTCACCCGCTTCGACGACGAGCTCGCCGCCCTGGCGGCGACCCCGCTCGACGTCGTCCGCGACGACATCGCCGAGGTGCACCCCGACCCCGCGCTCCGGCCCGCCGCGCTCCAGGGGCGCCGCGACCGGGTGCTGCGCCGGATCACCAGCGCGCTCTCGGCGTACTGGACCGCCTGCTTCGAGCCCTGGTGGCCGCGGATGCGGGCGGTCCTGGAGGCGGACATCGTCTTCCGGGGCCGGACGATCGCCCGCGACGGCCTGGCCGCGATGTTCGCCGACCTCTCGCCCCGGATCCGGCTGGTCGACGGGGTCGTGCGCTGCGAGATGACCTCGAAGATCGGGTTCCGTCGCAGCACCGCCGGCGAGGGCCTCACCCTCGCGCCGACCCTCTTCACCCGCAACGCCACCGCCCCCATCTCCGCCGAGGAGGCGCCGCTGATCCTGTACGGCGCCCGCGGCGCCGGCACCCTCTGGGAGAGCGACCGCTCCCCGGCGCCGCACGCGCTCGCGGGCCTGATCGGCGAGCCGCGCGCACGGCTGCTCGCGGTCCTCGACTCCCCCGCGTCCTCCACCGAGCTCGCGATCCGCCTCGGCGTCACGACCAGCGCGGTCAACCAGCACCTGCGCGCGATGCGCGACGCCGGCCTGCTCTCCGCCGCCCGGCACGGTCGGTCGGTGCTCTACCTGCGGTCGGGGCTGGGCGACGAGCTGGTGCGGGTGGGCGCCTGACCGTCCGTCAGGCAGCGCGGAGGATCTCGTTGGTGAACCAGCTCCCGAGCCGTCCGCCGCGGTGCCGGCTGCGGACGACGATGCCGACACCGAGGTCGAGAGCGAGGTCGACCCCGTCCGGCAGCTCGCCAGCCTCCGCGCGCCAGTCGTCGCCGTGCTCGAGGCGCTGCGAGACCTCCGACCAGACGAGCGGGCAGCACGAGCACACCGGGTCGTAGCCGGGCACGGCGCGGGCGACGAAGGCGACGACCGGCCGACCGCAGAGCTCCTCGATGCGCACGTCGCTGAGCTCGACACCCTCGCCGAGCTCGTAGGGGTCGAGCATCGCCGACCACTCGTAGTTGGTGGCGTAGGGCTCCAGGGGGCGCACCGACCACGACGACGGCGGCGCGCCGCGCTCGTGGATGCGCCGGCCGTCCTCGAGCCGGATCCCGTCGAGCTCGCCGTGGCGCAGCGTGACCCGGAAGTCGAGGTGGCTCGAATGGTGGACGAGCTCGAGCTCGGACCAGCGCTCGGGAACCGACCGCGCCAGCAGGCGCACGTCCTCAGGTGTCACGGCGCGAGGCTACTGGAGACTCGGCGCCTAGACAGGCAAGTGTTCACTTGCCTGTCTAGGCGGTGTGGTCGACGTGTTCAAGGCGCTGTCCGACCCGACCCGGCGAGCGATCCTCGACGAGCTGACCCAACGGGACGGCCAGACGCTGTTCGAGCTGTGCGGTCGGCTGACCACCCGGCACGGGCTCAGCTCCTCGCGGCAGGCGATCTCGCAGCACCTGGAGGTCCTGGAGTCCGCCGGTCTCGTCACGTCCCGCCGCGAGGGCCGCTACAAGTTCCACCACATCGACCCAGAGCCGCTCCGGCCGATCCTGACCCGCTGGCTGGAGCCACCCACGACACGGAAGGACTGACATGAGGATCACCTTGACCAGCGTCCCGGTGGACGACCAGACCCGGGCCGAGCAGTTCTACACCGAGGTGCTCGGGTTCGCCGTACGCCACGACGTCCCGGTCGGCGAGCACCGGTGGCTGACCGTCGTCTCCCCGGACGACCCGGACGGCACCGAGCTCCTCCTCGAGCCGGCCGCGCACCCCGCCCTCGGGCCGTTCCGCGACGCCCTCGTCGCCGACGGCATCCCCTACACCCAGTTCACCGTCGACGACGTCGCCGCCGAGCACGAGCGCCTGGCGGCGCTCGGGGTCCGGTTCACCCAGGAGCCGACCGAGATGGGGCCGGTCACCACCGCGGTCTTCGACGACACCTGCGGCAACCTGATCCAGATCGTCACGCCGGCCCAGTAGCCGGCTCGATCAGCGGCGCTCGGCCAGGAAGGCCTCGAGCGTCTCGACGACGAGTCGGTGGTCGTCGCGCTGGGGCAGGCCCGAGACCGCGACGGTCCCGACACAACCGGTGCCGCGCACCAGGACGGGGAAGGCGCCGCCGTGGGCGGCGAAGTCCGACGGGTCCAGCCGCGCGTCCACGTCGAACGACTTGCCGTCGACCCGGAACTGCTCGCCCACGCGCAGCGAGGAGCGGCCGTAGCGGTCGACCACCGCGCTCTTGCGGCGGAGCCAGTCGTCGTTGTCGGCGGACGAGCCCGGGAGCGCGGCGTGGAACAGGCGCTGGCTGTTGCGACGGATCGAGATCGCGACCGGGAGCGCCGCCTCCAGCGCCGCCTCACGGAGGGCGCACCCGAGCGCCCAGGCGGTCTCCTCGTCGAACCGGTCGAAGACCAGCCGCGCCTCCTGCGCCGCCAGCTCGTCGAGCAGCTCCCGGTCGTTGTCGACCCGTTCCACGTGGTCCCCTCTCGTCGACGACGAAGCGTGCGTCAGTCTGCCCGGGACCGGGTGCGGGTGGTCAAGCCGGCGGACGCACCCGGTAGCGGAGGTGCAGCACCCGGTCGCCCTGGATGACGACGTACGGGTCCTCGAGCAGGTGCTGGCCTTCGATGGGGCCGAAGTACCGCTTGCCGCGGCCGAAGACGACCGGCACGACGTCCATCGCCACCTCGTCGACGAGTCCCAACGCGAGGGCCTGCCCGCCGACGTGGCCCGCGCACACGGCGACGACCCGGTCGCCGGCGCGGCGCTTCGCCTCCTCGACGGCAGCGGTCACGTCGTCGAAGAAGGGGACGTCGGCCTCCGGGTGCCAGCCGTCGGGCTTCGGGCGGCTCGACACCACGATCAGGTGGTCGCCCGCGGGCGGCTCGGCCTCCCAGCCGTTGGTGAGGTCGAAGAGGCGGCGCCCCTGGATGGTCGCGCCGATGCTGCCCCACATCGAGCGGACGTAGTCGACGGAGCGGCTGCTGATCCGGAACGGGTCGTGCCGCTCCTCCCCCGCCGTGCCGGTGATGGGCTGGTCGCCGTTGAAGTACCACTCGAAGAGCGGGCCCACGTCGTCGTGCTCGTCGGCGATGAAGCCGTCGACGGACACCACCGCGTGCGTGATCACCGTGGCCATGTCAGGACCCTCCCGTCGCGGGCTGGAAGTACCGCCAGTGGCCCTCGGTGACGACGTCGACCTCGCCGTCGACGACCCGGATCGCGGTGTCGTCGCAGATCGCGTACGCCGGAGCGCCGAGCTCGGCCGCCCACTTCTCCGCCGCCGCCATCGTGTTCTCGGACAGCGCGGGGTGGTCCACGTGCGGGAAGATCGAGAAGTCGACGACGCCGAGCGTGCGGTCGTCGTCCTCCGCGCGGTAGAGGAAGTCCGTGCCGATCCGCGGGGTCAGCACCATGCTGCCGGCGCTGAAGCCGACGTAGACCGTGCCCGTCAGTGACGGGAGGAGGTCCGCGAGCCCCGACTCCCGCATCCACCGCGCGAGGTAGGGCGCATCGCCGCCGTTGACCAGCAGGACGTCGGCCTCCTGCACCCAGGCGACCCAGCGGTCCCGGTCGATGCTGGGCAGCGCGGTGAGCTCGAGCACGCCGACCGACTTCCAGCCCAGCTCGGTCATCGGCTGCTCGGACCGGCCCGCGATGAACTGCCACGGACCGACCGGCGATCCGTGCGGGTTGCCGTAGCCGGCGGTCGGGATGCAGAGGGCGGTGGCGTCCTCGACCGGCTTGCCGAGCAGGTCGAGCAGTGCCTGGTGGATCGTCGGGTTCTTGATGCCTGCCGACGTGAGCAGCAGCCGCACGGCGCCTCCCTGGGTCGAGCTGGATGATGCGGTACGACGTACCGACCCGGGCCGATCGCCAGAGTCATCGCCAGAGTCATCGCCAGGGTCATCGCCAGGGTCATCGCCAGGGTCATCGCCGGACCCATCGTCAGTCGGCGTCGCCCCCGGCCAGCCGCATCGCCTCCAACGCGATCGGGGGCGGCGCGTGGAAGTCGAAGGCCTTGAACAGCACCGCGTGGCGGACGCCCATCCGCCGGCCGCTCAGCGCCGTGATGCCGGTGATCATCATCCGGGGCGGGGGGTGCCCGGGGATGCCGGCGAGGTACTGGCCGTGCGCCTCGAGCGACGCGATCCCGCGGTCGAGCGCCTCGCCGGTGACGTCGACGCCGTGCGTGGGCGCGTCGTCGCCGCCGACCAGCAGCCAGCGCGGCGACCACGGCTCGAGCCCCTCGTCGAGCAGCTCGGGGAAGACCCACCTGTTTCCGGCGTCGCGCAGCGCGTCGACCGCTGCCAGGCCCGCGACCCGGTGGTCGGCCTGGTTGAGGCCGGCCACGAACACGACGTCCCACGAGCCGACCACGACGGCGTCGGGCCGGTACCGCCGGATCGCCCGCGCGATGTCGCGGCGCAGCTCCAGCGAGTAGACGAGCACGCCGTCGGGATGGTCGAGGAACTCCACCTGCGACACCCCGACCGCCTCGGATGCCGCGATCTGCTCGCGCACCCGGAGCTCGGCCGTCTGCGCGGGCGGGCTGGCGTCCATCCCTGCCTCGCCGCGGGTCAGCAGCAGGTAGGCGACGTCGACGCCCCGGCTGGTCCACGCCGCGACCGCCGACGACGTGCCGTACTCCACGTCGTCGGGATGGGCCACGACGCAGAGGACGCGCGCGAACGCGTCGTCCGGGAACGGCGGCAGCAGGTCTTCGCTCATCTCGCGAGGCTAGCCTCGGCGAGGGTCAGCGCGACAGGTCGGAGCGGTGGTCAGTACTCACCCTTGACGACGAAGTAGGTGCCGCGGATGGTGCCGGCGAGCTTGGACTTCTGCCGCGCGAACTTGAACCGCTCGGCCAGCTCCTCGGGCACCTCCATGCCGTCGGAGAGCTTGAAGCCGACGGCGCGCTTGCCGCCCTCCTCCAGGGTGTACATGACGTTGATCGACAGTCCGGACTCGTAGAAGACGTAGGACCAGCGGATGCCGTCGACCTCGAACTCCGTCGCCTCCAACGCCGGCGACGCGATCACCAGGTCCCGCTCCTCCCGGAGGACGCGGTGGACGTGGTCGACGACGTCGTTCGCCTCGCTCGCCGGCTCGACCGTGAAGACGTGGTCGTACTTGTTCTTGAAGTAGCGGGCCTCGTTGGCCCGCAGTCCCGCCAGCGCCTCGGCGACCGGAGAGGACTCCAGCCCGACGGTGGACACGTTCACGAAGTCGACGACGTAGGACATGGCGCCACGCTAGCGCGATCGGGTACCCGATCCTCATGTACTTCGACTCGAAGCCCTGTGCCGTCTGCGGTTCCGAGGTCCGGCTGGAGCCCCACCGGCCACCGACGGACGCGGGCGAGGGCCCCGTCGGCCCCGCGGACGGCGTGGTCGGCACCGCGGACCCGACCGTCGACGACCGCATCTGCACGAACCCGGACTGCCCCACCCACCGGTCCGCCACGATGGACCCGTGACGAACCCCGAGACCGAGATCGCCCTGGCCGCCGCGACGGCAGGCGCGGACGTCGTACGCGCGGCGTACGGCGGCGCGGTGACCCGGCACGCGAAGGGCGGCCTCGACTTCGCGACCGACACCGACGTCGCCGCCGAGCGGGCGATCCTGGGCGTCATCGCCACCGCCCGCCCGGACGACGCGCGGGTGGGCGAGGAGTCCGGTGCGAGCGAGGGGACGACGGGCCGGACCTGGCTGGTCGACCCGCTGTGCGGCACCCTCAACTTCGCCGCCGAGACGCCCCTCGTGGCGGCCAACGTGGCACTGCGCGACGGAGCGGCCACACTCGCCGCGGCATCTGCCGACCCGGTGACCGGCGAGCTGTTCTGGGCGGACGCCTCCGGCGCGTTCTGCCGCCGTGGGGGCACCGATGCGCCGCTCCGCCCGTCGGCCTCATCACGGCTCGTCGACGTCAACTGCGACGGCCCCCTCGACCGTCCGTTCGTGGGCGGCCAGCTGGTCGCCGACCCGGCGTTCCGCGCCGCGTTCGGCCCGCGGGTGGTCTCCTCGACGATCGCGGTCGCCTGGGTCGCGGCCGGTCGCCGCGCGGGCTACGTCACCGACGGCCGGCTGGCCGACAGCGTGCACTTCGCGGCCGGCACCGGGATCTGCGAGGCCGCCGGTTGCGTCGTCACCGACCTCGCCGGCGCGCCGTGGCGCACCGGCCGCGGCTTGATCGCGGCGGCCGACGCCGAGACGCACGCGCAGCTGCTCGAGCTGGTCCGGCCCCACCTCGCGGCGTCGCCGGGCTGACTGGGTGTCCCGGGTGCGCGGGTGCGCGGGTCGCGGCCTCGAACTCGCTCTCACGTGGGTGTCGTATCGGCCCACCGCTGTTCGTAGCGTAGGTAGTGGCGGGCACCAGGTCCGCTCGACGAAGGGGAGCAGCGATGCCTCACTACCTCATCTACTTCAACCAGCAGTGGGTCGGCGACCACGACGAGGCGTGGTTCGAGAGCCGCGTCGACCCGTCCACCGCCGTCGTCAGAGACATGCAGGACCAAGGTGTCCTGGTGTACGCCGGCGGACTGGTCGAGGAGCTCGAGGAGGCGGCAAGCGCGGACGCCACGAGTGGCGAGCTGCTCGTCACCGACGGGCCCTTCGCGGAGACCAAGGAGTGGCTCGGTGGGCTGACCATCGTGGACGTGCCCGACGACCAGGCCGCTCGCATGTGGGCGGGGCGGGTGGCAGAGGGGTGCGGCTGGCCGCAGGAGGTACGCCGCTTCAAGGCCGGCTCGTTGCAGGCGCTCGCGGTCGGTGGGTGAGCGGACGCAACCGCACGTCATACGGACGGTGGAAGCGGACGCACTGTCCGTATGACGTCTCCCGCCGCGTCAGCGCTTCTTGCCGCGACCGTGCAGCAGCCCGAGGACCTGGGTGAACTGCTTCTCGGCCTTCTCGGTGCGGTCGAAGGTCGTGACGTTGACCATCGGCTTGAACCGCTGCCGCGCGATCGCCTTGGGGTAGGTGAACTCCCGGAGCCCGTCGGGGCCGTGGATGCGCCCGAAGCCGGACTCCCCGACGCCGCCGAAGGGCAGGCTCGGCACGCCGGCGAAGCTGATCACGCCGTTGACGGCCGACATCCCCGACCGGACCCGCGCTGCGATCGCCATGCCGTTGCGCTTGCTGAAGACCGTGTTGCCGAGGCCGTAGCGGGTCGCGTTGGTGAGCGCGATCGCCTCCTCCATGTCGCGCACCTTGGCGATCGTCATCGTCGGGCCGAAGGTCTCCTCCTGCACGGCGAGGGAGTCCTCGGGTACGTCGACCAGGATCGTCGGCTGGACGAACCGGTCGCCCACGGCGTCGGCGCCGCCGACCACCGCGCGGCCGCCGCGCGCGAGGGCGTCGTCGACGTGGCTGCGGATGAGGTCGAGCTGCTTGGGCATCGTGATCGGGCCGACCTTGCCGTCGGCGGAGGCCTCGAGCCCGCGCGCCTTGGCGGTGATCGTCGAGACGAACTCGTCGTACACCTTCTCGTGCACGTAGACGCGCTCGACGCCGATGCAGGTCTGGCCGGCGTTCGAGCAGGCGCCCCACAGCGCGGCGTCCGCGGCGGCGGTGACGTCGGCGTCCGCGTCGACGATCACCGAGTCCTTGCCGCCGGCCTCGATCACCACGGGCGTGAGGGTCTCGGCGCAGGCGGCCATCACCTTCTTGCCGGTCGCGGTCGAGCCGGTGAACGCGAGCTTGTCGACGCCGGAGCGGCAGAGCGCGTTGCCGGTCTCGCCGAGTCCGGTGACCAGCTGCAGCACCGGGCGGCCGACGACGTCCTGGAAGACCTGCACCAGCCACGCGCCGACACCGGGGGTGAACTCACTGGGCTTGAAGACCACCGCGTTGCCGGCCGCGAGCGCGTAGGCGATCGAGCCCATCGGCGTGAAGACCGGGTAGTTCCAGGGCCCGATGACGCCGACCACGCCGAGCGGCTTGTACTCGACGGTGGCGGCCTGGTTGACCATCAGCATCCCCGACGGCACCCGACGACGGCCGAGCACCTTCTTGGCGTGCCCGGCGGCCCAGGCGATGTGGTCGACCGCGAGCCCGGCCTCGAGCACGGCGTCGGGGACCGGCTTGCCCATCTCGCGATGGACGAGCTCGGCGAGCTCGGGCAGCCGCTGGGTGATGGCGGTCTTCCAGGCGTTGAGGTGCTCCTTGCGCTGCGCATAGCCCAGTGCGGACCACCACAGCGCCTCGTCCCGGGCGCGGGCGACGGCGGCGCGCACCTCGTCCTCGGTCTGGATCGGGTGGGTGCCGACCACGTCGCCCGTCGCGGGGTTGAGCGACTCGAACGTCTGCGGTCGCGCGATTGCCTCGGTCATGACGGTCACAGTAGTGCTGTCACGGTCAGCGCGACAGGGCAACCTCGAGGTCGGCGACCGAGGTCACCGGGCGCTCGCAGACGAGGTCGCGGCAGACGTACGCCGCGGGCCGTCCGTCGACCTCGGTCCGGCCCTCCAGCAGGGGCACGTCCGAGCGCGGGCCGTCGGCGACGACGACCACCGCACCGGGTGCCCGTCGGGCCTGCCGCTCGAGCGCGTCGCGCTCCGGACCGGGGCGGCCGACGACCGCGACCTCGACCGGTCCGCCGGCCATCGCCGCCGCGGCGGCGAGCGACCAGCCGGCGAAGCGCGGCGCCCGGTCCGCGAGCACCGCGACGGTCGCGAGCGCGGCCTCCGCCGCGTCGCGGTGCCGGCCCGAGCCGGTCAGGGCCGCGTAGGTCGACAGGGCGTGGACCATCGAGGAGAGGCCGGAGGGCGAGGCGTTGTCGGAGGGGTCGCGCGGCCGGGCGACCAGGGCCTCCGCGTCGTCCGCGGTGTCGTAGAAGCCGCCGTCGGGCGCCGCGAAGCGGGCCAGCGCCGTGTCGAGCAGGTGCCCGGCCCGCGACAGCCAGACGGCGTCCCCGGTGACCTGCACCAGGTCGAGGAAGCCGGCCGCGACGCAGCCGTGGTCCTCGAGCACCCCGGCCGGAGCGCCGACCACGCCGTCGCGCGACACCCGACGCAGCCGCCCGTCCACCACGTGCACGCGCCACAGCAGCTCTCCGGCCGCCAGCGCCTCGGTGACGCGCCCGGCCGCGCACAGGCCGCTGATCGCCAGGCCGTTCCAGGCCGCCACCACCTTGTCGTCCCGGGCCGGCCGCACCCGCTGCGCGCGGGCCGCCAGGAGCCGCCGGCGTACGTCGGCCAGCCGGGCCGAGCCCGGTCCCTCGGGGTCCTGCGGCAGCTGGAGCGTGGAGGCGCCGTGCTCGAACGTGCCGCCCTCGGTCACCTCCAGGACCTGTGCCGCCCAGGCGCCGTCGTCCGGGCCGAGCGCCTCGACGAGCTGCGCCGACGTCCAGGCGTAGAACTTGCCCTCGACGCCCTCGCTGTCGGCGTCCAGGGCGGAGGCGAAGCCACCCTCCGGCGTGCCCAGCTCGCGGACCATGAAGTCGGCTGTCTCGGCCGCGACCCGCTCCCCCAGCGGCCCGCCCCAGCGGGCGTAGACACCGAGCAGCTGCGCGTTGTCGTAGAGCATCTTCTCGAAGTGGGGCACGACCCACTCGCGGTCGACGGAGTAGCGCGCGAACCCGCCCCCGAGCTGGTCGTAGATGCCACCGCGGGCCATCGCCTCGAGCGTCGCGTCGGCCATCCGTCGGGCCTCCGTCCGGGCGCCGTCGCCCCCGGAGACGCGCAGGAGGTACTCCAGCACCATCGAGGGCGGGAACTTCGGCGCGCTCCCGAAGCCCGCCGCGCGCTGGTCGAACTCGCGCGCCAGCGTGACCACCGCGCGCTCCAGCAGCTCGGGCCACTCGTCGTCCGTCGTGCCCTGGATGCCACCCTGCGCCGACAGGTGCTCACGCAGTGTCGCGGCGACGCGCGCCACCTCGTCGCCGCGGTTGGTCCACGCGTCGGTGAGCGCCTGCAGCACCTGGGTGAACGACGGCTGCCCGTGCCGCGGCTGGTCGGGGAAGTAGGTGCCCGCGAAGAAGGGGCTGCCGTCGTGGTCGAGCACCACGGTCATCGGCCAGCCGCCGTGCCCGGTCATCGAGGTGGTCGCCTGCATGTACACGGCGTCGACGTCCGGACGCTCCTCCCGGTCGACCTTGACCGACACGAAGTGCTCGTTGAGGTACGCCGCCGTCGCGTGGTCCTCGAACGACTCGTGCGCCATCACGTGGCACCAGTGGCAGGCGGCGTACCCGACGCTCAGCAGCACCGGGACGTTGCGGCGCCGGGCCTCGGCGAAGGCGTCGGGTCCCCACTCCCACCAGTCGACCGGGTTGTCGGCGTGCTGGAGGAGGTAGGGCGACGTCGCGTCGGCCAGCCGATTGGCCACCGGGGAGCCCTCCTCGTCGCTGCTCACGTGATGATGAGTGCAGGGCGGACCGTGGCGTGCGTGCCCACTCGCATTCGTCCGTCCATGGTGTCAGACCGTGCCGTTGTGCCTCGCCCACACCGAGGCGCATCGAGTGCGTGACCGATCGCGCGGCGCGCTGTCCTGGGACCTCGGCGCCGAGCTGGCCGTCGTCGAGCTGCAGGGTGCTCGTGCACGGCATCGGATGAGTCGGCCACCCTGGCCAACGGATCGCGGAGACCCAGGAGCTAGCGACAGACAGGGATCAGCCCGAGCCTGGCTACTCGGGTGGGGCATTCGAGCTATTGACCGTGCCAAGCCACTGTGCCAGCGTCCCAATACGGAGCCTTCCGGATAGGCACCTGCTCGGGGGTGGTGATGGTCGAGCATCACTGTGGGCGGACCAGCGAGCACGGCAGCGAGCCAGAGGACGCACTCGTGCTCGCAGCCCAGGCCCGGTTGCACCCGGCCGTGCTCTCGGTGACGCTCGAGGTGTTGCATGCGATCGCGGAGGGGGTCCCGAGCAAGGTCGCACTGTGCCGGTGCCTCGCTCGCGCGACCGAGGCGGCCGTGGTGGCGCATGTCGAGCTGGATCCGACCGCGGGCACGATGAGCATCGTCTCGTGGCCTGGCCAGGCCGACCTGGTGCGGGCCCAACCCTTTCTGGACACCCTGCCGGCGGTCGTGCCCCACCTGATCGGGATGCTCTCGGTCGATCGCCACGCGCGCCGGCTGTCGGCGGAGTTCCACCAGCTGGGTTGGCAGGCGACCGTGGCGGCGATGCTGCTGGAGGACGTGCTCGGCTGCAGCGACGTCGCTGAGGTGCCCCTCGATGTCGGCGGGCCCGAGCTGCGCCTGGTCGTGCTCGGCAGCCGCGACCACTTGTGCGCACCCACGGTCCAGCTGCTCGACTGCCTGCGGGGTCCGCTGTCCGACCTGATCCGGATCGCCGCACCTGACGCCGCGGCGCCGGATCACCGCATCGCCCCGTCATCCGGCCTCACCCAACGCGAGATCGAGGTGCTGCGGCTGATGGCAGAGGGGCTCCTCGCCCGCACCATCGCGCTCCGCCTCCGGGTCTCCCCGCGGACAGTCCACAAGCATCTCGGGAACATCTACCGCAAGCTCGACGCCCACGACCGTCTCGTCGCCGTACGCCGCGCCGAGGGCCTCGGCCTGCTCGACCGCGCGACCGGTGACCGACCCGCGCTGGCCGACGGGCTCCTCACGCTGTGGTGGTAGTTCTACGCATAGCGACCCCCTGCACGGCACAAATAGCGTGACGTGGGCGCCGGTCGTCCGACCGGCATCCGCGCGGAGAACGTCTGCGCGGCCGGATCATCGGGGCCGGCGGACAGGTCGACCCCCGCGGGGAGGGTCGATGCTGCAGTTGACGTATCCCGGGGTCTACACCCAGGAGAAGAGCTCGGGGGTCCGCACCATATCCGGTGCCAGCACCTCGGTGGCCCACTTCATCGGGCCGACGCGGACCGGAATCGACAACCGGCCCGTGCGCTGCCTCAACTACGGGGACTTCGAGCGGCAGTTCGGAGGTCTGCACCCGCAGAGCTCGTTGTCCTACTCCGTCCTCCACTTCTTCGCGAACGGCGGGTCTGAGGCCTTCGTGACCAGACTCCCGGTCAGCGGGTCGGCGGCCGCGAGCTCGGTGGTCCCCGGCGCCGGTGCCGGCGCGACCGCGCTCACCGTGACCGCGTTGGGGACGGGCGCGACGGGCAATGGGATCTTCCTCGAGATCGACTCCTTCGACATCGGCGCCGATCCCTTCAGCGCGACCGCGGACACCAAGCGGTTCAACCTCACCGTCGTCGACTCCGTGACCGGGACCGTCGAGCGCTTCACCGACCTCACCACCGCCTCGGGCAACGCCAGGACCGCCGATTCCGTGGTCAACGACCCGGCGACGGGCTCCCGGCTGGTGAAGGTGGCGATGGCCCCGCGCGACGCGGCCGGCCCGGCCCCGACGGGCACGGTCTACAAGATCGGCGCCGGCCCGGCCACCGCCACCATCGCCGCCGATCTCAAGCTGGTGCTGACGATCACCCGGCGCCAGACGGACGGGACGGCGGACGCGGCCAACACCGTGACCGCCCTCGAGGTGGTCGCGCTGCCGAGCGGATCGCCGACACCGGCGAGCCCGCGTGAGCTCGTCGCCCGCGTGGTCGGCGCGATCAACCAGACGCTGCGCGCCACACCCGCCGAGTTCGGGAAGCTGGCCGGCGCGGAGGTGCAGGGCGAGCTGTTCGAGGGCGGCACACAGTTCCGGTTGTCGCTGACCCGTCCGACCGGCCCCGCGGGCACGGCACGCGTCCACGACGCCACCGTCACCTTCGCCGGCCCCGCGAGCGGGCCATCCTTGAGCGCCGCCTACAACATGGGGTCGGTCGCAACGCCGCACGTGTCCTCGGGCCCGTCGCGGATCCGGCTCGGCATGCCGATCGCCGGCCTGGTCACGACGGCCACCGCTGGTCTCGACGGCGCTGCGCACGGCCAGCCGTCCGACACGGTCTTCAAGAACGCCGTCACCGCCCTCGACGGGCCTGACCCGTTCTTCAACCTGCTGTGCCTCCCGGACCTCGTCCGGCCGTCGACGACCGATCCCGCAGTGGCGCAGCACAGCAACGTGGTGGCGGTGTACGCCGAGGCGGCGCGGGTGTGCGCCAAGAAGTTCGCCTTCCTCGTCGTCGACCCACCACCGCAAGTCAACGACGTGGGCTCTGCCGAGCAGTGGAAGACCATGCAACTGGGCTTCTCCTCCAGCCATGCAGGCGCCTGGTTCCCGCGCGTCCGGGTCGACGACCCGCTCCAGCCGGGCTCGATCATCAGCCACCCGCCTTCGGGGGCGATCGCTGGCGTGATCGCCCGGACCGACGCCCAGGTCGGCGTGTGGCAGGCACCGGCCGGGACCGAAGCGGTTCTGGCAGGCGTCTACGGACCCGCGGTGTCGATCTCCGACCCGGAGCACGGCCTGCTCAACCCCGTCGGGCTCAACGTGATCCGGCAGTTCCCGATCTACCAGACCGTCGCGTTCGGCTCACGCACCGTGGACGGGTCCAACGCCCTCGGCAGCGAGTGGAAGTACATCCCGGTGCGGCGCACCGCCGACTACATCCTCCGGTCCCTGTCCGAGGCTCTCCGGTGGGCCGTGCACAAGCCCAACGGGGAAGAGCTCTGGTCGCAGCTGCGCCTCAACTGCACCTCGTTCATGCAGGGCCTCTACCGCCAGGGGGCTTTCAAGGGAACCTCGGCCCGGCAGGCCTACTTCGTGGCTTGCGATGCGAGCACCACCACCCAGGTGGACATCGACGCCGGCGTGGTCAACATCGCCATCGGCTTCGCGCCGCTCAAGCCGGCTGAGTTCGTCGTCATCACGCTGCGCCAGATCGTGCAGCCGGCGGCCTGAGGAGGGCAGCAGACATGGCACAGTTCTCAGTCAACGCGCAGCGGTTGGACCCGTACAAGAACTTCAAGTTCCGCGTGAAGTGGGATGACCGCTACGTCGCCGGCGTGTCCAAGGTGTCGCTGCTCAAGCGCACGACCGAGGTCGTCAAGCACCGCTCCGGCGGGGACCCCTCGACGTCGTTCAAGTCGCCGGGCCGCACCGAGTACGACGCCATCACCCTCGAGGCCGGCGTCACCCAGGATCTGGAGTTCGTGAAGTGGGCCAACAAGGTCTGGAACTTCGGCTCTGGGCTCGGCGGCGAGGTGTCCCTCGCGGACTTCCGCAAGGACATCATCGTCGAGCTCCTCAACGAGGCGGGGCAGGTCGCCCTCTCCTACGCCGTCTTCCGGTGCTGGGTCTCGGAGTACCAGGCACTGCCTGACCTCGACGCCAACGCCAACGCGGTGGCCATCTCCAAGCTCAAGCTCGAGAACGAGGGCTGGGAGCGCGACTACGCCGTACTGGAGCCCGGCGAGCCCACCTTCGTCGAGCCCTGATCGCCATGATCGGGCCGACTGCTCCCGACCTGGTCCGCTGGTGGCCACCGCCGGCCACCGGCTCCGCGCACGAGCGTGTGATGAGCCTGCTCGTCGCGCTCGACGGGCCGGCCGCGGCACGGGTCACCCTGGGCACGCACCACCGCGAGCTGCTCGCGCTGCACCGCGACCTCCTGGGGACGACGCTCGAGGCCGTGGTCACCTGCCGGCACTGCGGCACCGACAGCGAGTTCCCGGTGCCGGCGGAGGCGGTGCTCGACCTGCCGGCACCCGTGCCGGGGAACGTGGTTGCGGTCGAGGTCGGTGGCGCACGCGAGACCTTCCGGTTGCCGACGGTCGAGGACCTGGACGCCACCCGCGGCCTGGCCTACGACGATGCCGTACGCCGCCTGGCTGTGCGCACCCACGTGGGCGGTGCGGCTCCGGCCCTCGACTCCGGGGACATCGCCCGGCTCACTGCCGCCTGGGACGAGGCCGACCCGGCAGGCGACGTCACCGTCGACGTCGACTGCGTGGGCTGCGGCGTCCCCCTGGCTGTCTCGGTCGACCCGGCCGAGTTCGTCGCCCGCGATCTCGACCGGTTCCTCGACCGCCTGGTGCGCGAGGTGCACGCGCTCGCGACCGCATACGGCTGGACCGAGGACGCGATCCTCGCCTTGCCCACCAGCCGGCGTCGTCGCTACCTGGAGCTCGTCGACACCCGGGCCGCGGCGAGATCCCTGACGGCGGTCTCGTCGTGACCGAGCACCCCGGCTATCTCGACGCGCTCGCCCGGGCCGCCGGCTGGGAGCGCCCGGCGGACGACCTGGCCGACGCCGCGCGACCGCGACCCCGGTCCCGCTTCGAGCCCGACGGGCCGCCGGACCTGGCCGGGGACGACGTCGCCTGGGCCGAGACCGCAGTCGAGGCCGACGCGTCGGGTCGGGCCGCCCAGCCGACACCTCCGAACACGCGACAGGCCGACTCGGAGCAGCCGAGCGAGGACGTGCCTCCGGTCGACCGCCCCGAGCTGCCGGCCACCACGGCCGAGCCGGCCGCCCCGCCCGTGGCGGCAGCTCCGCAGCGGGTCGCCGCGCAGCCCGCGACCGAGGAGGTGGCCGCACGCGAGCCCGCCCCGGCGCCGACGTACGTCGAACCGCCGAAGCCTTCCGGGCTGCCCACCGCACCAGTCCCGGACACCCGCGACCGCGCGCCCGCAGAGCCGGCCACGCCGTACCCCCAACCCGAGCCCGAGCCCGCCCGGGAGCCACGAGAGCCTCACCCGACGGCGACGGAAGCTGTGCCCGTGGACTGGTCCGACCGGGCCTCGCCGCACGAGCCTGGTCCGGCTCCCGAGCTCGCCCACGAAGCTCGTCTGGTCGCGCGGCCTGAGCAGGTGGTCGCCACCGAGGAGTCCGCGCCCGCCGAGCCCGAGGCCGACGGCGGTCCGACCGTCGTCGTCGAGATCGGTCGCATCGAGGTCAGACTGGCATCCGAGCCGGGCGCCGCCCCGCGGCCCGCAGCCATCCGCCCGCCGCCGGGCCCGTCGCTCGCCGACTACCTGCGCGACCGGTCGGCCGGCGAAGGACGACCGGCATGAGCGCCCGCTTCGCGATCCCGGCGACGACCTTCGTGCTGCGCGGGATCGTCCAGGAGCGGCTCAACCTGTCCTACCCGGCGACGCTGACGGCACCTGTGGTGTCGGTGGAGCCCCCGCCGCGCCCGTCGCCGACCAACGGCAATCCCGCGGGTGGCGGCGCCGCGCAGCCGGAGCCCGCCCGGCTCCACCTCTTCTGCCACCACGTCGCGCTCAACCCGGCGTGGCGCAACATGTACGAACCCCACGTCGACTCCGCCGGCAAGCGCATCGGTCCGTCCCCGCTGGCCGTCGACCTCCACTACCTCCTGGCCGCCACCGGACTCGACCTCGAGCGCGAGGTGCTCCTCGGTCTCGGGATCGCCGCGCTCAACCGGTTCGGCGTCGTGCCACGACCCAAGATCGCCGCGATACTGGGCGCTGTCGCGGTGCCGGGGACGCCGGCCAGGATCACCGACCTGATCCCCGACGAGCAGCTCCAGGATCCGCAGGAGCAGCCTCAGCAGATCACGATCAGCCAGCAACCGGTCGACCTGGACATGTCGACGCGGATCTGGTCGGCGTTCCAGTCACCACTGCGGCCCTCGGCGTACTTCCTGGTCACCACCGTGTTCCTCGAGGTCGACGAGACCCTGCCCGCGACGAAGGACGTGGACGACCTGAAGATCGGCGTCCGGCCCGACGTCAGCGGCGCGGATGCGGACCCGGCCGACGTGGTGACGACGTCATGACCACGACAGACCGACGCTCCTGCCTCGAGGTCAGCCGCGAGGCAGCCCTGGTCGCCCTGGCCGGCGCGCCCGACGCGTTCGCGGACTGGTGGCGCTGGTGGGAGGCGCAGGACGGCGACGCCTCGGTACGCCGCCTGGTCGCCGGCTTCGCCCTGTCCCGCCCCGAGGCAGAGTTGGTCGCGCTGCTGCTGGCCGCCGCCGCGAGCGAGCCGGTCGCCCGGGCGGTGTCCACGGCCGTCGACACCGAAGGTGGCGTCGGTGGGGCGGGGTTGCCGCTGTGGCTGGCCTGCCGCGTGGTGGCCGGGCTCGACGCCTCCGCCCTGGCGCGGTCTGCGCCGTTGCTGCGCCTCGGTCTGGTGGAGATCACCGAGGGGGCGCCCCGGATCGAGACCCGGATGCGCCTGGTCGACGCGCTGGTCGACCGGCTGCTCGGCGACCCCGTGCTCGACCCGGTGCTGACCGCGCGCATGCAGCTGCTGCCGGATGCGCCGCCGGGGATGCGCGAGCCCCAGCAGGGAGACCAGGACCTCGCGGCCGTCTCCACGGCGAGCCGACGCCTGGCCGAGGAGCTGTCCACTGCGCTCGGCACCCGAGGCCCTCTCGGCGTGCCGCCCCTGGTCCTGGCCCGTCGGTCCGGGACCGCGGAGCTCGGTCGCGCCCTCCGGACACTCGGGTTGCTGCCGTGGTCGCTGGCGGCCACCTCCCTGCCCGACGACCCCGACGAGATCGAGTCCCTGGCGCTGCGCTGGAGCCGGGAGGCGGCTCTCGACGCGATCGCGCTCGTTGTCCACGACGACGCGGTCGGGTCACGTCCTGCGCTCGGCAGCTTCCTGGACCGGGTGCTCGGGCACGTCGTCCTCACCGCACCCCAGGCGCCAGCGGAGCTGTCCCGCGGTGTCCATGTCCTGACCGAGCGGCCGGACGGCCCCGACGCGATGCTGCTGCGGTGGGCGCGGGAGCTCGGACCGGAGCGGACCCGTCGGGTCGGTCCGGCGCTCGGTCCGGTGGCAGCCCACTTCCGGCTCGACGAGCCGACGGTGGCCCGCACCGCGGCCACCGCCGGCCCGGCCATCGACGCGGCCGGAGACGACACCGAGATGGCGGCGGCGGCGCTCTGGCACGTCGCCGCGCGCGCCGTCACCCCCGTTCCCCGGCCCGGCATCCGGATCGTCGAGCCGGCGTACACGTGGGAGGACCTGGTCCTCCAGCCCGAGACCGAGGCCACGCTCCGTCGGGTCGAGGCACACGTGCGGTTCGCCGCCCGGGTCCTCGACGACTGGGGCTTCGCGGCGCGGCTCGGGGGGCGCGAGGGCTGGCGCGGACGCGGCGTTGCGGCACTCTTCGCAGGGCCGTCGGGCACCGGAAAGACGATGGCGGCGGAGGTGATCGCGGCTTCGCTCGACCTGCGGGTGATGTCGATCGACCTGAGCCAGGTGATCTCGAAGTTCGTGGGCGAGACCTCCAAGAACATCGCCGCGGCCTTCGACGAGGCCGAGCGCTCGGGCGCCGTGATGGTGTGGAACGAGGGCGACGCGGTGTGGGGCACCCGCGGCGGCGTGGGGAACGCCGTCGACCGGCACGTCAACGCCGAGGTCGGCGACCTCCTCCAGCGCATCGAGGAGTTCTCCGGGTTCACGCTCGTCACCACCAACCTGCGGCAGGCGATCGACCCGGCCTTCCTGCGCCGGTTCCGGTTCGTCGTCGACTTCCCGGTCCCGTCCGAGGCCGAGCGCCTGCGGCTGTGGCGCTCCGCCTTCCCCGCGGCCACCCCGGTCGAGCCGCTCGAGTGGGAGCGGCTGGCCGGCCTGCCGCTGACGGGCGGCTCGATCCGCAACGTCGCCCTCGGCGCGGCCTTCCTCGCCGCGTCGGCCGGGACGTCGGTGACCCGCACGATGATCGAGGCCGAGCTCGGCCAGGAGATGCGCAAGCAGGACCTGCCGATGCCGCGACTGACCTGGTCGGAACCGTCGTGACCGCCCCGCGCGAGCTGCGCGTCCAGGTGGGCACCCTGCGGGTGGTGGGTGGCTCGACCATCGAGGCCCGGCGCATCGCCGACGCCCTGCCGGTTGCGCTCGAACGCGCGCTCGCCGGCCGACGGGCCACCGCGCCCGGACCCGCGGACCTCGTGGCGGACGCCGTCGCCAGCCGGGTCCGCCGCGAGTCGAGCGACGCCTGGGCGGAGGTGGGCCCGTGAGGCAGCTGACCCAGGCGGTGCGCCCGGCCCCGGTGACCGCGAGGCCGGTGCCGCGTGCCACGGCGCGCCCGGTCTCGAAGGCGGCGGCTCCGGCCGCTCCGGCCTTCGTGACCCCACCGGTCGCCTCCGTCCTCGCGGAGGAGGGTCGCCCCCTGCCCGCGCCGGTGCGCTCGGAGATGGAGACGGCGCTCGGCCACGACCTCGGCTCGGTCCGCGTGCACGACGGCGCCGGCTCCGCGCGCGCAGCAGAGGAGGCCGACGCTCGCGCGTTCACGGTCGGCGACCACGTCGGCTTCGGCAGTGCCGGCTTCCACCCCGAGACGCCGGAGGGGCGCGGTCTCCTCGCCCACGAGCTGGTCCACGTCCTCCAGGGCGGCGCCTCCGACCACGCGCGCGCCGAGGCGGAGGCGGCCTCGGCCGTCGCGAGCCTCGCCCGCGGCGAGCGGCCCACGTTCACCCGTCACCGGGGGCGGGCCACCCTGCACCGCGCCCCCAACGACGCACCGGCGCCGCCATCCGTGCCGGCGCCGCCGCCCGCGTCGGCCCCGGGTGCGGCCGCCGCGCCCGCGATCACGCCCACGCAGCCCGCGCCTGCCGGGATCCCGGCGGTGCGCCTGCCGACGGGCCTGAACGTCGTCACCGACACCCCTCCGGGCATCGGCACCACCGAGCTGGTCGTCCAGGTCCCCCAGTTCTCGCTGCCCCTGGAGAAGGGCGCCGGGCCGTGGGTCCAGCAGGCCTACAACGATGCCGGGAACGGCGGCCGGCTGGTGTTCAGTCCTCTCATCGAGGGCGGCTCGGTCGCGGCGTACAAGGAGGGCACGGAGGACTACAAGTCCGTCTGGCTCAACAAGTTCGGGTTCACCAGCACCGCCGCGATGGCCAACGCCTTCACCTCCTCGACCGACCCCGCCGTCCGTGCCAGCCTGCAGGACCCGGCGGTCCGCGACACCGTCCACAAGCTGCGGACCAACCTGAGGGACGCCCACTGCGACATCGACCACATCGTCGAGAAGCAGATCGGCGGGACGTCGATCCCGTCCAACCTGCAGCTGCTCACCAGCAGCAAGAATCAAGCCTCCGGACGGCAGACCTACCAGTCGCTCGTCGCGCTCGTGAACGCGATCCGCGCATCCGACATGCGGGGCCCCAACGTGCGGAACCTGCAGATCCGCCTCCGTGCCGCCACCGTCCCGCAGGGCACCAGCGATCCCAGCTTCGTCATCGAGGACCACCTGCGCGCCGGGCGGGTTGTGGGCCGCGCCGACGTGCAGGCGCAGGCCGCTGGCAAGCCGGTCAGCCTCCGGGCCGGCGGCATGTCGGAGACCGCGCAGCTGCGCGACACCGGCGACACGACCCTCGACAGCATGAACCGGCGACTGGTCCCAGCGATGCGACTGACCACCTACCGACGAGGTGCCCAAGGCGCCAACAGCGCCCAGGACACCATCCTGGCCGAGCTCGACAGCCGGGCGATGCGGGCGAGCGGCTCGGGAGCGGGAGTGCGGCTCGTCGCCCGGCGCCCCGCGGCGTCGGCCGGTGACGGTCCGCCCGCCGCCACCCAGCCGCCTCAGGGCGCGGCGCCGGAGCCGACCGCAGCGCCGGCGGGCGAGACCCGCGAGCTGCGCCTGGAGGACCGCAACCAGCGGCTGAACTTCTTCTATCCCTACCTGAGCCCGGGCGAGCTCACCCAGCTCTCGCTCGATGAGCAGGGCAGCCTCAGCGGCACCGGCTTCATCCGACCGACGATCCCGATCTTCGAGCGGCTCAACGTCACCTTCAGCCGCGACACCCTCGCCCTGGTCGCCCCGCTCGACAAGGACAAGCTGCGATCGCCGTTCCCGGCCGGCTTCCGCTTCACCGGCGGCGAGCTCGCGTTGCAGCTCTCCCCCGAGCTCATCCCGCGCGGCAACCTGACGTTCTCGGTCGGCCCCGCCGCGCAACCGCTGATCAACGGGGCGCTCTCGGTGACGATGACCAGCGGCGTCCTGGTCGCCAGCGGCGACCTCACCCCTGCGCGGCCGATCCCCGGCATCAGCTCGGCCTCCGGCAATGTCACCTGGCGTTCGGACACCGGCTGGCAGGGGGCCATCCGGGCCACCTCGTCCTCGATCCCCAACACCACGGCCAACCTCGTGCTCGGGTTCCGCACCGAGGGCCAGCGGTTCGCGCCGTACGCGGAGGGAGGGCTGGTCAGCCGGGTGCGCAACGCCGAGCTCGGGCTCAACGCCTCGTGGCACGGCGGTCCCGTCAGCTATCGCGGCCACGCCGTGGTCGAGCGGCCCCTGCCCATGGTGGATCGGATCCGTCTCGACGGCAGCTACGGCGAGCGCGGGCTGCACCTGCACGGCAACGCGCCGATCCGCTGGCGCAACATCGACTCGAGCATCGACCTGAACTACGACCGGCGCCCGGACGAGGCCGAGGGCCGCTTCTCGGGAACCGCCACCTTCGCGATCCGCACGCCGAAGGCCGAGGGCAGCGCGACGCTGACCTACGACGACCAGGGCCGGTTCACCGGCCGCGGGATGGTCGCCTATCAGGTGACCCCCAACCTGCGACCCCAGCTCGGCATCGAGCTGACCGCCGACCGCCGCGTGAAGCTGACCGGCGAGGTGCGGCTCAACGACATCGAGCTGACGCGGCGGTGGCCCTCGGCCGAGGGCGGCCGCATCTCGATCATCAGCGGCCTCGGGGTGAAGTTCAGCATCCCTACGCCGGTGCCGGCTGTCACCGCGTACGGCGAGATCCGGGGCTCGCTCGGGCTCGGGTACGGCGTCGGGCCGGTGATGCTGCGCGGTGTCATCTTCACCGGCGAGCTCTACCCGTTCGAGGACGACCCGCAGGTCCGGGCCCGGCTCCGCGGCAGCTTCGTCGTCCCGGCCTACGCCGAGCTGTACGGCACGTTCGGCGCCTACATCGGGCTCGAGGTCGCGCTGGGTGCGGTGGGTGCCAAGGGCGGCGTCGAGATCACCCCCCGGCTCCGGATCAGTGCCGAGGGCGGGATCGCCGTGGACGCGGACTACGACTCGGGCGGCTTCAGCTTCGCCGCCGAGGCCTACGCGTCCGGGCAGCTGACCGCGGCGGCGACGGTCAACCTGGTGGCCGACCTGTACGCGGCGTACGGCCTCTTCTCGCACCGGTGGACGTACCAGGCGGCCTCGGTCAGCGCTCAGATCGGCCCGACCGTCCGCCTCACGATCGGCCGGATCGCGATGTCGAAGACCGGCGAGATGACCTGGCCCAGCCTGTCCCAGGTCCGGATGGAGCCACAGAACATCGACCCGCTCGCGGTGGTCCGCGACATGCTGCGCCGAGGGGAGGCCCGAGAGACATGACCACGTTCCCGCGATCTCCGCGCACGCTGCGCGGCGGCTTCATCGTGATGGACGCCGACGGCCTCGCCGTGCGACGGACCGTGCCGTTCCAGTACAACCCCGACACGCTCACCAGGTCGCTGGCACCCCGCGGCGCAACGGCCGACGCCGGTGACCGGCTCGAGCCGACCCGCCTGGTCGGGCCACCCGCGGAGACGATGAAGCTCGAGATCGCGCTCGATGCCACCGACCGGCTCGAGAAGCCGGCCCAGAACGCCGCGACCGCGGCCGAGGGCATCGCCGCCGACCTCGCCGAGCTGGAGACGATGGTGTCACCGGCCGTGGCCGACCTGGAGGCCGCGGAGGCCCTGACCAGCCGGGGGACCCTGGAGATCCTGCCGCTGCCCTCGCCGCTGCTGCTCCTGGTGCTCGGCGCCAATCGCGTGGTCCCGGTGCGAGTCACCGAGTTCGCGATCACCGAGGAGGCCTTCGACACCCGGCTCAACCCCGTGCTGGCCCGGGTCAGCCTGGGCCTGCGGGTGATGACCACGGACGACCTGCCGTTCGGTTCCAAGGGCGCTGCGCTCTACCTCACCGCGGCTCGGCGACGCGAACGACTCGCGGCCCGCCGCGGCGCCGGTGTCCAGGCCCTCGGACTGAGGGGGGCGCCATGAGCACGCCGTTCCCTCCGTCGAGCCGCTACGCGCAGGTTCCGGTACTGACCCGCACCCTGGCCGACGGGACCGTGGTCCGCTACCTCGCCCGGAGGGTGCTGCCGCCCGTCGAGCGCTTCCAGCCTCTGGAGATGGTCCGTCTCGACGGCACCGAGCGCCCCGACACCCTGGCTGCAGAGTCCTATGGCGACCCGCTGCTGTGGTGGCGGATCGTGGACGCCAGCGGCGAGGCAGACCCGCGCGACCTCACCGGGATCGAGGGCCGGCTGGTCCTGATCCCCCTGCCCCTGGAGATCACCGACGATGGCCGCGCTTAGCTCCGTGACGCTGTCGGTCCAGATCGGGCCGATCGCAGTCTCCGCCGCACCGACCGCGGTGGTCGACGCGCTCGACGGCGCCACGGTGACGCACGCGGTCGGAGCACGGTCCGGGTTCCAGCTCAGCCTGACCTACTCCAAGACCTCCCCGATCGCGCGGACCCTGCTGCCCTCGGGCTTCTTCGACCCGATGGTGCGGGTGATGCTGATCGCCACCGTGCGCGGCGTCTCGACCGTGCTGGCCGACGGCCCGATCAAGCGGCAGGACGTCACCGCGACGACCCGCCCCGGCCAGTACCGGCTGGTGCTCACCGGCGAGGACGTCTCCGGCTACATGGACCTCGTGGACCTCACCGGTCTGCCCTACCCGGCCATGCCGCCCTTCGCCCGGGTCGCCCTGATGCTCGCCAAGTACGCCGCATTCGGCGTCGTGCCCGTGACGATCCCCGCTCCGTTCGCGGCGACCGAGAACCCCGTCGAGGGCTACCACCACCAGCAGGGCACCGACCTGGAGTACGCGACCAAGCTCGCCCGCGAGGCCGGCTACGACTTCCACGTCTCCCCCGGGCCGGTACCCGGGGCGAACACGGCGTACTGGGGCCCGCCGATCCGGGTCGGCCTGGTGCAGCCGGCGCTGAGCATCGACCTCGACCACGCCTCGAACATCGACAGCATGAGCTTCTCGGCCGACGGCAATGCGGCCGTCCTGCCCTACGGCTTCGTCAAGGTCGCCGGCTTCTCGGTGCCGGTCCCGGTGCCGGACATCGGCGTCCTCAAGCCGCCGCTGTCGGCGCGCCCGCTCGTGCCCGCCAAGACCAAGCAGCTGGAGACCGAACGCATGAAGCTCCCCGACGTCCTGATGGGCCTGCTCGCCGGCCGTGGCGGCACCGACCCCGTGACCGCGACCGGCTCCATGGATCTCACCCGCTACGGCCGGCCGCTGTCGGCGCGCTCGCTGGTCGGCGTCCGCGGCGCCGGCAACGCCCACGACGGTGTGTGGTTCGTCAGGTCGGTCACGCACACCCTCGGTCGGGGCAAGTGGAAGCAGAACTTCCAGCTCTCCCGTGACGGCCTCGGCTCGCTCGTCTCGACGGTGACGCCATGACCGCGGGACCGGCCTTCTTCGGGAAGTACCGCGCGACGGTGCTCACCACGACCGATCCGATGGTCCAGGGGCGGATCATGGTCCAGCTGGCCGACCGCTACGGGCCGTTCCCGTCCACCTGGGCGCTGCCGGCCGTCCCGTTCGCCGGCAAGGGCATGAGCGGGGTCGTGGCCCTGCCCCAGGTCGGCAGCATGGTCTGGGTCGAGTTCGAGGCCGGCGACCCGGACTACCCGATCTGGAGCGGCGGCTTCTGGCCGGACGCCGCCGGTTTCCCCGTCCTCGCCCTGGCGGGAGCCACCCCGGTGGCGCCCAACATCCACTTCCAGACGACCACTGGGGTCTCGGTGACCTTGTCGGACCTGCCCGCCAAGCAGGTGCAGGTGATGACGCCGACCGGGGCCATGCTGGTGATCGGGGCCAGCGGGATCACGATCAGCAACGGTCAGGGCGCCTCGATCGTCATGTCCGGACCGTCCGTGATCATCAACGGCGGCGCGCTGGTCGTGACCTGAGACGAGACGACGATGCCCGGACCTGTCCTCCACGCCAGCGCCACCGTCAGCTGCCCGCACGGTGCGCCGCTCGCCATCGTGCCGTCAGCGCCCCGGGTGACGGTCACGGGACTGCCGGTGGCGGTGCTCACCGACCAGGGACCGGTCGCCGGGTGCCCGTTCACCGTCCCGGTGGGGGCCGCGACCAAGCCGCAGCCCTGCGTCAGCACGCGCTGGATGCTCGGCGCCACGCGCGTGACGTCCGGCGGGCAGCCGGTGCTGATCAACCCGGTCGGTGCTCTCTGCCTCTCGGCCGAGCAGATCCCCGGCGGTCCCCCGACGGTCTCCTCCAGCCAGACCCGCGTGGTGGCGACATGAGCCGACTCTCGTTCCCCTTCGGTCCTACCCCGCTCGGACGCTCGGCGGTGGTCGACTACGGCAGCGACGCCCATGTCCGGCAGCTCCTGGAGCTGCTGATCTTCACGGTGCCGGGCGAGCGCGTGATGCGTCCCGAGCTCGGGAGCCCGGTGCGGCAGATGGTCTTCGGGCCGCTGGGCGGCCCGACGTCGCTCGCTCTGGAGGCTGCGCTCCAGGCCACGGTGCAGCAGTGGCTCGGCCATGTGCTGACCCTCGTCGACCTGACCGTCACGGTGTTCGACGAGGACGCGGCGCTCGAGGTGTCGGTCACCTACGAGACCGTCCGCACCCGATCCACCGGCCAGGTGCGAGTCCGCAAGGACCTCACATGACCGGCCGCTATGTCTGCTGCGACGAGCGCCGCCGGGCCTTGCTGGCCGATCCCGCCGCCCCGGCCGGCATCTCCGGCATCGACTACCTGGAGGTCCAGCAGGGCAACCCGGTCTCGAACCCGACCGTGATCACGATCGTGCTGGTCAAGCCGCTCACGCTGCCGGCGGCCCAGCTCACGAGGGACAACATCCGGATCACCGGCGGCGTGCGCTTCCCCGCCCCACGGGTCGACACCGTGCAGGCCCTTCCCGGGGCGGGCACCGTGGCGTCGTACCAGGTGACGATCCCGGGCGGCCAGCAGACCGACTTCTCGGCGTACCGACTCGAGGTGGTCGCCGGGCCGGGACAGAGCAACCCGCCCGCGTTCCTGGACCCGCACCTGTCGTCGGTCGAGTTCAGCTTCAAGGTCGACTGCGGCAGCGAGCTCGACTGTGCCGAGCCGCCTCGACCGACCGGGGCCGGGCCGGTGGACGACCCCGAGTTCGACTACCTCGCGCGCGACTGGGAGGGCTTCCGGCGGCTGATGCTGGACCGGCTGGCGGTGCTGGTGCCGGGATTCCGCGAGGACGACGCCGTGGATCTGACCACGACCGTCATCGAGGCCCTGGCCTACCGGCTGGACCAGCAGAGCTATCGCCTCGACTGGACGACGACCGAGGCGTTCCTCGACACGGCCCGCAGTCGCACGTCCCTGGTGCGGCACGCCCGCCTGGTCGACTACGTGCCGGCCGAGGGCGCCAGCGCACGCACCTTCGTGAGCCTGGGCTTCCGGGCGTCAGCAGCGTTCCCGGACGGTCAGCTCCTGCCCGCGCACACTCCGGTCCTGCCGCGGCAGGCCGATCTGCCGACGGTGGTGACCGCGCCCGAGTACGCCACCTGGCTGCGCGCCACCCCTGACCTGCCGGTCGCGTTCGAGACGCTCGCGCCGATCGGCCTCTGGCAGTGGCGGTCCCGGATCGCCCTCCACACGTGGGGGGACGAGGAGTGCTCTGTGCCCCGTGGGGCGATCGGCCTCACGCTGGTGGACGACAGCGGGGGCGGTCCCGGCGCGCTCCGGCCGGGCGACCTGCTCCTGGTCGAGGAGATCGCCTCCCCCGAGACCGGTGAGGGGGCAGACGCGGACCCGCAGCACCGGTTCGTCGTCCGGCTCACCTCCGCGATCCCCACACACGATGTCCTCTTCCCCGCACTCTCGCTGGTCGAGGTGGGCTGGGACGAGGCCGACGCGCTGCCCTTCGACCTGGTCGTCTCGCGCCGCGTGCAGGGCCCGAGCGGGCCGCCGGTCCGGGTCGTCTGCGGGGCGGTCCGCGGCAACGTCGTCCTGGCCGAGCACGGAGTCACCCTCCCCCCGGTGACCTCGCTGGGCCTCACGCCCGCGAGCACGGCCGACCTGTCGCCGAGACTGGACCCGCCCGCGCCCGAGCCCGGCAGCCGCTGGGAGCCACGCGTCCGGGCGTCGGGCCCGCTGGCCCGGGTCTCGCCCCACGGCCCTGCCGACCTGCCTCGGCTCACCGCGACCGTCCTGCTGGCGGCGACCGGAGGGCCACCGGCGATCCGCCTGCGTGACGCCTTCTCCACCTGGACGGCCCGCACCGACCTGCTGGCGACCGGCGCGTTCGGCCGCGACTTCGTGGTCGAGACCGACGCCACCGGCGCGCCGACCCTCCGGTTCGGCGACGGGATCCACGGGCTCGGTCCGACGGTGCGGGCCCCACTCGGGGTGGAGGGCCGGTTCGGGTGCGGCACCGGCGGCAACCTGGGCGCCGGCGCGCTCGGCCACGTCGTCGTACCGGCCGCCCTCGGGCAGCTGCCCGTGCAGGACGTCACCAACCCCGTGCCCGGGCGCGGAGGTGCGGCGCCCGAGAGCGCTGCCGTCGTGCGGGCGGTCGCCCCGGAGGCCTTCCGTCACCCGCAGCGGGCCGTCACGGCCGACGACTACGCGGTCGCGGCGCGCGAGCACCCGGACGTGTCGAACGCGATGGCGGTCGCACGGTGGACCGGCGCCTGGCAGACGGTCGTCGTCCACGTCGACCGAGCAGGTGGACGCCCGGTCGACGCGGCGTTCCGGACGTCGCTGATGGCCCACCTCGAGGCCTACCGCCTGGCCGGGTTCGACGTGGCGGTGAAGGCGGCGAAGCTGGTCCCGCTCGACGTGGAGCTCTCGATCTGTGCGCTCCCGGGTGAGATCCGCGGCGTGGTCGGCCAGCGGGTCCGGGCGGCTCTCACACCGGTGGCTCCCGACGGCGGCTTCGGCTTCTTCCACCCCGACCGGTTCACCTTCGGCACACCGCTCTACCTGTCCGCCCTGATCGCCGCGGTGATGGCGGTGCCCGGAGTCCAGAGCGTCACGCCGGTCGTCTTCCAACGGTTCGCCCGGCTCTCGCAGGGCGAGCTCGGACTCGGCGTCATCAAGCCGGACGCCACCGAAGTGCTCGAGCTGCGGGATGACCCGAACTTCCCCGAGCGCGGGCGGCTGCGGATCACGATGGGAGGTGGCCGATGACCGGCGAGGCGGGATGCGGGTGCGGGACCGGTACGACGTGCGGCTGCGATGACACGGCACAGGCGGGCCGGCTGCCCGGCGACCCGGCGGCGTACGCGCACCGCGCGATCCTGGAGCGGATGCTCGACCACGTGGCACACGCCGAGGTCGGCGGGCATCGGCCGCTGCTCGGCTGGACCACGCGCGCGCTCGACGACCCGGGGATCGCCCTTCTCTCGGCGCAGGCCGGCGCCGCGCACGTGATCGCGTGGAACCTCCACCGCCAGCACGCCGACACGACGCTGACGCGCGGCGACGATGCCGAGGCCCTCCAGCTCCTCACTCGGCTCCTCGGCCACCGGAGGCGCCCGGCACTGGCCGCAACCACGATGCTGTCGTTCGCCGTCTCCGAGATCGAAGGCGCCCCCACCCGGGCCACCATCCCCGCGGGGACCAAGGTCAGCACGATCCCCGCGCCCGGAGAGAAGCCCCAGGTGTTCGAGACCGACGCGGACCTCGACGCCCGCCGGGCCTGGAACAGCCTCAGCCCGGTGCGTGCACCCCAACCCCAGACCGTCGCCGTCACCACGACGGCGCTGGTCGTCACGGGAGTCGGCCACGCCGTCCGTACCGGTGACCATCTCCTGGCCTGGCAGGGCCAGTCCGGCAGCCAGACGACCTGGGTGCTCTTCCGGGTCGCCGCCGTCACTACCGACGACGACGCGCAGGTCCCGACCTCGACCGTCACCGTGTCCGGGGGTCGCACGTGCGCCGCGGACAGCTACGTCACGTCCGGCGCCACCCAGGGGACGGTCATCCTGCTCGCCGACCGGGCCATGCCGTTCGGCGCGACTGCTCCCGACATCAGCTTCATGCCGGAGTCGGTACGGATCGCGAAGGGGGATTCGGCGACCGCTGCCGCTACGGCCTGGAAGGACTTCACTGTCTTCAAGGGCACGAAGCTCGACCTCGACACGGTCCACGCTGCTGCCGCCGCGGGTCGAGTCGCGCTCCTGGACGGCTCGAACTCCGTCCTGACCCGCATCACGGCGGCGGTCGACACCGCCCGCAGCGACTTCGGCCTGTCCGCTCGCTGCACGCGACTCAGTCTCGCGCAGACCAGCGCGGGCAGCGTCGACCCCAGCGCGTCGCCGCTGAAGGAGATGGACAGCGAGGTCCGGACCCTGTCCATCTACCTCGAGACCGGACGGCTCGCTCTCGTGGTGCCGCTGGCCGACCCGGAGCTGCCGGTGACCGGCGCCGCACCGGCCCAGCACCCCGCACTGCCGGCGACTGCGCAGGCGGATCGGTTGTACGTCCTCGGCACCCACGAGCTGCCGCCGGGGCGACGCGTGATCCTCAGCGGCGTCGACACCACGACCGGCGCGGTGGCGACGGAGCCGGCCGCGGTCGCGAAGGCGACGGCGGCGACCGCAGGTGGAGTGACCGCAACGTTGCTGCAGCTGGAGAGCACGCTGCAGCACAGGTTCCGCGCCTCGACCCTGTCGGTGCTGGCGAACTGCACGGTCGCCTCCCAGGCGGAGTCGGCGCCGCCGATCCCTGGAGCGTCCGGCGCCGAGCCGGGAGCCGAGATCCTCGGTTCCGGCGACCCCGGCGTCGGGCTGCCCCGGTACCCGCTCAGGCGTCCGCAGCTGGCCTACCTCCCGGCCGCCGGCCCCACCGGCTTCGCGCCCGCGATCCAGGTGCGCGTGGACGGCCGGGCGTTCGACCTCGTCGCCACGCTTCCAGGCGACAACCCGACGAGCCGCGACTTCCGGGTGCTGGCCCGGGGCGACGACGGCGCCGAGGTCCAGTTCGGCGGCCGGCTGCCCTCGGGGATCGGCAACGTCACCGCCCGGTATCGCACGGGCGGTGGAGCGGCCGGCAACCTCGACGCCGGACGGCTGGTGCAGTCCCTCACACCCGTGACCGGTGTCAGTTCCGTGACGAACCCCGTCCCGGCCGAGGGCGGGAGCGACGCGGAGACCGACTCGGAGATGCGCGAGACTGCGCCTCGGGCCATCCGCACGCTCGGGCGAGCCGTCGCCCTCAGCGACTTCGCGGCCTTCGCCGAGGGTTACCGCGGCGTCGGACGCGCCGACGTCGCCGAGTTGCGCCTCCACCGCGCCCGCACCATCGTCGTCACGATCGCGACGACGACCTTCGCGGCCCCGGCGGCCGGCTCCGACCTGATCACCGGTCTGAGCGACGCGATCCTTGCCGCTGCTCCCCCCGGCACCAAGGTGCTCGTCGCCGGCTTCGTCGACCTGGTCATGTCGGTCGGCGTTGCGTTCGCCCACGACCCCGCGCACCGGCGCCCGGACGTCGAGGATCGGGTGCGGGCCGCGCTCCTCGCGCGGTTCGGGGCCGCCGCCCGGCCGTTCGCGCGGGCCGTCCACCGCTCCGAGGTCCTGGCCTGCGTCCAGGACGTCGAAGGCGTCGTGGCCGCCCGCCTCGTCTCGTTCTCCGCCATCGGGGTCGTCGAGGACGCCCAGGGCCGCCTGCCCTGTCCCGGGCCCGAGGCGTCGAGCACCGGATTCGTGCCCGCGCGCCGCCTGTCGCTGGCCGCCGCCGGGATCCTTCCCTTCCAGGAGCTGACGCCATGAGCACCACGCCGGACGTGTCGCCGAGCCGGGTCGCAGCGGTCGGCGCGGAGCTGTACGCCCTCCTGCCCGCGCACGTGCGGCAGGTCGACCTGGCTGCCGGCAGCGCGCTCCAGGCCCTGCTGGAGGTGCTCGCCCGCTCCAGCACCGAGCTCGACGTCGAGCTCGAGGCCTACTACGACGCCTTGTTCGTCGAGACCGCCGACGCCGCCAACCTGCCCGGCGTGGCGGCGCTGGTCGCCGCGATCCCGCTGCAACCCATGCCACCAGGGGCCGCCCTCGACCAGCGGGCGTACGTCGCCAACACGGTCCGCTACCGACGCGGCAAGGGCACCGCGCGCGTCCTGGAGGCATTGGCGCGCGACGTGTCCGGCGACGGGGCGGCCGCCGTGGAGTACTTCCTCCGCGTCGCCCGTCTGCAGCACCTGCTCGACGTCCGGCCCGAGCGGCCGGCAACGGGATCGCTGGTCGACGGCGACACGCACGCCCACGCCGGCGGCTTCCAGGACCGGCTGCCACGGCTGCTCGATGTCCGGGACGTCGTGGCGACCCACAACCACCCGTCGGGGCGGTTCGGGATCCTCTCGGTCGGCGTGCACCTGATCCGCCCGGTGGTGCCGGTGTTCCCTGCCCCACCGGTCGGGACCGCCCTGCCGGCCAGTGACCTGTCGGGCGTGCCACAGGCTCACACCTGGCCGGTGTCCGGGGGCACGACCGGTCACTTCCAGCTGGCCGCCCAACCCGGCGCCCCGCTCCGCCTCTTCGCCCCGGACCGGGTCGCCGATGCCGCCGGGACGCGGCCGGAGGGCCGCGACCTCGCCGACCGGCTGCGCCGGCTGCCGCTGCACCGCGAGACCGACGAGCTGCGACGGGCGGCCGTCGAGGGGCGGGCGCCCCGGCTCACGGGTCGCCCGTGGTTCGACGAGAGCGGTCAGCCCTTCCGGGTCTTCGTACGGCGCGCCGGCGAGACGACCTTCGCCGCCGTACCGCCAGCGCAGCTGCGGATCGCCAACCTGGAGGCCAAGCCGCTGGCCCGACCGCCGGCCACCCTGCCGGTGGTCTGGTACCAGCCGGGCGCGACCCAGGCGACCCGCACGACCGACTCGGCTCCGATCACCTGCGCCGTCGACCCGGTCACCGGTCGCGTCGTCACCGCGCTGCCCCCCACGGGAGTCCCGGAGGTCACAGAGGTGCGGGTCGCCTATGCGACCGCCCACGGCCGTCCGATCGGAGCGGGCGCGCAGGAGCGTGGCGCCGCCGACCAGCCGTTCGAGATCCGCGACGACGGCCCGGTGACCGACCTGGTGTGGGTGGTCGACACGTCGCGGCCGACGGGCGGCTCGGCGCAGACCGCCCACCGGACCGTCTCCACGTTGGCCACTGCTCTCACCGAGGTCGCGGCCGCCGGCGCGAACCGCCGCAGCTTCGTCATCCTGGCCCGGTGCGACGTCGAGTCGGTGTCGGCGGCGGCCGGGACGCTCGACATCGAAGTGCCGCCGGAGTCCGAGGTGCATCTCGTGGCCGCGGAGTGGCGCGCTCCGGTGGCCGCGCCGGGCGTCCCGGGCGACCCCGCCCTCCGCGGCTTCGTCGTACGCCGGGAGCGGAGGTTCACCGTCCACGGCACGGTCCGGGTGCAGCGTGGGTCAGGACCGGCCACGGCCGAGGCGGGCCGGCTGGTGGTGGACGGCGTCGAGTTCACCGGCGGCATGAGGCTGGCGGTCCGCTCGGTCTCCGACCTCGACCTGCGGCACACCACCCTCCGGTCGCCGGGAGGGGCGGCCCTGACCGCGACCGGGCAGCTCACGGACGTGACGGTCAGGATCACGCACTCGCTGTGCGGGCCGATCCGCCTCGGCTCCACGGCCATCGAGGTGAGCGGCGACCTCACCCTGTGTGACTCGGTCGTGGCGGCCGACGGCGTCGCCGCCGGGGACACCTTGGCCGCACCCGGACTCGACTGCTGCCTGCGCAACGTCACCGTGCTCGGCACGTCGCAGCTCCGGGAGCTCACCGCCACCAATGTGCTGTTCGCCGCGCCGTTGACCGTCGCTCGTCGCCAGTCCGGCTGCGTGCGCTTCAGCTTCGTCCCCGACCTGTCGTCCGCACCCCGGCTCTACCGATGCCAGCCCCAGCTGGCGCTGGCAGCCGCTCGCCAGGCGAAGGGCGCGCCGCTGGGCGTCAGCGAGGCACAGCGGGTGCGGCTCTCCGTCGAGCCGGTCCTCCTGGATCGCTCACTCGACGAGCCGACGGTGGCGATGCTGCACGAACTCTGCCCGGACGCGATCCGGCGGGGCGGTGAGGACGAGGCCGAGATGGGGGCGTTCGCCGTCGCCGCCCACGGCATCGTCCGCGCCAACCTCGCGTCGCTCTTCGACGACTTCGTCCCGTCGGCACTCATGGCCGGAGTCATCGACGACACCCGCTCGAACGCTGTCGCACAACGGAGGAACACGCCATGACGATCCGCAACGACGCCACTCGTCAGACCATCCGCGCCACCGACCTTCGCACGGCCCGGGCGGTCGTACCCCGGCAGGGACAGGCACTGCTCGACACCGACCTCGACCAGCAAGCCCGGCACACTCTCACCCGCATCGAGGCCGAGACGGCCGACACCCTCGGCTCTCCGGGCCGGTTCGTCGTCCCGGCCGGCTCCACCGCGTTCGCGATCACGGTGGCTGCGACTCCGTCGGCCTGCAGTATCGGCGGCGGCCGTGGCTATCTCGGCGGCTGGCTGCTGGAGAACCCCTCCACGTGCACGCTCGGCGTCACCCAGCCGCACCCGCGGGCCGACGCCGCCGTGGCCGGTCCGGTCGCCATGGTCGTCAAGGCGCTGATCCGCCACGTCGACCCGGTCGAGGAGACGGCGTACGCCGACCCGGCGCTGGGTGACGCCCAGGCGGCGGGACGGTCCCTGGTCGACTGGCAGGTCTTCCCCTTCGCGCCGAGCGGTGCCTGGCCGTCGCCCAGCTGCGCCACGGTCACCGGACAGGCCGACTGGCAGCGCCTGGTCGCGCCGTCGACGGGCACCCTCGCCGTCGTACCTGACGCCGCGCCGCCCTCGACCGACCCGTGCAGCCTGGCGCCGGCCGGGGGCTACTCACGCAGCGACAACCTCTGCTTCCGCATCGAGGTCGACGGGGGCATCGCCCGCAACGACTTCCCGGACATCGACGGTCCGCGGTTCGGGCTGGCCGGACTACGGGTGAAGATGTCGCGCCGCAACGCGTCGCTGATGGTCCGCGTCAAGGGTGCCAGCGGAACCGAGGTCACCGTCGAGCCACCGGCGCTGGACCCGCACAACTGGTTCGCCACCGGCATGTACGCCGAGCTGGTCTCGGCGCACGACGACGTGGACCCTCGCGCGGCGGTCGCGAGCACGCGGATGTTCCAGGTGGCCACCGCGAGCGACAGCGTGGTGACCCTGGACTCGACCGCGGCCGCCATGCTCAGCGGTCTGACGGGCACCTGGTACCTCCGGCTCTGGGACACCTTCCCCGACGGGTCAGGGACGCAGACCGTCACGACCACGGCGGCAGCACCGGCCGTGTCGCAGGACATCGACCTCGGTGACGGCGTCAAGATTCGTCTGGGGGCCGGCAGCGGCGGGCCCGCGTCCACCACCTTCCGCCGGGGTGACCACTGGACGTTCGCCGGTCGCTCCGACGGCACCATCGACTGGCCGGCAGGCAGTCCGCAGGAGCTGCCGCACGGCCCCGACACGCGCTACGCCCCGCTCGCCGTGCTCAACGGCGCGAGCCCGTTCGAGGACTGCCGGATCCCCGCAGCATCCCTGACCGACCGCAGCCTGCTCTTCCGCGGTGGCGACGGCCAGGCCGTGATGGTCCCGCCCGGCGGTGGCTTCGTCGGCCTCCCCTCGCCGCTGCGGGTAGCGGTGATGCGTGGCCGGACGCCGGTCGCCGGGGCACGGCTCAGGTGGAGCACCCCCGCCGCGCCGGTGTCGCCGCCGTCCCAGATCAACGGTCAGCCCGTGTCCACCGCCGCCGTCGTGGAGGTGAACACCGGCACCGACGGGGTCTGCCAGGTCCAGTGGAGCATCGACAGCGCCACGTCGGCGTCCGCCCAGCGGGTCCAAGTCACGTTGCTCGACGGCACCGGCAACCCCGAGGGCGCGTCCCTGGTGTTCACCAGCCAGTTCTCGACCGCCGCCAACACCAGCTACCAGCCCGGCGCCTGCAAGGTGCTGAACAACTCGACGACCGTCCAGGAGGCGCTCGACGAGCTGTGCGCCAATCTGGGCCACGGACCGGAGGAGGAGCCCGAGACGCTCAGGATCACGTCGATCGTGCTGCTCGGCGATCGGACCGAGGACACGCTCCTGGAGAAGGAGCTCATCCTCAACGGCAAGGAGGTGGAGTACGACGCCTTCCTCGACAGCATCGTCATCGGGATCTCCGGCAACGCGCTCGAGTGCACCCCCGAGCCGTGGGACCCGATCGTCGAGGTGGAGCTCGACCTTCCCTATCCGACGACCGACCCGGACCGCTGGTACTGGGGCAACGCCAGCATGGACCCCGGCAGGGGCGGTGGCATCCGGGGATTCTTCGGTTTCCAGCGGATGCGCCTCGCCGGCGAGGTGTTCACGAAGGTGCGAGCACGCACCCCCCGTGACCGGGACATCGAGCGGCTCGACCGCGGCCTGACCTGGACGCCCGGCGGCTGGGCCCGGAGGTTCCTCGAGACGGCGCCCCAGCACCGGTTCGGCTACGCCCCTGCCGTACTCGTCGAGGAGATGAAGGAACTCGAGTGGGAGTTCGAGGAGGAGCCCAGGACTCTCTGCCGGCTCCGCGTCCGCTCGGCGCACGTCTGGGCCAAGGGAGAGCGGTCCGAGCGTGCCTGGCTGAACGCCGAGCACCTGGGGACCTCCGACGGACTCACCGCACGCGAGCTGCTGCTGGGCGAGCGTGACCCGCAACGGGCCGCCGACTTGGACATGTTCTTCTACCTGCGATTGCCGCGCGGGTGACCTGATGAACCGTCTCGGGGCGGCGGAGCCCCACGTCGTACGCCTGAGCCGAGCCGCGGGCCAGCTCTCCGATCGTGACCTGCACCCGGTCCCGAGGAGATCACGATGAGTTCCGCGAGTGGAGAGGGCGACCCGTACAGCGGGACGCCGGTGGACGACGGCTCTCCGCCAGAGCCGTTCTGGGTGAAGGCGGAGTGGCGGGAGGTCCTTCCGGACACGGTTCTCGCCCATCACGCGTTTCGGCTCAGCGGCAAGCAGAGCTGTGAGAGGAGGTGGAGGTACCAGCGCATCGCTCTACTCGCCGTCACCGCGTCGATCCCGGTGGTGGCCGCATCGGACGGACCCTTGGTCGTCCTCGCCGCCCTCGGCGCCATCGCCACGTTCCTTGCTGGTGTCGGCGACCTGTTCCATTGGCACGACAACTTCATTCGCGAGAACCGGTCGCTGATGCAGATCCAACGCGAGCTGGTCCTGTGGAAGACCGGGCGTCCGCCCTATCGATGCCTCAAGGTCGCGCCCGGTGACTCGACGCCAGACGACGCCGCGGAACTCCTGGTGAGGGTGGAGGACATCGTCCAGACCGAGGGAGAGGGTTGGGCGACCTCCGTCGCACGCGCTGACGACAAGCAGGCCGGCTGAGGGCGCCCGGCGTCCGCCTGGGCTCTCGTGTGACGGTCGAGACCCACGCAAACGCCCTGGGCGCCAGTTTGCTCGGGTCCCGGCCGCACCGAGCGTGTTGCGGAGATCCGGGACATCTTCGTGCGCACTGGGTCGTCACGGCCGCGTCGTACCCGCGACCCGGCGCTTCCTCCCCGATTGGGTATGGACGGACTTTCCTGCCACCACCGGAGCGGGCGCTACTGCAAACTGGCAACCCCCGCACCTTGGAGGGCCCGATTGCCGTACACCCTTGATAACCGCCTTGTGGTCGGGGTCGCCTCGAGTGCGTTGTTCGACCTCGCCGAGTCGGACCGCGTGTTGCGACGCGATGGCGAGCAGGCGTACCGGCGCTACCAGGAGGAGCACCTACAGGACCCGCTTCAGCCGGGAATCGCCTTCTCGTTCATCAGACGGCTCCTGTCGCTCAACGATCTCGCCGACGACGCCGACCACCTCGTCGAGGTGATCGTCATGTCGCGCAACGACCCAGATACGGGCCTACGCGTCATGGAGTCCATCGCGCACCACGGACTGCCCATCACCCGAGCGATCTTCATGCAAGGGCGTGCACCGTTCGCGTTCGTCCCCGCCTTGAACGTCTCGCTCTTCGTGTCCGCAGACGACGACATGGTCCGAAGCGCGAACCAACGGGGCTTGCCGGCCGGCCGTGCGCTCCCCTCGGCAACCGTCGACGACGATGATGAGCTCCGAATCGCCTTCGACTTCGACGGCATACTCGCCGACGACAGGTCCGAACAAGTCAAGCAGGAGAGCGGACTGCCAGAGCTCCACCACCATGGGACCGCTCATGCCGGGTCTGCCCATGACCCCGGGCCACTTCAACCCTTCTTGTTGAAGATCGCCAAGATCCAGGCGACCGAGCGCGAGCGCAAGCTGGCGGACCCCGACTACCGCATGCGCCTGCACATCGCACTCGTCACCGCGCGCCATGCTCCCTCCCACAAGCGAGCGATTCAGTCACTCAAGTCGTGGGGCGTCATGGTCAACGACGCCTTCTTCCTGGGCGGTATCGACAAAGGGGCCGTCATCAGTGTTCTGCGACCCCACATCTACTTCGACGACCGACAGGGTCACCTAGCGTCCACCTCGACCTCCGCCCCCGCGGTCCAGGTGCCGTTCGGCACGGTGAACGGGGCGCCAGAGCATCGGGAAGCAAACGGAGTTGCAGGCGTGGACGAGCGGGTGGTGGGCAGCGCGGGCGGTCGGCATCGTGCCCAGCTGGACGAGCGACCTTCCACCGCGAGTCACCCCGGCGCCGCCCGTTCTTGACGTCCATGCTGTCGCCGACGTCGAGCTGGCGGCTGGCGCTCAGGCGACCAGGGCGACGTCGTCCTGGTCGAGGCCGGCGAACAGCACGGACAGCGGACGGACGTGGGAGCAGTCGCAGCCGTGGCCGCAGAACTCGCAGAGGCCCACGTCGCAGGCCGAGCAGTACTCGCCCATGGGGCGCTCCTTGGTCAGACGAGGACGGGGGCGACGACGAGGCGGGGCTCGTCCTCGAGGGGGTACGCCGGCCCGGCGTGCGCGATGAAGTCGTCCGGGCTCGGGTAGAGCAGGTCCTCCTGGCCGGTGTCCGTCCATCGCACCCAGTACGGGGGACGCCCGTCGCTGTAGTCGCCGGAGATCACCACTGCGTCACGCGTGCCGTCCGCGTGCTGGTCGTGCACGTGGATCCGGTCACCCTTGAACGCGTACATCCTCGAGATCCTTCGCCTTTCCGTGGTTCGTGGCCGCGGGCGCGGTGCCCGTCGATCTGCTCACGTATCCACCCTGCTGGACCGGCGCTCGTGGCGGCAGGGGCGAACGGCGGTGGCCGTGGGACTTCAGTCCCGAGCCCCGACGTAGGTGCCCCGCCCCGTGGGCAGCGGCAGGTCGAGGGTGGTGACGATCCCCGGGCCGGCCGCGCGGACGTCGGGGATGGCGTTCACGATGCGGCCGCAGGCGGCGACGATCGCGGCGTGGTTGTGGTCGCCGTGCTCGCTGCTCGGCACGATGTCGACCACGTAGCTCGGCTCGCCGGTGATCTCGACCCGGTAGGCGCCGCCGCCGCTGGTCGGTCGCGCCCAGTCCGGGCGCAGGTCGTCGCGGGTGCGGGTGACGTGCTCGACGACGATCGCGGCGTGGCCGGCCACCATCCCGGTGATCGAGAACTTCAGGGCGGCGATCGTGCCCTGCTCGATCCGACCGGCCGCGATGTCGTAGGACTCCGGCGCCGGCTCGGCCTCCCAGTGCTCCACGACCTCGTCGACCTCGATGCCGAGTCCGGCGGCGATCATCCGGATCGCGGTGCCCCACGCGAAGCCGAGCACCCCCGGCAGGAACAGCAGCGGCGTCTCGCCGATCGGCCGGCCGAAGCCCATCAGGTCGAACATCACCTCCGCGCCGTCGTACGTCGCGTAGTCGGCGAGCTCGTAGCAGCGGACCTGCTCGATCCGCTGGCAGGTGCTGGCCAGCGCCAGCGGCAGCAGGTCGCTGGCGAACCCGGGGTCGACCCCGGTGACGTAGACGGTCGCACCACCCGCCCGCGCAGCGGCCTCGACCTTGCCGATCACCGTGTCGGGCAGGGTGCCCCAGGGGAACTGCAGCGTGCCGGGGGCGGACCCCACGACGTCGATGCCGGCCTCGAGCAGACGGCGCACGTCGCCGGTCGCCTCGACGGGACGGGTGTCACCCATCGCGCAGTAGACGACGCACTCCGGCGCGGCGGCGATCAGCTCGTCGAGGCTGCCGACGGCTCGCACACCGGTCACGGCGTCCAGCCCGGCCAGTTCGCCGGCGTCGGTGCCGACCTTGCCCGGGTCGGTCGTGCTGACCGCGACCAGCTCGAAGCGGTCGTCGGCGATCAGCTGGCGCAGCGTCAGCCGGCCGGCGTTGCCGGTGGCGACTTGGGCGACGCGAATGGTCATGTCCGTCTCATTTCTAGAACCTGTTCTAGCCGGTGCTATCTTGCCACGCATGGGACGCGTGGACGGCAAGGTCGCCCTGATCAGCGGCGGCGCCCGCAACATCGGCGGCGCGAGCGCCCGGATGCTGGTCGCGGAGGGGGCGCAGGTCGTCATCGGCGACGTGCTCGACGCGGAGGGTCAGGCGCTCGCCGACGAGCTGTGCCGGGTCTCGCGGGGCGACCACGCGCGCTACGTGCACCTCGACGTCACCTCCGAGGAGGACTGGGCGGCAGCGGTCGAGCTCACCACGTCGGCGTACGGCCGGCTCGACGTGCTCTTCAACAACGCCGGGATCTTCAACGGTGGCCAGCTCCAGCGCTACAAGCGCGAGCACTGGCAGCAGATGCTCGACGTCAACCTGACCGGTGCCTTCCTCGGCATGAAGGCCGCGGCGGACGCCATGATCGCGGCGGGCGGCGGCTCGATCATCAACACCTCCTCCATCGAGGGGCTGCGCGGCACCCCGTGGGCGCACGGGTACGTCGCGTCGAAGTGGGGACTGCGCGGGCTCACGAAGTCGGCCGCGATGGAGCTCGCCCCGCACGGGATCCGGGTGAACTCGCTCCACCCCGGACGCATCAGCACGCCGGCGACCGACCAGATGCCGGAGGACCTGATCCCGATCCCGCTCGGCCGCCCAGGTCGGGTCGAGGAGGTCGCGGCGTTCGTGCTCTTCCTCGCCAGCGACGAGGCCACGTTCACGACGGGCTCGGAGTTCACGATGGACGGCGGCACGGTCATGCACATCCCGACCAAGATCTGATGTCGCCGTCGCTCGACCCGGCGACGCCGGTCCTCGTCGGCGTCGGCCAGCACTCCGAGCGCATCGACGACCCCGGCTACGCCGGGCTGTCGGCCGCCGACCTGGCCGGGCGTGCCGCCGCGGCAGCGCTCGTCGACACCGGCGCGGACGCGGACGCCCTGGCCGCTGCCATCGACACCGTCGCCGGCGTCCGGCAGTTCGAGGTCTCGACCCCGATCGCGGAGGCGCCGCTGGGCCGCGCCGACAACTACCCGCGGGCGGTGGCCCGACGCATCGGTGCCGACCCGGGCCACGCGATGCTCGAGGTCGCCGGCGGCCAGGCGCCGCAGCAGCTGGTCACCGAGATGGCCGCCGCGATCGCCGCCGGCAGCCGGGAGGTCGTCCTGCTGGTGGGCTCCGAGGCGATCTCGACGACCCGCCACCTGGCCGAGCGCGACCCGAGGCCCGACTTCACCGAGACCGTCGGCGGCCAGCTCGAGGACCGGGGGCTCGGCCTGCGCGGCCTGGTCTCCTGGCAGACCGTCATCCACGGCCTGCTCGACGCGCCCGTGCAGTACGCGCTGTTCGAGAACGCGCGCCGGGCCCGCCTCGGCCTCTCCCGTGAGCAGTACGCCGCGGGCATGGGCGCGCTCTTCGCGCCGTTCACCGAGGTCGCTGCGGCCAACCCGCACGCGGCCGCACCGACCGTGCGCACCGCCGCCGAGCTGGTGACCCCCTCCGAGCGCAACCGGGCCATCGTCGATCCCTACCCGCGCTTCCTGGTCGCCCGCGACCAGGTCAACCAGGGCGCCGCGGTGCTGCTGACCTCCGTCGGCGCGGCCCGGCGGCTCGGCGTCCCCGAGGACCGCTGGGTCTTCCTGCACGGCCACGCCGACGTGCGCGAGCGCGACTTCTTCGAGCGCGCCGACCTCAGCCGCTACCCCGCGGCCGGGCTCGCCGTGCGCCACGCCCTCGAGGTCGCCGGGGCCGACCTCGCCGACGTCACCCACCTCGACCTCTACTCCTGCTTCCCGGTCGCGGTCACGTGCGTCCTCGACGAGCTCGGGCTCCCGCCCGACGACCCGCGCGGCCTGACGCTGACCGGCGGACTGCCGTTCTTCGGTGGCGCCGGCAACAACTACTCGATGCACGCGATCGCCGAGGCCGTGGCCCGGTGCCGCGCCGACCGCGACGCGCTCGCCCTGGTCGGCGCCAACGGCGGCATGATGTCGAAGTACTCCGTCGGCCTCTACTCCGCCCGACCCGTGGCATGGCGGCCGGACCGGAGCGCCGAGGTGCAGGCCGAGATCGCCTCGTGGCCGGCGCCGGCGCTCGACCCGCACCCCGAGGGCTGGGCGTCGATCGAGACCTGCACGGTGCGCTTCGGACGCGCCGGACGTCGTACGGCGATCGTGGTGGGTCGGCTCGAGGAGACCGGCGCCCGGTTCATGGCGAACGCCCTCGAGGACGACGACGAGATCCTGGACCTGCTCGAGGGCCCCGAGCCGCTCGGCCGGCGGATCTACGTGCGCGGCGGCACGGACCGGCACCGGGTCACCACGACCCGCGAGCGCATGGACGCGCTCCGCCCTGGCACCGGCCCGGTCGACTGGACCGAGGTCGACCAGCGAGCTGCCGAGTTCGAGTCCTCGCTCTGAGTCCCTGACACTCCTCGCGGGAGCCGGCCCTCAGTCGCGGGTGTCGTCGCCGGGCTCGGTCCGCTGCTCGGCCGACCGCTCGACCGGGGGCTCCACCGGCAGCGACACCGCGGGCTTCCTGTCGGACGGGTCGTAGAGGCCGGCCTCCTCGGCGGCGTCGACCTTGCGCAGCTGCTTGACCAGGCTCCAGCCGAGGAACGCGACCGCGAGGATCAGCCCGATGAAGATCCCGAACGCCAGCCATCCGGCCTTCACGTCCTCGGGCTCGGGCGTCCGGTCGGCGAAGGACACGACGGCGGTCAGGACGTGCGGGAGGGCGGTGAGCACCTGCATGCGGCCAGTCTCTCAGGCGGGGTCGGTGATGCCGGCGAAGAGGTCGTCCTCGGGGGTCCGGGTGGTGATGCGGCTCTCGACGAGCTCGAAGTCCTCGGTCGGCCAGACCTCGGTCTGGATCTCCCGCGGGATCGCGAACCAGAAGCCGTCCGGGTCGATCTGCGTGGCATGCGCCAGCAGCGCCTGGTCGCGGACCCCGAAGTAGTCGGCGCACGGGACCCGGGTGGTGATCCGGGCGTCCCACTCCGGCTCCGGCTTCCACTCCTTGAGCCGCTCGGCGTACGGCGACTCCAGGCCGTGCTCGAGCATCGCCTCGTGCAGCGCGGTCATCTTCGGCCGGTTGAACGAGTGGTGGTAGTAGAGCTTGGAGACCTCCCACGGCTCCCCCAGCTCCGGGTAGCGCTCCGGGTCGGCCGCGGCGTGGAACGCCTCCACGCTGATCTCGTGGCACTTGATGTGGTCGGGGTGCGGGTAGCCGCCGCGCTCGTCGTACGTCGTCATCACGTGCGGCCGGAACTCGCGGATCAGCCGCACGAGCGGTGCCGCGGCCTCCTCGAGCGGCACCAGCCCGAAGCAGCCCTCGGGCAGCGGCGGCTTCGGGTCGCCCTCCGGCCAGCCGGAGTCGACGAAGCCCAGCCAGTCCTGGCGGACGCCGAGGATGTCGCGCGCCCGCTCCATCTCCTGCCGCCGGATCTCGGTGATGTTCGCCAGGATCTCGGGGCGGTCCATCTTGGGGTTGAGGATCGACCCACGCTCGCCGCCGGTGCAGGTCGCGACGTGCACGTCGACGCCCTCGGCGACGTACTTCGCCGTGCTGGCCGCGCCCTTGCTCGACTCGTCGTCGGGGTGGGCATGAACGTGCATGAGCCGGTAGCCGGCGCGGGGGTGCTGCGTCACCCGGCAATCGTAGATGGGACGATGCCGCCGTGAGCCAGCCGACCGACCTCGCCGACCGGTACGGCGCGCCGTCGCCGTGGGGCCGGGGCGTCCTGATCGGGGTCGTCGTGGTGGTCGCGGCCGCCTTCCTGGGCTGGCTCGGCTGGACGATCTGGGAGCAGTCGACGCCCGACGCGCGGTCGGAGCTGGTGGGCTACGACGTGGTCGACGAGCACGCCGCGACCGCGACCGTCGACGTGCGGCTGCGGACCGGTGACGTGGTCGCGACCTGCCGCCTGCGCGCGTACGCCGAGGACCACTCGGTCGTCGGAGAGGCGACGTTCACCCCGGAGGACGGCCGCAACGAGGTCGACGTGCGCACCGAGCGGAGGGCGACGTCGGTCGAGCTCCTCGGCTGCACCACGCCGGACCAGCGCCGAGCCCGCTGATCAACGACCTGCGCCGTCCCGGTCCGGTTGTTACAGTGGACGTTCTGACGCACCCCCGCAGGGCCGTCGCGCAACGGTCCGCACGTTCGTGCACTGCCGTTTAGCGGCACACCGGCGGGGGCACCCCACGGAGACGGCGGAACGGTTCGTCGCACCTCGTAGCTAGCAGGAGTTACCCCATGACGCAGGCAGCAGAGCAGGGCAAGATCTGGCTCACCCAGGACGCCTTCGACAAGCTCACCCAGGAGCTCGAGGACCTCAAGGGTCCCCGGCGCCAGGAGGTCATCGCCCGCATCAGCGCCGCCCGCGACGAGGGTGACCTCAAGGAGAACGGCGGCTACCACGCCGCCCGCGAGGAGCAGGGCAAGCTCGAGGGCCGGATCCGTCAGCTCGAGGACATGCTGCTGCGCGCCGAGGTCGGCGAGACGCCGCCGGACGACGGGGTCGTCGAGCCCGGCATGAAGGTCACCTACAGGTTCGTCGGCGACGACGACGACGAGACCGAGACCTTCCTGCTCGGCGCCCGCGAGATGGAGGACGCCGCCGGCGGCCTCAAGGTCTACTCCCCCCAGTCGCCGCTCGGCGCCGCGATCATGGGCGCGACCAAGGGCGACACGGTCTCCTACGAGGCCCCCAACGGCAAGACCCTCGAGGTCGTCATCGTCGACGCGGTGCCGTTCACGGGCTGATCGGCTCCCGGGCTGATCACTCGTACACGCGGTAGCCGCGCTCGCGCAGCCGCGTGAGCACCTGCTCGGCGTGCGGCTCGCCGCGCGTCTCGAGCTGGAGGCGCACCTCGACCTCGTCGACGTGCAGCGTCGGCGAGATCCGCTCGTGCACGACCTCGATGACGTTGGCGCCGACCGCGCTGACCTCACCGAGGAGCTGCGCGAGGCCGCCGGGGACGTCGGGGATGCAGACCCGCAGGTTGAGGTAGCGCCCGGCCGCGGCCATGCCGTGCCGGATGACCTTGCCCAGCAGCAGCGGGTCGATGTTGCCGCCGGAGAGCACCACGACCGTGGGCGTCTCGAAGCGGGTGGGGTCGTCGAGCATCGCGGCCACGGCCGCGGCGCCGGCGGGCTCGACGAGCAGCTTGGCGCGCTCGAGCGTCGCGAGCACGGCCCGGGCGAGCCCGTCCTCCGAGACCGTGAGGATCTCGTCGACGTGGTCGCGCACCGCGGCGAACGTGATGTCGCCGGGCCGCCCGACCGCGATGCCGTCGGCCATCGTGCTCATCGACGGCAGCGCGACCGGCTCGCCCTTCGCCAGCGAGCCGGGGTACGCCGCGGCGCCCGCCGCCTGCACCCCGACCACCCGGACGTCCGGGCGCAGCGCCTTCACGGCGATCGCGATGCCGGCCAGCAGGCCGCCGCCGCCGGTCGGGACGAGCACGGTCTGCACCTCGGGGCACTGCTCGAGGATCTCGAGGCCCACGGTGCCCTGGCCGGCCACGACGTCGACGTGGTCGAAGGGGTGGATGAGCACCGCGCCCGTGCGCTCCGCGAACGCGTGCGCCTCGGCCAGCGCGTCCTCGAGGTAGCGGCCGTGGAACACCACGTCGGCGCCGTACCCGCGGGTGGCCTTCTCCTTCGGGATGGGCGCGCCCTCCGGCATGAAGACGGTGGCCGGGATGCCGAGCTGCTGCGCCGCGAGCGCGACGCCCTGCGCGTGGTTGCCGGCCGACGCCGCGACCACGCCGCGCGCCCGCTCCTCGGGGGAGAGCCGGGAGATCCGGATGAAGGCACCGCGGGCCTTGAACGAACCGGTCCGCTGGAGGTTCTCGCACTTCAGGGACACCGGTCCGCCGGTCAGCGTGGAGAGCCAGTGCGACTCCTCCATCGGTGTCAGGATCGACACCCCCGCCAGCTCCTCGCGGGCGGCCTCGATCTCGGCCAGCCCGACGGTCGCCTCACTCATCGTGCGACTCCTCCCGAGGCACCTCGACGGTCGACCCCATCTCCTCGTAGTCCTCGGCGAGCTCCTCGACGGGATCGTCGTCGCCGACGCTGGTGTTGGCGGCCAGGTGCTGCACGACGGCGTTGAGCGACGCCGCCAGGGGCACGGCGATCAGGGCGCCGGCGATGCCGGCGACGAGCACGCCGCAGCCGATGGCGACGATGACGCCGAGCGGGTGCAGCGAGACCCACCGACCCATCAGGAACGGCTGCAGGACGTGGCCCTCGAGCTGCTGCACGCCGATGACGACGGCGAGCATCAGCAGTGCGGTGACCGGTCCCTGGTCGACCAGCGCGACGAGCACCGCGACCGTGCCCGCGACCGTGGCGCCGACCATCGGCACGAACGCGCCGAGGAAGACCAGCACGCCGATGGCCAGCACGAACGGCACGCCGAGCACCGCCGCGCCGATCATGACGCCGGCCGCATCCGTGGCCGCGACGATCACCGTCGCCCGGACGAACTGGGTCAGCGAGATCCAGGCGACCCGGCCGGAGCTGTCGGCGTGCTCGCGGGCGGCGCGCGGGGCGATCCGCACCAGCCAGGCCCAGATCCGCTCGCCGTCGGCGAGGAAGAAGTAGGTCGAGAACAGCACGATGAAGAACCCGGCCAGGACGTGGCCGACGGCCGTGCCGACCTCGGTGATCGAGCTCAGGCCCACGCCCTCCTGGGTGCGGTCGGTGATCGCCTTCTGGATCCGGTCGATGTACTCGTTGATCTGCGAGTCGCTGGCGTTCAGCGGCCCGTTCTTGAGCCAGTCCTTGACCTCGTCGAGGCCCTGGACGGTCTGGTCCGCGAGGTCGGTCGCACCGTTGGCGACCTGCTGGCCGGCGAAGGTCAGCAGCGCGACGACGAAGGCGATGCCGGCGAGGACGACGAGCAGGGCGGCGAGCCCGCGCGGCATGACCCGGTCGAGGCCGTCGACGACGGGGATGACCAGCGCCGAGATCAGCAGCGCGACCGCGATCGGGATCGTGACCACGGCGAAGAACGCCACCAGCCAGAGCACGAGGTAGGCGGCGGCGGCGATCACCAGGAAGCGCCACGCCCAGGCGGCGGCGAGGTCGACGCCCCACGGCACCTCGGCGCGGCTGAAGTTCGACGGCCCGCCCACGACGGGGGACGGCTGGGCGCGACGCTCGTCGCGCCGCAGCGCCCACTGGTGGGCCAGCCGGGTGGCGATGCCCTCGTCGGTCTCCCCCACCGCGCCGTCGCCGGCGCGGTGCCGCAGGCCCGGCAGCGGGAGCCGGCGCCGATGAGCCTCCGCGCCCCCGTCCGGTGGGACGGCGGGCTCGGTCGGCTCGTCAGCGTCGTTGCTCACGGCGACAACGTACCCAACCGTCCCGCTAGGCCAGCGCCCGCTCCAGGTCCGCGATGAGGTCGTCGGCGGTCTCGATGCCCACGCTGAGCCGCACCAGGTCGGCGGGGACCTCCAGATCGGTGCCCGCGACGCTGGCGTGGGTCATCCGGCCCGGGTGCTCGATGAGCGACTCGACGCCGCCGAGCGACTCGCCCAGCGTGAACACCTCGGTGCGCTCGCAGACCTGGAGCGCGTGGGACTCACCGCCGGTCACCCGGAAGGAGACCATGCCGCCGAAGCGCTTCATCTGGCGCTGCGCGACCTCGTGCCCGGGGTGCGTCTCCAGGCCGGGGTAGATCACGTCGCCCACCTTCGGGTGGCTGGTGAGGAAGTCGACCACGCGCTCGGCGTTGTCGCAGTGGCGGTCCATCCGCACGGCCAGCGTCTTGAGCCCCCGCAGGGTCAGCCAGGAGTCGAACGGGCCGGCCACCGCGCCCATCGCGTTCTGGTGGAAGCCGACCTTCTCGGCGAGGTCGAGGTCCTTGACGACGAGCGCGCCGCCGACGACGTCGGAGTGCCCGCCGCAGTACTTCGTCGTCGAGTGCACGACGGCGTCCGCGCCGAGGGTCAGCGGCTGCTGGAGGTAGGGCGAGGCGAAGGTGTTGTCGACGACCAGCAGCGCGCCGGCGTCGTGGGCGATGCCGGCGAGCGCCGCGATGTCGCCGATGTTGAGCAGCGGGTTGGTCGGCGTCTCCACCCAGACCACCTTCGTCTGGCCGGGACGGATCGCCGCCGCCACCTTCTCGAGGTCGGAGACCGGGGCCGGGCTGTGCTCGAGCCCCCAGACCTTCTCGACCTTGTCGAAGAGCCGGAACGTGCCGCCGTACGCGTCGTCCGGGATCACCACGTGGTCCCCCGGCCGGCAGATGCTGCGGACCAGCGTGTCCTCGGCGGCCAGGCCGGAGGCGAACGCGAACCCGCGCTCCCCCTCCTCCAACGCCGCGATGTTGCCCTCCAGCGCCGTGCGGGTCGGGTTGGCCGAGCGGCTGTACTCGTAGCCGCCGCGCAGGCCGCCGACGCCGTCCTGCTTGTACGTGCTGGTCGCGTAGATCGGCGGGATGACCGCCCCGGTCGCCGCGTCCGGCTCGTACCCCGCGTGGATCGCACGCGTCTCGAAGCCGGACTTGTTGCGGTGCTGCTGCTCGCTCATCCCTCGAGGCTAGCGGCCGGGAACGTCCGGGCGCCCATCGGTGTTGGAGACTGTGCACGATCACTCCGAGAGAAGGAGACCCCTTGTTCCTCAGCCGCAAGAACCAGCTGGTCGCCCCCGACGAGGCCCTGGCGGGCCGCGACGGGCGACAGTTCGCGATCGCCGACAAGCACCGTGTCCTGGACGCACCGGTGGTGACCGACGAGGTCCCCGCCGGCTACGAGGTGGCGCTGTTCGGGCTCGGCTGCTTCTGGGGCGCCGAGGAGATCTATTGGCAGGTCCCGGGCGTCTGGTCGACCTCGGTCGGGTACGCCGGCGGCACGACGCCGAACCCGACCTACGAGGAGGTCTGCTCGGGCCTGACCAACCACACCGAGGCCGTGCGGATCGTGTTCGACCCGACGCGGGTGTCCTTCGCCGACCTGGTGAAGACGTTCTTCGAGGTCCACGACCCGACCCAGGGCTTCCGCCAGGGCAACGACGTCGGCACCCAGTACCGCTCCGCGATCTACTGGACCACGCCCGAGCAGGAGCAGGTGGCCCGCGACCTCACCAAGGTCTACGGCGACGAGCTGAAGCGCCGCCGCCTCGGCGACATCACGACCGAGATCCGGCCAGCCAGCGAGACGCCGTACTTCTACGCCGAGGACCACCACCAGCAGTACCTCGCGAAGAACCCGCACGGCTACCGCTGCCACGCCAACACCGGCGTGCGCTTCCCGGCCGACGCCTGACCGAGGCGTCGGTCCCGTCCCGTGGCAGCCAGCGACTTCCCGGTCATCACGCTCTGCGGCTCGATGCGGTTCCGTGACGAGTTCGCGCGCCTCGACGCCGAGCTGACGCTGGCTGGTCACGTCGTGCTGACCCCGACCGCCCTGGATCCGGCCACCGAGCTCGACGCGGAGGACCGCGCCCGGCTCGACCGGATCCACCTGCAGAGGATCGCGATGGCCGACGAGGTCCTCGTCGTCAACGTGGGCGACTACGTCGGGGACAGCACCCGTCGCGAGATCGAGTACGCACGGTCACGCGGGCTCGCCGTGAGCTTCTTGGAGCCCCACGACGAGTAGCGCGCGTCAGGGCAGCGTGACGAACTGCCCGAGGAAGGCCCGCGCCGACGCGGTGTCGAGGCGGTAGTCCACGTTGGTGGCCCGGCACACGGCGTCCCCCGTGATGGTGATCGCGGCGACGATGTCGGTCGTCCCCAGGAAGTTCGGACCTCCGGAGTCGCCGTAGCAGGTGCCTCCGTTGCCGGTGCTGGCGTTCATCGAGATCCGCAGCCAGGTCTTGTTGACGGAGTTCAGCTCGCCGCTGGCGACCATCCTGCGGTCGTCGTAGAGGTACTGGTGCCCGCCGGGCTCGTTGGTCACCTCGTAGGCGCCGTAGCCCACGGACGTGAAGCGCTGGGTGCTGGAGAGGTCGGAGAGCGACCCGGCGGCGGGCAGCCGCGCGGGAGTGATGCCCTTGACCGCCTTGTCGAGGACGACGACCGCGATGTCGTGGGCGTCGCTCTGGTTGCCGGGGTAGAGCGGGTCGGCGTGGAACGTGCCGGGGTAGGCGCGGTCGCCGGCCTCGTAGTCGCTGTCGAAGGTCACGGCCACCCGCTCTCCCACCGTGGCGCAGTGCGCGGCGGTGAGGAACACGGTCGGCGAGATCAGCGTGCCGGAGCAGTAGATCCAGGTGCCGTCGGAGTACTGGGTCGGTGACACCAGCCCACCCACCGCGGGATGCCCGGCGCCGTCGAAGGTGCCGTTGGTGATCGCCGACGCGGGCGAGCCGGTCAGAAGGCCCCCCGAGACGACGCTGACGATCATGAGCAGCGTGAGCAGGCAACGGCGCATGGCGACCCCCCAGGACAGCGGAACAGGACCCCCACCCTCTGTCGCTCGTCCGGGTAGGTCAAGGGGCCGGTGCGGCCTCGGGCGGGACCGGGCCCGCCCGAGGCCTTCCTGGCAACCCCCTACTTGCCACTCACCGAGAAGGCGTAGAGCGCCTGCCCGGGGAGCTCGAACCCGAGGTTGTAGCCGGTGCCCCAGTAGAGCGCTCCGTCGACGGCGGCCGCGCCGCTGTAGCAGAAGTCGCCCGAGGCGTGGTCCCACAGCTGGGTTCCGTCGCTGGCCTTCATGGCGTACATGTGGCCCGCCGTGTCACCGGAGCAGGCGTACACCACACCGGCCGCCACCGTCACCGCTCCGGAGGCCGTCGCTGCCGCCGGGTTGGCGCGGTTCCAGATCACCCGTCCGGTGGCCGCGTCGAGCGCGGCCCAGCCGCCGTAGTTGACCGTGGTGCCGTCGAGCAGCGTCCACGGCTTCCGGTCGGTGTTGGCCGAGGCCACGTAGATCCGGACGCCATCGGTGGCCGACCCCCACTGCAGGCCGCCGGCGAGGCCTCCGGGCGCCGCCTGCGTCTTCCAGACGACCGCACCGGTGTCGGGGTCGAGCGCCCAGAAGATGCCGGACTTCTGCCCCGCACCGACGAGCTCCCTGCCACCCGCCTTCCACAGCATCGGGGCCTGCGCGAAGTCGTAGTCGGGGCCGGCGTTCGTCGGGCACCCCTCGACCGGGTCGTCGTAGCCGGGGACGGGGATGCCGCAGGCGACGTTCCACGCGTCGACAGGCAGCGCCCGCGTGGACCACTTCACCGCGCCGGTGTTCATGTCGAGCGCGACGATGGCGTCGAACATGTCGTCGGCCGGCACGCAGGCCGCTCGCTGCGGATCGGACGTCGCGGCCGCGACACAGGCGGTCACCGCGTCAGGGATCGAGTAGTTGTTGCCTGTGGCGATGTAGACGGTCCCGCGCTTCGAGTCCACCGCTGGTGAGCTGCCCCACACGGCTGCACCCGTGTAGCCGGCCGGGGCCATGTAGGTCTTCCACTTCACGGCGCCGGTCGTCAGGTCGAGCGCCATGAAGAAGCCGCGGAAGGTCAGCGGGAAGCCGAACCGCGCGAGCAGCTCCTCGTTGGACGCGGCGCCGATGTAGACGGTGTTGCCGACGATGGTCGCCGACTGGGTGATGATCGGGTACCCGCCCGCGATCGTGGTCTTCCACAGCAGACCGCCGTTGCGCTTGTCGACGGCGTAGACCCAGCCGTCCGGGCTGAAGACCTTTCCGGCCTGGTCACCGAAGACCAGCGTGTTGCCTGAGACGGCCGGGGTGGCCCGCGAGTAGTCGCCGGGGGGTGCGCCGTAGTCGGCGCTCAGGTTCTTCTGCCAGATGGTCGCGTGCGTGGCGGCGTCGATGGCGTACAGGTTGCCCGCGTCGTCGGGGACGTAGACGACGCCGTTCACCACGGCCGGGGTCGCCGAGATGTTGCCGGCGGTCGGGACCTTCCACTTCACCGCCAGCTTCGGGGCACCACCGACGCCGATTGTGCTGTCGGCGCTCCTCGAGTTGCTGAGGTCGTGGCCGGCGTTCGGCCAGCTCCCCTGAGCAGCGAAGGCGGCGGATGCCGTGAACAGCACTCCCGTCGCCACCAGCGCACCTGCGGCCCCGGACAGACTCCTCCAACGCATTGGGAACTCCCTTGCTCGTAGCGGGTGTCCCCCTTGGACGAACATGGTGCGTGACCCGAGCTCTCGGTTCGGTCTACTCCCGGGCAGGGAACGGCGACAACCCCTGGCGGGCCCGCCGCCGAAAGATGACATGCCCGGGCGACTCCGCATGGGCTGTCTGGGTAGGCCTTTTGTGACTAGTCCCCTATCTGGAGCGTCAGGCACGTCTGATGACTCGGGCGGCAGAGCCCGGCGTACCCAATGGCCGGGCAACCAGCGGTTTGGAACAATCGAGACGTGACCGAGCTGCCCCGCAAGGCCGTGGCGCGGACGGCGAGGCTCGCCGCCCTGCCGATCGGGTACGCCGGCCGCAGCGCGCTGGGGCTCGGCAAGCGGATCGGCGGCAAGCCGGCCGAGGCCGTGATGAGCGAGATCCAGCAGCGCACCGCCGAGCAGCTCTTCCGCACCCTGGGCGAGCTCAAGGGCGGCGCGATGAAGTTCGGCCAGATGCTGTCGGTGATGGAGTCGGCGTTCCCCGAGGAGATGGCCGGTCCCTACCGGGAGCACCTGACGCTGCTCCAGGACGCTGCTCCCCCGATGCCGACGTCGACCGTGCGCGAGATCCTCGCCGCCGACCTCGGCGCGGACTGGCAGGAGCGGCTGGTCTGGCTCGACGGCGGACCGACCGCTGCGGCCTCCATCGGCCAGGTCCACCGCGGGCGGTGGGTCGACGGGCGCGACGTCGCGGTGAAGGTGCAGTACCCCGGGGCCGGGGACGCGCTGCGCTCGGACCTGAGGGCGATCGCTCGGGTGGCGAGGACCGCGGCGCCACTGGTGCCGGGGCTCGACCTGAAGCCGCTGGTCGAGGAGCTGCAGGCCCGGGCCGCCGATGAGCTCGACTACGCGCTGGAGGCGTCCGCGCAGCGCGCGTTCGCCGAGGCCTTCCGCGACGACCCGGCGATCGTGGTGCCCGACGTGGTCGCCGTCGGCCCGACGACGCTGGTCACCGAGTGGCTCGACTCGCCCGCCTCGCTTGCGTCGGTCATCGCGACCGGCTCGCAGGAGGATCGCGACCACTACGGCGAGCTCTTCGTGCGGTTCCTCTTCTCCGGGCCGGCGCGCACCGGGATGCTGCACGCCGACCCGCACCCCGGCAACTACCGCGTGCTGCCGGACGGGCGCCTCGGCGTGCTGGACTTCGGCGCGGTCGCCCGCCTGCCCGATCAGGGCCTGCCCGAGGCCATGGGCCGGCTGCTGCGGATCGCGGCCGAGGGAGACGAGGAGCGCTTCGTCGACGGGCTGCGCGACGAGGGGTTCATCAAGGAGCGGATCCAGGTCGACGCCGGGCAGGTGCTCGACTATCTCGCTCCGTTCGTGGAGCCGACGAAGGTCGAGCGGTTCCGCTTCAGCCGGGAGTGGATGCGCACCCAGTTCGCGCGGGTCAACGACCCGCGCAGCCAGGCGTACACCGTCGGGATGAAGCTCAACCTGCCCCCGTCGTACCTCCTCATCCACCGCACCTGGATCGCCGGCCTGGGCGTGCTGTGCCAGCTCGAGTGCGAGGCGCCGTTCCGGCAGATCCTCACCGAGTCGCTGCCGGGCTTCGCCGACTGACGAAAGCGGGTATTGCCGAGCGGTGCCGGCGGGAGCACGCTGGACGGATGCCACTCACTGACAGCGTGGCCTCCGTGATGCTGCCGACGCGGGACGCATCACGCGCCCAGGAGTTCTACGAACGACGTCTCGGGCTGCCCCTGCAGGGCACGAACGACGCCGCAGGCGAGACGGCCTTCCGCCTCGCCGGCGGCTCTCTGCTGGTGCTCCGGCTGCTGCCGGACGCGACGCCGGCCCCCAACACCGCGGTGAGCTTCGAGGTGTCCGACATCGCCGCCGCGATCGCCGACCTCGAGTCCCGGGGCGTGACCTTCGAGGACTACGACCAGCCCGACTTCACCACCGTCGACCACGTCTTCGACGACGGGTCCGTGAAGGCGGCCTGGTTCCTCGACCCCGACGGCAACATCCTCTGCGTCCATCAGCCGCACGGTGGTTGAGGTCCGGAGCTAGGACGCCGAGCCCCTGACGGTGGCTTGCGGGTCGACTCGGGTGGGCCGCCGACAGGCAGCAAAGCGGGTGAGGTGGGCTCGGGGTTGCGGTCGCCTCCCGGGCTTCCGCGCCGCCTGCTTCGTCCCGGAAATTGTGCCTGTGGATTGTCCACATACCGGGCAAACACTGGGTTTTGGGGACCTGACTGTCGGTGGTCGGTGCTTGGATTTGTCTATGACAGCGATCGCCACCCCGAGACACCGAGTGTCGGTGGCGACCGCCCATGTCCACCAAGAGCTCGACGCCGTCGCCGGGGCGTTGGTGTGGTCGATGGACGCGTCCGAGACCGCCCAGACCCTCACCGAGCTCTCCCGCGCCAAGGCCCAGATCGCCGAGCTCGAAGCCAGAGTCGCCGCCCATGCCGACGACCTCCACGTGGGCCAGGACGTGGCCGCCTCCAGCGCCGCGAACTGGCTGGCGCACCAGACCAAGCAGACCCGGACCGAGACCAACCGGACCGTGCGGCTCGGGCACGACCTCGAGCTGCACCCGCTCATGAGAGCGTCGCTCGCTGCCGGCCGGGTCTGCGTCGACCAGGCCCGCGTGATCATCCAGGCGGTCGACCGGCTCCCCGCCGACGTGCAACCCCGGGCCGAGCAGCACCTGCTCGCCGAAGCCGCGCATCACGACGCGAAGGCGCTGCGGGTCCTGGGCAAGCGGCTCTACGAGGTGATCGACCCCGACGCCGCCGACGCCGACGAGGCCGTTCTGCTGGCGCGTGAGGAGGCCGCGGCGATGAAGGCGTGCCGGCTCACCCTGCGCGACGACGGCCACGGGCAGACCCACGGCCGGTTCACCATCCCCACCTTCCACGGTGCCGCGCTCCGCAAGATGCTCGCCGCGCTCACCGCCCCCAAGCACCAACGCGCCGCCCACGGCGCGGGCGTGGACCGGCCGCCCTGCCCCGAAGCCATGGGGCAGGCGTTCTGCACGCTGATCGAGCGCTACCCGGTCACGCAGCTGCCCAAGCTGGGCGGCCTCAACGCCACCCTGGTCGTCACCATCACCGAAGACTCCCTGATGGGACGGGTGCAGCAGGCCGGCGTGCTCGACACCGGCGACCGCATCTCCCCCGGTATGGCGCGGCGGCTGCTGTGCGAGGCCGGCGTCATCCCGGTCGTCCTGGGCGGGGACTCGATGCCCATCGACGTCGGCCGGGAGCGGCGCTTCCACCCGAAGTACCACCGGGTCGCGATCCTCACCCGCGACCAGGGCTGCCGCGCCGAGGGCTGCGACCGCCGACTCGGCCTCCACACCCACCACGAGACCCGGTGGGCCGACGGAGGGACCACCACCGTCGATCAGGGCATCAGCCTGTGCTCCTGGCACCACGCCCGCATCCACGACAGCGCCTACGAGGCCCGGACGCAGCCCACAGGCAAGGTCACCTTCCACCGGCGGACGTAGACCGGAGATCTAGATCCACCAGGTGCATCAGAATCTCCGCTGGAACGCTCGCGCGCCCGACCGCAGGTCGGCGTCCTCCCGATAGGCGCCAACTCGTCCGGAGGCGGCCGGGTCAAGGGCGGCGGAGCCGCCGTAGGGAACCCTTGACGCGGTCGTCGGAGGACGAACAATGGCGCCCCGGGAGGACGACGACACCCACCAGGAGCACAGACGGTCAGTCCCCGACCGCCCCGTCGATCGACTCGCGGATCAGGTCGGCGTGGCCGTTGTGGCGGGCGTACTCCTCGATGAGGTGCAGCAGGATCCAGCGGAGGCTGAAGGGCTCGCCGGTCCGAGGTGATGTGATCACGGAGAGGTCGTCGAGCTCGGCGCCCGCGATGACCGTGTCGGCGTCGGCGACCATCTCGTCGTAGAGCGCCCAGACGCGCTCGGGGCCGTCGTCCGCGGCGGTGTGCCACTCCCAGTCCTGGTCCGCCTCCCAGTCGGCGGACCGCCACGGCTCGCTGAGGCCCTCGCCGGTGAACCGTTCGCGCAGCCAGGCGTTCTCGACGAGGCCGAGGTGCTTCACCATCCCGCCGAGCGTCATGTCCGATGGCGGGAGCGCGGTGGCGAGCTGCTCGGCGTCGAGGTCGCCGGCCTTCTGGCGCAGCGTGGCGCGCTGGTAGTCCAGGAAGGCCAGCAGCATCGTGCGCTCGTCGCCGTGGGTCGGTGGGTCGGTGCGGGTCATCGGGGCTTCCTCCGGGTGACGCAGTAGGTCGTGCCGACGGGGTCGCTGAGCACGACCCACCACTCGTGCCGGGCAACGACGCTGGCGCCGAGCGCGACGTGCCGCTCGACCTCGGCGTCGCGGTCGTCCGAGGAGAGGTCGAGGTGCGCGCTGACGGCACCGGTCTCGTCGTCGAGCCGCTGGATCAGCCACCGCAGCGGCTGGTCGTCCGGGACCTCGAGACGCGCGAACTCCCGGTCCACGTCGGGGTCGAACTCCCACCCGGTCAGGGCGCGCCAGAACTCCACCTCCACGTCGTACGCCGAGGGCGGGATGTCGAGGCACACCTGGTCGACCTGCGAGCGGCCGCCGGGCCAGCTGGCCGGAGCCGGCCGCCGGCTGCCGGGGTGCGGCACGAAGCAGAACACGAACCCGCCGGGCGAGCGCACCACGACGTAGCCGGCCTCGTGCCGGACCAGGACGTGCCCGCCCAGCTCGACGGCCGCCTCGGCGGCGTGGACGGGGTTGGCGACGTGCAGGTCGAGGTGGAGGCGGCCCGCACCCTCATCGAGGCCCTGCACCTTGAGGTAGCCGTCGCCGTCCAGCGGCACCAGCGTGGCGAACTCGCCGTCGTCGCCCCGCCGCGGGGACAGCTCGAAGCCGGTGACGCCACGCCAGAACTCGATGCCCCGCTCCAGGTCACCGGGGGGGAAGTCGAGGAACGCGGTGACCCAGGTCGGCGAGGTCGTCATGCGACCGCCTTGTGCAGCACGGCGCCGGTGGGGGTGACCCGCACGTCGTCGCCCTCCGCCACCGCGGTGCCGTCGACGAGCAGCGTCATGCCGCGGCTCTCGGTCGGCGGGAAGAGCAGCGTCACCGCCGGGTTGACGCCGACGTTGCGGAGCGAGCCGCGGCCGGGAGCGGGCACCAGCAGCGTGCCGTCCTCGGCGCTCGCCCGCACCGAGACCGCCTTCACCAGGCCGTCCTTCGCGGTCAGCAGGTAGCCGCGGTCGAACTCGCGCAGCCGGTCCGCGATCTCCGCCAGGTCCACCACGACACTCATGCGTCGAGGCTATCGACCCAGCGCTCGCCTGCCACCCTCGTTTCCGCCGCGCCCGAGGTCAGCTCCGCGACCAGCGCGGCGAGCCGCCCCTCCTGCTCCGGAGGTACGCCGAGGCGCAGCGTCACCAGGGCGCCGTGCTGCGCGTCGAGGACCGCGATGCCGCGGGCGCGCAGGTCGCTCTCGACCCGACCGGCGGCGGCGTGGTCGAGGTCGAGCAGGTGCTCCCGGACCAGCGAGCGGCGCAGCGTGCCGGCCTCGGCGAGCGCCTCCCGGACCGCATCGCCGTAGGCGCGCACCAGCCCACCGGCGCCGAGCAGGGTGCCGCCGAACCAGCGGGTCACGACCGCGACGACGTCGCTGACCCCGGATCCGGAGTGCCCGCGCAGCACCTCCAGCATCGGCGCGCCGGCCGTGCCCGCGGGCTCGCCGTCGTCCGAGGACCGCTCCACGTCCGGGTGAAGGCGGAAGGCCGAGCAGTGGTGCCGGGCGTCCCAGTGCTGCCGGCGCAGCGACTCCACGACCGCGCGGGCGGCCGCCTCGTCGTCGACGCGCCGCAGCGTGCACAGGAAGCGGGACCGCTTCACCTCGATCTCCGCCTCGGCGTCGCGGGCGACGGTCAGGTAGCTCACCACAGGCCGAACACCTGGCCGGACAGGGTGACGATGAACGCGGAGACGACGACGATGAAGAACAGCCGCACGAAGCGAGCGCCACGCGAGACGGCGGTGCGCGCCCCGACGTACCCCCCGATGACGTTGGCGACCGCCATGACCAGGGCGACGTGCCACACGACGGCGCCCTGCGATGCGAAGACGAGGATGGCCGCCAGGTTGGTCGCCCAGTTGGCGAGCCGCGCCTTCGCCGAGGCCTCGAGGAAGCTGTAGCCCATCAGGCCGACCAGCGTGAAGACGAAGAAGCTGCCGGTGCCCGGGCCGAGCGCACCGTCGTAGAAGCCGATCAGCAGCCCGGTGCCCATCGCCGCCGCCAGGTGCCGGTGGCCCGAGAAGCGCAGCGCGGTCTGCTCGCCGAGCTCGGGCTTGAGCAGCACGTAGGCGCCGACGACGATCAGCGCGACCAGCACGATCGGCTCGAACGCCTCCCGCGGGATCTGGCTGGCGACCGCGGCGCCGCACGCCGAGCCGACGAACGCGAGCGCCATCAGCGGCAGGAAGGTCCGCGGGTCCGGCTTGATCCGCCGGTAGTACGTCGCAGCGCTCACCGTGGTCCCGGAGATCGCGGCGATCTTGTTGGTCGCCAGGATCTGCACGGGCGCCGCGTTGGGCATGCCGAGCAGCAGCGCCGGCAGCTGGATCAGCCCGCCGCCCCCGACGACCGCGTCGACGAACCCGGCCGCCAGCGCGGCCAGCCCGAGCAGCGCGAGCACAGCGGTGTCATCCATCCCGGACATTCTCCAAGTCGGCTCCCAGTCGGCTTCAAGAAGCCCCCGTCAGAGTCCTCTCACCGAACCGAATCGGACCCCCACCGCACCAGACCGTCCGACACCCACGAACCGAGAGAGAGACCACCATGCACCGCCGTTGGCTGAGCCGGGCGCTGATCGCGCTGGCCGTCCCCGCCCTGATCCTGCCCGCCGCCGCGACCACCGCCACCGCGGCCGCCCCGGCGAAGGTCCCCACCATCGACGCCGTCGCCGGCATCTACCCCCACCTCGCCGGCGGCATCGCGAACGCGTCGTCCAGCAAGGTCATCGGCCCCGGCAAGAAGTGCAAGCCGGGCAAGGCGATCAAGGGTGCCAGCTCGACCTCCGCGTCCTACTCGCCGGACTACACGACCGCCGACCCGTCCGCCCTCATGCCGACCGGCGCGACCCCGATGGTCACCGTGACGGCGATGAAGTTCCCCAACGCCAAGGCTGCGATCGCCTACCTGCACGGCTACCAGGCCTCCACGAAGGACTGCCCCGGCGGCGGTGGCGGCACGGGTGGCGGCGGTGGCGGCAGCCTGCCGGACTGCAAGACCTCGATGAAGAAGATCAAGTTCACGCTCGGCGACGAGCGCTGGGGCTACCAGACGAAGGCCGACTGCCCGGAGACGTCGACGGTCATGAACATGCTGTTCGCGCGCAAGGGCAAGTTCATCGTCTACGCCAACGCCATGTCGATGGACGCCACCGCGCCCTCGATCCCGAGCTCGATCGACCTGACCAAGCTCGCGCTCAGCACCGTCGGCTGACGCCTCCCTCCCCCAGACCGGCCGCGTGCCGCACTGCCCCCGGGTGCGGCACGCGGTCGCTTCACGTCCGGCAGCACTGTCGGTGCTCACCACTACACAGGACCCATGAGCGAGACGTCGGTGGCCCTGGAGGCCGAGCGCTACCTGCAGGCCGTGGTCGAGGCGGAGCCCCAGGAGGGCGAGTGCCTGGTGTGCTTCGTCACCCGGATGGTGGAGGAGCACGGCTGCGACACCACCTACCTGTGGGCGCGGCGCTTCCGCGACCTGCGCTCACCCACCGCGACCGGCCTGGAGAAGCGCTACTGGGAGCGGCTGATCACCTGTGACTGCCTGATCGGGCACGCCCACCGGCTGGTGCAGGAGCTGATGGTCCGTGACGTCCACACCGACGAGCTCGAGCCTCCCCTGCACCAGCCGTCCTGCGCGGGGGTACGCCGGACCTCGACCCAGGCGTGCGCCAACTGGGAGCGGGTGCGCCGCGCCTGAGCCCCACCCGCACGGGGGTGGCCGGCCTTCTCGAGGCCCGCGTACTCTCGAAGGTGACCGAGGCTTCTCGTGAACCGCCGACCTGGCGACTCCGTCTCCGGCCGTAGCACTGCTCGCCCGGGAGAAACCGTGCCGTTCTCGTCAGTCATCCAGCTCCGTCCGCCGCATGCTCACCTCACCGTCAGCGGTGAGCTCGACATCCTCAGCTCGCGCTCCGTGCGCCGCGAGGTCGCCGGAGCGCTCGCCGACGGGACCACCGATTTCACCGTCGATGCGACTGACGTGACGTTCGTCGACGCCGCCGGTCTCGGCGCCTTCGTGCACCTGCGCAACGCCGCCATGGCGCGGCGCGGGCAGCTGCGCTTCGTGGGCGCCAGCGCGTCGTTCGTGTCGGTGTGCGGGATGGCCGGGCTGCACCGGGCCTTCGGCTTCGAGCCGCAGACGCCCGCCCACACCCTGAGCTGAGGCGCACGCCCAGCGCTCAGTCGCCCACCCAGAAGCCACGACCGCCGAACCAGTCGCCGTAGCCGCCCCCGCCCCACGGGCCGCCACGGCCGCGGGCGCCCAGGTAGCTGCCCACCACGGCGGCACCGAGGTCGTCGAGCTCGGGTGCCACGACCCGGCCGTCCACGCGCTCGGCCATCTGGTCGATGAACCGTCCCAGGCCCGGGTCGTCGCCCAGCCGGAAGAACGTCGTCTGCGCGCCGAGCCGGCCCGCGTTGTCGAGCTCGCGGACGGCGTAGGCGACCGTGAGCGGGTGCGGCGGGTAGGCGAAGTAGACATCGCCGTCGGGCTCGAGGTGCGAGGTCGGCTCGCCGTCGGTGACGATCAGCAGCACCGGCTGGGCGTTGGGGTGCTTGCGGAAGTGGCGGTTGGCGAGCAGCAGCGCGTGGTGCAGGTTGGTGCCCTTGTCCCACTTCGCGTCCAGCGCGGTGAGCTGCTCGATCTCCATGACCTCCGCGTGCCGGCCGAAGCCGATCAGCTGGAGGTCGTCGCCGCGGAAGCGGGACCGGATCAGCGTGTGCAGGGCGAGCGCGGTGCGCTTCATCGGCACCCAGCGGCCGTCCATCGCCATCGAGAACGACGTGTCGACCAGCAGCGCGACCGCCGCCTGGGTGCGGGCCTCGGTCTCCTGCACCTCGACGTCCTCGATCGACAGGCGCGGACCCGTGGGGTCGCCGGCCCGGCGGAGCACGCCGTTGAGCATCGTGCGCGGCACGTGCCACGGCTCGGTGTCCCCGAACTCCCACGCCCGGGTGGCGCCGGAGAGGTCGCCCGCCGCACCGGCCCGCTGGAGCTCGCGGTTGCCCTGGCGGCCCGACATCCGCTCCGCGACGTCGCGCAGCAGCGCCTTGCCGAGCTGGCGCATCGCCTTGGGCGAGAGCCGGTACTGCCCGTCGGACCCGCGCTGGAGGTAGCCCGAGTCGCGCAGCGCCTGCTCGAGCCGCTGGAGGGTCCGCGCGTCGACCGCGGCCTGGTCGCCGAGCTGCCGGGCGAGCCTGTCCAGGTCGAGGTCGTCCATCCGCGCCCCGCCGTAGGACTGCGAGAGCTGCTCGGCGAGCTGGTCGAGGTCGGCGAGGTCCTGGAAGACGCCGGTGCCGTCGCCGAGCCCGAGCCCCTCCTCGCCCGACATCTGCTCCGAGCCACCCCAGTCGAGGTCGGGGCGCAGCGCCTGGAGGTTGTCGTCGAGCCGGCCCAGCTGGTCCATCAGCGCCGGAGAGCCGAACGCCTGCGCGGAGAGCTCCATCAGCTCCTGGCGCTGCTCGGGTGACATCGAGTTGAGCATCCGCTGGGCTGCGGCCGAGCGCTGGGCGAGCGACTCGAGCAGCTCGTCGATGTTCTGCGGGTTCTCCGGGAAGAAGTCCCCGTGCTTGGCCATGAACTCGTCGAAGTCGTCCTGGGTGTCCTCGCCCAGCCGGTGCTTCTCGAGCAGCTCGTTGAGGTCGCCGAGCATCTCGTTGACCGCGGCGCGGTCCTCGTCGGTGGCGTTCTCCATCGCCTGCTTCATGCCGGCGAAGCGCTGGTCGAGCAGCTCGCGGCCGAGCAGGTCCTTGATCCGCTCGTAGTCCTCGCGGGCCTCGCGGCTCTGCCAGTCGTACGACGCGAGCTCGCTGACCGCGGCGGCGGTGCTGGGCGGGAGGTTCTCGAGCTGCATCTCGCGCAGCGCCCGGTCGCCGTCGTCCATCATCGCGTCGCGCGCGAGCTGCTTGCGCTCCTCGAGCACCGCCCGGTCCAGCAGCTCCTTGACCTCCTGGAGGGTGCCGTCGAGGTTGTGCCGCTGGGTGAGCTCACGACGGCGCTCCGCGACCCGGCGGGCGAGGTCGTCGAGGCCGCTCTGGTCCCGCCCACCGCGACGCAGGAACTCCCGCATCGCGCGCTCCGGCGAGTAGCCGGCCATCACGTCCTCGCCGATGGCGTCGAGCGCCTCGGCGAGGTCGACCGGCGGCGCGAGCGGGTCGCCGCCGTCGTACCGCTTGAACCGGGTCCTGTTCCTCATGGTCGCCTCACCCGTAGACGGTCTCCAGGCCGTCGGTGTCCTTGCCGATCTTGCGGGCGAGGTAGAGCCCCTCGAGCGCGAGCTCGATCGCACCGGCGCGCTGGCCGTCGTTGGTGGCGCCCAGGCGGTCGCACACCTCGTCGTAGAGCTCGGACTCGCCGAGCACCGGCAGGCCGGTGAGGAACTCGCGGGCGGTGACCCGCTCCCCGGTCGTGACCATCGCGCCCGACTCGATGGCGTCGACGAGCAGCGCGAAGTCGAGCCCGCGGAAGTGCTGGCGCACGGTCTCGGCGGTGGCGGTCCGGAGCAGGTGGGTGAGCACCTCGGTCTCGCGGCCCTCCTCGCCGGTCTCGAACTCGATCTTGCCGCCGAGCACGTCGACCGCGGTCTCGAGGTCGACCACCCGGGCGACCGGCTCCGCCTCGCCCTGCACCGTGGCCCGGTGCAGCGCGGCGGCGGCGATCGTCTCGGCGCCCGCGATCGAGAAGCGCGCGGAGACGCCCGAGCGCTGGTCGACCGACGAGGACTCGCGCAGGTTGCGGGTGAAGCGCGCCAGGATCTCGACGAGGTGGTCGGGCACGTCGGCGACCAGGTGCGCCTCCTGCCGGATGACGGCGACCTCGTCGTCGAGCTCGGTCGGGTAGTGCGTGCGGATCTCGGCCCCGAAGCGGTCCTTGAGCGGCGTGATGATCCGGCCGCGGTTGGTGTAGTCCTCGGGGTTGGCGCTGGCGACGACGAGCACGTCGAGGGGCAGCCGCAGGACGTAGCCGCGGATCTGGATGTCGCGCTCCTCCATCACGTTGAGCATCGCGACCTGGATGCGCTCGGCGAGGTCGGGCAGCTCGTTGATCGCGACGATCCCGCGGTGGCTGCGCGGGATCAGCCCGAAGTGGATGGTCTCGGGGTCACCGAGCGACCGGCCCTCCGCGACCTTCATCGGGTCCACGTCGCCGATCAGGTCCGCGACGCTGGTGTCGGGGGTCGCCAGCTTCTCGGCGTACCGCTCGTCGCGGTGCTGCCAGGAGATGCGCAGGTCGTCGCCGTAGGTGGCGGCCGCCTGCTGCGAGGTGACGGTGATCGGGTCGTAGGGATGCTCGCCGAGCTCGGAGCCGGAGATCACCGGCGTCCACTCGTCGAGCAGGCCGACCAGGGTGCGCAGCAGCCGGGTCTTGCCCTGGCCGCGCTCGCCGAGCAGCACCACGTCGTGGCCGGCGATGAGGGCCCGCTCGAGCTGCGGGATGACGGTGTCGTCGAAGCCGTGCAGGCCGGGCCACGGGTCGCGGCCCTCGCGCAGCGCGGCGAGCAGGTTGTCGCGGATCTCCTCGCGCAGGTGCTTCTGGACGTGGCCGGAGGCACGCAGCTCTCCGACCGTGCTGATGGAGGGAGCAGTCACGTCATCACGCTACTGCGGCCGCGCAACCGTAATCTTCGGTCATGGCCCTCCAGCAGCCCTGCCCGTGCGGCTCCGGCACGTCGTACGACGCCTGCTGCGGGCGCCTGCACCGGGGCGCGGCCCTCGCGCAGACCCCGGAGGAGCTGATGCGGTCGCGCTACGCGGCGTACGCCGTGGGAGACCTCGACCACGTGTTCCGCACCTGGCACCCGCGCACCCGGCCCGACGACCTCGCCGCCGACCCGGGCCTGACGTGGACCGGTCTCGAGATCCTCGGCGCGGGCGCGGACTGGGTGGAGTTCACGGCGTCCTTCGAGCGCAACGGAGTGCCCGGCCAGATGCACGAGCGCAGCAGCTTCGAGCAGCGCGGCGGCCGGTGGGTCTACGTCGACGGCGACCTCACGTGAGCCTCCTGGTCCGCGAGCGGCGGCCGGAGGACGTGCCGCTCCTCGCGCAGGCGCTGGCCGAGCAGCAGGCCGCGACCCAGTACCCCGTCCGCTGGCCGCTGCCGATCCCGGTCGAGGACTTCCTCGTGCGGCCCGGCGAGGAGCGAGCGTGGGTGGCAGAGGTCGAGGGCCGGGTCGTCGGGCACGTGGCGGTCCACACGCTGGGCGACGGGCTGCGCGGGCCGTTCCTCGATGCGCTCGGCACCGATGAACTCGCCGAGCTGGCCGTGCTCTTCGTCGCCGGCGACGTCGTCGGCACCGGGGTCGGCGGTCGGCTCCACGACACCGCTGTCGAGTGGATCCGGGCGTCGGGACGCCGGCCGGTGCTGGACGTCGTACCCGTCCACGCTCGCGCGGTCGCGGTCTACCGGCACCGCGGCTGGCAGGTCGTCGGCGAGGTGCAGCCGGTGTGGCTGGCCGAGGACTTCCCGACGCTGGTCCTGATGGCCCTCAGCGCCCGTCCGCCAGCGGCACGACCATGACGGGGCACTTCGCGTGCTCGACCACGATCTGCGCGACCGAGCCGTTCACCAGCGCGGAGAGCCGGCCGCCGCGGTGGGCGCCGAGGACGACGAGGTTCATCCGCTCCGAGGCGTGGATGAGCTCCTCGTCGACCAGCCCGGACGCCACGAGCAGCCGGGCGCGCACGTCGGGGTACTTCTCGGCGAGACCGCTCAGCGGCTCGGACGCCCGCAGCCGGAGCTCCTCCGCCGTCTCGTAGGCGGAGATGCCGCGTGGTCCGTGCAGGATCGTCAGCGGCAGGTCGTGCAGCGAGGCCTGCAGGTAGGCGTGCTCGACGGTCGCGAGCGACGAGGGACTGCCGTCGGCGCCGACGAGCACGCCGTGCCGCACGGCCCCGAGGTCGGTCGGCCGGACCACCACGACCGGGCAGGCCGCGTGCCGGATGACCGCCACGCCGACCGAGCCCAGCAGCAGGCTGGCGACCGGGCCGCGACCGCGGGAGCCGAGCACCAGCAGGTGGGCGTGCTCGGCGAGCTCGAGCAGCATCGTCCGGGGGTCCGCCGTCCAGGCGGCTTGGTGGACGACCAGGCCGGGCGCCTTGGCCGCGACGTGGTCACTGGCCCACTTGAGCATGCCGGCCGCGTCCTCGTGCAGTGCCGCGATGACGACCGGCGCGGTCGAGGTCATGGGGTCGGCCCAGACGTGGTGGAGCTCGTCGATCCCGTGCGCCAGCGTCAGCTGGCGGTGCTCACGAACGGCTTGCTCGATCGCCCAGTCGAGGGCACGCTCCGCGGACGGGGAGCCGTCCAGCCCCACCACGATCGTGCCCGGCGGGATGAGGTTCTTGGTCATACCTCACCTTCCGCCCGCGCACCCGCGCGGCCCAGCCCCGAACGCCCCAGGATCTCGGGACCAACGGCCCTCCACCGCCCGCTGCCGGGGGCGCAGCATGGTCGGAACACCGACCGAGGAGGCAGCCGTGCAGGAAGCCATCGAGCTCACACATGACCAGTGCGAGCGGCTGCTCCGAGCCGGCATCACCGGCCGGGTGGCCCTGTCCACCCCCGACGGCCCGCACATCGTGCCGGTCAACTACTCCGTGGTCGGCGAGGCGGTGGTGCTGCGCACCTCGCCGTACAGCCTGCTCGGCACCTACGGCCGGGGCGCCATGCTCGCCTTCGAGGTCGACGGCGTCGACCACGAGCGGTGGCGTGGGTGGAGCGTGGTGGCCAGGGGCCGTGCCTCTGCGGTCACCGACCCCGTCGAGCTGGAGCAGATCCACGAGACCTGGGAGCCTCGACCGTGGGCCGCCGGCGCCCGCCACCTGCACCTGCGGATCCCGTGGACGGAGCTCAGCGGCCGCCAGATCGGCGCGGGCTGGGACCCGCTGCAGCAGCTGCCGGTGCGCCGCGCCGTGTGAGCCGTTGCGGCAGACTGGCCGGGTGGACAGCGACGCCGCCCTTCCCGACTCCACCCGTACCCTCCTCGACGCGGTCGCGGCCATCTCCTCCGACCTCGACCTGCACAGCGTGCTCTCGCGGATCGTCGAGGCGGCGACCCGGCTGACCGAGGCCCGGTACGGCGCGCTCGGGGTGATCGGCGACCAGTCGGCGCTCGTCGAGTTCGTGACCACCGGCCTGTCCGCCGCGGAGCACGCGGCGATCGGCGAGCTGCCCCACGGGCGCGGAATCCTCGGGCTGCTCATCCGCCACCCGGTCCCGATCCGGCTCGACGACCTGACGCAGCACCCGGACGCGACCGGCTTCCCACCCAACCACCCGGCGATGAGCAGCTTCCTCGGCGTGCCCGTCCGCATCCGGGGCACCGTCTTCGGCAACCTCTACCTCACCGAGAAGGCCGGTGGGCAGTCGTTCACCGAGCAGGACGAGCTGCTGGTCGGGTCGCTCGCGACCACGGCGGGGTTCGTGATCGACAACGCCCGCGCCTACGGCCTCAGCGAGCGGCGGCGCCAGTGGCTGGAGGCCGCCGCCGAGCTCGACGAGGCCGTGCAGCCGCCGGTCGACCTCGCCGCGGCCCTGCAGGCGGTCGCCCGCACGGCGCAGACCGTCGGCAGTTCCGTGGCGGTGGCGGCGACGATCACCGGCGCGGACGGCCGGGCGCAGACCGCCACCGCCCCCGGCGACCGTGCCGCGCTCGACACCGCGATCGACCTCGTCGCCGTGCAGCCCCTGACCGAGCCGACCGAGCTGTCCGTGGGGGGCTACGACGCCTTCGCCGTCCCCTTGCGCACGCACCTCGTCGGCCGGGGCCTGCTGATCGCGTTCTACCCGCCCGGCAGCCGGCCGCTCGCGGTGGAGGAGCGCGAGCTGTTCGTGTCCTTCGGCGAGCACGCGGCGCTGTCGCTCGACCGCGCCCAGGGCATCGACGACCGGGCCGAGCTGGCCGTCACCTCCGACCGCGAGCGGATCGCGCGCGACCTGCACGACCTCGTGATCCAGCGCCTCTTCGCCACCGGCCTCCAGCTGCAGCGCGCCGAGACGCGCAGCGGCGACGTCGAGGTCACCGAGATCGTCCGGCAGGCCGTCGACGCGCTCGACGGCACCATCCGCGACATCCGCGGCACGATCTTCGAGCTCCAGCACCAGAGCAGCGGCACGTCGCTGCGCGCCGACCTGCGCAGGCTGGTCAAGGAGTACGCGCCGCTGCTGAAGTTCGCGCCGCACGTGCACACCTCGGGCCCCGTCGACACGGCCGTGCCGCCCGAGGTGCGCGACCAGCTGCTGCCCGTGCTCCGCGAGGCACTGTCCAACCTGGCCCGGCACGCCGCCGCCAACCACGCCGACGTCGAGGTCGTCATCGAGGACGGCGAGCTGCGGCTGACCGTCGACGACGACGGCGTCGGGATCGGCGAGGTCAGCCGCGAGAGCGGGCTGCGCAACGCGCGCCGGCGGGCCGAGGCACTGGGCGGTCGTCTCGAGCTGTCGCGGCGCGCCCCGCACGGCACGTCGTTCGTGTGGCGGGTGCCGCTAGCCCGCTGAGCCCGGGTCCCTGTCGAGCAGTCGGCTGGCGAGCACCGCGGCCTGGGTGCGCCGCTCGAGGCCGAGCTTGGCGAGGATGCTCGAGACGTAGTTCTTGACAGTCTTCTCGGCCAGGAACATCCGTTCGCCGATCTGTCGGTTGGTCAGCCCCTCCGCGATCAGCCCGAGCAGCTTGAGCTCCTGCTCGGTGAGCTCGGCGAGCTCGGGGGCGACGGTCGCGGCGGGGTGCCGCACCCGCTCGAGGACGGTCGCGGTCATCGCCGGGTCGATGAGCGAGTTGCCGGCCGCCACCTGACGCACCGCGTCGACGAGGTCGGACCCCCGGATCTGCTTGAGCACGTAGCCCGACGCCCCGGCCATGATCGCCGAGAAGAGCGCCTCGTCGTCGTCGTAGGAGGTGAGGATCAGCCCGTGGATGCTCGGGTCGACGGCCCTGACCGTGCGGCACACCTCGATGCCGGAGCCGTCGGGCAGCCGGGCGTCGAGCACGGCGACGTCGGGCCGCAGCGCCGGGATCCGGCTCGCCGCCTCGACCGCCGAACCGGAGTCGCCGACGACCTCGATGTCGTCGTGGCTCTCCAGCAGCGCGCGGAGCCCCTCGCGCACGACCTCGTGGTCGTCCAGCAGGTACACGCGAACGATCCCGTCGGTCATGCCCCTTTCCTATCAGGTGGGCGGCCCTGTGCACCCCGGGACGAAGGTCCTGTTCCGCTCCCGTCGTTCGACCCTGCCGGCCGCACGGGCGGCGGAGGAGCGTGGAGGCATCATGAAGGCACTGGTCGTCTACGAGTCCTTGTTCGGCAACACCGAGAAGATCGCCCGGGAAGTGGCCTCCGGGCTCGAGCGCAGCGGGGCTGACGTGACCGTCGCCCCGGTCGGCTCGGTCGACCCGGTCGACCTCGCGGCGTACGACGTCGTCGTCGCCGGCTCCCCCACCCATGCGTTCTCGATGCCCCGGTCGGTCACCCGTGCCGACGCCGTCCGGCACGGCGCCGACCGCGCCTGCGAGGGCCCCGGCCTCCGGGAGTGGATCGAGCACCTCGAGCCCCAGGTCGGCGCCCGGCCGACGTTCGCCGTGTTCGACACGCGCCGCGACGCGCGGTCCCGGCACCTGACCGGCTCGGCCGCCCGCTCCGCCACCCGCGCCCTGCGCCGCCGGCACCGGGCGCTCGCCGACGTGCCTGCCTCGTTCTACGTCGGCGGCACCTCCGGGCCGCTCCTGCCCGGCGAGGCCGTCCGTGCCCGCGCCTGGGGCAGCAGGCTCGCGGGCTGCGCGCGGACCCAGTGAGCGCCGCCGGGCTCAGCCGAGGCTGAGCACCCGGTCGACGCGGTCGAGCCCCGCCTCGGCGTGGGTGATCCACACGACCGAGCGCACACCGCCCGAGGAGAGCACCTCGGCGGCGAGGTCCTCGGCCGTCGCCCGGTCGAGGTGGGCGGCCGGCTCGTCGAGCACCAGCACCGACTGGTCGGCGAGCAGCGAGCGGGCGATCGCGATCCGGGCGCGCTCGCCGCCCGACACCTGCGCGTGCCCGTCACCGAGCCAGCTGTCCAGGCCGTCGGGCAGCGCGTCGAGCCACGGGCCGAGCGCCGCGGCGCGCAGCGCCGCCTCGACCTCGGCGTCGGTGGCCCCCGGGCGGGCGAGCCGGACGTTCTCACCGAGCGTGGTGGCGAACACGTGCGGGTCGTCGTCGACCAGCCCGACGGTCCGGCGTACGTCGTCGAGCGCCAGGTCCGGCAGCGCCGCGCCGCCCAGCGAGACCGTGCCGCGCACGGGGTCGGCGAAGCGCAGGAGAAGCGCGGCGAGGGTGCTCTTGCCCGACCCGGTCGGCCCGACCACGGCGACCCGCTCCCCGACGCCGAGGCCCAGCGAGAGGTCGCGGAGCACCTCGCGGCCGTCCCACGCGGCCGCCACCCCGTCGACGCTGACCGCGGACCCGGGGACCGGCACCGGCGCAGCCGGCGAGGTCACGACCGGTGCGCGCGAGGACAGCGCCTGCAGACGCGACTCCGCGGCCCGGGTCCGGCTGGCGAGCGCGCCGGCGTCGGCCAGCCCGGCGGCCACCTCGCCGAGCGCCAGTGGCAGCAGCACCAGCAGGGCCAGCATCGGACCGGACACCTCGCCGGGGAGCAGCCACGCTGCCGCGGCCACGCCGACGCCCGAGCCCAGCAGCACCAGTGCTCGGCCCGACGCCGCCCAGGTGGCGGCGGCTACGGTACGGCGGCCGAGCGCCTCGGCGAGATCGGTCACGCGGGCGACGGCTCGCTCCTCGGCCTGCCACATCGTCAGCTCGCCCGCGGCCTGCGTCGCCTCGACCACCGCCTCTGAGAGCTCGGCGCGGATCGCGACGGCGGAGGTCTCCGCGCGGGCGGCGCCGGCCCGCGCGAGCCCGAAGGCGACCGCGCCCAGGGCGCAGACGCCGAGCACGACCGGCGCCACGACCGGGGCCGCCACCAGCGCCACCAGCACCGCGAGGGATCCGCAGATCGCGAACCCACGCACCGGCATCCGGACCCGCAGCTCGCGGTCCACCACCGCGTCGACGTCGTCGACCACGGCCGCCAGCACGTCGCCTCGCCGCCTGCCGAGCGCACCCGGGACGAGCGGCACGACCGCGTCGTAGACCGCCACCCGGCGGTCGGCGAGCAGCCCGAGCGCGACGTCGTGGGACCGCAGCCGCTCGGCGTAGCGCAGCACCGGACGCGCGATGCCGAACGTGCGCACCGCGACGATCGCGACCAGCAGCGTCAGGATCGGCGGCTCGTACGACGCCTGCACGATGAGCCACCCCGCGGTCGCCGTCAGCGCCACCCCCGAGGCGGACGCGAGACCGCCGAGCACCGTCGGCAGTCCGAGCCCGTGGCGCCGCGGCGACGTCGGGTCGCCCGGTGGCACCGGCCGGGCTGCGACGGACACGGGTCGCGCGGGCACCACCGGCGCAGGAGCGGGCAGGGTGACCACGCGGTCCGCCAGCTCGGCCAGGGCCGGACGGTGGGCGACCACGACGACCGCGCTGCGCCGGCCGAGCTCGCGCACGGTCTCGGCGACCACCCGCTCGGTGTCGGGGTCGAGGTGGGCCGTCGGCTCGTCGAGCAGCACGTAGGGACGGTCGGCGAGGACCACCCGGGCCAGCGCGAGCCGGGCCCGCTCGCCGGCGGAGAGCGTGGTGCCGTCCTCGCCGAGCAGGGTGTCGGGCGCGACCGGCAGCGCGACCGCGCGGAGCGCCTCGACGATCGCGCGGTCGCTCGCCCCGGGCACCGCGAGGCGCAGGTTGTCGGCGACCGTGCCGCCCACGAAGACCGGCCGCTGCGGCAGCCACGCGATCGCGTCGCGGCCCGGTCCGCGCGCGGTGCCGGAGGTCGGCTCGAGCAGGCCCGCGAGCACCGCCAGCAGCGTGGACTTCCCGCAGCCGGACGGCCCGGTGACCGCCAGCACGCCCCGGTCCGGCACGGCGAGCGAGACGTCGTCGAGGGCGGGCACCACGCGGCCCGGGTGGACGACGGACACGTGGTCCACCCCGAGCGCGCCCGGCCGGCGCACCGGCGTCACGTGGTCGGCGTCGGCGAGCGCGCTCGCCGCCTCGAACGTCGCGACCCCCTCGGCGGCGGCGTGGAACTCCTGGCCCACCCGGCGCAGCGGCCAGTACGCCTCGGGGGCGAGCAGCAGCACGACCAGCGCGGTCTCGAGGTCGAGGTCACCGTGCGACAGGCGGATGCCGATCGTCACCGCCACCAGCGCGACCGAGAGCGTCGCCACGAGCTCGAGCACGGCCGAGGACGCGAACGCGATCCGCAGCGTCTCCAGGGTCCGGCGGCGGTAGCGGTCGGTGACCGCCCGGATCGTCGCCGACTGGGCCTCGGCCCGGCGGAACGCGACCAGCGTCGGCAGCCCCCGCACGACGTCGAGGAAGTGGCCCGACAGCGAGGCCAGCGCGCGCCACTGGGCCTGCGCGCGGTCGCGGGTCGCCAGGCCGACGAGGATGCCGAAGACCGGGACCAGCGGCAGCGTGACGAGCACGATCAGCGCGCTCATCGGGTCCTGGGTGGCGATCGCGACCAGGGTGACGCAGGGCAGCACGCCCGCGAGCACCAGCGCCGGCACGTAGCGGGTGAGGTAGGGCTCGGCGGCGCTCGCGCCGCGGGTCGCGAGGCTGGCCAGCTCGCCGGTCTGCCGGCCGGCGCCGCCGTCGCGGAGGATCGCGCGGACCACGCGGCGGCGTACGTCGGTGCCGACGACCGCGGCGGCGCGGGCGGCCATCGTGTCGCTGGTCCAGCCGACCAGGGACCTGGCGGCGAACACCGCGACGACCACCGCCGCCCAGGTGCCGACCGCGCCGTCGTCGAGGGCGGCCAGCACCAGCTCGGTCACCGCCCACGCCTGGCCGACCAGGAGCAGGCTGCCCACCGCGCCGGCCATCAGCACGACGGCAAGCTCGCGCCGCGCGGGTGCGAGCTGCTGCCGGACCCGGGGATCGGTGGGGCTCATGCCACCGCTTCCAGCTCCGCGTCGGGGATGTGGTGGTCGGCGATCCGCTTGCGGAAGATCCAGTAGGTCCACGCCTGGTAGCCGAGCACGATCGGGGTGAAGATCGCGGCCACGATCGTCATCACGGTGAGCGTGTAGTCGGTCGCCGAGGCGTTCGTGGTCGTCAGCGAGTAGGCCTCGTCGGTCGAGGACGGCATCACGTCGGGGAAGAGGCCGACGAAGAGGCCCGCGACCGCCAGGGCGATGCACGCGAACGTCCCGATGAAGGCCCATCCCTCGCGGCCGACCTGCGCCGTGGCGATGCCGGCGACCAGCGCCGCCGCGGCGAGCACGAAGAGGACGGCCGACCAGCCGTTGCCGGTCAGGAACTGCGCCCAGACCAGGAACGCGACCGCGGCGGCCGCGGCGGCCAGACCGCTGGTGACCGCGACGCCGCGGGCCCGGACGCGGATGTCGCCATCGGTCTTCAGCGCCAGGAACATCGCACCGTGGGTCAGGAAGAGCAGCAGCGTCACCACGCCACCGAGCAGCCCGAACGGGTTGAGCAGCGTGAAGAGCGTGCCGGTGAACTCCTTGTCCTCGTCGATCGGGACGCCGCGCACGATGTTGGCGAACGCCACGCCCCACAGGAAGGCGGGCACGTAGGAGCCGACGACGATCGCGCGGTCCCACCACGAGTGCCAGGACGCCTCGGGGCGCTGGTGCCGGTACTCGAACGCGAGGCCGCGGACGATCAGCGCGAGCAGGATCAGCAGCAAGGGCAGGTAGAAGCCGCTGAAGAGCGTGGCGTACCACTCGGGGAAGGCCGCGAACGTGGCGCCGCCGGCGGTGAGGACCCACACCTCGTTGCCGTCCCAGACGGGACCGATCGTGTTGATCATGATCCTGCGCTCGCGGTCGTTGCGCGCCAGCCAGGGCAGCAGCATGCCGACCCCGAAGTCGAAGCCCTCGAGGGTGAAGTAGCCGATCCAGAGGACGGCGATCAGGATGAACCAGACCGTGGTGAGATCCATGTCAGTCTCCCTCCTCAGTAGGCGAACGCCAGCGGGCGGTCTTCGTCGTCGTCGCTGCCTCGGAGCGTCGGGTCGGGCGGCTCCTGGAAGGGATCGGCGCCCTTCTTCACCACGCGGACGATCAGGCCGATCTCGACGACCGCGAGCACGCCGTACAGCAGCGTCAGGGAGAGGATCGAGATCCAGGCCTCGGTGTTGCTGACGCCCGGCGAGACCCCGTGCGGGGTGGTCATCAGGCTGAACACCACCCAGGGCTGACGGCCCATCTCGGTGAAGATCCAGCCGAACGAGCTGCCGAGGACCGTGACGATCGGCGTCGCGATCGCCATCCGGCCGAACCACTTCGAGGTCGGCGACCGGTCCTTGCGGGTGAGGAAGAGGATGAGCGCGGCGAAGCCCGCCGAGAGGAAGCCCATGCCCATCATGTAGCGGAACGTCCAGTAGGTCACCGGGATGTACGGCGTGTAGTCACCGGCCGGGTCGTAGGTCAGGGAGTCCGGGTCCTGTCCGTACTCCTCCTGGTACTCCGCGCTCAGGTCGTTGATGCCCTGCACCTCGCCGTCGAAGCTGCCGGTCGCGAGGAAGGACAGCAGGCACGGGATCGTGATCGAGAACTTCTCCTCGCTGCCGTCGGGCGTGCCGATCGTGAAGATCGAGAACGGCGCGCAGGAGTCCTCGGTCTCGTAGAGCGCCTCGGCCGCCGCCATCTTCATCGGCTGGACCTCGGTCATGATCTTGCCCTGGAAGTCGCCCGTGACCGCGACGCCGAGGCCGGCGACCAGGGTGATCCAGGCACCGAACCGGATCGCCCTGCGGTACATCGGGCGGTCCGCGTCGGGCGTCCGGCCACGGACGTAGAGCCAGGCCGCGATGCCGAGCACGAACGCCCCGGCGGTCATGTACGCCGCCAGCACGACGTGCGGGAACGTGACGAGCTGGACCTTGTTGAACATCACCGCTGCGAAGTCGGTGAGCTCAGCGCGGCCGGTGTCGGGGTTGAACTCGTAGCCGACCGGGTGCTGCATCCAGGAGTTCGCGGCCAGGATGAACCAGCCGCTCGCCAGCGTGCCGAGGTGGACGAGCCAGATGCAGCCGGCGTGCAGCCCGCGCGGCAGCTTGTCCCAGCCGAAGATCCACAGGCCGAGGAACGTCGACTCCAGGAAGAACGCCAGCAGCGCCTCGATTGCGAGCGGTGCGCCGAAGACGTCGCCGACGAAGCGGGAGTAGTCCGACCAGTTCATGCCGAACTGGAACTCCTGCACGATGCCGGTGACCACGCCGATCGCGAAGTTGATCAGCATCAGCTTGCCGAAGAACTTGGTCAGCCGCAGCCACTCCGGGTTCCGGGTGCGCAGCCACTGCGTCTCCATCACTGCGACCAGCGCGGTGATGCCGATCGTGATCGGGACGAACAGGAAGTGGTAGACGGTCGTGATGCCGAACTGCCACCGCGCGATGTCGAGGATGTCCATCTGCACTCCGATCCAGGTCGCTGTGACCGACGTGGAAGTGACCCTAGGGGCCACCCTGCCGCACCCGACCGGGCCGAGGGTCCCCCGGAATGGGCCAAAGGTCCCGAGCCGTGAGGCACAGTGGAGGCCATGGAGCTCGACGACCTCGCCCACGCCCAGGCCGCGGTCGGCTCGCTGCTGGCGGGCCTCGACGCCGACGCCTGGGCCCGCAGCACGCCCTGCGACGACTGGGACGTTGCCGGCGTGGCGCGCCACCTGGTCATCGGTGAGCGCGCGTTCGTGACCTCGCTCGGCGGCGCGGCCTACGACCTCGCGGCCATCCGCGACGAGGTGCTCGAGATCCCGACCGCCGACCTGCCCACGACGTACGCCGTCGGCGCGCGCGACCTCCACCTGGCGCTCGCGGCGGCCGACGTCGACGCGACGTTCCCGACCGGCCTCGGCCCGATGTCGGCGGTCGCCGTGACGCGGCTGCGGATGATCGAGGCGCTCGTCCACGGCTGGGACCTCGCCCGCGGCGCGGGGGCCACGCTGGACGTGGACGACGAGGTCGCCGAGCGCGCGATCCGCCACAGCCTGGCCCTGCTGGAGCGGCTGCCACCCGAGCGGAAGGTGTTCGGCGGCCCGCAGCCGGTCGCGGAGGACGCGTCCGCCGTCGACCGCCTGGTCGCGCTCCTGGGGCGGAGCGTCAGCGGCTGAGGATCACCGACGAGCCGTGGCCGAAGAGGCCCTGGTTGGCGGTGATGCCGACCCGCGCGCCCTCGACCTGACGGCCGGCGGCCTGGCCGCGCAGCTGCCAGGTCACCTCGCAGACCTGGGCGAGCGCCTGGGCCGGCACCGCCTCGCCGAAGCAGGCGAGGCCACCCGACGGGTTGACCGGGATCCGCCCGCCGATCGTGGTGTCGCCGGCGCGCAGCAGGGCCTCGGCCTCGCCGCGCTTGCAGAGCTGGAGGTCCTCCATCCAGTCCAGCTCGAGCGCGGTCGACAGGTCGTAGACCTCGGCCAGGCTCACGTCCGCGGGGTCGATGCCCGCCTCCTCGTACGCCGCCTGGCCGATCGACTCCTTGAAGGTCCGCTCCGGCGCGGGCACGGCGTTCGCCGAGTCCGTCGAGAGCAGCGGCATGTCGATGACCGTGTTGGGGAAGGTCGGCGTGACCGTGGAGATGGCGTTGATGCGCACGCCGCCGCCCAGGCCGTGCTTCTCGGCGTACGCCGTCGAGCACAGCACGATCGCCGCGGCGCCGTCGGAGGTGGCGCAGATGTCGAGCAGGTGCAGGGGGTCCGAGACCACGGCCGACGTCAGCACGTCCTCGACGCCGACCTCCTTGCGGTAGCGCGCGTGGGGGTTCGCGAGGCCGTGCCGCGCGTTCTTGACCTTCACGCGCGCGAAGTCCTCCTGCGTCGCCCCGTAGAGGTCCATGCGGCGGCGGGCGTAGAGCGCGAAGTATGCCGGGTTGGTCATCCCGAGCAGGCGGAAGCGCAGCCAGTCGGGGTCGTCCCAGCGCTCGCCCGCGTTGGGCGCCAGGAAGCCCTTGGGGGTGGTGTCGGCGCCGACGACCAACGCCACCTCCGACAGGCCGGCGAGGATCCGGGCGCGCGCGGTGTCGAGGGCCTGCGCTCCGGTCGCGCACGCGGCGTACGACGTGGCGACCTTGGCACCGTTCCAGCCCAGCGCCTGGGCGAAGGTCGCCCCGGCGACGTAGCCGGCGTAGCCGTTGCGCACGGTCTCGCCGCCGACGACCAGGTCGACGTCGCGCCAGTCGACGCCGGAGTCGGCCAGCGCCGCGCGGGCCGCGTGCACGCCGTACTCGACGAAGTTGCGGCCCCACTTGCCCCACGGGTGCATCCCCACCCCGGCCACGGCCACGTCGTGGTTGCTCACTGGTCGGCCTCCTCGCCCATCTCGACGACCGGCTTCCAGCGCCACACCGTGCGCTCCCCGGACTCGTCGGCGTAGAGGGTCTCGACGACCAGCTCTGCCTCGGCGCCGACCCGGAGGTCGGCGACGCCGTACCCCTCGGCCACCTGGCCGAGCACGACGAGACCCTCGGGCAGCTCCACCGCCGCCAGGGCGAACGGCTCGTAGGGATCGCTGCGGGGGACGTACGGCGGGGGCGGCTGGTACTGCGCGTCGGTGTAGGACCAGACCGTGCCGCGCCGCGAGAGCCGCGTCTCCGCGAACTCCTCGCCCGCGCACGCTGGGTTGCGGCAGAAGCCCGGCCCCGAGGCCTGGTGGAGGGGCGGGAAGAACACCGTCTCGCAGGTGGTGCACCGGGAGCCGACCAGCGCAGACTCGGGCCCGGTGGTGAACCACCCCTCGATCGCGGGTGTCGCGGTCATCCGCCCCTCCTGAGAACTAGAACGTGTTCTCACTATAGGGGAGGGCCGGCCCTCAGCCCCGCGCCAGGTAGCCCAGCAGGTCGTGACGGGTGACGACCCCGACCGGCTTGCCGTCCTCGTGCACCAGCAGCGCGTCGGCGCCCTCGAGCGCGGCGACGGCGTCCGAGGCGGGCTCGGTGGACCCGATCGAGGGCAGCGGGGCCGACATGTGCTGGCTGACGCTGTCGGTCAGCCGCGCCGTGCCGGTGAAGAGCAGGTCGAGGAGCGCGCGCTCGGAGACCGAGCCGACGACCTCCGCCGCGACGACCGGCGGCTCGGCCCGCACGACCGGCATCTGCGAGACGCCGTACTCCTGCAGGATCGTGACCGCCTCGGCGATCGTCTCGCCCGGGTGGGTGTGCACGAGGTCGGGCAGCCGACCGTCCTTGCCGCGCAGCACCTCGCCGACGTTGATGGCCGGCCGCTCGACGCCCTCGACCGGGAAGCCGTACTGGCCCAGCCAGTCGTCGTTGAAGACCTTCGTGAGGTAGCCGCGGCCGGAGTCGGGCAGCAGCACGACGATGACGGCGTCCTCGCCCTCGGGGGTGCCCTCGAGCTCGTGGGCGAGCTGGATGGCGGCGTGGGCGGCCATGCCGGACGAGCCGCCGACCAGCAGCGCCTCCTCGCGCGCGAGGCGGCGGGTCATCGCGAACGAGTCGCCGTCGGAGACCTCGATGATCCGGTCGGCGACGTCGCGGTCGTAGGCGTCGGGCCAGAAGTCCTCGCCGACGCCCTCGACGAGGTAGGGGCGGCCGGAGCCGCCGGAGTAGACCGAGCCGGCGGGGTCGGCGCCGACCACCTTGACGTCGGGGTTCTGCTCCTTGAGGTAGCGGCCGGTGCCGCTGATCGTGCCGCCGGTGCCGACACCCGCCACGAAGTGGGTGATCCGGCCCTCGGTCTGCGCCCAGATCTCGGGACCGGTGGTCTCGTAGTGCGACCGCGGGTTGTGCGGGTTGGAGTACTGGTCGGGCTTCCACGCGCCCGGCTGGGCGGCGAGCCGGTCGGAGACGTTGTAGTAGGAGTCGGGGTGCTCGGGCTCGACGGCGGTCGGGCAGACGACCACCTCGGCGCCGTACGCCTTGAGCACGTTGCGCTTGTCCTCGCTGACCTTGTCGGGGCACACGAAGATGCACTTGTAGCCCTTCGCCTGCGCGACCATCGCCAGCCCGACGCCGGTGTTGCCGGAGGTCGGCTCGACGATCGTGCCGCCCGGCTGGAGCTCGCCGGAGGCCTCGGCGGCCTCGATCATCCGGGTCGCGATGCGGTCCTTCACGGAGCCGCCGGGGTTGAGGTACTCCACCTTGGCGAGGACGATCGGTCCCTTCGCGCCGTCGAGGGAGCCTGTGGACTTCGAGAGCCTGAGCAGCGGGGTGTTGCCGATCAGGTCGAGGAGAGAGGTCACGTACTGCATCTGGCCAATCTAGAGGCGCTCCTCACATACATGGAAACCTCGGCGTACTCATCGGTACGGGTCCGTAGGGTGGGGCCTGTGGGGACTGCCGGTGCTGCGCGCAAGCTGGCCTCCGCCGCGGCGTACGGCGGCGGTGGCCTCTCGGTCCTCGGCGCCAGCCTGTACGGCGTGCTGCGTCTCGAGGCGCAGGCCGCGCGGCGCACGATCGGCAACGCCGAGGGCGCTCCCCCGGACCCCACCGGGTGGTACGGCCGGGGCCGCCCCGGACCCGCGATCAAGGTCGCGCTGCTCGGCGACTCGAGCGCGGCCGGCTACGGCGTGCACCGGGTCGAGGAGACGACGGGGGCGCTGCTCGCCAGCGGGCTGGCCGTGCGTGCCGACCGGCGGGTGCACCTGCGCGCCTTCGCCGTCGTCGGCGCCCGATCCTCGGACCTCGGCGGCCAGCTCGACCGGGCGCTGCCGACCGCGCCCGACGTCGCGATCATCCTGATCGGCGCCAACGACGTCACCCACCGGGTGCTGCCCGCGGCCTCCGTGCGGCACCTGTCCGACGCGGTCCGCCGGCTGCGCGAGGCAGGCGTGGCCGTGCTCGTCGGCACCTGCCCCGACCTCGGCACCGTCGAGCCGATCATGCCGCCGCTCAAGCAGGTGGCCCGGATCTGGTCGCGGCGGCTCGCCGCGGCGCAGACGATCGCGGTCCTCGAGGGGGGCGGCCGCACGGTCTCCCTCGGCTCGATCCTCGGACCCGAGTTCGCGGCCGCGCCGGCCCTGCTCTTCGGGCCCGACAGGTTCCACCCCTCGGCCGACGGCTACCGCTCGCTCGCGCAGGTGCTGCTGCCCTCGGCGCTGGCGGCGCTCGGGCTCGGCCCGGAGGACGAGCAGGAGCCCGAGACCTTCCGCGGCGAGGGCGTCATGGCGATCACCGACGCGGCGGTCCGGGCGGTCAACGTGCCCGGCACCGAGCTCGACGGCACCGAGGTCGGCGGCGCGCGGCGCGGCGTACGCGGCCTCTGGGTCGAGCTGCGGCACCGGCGGCGGCACCCGGACACCGACGGCGAGGCGCCCCAGGAGATGGAGCTCGACCACAGCGAGGGGTAGGCAAAACCCCACCACGGCCGGCGGTCCAGCACCATCGAGTCGGGGCTCGCGGCACGGGAGCGTCGTAGCCATGACCACACATCCCGCTCTCGAGGTCACCGGCCTCACCCGCACCTACGGCGACGGACCGAACGCCGTCCATGCCCTCGCCGGGGTCGACCTCGCCTTCGCCCCCGGCTCGTTCACCGCCGTGATGGGCCCGTCGGGCTCCGGCAAGTCGACCTTCCTCAACTGCGCCGCCGGGCTCGAGCGCCCGAGTGCCGGCCGGGTCCTCGTCGACGGCCGCGACGTCACCGAGGACGACGAGGACGCCCGCACCCGGCTGCGCCGCGAGCGCCTCGGCTTCGTCTTCCAGGGCTTCCACCTGCTCCCCTACCTGACCGCCGAGCAGAACGTCGGCCTCCCGCTCCGGCTCGCCGGCCGCCGGTCCGACCGGGCGCGGGTCCGCGGGCTGCTCGAGCGGGTCGGGCTCGCGGACCGCGCCCACCACCTGCCGACCGCGCTCTCCGGTGGCCAGCAGCAGCGGGTGGCGATCGCCCGCGCCCTGGTCACCGAGCCGGCCGTCCTGCTCGCCGACGAGCCCACGGGTGCGCTCGACACCATCACCGCGCACGAGGTCCTCGCGCTCCTGCGCGACTCCGTCGACACGCTCGGGCAGACGGTCGTCATGGTCACCCACGACCCCGTCGCGGCGGCGTACGCCGACACCGTGGTGTTCCTCGTCGACGGCCGGGTGGCGGGCCGGATGGACGGCCCGACCGCCGACGCCGTCGCCGGCCAGCTCGCCCACCTCGACCAGCTGACCCGGGTGGTGGCGTCGTGACCGGCCTGGCCTGGGCGTCACTGCGGCACCGCGTCACCGCGAACGCCTCGACGTTCGTCTCGGTGCTCCTCGGGGCCGCGCTGATCGGCGCGTTCGCGACGCTCGCACAGACCGGTGCGGGTGAGGTGTCCGCGGACGATGCCGAGACGCTGCGGATCATGGGCATCGTGGTCGGCGGCTGGGGCAGCGCCATCGTGCTCTTCTCGGTCGCCTCGACCCTCGGCATCACCGTCCGGCAGCGCGCCGAGGAGGTCGGCCTGCTGCGGGTCGTCGGTGCGACCCCGCGCCAGGTCCGGCGCCTGGTGCTCGCCGAGGCGGCCGTGGTCACCGGCGTCGCGGCCGTGCTCGGCGCGCTCGTCGCGTGGCCGGCGGGCTTCGTCCTGCTCGCGCTGCTGCGCAACGGCGGGATGGTCTCCGACACCGTCGAGTACGGCGGCGGCCCCGCCGCGTTGGCCGTCACGGTCGTGCTCGTGGTGCTGACCGGCCTGCTCGCCGCTGCGGTGACCGCACGGCGTACGACCGGCGGGCCGGCCACCCTCGCGATCGCCGAGGCCCGCTCCGGCGCCGGCCGGATGCGGTGGTGGCGGGTGCTGATCGGGCTGCTCCTCGTCGGGTACGGCGTCGCGATGGCGGTCGTCACGATCACGGTGACCGCCCACGACAGCGACCCCTACGCCGCGATGAGCACCAGCGGCTCGAGCAGCATCCTGGTGGGCATCGGGCTGGCGACGCTCTCTCCCCTGCTGCTGCGCTGGCTGTCGTCGGCGTGCGCGCCGGCTGTCGGCCGGACCGGTGTCGTCGGCTGGCTCGCGGCCTGGAACACCTCGCGGCGCCCCCACCTGCTCGGCGCCGTCCTGGCCCCGGTCATCGTGCTGACCGCGGGTGCCGCCGGGGTGCTGATGCTGGTCGGCATCGACCACCGCACGATCGGCGCCGGCCACCCCGAGGGCGACACGATCAACCTGCTCAACAACCTGGTCACCGGCATGATCGTGGTCTTCGCGGCCGTGGTGGTGGTCAACGCGTTCGCCGCCGTCGTCGCCGGGCGCCGGGCCGAGCTCCAGCGGCTCCGGCTGCTGGGCGCGACGCCGACCCAGGTCGAGCGGTCCGTGCTCGCCGAGGCCGGCATCGTCGCGGGGATCGGGGTGCTGCTCGGGCTCGTGGCTTCGCTGGCGACGGTGGTGCCGTTCGCGGTCGCCCGTGACGAGGGCGTGGTGCCCGACGGCCAGCTCTGGCTGCCGGTGCTGGTGGCCGTCGCGACGGTCGCCCTGACCCTGGTCGCGGCGCGCTCCGCCGTACGCCGGCTCGGTCCGCTGACCGGGGCGGTCCGGTGACAGACTTGGCCACCATGCTGCTCCGGCCGATCCGCTCCACGAGGCCGGCCCCGGTCGACGGGGCCGGCCTGGCCGAGCGACTGCGGCTGACCGCGGTCGCGCTGGGCTACGCGGTCGCGATGGCCCCGGCACTCGTGCTCGGGATCGCGTCGCTGCTCTGCATCCCACTCTCGCTGGTGCTGGTCGGGCTGGTGCTGGCGTTCGCGGTCGTGCCCGCGACCGCCGCGCTGACCGGCGTGCACCGCCGGGTGAGCGGACGGCTGCTCGGCGAGGAGATCCCGTCCGGCTACGCGGACACCGCCGGCACCAACCTCGTCACCCGGCCGCTGCGGTGGGTGACCGACAAGGCGCGGTGGCGCGACGTGGCGTTCCTGTGGTTCTCGGCGACCGGCGGCTTCGTGCTGTCGCTGCTGCCGGTCGCCCTGCTCACCGCGCCGGTCACCCACCTGGCCGGTGCGGTGATCGACGGCGGCGGCTGGTGGTGGCTGCTGGTCGCGCTCGACGGCCCGCTGCTCGTGGCGTGGTGGTGCGTGACGCCGGCGCTGGTGCGCGCCCGGGCGATGGCCGAGCGCGGCATCCTGGGGCACACCCGGGTCGAGCAGCTCTCGCGCCGCGTCTCGGAGGTGACCGCCTCGCGGGCCGAGACCCTGGACCACAACGCCGCCGAGGTGCGCCGCATCGAGCGCGACCTGCACGACGGCGCCCAGGCCCGGATCGCCGCCGTCGGGATGAACGTCGGGCTCGCCGAGAAGCTGATCGAGACCGATCCGGCGGCCGCCGCCGAGCTGCTGCGCGAGGCCCGCGAGACGACGGTCTCCGCACTCGAGGACCTGCGCTCCGTCGTCCGCGGCATCCACCCGCCGGCGCTGGCCGACCGGGGCCTCGCGGGCGGCATCGAGGCGCTGGCCCTCCCGCTCCCCCTGCCGGTCACCGTCGCGATCGACCTGCCCGGCGGCATCCCGCAGCCGGTCGAGTCCGCGGCCTACTTCGCCGTCGCCGAGTGCCTCACCAACACCGTCAAGCACGCCGGCGCCTCGCGGGCCTGGGTGGTCGGCAGCTACGACGACGGGGTGCTGCACCTCGAGGTCGGTGACGACGGCGACGGCGGTGCGGATGAGACCGGCGGCGGGCTCTCCGGCGTACGCCGGCGGCTGGAGGCGTTCGACGGCAGCCTGGAGGTCGCGAGCCCGGTCGGCGGGCCGACGATCGTGACGCTGGAGGTGCCGTGCGGGCGGTGATCGCCGAGGACCAGGCGCTCCTGCGGGTCGGGCTGACCCGGATCCTCGAGGCCAGCGGGTGCACGGTCGTGGAGGCGGTCGACAACGCGCCGTCGCTGACCCGGGCGCTGGCCTCGCCCGACGTCGACGTCGCCGTCGTCGACGTGCGGATGCCCCCGTCGTACTCCACCGAGGGCCTGGTCGCCGCGATCGCCGCCCGGCAGGCGCGGCCCGGCTTCCCGGTGCTGGTGCTGAGCCAGTACGTCGAGCCGCTGTACGCGCGCGAGCTGCTCGCCAGCGGCGAGGGGTCGGTCGGCTACCTGCTCAAGGACCGGGTCGCCGACGTCGACGGGTTCGTCGCCGCGGTGCGCCAGGTGGCTGCGGGCGGCACCGTGCTGGACCCGGAGGTCGTCGCGGGCCTGGTCTCCGGCCGCGAGCGCCCCCTCGAGCGCCTCACGCCGCGCGAGCGCGAGGTGCTGACGCTGATGGCCGAGGGCCGCTCCAACGCCGCGATCGCGGCGCGGATGTTCGTCACCGAGAAGGCGGTCGGCAAGCACACCAACGCGATCTTCACCAAGCTCGACCTGCCGCCCGCGCCCGACGACAACCGCCGGGTGCTGGCCGTGCTGGCCTGGCTCGACGGGGGCGGCTGAGACGACGAACGGGCCCCGGATCGCTCCGGGGCCCGTTCGTCGGTGCGGACGTCAGTCCTGGCTGAAGAACGCCAGGATGCGCAGCAGGTTGGTGTAGATCCAGACCAGGCTGACCGTCATCGCGAAGGCCGCGCGCCACGACTCCCGCTCGGGCAGGCGGTTGGCGATGCCCTGCTCGACGAAGTCGAAGTCCATGATCAGCATGAACACGCCGAGCGCCAGGCCGGCGAACGCGGTCAGCATGCCGAGGCTGCTGACGCCGAACAGGCCGAGCTCGGCACCGAACATGCTGAGCAGCAGCTCCATCAGGCTGAGCCCGATCATGCCGAAGACCGCCGCGATGACGAACATGCGGAACTTCGCGCCGACCTTGATGTTGAAGAACTTGTAGGCGGCGAGGGTGCCGGCGAACGCCGCGAAGGTGCCGAGCACGGCGCCCATCACGACCCCGTCGCCGAACTGGGCGTCGAAGAACTTCGAGAGGCCGCCGAGCGCCACGCCCTCGAGCGCGCAGAAGGCCAGCACGAGCGCCGGGCTGATGACGCGCTTGAACGAGTTGACCATCGACAGCACGAAGGCACCGAGCGAGCCGATCGTCATCAGCGCGATCAGGCCGCCGAGCTCGTCGTTGGTGGTGTTGACGTCGATGGCCGGGGTCATCGCCCAGGTCACGAAGGCCGCGGCGATGACGACCACCAGCGAGATCGCGGTCTTCTGGACGACCGAGTCGATCGTCATCAGGCCGCCGGTGGCGACCGGGGCCGGGGCCTGGCCGGGCTGGCCCGTGCCCCAGGTGGCGGGGTCGGTGTAACCCGTCTGACCGTAGCCCTGGTGGGCGCCGCCGTTGCCGGCGTAGGTCTGGTTGCCGTAGGCGTTGGAGGTGTTGAACTCCTCCGAACGTCGGAACACCGGGTTGTTGCTCTGCATGGTCTCTCCTCGAGGCCGGGGGGCGTCGTCGCTCTGACGGGTCGCCTGTGGAACCCAGTCTAGATGGGTTCACCCAGTGCAACGCGCCCCGTAGGCCGTTGGTTCCCGGTCGGCGGGGAAACCGGCAGCTCGCACCGCGCGGCGCATCCCGCGCACGGCGTACGACGGCCATGATCGGACCGTGGAGGACGTCGTCTTCGTCGCAGTCGTCGGTGCCCGCTTCCTGGTGCCGCTGCTGATCCCGTGGTTCCCGCTGCCCGCGATCATCGCCTGCCTGGTGCTGGACGCCGCCGACCAGACGATCTTCCAGGCGTTCGGCTACGACCCGCCGGGCTACCAGAACTACGACAAGGCGATGGACATCTTCTACCTGTCCATCGCCTACCTCGCCGCGATGCGCAACTGGGACAACCTCCGCGCGTTCGCGGTCGCGCGGTTCCTCTTCTACTACCGGCTGGTCGGCGCGTTCCTCTTCGAGATGACCCACGAGCGCTGGCTGTTGCTCGTCTTCCCGAACACGTTCGAGTACTTCTTCATCGCCTACGAGCTGTGGCGGACCCGGTGGCGCACGCGCCCGGTCACCGAGCGCGCGTGGATCCTCACCGCCGCCTTCATCTGGATCGTCATCAAGCTGCCGCAGGAGTACTGGCTGCACGTCGCCGAGCTCGACGTCACCGACACGCTCGAGGACTACTGGTGGGCGTGGCCGCTGCTCATCACGCTGCTGCTCGTGCTCGCGGGCATCCTGTGGTTCGTCGTCCGCCCGCGGCTGCCCGAGCCCGCGCACTCCTTCCGCCTCGCCGCCGACCCGCTGCCCGACGCCGTCGACACCAGCGCCTCGCTGGCCGCGCTGCGGATCCGCGGCGGCTGGGTGGTGTCCTGGATGACGCTCGAGAAGATCGTGCTGGTCGGGCTGGTCTCGGTGATCTACGGGCAGTTCCTGCCGACGGTCACCATGTCGACCGCCGAGCTCTTCGTGTCGATCGGCCTCCTGGTCGCGCTCAACGCCGCCATCACGCTCGCGTTCTCGCGGCGCAGCTGGACGCTCGAGTCCGCGGCGGGTGCCGTCGTCACCCGCATCCTGCTCAACGTGGTGCTCGTGCTGCTCTACGACGCCGCGTTCGGGCGCACCTCCGGCGGGTGGACGACGTTCTTCTTCCTCTGCCTGATCAGCCTGATCACGACGCTGCACGACCGCTACCAGCCCGTCTACGCGTTCCGACGGGCCGAGGACCGCAGCGCCGCCGCTACCGGTGCCGCGCCACCCCCGGCGCCAGCCTGAGGTCCTGCTGCACCGCCTCGTACGCCGGTCGCGGCTGGAGGTCGACGTCGTAGAGCGTCGCCGCCCCCTCACCCTCGAACCAGCCTGGGACCCAGGAGTAGGCGTCGCCCACGCCCCAGACGGTGAACGAGAGGCAGTCGGACACCGCCAGGCAGGCCTGCAGCATCTGCGAGTACTCGTAGGGCTGCGCGAACTTGGCCAGGGGGTTCGTGGGGTTCTGGTGGGCGGCGTCGTCGACGAACGTGCGCACGTCCGCCTCCGTGATCGCCACCTTCAGGCCCAGGTCGGCGTAGCGCTGCAGGTCGGCGCGCATCCGCTCCCCGGAGAAGTCGTACTGGGTGTCGAGATGGCCCTGGTCGCCGACCCCGTCGATCGGGACGCCGGCCCGCACCAGCCGCCGGACGAAGGCGTAGACCGCGTCGGCCTTGGCGTTGTCGCCGTCCTCGCCGGCGATGTTGAAGTCGTTGTAGAACAGCAGCGCCCGCGGGTCGGCCTGGTGCGCCCAGCGGAACGCGTCGGCGATCACGCCCTCGCCGAGGTGCTGGACCCAGAAGTTGTCGCCGTTGACGCCGCTGGGCAGCGGGTTGGGGTCCCAGGCGTTGGCGAAGAACTCGTTGGCGACGTCCCACTGCCACACCCTGCCCCGGAAGTGCGAGACCTCGGCCAGGATGTGCCGCTTCAGCACGGAGCGCAGCTCCGTGTCGCTGATGGTGCCGTTGCCGACGCCCTGGGTGAGCCACCCCGGCAGCTGGTTGTGCCACACGAGGGTGTGGCCGCGCACCCGCTGGTGGTTGGCCTGCGCGAAGGCCATGACCTGCTCGGCGGGCGCCCAGTCGTAGGCGCCCCGGGTGGGCTCGACGACCTCCCACTTCATCTCGTTCTCCGGGGTCACCGAGGAGAACTGCTCGGCCGCGATCCTCGCGTAGTCGGGGTCGTCGAGATGCCCCGGGGCGACGGCCACGCCGACCGCGAGGCCGACCCGGTCGCCCAGCGCTCGCAGGGAGTCCGGGGGCGCCCGGTGGCCGCCGTACGACGTGGAGGCGGAGGCCGTCGACGCGATGAGCACGGCGAGGGTCGTGGCGAGGACGAGCTTGCGGGCCAGGGGGCGGCCGGTGAGGGCATGACGGATCTGCATCGCGCGTCTCCCGAGATGGCAGCGGATGGATGGGTCCGGGTGCGCGGGACACGGTGGCACGCCGGTCCCGGCAGCATCGGTCGCGGGAGCGAGCAGGGTCAACGGTTCTGGTTATCGACAATTTTTCTACAGCGCTGACGTGCCCCCGCTGGGACTCGAACCCAGACTGCGCCGCTTTTAAGGCGGCTTCCTCTGCCGGTTGGGATACGGGGGCGGCGTGCTGCGGGACGTCATACGGACCGAGCAAGCGGACACACCGACCGTATGACGTCCGCGGGGTGCCGAGCGCGACTATAGGTAGGTCTGGCGCTGGTGGAGGGCGTGCGCGCCGGCGACGCGGTCGAGGAAGAGCAGGCCGGCGCAGTGGTCGATCTCGTGCTGCAGCGCCCGGGCCTCGAAGGCGTCGGTCGTGACCGTGACCTCGGCGCCGGTGAGGGGCACCCGGCCGCGGACGACGAGGCGGGTCGCGCGCTTCACGTCGCCGGTGAGGTCAGGGACGCTCATGCAGCCCTCGCGGGCGCGCTCGTTGCGGCTGGCCTCGACGACCTCGGCGTTGCAGAGCACGAAGGTGCCGTGGGAGGTGCGGGTCTTCGGGTGCGCGGAGACGTCGACGCAGAAGACCTGCGCGGCGACGCCGACCTGGGGTGCGGCGAGCCCGACGCAGCCGGGGCTGACCCGCATGGTGGCGACGAGGTCGGCGGCGAGCTGGACGACCTCGGGGGCGGTCGGGTCGACCGGCGGGGACGGCGTCGAGAGCACCCCGGCGGGCGCTCGGACGACGTCGAGCACGCTCCCGGTCACGCCGAGGTCGACGTGCAGAGGGTTCACAGGTCGTCGGCCTCCGCGCGGCGCAGCGTCGCGCCGACCCCGAGGCGCGCGGCGACGTCGTCGATCGCCGCGTCCAGCGCCGCGACGTCCACGTCCGAGGGCAGGTCGAGCTCGGCGACCAGCACGTAGAGGTCGCCGGTGAGCCGCGTGGTCAGGTCGGTGATGTTGCCGCCGACGGCGGCCACCTCGGCGACCACGGACGAGACGATCCCCGGGCGGTCGGCGCCGTGCACGGTGAGCAGCCACGGCGTGCCGGTGGACGCGACGGCCGGCTCCTCCGGGACCGCGAGCACGCTGATGCTCAGCGTCCCGTCGGAGGTGAGGCCGGACAGCGCGGCCTCGACGTCGGACGGCTCGGCCGGTCCGGCGCAGACCAGCGTCATCGCGAAGTGGCCGCGCAGCCGCGTCATCGAGGAGTCCTCGAGGTTGAGTCCGAGGTCGGCGAGCCGCGCCGTGGTCTCGGCGATGATGCCGGGTCGGTCGTGCCCGAGGACGGTGATGGCGAGCGAGGTCACCGCCTCATTGTCGCAGCGCTCAGCCGACCGCGCCGAGCGGCAGCCGCAGCGCGAACGTCGTGCCGCGGCCGACCTCGCTCTCGACGAGGAGCGTGCCGCCCATCAGGTCGACGAGCTGCCGGCAGATCGCGAGCCCCAGCCCGGTGCCGCCGTAGCGCCGGGTGATCGACGAGTCGCCCTGCCGGAACGGGTCGAAGACCTCGCGGACCTGCTCGGCGCTCATCCCGATGCCCGAGTCGCAGACCTCGACCTCGAGCACCAACCCGTCGGCCGTCGGCGTCGTCCGGGCCGCCAGCCGTATCTCGCCGGCCTCGGTGAACTTCACCGCGTTGTCGAGCAGGTTGGCCAGCACCTGGCCGATCCGGCCCGGGTCGCCGACGGCGCGGGCCACCAGGTCGCCGTACGCCGCCTCGACGAGCAGGCCGCGCGCCGTGCCCGCGGACCGCGCGGTCGCGAGCGTCTCGTCGAGCAGGTCCGCGACCGCGAACTCGACCGGCTCGAGCTCGAGCCCGCCGGCCTCGATCCGCGAGAAGTCGAGGATGTCGTCGACCAGGCGCAGCAGGCGCACGCCGGAGCGGTGCAGCACCGCGGTGAGCCGTCGTTGGCCGGGGTCGAGCTCGGTGTCCTCGAGCATCTCCGCAGCGCCGATGACCCCGGCGAGCGGGGTGCGGACCTCGTGGCTCATGGTCGCGAGGAAGAGCGACTTGGCGTGGTTCGCGTCCTCGGCCGCGGCGCGCGCCCGCTCGAGCTCACGCTGCATCCGCAGCCGCTCGGTGATGTCCTCGGCGATCCCGAAGATGCCGACGACCTCGTGGCCGACGATGATCGGCAGGCCGGTCAGGCTCAGGTCGACGAGCCGGCCGCTGCGCTGCCGGATCCGCGCCTGCACGTGCCGCGGGCGACGCGCGACGACGTCGTCGAAGTTCCGCGTGACGGGCGCCACCTGGTCCGGTGGCAGCAGGTCGGTGAACGGGATCCCGCGCAGCTCGTCCTCGGAGTAGCCGGACAGCCGCTCGGCGGCCTCGTTGGCGCTGGTGAACCGGCCGTCGAGGCTCAGCGAGAAGACGCCGTCCGGGTGGTCGTGGAAGAGCGCGTGGTAGCGCTCCGTGGTCTCCGTCAGCGCCCGGTCGAGCTCGGCGTGGCCGGAGACCTCGCGTCGCGCCTGCCGGTAGCGCAGCACGGAGTACGTCGTCGCCGCCAGGCCCGTGACCGCCGCGACCACCATCGCCGAGTCGCCCGGCGACCCCCAGCCACGCCGGAGCTCGCGGGCCGCGCTGAGGATCCTCACGGGACAGCGGTCCTGACACGCACCCCCGAGAACGATGCACGCATGGCCTCACCCTAGCGAGGCAAGGGTCCTCGCTCTGCACAGGAGGTCGTCGAGCATCGCTTCGGTGAGTCGTCCGGTGAAGGTGTTCTGCTGGCTGGGGTGGTAGCAGCCGAGCAGGGTGACCGCCCGGTCGCCGCCGTCGGCGCGGACGAGGCGTGCCTCGGCGCCGTGCCCGAAGCGGGGCTTGGGGCGCGCCGACCAGCCCAGGCCGGCGTATGTGCGCAGGGCCGCGTCCCAGCCGAAGCCGCCGAGCGCGATCACGACCTGCACGTGCTCCTGGAGCAGCGCGAGCTCGGCCTCGATCCAGGGCGCGCACGTGTCGCGCTCGGCCGTGGTGGGCTTGTTCTGCGGCGGCGCGCACCGGACGGTCGCGACCATGCGGGTGTCGACCAGCTCCTGCCCGTCGGCGGCGTGCACGCTGGTCGCCGTGCGTGCGAGTCCCACCCGGTGCAGGCTCGCGAACAGCCAGTCGCCGCTGCGGTCCCCGGTGAAGACGCGGCCGGTCCGGTTGGCGCCGTGCGCCGCCGGTGCGAGCCCGACCAGCAGGATCCGCGGCTCGCTCGCGCCCCAGCCCGGCGACGGGCGGCCCCAGTAGGGCTGGTCGGCGTACGCCGCCCGCTTCTGCACGGCGACGTCCTCGCGCCAGCCGACGAGCCGCGGGCAGGCCCGGCAGACCGACACCCGCGCGTCCAGCTCGGTCAGCGGCACCGACGGTGCCAGCCGGCGCACCTGCGCGGCGGTCCGGGCGACCGAGGTCTCGGCGGTCGCGGGGTCGCCCGGCCAGCCGGCGCCCGGCGGGACCGGCGAGTCGAAGAGCTCGCCGGTGGCCGGGTGCGGGAGGCGCTGGCTCACGATCCGTTGGGCCGGGCGATGGACCAGGCGATCCCGTCGAGGATGTCGGAGTCGGAGACCAGCAGCGACGCGGCCCCGGAGCGGCGCAGCACCTGCGCCAGGATCAGCACGCCGGCGTCGATGACGTCGGCGCGACCGGGATGCATCGACGGCAGCGCGCGCCGCTCGGCGACCGTCATGGCGACCAGCCGGTCGACGGTGGCGAACACCTCGTCGGCGGGCAGCACGGTCTGGTCGACGGCGTCGCGCGAGTACGCCGTGAGCCCGAGCGCGACCGCGGCGAGCTGCGTGACGGTGCCGGCGACGCCGACGACCGTGGCCGCGTGGGCGGGGTCGACCGGGCAGGCGTCGAGGTGGGCGTCGATGTCTGCCAGGCAGGCGGCGACCTCCGCCGCCGTGGGCGGGTCGGAGTGCAGGTGCCGCTCGTGCAGCCGCACCGAGCCGATGTCCATCGAGTCGGCGGCCTCGGGCGCCGAGCTGCCGAGGATCAGCTCGGTGGAGCCGCCGCCGATGTCGACGACCAGCACGGGCGCGGCCGGCGAGTCACGCAGGTTGCGCACCGCGCCGTCGAAGGAGAGTGCCGCCTCGACGTCGCCGCTGACGACCTCGGGCTCGACGCCGAGCCGCTCGCGCACCCCCGCCACGAAGGCCGCCGAGTTCGACGCGTCGCGGGTGGCCGACGTCGCCACGAAGCGGACCCGCTCCGGCGGGACGTCGTGGGACGCGATGAGCTCGGCGTACTCGTCGATCGCGGCGAACGCCCGCACCAGCGCCTCGTCGGCGATCCGGCCCGTCCGGTCGAGGTCCTGGCCGAGCCGGACCATCCTCATCTCGCGCACGTCGACGGCGGGCAGGTCGCCGATGAGCAGCTTGATCGTGTTGGTGCCGCAGTCGATGGCCGCCACCCGTCCCGTCACACGCACGGACCCGGCTCCCACCACTCGCCGAGCAGGTCGAGCACCTCGTCGCCCAGCGGGTTCACGCCGCGGCCCATCGCGAGCGACTGGCCGGCGAGGACGTGCAGGCACTTGACCCGATCGGGCATGCCACCGGCGGAGATGCCGTCGATCTCCTCGACCTGGCCGAGGGTCGCGCGGTAGTCGAGGTAGCGCTCGTGGGCCTCGCGGTAGGCCGCCGCCAGCTCGGGATCCTCCCCGAGGCGGTCCTGCATCTCCTTCATCAGCCCGGAGCCCTCGAGGGTGCCGATCCGCGACGCCGCCCGCGGGCAGGTGAGGTAGAACGTCGTCGGGAACGGCGTGCCGTTGGGCAGCCGCGGCTCGGTCGTCACCACGTCGGGGTTGCCGCACGGGCAGCGGTGCCCGATGTCGTGGATGGCCCGCGGCTCGCGGCCGAGCTGGGACTCGATGGCGGCGACGTCGGAGGGTTCGATCACGCCACGATCATCCCAGGCCTACTGCCGGTCTTTGATCTTGGTCGCCGGCGGCGGCTCCGCGACGGGCGGGTCGCCGGCGAGCTCGACCGACCGCCACGCCCGCGACCACCACGCCTTGGGCTGCTTCGGCGCGACGGTGCCGGGGTCGGTCAGGCTGGCGTCGCTGTCGAGAGGCTCGCCGTCCTCGCCGAGCACGACGTAGGCCGTCTCGCCCGGCATGACGTAGTTGAGGTCGCGCGCCTGCTGCTTGACGTAGGCGGGGTCCTCCCACCGCCGCTGCTCGCGCTCGAGGTCGTCGATCGCCGCCTGGCGCAGCGCGATCTTGCCCTTGAGGTCCTCGAGGTGCGAGCGCTGGTCGAGGTAGGCGCGCAGCGAGGACGCGTAGGAGATCGTCAGGAGCGAGATCACCAGCAGCAGCACGGCGGCGCGACCGGTGAACCGCGATCGGCGGGGCAGCGCGGCGGCCGCTGCCGATCCAGCGGCCGGTGCCGCCGGGCGCACGCTCGCGCGCCCGGCGGCGCCGGTCCTGCCGGGTCCGGGACGGCCGCCGGGGCGCTGACCGCGCGGCGGCGTACGGCGGGACTCGGAGGGCATGTCTCCTAGGGTCGCTCAGCCGGCGTAGCGCGGGAACGCCGACGCGCCGGAGTAGCGGGCGGCATCTCCGAGCTCGTCCTCGATCCGCAGCAGCTGGTTGTACTTCGCGACGCGGTCGGAGCGGGCCGGCGCACCGGTCTTGATCTGGCCGCAGTTGGTGGCCACGGCGAGGTCGGCGATCGTGGTGTCCTCGGTCTCGCCCGAGCGGTGGCTCATCATGCAGCGGTAGCCGTTGCGGTGCGCGAGCTCGACGGAGTCGAGGGTCTCGGTGAGCGTGCCGATCTGGTTGACCTTCACCAGCAGCGCGTTGGCCTGCCCGCCGGTGATGCCGCGCTGGAGACGCTCGACGTTGGTGACGAACAGGTCGTCGCCGACCAGCTGGGTCTGGGTGCCGAGCGCGTCGGTCATGGCCTTCCAGCCGTCCCAGTCGTCCTCGTCGAGCGGGTCCTCGATCGAGACGATCGGGTACGACGCGACGAGGTCGGCGTAGTAGGCGACCATCTCGTCGGTGGACTTGCCGGCGCCCTCGAAGACGTAGGAGCCGTCCTTGAAGAACTCCGAGGCCGCGACGTCCATCGCCAGCGCGATGTCCTTGCCCAGGGTCAGGCCGGCAGCCGAGACGGCCTCGCCGATCAGGTCGAGGGCGGCCCGGTTGCTGTCGAGGTTGGGGGCGAAGCCGCCCTCGTCGCCGAGGCCGGTCGACAGGCCCTTCTTCTTCAGCACGGACTTGAGCGCGTGGTAGACCTCCGCGCCGGTGCGCAGCGCCTCGCGGAAGGTCGGCGCGCCGATCGGCGCGATCATGAACTCCTGGACGTCGACGTTGGAGTCGGCGTGCGCGCCGCCGTTGAGGATGTTCATCATCGGCACCGGCAGCAGGTGGGCGTTGGGGCCGCCGACGTAGCGGTAGAGCGGCAGCCCGGCCGAGTCGGCGGCGGCCCGAGCGACGGCCAGCGAGACGCCCAGGATGGCGTTGGCGCCGAGGTTGGCCTTGTTGGGCGTGCCGTCGAGCTCGAGCATCGTCTGGTCGAGGAGCCGCTGGTCGTCGGCCGCGAGCCCCTCGATCGCCGGGGCGATCGTCTGGATCACGCCGTCGACGGCCTTGCCGACGCCCTTGCCGCCGTAGCGGTCGCCGCCGTCGCGCAGCTCGACCGCCTCGAAGGCGCCGGTGGACGCGCCGCTCGGCACCATGGCGCGCGCGAACGCGCCGTCGTCGAGGAGCACCTCGACCTCGACAGTGGGGTTGCCGCGCGAGTCGAGGATCTCGCGGGCTCCGACGGCTTCGATGGCTGCCACGTCATGCTCCTGGGTTGGGCTCGGGGAGGGGTCGTGCTCGGCTCCCCACCCTAGCCACACCGCCACCGGTGCCGCGCCCGCCCACCGACTGGCGTCCGGTCAGTCGGCGGCCGGGAACGTCACGCACATCGTGGTGCCCCCGGTGGCGTCGTTGCCGCGCACCCACGCGGTGCCGCCGTGCCGCTCGGCGACCCGCTTGACGATCGAGAGGCCGAGGCCGGTGCCGCGGTAGCCACCGTCGCGGTGCGCGCGGTGGAAGCTGTCGAAGACCCGTGACCGGTGCCCCTCGGGGATCCCGATGCCGTTGTCGCTGACCTCGATCAGCACCATCGACGCGTCGCCCTCGGCCCGGCGGCCGGTCACGGACACCTCCGGGACCACGCCCGGCGCGACGTACTTGACCGCGTTGCCGACCAGGTTGTCGAGCACCTGCCGCAGCAGCACCGGCTCCGCCCGCACGGCGGGTACGCCGGGGGCGACCGTGATGCGCGGCACGAGCCCGCTCTGCACCCGCGCGGCGTCGACCCGGGCGCGGACGATGTCCTCCACCACGGCGACGACGTCGACCCGGACCAGCTTGATCGCGAGGTCCCGCGCGGTCGTGTAGGCGAGCAGGTCGTTGATGAGGTGCTGCATCCGCTGCGCGGCGCGCTGGATGCGCTCGAGCTGCTCGACCTGCAGGTGCGGCGGCACGGACACCCCGTTGCGGGCCGGCTCGAGCAGCGCCTCCGACCAGCCCTCGACGACCGTCAGTGGGTTGAGCAGGTCGTGGGCGACGACGCCGGCGAACGACGCGAGCTCGTCGCGCTCGCGCCGGTCGGCGGTCACGTCGTGGAAGACCAGGACCGTGGACGGCGGGTCGGAGCCGATGATCGGCCGGGCCGTCACCTGGAGCATCCGGCCGTCGGGGACGGAGGGATTGCGCACGAGGAGGTCGAGGCCCTCGATCACCTCGCCGGACAGCGCGCGGGCGAGCAGCCCCTCCTCGCCGACCAGGCTGCGGCCGTCGAGGGCGGAGATCTCCTCCGGGTCGGGGGCGAGCCGGCCCTCGTCGTCGAGGCGAGGAGTGCCGACCAGCGTGGCCGCGGCCGGGTTGCGCAGCACCAGACGGCCGTCCTGGTCGAGCACGGTGACGCCGTCGGCCATGGAGTCGAGGATCGTGCGCATCGTGGTGGCCTGCGCGGCCGCGGCCTCCTCGGAGAGCGCCAGCCGCTGGTTGAGCAGCAGGGCCTCCCGGCGACCGACCGAGAGCACCAGGTTGATCACGACGACCAGTGCGATGTAGGTCTGGAAGGTCAGCTCGCGGCTGCCGATGTCGGCGATCTCGTCGAAGGGCCCGTGACCGAGGACGGTCAGGGCCGCGACCGCGCCGCTCACCGCCAGGGCATGGATGTCGGAGACCCACGACGTGAAGCGGGTGCCCGCCCAGACGCACGTCACGACGACGACGAAGGGCAGCGGCAGCCCGTCGGTCACCAGGAAGACCATCCAGACGAGTCCTGCCGTGCAGAGCGCGAGCAGGACGGCCTCGACCGTCCCTCCGGCACCCAGCCCACCGAGGCCGCGCTGTCCTCTCGGCGCCCGAGCCGTGTTGCGGGCCAGTAGCGACAACGGGAAGATCGCGAGCACCGCGGCCGCGTTGCGCAGCACCCAGGTCACCAGCCCGCCCCACTCCCCGTCGGCCTCGAAGAGGATCGACGTCGGCCCGATGAGCGAGGCCACCGTCGTCGAGAGGAACACCGCGGCCATCAGGTAGCCCAGGTCCCGCAGGCTCTGGACGCCGGGCGGCGGCTCCTCGCCGAAGCCCCACATGCTGGGGCACCAGCGGCTGATCAGCAGGCCGAAGAGCAGCACCTGGGCCAGGGTGCCGAGCGCGAGGCCGAGCGAGAGCGACGTCGAGACGCCGGTCAGGTCGTTGATCAGCCACGAGCACGCGAGGAGCACGACGCCGTCGACGATGAGCCACCGGTTCCAGCCGGTGACGGCGAACCATGCCGCGGCCACGCCCGCCGCCGGCCACAGGAGGGCCAGGCTGGCGCCGTCGAGGACCGTCAGGCGGCCCAGCACGGCTGCGAGCACGAAGTACGCCGCGAAGCCGGCCAGGTCGAGCACCCGCGCGCGGCTCACTCCTGGCGACCCCCGGTCCCGAGCGCGCGCCGAGCCGCTGCGCGCAGGTCGTCGGGCTGGAACGGCTTGGCGATCCGCTCCCGCCCCGTCTGGGCGATCCGGTCGATGATCTCGCCGGTCCACTGCACGGTGACGAAGACGGCCGCGACGTCCGGCCACACCTCCTCGAGCTCGGCCAGCAGGGCGACGCCGTCGACGTCCGGCAGCGCGTAGTCCATCAGCACGAGGTCGGGCAGGTAGCCGGGCTCGTCGGCACGCAGCCGTCGCAGCGTCGCGCCGTCGGGCACGCCGCGGATCTCGTGGCCGTCGCCGAGCATGCAGTGGGCGACCCAGTCACGTACGTCGGCGTCATCCTCGACGATCAGCACCCGGGCCACGATCGGCAACCCTAGCCGGTCACAGACGACGTCGTACGGCGTCGCGCAGCGCCTGCTCCGGGTCGACCCCGTCGGCCCGGGCCTCGGCGACGAGGGCCAGCAGCCGGTCGCCGAGGTCGGTGCCGTCCGGGTCGGCCGGCGTGCCGGCGCGGTGGAGCCGGTCGAGCACCTTGTCGGCGTAGAGCAGCGCGGGCAGCGTGTCGGGCAGCCCGTCGGTGACCGCGGCGCGCTGCTTCTCGGCGGCCTTGATCGACTCCCAGACCTCGTTGATCTCCTGCGGGGTGCCGCCCGCGACCCCTCCGAACACGTGGGGGTTGCGGCGGCGCATCTTCTCGATGATGTCGGCGGCGACGTCGTCGATCGTGAACTCGCCGGCCTCCTCGGCGATCACCGCGTGGAAGTAGACCTGGAGCAGCAGGTCGCCGAGCTCCTCGCGCAGGTGGGCGGCGTCGCCGGTGTCGATCGCCTCGAGGGTCTCGTGGGTCTCCTCGAGGAGGTAGCGGGCGAGCGAGCGGTGCGTCTGGCCGGCCTTCCACGCGCACTCGGCGCGCAGCCGGCGCATCACCTCGAGGAACTCGAGGAGCGACTCACCGGACGCCGTCATCTAGCCGCAGCGCTGGGTGGACGGCAGCCCGGCGGAGAAGGTCTGGTCGTCGGTCGACGTCGCTGCGCGGGCCTTCTCGCTGACCGGCCGGGAGATGTCGGTGTCGGTGCGCGTGACCTCGCCGCCCTCGAGCGCGATCCCGAAGCGGGGGTCGATACGCACGTCGTTGTCGTCGAGCCAGTCGTCGAAGGCGTCCGCTCCGGCCTCGGCTGCCGCGTCGTCGTCGGCGCCGAGCTGCTTGCCCACGGCGAGCTGGACGGCGAGCGCGTAGGGCCGGGCCAGGTTGACCGCGCGCACCGCCTCCTTCTGCGTGTCGGTGAGGTCGCTGAGGTTGGCCTCCAGGTCGTCGCGCGCCTGGTCGTAGGCCGCGTCCGCCGTGACCCCCTGGTCGGCGGCGAACTGCTCGCTGGCGGCGCGCAGGGCGAGCGAGCCGGCGACCTGGGAGCTGACCACGGAGTTGGCGACGGTCTGCCCGTCCTGGAGCTGCGTCTCGACGGCCGAGCAGTACGCCGCGGCGGTGTCGGCCACCTCCTCCAGGGTCACCGACTCCCCGGCCACCCGGGCGGCCACGCCACCGTTGAGCGCCGGCACGGAGCCGCACCCGGACAGGGTGACGGCGGCGGCCACGGCGAGGCCGGCGAGGCCGCGGAGTCGGGTCGAGGTCACGCGTGCTCCTACTTCTCGGGAACGGGGTCCAGGACGGCGTCGATCACCTGACGGGCCCATTCAAGCAGGGCGATGCCAGCGAGCGGCTGCCCCCCGATCCCCGGCGCCACCGGGCGGGGCACGAGCACGGTCCGGACCGGCGCCTTGACGATCGACTTCGGGTAGAGCCGGTTGAGCCGGACGACCCGCGACTCGGGCAGCTCGACGGGTGCGAAGCGCACGTTCCGGCCGGCGATCGTGACCTCACCGATGCCGGCCTGGCGGGCCCGCGCCCGGAAGCGGGCGACCAGCAGCAGCGAGACGACCTCGACGGGCGGCTCGCCGTAGCGGTCGAGCAGCTCCTCGTTGATGAGGTCGACGTCCTCGTCGGAGCGCACCTCGGCCAGGCGCCGGTACATCTCGAGCCGCAGCCGCTCGCTCGGGATGTAGCCGTGCGGCAGGTGGGCGTCGACCGGCAGCTCGATGCGGACCTCGTCGAGCTGGTCCTGGCCCTCGCCCTTGAACTCCTGGACGGCCTCGCCGACCAGCCGCACGTAGAGGTCGAAGCCGACGTCGGCGATGTGCCCGGACTGCTCGCCGCCGAGCAGGTTGCCGGCACCGCGGATCTCGAGGTCCTTCATCGCGATGGCCATGCCGCCGCCGAGGTCGGAGTGCTGCGCGAGCGTCGCGAGCCGCTCGTGCGCGGTCTCGGTCAGCGGCTTCTCCGAGGGGTAGAGGAAGTAGGCGTAGGCCCGCTCCCGCGACCGGCCGACGCGGCCGCGGAGCTGGTGGAGCTGCGAGAGGCCGAGCGCGTCGGAGCGCTCGATGATCATCGTGTTGGCGTTGGAGACGTCGAGGCCCGACTCGACGAGCGTCGTGCAGACGAGCACGTCGAAGCGCTTCTCCCAGAAGTCCAGCATCACCTGCTCGAGTTGCTTCTCGTTCATCTGGCCGTGCGCCGTCGCGACCCGCGCCTCGGGCACCAGCTCGCGGATCCGGGCCGCCGCCTTCTCGATCGAGCTGACCCGGTTGTGGATGTAGAAGACCTGACCCTCGCGCAGCAGCTCGCGGCGCACGGCGGCGATCACCTGACGGTCCTCGTAGCCGCCCACGTAGGTGAGCACCGGGTGCCGCTCCTCCGGCGGGGTGGTGATCGTGGACATCTCGCGGATGCCCGTGATCGACATCTCCAGCGTGCGCGGGATCGGCGTGGCGGACATGGAGAGCACGTCGACGCTGGTGCGGAGCCGCTTCATCTGCTCCTTGTGCTCGACGCCGAAGCGCTGCTCCTCGTCGACGATGATCAGCCCGAGGTCCTTCATCCGGATGTCGGGATTGAGCAGCCGGTGCGTGCCGACGACGATGTCGATCGAGCCGTCGGCCAGCCCGGCCACGACCTCGCGCGCCTCGGCGTCGCTCTGGAAGCGGGACAGGCCCTTGAGCACGACCGGGAAGCCGCTCATCCGCTCGGAGAACGTGCTGAGGTGCTGGGTCACCAGCAGCGTGGTCGGCACCAGGACCGCGACCTGCTTGCCGTCCTGCACGGCCTTGAACGCCGCGCGCACCGCGATCTCGGTCTTGCCGTAGCCGACGTCGCCGCAGACCAGGCGGTCCATCGGCACCGTGCGCATCATGTCGGCCTTGACCTCGTCGACCGTGCTGAGCTGGTCGGGGGTCTCCTGGAACGGGAACGCGTCCTCGAGCTCGCGCTGCCACGGGGTGTCCGGGCCGAACGCGAAGCCCTGCGTGGCCTGGCGCGCGGCGTACAGCTTGATGAGCTCGGCGGCGATCTCGCGCACCGCGCGGCGGGCCTTGGCCTTGCGCTTGGTCCAGTCCGCGCCACCGAGCCGGTCGAGGCTGGGCGCCTCGCCGCCGACGTACCGCGTGACCTGGTCGAGAGCGTCGGCCGGGACGTAGAGCCGGTCCGGCGGGCCACCACGCTTGCTCGCGCCGTACTCGAGGACGAGGTACTCGCGCACCGCTCCCCCGACCTCACGCTGCTTCATCTCGACGAAGCGGCCGACGCCGTGCTGCTCGTGGACGACGTAGTCGCCGGCGCGCAGCTCCAGCGGGTCGATCTGGCGCTTGCGGCGGGCCGGCATCCGGCGCATGTCGCGGGTCGAGGACTTCTGGCCGGACAGGTCCTCGCCGGTCAGCACGACCAACCGGTTGGCGTCGTCGACGAAGCCGTGGTCGGCGGCGCCGCAGGCGATCGTGACGACGTCGGCGCTGAGGTCGGTGGCCTCCTGGAGGTCCTCGGCGACCCGCGCCGGCACGTCGTGCTCGGCGAGCACCTCGCGCATCCGCTCGGCCGGTCCGTGGCCGGCGTGCAGGACCACGACCCGGTAGCCGTCGGCCCGCCAGCGCGCGATGTCGCCGACCGCCCGCTCCATCTCTCCGCGGTAGGCGTCGGCGGGCTTGGCGCCGAGCACGCGCGTCTCGTCGTCGGTGTCGAGCCCGAAGGGGCTGACGGTCCACCACGGCTTGCCCTGCGCGATCGCGTGGCTGCGGACGTCGCCGATCTCGCGGTAGGACGCCGCGCCCAGGTCGATGGGGGCCTGGCCACCACCGGCAGCCGCCGCCCAGCTCGCGCCGAGGAACTCCTCGCTCGTGGCGACCAGGTCGTGCGCCCGGGTGCGCGCCCGCTCCGGGTCGAGCACGAGCACGTGCGTGTCCGCGGGCATCAGGTCGACGAGCAGCTCCATGTCGTCGACGAGCACCGGCGCGAGGGACTCCATGCCCTCGACCGCGATGCCGGCCGCGATCTTGTCCGTCTGCTCGAGCAGCTGCGGGTGGGCCTGGCCGAGCGCGGCGGCCCGCTCGCGGACCTCGTCGGTGAGCAGCAGCTCGCGGCACGGCGGGGCCCAGAGCCGCTCGACCTTGTCGAGGGTGCGCTGGTCGGCGACGGAGAAGGACCGGATCTCCTCGACGTCGTCGCCCCAGAACTCCACCCGGAGCGGGTGCTCCTCGGTCGGCGGGAACACGTCGACGATGCCACCGCGGACCGCGAACTCGCCACGCTTCTCGACCAGGTCGACCCGCGAGTACGCCGCGTTCGCCAGGTTGCGCACGACCTCCTCGAGCGGGGCCGTGTCGCCGGGGACCAGCTCGACGGGCTCGAGGTCGCCGAGGCCCTTCACCTGCGGCTGCAGCACGGAGCGGACCGGAGCGACCACGACCTGCAGGGGGCCGTTGGACGCGTCGTCGCCGGGGTGCTGCAGCCGGCGCAGCACGGCCAGCCGGCGACCGACCGTGTCGCTGCGCGGGCTGAGCCGCTCGTGCGGCAGCGTCTCCCAGCTCGGGTAGTAGGCGACCCCGGCCGGGTCGACCAGGTCACCGAGAGCGGACACCAGGTCCTCGGCCTCCCGGGAGGTCGCCGTCACCGCGAGCACGGTGCGCCCCGCGCGCACCAGCCCGGCCACGACGTACGGGCGCATGGCCTCGGGCCCGGTGAGGTCGAGCGCGGGCACGCTCCCCCCGCGGGCGTCGGCGATCACCTCGTCGAGGATCGGATCGGCGAGGACGGCCTCGGCCAGTCCGGCAAGGTGCACGGTCACTCCCAGCAGTGGTGCGGACAACACGAGAGCCCCCGACCAGCGCGTGGCAGGGGGTGACGCAGCGAGTCTACGGGCGGTCTCCGACACGCCCGAGGCCGCGCTCCCGCGGGCGCGCTTACCCAATTTGAGGTATCGACCCATCCGGAGGTGCCGCCGTCCCGAATGTTGGGTACGGAGTTGAACGGGGGAAAGCGATGGGGTAACGGACAGTGAGACGCGGACGGGGGGCCGGGCGGCCCACATGGGTAGCGGGCCGGATCGTGCCCGCGCTGGCCGTCCTGGGCACCTACGTCGCCGTCGTCGCTGCCGTGCCGAGCAGCCCCTCGTGGCCCTGGGCGGCGACGACCGCGAGCCTGATGATCCTGCCCGCAGCGCTGTGTGCCTCGGTGTGCGCCTGGGTGGCCTGGCGGCTGTGCCCGCACCCGGCCACGGCCTGGTTCACCGCGGCGACCGCGATGATGGGGGTGCAGTGGCCGCTTCTGCTGCTCGATCCAGACGACGCCTACGACTCGATCGGCACGGTCTCGTCCTCCCTCGTCGTCGGCACCGCGATCCTGCTGCTGGTGTGGGTGGCGACCCGCTTCCAGCTCCGCGTCGCCCCGGTGCCTGTCGGGGTCGGACTGGGGATCCTGCTCCTGCTGATCCCCATCGCGTGGGCGAAGGCGCCCTTCGACGACGTGTGGCTCCCGTCGCGCTCCGTCAACGAGGTCCTCGGTGTCACCGCGCTCGTGGCCATCGGCGCGTTCGTCGCCGTGGCGGTCCTCCGCACCTCGACCCTCCCGGTCGGCGTCGGACGGCTCGCCGTCGCCGCCTTCCTCTGGAGCGCGTCGACGGCGCTTGGCGTCACCGACCTGGCCGCGCACCCCGCCTGGTCCCTGCTCGCCGTGGCCGTCGGGCTCGCCACCGCGATCCTGGTGATCAGCGTCAGCGTGGACCTCCTGCTGCTGGGCATGCGCGACAAGACGGAGACCGTGCGCGCGCTCGAGCGCGAGCTCCTTCAACTGCGCGACCAGACCCGCACCGACGTCGAGCACCTGCACGAGGTGAAGGGGACGATCGCGGGCATCGCCTCGGCCAGCGCGATGATCAGCAGCGAGCCGCGGCTCTCGGTCGAGGAGCGGGCGCGGCTGACCGAGATGCTGACCACGGAGAGCGCCCGCCTCAGCCGCATGTTCGACGACCAGCGGGCCGGGCAGATGGACCCGATGGCGGACATCGACCAGATCATCCGCCCGCTGGTGGTGGCGCGCCGGGTGCAGGGCCAGGACGTCGTCTGGTACGCCCCGACGGACCCGATCACCGTGCCGGCCGACCCGACGGCCGAGGTCGTCAACATCCTGCTGCACAACGCGGCCGAGCACGCCCCTGGCGCCCCGGTCTGGGTCTACACCCGCGACGGGGCGGACCCCGAGCGCACGGAGCTCGTCGTGGTGGACCTCGGACCCGGCATCCACGAGAGCCATCAGTCGCAGGTCTTCCAGTGGGGCTGGCGCGGATCCGGCTCCCGCGGACGCGGCGTGGGGCTGGCGATCGCCGCCGAGGCGGTCGTCGCCATGGGCGGGAAGCTCCGCCTCGAGCAGCGTCAGCGGCGCGGCACCTGCTTCGTCGTCGAGCTGCCCCCTCAGAGCCGGGTCCGCGGCGACCGTGCGCGCGCCGACGACGAGGCCGTCGACGTCTGAGGCTCGGGTGAGGGCTCAGCCCTTCGCGGTGCGCTCGGCGTACGCCGTGGCGGCCGAGTAGACCGAGTCGATGTAGGACTGGTCGTGGTTGTAGGAGAAGACGGCGTCCGCCCAGCCGGCGCCGGAGGTGAGGTCGTGACCGTCGGCGCAGAGGTAGCGGACCGCGGTGGCCGCGGCGTCGTCGATGTCGTTGGGATCGGCGGCGCCGTCACCGTCGCCGTCGGCGCCCCAGGTCTCCCAGGTCGAGGGGATGAACTGCATCGGGCCGACCGCGTGGTCCCAGGTCGGGTCGCCGTGCCAGGCCGTGCTCTCCGGCGTGGCCCGGATCGCGGCGAAGTCCGTGCCGTCCAGCGCCGGGCCGAGCACCGGCGTCGAGGAGTGGCCGTCGCCGGCGAGCGTCCGACCGCCGATCGTGCCGTGCTGGGACTCCACCCAGCCGATGCCGGCCAGCGTGGTCCAGCCGAGGTCGCAGTCGCGGGGCTTGCGGAGCTGGGCGTTGGCGTAGGCACGGAGCGCAGGAGCGGGGATGCCGGCCTTCGCGGCGTTCACCCGGACCCACGCCGGGTCGACCCGGGTCGGGGCAGACGGCTCGTCGCCGGGCTGCCGCTCCAGGGTGGTCTCGGGGCTCGGCGCCTCGACGTACTGCGGCTCGGCGAGCACGAGCGGCTGCGGTGCGAGCACGGTCTGCGAGAGGGCGTAGCCCAGCCCCGCGACGACCAGGAGCGCAGTGGCGAGCGCCGCGACCAGGCGGCCACGGTTCATCCGAAGCGGCCGTGCACGTAGTCGCTGGTGCACTGGTCCTGGGGGCGCTGGAGCATGGCCTCAGTATCGTTCAGCTCCCGTTCGACTGGCGCTCCAGCTCCGCCGGCGACCGCAGGATGCAGAACTCGTTGCCCTCCGGGTCGGCCAGCGTCACCCATCCCGTGCCGGGGCCGTGCTCGTCGCGGTGGTCCTCGACGTACGTCGCGCCGTGCGCGAGCAGCGTCTCCAGCTCGGCGTCCCGGCTGGCGGTGCGCGGTCGCAGGTCGAGGTGCACCCGGTTCTTGACCACCTTGTCGTCCGGCACCTCGATGAACAGCAACCGATGACCGGTCTCGGGGTCGCGGATCATGCACTCGACGTGTCCCGGCTCGTTGGGGTCGCCCTCGATGTCGACGTAGCCGAGCACCGGCTTCCACCACTCCGAGAGCTCGTAGGCGTTGTGGCAGTCGATGGCCGTGTGCGCGACGAAGGCAGTCATGCCGCCAGCCTCGCGGGCCCGACGAGCAGTCTCAAACGGATAAGTGGGAGCGGAGCCGCCGGGGGGTGCGCCCGGCGGCTCCGCTCCTTCCGCCGGGGGGTGCGCCCGGCGGGTCTGGGGAGGCGGCGGCGGTCAGCCGAACCGCCCGTTGACGTAGTCGTGGGTCCGCTGGTCCTGCGGGCTCTCGAAGATCGAGGCCGTGGGGCCGTGCTCGACGATCACGCCGGGGGTGCCGTGAGCGGCCAGGAAGAACGCGCACTGGTCCGAGACCCGGTGCGCCTGCTGCATGTTGTGGGTGACGATCACGATCGTGACGTCCGACGCGATGTGCTGGATCGTCTCCTCGACGACGCGCGTCGAGGTCGGGTCGAGCGCCGAGCAGGGCTCGTCCATCAGCAGCACCCGCGGCCGCACCGCCAGCGAGCGCGCGATGCACAGCCGTTGCTGCTGGCCGCCGGAGAGCGCCGACCCGGGCTGCTTGAGCCGGTCCCGCACCTCGAGCCACAGCCCGGCCCGGGTGAGGGACTCCTCGACGAGCGCGTCCTTCTCGGTCCTGCCCACCTTGGTGCCGGTGAGCTTGAGGCCGGCGAGGACGTTGTCGTAGATCGACATCGCCGGGAAGGGGTTGGGCTTCTGGAACACCATCCCGATCGCCTTGCGGGCGTCGGTGAGACGACGCTCGGGGTCGTAGATGTCCACGCCGTCCAGCAGCACCTCGCCGGCGAGCGAGGCGCCGGGCACCAGCTCGTGCATCCGGTTCAGGATCCGCAGGAAGGTCGACTTGCCGCAGCCGGAGGGCCCGATGAGGGCCGTGACCTTGCCCGCGGGGATCTCCAGGTCGACCCGGTCGAGCACCTTGCGCTGCCCGAACCACGCGGAGACCTTCGACGCCTCGAGGCTCGCGGTCGTCGACGGCAGCGCCACCGGGATCACGGCCGTGCTCGTCGCGGCCGCGCCGGCGTCGGCGACCGCCTCTGTCGCATGTGCACCCATCGCTCTCCTCCTCCGTTCAGGTCCGCGTGGTGCCGGCGCCGGGCACCGGCACCACGCGGCGCCGCATCACTTCGACGCGACCTTCGACTTCGCCGACGACGCCAGGTACCTGGCGTCGCCGGAGTAGGTGATGGTCACGGTCCAGCTGCCCTTGGCGAGCTTCGGGAGCTTGACCTTGGCGACCCCGGCCCTGACGGTCCCGTTCACCCGGACCGTCGTCTTGCCCTTCGTGATGACCAGCGAGACCTTGCCGGTCGCCTTCGCCAGCCCGGCCGGCGTCGCCACGGTGACCGTCGCGGCGCCGCCCTTCTTGGGCGTCGGCTTCGTCGTCACCTTCAGGACCGGCTTCCCCGGCTTCCGCTTGACGGCCGTGCCGGTGGTCGGGGCGGGCGTCGGCGTGGGGGTGCTCGTCGCCTGGGGCCCGCTCGTGCTCGGCCCGGACGTCGGGGTCGGGCTGGTCGTCGGCGTCGGGGACGCCGTCGGGGTCGCCGTCCCCGTCGGGGTCGCCGTCCCCGTCGGCCCACCGCCTCCGAGCACCGGCGCCGTGGTGATCGCCCAGGTGCTGCCGGTGATCTTGACGTACGCCGCGGCGTACTCGGTGCTCACGCCCTTGGTCTCGGAGCTGGTGCGCAGCCGCAGCTCGTAGACGTGCGCGAAGCTGGCGTCGGTCTCGTCGTTGGGCAGGACCTCCGCGACCTCGGCGAGCGTGTAGCCGCCGTTGCCGGTCCGCACGTAGGGCTTGCCGGCGAGCGACGCCGGGGCGGCGACGGCGCCTGCGCCGCTGAACTCGTCGGTGCCGGACACCTGGAGCCCCGGCCAGGCGCCCGGCGCCGTGTCGGACTGGGGCAGGTGGACGAACAGGGAGGCGAAGGCGTCGCCGGCGCGCACGGCGCCTCCCGCCGCGGCGAACGCGGCGAGCGGGTCACCGATGTTGCCGGACGAGACCTCGACCCCGGCGGCGTTGTAGAGCTTGAGGGCGATGGCGGTGTGGTCGGGGTCGGCCAGCGCGGCGTTGCCGCCGGTGTACCAGTCGTCGGCGCCCGCCCCCACGGCGACGCCGCCGGCAACGGTCACCGCGACGGCCAGGCCGGCCGCGGCGAGCATCGCCTTGTTCACTCTGATCTTCATGCGTGTGTTCTCCTCGGGAGGGTTCTGGGTGGCCGGGCGCCGGCCGGTCAGGGGACGGTCACGGACTCCGCGTCGGCACAGGACGCGCCGCCACCGCGCACCAGCTCCCAGCGGTCGCCGTCGACCCGGAGATCGGCGGTGTCGTAGGGCTGGTCGGTGAGCGTCCCGGCGTCGGGAGTGCCGAGGTAGAGCCGCAGCTGCACGTAGCCGTCCCAGTCCGCCGGGAAGGCGGTGGTGAAGTCACCGAGCGACCAGGCGTCCTCGGTGACCACGGCGCCGGGCTTCGTGGCGTCGGCCAGCACGGCGGCCGCCGTCAGCGGGGAGCCGCTGAACTCGCTCGCCGCGACGCCCTCGCGGGGCTGGTAGGCGAACAGCGTCGCGACCGCGCCCCGGGCGTCGTACGCCGGCGGCAGGCCCGTCTCACCGAGCACCACGTCGACGAACGGTCGCTCGTCGACGCGGCCCCCGGTCACGGGCGTCCCGTCCGCGGCGCACAGGGTCAGCAGTCCGGCCGACTCGGGGTCGTCGTACGGCGCCGTGGCGTCGTCGCCGCTGGCCCGCCAGAAGGCGAGCCCGGCCACGAGCACGGCACCGGCCACGAGAGCGACGACCACGGAGCGTCGGGTCCGGGCGAGCGTGACGGTCATCGTGCGGGTCTCCTGTCCGGTCCGTCGAGGTCAGTCGACGGGGATCTCGGCGTTGTTGGTGCCGAACACGTGGTAGTCGGGCTGCACGCCTGCGGCCTCCAGCAGCGCCTTGCCGGCCGGGGTGCGGACGAACGGGTCCGGACCGCCCGGGTTGTAGAAGAGCGCCTGGACCCAGTTGAGGGTGCTGCCGGGCTGCCACGGCGTCGTGGAGTTGAGGTCGCTCTCGCGGACGATCGCGTTGTAGGCGAAGTTGCCGCCGTACGGCGCGGTCGCCTGCAGCACGTCGTTGTTGCTGTCGCCGTCGAGGAGCTTGATGCCGGCGGCGCTGGCCGCGGTCCGGTGCCCAGGATCGGTGTTGTAGAGGTTGGTCTTGGGCGCCGCGAGCGTGCCGGCCGACTCCTTGGTCTGGGTGTAGTAGCCCGTGTTGAGGGTGCGGAAGCGACCACGCGGGAACGGCACGATCGCGTTGACCCGCTGCGCCGCCGGCAGGCTGGTGATCGCCGTCGGGTCGTTCTGCTGCACCTCGATGCGGTTCGCGTTCTGGCGCAGGTAGGAGCTGTCGATGCTCGTGGCACCGGGACCCGGGTTCTGCTTCTTCACGTTCGCCACGAAGGTGTTCCACATGCCCGCGTCGGTCGGCAGGATCAACGGGACGATGGTCTGGCTCGCCTCCGGCCCGGTGTAGTCCGGGGCCGCGGTGTTGAGCGGCTGGCCGGGGCCCTGGTAGCCGTCGATCTCGCCCCACGTGTGGATCTCGTTGTGGTAGATCCTGAGGATCTCCCCGGCCGGGATCGTCGCCGGCGCGTTGGTGTCGGTCGCGGTCGCGATCAGCTGCCGGTCGGTCGCCACCTGGACCCGGATCAGCTTGGTGCCCAGGTTGGCCTGGGCGAGGTTCTGGTGGTCGCTGTTGAGCGGGTCGGGGCTCCGGCCCACGTCGATCCAGCCGCCGATGCCGTTGTCGACCTTGTCGTTGATGATGGCGTCCCGGCCACCGCCACCGCCGCCGCTCGGCCGGACCACGAGCTTCTGGCCCGCCCGCAGCGAGATCGTCGGGTTGAGCAGCCGCAGGTCGCTCTGCTTGATGTACTTGGTCGCGAGCGCCTTGTCGGCGTCGCTCAGGGCGGCGTACTCGGCGTCGGTGATCGTCTCGCCGTTCTTGTCGACCCACACGCCCGTCTGCAGTCGCGGGTCGGTGAAGGCGCTGCGGCCCTGGGCGTCGCCCGAGGAGTCGAAGTTCACGAACCGCCACCGGTTGCCCGCCGTGTTGTAGCCGGGCAGCTGGCCGTAGCCGTCCGCGAGGAAGTTGAACGAGTTCTGGATGATGTCCGAGCCGGTCGACACCACGTCCTTCGGCTGCGGCGAGAAGTCCGCCTGGGCGGGAGCCAGCGACCACGTCAGGGCGCCGGCGGTCGTCAGGGCGACCGTGGCCACCCCCAGCGACCTACGTCGAACCACCATCGAACTGCCTTTCTCTAGTAACTAACCCGAGTTTGTTGATGTACGAAACATAGGGGTCCGAGAGCCGCTCCGCTGTCGAATCCGCAATCCGGATCCGAGCGTGTCGCGCCCGCTCTAGACGAGCCCCGGAAGCAGGCGTGTGCTGGTGGAGGAGACCAGCCACAGTGCGGCCAGCACGCACGGCGCACCGGCGATCCAGGCGGCGCGCCGCGACCACGAGAACCAGGCCCAGACGAAGCCGGCCAGGGCGGCCACCAGACCCTGGAGGCTCAGCGCGAGCAGCGCCAGGGTCGTGGGGTCCAGGCCGCCCGACATGCGGCGGGCCTGGGTGTCCACCGGCGCCGTCTGACCGGCGGGCACGGCGTCGTCGGCCAGCACGGCGTCGACGTAGACGCTGCTCCCCGCCTGGAGGCCGGCGAGGCCCGAGCCGCGCAGCGAGGTGAGCAGCGTGAGGCGCGACGACCCGTCCTCCAGCGGCGGCGGGACGGGGTCGCCGTCGGTGCGCACGCCGATGACGTCGTACACGAACCGACCCTGGCCCGTGGTCACCACGACCGGGTCGCCGGCGGACAGCTCGCCGACCCGGGCGAACGGCGCGCCGAAGCTGACCGACTTCCCGGCGATCACGCTGCTGCCCTGCTGGCCGGGCAGCACCCCGCCGAGCACGTGCCCCGGGCCGTCCTGGAGCTGCTCGGGGCGGGTGCCCTCGACGACCACCAGGTTCGAGATCCCTGCATCGGGGACGGACAGGAGCGCGACCGGCGTACCCGGCGCGACGGCGCCCGTGGGCGCCGTCGCCAGCGCCAGCTGGGTCCGGAACTGGTGGTAGAGCGAGCTCTGCGCGTGGGACTGCTCGAAGCCGCTGAGCACGACCATGTAGAGCACGAACCAGCCCACGAGGAACGCCGTGCCGAACAGGATGTGGGAGGACCCGACCCGGACCCGTCGCTGCTGGCCGCCCGGAGGCGGCGAGGCGTCCACGACGCCCCCGTGCAGCACGGTCGGCCCGGCCGCGCCCGCCCGCTCGTCGGTGGTGACGGCGCTCATCGACGCCACCTCCGCACCGTGCTCCGCCCGCGCCGAGCGAGGCCGCGGCCGGCCGGACCGGCCGACGCCACGCCGCGGCTGATCGGCTCGAACCAGCGGACCAGGGTGCCGGCGAGCGCACACCCGAGCGCAAGCAGCAGCAGCCCGGGCACGCCCAGCCGGCCGAACAGCGAGCTCTCCCCCGCGGTCAGCACGGTCGCGGCCTCCGTCGTCGGTGGCTCCGAGGGGCCCGACGAGGGCTTTGTCGGCTTGCCCCCGGCACTGGGCACGGTGCCCGTCGGCGGGACGACCGGTCCGCTGGCCGGCGCCGGGCTCGGCGTCCCGGTCGGCGACGGCTCGGCGGTCGGAGTCGCGGTGGGCGACGCGGTCGGCGCGGCGCTGGCGGTGGGCGAGGAGGTCGGCGTGGGGGTGGGAGTCGGCGTCGGGGACGCGGAGGTCGAGGCCGTGAAGTCGCACACCTCGCTCTCGTCGGGCGGCGTCGCCGTCAGCGACGGCACCGCCCCCGCCTGGGCGCGCACCGCTGCGATCGCCGACAGCACGTAGTCGCTCTGGGCGGCGAGACCGCTCGCGGCGGTGACGGGGAGGTAGCCCGCGGGCAGCTGCCCGTTGCTCGGACCCGACACCTGCCCCTCGGCGCGGGAGTAGCACAGCAGCTTGGCGAGCTTGGTGGCCGTGGCCTGGTCGAGCCCCCGCGTCGGGATGACGGCCGACACGGGCACGGCGCCGGGGTACGCGGCCCGACCGGCCGGCGTGCTGATCTTGGCGTCGTCGATCGCCCAGGTGCCGGCGCTCGGGGCCAGCAGCCCGGCTGCCGCCTGGAGGCCCGCGAGGTCCGGCTCGACGAAGGTGCGGCCGGCGACCGTGAAGGCACCGTCGATGTCCGACGCCGTCGTCTGCAGCGCGGCCGTCCGCAGGTTGTAGCGGCGCGCCGCCGAGAGCGACACGAGTCCGAGCACGAACCGGTAGCCGACGGTCTGCCGGCCCTGGGTGCGCAGCGGCAGCGTCGTCGGGTCGTAGCCGTCGAACCGGCAGATCGTCGAGACGGCCGAGCTGGCGAACTGCATGTCGAGCACGACGGTGCTGAGGCTGCCGGGCTGGTTGCCGATCAGCTGCATGAACGGCGTCGGGCTCTTCGCGTAGCAGGCGTTGCCGTCCTGGTAGGACTGCGGCGCGATCCAGGCGTCCCGGTTGGTCCAGTTGTCGACCGGCAGGGCGACCTTCAGGTAGTTGGCGTTGACGGTCATGCCCCACGGGTCGGGCGTGCCGTCGAGCCACGCCCGGGCCTCCGGGTCCGCGTTGATCCAGGACGTCAGCGCCCAGGTCAGGTCCGAGCTCGCCGAGGAGAGCTGGAGCGCGGCCGCCGCCTCGAGGTTCGAGCTCTGGGCCAGCCCGGGGTTGAGCGCCCGGAACTCGGGGTCGAGCGTGAGGTTGTACGGGTTGCCACCGATGCTCGGGTGGTTGTCGCGCACGACGGGGTCGGCGGCGTACGACGTGGTGAGGAGCTTGGCCACCAGCCGCGCGTTGAGGTTCAGGCGCTCTCGCCGTCGGTGGTTGGCGTCGTCGATGTTGAACGCGATCGCGAATCCGGTGAACGCGAGCGGCGCCTGCACCACCGGTCTGGAGTAGCCGGACGCCTTGGGCGCCGAGGTCAGCGCGGCGTCGATCTCACCGCTGTTGACCAGCGTGCGGGCGAGTGAGTCGGCCTGCTGGACGTGGGTGAAGGTGAACAGGCCGTCGGTCGTGCAGAACTTCGGCCGCCAGGAGGCCGTCAGCTCGTTGAGTGCCGTCGACCCCATGATCTCCAGCGGCGGCTCCTTGCTCACGGCATCGCAGACCGCACCCGTCTGCGCGAACCCGAGCGGCACGGTGATCCGGTTGCGCCAGTTCGACGGCGACCACCACAGGCTGCCCCGCACCGCCTGGTCCGTGGTCGTGCTCGACCGGGGCGCGCCCGGCGCGTAGGCGCCGGTGCGCCGGCAGGTCGCGTCGGCCGTGGTGAGCTGGCTGGTGCTCAGGGGCACGCCGGCCTTCGTGGTCTGCGGCGATCCCGCCGGCAGCCTGGTGCCCCACGCGTCGCAGCTCAGGCCGACGATGGGCACCGCGACCAGCGCGCAGTCGACCGCGGCCGAGCAGCCCAGCGACGCGTTCTCCGCGGCCGTCCAGACTGCGAAGTCGGTGGCGCCGGTGCCGTCGGCGCCGGTGATCCCGTAGGTCGTGTTGCTCGGCATGCCGCCGGACTCGGCGTCGTCGGACTCGGGCGCCTGGGGCGTGCAGCCGACGCCCGGGTCCGGGCCGCCGTAGTACGTCGTGCCGCCCGCCGCGCGGAACGGCAGCCACCGCGCCGTGAGCTGCTCGCCGATCGCCGAGCACGCAGGCGGAAGGGTCGCGGGACGCCCGACGACCGCGGCCCGGTCCTCGGGTGCGGCGTCGGCGTCGAACCGCCAGGCCGGCGTGTGCGATGCCGCCGGGAAGTAGCGCTCCGGCGAGGTCTGGGTCCAGCACGTCTCCGGCGTCAGCCGGGTCTGACCGTCCGGCACGCTGCCGGTGGTGTCGACGCCGCGGCACTGGAGCAGCACGAACGGGAACTCCTGGTTGCGGGCGTCGGACGACCTCGGGTCACCGACGACCCCTCCGGTCGGCACCGCGCCGGACCAGGCGACGTGGATCTCCTGGCGTCCGCGCAGCTCGGTCGTCTGGGCGACCTGGAGCTCGACCTCCTGGCGCACCACCTCAGCGGCGTTGCCGTCCCGGTCGTAGAAGACCCGGGTGGCCTGCACCGTGCGGGTCACCGCGCCGCCGTCGACGGCGCGGGCCGAGGACGTGAGCGCCGGTGCGACCACCGCCAGGCAGGACGCCAGCAGTGCGGCGGCGAAGAGCGTGTGGGCGACCTGGCGCCGCCGGCGCCCGGTCATCCACGTGCCTTGCGACGCGCCAGGTGGCTGACGGCCGTCGGCACCACGAGGGCGCCGAGGAACAGCCCCACGACGAGGGCGGTCAGCACGCCGGCCGGGCCGGCGGCGGAGTCCGCGGCCACGGTGGTCGCCACCACTGACGCCGGCGCCACGCCGCCGTCGGCGGACGTGCCGTCCGTGCTGCCCCCGGCGGCCGCGGGGTCGGCGCCGCCCGCGGGCGCGTCCGGGACCCCGTCGCCGTCGCTGTCGACCGTCGGCAGGTCGCTCGGCTCTGCGGTGCCGCCGGTGCCGGCGCCCCCGTCGCCGCCTCCGCCGGAGCCGCCGCCCGCGGCGCCGGACCCGCCGCCCGATCCCCCGCCGGGACCGCCGCCCCCGCTCCCGGCCTTGCCGCCCGAGCCGCCACCGGAGGCGGCGTCGGCCGGGATCTCCCCGTCGGAGCCCGGGTTCTCGTTGAAGGAGCCGACCGTCGCGCCGCACGGACCCTGGCCCGGCCGGTCGCAGTCGGCCGGGAACGGCGCGATCTCCGCCAGGTGGTTCTGCGACGGGTCGCCGGGCACGAAGGTCGGGTTGTGGCAGTCGTGGACGTCCTGGATGATCGACGCGTCGAACTCCACGCCGTCGTCGGCGAGCTTGAGCTTGTTGACCTGGGTGAAGCTCGCCTGCACCAGGTTGACCGGCAGCGGCGAGTAGCCGATCGGCCCGATCTCGGACTGGCCCTCGCAGATCGCGTGCTTGAGGAAGTCCACGATCGTCTGGCGCTTCGAGGTCGTCATCCGCGAGTCGTCGGACGCGGTCGGGATGATCGCGTACACGTAGGACGACAGCGGGTAGGTGCGCTTGTCCGGGTTGGTGTAGACGCGGTCGAGCTTCTGCGTCAGGTAGTTGGGGTCGTTGGGGTCGTCGTTGATCTCCGCCATCGTGAGCGCGACCGCGACGTTGTACTGCGTCGGCAGCGTGTAGTAGCCCGCGGCGTTGAGCACCTTCACGACCGGGAAGTCGGCCATCAGCGGGTAGGAGTACTCCTCCATCGCGATGGTGCCGTTGGCGCCGGCGCTCTTCACGTAGTTCATGACGCCGTCGGAGCCGGACTGCGCCTTCTGCGGGCCGCGGGTGTCGCCGCAGTTGAGCGGGAAGTAGTCGGTCGGTGCGTTCTTGCCGCCGTTGCACGCCGTCCAGAGGTCGGCGTGCTGGCTGACCATCCAGGTCGTGAACTGGTTCGTGACGCCGGCGCCGTCGGCGCGCACGACCGGGATGATGGGGATCGACGGGAGCGCCCGGCCGTTGTTGTCCGACGTGATCGCCGGGTCGTTCCAGTTGGTGATCTGGTTGGTGAAGATCTTGGCGATGGTGTCGCCGGAGAGCCGGATGTCGCGCACGAGCGCCCCGCCGACCTCGACGTGGTAGGGGAACGAGGTGCCGCCCGCCACGATCGGCAGGTAGGCGAACGAGCGGCCCAGCGGCGAGTCCGTCGCGCCCGTCGTCGGGTCCTTGCCGCGGTACGGCGAGTCCGTCACGCCGAAGTCGGTGGACTTGTTGGCGTAGTCCTTGCGCCCCTGGGCCGCGCCGTTGGCGGTGTAGACGACCCGCAGGCCCTTGGCGTCGACGTCGGCGACCCACTGGTTGACCGCGTTGGCCGCCCACGACGACCCCGAGCCCTGGATGAGGGCGTAGGAGACCGTCGCGCTCGCGGCGCCCGGCCCGGCGAGGACGGCCGTCTGCAGGGCGAGCAGGATCGCGACGAGCCGAAGGGCACGGGACCTGGTGAACGTCATCGAGAGCTCTTCCTTCCACCGGCCACCATCCGGGCCAGCACGAACAGGGTCAGGACCAGCGTCAGCAGGACGGCGGCCGCGGCGTACGCGCGCTCCTCCATCGCTGGGTTGCCGGACTGGATCGAGGCGTAGATGAACAGCGGGAGCGAGTTCATCGGGTCCCGGACCGGGTTGGCGTTGAAATACGTCGACGCCCCGGAGGTGAGCAGCACGGGTGCCGTCTCGCCGACCGCGCGCGCGACGCCGAGGATCAGCGCGGTCGCGAGACCGGGGCGCACGGTCGGCAGCACGACCTTCCAGACCGTCTGCCACTTGCCGGCGCCCAGTGCGTACGACGCCTCCCGCAGGCCGCCAGGCACGACGCCGAGCACGACGTAGCTCGCCCGGGCCATGATCGGCAGCGCCATCACCGCGAGCGCGAGCGCGGCGGCCAGCCCGCTCGCCGGCATCCCGAGCTGGACCAGGCACACGGAGTAGATGAAGAGGCCCGCGACGATCGACGGCAGGGCGGTCATCGCCTCGACCACCGTGCGCACGAGCTGGGAGCCGCGCCCTCCGACCTCGGACATGTAGACCGCGGTCGCCACGCCGAGCGGCATCGCGATCGACACCGCGATGACGACCTCGATCAGCGTGCCGACCATCGCGTGCAGGATGCCGCCCATCGTGAAGGGGTCGTCGGCACGCACCCCGGACATGTCCTGGGTGAAGAAGTTGAGGTTGGTCAGGGCGTCCAGGCCCCGGTAGACGGTCATCACCACGACGCTGAGCAGGGCGACGCCGACCAGCGTCGGCGCCGCGACGACGGCGGTCGTCACGATCCTGTCGACGACCACCGGGCGCGGCTGGGTCAGCGCGGTGAGCCCGGCGTAGAAGGCCACGAACACGGCGTACCAGAGCACGACGAACCCGACGGAGCCGTGGAAGGGGAAGACCTTCGTGTAGAAGACCCAGGTCGTGGCGACCGAGGCGGCCGCGGCACCGACCAGCGTGAGGACGTCCTCGCGGGTGCGACCGCCGGTGCGCCGGAGCTCCTCCTGCACCGGCGGCGGGCCCGGTGCGGCCGCGGCGTCGCGGACCGCGGCCCGCCGCTCCATCAGCTCGGTCACAGCTCGGTCCCCTTGCCGCTGCGGGAGCGCGCCACGATCCGCGCGGCCAGGCTGTTGACGACCAGCGTCATCACGAACAGCACGAAGCCGGCCGTCAGCAGGGCCGAGAGCTGGGAGGGCGACGCCTCCTTGAAGCTCGACGCGATCAGCGAGGAGATCGTCGAGGTGCCGGACTCGAGCACGTAGGGCTTGATCTCGAAGGCCTGCGAGATCACCATCACCACCGAGATGGTCTCGCCGAGCGCCCGGCCCAGCGCGAGCATCGTGCCGCCGACGATGCCGCTGCGCCCGAAGGGCAGCACGACCGTGCGCACCATCGCCCAGCGGGTGGCGCCGAGGGCGAGCGCGGCCTCCTTCTCCCCCGCCGGCGCCTCCATGAAGACCTCGCGCATCACCGAGCACGCCATCGGGAAGATCATCATCGTGACCGCGATGGCGGCGACGAACGCGGAGCCGGCGTACGACGGGTAGCCCGGCGCCTGGTTCCAGATCGGGTAGTCGACGTCGGTGCGCACGTGCAGCAGCGGGAACCAGCCGAAGTACTTGCTGATCCAGTGGGCCACCTCGGTGGCCGGCGGCTGCATCACGAAGAGCACCCAGAGGCCGAAGACGATGCCCGGCACCGCGGCCATCAGGTCGACGAGGCGGACCAGGGTCGGCCGCAGCCACGCCGGCGCCCAGTCGGAGATGAAGAGCGCAGTGAGCAGCGCCAGCGGCACCGCGATCAGGATGCCGATCAGGGCCACCTGGATGGTGCCGACCACGACCGCGGCGATGCCGATCCGGTCCTGGCTGGGCAGCCAGCGGAACTCGGTGAAGAACGACAGGCCGTAGTGGTCGAGGGTCGGCACAGACTGCGCGCCCAGGAACACGCCGATCGAGGAGACGATGACGAGGACGAGCAGCCCCACGCCCCGGGCGCTGTGCACGAAGACCTGGTCCTGGACCGAGTGCCGTGCGGTGATCTGCCGTGGTCGGTCTTCGTCAGGCCCCGGCACCTCCGACAGTGCCGGCGGTGCGAGCACCTCTCCTGACATGCGAAAAGTCCTTCTCGTCGATCGTCACCCGACCACGTCACGCGGTCCGATCTCACCCGTCCCGCGCGCCCTTGGGCGGGAATGTCGAGCAGATTAATGGATTTACACGCAGCACGACCTCAAACGCGGCCCAGGTGGCCCGGAGAGGCCCATCCGTCTAGACCAGTCGTCCACGCCGTCGCCCTCCCTCGTTGTGGGGATTCCATCGGCGGTTCCGAGCTGCGGCGCCGGTTCCAGCCATCCTTTCGGGATGGCGGATGTCGGCTCCTCGCCGACGCCACTCGACGCCCGGACCGGCTCGCGCACGGAAACCTGCCGAGCCGGATCCGGGACCACTCGCCCGTTCGGGGGACGAGCCGCCGACACCTCGCTCGGCTCGCCGTGGGGCGTCATCCGCGCCGGTCTGCTCCCCAACGTTGAGTAACTGGCTGCCGTCGCCCCCAGCCGGGCCGTCGGCCGTTCCAGAGTGACGGCGTCGGGCCTGATCGGCCCACCACCACAGGACGTACGGATCGTTGGGGGTTCAATGAAGGTCGCAGTCTTCGGCCTGGGATACGTCGGTACGGTCACCGCGGCTGGCCTCGCGCACAGCGGGCACACGGTCGTCGGCGTCGATGTCGACGCCACCAAGGTCGCCGCCATCAACGCCGGCGAGAGCCCGGTCGTCGAGCCCGGGATCGCGGAGCTGATGGAGTCCGCGGTGCAGGCGGGCCGCCTGCACGCCACCTCGTCGGCCGTCGAGGCGGTCGAGCACGCCGACCTGTCCCTCATCTGCGTCGGCACTCCGTCGGGCAGCCTCGGGAGCACCGACCTCTCGTACGTCGAGAAGGTCCTCGCCGAGATCAGGCACGCGATGAGCGTCGTCGCGCCCCCGGCGAGCGGGTTCCACGCCGTCGTCGTCCGGAGCACCGTGCCGCCCGGCACCGTCGACACGGTCGTCGCCCCGGCGTTCGCCGAAGCCGTGCCGGGCTGGGAGGTCGGCGCCGCGATGTGCCCCGAGTTCCTGCGCGAGGGCGTCAGCGTGAAGGACTTCTTCGCGCCGCCCTTCGTCGTCGTGGGCACCGCGGACGAGCGGGCTGCCGCGGCCGTGGCCGAGCTGTTCTCGTTCCTCGACATCGAGACCCGACACGTCGCCACCACGACGGCCGAGTCGCTCAAGTACGCCTGCAACGCCTTCCACGCCACCAAGGTCTCGTTCGCGAACGAGCTCTCCCGGGTGTTCCGCGGGTTCGGCGTCGACTCGCGCGAGGTCATGGAGATCTTCTGCGAGGACACGAAGCTGAACATCGCCCCGACCTACCTGCGCCCCGGGTTCGCCTACGGCGGCAGCTGCCTGCCGAAGGACCTGCGCGCGCTGCTGCAGATGGCTCGGGCGAACGGCGTCGACGCGCCGCTGCTCGACGGCACCGTGCTCACCAACGAGCTGATCATCCGCGACGTCGTCGAGCGGGTGATCGCCACGGGACTGCGGCACGTCGCGCTCCTCGGCCTCAGCTTCAAGGCCGACACCGACGACCTCCGGGAGAGCCCGAACGTCGAGCTGGCGGAGCGGCTCGTCGGCAAGGGCTTCGACGTCCGGGTCTACGACCCCATCGTGAACCCGGATCGACTCGTGGGCGCCAACCGCCGGCACGTGGAGACGCGGCTCCCGCACCTGAACCGGTTGCTCGCCTGCACGCCGGAAGCGGCGCTGGAGGGTGCGGAGGTCGTCCTCGTCTCCGCCAGCGGTGAGGGCATCACCGATGCGCTCCGCGCCGCCGCACCGGCGCACGTCATCGACCTGTGTGGCCGTCTCGACCACGAGGTGGAGGAGCTGCCCGGGTACAGCGGCGTGGGGTGGTGAGCCCCGTGCCGCGCGTCCTCATCATCGTCCAGAACCTCCCGGTCCCCTTCGACCGCCGGGTCTGGCTCGAGTGCCAGACGCTGCGCGACGCCGGCTACGACGTCACCGTGATCTGCCCTCGGGGCAAGGACACCGGCGCCTACCAGGTCGTCGACGGCGTGACCATCCACGGCTACCGGCCCTACGCTCCCGGCGGGAGCGCGCTCGGCTACGTGCTGGAGTACGCCTACTCCTTCCTCGCGACGGCCCGGCTGGCCAGGAAGGCGCGCCGCAGGGGTGGACGCTTCGACGTCGTCCAGGCCTGCAACCCGCCGGACATCTTCTGGCCGCTCGCCCGGTGGTTCCGGATGCGCGACGGGACGCGCTTCGTCTTCGACCACCACGACCTCTGCCCGGAGCTGTTCCGGTCGCGCTTCCCGCATGGCTCGCGGCTCGCGCTCCGTGGACTCGAGCTGCTGGAGCGGGCCACGTTCCGCACCGCCGACCGCGTGACGTCGACCAACGAGTCCTACCGGCAGGTCGCGATGCGGCGCGGCGGCAAGGCGCCCGACCGGGTCTCGGTCGTCCGCACGGGTCCGGACCCACGTGTCATGAAGGCGTCGGAGCCGGTCCCTGCGGAGCGGCGTGGACGCAAGCACCTCGTCGCCTACCTGGGTGTGATGGGTCCGCAGGACGGCGTCGACGTCGTGCTCGCGGCCGCCGACCACGTCGTGCACGCGCTGGGACGCGAGGACGTCTCGTTCACGCTGATGGGCGGCGGGGACTGCCACGCCGAGCTCGTGGCGGAACGCGACCGGCTCGGACTGCAGGACTACGTGGAGCTGCCGGGCCGGGTGCCCGACGCGTACGTCTCCGATGTCCTCTCCACCGCCGACGTCGGCCTCTCCCCCGATCCGCTCAACCCCCTCAACGACGTCTCCACGATGAACAAGACGATGGAGTACATGGCCTTCGGGCTGCCGGTCGTCGCCTTCGACCTCGTCGAGACGAGGGTCTCGGCCGGTGACGCGGCGGTGTACGCCGACCCCGAGTCGGGCCCGCGGGGGCTCGCGGGGCTCCTGCTGGACCTCCTCGACGACCAGGAGACGCGGACGCTCATGGGCAAGGTCGGCCGCGAGCGCGTCGAGGACCAGCTCGCCTGGGAGCACCAGGCCCCCTCGTACCTCGCGGTGTTCGACGAGCTCACCGGCCGCCGTGCGGTCGCATCGGACCAGCGACGAAAGGACACGTGATGAAGGTCGTTCTCTTCTGCGGCGGGCTCGGCATGCGGATGCGCGCCGACAACCAGTCCCTCCCCAAGCCGATGATGCCGATCGGCAGTCGGCCCGTGCTGTGGCACATCATGCGCTACTTCGCGCACTTCGGTCACACCGAGTTCATCCTCTGCCTCGGTCACGGCGCCAACGCCGTCAAGGACTACTTCCTGGACTACCGCGAGACCGCCTCGAACGACTTCGTCCTGACCAAGGGCGGGCAGCACGTCGACATGCTGAGCACCGACATCAGCGACTGGACGATCACGTTCATCGACACCGGCATGGACACCCCGATCGGTGAGCGTCTCCGTCGCGTGCGGCCCTACCTCGAGGGTGACGAGTACTTCCTCGCCAACTACGGGGACGTCCTCACCGACGCCCCGATGAACGACCTCATCGAGCAGTTCTGCGCCACCGATGCGGTCGCCCAGTTCATCTCGGTCAAGCCCGGCGACTCCTTCCACGTCGTCGAGACCGACGACGGCGGCCGCGTGAAGGACCTGGTCCCTGCGGGTGACCTGCCCTTCCGCATCAACGGCGGCTACTTCGTCCTGCGCCAGGGGATCTTCGACTACCTCGACGAGGGCGACGACCTGGTGATGGACGGCTGCGTGAAGGCGGCCAAGGACGGCAAGACCCGCGCCGTCGCCCACGACGGCTTCTGGGCGCCGATGGACACGCTCAAGGAGCGCACGCACCTCGAGGACCTCTACCGACGTGGCTGCAGCCCCTGGGCGCTGTGGCGCGACCAGCCCAACCCGGGCGGGGCCGCCATCATCCCGATCGACATGCCCAGCATCGCCTGAGCGGAGTCTCTGCCCCACCCAGCCGGACGGCGGTACCCGGGCCCGGCTGGAGGGTGCGGCGGCTACCCAGTCCGCGGGAGGTCGCCGGCGCGCGCCGGCGTCGCCGGCCCCCTGCTCGACGTGTCGGTCCCCCAGGACACCCGGGCGCCGGTGACGGAGCGCCAGCGCACGAGCGTCCGGTCCGCACCGACGAGCCCCAGGTACCACGCGGCGTCGATCGGGGTGACCCGACGGTGGAGGACCAGTCCCGCCAGTGCCCCGAGCCCCAGCCGGCCCTCCGGCAGCGCCACGCCCATCGCGTCCAGCTGCCGGTTGCCCTGGCGCACCCGGATGCGGCGCTGCAGGGTCGCGCCGAACGAGGCCGAGGGCCGTACGACGCTCCGGGCACCCGCAGGCACGACCTGCTCGCCAGGAGCGAAGCTCCGGTGGACGAAGCCGTCGTCGGAGATGACGTCCGGGAACGGCGCGATCCGCGCGTGCCCGGCCTCGTTGAGGCAGTAGACACCCGCGCCGGCGAGCCCGCGGCGCCCGGTCATCATCAGCTCGTGCACCTTGTGCAGGCGCCGCGCGGACGGCCGCACGCCTGCGAGCTCGTAGTGCGGGCGCGGCGACACCGCCAGCACGCCGGGCTGGGCCAGGGTGGCCACGAGCACGCGCACCGAGTCGATGGTGAGATCGACGTCGGCGTCCAGGTAGACGCGCGGGAAGGTGACCGCGGCCTCGTCGCCGAGCCGAAGCGCGTTCGCCTTGCCGGGCGTGGGCGTCACGATCACCCGAGCTCCGTGCCTGCGCGCCACGTCCGCCGTGGTGTCGGTGCACGCGTTCGCGACCACGACGACGTCGAGCTCACCCGGAGCGGCTCCAGCGGCGAGCGTGGCGAGGCATCGGTCGAGCACGGTCGCCTCGTTGTGGGCGGGGATCACCACGCTCGCGACGGGAAGGTCGACGGGGGTCACCCCCGCGGCTCCCCGGCTCGCGCGGCCTCCGAGACGATCCGCCGCACCAGCTCGCGCCGCTCGTCGAGGGCGAACGCCTCGGTGGACTGGATGGCCACGCCGACCTGGCCGGGGCGGAAGCCGTGCACGAAGTCCTCGAGCCCTGCCGGCGTGTGCAGGTCGTAGAACCAGCCGGCGTGCACGAGGTCCTCGGACGTGCGGTCGTGGCCGGACGCCTCGTCGAGGACCAGGTCGGCGAAGATGCCGTAGAGGATGTACTCGGAGAAGTCGCTCTGCCGGGCGACCTCCTTGTCCCACCGGCGGCCGGCGACCTCGGCCAGGCGCTGCTGCAGCAGCAGGATGTTCGAGCGGCGCCAGGTGATCAGGTTCCCGATGTAGTCGGATCCCAGGTAGCCGCGTTGCTCGAGCCCGAGGAGGCGCGCGCTCACCGAGTGCCAGCCGACGTGTGTCGGGAGGTCCGCGGTCGCACCTGGCAGGCGGTAGAGCCGCACGCACGGCCCGTTCGTCAACCGGTCGACGGTCAGCGGCGCGACCAGCACGATGTCGCTGTCGGCGAAGACGACGATCTCGCGGTCGGTGAAGGCCGGCGCCGACATCTTCACGATCTGCTGCACGATCCATCCGCGCACGATCCCGACCGGACTGGCCCAGATCTCCCTGATCCGCCGGTGGAACGGGCCCAGTCGCACGTGCCTCGGAGCCGGGAGCTTCACGTATCCGCGGGGCAGAACGTCCTCGACTGCGACGATCCGGCGGTGCTCCGCTGCCAGCGTCGCGAACATCGCGACGTCGCAGCGCGGGACGATCAACACGTGCTCCGCACCCGGCTCGAGGTAGGTGTCGACACTGCGGCACAGCTCGCGCGCGAGATCGAGGTCGTCACGGTAGCTGACCGTGACGAGAGAGATGTCGCCTGCGCTGAACGATCGCGGAGTGTGGCGACCACGAGGGGTTGCTTCCACGCCAGCGACACTAGGTCGGACGTCACCTCGGGGAGCGCGCCTCTCAGGGCAGATGCCGCAAATGGGTGACGGGCGCACCGGACCTCGCCCGCGCGCGCGGTCCACCGCGCGGGCTCGACCCGAATATTGGGCATCTACGAGCACGACTCCCGAGCCCGCCGCCAACCCGTCCGAGACTGGGTGCCTGAGGTGGCCGCGCCATGGTCACCCCACTCGCGAGGGTGAGACATCCGGGGGGCCGCATGACGGAAGCCGCTCTCCGTGGCGTGCACGGTGCCGACCCTGCGCCGGCGCCGGTCACCGCCCCCCGGCGGATCACGTCCCTCGACGGCTTGCGCGGCCTTGCGGCGCTGACCGTGGTCGTCTACCACATCACGCTGACCGATCCCGTCATCGGCCAGCGGTTGTACCAGGTGGACCAGGTCAGCGGCACCGGGTGGTTCGGCTACCTCATGACGTTCACCCCGCTGCACGTCGTCTGGGCCGGCAGTCAGGCCGTCCTCGTCTTCTTCGTGCTGAGTGGCTTCGTCCTCGCCCTCCCGTTCGCACGCCGCCGCGGCACGCGGAAGGAGGGCACCTGGCCGGCGTTCTACCGGAGCCGGATGGTGCGGCTCTACCTGCCGAGCATCGTCAGCCTGGTGCTGGCCTTCCTCCTGGCGCAGGCGATCAGGTACCACGCCGACCCGGGCCTGACCCCGTGGATCAACGAGCACGCCGGGAACGACGGCCCGGCCGACGTCGCCGTCGGCAGCTCCCTCATGACCGGCTTCGGGAGCCTCAACGGGTCCTTGTGGTCGCTGCGCTGGGAGGTGCTGTTCTCACTGACCCTGCCCCTGTTCCTGGCGGTCGCTGCCTGGCGGGTCAGGCTGTCCTGGCTGAAGGCCGGGCTCGTCCTGCTGGCCTGCGTCCTGTGGCCGATCGTCACCGGCGGCCTCTACGACCACGCCACCTACATGCTGATCTTCGCGTTCGGCGTCCTGATGGCCTACGAGCACGATCGGCTGGGCGTCCTGGCCGAGCGGATCTCCGGGCTGGGGTGGTCCGTCATCGTGTCCGCCGCGTGTGTGCTGCTCACCCTCCAGTGGATCCTGATGCCGTTCGGCGTCCTGCCTGGGTCGACCTTCGAGCGGGCCTGGATGTCGTACAACACCGTCGGCGCCGTCCTCCTGGTGTTCGCTGGGATCTTCTGCCCGCAGGTGCGCCGGTTGCTCGAGCGGAAGCCGATCCACGCGCTCGGGCTCGTCTCGTTCAGCCTCTACCTCGTGCAGGAGCCCGTCGTGCTGAGGTTCTCCCTCGCGACCGACGCCGGGCTGCCGCTCTGGCTGGCGATCCCGGTCGAGCTGGCGCTCGCCCTGGCAGTGGCGTTCGTCTTCTACCGGGTCGTCGAGCGTCCCGCCCACCGGCTCGCGCGCCGAGCAAGCGGTCGTACGGCCTCGGCCCGCCCCGTGCCCGAGACGTCCGGGGCAGCCGGGGCGGCCGCCTGACCGGGTGCCGTCAGTCGAACCGGACAGCAGCGCCCGTCTCGTGGACGACGTTGCCGGACCGTTCCTCGTCGGCGCAGCCGTCCGTGGGGCCGAAGGCGCCGACCGAGGGCGAGAACCTGGTCGAGAAGTGGTTGTCGATCACCCGGTAGGCGATGCCCGCGCCGGGGCGGTCGCAGTAGAGCGTGTACGCGCCGCCGGCGAGCAGGTTGGCCTCGATGAGGATGTTGGTGTCGCCACGCGGGTTCGAGATGATCGCGGAGGTCCCCAACGACCCGTCCGGGCCGACGCCGTAGATGGTGTTGTGGCGGATGGTGACGTTCTTCGCGCCCTCGACGAAACCGCCGCCCTCGAGGTGACCCGCCAGCTGGATGCCGTCGGCGTGTGCCTCGGAGCTGTTGTAGAGGTCGTGGATGTAGGAGTCCTCGACCGTGATGCTCTGGTTGACGTCGAGCCCGTTCTCGCAGCCGTGGATGTTCGCGCGGCGCACGGTCACGTTGGCCTCGCCGATGCCGTGACCGGGGTTGTCCCCGCAGTCGATCTCGACGTCCTCGAGCAGCAGGGGCGCGCCGGCGAAGCCGCCGTCGTCGACGGTGACCGCGGCATAGGTCGGCTTGCACGTGATCTTGGAGTTGCGGATCACGACACCGGGCGCGGTGACCTCGATGCAGCCGAGCGTCTTGCCGTCGATGACCGTGTTGGCACGCGAGATCGTCGAGCTCCCGGTGTAGGCGGTCAGCGTCGTCCCAGCAGGCACCCCGGTGTTGCTCGCGTTCGGGAATCCGGCAGGCGGAGCAGGCTGGGGGCCCGCCGCCCCGACGCCCGTCACCACGCGGAGCGTCTGGTACGCCGAGTGGGCCCGCCCCAGCCGCTTGGTGCCGAGGAAGGTCGCACGCACGCGGTAGACGCCCGTCTTGAGCTTCGGCAGCGCGATCGTCGCCTTGCCGGCCACGGCGCGGCCATGTGCCCGGCGCAACGTCGAGCCGCCCTTCGCGGTGACCCGGACTCGCCCGGTCAGGCGTTGCGCCTGGACGGACGGGAGCCGCAGCGAGACCCGGACGCGGGCCCGCTGCGTCGTCGTCACCCGGTCCTGCCGGAGCTCGAGCCGGACCTTCGGTGCCGGGAGGGCCCGCTCTCCGGCATGTGTTGCCCGCGACGTGCTCGCTGCCGCCGCGGAGGTTGCGCTCGGGGGCGAGCCAACCAGCGACATCGATGCCACCACCACCGCCACGAGGGCGAATCCCAGCCCGTTGCGGGCGCGCCAATCCACGTTCACTGCCTCAACCACCATGCCCGCTGTTACCTGAGCTCCTCATGCTAGTCGAGCCGGACCGGATCGCCCGTTTCGTGGATGACGTTGCCGGACCGGATCTCGTCCGCGCAGCCGTCCGACGGGCCGAACGCGCCGACCTTGGGCGAGAACCTGGTCGAGAAGTGGTTGTCGATCACGCGGTAGTTGATGCCGGCGCCCGGCCGGTCGCAGTAGAGCGTGTACGCCCCGCCCGCGAGGAGGTTGCGCTCGATGAGGATGTTGATGTCGTTGCGCGGGTTCGAGATGATCGCGGAGGTGCCCAGCGAGCCGTCCGCGCCGACGCCGTAGATGGTGTTGTGGCGGATCACGATGTTCGCCGAACCACTCACCCAGTCGGTGCCGACCAGGCGGAAGTTGGCGAACTGGATGCCGTCGGTGTGGGAGGCGGCGGTGTTGAACAGGTCGTGGATGTAGGAGTCCTCGACCGTGATGTTCTGGTTGACGTCGAGCCCGTTCTCGCAGCCGTGGATGTTCGCGCGGCGCACGGTCACGTTGGCCTCGCCGATGGCGTTCCCTCCGAAGTTCTGGCAGTCGATCTCGACGTCCTCGAGGAGCAGCGGCGCGCCACTGAAGCTCCCGTCGTCGACGGTGACGGCGGCGTAGTTGGGCTTGCAGGTGATCTTCGAGTTCCGGATCACCACGCCGGGTGCTGCGACCTCGATGCAACCGAGGATCTTCCCGTCGATGACCGTGCCGGCCTTGGTGATGGTCAAGCCGCCGGTGTACGCCGTCAGCGCGGTCCCCTGGGGGACACCGGTGTTGGACGCGTCCGGCCAGTCACGGCCGCCGGGGGTGGGGGTGGGCGTCGTCGGGTCCGGGTTCGTCGGCTCGTCGGTCGGCGTCGGTGTCGTCGGGGTCGTCGGGGTCGGCGTGTTCGGGTCCGGGGTCGTCGGGTCACCCGTGGGAGTCGTCGGGTCCGGGCCGGTGGGCTGGTCCGTCGGGGTCGTCGAGGTCGTCGGGTCGGGCGTGGAGGGCTCCTGTCCCGGGGTCGCCGTGACCGTGACCGTCGGCCCGGGCACCGTCACCGTGGCCGTCGGCTGGACCGGCTTCGGGACCGTGCACACCACGGTGATCTGCTGACCCGCGGTGGTGTCGGACACGGTCGGGTCGGCAGTGCAGTTGGCCGTGACCTCGCCGTTCCCGTCTGCGGCGACGGCGACGCCTCCCGCAACGAGTGCTGCGACAGCCGCCGCAGCGACAGCGGTGGCCAGTGCTTGCTTCATCAGGGGGCGCTCCTCGTTTGACCTTCAACCGTTCCCTGAAAGCCAATACCCCGAGCGGATGATCCACCACCCCAAAAACGCTGGACTTTCACCAGCCCCGCTTGCATCGCAGGAGGACTCATCACAATCGATGTGCCGCGGGTAGCCAACATTGGGGAGGCGCTCCGGATCCTCCGTCAGCCGGCCCGGCTGGGTGACGTGTCGAGTGGTCTGCCGACCGCGCGCTCGAGCTTGGCGACGGCCCGCCGTGCCCTGTTCCGGTGGCGGCGCCCGTACAGGCGCAGAACCTCGCCGTGAGCCCGTCGGCGCTGGGCGGCATCGAGGTCGGACCGACCGATCCAGTGCGACAGCTCCCGGCACTGCAGCAGGTCCATCGCGTGCCGGTGCCAGCTCGGCACGCCGAGGAGCCGGACGAGCTCCGGCACGTCGGTCTCGGACCGGCTGCGGCGGGCAAGCGTCGCCGGCACGTGTCCCCACGGACCCGCCAGCGCGAGCCGCGCTGCGAAGATCTCGTCCTCACGGAGGATGTTGCGGCGCGGCATGACCGCGACCTCCCGACGCATCATCGCGTACAAGGGATCCAGCAGTGCGAAGCCCGCGGTCATCAGCCGCAGCATCTCGGCGAACCGCTCCACCGGGTCGCTCGACGACAGCGCGGCGGGGTCGTAGCTGACCGGAGCGGTCTCGCCACCGTCGGCGTCCGTGTAGGCGATCTGGGTCGTCACGAGCACCCGGCGCTCGTCCTCGGCGAAGACCTGCAGGCACCGCGAGACGTAGTCGGGCTCGAGCGAGTCGTCGTCGCCCAGCCACCGCACGAAGCGACCACGACTGCTCTCCGCTGCGCCACGGAAGTTGTTGAGCAGGCCGACGTTCGTCGCGTGCCGTCGGTAGACCACACGGGGGTCCGCGGCCGCGTAGTGGCGGCACACCTCCTCGGTCCCGTCCGTCGACGCGTTGTCGCTGATCACGAGCTCGAGGTCGTCGTGGTCCTGGCGCAGCACGGACTCGATGGCCGGGGCGAGCGTGTCGGCCCCGTTGTAGACCGGCAGCGCGATCGAGACGGAGGCGCTCACGCCTTCACCGCCCGACGCGCCGCCACGACCGACCTCAGCTGCTCGCGGCACGCCGCTCGGCCCGACGCCGGCACCACCACCAGCAGGTAGACCACCCCGCCTGCCGTGCCGGCGACGGCCAGATCAGCGATCGGCGACTCGAGCGGGATCGCGAGCGCCGCCATCACACCGCCGGCCGCGACGCCGGCCAGGACCGGGCGCCCGATCTTGCGGAGCACGGGTCCCATCGGGACGCCGGCGCGGTGCAGCATCCAGGCAGCCACCGGGATGGCCACCGCGAAAGCGACGACCGCGTGTCCGAGGGCGGCGCCCTGCATGCCGCCGGCGTTGGCGCCCAGCCACAGCGCCGGGAGGAGCGCGAGGAGCCAGACCAGGTTGACCCAGATCGAGACCTGGGTGTTGCCGAGCCCGGTCTGGATGTCGAAGACCAGCGCCGTGAACATCCGCGCGACCATCACGAACGCCAGGAAGCGGAGCGCCTCGGCGGCGGGTGCCCAGTCGGCGCCGTACAGGACGTGGACGAGCGACGGGGAGAGCGCGACGAACCCGGCCGCGATCGGGGCCACGACCGCGATCATCATCGGCAGCGTGCGTTGCACCCCGACCGCAACGTCGTCCGTCTCCCCCTCCGCGAGCCTCGAGAAGGCAGGGATCGACACGTACCGCACGGCAGTGCCGACCAGACCCGGGACCCAGCTCGAGATGTTGAACGCCAGCAGGTAGTAGCCGAGGACCACCGTGCCGAGGACGTGCCCGACGATCACGGAGTCCGAGTAGAGCAGCACCGACTCGATGCCCAGGCCGACGGCCAGGGGAGCGCCGAAGGAGATGAGCCGACGCGCGATCTTGCGGTCGAAGCCGAGCCGGAAGGGCACCCGTGCCGTCCGCAGGACGAGGACGGTCACGACCAGCGCCTGGGCCAGCGTCCCCAGGACGAAGCTGTAGGCGCCGGCGCCTGCGAGGGCGAGCGACACGCTCAGCACGGCGCTGAACACGAAGCCGATCGCGATGACCTTCATCAGCAGGTCCTGCTGGAACCTGCGCTGGAGCACACCGACCGAGACGGCGGAGATGCCGTCGAGGACGATCGTGAGCGTCAGCAGGCGGATCAGGGGCGTCGCCTCTGGGCTGCCGGCGACGTCCGCCATCACCGGTGCGGCCATCCAGAACAGGGCGTACCACCCGAGGCTGAAGCCGATCGCGAGGGTCGTCGCGGTCGCTGCCATCTCCTCGACCCGTCCGCGCCACTGCACGGTGGCCGCGATCATCCCCATGTCGTTGACGTGGATCACGAAGGCGTTGGCAGCCAGCGCCACGGCGTACAGCCCGAAGTCGTGCGGCACGAGGATCCGGACCAGCACCAGGCTGATGGCGAAGGAGCCCGCCTTGAAGACCAGGTTGCCGATCAGCGCCCAGCCGAGGCCGCGCCCCGCTCGCTGCCCGATCGTGGAGACGTGGGACTCGGGTTGTGCCCCGTCGACCGGCCCGCTCGTCTCCGGAACCGTCACTGCGGACCCGCCCCGTTGCTGCTCGCTCACGACCGTCGCGCCTACCCGATCCGCTCGAGCCAGATCTCGCGCCACCAGCAGACGTACTGGCGGGGACAGTTGGCCGTGAAGGCCCCCTCGCAGACGATGTCCTCCAAGATGATGCACGGGTTCTTCATCGTGAGCATCCGCCCGGACCGCTCGTCGACGCACCGGGTGGCGCGAGCCTTCACCCGCGCGGTCCTGCCGCAGAACCTGGACATCTCCGCGTCGAACCCCATCCCGCGGTTGAGCAGGTTGCTGTCCAGCGTCGCCATGATCTCCTCACGCGACTTGATCCGGACCAGCTCGCCGGGCTGGAGATCGAGGATCTCGGTCGGCGTACGCCCGCTGCGGACCCCGCCCTCGAGGAAGCCCCAGTGCAGGCCGTCGCGGATCAGGAGGAAGTCGGGCAGCAGCTTCTTGCTGAGGTTCTGGTAGCGGTTGAAGACCGCGATCAGGAAGGCACTGAGCACCTGGAGCACGCCCGCGTTGCCGGACACGACGTCCTCGCGGTACTGACCCAGGTGCTTGAGCGGCAGCGCCTCGGGCGCCGCGCGCTGCATCTCCGTGCCCTGGCACGACCACCGGACCGCCCCGTCGTCGAACGGCTCCTTCTGGCTGTTGCGCACCAGCAGCGGCAGCAGCACGCGCTGCCCGGCGTCCGGTGTGGGCGTGACCGGGTCGTCGGCGGAGACGCGCTTGAGCCACTGCTCCTTCCAGTAGATCGAGCACGCGTTCTCGCACCCCCCGTGTGCCGACCCGTCACACCGTGACTCGGTCAGGTGCACCGCCTCGGACATCCGGCGCAGGCCGGTGTGGCCGATGTAGTCGCACAGCTTGTGCGCGACCTTGTGCACCGTCAGCCTGCGGCCGCAGAAGGCGAGCATCTCGGGCATGAAGGGCAGCCCGTCGAGCTCGCCGTTCTCGTCCAGGGTCGCGTGGATCTCCTCAGCGGAGCGCACCTCGACGAGCTCTCCGACCTTCAGCGCCAGCGCTCCCGGCGCCGCGGTGGCAGCAGGTGTCATCGATCGCTCCTCGATCTCGTGCCGTTCCCCGACAGGGCCGAATCCCGGTGCGGCCACCTGCACGCTAGGCAGCGCCCCGGCGACGCCGGGCCGCTCTCGCCGAGCCCTCCCCTAAATGAGGGACGGCGGCGGCGAAGGCGTGCCCCCCGGACCCCAGCGACCAGAGACTTCAGGAAAGGTTCCTGAGGGGAGAGCGGACCGGAGCATGGACTTCTGGATCACGATCGTCGGGCTCGTGCGACGCAAGGCGGTCATCATTCCCGCTGTGGTCGTCGCCGCCGTTCTCGGTGCGGCCGCCTACGTCAACACCCCGGTGAGCTACGTCTCGAGCAGCCTCATGGTGATGACGACGACGGAGTACGGCGGATCCGCGTCGCAGGATCCGTTGAACCCCACCCCCATGACCAACCCGATGCTGAACTTCAACGACAGCCTGCGCACCTCGGCGGCGATCCTGATCCAGGCCATGAACACCATGGACGCGGCGCAGCAGCTCGGCATCGACGCCGACACCCGCCTGGTGGTCAACGACGGTCGCACCAACCCCGACCTGCTCGGCCTGAACGGTCCCTTCCTCTACATCGTGGCGGAGAGCAGCTCTCCGGAGGAGGCGCAGCAGGTCGTCGTACAGGCCCAGCAGCTGATGCGGGACAAGCTGCTCAGCTGGCAGCGCGCCGTGAAGGCACCCGCGCGGACCTACGTCAGCATGGTCGACGTCGTGACGCCCACCGCACCGGCGGCCGACGGTGCGCGCGCCAAGAAGCTCGCCGGCGCAGCGGCGCTGGCCGGGTTCTTCCTGACCATCGGCATCGCCTATGTCGGAAGCCGCACCCGCCGTGGACGGCGCGCGACCGCCACCGCGACCGCCAGCGCCGAAGCCGGAGCGGACGACGCGCCGCCGCCCCGGCCGCGCAAACGGTCCCGCCGGCAGCGACGGCGTCGACCGGAGCCCGAGGCCGAGCACCCGCACCCCGACGCCGACGACTCGGACCGGCCGGCGCGGACGCCGGTGACCGCCGGGGCGAGGAAGCCGTGACCGATGGCTCCCCGCGCGACGGCTCCGTCCGAGGCCGAGCCGAGGAACCAGCAGGCGCTGCCGCGACGCCGACCAGGCGCCGGCGCCGCCGCCGGCGGCGTGTGCTCGCCGTCGTGGCTCTCCTGGTGCTCGTCATGTTCGGGGTGACGACGGCCCGGGTGTTCGTGTGGCCCGACCTGCGCCCGCTGCCTGGGCACGTCGACGCGATCGTCGAGCTGGGCGGACCGGGCGACCGGGACGCGGTCACGCTCGATCTCGCCGCGCAGCACCTCGCTCCGCTGGTCATCCAGTCGACGGTCGCCAGTGACGCCCTCTCCGACACGTGCCTCCCTCCCGTACCCGGTGTCGAGATCGGGTGCTTCCACCCAGCGCCGGACACCACCCGGGGGGAGGCGCGTTGGATCGGTGAGCAGGCGGCGGAGCACGGCTGGCACTCGATCATCATCGTCACGACCCCGGACCACGCCTGGCGAGCGCGGCTGCGGGTCCAGCGCTGCTTCCCCGGCGAGGTCTACGTCGCGACCAGCCCGCTCCCGCCGCTGGACTGGTTCCGGCAGATCCCCTACCAGTGGGGGGCGAGCGCCAAGGCGCTGCTCCTCCAGCGCGCGTGCTGAGGGGGAGGCGCGATGGACTTCTGGCGAACCGTTCTGGTGCTGTTCCGGCGCTGGTACATCACCGTGCCCGCCTTCCTCGGGTCACTGGCACTGGCCGTGCTGGCGGGCTCCGCCGTCCCCGCCACCTACCAGTCGGACTCCGTGGTCGTGCTGACGACACCGCTGACCGGCGGGACCGAGAGCCCGCTCGCGAAGTACCCGAACTCGCTGACGAACCCGATGCTGAACTTCGATCGCAGCCTCAGCCTCGCCGGCGCGATCCTGATCCAGCAGCTGAACAGCCCGGAGACCGCAACCGCCCTGGGCCTGACCCCGGGTGGCTCCGTGCACTACGAGGTGACCAACGGCAGCTCCAACCCCGAGCTGCTGGAGTCCGGCCCCTTCCTCTTCATCCACGCGACCGGCCCGACCCCGGAGGCGGCACGGAGGGTCACCGCGAGGCTGACCGAGATGGTGGGCGAGGTCCTCACCCAGCGTCAGGACGCGCTCAAGGCGCCGGCCGCCACGCACATCAACGTGCAGGTCGTGGTCCCCACGACCGCGGGCCACCTGCTCACCGACAATCCGATGCGGGCGACCGCCGCAGCGCTCGCCCTCGCCGGGATCGGGTGCCTCACAGCCGTCTACGGCTTCGACAGCCTGATGACGCACCGCAGGCGCCGCAGAGCCGCCCGACGTGAGGAACGCACCCCCCGCACCGCCGTCCGTCCGGCCACCGCGTCAGGCCGCGAAGTGATTGCGGCGCCGCCGACGCGAGAACCCGTCGAGGCCGGAGGATGACCGTCCTCGACGGTCGAGAGGCCGACGTGCCGCTGCGGGACGGGCCTCGTCCCGACCGGTTCCAGCGGGCGGACGCCACCACGATCGTCGCGATCTTCGTCGTGCTCCAGTTCGCGCTGCCGTCCAAGCTCGTCATGAACGGGCTCCCGCTGTCCCTGTCAGCGGCGTCCCTCGTCGCGCTCGGGCTGGGCGCCCTGTGGTTCTGCACGCAGCTGACGTCCACCCTCGGCGCGGCCAAGGGCCGCACGTTGGTCCGCACCGCGCTCTTCGGGTACGCGTGCGCGCTGATCATGTCCTACGGGAACTCGAGCCTCGCGTACCTGCCGCCCGACGAGCGCGCCAGCGGCGACCACGCCATGGTGGTCACCTTCGCGTTGATCTGCCTCGCCCTGGCCGTGTGCGACGGCGTCCGGAGCCGCGCTCGCCTGATCTTCCTCATCAAGGTCATGGTCGTGTGCGGGGCGTGGGTGGCGGTGGTCGGCATCCTCCAGTACCTCTTCGGCTTCGACCTCACGCTCCGCCTCCGACCGCCGGGCATGCACTTCACGGCCTACGACCCCGTCGTGCTGCAGCGCGCCGGCCGCCGGGTGTCGGGGACGACGGCACACCCGATCGAGTTCGGCGTCTTCTGCGCGATGATGCTGCCGCTGGCCGCCCATGTCGCGTTCCGCACCAGGCGCGAGGGGCGGCGCCCCGTGTTCTGGTGGGTCTGCACCAGCCTGATCGCGGTCGGCCTGATGTTCTCGGTGTCCCGGTCGGCCATCCTCGCGATCGCCTGCGCCGGCGTCGTGCTGCTCTGCGGCTGGCCGGCCCGCGTGCGGGCGCAGATGCTGACCGTCGGCATCTGCTTCCTGGTGTTCATCCAGATCCTCTCGCCGGGGCTGCTGCGGACCTTCTTCGACCTGTTCCGCAACGCCGGCAACGACCCCAGCGTGCAGTACCGCACGCACGACTACGCGACCGCCCGGGAGCTCATCTCCGAGCACCTGTGGCTGGGCAGGGGGATCGGCACCTGGTACGCCCCGAAGCACGAGATCTTCGACAACCAGTTCCTCCTGACGCTGGTCGACAGCGGCGTCGTCGGGCTGGTCGCGTCGTTGCTCGTCACGCTGGCCGCGATCTTCTCGGCCCTACGGGTGATCTGGATCTCCCACCACGAACGGGCCGCTGTGCCCACCGCGACCGACGACCAGGACCTCGCCATCGCCCTGACTGCGTCGCTGGCCGCGGTGCTCCCCACCTACGCGACCTTCGACTTCCATGGCTTCGCCACCGTGTCCTCCCTCTCGTACCTGCTCGTCGGCATCAGCGCTGCCCTGCTCCGGGCCGTCCGTGCCGACGCGGAGCGGGTCACGCCGGACCCGTACGCCGTGCAGTGACTCTCACCAGGATTGGGGACAGGCCCGGGGAAGGATCGGATCGGCCCTCGCGGGCTTCCTACGGTGGAGACATGTCCCAGAAGCCGGTCCTGCTGCCGATCGAGCGTGGTGACCTGGCGGCCGTCGGCGACTTCCTGAGCCGACACCTGAACCCTCGTCTCACCCCGGACCAGTGGGCGGCCTCGATCGTGCCGACGTGGGTGGTGGATTCACCGAACCACGGCTATCGCCTGGTGCTGGACGACGAGATCGTCGGCGTGCACCTGGCGTTCTACTCCCAGCGCCTCGTCGACGGCGTCGTCGAGGACTTCTGCAACCTGGGCGCCTGGTGCGTGCTGGAGCCGCACCGCAGCCATGGGATCCGGATGCTCCGGGCGCTGCTCGCCCAGCCGGGATACACCTTCACCGACCTCTCACCCAGCGGTGCGGTCGTCCCGCTCAACCAGCGGTTGCGATTCAGCTCGCTGGACACCGAGACGGTGCTCGTCCCCGCGCGCCCCCTCCCCTGGCCCCGTCGCACCAAGGTGATCCACGACCCCGCCGTCATCGAGTCCCGCCTCACGGGGATGGACAAGGTGATCTTCGACGACCACCGGGGAGCGACCGCCGCGCGGCACCTGCTCCTGCAGCGAGGCGACCGGGAGTGCTACGTGATCTTCCGACACGACCGGCGCAAGAACGTGCCCGCCTTCGCCTCGATCCTGCACGCGAGCGACCGCGAGCTGCTGTCCCAGTCGATGACCGAGCTGTCCCGGCACCTCCTCGTGCGCCACGGGGTCCTCTGCGTCCTCGGCGAGCTGCGCGTGATCGGTCCGCGGCCGTCGTTCAGCCTGCGCCTCAAGAGGCCGCGCCCCAAGATGTTCCGGAGCACGCGGGTCGGTGCCGATGCGATCGACTACCTCTACAGCGAGCTCACGTGCGTGGCGTGGTAGCCACCTGTCAGAGATCGGGACCCCGATGAAGATCCACCTGCACGACCTGCTCAGCGAGCAGGCCCACCGTCGCGGCGAGGCGCCCGCCCTCACCTTCCGCGAGACGACGCTCGGCTACGGCGCCGTGAACGACGCGTCCCGTGAGCTCGCCGGCGGGCTGCTCGACCTCGGCGTCGACCGCGGTGACCGCATCGGGATCTGGCTCGACAAGCGCATCGAGACGGTGGTCTCGATCTTCGCCTCCTCGATGGCCGGCGCGGTCTTCGTCCCGGTGAACCCGGTGCTCAAGCCGGACCAGGTGTCCTACATCCTCGACGACTGCGACGTGCGCGTGCTCGTCACCACCCGTCAGCGTTGGGCGCAGCTCAGGGTCCAGGCCGAGGAGCTGACGGCCCTGCGCGACGTCGTCCTCGTCGACGGTGCCGACGAGGACGACGAGCTCCAGGGCCGGGTCGTGCCGCACTCCTACGCCGGTCTCCAGGCGTCGGGTCGGGCGAGCCAGCGAGGGCTCCCCACGCACGGCGTCGACCTCGACATGGCCGCGATCCTCTACACCTCCGGGAGCACCGGGCGGCCGAAGGGTGTCGTGCTCAGCCACCGCAACCTGCTGGTGGGAGCCGAGTCCGTCAGCAGCTACCTCGACAACCGGCCCGACGACGTGATCCTGGCCGCCCTGCCGTTGAGCTTCGATGCCGGGCTCAGCCAGGTGACCACCGCGTTCGCGAGCGGCGCGCACGTCGTGCTCGTCAACTACCTGCTCGCCCGCGACGTCGTCCGTCTCTGCGCCAAGCACCAGGTCACCGGCCTGACCTGCGTCCCGCCCCTCTGGATCCAGCTTGTCGGTGAGACGTGGCCGGAGGAGGCGACCCGCAGCCTTCGCTACTTCGCGAACACCGGCGGCCGGATGCCCGCGAGCACCCTCGCCCGCCTCCGCGAGACGTTCCCGGAGGCCCGGCCGTTCCTGATGTACGGCCTGACCGAGGCGTTCCGGTCCACCTACCTCGACCCCGACGAGGTGGACCGCCGGCCCGACTCGATCGGCAGGTCGATCCCCAATGCAGAGGTGCTGGTGCTGAAGCCGGACGGCTCGCAGTGCGCCCCCGGGGAGGAGGGCGAGCTGGTCCATCGCGGGCCGCTGGTCGCACTCGGCTACTGGAACGATCCCGAGCGAACGGCCCAGCGCTTCAAGCCCTACCCGAGCCCGGCGCCGTCCTGGCGGGCGCCGGAGATCGCCGTCTGGTCGGGCGACACGGTGGTGTCGGACGAGGACGGCTTCCTGTACTTCGTCGGACGTTCGGACGACATGATCAAGACCTCCGGTTACCGAGTGAGCCCGACCGAGGTCGAGGAGGCGGCGTACAGCACGAGCCTGGTCAGGGACGCCGTCGCGCTCGGCGTCGAGGATCCCGTGCTCGGCCAACGGATCGTCCTCGTGGTCACGGCCGCCGCAGGCGCCGATCTCGACCCCTCGGCTCTCGACCGAGAGCTTCGCGCGCGCCTGCCACTCTTCATGGTGCCGTCGGACATCCGGGTCGTGGCCGAGGTGCCGCGCTCGCCGAACGGCAAGTTCGACCGCGTGCTGCTCCGCAAGGAGGTGGCGTCGTGAAGCCTGAGGAGCACGAGGCTCCGTTCGTGCGGAACGGCTCGCTCTGCGTGGGCGACGTGGAGCTGGGCCGGCTCTCCGAGCAGGTCGGGTCGACGCCCTTCTTCGCCTACGACCGCGCCAAGATCACCGCGCGGGTGGCGGCGGTCCGCTCCGCCCTCCCCGCCGACATCGACCTCGGGTTCGCGGTGAAGGCCAACCCGATGCCCGCGCTGGTCCAGCACCTCAGCCGGGAGGTGGACTGGCTGGACGTGGCGTCGGCCGGGGAGATGCAGGTCGCGCTCGACGCCGGGACGAGCCCGGCGCGGGTCAGCTTCGCCGGACCCGGCAAGACCGACGCCGAGCTCCGCCGCGCGGTCGCCGCAGGAGTGCTGATCGAGCTCGAGTCGGCGACCGAGGCCCGGCGTGCGGCCGCGGTCGGGGGCGTCCTCGGGATCCGGCCCCGCGTGGCCGTCCGCGTCAACCCGGACTTCACGGTCAAGGGCTCCGGCATGCGCATGGGCGGCGGTCCGCAGCAGTTCGGTGTGGACGTCGAGCAGGTGCCCGGACTGCTGGAGGAGCTGCGAGACCTGGACGTCGCGGTCGAGGGCTTCCACGTCTTCGCCGGGTCGCAGAACCTGCAGAGCGAGATCCTCGTGGACGCCCAGCGCCGGACCGTCGACCTCGTCCTCGAGCTCGCCGCGAAGTGGCCCGACGAGATCTCCTACCTCAACCTCGGGGGCGGGTTCGGCATCCCGTACTTCGAGCGCGACCGGCCGCTCGACCTGCGCGCGGTCGGCGACAACCTGCGGCGACTGGTGACCGAGGAGATCCGACCGGCCCACCCGACAGCCCGGGTGGTGATCGAGCTGGGGCGCTACCTGGTGGGCGAGGCGGGGATCTACGTCACCCGGGTCGTCGACCGCAAGACGTCACGCGACAAGACCTACCTCGTTGTCGACGGCGGGATGCATCACCAGCTCGCGGCCTCGGGCAACTTCGGCCAGGTGATCCGCCGCAACTACCCGATCGCCGTCGGCGAGCCCCGCCGGGGCGCAGAACGCGAGAGGGTGACGGTCGTCGGCAGCCTGTGCACGCCGCTCGACCTCCTCGGCGACGACGTCGACCTTCCCCACGCCGAGCCGGGCGACCTGATTGTGCTCTTCCAGGCCGGGGCCTACGGTCTGACCGCGAGCCCGACCCGGTTCCTGGGGCACCCCGAACCGGCCGAGATCGTGGTCTGATGCCCAGACCGAACACGGAGGAGAGCAAGAACGTGGACGCATCAACCGAGGCTCCGGTCAGCGACGTCGTCGACGTGCTCGTGCACGTGCTCGGGATCGAGGACCGGCGGGAGACCATCGACGCGGGCACCGCGTTGCTCGGGGAGCTGCCGGAGCTCGACTCGCTGGCGGTCGTCGAGCTGGCGGTCGCGCTCGAGGAGCGCTTCGACATCGTCATCGACGACGACGACTTCACCGGCGACGTGTTCGAGACCGTCGGCACCCTGGCGGCGTTCATCCACGAGAAGTCGCGCAACGCCTGACTGAGTGTGTCGCTCTTGCGGGACGAGCTTCGGCCGTCACCCGTCCGAGGCATGTCGTACGGCCGCTGGAGGGAATTGGTCGATCGAGCTCGCATGCTCGCCTCGGCTCAGGCGAGAACACCGTCGATGATCAAGAGGACGCCGAAGATCGCGAACAGTGCGGCGGCGCCGTACTTGATGACCTTCTCGGGAAGCTTCTTGCCGAGGACGGCGCCGACGACGATGGCGAGCGCGTCGGCGACGACCATGCCGAGGGTGCTGCCGACCCAGGTCCCGAACCAACCCTCCTGCGTGGCCAGGGTGATGGTGGCGAGCATGGTCTTGTCGCCGAGCTCGGCGAGGAAGAAAGCGACGCCGACCGCGAGGATGGCGGTGCCGGTTGCGCTGCGTGCCTTGCTCGCCTCGTCCTCGGTGAGCTCGTCGCCGCGCAGGGTCCATGCTGCGAAGGCCAGGAATGCGAGGCCGGCGACGATGCCGATCCAGTCCTGGTAGCCGGCGAACGCGTCGCCGATGAAGTAGCCGATGCCGACCGATGCCAAGTGGACGAGTGCAGTGGCGGCGGTGATGCCGATCAGCACGTCGCGGACTCGGTACCGGGCGGCGAAGGTCATCGCCATGAGCTGGCTCTTGTCGCCGAGCTCGGCCACGAAGATGACGGCGGTGCTCAGCAGGAGGGCGTACACGGGATCGGGTCCTCTCTCCGGCCTGACCGGAGGAGCGCTGCCCTGTTCGGGGAGGACCCTTCGACCAGGCGCAACAACACAGGGGGTGTGCGATTGGTCGAAAGTCTCGTCCGCCACCGAGCCGTCTGACGTGCGGTGGCCTGTCGCGCCGGGCCCAGAGGCCAGTGTGTCGACGCGACTGTTGGGGACTACTCCCTTTCGATTTCAACTATACCGGACGGGCGGTGTCGCCCAGCGTTGTGGGCTGGAACCCGTGGCACCGAGTCCTCCCCACGCGACCGGCCGGCTGCCGCGCACGGTCGTCAGTACGCGATGTGTCCAGGCGGGGTCGCGTCTTGCGTGAAGTCGACGACGCGTGTCTCCAGCTCGGCGGCCTCGACCATGGACCCGATGAGACTGGCGGGTCCGCCGACGCAGCGCCAGTCGTCGTCCCAGAGGGCCGACACGAGCCAACTCCGGTCGTCCGGGAAGAGGAGCTCGGGCAACGTTCGGCCCCAGTGACCGTCACGCAGAGACAGCGCTTCGTCGGAGCCAGCGTGGACGATCACGTACCTCCAGCCGGCGTAGAGGCCGACCTTGGGAGCATCGGGGAACGGGATCGGGTCCCCGCCCGTCTCCAGGTAGCCCAACCACCAACTCGACTCCGGGGAGTGCCGGCGCAGGAGCTCGACCAGCGTGCGGTCATGTGCGAGGCGACCGGCGTCATCATCAGGGATGACAACGGTCGCGTACGACGCGAAACCGGGTGGGATCGCGGCGCCGATGTTCAGACCTGTCGTCGTCGATTCCCGTATCCAAGCGACCACCTCGGCGTCACCGATCGCGTAGCTCATGCTCGCATGCTGCCCGACGCCAGCGACCCCGCGCTGAGCAACGGCTGCCCCGGATCTCGGCAGATCCGAGCGGATTGCGACATGTGAGTGCAAAGAAGATGACCGGTGCTCATTCGCTGCCGAGTGGCGTCAGGTCACCCCAGCCGTTCCAGTTGGCGTAGGGGACCAGCACGAGCGCCAGGATGATGAACGGGACGGCGAGGTCGAGTTCGCTGATCGCGGAGGACTGCCAGGTGTTCCCGTCAACCAGTCCGCCGACTCGGGCCACATCGTTGGACAGACCGTGCATCGCGATGGCCAGCAGGGTCGCTTGACCGGCGCGTGCCCAGAAGAAGGTGATCACCACCGACATCGCCACGATCTTGATCGTGAAGGCGCTGAGGTAGGCCAACCCGCCCCAAAAGCCGTAATCGAGGAAGGCGTCGTACTTGACTGGGAAGTGCCAGGTGGCCCACGCCAAGCCCACAATCAGGGAAGCGACCAGTGGTCCGCGGGTTCGGAGCAGGACTGGTAGCGCGAAGCCGCGCCAGCCGTTCTCCTCCAGGAGCGCACCGGCGTCGAGGAACATGGCCACGGGCAGCAGGGCGAGCATGCTCCATGAGAAGTGCCAGGTGAATTCGTGTGGCACGAAGGCTTGATGGAGCAGCCCGCTGATCACGTTGCACGCCGAGAAGACGACGACCACCGCGATCCAGATCCGGATGCCCCTGCGTGCTCCGACCTCCCTCGACCACGGACGGAATCTGCTGCCGACGGCGCGGAGCAGCCTGCGCCCTCCACGGATGCGAGCCACGGCGAACACGGCGAGGTCGGGCGCGGCTACCTGTGCGAGCGCCAGCGTGACCCCCAAGATGGCAGCGGGGTAGACGATCACGACGCGAACTGCCGTGAGGAGGTCGGAACTGAAGTCGATCCCCGCCTTGGACAGTCCCTTGTCGATGGCCGCATCCGCACCGGTCAGGAGGAAGGCGACGCCCAGAAGCACCTCCAGAGCGACCGCGATCAGCCAGAAGGTCAGCACCGGTCGCTGTGGCAGATCAACCTCGACTGAGTGTGCGGTGGCGTCTGGCGCGCCCAAGGCTCCCATGCCACCAACCTGGTTCAGCCGCCCGCGAGCGACCAATCGGGACCGCCCCTGAGAAACCCCTGACGCACCCCCACCTGCGCCCTCACATCGGCATGAGCGTGCGGTTACGGCCGAAGACGGACACACCCCGCGAGCGGCGCTCAGCCCAGCTGGGCGAGCGACGTGATCCGGCGGGACGGGAAGAGCAGCGCGCCCAGCGAGGCCCGCGCGGTCCGCTGGCCCGCGGCAGCCCGGATGGCCATGCCGAGGACGAGCGCCGCCGAGTACATTCGCCCCGCGACCGACCCGCGCCGCTGCTCGAACAGCACCACCCGGTTCACCGTCAGCAGCGCGGCGAGGCTCGGGTTGATGCCGGAGTCGCCGCCCCGGTGCTCGACCACCGCCGCCGGCTCGTACCAGGTCGACCAGCCGTGGTCGCCGGCGCGCAGCAGGTACTCGGTCTCCTCGCTGTAGAGCAGGAAGTCCTCGTTCCAGGGCCCCACGCTCTCGAGGAGCTGCCAGTCCATCAGCAGGGCCGCTCCTGTCGCCCAGGGCGTCACGCCCGCGCGGGCGTGCTGCTCCTCGGCGAACACCAGCTCGCCCACGTCGAGCCGGTCCGCGACCCGGCCACCCAGGACCGCCTCGACGACGACACCCCGGAGCGTGGGCACCCGGCGCAACGAGGGCTGCAGGGTCCCGTCGGGGTTGATCAGCCGCGGCGCCACGACCCCGCGGCCGGGCACGTGCAGCGCCCGGGCCAGCGTGGCGAGGGCGCCTGGCAGCAACCGGCAGTCCGGGTTCAGGACCATGACCGCCTCCGGCGGCCGGCCCCGTACCGCGTCGACGCCGGCGTTGACCCCGGCCGCGTACCCCGCGTTCTCGAGCAGCTGGACGACCGAGATCGGCAGGCCCGTGGTCGCCTTCGCCAGCTCGACCGAGGCGTCGGACGAGGCGTTGTCGACGACGACGACGTCGGTGAGATCGACGCCCTCGGCACCACCGTTGCGCAGCGAGTCGAGGCACGCTGGGAGGTCGGCGGCACTGTTGTAGGTGATGACGACGACGGCGACAGTGGGTGCCTGCACGGGAAGCTCCTACCAGTGCGACCGGGTCACGCGACAGTGGCGCCGGTGCGCCGCAGCATGTCGTCGAGCCGGCCCTCAGCCTTGAGCCGGTTGATCTGCTCGAGTCGCACGAAGGTGTGCTCGAAGGCTCCTGCCGTGAGGCCGTAGCGCTCCATGTCGGCGGCGAGCTGGTCGATGCCCGCGAGCACTGTCCACCTCGGCTGGAAGTCCGGGAGCAGCTGCCGGACCTTCCCGAAGTCGACGCGGTAGTCCCGCTTGTCGGCGGAGGCGCCCTCGGCAAAGCTGACGGGCGCGCCGGTGCGCGCCGCCACCGCGTTGGCGATCGTGCGGATCTGCACGACGTCCTCGTCGCGACCGACGTTGAACGCCTGGTCGTGGACGACGTCGCGGTCGGCGGACAGCACCGCCAGGAAGGCTCGTGAGATGTCCTCGGCGTGGACGAGCGGACGCCACGGCGAGCCATCGCTCTGGAGCCGCACCTCCCCGGCCGTCAGGGCCGCGCCGGTGAGGTTGTTGACCACGATGTCGGCTCGGAGCCGGGGGCTCGAGCCGTACGCCGTGGCGTTGCGGAGGTACGTCGGGCTGAAGCCGTCGTCGGCGAACTTGCCGATCAGCTGCTCGGCCATCACCTTGCTCTGGCCGTACGGCGTCACCGGGTTGAACTCGCTCTCCTCGGTGACCGCCTCGTCGCCCGCCGCACCGTACAGGCTGCACGACGACGAGAACACGTAGCGGCCCACCCCGGCCTCACGGGCGACCTCCGCCAGGTGCGCGGCACCGTGGGCGTTGACCGAGTAGGTGGCATCGGGGTTCAGGTGGCCGACCGGGTCGTTCGAGATGGCGGCCAGGTTGACGACGGCATCGAAGCCCGCCAGGTCCTCGGGCCGCTGCTCCCGGATGTCGCCGGTGCGCGACTCGTAGCCGCCGGGCTGCGGCCCGAAGTCGCAGGCGTCGTACCAGCCGGCATCGAGGCCGACGACGTCGTACCCGCTCGTCAGCAGCATCGGCACCAGCACCGTGCCGATGTAGCCGCGATCTCCCGCAACGAGGACACGCATGGGATGGACCTTCTTCCAGGTGGACAGCTCAGGGTGGGTGGTTCAGCTCGAGTAGATGGCGTACTGCAGGAGCTCCTCCGGCACGCCCTCGTCGTACGGAGCGACGACCTCGGCAGGGAGGCGTTCCATGTCGGCGACCCGCAGGTAGTCGCGCATGGTCGTGCCGGTGCAGTGCGAGTCGACGTTGACGGCGCCGCGGCCGGCCTCGACGTCGCCGCGGTGGACGACCCGGAAGTCGACGCTGATCCGGGTCCTGCCGGACGTGTTCGGCACCGATGAGTGCAGCTGCGCTCCGGAGAAGACCATCACGCCGCCGACGGGCGGGACGGGCCGGATCTGCGGGTCGAGGTCGATCGGCTCCTCGGGCTTGGGCTGGTCACGGGTGTCCTCCCCCACCTGCGAGGCGGCGATGGCCCGGCTGTCGCGGTTCCACGCGTAGTAGTTGTAGCGCTCGCTGCCGTTCGCGACGGCCCGGTCGAAGTACCGCGGGTGGAAGGCCACCACGTTGTCCGGCGTCACGTCGTAGATGGGCAGCCACCAGTTCAGCTGCATCATCGGCGCGGAGTACCACGTGTCCCGGTGCGGGTGGAAGGCGTAGGCGATGCCCGTGGTCAGGTAGTTGTCGGAGGTCGAGGTCCTCAGCCGGGGTACGTCGAAGTAGGTGAGCTCGGGGTCGGCACCGTGCTCCTCGAGGATGGCCCGCAGGTGCGTCTTCGACTCCGGGTGGTGGATGAACGCGGGCTTGAGGGCGCCGAGGACCTCGGCGTACTCGTTGACGTCCATGTCGTACTGGACGGTCTCCGGGTCGCGACCGCCGAAGGCGTCCTCGATCATCGCGCGCGTGAACGAGACGAACTCGCGGATGCTGGGCGAGTGCGTGTGCACGAAGATGTCGCCGGAGTAGAGCGCGTGGCGACGCTCGTCGTCGGTGCACGTCGGGTCGACGATCACACTGGTCACGGAAGCCTCCATCGGGCAGTTTCTGGCAGGGGTCCTCGACTCGTGATCAGACCTGACTCCCCGGACGGGCACGCTGGTTCCTCACCCGCTTACCTCACTTTGGGGAGTCGTGCGTGCCGTCGCGCGGAACGGTGCCGCGGACCGGGCCGAGGCGGGCCATACTTCGGCATCGTGGACCTCCAGCTGACGGGCAAGCGCGCCTTCGTGACCGGCGGCAGCCGGGGCATCGGTCTCGCCATCGCGCGCGGCCTGGCCCGGGAGGGCGCCGTGGTCTCGATCGGTGCCCGGAACCCCGACGGGCTGGCAGCGGCCGTCGACGGACTCGGCCAGGAGGGGTTGACGGTCCACCCGTACGTCGTGGACGTCCTGGACCAGGCCGGGCTCGCCGCGGTCGTGGCCCGGTCGGCCGAGGAGCGTGGCGGGCTCGACCTGGTCGTCACCAACGCCGGCGGCTCGCGCGGTGGCGGCCTGCAGACCTCCACCCCGGACGACTGGGCCCACACCCTCGACATCAACGTCGTGCACGCGGCCACCGCGATCAGAGCGGCAATCCCGTGGCTGGAGCGGTCCGGCCAGGGGGCGGCACTCGTGATCGGGTCCATCAGCGGCTGGAAGCCGCGGGCCAGCTCGTCGTACGCCGTCGCGAAGGCCGCCGAGATCCACCTCGCACCCACGCTCGCGGTCGAGCTGGCCCGCGAGCGGATCCGGGTGAACACGCTCAGTCCGGGCGCTGTCCTGTTCGAAGGCGGCCGGTGGGCAGCCACCCGGGCCAAGGACCCCGACGGCCACGACCGCTTCGTCGCCGACAACCTCCCCGGTGGCCGGCTCGTGACGCTCGAGGAGGTGGCCGACACGGCCTGCTTCCTGCTCAGCCCGCGCGCGTCCGGGATCAATGGCGCCCACATCGCCGTCGACGGCGCCCAGGACCGGCCCACCGACCGGCCCGTCTATCCCTGAGGCCCGTCGCATACACAATTCTGAGGAACCCGACCCGGAGCGCCACTCGGGGTGTGTCCCGTGCTCCATACCGTTTGGGCCAGGCCGCGCCGTGGGGGACGGTGCGAACGACCCGGACGGGAAACATGAGACTTCGCGTGGACGACATCACCTGGCGGGAGATCGACGGCGACCTCGTCATCCTCGACCTGCGCTCGTCGACCTACCTGACGGCCAACGCCAGCGCGACGGTGCTGATGCGGGAGCTTGCCGAGGACAGGACGTTGCAGCAGCTGATCGAGTCCCTGGCGGACGCCTACGACATCCCGCACCGGCGCGCCGAGGAGGACGTGCTGGCCTTCGTCGAGGACCTCGACGAACGCGGTCTGCTCGAGAGCGGGCGGCGCGACCGCCGCAAAGACCCCGTCGCCGCTTCCGGCGGCAGGTGACCCCCGAGCACTAAGGAGGTGAAGCGGTGCACGAACACTATGAGTCACCCAAGCTGACGCAGGTCGGATCGGTCCTGGGACTGACCCAAGGAGAAGGTTTCCTGGGCTCGGACGACAACTTCGTCTTCCACATCGGTCGGATCACGATCGACATCCCGTACGGCACGGCCTCGTGAAGCTCGGCGAGGACCGGGGGGCTCGGCAGGACTCCTGCCGTCCCCCCGGTCGTCGTCGAGCCCCGTCGCCTGCCGACCCGTTCCTGCGTCCCGACCCGATGGAGGTCGCGACGGGCTGGGTCTACGGCTCCGTCCCACCGACGCCGCTGCCGCGCGCCAGCGCGACCCCACGCGCCGCACTCGACGACGCCATCCGCCCGGCCCTCGTCGCCGGTCGCTGCTACGTCACGTTCTCCGGCGGGCGCGACTCCTCCGCCGTCCTGGCGGCCGCGACCGCACTGGCCCGCCGGGAGGGGCACGCGCTCCCGGTCCCGATCACCCGCGTCTACGGCGACCTCCCCGAGACCGACGAGTCGGACTGGCAGCGCGCCGTCATCGACCACCTCGGACTCACCGAGTGGATCCGCCTCGAGCTCGGCGGCGGCGAGTCCGACCTGCTCGGCCCGGTCGCTCGCGCCACGCTCGCGCAGCGCGGACTGCTGTGGCCGCCGGCCCTGCAGACGCACGGCGTCCTGTTCCAGCACCTCCGTGGCGGCTCCCTGCTGACCGGCGAAGGTGGCGACGCCGTGCTCGGCGCGCGCCGCGTCACCCCGCTCACGGGCCTCCTCCGCACCCGGCGCCCCGACCGCGCCCTGCTCAAGCACGCGGCGTACGCCGTCCTGCCGCGCCCGGGTCGCCGCCGGTTCGCTCGGCGAGCGTCGCAGGCCAGCCCGCAGCACCGCTGGCTGCGGCCCGCCGCGTTCGAGCAGCACGTGCGGCTCCTGTCCGCCGACATGGCCGCCGAGCCGCTCGACTACGGGGCGGCAACCCGGGCCATCCCCCGGCAGCGGGCCTTCGCCACCATCGTCCACAACCACACCGCGGCAGCCGCCGAGTACGGCGTCCGGGCATCCGATCCGTTGCTCGACCCGCGCTTCGTCGCGGCGCTCGCGCGCTTCGGCGGCCACACCGGCCTGCTCGGTCGCACGGCGACGATGCAGGCGCTGTTCTCCGACGTCCTCCCGGCGGCTGTCCTGGCGCGGACCACGAAGGCGTCGTTCAACCGGGCGCACGCCGGCGAGGCCACCCGCGAGTTCGCCCGGACATGGGACGGCAGCGGGGTCGACGAGGACCTGGTCGACCCCGAGCAGCTCCGCCGCGTCTGGCTCTCCGACCGGCCGACGATGGCAACCGGTGTCCTGCTGCACAGCGCCTGGCTCGCGAGCGAGAGGGCGGCCGTGTGATGCCCCGCGTACCCCGGGTCCGGTTGGCGGAGGTGCCGGCGCTCCTGGCGGCCGCCGCCGCGGCCGCGGTGGTCGAGGCCGGCCTGCGGGTCACCACCCTGCCTGGCCTGGCCCGGGCCCTGGGGGCGCCGCTCGCGGTCGGCCTGGAGTCCTACGTGAAGCCGGCCGGCGACGCTGCCCTCCCCGAGTGGGCGCAGGTCCGCGTGCGCGCCGCTCGCCGCGTCCTCCAGCACTGGCCCTTCGGCGACACCTGCCTGCGCCAGGCGCTGGTGACCGGCTGGCTGCTGCGCCGGCTCCGACCGTCGCTCCACCTCGGTGTCGCGAAGGTCGACGGCGAGGTGCGCGCCCATGCCTGGCTGCTCGTCGACGGGATGGCCGTCGACCCGCGGTTCGCGGTGTCGTCGTACCAACCCCTGGTGAGCGCTCGGACGGGACCGGCCGGATGAGCGCCCCCACGACCCGGATCTACGGGCTCACCATCCGATCCCAGGTCCCGCTGCACCAGGACCGACCCGCCCTCGCGGGGATGCCCGTCGACCTCGAGGTCCTGCTGGGGGAGCCCGCGGCGCCGGTGCGATCGACCCCGCCGGGCCGCCTGCTCCTCGACCTGAGCGGGAGTCGGCGCTACTACGCCGCGAGCGTCGACGCCGACGGGTTCCACCTCCGGTTCTTCGGCACGTGCGACGTCGACATCGACCCCGGCCTGGGTCGGGCCACCGTGCACCCGGTGCCGACCGCCGACCCGGACCTGGTGTCGGTGCTCGTGAGCGGGACGGTGCTGGCCTTCGTGCTGGCCATGCGCGGCGAGGCGGTGCTGCACGCGAGTGCCGTGCAGGTCGGCGACGCGGCCCTGGCCTTCGTCGGCGCCTCAGGCATGGGCAAGTCCACGATGGCGACGCTGCTGTGCGCGGCTGGCGCTCGACTGGTCACCGACGACGTGCTGAGGGTCGACACGACCGGGTCCGTGCCCCGGTGCTCCCTCGGAGCGACCGAGCTGCGACTTCGCAAGGGCGCCGAGGTCCTGGCCGGCCGGTTCTCGAGCACCGGCCCGACCCTGCGTACGACCGGCGACGGGCGCCGGGCCCTGGGTCCGTCAGCGTCGACGACCGAGGGCCTCCCGCTCGCCGGACTGGTCGTCCCGCTGCCCGACCACTCCCCCGATCGACGTGCCGTCGAGCTGACCCGGCTGGCACCCTCCGAGGCGCTGGTCCTGCTCGCCCAGTTCCCCCGGGTGCTCGGGTGGCAGGACGACCAGGTGCGCCGCAGCACGTTCCAGCAGCTCGCTGACGTCGTCGACCGGGTGCCGGTCCACCTCGCCCGGCTGCCCTGGGGGCCGCCGTTCGCGGACGACGTCGTCCCGTCCGTCCTGCGCGCGACCGGGCTGGGCTCGGACGGGCTCGTCGATCAGGGACTCGCGTCGTGACCGACCACCGTCACTGCTGCGCTGCCGGACGACGGGAGACCCGTTCCACCTCGGCGAACCAGGTCGCGACGTCCCTGCGTCCTGCCGGCCCGACGGCCGCCGCGGTGGGGGCCCGACGCGCCCTGTTCAACGCACCCAGGAAGGCGTTCCGCATCGCCGTCCATGCCGTCGCCGAGGCACTCGGCCGAGCCGCCCGCGCGACCAGTCGCGGCCAGGAGGCTTCGCGCCGCACCGCAGGGACCGGCAACACGGAGTCGACCGCCGCCATCAGCCTCCCGAAGTTGCGCGAGAGGCCGAGCCTTCGTCCCAGGTCAGACGGCACCGGCGTGCCCAGGACCCGTTCGGCCCGCCCGAGCACCAGCCAGACCTGGGGCCCCGCTCCCCACGACCGGGCCCGCCGGACGACCTCGTCCCAGTCGTCGACCCGGCGTGCCGCCTGGTCCACGTCCAGCAGGTGGAGCAGGCGCACCGCGCCCGAGAGCGCGGCGTGGTGGCACAGGTGCACCAGGGTGTCGACGGGGTCGAGCGTGCGCACCTCGACCGGTCCGACCATCAGCGGGACGCTGCGCTCGATCAGCTCGGAGGTGGGGGCGTTGAACCTGCCGCGGAGGGTCTCCGACAGCACCAGCGACCAGTGCAGGTCGACGACCGCTCCTCCGGCCCGGCCGAGCTCCAGCTCGCCGGCCACCTCGCCGTTGAGCAGGTCGTCGGAGGTCGCCAGGACGTGCCACCCCGAGTCGAGCAGGCGCTCCCCTGCGTGCCGCACGTCCGCCGGGGCGACCAGGACGTCGAGGTCGTTGTACGACCTGAGGCCCGCGACGGGGTGGAGCGACTCGGACAGGACCGGTCCCTTCACGACCAGCCACGGGGTGCCCGCGAGCGTGCTCGCGATGGCCGCCAAGGAGGCGGTGACCCGGACGTGCTGGTTCAGCGCGTGGTCCCGGTCCTCGCGGAGGAGCGCCGCGAGATCCGGTCGGGCATCTCGCAGCGCGACGTGCGCGAGCGGTGCGATGCGGTGGAAGCGCACCGCCCGGACCAGCTCGCCCCCGACGTCGACGGACCGGGGCAGGTCGGGGGCGCGGCCCCGGCACACGTCGACGCACGCTGCATCGACGGCACGACGAATGGTCCTGTCCACCACTGCGTCTCCACTGTCCTTCCCGACGGGATCGGCGAGCCACCGCCACGCTAGCCCAACCGGCCCCGACGGCGGACGGTCTCGGGAGAACGAGACCGGGCGAGCCGAGGGGCCGCGACGCGAGGGGGTGACCCGGTGAGCCGCGGGGTCGAGCCATCGGACCCGCTCGCGCTCCAGGTCGCCGCGCGGTCGGGCAGCCGGTCCGCGGGCCGGCTCGGCGCCCTCGTGCGCCGCAGCCTGTCCCTGGTCTGGGCCTCCGGACGGGGGATCCTCGTCGCGCTGATCGCCGTCCAGCTCCTGGCCGCTGCTGCCTTGGCGGCCCAGGTGGTCGCCGTCGAGCGGGTGCTGAACGGGGTCATCGACGCGGTCGACGGCACGGTGCTCGACTCGGCGCTGCTGCCGGTCATCGCCCTGGCGGCGTGCTCGGCGCTCGCGGCTGCGGCGTCCGCCGTCCAGGGCCAGCTCCAGCGGCTCCTCGGCGAGTCCGTCGCCCGCACGATGTGGGGGAAGGTGCTGGGCGTGGCCACCGGTGTCGGCCTCCGGCACTTCGAGTCGCCCGAGTTCTACAACCGCCTCAACCGGGTCCAGACCAACGCGCTGGTGCGGCCCTACCAGGTCACCCAGGGCCTGCTCTCCATGGGCAGCGCTCTCGCAGCGAGCGTGGCCCTCGGCATCACCCTGATCGCGATCTCCCCGCTGCTGCTGCCCCTGGTCGTGGTCGCCGGCGTCCCGCTCCTGCTCACCAGCGCCCGCGAGTCGCGCATCGAGTTCGACTTCTCGGTGCGCCAGACCCCGGCCGTCCGGCTCCGCAGCTACTTCGCCCTGCTGCAGAGCGGGCGCGACGAGGCCAAGGAGGTGCGTGCCTTCGGGCTCACCGACTGGCTCGCCGCCCGCTTCGACGCGTTGTACGGCGCGTACCTGCACGACCTGCGGGCCCATGTGCTGCGCCGGGGCGTGCTCAGCCTCATCGGTCAGCTGGGCTCGGCACTCGTGCTCGGGGCCACGCTGATCGCGCTCGTGGTGCTCATCGACCGCGGCGACATCGACGTCGCGGCCGCCGGTGCCGCGATCGTCGCCATCCGCCTCCTCGCGACCCAGGTGCAGGCGGTGTTCCGCGGCGCGCAGTCGGTCTTCGAGTCCGGGCTCTTCCTCGACGACCTCGAGCAGTTCCTCGCGCTCGGCGAGTCCGCGACCGACGACGCCGACGGTCCGGACGCGCCGGACGGGTTCGACGTGGTGCGGGTCGAGGACGTCCGGTTCCGCTACCCCGACGCCGACCGGGACGCGCTGTGCGGCGTCGACGTGGAGCTGCGCGCGGGCGAGGTGGTCGCCCTCGTCGGCGAGAACGGCTCGGGCAAGACGACACTGGCCAAGGTCCTGGCGGGGCTCTACGAGCCCGACGGCGGGCGAGTGACCTGGGACGCGCAGGACGTGGCCTCGTTCGGCGCTGCGAGCCTGCGCCGGCGCATCGCCGTGGTGTTCCAGGACTTCGTGCGCTACGCGCTGCCGGCGACCGACAACATCGCGCTCGGCCGCGTCGACGTCCCCGTCGAGCCCGCGCGGGTGCGGTCCGCGGCGGCGGCAGCCGGCGCCGAGGGCCTGCTCGACGCCCTCCCCAACGGCTTCGACACCGTGCTCTCCCGGCTGTTCGCAGGCGGCACCGACCTGTCGGGCGGCCAGTGGCAGCGGGTGGCGCTCGCGCGCTCGTTCTACCGGGACGCCCCACTCGTCATCCTCGACGAGCCGAGCTCCTCGCTCGACCCGCGCGCCGAGCACGACCTGTTCGCCACGCTCCGGGACTCGCTGCGCGGGCGCACCGCACTCTTCATCTCGCACCGGTTCTCGACCGTCCGGGGCGCGGACCGCATCTACGTGCTCCACGAGGGCCGGATCGCGGAGCAGGGCACGCACGACGAGCTCATGACCCGTGACGGGCGGTACGCCGAGCTGTTCCGGCTGCAGTCCGAGCTCCGGATCACCGGGGACGAGGCCGGCATCCCGGCGGCGCCGGACGGCTCGGCGTACCCAATGACGATGAAGGCGACGGCGTTCCCCCAGGTGGACGTGCCGGCCCCGGCAGAGTCCTCTCAGCAAGCGCACGATCCCGGAGGTTCGCAGCCGCGGCTCGGGTCCGTTCCAGCGCTGCACCACCGGAGGGAGACCTGGACTGATGATCGAGTGTGACACCGCCGTCGTGGGGGCCGGGCCCTACGGCCTGTCCGTCGCAGCGCACCTGCACGGGAGACGCGCCGACTTCCGGGTCTTCGGTCAACCGCTCGACACCTGGCGGACCGCGATGCCGCGCGGCATGTTCCTCAAGTCGGACGGCTTCGCCTCGAACCTGTCGGCACCGGAGCCGGGCGCGACGCTGGCCGACTACTGCCGCGAGCGCGGCCTGCCCTACCACCCCACGGACGAGCCTGTCCCGCTCGAGACCTTCATCTCCTACGGTCTCGACTTCCAGCAGCGCTACGTGCCCGATCTCGAGCAGCAGAACGTCACCTCGATCGCCCGCGACGGGCGAGGGTTCCGGTTGCGGCTCGACGATGGCGAGGAGTTCCGCGCCAAGCAGGCGGTCGTCGCCGCGGGCATCACCCACTTCGCCGCGATGCCCCACATCTTCGACGGGATCTCGCCGGAGCTGGTCACCCACTCCAGCGCCCACCACGACCTCTCCCGGTTCAAGGGGCAGCGGGTGACGGTGGTCGGTGCCGGCGCGTCCGCCGTAAACCTCGCCGTGTGGCTGGCTCGTGCCGGCGCGGAGAGCCGGCTGGTGGCGCGTCGCGACTCAGTGCACTTCTCGTCCCCGCCGACCGGGCGGAGCCGCACCTTGATCGAGAAGCTCCACCGGCCCGGCTCCGGGCTGGGGCCGGGGTGGCGGTCCCGGGCGAGCTGTGACGCCCCGGACCTGTTCCGGCTCGTGCCCGCGAAGTGGCGGCCCGAGATCGTGCGGCGCCACCTGGGCCCGAGCTCGGCCTGGCACCTCAAGGAGCCGTTCGAGTCCTCGGTCGAGGTGTTCACCGCGCGCTCGATCCAACGGGCAGTGGCGACCGACGACGGCGTGCGGCTGGTGCTGGCGAGCTCGCAGGACGAACCGACTCTGACGATCGAGTCCGACCACGTCATCTGCGCCACCGGCTACCAGGCGGACCTCAACCGGCTCAGCTTCCTCGACGACGAGCTGCGGACCGAGGTGCGGACGGTCGGACGGGCCCCGGTCCTCTCCCACCGCTTCGAGTCCTCGGCGCCCGGTCTGTACTTCCTCGGCCTCTCCGCCGCAGTGTCGTTCGGGCCGCTGATGCGATTCATGCACGGTGACGAGTTCGCCGCGCGCCGGATCACGCAGGACCTCCTCCGGTGTGCCGCCTGACCGTCGCCGAGCTGCGTCCGGGCAGTGACGGCACCCTCTTCCTCCTCGGCGGCGCCGGGGCATCGACCGAGGAGCTCGTGCCCCTCGTCGAGGGCCTGCCGGCCGGACCGAGGGTGGTCGCCCTCGCGCTGGCGGCGGACCCGGGCTCGGCCGACACGGTCGCCTCGATGGCAGCCGTCGCCGCGTCCGCCGTCGGTGCCGAGCAGCCGGAGGGTGCGCTCCGGCTGCTCGGCTACTCCTTCGGCGGCCTCCTCGCGCTGGAAGCCGCGGAGCTGCTCACCGCCGCGGGCCGGAGCGTGGCCTTCGTCGGCCTCGTCGACTCGTTCTTCGACCAGCGCCACTGGCCGACCGGCCTGTTCGCCCGCGCGACCGCCCGTCGGACGTGGGTGCACCTCCGCGACATCACCGGCCGACCACCGGTCCAGGCCCTGCGGGAGCTCTCGGCGCGGTCGGCGCGGCTGACCAGGAGGCTGCGCCGCCGACGCGGACCTGCACAGCCCGCCGTGGCGGCGCTCGCCACGCCCCAGGACCGCAACCTCGCCGTCATGGCCTTGTGGCAGCCGAGGGTCGTCGACCGGCCGGTCACGCTCTTCGCGGCGACCGAGGCGGACTTCGGCTGCGACCTGGCCGAGCTGTGGCGCCCCTGGCTCCCGCAGCTGGAGGTACGCCGCGTGTGGGGCAACCACCTCGACCTGACCCAGACCTCCGTCGGTGCGGCCCGGCTCGCCCGAGCCGTGAGCCGGGCCGTCGAGCCGACGTCCGGACACCTGACGGTGCTCGTCGCGAGCACGTTCCGGTGGCCCGGTGCGGCCCGGCTCGCAGCGGACCTGACCGAGGTCGGCTGCACGGTCGACGGCGTCGCTCCTCGGGGCAGCGCCCTGCACGTCGTCTCCGCGGTCCGGCGCAGCCATCCGCTCGGCCTCGTCGACCCCGTCGGGTCCCTCCGGTCGGCGATCGAGGCCTCCGAGCCGGACCTCGTCATCCCCTTCGACGACCGCACCCGGCAGGTCCTGGCGCGGATCCACGCGGAGTCCGACCCCACCACCGCGTCCGGCTCGCGCATGCGCGAGCTGCTCGAGCAGTCGCTCGGCTCCCCGGGCACGTTCGCCTCGGTCTACTCCCGCAACGGGCTGATGGAGCTCGCGCGCGACGCCGGCGTCCTCTGCCCGCCGACCGCAGCGGTCAACTCCGCGGCGGACATCGCCGCGTGGATGGGACGCAACCCCGGACCCGCGGTGCTCAAGACGGACGGGAGCTGGGGCGGCCGGGGCATGGCGATCCTGCGCACCGACGCCGAGGCCGGGGTCGCGTGGCGCGATCTGCACCGCCGTCCTTCCCTCGCGCGGGCGCTCAAGCGCCTCGTCGTCGAGCGTGACCCGTGGGCGCTGCGGGCGTGGGTCGCCGGCACCCGACCGACGGTCTCGATCCAGAGCTACATCGAGGGCCGGCCCGCCAACGCCGCGGTCGCCTGCCATCGCGGAACCGCACTGGGTGCCGTCCAGGCCGAGGTGGTCGAGAGTGACGGCCCCACCGGGCCCTCGACCGTGCTCCGGGTCGTCGACCACCCCGACATGGACTACGCGGTCAAGTCGATCGTCAGCCGGCTCGAGCTCTCCGGGCTGTGCGGGCTCGACTTCATCCTCGACGCGGACGGCCGCGCCCACCTGCTCGAGCTCAACCCACGCGCCACGCCCACGTCCCACCTCATCGGCGCAGACGGCGCCGACCCGCTCACGCTGCTCCGCGCGGTCCACGGGTACGACGAGCCGCCGGCGCGCACGGCGTCGTACCCCGGGGGCCTGGTGGCACTGTTCCCCCAGGAGCTGGTGCGCGACGCCGGCAGCCGCTACCTGCAGTGCGCGCACCACGACGTCCCGACCTACGCGCCCGACCTGGTGGCGGCCGCCTTGGCGAGGCCCCGCGGCCGGCGCCGGGGATCGACGCCGAGGATCGCCCCGGCAGTGGTGGAGGCCGAGGTGCCGTGAGGCGGGACGACTTCGAGCTGGCAGGCACGGTGGGTAGCGGGACGGACGCCCGGTGGGCGGTCAACCTCACCGTGCACGGGATCGGGCGGCCCGCTCGACCGCTGGATCCCGGTGAGGACGACACGTGGATCACGGTCGAGCAGCTCGACGGCCTGCTGGACGCCGCCGTGGGGCGTCCGGAGGTCACCATCACGTTCGACGACGGCAACCTGTCCGACCTCGAGATCGGGCTGCCCCGCCTCCAGGAGCGCGGCCTGAGGGCTCGGTTCTACGTCTGCGCCGGACTTCTGGGGCAGCCGGGCCGGCTCGACGCTGCGGACGTGCGCGAGCTCCACGCTGCCGGGATGGTCATCGGCTCCCACGGCTGGTCCCACCGGGACTGGCGGTCGCTGGACTGGAGCAGGGGCGAGGCGGCGGAGGTCCAGGAGGAGATGGTGCGGGCCCGGCGAGAGCTCGAGCGACTCACCGGTTCGGAGGTGTCCGAGATCGCCATCCCGTTCGGCTCCTACAACCGCCACGTCCTGCGCGCCCTGCGCCGGACCGGGGCGACGCGCGTCTACACGAGCGACGGCGGTTGGGCGCGCCGAGGTGCCTGGCTGCAGGCACGCACCAGCATCCGCAGCACCGACGGGCCGGACTGGCCCCAGCGCGTGATGATCGCCCGGCCCACGCTCGGCCGGCGGGTGCGCAACCGGGTGGCCGGCACGGCCAAGCGGCTCCGCGGGTGAGCGGGCTCCCCCATTCTCGGTAGGTCCGGCCCAAGCCGCTCGGTGACCGCCAGGCGGGCACCTAGCGTCGACCGTGACCGAGCACCGAGAACCAATCGAAACGGAAGGGGTCGGATGAACGCCCCGAAGTGCCGTCTCTGTGGAGACGACCTGACTCAGACCTTCGTCGACCTCGGCACGTCGCCGCCCTGCGAGAGCTACCTCGACGCCGACCAGCTGGACCGTGGCGAGACGTTCTACCCGCTCCACGTCCGGATCTGCTCGTCGTGCCTGCTGGTCCAGCTGCCGGCGTACCTCGCGGGTGAGGACATCTTCAGTCACTACGCGTACTTCTCGTCCTACTCCGAGTCGTGGGTCGCCCACGCGAAGCGGTACGTCGACGCAGCGGTCGCCAGGCTGGACCTCGATGAGACCTCGCTGGTGGTCGAGGTCGCCAGCAACGACGGCTACCTCCTGCAGCACGTCCGCGACCTGGGCATCCGCTGCCTGGGCATCGAGCCCGCGGCGAACATCGCCGAGGTCGCCCGCGCGAAGGGCATCGACACCGTCTGCGAGTTCCTCGGGGAGGCGACGGGCACCGAGGTCTCCGCCGCGCACGGGAAGGCCGACCTGGTCGCCGCCAACAACGTCTTCGCGCACGTGCCCGACATCGTGGACTTCGCTCGCGGCCTGCGCGCGCTGCTGAAGGACGACGGCACCCTGACCATCGAGATCCCGCACCTGCTGCGGCTGATCGAGGACCGGCTCTACGACACGATCTACCACGAGCACTACTCCTACCTCTCCCTGATCACGACGCAGCGGGTGCTGGCCGAGGCCGGCCTCACGGTGGTCGACGTCGAGGAGCTGACGACCCACGGCGGTTCGCTCCGCACCTGGTCGATGCCGACGGAGAGCGCTCCGGAGCCGAGCGCCAGGGTCGCCAAGGTCCTGGCCGACGAGCGCCGAGCCGGGCTGGACACCGTCGAGGGGCACGCGGGGTTCGCCCAGGTCGTCAGCGCGGCCCGCGACGACCTCGTGGACTTCCTCATCCAGGCTCGCCGCGAGGGCGCGACCGTGGCCGGGTACGGCGCACCCGGCAAGGGCAACACCCTCCTCAACCACGCCGGTGTGCGTGAGGACCTCCTCGCCTACACCGTCGACCGCAGCACCTTCAAGCAGGGCATGTTCCTGCCCGGCACGCACATCCCGATCCATGCGCCGGAGAAGCTCGCCGAGACCAAGCCGGACTACATCCTGATCCTTCCCTGGAACCTGCGCGAGGAGATCACCGCGCAGCTCGCGTACACGCGCGAGTGGGGGGCACGGCTGTTGGTCCCGCTGCCGAGGCTCGAGGTCTACTGACCGACCACCGCGCCCGTTGAGCCCGTCGACCACCCGTGGGGTCGGCGGGCTCAGCGCTCAGCAAGCGCCGTAGACGACCCACCGGTCGGCGAGCTGGGGCCAGCTGTCGCGCAGCTCATCAGCCAGGTCCGGCAGCATCAGCAGGATGCTCCCCGGGTCGGCTGCGACCATCGCGTCCGGGGCGACGACCGGGATGTCGGTGCCGGGCATCCTCCGCCCCTGCTTGGCAGGCGCCCCGTCGGCGATCCCCGCAACGACCCCGGGACGCAGCCCGGCCGCGGCGAGCACGGCGACGGCCCGGGACCCGGCGCCGTAGAGCCAGGCGCCTCCCGGCTGGCTCTCCGCCCATCGACGCAGCTGCTCGACATCCTGCTCGAGCGCCGCGCCCAAGGGGCCCATCGCGGTCGGGTCCAGGACGCCGAGGGCACGTTCTGCGCGCTCGAGCTCGTCGAGGGCGACGCCCTCCGCTGCGGGCCCGACGCCGCTGCGGGAGGCCAGCAGGAGGACCGAGCCGGTGTAGAGCGAGTAGCTGCGCGCCGCGTACACCGTCAGCCCGGCGTCGGCGAGGAGGCGCCGTGCTGCCGGGACGCTGTGGTAGGCGAAGTGGCCGTGGCGCAGCGCGTTCCACTCGCGACGTGCGAGCGTCGCGGCGTACGTCGGGAACTGCAGCAGCAGGATCCCGTCGTCGGTGAGTGCCTCGGCCCGGGCGCGCGCGGCCGCCGCCTGGTCGCGGTCGTGCATCAACCCGTAGACGTCGACGACCAGGCCGGCCCGGTCGCCGACGGCGGGCCGAAAGCCTCTGGCACGGAGCGCGTCGCCCCAGGAGCCGCCGTGCGGGCTGGCGAACTCGATGAACTCCCCCGGCTCGATCAGGCCGGCGGCCAGGAGCTCGTCGACGGCCTGGTGGGCCTGGTCGACGGCCGCGCGCGGCTCGAGCGCACGCGGCTCCTCCGGCGCCGGTCCGTCGTCCAGCAGCTGGGCCAGCCCGCAGCTCGCGCACCACCACATCGCGAGGGGGTGCCGAGGGTCCGGACCCGCGTCCGACGCGGACGGGAAGTGGTCAGCGGCCGGCTGCTCGCCGAGGTCGAGGACGACGCGGCCGCTCGTCGACCGACAGCCCCGACAGTGGTGCGGGTCAGCCGACGACATGACCCGCGCTCATCTCGCGCCACGACCCGGCGGACTCGTCCCGCGGGCTGAGGGTGTCCACCGGCAGCGGCCACGTGATGGCCAGGTCCGGGTCGTCGTACCGCACCGAGACGTCGTCGGTGGAGTCGTGGGGACGATCGATGCGGTAGCAGATGTCGGCGACCTCGCTCAGCACCTGGAACCCGTGCAGGAACCCGCGCGGGACGTAGAGCACGCAGTGCTGCTCGTCGTCGAGCGTGAAGCCCTGGTGCCGTCCGAAGGTCGGGGACTCGGGGCGAGCGTCGACGATGACGTCGAGGATGGCGCCGCGGGCGCATCGGACGAGCTTGGCCTCTCCGCCCCGCGCGCGGCCGTGGAGGCCGCGCAGGGTGCCCCGGCTCGATCGCGACTGCGAGTCCTGGACGAACGACGCCGGGTCCAGCCCGTGGGCCGCAGCGACCTCGGCGTCGAACGTGCGGGTGAAGAACCCTCGGGCGTCGCGGTGCGGCGACGGCCGGAACACCAGCACGTCGTGGAGCTCGGCGGTCTCGACACGCATGCTCTCAGACCTCCACGAGCGCCTTGGCGACCCAGAATCCCTCGGCGTACGGCTGGCGGCACTCCATGCCGCGCAGTCGCATCAGGCCGAGGAAGACCTCGTCGTCCCACCAGTCGTGGGGGTGCTGGCTCGGGAAGTGGCGATCCAGCAGCGCCACCTTGCGGCGGGCGTGCTCCGCGGTGAGCCCGACGTAGTGGGACGGAGCACCCATGTCGCCGTCCCACTTGGGGATCTCGTAGTGCATGACGAGCGCGTCCCGCCACACCGTCGTCACCATGACACCGAGCGTGCGATGGTCCTGGTGGGCGTCGTCGACGCGATGGGTGAGCACCAGCTGCGGCCGGCAGTGTCGGGCGAGGTCCTCGAGATGCTCCTTGGCCGCCTCCCAGTGGGTGGGCAGCCGACCGTCGGGCAGCGCGGCGAAGTGCGTCTTGACCCCCGGGAGGATCTCCTGGAGGGCACCCTCGGACTCGGCGATCCGGTCCGGGGAACCCGTCAGGACGGCGACGGTGAGGGTGACGTCGGGGCGCTCGGCGATCCGGAGCAGCGTCCCTCCGCACCCGATCTCGACGTCGTCGGGGTGCGCCCCCACGCAGAGGACGTCGAGCGGGCCATCGGGCAGTCTGAGCGGATCCATCGACCTGGATCCTTCCGGGCTGCGGCCCGACGCCCGGGCAGATGCCGGGCCACATACCGCATCTTGTGGAGGCCGTCGGGCTGCGCCGGGTCCGGCCGCCCGGTCGGGTCAGCCGACGCCGTGCTCGCGCACGAACGTCAGGATCCGCTCCGCGAGCTCCGGGCGGCAGACGATCAGGTCCGGCAGGTAGACGTCGTCCTGGTTGTAGACGAGCGGGGTGCCGTCGACGCGAGAGGTGAAGAGGCCGGCGGCACGGGCGACCGCGACCGGAGCGGCCGAGTCCCACTCGTACTGCCCTCCGGCGTGCACGTAGGCGTCGGTCAGGTCGCGCGCCACGGAGATCACCTTCACCCCGGCCGAGCCCATCGGCACCAGCTCGGCGTCCAGCTCCTCGGCGAGGGCGTGCACGAACGCCGGCGGTCGGCTGCGCGAGACGGCGATGCGCGGGCGCGGCGCGCTGCTCGGGGGCACGACCGGCGGGGTGCCGGTGTTGAAGGTCTCGCCCAGCGCGGGCTGGGCGACCGCGCCCGCGACGAGGTCGCCGTCCTGCCAGAGCGCGACGTGGACCGCCCAGTCGTCGCGGGGCACCTCGGAGAACTCGCGGGTGCCGTCCAGCGGGTCGATGATCCAGACCCGGCTGCTGGTGAGGCGGGCCTTGTCGTCCTTGCCCTCCTCCGAGAGCACGGCGTCGCCGGGACGGTGCTCGGCGACGAGCTCCATCAACAGCTCGTGGGCGGCCCGGTCGCCGGCGTCCTTGAGCTCGCGGCCCTCGAGACCCTCGCCCCGGACCTCGAGCAGCCGCTCCCCCGCGACCGTGGCGAGCCACGTGGCGAGCACGTGGTCGTCGGTGGCGGCGGCAGCGGGTGGAGTTCCGGGGGCGAACGTCATGCGGGCCACCCTATGAGTTGAACTTCTGCTGGGTGCGCTCGAGCCCCTCGAGCACGAGCGACTCGACGGCGTCGGCAGCCTTGTCGACCTGGAACGGCACGATCCTGCGCTCGGCCGACGAGTAGTCCGACAGCACGAAGTCCGCGACCTCCTGGCGACCCGGCGGGCGGCCGATGCCCACCCTGACCCGGTGGAAGTCGCCGGTGCCGAAGGACGAGCGCATCGACCGCAGCCCGTTGTGGCCGTTGTCGCCGCCGCCGAGCTTGACCCGCATGGTGTCGAACGGGATGTCGAGCTCGTCGTGGACGGCGATGACGCGCTCGGGCGGCACCTTGTAGAAGGTCGCGAGCTGCTTGACCGGGCCGCCGGACTCGTTCATGTACGACCGGCTCTTCGCGAGCACGACCCGCGGACCCGGCGCTCCGGGCGCGCCGAGGCGACCTTCGACGACCTCCGCGCGGCCGGACTTGTGGGCCCGGAAGGAGGAGCCCATGCGGGTCGCGAGCTCCTCGACGACGAGGTAGCCCACGTTGTGCCGGTGGCCGGCATAGGAAGGGCCGGGATTCCCCAGCCCGACCACCAACCACACGGGGGTAGCGGAGTCGGTCACGGAATCCCGGCCCTTCCTACGGAACAGCGTCATGCGACAGGGAGGAGGATCACTCCTCCGCGTCGGCCTCGCCCTCGGCGGCCTCGGCGGCCGGGGCCTCCTCGGCCGGGGCCTCGTGCTCGATGCCGGCCTCGGCCTCCGCCTCCTCCAGCTCGGCGTCCAGCGCCTCCTGCGAGATCTGCGCGGTGACGTTGACGATCAGCGTCTCCTCGTCGAGCAGGAGGGTGGAACCCTGGGGGAGCTTCAGGTCGGACGCGTGGATCTGGGTGCCGGCCTCGGCGCCCTCGATGTCGACCTCGACGAACTCGGGGATGTGGGTGGCCTCGGCCTCGAGCTGGATCGTGGCGGTCTCGGTGACGACCAGCGTCTCGCGGGCGGCCTCGCCGTTGAGGTGCACCGGCACCTCGACGGTGACCTTCTCGCCCTTGACGACGGCGACGAAGTCGACGTGCTCGATCACCCGACGGATCGGGTCGACCTGCACCTGCTTGGTCAGCGCCAGCTGGGGCTTGCCGTCGATCTCGAGCTCGAGCAGCGCGTTGGCGCCGCCGTGCTTGATCGCCATCATCGTGTCGTGGCCCGGCAGGGTCAGGTGGATCGGCTCGTTGCCGTGGCCGTAGACGACCGCCGGCACCTTGTCCTCACGGCGGATGCGGCGCGCAGCGCCCTTGCCGAACTCGCTGCGGACCTCGGCCTTGATCTTCTCGCTCATCGCGATGCTCTCCTCGTACGTGGTGCTGGCTGTGCATCTGTCTCGGGGCCGCGGCGCGCAGATCGCGGCGGCAGATCCCGGAGGTCCAGCCAGCCCTGTCGATCACGGAGCCCAGGTGTTCTGGGCGCTCCCTCGCCGAGGCAACTGCAACAGTCTAGGGCGGCCGCCACCCGACGCCTAAATCGTGGGCCGCCACCCAGTGCGTCGCGGTGGCGAGATGTCGGCGGCCGGCCCCCCAAACCGGCCGCCGTGTGCGTCAGCATCGGAGAGGCGAGCCGCCGCGGGAGCGGCTTCGACGACGGGGATACCCGATGTTGGGTAGGCGCGCTCGAGGCGGCGCGTCCCGACTATTGGGGAGCATGGCGGGCCGCATCCGTCAGCGGGCGGACCGTGGCGTGTCATGTGCACATGACACGGACGGAATCTCCCCGGATAGAGAGCTCGGCCGTCGTTGACGCCGACGCACGCATCGGGATCGGCACGACGATCCGGCATCTCGCACAGGTGCGCGAGCGGGCGGTCGTCGGGGAGGACTGCATCGTCGGCCGGGGCGCCTACATCGGGCCCGGCGTCGTGGTCGGCGACCGGTGCAAGATCCAGGACCACGCCCTGGTGTACGAGCCGGCCTTCCTGGAGAGCGGCTGCTTCGTCGGCCCCGCCGCGGTCCTGACCAACGACGTCTTCCCCCGCGCGGTGACCCCCGACCGGACCCCCAAGTCCACCGACGACGGGCAGGCCGTCGGCGTGCACGTCGGGGAGGGCGCGTCGATCGGCGCGCAGGCCGTGTGCGTGGCTCCCGTGACCATCGGTCGGTGGGCCATGGTGGCCGCCGGCTCCGTGGTCACCCGCGACGTCCCCGACTTCGCCCTGGTGGCAGGAGTCCCGGCCCGGAGGGTGCGGTGGGTCGGGCACGCAGGGGTGCCCCTCGAGTCCGCCGGTCGTGGCGGCTACCGCTGCCCGGCGACCGGCCGTCGCTACATCGAGTGGCACGGCCGCCTGGAGGAACAGGTCCAGGACGAGCTGTCCCAGGTCGCTGAGTTTTGATGATGACCGTCACATCGGCCACCACCGACACTGAGGTCGACGACCTCTTTGTGTCGCCTGTGCCGGCTCGCCAGTCGGCCATTTCGTCACGAGCCTGCGCGGGCGCTGTCCCCTCCCCCGAGATGGGCGACCGGCAGCCGTGGTGCCTCGACCCCATGCGTGGCACCGCGACGGAGTGGCCGGCTGGCAGCCTCGGCTCGGCACGCGGTCCGCGTCCCGAAGATGAGGTATTCGGCCACGGTGCTGGGCCACGCGGCCCCGCGGATTTCGCACGGTAGTCATCGTGACGACCCACGAGACCGACTTCCGAGCCAGCACCGCGCTTGACGGCACCCGGCTCGACGGTGCGACGTCACCGGACGGGTTGCTGCCGCACAGCGGGCGGGGGCCGCGTCGTCAGCGGATCCTGCTCATCGACGACCACCCGCTGTTCGTCGAGTCGCTCGACATCGCCCTGTCGCGGGCGGGCTACGACGTCCGCCAGGCGGAGGTGCCCGAGAGCCCCGGGCGGCTGGCGAGCCTGATGGCACAGGTCTCGCGCTCCCGGCCCGGCATCGTGCTGCTCGACCTGGACCTCGGCCAGTTCGGGGACGGCGCGCGCCTGATCCCGTCCCTCGTCCAGAGCGGCTGCGCCGTCGTCGTGGTGACGGCCGACCTCGACCAGGCGCGCTGGGGACGGTGCCTCGCCGAGGGCGCCAGGAAGGTCCTCAGCAAGGGGGCCAGGCTCAACGAGATCCTGGCCGTGCTGCGCCGCATCGACTCGGGCCTGCCGGTGCTGGCACCTGGCGAGCGCGAGGACCTGCTCCGGCACTGGCACGAGCGGCAGTTCCGCCACCAGCACATCCAGGCCCGGCTCGAGCTGCTGACGAACCGCGAGGCCGAGGTGCTCGGCAACCTCACGCTCGGGCGGACGGTACGAGAGATCGCGTCCCGCTCGTTCGTCTCCGAGGCCACCGTCCGCACCCAGGTGAAGTCGATCCTCGCCAAGCTGGAGGTCTCCTCGCAGCTGGCTGCCGTCGGCCTCGCCCATCAGGTCGACTGGCGCTCCCCCGTCGACTGAGCATCCGCCTCAGCCTCGTCCTGGGCCTCGTCCTGGGCCGACCACTCGATCGCGTGCAGCCGCGCGACAGCGGCCAGCTGCGACCGCACGCCCATCCTGCGCAGGATGGAGTGCACGTTCGACCGCACCGTGGTCTCGGCCAGCCCCAGCCGGGGCGCGATCTGGGCGACCTGCAACCCCTGGTGCAGCAGCGTGAGCACCTCGAGCTGACGTGGCGCGAGGCTGTCCAGCCGCTGCTGGAGGTATCCGTGCCGGGCCTGGAGCTCGTGCCAGGCCGCGATGTGCTCGAGCCTCGGCCCCGCCGGGTCGGCGCGGCCGGCGGCGAGCGCCCGGATCAGCGAGTCGGTCTCCGCAAGGGTCAGGTCACGGGATCGCACCGCCGACGCGCCCGCCGCCGCGAGGCCTCCCCACGCCGACCCCGGGCTGGCGCCCGTCAGCACGAGCCAGGGTCCCGACCAGCCGCGCATCAGCGCAGTGGCCGCCGCCAGTCTGAGGGACACGTCGACGTCGTACAGGAGGACGCCCACCTCGGCCGAGGCGCCGGCCGCCTGCTGGCGCAGCGGCGCGTGGCCGCCGCCAGGCCACCCGAGCACGGTGGTGCGGAACCCGCGGCTCCGCAGTGCGGCCGCCACCGCCTCGGCGATCAGCGGGAGGTCGGACCCGAGCAGCACGTTGACGACGGCCGGCTCGGCTTCCACACGGACAGGCGAACCGGCCGGCGTCTGGAGCGCGGGGACGGTCGGCGGCATCGTCGACCATCGTGGCGTTCCTCGCCGCTCCCGGTCCGTGCGGCGCCGGAATGTCCCCTGCTTTCGGCATGCCGCCGACCGGTCGTCGATGGGCAGAACAGGCAGCCCACTGACGGATTTGTGCCCGATCTCCACCCGTTGGAGGGTGATTTCGTCCCCAATCTGGGGGAGACATCATCGATTTCGATTGAAAATCCCTCGTTCTCGCCTCGATATTAGGGGACTGGACATCGCCCGGCGGATTGCCGTCGAGTCAGATCCGGCCGTGGGGGACGGACAGGTCCATGGGGTTCGACGGCGCTGCCGCGGGCCCCATAAGGGGGTGGGGCACCGTGGGAGAACGCGAGACGGTCCGCGCTGTCGTCATCGGCTGCGGCGCGGCGCTCGTACCGCTCGCCGCGCTGACGATCGGCGGTCCGGCGACGTCGGAGCGGGCGGCCGACATCTGCGTGCTCGCCTCCGCGGTCGCCGTGCTGTGCGCCGCTGTGCTCTTCTACATCGACTGGCACGTCGACGACGACCCGTCCATGGCCTGGCTGGTGACCGCCGCCGCGGCCTACTCCCTGCAGCAGGTCAACTGGTTCACGCTGCTGACCGACGGCCCGGACACCGCCGACAGCTCCGTGTGGGTCTACCTCTTCCAGATCGGGGTCATCTTCGGGCTCGGCTCCGTGCTGGTGCGCGGCGACCGGCTGCCGGTGCGCTGGGATCCGCTCGCCCTCGGCCTGCTGCTGGGGCTGGGGGTGATCGTCGCCCGCATCGGCGTGCTCGCGATCCCGTCCCCCGCGCCCTCGACGGCCGGGTACGTCGCCGTCCTCATCGGCCTGGGCGTCGTCAGCCTGTCGAACGTGGCCCGCCTACTGCTCTCCAGCGTGCTGACCCGGGAGCTCCGGCACCGACTCGCGCTCGCCTCGGCCCTCCTCGCCGTCGGCCAGGTCTCGGCCGCGACCGGGTCGCCCTACGCACTGCTCACCGTCAGCGCGATGGCCAACATCGTCGGCAGCACCCTGCTCGTGAGGACAGCGGTCACCGACGCCCGACGGGCCGTGGTCGCCGAGGCGTCTGCGCTCCGCACGCTGCGCGGCCGGCTGGAGACCGCGGACCACGACCTGCACACCGGCAAGGCGCGCTTGCACGAGTTCCGCGCGACCCTCGCCGGCATCAAGACTGCCACGGAGCTCCTCCAGCGGACCGAGATCGCCCCGTCCTACCGGGAGCACCTGCACCAGATGGCGGTCGCGGAGCTCCAGCGGCTCGACCGCCTGGTCAGCGACGCCTCGACCGGCCCGGTCGCGCTGATCGAGCTGGACGCCACGCTCCGCCCGATCGTCGTCCGGCACGAGGCCGCGGGTCTGGCGGTCTCGTGGCAGCCCAGCGGCCACGTCGTCATGGCACGGCCGGACGACGTGGCGGAGATCGTCGACGTGCTGCTGTCGAACGCCCACCGGCACGCCGCCGGCCACCCGGTCCGGGTCGGCGTCCGCGCAGCGGGCACCGCGGTCGAGCTGACCGTGTCCGACGACGGTCCGGGGGTCGACCCGGCGGTGCGGCCGTGGCTCTTCTCCTGGGGAGCCCACGGCCCCCAGTCGCCGGGCCAGGGGATCGGCCTCGCCGCTGCGCGGATGCTGGCCGAGCAGCTCGACGGGTGGCTCGACATCGCGCCCGACGCCGGGCGTGGCGCGCAGTTCGTCCTCTCCCTCCCGGCGCCCGTGGTGGCCGTCGCCGAGCCGCAGGACCTCGGGAGGTGACCGCCACGACGCCCCGCAGCAGGCTGAAGGTCCTCATCATCGAGGACCACGCGCTGTTCGCCGAGTCCCTCCAGCTGGCCCTCAACCTGGAGGGGTACGACGTCGAGTGCCTGCCGGTCAGCCAGGTCGGGGGCGCCCAGGGGGTGCTCGCGGCCGTCGCCCGGATCCGTCCGCGCATCGTGCTGCTCGACCTCGACCTCGGCGGCGTCGGCGACGGTGTCCGGCTGATCACGCCGATGGTGAAGGCCGGCATCGAGGTCGTCGTCGTGACGGCCTCCAGCGACCGGGCCCGGTGGGGCGAGTGCCTGCACTGGGGGGCCCGCAAGGTGCTGAGCAAGTCCCAGCAGCTCAACGAGATCCTCTCGACCGTGCGTCGCATCAACCAGGGCTTCCCGGTCATCGACCGCGAGGAGCGCGAGGCGCTCATCAACTACGGCCACGAGCAAGGCCTCGAGCGGGTGGCCCTGCAACGGCGGCTCGCGCTGCTGACCCCCCGCGAGGAGACCGTGCTGGGCGAGCTGATGCGGGGCCGGACGGTCCGTGACATCTCGACGAGCAGCTTCGTCTCCGAAGCCACGGTCCGCACCCAGGTGAAGGCGATCCTCGCCAAGCTCGAGGTCTCCTCCCAGCTCGCGGCGGTCGGTCTCGCCAACTCCGCGGGCTGGCATCCCAGCCGCGACTGACGATCGCCGCTCGGCCAGGTTGCCCGATTTCGGGCATGTGGTTTGCGCGCCCAGTTCCTAGGTTCTCAGGCAGGAGATCTGCACACCATCCGCTGGCCGGATGACCGGTAGCAGCAGGTCGTCCGCAGTGGGGGGGAACCGTGACTTCAGTGACGTCGGCGGCGCCGGGGCCGTACCGCGTGGATGAGAAGGCGCCGGCCGCTGCCGCCCGCCGCCCGTCCGCCGCGCCGCCGCGACACTCGTCCGCCGTCCTGGCGGCCGCGGACCTGGTGAGCGGCACAGCCACCCTCCTCGTCGTCCTCGTCGTCCAGGGGATCGCGCCCGATCCGGTGCCGCTGCTCCTGGCAGCGCTGGCCTGGTCCCTCACCCTGGGTGCCCTGGGTGCCTGGACGAGGACGCCGGGCTCCTCCGGGCTCCGCGCGGTGCTCCAGGCCGGGGTCGCCGTCGTCGTCGTCTCCTGGGTCACCGGCGGCGTGCTGGTCCCCGGCGCGACGCACGGGACCCAGGTCGAGATCGTCGCCGCGCTCGTGGTCGCGGCGATCGCCGTCCGCCTGGTCGTCGGCTCGCCGCGACTCCGGGTCGCGGTCGCCGGCGACCTCGCCGATGTCGCGTCGATCGTGGGCGAGCTGGAGCGCGACCGCCGTCGCCACTGGACCGTCGCCGCCGCGTGCGTCTCGCTCGACGAGTCCGCCGCCACGTCCGGCGCGATCGGCGCAGACCTGCGCACGATCCCGATGTGGCTCGGGACCGAGGAGCTGGTCGACGCGGCGCTGGCGAGCGGTGCCAACGCCGTCGTGGTCGCGCCCGGACGGGCGCTCGACCCCGCGGCTGTCCGCCGTACCTGCTGGGCCGCCCACGCAGCCGGGCTCGAGGTCTACGTCGGCACCGGGCTCCTCGACATGGTGCCCGCGCGGGTCCAGCACGTCTCCGCCGGCCTGCTCGGCCTGGCCCGGATCCGGCCGCGGACCGGACCGTCGACGACGCGCCTCGCGAAGGCCGCCACGGACCGGGCGATCGCCGCGCTGACGCTCTTCGCCCTGCTGCCCCTCATGCTGGTGATCGCCGTGGTGATCCGGTGGGACTCGCCGGGACCGGTGCTCTACTCGCAGCGCCGGGTCGGACGAGGCGGCAGCACCTTCACGATGTTCAAGTTCCGGACCATGCGGACCGACGCCGACCAGCGCCGGGTCGATCTCGCCCACCGCAACGACTGCGACGCGGTGCTGTTCAAGCTGCGGGAGGACCCGCGGATCACGCGCGTCGGCCGGATCCTGCGACGGTACTCGCTCGACGAGCTGCCCCAGCTGATCAACATCGTCCGCGGGGAGATGTCGCTCGTCGGTCCCCGGCCGGCCCTCCCCGCCGAGGTGGCGCAGTACGCGCCCGACCCTCGGCACCGGCTGGCCGTCCGGCCCGGGCTGACCGGTCTGTGGCAGGTCTCGGGCCGCTCGGACCTCAGCTGGGACGAGAGCGTCCGCCTGGACCTCCACTACGTCGACAACTGGTCGTGGGCCCTGGACCTGCGGATCCTCGCGCGGACCGTGGGCGCCGTGCTCGGGCACCGCGGTGCGTACTGACGAGCGGGCTGCCTAGACCACTCCGCGCGTGGACCCGGCTCCCCCGAGCCGCGACCCTTGACACCCGTGCAGTCGACGGGCTATCCCCGGGTAGGACGTACGGGAGGTCCCGGCTGGACCGCTGTCCGTCGGGGATCGTGCTTGCGGGGGGAGGAACGTCATGACGACACCGGCACCGACGACCGATCGGCGGCGCAAGCGGGTCGTCGTGGTGGGCCAGTTCACGATGGTGGTCGAGGCCGTCAGCCGCTCGTTGCCGGCCACCGTCCGCACCGCAACGGTCGCGCTCGACACCGCTCCCTCGACCAACGCGGCTCGCGACAGCGTGCTGCGCAGCAGCCCCGCCCTCGTCGTGCTGGTCGTCAGCCGCCTCGACAGGGTCTACGCACCGGACCTGGTCTCCGAGCTCGCGGGACGCGGGCAGCGGGTCGTGGTGATCGGTCAGGTCGGCGACGCCGGCGAGTCGAGGGAGCTCGCCGCGGCCGGAGCGATGGCGGTGCTGGACGGGGTCGGCGCCACGGAGCTGGTGCGCCTCGTCGCGCGGCTGACGGACCCCGAGGCGGGCACGGTCGGACGGACCCGCGTGGCCGTCGCGCCGCGCCGGGCACCGGACGCGGCGCTGACCGAGGAGCGGCGCGCCCTGCGCAGGCTCGCCCGACTGACCCCGGCCGAGGCCCGCACGCTCTGGCGGCTCATGCACGGCGACTCGGTCCTCGAGATCGCCGAGCGGCACGTCGTCTCGGTCGAGACGGTTCGCTCCCACATCCGGGCACTGCTCACCAAGCTCGACGCCAGCAGCCAGCTCGCGGCGGTCGCCCTCGCCTGGCGGGTCGGCTGGCAGTCCTCGCCGGCCGTCCGGGACGCCGCGTAGGCGATCGCCCGCGACGGGTCGACGTCAGGCGTGCCCGTCGAACATCGAGGTGACCGACCCGTCCTCGAATACCTCACGGATCGCCCGCGACACCAGCGGCGCGATCGACAGGCAGGTGAGCTTGTCGAACTCCTGGTCCGGGGAGAGCGGGAGCGTGTTGGTGACCACGACCTCGGTGGCCGGGCAGTTCTTGAGCCGGTCGACGGCAGGGTCGGAGAGGATCGCGTGCGTCGCGGCGATCACCACGCCGGCGGCACCGTCGGCCATCAGGGCGTCGGCGGCCTTCGCGATCGTGCCGCCGGTGTCGATCATGTCGTCGACCAGCACGCAGAGGCGGCCGGTGACGTCGCCGACGACGCGGTTGGCGACCGTCTCGTTGGGCCGGTCGGTGCGGCGGCTCTTGTGGATGAACGCCAGCGGGGCACCGCCGAGACGGGCCGACCACCGCTCCGCCACCTTGATCCGGCCCGCGTCGGGCGAGACCACGGCGAGCGGCTGGTTGCCGTACTTCTCCTTGATGTGGTCGGCGAGGATCGGCAGCGCCATCAGGTGGTCGACGGGGCCGTCGAAGAAGCCCTGGACCTGGTCGGCGTGCAGGTCCACGGTGATCAGCCGGTCGGCACCGGCGGTCTTGAACAGGTCGGCGACCAGGCGCGCGGAGATCGGCTCGCGACCGCGGTGCTTCTTGTCCTGCCGCGCGTAGCCGTAGAAGGGCATGACGACCGTGATCCGCTTGGCGCTCGCCCGCTTGAGGGCGTCGACCATGATCAGGTGCTCCATGATCCACTCGTTGATCGGAGCCGTGTGGCTCTGGATCACGAAGGCATCGCAACCGCGGACCGACTCCTCGTAGCGGACGTAGATCTCGGAGTTCGCGAACTCGTAGGCCGAGGTCGGCACCAGCGGGGTGCCGAGCAGCGCCGACACCTCCTCCGCGAGCACGGGGTGTGCCCGACCGCTGAAGACCATCAGGTTCTTCTCGGTGGTCTTCTTCATTCCGGTCACGGTGCGCTGCTCCTCGGTAGCCGGTGTCCCGATCAGGATTCTGCCACGTCCCCGTCGCCGGGCTCACCACCGGCCAGCGCCTGCTCGGCGGCCCGCGCCTGAGCGGTCCCGGGGCGCTTGGCCAGGGCCCAGCCCTCGATGTTGCGCTGCGGGCCGCTCGAGACCGCCAGGGCGCCCGGCGGCACGTCGCCGCGCACGACGGCGCCGGCTCCGGTCGCGGCGCCGTCGCCGATCTGGATCGGCGCGACGAAGGTGTTGTTCGAGGAGGTCCGGGCGTGCCGGCCGACCTTCGTGCGGTGCTTGGTGACGCCGTCGTAGTTGGCGAAGATCGTGCCGGCGCCGATGTTGGTGCCCTCGCCGATGTCCGCGTCACCGACGTAGGACAGGTGCGGCACCTTCGCGCCGTCGCCGATCGTCGCGTTCTTGGTCTCGACGAACCCGCCGATCTTGCCGCCGACCCCCAGCGTCGTGCCCGGGCGCAGGTAGGAGAACGGGCCGACGTTCGCCGACGCACCGATCACGGCCAGCTCGCCGTGGGTGCGGACGACGCGGGCGCCGACGCCGATCTCGCAGTCCTTGAGCGTGCTGTCCGGGCCGACCACGGCGTCCTCGCCGACGACGGTCGCACCCAGCAGCTGGACGCCGGGAAGGATCGTGGCGTCGTTGCCGATCACCACGTCGGCGTCGATCCAGGTCGTGGCCGGGTCCATCACAGTGACGCCCTCGCGCATCCACCCCTCGACGATCCGCCGGTTCAGCTCGGCGCCCATCCGCGCGAGCTGGACCCGGTCGTTGACGCCCTCGGTCTGGTCGACATCCGCGACCAGGTGGGCGCCGACGGTGAGGCCGTCCTCCCGCGCGATCGCGATCGCGTCGGTCAGGTAGAACTCGCCCTTGGAGTTGTCGTTGCCGATGCGCGGCAGCGCCGACAGCAGGAACTCGGCGTCGAAGGCCAGGATCCCGGAGTTGATCTCGGCGACCTCGCGCTGCTCCGGCGTCGCGTCCTTCTCCTCCACGATCGCCTCGACGTCGCCCTCGTGGTTGCGCAGCACCCGGCCATAGCCGAACGGGTCCGGCACGATGCCACTGAGGATGCTGACCGCACGCTGCGCCGCCTCGTGCTCGGCCGCGAAGTCGCGCAGCGTGTCGCCCTGGAGCAGCGGGGTGTCGCCGTACGCGACGAGCACGGTGCCGGAGATGTCGCCGGCGGCCTCGACGGCCACCCGGACGGCGTGCCCGGTGCCGTGCTGCTGCTCCTGGACCGCGAGCACGACGTCGGGGAAGCCCTCCCGGACGTGCGCGGTCACCTCCTCGCGCTGGTGCCCGACCACGACCACGACGCGCGCCGGCTCGACGGCGTACGCCGCGGTCAGCACGTGCCCGATCATGCTGCGCCCCGCGATCGGGTGCAGCACCTTCATGGTCTTGGACTTCATCCGGGTGCCGCCGCCGGCAGCCAGCACGATGACGGTCAGACCGGTCTCTTGTGCGCTCACGCTCCCCGGGTAGGAGTCGAACCTACGTCGCTAGTCCTGATTCAAAGTCAGGCGGGCCCTGCCGGCAGACCAACCGGGGAATGTCCCTCGGGACCCGGACAGCCTAGGGCCCGCGCGGCTCAGATGCTGGCTCGGTACTGCGCGAGCACCTCGCGGACGCGTTCCTCGTCACGGTCGGCGATCGGCACCAGCAGCTCGGCGACCACGTCGACGAGCTCGGCGATCCGGCGGTTGAGCTGACGGCACTCCTGGAGCTCCTCCTCCAGCGCCGCGATCCGGGCGTAGACCCCGACGGGGCGGCGGCGCAGTCGGCGGTAGCGGTCCTGGGCCAGCGCGAGCATGGGCGCAGTCATCGGGTCCTCCCTGGGACGGGTCGGGCCGTCCGGGTCCAGCGGACCCGCATCCGGCACACGGAAGGGTCGGCGACGCCGAGGACGTCGACGCCGGGCCGGACGCGCACCCGCTCGACGCGACCTCCGGCGGCCTCGATCTCGCGGCGCACCAGGTCCGGGTCGAGGCGGCGCACCAGCCCGGGCGGTCCGGGGTCCGGCACGCCGCGATCCGCGGTGGCACTGAACTCCAGGAACAGCTTGCCGCCACCGCGCAGCGCCATCCTGCTCAGCAGCCACAGCTGCGAGCGGGCGGTGTCGTCGAGGCAGCCGAGCAGGTGCCGGGCGTAGAGGTGGTGCGGGTCGCGGCTGAGCTCGGCGCCGGCGACCAGCACCGTGCGCAGCTCGTTGAGGGTGAGCGGGCGGACGTCGACGTGCAGCCGCCGGCGGGTGGCGTTGCGCAGCACCGAGCCCCGCGCGGCGCGCGAGAAGTCGTACGCTGCCACCGGCCGGCCACGCTTGGCGAACCACAACGCGTCCCGCCCGGTGCCGCACCCGAGATCGGCGACGGCGGCTCCCCGGGGCAGCTGCCGGTCCACCCACTTCGCGAAGTTCGAGCGCCGCTTGGTCGAGCCGCGACGGGCGCTGGCCTGGTGATGCTCGGTCCAGCGGCCCATGTCGGTGCGGAAGCCGCGCAGCCAGCCGTCGAGGCGGCGTACGCCGCGGACCGGGTCGGCGTACTTGAAGGAGGGATCCGGCACCCGCCAGCCAGGGCCGTAGACGAACGCGAGCATCGCCTCGGGGTCGGCCGGGGCCGGGAACTCGACGCCGTGCAGCGTGATGGTCGAGACCGGCAGGATCGCCGAGCGCGGCAGGGTGCCGCTGCGGTTTCCGAGCTGGTAGAAGGTCTCGCCGACCTCGAAGGCCACGAAGATGTCGATGTGGCACTGGCGGCCGTCGCTGAGCGGCAGCAGCAGCTTGATGTCGCCGCCGGACATCCGCAGCAGCGTCCAGCCGAGGCGCAGCATCGTGCGCTGGACCCGGTAGGACTCGGCGATGATGTCGGCGGGCGAGCTGTGCCTGCTGAGGTAGCAGACGTCGGTGTCGGAGTCGTGGCCGATCATCGCGCCGTCGCGGACCGCGCCGAGCAGCGCGCCGTAGTTGAGGTAGGCCTCGACGCCGCACTCGTCGCGCAGGTCGTCGAGCGCTCGGCGGGTGCCGGCGAGGATCTCGCCGCGCACGCCGTCGTCGGTGGCCTGGAACGCCCGGCACAGGTGCCCGACCTTGTCGATCGCCAGCGGGAGGCCCTGCGGGTCGACGACCTGCACCCGCTGGTCGGCCGAGCCGCCACCGAGCACGACCTCCTCGTCGGCGTACACGCGCTCGCCGGCGACGTCGGAGACGCGTACGCGCACGGCGCCGACGAGGAACCGGCGCAGCACCGCCGGCCACTCGACCCGGACGCCACCGCGCACGGCGTGGCCGTCACGGGCGGCGGTGAAGGCGAAGACGTAGCGACCGTCGAAGCTGACCACGAGCGGCTCGGTCGGCGCGCGGCGGAGCAGCAGGCCCGCGTCGGAGACGACGACCGCGGGATCGGCAGAGAGGGTGGTCATGACGCGGCGATCACCCGGCGCAACTGGCTGCTCGAGGTGTGCACGGTGTAGGGGAAGTAGCGGACCTCGGCCCCCACGGTGGCGATCCGGCGCTCGAGGGCCTCGCCCTTCGCGGTGCCACGCCAGTCGTCGCCCTTGAACACCACGTGGAAGCCGACCTCGTGCCAGGCGTCCAGCTTGTCGGTCGTCAGCTCGGCGTAGGTCGCGTCGACGATGCCGATCGCGTCGACGATCGCGATCCGCTCCTCCAGCGGCACGTAGGGCCGCACGCCCTTGACCTCCTCGCACACGTCGTCGGACACGACGCCGGCGACCAGCACGTCGCACAGCCCACGCGCCTGGCGCAGCGCGTTGAGGTGACCGATGTGGAACAGGTCGAAGACGCCGGGCACGTACCCCACCACCGGACCCATGCAACACTCTTTTCTCGTTTTCCAACTGTTTTACTGCACTTTAGCGCACCGCTTAGTCTCACGGCGTGGATCTCCCCGTGTCGCCGCCGGTCCAGCCGATGCTCGCGAAGTCGGTGAAGGGCATCCCCGACCCCGCGAAGCACGGCGGGCTGAGCTTCGAGCCCAAGTGGGACGGCTTCCGGTGCCTGGTCTTCAAGGACGGCGACGAGGTCGAGCTCGCCAGCCGCAACACCAAGCCGCTGACCCGCTACTTCCCCGAGGTCGTGGCCGCGATGCGCGAGCAGCTGCCCGAGCGCTGCGTGCTCGACGGGGAGATCTTCGTGGCACTCAGCACGTCAGGGGCGCCCAGGCTCGAGTTCGAGGTGCTGCAGGAGCGCATCCACCCGGCCGCCTCGCGCATCGAGATGCTCAGCGAGAAGACCCCGGCGTCGTACGTCGCCTTCGACCTGCTGGCGCTGGGCGACGAGTCGTACGCCGAGCGGCCGTTCGCGGAGCGGCGCGCGGCGCTCGAGCAGGCGCTGGCGGGACTGACCGGCCCGTGCTTCCTGACCCGGACCACGACCGACCCGGCCGAGGCCGAGGAGTGGTTCCACCAGTTCGAGGGCGCCGGGCTCGACGGCGTGGTCGCCAAGCCGCTGGGTGAGCCCTATCGACCGAACGCGCGCGCGATGCTCAAGATCAAGCACGAACGCACCGCCGACGTGGTGCTCGCCGGCTTCCGCGAGCACAAGACGAGCACGCCCGAGCGACCGCTGCTCGGCAGCATGCTGCTGGGGCTCTACGCGGACGGCGAGCTCCAGCACATCGGCGTCAGCGCAAGCTTCACCGAGAAGCGCCGCGCCGAGCTGTGGGAGGAGCTGCAGCCGCTCGTCGTCGACATCGCCGACCACCCGTGGGGGCGCTGGCAGGAGTTCCTGACCGCCAACCCCGACCGGGTGCCCGGGACCCAGAGCCGGTGGAGCCAGGGCAAGGACCTGTCGTTCACGCCGCTGCGGCCCGAGCGGGTGGTCGAGGTCGCCTACGACCACATGGAGGGACGCCGCTTCCGGCACACCGCGCAGTTCCGCCGCTGGCGCACCGACCGCGACCCGGAGTCGTGCGGCTACGAGCAGCTCGAGGAGCCGGTGAGCTACGACCTGACTAAGATCCTGAACGTGGACAAGGGAGGTCTGTGATGTCCGAGACCGGTGCTGAGGACTATGCCGTCGTGCTGCTCGTCGAGCAGGCGCTGACGCAGCAGGACGCGACCCAGGTGCACTCGCTGCACGAGGGGCTGGACGGGCCGGTGACCTATCACGTGCTGCTCCCGCTGGAGGACGCCGCGGCCCGGATCGAGTCGGCGATGGGGTCGCTCACGGCCGGCGACATGATGGCCTCGCCGTCGATGCCGATGAGCGAGGTGCAGCTCGACGCGGTCCGCAAGGACTGCCAGGACCGCTCGCACGCCGAGCTCGAGCAGACCCTCGAGCACCTGCGCGCCAGCGGCGCGGTCGCGATCGGCCAGGTCGTCGCCGACCCGCCGATCGACGCGCTCGCCGCGAAGGTGACCGAGGTCGACGGCCGCGAGGCGATCATCCTCACCCGGCCGCACGTCGTGGCCGAGTTCTTCCACCTCGACTGGACGTCGAAGGCGCGGCGGCGGCTCGGCGTACCGATCCTGCACCTGCTCGAGCACGAGAGCTTCGACGAGCAGGCCGAGCGCTACGGCGAAGAGGGCATCACCGGGCTCTGACGGAGCTCCCGGAAGGACAGCGCGTGCCAGCGGGGCCCGACCGGGGTGAGCTCCACCCGGCGCGGGTCCAGCCCGTCGTGCGGTGCGTCGCCGCGCACGATCGCCACCTCGAGACGTGACTCCGAGAGCCCCTCGGCGAGGCCCTCGCCCCACTCGACCACAGTGACCGCCTCGTCGAGCGACGCGTCGAGGTCGAGGTCGTCGAGCTCGTCGAGGCCACCGAGGCGGTAGGCGTCGACGTGCACCAGGGCGGGCCCGTCGACCAGCGACGGGTGCACCCGGGCGATCACGAACGTCGGCGAGGTGATGTCGCCGCGGACCCCCAGCCCGGCGCCCAGCCCCTGGGTGAAGGTCGTCTTGCCCGCGCCGAGCTCGCCGCTCAGGACCAGCAGGTCGCCGGGTGCCAGCTGGCCGGCGAGCGTGCGACCCAGCGCGCGCATCGCGTCGGCGTCCGGGACCTGGACGACGTGGGTGCGCAGCGGCCGGCGCAGCTCGACGTTCGGCGACGCGCGGCCGATCTCGCGGAAGCCCTGGCGCTCCCAGAACCGCACGGTGGCCGGGAGCTCCTCGCGGGCGACCACGGTGAGGTCGTGGGAGCCGTCGGCCGCCTCGACCGCCGCCTCGATGAGCGCGGCGGCGACGCCGTGGCCCTGGGCGTCGGGCAGCACCCCGAAGCGGCGCAGGTACGTCGTGGCGCCGACCCGGTCGAGGACCAGGGTCCCGACCGCCCGGCCGTCCACACTGGCGAGCAGGCCGCCGCCGGAGGCCAGCCGCATGCCGATCGTGTCCTCGGTCTCGGTGAGCGCGGCCGCCGGCGGGTCGAGCGGCGGGCGTGCCTCGAACGCCGCCCGGACGATCGCCAGCACCTCCGCGGCGCGCTCGGGCCCGACCCGCTCCACGACGACGCTCACTCCGCCTCCTCCAGCAGCCGGTCCAGCTCGGCGTTGACGTCGTCGCTGCGTTCGAGGATCACCATGTGGCCGGCGCCCTCGGCCTCGACCAGCCTGGCGCCGGCGATGCGCGAGGTGAGCTTGCGGCTGTGCCCGATCGAGGTGAGCTTGTCGTCGGTGCCGCAGATGACGACGGTCGGCACCTTCGCCAGCACGCCGACGGCGTCGAACTTGTCGAGAGCAGAGAAGCCCGGGAAGAACTCGGCGACCACCTCGAACGGCGTCTCCGAGAGCATCCGGTCGACGAAGGCGACATAGCTGCCGGGCACGTCGTCGCCGAAGGCGAGCTCGGCGGTCGCCACCAGCGCGACGTCCTTGCCGAGCCGGCGGATCCCGTCGACCGCGCGGTGGCTGCGGGCGAGCATCGAGACCCCGCGGTGGACGGCGCCGGAGCTCCCCCACGACGGCACCATTGGGAAGAGGATCCGGCTCGGGTCGAGACCACCGGCGGTGGTCGAGATCAGGGCGACCCCGACGACCCGGTCGCCGAAGAGCTCGGGGTGCAGCTCGGCGAGCGCGGCGATCGTCATGCCGCCCATCGAGTGCCCGACGAGCACGACCGGACCGGTCGGCGCGACGGCGTCCAGCACCGACAGCAGGTCGCGGCCGAGCTGGTCGATGGTCGCGTTCCCCATCGGCGAGCGGCCCGACCGGCCGTGCGAGCGCTGGTCGTAGAAGACCGCACGCGTCCGGCCACGGAGGTGCTCGCGCTGGAAGTGCCAGCAGTCCATCTCGAGCGCGTAGCCGTGGGAGAAGACGACCGTCACCTCCGACTGGGGCGACTCGGGCTCGTCGACCTCGACGTGCAGCGGCGTCCCGTCGTCCGCGACGACCGTGGTCGGCTCGGACCGCAGCGAGCCGAAGGCCGGGGCCTCGTCCCCGCCCCGACGCTGGATCCTGCGACGCTGCCGGGTCACGCCGACGCCCGCGCCGGCGGCGGCCAGACCGACGACGCCGACGGTGACCGCGCCGATCACCCGTCCACGGACGCTCACTGGTCGACGTACCTCCTGGTCGGGCGCCCGCCGATGCGGGTCACGATCTCGTAGGAGATGGTGCCGGCGGCCTCGGCCCAGTCCTGGGCGGTCGGCTCGCCGTGGGTGCCGGGCCCGAACAGCACGACCTCGGTGCCGGGCTCGGGGAGCTCGCCGTCGAGGTCGACGACGAACTGGTCCATGCAGACCCGGCCGCGCATCACCCGCTGCTTGCCCTCGACCAGCACGTGCGCTGCGTTGCTGGCGTGCCGAGGCACCCCGTCGCCGTACCCGAGCGGCACCAGGCCGACCGTGGTCGGGGTGTCGGCCACCCAGGTGTGTCCGTAGGAGACGCCGGCGCCGGCGGCGATCCGCTTGGCGGAGACGAGCGGGGCGCGGACGGTCATCGCCGGGACCAGGCCGAGGTCGGGGGTCTCGCCGGGTGCCGGGTCCAGGCCGTACGACGCGATGCCGAACCGGACCAGGTCGAACCGGCTGCTCGGCCGCAGGATGCCGGCGGCGGAGTTGGCGAGGTGGCGCACCTCGGGCTCGAGGCCCTCGGCGAGCTCGAGCGCGTGCCGGAACGCGTGCTCCTGCGCGTCGTTGGCGGGGTGGCCGGGCTCGTCGCTGGCGGCGAAGTGGGACCAGATGCCGGTGATCCGCCAGCTGCCGTCGGCCTCGCCGCGCCGGGCGCGGGCGACGACCTCGGGCCAGCTCTCGAGCGTCGCGCCGCCGCGGGAGAGGCCGGTGTCGACCTTGAGCTGCACGCGCGCCGGGCGACCGGTCGCGGCGATGGCGTCGAGCTCGGCGACCGTGTAGGCGGTGACGTCGATGTCGGCGTCGATCGCGGCGGCCCAGTCGTCCCCGGGCACCGTCAGCCAGCACAGGAGCCGGCCCCGGTCGCCGCTCGCCCGCAGCCGGAGCGCCTCGTCCACGGTGGCGACGCCGATCCACTCCGAGCCCGCCTCGCGGGCGGCGCGGGCGACCTCGACCATCCCGTGGCCGTAGCCGTCCGCCTTGACGACGGTCATCGACGCGACGCCGGTCAGCTCGCGCAGCGTGCGGACGTTGTGCCGGATCGACGCGAGATCGACGACGATCTCGGGGCTCATGCCTCCGATTCTCCCATCACCGGGTCGGCAGACCCCGCACGGCGTCCGGGATCGCGTGCGCGACGTCACTCGCGACGATCGGCCCACCGCCGCCGGCGAGCGTCGCGGCGGCGCCGTGCAGCCACGATCCGACCGAGGCGGCGTCGTGGGGGTCGAGGCCGGCCGCGAGCAGCGCGGCGACCAGGCCGCCGAGCACGTCGCCCGCGCCGGCGGTGGCCAGCCACGCGGTGCCGGTGGTGGTCGCGCGGACCGGGCGGCCCGCGGTGGCGACCAGGGTGTGGCGTCCCTTCAGCAGCACGGTGCAGCCGTACGTCGCGGCCGCCTGCTGCGCGTGGCGGAGCGGCGCCGCCTCGATCTCGGCGCGCGTCGCGCCCGTCATCGCCGCCAGCTCGCCCGCGTGCGGCGTCAGCACGGCCGGCGCCGGCAGCGGGCCGGTGACGTGGGCGAGCGCGTCGGCATCGACGACGACCGGGACGCCGTCCTCGAGCGCGGCCCGCAGCTCCTCGCCGGCGTGCTCTCCCCCGCCGGAGCCGACCAGCCACGCCTGCACCCGTCCCGCGCCCACCACCTCGGGGTGCACCTCGCGGACCCGGTCGGCCGCGGCGCCGACGTACCGGACCATCCCGACCAGTCCGCTGTTGGCGCCGGCGACGCTGAGCAGCGCGGCCCCCGGGTACTGATCGCTGCCGGCGCGGATGCCGACGACGCCGCGGGTGTACTTGTGCGCGTCCGGCGCCGGTCGCGGCAGCAGTGCGGCGACGTCCTCGGGCCGGAGCGCCTCGACGGCCGGCTCCGGGAGGTCCAGCCCGATGTCGACGAGGTGCACCACCCCGGCGTGGTGGCTGGCCGGGTCGACGAGGTGCGCGACCTTGAGGGTGCCGAACGTGACGGTCACGTCCGCGCTCACGTGCGGCCCGTCGAGCTCGCCGGTGTCGACGTCGACCCCGCTCGGGGTGTCCACCGCGACGACCGGCACGCCCGCGACCGTCCGGAGCGCCTGCGCCGCCGCGTCCTTCAGCCCCGGTCGGCCGCCGATCCCGACGATCCCGTCGACGACGACGTCAGGACGCCTCGGCTCCCCCGCGATCGAGCGCCCGCCCGCAGCACGGAGCGCGGCGACCCCACCCTCGTGGGCGCGGTCGGACAGCAGCCACGCCTCGACCTGCGCGCCCCGCCGGGCGAGCAGCGCGCCGGCGTACAGCGCGTCGCCGCCGTTGTCCCCCGACCCCACCAGGAGCAGCACCCGGCGCCCGTACGCCGAGCCGAGCAGGTCGATCACGGCGTAGGCCAGCCCGGCCGCGGCCCGCTGCATGAGCGTGCCCTCCGGCAGCCGCGCCAACAGCTCCGCCTCGGCCGCCCGCACCTGCTCGACCGTGTGCGCGCGCCTCATGCCGCCCACGCTAGCGGGGTCGTGTGCCTGAGCACGCGCGATGGCGCGTCGTCGGGCACACAACCCATCCCTGTGGATGGAGACCGGCGCCAAGGAAGGATGGGAGGGACCGTCGAGGCATGAACGACGTCCTTTCCCGGCTGATCGCCGACCAGGCCGGCATGGTCGCGCGTCGGCAGCTCCTGCACCACGGGGTGGACGCCGACCGCGTGCGCGACCAAGTCGCTGCGGGCCGGTGGGTGGAGCGCACGCCCCGGGTCGTCAGCGTCGTGACCGGGGAGCTCACCAGGGCTCAGCGCGAGTGGATGGCGGTGCTGCATGCCGGGCCGCGCAGCATGCTCGGCGGGCTGAGCGCCGCAGGTCGCCACGGGCTCTCCGGGTGGGAGCGACCTGCCGTCACGGTCTACGTCGACGACGAGTTGAGCTTCGAGCGGATCGAGGGCGTGCGCTCCTTCCGCAGCCGCAGGCCCTTCGAGCTCCTCCGCGACCCGCGGCCGGGGCTCCCGCTGTGCCGGCTCGAGCCGGCCACCCTCCTGGCAGCCGGCTACCAGATGAAGCCGAGGCCGGCACACGCCGTGCTCGCGGCCGTCGTACAGCAGCGACTGACCACTCCGGAACGTCTAACCATCTGGGTCGACCAGCTCCGTCCGCTCCGCTGGGCCAACCCGTTCCGACGCACGCTCGGCGACATCGCGGGCGGGGCGCACTCCGGCGCGGAGCTCGACGTCCGGCGGATGTGTCGCACGTTCGGGATGCCGATGCCAGACGCCCAGCGCGCGCGGACCGACAACACCGGCATGCGACGGTGGACCGACAGCGAGTGGCGGCTTCCTGACGGCCGAGTGCTCGTGCTCGAGGTCGATGGTGCCTTCCACCTCGACATCCTGCAGGCGATGGACGACCACCGCCGCACCCGACGCCTCACGACCTCGACCCGCACGGTGGTGCGCTGCACGGCCTACGAGGTGCGGTTCGAGGCGGCCGCCCTGGCGCGCGACCTCATCGCTCTCGGCGTACCAGGTCGTGTGCCTCAGGACGCGGCATAGCGCGTCCTCAGGCACACGACCTCGTCGGTCACCCCTCCAGCACCACCACGGCGGACGCGATGCCGGCGTCGTGGGAGAGGGAGACGTGCACGGAGGTGACGCCGAGCTCCTCGGCGCGCGCGAGGACGGAGCCGCGTATCTCCAGCAGGGGTCGGCCCGACGACTCGGAGACGATCTCGGCGTCCTGCCAGTGCAGGCCGGCGGGGGCGCCGAGGGCCTTGGCGAGCGCCTCCTTGGCCGCGAACCGCGCCGCCAGGGAGGCCAGCGGGCGGGAGGCCTCGGCAGGGGTGAAGAGCCGCGACGACAGGCCGGGGGTCCTGGTCAGCGACTCCCCGAACCGCTCGACGTCGACGACGTCGATGCCCACCCCGACGATCACCGGTGGCTCACTCGACGGTGACGGACTTGGCCAGGTTGCGCGGCTGGTCGACGTCGTGGCCCATCAGCGTCGCGAGCTGGCAGGCGAACAGCTGCAGGGGCACCACCGCCACCAGGGGCTGCAACAGCACCGGCACCCGCGGCAGCCGCACGATCTCGTCGGCGTACGGCGTGATGTGGTCGTCGCCGTCCTCGACCAGGCAGATCGTGCGCGCCCCGCGGGCGCGCACCTCCTGGATGCCGCTCACCATCTTGTCGCGCAGCTGGTCGCGACCGGCCGGGGGGACGACGCACAGGACCGGCAGCCCGGACTCGACCAGCGCGATCGGGCCGTGCTTGAGCTCGCCCGCGGCGAACCCCTCGGCGTGGATGTAGGCGAGCTCCTTGAGCTTCAGAGCGCCCTCGAGGGCGACCGGGTAGCCGGCGTGCCGCCCGAGGAAGAGCACCGAGCGCGTGTCCACGTGGGCCTCGGCCATGTCGTAGATCGACGCAGCGTCGTCGAGCACCCGCTGGATGTGGTCGGGCATCGCCTCGAGCTGGTGCATCACCTCGTCGATCTCGTCGCCGTAGCGCGTGCCCTTGACCTGCGCGAGGTAGAGCGCGAGCAGGTAGCAGGCGACCAGCTGGGTCAGGAAGCCCTTGGTGGAGGCGACGCCGATCTCGGGGCCGGCGTGGGTGTAGATGACGGCGTCGGACTCGCGTGGGATCGTCGAGCCGTTGGTGTTGCAGATGGCCAGCACCTTGGACCGCTGGGTGCGGGCGTGCCGGATCGCCTGCAGCGTGTCGGCGGTCTCGCCGGACTGGCTGATGGCGACCACGAGCGTCGAGTAGTCGAGGATCGGGTCGCGGTAGCGGAACTCCGAGGCCAGCTCCACCTCGACCGGCACGCGGGTCCAGTGCTCGATCGCGTACTTGGCGACCATGCCGGCGTAGAACGACGTGCCGCACGCGATGATGATGACCTTGTCGACGTCGCGGAGCTCCTGGTCGGAGAGCCGCATCTCGTCGAGGTGCAGGTGGCCCTCCGGCGTACGACGGCCGAGCAGCGAGTCCGCGACCGCGCGGGGCTGCTCGAAGATCTCCTTGCGCATGAACCAGTCGTGGCCGTCCTTCTCGGCGGCCGAGAGGTCCCAGTCGACGTGGTAGCGGCGGCAGTCGACCGGCGTGCCGTCGAAGTCGACGACCGAGACCCCGGCCCGGGTGATCGTGACGACCTGGTCCTGGCCGAGCTCCATCGCCTCGCGGGTGTGCTCGATGAACGCGGCGACGTCGGAGCCGAGGAAGTTCTCGCCCTCGCCGATGCCGACCACCAGCGGCGAGTTGCGCCGGGCGGCGACCACGCGGTCCGGGTCGTCGGCGTCGACGGCGACGAGCGTGAACGCGCCCTCGAGGCGGGCCACCAGCCGCAGCATGGCGTCGGTGAGGTCGTGGCCGGCGAGCACGTCGATCTCGAGCAGCTGCGCCGCGATCTCGGTGTCGGTCTCCGACTGCATCGTGGCGCCGGCCGCCTGGAGCTCGGTGCGCAGCTCGGCGAAGTTCTCGATGATCCCGTTGTGCACGAGCGCGACCCGCCCCTGCCCGCCGGTGTGCGGGTGGGCGTTGACGTCGTTGGGGGCGCCGTGGGTGGCCCAGCGGGTGTGCCCGATGCCGATCGTCGAGGACGGGAGCGGGCGGTCGGCGATCGCCTTCTCGAGGTTCGCGAGCTTGCCCGCGCGCTTCTCGGTCGCGACCGTTCCCCCGTCCACGAGCGCGATCCCGGCGGAGTCGTAGCCGCGGTACTCCAGGCGCCGCAGGCCCTCGATGACGACCGCTTCGGCCTGCTTGTCCCCGACGTACCCGACGATTCCGCACATGGGCCGGAAGTCTATCTGCGGGAGACCCGCGGACCCGCTTCGGCGGTCGGCTGCAACAATCACCGGCATGCCTTCCCAGGGCGGGCCCGGTGGCCCCACCGACGAGAGCGCACGCGAGTCATCCCCCTACATCGAGCTGGACCGCTCCGCGTGGGCGGCGCTGGCCCACGAGGTGGAGAACCCGCTCACCGCGGAGGAGATCCGCCGGCTGCGCGGCCTCGGGGACCAGCTCGACCTCGAGGAGGTGCAGCAGATCTACCTGCCGCTCTCCCGGCTGCTGAGCCTGTACGTCGAGTCCGCGGGCTCGCTGCACCGCCGCCAGGAGGAGTTCCTGCACCAGGCGCAGCCCCACCGCACGCCGTTCGTCATCGGCCTGGCCGGCTCGGTGGCGGTCGGGAAGTCGACCACCGCCCGCGTCCTCCAGCAGATGCTGGCGCACTGGCCGGAGCACCCCAACGTCGCGCTGGTGACCACCGACGGCTTCCTCTACCCCAACGCCGAGCTGGAGCGCCGCGGCCTGCTGCAGCGCAAGGGCTTCCCGGAGTCCTACGACCGCCGCGCCCTGCTGCGCTTCGTCGTCGACATCAAGTCCGGGCGCGACGAGGTCGAGGCGCCGGTCTACTCCCACCTCACCTACGACGTCGTGCCGGGCGAGAAGGTCGTGGTCAAGCGGCCCGACATCGTGATCGTCGAGGGTCTCAACGTCCTCCAGCCGGCCCGGGTCCGCGACGACGGCCGCACCGGCCTGACGCTGAGCGACTTCTTCGACTTCTCCGTCTACGTCGACGCCGGCACCGGGCACATCCGGGACTGGTACACCGAGCGGTTCCTGCGCCTGCGCGAGACCGCGTTCCAGGACCCCGACTCCTACTTCTCCAAGTACGGCGCCCTCTCCCGCGAGGAGGCCGTGGCCGAGTCGCAGCGCATCTGGGATGCGATCAACGGCCCGAACCTGTCGCAGAACATCCTGCCGACGAGGTCCCGCGCCACGCTGGTGCTGCGCAAGGACAAGGACCACTCGGTCCGCTACGTGCGGCTGCGCAAGCTCTGAGCAGCGCTCAGCCGATGTCGCGGCGCAGCGTCGTCCAGCGGCCGAGCGCGGCGAGCAGTCCCGCGTAGGCGAGCAGCACGACCAGCGCGGCGGGGCGGGAGAGCAGGTCGGCGGACTCGCCGCCGAGGGCGCCGAAGAAGCTCGCGCCCATCAGACCGTCGGCCGCGGCGCCGGGCAGGTACTTCGCGACCCCGTCGAGCGAGTCGAAGGCGCCGAGCGCGAGACGCGCGATCGGCTCGACGAACTGGGTGAACGCCAGGATCACCACGATCGCGGCCACCTGGTTGGTCAGCACGCTGCCGAACGCCGCCCCGATCACCGCCCACAGCGCGGTCACCACCACGCCGAGCAGGATCACCGCGACGACGTCGCCGTCGGTGAGGAAGGCGCCGTCGCCGCCGATCGCCAGGATCGGTGCGCCGACCGCGACCACGGCGACGGTGCCCACCAGACCGTAGAGCAGGCCGAGCGGCACGGTCGCGAGGAGCTTGGCGCCGAGGAAGACGCCGCGGCGCGGCTCCACCAGGAGCGACTGGGTGATCGTCTGGTGGCGGAACTCCGTGGTCATCGTCAGGCTGCCGATGACCAGCGGGAAGACGTAGCCGATCGCGTTGATCAGGCCGTAGACGGCGGCGGCGAGCTCCGGCCCGGTCAGCGCCGGCGCGGCCTCCTCGCCGGCGGTCACGAAGGACAGGGCCATCACGCCGGCGATGAAGGCGAGGTAGGCCGCGGCCGAGAGCAGCAGGATCCACCACATCCGCGTGGAGACCAGCTTGCGGTACTCCGCGACCAGCGCGGTCCTCACGACGCCTCCTCCGTCAGCCGCAGGAAGAGGTCCTCGAGACCGACGCCCCTGCTCGCGAGCTGGTGCAGCTCGATCCCCGCGGCGTACGCCGCCGCGCCGACGTCCGCGGCGAGGACCCCGGTGACCACCAGGCCCGCGCCGTCCGGACGGTGCGGCCAGCCGCGGCCGCCGACGAGCGCCGCGAGCGCGGCCGGGTCGGGCGACTCGACATAGGTCTCCGGCTCGGCGAGCTCGCTGAGCTCGGCCAGCGACGAGGCGTGCACGAGCCGTCCGCGGGCGATGATCACGACGTCGTCGACGGTGTGCTGCACCTCGGCGAGCAGGTGGCTGGAGACCAGCACGGTCCGGCCCTCGGCCGCGAACCCGCGCAGTAGCCCCCGCATCCAGCGGATCCCCTCGGGGTCCAGGCCGTTGGCGGGCTCGTCGAGCACGACCGCCGGCGGGTCGGCGAGCAGCGCGGTCGCGAGGGCGAGCCGCTGCCGCATGCCCGTCGAGTAGCCCCCGACGCGGCGCTCGGCGGCAGGGCCGAGTCCGACGAAGTCGATCAGCTCGCGGCACCGGGCGCGCCCGACGCCGGCCTGGCCGGCGTACACCTCGAGGTGCGCGAGGCCGGAGCGTCCGGGGTGGAAGCTGGACGCCTCCAGGGCCGCCCCGACCACGCTCGCCGGCACCGGGTGCTCGGCGTAGGGCCGGCCCCCGACGAGGGCGCGGCCCTGCGAGGGTGTCGTGAGCCCGAGCAGCATCCGCAGCGTCGTGGTCTTGCCGGCGCCGTTGGGTCCGAGGAAGCCGGTGACGGCGCCGGGACGCACGGCGAAGCTCAGCCCGTCGACCGCGCGCACGGCACCGAAGCTCTTGCCGAGGTCCTCGACGGCGAGGGTGGGGCCGCTCACGCGACGACCCTAGCGGCCGGCGGCTACAGGGCGAGCTGGCGCTTGACGACGTCGGCGAGTCGCTCGGCGACCGCCCGCGCCTCGTCCTCGGTGGCGGCCTCGACCATCACCCGGACCAGCGCCTCGGTGCCCGAGGGGCGCAGGAGCACGCGGCCGCCGTCTCCGAGGGCCGCCTCCTCCTCCGCGACCGCGGCGGCCACGATCGGGTCCTCGTCCGCCCGGGCCTTGTCGACGTCGGGGACGTTGAGCAGCACCTGCGGCAGCCGGGTCATGACCGACGCGAGCGACTGGAGGCTCTGCCCGGTCGCCGCCATCCGCGCCAGCACGTGCAGCGCGGTCAGGGTGCCGTCGCCGGTCGTGGCGTGCTCGCTCATGATCACGTGGCCGGACTGCTCACCGCCGAGGCCGTAGCCGGAGACCCGCATCGCCTCGAGGACGTAGCGGTCGCCGACCTTGGTCTGGCGCACCCCGATGCCGGCTCTCTTCATCGCCTGGACGAAGCCGAGGTTGCTCATCACGGTCGCGACGACGGTGTTCTTCGGCAGGTGGCCGGCCTCGGCCATGCCGATGGCGAGGATCGCCATGATCTGGTCGCCGTCGACGTCGTTGCCCTCGTGGTCGACCGCGAGGCAGCGGTCGGCGTCGCCGTCGAGCGCGAAGCCGGCGTCGGCACCGTGCTCGACGACCGCGGCACGCAGTGGACCGAGGTGGGTCGAGCCGACACCGTCGTTGATGTTGAGCCCGTCGGGGTCGGCGTTGATCGCGATCACCTCGGCGCCGGCGGCGCGCAGCGCCAACGGGCCGGCCGCGTACGCCGCGCCGTGGGCGCAGTCGAGCACGACCTTGAGGCCGCTCAGCGGCTGGGTGAGCGTGCTGACCAGGTGGTCGACGTACTCCTCGACGGGTGTCGCGTAGGGCGTGACGCGGCCGACCGCGCCACCGAGCGGGCGGTCCCACGGCTCGTCGAGGTGCTGCTCGATCTCCCGCTCGACGGCGTCGTCGAGCTTGAGCCCGCCGCGGGCGAGGAACTTGATGCCGTTGTCGGGCATCGGGTTGTGCGAGGCGCTGATGACGACGCCGAGGTCGGCGCCCAGCGCCTCGGTCATGTAGGCGACCGCCGGGGTCGGCAGCACGCGCAGCCGGAGCACGTCGACCCCGGCCGCGGCGAGACCCGCGACCACGGCGTGCTCGAGGAACTGTCCGGAGATGCGCGTGTCCCGACCGACCACGGCGAGCGGGCGATGGCCCTCGAACTCGCCCCGGTCGGCCAGGACACGGGCGGCAGCGGCGGAGAGGTCCAGGGCCAGCTCTGCGGTCAGCTGACCGTTCGCCAGGCCCCGGACCCCGTCCGTGCCGAAGATGCGCGGCATCTGCTCGATCGGCAGATCAGCGCTTGGAGTACTGCGGCGCCTTGCGGGCCTTCTTGAGACCAGCCTTCTTGCGCTCGATGACGCGGGCGTCACGGGTGAGCAGGCCGGCCTTCTTGAGCGTCGGGCGGTTGGCCTCGACGTCGATCGCGTTGAGGCAGCGGGCCACGCCGAGGCGCAGGGCGCCGGCCTGACCGGTGATGCCACCGCCGTGGATGCGGGCGATCACGTCGAAGCGGCCCTCCAGCTGGAGGTTCGCGAACGGCTCGTTCACGACCTGCTGGTGCAGCTTGTTCGGGAAGTAGGAGTCGAGCGTGCGACCGTTGATGGTCCACTCGCCGGTGCCCGGGACGATCCGGACGCGGGCCACGGCCTCCTTGCGGCGGCCGGTGGCCGCGGCGGGGGCGATGGTCGCCGGACGCTGGGGGGCGTCGGCGGACGGGGCGCTCTCCGAGCTGTAGGCGATGCCCTGCTCGTCGACCTCGTAGGTCTCCTCGACCTCGGTGCTGGTGTCAGCCACGATGTTCCTCACTCAGACTTTCTCGACAGACAGACGATTACTGGGAGATCTGCTTGATCTCGAACGGAGTGGCCTTCTGGGCCTGGTGCGGGTGGTTCGGCCCGGAGTAGACCTTCAGCTTCTTCAGCATCTGACGGCCGAGCTTGTTCTTCGGGAGCATGCCCCAGACGGCCTTCTCGATGGCCTTGCGGGCGTCCTTCTCGAGGACCTCGCCGATCGGGGTGGCCGAGAGGCCGCCCGGGTAGCCGGAGTGGCGGTAGGCCATCTTGGTGGTCTTCTTGGTGCCGGAGAGGGCGACCTTCTCCGCGTTGACGATGATGACGAAGTCACCGGTGTCGGCGTTGGGAGCGAAGATCGCCTTGTGCTTGCCGCGCAGGAGGTTGGCGGTCTGGGTGGCGAGGCGGCCGAGGACGATGTCGGTGGCGTCGATGACGAGCCACTCGCGCGTGATGTCGCCGGACTTCGGGCTGTACGTGCGCACGGAGGAACTTCCTTCGTTCGTAGGTCCCGCATGACCCGGTCGTCCTGCGGGTGGTGCTGCGACGCCGCCTGACGAACACTGCCCGGCTCCAGATCGTCCGGGTCTGCACCCTGCACTCCGTGAGGCGTGCGGGCGCGGCAGAAGGCGCGACTGACAAGACTACGGGGGCGGCGCGGACCGTGTCGAATTGCCGCCGGACGGCTCGGTCCCGGCGACCGGGTGACGACAACATCACAGTGTCGTCCGCGGACACCTGGTTGGTGTGGCGCCACGCCGCTCGACTAAGTTGAGCGGGTGACTGATTCTCTCACCGTCCGTGACAACCGCACCGGACAGGAGTACGAGGTCCCGATCACCGACGGCACCGTCAAGGCCGCCGACCTGGGCCAGATCAAGTCCGGGGACGACGCCCCCGGCCTCGCGGTCTACGACCCCGGGTTCGTGAACACCGCCTCGTGCCGCAGCTCCGTCACCTACATCGACGGGGAGAAGGGCATCCTCGAGTACCGCGGCTACCCGATCGAGCAGCTGGCCGAGAAGTCCAACTTCCTCGAGGTGGCCTACCTGCTCATCCACGGCGCGCTGCCGACCAAGGCCGAGTACGAGGCCTGGGTCCACGAGATCACCTACCACACGTTCGTGCACGAGAACGTGAAGTCCTTCATGCAGGGCTTCCGCTACGACGCGCACCCGATGGGCATGCTGATGGCCTCCGTCGGCGCGCTGTCGACGTTCTACCCCGACGCGCGCAACATCACCGACGCGGAGAACCGGCACATCCAGATGGTCCGGATGATCGCGAAGATGCCGACGCTGGGCGCCTGGTCCTTCCGGCACGCGCAGGGCAAGCCGTACGTCTACCCGGACAACGACCTGGGCTACACGGCCAACTTCCTCTCGATGCTCTTCAAGATGAGCGAGTCGAAGTTCGAGGCCGACGAGCGCCTGGTCAAGGCCCTCGACGTGCTCTTCATCCTGCACGCCGACCACGAGCAGAACTGCTCGACCAACGCGGTCCGCTCGGTCGGCTCCTCGCAGGTCGACCCCTACTCCGCGGTCGCCGCCGGCATCGGCGCGCTCTACGGCCCGCTGCACGGTGGTGCCAACGAGGCGGTGCTGCGGATGCTCAAGCGCATCGGCAGCAAGGAGAACATCCCGGCGTTCATCCAGGGCGTCAAGGACGGCAACGAGCGCCTGATGGGCTTCGGCCACCGGGTCTACAAGAACTACGACCCGCGCGCCAAGATCATCAAGAAGGCCTGCGACGACGTCTTCGAGGTGACCGGGGTCAACCCGCTGCTCGAGATCGCCCAGGAGCTGGAGAAGATCGCGCTCGAGGACGAGTACTTCGTCAAGCGCAAGCTCTACCCCAACGTGGACTTCTACTCCGGCCTGATCTACGAGGCGTTCCAGTTCCCGCCGGAGATGTTCACCGTCCTGTTCGCGATCGGCCGCACCCCGGGCTGGCTGGCCCAGTGGTCCGAGCTGGTCCAGGACAAGGAGCAGAAGATCGCCCGCCCGAAGCAGATCTACACCGGCGACCGGACGCTCGACTTCGTGCCCGCGTCGGAGCGCTGGGCCTGATCTTGGGCCGGACCCCTGCCGCGGTCGTCTTCGACCTCGGCAACGTCCTCATCGACTGGCAACCGGCCCTCGCCATCGCGACGGGGGTCGGTGCCGTTGAGGCGCAGCGCTTCCTCGAGGCCGAGGACTTCGACTTCATGGCGTGGAACCACCTCCAGGACAGCGGCCGGCCGTGGGCCGACGGCGTCGCAGAGCTACGGCGTACGCACCCGCACTGGGCCGCGCACGCCGACGCCTACCTGGCCCACTTCCCCGCCTCGCTCAGCGAGGTGCCCGGGACGGCCGAGGTCGTGCGCGACCTGCACGCGGCCGGGATCCCGATGGTCGGCCTGACCAACTGGTCGGACGAGCTCTACTACCCGTACGCCGCCGAGCGGTTCGAGGTGCTGCGGATGCTCGACGACGTCGTGGTCTCGGGCGAGGTCAAGGTCGCCAAGCCGGACCCGCGCGCCTACCTGATCGCCGCCGAGCGCAGCGGCCACCCGGTCGGGCGCCTGCTCTTCGTCGACGACCGGCAGGACAACGTCGACGCCGCCGTCGCGCTCGGCATGGACGGCGTGCTCTTCACCGACGCCGCCGCGCTGCGGGTGGCGCTGCGCGAGCGCGGCCTCCCGGTCTAGCGGAGCTCCAGCACGACCTTGCCGGCGCCCGTCGCCGCGTCCGCCGGCCCGCTCAGCGGTGCGGCCACGGCCAGCGCGCTCGCCGCCACGACCGCGATGACGAGTCCCGGCACGCGGATCCCACGCCACCTCAGCATGCTGCGTCCCACGACGCTCACCCCCAGTGAGCGATCCACCCCCCCGGTCGATCGCGTCAGTCAGCGTGACACGGGAGCGGGCGGCTCGGAGGGTAAATGCGGCAACTGCGCGGAGTCGGACGGCACCGCGGGCCGCACGGTCAGCCCGCGCACCTCGGCGGAGCGCAGCGCCAGCAGTGCCGACGCGCCCATGACGACGCCGACGACCACCAGCCACCGCTGCATCCCGACGGCCAGGGCGATCGGCCCGGTCAGCGCCAGACCGAGCGGCCTGGCGACGAACGACCCGACCATGTCGAACGAGTAGACGCGGGCGAGCTTGTCGGGGTCGACGTTCTGCTGGATCGCGAGGTCCCAGAAGACGTCGAAGACCTGGAGGCCGAACCCGTGCAGGAACGCGCCGAGCATCACCACCCAGAGGTGGTCGGAGAGCGCCATCGCCAGCGGGAACAGCGCGGTCAGGCTGAGCAGCACGGTGCCGACGTAGAGGCTGCGGCGCGGGCGCCAGCGCAGGCACACGAGGCCGCCGACCACGAAGCCGGCCATCAGGGTGCCCATCGCGAGGCCCCAGGCCGAGCGGCCGAACTCGTCGCCGATCACGATCGGGCCGAGCACGCCGCTCGCCCCGCCGTAGAAGAGGTGGTAGACGAGCGCCTGCCCGATCAGCAGCCACAGCCACTGGTGGGCGAGCACCTCCCGAGCGCCCTCGCGCAGGTCCGCGACGATCGAACCCCGCTCGCCCTCGGGCGTGGCCTGCTCGACGCGCAGCCGCGAGTAGCACAGCGCGGCGACGGCGTACGTCGCGGCGTCGACGCCGATCGCCCATCCGGAGCCGACCGTGGCCACGAGGAGCCCGCCGGCCACGAAGCCGACGGTGGCGGCCGAGGTCTGCAGCAGCGCCCGGACCGAGACCGCCGAGCCGAGGTGGTCCGGCGGGACGGTCAGCCGGGTCATCGCGCGCGAGGAGGGCTGGCTGAGCGCCGCGACGCACCCGTTGAGGGCGCCGACCACGCCGAGCAGCGGGATCGTGGCCCAGCCACCGATGAGCGTCACCGCCATCACGAGCTGGGTCACCGCGCTCGCCGCGGCGGACCCCTCCATCATCAGCTTGCGGGGCAGCCGGTCGCCGAGCACGCCGCCGAAGAGGGTGGTCACGACCTCGGCGAGCGCGAAGGCCGCGACGACCAGGCCGAGCTCGGTCGCCGAGCCGCCGAGGTCGAGCACGGCGAACGCCAGCGCCACCGGGGTGATCGCGTTGCCGAGCGCGCTGGTCGCCGTCCCGGTGACGAGCAGCCGGAAGTCGCGGTGGCGCAGCGAGGCGGGCAGGGGCACCCAGGAATAGTAATTCGCCAGCGAACTATTCGCCACCAAACGGCCGGTTAGCATCTGCGCATGGCCGACGAACCCGAGGACTGGGCCGACCGGCACGTCGCCCGCTGGCGCGACCACTGGCTCGACGTCGACTTCGACGACGAGGTCGAGGCGATCGTCGTCCGCATCGGCCGGCTCAAGCGGCACTTCGGCGACACCACGCACGAGGCGCTGGCGACCGTGGGTCTCCAGGACTTCGAGTACGACACCCTCCACCACCTGATGATCCGGGACACGCCCGGGCTGGCGAGCCCCTCGGCGCTCGCCGCGGACCTCGGCATCAGCAACGCCGGCATGACCGGCCGCCTGGATGCGCTCGAGAAGGCCGGCTGGATCCAGCGCCGGGCGTCCGCCGACGACCGGCGCCGGGTGCACGTGGAGGCCACCCGCAGCGGGATGGCCGTCTGGCGACGGGCGATGGACCTGCGCGGCGCTGCCGAGGAGGACGTGGTGCAGGTGCTCGACCCGGCCGAGCGGGCCAGCCTCGCCGCGCTGCTGAAGAAGCTGACGCTCGCCGTGGAGGCTCGCGAGACCGGCGGCCGGTGAGCGCCGAGCAGTTTTTTGCGGGCTGCCAGCGACGTCTCAGGAACGTCACAGGCGGGCTGGCAACAGTGGGGGCATGACCGACCAGCCGACGAACTCGCGGGGCAACGACCCCGTGCACCACCCGCTCCCGCTGGGCCCCCGTCCTGACGGACCGCCGCAGGCCCCGACGTACGCCGCGGCTCCCGTACCGCAGCACACGCACCCCCGACGCGCCGGCCTCGCCGTCGCCGTCGTGGCGACCGCGCTGGTCGTGGGCGCCGGAGCAGGCGTCGGCGGCGCGGCCGCGTGGAACACGCTCGAGGACGACGGCTCCTCGCCGTCGGCCTCCCCGGCCCGCACCTCGCAGGTCGTCGACACCCCGGACTCCCCCGGTGCCGACGGCTCGGTCGAGCAGGTCGCCGCGAAGGTGCTGCCGTCCGTCGTCAAGATCGCCGTCACCGGCCCCGACGGAGCCGGTTCGGGCTCGGGCATCATCCTGAGCGCCGACGGGGAGATCCTGACCAACAACCACGTCGTCGAGGTGGCCGGCGACAGCGGCACCCTGACCGTCTTCTTCAACGACGGCTCGACCGCACCGGCGAAGGTGCTGGGCACCGACCCGCTGACCGACACCGCGGTGATCAAGGCCGAGGGCGTCTCGGACCTCACCCCCGCGACCATCGGCAAGTCGGCCGACCTCAAGGTCGGCGAGGGCGTCGTCGCCATCGGCTCCCCGTTCGGGCTCGACTCCACGGTGACCAGCGGCATCGTCAGCGCGCTGAACCGCCCGGTCGAGGTCGGGTCGGACGGCCAGGGCAACAGCACGACCTACCCCGCCATCCAGACCGACGCCGCGATCAACCCCGGCAACAGCGGCGGTGCGCTCGTCGACATGGCCGGCAACGTCGTCGGCATCAACTCCTCGATCCGCACCGCCAGCAGCTCCACGGAGCAGGGCGGCTCGATCGGGCTCGGGTTCGCGATCCCGATCGACGAGGTCATGCCGATCGCCGACCAGATGCGCGACGGCGAGACCCCGACCCACGCCCGGCTCGGCATCACCGTCGGCGACGTCGCCAGCCAGGACGCCGCCGAGGCCGCGCAGGGCGCCAAGGTGGGCGAGGTCGCGGACGGCTCCACCGCCGCCGAGGCGGGCATCGCGGCCGGCGACGTGATCACGAAGGTCGACGACCACCTGATCACCGGCGCCGACTCCCTGGTCGCGACGATCCGCTCCTACCGCCCCGGCGACGAGGTCACCGTGACCTTCGTCCACCAGGGCAAGACCAATACCGCTCAGCTGAAGCTGGACTCGGACGCCGAGACCTCGCAGTCCTGAGCAACGACCCCCGCCTGGAGACCGCGACTCCGGGCGGGCTGGGTCTCGCCGGCCGGCACCCCGTCTCCGTCGGCCGGCGAGGCCCTTTCCTCATGCCCGCTTCTGGAACTCCCCGAGCCGTGCGACGGGGGTGAAGCCGAGCCGCTCGTTGACCTCGACCATCCGGGCGTTGACCTCGGCGTTGTAGGTCACCAGCGTCGTGACGTCCGGCCGCGCGTCCTGCAGCAGCCGCAGGTTCGCGACCTTGACCGCGATGCCCAGCCGGTGCCCGCGGGCGTCGGCGCGGACCAACGTCCCCCACTGGTAGGCGCGGCCGGGTTCGTGGATGGTGGTCGCGAGGTCCGTGTAGGCGACGACCTCGCCCGCCGGATCGAGGGCGACGGTGTTGTACTTGGTGCGCCCCTGCTTCTCGATCAACGCCTCGGTCTCCCGCACCAGCGCCGGGTCGGCCGCCTCCGGCTCGACCTCGAGGTCACCGGTCGGCGCCTCCGTCACCAACGACGAGACGAGGTGCGTCCAGCCCGCGAGGATCTCCTCCGGCACCGCCCCCACGAACGAGCGCAGGGTGAAGCCCTCGCTCGCGGCTGCCGCCTCCGCGGCCAGCGCGTCCAGCACCTCCGCGGCCACGGGGAGACGCAGCCGCCGCTTCACGTCGCCCAGGGCGAGCCCGTAGCCGTGCGCGGCCGCGAAGCCGGGCCCTGGCTCGCCTGTGCCGTCCGGGCCGGCGGCGTACGGCCAGGCGATCTCGCCGACCAGGATCGCGCGCCCGCGCTCGCGGGCGACCTGCTCGAGGCGCGCGAGCATGGCGGCGCCGTACCCGCGCCGGCGCGCCGCCGGAAGCGTGTGCACCGCGACCTCAGCGCGGTCGGGATTGTCACGGAGCGGGACCCGCAGGAAGCCGACCGTGACCACCCGGCCGTCGACGAGGCCCGACCAGCCCGCCTTGGCGTAGCGGTCGCTCGGGGTCTGGAGGAGGACACGGAGCTCCTCAAGCTGCCAGGGCGCCGCGACGCCGGGCCCGCAGGCGAGCTCGGCCTCCGCGTAGACCCGGTGCCAGGCGTCGAAGGCGGCCGCGTCGAAGGGGTCCAGCTCGACGATCTCGAGATCGCTCATCGGGTCCGCGCGACGCGGGTCTCGTCCCACACCGGCTCGTCGGACTCGTAGACGCTGCCGTCGGCGCCGTAGACGAGGAACCGGTCGAACCCACGCGCGAACCACCGGTCGTGCGTCACCGCGAGCACGGTGCCCTCGAACGCCGCGAGGCCGTCCTCCAGCGCCTCCGCCGACTGCACGTCGAGGTTGTCGGTGGGCTCGTCGAGCAGCAGCAGCGTCGCGCCCGAGAGCTCGAGCAGCAGGATCTGGAACCGCGCCTGCTGGCCACCGCTCAAGGACTCGAACCGCTGCTCGGCCTGGGCGCTGAGCTCGTAGCGGTCCAGCACCCGGCTCGCCTGCTCGCGGCCCATGCCGTCGCGGCGCTCGTCGCCGCGGTGCAGGATCTCCAGCAGCGTGCGGCCGATCAGCTCAGGGTGCTCGTGGGTCTGCACGAACCAGCCGGGTCGCACCCGGGCACCGAGCCGGGCCGTGCCGCGGTGCTGCACGGGCGCGATCTCGACGTCCCCGACCGGCTCGTGCTCCTTGTCGGGACGGGTGCCGCCGATCGCGAGCAGCCGGAGGAAGTGCGACTTGCCCGAGCCGTTGGACCCGAGGACGGCGACCCGCTCGCCGTACCAGACCTCGAGGTCGAAGGGCCGCATCAGGCCGGTCAGCTCCAGCTGCTCGCAGACGACCGCGCGCTTGCCCGTGCGGCCGCCCTGGAGCCGCATCGTCACCTGCTGCTCGCGCGGCTGCTCGGTCGGAGGGCCGGCCTCCTCGAACTTGCGGAGCCGGGTCTGCGCGGCCTGGTAGCGGCTGGCCATGTCGGAGTTGTACGCCGCCTTCTGCTTGTACATCAGCATCTGCGTGCGCAGCTTGGCGTGCTCCTCGTCCCAGCGCTTGCGCAGCTCCTCGAAGCGCGCGAACCGCTCCCGCCGCGCCTCGTGGTAGGACGCGAAGCCGCCCGGGTGCGTCCACACGAGGTTGCCGGCGCTGCCGAGCTCGACGGTCACGACCCGGGTGGCGGTGTTGTTGAGCAGCTCGCGGTCGTGGCTGATCATCAGCACCGTCTTGTCGGACTCCCGGATCCGCTCCTCGAGCCAGATCTTGCCCGGCACGTCGAGGTAGTTGTCGGGCTCGTCGAGCAGCAGCACCTCGTCGGGGCCGCGGAGCAGGTACTCCAGCACCAGCCGCTTCTGCTCGCCGCCCGAGAGGGTGCGCAGCTCGCGGTGCCGGGCGCGGTCGAAGGGCACCCCGAGGCCGGCCATCGTGCAGACGTCCCAGGTGACCTCGAGGTCGTAGCCGCCGGCGTCGGCGTACTCCGAGAGCGCCTCGGCGTAGCGCATCTGGGTCTTCTCGTCGTCGGTGTCCATCAGCGCGAGCTCGCTGGCGTCGACCGCCTCGGCCGCCGCGCGGACCCGGGCCGGGGCGACGCTGCGCAGCAGGTCGGCCACCGTCGGCTCGTCGCCGAGCCCGGCGCCGACCATCTGGCGCATGACGCCGAGGCCACCGGACCGGGTCACCACGCCGGCGTGCGGCGCCAGGTCGCCGGTGATGATCCGCAGCAGCGTCGTCTTGCCCGCGCCGTTGGCGCCGACCAGCGCCACCTTCGCGCCCTCGCCGACCCGGAACGAGACGTCGTCGAGCAGCACCCGCCCGTCCGGCAGCTCGTACCGCACCCCTGCCACGTCCACGTGTCCCACGTCGGAGGATTCTCCGTGATCGGCTCCGCCCGGTCACGTCGATTAGCGGGCGGGCCGGATCGGCAGGGGCTAGCGTGCGGCTGACCCGACCCAGGAGGCGCACCGATGACCACCCTTCGCCGTGCCGCGCTCGCCGGCCTCTCCCTCGCGCTCGTCGCGACCGTCGCACCCGTCGCGTCGGCGGCCGGGCCGCGCCCGGCGGCGCCCGGCGGCGACCACGTGCCGGCCGTCAAGCACCTCGGCCCGAAGAGCTTCACCAAGCGGGGGCCGTTCCGGGTCGGCGAGACCACCCTGGCGCTCCCGGGCAACAAGGCTCCCGTCGAGGTCTGGTACCCCGCGCGGCCCGCCGAGGTGGCCGGCAAGCCGGCGGCCGAGTACGACCTGGTCGACTGGCTCCCGCAGGCCGTCCAAGCGCTGCTGCCCGCCGGCGCCTCGGTCAGCTACCCGACGGGCGGCGTCCGCGGCGTGCCCGTCGCGCCCGGCCGGTTCCCGCTGGTCGTCTTCAGCCACGGCTACGCCGGGTTCCGCGACCAGTCGACGTTCCTGACCTCGTGGCTGGCCACCTGGGGCTTCGTGGTCGCCGCCCCCGACCACGCCAGCCGCGACCTGACCGCGGTGCTGGGCGGCGCCGACGGGTCGACCACCGACGTCGGCGACCTGCGCGCCACCATCACCTTGATGACCAAGGAGTCGGCCAGCCGCCGGAGCCGCTTCCACGACCACGTGGACACCACCCGCGTCGGTGCGCTGGGCCACTCCGCCGGCGGCGCCGCGGTCGTCGAGCTCGCGGCGGTCGACCGGCGGGTCTCGACGTACATCGCGATGGCCGGCGCCTCGACCGACAGGCTGCCTCGCGTCCCGGGCCTGATCCTCGCCGGCAACGCCGACGGGATCGTCTCGCTCGCCAAGCTCAAGACGGCGTACGCCGCCCTCCACGGGCCCAAGCGCCTGGTCGTGCTGGCCAAGGCCGGGCACCACGCGTTCAGCGACCTGTGCGAGGTCGGCGCCGGCCAGGGCGGGCTGCTGGAGGTGGCCGACATGCTCGGGTTCGAGGTGCCCGCACCGCTGCGTGGACTCGCCACCGACGGCTGCGAGCCGCCTGCGCTGTCGCCCACGACCTCGTGGCCGGCCGTCCGCCAGGCGACGGTCGCCCAGCTGCGCTACGTCTTCGGGTTCGACCGGACTCCTGCCGCCCTGTCGGGGCTGCGGGCGGCGTTCCCCGGGGTCGTGGCGTCGAGCGCTGTCGGTCGCTGACCCTAGAATCCCCGCATGACGCGGGGAGCGGAGGAGATCGAGGGTGCGCGCGTCGCGAGCACCCACCGACCGGCCCCCTACCCCCAGACCCGGCGCCCGGCACGCGCCGTCGCGATGGCGGCGTACACCGTCGCACTGGTGGCCTGGTCGCTGACCCTCGGCATCCCCAACGACACCATCCAGGTGTTCCTGTGGCTGTGGCTGGGGACCGTCGCCTGGAACATCGAGGCGACGCCCCGCTACCACCTCAGCTTCCTCAAGGACTGGTCGCTGCCGGTCCTCGGGCTGGTCATCTACTTCTACAGCCGCGGCCTGACCGACGAGCTCGGGCTGCCCGTGCACGTCTACATGCCCATCCACGTCGACGAGTGGCTCGGCGGCGGTGTCACGCCGACCGAGCGGCTGCAGGAGGCCTGGTGCGGGGACCCGTGCCTGAAGACCTCCGAGCCGCGGTGGTACGACCTGTTCTTCACCACCGTCTACGCGACCCACTTCCTCGCCGGCCTGACGATCGCCGCGGTGCTGTGGGTGCGCAACCGCGTCGAGTGGATCCGGTGGATGCGGCGCTACCTCACGATCAGCTTCGGCGCGCTCGTCATCTACATCCTCTACCCGATGGCGCCGCCGTGGATGGCCTCGGAGGAGGGCTGGCTGGGCGCGGACGTCACCCGGATCACCGCCCGCGGCTGGTCCGACCTGGGCCTGGCCCGGGTGGACCTGATCCTGCACGGCGTGGGCAACCCGGTCGCCGCGATGCCCTCGCTGCACGCCGGGATCACGTTCCTGATCGCGGGCTACGGCATCCAGCGGCTGCACACGCGGTGGCGGTGGGCCCTGGCGCTCTACCCGCTCGCGATGTGCACGACGCTCGTCTACTACGCCGAGCACTACGTGGTCGACGTGCTCGCTGGTGCGGCCCTAGCCGGCGTCGTGCTCCTCGGCTGCCAGCTCTGGGAGAACGGCCGGGACCGCGCCGCGGTGCCGCCTGCCTGACCAGGCCCGCAAGTTTCGCAAAATCCTGTTCGATTGTGCGAAACAGTGGCACGGTGTCCTCACTCGTCCCCCGAACGAAGGGCTCACCCGTGACCGACTCCGCACGCCGCCGTCCCCTCACGAGCCGGCGCAGCGCGGCCGTCGCCGTGCTCGCGACTGCCTGCGCGGCGACCGTTCCCCTCGTCGCCCTCGGCCAGGGCGCGGTCGACGCCGATGCACCCGCATTCCAGCGGGTGGACATCGACACCGGGATCGTCGGCGCCAGCTTCACCACGGTAGGCGAGGTGTTCGACGACGAGCAGGACATCGTGACCAGCGGGTACGGCCTCCTCGACGCGAACGGTCGCCCCGTCGGTGGCGGGACGCTCCAGGTCTACCGCCCCACCGGGCACCTGGGCAGCTGGACCACGATGCCGGTCTTCGGTGCCGACGCCGGCATCGTCTTCCCGAACGCGACCTCGATCGAGGACGTGGACGGCGACGGCGACGGCGACATCATCGTGCCGTCGGGCTACTTCTTCGGCACCGATCCGGCGCCCGGCACGCCCGCCATGCTCAGCACGACCGGCGCGATCACGTGGTGGGAGAACCGCGGCACCGGGACCCCCTTTGCGAAGCACGTCGTCGTCCAGGGGCAAGCGGGCTCCTACCACGGCGTGCAGCTCGCCGACCTGGACGGCGACGGCGTCAAGGACCTGATCAGCGTGAGCGAGGAGGCCAAAGCCGCTGGCGAGCTCACGGACGACGAGGTCACGACGCAGTTCTTCAAGGGGACAGGCTCCGGCACGTTCGCCGCTCCCGTGACTCTCGCCGCCGGCCTCGGCGGCAGCCAGCCGGTGATCCACGACGTCGACGGGGACGGCGACCTCGACATCGTGACCTCGCAGTACTTCCGCACGATCAACGACGTGACGACCTCGGCGGCGTACCTCTGGCTCGAGAACAAGCACTCGACCGGGGCGCTCAGCAGCGCCGACTTCACCCCCCACACGATCGCGAAGACCGCGGACGTCGGCATGGGCTTCCAGATCCGGCCGGTGCCCGGCTTCCGCGAGCCGGGCAAGGTCAGCTGGATCGGCACCAACCACGTCAACCGGTGCACGTTCAAGATCCTGCTGCCCGCCTTCGCGTGGCCGGAGCAGGTCATCGAGTTCACCCCCGGTGCCGACCTCACGGCGCCGTGGACCCGCACCACGCTCTCGGACCCGGCGACCGCGCCCGAACCCTGCCCGGCCGACTACAACAACCGCGCCAAGTACCTCGAGTGGAGCAACGCGATCACCTCGCGCTACGGCCCCGGCCAGGGCGCGCCCGGCGTGTTCGGGTACGGCGACCTGGACGGCGACCAAGACGTCGACCTGGCAGTGTCCGGCGACGGCGACCGTCGACTCTGGTGGGTGGAGAACAGGGGTGGTGCCGGCACCGCCCTGCACCAGCTCACCAACCCCGGCGAGTACTTCGGCCAGGCCGGCGGCGCCGCTGTCGTCGACCTGAACGGCAACGGCACGAGCGAGCTGATCTTCAGCTCGTTCGACACCAACACGCTGGCGGTCTGGAGCCGCGATCCGATCACCTACGCCCCGAAGCCCCCGGCGCCGACGGCCACGCCCACCGTGACGCCGAAGACCATCAAGAGCACCCTGGCTGTCACGCCTGCCAAGCGCTCGGCCAAGGCCGGGACGAAGGTGACCTTTCAGGTCCGGCTGAAGACAGCTCCGGGTGGCGCCGCCCGCACCGTCTCGGTGGTCTTCGACCCCACGACCAAGGGCAGGACGGTCAAGGTCGGCACGGTGAAGCTCAGGCCCGTCGGCTCCGCCGGTGTGCGGCGCGGCCGCGTCACCTTCGTCGTACGGAAGGCGGGCAAGGTCGTGGTGACCTACGCCGGCTCCACGGTGTCCCCGACGCTGAACGACACCAAGGCCATCGACGCCGCCCGGGTTCTCATCCGCCGCTGAGGTAGCGCTGGCCCACCTGCTGCGCGGCCCGGCGACGGGCCGCGTAGCGGGTGCCGAGCACCAGGTGCACGGCGATCCCCACGAACATCAGGATCGTGAGGTAGGTGTGCATCGGCTCGTTGTGGAGGTTGGTCTGGGAGACCCAGATCAGCACCCCGAGCGCGTAGCCGAAGTAGATGTGGAAGACCTTCAGGGTCCGTCGCGGGCGAACGAACCCGAAGACGTAGATCGACAGCGCCAGATGCGTGGTGTTGAGCCCGATCACCAGCGCGACCAGGACACCGGCCAGCAGCGACCGATCACCGGGCAGGTAGTGCACTGCCGTGGCGGCGACCATCACCGGCAGCAGGACCCAGCCCACGCGGCGGTTGAACGCTCCGGCGCGCTGGCGTCGGCGCAGGGCCGCGACCGACGGGTGCCGGGCGACGGTGGTCACGGCCGGCCCCGACTCAGGACCCGATGGTGTCGTCGCTGAGTGCCTCGACGGCCCGCTCGACCTGGCGCCAGATGGAGGTGACGGCCGCGACGGCGCTCTCCACGTCGGCGTCCTCGGCCGAGGCGAGGACTGCGGAGTGCAACGAGACCTGGAGCGCGAGGTACTCGATCGGGTCGAGGAGCCGCACCAGTCGCTGGAGTCGGGGCAGCAGCGCCTGGAAGGCACGGGACAGCTCCACACTGCCGCAGCGGTCGAGCAGCACCTCGCCATACCTGTCCGCCTCGGCGAAGGCGGTCACGAGGTCGCCGCTGCGGTAGGCGAGGTCGAAGTCGAGCGACACCCGGCGCAGCGTCGCGACGTCGCCCGGCACCAGGCGCGGCAGCGCCCAGCGGAGCACGTACTCCATGAGCAGGCCGCTGACCCGGAAGACGTCGGCGGCGTCGCGGCGGCTCAGCGGCGCCACCGTGGCGCCGCGGTTGCGCTGCACCACGACCAGGCCCTCGGACGCGAGCTGGGCGAACGCCTCTCGCAGCGGTGAGTTGGAGACGCCGAACCGCTGCATGACGACCTCGGTGCGCAGCGGCTCTCCCGGCGCGAGCCGGCCGCTGACGATGTCGTCGCGCAGAGCGGCGACGACGTTCTCGCGCAGCGCGCCGTGCTCGTGCGCGATGGTGCTCATGCCTACTCCTCGGTCTGCTTGGCCCAGAGGTTGATCCCGGCCTCGACTGCATCTTCGTCGATCGCACGCAGCTCTGCGTCGGAAAGCCGCGGGAACGTGAGGGAGTCGAGGTTGGTGTCGAGCTGCTCGACCGAGCTCGCGCCGATCACCGCGGAGGTGACCCGCGGGTCGCGCAGCGCCCACTGCAGCGCGAGCTGGGCGAGCTTCTGGCCGCGCGCCTGCGCGATCTCGTTGAGCGCGCGCACGTGCCGGAGCTTCGACTCCTCCAGGTGGTCCTCGCCGATGCTCGACCCCGACCGCGCCGCGCGCGAGTCGCCGGGCACGCCGTCGAGGTAGCGATCGGTGAGCAGCCCCTGAGCGAGCGGGCTGAACACGATGCAGCCCATGCCCTGCTGCTCGAGCTCGTCGAGGAGGTCCTCCTCGATCCAGCGGTTGAGCATGGAGTAGGACGGCTGGTGGATGAGCAGCGGGGTGCCCAGGTCGCGGGCGATCGCCGCCGCCTCGTTGGTCTTCGCGGCGGAGTAGGACGAGATGCCGGCGTACAGCGCCTTGCCCTGCCGAACCGCGTGGTCCAGCGCCATCATCGTCTCCTCGACCGGGGTGTCGGGGTCGAAGCGGTGGCTGTAGAAGATGTCGACGTAGTCGAGGCCCATCCGTCCCAGCGACTGGTCGAGCGAGGCGAGGACGTACTTCCGCGAGCCGCCGCCCTGCCCGTAGGGCCCCGGCCACATGTCGTAGCCCGCCTTGGTCGAGATGATCAGCTCGTCCCGGTAGGACGCGAAGTCGTCGCGCAGGTAGCGCCCGAAGTTCTCCTCGGCCCGGCCGTACGGCGGCCCGTAGTTGTTGGCCAGGTCGAAGTGCGTCACGCCGCGGTCGAACGCCCGCCGCAGGATCGCCCGCTGGGTCTCCTCCGACCGGTCGGTCCCGAAGTTCTGCCACAGGCCCAGCGAGATCACCGGCAGCTGCAATCCGCTGCGACCCGTGAAGCGGTACTGCATGCCGGTGGCGGCGGTGTCGTAGCGGTTCTCGGCCGCGTCGTACGTCATGAGGGGATCCTCCCATCCCGCCGCGGCAGCGGTGGTGGAGGAAGGCGCGCCAGCGCCTGTCTCGAAACCACCGCTCCTCTGAGAGCGGCCTGCGGGTTGTCTGGGGTCGCCGCCGCAAGGCAGCAAAGCGGGCCAGGTGGGGCGGCGGGTTGCGGTCGCCTCCCGGGCTTCCGGCCGCCTCCCTCGCCCTCACAAATTGTTCCTGTGGATTGTCCACATACCGGGCAAACACTGGGTCCTGGGGCCCTGACTGTCGGTGGTCAGTGTTTGGATTTGTCTATGACAGCGATCGCCACCCCTCACCACCGAGTGTCGGTGGCGACCGCCCGTGTCCACCAGGAGCTCGACGCCGTGGTCGGGGCGTCGGTGTGGTCGATGGACGCGGCCGAGACCGCCGCGACCCTTGTCGGCTTGGCGCGGGCGAGGGCGAGGCGCACGCCGACGACCTCCACGTGGGACAGGACGTCGCCGCATCGTCGGCGGCGAACTGGTTGGCCCACCAGACCAAGCAGACCCGCGCCGAGACCCACCGGACGGTGCGGCTCGGGCACGACCTCGAGCAGCACCCGCTCACTAGGGACGCGCTAGCTGCCGGCCGGGTCTGTGCCGACCAGGCCCGCGTCATCGTCCAGGCCGTCGACCGGCTCCCCGCCGACGTGCAGCCTCGCGCCGAGCAGCACCTGCTGGCCGAAGCCGCCCACCACGACGCCAAGACCCTGCGCATCCTGGGCAAGCGGCTCCACGAGGTCATCCACCCCGACGCCGCCGACGCCCACGAAGCCGCCCTGCTGGAACGTGAGGAGGCGGCGGCGATGCAGGCGTGCCGGCTCACCCTGCGCGACGACGGCCACGGCACCACCCACCTGCGTGGCCAGATCCCCACGTTCCACGGCGCCGCGCTGCGCAAGATGCTGGCCGCGATCACCGCCCCCAAGCACCAACGCGCCGTGTCCGGCGCGGAGCAGCTCCGCGGCCCGACGCGATGGGCCGGGCGCTCTGCACGCTGATCGAGCGCTACCCGGTCACGCAGCTGCCCAAGCTGGGCGGCCTCACCGCCACCCTGGTCGTCACCATCACCGAAGACTCCCTGATGGGACGGGTCGAGCAGGCCGGTCTCCTCGACACCGGCGACCGCATCTCCCCCGGCCAGGCGCGGCGACTGCTGTGCGAGGCCGGCGTCATCCCGGTCGTCCTGGGCGGTGACTCGATGCCGATCGACGTGGGCCGGGAGCGGCGCTTCCACCCGACGTACCAGCGCATCGCCATCACGGTCCGTGACCAGGGCTGCCGCGCCGAGGGCTGCGACCGCAAGCTCGGCCTCCACACCCACCACGAGACCCGGTGGGCCGACGGCGGGACCACCACCGTCGATCAAGGCATCAGCCTGTGCCCGTGGCACCACTCCCGCATCCACGACACCGCCTACGAGACCCAGATGCAGCCCACCGGCAAGGTCGCCTTCCACCGGCGGACGTAGAACGGAGATCTTGATCCACCAGGTGCATCAGAATCTCCGCTCAAGCACCTGCGCGCCCGACCGCAGGTCGGCGTCCTCCCGATAGGCGCCACGGCGCCGAGAGGACGACGACATCCAGCGCCGCTACTCCGCGACGCCCACCATCCGCAGCGCGAGCAGGCGGTAGTGCGCGGCCACCTCGTCGGGGGTCCAGCGGCCGCCGTCGCGGTACCAGCGGGCGACGTCGATGCCGAGGGAGAGGATCGCGAGGGCGGTCATCCGGGCGTCAGGGGTGGCGAAGGCGCCGGCGGCGACGCCCCGATCGATCACGTCGCGCACGACGACGTCGAACTCGTGCCGGACGGCGAGGATCTCGGCGTGGTGCTCCTCGCTCAGTGCCGCGAGCTCGTAGTTGATCACCCGCGCTCCGGTGTGGGCGACGGCGTGGTCGCGGACGAAGTCCTCGACGAGGTCGCCGAGCTGCTGCGCGGGGTCGTCGGAGCGGGCCACGGCGGCCCGGATCACCTCGAGCACGCGCTCGTGCCCGAGCCGGGAGAGCTCGAAGAGCAGCTCCTCCTTGGACCGGTGGTGCACGTAGAGCGCGGCCGGGCTCATCCCCGCGGCGGTCGAGATGTCGCGGGTCGTGGTGCCGTGGAAGCCGCGGGACGCGAACGCCTCGAGCGCCGCTTGGCCGAGCCGAGTACGGGCATCGGGCTCGAGGACCGGCTCGGGGGTGGACGCACTCACGAGACGCATGGTAAGCAAGCGCTTAGTCAGACCACAAGCACCAGGAGGAAGCGTGCAGGGACTCGCCGGCAAGGTGGCACTCGTGACGGGCGCGAGCCGTGGCATCGGGCTGGGCATCGCCCAGCGGCTCGTCGACGAGGGCGCCAAGGTCTGCCTGACCGCGCGGAAGCCGGAGGCGCTGGAGGAGGCGGTCGCCACCCTCGGCGGCCCCGACCACGCGATCGCCGTCGCGGGCAAGGCCGACGACCCGGAGCACCGCACGGACGCCGTACGCCGCACGATCGACGCGTTCGGCAGCCTCGACCTGCTCGTCAACAACGCCGGCATCAACCCGGTCCTCTCGATGCTCGTCGACATCGACCTCGGCGCCGCGCGCAAGATCGTCGAGGTCAACGCGCTCGGCGCCCTGGCCTGGGTGCAGGAGGCGCACCGCGCGTGGATGGGCGAGCACGGCGGCGCCGTCGTCAACATCTCGTCGGTCTCGGGCGTGAAGCCCGCCCCCGGCATCGCGATGTACGGCGCGTCCAAGGCGATGCTGATCAGCCTCACCGAGTCGCTCGCCGTCGAGCTCGGCCCGACGGTCCGGGTCAACGCGGTCGCTCCGGCGATCGTGAAGACCCAGTTCGCCGGCCCCCTCTTCGAGGGACGCGAGCAGGAGGTCGCGGACAGCTACCCGCTCAAGCGGCTCGGTGTCGTCGAGGACGTCGCCGGCGCGGTCGCCTACCTGCTCTCCGACGACGCTTCCTGGGTGACGGGCCAGACGATCACGCTCGACGGCGGCGTCACGCTGGCCGGCGGCCACTGATGGGAGCGCTCCACGACCAGGGCGTCATCGTCACCGGCGCCGGCCGCGGGATCGGCCGCGCGCTGGCGACCAGGGCGGCCCGGGAGGGCGCCCGCGTGGTCGTCAACGACCTGAACGCCGACAACGCCGCTGCCGTCGCCGCCGAGATCGGTGGCACTGCGATCGCCGGCGACGTCACCGCACCGGAGGTGCTGATCGACGCGGCCACCGAGGCTCTCGGCCGGGTGGACGTCTTCTTCGCCAACGCCGGCATCGATGGTGCCGGTGGTCACGACAGCCTCCAGACCCCTGACGACGTCTGGGACCGGGTAGTCAACGTCAACGTGATGGCCCACGTCCGCGCCGCCCGCGCCCTCGTGCCCCGCTGGCTCGAGGACGGCCGGGGCGGCCGGTTCGTCGTCACCGCCTCGGCCGCGGGCCTGCTGACGATGATCGGCAGCGCGCCGTACTCGGTCACCAAGCACGCCGCAGTCGGCTTCGCCGAGTGGCTCTCGGTCACGTACGGCGCGCGCGGGATCGACGTGCACGCGATCTGCCCGCAGGGCGTGAAGACCCAGATGCTCGAGGACGCGGGACCCTTGCAGGCGCTGCTCTCCCGCGACTCCGCGCTCGAGCCCGAGCAGGTCGCCGACGCCGCGTTCGCCGCGATCGAGGAGGGCCGGTTCCTGGTGCTGCCCCACGCCGAGGTCGCGGGCTACTACGCCGCGCGCGCCACCGACACCGAGCGGTGGCTGGCCGGCATGCGCCGGCTGCAGCAGAAGGTCGACGAGGCAGGGGCGCTGGGATGAGCGAGACCCCGGGCCTCGACCTGGCCGCCTTCCGCACCTGGTACGACGGGCAGCGCCCCGGCGAGATCGCCGGCGAGCTCAGCGGCCGCCTGATCGCCGGCGGCAGGTCCAACCTCACCTACGAGCTGAGCGACGGCACCTCCGCGTGGATCGTGCGCCGGCCACCGCTCGGCCACGTGCAGGCGACCGCGCACGACATGGGCCGCGAGTTCACCGTGATGTCGGCGCTCGCCGGGACCGACGTGCCCGTGCCTGCCACCTACGCCCACTGCGCCGACACCGAGGTGATCGGCGCACCGTTCTACGTGATGGAGCGGATCGAGGGCACTGCGTACCGCTCGGCCAGCCAGCTCGAGCCACTCGGGCCCGAGCGGACCGCCACGATCGCCGACCGGATGGTCGACGTCCTCGTGGCCCTCCACGCGGTCGACCCCGCCGCCGTCGGCCTGGCGGAGTTCGGCCGGCCGCAGGGGTTCCTCGAGCGCCAGGTGCGCCGGTGGGGCAAGCAGCTCGAGGGGTCGAAGACCACCGACCGGCCGAACGCCGACGAGCTGCACCGCCGTCTCACCGAGCGGGTGCCCGCCGACGACGACGCGTGGGCCGGGATCGTGCACGGCGACTACCGCCTCGACAACCTGCTCACGGGCTCCGACGACCACATCAAGGCGGTCGTGGACTGGGAGATGGCGACCCTCGGCGACGTCCGCACCGACCTGGCCCTGCTGCTCGTCTACGACCAGATCGCGGCGATCGCCGGAGGTGCGCTCGTCGCCGACGTGAGCCGGGCGCCCGGGTACCCGTCACCGCAGGCGCACCTCGACCGGTACGCCGCGACGAGCGGCCGCGACCTCGGCGACATGGGCTTCCACCTCGGGCTGGCGTTCTTCAAGCTCGCGGTGATCCTGGAGGGCATCCACTACCGGTTCCTCCAGGGTGCGACGGTCGGCGAGGGCTTCGACCGGATCGGCGCCGGCTTCGACCCCCTGATCAGTGCGGGCCTGGACGCCCTAGGAGAGGACTGACATGCACTTCGCCCACGACGAGCGCACGCTCGAGCTGATCGAGCAGCTCGAGGCCTTCATGGCCGAGCGGATCGTGCCCGCCGAGCCGGTGTTCCACCAGCAGCTCGGCGAGCTCGACGACCGGTGGGCGTGGAGCCAGGCGCCCGTCCTCAAGGAGCTCCAGGCCGAGGCCCGCGAGCGCGGGCTCTGGAACCTCTTCCTCCCCCAGGAGCACGCCGACTCCCCCGGCCTCACCAACCTCCAGTACGCGCCGCTCGCCGAGATCACGGGCCGCTCCGGGCACCTCGCACCGGCGGTGCTCAACTGCGCGGCTCCCGACACCGGCAACATGGAGGTGCTCTCGCTCTTCGGCACACCCGAGCAGAAGGAGCGCTGGCTGCAGCCGCTCCTCCGCGGTGAGATCCGCTCGGCGTTCGCGATGACCGAGCCCGACGTGGCCTCCTCCGACGCCACCAACATCGCGACCCGCATCGAGCGGGACGGCGACGAGTACGTCCTCAACGGCCGCAAGTGGTGGATCACCGGCGCGATGAACCCCAACGCCGAGATCCTCATCGTGATGGGCAAGACCGACCCGTCGGCGTCACGGCACCGCCAGCAGAGCATGATCCTGGTCCCGCGCGACACCCCGGGCCTCGAGGTGGTGCGCGGCATGGAGGTCTTCGGGTACGACGACCACGAGCACGGCGGCCACGCGGAGCTGCGGTTCACCGACCTGCGGGTCCCGGCGAGCAACCTGATCGGCGAGGAGGGCCACGGGTTCGCGATCGCCCAGGCCCGCCTCGGTCCTGGCCGCATCCACCACTGCATGCGCTCGATCGGCGTCGCCGAGGCGGCCATCGACCTGATGTGCCAGCGCGCGACCCAGCGGGTGGCGTTCGGCCGGCCGATCGCCCAGCAGGGCGTCGTCCGCGAGTGGATCGCCGAGTCGCGGGTGCGGATCGAGCAGCTCCGGCTGCTGGTGCTCAAGACCGCGTGGCTGATGGACACCGTCGGCAACCGCGGTGCGCACACCGAGATCCAGGCGATCAAGATCGCGACGCCCCAGACCGTGCAGTGGATCCTCGACAAGGCCATCCAGGTGCACGGCGCCGGCGGCCTCTCGCAGGACTTCCCGCTCGCCGCGGCGTACGCCGGCATCCGCACGCTGCGGTTCGCCGACGGGCCCGACGAGGTGCACAAGAACTCGCTCGCCAAGGCGGAGATCGCCCGGCACACGACGGAGGCGTAGTGGACGAGACCGAGCTGAGGCAGCGCGTCGAGACGCTCCTGGCGGAGCACCCGCCCGAGGCGACCGACCGGCTGGACTTCCTGCACGCGCGCTTCGACGCCGGGCTGGCCTGGGTGCACTTCCCCGAGGGCCTCGGCGGCCTCGGGCTGCCCCGCGGGATGCAGCCGCTCGTGGACAAGGCGCTCTACCGGGCCGGCGCTCCCGACAACGACCCCCGCAAGATCGGCATCGGGCTCGGCATGGCCGCGCCGACGATCCTGGCCTTCGGCACCGACGAGCAGAAGCAGCGCTACCTGCGCCCGCTGTGGTGCGGCGAGGAGGTGTGGTGCCAGCTCTTCTCCGAGCCCGGCGCCGGCTCCGACCTGGCCGGGCTCGCCACCCGCGCGGTGCTCGACGGCGACACGTGGATCGTCAACGGCCAGAAGGTGTGGACGTCCTCGGCACACCTCGCAGACCGCGCGATCCTGCTGGTCCGCACCGACCCCGACCAGCCCAAGCACGCCGGCCTGTCCTACTTCGTGCTGGACATGCACGACCCGGGCGTCGAGGTGCGGCCCCTGCGCCAGATCACCGGCGAGGCCGAGTTCAACGAGGTCTTCCTGACCGACGCCCGCATCCCCGACGGCGATCGCCTCGGCGACGTCGGCGCGGGCTGGCAGGTCGCCAACGCGACGCTCTCCAACGAGCGGGTCGCGATCGGCGGCGGCGCCTTCCCGCGTGAGTTCGGCATGGTCACGAGCGTCGCGAGGACCTGGCGCGAGCGCCCCGACCTCCGCACCCCGAGCACGCACGAACGGCTGCTGCGCGGTTGGATCGACACCGAGGTCGCCCGCATCACCGCGACCCGGCTGCGGCAGAAGATGGCCGCCGGCGTACCCGGGCCCGAGGGGTCGGCGATGAAGCTGTCCTTCGCCCGGATCAACCAGCAGCTCTCGGCGCTCGAGGTCGACCTGCTCGGCGACGACGGCCTGCGCTACGAGAGCTGGGAGATGCGCCGACCCACGCACGTCGACTTCTTCGGCAAGGACGCGGGCTACCGCTACCTGCGCGCGAAGGGCAACTCGATCGAGGGCGGCACCTCGGAGGTGCTGCGCAACGTGGTGTCGGAGCGGGTCCTCGGGCTGCCCAGCGAGCCCCGCGTCGACAAGGACGTCCCGTGGAAGGACCTACCCCGATGACGACTGCTCCCGCCGACGTCTCCCTCCTCGCCGACGACGTCGAGACCGACCTGCGGGCGTCGGTGCGCAAGGTCCTCGACAAGCACTGCACGCCCGAGGCGCTCAACGGCCTCTACGACGGCCGCGACGAGGTCACCGGCCCGCTGTGGTCGGCGTTCGTCGAGCTCGGCCTGCCGGGTCTGCTGGTGCCGGAGTCGCTGGGCGGCGCGGGCGCGTCCGCCCGCGAGGCCGCCGCCGTGCTGGAGGAGAGCGGCCGCGCCGCCGCGCCCTCGCCGTTCCTGACCTCCTCGGTCGTCGCGACCACCGTGCTGACCGCGCTCGGCGACACCGAGATCCTCCCGGCCCTGGCGGCCGGGGAGCAGACGGCCGCCCTGCTGGTGCGGCCGACCGCGCTGCGCCACGGCCCGGCTGCCCGCACGACGGTCGGCCTGCCCGCGGACGTGCTGCTGGTGCCCGAGGGCGACGCGCTCTACGCCGTCCGTGGCGCGCGCGTCACGCCGGTCTCGTCGCTCGACATGACCCGCCCGCTCGCCGAGGTGGACCTCACCGGCGCCGAGCGCACGCTGCTCGCCGAGGACGCCACGGCAGCCGTCGACGCGGGCCTCCTCATGGGTGCCGGGCTGCTGGCCAGCGAGCAGGTCGGCATCGCCCGCTGGGCGTTGGAGACGACGATCGCCTACCTCAAGGAGCGCCGGCAGTTCGGCCGGGTCGTCGGCGGCTTCCAGGCCCTCAAGCACCGGCTCGCGGACCTCTACGCCGAGGTCGAGCAGGCTGATGCCGCGGCCCGCTACGCCGCGGCCACGCTCGCGCTCGGTGACACCGACGCGCCCGTGGCGGTCGCGGTCGCCGGCTCCTTCTGCGGCGAGGCCGCGGTGCACGCCGCCGAGGAGGCCGTGCAGCTGCACGGCGGCATCGGCATGACCTGGGAGCACCCGGCCCACCTGCACCTCAAGCGGGCCAAGGCCGACGCGCTGCTGCTCGGCTCGCCCGAGGCGCACCGCGCCGCGCTCGCCGTACTCGTGGACCTGGAGGCCTGAGATGGATCTTTCGCTGAGCGACGAGCAGCAGGCGTTCCGCGACCTGGCGCGCGAGTTCCTCGACCGCGAGGCCGTGCCGCACCGCACCCAGTGGGACAGAGACGAGCAGGTCGACCTCGCGATCATCCCGAAGATGGCCGAGATCGGCTTCTTCGGACTCACGATCCCCGAGGAGTACGGCGGGCTCGGCGGCGACTACCTGACCTACGTGCTCGGGATGGAGGAGCTCGGCCGCGCCGACTCCGCGCTGCGCGGCATCGTGTCGGTGTCCAACGGGCTCTTCGGCAAGTCGGTGCTGGGCTTCGGCACCGAGGAGCAGAAGCAGGAGTGGCTGCCGCAGATCGCGAGCGGATCGGCGCTGGGGTGCTTCGGGCTGACGGAGCCCGACACCGGCTCCGACGCCGGCAACCTCACCTCGCGCGCCCGCCGCGACGGCGACTCCTACGTGCTCAACGGGCAGAAGCTCTTCATCACCAACGGCACCTGGGCCAAGGTGGCGCTGGTGTTCGCGCGCACGAGCGACGACGGCCCGCGCGGCGTCTCGGCGTTCCTCGTCCCGACGGACACGCCGGGCTTCGAGGCCCGCGAGGTCAAGGGCAAGCTCGGGTTGCGCGGCCAGGCCACGGCCGAGCTGTTCCTCTCCGACGTGCGCGTGCCCGCCTCGGCGCTGCTCGGCGAGGAGGGGCAGGGGTTCAAGATCGCGATGACCACGCTCGACAAGGGACGCGTCTCGGTGGCCGCCGGGTGCGTCGGCATCGTGCAGGGCTGCCTGGAGGAGTCGGTGGCCTACGCGACGACCCGCAAGCAGTTCGGCAAGCCGCTGGCGGGCTTCCAGCTCGTCCAGGAGCTGATCTCCGACATGTCGGTCGACGCCGACGCGGCGCGGCTCCTCGTGTGGCGCTGCGCGGACCTGATCGAGCGCGGGCTGCCGTTCCGCACCGAGGCGTCGAAGGCCAAGCTCTTCGCGTCGGAGGCCGCCGTCCGCGCCGCCAACAACGCGATCCAGGTCTACGGCGGCGCGGGGTACGTCGACGAGTACCCGGCCGAGAAGTACCTGCGCGACGCCCGCGTGATGACGCTCTACGAGGGCACCAGCCAGATCCAGAAGCTGCTCATCGGTCGCGCCGAGACCGGCGTCAACGCGTTCGTCTAGCCAAGGAGTCACCGCCCCCATGCCCCTCGACCCTCACCTGGCCGGACTGCTCGGGCTGATCGCCGCAGCCGGCCACCCGCCCATGTCGCAGCAGACGCCCGTCGAGGCCCGACGTGGCTTCCGGGCGCTGACCGTCGACCTGCGCGACCCGGCCTCGCTGCCCTCGGTCGCCTCCGTCGAGGACGTCGAGGTGCCCGGCGGCGACGGACCCCGTCCGGCGCGGATCTACCGCCCGCACGGCGACGGACCGCTGCCGACCGTCGTGATGTTCCACGGGGGCGGCTTCGTGATCGGCGACCTCGACACCCACGACCTGCTGGCCCGCACGATCGCGCGCGGCTGCGACGCCGTCGTCGTGTCCGTCGACTACCGTCTCGCCCCCGAGCACCCCTGGCCCGCCGGCATCGAGGACGCCATCGCCGCGACCCGCTGGGCCGCCTCCTCGCTCCCCTCCCTCGGCGGCTCCGACCTCGTGGCCGTGGCGGGAGACAGTGCGGGCGGCAACCTCGCCGCGGTCGCCGCCCAGACCCTGCGGGACGACGGTGTCGCGCTCGCCGGTCAGCTGCTGCTCTACCCGGTCACCGACCCCGGCGGCGACCACCCGTCGCACGCCGAGAACGGCACCGGCTACTTCCTCGACCTGGACACCATGGTCTGGTTCGACCACCAGTACGTCGGGCACCTCGCCGCCATCGACCGCACGGACCCGCGGCTGGCGCCGTACCACGGCGACCTCGCCGGTCTCGCCCCCACGGTGCTCGTCGTCGCCGAGTACGACCCGTTGCGCGACGACGGCCTCGCCTACGCGCGCGCCCTCGAGGCAGCGGGCGTCCGGGTCGAGGTGCGCACCTTCCCCGGCCTCATCCACGGGTTCGCCGACATGGGCCGGCACTCACCGGGCGCCCAGGCGGCCGTCGACGAGACGGTCGCGCTGTTCCGGAAGGTCCTGCACGGGTCCTAGCGGCCCCACGCCGGCTTCAGGTCGAGCAACGGCGTGCCGTCGAGGCAGTCGAGGCCGCGGACGAAGATGTTCGCGCCGTCGATGCGGTCCAGCGTGACGATCGAGGTGCCGATGGGGTTCGGTCGCAACGGCGAGCGCAGCGCGAACGTGCCCCGGAGCTCCCCCTCGTCGTTGCCCGGACGCTGCCGCACCAGGTCGCGACGGGAGAGGTGCAGCCAGTAGAGCACCTCGAGCCGCTCCAGAACCTCCATGCCCTCGACCGCCGCGACCCACGGTTCGAACACCTCGATCCGGAACGTCGGACCATCGGCGCTTCCCTGCCGCGGCGTCTCGGTGCGCGAGGTCCACGGGCTGTGGATGGTGCCGATGAACTCCAGGCCGGCATCGGCCGCCGCCGGTGGCGGGACGGCGACCTCGCCGTCCCGGAGCACGTCGTCGTGGTCCATGGCAGCCGAGTCTCCCACTTCTCCCAGCGTCGAGCCCGTGTGTTCGGCGCGGTCGTGGGTACTGCCCGGATCCCGGGGGACAAGAGACAACCGGGAGGGAACAGTGAGGAAGCTGTTCGGATCGACAGCGGGTCGCGGCGTCACGCTCGCGGCCGTGGCGGACGCTGCTGCCGTCGCCCCAGGTGCACCCCGACCGGCTCGTCCCGACGATCGTTGCGGCGTCCGGTGCCGGGAACCTGCCGACCCAGCTCCGCGGCGCGCTGCGCGGGGGGGCTGACCCAGGGCTGACCGGGCACGGGCTTCCTGGCGGGAGGGGACCCAGCGACCTGTGCCCGGTCTGCACGTTCTCGCGACCGGCAGGGGGCCGACAAAGGCGTCCGGGAGACACCCGGATCGAAGGAGGGAGACCGACATGAGCGACATGTGGGCATACCGAGACTCCACGTGGACCCAGGACCAGGACCTGGTCGGGTACGACGTGGAGGCGACCGACGGCTCGATCGGCAAGATCGACAAGGCGACGTACGAAGCGTCCGACGCCTACGTCGTCGTCGACACCGGCTTCTGGATCTTCGGCAAGAAGCGGCTGATCCCCGCCGGCGCGATCACCCGCGTGGATCACGACGACAAGGTCGCGCACGTGAGCATGACCAAGGACCAGATCAAGTCCGCGCCGGACTACGACAGCGACACCTGGGACGACACCGCGCGGACCCAGCACGGCGACTACTACGGCCCGTACGCCCGCTAGGCGCCACGACCAGGTCCCGGCCTGCCCCGGCGGCCGGGACCTGGTTCCCGCGCACCCCAGCAGCCCGCTGCCGGTCGGATAGCCTGCAGCCCCGAGCCGAGGGGGTTGCCATGGAATGGGTGCTCGTCGCGTTGGCCGTAGGCGGCTCGGGGTTGTTCGGTCGGCACTGGCAGCGCAGGCGCGCCCTCGCAGCAGAGTCGAGAGCAGAGCTCGAGGGCGTGCGCCGGCTGGCAGAGGAGGACGTCACGGTCCTCGGCGAGCAGCTGCGCCGGCTCGACGCCGAGGTCGCCGGGCGCCAGCTCGACGACGCCGCCCGGCTGGACTACCAGACGGCTCTCGACGCCTACGAGTCCGCCGGCCGCGCGGCGCCACGGATCAGCGGCCCCGACGAGATCAGCAAGGTCGTCGACACCCTCTCGGCGGGCCGCTACGCGCTGGCGTGCGTCCAGGCCCGGGTCGACGGGCGTCCGGTGCCGGAGCGGCGTGTCGCGTGCTTCTTCAATCCCCAGCACGGCCCGTCGACCGGAGACGTGATGTGGACGCCGCGCCGAGGTGGTGGCACCCGTCGCGTGCCGGCCTGCGCCCAGGACGCGGCGCGTGTGGCCGCGCACGAGGACCCCGAGGTCCGCACCGTCACGGTCCGCTCGCGGCAGGTCCCGTACTGGGAGGCGGGTGCTGCCTACCAGCCGTACGGAGAGGGGTACTTCGCGACCGCAGCCGTCATGACGTGGGCGTTCCAGGCGCCCAAGATCACCGCCTCCTGGTCCGACCCGGGCGGCAGCGGGCACGGCGGCGGCTTCGACGGCGTCGGCTTCGACGGCGGCGGCGGCGACGGGTCGTGACCTCGCCAGTCCCGATCGGCGTGCTCGGCCGATGTCGAGAACACGACCCCGGCTCCGTCCCAGCGTCGAACCGCCACAATGGCGGCACCGACCCTGAGGAGAGATCCACGATGGCGAAGTACCTGCTGCTCAAGCACTACCGCGGCGCGAAGCCGATCCCCTGTGAGCCGATGGACCAGTGGACCCCGGCCGAGATCGAGGCGCACATCGCGTTCATGGACCACGTGGCCGACCAGCTCCGCGAGCGCGGCGAGTTCGTCGACGCCCAGGCGCTGTCGCCGGAGGGCACGTTCGTCCGGTACGACGGGGAGGGCCGGCCGCCGGCGACCGATGGGCCGTTCGCGGAGACGAAGGACCTGATCGCCGGCTGGATGGTCATCGACGTCGAGTCCGTGGAGCGCGCGCACGAGGCGGCGGCGTTCCTGTCCTCGGCGCCCGGCCCCGGCGGCGAGCCGATCGGGGAGTGGATCGAGGTGCGCCCGTTCCTGGAGTACCCGCCGACCGTGACCGACTGAGCCCGTGGACGAGCTGGTCCGAGAGCTGGCGCCCCAGGTCCTCGGGGTCCTCGTCCGCCGCGGAGCCGACTTCGCGGCGGCCGAGGACGCCGTCCAGGAGGCGCTCGTCGAGGCGGTACGCCGGTGGCCGGACGACCCGCCGGACGACCCGAGGGCCTGGCTGATCACGGTCGCCTGGCGGAAGTTCCTCGACGCCAACCGGAGCGAGTCGGCGCGACGGACCCGGGAGGTGCGGGTCCATGAGGAGCCACCCGCCGGACCGGCCGAGGTGCGGGACGACACCCTGCTCCTGCTCTTCCTGTGCTGCCACCCGTCGTTGACGCCGGCGTCGGCCATCGCCCTCACCCTGCGGGCCGTCGGTGGCCTCACCACCGCCCAGATCGCCGCCGCCCACCTCGTGCCGGAGGCGACCATGGCGCAGCGGATCAGCCGCGCGAAGCGCACGGTCGCCCAGGCGGGCGTGGGCGAGCCGGGCGAGCTGAGCCGGGTGCTCAAGGTGCTCTACCTCGTCTTCAACGAGGGCTACACCGGCGACGTCGACCTGGCCGCCGAGGCGATCCGGCTGACCCGGATGCTGAGGCACGTCAGCGAGGAGCCGGAGGTCGCCGGCCTGCTGGCGCTGATGCTGCTGCACCACGCGCGACGGGCAGCGCGCTGGACCGACGAGGGTGCCCTCGTCCCGCTGGCCGACCAGGACCGCAGCCGCTGGGACACGACCCTGATCGCGGAGGGGGTCGAGATCCTGCAGGGCGCGCTGGCCTGCGACCGGCTCGGCGAGTACCAGGCCCAGGCCGCGATCGCGGCCCTGCACTGCGACGCCCGCACGGCCGAGGAGACCGACTGGACGCAGGTGCTCGAGTGGTACGACGAGCTGCTCGCGCTCACCGCCTCGCCGGTCGTCGCCCTCAACCGGGCCGTCGCCGTGGGCCAGGCCGACGGGCCGCTGGCCGGGCTGCGAGCGCTGGAGACCGTGCCGCCCGACGTACCCCGCCGCGTCGCCGTCGAGGCGTGGCTCCACGAGCGCGCCGGCGACATCGACGCGTCCGCGGTGCTCTACGCGCAGGCCGCGGCCGCGGCGAGCAGCACCGCCGAGCGCGACCACCTCACGCGTCAGGCCGCCCGTCTGCGACACGGCTCCTGAGCCCGGCGATGAGCGTCTCGACGCCGAACGACCAGACGTACTCGTAGTCCGCGACGTCCGTCGCCACCGACCGCACCAGCGGGAACGACTCGGGCGGCAGCTCGTCGAGATGGGTCTCGAGGATCGCTCCCCTCGCGACCATGCTGCGCTCCATGCCGATCATCAGCGCCAGGTACGACGCCGCCTTGACCGCCGCGAACGCGTCATTGGTGCTGAACCCGGCCTCGGCGAACGCGGCCAGCGCGACCTCGAACGAGGCGGCCGCCCGGGCGCCCTGCACCGGCCGCTGCCGCAGCGCGTGGAACGCCCCCGGGTGCGTCCCGGCCACGCCGGTGACGCCGTCGATGAACTGGCGGACCCAGTCGTCCCAGGCCACCGGGCCGGTCGGCAGCTTGGCCTCGTCGAGGAGCAGCTCCACGATGCCGTCCGTGACGGCCTCCCGGGTCGGGACGTGGTTGTAGAGCGAGGTGACGTGCACCCCCAGCGCGGCGGCGATCTTGCGCAGCGTGACGGCGTCGGGACCGTCCCGGTCGGCGAGTCGCACCGCAGTCTGCAGGATCCGCTCCCGCGTCAACGCCGGCATGGCCACCTCGCTCCTCTTGACAAACCTACAGCGTAGGTTAACGCTTACCTACACTGTAGGTACGCCCTAGGAGGAACCGTGTCTCTCACCCAGACCGAGCTCGAGAAGAAGCTCGCCGAGCTCATCGACCGCCACCACGTCCCTGGCGCCCAGCTCGCCGTCCTCGACGGCGACACGATCACGGAGGTCACGGCGGGTGTCCTGAGCATCCGCACCGGCTGCCCCGTCAGCACCGACGCGCTCTTCCTGCCGGGCTCGATCGGCAAGCTCTACACCGCCACGCTGGTGCTGATGCTCGCCGACGAGGGCCTGGTCGACCTCGACCAGCCCGTCAAGACCTACCTCCCCGACTTCGAGGTGCGGGACGCGCACGCCCGCGACAGCGTCACGGTGCGCGACCTGCTGCGCCACACGAGCGGCTTCGACGGGGACGTCTTCATCGACACCGGTCGCGGGGACGACGCGCTGCCGCGCTACCTGCAGGAGATCCGCGACCTTCCCCAGATCGCCGACCCCGGCACGATCTGGAGCTACAGCAACAGCGGCTACTCGATCCTCGGCCGGCTCGTGGAGGTCGTCGCCGACACGGTGTTCGAGACCGCGCTGCGCGAGCGGCTGCTCGAGCCACTCGGGCTGGAGCACTCCGTGGTCTTCCCCGAGGAGGTGATCGGCCACCCGCACGCGATGGGCCACGTGCCGAACCCCGAGGACCCGGGTTCCCTGATGGTCAGCCCGCAGTGGGGCCTCTTCCGCTCCTGCGGCCCGATGGGGGCGTCGCTGGTCGCCAGCGCCGGGGACGTGATCCGGTTCGCCCTGCTCCACCTCGACGGCGGCGTCGCCGCCGACGGCACGCGCCTGCTGTCCGCCGAGATCGTCGCGGCGGCCCAGCAGCCGCAGATCGACCTGGTCGACGACACCGTGCTCGGGGAGTCCTGGGGGCTGGGCTGGATCCTGGACCACTTCGGCGACGTCGCGGTGATCGGCCACGACGGCAACTCGCTGGGCCAGAACGCGTTCATGCGGGTCGCTCCCGCGCAGCGGTTCGGCTTCTGCCTGCAGACCAACGTCGAGAGCGCGCTGGCGATGTACCGCGAGCTCGCCGACTGGCTGTTCGAGGAGCGCCTCGGGGTCACGACCCGGCAGGACCCGGCGGCGCTGGACTCACCGGTCGTCGCCGACCCGAGCCGCTACGTCGGCACCTACCAGCGCGAGGGGCTGGTCTTCGAGATCGCCGAGGCCGAGGATGGTTCGCTCGTGGCGAGCGTCAGGGCCTCGCACGCCGCGGCCGAGATGCAGAACCTGCCGCCGATGGACGACCTCCCGCTGGTGCCCGTCGTGCGCGACGGCTCGTTCCTGCTGGAGCTGCCGATCGCCGACAGCGCGCTGCTGGCGGTGTTCTTCAACCCGGCCGACGCGTCCGCCGCGCCGACCTACCTCCACTTCGGCGGGCGAGCCCACCGGCGCGTCAGCTGACCAGCAGACCGGCCACCGCTGCCGGCTCCTCGACGTGCGCGTTGTGCCCGAGGCCCGGCAGCGTGACCGGATCGGCCACGAGGGCGCGCAGGTCAGCGTCCGACACCATCGGGTCGTGCTCGCCGCGCGCCAGCACCACCGGGCACCCGGCGTGCGCGACCAGCCGGGCCATGTCCGGCACCCCGACGCCGAACGTCGCCGGGTCCTGGGCGACCCGCCAGCCCTCGGCGGTCCGGACGACCCCCGCCCCCACGGCGGGGTCGTCCGGGTCGACGAGCCCGGTCAGGCCGGCCAGCCTGAGGTAGCGCGCGACCGCCTCGGCGCGGGTCGCCACGTGCGCCACGGGCCGCTCGGCCACCCGAGCGGCCGCCGCGACGTGCTCGACCGGCCAGACGACCTTGACCCCGAACGCGACGACCGCGCTCGCGACGTCCGCGAGCTCGAGGGCCACCACGCCGCCCATCGAGTGCCCTAGCACGACGACCTCCCGGCCCGGCGGCAGCAGGGCGCGAACGGCGGCCGCGTGCCGCGCGAACGTGTACGGCGGGTCCCAGTCGCTGCGCCCGTGCCCCGGCAGGTCGACGGCCAGCCAGCCGCCGGGCCAGGCGTCGGCGAGCACGCGCTCCACCCCGGCGTACACGTCGGCGGTGGCGCCCAGCCCCGGCAGCAGCACCAGCAGCGGCCCGGCCTCGGATCCCCCGTGGCGCGACCAGGTCGTCACGGCAAGCCGACGATCGCGGTGACGACGGTGCCCCCGACGGCGTTCACGCCGACGGCGAGCAGGAACGCCCACCCGCCGGTCAACCGCTTCTCGGGCCGGGCCGGTCGCAGCAGGCCGGTCGGCCCGCCGAGGACGAGGAACGCGATCAGCCCGAGCGGGAACGCCGCCCACACCAACCAGAACCACGCCCACCGGGTCGCCCGCCACGGCCGCGGCGTGGCGAGCAGGAGCACGAGGACGCCGAAGACGAGGACGACCGCGAGCTGCGAGACTCGCTGGGGCACCCGCCAGGACCCGACCTCGTCGTAGGGCCGCCACCCGTCGCGTTCGACCTCGAGACCCGGCCGGAGCTCGCGGAGCGAGTCGCTCACGGAGCCGACGAACACCGGGCCCTCCGGAGAGTTTCCCGCGTCGCGCCGCGAGGTCGCCTCGGTGACGGTGCTGACCCGCCACAGCCAGCCGTCGCGCCACACGAGGTCCACGGTCGCGGACCCGCGCCCCTCGCCGAGACCGCCGTGGACCGTCACGGCGTCCACCTCGCCGCGCTCGATCGCTGTCTGGAGCGCGACGTACGACGCCGGTCGCTGTCCGGCGAGCACCAGCGTCCCGGCGAGCACGAGCGCGACCGCCAGCAGCAGCCAGGCGACGGCGCGCCGCGCCACGTGCGCGACCCGAGCCCGGTCGGTGGTCGGCGTCTCGGCGGTCTCCGCGCTCACGCGCGCACCGTAGCGGGATCAGCGCCCCGCCGCGAGCAGCCCCGGCTGCCGCCGGGGATCGTCGAGTGACGCGGAACCGCCCCTGAACGGCCCGTCCACGGGCGCGTTCGCGTCACTCGACGGCAGATCAGGTCGCCGCGCGGGTCTCGAGCACCCGGAACCCCTTCGCACTGGCGAGCCGCTCGGTCGGCCAGCCCTGCTCGCCCAGCCAGCGCTGGAGGGAGTCGGCGCCCAGGTTCCTGCCCACCACCATCACCGCCCGCCCGCCAGGCGCGAGCCGGGGCAGCCAGGTGAGCAGCAGGTCGTGCAGCGCCTCCTTGCCGATCCGGATCGGCGGGTTGGACCAGATCTCGTCGAAGACCAGGTCGGTCGGCACCTGCTCGGGCCGGCACGCGACGAAGCGGCCGTGCACGCCCATCGCGCGGGCGTTCTCGTTCGCGAGCGCGATCGCGCGGTCGTTGACCTCGACCGCCGTGATGGTGGCGAGCGGCACCGCCGCCGCGATCGCCAGGCCGATCACGCCGTACCCGCAGCCGAGGTCGAGGAAGCGGCCCTGCACGGGCGGCTCGGTCTCCCGGAAGAGCACCGCGGTGGCGTGGTCGAGGTGGCCGCGGCTGAAGATGCCGGCGCCGCTCACCAGGGTCAGCTCGCGGCCCCACACCTCGCAGGTGAAGGTCTCCCGCTCGAAGGGCACCGACGGGTCGGCGGTGAAGTAGTGCTCGTCGCTCATCCGGTGATCTCCTCCGGCCGTCGGCGGGCCATCGTCTGGGCGGTCCTCGCCTCGAGCTCGTCGTCCGCCGGGTAGCCGACATCCTCGAGCGTGAGCCCGTGGGCGTGCACGACCGGGACCGAGGAGCTCCGCACGGCGGCGCGCAGGATCTCGTCCGCCCAGTCGACGGGCTTGCGGCCCTCCCCCACGGCGATCAGGCAGCCGACCAGCGACCGCACCATGCTGTGGCAGAAGGCGTCCGCGCGCACCGTGCCCACCAGCACGCCGGCCGCATCGCGCTCCCACGACAGCTCCTCGAGCGTGCGGATCGTCGTCGCGCCCTCGCGCGGCTTGCAGAACGACGCGAAGTCGTGGCGACCGACGAGCAGCACCGACGCTGCGTTCATCGCCCGCTCGTCGAGCGGCCGCGGCCACGCGAGCACGTGGCTGCGGGTGAGCGGGTCCAGCGCGGCCGCCCGGTCGGCGATCCGGTAGGCGTAGCGGCGCCACAAGGCGCCGAAGCGGGCGTCGAAGTACGGCGGCGCCTCCGTCGCAGACCGCACCCGCACGTCGAGCGGCAGGACGCCGTTGAGCCGGCGTACGAGGGGCTCCAGCTCGGGCACCTCGTCGAGGTCGACGTGCACCACCTGCCCGCGGGCGTGCACTCCCGCGTCGGTGCGGCCCGCGCAGACCACGTCGACGGTCGGCACGCGGAGCACGGTCGCCAGCGCGGCGCTCAGCTCACCCTGCACGGTGCGCAGCCCGGGCTGCGCGGCCCAGCCGTGGAAGGCCGTGCCGTCGTAGGAGAGGTCGAGGCGGAGGCGCACGAGAGGCAATCCTATTGCGCCGTTTCCTAGGCTGGATCCGTGACCGCCCCCGCCCTGGTCCTCATCGCGCCGGACCACCCCGACGAGATGCGCGCCGGACTCGCCCGCTACGAGGCGGAGTACGACGTCCGGCTCGCCCGCTCCTGCCACGACGCCCTCGACACCACTCACGCCATCGTCGCCGACGGCGGCACGGTGGCGATGTTCGTCAGCGAGTCCGTGCTGCCCGACGCGGACGTCCTGCACTGCTTCCACAAGCTCCGCGAGAAGGTGCCCACGGCACGTCGCGTGATCGCCGCGCACTGGGACCGGTTCCTGGCCGACGCCCCCGGCCTGCGCGCGGGGATGGCGAAGGGCAAGTACGACGCCTTCCTGCTGATGCCGCGCGGCACCCGCGACGAGGAGTTCCACAACGCGATCACCGACCTGCTCTCCGACTGGGGATCGACGGTCGCCGACCCGGAGGTCGTGGCGGTCAAGATCGTCTCGCCGGTCCGCGACGGACTCACGCTGGCGATCCGCGACTTCCTGGACCGGATGGGCATGCCCAGCCGGGTCTACGAGCCGGACTCCGACGGAGGTCGCTACGTCCTCGACCTGTGGGGCGGCGAGCCGGCGTACCCGCTCGTCTGCCGCGCCAACGGGCCGGTCGTCCACGCCACGTCGGTGCGCGACGTCGCGATCAACGTCTACGGCGCGCCGACCGAGCTCGACCTGGACCAGGTCGTCGACCTCGCGGTCGTGGGTGGCGGGCCGGCCGGCCTCGCGACGGCGGTGTACGCCGCGTCCGAGGGCCTGTCGACGGTGATCCTCGAGGCGGAGGCGATCGGCGGCCAGGCGGGCACCAGCTCGATGATCCGCAACTACCTCGGCTTCCCCCGCGGCATCTCCGGCATGCGCCTGGCCCAGCGCGCCCGCAACCAGGCGCTGCGCTTCGGCGCCCGCTTCTACACCGGCCAGGTCGTCGACGAGCTGCGGCCCGGGTCCGGCGGCGATCCGCACGTGCTGTGCACCGACTCCGGCGAGGTGCGCGCCCGCTCGGTGGTCATCGCCAGCGGCGTCGCCTACCGCAAGCTGCGGGTCGAGCCGGTCGAGGAGCTCGTGGGCTCCGGTGTCTACTACGGCGCGGCGATGACCGCGGCGCGGGAGATGGAGGGCCAGGACGTCTACGTCGTGGGCGGCGGCAACTCCGCCGGCCAGGCGGCGGTGCACCTGGCCAGGTTCGCCCGCTCCGTCACGATCCTGGTGCGCCGGCCCGACCTCGCCGAGACGATGTCGTCGTACCTGATCGGCGAGATCGAGTACAACCCGCGCATCAGCGTGCGCACCTGCTGCCAGGTCGTCGACGGGGGCGGCGACGGTCGCCTGGAGTGGCTCGGGCTGGAGGACGTCAACACCGGCCAGGTCGACCGCGTGCCGGCGTACGGGCTGTTCCTGCTGCTCGGGGCCGAGCCCCACTGCGACTGGCTCCCCGCGGGCGTCGCGAGGGACGACCGCGGCTTCGTGCTCACCGGGCGCGACGTCCCCCGGGACCGCTGGCTCGACGGGCTCCCGCCGGAGAACCTCGCGACGACGGTGCCGGGAATCTTCGCGGCCGGTGACGTGCGCGCGGGGTCGATGAAGCGGGTCGCGTCCGCGAGCGGCGAAGGCGCGTCGGTCGTGCCGCTCGTGCACGCCTACCTCTCCCCGGCGGCCGACTAGCCGTGGACGTCCACCCGCTCGACGCGTCGTCGTCCGTGCCGCCCTCCGAGCAGCTGCGGGCGCAGATCGCCTCGCGTGCCGCGTCCGGGGACCTCCCGGCGGGCACCCGGCTGCCGACGGTGCGCGCCCTCGCCGACGAGCTCGGCCTCGCGGTCAACACCGTCGCCAAGGCCTACCGCGCCCTGGAGGGCGCCGGCGTGGTCACCACCGACGGGCGCCGTGGGACGTTCGTCTCGGGCGCGAGCACGTCCGCGCGCGACGCCGCGGCGGCGTACGTCGCGACCGCGCGCCGTCTCGGGCTCACGCTCACCGAGGCGCGCCGCCTGGTGGACCAGTCCTGGACATGACGAGGGCCCGCCACCTGCACAGGTGACGGGCCCTCGGCGTGACTGCTGGGTGGTGCTACTCGCCGGCCTTGGTGAAACCGGCGGCGGCCGCAGACTCCTCGCTGTCGAACCAGACGTCGGCGACGGTCTGCTCGAACCACTGGCTGTCGGGCGTGTGGTACTTCTGCGAGTCCTCGTTGCCCTTGATCGGGAAGCCCTCGGGCGCCTTGCTGGCGTCCTCGAGCGGCACGCTGGACCCGGCGTACTTGCCGGACGTGCCACCCTCGGTCTCCTCGAAGACGTCGGTGTCGACGCCCTCGACCGCGACGACGGTCTCCTCGGAGGCCTCCTCGGCGGCGGTCTCCTCGGCCACGTCCTCGACGAGGACGTCCTCGGCGACGACCGGCTCGGCGACGGGCGCGGCGGCAGCCTTCTTCTTGGCCTTCGGGGCCGACGGCTTGTAGGCCTCGGTCACCAGCTCGATGACCGCCATGGGCGCGTTGTCACCCTTGCGCGGGCCGATCTTGGTGATCCGGGTGTAGCCACCCGGGCGCTCCGAGAAGGTCGGCGCGATCTCGGTGAAGAGGGTGTGCACGACCGACTTGTCGCGGATGGTCTTGAGGACCTCGCGACGGTTGTGCAGGTCGCCCTTCTTCGCCTTGGTGATCAGCTTCTCCGCGTGCGGACGCAGCGCGCGCGCCCGCGACTCGGTCGTGGTGATCCGGCCGTGCTCGAAGAGCTGGGTGGCCAGGTTCGCCAGGATCAGGCGCTGGTGGGACGGGCTACCGCCGAGGCGGGGACCCTTGGTGGGCTTGGGCATTGCTTCTCTCTTTTCTCTCCGGCCGTGTCAGGTACCGGGGTAGACCGCCCGCGGGTGCGGGCGGATTTCGGATCAGTACTGCTCGTCCTCGACGAACGCGTCGTCGTCGTCGTCGCCGTACGCAGCCAGGGCGGCGTGCGGGTCGAAGCCGGGCGCGCTGTCCTTGAGGGACAGACCCATCTCGACCAGCTTGGCCTTGACCTCGTCGATCGACTTCGCGCCGAAGTTGCGGATGTCGAGCAGGTCCTGCTCCGAGCGGCTGATGAGCTCACCCACGGTGTGGATGCCCTCGCGCTTGAGGCAGTTGTAGGAGCGGACGGTCAGCTGCAGGTCCTCGACCGGGAGGGCGAGGTCGGCAGCCAGCTGCTCGTCGACCGGCGACGGGCCGATGTCGATGCCCTCGGCCTCGACGTTGAGCTCGCGCGCCAGGCCGAAGAGCTCGACCAGGGTCTTGCCGGCCGAGGCGATCGCGTCGCGGGGACGGATCGACGGCTTGGTCTCGACGTCGATGACGAGCTTGTCGAAGTCGGTGCGCTGCTCGACACGGGTGGCCTCGACCTTGTAGGTCACCTTGAGGACGGGGCTGTAGATCGAGTCGACCGGCATCCGGCCGATCTCGTTGTCCGCGCCCTTGTTCTGGACGGCCGAGACGTAGCCGCGGCCGCGCTCGACGACCAGCTCCATCTCCAGCTTGCCCTTGTCGGACAGCGTGGCGATCTTCAGGTCGGGGTTGTGGACCTCGACGCCGGCCGGCGGCGCGATGTCGGCCGCGGTGACGTCACCGGCACCCGACTTGCGCAGGTACATGGTGACCGGCTCGTCGTGCTCCGAGGAGACGACGAGGCCCTTGAGGTTGAGGATGATCTCCGTGACGTCCTCGGTGACGCCCTCGATGGTCGAGAACTCGTGGAGAACGCTGTCGATCTTGATGCTCGTGACCGAGGCACCCGGGATGGAGCTGAGCAGGGTGCGACGCAGCGAGTTGCCGAGCGTGTAGCCGAAGCCCGGCTCCAGCGGCTCGATGACGAACCGCGAACGGAACTCGTCGACGGTCTCTTCCGACAGGGTGGGGCGCTGTGCGATGAGCACTTGTTCTTTCCTTTCCGGGCCCACCCGCTATTTGACGGGCCCGAACTTCAGGGTTGACGGAAGGTCTGGACGGCGCCGCGAGTCCTAGCGGTTCCCGCGGCGCCGACCATGGTCACTTCTTCGAGTAGAACTCGACGATGAGCTGCTCCTGGACCGGCAGGTCGATCTGGGCCCGGACCGGGAGCTGGTGGACGAGGATGCGCATCCGCGACGGGATGGCCTCGAGCCAAGCGGGGACGACGCGCTCGCCGTGGGTCTCGCGAGCCACGATGAACGGGGTCATCTCGAGGGACTTCTCGCGCACGTCGATCACGTCGTGGGCGGCAACCTGGTACGACGGGATGTCGACCTTCTTGCCGTTCACCTTGAAGTGGCCGTGCACGACCAGCTGGCGGGCGTGGCGACGGGTGCGGGCGAAGCCGGCACGGTAGACGACGTTGTCCAGGCGGCACTCGAGCAGCTGGAGCAGGTTGTCACCGGTCTTGCCGGAGCGGCGCGAAGCCTCGACGTAGTAGTTGTGGAACTGACGCTCCATCACGCCGTAGGTGAAGCGGGCCTTCTGCTTCTCCTGGAGCTGCGAGCGGTACTCGCTCTCCTTGATGCGGGCACGGCCGTGCTGGCCGGGCGGGTAGGGACGCTTCTCGAACGCAGCGTCGCCACCGACGAGGTCGACGCCGAGGCGGCGCGACTTTCGGGTCATGGGGCCGGTGTAACGGGCCATCTCTACAAGTCTCCTGTTCTCGGTCGCAGCGTCAGACGCGGCGGCGCTTCGGCGGGCGGCAGCCGTTGTGGGGCGTGGGCGTGACGTCCTGGATGGTGCCGACCTCGAGGCCGATCGCACCCAGGGAACGGATCGCGGTCTCGCGGCCCGAACCCGGGCCCTTGACGAAGACGTCGATCTTCTTCATGCCGTGCTCCATCGCGCGGCGGCCAGCGGCCTCCGCAGCCATCTGCGCAGCGAACGGGGTGGACTTGCGGGAACCCTTGAAACCGACGGTGCCGGCCGAGGCCCACGAGATCACCGCACCAGTCGGGTCGGTGATCGTGACGATCGTGTTGTTGAACGTGCTCTTGATGTGGGCTTCGCCCACGGCGACGTTCTTCTTCTCCTTGCGGCGCACCTTCTTGGCGCCGGCCGCGCTGCGGCTCTTGGGAGGCATGCAGTAACTCCTGAGGTCTGGTCTGGAAGCTCGTGTGTGACGAGGATCAGCGCGTCAGCGCTGGATCACTTCGCCTTCTTCTTGCCGGCAACCGTGCGCTTCGGACCCTTGCGGGTACGGGCGTTGGTCTTGGTGCGCTGTCCGCGGACCGGGAGGCCCTGGCGGTGACGGCGACCCTGGTAGCTGCCGATCTCGATCTTGCGACGGATGTCGGCCTGGACCTCGCGACGGAGGTCACCCTCGATCTTGAAGTTGGCTTCGATCTCGTCACGGAGCTTGACCAGCTCCTCGTCACCCAGCTGGTGGACGCGCAGGTCGGGGTTGACCCCGGTGGCGGCCAGGAGCTGCTGGGCGCGGGTACGGCCGATGCCGTAGATGTAGGTGAGTGCGACCTCGATGCGCTTGTCGCGCGGGAGGTCCACACCAACGAGGCGTGCCATGTGGCTTGTTCCTTCGGTTGTTCGCAGCGGTTTCGGTCGTGTCGCGTCCCGGCCTCGTGTGTCCGGGCTCCGGCCATCTGCTCCGGAGGTGACTTCGCTCGTCGTACGACGGGCTAGCGATCACGTTGTAGGTGTTCAGTTGTGTTCGAGCGGGTGTGAGCCCGCCGTGCGGTCGCCCGCTGAGCTTGAGCTCAGCCCTGGCGCTGCTTGTGGCGCGGGTTCTCGCAGATCACCATGACGCGGCCGTGGCGACGGATCACCTTGCACTTGTCACAGATGGGCTTGACGCTGGGCTTGACCTTCATCGGTCGTGTCCTTCGCTACTCGGCTGTCGATTACTTGTAGCGGTAGACGATCCGACCCCGGGTGAGGTCGTACGGCGAGAGCTCCACCACGACCCGGTCCTCGGGGAGGATCCGGATGTAGTGCTGACGCATCTTGCCGCTGATGTGGGCGAGAACCTTGTGCCCGTTGCTCAGCTCCACGCGGAACATCGCGTTCGGGAGGGCCTCCACGACGGTGCCCTCGATCTCGATCACGCCTTCTTTCTTCGGCATGTCCTCCACAATCTGTTGATCGGTTGTCTACCGTGGCCCGGGAACCTCCACCCCGGCGGGGCGGTGGACCTCGTGCAGCCGCTCGTGAACCTCATCCCGGGCACGCGAGCGAACCACTCGAAAGCGATTCGCGCGGGTTTCCGGACAGCCGCTAGGCACCACGAAGCAGACCCACGTTGGGCCGACACGCCAGTTTAGTCAAACCAGGGCGCAAAACACGAATCGCCCGGCGTGTGGCACCGGGCGGAGGGGCAGACGGGGGCGCGCACCCCGTCTCCGCAGCGATCATCGCACGTGGCCGGGCCAGATGCGCAGCCCTGACGTCTCCGCGGCGAGCGTCAGGCCTGACCGACCAGGAGCCGGAGCGTCTCCTCCCGGGCCGGGCTGCGGCCGGCATCGGTGCCGGTCCACGCGCCCGCGACCGGGTGCACCATCACCTCGTCGACGTCGTACGTCGCGGCGAGCTCCTCGATCCGCGCCCGAGCCGTCGCCGGCGAGCCGATCACCCACCGCTGCGCCATCGCGTCCATGAGGTCGAGGTGCGCGGACGGCAGCTCGACCTTCTCGGCCTCCTCGACCAGCCGCTGCGGGCGCAGCTCCTGCCCGGTCCGCAGTGCGAGCATCGCCTGCAGCTGCGGCAGCGCCAGTCGCCGGGCCTCGTCGTCGGACTCGGCGACCACCACGTTGACGGTCAGGAAGGTGCGCGGCTCGGGAGCCTCGGGCGAGGGGCGGAAGCCGTCCCGGTAGAGCGCGAGCGCCTCGGCCGTCCCGCTGCCGGAGAAGTGGTGCGCGAACACGTAGGGCAGCCCCTTCTCGGCGGCCAGCCGTGCCGAGTAGTCCGAGGAGCCGAGCAGCCAGACGGTGGGCACGCTGCCCGCGACCGGGGTCGCCTTCAGGGGGTAGGTGCGGCCCTGGATCCCGAGGCCGACCCCGTCGGGCTCCATCATGGCCAGCACGTTGTCGACGTACTCCGGGAACCGGTTGACCGCCTCGTCGCTCACGCCCCCGGCGCCGTGGCGGAGCGCGTACGACGTGACCGGGTCGCTGCCGGGCGCCCGGCCGATCCCGAGGTCGATGCGACCCGGGAAGGCCGCCTCGAGCAGCGCGAACTGCTCGGCGACCACCAGCGGCGCGTGGTTCGGCAGCATCACCCCGCCGGAGCCCACCCGGATCCGCGAGGTGCGGCCCGCCACCAGGCCGATGAGCACCGGCGGGTTGGTGGCGGCCACGGCCGGCATGTTGTGGTGCTCGGCCAGCCAGTAGCGCCGGTAGCCCAACCCGTCGGCGACCTCGGCGAGGGACAGCGTCGCCGCGACGGCGTCCGCGGAGGTCTGGTCGCTCCGGACCGGGACCAGGTCGAGCACCGACAGTGACAGGCCTCGTTCGCTCACCCCGGGTCAACCAGTCCCGCCGGGGTGGCTATTCCGAGATCGTGCGTTCCTCGATCTCCTCGTCGGTCATCTTGCGCGCCGCGAGCAGGCTCGCGACCCCGGTGACCAGCAGCGTGATCACGATGACGCCGAGGCTCATCAGGGCCGAGATCTCGGGCACGTGCACCGGCTCGCCGCCGTTGATGAACGGCACCTCGTTCTCGTGCAGCGCGTGCAGGACCAGCTTCACGCCGATGAAGGCCAGGATGAACGCCAGGCCGAGCGAGAGGTAGACCAGCTTCTTGAGCAGCCCACCGAGCAGGAAGTAGAGCTGCCGGAGGCCCATCAGCGCGAACACGTTCGCGGTGAAGACGAGGTAGGGCTCCTGCGTGATGCCGAAGATCGCGGGGATCGAGTCCAGCGCGAAGAGCAGGTCGGTGGTGCCGAGCGCGATGATCACGATCAGCATCGGGGAGACGAAGCGGACGCCGTTCTTGCGGTACCAGAGCTTGAGGCCGTGGTACTCGTCGCCGACGTTCATGTGCCGCTGGGCGAACCGCACCACGCGGTTCTCCTCCGGGTGCTCGTCCTCGTGGCTGCGGTAGCTCTTGACCAGGCCGTAGGCGGTGTAGACCAGGAAGGCGCCGAAGAGGTAGAAGATCCAGCTGAAGTTGTTGATCAGCTGGTAGCCCAGCGCGATGAAGATGCCGCGGAAGATCAGCGCCAGGATGATGCCGACCATCAGCGCCTCCTGCTGGTACTGCCGAGGCACCCGCAGCGCGGACATGATGATGATGAAGACGAACAGGTTGTCGATCGACAGCGAGTACTCGGTCAGCCAGCCCGTGTAGAACTGGATCCCCATGTCGTGGCCGTGGGACGCCCAGATCCAGGCGCCGAAGGCGATGGCCGCGCCGATGTAGACGCTGAGCGCGATCGCGCACTCCTTGAACGACGGCTCGTGCGGGTCGCGGGCGATGACGATCACGTCGAACAGCAGCACCGCGCAGGTGGCGACGATCGTGACGGTCCATTCAACTGTGGAGATCTCCACGGGCAGTGCTCCTGGCGTGAGGGGGCGCGAAGTCGTCAGGAGTCTCTTCCGCCGTCAGTGACGACCCACGGACCCGGAGCATGCTCGTGTTGACGAGACCGCGGCGAAGGAATACTCCCCCCTGCGGTGCCCATCCAAGCACATTCCTGTCAACGTCCCCCGAACGGGACGCCCAGCGCACCGAGCGCGGCCTCTCCGCCGTCGAGCGCCGTGAGCACCCAGGTGCCCTGGGGCGTGATCGTGAAGGTGTGCTCGAAGTGCGCGGCGCGGCTGCCGTCGGTGGTGACGACGGTCCAGTCGTCGGCGAGCACGTCGGTGTCCTTGGTGCCGGTGGTGATCATCGGCTCGACCGCGAGCGCGAGCCCCTCGACCAGGCGGGGCCCCTTGCCGGCACGCCCGTAGTTGGGGACGTCGGGCGGCTGGTGCATCTGCGAGCCGATGCCGTGGCCCGTGTAGTCCTCGACGATGCCGTAGCGGCCCTGGGCGCGCACGTACCGCTCGATCGCGTGCGAGATGTCGGTGACCCGGCCACCGAGGTGCGCGGCCGCGATGCCGCGCCACATCGACTCCTCAGTGACGCGAATCAGCTCGGTGAGGTCGTCGCTGACCGCGCCCACCGGCACCGTGACGGCGGCGTCGCCGTGCCAGCCGTCGACGATCGCACCGCAGTCGATCGAGACGACGTCGCCGTCGGCGAGCACCCGCTCACCGGGGATCCCGTGGACGACCTCGTCGTTGACCGAGGCGCAGATCGAGGCCGGGAAGCCGTGGTAGCCCAGGAACGACGGCGTCGCGCCGGACGACCGGATGTGGTCCTCGGCGATCCCGTCGAGCTCGGCCGTCGAGACGCCCGCGCGGACGTGCCCGCGCAGCAGCTCGAGGGTGCGGCCGACCACGAGACCGGCCTTGCGCATCCCGTCGATCTGCTCGGGCGTCTTGATCTCGACGCCTCGGTCCAGCAGGCCCATCGCTCAGGACTCCGGCAGGTCGTCCAGGGCGTCGAAGATGCGGGCGGTGACCTCGGCGACCTCGCCGAGGCCGTCGACCTCGTGGACGATGCCGCGGTCCTTGTAGACGGCGATCAGCGGCTCGGTCTGCTCGAGGTAGACCTCCTGGCGCCGCCGGATGACCTCTTCGGTGTCGTCGGCGCGACCCTCGACCTGCGCGCGCTGCAGCAGCCGCGCGACGATCTCGTCCTGGTCGACCGTGAGGCAGACGACCGCGTCGAGGCGGTGGCCGGTGAACTCGATCATCCCGTCGAGCTCCTCCACCTGCGCGAGCGTGCGCGGGTAGCCGTCGAGCAGGAAGCCGGTCTGGGCGTCGTCCTCGTCGATCCGGTTGCGGACCATCAGGTTGGTGACCTCGTCGGGGACGTACTCGCCGGCGTCCATGTAGCGCTTGGCCTTGACGCCGAGCTCGGTGCCCTCGGAGACGTTGGCCCGGAAGATGTCACCGGTGGAGATCGCCGGGATCTTGAAGTGCTCGGCGATGAACTTGGCCTGCGTGCCCTTGCCCGCACCCGGGGGGCCCATGATGATCAGCCTCATTTACCGCAGGAACCCTTCGTAGTTGCGCTGCTGGAGCTGGCTCTCGATCTGCTTCACCGTGTCCAGCGCGACGCCGACCATGATCAGGATGCTGGTGCCACCGAACGGGAAGTTCTGGTTGGCGCCGATCACGGCGAAGGCGATGAGCGGGAGCAGGGCGACCAGGCCGAGGTAGAGCGCGCCGGGCAGCGTGATGCGGGACAGGACGTAGGAGAGGTACTCCTCGGTCGGCTTGCCCGCCCGGATCCCGGGGATGAAGCCGCCGTACTTCTTCATGTTGTCCGCGACCTCCTGGGGGTTGAAGGTGATCGAGACGTAGAAGTACGTGAAGAAGACGATCAGCAGGAAGAACAGGATCATGTAGATCGGGTGGTCGCCGCGCACCAGGTGGGCGTTGACCCAGTCGAGCACCGCCGACTGCGAGTTCTGGTTGAACTGCACGAGCATCGCCGGCAGGTAGAGCAGCGACGAGGCGAAGATGACCGGGATGACACCGGCCTGGTTGACCTTCAACGGGATGTAGGTCGAGCTGCCGCCGAACATCTTGCGGCCGACCATCCGGCGTGCGTACTGCACGGGGATCCGGCGCTGCGCCTGCTCGACGAAGATGACCGCGGCGATGACGACCAGGCCGATCAGCAGCACGATGCCGAGCACCCAGTAGCCCTTGGACTGCTGCACGGCCCAGAGCGAGGCCGGGAATCCGGAGACGACCTGGGTGAAGATCAGCAGCGACATGCCGTTGCCGACGCCGCGCTCGGTGATGAGCTCGCCGAGCCACATGATGACGGCGGTGCCGGCGGTCATGGTGACGACCATGACCAGGAAGGTCATCGTGCTGTCGTTGTGGAGCAGCGGGTAGACCTCGGGGTCGCAGCCCTGGAGCAGGTTGCCCGAGCGGGCCAGCGCCACGATGCCCGTGGCCTGGAGGACCGCGAGGCCCAGCGTGAGGTAGCGCGTGTACTGGGTGATCTTGGTCTGACCGGACTGGCCCTCCTTCTTGAGGGCCTCGAGCCGGGGGATCACCACGACGAGCAGCTGCAGGATGATGCTCGCGGTGATGTACGGCATGATGCCGAGCGCGAAGATCGTCAGCTGCAGCAGCGCGCCGCCGGAGAACAGGTTCACCAGGTTGTAGAGCCCGGCGCTGTCCCCCTCCTGGGCGATGTTGACGCACTCCTGCACGTTCGCCACGTTCACGCCCGGGGTCGGGATCTGAGATCCGAGCCGGAAGATCGCGATGATCATGAGGACGAACAGCAGCTTGCGCCGCAGGTCCGGGGTCCGGAAAGCGTTCGCGAACGCGCTCAGCACGAGATCCTCTTTCTCCAAGCGTGAAGCGGCCCTCGCGACTCGCTCGCAAGGACCCGGGGAAGCCTAACAGGCGGTCCGGCGACCCCTGAATGCGCGGGGGGCGCGGCCGGTCCTGCGAGCTGCAGGACCGCCGCGCCCCTAACGCTGGTGGTCAACCGATCAGACGACCGTGGTCGTGCCGCCGGCCGCCTCGATCTTCTCCTTGGCCGAGCCGGAGAACGCGTTGGCGCTCACCTGGACGGCGACGGAGATGTCGCCCTGGCCGAGGACCTTGACCGGGTGGCCGTCACGAACGGCACCCTTGGCGACGAGCTCGTCGACGCCGATGGCCCCACCCTCGGGGAAGAGCTCGTTGATGCGGTCGAGGTTCACGACCTGGAACTCCACCTTGAACGGGTTCTTGAAGCCCTTGAGCTTCGGGAGCCGCATGTGGATCGGCATCTGGCCACCCTCGAAGGCGACCGGGACCTGGTAGCGAGCCTTGGTTCCCTTGGTACCACGGCCCGCGGTCTTGCCCTTGGAGCCCTCACCGCGACCGACACGGGTCTTGGCAGTCTTGGCGCCGGGGGCAGGACGCAGGTGGTGCAGCTTGAGCGTCATGTCACTCGACCTCCTCGACCGTCACCAGGTGACGGACGGTGTTGACCATGCCACGGATCTCCGGGCGGTCTTCCTTCACGACGACGTCGCCGATGCGCTTGAGACCGAGCGTGCGCAGGGTCTCGCGCTGGTTCGCCTTGATGCCGACGGTGCCGCGCTTCTGCTGGACCTTGAGCTGGGCCATCAGGAGGACACCTCCTCGGACACACCGGCCGGGACCTCGGCGCGCGCCTTGAGCAGCGCGGCCGGGGTGACCTGCTCGACGGTCAGGCCACGACGCGCGGCGACAGCCTCGGGCTGCTCGAGCATCTTGAGGGCCTCGACCGTCGCGTGGACGATGTTGATCTGGTTGGACGACCCGAGCGACTTGCTCAGGATGTCGTGGATGCCGGCGCACTCGAGCACCGCACGGACCGGACCACCGGCGATGACACCGGTACCGGGCGCGGCCGGACGCAGCATGACCACGCCGGCGGCCTTCTCGCCCTGGACCGGGTGCGGGATCGTGCCCTGGATGCGGGGGACGCGGAAGAAGTGCTTCTTCGCCTCCTCGACACCCTTGGCGATCGCTGCCGGGACTTCCTTGGCCTTGCCGTAGCCGACGCCGACGAGACCGTCACCGTCACCGACGACCACGAGGGCGGTGAAGCTGAAGCGACGACCACCCTTCACGACCTTGGCGACACGGTTGATCGCGACGACGCGCTCGATGTAGGCGGTCTTCTCCGCGCCCTGGCCACGACGGTCATCCCGTCCGCCACGGCGCTCGCCACCACGCTGTCCGCGCTGGGCTCCGCTCATGAGACTTTCCTCTTCTCTCTGTCTGTCTTCGCGATCAGAACGTCAGACCACCGGCGCGGGCGGCGTCCGCCAGCGCCGCGATGCGGCCGTGGTACTTGTTGCCGGCCCGGTCGAAGACGACGTCCGAGACGCCGGCCGACTTGGCCCGCTCCGCGACGAGCTCGCCGACCTTCTTGGCCTTGGCGGTCTTGTCACCCTCGAAGCCGCGCACGTCGGCCTCCATGGTGGACGCGTAGGCCAGGGTCTTGCCGACCAGGTCGTCGACGACCTGCACGGTGATGTGCTTCGTCGAACGGGTGACGACCAGGCGCGGACGCTCGGCGGTGCCGTGGACCTTCTTGCGGCCACGGACCTGACGGCGCAGGCGCGACTTGGTGCGCGCTGCGGTGTGCTTGTGGTTGGAGAGCGAGATCCCCATGGTCACTTACCAGCCTTTCCGACCTTGCGGCGGATGTGCTCACCCGCGTAGCGAACGCCCTTGCCCTTGTACGGCTCGGGCTTCCGCAGCTTGCGGATGTTGGCGGCAACCTCACCGACAAGCTGCTTGTCGATGCCCTGGACGCCGAGCTTGGTCGGGCCCTCCACCGTGAAGGTGATGCCCTCGGGGGCGTTGAACGTGATCGGGTGCGAGTACCCGAGCTGGAACTCCAGCTGCGTCGGGCCCTTCGCGAGGACGCGGTAGCCCACGCCCACGATCTCGAGCTTCTTCTCGTAGCCCTCGGTGACACCGACGACCATGTTGTTGACCAGGGTCCGGCTCAGCCCGTGGAGGGCCTTGCTCTGGCGCTCGTCGTCGGGGCGCTTGACGTCGAGGACGCCGTCGCCCTTCTCGATCGTGATCGGCGCCGCCAGGGTGTGGCTCAGGGTGCCCTTGGGGCCCTTCACCGTCACCAGGGGGCCGTCGATCGCGACGTCGACACTCGACGGGACCGCGATCGGAAGCTTGCCAATGCGCGACATGCTCTTCTACTCCTTCGCGTTTCTCGTCGTCACCAGACGTAGGCGAGGACTTCCCCACCCACGCCCTTCTGGTTCGCCTGGCGGTCGGTCAGCAGGCCCTGGCTCGTCGAGATGATCGCGACGCCCAGGCCGCCGAGCACCTTCGGGAGGCCCGTGTGCTTGGCGTAGACCCGCAGGCCCGGCTTGCTGATGCGGCGGACGCCCGCGATGGAGCGCTCGCGGTTGCGGCCGTACTTGAGCGTGATGGTCAGCGTCTTGCCGACCTCCCCCTCGGCCGGCTCCTTCACGTCGTAGGACGTGATGTAGCCCTCCTGCTGGAGGATCTCCGCGACGCCCTGCTTCAGCTTGCTGTACGGCATGGAAACCGCGTCGTGGTACGCCTGGTTGGCGTTGCGCAGACGGGTGAGCATGTCTGCGATCGGGTCAGTCATCGTCATGATGGGTTCTTTCTCGCCGTGGTTTCGCCCCGCACTCGGCGCGGGCGACCTTCAACGTGCTTGAGGTGATTACCAGGAGGACTTGGTGACGCCGGGCAGCTCGCCGCGGTGCGCCATCTCCCGCAGGCAGATGCGGCACAGGCCGAACTTGCGGTAGACGGCCTTGGGCCGGCCGCAGCGCTGGCAGCGGGTGTAGCCGCGCACCGCGAACTTGGGCTTGCGGGCCGCCTTGACCTTGAGAGCGGTCTTCGCCATGTCAGTTCTCCTTGAACGGGAAGCCGAGCTGCTTCAGCAGCGCGCGACCCTGCTCGTCGTTGGTGGCGGTGGTGACGATCGTGATGTCCATGCCGCGCGACCGGTCGATCCTGTCCTGGTCGATCTCGTGGAACATGACCTGCTCGGTGAGACCGAAGGTGTAGTTGCCACGGCCGTCGAACTGGTTGGGGTTGAGGCCGCGGAAGTCACGGATCCGGGGCAGCGCCAGCGACAGCAGGCGGTCCAGGAACTCCCACATCCGGTCGCCGCGCAGCGTGGTGTGCGCGCCGATCGGCATGCCCTCGCGCAGCTTGAACTGCGCGATCGACTTGCGGGCCTTGGTGACGAGCGGCTTCTGGCCGGTGATCGCGGTGAGGTCCTTGACCGCACCCTCGATCAGCTTCGAGTCGCGAGCCGCCTCGCCGACGCCCATGTTGACCACGATCTTGGTCAGGCCGGGCACCTGCATGACGTTGGCGATCTCGAACTCCGCCTGGAGGGCGGGCAGGATCTCCTCGCGGTAGCGGGTCTTCAGACGCGGGGTCACCGCAGTGGTGGTCTCGGTCATCAGATTTCCTTCCCGGTCTTGCGGGACACGCGGACGGAGCGCTCGGCCTGGTAGGTCGAGCCGTCCGGGCGGCGCTTGGTGACCTCGTCGCGGCGGAAGCCGACCCGGGTCACGCCGTCGCCGTCGACGAGCATCACGTTGGAGATGTGGATCGGCGCCTCGGCGGTGATGATGCCGCCGGTCTTGCCGTCGCGACCACCCTGGTTGATCACCTTGGTGTGCCGCTTGATCCGGTTGACGCCCTCGACGATCACCCGCTGCTCCTCACGGAGCACCTGGATGACCTTGCCCTCGGCACCCTTGTCCTTGCCGGCGATCACCTTGACGGTGTCGCCCTTCTTGATGTTCACGCTCTTGGCCATGGCTCAGAGCACCTCCGGCGCGAGCGAGATGATCTTCATGAACTTCTTCTCTCGCAGCTCGCGGCCCACGGGGCCGAAAATGCGGGTGCCTCGCGGCTCGCCGTCGCTCTTGAGGATGACGGCGGCGTTCTCGTCGAAGCGGATGTACGAACCGTCGGGACGACGACGCTCCTTGACGGTGCGCACGATCACGGCCTTGACGACGTCGCCCTTCTTGACGTTGCCACCGGGGATCGCGTCCTTCACGGTGGCGACGATGACGTCACCGATGCCGGCGTAGCGGCGACCCGAGCCGCCGAGAACACGGATGCAGAGGATCTCCTTCGCACCGGTGTTGTCGGCGACCTTGAGTCGCGACTCCTGCTGAATCATTGATTTCTCCTATGTCGTGCCGGTTCTCGACGCCTCGGGGGCGACGAGCCTGGCCGAACGGGTGATTACTTGGCGCGCTCGAGGATCTCGACGACGCGCCAGCGCTTGGTGGCGGACAGCGGGCGGGTCTCCATGAGGAGCACGCGGTCGCCGATGCCACAGTCGTTGTTCTCGTCGTGAGCCTTCAGCTTGCTCGTGCGGCGCATGACCTTGCCGTACAGCGCGTGCTTCACGCGGTCCTCGACGGACACGACGACGGTCTTGTCCATCTTGTCGCTGACGACCAGGCCCTCACGGGTCTTGCGGGCGTTCCGCTCTGCGGTCTGCTCGCTCATGCGTCACCATCCTCGTTGCTGTCCTGACCCGGGGTCGGCCGGATGCCGAGCTCGCGCTCGCGCACCACGGTGTAGATCCGGGCGATGTCCTTCTTGACCGTGCGGAGCCGGCCGTGGCTCTCCAGCTGGCCGGTGGCCGCCTGGAAGCGGAGGTTGAAGAGCTCCTCCTTGGCCTCGCGCAGCTTCGCCTCGAGGTCCACGGCGTTCAGCTCGTCGAGCTCGTGAGCCTTGGTCGCCATCAGAATTCACCTGCCTCACGGGAGACGAAGCGGCACTTCATCGGGAGCTTGTGCATCGCGCGGCGCATGGCCTCGCGAGCAACGTCCTCCGAAACACCAGAGAGTTCGAACATGACCCGACCCGGCTTCACGTTGGCGATCCACCACTCGGGCGAGCCCTTGCCGGAGCCCATGCGGGTCTCAGCGGGCTTCTTGGTCAGCGGGCGGTCCGGGTAGATGTTGATCCAGACCTTGCCGCCACGCTTGATGTGGCGGGTCATCGCGATACGGGCCGACTCGATCTGGCGGTTGGTCACGTAGTGACCCTCGACCGCCTGGATGCCGAAGTCGCCGAAGGCGAGACGGGTGCCACCCTTGGCCGCACCGGTCCGCTTGGGGTGGTGCTGCTTGCGGTGCTTGACACGACGGGGCATCAGCATGGGTCAGCCCTCCTGAGGGGTCTCGGCCGGGGCCGGAGCCTCGGCAGCGGGAGCCTCGGACGCGGGCGCCTCGGCGCCGCGGTCGCCGCGAGCCGGACGGTCACCGCGCGAGCCACGGCTCGGGCGGTCAGCGCCACGAGCGCCGCCACGGGCGCCGTCACGACCACCGCGACCGGGGACACCGGCGCGGGCAGCGGCCTGGGCCTGACGCTCGGCACGGGTGCCGGCGACCTCGCCCTTGTAGATCCAGACCTTCACGCCGATGCGGCCGAAGGTCGTGCGGGCCTCGTAGAAGCCGTAGTCGATGTCGGCACGGAGGGTGTGCAGCGGCACGCGACCCTCGCGGTAGAACTCGGTGCGCGACATCTCGGCGCCGTTGAGGCGGCCGGAGCACTGGATCCGGATGCCCTTGGCACCGGAGCGCATCGACGTCTGCATCGCCTTGCGCATGGCGCGACGGAACTGCACGCGGCCGGACAGCTGCTCGGCAACGCCCTGGGCGACCAGCTGCGCGTCGATCTCGGGGTTCTTGACCTCGAGGATGTTCAGCTGGACCTGCTTGCCGGTGAGCTTCTCGAGCTCGCCGCGGATGCGGTCGGCCTCGGCGCCACGGCGACCGATGACGATGCCCGGGCGGGCGGTGTGGATGTCCACCCGCACGCGGTCACGGGTGCGCTCGATCTCGACCTTGGCGATGCCGGCCCGCTCCATGCCCTTGGAGAGCAGCTTGCGGATGGCGACGTCCTCGCCGACGTACGACTTGTAGAGCTTGTCGGCGTACCAACGGCTCTTGTGGTCCGTCGAGATGCCCAGACGGAAACCGTTCGGGTTGATCTTCTGGCCCATCAGGCACTCTTCCTCTTCTTGGCGGTCGCCTTGTCAGCCGCAACGTCGGCCGGCTGGACGACGAGGGTGATGTGGCTGGTGCGCTTGTTGATCCGGGTGGCCCGGCCCTGCGCACGCGGACGCCAGCGCTTCATCGTGGGACCCTCGTCGACCTGCGCGACGCTGATGACCAGGTCGCCGGCGTCGAGGCCCTCGGTGGTCTCGGCGTTCGCGATGGCGCTGTTGAGCACCTTCAGGATGGTCTCGGAGGCGGCCTGCGGCGCGAACTGCAGCAGGGCCTGGGCCTCCGCGACGGGCAGACCGCGGACCATGTCGACGACACGGCGGGCCTTCATCGGGGTGATCCGCGTGTAGCGGGCGCTGGCGAACGCGCCCGGCTGGTCGCCGAGCAGCGACTCGCGGCGCGCGCTGACGCGCTGGCGGTCGGTGGTGCTCATCGACGGCGCCCCTTCCGGTCTTCCTTGACGTGCCCGCGGTAGGTGCGGGTGGGAGCGAACTCCCCGAGCTTGTGGCCGACCATCGCGTCGGTCACGAAGACCGGCACGTGCTTGCGACCGTCGTGCACGGCGATCGTGTGACCGATCATGTCCGGCACGATCATCGACCGGCGCGACCAGGTCTTGATGACGTTGTGGGTGCCCTTCTCGTTCTCCGCGTCCACCTTCTTCTGGAGGTGGTCGTCGATGAAGGGGCCCTTCTTCAGGCTGCGAGGCATCTCAGTTACTTCCTACCCTTGCCGGTCTTGCGACGGCGGATGATCTGCGAGTCGGAGGCCTTGCGCTTGCGCGTGCGGCCCTCGGGCTTGCCCCAGGGCGAGACCGGGTGGCGACCACCGGAGGTCTTGCCCTCACCACCACCGTGCGGGTGGTCGACCGGGTTCATGACGACACCACGGACGGTCGGGCGCTTGCCCTTCCAGCGCATGCGGCCGGCCTTGCCCCAGTTGATGTTCGACTGCTCGGCGTTGCCCACCTCGCCGACCGTGGCGCGGCAGCGCACGTCGACGAAGCGCATCTCGCCCGAGGGCATGCGCAGCGTGGCGCGGGAGCCCTCACGGGCGACCAGCTGGGCGCTGTTGCCGGCGGAGCGGGCGATCTTCGCGCCGCCACCCGGACGCAGCTCCACGCAGTGGATGGTGGTACCGACCGGGATGTTGCGCAGCGGCAGGTTGTTGCCGGGCTTGATGTCGGCGTTCGGGCCGGACTCCACGCGGGTGCCCTGCGACAGGTCCTTCGGCGCGATGATGTAGCGCTTCTCGCCGTCGGCGTAGTGCAGCAGCGCGATGCGCGCGGTGCGGTTGGGGTCGTACTCGATGTGAGCGACCTTGGCCGGCACGCCGTCCTTGTCGTAGCGACGGAAGTCGATGATGCGGTAGGCACGCTTGTGACCGCCACCCTGGTGCCGGGTGGTGATCCGGCCCTGGTTGTTGCGGCCGCCCTTCTTGGGCAGCGGACGCGTCAGCGACTTCTCCGGCGTGGTCCGGGTGATCTCGACGAAGTCGGAGACCGACGAGCCCCGGCGACCGGGGGTAGTCGGCTTGTACTTGCGGATAGCCATGTGTCTTCAGTCCTCGTTCCAGCGCCCGGTCAGGAGACCGGACCTCCGAAGATGTCGATGCGGTCGCCCTCGGCCAGGCTGACGATCGCGCGCTTGGTGTCCTTGCGCTTGCCGAGGCCGTTGCGCGTGCGGCGCGTCTTGCCCGGGCGGTTGATCGTGTTGACCGAGGTCACCTTGACGTTGAACACCTTCTCGACCGCGATCTTGATCTCGGTCTTGTTCGCGTCGGGGTGCACCAGGAAGGTGTACTTGTTCGCGTCGAGGAGCGAGTAGCTCTTCTCGGACACGACCGGCGCGAGCAGGATGTCGCGGTGGTCCTTGTGCAGGGTGCTCACTTGGCAGCCTCCTCAGCGGTCTTGGCGCGGCCGTTCACCAGGGCGTCGAACGCGCCCTTGGTGAAGACGACGTCGTCGGACGCCAGCACGTCGTAGGTGTTGAGCTGGTCGACCGCCACGATGTGCACCTGCGGCGCGTTGCGCAGCGAGAGCCAGGTGACGGAGTCGGTGCGCTCGAGCACGACGAGGAAGTTGCTGCGGTCCGAGATCGACGCCAGGGCGGCCAGGGCGGCCTTGGTCGACGGGGCCTCGGCGCTGATCAGCGACTCGACGACGTGGATGCGGTCGTTGCGGGCCCGGTCGGAGAGGGCACCGCGCAGGGCGGCGGCCTTCATCTTCTTGGGGGTCCGCTGGTCGTAGTCACGCGGCTTGGGACCGTGGACGATGCCACCGCCGGCGAACTGCGGCGCGCGGGTCGAGCCCTGGCGGGCGCGACCGGTGCCCTTCTGCTTGTAGGGCTTCTTGCCACCGCCGCGGACCTCGCCGCGACGCTTGGTCGAGTGCGTGCCCTGACGCGCAGCGGCCTGCTGGGCCACGACGACCTGGTGGATCAGCGGGATGTTGACCTCGACGTCGAAGATCTCGGCGGGAAGGTCGACCTTGGCCGCCTTGGGGGCGGAGGTCTTCTTCGCGGCGGTCTTCTTCGCGGCCGGCTTCTCAGTGGTAGCCATGCTCAGACCTCCTGCGTCTTCTTGGCGGCCGAGCGGAGGACCACGAGACCACCCTTGGGGCCGGGAACGGCGCCCTTGAGCAGGATCAGGCCCTTCTCCACGTCGACAGCGTGGACGGTGATGTTCTGGGTGGTGACGGTGTCGGAGCCCATCCGGCCGGCCATCCGCACACCCTTGAACACGCGACCCGGGGTGGCGCACGCGCCGATCGAGCCCGGCTTGCGGTGGTTGCGGTGGGCACCGTGCGACGCGGAGACACCGGAGAAGCCGTGACGCTTCATCGTGCCCGCGAAGCCCTTGCCCTTGCTGGTGCCGGTCACGTCGATCTCCTCGCCGGCGGCGAAGGTGTCGACGGGCAGCTCCTGGCCGACCGTGTAGTCGGTCGCGAGGGCGGTGCGGATCTCGACCAGGTGGCGGCGCGGGGTGGTGCCGGCCTTGGTGAACTGGCCGGCGAGCGGCTTGGTCACCTTGCGGCCGTCGATCTCGCCGTAGCCGACCTGGACGGCGTTGTAGCCGTCGGTGTCAGGCGTGCGGACGAGGGTCACCACGTTGGAGGCGGCGGCCACGACGGTCACCGGGACGACGCGGTTGTTCTCGTCCCAGACCTGGGTCATGCCGAGCTTCGTGCCCAGCAGGCCCTTCACATTGCGTTCGAAAGTCATGTCAGTACCGACCTCAGAGCTTGATCTCGATGTCGACGCCGGCAGGCAGGTCGAGGCGCATGAGCGAGTCGACGGTCTTCGGCGTGGGGTCGATGATGTCGATGAGGCGCTTGTGGGTGCGCATCTCGAAGTGCTCGCGGGAGTCCTTGTACTTGTGGGGCGAGCGGATGACGCAGTACACGTTCTTCTCGGTCGGCAGCGGCACCGGGCCGGCGACCTTGGCACCCGTGCGGGTGACCGTGTCCACGATCTTGCGCGCCGAGGTGTCGATCACCTCGTGGTCATAGGCCTTGAGCCTGATGCGGATCTTCTGTCCCGCCATAGGTCTCTCTCGTCCTTCTTGATCTCGTACCGCGTGCTTGTCCGGGGCGTCCTCGGGCTTGAGTCGGTCCCACCTGTGCTTCCCACCCCCTCCGCCGACCCCCGCGGTCGGGCGTGTCGCGTGGTTGAGACGCAACACAAGACCGGGGTCCTGCAGTTGGTTGTTGGTGGCGCCCGACGGTTCGTCAGGCAGATCGGGTCTCCAGGTTCGGTGCCGCCGCACGGCAGACCACTGAAGCGAATGTCTGGAGACGCGATTCAGAAGTCAAGATGTGCGACGCACCCCGGCAACCCACCGAAGCAACCGGACTATCTTGGCAGAGATCCCGCGGCAGGCCAAATCGGCCCGGACGGTCGGGTACTGTCCCCGCATGAACGACGAGAACGCGTTCTATTTCGGCTCCCACGAGCCGCTCCCGACCCTACCTGTCGCGGTCTGGGGAACCGGGAACATGGGGCGCGCGGCGATCCGCGCCGTCGACGCCCACCCCGGCCTGACGCTGGCCGCGGTCGTCGTCTCCTCCCCCGCCAAGGTGGGTCGGGACGCGGGCGAGCTCGCCGGGATCGACCGGCACCTCGGCGTACCGGCGACGACCGACGTCGAGGAGGCGCTGGCCGTGCTCGGCGGCCGGGGCGCCGTCGCCTACACGGCCTCCGGCGACCTGCGCCCGGACGCGGCGCTCGCCGATGTCGCCCGCTGCCTGCGGACCGGCGCGGTGGTGGTCACGCCCGCGCTCTACGCGCTCTACGACCCGCGCAACGCGCCCCCGGCCGTGACCGGGCCGCTGATGGAGGCCGCGAGGGCCGGCGCGAGCGCGCTCTTCGCGAGCGGCGTCGACCCCGGCTGGGGCAACGACGTGCTCCCCGCGCTGGTGAGCGGGCTGGCGGGGACCGTGGACGAGGTGCGCTGCCAGGAGATCTTCGACTACTCGACCTACGACCAGCCCGACGCGGTGCGGATGCTGGTGGGCATGGGCCAGCCGATGACCTACGACCCACCGATGGTGGCGCCCGGCGTGCCCACGACGGTGTGGGGCGGCCAGGTGCGGATGCTCGCCCGGGCGCTCGGCGTGGAGCTCGACGAGATCCGCGAGACCCTCGAGCGCCGCCCGCTGGAGGCAGAGGTCACCAACGCGATGGGCGCCTTCGCGGCGGGCACGCAGGGCGCGCTGCGCTTCGAGGTGCAGGGCGTCGTGGCCGGGGTGCCGCGGATCGTCGTCGAGCACATCACCCGGATCGACGCCGCCTGCGCCCCGGACTGGCCGACCCCGCCCGACGGCGGCGCCGGTGCGCACCGGGTAGTCGTCGCGGGACGCCCGCGGATCGAGGTCACCCTGGAGGCGACCGACGAGGGCGACAACCGCGCCGCCGGCGGCAACGCCACCGCCGCCAACCGCCTGGTCAACGCGATCCCGTGGTTGACCACCGCCGAGCCCGGCCTGTACGACGGGCTCGACGTCCCCCTCACCCCCGCGAGAGGCCGCGTCTCGCGGGCCGGAAGGAGCACTCCATGATCGTCGACATCCCGGAGGACAAGGACCCGCTCATGTACGTCTGGGGCGAGATGGTCCCCGGGATCGGCGTCGCCGCCTCGAAGTTCTCGATGGCGGTCTACGAGCACACGACGCTCGGGCTGCGCGAGTTCGAGGCGGCCCGGCTGCGGATCGCCCAGGTCAACGGCTGCCTCTTCTGCCAGGACTGGCGCACCGAGCGCGATGGCCAGAAGGTCGAGGAGACGTTCGCCGACGCAGTGGAGGGCTGGCGCACGACCCGCGACCTCGACGAGCGGACCCGGCTGGCCGCGGAGTACGCCGAGCGCTACGCCGTCGACCACCACGGCCTGGACGAGGGCTTCTGGACGCGGATGAAGGCCCACTACACCGACAAGGAGATCGTCGAGCTGTCGATGTGCCTCGGGTCGTGGCTGGCGTTCGGCCGGCTCAACCACGTGCTCGGACTGGACGCCGAGTGCGTGCTGCCGAGTCACGCGGTCGCGGGGCAGTCCTCCCGCTAGGTTGTGCCCATGTCGGGCAGCGAGTGGTACCCACCGCCGGGCCACCAGCCCGCAGGGCCACCACCACCACCGCCGGGGTGGACGCCGCCGCTGGAGCAGCGACCGGCCTGGGCACCGCCGCCGGGTGCGCCGGCGTACCCGGCCCCGGGGATGCTCGGCGCCGCCCACAAGCCGGGCGCGCTGCCGCTGCGACCGCTCGGCCTCGGCGACATCTACGACGCGGCGTTCAAGGTGATCCGCTTCAACCCCAAGGCGACGGTCGGCGCCGCGGTCCTCGTCGCCGCCGTCGCGATGGCGGTCCCGATGCTGGCGGCGGCGGCGGTCACCGCCGCGCTGGGCCTGACCCTCGGGGGCAACGCGGAGGTCTCGTCCTCGGACGACGCCGGGGTCCTGCTCGCGGTCGGGTCGATCCTGGTCGGCTCCGTGCTGCAGTACGTCGGCCTGGTGTTCGTCACGGGGATGATCTCCCACGTCGTGGCCGCGGCCGCGATCGGCCGCCGGCTCTCGCTCGGCGAGGCCTGGGCGGCGACCCGCGGCCGCCGGTGGCGGCTGATCGGCCTGACCGTCGTCATCGGCCTGATCTGGATGGTGACCATCGTCGCCCTCGTCGTGGTGTCGGTGCTCGTCGTGGTGCTGATCGACGTGACGGCGGTGTCGGTCGTCTACTTCGTGGTCATGGGCCCGACCGCCCTCGCGCTCTGCCTCTGGCTGTGGATCCGGGTCACCTACCTGGCGGTGCCGGCCCTGATGCTCGAGCGGATCGGCATCCTCGCCGCGCTGGGTCGTGGGTTCCGCCTCACCAGCAGGCAGTTCTGGCGCACGCTCGGGATCGCGCTGCTGACGCTCCTCGTCACCTCGATCGCCGCCCAGCTGCTGACCGTGCCCTTCTCGATCGCCGGCATGGTCGCCACGATCGGGATGGGCGACTCCGTCGCCGGGCTGCTCGTCTACCTGGGCGCCAACGCTCTCGGCACGGTCGCCTCGACCGCCTTCGTCGCCCCCTTCACCTCGGCCGTCACGTCGGTGCAGTACCTCGACCAGCGGATGCGCAAGGAGGCGTACGACGTCGAGCTGATGGCCCAGGCGGGGATCGCCTCCGCATGAGGCTGCCGCTGCTGCTCGTGGACCCGCCGCTCGACCCGAGCGGCGACGAGGCGCGCTCGGCGCTGCGGCGCGAGCTGCTGAAGCCGGAGTACCACGACACCGACGTGCTCGGCCGGGTGCTCGACTGGATCGACCATGCGCTCGACCAGACGGTCGACCGGGCGACGAGCGCGCCGCCGCTGTCCACGTTCGCCGCCATTGTCGCCTTCCTCCTGCTCGGCCTCGGGCTCGCGTGGCTGCTCTCCCGGGTGCGCCGCACGTCGCGGCTCGCCGGGGCCCGCGGGCCCGTGGTCGAGGACCGCACCGTCACGGCCGCCGAGCTGCGCGCCGCCGCCGAGCGCGCGCTCGCCGCGGGCCGTCACGGCGATGCCGTGGTGGAGGGCTTCCGCGCGCTGACCGTGCGGCAGGTCGAGCGCGGCTGGATCGACGACCGCCCCGGCGCCACCGCCCACGAGGTGGCGCTCTCCCTGGCCGCCGCGCACCCGGACCAGGAGCGCCGGGTGGCCGCCGCCGCCGGGCTCTTCGACGAGGTGCGCTACGGCGACCGGCCGGCCAACGGCGACCAGGCGGCCGAGGTGCTCGCGCTCGACGACGCGCTCGCGGGGGTCCGTCGATGACGGCGACCCTGGCGGGCCCGGTGCCCGAGGCCGGGCGACGGCGCCGGCCGGGGGCGGGGCTCGCCGTCGGCGTCGGGCTCCTGGCGGCGGTCGCCGTGGTGATCGTCCTCGGGGCCGACGACCGGCGCGAGGGCCACCTCGACCCGGCCAACCCCGGCCCGGACGGTGCCCAGGCGGTGGCTCGGGTGCTCGAGGACCAGGGCGTCGACCTGACCGTCGTACGCAGCGCCGAGGGGCTGGCCGACGCCGACCCCGATGACGCGACGACCGTCGTCGTGACCTCGACCTGGGCGCTCGGGGAGAGCACGCTCGGCGAGCTGCGCGGGTCCGGTGCGGGCCGCGTCGTGCTCGTCGAGCCCGGCCCCGGCCTGATGGACGCCCTCGGGCGGCCCGAGGACTCCCCGTCCTCGCTGACGCTCGACGACCCGGTCGAGGCCGGCTGCAGCGACCCGACGTACGACGGGCTCTCGCTGCTGGTCGACGACGCACTGGCCTACCCGGTCGACGGCTGCTTCCCCGCGACCGCGGGCGGCCACCTCCTCGCGCTCGCCGAGCCGGACCTGGTGCTGCTCGGCGCCGGCGGGGCGCTCAGCAATGACCAGGTGCTGCGCGCCGACAACGCGGCGCTCGCGCTGCGGCTGCTCGGCGGCTCGGAGCGGCTGGTCTGGTACGTCCCCTCCTTCGACGACGTCGACGCCGGAGAGGGCGTGAGCCTGGGCTCCCTGCTGCCGTCCTGGCTGCGCCCCGCGCTCTGGCTGACCGCCGTCGCCGCACTGGGGCTGCTGCTGTGGCGCGCGCGCCGGCTGGGGCCGCTGGCGGTCGAGCCGCTGCCCGTCACGGTGAAGGCGATCGAGACCACCCGTAGCCGCGGCCGGCTCTACCGCAAGGCCGGCGACCGGGCGCACGCCGCCGCCGTGCTGCGCGGCGCCGCGCGAGCCCGCGCGGCCAGCCGGCTCGGCACCGGGCACCCCGTCGACCCCGGGACCCTCGTCCAGGACGTCGCCCGGCACACCGGCCGCCCGGTGGCCGAGGTCGAGGCACTGCTCTCCCCGACCGCGCCCGCCCCGGCCACCGACCACGACCTGGTGGCGCTGGCCGACCAGCTCGCCGAGCTCGACAGAGAGGTACGCCGCCCATGACCGACTCCCCCACCCCCGGGACCGACCCGGAGACCAGCGACGGCGACGCGCGCGAGCGGCTGGCCGCCGTACGCGCGGAGGTGGCGAAGGCCGTCGTCGGCCAGGACGCCGCCGTCTCGGGGCTGCTGGTGGCACTGCTCTGCGGCGGCCACGTGCTGATGGAGGGGGTGCCCGGGGTCGCGAAGACCCTGCTGGTGCGCACCCTCGCCGGCGCGCTGTCCGTGGAGACCCGGCGGGTCCAGTTCACCCCGGACCTGATGCCCGGCGACATCACCGGCTCGATGGTCATCGACAGCCGACAGGGCGAGCTCAGCTTCCGCGAGGGCCCGATCTTCACGAACCTGCTGCTCGCCGACGAGATCAACCGGACGCCGCCGAAGACCCAGTCGGCGCTCCTGGAGGCCATGGAGGAGGGCCAGGTCTCGGTCGACGGCGTCTCGCGGCCGCTCCCGCGCCCGTTCCTGGTGGCCGCCACCCAGAACCCCGTCGAGTACGAGGGCACCTACCCGCTGCCGGAGGCACAGCTCGACCGCTTCCTGCTCAAGGTCGTGCTGCCGGTGCCCGACCGCACGGCCGAGCTGGAGATCCTGCGGCGGCACGCCGACGGCTTCGACCCGCGCGACGTGGCGGCCGCCGGGGTCACCCCGGTGGCCGGAGCCGCGGACGTCGCCGCAGGGCGGGCGGCCGTGGGCAGGGTCCAGGTCAGTCCGGAGGTGGCCGGCTACATCGTCGACATCGCCCGCGCGACGCGCGAGTCGCCGTCGCTCAGCCTGGGCGTCAGCCCCCGCGGCGCGACCGCCCTGCTGCGCTCGGCCCGGGCGTGGGCATGGCTGACCGGCCGCGACTTCGTCACCCCCGACGACGTCAAGGCCCTCGCCCACGCGACGCTCGTCCACCGGCTCGCGCTCCGTCCCGAGGCCGAGCTCGAGGGCGTCGACGTGGCGCAGGTGCTCGCCTCCGCCCTCGGCTCGGTGCCGGTCCCCCGCTAGCCCGAGGACAGGCCATGTGGATCTCCGGACGCGTCCCGCTGCTGCTCCTGCTGGGAGTGGTGGCCGTCGTGCTGCGCCCGGGGATGGGGACCGCGTGGCTCTGGGCGCTGGCGGTCGCCCTGCTCGTGGGCGTCGACGTCGCCCTGTCGCCGTCCCCTGGCCGCTTGACGATCGACCGGCCGCCGGTCGGACCGGTGCGGCTGGGTGAGCGCACCCAGACCTCGCTGCGCGTCGAGAACGCCGGCCGGCGCGGGCTGCGCGGCGTCGTACGGGACGCCTGGCAGCCGACGGCGGGCGCCGAGGACAACCGGCACCGGCTGAGTCTCGCGCCCGGCGAGCGCACGGTGCTGCGCACCGACCTGCGTCCGCGGCGGCGCGGCGACCTGCGCGCCGTCGGGGTGACCGTGCGGCTGCGCGGCCCGCTCGGCCTGGCCGGGCGGCAGCGCACGCGGGAGGTGGCGGGCGCGGTCCGGTCGCTGCCCCCCTTCGAGTCCCGCAAGCACCTGCCGAGCCGGCTCGCCCGGCTGCGCGACCTCGACGGCCGGGCCGCGGTGCGGGTGCGCGGCCAGGGCACGGAGTTCGACTCGCTGCGCGAGTACGTGCGCGGCGACGACGTCCGCTCGATCGACTGGCGGGCCAGCGCGCGCAGCCGCAACGTCGTCGTACGCACCTGGCAGCCGGAGCGGGACCGACGGGTCGTGCTGGTGCTCGACACGTCACGGACGTCGGCGGGCCGGGTCGACGACGTGCCGCGACTCGACTCCGCGATGGACGCCGCGCTGCTGCTGGCCGCCCTCGCGATGCGGGCCGGCGACCGCGTCGACTTCGTCGCCGGCGACCGGCGGGTGCGCAGCCGGCTGCGCTTCTCCGGCGACCGCGACATCGCGGCCCGGCTCCAGGACGCGATGGCCGGGCTCGACCCCGTCATCGCCGAGGCCGACTGGGGCGGCCTGGCCGGCGCGGTCACCGAGCTCGGCCGGCAGCGGGCGCTCGTGGTGCTGCTGACGCCGCTCGAGCCGGCGGCCGTCGAGGAGGGGCTGCTGCCCGCGCTCCCGGCCCTCACCCGGCACCACCGCGTCGTGGTCGCCTCGGTCCGCGACCCGGAGCTGGAGCGGCTCGCGACCGCGCGCGAGAGCCTCGACGACGTGTACGACGCAGCGGCTGCGGAGCAGGCCCTCGGCCGGCGGGCCCACACCGCCCGGCTGCTGCGCGCGCTCGGTGTCGACGTCGTCGACGCCGACGACCTGCCGCCGGCGCTGGCCGACCACTACCTGTCCCTCAAGGCCCGTGGGCTCCTCTGACCCGAGTCACGCCTGGGTCGCGACGCGGTCCTCGAGGAGGGCGGAGTCGAGGTCGCCGGTGTGGCCGCGGCGGTGGGCGTCGCGGCCGAGCACGAACACGTAGGCGAAGAACACGGCCTCGGCCAGGATGCCGATGCCGATCCGCGCCCAGGTGGGCAGGGGCGAGGGCGTCACGAACGCCTCGATCAGGCCGCTGACGAGGAGCACCACCACGAGGCCGAGCGCGACCGTGCCCGCCGTCCGGCCCTCGCGGGCCAGCGACTGGGCCCGGGTCAGCGGCCCCGGCTCGACCCACGACCAGAAGAGGTTGAGCGCGACGCCGGCGGCGACGAAGACGGCCGTCAGCTCGAGCAGGCCGTGCGGGAGGATCAGCCCGAAGAAGTGCGCACCGTGGTCGTGGCGGATCATGATCGAGCCGATGACCGCCAGGTTCGCGACGTTCTGGAAGAGCAGGTAGATCACCGGCAGGCCGAGCACGCCGAGCGCGAGGCAGAGGGCGGCCACCCACGCGTTGTTGACCCAGACCTGGGCGGCGAAGTGGCTGGCGGCGTACTCGCTGTAGTAGTCCTCGAAGTCGTGCTCGACGAGCTGCCGGACCTCGGTCTGCGAGAGCAGGCTCTGCTCGGCGGCGGGGTGGTCGAGCAGCCACCAGATCATCACCGCGGTGACGACGACGTTGGCGACGAGCGTGCCGATCCACCACCAGCGCAGCCGGTAGAGCGCCGCCGGGAACCGGTCGGTGAAGAACCGTCGCACGCCGCGCCAGGTGCTCGTGCGGGTGCCGGACGCCCGGCTGCGGGCGCGGGAGAGCAGCGAGGACAGGTAGGCGACGACGGTCGCATCCGGGGCGGAGGTGCGGACGACGGACAGGTGGGTGGCGACCTGCTGGTAGCGCTCGACCAGCTCGTCGGAGTCGGCTCCGGAGAGCTGCCTCCTGCGCGTGAGCTCCTCGAGCCGTCGCCACTCGCCCAGGTGGGCGGCGACGTAGGCGTCGAGGTCCATGACCGGCAGCCTAGAGCCCTACGCTGGGTCCGTGGCGACAGCCGAGTACGCGACGCTCACGACCGACGACCTCGTCACCGGGGAGGCCGTCGCCCTCGACCTGCCGCCCGCCGGGCTCGGGATCCGGATGGCGTCGGGGCTGCTCGACGTCGTCGTGACGTTGACCCTGCTGATCGGCCTCATGATCGGGCTGATCGTCGCGGCCGCCCGCACCGACGAGGCGCTGACGGCCGTCGCGAGCCTGGCGGCCGTCATCCTGGCGCTGCTCGTCTACCCGACGGCCATGGAGACCCTCACCCGCGGCCGCTCGCTCGGCAAGCTCGCGTTCGGGCTGCGCGCCGTGCGCGACGACGCCGGTCCGATCTCCTTCCAGCACGCCTTCGTCCGGGCGCTGGTCGGCGTGGTCGAGATCTACGTCTTCTTCGGCGGGCCGGCGTTCTTCGCGGCCCTGCTGAGCTCGCGCGGCAAGCGCCTCGGCGACTACGCGGCGGGCACCTACGTCGTGCGCGAGCGGGTCCGGCTCTCGCTGCCGCCCCCGGCGGCGATGCCGCCCCAGCTGGCCGGGTGGGCGGGGGGCGCCGACATGACCGCGCTGCCGACCGGGCTGGCGCTCGCCGTACGCCAGTTCCTGGGCCGGCTGCCGCAGCTCGACCCGGCGTCGCGGGCCACCATCGGGCACCGGCTCGCGACCGCCGTCAGCGAGCACGTGGCGCCGCCGCCGCCGGCGGGCACGCCGCCGGAGGCGTTCCTCGCCGCGGTGGTCGCCGCGCGCCGCGATCGGGACGCCGCGCGGCTCGCCCGGGAGGCCGAGCTGCGTCGCCGGCTGGCCGCCCGGAGCTGATCCGCACCCACCGGCAGGCACAGGTCTAGACCGCTGAACTCACGATCCGGTGGCCCGGACACGGTCTCCCGGGCGTTTCTCCGGCCCAGATCACGCTCGGCCGGACGGTCTGCGGCGGCTATCGGTGGTGCAGACCGCGGGTCACATCCCGGAAACAAACCCGCAGATGTTGCGGCGCTCACAGTGCCGATCTCGCTATCATCCGGCGGTGGGAGCGTTCCCATTGAAATGTGACCCACGTTACGGAACCGTTATCTGCTGTCCTTGACGGGCGAGCACGTAAACGTTTGCATCGTGGTCTGACGGAGCGGGTTACCAAGGCGCGCGGACCTACACGGACCTGCTGACAACCCAGAGAGGAATTCGCGAATGCGATCACGCAACACGCGTCGGGGAGCGGCAGCGGCTGCTGTTCTCCTGAGCGCAGGACTGGTCCTCGCCGGCTGTGGCGGCGACGACGACGAGGGCGGCTCGGCCGGCGGCACGTCCCCCGGTGAGGGCAAGGCCGAGTGCAAGGACCTGACTCAGTTCGGCGACCTCAGCGGCAAGGAGGTCAGCCTCTACACCTCGATCGTGGCTCCGGAGGACAAGCCCTACAAGGACTCCTTCAAGCTGTTCGAGGACTGCACCGGCGCGAGCGTCGCCTACGAGGGCTCCAAGGAGTTCGAGGCCCAGCTCGTCGTCCGGGTCAAGAGCGGCAACCCGCCGGACGTGGCGTTCATCCCGCAGCCCGGCCTGCTGCAGACCCTGGTCAAGGACACCGGCAAGGTCGTCGAGGCGCCCCAGTCGGTCTCGGACAACGTGGACGAGTTCTACGGCGAGGACTGGAAGAAGTACGGCACCGTCGACGGCACGTTCTACGCCCCGCCGCTGACCGCCAACGTGAAGTCCTTCGTCTGGTACTCCCCGAAGATGTTCCAGGAGAACGGGTGGGACATCCCGACCACCTGGGACGACATGCTGGCGCTCTCCGACAAGATCGCGGCCACCGGCATCAAGCCGTGGTGCGCGGGCATCGAGTCCGGTGAGGCCACCGGTTGGCCGGCCACCGACTGGCTCGAGGACGTGCTCCTGCGCACGGCCGGTGCCGACGTCTACGACCAGTGGGTCGCCCACGAGATCCCGTTCAACGACCCGGCGGTCGTCGAGGGCCTCGACACCGTCGGCAACATCCTCAAGAACGACAAGTACGTCAACGGCGGCATCGGTGACGTGAAGTCGATCGCGACGGAGCCCTTCCAGGAGGCCGGCTACCCGATCGCCGACGGTGAGTGCGCGATGCACCGCCAGGCGAGCTTCTACGCCGCCAACTGGAAGGAGAAGGACCCGAACCTCGAGATCGGTGAGGACAAGGACGTCTTCGCGTTCTACCTCCCGCCGATCGGCGAGGAGTTCGGCAACCCGGTCCTCGGTGGTGGCGAGTTCGTCGCCGCGTTCTCCGACGCTCCTGAGGTGCAGGCCTTCCAGACCTACATCTCCGGTGGCGAGTGGGTGAACGAGAAGGGCAAGGCCACCCCCAACGGTGGCTTCGTCTCGGCGAACAAGAACCTCGACATCGCCAACGTCGCGAGCCCGATCGACAAGCTCTCGACCGAGATCCTCCAGGACCCGGACGCCACGTTCCGGTTCGACGGCTCCGACCTGATGCCGGGCGCCGTGGGCGCCGGGTCGTTCTGGAAGGAGATGACCGCGTGGATCGCAGAGGACCAGAGCACGCAGGACACGCTCGACAACATCGAGTCGTCCTGGCCGTGATCTGCCCCTAGTTGAGGCCGTCGGCCGGCCGGTCCCTGACCGGCCGGCCGGCACCGCACCACCCGCGCCGGGCCGCGCGGGGCCCGTCCGAGGGATGGACGGGAGCCGCGCGGCCCGGCAGCATCCTCCTCGTCCACCCGGCCGCGTGAGCCGCCGCTCCGCCGCCCGAGCCAACGGGAGTGCCCTGCATGACCACTGGTGAGAAGTTCGCCCAGATGTTCATCGCGATCGCGCTGTTCTTCGGCGTCGTCGCGGTGATCCTCCTGCTGACCCAACGCCTGCGCTCCCGGCGCGGCGAGCTGATCCAGTCGGCCGCCTTCGTGCTGCCCGCGATCCTGCTGATCTGCATCGGCCTGCTCTATCCCGCGCTCTCCACGATCAAGCAGTCCTTCGGCAACGCCGCGGGCACCGAGAACGTCGGGTTCGAGAACTACAAGCACATCTTCACCGACGAGGCCCTGGTCCGGGTGCTGCTCAACACCGCCGCCTGGGTCGTGATCGTGCCGACCGCCTCGACCGTGATCGGCCTGGTCTACGCCGTGCTCATCGACCGGTCCCGGTTCGAGAAGTTCGCGAAGGCCCTGATCTTCCTGCCGATGGCGATCTCGCTCGTCGGCGCCTCGATCATCTGGAAGTTCGTCTACGAGTACCAGTCGACCGAGAACGCCCAGACCGGCATCGCCAACGCCGTCTTGAAGTTCTTCGGCTTCGACACCTACCGCTTCCTGCTGAACCAGCCCTGGAACACGCTGTTCCTGATCGTCATCATGATCTGGGTCCAGGCGGGCTTCGCGATGACGCTGCTCTCCGCCTCGATCAAGGCGATCCCCGACGACATCGTCGAGGCCGCTCGGCTCGACGGGGTGGGCGGGTTCAAGCTCTTCCGCTACATCACCGTGCCGAGCATCCGACCCTCGCTCATCGTGGTGCTCACGACGATCAGCATCACGACGCTGAAGGCGTTCGACATCGTCCGCACCACCACGGGCGGCAACTTCGACACGAGCGTGCTCGCCTACGAGTTCTACGTGCAGAGCTTCCGCTCGTTCGACCAGGGACTCGGCGCCGCGCTGGCCGTGCTGATCTTCATCCTGGTGTTGCCGATCGTCATCTACAACGTCCGTCAGATGCGCAAGCTGGAGGCACGATGACCACCACAGGTGCCCAGGAGATCTCGGTCCAGGAGGCCTACGAGCAGGAGCCGGTCGCCAGCTCCGCCCGCCGCGCCCTGTCCTCGCCGTGGGCGTCGCTCGCCGCGATCGTCATCGCCGTGCTGTGGACGATCCCGACGATCGGCCTCTTCATCACGTCGTTCCGTCCGGCCGCCGACATCGCCGACAGCGGCTGGTGGACGGTCTTCACCAACCCGAGCTTCACCCTCGACAACTACGACGAGGTGCTCAACGGCGACACCGCCCTGTCGACGTACTTCGTCAACTCGATCGTCATCACGATCCCCTCGGTGCTGATCCCGGTGAGCATCGCGGTGATGGCGGCCTACGCGTTCGCCTGGATGAAGTTCCCCGGACGCGACCTGATCTTCGTGGGGGTCTTCGCCCTCCAGATCGTGCCGATCCAGGTGACGATGATCCCGCTGCTCTCCCTCTACGTCGACCGCGGCCTGGCCGGTGGCGACGCACCGGGCGGCGGCTTCTACACCGTCTGGCTGTCGCACTCGATGTTCGCGCTGCCGCTGGCGATCTACCTGATGCACAACTTCATGCGGCAGGTGCCGGGCGAGCTGGTCGAGTCGGCCCGCGTCGACGGCGCCGGCCACGTGCAGATCTTCAGCCGGATCATGCTCCCGCTGATGGTGCCCGCGATCGCGGCGTTCGCGATCTTCCAGTTCCTGTGGGTCTGGAACGACCTGCTGGTCGCCCTGGTCTTCGCCGGCGGCAACCCGGACGTGTCCCCGCTGACCGTCCGGCTCGCCGAGCTCTCCGGCACGCGCGGCCAGGCGTGGTACCTGCTCTCGGCCGGTGCGTTCGTCTCGCTGGTGGTCCCGCTGATCGTCTTCCTGTCGCTCCAGCGCTACTTCGTGCGTGGGCTGCTGGCCGGCAGCGTGAAGGGCTGACCGGCCGGCAGGCCAGGCGATCAGGACCCAGTGGAGCCGATGTGCTCGACGAGCCAGTGGTAGGACGCCTTGGGGGTCCGGGTGAGGTCCTCCGGGTCGATGTGCACGATCCCGAAGGTCTTCGTGTAGCCCTCGGCCCACTCGAAGTTGTCCAGCAGCGTCCAGACGAAGTAGGCGCGGACGTCGGCGCCGGCCTTGCGGGCGGCCTCGGTGGCGGCGATGTGGTCGCGGAGGTAGTCGATCCGGTCCTGGTCGTCGACCATCGGGCGCCCGTCGGGGCCGTCGACGAACGTGTCGTCGACGCACGCGGCGCCGTTCTCGGAGACGATGATCGGCAGGCCCGTCCGCTCGTGGGTCTGCACCAGGATCGCCTCGAGGCCGGAGGCGTCGGTCTCCCAGCCGATGTCGGTCCGGGGCTCGCGGACGACGAAGGAGATCGGCGAGACGCCCGGGTAGGCCTCGATCTCGGTGTGCACGGGCACGTCGGGGTCGGCCGGCGTCGGCCGGAACGGCGTGTAGTAGTTGACGCCGATCCAGTCGGCGGAGCCCTTCACGAGCGCCAGGTCGCCGTCGCGGACCAGCGTCGGATCGGCGAGCACCGGGGCGACCCGCAGCAGCTCGTCGTCGTAGGCGCCGTGGGCCAGCGGCCCGGTCCAGATCCGGTTCCGCACCGCGTCGAGCTCGGCCGCAGCCTGCTCGGCCTCGGGCGTCTCGGGCCAGAACGGCGCGAGGTTGTGCACGATGCCGAGGTCGGTCACGCCCGCCTCGTGCAGCCGCGCCGCCGCCAGGCCGTGGCCGAGGTTGAGGTGGTGGGCGGCCCGGTTGCCGGCGTCGCCCTCGCGGCGACCCGGCGCGTGGATGCCGGCGGAGTAGCCCAGGTACGCCGCGCACCACGGCTCGTTGTGCGTGGCCCAGACCTTCACCCGGTCACCGAGCCGCTCGTGCACGACCATGGCGTAGTCGGCGAACGCCTCCGCCGTGTCGCGGTTGAGCCAGCCGTCGCGGTCCTCGAGGGCCTGCGGCAGGTCCCAGTGGTAGAGCGTGGCCGTGGGGCGGACGCCTCGCGCCAGCGCCGCGTCGACCAGGCGGTCGTAGTAGTCCAGACCGCGGGTCTCGACCGCGCCGGTGCCAGCAGGGATGATCCGCGGCCAGGCGATGGAGAAGCGGTACCAGCTGCCCGCCCCGAGGCCCGCCACCAGGTCGAGGTCCTCGGCGTAGCGGTGGTAGGAGTCGCACGCGACCGAGCCGTCCCGGCCGTCCCTGGTGGCGCCGGGCCGCGCGGCGAAGGTGTCCCAGACAGAGGGCCCGCGACCGTCCTCGGTGCTGGCCCCCTCGATCTGGTACGCCGCGGTGGCGGTGCCGAGCTGGAGCGTGGATCCGTCGGGAAGGTGCGAGGTCATGGGCACCACCGTAGTGGTTTTCCGCAGGCAGTGGGAGCGTTCCCACCGTGACCAGCATCAAGGATGTCGCGCGCGACATCGAGATGTCGACGGCGACGGTCTCGCGGGCCCTGCGCGGGCTGCGCGGCGTCTCCGACGAGACCCGCGAGCGGGTCATGGAGTCGGCCCTCCGGCTCGGCTACGTGCCCTCCCCCAGCGCCGCCGGGCTCGCCAGCGGTCAGACCCGGACCGTGGCCGTGATCGTCCCGATGGTGACCCGCTGGTTCTTCGCAGCGGTCGTCCAGGGCGCCGAGGAGGTGCTGCGCGAGCGCGGCTACGACCTGCTGCTCTACAACCTCGCCGGTGACGCCACGGCGCGGCACCGGGTCTTCGCGACCAGCCTGCTCACCAAGCGGGTCGACGCCGTCCTGGTGCTCAGCCTCAAGCCCACCGCCGAGGAGCTGGACCGGCTGGGCCGGCTCGGCCGGCCGGTGACGATCGTCGGTGCCGACATGCCGGGCTGGGCCACGGTGCGCATCGACGACCGGGACGCCGCCGCCACCGCGACGGCGCACCTCGTCTCGCTCGGGCACCGGCGGGTCGGCTACATCGGCGGGGCGACCGAGGGGGTCCTGGACTTCACCGCGCCGACGGCCCGGCTGGACGGCTTCCGGTGCACCCTCGAGGCGGCCGGCATCGCCCCGGCTCCCGAGCTCGAGCAGGACGGCGAGTTCACGATCGCCGGCGGCGATCGCGCGACGCGCACGCTGCTGGCGCTTCCGGACCCCCCGACCGCGATCTTCGCGGCCTCCGACGAGATGGCGATGGGCGTGCTGCGCGCCGCCCGCGAGCTCGGCGTTCGGGTGCCGCAGGACCTGTCGGTCATCGGGCTCGACGACCACGAGCTCGCGGACTACTTCGAGCTCACCACGGTGGCGCAGCCGGTGCAGGAGCAGGGCCGGGTCGCCGCCATGCAGGTGCTGGCCGCGCTCTCCGACGGCGACTGGCAGCCCACCCAGGTGATCCTGCCGACCCACCTCGTCGTACGCCGGACCACGGCGGCTCCCGCCCGTCAGCCGTCGTCGCGCCGGCGCACGTAGCGCAGGTCGGTGATCTCGCGGTCCTTCGCGAGCCCCTTGCGCTCGAACTTCGTCACCGGGCGCTCGGCCCACCGCTCGACCCGGCCGCCCTCGAGCAGCGGCTCGGCGTCGAGCACCTCGACCATCTGCTCGGCGTAGTCGGCCCAGTCGGTCGCCAGCCGCCACTCCGCGCCCGGCGCCAGCCGACTCGCGGCCAGGGCGGCGAACGACGGAGTGACCAGCCGGCGCTTGTGGTGCTTCTTCTTGTGCCACGGGTCGGGGAAGAACACCCACAGGCCGGCCAGGCTGCCCGGGGCGATCAGGTGCTCCACCGACCAGACGGCGTCCACGCTCAGCAGCCGGACGTTGTCCAGGCCGGCCTCCCCGATCCGGCCGAGGGTGTCGGCGACCCCGGGCCGCCAGACCTCGAACGCGACGACGTCGTGGTCGGGACGGGCGGCCGCGAGCGCGACCGTCGACTCACCGATGCCGGAGCCGATCTCGACGACGAGCGGCGCGTCGCGGCCGAAGAGACCGGCGAGGCTGAAGCCCGGGTCGTCCACGACCTCGTCGGGCACCCACCACCTCTCGGCGTACGCGTCCCAGGCCTCGGCCTGCCGCGGAGTGAACCGGCTGCCGCGACGGGAGTAGGTGAGCACCTCCCGCATCCGTCGCCCGTCGTCGGTGAGCTTGTGGTGCGGTCGTGCGGGTCGCACCCGGTCGTCTGCCATGTGGCCTATGTTCCCAAGCATGATCTCTCGCGAGCGACTCGGCTCCCTCCGCTCCGCCGAGGAGCAGCGCTTCGCCGACCTGCACCCGCGATCCGCCGCGCTGGCCGCGCGGGCGCGCGGTCCGCTGCTCGCCGGGGTGCCCATGCCGTGGATGACCCGGTGGCCCGGTGGCTTCCCGGTCTTCGTCGACGCGGCCGCCGGTGCGCGGCTGACCGACGTCGACGGCAACGAGTACGTCGACCTCTGCCTGGGCGACACCGGCGCGATGACCGGTCACGCGCTCCCCCAGGTGACGGCGGCCATCGCCCAGCGCGCACAGGCCGGCCTCACCACCATGCTGCCGTCGCCGGACGCGGTGTGGGTGGGTGAGGAGCTGGCCCGCCGCTTCGGCCTGCCCACGTGGCAGCTGGCGATGTCGGCCACCGACGCCAACCGGTTCGTGCTCCGCTTCGCCCGGCACCTCACCGGTCGGCCCAGGATCGCGGTGATGGACTGGTGCTACCACGGCACCGTCGACGAGACGCTGGCCGTCCTGGACGGGGACTCCGTGGTCGCCCGGCCGGGCGCGCTCGGCCCGCAGGTCCCGGTCGCCGAGACCACGGCCGTGGTGCCCTTCAACGACCTCGACGCCCTCGACCGGCGGCTGGCGGTCGGCGACGTGGCGTGCCTGCTGATGGAGCCGGCGCTCACCAACATCGGCATCGTGCTGCCCGACCGCGGCTACCTCGAGGGCGTGCGGGAGGTGACCCGCCGGCACGGGGTGCTGCTGGTCAACGACGAGACCCACACCCTGTGCGCCGGTCCCGGCGGCGCGACGGCGGCCTGGGGCCTCGAGCCGGACCTGCTGGTCGTCGGCAAGCCGATCGGCGGCGGCGTCCCGTGCGCGGCGTACGGCATGAGCGCCGAGGTCGCCGACCGGCTGTCCGGGCCGATGCTCGGCCACGAGATCGACGTCGCGGGCGTCGGCGGCACGCTCACCGGCAGCGCGCTCGCGCTGGCGGCGGTCCGGGCCACGCTCTCGACCTGCCTGCGCGAGGAGGACTTCGCCGTCGCCGTGCCGCTGGCGGAGCGCTTCACGTCCGGTGTCGCCGGGGTGATCGCCGAGCACGGCCTGGACTGGCACGTCCAGCGCCTCGGGTGTCGCGCCGAGTACTGGTTCTGCCCGCCACCGCGGGACGGGGCGGCCGCAGCGGCCGCCGTCGACGAGGACCTCGAGGGCTTCCTGCACCTGTGGTGCCTCAACCGCGGCGTGCTGCTGACGCCCTTCCACAACATGGCGCTCCTCAGCCCGCACCACACCGAGGCCGACGTCGACCGGCACACGGGGGCGTTCGCCGGCGCGATCGCGGCGCTCCTCGCGCCCTAGTCAGGCGGCGGCGAGGCCGACGAGGAAGAGGACGGCCAGCAGCAGCAGGAAGAGCACCCCGACGCCGATGATGGCGGTCCCCACGATCCCGCAGATCCGACCGGCGTTGGCCGCGCCGCGGCCGCCGATGGCGCCGCCGCTGGCGTCGATCTCCCGCACCACCCGGTTGCCCATCACCCAGGCGATCGGCGAGATCACCTGGCAGAGCACGATCCCGAGGATCCCCAGCACCAGCACGGTCGCCGCCTGCTCGTGGTCGGGCGCTCGGTAGTAGGGCTGCTGCGGGTAGGGCTGGCCGTAGGGGTTCGGCGGCGGGTTCTCGCTCACGCGGACATCCAACCAGAGGCCGGGAACGGTCGAGGGCCCCGAACCATGCGGTTCGGGGCCCTCGGTGTGCTGCTGAGTCAGATCACTTCGTGATCACAGCTCGCTTCGCTCGCTGGATCACTTCAGCTCGGAGCGGATACGAGCAAGCTCGATCCGCCGGTCCTCACTTCGTGATCTTCGTGACCCGGCCGGCGCCGACGGTGCGGCCACCCTCCCGGATCGCGAAACGCAGGCCCTCGTCCATGGCGATGGGCTGGATGAGCTCCACCTGCATCTCGGTGTTGTCACCCGGCATGACCATCTCGGTGCCCTCGGGGAGGGTCACGACGCCGGTCACGTCCGTGGTGCGGAAGTAGAACTGCGGACGGTAGTTGTTGAAGAACGGCGTGTGACGGCCGCCCTCCTCCTTCGAGAGGATGTAGACCGAGGCCTCGAAGTTGGTGTGCGGGGTCGTGGTGCCCGGCTTGATGACGACCATGCCGCGCTCGACGTCCTCGCGCTTGGTGCCGCGGAGGAGCAGACCGACGTTCTCGCCCGCCTGGCCCTCGTCGAGCAGCTTGCGGAACATCTCGACGCCGGTGACGGTCGACTTCTGCGACTCCTCGCGGATGCCGACGATCTCGACCTCCTCGCCGACCTTGACGATGCCGCGCTCGATGCGACCGGTGATGACGGTGCCACGACCGGTGATCGTGAAGACGTCCTCGACCGGCATCAGGAACGGCTTGTCGGTGTCACGAGCCGGGGTCGGGATGTACTCGTCGACCGCGGTCATGAGCTCGAAGACCGACTCGCCCCACTTGGCGTCGCCGTTGAGGGCCGGGAAGGCCGCAACGCGCACGACCGGGATGTCGTCGCCCGGGAACTCGTACTCGGAGAGGAGCTCGCGCACCTCCATCTCGACGAGCTCGATGAGCTCCTCGTCGTCGACCATGTCGCACTTGTTGAGCGCGACGACCAGGGCGGGAACGCCGACCTGGCGGGCGAGCAGCACGTGCTCACGGGTCTGCGGCATCGGGCCGTCGGTGGCGGCGACCACGAGGATCGCGCCGTCCATCTGCGCGGCACCGGTGATCATGTTCTTGATGTAGTCCGCGTGACCCGGGCAGTCGACGTGGGCGTAGTGACGCCCCTCGGTCTGGTACTCGACGTGCGCGATCGAGATCGTGATGCCGCGCTGACGCTCCTCGGGAGCCTTGTCGATCTCGTCGAACGGCGTGAACGGGTTCAGGTCCGGGAACTTGTCGTGCAGGACCTTGGTGATCGCGGCAGTCAGGGTGGTCTTGCCGTGGTCGATGTGACCGATCGTGCCGATGTTGACGTGCGGCTTGGTCCGCTCGAACTTCGCCTTAGCCACTGTGGGCTCCTCCTGGTTGGTGTGGTACTTGACTCGTACTTGCTGGGTGTTACTGCCGAGGATCCGGGCGACTACTCGCCGCGGACCTTCTTGATGATCTCGTCGGCGATGTTCGTGGGAACCTCGGCGTACGAGTCGAACTCCATCGAGTACGAAGCCTGGCCGGAGGTCTTGGACCTCAGGTCGCCAACGTACCCGAACATCTCGGAGAGCGGCACGAGGGCGTTGATGACCATGTCACCGTGACGCTCCTCCTGTGCCTGGATCTGGCCGCGACGGCTGTTGATGTCGCCGATGACCGTGCCGAGGAAGCTCTCGGGGGTGGTCACCTCGACGGCGAACATCGGCTCGAGCAGCACGGGCTTCGCCTGGCGGGCGGCCTCCTTGAAGGCCTGGTTGCCGGCGATCTTGAACGCGAGCTCGGACGAGTCGACGTCGTGGTAGGCGCCGTCCTCGAGGCTGAACTTCACGTCCACCATGGGGAAGCCGGCGAGCACGCCGAACTCCATGGCGTCCTGGCCGCCCTGGTCGACCGACGGGATGTACTCCCGCGGCACGCGGCCGCCGCTGACGTTGTTGACGAACTCGTAGCCCGCGCCGGTCCCGGTCTCGGGGTCGATGTTGGGCTCGAGCGAGACGACGACCTTCGCGAACTGACCCGAACCACCGGTCTGCTTCTTGTGCGTGTAGCTGTGGTTCTCCACCTTGCGGCGGACGGTCTCGCGGTAGGCCACCTGCGGCTTGCCGACGGTCGCCTCGACGCGGAACTCGCGCTTCATCCGGTCGACGAGGATCTCCAGGTGGAGCTCGCCCATGCCGGCGATGATCGTCTGGCCGGTCTCCTCGTCGGACTTGACCGTGAAGGTCGGGTCCTCGTCGGAGAGCCGCTGGATCGCGGTGCCGAGCTTCTCCTGGTCGCTCTTCGTCTTGGGCTCGATCGCGACCTCGATCACCGGGGCCGGGAACGTCATCGACTCGAGCACGACCTGGTTCTGCGGGTCGCAGAGGGTGTGGCCGGTCTTGGTGTCCTTGAGGCCCATGACGGCGACGATCTGGCCGGCGCCGACCGACGCGATCTCCTCACGCTTGTTGGCGTGCATCTGGTAGACCTTGCCGATCCGCTCCTTCTTGCCGTTGACCGAGTTGACCACGGTCGCGCCGGCCTCGAGCTTGCCCGAGTAGACCCGGACGTAGATCAGCTTGCCGAGGTGCGGGTCGGAGGCGATCTTGTAGGCCAGGCCGGAGAACGGCTCGTTGTCGGCCGGCTTGCGGGAGATCTCGACCTCCTCGTCGCCCGGCTTGTGACCGATGATCGCGTCGATGTCGAGCGGCGACGGCAGGTACTTGACGACCGCGTCGAGCAGGGGCTGGACGCCCTTGTTCTTGAACGCGGTGCCGCACAGCACCGGGTTGAGCTTGTCGGCCAGGGTGGCGCGACGGATCGCGTCCTCCAGCTCCTCGACCGTGAAGGTCTCGCCCTCGAGGTACTTCTCCATGATCGCGTCGTCGGCCTCGGCGAGGGTCTCGAGCAGCTTCTCGCGGTACTCCGCGGCCTGCTCGGCGAGCTCCGCCGGGATCTCCTCGACGGTGTAGTCCTCACCCATGGTGGTCTCGCCGCGCCAGGTGAGCGCGCGCATGCCGACCAGGTCGATGACTCCGAGGAAGTCGGACTCGGCACCGATCGGGAGCTGGAGGACCAGCGGGGTGGAGTTGAGGCGCTCGACCATCATGTCGACGCAGCGGAAGAAGTCCGCGCCGGTGCGGTCGAGCTTGTTGACGAAGCACATGCGGGGCACGGCGTACTTGTTCGCCTGGCGCCACACGGTCATCGTCTGCGGCTCGACGCCGGCCACGCCGTCGAAGACGGCGACTGCGCCGTCGAGGACGCGCAGCGAGCGCTCGACCTCGGCGGTGAAATCGACGTGACCCGGGGTGTCGATGATGTTGATCTGGTGGTTCTTCCACCAGCAGGTCGTCGCGGCCGACGTGATGGTGATGCCGCGCTCCTGCTCCTGCTCCATCCAGTCCATCGTGGCAGCGCCCTCGTGGACCTCACCGATCTTGTAGGTGATGCCGGTGTAGAACAGGATGCGCTCGGTGGTGGTGGTCTTGCCGGCGTCGATGTGCGCCATGATGCCGATGTTGCGGACCTTGTTGAGGTCCGTCGTGATGTCGACTGCCACTGTTGTCAGCGTCCCTTGAGAGAAGTTCGTAAGTTCTGGGTGGAGCGCGGGCGTGCCGCCCTGGGGCAGTGCCCGCCCGCGCCCGTGGTCACCAGCGGTAGTGCGCGAAGGCCTTGTTGGACTCGGCCATCTTGTGGGTGTCCTCGCGCTTCTTCACCGCGGCACCGAGGCCGTTGGAGGCGTCGAGGATCTCGTTCATGAGCCGCTCGTGCATGGTCTTCTCGCGGCGGTCGGCGGCGTACCCGACGAGCCAGCGCAGCGCGAGCGTGGTGCCACGCGTGCCCTTGACCTCGATCGGGACCTGGTAGGTCGCGCCGCCGACGCGGCGGGACTTGACCTCGATGGCCGGCTTCACGTTGTCGAGCGCGCGCTTCAGCGTGACGACCGGGTCGGTGCCGGTCTTCTCGCGGCAACCCTCGAGGGCGGTGTAGACGATGCGCTGCGCGACCTGCTTCTTGCCGTCCTGCAGCACCTTGGAGACGAGCTGGGTGACCAGCTGCGACCCGTAGACCGGGTCGACGTCGATCGGCCGCTTCGGGGCCGGACCCTTGCGCGGCATATCAGCTCTTCTCCTTCTTGGCGCCGTAGCGGCTGCGAGCCTGCTTGCGGTTCTTCACGCCCTGGGTGTCGAGCGTGCCGCGGATGATCTTGTAGCGGACACCGGGAAGGTCCTTCACCCGGCCGCCGCGGACGAGCACGATCGAGTGCTCCTGGAGGTTGTGGCCCACGCCCGGGATGTACGCCGTGACCTCGACGCCGCTCGACAGGCGCACACGGGCGACCTTGCGGAGGGCGGAGTTCGGCTTCTTCGGGGTGGTGGTGTAGACGCGGGTGCAGACGCCACGGCGCTGCGGAGACCCCTTCAGGGCAGGCGTCTTGGTCTTCGACACCTTGTCCTGGCGGCCCTTGCGGACCAGCTGGTTAATGGTGGGCACCGGGTGGTTCCCCTTCTTGTCACTCTCACGTGCAGGCGCTCTGCCCGCACGGTTGTGGTTTCGGGTCCGGGTGGTGCAGTCTCAACCCGCCGCACTCGCCCCCGAGGTCGGGCGTGTCGCCCTCCCCCGTCTCTCAGCGCGACCCGGTGAGGGTCTCGTCGAGGGGGTTTTCCGCGCCGGAGGAGGGAGCATGTTCTCCCGCCTGAATCCGGGCACGCGGAGCGGCCTGGTTGTCCCAGACACGAGGACCAAGGCTACCCGCGCCCTCTACACCGGTCAAAACGCCCGAGACCCCTCCTCGGAGGCGGACGTACACGGCGGTGGCCAGCAACACGCCGAGCGTCGTCAGCACACCGCCCAGCACGAAGGTCCAGCGGGCTCCGAAGTGCTGGCCGACCCAGCCCATGAGCGGCGCGCCGAGCGGCGTGCCGCCCATGACGATCGTGAAGTAGAGCGCCATCACCCGCCCGCGCATGAGCGGGTCGGACTCGGTCTGCATGGTCGCGTTGGCGGAGTTGAGCGTGGTGATCGCGGCGAACCCGACGACGGGCGCGAACGCCACGAACGTCCAGTACGTCGGGAGCAGGCCGAGCACCAGGCAGGTGACGCCGAAGGCGATGCCGGCCCCCAGGACCAGCCGGAGCCGGATCCGGGTCCGGCGGGCGTTCGCGAGTGCCCCGGCGAGCGAGCCCACCGCGAGCGCGGACCCGAACAGCCCGAAGGCGCTGGCGCCCCGGTCGAAGACGTCGGTGACCATGAGGGCGGCGTTGACCTGGAGGTTCATGCCGAACGTGCCCGCGAAGAACACCAGCACCAGGATCAGGATCATCACCGGCTGGCTCCGCACGTAGCGGACTCCCTCGCGGAGCATGCCGGGCGTGCGCGGTCGCGTCGCCGGCGTGCGCAGCAGCGCGGTGTCCATCCGCTGCAGCTGCCAGATCACGGCGAGGTAGGAGAAGGCGTTGATGAAGATCACCCAGCCGGTCGCCTCGGGGCCGCCGCCGAGGGCGCCGATCATCACGCCGGCGAGCGCCGGGCCGACGACGCGGGCCGCGTTGAAGCTGGCGGAGTTGAGGCCGACCGCGTTGGTGAGGTCGTCGGGGCCGACCATCTCGGAGACGAACGACTGGCGCGCCGGGGTCTCGAAGGCGGCACCGACGCCGAAGAGCAGCGCGAGCAGGTAGACGTGCCAGGTCTCGGCCACGCCGAGCACCGCGACCAGGCCGAGCGCCAGCGACGTCAGCGCCATCATCGCCTGGGCCAGCTGCATGAGCCGGCGCTTGGGGAAGCGGTCGGCGACGACTCCGGCGTACGGCGTGAGCAGCAGGATCGGCAGGAACTGGAGCCCGGTGGTGATGCCCAGCTCGGTGCCGCTGTTGCCGGGGATGTGGAGCACCAGCCAGTCCTGCGCCACCCGCTGCATCCAGGTGCCCACGTTGGACACCACACTGCCGGCCAGGTACAGCCGGTAGTTGGGGTTGCGGAGGGCACGGAACGTGGGGCTCAGGTGCGATCAGTCCTTCTGGGCGAGAGATTCGAGGAGGGCGGCCGCCCGGCGGAGGACCTCGCGGTCCTCCGGGGCGAGCTCGTCGAGGCGGCGGGCCAGCCACGCGTCGCGGCGTACCCGGTCGGCGGCCACCCGGGCCTGGCCCTGCTCGGAGATCTCGACGACGATCTGGCGGCCGTCGGACTCGTGCGGGCGCTTGAGGACGTCGCCGGTCTCAACGAGGCAGTTGACGGTGCGCGTCATCGAGGGCGGCTGCACCTTCTCGGCGGCCGCCAGCTCGCCGACCGTCATCTCGCCGCGGCGGGCCAGCACGCCGAGCACGCCCATCTGGTTGATGCTCAGCTCGTTGTCGGGGTGGCGCTCGCCGGCGAGCCGGCGGCGCAGCCGCATCACGGCCAGCCGGAGCTCGGAGGCGAGCCCGGCGTCGGTGGCGAGTCCCTGCGTGGTCATGTCGTTAGCCTAACTCATTAGCCGTGCTAACTATTCCACCGGGAAGAGGCCCGGCGGTCGCCGGGCCTCTTCGCGCTGCGGACGGCCGGCTACGTGAGCAGCCGGGTGATCGGGTTGATGAAGAAGTAGGCGACGAACAGCGCCGCGACCACCCACATCAGGGGGTGGAGGGCGGCGACCTTGCCGCGGATGACCTTGATGAACACGTAGGTGATGAAGCCGGCGCCGATGCCGACGGTGATCGAGTACGTGAACGGCATCAGCACGATCGTGAGGAACGCCGGGATCGCGATCTCGAGGTCGTCCCAGTCGATGCCCTTGACCTGCTGCATCATCAGGAAGCCGACCAGGACGAGCGCGGGGACGGCGGCCTCCGACGGGATGATCGCGACGAGCGGCGCCAGGAAGATCGACAGCAGGAACAGGACGCCGGTGACGACCGAGGCGAGGCCCGTGCGGGCACCCTCGCCGACGCCGGAGGCGGACTCGATGTACGACGTGTTCGAGGAGACGCCGGCAGCACCGCCGGCCGCGGCGGCGATCGAGTCGACGATCAGGATCCGCTGGGTGTTGGGCGGCGTGCCGTCCTCCTCGAGCAGGCCGGCCTCGGCGCCGATGGCCGTCATCGTGCCCATCGTGTCGAAGAAGTCGGCGAGCAGCAGGGTGAAGACGAAGAGCAGCGCGGTCACGACGCCGGCGCTCTCGAAGGAGCCGAGCAGGCTGAACTCGCCGATGGTGCCGAAGTCGGGGGTGTCGAAGATCTTGTCCGGCCAGGCGGGCGTGGTGAGGCTCCACGCCTTCGGGGCGCCGATCGCCTCGACCACGATCGCGAGGAGCGTGGACGCGATGATCGAGATGAGGATGGCGCCCTTGACCTTGCGCACCCACAGGCCGATGACCAGCAGCAGGCCGAACGCGAAGACCAGCACCGGCCAGCCGGACAGCGTGCCGGTGGCGCCGAGCTGGACGGGCACGGTCGTGTTGGCGGCGTCCGGGATGCGGTGCACGAAGCCGGCGTCGACGAAGCCGATGAGGGCGATGAAGAGGCCGATGCCGACCGAGATCGCGACCTTCAGCTGGGCCGGGACCGCGTGGAAGACGGCCTCGCGGAAGCCGGTCAGCACCAGGACCAGGATCACCAGGCCCTCGATGACGACCAGGCCCATCGCGTCCGCCCAGGTCATCTGGCTGGCGATCGAGAACGCGACGAACGCGTTGAGGCCCAGACCGGTGGCCAGGGCGAGCGGGTAGTTGGCGACGACGCCCATGAGGATCGTCATCAGGCCGGCGACGAGGGACGTGCCGGCGGCGATCATCGCCAGGTTGGGCACGGTGCCGCCGCCGAGGAGCTCGCCGTCGGAGTCGGGCGCGAACCCGAGGATGAGCGGGTTGAGGACGATGATGTAGGCCATCGTGAAGAACGTGACGAAGCCGCCACGCACCTCCTGGCCCACCGTCGACCCGCGCTGGGAGATCTTGAAGAATCGGTCGATGCCGCTGGAGGGCGCGGCCGCGGTCTGGTTGCTCACGGGCGGCACTATCGCAGACGCCGAACCCGTCGACTAGCGTGGTCCACGTGGGACCCGACGAGCAGCCGTTGCAGCACGAGTTCGGCAGCCGGACGTTCTTCGTCGCCGACGTCGAGACGCTCGACATGGACGGCGTGCGGACCGTCGAGGTCGGGTCCGCGCTCTGGCTCATCGCCTTCGTCGGGCTGCTGCCCTTCTACGGGCGGCTGGAGGAGTCCGGCCACCTCTGGTGGCTGTGGACCTGCCTCACCGGGTTCGGCCTCGGGATGATCGGCCTGGAGTTCTGCCGGCGCCGGCGCAAGGCGCGGCTCGAGCGCGAGGCGGCGTACGCCGAGGTGCTCGGCGACGACGCCTGACCGACCCGCCGGTCGCGGGCCTGAGCCCGCTCAGAACTCCTCGAGGTCCGTGGGGGTCAGAGTGTCGAAGGCGTGCTCGGGGCGCGGCTGCGGGGCGTGCTTCTTCGCGAGCCGGACCTCGGAGTGGGCGCCGCAGCCGTGGTCGAAGGACACCACCCGGCCGTCGTCGTTGGCGTCGCCGTTGGCGCACACGCCGAACGCCTCCGACAGCGGGCCGGCGATGCGCAGGAGGAAGCCGCACGTGGTGCACGAGTCCGGGGCGGAGCGGGCGATCGGCGCGTCGGGGCCGCCGTCGCCGTCGTACCAGCGCTGCGCGGCGAGCTCGCGGCCCTCGATCGAGAGCGTGCGGACCCGGCCGAGGCCGAGGTCCTTGGCGACGGTCCGGATCTGGGCCTTCTCGTCGGCGTCGAGCGGGTCGTCGCCGAAGGAGTACGTCGGGACCAGCCGCGGGTCGTCGTCGTCGACCGGGAGCAGGTCGCCCGGCGACAGGTCGCCCGGCTTGATGCGCTCGCGGTAGGGCACCCACGACGGCGCGACGATCGCGCCCTCGCCCGGGACCAGGACGACCTCGTCGACCGTCACCTCCTTCGCGCGGCTCGCGCGGGCGACGGTCACCGACCACTGCCAGCCGACGTAGCCGGCTCGCGTGCAGGCGAAGAGATGGGTGACGACCCGCTCCCCCTCGACGACGTGGCCGAGGTGGTCGCCGACGTCGGCGGCGTCGACTTCCTCGAGGAGCGCGGCGCGAGCCGCGTCGACGGCCGCCACCGTGGCGGAGTCGGGCTTGGGGCGCGCGGTCGTGATCACCGGCAAATCATGGCCCATCGGCTATGTCGATGCCAGGCCGGGGGCGGTGCGACCGGGCAGGATGGAGCCATGACCGAGCCCTCCGACCCCGCGGCTGCCGACGGCGGCTCGAAGGTCACCCGGGGGTTCGGCGCCACCGCGCGGGCCACGAAGCGGGCCGGCAGCTTCACGATGCGCACCGCCCGACGGGCCGCCGAGGCCCAGGGCGCGGGCGAGTCGGGCCTGTCCCGCCTGATCCAGATGCACTTCTTCAACACCGCTGGTGACGCGGCCGTCGCGATCTCGCTCGCGGGCACGCTCTTCTTCCAGGTGCCGTCGGGCGAGGCACGGGGCCAGGTGGCGCTCTTCCTGGCGCTGACGATGCTGCCGTTCGCGATCGTCGCGCCGCTGCTCGGGCCGTTCCTCGACCGCTTCGCGCACGGCCGACGCTGGGCGATCGGCTCGACCATGGCAGTGCGGTCGTTCCTCTGCTGGGTGCTCGCGGGGGCCGTGGTGACCGAGTCGCCGTGGGTCTTCCCGGCCGCGCTCGGCGTGCTCGTCGCGTCCAAGGCGTACGGCGTGACGCGCGCCGCCGCCGTGCCCCGGCTGCTGCCGCGCGACTTCACCCTGGTGCGCGCCAACGGCCGGGTGTCGATGTCGGGCGTCGTCGGGGTCGCCGTGTCCGGCCCCATCGCGGGGCTGGCCGCGCTCGCGGGGCCGGAGTGGGTGCTGCGCTACGCGTTCGCGCTGTTCGTGGCGGCGACGGTCGCCGCGATCCGGCTGCCACCGCGCGTCGACTCCAGCGAGGGCGAGGAGGAGCTGGTGCTGCGCGGCTCGGCCGTGGCGGCGACGTCGGGGCGCCGGCGTACCCGGATCCCGCCCGCGGTGGCCTACGCGCTGCGCGCCAACTGCGGGCCGCGCTGGCTCTCGGGCTTCCTCATCATGTTCATGGCCTTCCTGCTGCGGATCCACCCGATCGAGGGCTGGAGCCCGGAGTTCCTCACCGCCGTCGTCGTCGGGGCCGCCGCGACCGGCAACTTCCTCGGCGTCGTGGCCGCGTCGGTGGTCAAGCGGATCAGCCCGGCGATCACCGTCACCGCCGTGCTCTTCGCCGACGTCGCGGTCACGCTCACCGGGGCGATCTTCTACGGCGTGCTGATGCTGGGCGCGCTCGGCCTGGTGGCCGGCTTCGGGCAGGCGCTGGCGAAGTTCTCCCTCGACGCCACGATCCAGCGCGACGTCCCGCAGCGCGTGCAGGCCAGCGCCTTCGCTCGCAGCGACACCACCGTCCAGCTCGCGTGGGTGATCGGCGGCTTCATCGGGATCGCGATGCCGCTCGACCCGGCCTCGCTCGGGCTGGGGGTCGCGACCGTGGTGCTCGTGGCGTGGACGGCGTTCGTGCTCTACACCCACCCGCGCCGGATGCGGGAGCGGATGACGACCGGCAACTGACCCGCTCTCAGGCCTCGAGCTCGTCGGCGAGCGCGCGCAGCAGCTTGGCGACCGGCTTCGCCGTGGCCCGCTCGGGGTGCCGGCCGTGGCGGTAGGCCTCGCCGATGCCGTCGAGCAGCCCGATGAGGTCCTCGACGATGGTGGCCATCTCGTCGGGCTTCTTGCGCTTGGCGTCGCGCTGGTTGCGCGAGACCGACTGCGGCCGGTCGAGGATCTTCACCTGCAGCGCCTGGTCGCCCTTGCGGCCCTGGGCGATGCCGAACTCGACGCGCGTGCCGGCCTTGAGCGCGCCCGTGCCCTCGGGCAGCGCCTCGGCGCGCACGTAGACGTCGGGGCCGTCCTCCTGCGACAGGAAGCCGAAGCCCTTGTCGGCGTCGTACCACTTCACCTTGCCAGTGGGCACGGGTCTGACCTCTTCTTGCTAGCGGGGATGCTGCGGCGTCAGAGTCTAGAGGGCTTCGTTCATCGAGCCACTCCGGAATCCGCGCGGGTCCACCTCGGCGGCGGCGAAGCCGGCCGCTCGGACGCCGGCCAGCAGCGCGGCCTCGACCTGCGGATCGAGCGGCAGCAGGGCGACGTCGACCTCGACCGAGGCGCGGTCGCCGAGGTCGCGGACGCGCAGGTCGACCAGCCCGGCGTCGGCGAGCGCCGACCGGACCGCGACCTCCGCGCGCTCGACCCGGCCGAGACGGTGGGGGGTGACCTCCACGCCGTACGCGATCCGGGAGGAGAGGCAGGCGGCGGCCGGCTTGTCCCAGGTCGGCAGCTCCCACCGGCGCGACGCGGCCCGCACCTGCGCCTTGGTGAGCCCGGCGTCACGCAGCGGTGCGATCGCACCGCGCTCGGCGGCCGCGCGGATGCCGGGCCGGAAGCCGGCGACGGCGTCGTCGGCGTTGGTGCCGGTGGCGACGTGGGCGAGCCCGCGCGCGGCGGCGATCGGGGCCAGCACGTCGAGGAGCTCGGCCTTGCAGAAGTAGCAGCGGTCGGCGCCGTTGGCGCGGTAGCCCTCCCGGTCCATCTCGTGGGTCTCGGGTGTCAGCACCTCGACGCCGAGCGACTCCGCGAACTCGCGCGCCGGGTCGCGCTCCGAGACCGGCAGCGAGTGGGAGTAGCCGGTGGCCGCAGCGACGCGGTCGGGGCCGAGCGCCCGGACCGCGGCGGCCAGCAGGAACGCGCTGTCGGCGCCGCCGCTGTAGGCGACCAGCACCGAGCCGCGCGCCCGCAGGTCCGCCTCGAGCTCCTGCAGGCGGAGGTCGAGGACATGCTCGTCGAGCCAGGCCGGGAAGGCGTGGAGGTCGTCGAGCACGACGTGGGTGCCGGCGGCCTCGAGCTCCTCGCGGGTGCAGCCGCCGGTGAGCACCGACACGCTGAGAGCGCCTGCGGCCAGCGCTCCCTCGACGTCGTGGACGTGGTCGCCGACGTAGACCGTCGCGCCCTCGCGGCGCAGCACGTCGGCCTTGCCGACGCCCCAGACCCACCCCTCGAGGTGGTCGACGTCGAAGGCGAGGTGGTCGAGGTGGAGCTGCGCGTTGGCGGGGTACTTGCCGGTGACGACGAGGTTGCGGCCCCCGTGACGGCGTACGGCGGCCAGCGCCTCGTGCGCGCCACCGAAGGCCGGCGTGCCCGTGATCGCGTGGTCGGGGTAGAGCGCGCGGAACCGGTCGCCCGCGGCCGCGATCGCCTCGGCTTCGAGGTAGGGCTCGAGGAGCAGGTCGAGCGGCGGCCCGAGCTTGGCGGTCATCTCCTCGACGGGGAACTCGACACCCAGCTCGGCGCCCAGCGCGACCAGCACGTCGCGGAATCCGGGCGCGGTGTCGATCAGCGTCATGTCGAGGTCGAACCCCACGACGAGCTGATCTGGCATGGCCTCAGCCTAGGAGGTCAGGCCAGCCCGAGCGTCTTCGCCGTCTCCTCGCGCATCTGCACCTTGCGGATCTTGCCGGTGACCGTCATCGGGAACTCCTCGACGACCAGCACGTAGCGCGGGATCTTGTAGTGCGCGAGCTTGCCGGACGCGTAGGCGCGGACCGCGTCGGCGTCGAGCGGCTCGGCGTCGGCGCGCATCTTGATCCAGGCGCAGAGCTCCTCGCCGTACTTCTGGTCAGGGACGCCGATCACCTGCACGTCCTCGATGTCCGGGTGCTGGTAGAGGAACTCCTCGATCTCGCGCGGGTAGATGTTCTCGCCGCCGCGGATCACCATGTCCTTGATCCGGCCGACGATGTTGCAGTAGCCGTCCTCCCGCATCACGGCGAGGTCGCCGGTGTGCATCCAGCCGTCGGCGTCGATCGCCTCGGCGGTCTTGTCCGGGTCGTCCCAGTAGCCGAGCATCACCGAGTAGCCGCGCGTGCAGAACTCCCCGGGCTCGCCGCGCTCCACGGTCTCCCCGGAGACGGGGTCGACGATCTTGACCTCGACGTGCGGGTGGACCCGGCCGATGGTGGCGGTGCGGCGCTCGAGGTCGTCGTCGACGCGGGTCTGGCAGGACACCGGCGAGGTCTCGGTCATGCCGTAGGCGATCGACACCTCGGCCATGTGCATGTCGTCGACGCACCGCCTCATCACCTCGACCGGGCAGATCGACCCGGCCATGATCCCGGTGCGCAGCGACGAGAGGTCGTGCTCGGCGAACGTCGGGTGGTGCTGCATCGCGATGAACATCGTCGGCACGCCGTAGACCGCGGTGCACCGCTCGTCCGCGATCGTGCGCAGGGTGACCTCCGGGTCGAAGCCGGGCGCCGGGATCACCATCGTGGCGCCGTGCGTCGTGCAGCCGAGGTTGCCCATCACCATCCCGAAGCAGTGGTAGAAGGGCACCGGGATGCAGAGTCGGTCCTCCTCGGTGAAGCCGATCAGCTCGGTGGTGAAGTAGCCGTTGTTGAGGATGTTGCGGTGGCTGAGCGTCGCGCCCTTCGGGTAGCCGGTGGTGCCGGACGTGTACTGGATGTTGATCGGGTCGTCGGGCGCCAGCGTCCACGTCACCAGCTCGGCCGACGACCCGGTGGCCGACGCCAGGTCGTCCCACTCCGGGGACCCGAGGTAGACGACCTGCTGGACGGGCGTGTCCGCGACGACCTCCTCGACCATCGCGCGGTAGTCGCTGGTCTTGAAGGACGTCGCCGAGACCAGCAGCCGGGTGCCGGACTGGTTGAGGGCGTAGGCGAGCTCATGGGTGCGATAGGCCGGGTTGATGTTGACGAGGATCGCGCCGATCGCCGCCGTGGCGTACTGCACGAGCGTCCACTCGGCGCAGTTGGGCGACCAGATCCCGACCCGGTCGCCCTTGCCGATGCCGGCCCGGGCCAGGCCGACCGCGAGCGCGTCGACGTCGCGCCCCAGCTCCGCCCAGGTCCAGCGCCGCCCGGTGGCCACCTCGACCAGCGCCTCGCGGTCGGCATGGGCGGCGACGGTGCGCGCGAGGTTGGCCCCGATGGTCTCGTCCAGGAGGGGCGGCTGGGTGTCTCCGGCGGCGTACGACTCCATGGAGGGAACGTACGCCGCCGAGGTTGGTCCGGCGACGGTCAGCGCTGGACGCGGAGCACCTGGTACTGCACGCCGTTGGTGTACGTCGTGCTGTCGACGAGCGTGAGCTTGACCTTGTCCTCGGCGTCGGTCGGGAACGGGCCGCGGCCGGCGCCGAGGATCACCGGGAAGACCATCAGCCGCATCTCGTCGACCAGCCCGGCCTTGAGCAGGCTCTGGGTGAGCAGCATGCTGCCCTGCACGTAGATCGGGCCGCCGTCGGTCTGCTTGAGCGCGGCGACGTCGTCGAGCGAGGCGAGCACGGACGTGTTGTGCCACTGCGGGTCGGTCACGGTGCGGGACACGACGTACTTGGGCATCGCGTTCCAGCCGGCGAAGAAGTCGAGGGTGGGCCAGACCTCGCTGAACGCGTCGTAGGAGCGGCCGCCCATCAGGAAGGCGGTCGCCTCCTCCTGCTCGCGGCCCTTCGGCTCGTACTGCGCCGGGTCGGGCTCGACGTCCTGGGTCCAGCCGCTGTGCCGGTAGCCCTCCTCGCCGCCGGGTGCCTCGGCGACGCCGTCGAGGGAGACGAAGTGGGTGGTGATCAGGTTGCGCATGGCGGTTCCTCTCGTCGGGGGATCTCGCCCACACCACGAACGGGCGGCGCCCGTCACGACAGGTCGGTCAGGACTTCTTCTCGGCCATCTGCACGAGCGCCTCGAGCGCCTTGGACGTGTCGCCGGTGACCAGCGGGCCGATGCTCCGCGCCCCGTCGCCCTCCACGCTGGTGCGCACCAGCACCTCGCTGCCGGCGTCGGTGGCCGTCACCTGGTGGTCGACGCGGATGACCAGGTCACCGATCATCAGCCGGTCGAGGTAGCGGGCGCGCGGCTCGACGATCTCGAGCACGAAGGGCGCCTCGACCCCGCCGGACAGGGTCATCGTCCCGGCGGCCCCCTCGCCGAAGTGACCCTCCAGCGCCACGCGTTCGACGGCAGGGTCCCAACGATGCCAGCTGCCGACGTCGCTCCAGAGGGCCCAGACCTCGGCCGGGCTCGCGGTCGTGGTGACGGTGTGCTCGTGCTCGAAGGTCATGACAAGTCAATGTAGAGCGTTTCCGCGTTCGCGGGGAGGGCCAGGCGCGCCCGCTCAGTGCACCGGCTCGACGAGCATCTCCCGGTCGCCGAGCCGGACGCGGTCTCCCGCGAGCAGGGTCGCGGCGCGGTCGGGCGCGAGGCCGCGCGGGACGCCGTGCCGGATCAGGATCGAGCCGTTGGTCGAGCCGCGGTCCACGACCACCAGGGTGCCCTCGGCGGTCACGTGGACCAGCGCGTGGGTCTTCGACAGCGACATGTCGTCGGACGGCAGCGGCACCAGGTGTGCCACCTGCTCCCCGTCGCGCGGCGCCGGGCGCCGGCCCACCAGGACCGGTCCGTCGACCACCACCGACTCCCCCGTGTCGAAGCCGAGCCGCCACTGCTGCGGTCGGGGCGCGGCATGGGCGCCACCGCCGGCGGGCTCCGCGTCGGGCCGGGGCTCGGGGACCAGCGGGAAGCCGAGCTGCTGCCGCCCGTTCTGCGGTGCGGGAGCGGGCGCCGGCGCTGGTACGGCGGCCGCGTGGCGTGCGGCGGGCGCGGGGGCCGAGACCGGGACCGGCACCGGAGGCGCCGGTGGCGGGCTCGCCGGCCGCGCGACGCGCGGCGCGGGCGCCGACTCGGGCACCGGCACCAGGCGCATGGCGGTCAGGTTGACGACGTGCCGCGGGCCGAGGTCGACGTCGGGCTCCTCGGCCGGCGCGGGCCGCACGTCGACGACGACGGAGCCGACCAGGTGGTCGTGCCAGCCGCGGCGCCGTCCGCTCGGGTCCATCGCGACGGTCCACGCGAGCGCGGCGAGGCCGATCCCGAGCGTGGGGAGGGTCGCGACCCCCAGCACGGGCTGCCGCAGCAGCGCGGCGCTCACGCCGATCGGTCCACCGGAGTCCTCCCGGACGACCCGGGTCGAGGTCACGAGGCTGCCCGGCGAGCTGCCGGTCAGGCCGAGCACGACCGCGAGCACGCCCCCGACGACGAGCACCACGGCGGCGATCGCGCCGACGGCGGCCCAGACCTGGTCGGTGCCGAGCGCTCGCACGATCAGCACGGCGGCGGCCACGTCGACGCCCCAGGCGACCGCCCGGTCGACGGCGAAGGCGTAGAAGCGGCGGTCCAGGTCGGCAGCCGGGGCGCTCACGGCGACACCACCCGGATGTTGACGCCGTCACCGAGGTCGACGAGCGAGCCGGGCACCAGCTGGACGGCGACGCCGGGTCGCAGGTCCTCCGGCGGGAGGCCGGGCTGGACGACGACGGTGCCGTTGGTCGAGCCGAGGTCGGTGACGACAGCGGCGCCGTGGTCGGCGCCCGACCCGGGGCGGATCTCCAGGTGGGTGGAGGAGACCTCGTGGTGGGGGCTCGGGACCGTGACCAGCCGTGGTGCCCCGTCGGTCGAGGAGCGGGCGGGCTGCGGGGCGCGTCCGACGAGCACGGCCCGGTCGACCGCGACGGTCTCGCCGTCGTCGAACACCAGCCGGGCGACCGGCTGCGCCGTCACCGGTGGAGCCTGCTCCTGGCCGGCGATGCCGGGCGCACGGGGGCGGAGCAGCTCGAGCGGGTCGACCTCGGGCGGCCTGGTCAGGCCGTCGTGCTCGGGCCTGACGAGCTGCGTGGCCTGGGGCACCTCCGGCTCCGATTCCGGCTCGACACGGGCCGGCGGGTGCTCGGCGGTCGCGACGCGCACCAGCCCGGTCTCGACCAGGCCGTCGACACCATCGGCCTCCTCGTCGACCTCCTCGTCGACCTCGATCCGGATCCGGGTGACGCCGTGCAGGCTCCGCTCGACCCAGGTGGTGCCCTCGACGCCCTCGACGAGGACGACGTCGTCGCCGACCGCGAGGTGCGCGCGGGCCGGTCCGCGGATCACGACCCGGGTGGTGTCGCCGTCGACGCTGACGAGGACGAAGCCGTCCAGGTCCCGCAGCCCCGCGGAGACCAGCGCGTCGAGGGTCTCGTCGAAGCCGGCGCCACCGTCGACGAGCTCCCAGAGCGCGGCCACCCGGGCCCGCTCGCTCGAGGGGAGCGCGACCGTGGCGTGCGGGCCGATGACGGCGTACCAGCCGCCGGGCCGGAAGGACCAGGCGGGCGCGGTCATCGCGGGGCCTCGGGCCGGAGGCCCGGTAGCGTGGGAGGGATGTCCACGACGGCGCACCGCACCCTCGCCGACCAGCTGCGCAGCTGGTCGGACGAGCGGCTCGCCCTCCTGCTCCACGAACGTCCCGATCTCGCCACTCCGGCCCCTCACGACTCCGGCCAGCTCGCGTCGCGTGCGGCCGCCCGGTCCTCTGTCCTGCGCGCGCTCGACCAGCTGAACCTGCTCGAGCTCTGTGTCCTTGATGCCCTCGTCGTCGTGGGTCAAACCAGTGCCGACGAGCCTCTGGAGGTCGTGGCGGGCGACCCCGTCGCCGTGCGGGCCGCCCTCACCCGGCTGGCCGACCTGGCGCTCGCCTGGGAGAGCCCTCAAGGCCTGCGGGCACTGACCACCGTCGCCGAGGCGCTCGCCCCCGGCACCCCCGGGGTCAGCGGGCTGCGGCCCGTCTCGCCCGACCCGCTGCCCGCGGCCGAGATCGAACGCCGCCTGGCTGCGCTGTCGCCGCCCGCCCGCGCCCTGCTGGAGCACGTCCTCGACGCCGGCGGCACCGCCACCACCGGCACCGCCCGCCACGGCGTCGGTCCCGAGGACGCGGCGACACCCGCGGAGGAGCTGCTCGCCCACCGCCTGCTGGTCCCGCGGTCCGGCGGCACGGTCACGCTGCCGGGCGAGGTCGGGCTCGTGCTCCGCGGCGGCCGCACCACGACGTACGACGCCTCGGCGCCGCCGGTGCTCGCGACCTCCGAGCGCGACCAGACCGTCGTCGACCGGGCCGCGGCGGGTGCGGCGTTCGAGATGGTCCGCCGGGTCGAGCTCGTGCTCGACGAGTGGAGCGGCGCGCCGCCGTCGGCGCTGCGCAGCGGCGGCCTGGCCGTCCGCGACCTGCGAGCCCTGGCCGCGGACCTGCACACCGACGAGCCCGGCGCCGCGCTGCTCGTCGAGGTCGCCGCGGCGGCCGGGCTGCTGACGACGGCGGCCGGCCCGGACGGCGACCCGCGCTGGATCCCGACCGACGCCTTCGACGCCTGGACGGCGAAGCCGACGGCCGAGCGCTGGCTCGCCCTCGCCGTCGCCTGGCTGGAGAGCCCGCGGCTGCCCGGGCTGGTCGGGTCGCGCGACCCGTCCGGCAAGCCCTGGAACGCACTGTCCCCGGAGCTGGCCGGCATGCACCAGGTCGAGACCCGCACCCTGACCCTCGCGCTGCTGGCCGGGCTGCCGCCCGGCGCCGTGCTCGCTGCCGGGACCGGCACGCCGTCGCTGGTCGCCCGCGCCGAGTGGGAGCGGCCGCGCCGCCCGCGGACCCGCGCCGACCAGGTGGCGTGGGCGGTCACGGAGGGGTCCGCGCTCGGCCTCCTCGGGCTCGGCGGCCTGGCCGGGTTCGCCCGACCGCTGCTCGCCGGCGACGGGGCGGCCGCGACCGCGGCGCTCGCCGGTCTGCTGCCCGAGCCCATCGACCACGTGCTGCTCCAGGCCGACCTCACCGCCGTCGCGCCCGGGCCGCTGGAGTCGGGACTGGCCCGTCAGCTCCGGCTGGTGGCCGACGTGGAGTCAGGTGGCGGAGGCACGGTCTACCGCTTCACGCCCGGGTCGGTACGCCGGGCGCTCGACGTCGGCTGGTCCGCGGCGGAGATCCACGGGTTCGTCGCGTCGGTGTCCCGGACGCCGGTGCCGCAGCCGCTCACCTACCTGGTCGACGACACCGCCCGCACGTTCGGCACCGTCCGGGTCGGGCACGCGGAGGCCTTCCTCCGGGCCGACGACGAGTCCGCCCTCACCGAGCTGCTGCACCACCCGAAGGCCGCCTCGCTCGGGCTGCGCCGGCTGGCGCCGACCGTGCTGGTCAGCAGCACCCCGATCGACGTGCTGCTCCCCCGGCTGCGCGAGCTCGGCGTCGCACCCGTCGTGGAGTCACCCGACGGCACCGTGCACGTCGCCCGGCCCGACCTGCTCCGGGCCCGCACGCCCAAGGACCACCGCGGCCGGGCGCTGCGCGCGACCCGGGAGGCCGCCCACGTCAGCCAGGTGGTCGGCGCGATCCGGGCCGGCGACCGCACCGAGTCCACCCGGCCGGCGTCGGCCGAACGGCTCACCCCGGCCGGGTCGATGGCCGCGCTGCGCGAGGCCATCGAGACCGGTGCGACGGTGGTGATCGGCTACGTCGACAACCAGGGCGCCAGCTCCGACCGCCTCGTCGACCCCCTCTCGCTCGACGGCGGGTCGCTCACCGCGCGCGACCACCGCAGCGACGACGTACGCACCTTCGCCGTGCACCGGATCACGACCGTGCGGGACGTCCCCGCGTAGGCCGGCTCCGTAAGATTGAAACGTGGACTTCATCCGGTACGCCGAGGCCGCCGCCTCGCTGCTCAACGCCGACCTCGCGGAGGTCGACGGGCTGGTGGCGTACCTCGACGACCGCCCGTGGCTGCAGGAGAAGGCCACCGACCGCGACTGCATGCTGCTGCGCAAGCTCCAGCGGGAGCTCCGCCCGGTCTTCGACGCCGGCGAGGCCGGCGACCTGCCCGGCGTGACCGGCGGCCTCAACACGCTGCTCGCGCGGCACCCGATCACGCCGCAGATCTCCGACCACGACGCGCAGCACCTGCACCTGCACGTCGCCACCGGCTCCGGCAGCGTCGCCGAGCAGGTGATCGGCGAGTCCCTCCTGGGCCTTGCGACGCTGGTCTGCGACCTCGGCGCCGACCGGCTCGGCGTGTGTGCCTCGGCGACCTGCAGCAACGCGTTCGTCGACGCCTCCCCCAACCGCTCCCGCCGCTACTGCTCCGAGCGCTGCTCCTCGCGCGCCAACGTCGCGGCCTATCGGGCACGCCAGAAGGCCGGCGCGTGAACGACGGTCCCCTCATCGTCCAGTCCGACAAGACGCTGCTGCTCGAGGTCGACCACGAGCGCGCGGCGGACTGCCGCAAGGCGATCGCGCCCTTCGCCGAGCTCGAGCGCTCGCCCGAGCACGTCCACACCTACCGGCTGACGCCGCTCGGCCTGTGGAACGCCCGCGCGGCCGGGCACGACGCCGAGCAGGTCGTCGACACCCTGCTGACCTACAGCAGGTACGCCGTCCCGCACGCGCTGCTCGTCGACGTCGCCGAGACGATGGCCCGCTACGGACGGCTGCGCCTCGAGAAGCACCCGGTGCACGGGCTGGTGCTGGCCTCCAACGACCGGCCGGTCCTGGAGGAGGTGCTGCGCGCCAAGAAGGTCGCCGGCATGCTCGGGTCGCGGATCGACGACGACACGGTGGCCGTGCACGCCTCGGAGCGCGGCAACCTCAAGCAGGCCCTGCTCAAGCTCGGCTGGCCGGCCGAGGACTTCGCCGGGTACGTCGACGGCGAGGCGCACCCCATCGCGCTGTCGGAGGTCGAGTGGCACCTGCGTACCTACCAGCGCGAGGCGGCCGACTCCTTCTGGCACGGGGGCTCGGGCGTCGTCGTGCTGCCCTGCGGGGCCGGCAAGACGATCGTCGGCGCGGCCGCGATGGCCGAGGCCCAGGCGACCACGCTGATCCTCGTCACCAACACCGTCTCCGCCCGGCAGTGGAAGGACGAGCTGCTCCGGCGCACCTCGCTGACCGAGGACGAGATCGGCGAGTACTCCGGTGCCGTCAAGGAGGTGCGGCCGGTCACGATCGCGACGTACCAGGTCCTGACGACGAAGCGGAAGGGCGTCTACCCGCACCTCGAGCTGCTCGACGCCCGTGACTGGGGCCTGATCGTCTACGACGAGGTGCACCTGCTGCCGGCGCCGATCTTCCGGATGACCGCCAACCTCCAGGCCCGCCGTCGGCTCGGCCTGACCGCGACCCTGGTGCGTGAGGACGGCCGAGAGGGCGACGTCTTCTCGCTGATCGGCCCCAAGCGGTACGACGCGCCGTGGAAGGACATCGAGGCACAGGGCTGGATCGCGCCCGCCGACTGCGTCGAGGTGCGGGTGACGCTGCCGACCACCGAGCGGCTGGCGTACGCGACCGCGGAGCCGGAGGAGCGCTACCGCCTCGCGTCGTGCACGCACCACAAGATCGACGTTGTCCGGTCGCTGGTCGCATCGCACCCGGGCCAGCCCACGTTGGTGATCGGGCAGTACATCGACCAGCTCGACGAGCTGGCTCTCGCGCTGGACGCGCCGGTGATCAAGGGCGAGACGACCGTGCGCGAGCGGCAGCGGCTCTTCGAAGCGTTCCGGGCGGGCGAGGTCGGCCTGCTGGTCGTGTCGAAGGTCGCGAACTTCTCCATCGACCTGCCGTCGGCCGAGGTCGCGATCCAGGTGTCCGGCTCCTTCGGCTCGCGCCAGGAGGAGGCCCAGCGACTCGGCCGGCTGCTGCGGCCGAAGTCCGAGGGCAAGACCGCGCACTTCTACACGATCGTGTCGCGCGACACCGTCGACGCCGACTTCGCCGCCAACCGGCAGCGGTTCCTCGCCGAGCAGGGCTACGCCTACCGGATCGTCGACGCGGAGGACGTCGGGGCCTGACGCCTCAGTGCATCGACTCAGTGCATCGACGACATCGAGTGGGTCGGCTCGGGCGTCTCCGACGGGGCGGCGGCCGGTGCGTCGCCGGCCTCTCCGTCGCAGCCGGGCCCGCGCTGCGCGGCCTTCGCGGCGGCGCGGTAGTCGTCGAGCTCGCTGACCCCGCGTTGCCACATCGACAGCCACATCTGGGTGGCGGCGGTGGGCGACAGCTTGCCGAGCCGGAGCTGTTCCATGTCCGCCACGTGGTGCCGCCACGTGGCGATCGCGGTCCGGGCGGCGTCGAGCGCATGGACCTCGGCCTCGACCTGGGTGCTGCAGGCGCGCACGGCGGCCGGGACCCCCGTCCCGAGGAGCCGCGGCGCCGGGCAGTCCACGCCGTCCCGCTCGATCCGGGCGGTCGCCCGGTCGAAGGTTTGGATCCGTTGGTGGGCCCCCACCCGGGTCTGGTTCCAGAACGCCGTCGCCTGTGTCAGGGTGATCTCGCCGACCACGAGCTTGTTCATCGCTCCCACGTGGACCGCCCACTGGTCCATCGCGGGCTGCGCGAGCTGGAGCGGCCCCGTCAGGCCGCGCGCCGCGGCGGCGCAGCGGTCCATGCGGCTCGGAGCGGCAGCGGGGGTCGCGCCCGGCGCGGCCAGAGGGGCCCCGATCTCGGCCTCGCCCGCCTGCCCGGAACCCGCGCCGTCCGAGTCCGACGTGACCATGGCGACGGCCCACCAGACCAGCCCGACCAGCAGCGCCCCGATCGCGAAGCCCGTCAGCAGTGGACCCGCCAGGTCGTCGGTGCGCTGGCCGCGCTCCCACTCGCCGTCCGTCTTCTCGATCTCGCCCATGACCTCGGCCTCCCGGAGTAGCCGTCAGTTCTCAACCATGTGCCCGGACAGGGCCTCCGGATTCACCCATAGGAATAACAGGGCGCTCAGAGGGCCGTATTTACCCCAGATGGATGACGCGTGGACGTCACGGGCGACCGAGGGCCCGGGCCACGACCCGGGCCATCAGGTCGGCGGCGTCGGCGGTGGAGAGACCGCTGTGGCGCAGCGACTGCCAGGTCCGGAAGCCGATCGCGAGATCGACCGTCGCGGCGCCCTCGCGATCCGTCGCCCCGCCGAGCAGCGCGGCGCGGATCGCGCCCAGTGGCACGCCCCAGCGCGCCTCGCTGACCTCGCGGACCAGGGGCTCGGACTCGGCGTCGCGGAGCACGTGGGCGACCATCTGCTGGTTGGCCTCCCAGTAGGCGTAGAGCGCGCGCAGGCCGGCACCGGCGCGCTCGAGCGGGTCCTCGACATCGGACCAGCCGTCGGTCGTGGGCACGGGGTTGAGCTCGGAGTAGTGCGCCGAGCAGGCGTGGAGGAGCTCGCGCTCGTCCGGGAAGTAGCGGTAGAGCGTGTTGCGCTGCACGCCCGCCTTCTCGGCGACCGCACTCAGCGATGTGCGCGCTGGTCCGATCGCGCCGTGCAGCCCGACCGCTGCCTCCACGATCCGGCGCCGGGTCTCCTCCTGCTGCTCCGCGCGGCGTCGCTGCTCGTACTTCCTCGTCACGGACAAATAATTGCACACATCTGTTCAACCAATTGACAGGGCGGCCGAGTCGACCTAACTTCGTTGCACATCACTGTTCATCGAAATGAGGAGACCCGCCATGACCATCGAGCTCGACACCGACATCGACCCGAGAACCCTGATCCGGCCCGGCCGGCCAGGCTTCGACGACCTCCGCGGCACGTTCAACGTCCTGGACGACCAGCAGCCCGAGGCGATCGCGGTGCCGACGGACGCCGACGAGGTCGCCGACGTCGTCCGCTGGGCGCACCGCCGCGGCCTCCGCGTGGCAGCGCAGTCGACCGGCCACAACGCCAGCCCCCTGGGCTCCCTCCGCGGCACGGTGCTCCTCAACACCTCGCGGCTCACCGACGTCCGCATCGACGCCGCCGCGCGCAGCGTGCGGGCCGGTGCCGGCACCCGGTGGCGCGACGTCTCGCCCCAGCTGGCCGACCTCGGCCTCGCGGCGCTGCACGGCTCCTCCCCGGAGGTCGGCATCGCCGGCTACTCCCTCGGCGGCGGCATCGGCTGGCTGTCCCGCAAGCACGGGCTGCAGACCAACGCGATCACCGCGATCGACGTCGTCACCGCCGGTGGCGAGCTGGTCCGGGCCGACCGCGAGCACGAGCCCGACCTCTTCTGGGCGCTGCGGGGCGGCGGGGGCAGCTTCGGGGTGGTGACCGGCTTCGAGTTCGGCGTCCAGCCGCTCGCGCAGGTGTACGCCGGCGCGCTGTTCTACCCCGTCGAGCGGATCGCCGACGTGCTGCACGCCTGGACCGCGCTGCTGCCCGGCTTCCCGGAGGAGATGACGACCTGGTGCTCGACGATCCACTTCCCGCCGTTCCCCGAGGTCCCCGAGCCCGTGCGTGGCCGGTCGTTCACGATCGTCCTCGTGGCGTTCCTGGGCGCCGAGGCCGACGGCCGGGCGCTGCTCGAGCCGCTGCGCCGGCTGGGCCCGGCGATGGACACCGTCGCCGTTCAGCCCCCGTCGGCCCTGCACCGCCAGGCGATGGATCCCGAGAGCCCGCTGCCCTTCCGCGCGACCACCGCGCTGCTCGAGGAGCTGACGCCGAGCGCGATCGACGACGTGGCGCGGATCGCCGGCGCCGGGTCGCCGCTCGGGCTCGTGGAGTTCCGGCACCTGGGCGGCGCGCTGCACCGCGCCACGCCCGACGCCGGCGCGCGCGCCACGCTCCCGGGCGAGATCGGGATGCTCAGCCTGGGCGTCGTCCCGGTCCCGGAGGCCGAGCCCGCGGTGCGGGAGGCGCTCGGCGGCGTCGCGGCTGCCACCGCCGACCAGCGCGTCGGCGACTACCCGAACTTCGTCATGCAGCCGACCGACGCCAGCAGGTTCTTCGACGCGCCGACCTGGGCGCGGCTGCGGCAGGTGAAGGCGGCCTACGACCCCGGCGACCTGGTGCGGGGCAACCACCACGTGCCGCCCGCTCGGTAGGCTCGGGGGGTTCGCACCCGTCGTGAAGGGCACAGTGTGGAGAAGAAGAAGTCGGGCACCGCTCGGTCGGTGCTGACGTTCTGGCTGCCGGTGATCGTGCTGATCGCCCTGGTGCCGCTCATCCCCTGGGCTGCCTCGGCGTACTTCGACCTCGACGAGAGGACTCCGCTGGCGATCGCGGAGGACACGCTGGCCGAGGAGTACGGTCTCGAGATGGTCGACGGCGCGGGCCAGCCGCTGCCGGAGGACTCGGTCGAGCTGAGCGTGTCGACCTTCGACATGTCGCCGGGCTCGACGACCGAGGACGTGCCGTTCTCCCGCAACGGCAAGAAGGTGCGCTGCACCGTTCACGTGCCGACCGACGACCCGCGCGACGTCACGGCCGACTGCCCGGGGAGCTGACCCGGGAGGTCAGCGCGCGTCGACGACGGTGACCGTGCGGACGAAGGTCCGCCGGCCGACGTCCAGCCGGACCCGGAGCGTCTCCGGACCCTCCGTGACCCCGTCACGCAGCGTCGGGATGCTCATCCGCAGCACGGTGCGTCGCGGCCGCAGCGACCCGAAGGTCGCCACACCGGTGCGCCAGAGCGCTCGGCCTGCCTCGACGACACCGATGTGGGACGCGATCCAGTCGGGGTCGACGTCGCCCACCCGCAGGGCCGGGCGCGGGCTCCTGACCACGCTGAGCGCGACCGGGACGTCGTAGTCGGCCGGTCGGTCGAGCGCGATGGTCCAGCGGGCCGCCTCCCCCTCCACGATCTGGAGGCGCTGGGTGCGCACCCGCAGCCGCGGCCGGGGGTCGTCGTCGACCACGGTCACCTGACCGAGGTAGCTGTCGGTGACCAGGTTGCGGGTGGCCCACGCCGACACCTCGGTGATGGTCCTGCGCCGGTCCGCGCGCAGGTCGGCCTCGTGGCTCACGGGCACGGACCCCCCGGTCTCGCCGGGGACGAGGTCGACCGTGAGACGCTCGTCGGGGCCAGGTCCCCGCCCGCTGGTGACGAAGACGACCTGGGCAGGCTCGGTGAGCGCGCCGGCGAGCCGGTACGGAAGGTGGACGACGGGGACACCCCGGTCACCCTCGGCGACGGTCACCCGGTCGAGGTCGAGGATCGGCAGCCGTCGCTCGGGCACGGGCGCGAGCGAGGCCGGCGCGGCGGACACGTCGGCGACCCACACCCGCCCGCGGTCGCTCGCCGCGACGAGGTCGACGCGGGTGATCCGGGTCAGGTCGACGGCAGCGGCGGAGGGATCGACGACGAGCGCCTGCGCCCACAGCCTCCGGACGTCCGGCTCCCGACCCAGCGGCTCGAGCACGCCGCCGCCGACCGGCGTGAGCAGTGCCGTCCGGCCGCCGGAGTCGGCGACGCGCACCCGGAGGGCGACCGGCCGGCGCGGGTCGGCGATCGTGCGCACCTCGAGCCGCCGTCCGGTCAGGTCGAGCGGCGCCGTGAGCTGGAGCCCGCCGGCCTGCCCGGCCGCGGTCCACGCCATCTCCAGGAACTGTCGGGTCGGCGCGCGGTCGCCGGCCACGCTCCAGTGCGGGGCGCTCGCCGCACGCAGACCGCCGTACCCGCAGGCACTCGCCTGCCGAGGCTCGTCCGCGCCCCGGCACAGGCGCGTGGCCGCGCCGCCAGGCGGCGTCGCCGGCGACGCCGGCGACGGTGCGCGAACCGAGCGCCCGCCGCCGATCGCGTGGCTGAGCACCTGCGCCCGGCCCTGGGACGCGACCCGCGCCCGCGAGCCGTCCAGCAGCGGGAGCACCCGCTGGTCGCCGGCGGCGAACAGGTGCACCGCGCCGGCGACGTACGCCGCCGCGACCGCGCGCTGCTCGCTCGACGACAGCCGGCCCGGGCTCCGGGCGCCGCACTCGCGCCGGGATGGGCCGGTCCAGTCGTCGGCAGCAGGCGCAGGGCCGGATCCAGGAGACCAGACCGCGTTGAAGTAGTTGTGGTTGGCGCCCATGACCAGCACCGAGCTCTTGAGCGAGGTGTCGTCGTCGGTGAGGTCGCGCGCCGTGTCGGTGAACCGCTGACCCTGCAGGTCGGTGATGTCGCCGTCGCAGGACGGCAGCAGCGTCACGGTCGGCACGTACGGCGAGGTCTGCCAGCCGAAGTCGGTCGGCGCCACCAGGACCTGGCCGACCACCCGGTAGGGCGCGGTCAGCGGGATCCGGATCGAGGCCCGGGCCACGCCCTCCCCACCGCGGCTGTGGCCGACGAGCACCACCCGTCGGAGGTCGACCTGGTGGTCGGCGGCGATCGTGGCCCAGTGGTCGAGGTGGGCGATCGCGACCGTCGCACGGGCGCTCGCCCCGCCGTCACTCACCTGCTCGTCCTGGACGTTGACGCCGTTGGCGCGCACCGAGACGGTCGCGTAGCCCTGGGACGCCAGCACCTGTTGCACGTAGTCGTAGCCCAGGTGGCTGGGGACCTCCACGAACGGCGCCGGGCACGGCCACGCCGCCGTCCACGCGTCCGCGTCGCCGGGCTGGTAGCAGGCGCTGTGCCGCCCGTGCTCGAAGAGCACCAGCGGGCGCGGGCCTGTCGCGGCCTCCGGCGCGGGCTCCACGACGTGACCGACCATCTCGACCGGCCTCGCCAGCCCCGGCACGACCAGCGAGGGGAGCGTGTAGTCGCTGGTGACGACGGCGAAGGGCCCCGGGGTCGCCGGGTCGTCGTCGAGCGTCACGGTGCCCGCGAGCTCCAGCGGGGCGGCCGGCACCGCCGCCACCCGTCGCGTGGGGGCCGCATCCGTCTCGTCGAGCCGGTGGCCGGAGAGGACGACGTCCAGGTCGTCACCGTCCGGGGCGACGGGCGCGGTGACCGTCGCGCGCACCGTGGGACCGGCCACCGCGGTGACCCCGACCAGCACCGAGCCGGGCCCGACGACCCGCGGCCGGTCGTCGGTCATCGGCAGCGGGACCGGTGAGGTCCACGCCACGGCGTACCGCCCGGAGCCGAGCGACTGGACCTGCCAGGTGCCCCGCCCCTCGGTGTCGGCGCGAGCCGGGGCGCGGTGCGGGGCGGCGATCCCGTCGGCCGCACCGGCGGCCAGCACGGTCGCCGCGAGCATGAGCGCGACCGCGACCGCCGTACGCCGAGCCGGACGGGTCATGCGGCTGATCATGCCGGTCGCACACGAACGGCGGGCGGCTATCAGCATTCTGGACCGCCGCCGGGTGGCGCGGTCGCGGCGCCTAGGCTGGACGACCGTGAAGGTGCTGCTGCTCGAGAACATCCATCCGGTCGCCGTCGAGATCCTCCAGGCTCGCGGCTTCGAGGTCGAGCTGCGCACCAGCTCGCTGTCCGAGGAGGAGCTGCTGGAGGCGCTTCCGGGCGTGCACCTGCTGGGCATCCGCTCCAACACCCACATCACCTCGGCCGTCCTCGACAAGGCGCCGGACCTGCTCGCGGTCGGCTGCTTCTGCATCGGCACCAACCAGGTCGACCTGGCGGCCGCCGCCGAGCGCGGCATCGCGGTGTTCAACGCGCCGTACTCCAACACGCGCAGTGTCGTGGAGCTCGTGATCGGCGAGATCATCGTGCTGGCCCGCCGGCTGGCCGAGAAGACCGAGAAGATGCACGCCGGCGTCTGGGACAAGTCCGCCAAGGGCAGCCACGAGATCCGCGGCCGGACCCTCGGCATCGTCGGCTACGGCAACATCGGGACCCAGCTCTCGAACCTCGCCGAGTCGATGGGCCTGCGGGTGATCTTCTTCGACACCGCCGACCGCCTCGCCCACGGCAACGCCCGTCGCGTGAAGACCCTCGACGACCTGCTGGCCGCGGCCGACGTCGTGAGCATCCACGTCGACGGGAGGCCGGGCAACGCCGGGATGTTCGGCGCGGAGCAGTTCGCGAAGATGAAGCCGCGCAGCCTCTTCATCAACGCCTCGCGCGGCATGGTCGTCGACGACGTCGCGCTCCGGGAGAACATCCTCTCCGGCCACATCGCCGGCGCCGCGCTCGACGTGTTCCCCGTCGAGCCGAAGGCGCAGGGCGACGCCTTCGAGTCGGTGCTGCGCGGGCTCGACAACGTCATCCTCACCCCGCACGTCGGCGGCTCGACGCAGGAGGCGCAGGAGGAGATCGGGTACTTCGTCGCGGGCAAGCTCGCCGGCTTCGCGCTCGAGGGACGCACCGAGCTCTCGGTCAACCTGCCGGCCGTGCAGGCTCCGCAGCTGCACGCCGGCCACCGGCTCGGCTTCCTGCACGTGAACATCCCCGGCGTCCTCGCCGACGTGAACCGGATCCTGGCCGAGGGCGGCGACAACATCACCGCGCAGTACCTCTCCACAAGGGGCGAACAGGGGTACGTCGTCACCGACACGCTCGACCCGCTGCCCGAGGCGGCGCTGGCCAAGCTGGCCGAGTCCGACTACACGATCTGGCTGCGCACCTGGGACGCCTGAGGGCGCCTGACGTTGGGGTGACGCTCAGCCTTCGCAATTACGATGGGGGCATGCTCCCCCCGACCCGCTCTCGTGCTGCCCTGCTCGCGGTCGTCACGCTCCTGGCCGGGTTGCTGGTCGTCGTCGCACCGACCGGCGCGGCGAGCGCCGTGGCACCCACGACCGGCACGGTCACCGGCGTGATCAACTTCCCGGCGAAGCGGACGCAGGTCGAGGTCCTCTGGTTCACCTCGGGCTGGCAGTTCATCGGGCGCAAGAACGCCGGCGCGGGCTCGTACGCGATCACCAACCTGCCTCCGGGCCGCTACTGGCTGCAGTTCGTCGACCAGCGCGAGTCCTATGACATCGGCAAGTACGCCGCGACCGACGTCCAGGTGAGCGTCCGGGCGGGCGACACGACGATCCGCAACGTCACGATGCAGCGCGGCGGCTACATCACGGGCACCGTCCGGACCGGCGACGGTCGGCCGGCCGCGAAGGCCACCGTCACGGCGGCGAACCGGCAGGGCCGGTCGTTCTCGACGACCGCGAACAGCAAGGGCCAGTTCGCGATCGGCGGCCTGCCGCAGTCGCGGTACTCGGTGTTCACGTGGGACCGGCGCAAGCGCTGGGTCGCGAAGAGCACCTGGGCCGGCGCGATCAGGCCGCGACAGGGCAAGGACGTGCGGATCCGCCTCGACAAGCGCGCCGGCGCCATGCGTGTGCTTCTCCTCTCGCCCGAGGGCTCGCTGACCGCGCGAACCCAGGTCACCGTCACCAACCGCACGACCGGGCAGTGGTGGACCGCCACCGCACGCTCGGGCAGCGCGGTCTTCCAGGGTCTCTACCCCGGCCGCTACACCCTGGACTTCCCGGGCGCCGGAGTCTGGCTGCGGGCCACCGGCAAGCCGGTCCAGCGGGCGACCGTGCGACCCGGACGGACCGTGATCGGCAAGGTGAAGGTCACCCAGCGGGGCGGCTGGATCACCGGCCAGGCGGTGGACGCCCACGCGCCGGCGTACCCGCTCGCCAAGGCGCAGGTGCAGCTCTACGACGCCTATGGCACCAAGGTCGACGAGACGACCACGGCCACCGACGGCACGTTCCTCCTCGACGGGCAGCTCTACACGCAGACCGGGATGACGGTCGTCGTCAACCCGAACCCGAACGCCGGTGGCTGGACCCAGACGACGGGCTACTGCCAGTTCCAGTCGCTGCAGCTCCCCGGGATCCCGGTGACCCAGGGATCGGCGACCGCACTCGGGGCGGTCAGCGTCCAGCAGACCGCCGACTCCCCCTGCCTCAAGGTCAGCTGACGACGAGGTCGCCCTCGCCCCAGAACGCCCGCATGGCGGTGACCCGGCCGTCGTCGTCGAAGACCATGTGGTCGATCGGCGAGAGCGTGAAGGCCGCGCCGTCGGCGCGGGTGACGATCTCGAAGTGGAACACCGCCTCGCCGCCGGCGATCCGCAGCGACAGCAGCCGGGTCTCCTGCTCCATCGACTCCAGCGGCGCGTAGAACTCGCCGATCGCGGCGTGCCCGCGGCGCACGTCGGTGCCGACCGGGTCCTCGACGGTCGCGTCCTCGGCGTACAGCGCGACGATCTCGTCGGCGGTGCCGGTGCCGACGAGGCGGACGTAGTCGTCGACCACCGCACGGATGCGGTCGGGGCTGGCGGCCATGCGGTCCTCCGGGGATTCGAAACTAGAACACGTTCCTCTTCTGGCCGTAACCGTAGCGCACCGGCCGCGCAAGGGCTTCAATGTCCGCCGTGGACCTCCTCGCGGCCTGGCCGCTGCCGGGCGACCGGGCGCTGGGTGCGCAGCTGGTCGCGTCGTACGCCCATCCCGAGCGTCGCTACCACGACGGTCGCCACCTCGAGGAGGTGCTCGACCGCATCCACGAGCTGGCACTGGCCGGCGAGGAGTTCGACAAGCTCGCCGTGCTGCTGGCGGCGTGGTTCCACGACAGCGTCTACGACGCGCAGCCGGACGCCGAGAAGCGGTCGGCGGCGTGGGCGGCCGAGGCGCTGCCGACGCTGGTCGACCCGGGCCTGGTGGACGAGGTCGTGCGGCTGGTGCTGGTGACCGAGCACCACCGGCCCGCGCCCGACGACCGCAACGGCTGCGCGCTCTCCGACGCCGACCTGGCGATCCTCGCCTCCGACCCCGAGAGGTACGCCGAGTACGCCGCCTCGGTCCGCGAGGAGTGGGCGCACGTCGCCGACGCCGACTTCGCCGCCGGCCGGTCGGCGATCCTGCGCGAGCTGCTCGCCGCGCCGTACCTCTTCCAGACCGCCCACGCCCGCGCGTCCTGGGAGGCTCCCGCCCGCGCCAACGTCGAGGGGGAGCTGGTCGCCCTGGAGGCCCTGGCGTCGCGATAGCCAGCGACGTTCTGGTCGTTCCCGGAGGCTGGGAACAGCCACAACGTCGCTGGCTATCGCGGTGGCGACCCCTTGCGGCGACGGAGGCCGGCAGCGATCAGGCGGGCGACGAGCTCGCGGGAGGTGACGGGGACGGCACCGGCGGCGACGACCGCGTCGTACCACTCGGCGGGCACGTCGTAGTGGTCGCGGTCGAAGCCGCGGGCGGGGACGCCCACCTCGGCCGCGAAGACGTGCAGCTCGTCGTAGGACACGTCGCTGGCGAGGTGCGACCACAGGCGACCGTGGCCGGGGGCGTTCGGCGGGTCGATGAGGATCATGGCCGCCTCATCCGGCGGAGCGGGCGTTCCGTTCGACGGCATGGTCGAGCAGCAGGCGCCAGGAGCGCACGTGGCCGGCGTCGACGTAGGCCTTGGCCGAGCCGCCCGGCCGCGCCTGGAGGTCGAGGTGGAGCTGCCGGACGCCGGCGCGCACGAACCACGGGACCTGCTCGGCGACCAGCCCGCCGCCGGCCACCAGCGTGCGCGCGACCACCGGGTCGCTCGAGGCCAGGGCGAGCAGCTCGTCGTACCCCGCGGCGAGGCCGCGCGGCGACCCCGCGGCGCGTACGCCGACCAGACCGGGCAGACCGGCGAGGCGGCGCCACGAGCGCCGCAGGTCGAGGGTGTCGTCGATCGCCCGGCCGAAGGTCCACGGGACGTGCGGCAGCTGGGCGGAGAGGTAGCCGCAGGTGTCGGCGTCGACCTCGAGGTCGGCGTCGAGGAAGCCGAACGAGATGCCCGCGGCGCCGCTGCCGAGGTAGTCCTCGGCGAGCCCGACCAGCCGCGTCATCTCACCGCCCGTGGTGCTCCAGGTGTTGTTGAGCCGCAGCACGACGTGCACCTCGGCGGCGGACTCGCGGCACACCGCGGAGACGACCGACGGCTCCGGCGAGAGCCCGTCGGGTGTCGAGAGCAGCAGCCGGTCGGCTCCGCCCTCCACCGCGCCGGACACGTCGCGCGGGCCGAGGACGGCGACCTCGAGGAGGACCTGGCCCATGAGTCCATCGTAGGAGCGCGGGCACGCGGTGCGCGGGAGCCGCGCTGACGCCGTCCGCTTTCGGGTGCCAGGCATGATGGAGAGATGGACGACGCGCTGCTGTTCGATGCGCGAGCCCGGGTCCTGGCCGACCTGGCCGCGCGCGACCACGCGACGGCGGTGGCCGTCTCCGCGCTCGAGGACGCGGTCGCCCAGCGCGCGTGGTGGGCCGACCAGTGGCCGGAGGGCGCGCAGTACGTCGCCGGGCTGGTCGCCCAGGACGTCCAGGACGCGCTCCTGGAGCGGGTCGGCCGCTGGCCGGTCTGCGTGGACTGCGGCGCCGACGCGGCCCAGCACCTGCTCTACATCCAGCCCGACCTCGGCGGGCCCGACCCCGTCTGGGTGTGCGAGGAGAGCGGCGACGTGGTGGCGCCGCTCGGTGGGCTCTAGGGCCTCAGTCCTCGGCGCCGACCTGGAGCCACATCGTGTAGCGGTCGGCGCGGTAGACACTGCGGGACACCTCGACGACCTTGTCGCCGGCGAACGCGCGGCGCGAGTGTCGGAGGACCGGCGCGCCCGCGGGGATCTCGAGGTGCTCGCCCTCCTCCGCGGCGGCGACGTCGGCGTTGATCGAGTCCTCGGCCCACGTCGGCCGCAGGCCGCGCGCGTCGAGCGCGTCGTAGAGGCTGGTCGGCATCCCGGACTGCAGGAACCCGGGGATCAGGATCTCGTTGAGGTAGGCGTCCTCGATGCACATCGCGTGGCCGTCCGCGCGCCGCAGCCGGCGCCAGTGGATGACGGCGTCGCCCTCGCTGACGCTGAGCGCGCGCGCCACGCCGGGACCGGCCTGCTCGCGCCGCGCCAGCAGCGTCTGCGACTCGGCCAGGAGGCCGCGTCGGGTCATCTCCTCGGTGTAGCTGCTCAGCCGGCTCGTCATCCGGCGAGGGCGGGCCACGAAGGTGCCGCGTCCGGGGATCCGTTCCAGGAGGCCCTCGACGACGAGGGCGTCCATCGCCTGCCTCACCGTCATGCGGGCGACCCCGAACCGGTGCACGAGCTCGCGCTCGGACGGTGCAGGTGAGCCGGGTGCCGCTCCCGCGACGAGCGTGCGCACGTACTCACGCACCTGGACGTGCTTGAGCGCCCGCCCCTCCGTCATCAGCAACTCGTCCACAGCTGAACTGTAGGGCTCCGGACCGCCCGCGTCCCGAGTTCTCGACTTCCCGCCTGACCAGCGGAAACGGACCTACTCGGTCGCGATCGCCTGCAGTACGTCGAGGCGGGCCGCGCGCCTGGCCGGGAAGACCGCGGCGAGCACGCCGATGACCACCGAGAGCAGCAGGAAGACGACCAGCTGCCCGGTCGGGACGGAGATCACCTCGAGACCCTGGTCGCGCACGGCGTACATCAGCGCGATCCCGAACCCGATCCCGAGCCCGACGCCGAGCAGCGCACCCAGCAGCGCGATCACGACCGACTCGAGCCTGATCATCACCCGCAGCTGGCGGCGGCTGAGCCCGATGGCCCGGAGCAGGCCGACCTCGCGGGTGCGCTCGATGACCGAGAGCGCCAACGTGTTGACGATGCCGAGGACCGCGATCACGAGCGCGAGCCCGAGCAGCGCGAAGATCATCAGCACGAACTGGTCGATGGGCTCGCGCTGCTCCTGGGCGAACTCGGCCTGGTCCTTGACGGTGACGATCGGCAGGTCGGCCACGACGTCGTCCAGCTGGAGGCGGATGCCGCGGCGGTCGTCGGTGAAGACGATCAGCGCGTTGTCGCTCTCGGGGAAGCCGGCGGCGGCGTAGTCGTCGAGGCTCAGCAGCACCGGGGTCAACACGACCGGGTTGTCCTCGAAGACGCCGCCGACGGCGTACGTGCGCTCCCCCGCCGGCATCTCGACGGTGATCTCGTCGCCGACGCCGAGGCCCTCGTCCTCGGCCCAGCTCCGCTGCAGCAGCACCCGGTCCGAGCCGAGGCCGCCCGGGTCGCCGTCGGTCACCTCCAGCTGCAGGCTGGGCACGTCGGCCGGGTCGACCGCCGCCACGGGCAGCCGGTCACCGTCGCGCTCGGCGCCGGCGAACCGCTCGCGCACGACGCGATCGACGCCCTCGATCCTGGCCATCTGGTTGCCGATCGCGGGCGTGAAGCCGGTGCCGATGACGTTGCTGACGACGTAGTCGCCGACGAAGTTGTCCTCGATCGACTTGTCCACGCTGGCCTTCGCGGAGTCGCCGACGATCGCCATCGTGCACGCGAGGGCGAGGCCGATCATCAGCGCCGACGCCGTGGCGGCGGTTCGCCGCGGGTTGCGCAGCGCGTTCTGCCCGGCGAGGTTGCCGACCGACCCGAAGACCCGGGCGTACGTCGCCCGCGTGACCAGCAGGAACGGCCGCGCGATCACCGGGCTCGCCGCAGCGACGCCCAGCAGGATCGCCAGGATGCCGCCGCCGGTCTGCCAGCCGCCGTGCGGCAGGTCGCTGAACAGCCCGAGGTAGAGCACGCCGAGGCCGGCGAGCACGAGGAGGATCCCGGCGACGAGCCGTCGCCGCAGCGTCGCCTCGGGCAGCGCCACGTCGTCGCGCAGCGCCTGCACCGGTGCGATCCGCGCGGTCCGGCGGGCTGGCATCCAGGCGGCCGCCATCGTGACGACGATGCCGACGGCGTACGACGCGATGAACGTGCGTGGCGCGAAGATCAGCGGCTGGCCGGACAGGTCGAGCCCGAAGTTCGAGAAGAGCGCTCGGATGCCGAGCGCCAGCAGGACGCCGAAGCCGAGACCGAGGGTCGAGCCGACGACCCCGAGCACGAACGCCTCGAGCTGGACCGACCACGTCACCTGACGCCGGGAGGCGCCGAGCGCGCGCAGCAGCGCGAGCTCGCGGCTGCGCTGCGCCACCAGGATCGAGAACGTGTTGACGATGAGGAACGCCCCCACGACGAGCGAGATGCCCGCGAAGATCAGCAGGAACGTCGTGAGGAACGAGACCGCCTTCATCAGCTGGCTGGCGGACTCGTCCGCCGCGTCGTCGCCGGTGATCGCCTCGAGGCCGTCGGGCAGCACCTTCTCGACCTCGTCGCGCAGCTCGCCCTGGCTCACGCCGGCCTCGGCGGTGACCCAGATGTCGTTGAACTCGTCCTTGCCGCCGAGGAAGAGATCCTGCGCCGTGGGGGTGTCGAAGGCGGCGTACGTCGCACCGTTGAGCGAGCCGCCGCTCGGGAATCCCACGAAGCCGACCAGGCGCGGCGTCAGCGGCTTCACGTCGACGGGCCCGTCGGACCTCCGCTCCGTCGCCAGCGTCGTCGACGGGATGATCGTGACCTTCTCACCGAGGTGGTAGCCGGCTCGGGACACGGTGCGACTGTCGAGCACGACCTCGTCGGGCCCCTCGGGCGCCCGGCCGGTGACGATGGCGAGGCCCTCGAGCCCGTGCCCGGCGGGCGCGTCGCTCCAGCTGCCGCCGATGGCCGGCGGACCGAATCCGCTGACGACCTTGCCGTCCTTGCCGACCACGAAGACGCCGAACGAGACGACGTTGCCGTCGGCGCGGGCCGCGCCGGGGACCTCCGCGAGGTCCGCCACGACGCTCGCCGGGATCGTCACCGTCGACGGGGCACCGTCGCCCGTGCCGGCGTTCTCCGGGCGCACGACGACGTCGCCGACGGTGGACGCGAACAGCGCGGTGAAGCTGCGGTTGAGGGTGTCGGAGAAGATCAGCGAGCCGGCCACGAACGCGACGCCGAGCACGATCGCGAAGGTGCTCAGCAGCAGCCGGACCTTGCGACCGAGCAGGCTCTTGAGCGCGGCCCTGATCATGACGCGGTCTGCTCGGCCATCCGGTTCATGACGTCGAGCACGCGCTCGCGCGTCGGCTCCCGCAGCTCGTCGACGACGCGACCGTCGGCGAGGAACACCACGCGGTCCGTGTACGACGCGGCGACGGGGTCGTGGGTGACCATCACGACGGTCTGGCCGTGGTCGTCGACGCTGCGGCGCAGCAGCTCGAGCACCTCGGCGCCGGACCGGGAGTCGAGGTTGCCGGTCGGCTCGTCGGCGAAGACGATGCGCGGGCGGCTCGCCAGCGCGCGGGCGACCGCAACCCGCTGCTGCTGACCGCCGGACAGCTCGCTGGGCTTGTGCGAGAGGCGGTCCCGGAGCCCGACGGTGTCGATCACGGAGTCGTACCACCCGCCGTCCGGCCGACGGCCCGCGATCGACATCGGGAGCTTGATGTTCTCCTCGGCCGTCAGCGTCGGCACCAGGTTGAACGACTGGAAGACGAAGCCGATCTGGTCGCGCCGCAGCGTCGTCAGCGCCTTGTCCTTGAGCCGGGTCAGGTCCTGGTCGCCGATGAAGACCGAGCCGGAGTCGGCCCGGTCGAGCGCGGCGCAGCAGTGCATCAGGGTCGACTTGCCGGAGCCGCTCGGACCCATGACCGCGGTGAACTCGCCCGCCAGCAGGTCGAGCGACACGTCGTCGAGCGCCCGGACCAGCGCCTGCCCGGTGCCGTAGGTCTTGGTCAGGTTGCGGACGCGCGCGGCCGCGGGCGAGGTGGAGGGGGCCTCGGTCATGGGTCAACCCTCTCGTGCCGGCGGTGACGGTGCCACCGGAATCCCCCTGGTCTCACCCTGAGGAACGCTCGAACATCTGTTCGATATGACGTAGGGTCGGGACATGGACTTCCAGGGCTCGCTGTTCGAGGCGCCGACGATCGAAGCGCCGCTCTTCGAGGGTGTCGAGCGGACCCTGCTGAGCCGCGGCGCCTGGATCGACATCGGCCGTGCCTGGCTGCCCGAGGCCGACGACGTCTTCGCGACGCTGGTGCGCGACGTGCCGTGGCGGGCCGAGCGGCGGCAGATGTACGACCGTGAGGTCGACGTACCCCGGCTGCTGCACACCTACGGCGTGGGCGACCCGCTGCCCCACGTCGGCCTGGCCCGGGCCCGGGGCGCGCTGTCGGCGCACTACCGGCCCGAGCTCGGGGAGCCGTTCGTGACCGCCGGGTGCTGCTACTACCGCGACGGCCGCGACAGCGTCGCGTGGCACGGCGACACGATCGGTCGCGGCAAGACCCAGGACACGATGGTGGCGATCGTCTCGTTGGGCGACCCGCGGCGGCTGGCGCTGCGGCCGCGGCTCGGCGGCTCGTCGATCTCGGTCGTCATGGGCCACGGCGACCTCCTCGTGATGGGCGGCTCCTGCCAGCGCACCTGGGAGCACGCCGTGCCGAAGGTCGCGCACGCCGGGCCGCGCGTCTCCGTGCAGTTCCGACCGCTCAACGTCTTCTGAGCAGCCGTCAGAACTCCACCGCGGGCGCGACCTCCTGGCCCTCGGGCGCGTCGTAGAACTTGCGGGCGTGCACGTTGGCGATGCCGGTGAGGAACATCCACGGGATGGTCTGCGTGAGCTTGTTGAGGGTGGCGACCGCGTCGTTGTAGTACTGCCGTGCGAAGGAGATCTGGTTCTCGGTCTCGGCGAGCTGCTGCTGGAGCTCGAGGAAGTTCTGGTTGGCCTTGAGGTCGGGGTAGGCCTCGGCGACGGCGTTGACCTTGACCAGCGCCTGGCTGAGCGCCTGGTCGGCGGCCGCCTTCGCCTCCGGGTCGTCGCCCTTCGCGGCGGCCACGACGCCGGCACGCGCGGCGGTGACCTCCTCGAAGACGCCCTTCTCGTGCGCGGCGTACCCCTTGACGGTCTCGACGAGGTTGGGGATCAGGTCGGCGCGACGGGTGAGCTGCACGTCGATCCCGCCGAGCGCCTCCTGGGCGCCGATGTCGGTGGTGCGCAGCTTGTTGAAGCCGACGATGACGAAGCCGACGACGGCCACGAGCACGACGACGACGATGAGGGCGATGAGCATCGGTTCTCCCAGGGTTCGGTGAGGATGAGTGTGGCGGTCACCAGGAGCCGCCGCCACCGCCGCCGCCCCCGCCACCGCCGGAGAAGCCGCCGCCCCCGCCCGAGGAGGACGAGGACTGCTGCGTGGCTTCGTAGGACGAGATGGCGGAGCTGACGGTCGAGCTGAAGTCGGAGACCATCGACGAGACCGCGGACCCGGCGTACACGCCGGCGTAGGTGTGGCCGAGGTAGGACGGGACCGGCGGCTCGCTGCCGGTCTCGATGCGGTACTTCGCCGCCCACTGGTCGGCGCAGCCGAAGGCCACGGCCCACGGGACATAGGCGGTGTAGAGCTCCTCGCGGCCGGAGAAGTCGAAGCGGTCCTGCGCCGACGGGGTCGAGAGGATCCGACGGAAGCCGCCGGCCCGCGACCAGACGTCGCGGCCGGCGCGGGTGCGCTTGGTGCCGGCGCCCGACGCCGCGATTCCGATGCCGAAGACCGCGAACAGGCCAGGGATCAGGCCCAGGGCGCTGAGGCCGAACGGGTTGAAGATGCCGGCACCGAGGACGGCCACGACGCAGGCGCCGATGACGATCGTGCCCCAGCCGCCGAGGCCGCTGCGGGCCATCAGGCCGGCACCGGAGGCCCAGTCCTTGGTGCTCGACTCGAACGCCGCGATCTCGGCCTTCATCCGTTTGCCGTCCTCGACGCTGTCGGCGTTGGCGGTGAACGACGTGCCGGGGCCGCTGAGGACGTGCGCGATGCCGGAGGTGACCGGGTCGAGACCGGCCCAGGCCTCCGGGCCGCCGTTGTCGGTGATCGTCCAGCCCTCGCCGGTGCGGTCGAGCGTGATCGCGCCGCGCTCGGCGGCGTACAGCAGCGTCGCGACGTACTGCTGCTCGTCGACCTGCTCGGTGACGAGGTAGGCCGCCTGCGCGGGGCCGATGCCCTCCGGCGGCGCGTACATGAGCGGGAACTGCGGGTCCGCCTCTCGCGACCGCCGGGCCAGCACGACGCCGAACCCCGCGGCGCCGGCCGCGAGCAGCAGGATGACCGCGAGCAGCGGGATGCTGGTGCCGAGGACCTGGTCGAGCTCCGGCGCCCAGGGCAGCGTCTTGCCGGCCGGCGGGGTCGGCATGTCGAGGCCGACCTGCACGGTGACCGGCGTCTGCGCCGGGAGCGACTCCGCCCGGACCTGGAGGGTCGTGGTGCCCTCGCCCCGGACGTCGCATCCGTCGGTGGCTCCGGTGCCGACGGCGCACCGGACCTCCTCGGCCGCCGCCGGCAGGTGCACGGTCAGGCGGGCGTCGTCGATCGTCTGCAGCCAGCCGCCGGGGATCAGGTTCCAGTAGAACTCCGTCTCCGCCTCGACGCTCGTGCCCTCGCGGAGCACGCCGTCCATCGTGTAGCTGATCTCGTAGACGTGCTGGCCCGGGTCGACGTAGACGTCCGCGTCACCGATCCGGGCCACGGTGTAGCGCCCGCCCTCCTGCGACTCGACCGCGACCGGCACGTCGTCGCCGTCCATCGTCACCGAGATGTCGCGCGGCACCCAGCGGACGTGGTCGTCGTCCGCATCGGCCTCGTCGAAGAACCGGAAGATGCCGTGCCGGTCGCCGGAGGGGAAGTCGACGGTGATCGTCTCGACCACGTCCATGTCACCGTCGTCGCCGATGGTGAAGTCGCCGAGGTAGCTGGTGATCGACGTCGGCTCGTACGGCGTGCCCTCCTCGTCGTCGAAGCCGTAGAGCGTCGCCGGCACCAGGAGCACGAGGACCACGACGGCGAGGCCGATGATCCGACCTACGAGGCGCTTCATGCCCGGAGCCTAGGGCTTGGCGAGGAGCCGCGAATATCGATTGGCCGACGTCGGCGGCCGCTGAAAGACTCGTCCGGATGTCTGACAGCACGCCGCCGCCGCTCACCCTCCGCTCCTTCTGGCACGACCTGCCGCGCGAGGGCAAGCTGCTGCTGTCGGTGGTCGTGTTCGAGTTCATCGGCACCGGTCTCGTGCTGCCGTTCAACGTCGTCTACCTGCACGAGGTGCGCGGCTTCGCGCTCAGCGACGCCGGCCTCCTGCTCGCGCTGCCACCGCTGGTCGGCTTCCTCGTGGTCGGGCCGGGCGGCACCGCGATCGACCGGTGGGGGGCGCGCCGGATCCTCGTGGGTGCGCTCGTGCTGCAGGTCGCCGGCAACGTGCTGCTCGCCTTCGCCTCGACCCCGGCCGCGGCGGGCGCCGCGCTGCTGCTGGTCGGCGCGGCGTTCGGGGTGTCGTGGCCCGGCTTCCAGGCGCTGATCGCCACCGTCATCCCGTCCGAGCTGCGGCAGCGGTACTTCGGCGTCAACTTCACGCTGCTCAACCTCGGCATCGGCATCGGCGGCCTGGCCGCCGGCATGTTCGTGCGGGTCGACCACCTGCCGACCTTCCAGGCCATTTACCTGGCCGACGCCGTCAGCTTCCTGCCCGCGCTGGTGCTGATGCTCGGTCCGCTCCGGCACGTCGCCGGCCGCGTCGAGCACCACGAGGCGGCCGGGCCGAAGGTCGGCTACCTCGACGTCGTACGCCGTCCGGCGGTCGCGTCGCTGCTCGTGCTCAGCTTCGTGGCGTCCTACGTCGGCTACGCCCAGCTCAACGCCGGCATGCCCGCCTACGCGCGGTCGGTGGGTGAGGTCTCGACGCAGGGACTCGGGCTGGCCTTCGCGGCGAACACGTTGGTGATCGTGGTGCTCCAGCTGGTCGTCCTGCGCCGCATCGAGGGCCGGCGGCGTACCCGGATCATGGTCGTGATGGCGTCGGTGTGGGCGGTGTCGTGGCTGCTGCTCGGCGCGAGCGGGCTGGTGCCGGGCACCGCCGGCGCGACGATCCTGGTCGCCGCGTGCGCCGCGGTCTTCGCGTTCGGCGAGACGCTGCTGCAGCCGTCGATGCCGGCGCTGGTCAACGACCTCGCTCCCGACCACCTGCGCGGCCGCTACAACGCGGCCAGCTCGGCGGCCTTCCAGGCGGCGCAGATCATCGCGCCGCCCATCGCCGGGTTCCTGATCGGCCACCAGCTCGAGAACGTCTACATCGGCAGCCTGGTCGTCGGCTGCGTCGTGCTCGCGGTGCTCGCCGTCGCCCGGCTCGAGCCGCAGCTGCCGCCGGGCGTCAACGGCGTCCGCGACCCCGAGCTGCTCGGCGACGCGGACGCCGTGCCCGAGCCCACGCCGAAGACCGGCATCCTCGACTGACCCTCCCGTCCGGGGTCGGTCACGGGGCAGTGCCTGGGTCAGCTGCGGCGGCGTACCCACCAGAGGACGAGCGCGACGAGCGCGAGCGCCCCGACCGCCTGCCTCCAGTAGGTCCGCGCCACCACCGGCAGCACCGTGCTGCCCAGGTCGATGGCCTCGTCCTGCTGCGGTCTCGGTGCGGTGGTTGCAGCGGGCTCCCGGTCGGATACCCACAGACGTTCCGGCTGCTCCGCGGGCTCGGGAACGACAGGTTCGTCTGTGGGTATCGCGGTGGGCGGCCCGGTGAGGCGCTGCTCCAGGCACGCGACGAACTGGCCGAGGAGCTTGTCGGAGACGTCCTGCATCACGCCGCGGCCGAACTGGGCGGGCTTGCCGGTGATCGACAGGTCGGTGACCACCTCCACGTCGGTCGCGCCGCCGTCGGCCGAGACCATCTGGAGGGTGACCTTCGCGCCGGCCGTGCCGTTGCCGCGCTTGTCCTTGCCCTTCGCGTCGACGACGAAGCGGTGCGAATCCTCTTCCTTCTCGACGAACGTGCCCGAGCCGTTGTAGACGAGCGCGATCGGGCCGAGCTTGACCTTCACCGACCCCGAGAAGGAGTCACCGTCGACCGAGGTCACGCTGGCGCCCGGGAAGCACTCCGCCACGGACGCGATGTCCTGGAAGTGCGCCCAGGTCTCGGCGACCCCGGTCGGGACGGTGAACCGGTGGGTGAGCTCCACGCCTACGCCCCCGCGGCCGCGAGCACCGCTCGGCGGGTCAGCACCCGGGAGAGGTGGCGGCGGTAGTCGGCGTCGCCGTTGAGGTCCGAAGGCGGGTTGGTGCCCTCGTCGGCCCGCTCCGCGGCCGCGCGTACGGCGTCCTCGGTGGCCGGCTGCCCGGCCAGCGCCTCCTCGACCGCCCGCGCCCGCACCGGCGTGGAGCCCATGTTGGCCATCCCGATGCGGGCCTCGGCGATGGTGCCGCCGTCGACCCGAACCGTGGCGGCGACCGCGACGATCGGCCACTGGTGGACGATCCGCACGAACTTCTCGTGCCGCGCTCCCCAGCCGGTGTGCTTGGGGATCCGCACCTCGGTGAGGATCTCGTCGTCGCCGATCGCGGTCTCGAAGAGGTCGACGAAGAAGTCGTCGGCACCGACGGTGCGGGTGCCGCCCGCGCCCTGGATCACGAACTGCGCGCCGAGCGCGACGGCGGGGCCGCCGAGGTCGCCCGCCGGGTCGGCGTGCGCGAGCGCACCGCCGAAGGTGCCGCGGTGCCGGATCTGCGCGTCGGCGAGGTGCTCGACCGCCTTGCTGATCAAGGCGGCGTGCTCGGCCACCAGCGGGTCGGAGCCGACCACCGAGTGCGGCGTCATCGCGCCGATCACGATCGCGTCGCCGTCGTCGCGGATCCCGCGCAGCGAGTCGATCTTCCCGAGGTCGATGAGCACCTCGGGCGCGTTGAGCCGCATCCGGAGCACCGGCAGCAGGCTCTGCCCGCCGGCGATGATCTTGGCGTCGTCGCCGTGCTCGGCGAGCGCGGCCAGGGCGTCCTCGACCGAGGTCGGGGCCAGGTAGTCGAACGCTGCGGGGATCATGCGCCCGCTCCTTCCGCCTCGTCGAAGTGGGGTTGGGCCGCCTCGGTGGTCGCGCCACCGGACCCGCCGTCCTGGATCGCCCGCCACACCCGCTCGGGCGTGCACGGCATCTGGATGTCGTTGACGCCGAGGTGGCGCACGGCGTCGACGACCGCGTTCACGACCGCCGGCGTCGAGGCGATCGTGCCGGCCTCGCCGACGCCCTTGGTGCCGAGCGTGTTCGTGAGGCTCGGCGAGGTGGTGTGGTCGACCTCGAAGCTGATCGTGTCGGCCGCCGTCGGCAGCAGGTAGTCGACGAACGACCCGGACACCAACGTGCCGGAGTCGTCGTAGACCGCCTCCTCCCACAGCGCCTGCGCGATCCCCTGCACCAGGCCACCGTGCACCTGCCCGCTCACGATCAGCGGGTTGATGATGTTGCCGATGTCGTCGCAGCAGACGTACTTGCGCATCTTCAGCTCGCCGGTCTCGGTGTCGACCTCCATCGCGCAGAGGTGGGTGCCGTGCGGGAAGTTGAAGTTCACCGGGTCGTACGTCGCGTCGGAGTCCAGCGAGGCCTCGACCCCGTCCGGCAGGTTGTGCGCCGCGAACGTCGCCAGCGCGACCTCGGCCATCGCCATGCCCTGGTCGGTGCCGCGCACCGAGAAGCGCCCGTTGGCGAACTCGAGGTCGTCGGCCGACGCCTCGAGCAGGTGGGCCGCGATCGGCTTGGCCTTCTCGATGACCTTGTCGGCCGCCTTGACCAGCGCCTCGCCGCCGACGACCAGCGACCGGGACCCGTAGGTGTCCAGGCCCTTGGGGGCGACCTGGGTGTCGCCGTGCAGCACCTCGACGTCCTCGAAGGCGACGCCGAGCCGGTCGGCGACGATCTGGCTGAACGCCGTCTCGTGGCCCTGGCCGTGCGCGGACGCGCCGGTCACGACCTCGACCTTGCCGGTGGCCAGCATCCGCACGCTCGCGTGCTCCCAGCCGCCGGCGCCGTAGTCGAGGGTGCCGAGCACCCGTGACGGCGCCAGGCCGCACATCTCGGTGAAGGTCGAGACCCCGATGCCGAGCTGCACCTTGTCGCCGCTTGCCCGCCGGGCCATCTGCTCGGCGCGCAGCTCGTCGTACCCGATCATCTCCTTGGCGCGTGCCGTCGCAGCCTCGTAGTTGCCGGAGTCGTACTCGAGCCCGGCGACCGTGGTGAACGGGAACTCGTCGTGCTTGATCCAGTTCTTCTCGCGGATCGCGATCGGGTCGACGCCGACCTCGGCGGCGAGCTCGTCCATCAGGCGCTCGATGGCGTACGTCGCCTCGGGCCGGCCGGCGCCGCGGTAGGCGTCGGTCCAGGTCTTGTTGGTGAGCACGGTCTGCACGGAGAAGTGGTAGGCCGGGAACTTGTAGATCGCGTTGAACATGAACGCGCCGAGCACCGGCACACCGCCGCCGACGATCGCGACGTAGGCGCCGAGGTCCGCGAGCAACTCGACCTTGAGGCCGGTCACGGTGCCGTCCTTCTCGGCCGACAGCGTCAGCTTCTGCCACTGGTCGCGGCCGTGGTGGGCCGAGAGCAGCGACTCCGAGCGGGTCTCGGTGTATTTGACCGGCTTGCCGAGCCGGCGGCCGACCGCCCAGGCGATCCACTCCTCCGGCGTCACCTGCAGCTTGCCGCCGAAGCCGCCGCCGACATCGGGGGCGATCACCCGGATCTTCGACTCCGAGACGCCGGTCGTCGCGGCGAGCGCGAAGCGCAGGATGTGCGGGATCTGGGTGGCGGAGTACATGACGTACTGCTCGCCGGTCGGGTCGACGACGACCGAGCGCGGCTCCATGAACGCCGGGATGAGCCGCTGCTGGCGGTACTCCCGCTCGATCACGATCCCGTCGGTCCGCGCCTTGGCGATCGCGTCCTCGACGGGGGCGCCGGTGCCGGCCTCGCCGGAGTCGAAGACCCACAGCGCCGACTTGTTGGTGCCGAGGTCGGGGTGGGCCAGCACGGTGTCGGCCGCGGCCTCCTTGAGGTCGAGCGCGGCCGGGAGCACGTCGTACTCCACGTCGACGAGCTCGGCCGCGTCGCGCGCCTCGGCGGCGCTGCGGGCGACGACCACCGCGACGACCTCGCCGGCGAAGGCGACCCGGTCGCTCGGCATCGGCGAGTGCGTCGGCGCGACCTGGTCGGGCGTGATCGGCCAGGCGTTGATGCAGACTCCGAGCTCGTCGCCGAAGTCCGCGCCGGAGTAGACGGCGACGACGTTGGGCGCGGTCTTGGCGGCACTGGTGTCGACGCTCGTGATGGTCGCGTGCGCGAACGGGCTGCGCACCATCGCGAGGTGCAGCATCCCGGGCAGCGTCAGGTTGTCGGTCCAGCGGGTGCGGCCGGTGATCAGGCGCTGGTCCTCCTTGCGCCGGCGGTCACGGCCGATCTCGCGCTCGACCTGGTCCACGGTCGCGGTCATGACGTCACCGCCTGACCTGCCGCGTGCTGCACGGCGCGCACGATGTTGTGGTAGCCGGTGCACCGGCAGAGGTTGCCCTCGAGGCCGAGCCGGATCTCCTCCTCGGAGGGGTTCGGGTTCTCCTTGAGCAGGTCGACGCTCTGCATGATCATCCCTGGCGTGCAGAAGCCGCACTGGAGGCCGTGGCACTCGCGGAACGCCTCCTGCACCGGGTGCAGCCGGCCGTCCTCGGCGAGGCCCTCGATCGTGGTCACCTCGGCGCCGTCGGCCTGCACCGCGAGCACGTTGCACGACTTCACGCTGGTGCCGTTGAGGTGGACCGTGCACGCGCCGCAGTTGCTGGTGTCGCATCCGATGACGGTGCCGGTCTTGCCGAGCTTCTCGCGGAGGTACTGCACGAGCAGCATGCGGGGTTCGACGTCGTCGGAGACCTGCGCTCCGTCGACCGTGAGTGTGATCCGGGTCATACGGCGCACGCTAGGTGCGCCCGGTTGGTCAAACGTTGGTGCGGGTCAGCACCATGCGAGCGACCTCGGCCGCCTGCGACCGGATCTCGGGGATCGCGGTCGACTCCCACAGCGTGCCCTTGCGGGGCGGGCCGACGGCGTACAGCCCGGGGACGACCGCGCCGTCCGCGCCGAGCACCTCGCCGGCAGGGGTCGAGTCGAGGCCGAGCAGCAGCGGGTCGGGTACGACGAGGCCACGCTCCTGGAGCGCGCGCAGCAGCGGGTCGTCGCTGCGGCTGATGTCGGTGAGCGGCCCGGTGCAGTTGACGACGGCGTCGGCGGCCTCGACGTCGCGCTCGGCGAGCCCGCCCCCACGGACCTCGAGGCGCCCGTCGCGGCGGTAGCCGTCGATCCGGTCGGCGACCTCCGGAGCCATCCGGTGCCGACGCACCTCCCAGTCGCGGGCGTGCGCGGCCAGGAACCGGCGGCGCTCGTCGAGGTCGAGGCGTCGCCAGATCGACTGGGTCTGCGGGCGCAGGCCGTCGACGACGTTGCGCCAGTCGACGCCGTGGGCCCGGGCCGCCTCGACCTGGGCGCGCACGAGTGCGGCGACCCCGTCGGCGGTGAGCGGACCGTCCGGGACCTCGCTCACCCAGGCGGTCGACTGCTGCTCGATGTGGGAGTGCGGCAGCAGGCCGTGCCGGCTCACCATGACCGCGCGGCGGCGGGGCTCGTCCTCCAGCAGCGTGATCGCGGTGTCGATGGCGGTGAGGCCGGTGCCGACGATGACGACCGTCGCGTCTCCCGGCAGCGCCCGGATCGCCGCCAGGTCCCAGGGGTTCGCGATGTAGGACGGCAGCCCCGCGAGGCCGGGGAGCTCCTGGGGCTTCTGGTTGCCGTAGGCGAGCACCACGGTCCCGGCCGTGGTGACCCGGTCGCGGGTGCGCACCTCGAACCCACCCGGGACCGGGGCGATGTCGTCGACCCGTCCGGCGCTGATCGTCAGCCGGTGGTCGGCGACGTCGGCGAGGGTGTCCTGCAGGTAGGCGGCGTACTCCATGCGCGGCAGGAAGCCCAGCGGGTCGGGGTCGCGGCCGGCCCGGAGCGCCCAGTCGAGCAGGTCGGAGGGGACGTCGGCGTACGCACTCATGTGACGCGCTCGGACGTTGAGGAGGTGCCTGGGGTCGGACGTGCCGTAGGCGATGCCCCGGCCGAGCACGCCGCTCGCCTCGTGCACGGTGACGCACAGCCCGTCGTCGGAGCCCGCCAGCAGCTGGAACGCCGTCAGTACGCCGCTGGCGCCTCCGCCGACGATGGCGACCTGCTCCCGACGCGGCGCGGAGACCTCCGCCACGACCTGCTCCACGACTGACATGAGGTAAGTCTAGGGAATAACTTCTGATTGGGTGGAATCGCGTCACCGCTGGGCGGCCGCGAGTCGCCCCTTCAGCAGCGGGACGGCGGGGTTCGGTGCGGCGCCCAGCCTGGCGAGGCACACCTCGACGACCTCGGTGTCGTACGGCGCGAGCTCGCTGTAGCGGACCACCGCGTCGGGTTGCGGGTCGGCGAGCAGGGCCTCGCGGACGGCGACGGCGACGAACTCGGCGAGCTCGTTGAGGGCCGGCGAGTTGGTGCCGGGGAGCAGGTCGCCGCCGTACGCGTCGACGGCCGCGGCGACGCGCCCGCCGCGCAGCAGGGAGAGCACCAGGTCGACGTCGGTGGTCACCGGCATCAGGAGGCGGTAGGGGCGCGACGAGAGCTGGCCGCCCAGCGCGGCCCGCAGGTGGGACACCTCGGCCTTGAGCGTGGAGGTGGTCACCGCCTGGTCGCCGTAGACCAGCGCGTGCAGGTGCTCGAGCGAGAGCCCCTCGGGGTGCATGGCGAGCAGCGCGAGGATCTCGGTCTGCCGCCGGTTGAGCAGCAGCCGCTGCCCGTCGAGCCAGGTCTCGGCGGTGCCCAGCAGCCGCATCGTGAGCCCCGGCTCGCTCGCCTCGTCGAGGTCGAGGTGGGCGTACTGCTGGGTGAGCGGCATCGCGGTCTCGATCAGCCGGGCCAGCACGCGGGCCGTGGCCAGCCCGATCGGGTGGGTGCGGTCCCAGGTCGTGGAGATGTCGATGACGCCGAGCTTGGTGCCGGTGGCGGGGTCGTGCACCGGCGCCGCCCAGCACACCCAGTTGTGCACGATCGAGGCGTAGTGCTCCGCGCTGAACACCATCGCCGGCGCGTCCAGCCGGTTGGCGAGGTCGAGGGCGTTGGTGCCGACGGACTCGTCGTCCCACCGCCCTCCGGGCACGAAGTTGACCGACTCGGCCTTGCGGCGCATCACGCGGCCGCCGTAGGTCCACAGGATTCGGGTCATCGGGTCGGTCACCGCGACCACCAGGTCGCCGTCCTCGGCGGTGCGCCGCAGCTCGGCCTGGACCCGGTCGACGGCGGTGGCGAGCGGAGAGCCGCTCCAGTACGCCGCGGTCGCCGCCTCGTCGGCGAGCGGTGCCTCGGTGACGTCGACCGGGATCGCCGCCTCCGAGCGGTTCCAGCTCGTCAGGATCTCCGGGCGGACCAGCGACGCGGCCTCGTCGCCGCGCTCGACGAACGTCGTCCACGCGCGGACTGCGTCCATCCTGCGGGTCTGCAGCTCCGTGCGTCCCATGACACCCCCAGGTGAGTCGCGGCCAACCTAGCACCGGGCCGGTGACGGGCGTCACACCAGAATTCAGGATCCGAGGTGCCGGCGCAGGAAGCGCACCGTGCGCACGATCGAGTCCTGCCAGCGCGCGTAGAAGGCGTGGTCCTCGCCGGGGTAGGTGACCAGCGTGCTGTCGACGCCGGCCCGCTCGAGCAGCCGGTGGGTCGCGCGCGACCACCGCGGCGGACAGGTGTGGTCGACCGCGCCGTGCAGCACCAGCACCGGCTCGGTGATGCGGTCGAAGTAGGTGCGCGAGGACAGGCCGCGGTAGAACGCCGGCTCCGCGCGCGGGGTGCCGAACTCGTCGTAGAGCGCCGCGACCGCCTCGGGTCGGTTGGGGCGGGTGAAGTGGTCCAGGTTGTCGAGGAAGCGCGAGCTGACGCTGGCGTAGATCACCGCGGCGTCGACGAGGCCCGGTGCGGCGACGAGGGCGTTGAGCGTGACGCCACCGCCCATGGACCGGCCGACCATCGCCGTGCGGTCGTCATCGACGTACCGCAGCCTCTCGAGCGCGAGGACGGCGTTGATGCTGTCGCGCGCGTAGGCCAGGCGCAACTCGCGCTCGAGGTCGCCGGCGGGGTCTCCGGCGGCGTGCCCGCGGTAGTCGGTGTGCAGCACGACGAAGCCGGCGCGGGCCAGCCAGTCCTGCTCGCGGGCCATGCCCTGGCCGGTGGCGTAGATCGACGGCTCGATGTAGCCGTGGTTGAGCACGACCGCGGGGAACGGCCCCCGGCCGTGCGGCCTGAGCAGCACCCCGGAGACGAGCGTGCCGTTGCTGCGGTAGGTCACCTGCTGGCGGGTGTAGTCGGCCGTGCGCGCCTCGGTGCGCAGCACCCGGAGCCCGCGGCCGTCGAAGTCGGCCCGCATCAGGTTGGGCAGCGACGGGGTGTCGGTGGCCGGTGGCAGGGTCTTGGTCTGCTCGGTGGGGGTGGGGGGCTGGGTGGGGCCCGAGGAGGGCGACGGCGACGAGGCGGTCACGGTCGGCGGCGGGTCGCCCGCCGGGTCCGGGTCGTCGCCGGCGCAGGCACCCAGCGGAAGCACCAGCAGCAGGGCCGCGGCACCGGCCGGGCGTCGCATCGTCAGTCCGCGAGCCGGTTCGCGACGGTGAGCAGGACGGCCGCGTCGTCGAGGGCCTCGAGGTCGTGGCGCTGCGGCGGGATGAGCAGGAGGTCGCCGGGGCCGCCCTCCCAGGTCTCGTCGCCGGCATGGAGACGCACCCGGCCGCGCAGCACCTGCAGCGTCGCCTCCCCGGGGCTCTCGTGCTCGCCGAGCGACCGGCCGCCGGCGAGCGCGATCAGCGTCTGCCGCAGGTGGTGCTCGCGTCCGCCGTGCACGGTGACCGCGCTCCTGCCGCTCGCGTGCTCGCGCGCCGCGGCGAGGTGCTCGTCGGTGAGCCGGTCCAGGGAGTGTCCGTTCACGCGAGGTCCTTGTGGATGCGTCCGTCGAGGGAGCCGAGCCGCTCGCCGCTGCCGCCCCACCGACCGGCGACGATCTCGGCGGCGATGCTGATCGCTGTCTCCTCGGGCGTGCGGGCGCCGAGGTCGAGCCCGATCGGGCTGGAGAGCCGGGCGATCTCCTTGTCGTCGACGCCGGCCGCGCGCAGCCGGTCGAGGCGGTCCTTGTGGGTGCGGCGCGAGCCCATCGCCCCGACGTACGCGACCTCGGGGAGGCGGAGCGCGACCTCCAGCAGGGGTACGTCGAACTTCGGGTCGTGCGTCAGCACCGTGATCACCGTCCGGCCGTCGACGCGCTCGGCCTCCGCCTCGGCGGCGAGGTAGCGGTGCGGCCAGTCGACGACCACCTCGTCGGCCTCGGGGAAGCGGCTGGTCGTCGCGAAGACGGGCCGCGCGTCGCACACCGTGACGTGGTAGCCGAGGAAGCTGCCGACCCTGGCCACGGCGGCCGCGAAGTCGATCGCCCCGAAGACCAGCATCCGCGGCTTGGGCGCGAACGCCCACACGAAGACCCGCATCCCCTCGCCGCGGCGCTCGCCGTCGGGCCCGTAGGTCAGCGTGGCGTTATGGCCCAGCGCCAGCAGCCCCAGCGCGTCGTCGCGGACGGCGTCGTCGGCGCGTGCGGACCCCAGCGTCGCTGCGGTCGCGGTGTCCGGCCGGACGACGAGGCGCCGGCCCAGCCAGGAGGGGTCGGGGTGCTCGATGACGGTCGCGAGGGCGACCGGGCGACCGGCGGCGACGTCGTCCGCGACGTCGCCGAGCTCGGGGAAGGTCTCGCGGCTGACCTTCTCGACGAAGACGTCGAGGATGCCGCCGCACGTGAGACCGACGGCGAAGGCGTCGTCGTCGGAGACGCCGTACCGCTCCAGCACGGGGGCGCCCGAGTCGACCACCGACTCCGCCAGGTCGTAGACCGCGCCCTCGACGCAGCCACCGGAGACCGAGCCGACGGCCGTGCCGTCGGGGCCGACCAGCATCGAGGCGCCGGGCGGTCGCGGGGCGGACTGGAAGGTCGCGACGACGGTCCCGACCCCGACGGTCTCGCCGGCTCGCCACCACTCCAGCAGCTCGGGCAGCACCTCACGCACGGGAGACCACCTCCGTCAGGTCCGTGAACGTCGCCAGCGAGTGGCCGGCGAGGAAGTCGTTGCAGTGCGGCAGCGCGGCGAGCACGCCCTGCTGCACGGGTTCGTAGCCGGCCTTGCCGCGGTGCGGGTTGACCCACACGACGCGGTGCGCGATGCGCGAGAGCCGGGCCATCTGCTCGCCGAGCAAGGTCGGGTCGCCGCGCTCCCAGCCGTCGCTGAACACCACGACGACCGCACCGCGGGCCAGGCCGCGCTGCCCCCACCGGTCCAGGAAGAACCGCAGCGTCTCCCCCAGCCGGGTGCCGCCCGACCAGTCCGGCACCGTCTCCCCGGCCGCGATCAGCGCGCGCTCGGGGTCGCGCAGCCGCAGCGCCCGGGTCACGTGCGTGACCCTGGTGCCGACCGTGAACGTCTCGACGCCCGGGCAGGCCTGCGTGTAGCGGTGGGCGAGACGCAGCAGCGCGTCGGCGTACCCGCTCATGGATCCGGACACGTCGACGAGCAGCACCACCCGTCGCGGCCGCACCCCGCGCCGCCGCCACTCGATCCGGGCCGGCTCCCCCATGCGGCGCAGGGAGGCCCGCAGCGAGCGCGAGGCGTCGACCTGGCCGCGGTGCCACCGCTGGTGTCGGGCGGTACGACGCAGCGGCGGGCGCGGGCGCAGCCCGGCGAAGAGCGCCGACAGCCGGTGCCTCTCGGCCGCCGAGAGCTCGGCCACGTCGCGGTGGCGCAGCACCTCGGTCTCGCTCGCGCGGGCGCGCAGCACCTCCTCGTCCACGGTCTCGGCGTCGCCCCCGGAGTCGTCGAGGGGCAGTCCGGAGGAGAGGGGCGCGAGCGGGGTCTGCGCCGGCCGGGCGCGGGGCAGCCCGTCGCGACCGAAGTACGCCGTGAACACCTGGTCGTAGCGCGCCAGGTCGTCGGGGCCGGCGCAGAGCGTGGCCCGCCCGGCGAGGTAGGTGGCGCGCTGGTCGTCGGCGCCGAGCTCCGCCGTCGCGCTGAGGAAGCCGTGCGCCCGGTCGGGCGTGACCGGCACCCCGGCGGCTCTCAGCGCGCGGGTGAACCCCAGCAGGATCTCGTCGGCCTGGCGCACGACGGTCATGGCCGCAGCATCTGGTCGAGCGCCTGCCGGACCCGGTCGGCGTCCTCGCGGTACTTCACCAGCGCGCCCAGCGTCGCCGACGCGGCCGCGAGGTCGATCTCGGCGGTGCCGAGGTAGGTGAGGGCGCGGGCCCAGTCGAGGGTCTCGGCCACCCCCGGCGGCTTCTGCAGGTCGCCGCGGTCGCGCAGCCCCTGCACCACGCCGACCACCTGGCGGGCCAGCGCCTCGGAGACCTCGGGCGCGCGGGACCGGACGATCGCCACCTCGCGCTCGAGGCCGGGGTGGTCGATCCAGTGGTAGAGGCAGCGCCGCTTGAGCGCGTCGTGCAGCTCGCGGGTGCGGTTGGAGGTGAGCACGACGACCGGCGGCGTCGCCGCGCGCACCGTGCCGAGCTCGGGGATCGACACCTGGTAGGTGGAGAGCACCTCGAGCAGGAACGCCTCGAACTCGTCGTCGGCCCGGTCGACCTCGTCGACCAGCAGCACGGCCGGGCTCTCCTGCAGCGCCTGCAGCACGGGCCGGGCGAGCAGGAAGCGCGCGTCGTACAGGCTCTTCTCGGCCTCCTCGACGCTCCGGTCGCCACCGGCCGCCTCGAGGGCGCGCAGGTGCAGGATCTGGCGCGGGAAGTCCCAGTCGTAGAGCGCCTGCGTGGCGTCGATGCCCTCGTAGCACTGGAGGCGCACCAGCGGCAGGCCCAGCGACTCCGCGATCGCCTCGGCCAGCGCGGTCTTGCCGGTGCCCGGCTCGCCCTCGAGCAGCAGGGGCCGTTGCATCCGCAGCGCCAGGTAGGTCACCGTCGCCAGCGCGTCGTCGCTCAGGTAGCCGGTGGCACCGAGGTGCTCGGCGACGGCGGCGGGACTCTCGAGGACCATGCTTCCAGGCTACTCAGCGGGGTGTTGGCGCGCGGTTGGTCGGCGCACGGTGTACGCCGCGACCACGGGTGCTGGCCGCCGGAGACGTGCTGCCAGGCGCGCACTCTCAAGTGCGGGTGCCGACGACCAGACCTGGTCGATGTAGCCGGCGCCGAGCGTGCTCGACCCCGCGGCCCGGGGCAGCATGCCACCACCGCCCACCGCCCACCGCCCGGCGCCAGGCGTCGAGACCGCGGTCGCGGTCGATGTTGAAGGTGCCGACCCGGAGGCGGTCGGGATGCTCGGCCGCCGCTGGCGCGGTCGGCGCGACCAGAGCGGCCAGCAGGCAGAGGAGCGCGACCTGCTTCACGGTCGGCCGGTACCCGTCGGCGGTTGGCACGCCGGGCCAGACTGGCGAGGTGGGTGCTGTCGACGCTCGGCTGCAGCAGGCGATCCTCGACCTGCTCGACCAGCGGCGCCCGGGCGCGACGATCTGCCCGTCCGACGCGGCGCGCGCCGTGGCGCCCGACGACTGGAGGCCGCTGATGGACGCGGCTCGCGACGCGGCGCAGCGGCTCGTCGACGCCGGCGAGGTCGACGTGACGCAGGGCGGCCAGGTCGTCGACCTGGCCTCGGCACGCGGGCCGGTGCGGATCAGGCGTCGTTGACGGGCGAGACGGTGTCCTGGTCGAGGCCCGTCGCCAGGTCTCCGCACTCGACGAGCTCGGGGTCGTGGGTCTCGAGGTAGGCGCGGGCGCCCTCGTCGCCGCTCGCCTCCGCGACGATCCCGGCCCAGTGCGCGCGGCCGAGGAGGACCGGGTGGCCGGGTCGGCCGTCGTACGTCGCGCGCCGGAGCGTCCGCTCGTCGGCGCCGTCGCTGAGCACCCGTCGGACCACCTCGGCCGTGACGTCGGGCAGGTCCACCAGGGTCACGACGACGGCGTCCGCGTCACCGGCCGCGGCGGCCCGCAGCCCGGCGCGCAGCGAGGCCGACATGCCGGCGTCCCAGTCGGCGGCGACGACCGCCGCCGCGCCGGTGCCGACCAGCAGCTCGAGCGCCTGCTCGGCGGCGGCGCCCAGCACGACCTCGACGCGGTCGCAGCCGCCGTCGCGGAGCACGTCGATCGCGCGCACCAGCCACGACCTTCCCGCGTCGTCGTGGACCAGCGCCTTGGGCTGCCCCATCCGGCGCCCGGCGCCGGCCGCGAGCAGCAGCGCGTGCACCGTCACCCGAAGGCCTGCTCGTAGACCGCCGCGAGCTCGGGGCTGTAGGGCGCCGAGAAGCCGCACAGCGTCACGTGGCCGCCGACGGCCGAGACCAGGTAGCGGCCGCCGACCTCGAAGGCGACGCCGGACGCCACCCGCTGCATCTGCTCGCTGGGCGCGTCCAGCACGACGGAGGTCGCGGGACCGCCGGCGTACCAGGTCGTCGGCTCGAGGACCACGGTGTCCCCCTCGATCGAGGTGACCGTGCCGTCGAAGGCGACCTGCGCCTGTGCGAGGGCCTCGGGGGTCGGGACCATGCACTTGCCGCTGCCGGCGGTGTCGGACACCGCGAGCTCGACGGAGGCGGGCTCGGTCGCGACGGGGTCGGACGTCGGGTCGTCGCCCGTCAGCGCGCGCACGCCGAAGAACCCTGCGCCGGCGATCACCAGCACGGCGGCGGCCGCCACGACCCAGGTGAGGCGGCTGCGTTCGCGGGTGCCGGTCTCACGGTTCTCGGTGGTCAGCTCGGTGCTCATGACGTCCTCCACGAGTCGGGCGACCCCGGCCGGGTCGCCTGGCGGGAGGGTGGACGCCGGGTCGGCGGCGCTCATCCGCTGACGCAGCTCGTCGTCGTTCACGACGTCCTCCCTTCCCTCGACCCCTCATGTCCGGACACGCGCTGAACCTTTCGCAGCTCGATGCGCAGCTTCTCGCGAGCCCGGTGGAGGCGGATGCTGGCGGCGTTGCCGGTGATCCCGAGCACGGTGGCGATCTCCGCCGGCGTCAGCTGCTCCCAGGCCCACAGCCGCAGCAGCTCGGCGTCCTCGGCGCGCATCCGGCCCAGCGCCACCCCGAGGTCCGGATCGTCCGCCGGCTCTCGCGCGGGTGCCCGCGGCTCGAGGGCGGCCACCTTCGCTGCCACGCGGCGCTGCCGCCGCGCCGCGCGCTCGGCGTTGCGCAGGCAGTTGGCGGCGACGCCGTACGCCCACGGCAGCGGCTCCTCCGGCAGGTCGTCGACCCGTCGCCAGCAGACCAGCAGGGTCTCGGCCAGCACGTCCTCGGCCGTGTCCGGGTCGGTACGACGTACGAGGTAGCGCCGCAGGGGCTCGACCAGCCCGGGCGCCACCCGCTCGAAGCGCTCGCGTCGGCTCTCGTCCACGGGGCCACTGTGCCCGACGCGCGTCGATCACGAACGCGCGGCCACCGCCGGGCCCACCGAGTCGTCGTCGAGTTGGGCCCCCGTCACTCGTGAGTTGGGCCTCGATCGCGCATAAGGCCCAACTCGACCGTGACGCGGGGGCAACTCAACGGTGAGGAGCGCCCAACTCGACGAAATGGCCGAACGGCCCCGGTCCGCGAGGGACCAGGGCCGTTCGGTGTTGCTCGTGATGCTGTGCCGCGAGGAGCGGTCGGACTCAGAAGTCCATGCCGCCCATGCCGCCGGACGGGTCGCCCATGGGGGCGGCCTTCTCCGGCTTGTCGGCCACGACGGCCTCGGTGGTGAGGAAGAGCGCCGCGATGGAGGCGGCGTTCTGCAGCGCGCTGCGGGTCACCTTGGCGGGGTCGATGATGCCGGAGGCGATCATGTCGACGTACTCGCCGGTGGCCGCGTTGAGGCCGTGACCGGCCTCCAGGTTGCGCACCTTCTCAGCCACGACGCCGCCCTCGAGACCGGCGTTGATCGCGATCTGCTTGAGCGGGGCCTCGGTGGCGTAGCGCACGATGTTGGCACCGGTCGCCTCGTCGCCCGACAGGTCGAGCTTGTCGAACGCCGTGGCCGACGCCTGCACCAGGGCGACGCCGCCGCCGGCGACGATGCCCTCCTCGACGGCCGCCTTCGCGTTGCGAACGGCGTCCTCGATGCGGTGCTTGCGCTCCTTGAGCTCGACCTCGGTGGCCGCGCCGACCTTGATGACGGCCACGCCGCCGGCCAGCTTGGCGAGGCGCTCCTGGAGCTTCTCGCGGTCGTAGTCGGAGTCCGACTTCTCGATCTCGGCACGGATCTGGTTCACGCGGCCGGCGATCTGGTCCGCGTCGCCGGCACCCTCGACGATGGTGGTCTCGTCCTTGGTGATGACGACCTTGCGGGCCTGGCCGAGCAGCTCGATGCCGGTCGACTCCAGCTTGAGGCCGACCTCCTCCGAGATGACCTGGCCGCCGGTCAGGATCGCGATGTCCTGCAGCATGGCCTTGCGACGGTCACCGAAGCCCGGGGCCTTGACGGCGACGGACTTGAAGGTGCCGCGGATCTTGTTGACGACCAGGGTCGACAGCGCCTCGCCGTCGACGTCCTCGGCCAGGATCAGCAGCGGCTTGCCGGACTGCATGACCTTCTCCAGCAGCGGGAGCAGGTCCTTGACCGACGAGACCTTCTGGTTGGCGATGAGGATGTAGGGGTCCTCGAGGACCGTCTCCATGCGCTCCGGGTCGGTGACGAAGTACGCCGAGATGTAGCCCTTGTCGAAGCGCATGCCCTCGGTGAGCTCGAGGTCGAGCCCGAAGGTGTTCGACTCCTCGACGGTGATGACGCCTTCCTTGCCGACCTTGTCCATCGCCTCGGCGATGATCTCGCCGACGGTGGTGTCAGCGGCGGAGATCGACGCGGTCGCGGCGATCTGCTCCTTGGTCTCGATGTCGATCGCCATGTTGGAGAGCTGCTCCGACACGGCGGCGACAGCGGCCTCGATGCCGCGCTTCAGGCCCATCGGGTTCGCACCCGCGGCCACGTTGCGCAGACCCTCGCGGACCATCGCCTGGGCGAGGACGGTCGCGGTGGTCGTACCGTCACCGGCGACGTCGTCGGTCTTCTTCGCGACCTCCTTGACGAGCTCGGCACCGATCTTCTCGTACGGGTCCTCGAGCTCGATCTCCTTGGCGATGGACACGCCATCGTTGGTGATCGTGGGGGCGCCCCACTTCTTCTCGAGGACGACGTTGCGGCCCTTGGGACCGAGCGTGACCTTGACGGCGTCCGCGAGCGTGTTCATGCCACGCTCGAGGCCGCGCCGGGCCTCCTCGTTGAAAGCAATCAGCTTCGGCATAACTCCTGCGATTCCTTCGCATGCTGAGTATGTGGACCGGGGCGGCGGGTTGCCCGCGACGGACGGCCCCTGCTGGACCCGGCGAACCCTTCTCGCCGGCGCTCGGGACCTCAACGTCGCCGTTCCGGTGGTGGCACTCTCCGGTCGAGAGTGCCAACGTCATGTTTAGCACTCGACCCCGGCGAGTGCAAGGAGAGGGCGGCCCCCGGAGCTCAGTCGCGGCGGCGGACCCGGGCGGCGACGGCGTCGGCGAACGGCTCGGCGTTCGCCGACAGCACGTCGAGGTAGAGGCCCGGCTCGGTGAGCTCCACCTCGCTGACCACCAGCCGGCCGCGGTGGCGCATCATGTCGACCCGCGCGTAGGCGAGCTCGCCACCGAGCACGTCGACGACGGTCGCGACGGCCTCGGTCGCCAGCTGCGCCGCCTCGGCGTCGAGCGGCACCGGCCGCGAGCTCCCGCCGTACATCTCGTGCACGCGGATGTCGGTCGCGCTCGGGAGCTTGTCGACCTGGCTGACCGCGTGGCCGCCGAGCACGAACACCGAGGTCTCGCCGTCGTGGTGGATCGACTCCATCAGCGGCTGCACGATCCACGGACCGCGGCCGTCCTCACGCGGCTCCCACCCGGCGGCGTCGGAGACCACGTCGAGGCCGCGGCCGCCGGCGGCGACCCGCGGCTTGACGACGGCGACCGGGTGCCGCGCGGCGAGGCGGCGTACGTCGTCAGGGGTGTCGGCAGACATGGTCGGCACGACCGGCAGGCCAGCGTCCTGCAGGTCGAGGAGGTAGCGCTTGTCGGTGTTCCAGCGGAACACCTCCGCGCCGTTGAGCACCCGCGGCCCCAGCCCTGCCGCCCATTCGAGGAACTCGCCGACCCGGGTGTCGTAGTCCCAGGTCGAGCGCACCGCGATCAGGTCGGCGGCCGTCCAGTCGACCGACTCGTCGTCCCACACGACCCAGCGCGCGGCCAGCCCTCGGTCCGCGAGCGCGGCATCCAGCGCCTCGTGCCCGGGCTCCCCGTCGCGGAACCACGCACACGTGGCCAGCAGCACCACCGGCCGCTCGGGGCTCTGATCCATGCGCGCACCCTAGCGAGAGGGCCCGACTCACCGCTTGCGGTTCAGGAGGAGGCGCGTACGACGAGGCGGGTCGGCAGCATCCGACCCGGTCGCGGGGTGGTGGGATCGGCCATCGCGGCCAGCAGCATCGCGACCATCTCCCGCCCCATCTCCTCCGGAGACTGGTGGACGGTGGTCAACGGCGGGTGCGTGGACGCCGCGATCGGTGCGTCCTCGAAGCCGACGACCGCGATGTCCTCGGGGACCTGCACGCCGGCGTCGTTGAGGGCGCGCAGCGCCCCGGCGGCCATCAGGTCGTTGGCGCAGAAGACCGCGTCGGGGGCCGGTGACCGCTCGAGGAGGGCGCGCATCGCGGACTCGCCGCTCGCCTGGCCGAAGTCGCCGTGAGCGACCAGCGCCTCGTCGACCGGCAGCCCGGCGGCCTCGAGCGCCGCGGCGTACCCCTCGTAGCGGGAGTGGCCCGCGACCATGTCGGGCGGGCCGGCGATGGTGGCGATCCGGCGATGGCCGGACCCCACCAGGTGCTCCACCGCGAGGCGGGCGCCCTGGACGTTGTCGACGTCGACGAAGTCGGTCTCGAGGGCGGGGTTCGCCCGACCGCCCACCACGACCGGGAGACCGTGCTCGCGGATCCGCCCGGGCAGCTGGTCGTCGTCGTGCAGCGAGAGCAGCAGGACGCCGTCGACGTGCTGCCGGGTGAGGAACTCGTCGAGCGTGCCACGCCGCTCGGACGCCTGTGCGAGGAGCAGCACCAGCTGGCGGCCGGCGGCGCCGAGCGCGGCCCCGATGCCGCGGACGATGCCGGCGAAGAACGGCTCGCCGAACACCCGCTCCTCCGACTCGGCGATCACGAGGGCGACCGCGTCGGTGCGCTGGGTCTTCAGGGCCCGGGCGGCCCGGTTGGGCACGTAGCCGAGCTCGGCGATCGCGCGCTCGACGGCCTCGCGCGCCTGCTCGGAGACCTTGGCCTGGCCGTTGATCACGCGGCTGGCGGTGCCGCGCCCGACACCGGCACGCGCGGCGACCTCGTTGAGGGTCGGGCGGGGCTGGGGCGCGATCATGGCGTCAGTATGCCGACGCTCGCCGTCCGCGGGAGCGCGAACGGCGAGCCCGGGAGGTCGAGGTATCCCCGGGCTCGCCGCGCGTCTGGGCCCACCGTCGAGCCGCCGCCCGCGGTGGGAGCTCCCCCACGTCGCATCGAGGCCATCGCGCGGTCCACCCCTCGGTGCAGTGTGGTCAGTGGGAGCGTTCCCACAGGCCAAGCCTGCTGCCCGCCGGAGCGGCTGTCAAGCACCTCCGGCAAACCTGCGCCACGGCCTGTCGATTTCACCGACCGCCGCCCGTCATCACGGTGTCAGACTCACCACACGAGGAGGAACCACCATGACCACGTACGTCGTCCTACTGCCCGGCGACGAGTCCGCCTGGGAGAACGCGACCGAGGAGCACCGCTCCGCGGTCTACGCCAAGCACGGCGAGTTCGCCCGTGTGCTCGCGGAGCGGGGGCACACGATCAGCGGGGGCGCGGAGCTCACCCACTCGCGCGAGGCGAAGGTCGTGCGGCGCTCGCCGTCCGGCATCACCGTCACGGACGGGCCGTACGCCGAGACCGTCGAGCAGCTCGGCGGGTTCTACGTCGTCGAGACCGACGACCTCGACGACCTGCTCGAGGTGTGCGCGATCCTGGCCGACGGCGACGGACCGGTGGAGGTGCGCACGGCCAAGGGCGGCGCGGACGGGCCCACGGCGTGAGGTTCGTGCTGCTGATGGCCGAGGAGGACCACTACGCCCGGTGGGACGCGGCCGACGAGGCGGCGCGGCAGCGCGTCGTGGCCGACTTCGAGGCGTTCGACGCGGCCGTCGCCGAGCGCGGCTCGGTCGTCGGTGGCGAGGCGCTGGCGCGGCCCTCGGAGGCGCGCACGGTGCGGGCCGGCGCGGTGACCGCCGGACCGTTCGCCCAGACCGTCGAGCAGATCGGCGGGTTCTACGTGATCGACGTCGACTCGATCGACGTCGCGGTGGAGCTCGCCGGCCTGCTGCCGCGCGCCTACACCGTCGAGGTCCGGCCCGTGCCCGAGGTCCCGATCTGAGCCCCATCGAGCAGCTGCTGCGCGAGGAGTGGGGCCGACTGCTGGCCCTGCTCGTCGCTCAGTACCGCCGCCTCGACCTGGCCGAGGACGGGCTGGCCGACGCGTTCGAGGCCGCGGCCCGCACCTGGACGGTGGCGCCCGCCAACCCGCCCGCCTGGCTGCTGACCGCGGCCCGGCGCCGGATCGTGGACCGGCTGCGGGCCGAGGCGGTCGCCGCGCGGAAGCTCCCGCTGCTCGCCGTCGAGGCGTCCCTGCAGGAGGAGGCGCAGGCGTTCATGGCCGACACCGATGAGCCCCTGGTCGACGAGCGGCTGCGGCTGGTGCTGCTCTGCGCGCACCCGTCGCTGGCGCCGGAGTCGGCCGCCGCGCTGACCCTGCGTCTCGTGCTCGGCGTGCCGACGGAGGACGTCGCGCGTCTCTTCCTCGTGCCGACGCCGACGATGGCGGCCCGGCTCACCCGCGCACGGAAGTCCCTCGCGGGCCGCTCCTTCGAGGTGCCGGCCGACCTGGGGCCGAGGGTCGGCCTCGTGGCGGACGTCGCCTACCTCGCGTTCACGGCCGGCTACGCGCCCGGGTCCGGCCCCGACGTCGTGCGCGCCGAGCTGGCCGGCGAGGCGGTGCGGCTCGTGCGGGTGCTGCGCGCCGTGGTGCCCTACACCGAGGTCGAGCTCGAGGCGCTGCTCGCGCTGATGCTGCTCCAGCACTCGCGCCGCGACGCCCGGGTCGCCGACGGACGGCTGGTGCTGCTGCCCGACCAGGACCGGACGCGGTGGCGGACGGACGAGATCACCGAGGCGCTCGCCCTGCTCCGGCCGTGGCTGGACGCGCCGCCCTCGCCGTACCTGCTGCAGGCGCTCATCGCCGCGGAGCACGCCATCGCGCGCTCTGCCGAGGAGACCGCGTGGGACCGGATCGTGCTGCGCTACGCCGAGCTCGAGGAGCTCACCGGGTCACCGGTGGTGCGGCTCAACCGCGCGGTCGCGGTCGCGGAGGCGGCCGGACCGGCCGCGGGGCTGGCGGTGCTCGACGGGCTCGTCCTGCCCGGCCACCGGCTGCCGGCCACGCGCGCCGAGCTCCTGGCCCGGCTGGGCCGCGTCGAGGAGGCGGTCACGGCGTACGACGAGGCGATCGGCCGGTGCGCCAACCAGGCCGAGCGCGCCCACCTCGTCGAGCGGGTCAGCAGCCTCCGGCGACCGCCGGGATGACCGAGATCTGGGTGCCGTCGGGCGTCGGCGTCGCGAGGTTGTCGAGGAACCGCACGTCGTCGTTGCCGACGTAGACGTTGACGAAGCGGCGCAGCTCGCCCGACTCGTCGAGGATCCGGCCCTTGATGCCGCTGTAGCTGGCGTCGAGGTCGTCGAGCACCTCGGCCAGCGTCGCGCCGGCGGCGGTCACCTCCGACTCACCGCCGGTGTAGGTGCGCAGGATGGTCGGGATCCGGACCGAGACGGACATGTCTCCTCTTTCGGGGTCAGGCGATGCCGGTGGCGGCGAAGGCAGCGTACGTCGGCGCGATGGTCGCGGCGGGACGGACCGCGCCGGAGACCGCGTCGAGGGTCTTGAGACCGTGACCGGTGTTGATCACGACGGTCTCGAGCGAGGTGTCGAGCTGGCCGGTCTCGACGAGCTTCTTCAGCACCGCGACGGTCGTGCCGCCGGCGGTCTCGGTGAAGATGCCCTCGGTGCGGGCGAGCAGCACGATGCCGGCGCGCACCTCGTCGTCGGTCACGTCCTCGACGGCGCCGCCGGTCTCGCGGCAGATGTCGAGCACGTAGATGCCGTCGGCCGGGTTGCCGATCGCGAGGCTCTTGGCGATGGTGTCGGGCTTCACCGGGCGGATCGCGTCGACGCCGGCCTTGTAGGCGGCCGACACCGGCGAGCAGCCCTCGGCCTGGGCGCCGTAGATCCGGTAGGGCTTGGCCTCCACCAGGCCGAGCTCGACGAGCTCCTGGAAGGCCTTGTGCACCTTGGTCAGCTGCGATCCGCTCGCGACCGGGATGACGACCTGGTCGGGGAGCCGCCAGCCGAGCTGCTCGGCGATCTCGTAGCCGAGGGTCTTGGAGCCCTCGGCGTAGAACGGGCGGACGTTGACGTTGACGAACGCCCAGCCGCCCTCCTCGCCCGCGATCTCGGAGGCGAGCTTGTTGACGTCGTCGTAGTTGCCGTCGACCGCGACCAGCGAGTCGGTGAAGACCGCGGAGTTGACCTGCTTGGGCTGCTCCAGGTTGCTCGGGATGAAGACGACGGTCTTGATCCCGGCCCGGGCGCCGGCGGCGGCCACGGCGTTGGCGAGGTTGCCGGTGCTCGGGCAGGCGAAGACCTTGGCGCCGAGCTCGCGGGCCGCGCTGAGCGCGCAGGCGACGACGCGGTCCTTGAAGGAGTTCGTGGGGTTGGTCGAGTCGTCCTTGACCCACAGCCGGGTCAGGCCGAGCTCGGCCGCGAGGTTGTCGGCCTTGAGCAGCCGGGTGAACCCGGGCTCGGTGTTGGGGCTCGACTCGATGTCGTCGGGCACCGGCAGCAGCGCCTTGTAGCGCCAGATGTTCCGCGGCCCGGCCTCGATCTGCTCGCGGGTGACGGTGCCGAAGTCGTAGGCGATCTCGAGCGGCCCGAAGCACTCCGGACACGCGTAGTGCGGGCCGAGCTCGACGTGGTGGCCGCACTCCCGACACGACAGGGCCTTGGCGTTGCCGAAGGCGCCTGCACGAAGGGCCGGCTTCTCGATGACAGGTGCGCTCACGGAGTCCTCCTTCTCATCTTCCCCGGCTGCGACGGTCGCGCCGGGCGGAATTGGCACCGTTTCCACGAACCGCAACCGGCTGGTGCGCCGGGGGCGGAGGCTCGTGGCGGTTGCCGGGACTTCTTCGGGCCGTATCCCTCAGTCCCTCTGGATGAGCTGAGACAGACTGTACGTCGCCCGTCTCACGATGTGCACATCGGTTCCGCGATGTGGGACGTGAGCAAGACGGGCGACGTACGTCGTCGGGAGGCTGTCAGGCGGCTGCGGTCGCGGCTCCCTCCGCCGGCGCGAGCGCGCCCCGGACGACGTCGAGGACGTCGCCGACGACGTGGACGGTGAGCTCCTCCAGCACGTCGGCCGGCACGTCGTCGAGGTCCGGCTCGTTGCGCAGCGGCAGGAAGACCTCGGTGAGCCCGGCCCGCTGGGCGGCGAGCAGCTTCTGCTTCACGCCACCGATCGGCAGCACCCGGCCGTTGAGCGTGACCTCGCCGGTCATGCCCACCTCGGAGCGCACCGGACGGCCGGTCAGCAGCGAGGTCAGCGCGGTCACCATGGTGACGCCGGCCGACGGCCCGTCCTTCGGCACCGCGCCCGCGGGCACGTGCACGTGGATGGCCTTCTCGAACACCGAGGGGTCGACGCCGAGCTCGGCCGCGTGGGAGCGGACGAAGGACAGCGCGATCTGCGCGGACTCCTTCATCACGTCACCGAGCTGGCCGGTGAGCGTCAGCCCGGCGGTCCCGTCGGCGACCGAGGCCTCGATGAAGAGGACGTCGCCGCCGAGCCCGGTCACGGCCAGGCCGGTCGCGACACCCGGCACCGCCGTACGCTCCGCCGACTCCGGGGTGAACCGCGGTCGGCCCACGAGGTCCTTGAGGTCCGGCTCGCCGATGCCGACGTGCGTCTCCCCCGTCGCGAGCCGCGTGGCGGCCTTGCGCAGCGCCTTGGCCAGCAGCCGCTCCATCTGCCGCACGCCCGCCTCGCGGGTGTAGTTGGCGGCGATCTCGCGCAGCGCGGCGTCGGTCACGGTGACCTCGTCCGGGGTCAGCGCGGCGCGCTCCAGCTGGCGCGGCAGCAGGAAGTCCCGCGCGATGGCGACCTTGTCGTCCTCGGTGTAGCCGTCGATGGAGACCAGCTCCATCCGGTCCAGCAGCGCGCTCGGGATCTGCTCGACGACGTTGGCGGTGGCGATGAAGACGACGTCGGACAGGTCCAGGTCGAGCTCGAGGTAGTGGTCGCGGAACGTGTGGTTCTGCGCCGGGTCGAGCACCTCGAGCAGCGCGGCCGCGGGGTCGCCGCGGTAGTCCGAGCCGACCTTGTCGACCTCGTCGAGGAGGACGACCGGGTTCATCGAGCCGGCCTCCTTGATCGCGCGGACGATCCGGCCGGGCAGCGCCCCCACGTAGGTCCGCCGGTGGCCGCGGATCTCGGCCTCGTCGCGCACCCCGCCGAGCGCGACCCGGACGAACTCGCGGCCCATCGTGCGGGCGACGGACTCGCCCAGCGAGGTCTTGCCCACGCCGGGAGGGCCGGCGAGCAGGATGACCGCGCCGGAGCCGCGGCCGCCGACGACCTGGAGGCCGCGCTCGGCCCGGCGGGCGCGGACGGCGAGGTACTCGACGATCCGCTCCTTGACCTCGTCGAGGCCGTGGTGGTCGGCGTCGAGCACGGCGCGGGCGGCCGCGACGTCGGTCGAGTCCTGGGTGGTGACGCCCCAGGGCAGCTCGAGCACGGTGTCGAGCCAGGTGCGGATCCAGGCCGCGTCGGGGGCCTGCTCGCTGGCGCGCTCGAGCTTGTCGACCTCCTTGAGCGCAGCGGTGCGCACGTGCTCGGGCAGGTCGGCGGACTCGACCCGGGCGCGGTAGTCCTCGGCGCCCTCGGGCTCGCCCTCGCCGAGCTCCTTGCGGATCGCGGCGAGCTGCTGGCGGAGCAGGTACTCGCGCTGCTGCTTCTCCATGCCCTCGCGCACGTCCTCGCCGATCTTGTCGGTCAGCTCGGACTCGGCGAGGTGGTCGCGGGTCCAGCCGATGAGGCGCAGCAGCCGCGACTCGACGTCGGGGTCCTCGAGCAGCTCGCGCTTGCGGTCCACGGAGAGGTACGGCGCGTAGCCGGCCGCGTCCGCGATCGCGCTCGGGTCGCTCATCTGGTGCACCTGGTCGATGACCTGCCAGGCCTCGCGACGCTGGAGCACGGCGACCACGAGCCGCTTGTACTCCTCGGCGAGCTCGCGGGCCCGCGGGGTGACGACGTCCTCGACCGGCTCGACCTCGACCCACAGGGCGGCGCCCGGTCCGGTCACGCCGCTGCCGATGGCCGCCCGGGAGCCGGCCTTGAGGACCGCTGCGGGGGCGCCGCCGGAGAAGCGGCCGACCCGGTCGATGGTCGCGACCACGCCGTACGACGCGTAGCGGTCGTCGAGGCGCGGGGCGACGAGGACCTGGGACTCACTGCCGGCCCGGGCGGCGTCGATGGCGGCCTGGGCGGCGTCGTCGAGCTCCAGCGGGACGACCATGCCCGGCAGGACGACGAGGTCCGAGACGAAGAGGACGGGGAGCTTGAGTGACATGCCTCGAGAACGTGCGCCGGCACCCGGGTGTTCCGGAGGCACCCTCCTGTTCGCTCAGGACGAACGCGCCTCCGCGGTCAGCCGGCGCAGCAGCTCCAGGACGCCGTCCGGCCCCTTCACGACGACGTCGCTGCGGTCGACGAGCGCGCTCTCCTCCTCGGAGGCCGAGCAGACCAGCACGGTCGGCAGGCCGTCTCCGCGCAGCTCGGCGACCGCCTCGAACGCCTCGAGGTCGCCGAGGTCGTCACCGGCGAACAGGAAGCCGCCGGCGTCCAGCTCCTCGACCAGCGCCCGGACGGCCAGGCCCTTGTGCATGCCGCCCGACCTGACCTCGATGACCTGCCGGCCCGGCTCCACGAGCAGGTCGTGGCGCTTGGCGAGGTCCCCGATCGCCGGCAGCAGCCGCTGGAACGCGGCCTCGGGCTCCGCGAGCCGGCGGGTGTGCACGGCCACGGCCAGCCCCTTGTCCTCCACCCAGGCGTCGCCGGCGTCCGCGCGCCGGAGCACCCCGGGCAGCTCGCGCTCGAAGGACGCCAGGCCGCGCGGGGGGCGCGGCGAGACGATGCGGCGGTGGGTGGTCGACCACCGCTCGTTGCCGTACTGGCCGAAGACGAACAGGTCGGCGCCGGCCTCGCTCAGCGAGTCGCCCACCTCCTCGAGGCCGCCGAGGTCGAGCACCTGCCGGGCCGGACGTCCCGTGATCACCGCGACCGCCCGCACCTGCCGGGCGAGCTCGACGATCACCGCGCCCGCATCGGGGTGGATGTGTGCCGCCTCGGGGTCCTCGACGATCGGGGACAGCGTGCCGTCGAAGTCGAGGCCGACCACGACGCGCGACGCGACGCGCACCAGGTCGGCCCAGCGCTCCTGGCCCTCGGCGGAGGTGAACTCCATGCCACTACCCAACCACCCGGCCGGGGACCGGCGGGTGGAATGTGGCCGACCCCTCAGCCCAGCGGCTCGGTGAGGATGACCGTGAGGCGGTCGCGGCGCATCGGGTCGACGGCGAGCGCCGTACGACGGATGCCGAGGTCGAGGGCGAGCGTCTTGGCCGCGCGCTGCAGCCGCTGGGGGTAGTAGACCGTGGTGGCGGGGATGGTGCCGTACCAGTTGTCGGAGCCCACGACCTGCCAGCCGATGTCGGAGGCGCGGTCGGCGACGCTGCCGGCCAAGCCGGTGACGCCGGAGTTGTTGTAGACCTCGACGTAGACCTCGCCCCGCTGCACGGCCGGCGGCTCGGGCTTGGGCTTCGGTGTGGCCGTCGCCGTCGGCGACGGGGTCTCGCTCGGCTGCTCCTGGGCGACCGTCGTGACCTCGCGCTCGGTGGGCTCGCCGCCGCGGGTCGCGACGAACGCGATGCCGGCCATCGCGACCGCGATGACGCTGAGGATCACGACGGGCGAGGGGTAGACCGCCCCGCGCTGGGTGCGCACGCGGGCCACCTCAGAGCTCGAAGCCGAGACGGCGGGCGGAGCGCTGCCGCTGCCGGGCGGCGCGCAGCCGGCGCAGCCGGCGGACCAGCAGCGGGTCCTCGGCGAGCGCCTCCGGGCGGTCGATGAGCGCGTTGAGGACCTGGTAGTAGCGCGTCGACGACATGTCGAACTTCTCGCGGACGGCGGTCTCCTTCGCCCCGGCGTACTTCCACCACTGGCGCTCGAACTCGAGGATCTCGCGGTCGCGCTCACTCAGGCCCGACGCGGCAGCGGCGTCGCCGTGGAGTGCGTTGGCGGCATCCATGGTGCTCCTCCCCCGGGGTGCGTCGGCGGTCCGACAGTGCTGGTCAGCCTCACTATAGGGCCCGAACCACATCGATGTGATTCGACCGCGCGGCGAGTCGCCAATAGGGTCCGACCATGAACGACGCCACGATCGGCTGGGGGATCCTCGCGACCGGCAAGATCGCCCACACGTTCGCGCGCGACCTGGCCCTGGTGCCCGGCGCCAGGCTCGCCGCCGTCGGGTCCCGGCGGCTCGCGGCCGCGCAGGAGTTCGCGGCGGCGTACGACGGCGAGGGCACGCCCTCCGCCCACGGCTCCTACGAGGACCTGGTCGGCGACCCGAGCGTCGACGTCGTCTACGTCGCGACGCCGCACGCCCTGCACCTCGACAACGTGCGGATGGCCTTCGAGGCCGGCAAGCACGTGCTGTGCGAGAAGCCGGTGACCCTCGAGACCGCGGACGCCGAGGAGATGGTGCGGCTGGCCGGCGAGCACGACCGCTTCCTGATGGAGGCGATGTGGACCGCCTGCCACCCGGTCGTCCGTGCGCTCGCCGAGCGGCTGCGCTCGGGCGAGCTGGGCCGGCCCCGGCACCTGCACGCCGAGCTCGGCTTCCGGGTCCAGGCCCCGCCCGAGGACCGGATGTTCAACCCGGCGCTCGGCGCGTCCGCCCTGCTGGACATGGGCATCTACCCGCTGACCTTCGCCCACCTGATGCTCGGCGAGGCGAGCGTCGTGCACGCCACTGCCGACCTGACCGAGCGCGGCGTCGACCTCGACGTCGCCATGACCGGCCACTACCCGGGCGGTGCGCTCGCGACGATGACGGCCTCGATGTCGTCGTGGTCCTCCCGCAGCGCGGCGATCGCGACCGACCTCGGCCGGATCGACCTCGAGGACTTCCACCACCCGACGCACGCGACTTTCACGCCGTACGTGCAGGCGGAGGGCAACTGGGTCTTCGAGCCGGGCGAGCCGGTCCAGATCGTGGGTGAGGAGCCGGTGATCGGGCAGGGCTACGGCAACGAGATCGCCGAGGTCAACCGGTGCCTGCGCGAGGGACTGCGCGAGAGCCCCCTGGTGCCGCACGCGCAGACGCTCACGATCCTGCGCCAGATGGACGAGGTGCGCCGCCAGGTGGGCGTCACGTTCCCCGCCTGATCCTGGCTGACCCTCGCTGATCGGCTAGCCGCGCAGGTAGGTCAGCACCGCCCGCACCCGGCGGTGCGCGGTGTCGTCGTCGGGCGCGAGGCCGAGCTTCGCGAAGATCCGCTGGGTGTGCTTCTCGACGCCCCCGAGGGTCACGGAGAGCGCCTCGGCGATCGCGGCGTTCGACCGGCCCTCGGCCATCAGCGCCAGCACCTCCCGCTCGCGCGGGGTGAGGTCGGCGAGCGGGTCGCGATGCCGACCCATCAGCTGCCGGACCACGAGCGGGTCGAGCGCCGTGCCGCCCGCGGCGACGGCCTGGGTCGCCGCCAGGAAGTCGTCGAGGTCGCTGACCCGGTCCTTGAGCAGGTAGCCGACGCCGCCGTCGCCGGTGGCGAGCAGCTCGTCGGCGTACGACACCTCGACGTACTGGGAGAGCACGACCAGCCGTGCCTCCGGCCAGGACCGGCGCACCTGGACGGCGGCACGCAGCCCCTCGTCGGTGTGGCTGGGCGGCATCCGCACGTCGACGATGCCGAGGTCCGGTCGCAGCTCGAGCATCGCGGCGACGAAGGTCGGGCCGTCGGCGACCGACGCGACCACCTCGTGGCCGGCCTCGGCGAGGAGCAGCTGGAGGCCCTCGCGCAGCAGGAACGAGTCGTCCGCGACCACGACCTTCATGCAGGGATCCTCGCCACCAGGGTGGTCCCGACCCCGTCGGGCGAGACGATCTCGAGGGTGCCGTCGACGGCCGCGAGCCGCTGGCGCAGCCCGGCCAGGCCGAGGCCCTTCGCCGGGTGGGCGCCGCCGACGCCGTCGTCCTCGACGCGCACCTTGACGCCCGACGGGTCCGCGACGACGGAGACCGTGGCCCCGGTCGCGCCGCTGTGCTTGGCGACGTTGGTCAGCGCCTCGGCGACCACGAAGTAGACAGCGGTCTCGACGTGCGGCGGCAGCTGCTCCGGGACCTCGATCCGCGAGGTGACCGGCACGGAGCTCTGCGTGAGCATCTCCTCGAGCGCCGCGGCCAGGCCGCGGTCCACCAGCAGCGGCGGGGCGATGCCGCGGCTCAGCGACCGCAGCTCGGCGACGGTCTCGCGTGCCTGGGCGAGCGCGGCGTCCAGGGTCTCGGCGGCGCGCTCGGGGTCGTCGGCCACCTGCTTCTTGGCGCGGCCGAGATCCATGGTCAGCCGGACCAGGCGCTGCTGCGGGCCGTCGTGGATGTCGCGCTCGAGGCGCCGCAGCGACTCCGCCTCGGCCATCCGGGCCGCGTCGCGGCCGCCCTCGACCCGGGCGACCTCGCCCTGCAGCTCGGCGCGGCTGCTCAGCAGCACCCAGGCGAGGCTGGCGTGCATGGTGGTCACCAGCCGCACCACCCAGGGCAGCGTCAGCAGCAGTGCGGCGCCGATGGCCAGGTTGAGCCAGCTCTCCGCCCGCTGCCCCTCGCCGAGGCCGATCAGCTCGGCCAGGGTCGTGTCGTCGGGGTTCTCGGGGAGCCAGCGCTGCCAGAACCAGTAGGTGAGGCCGCCGGCCGCGCCCGCCCACCAGGCGAGGGTCACCGCGAACGCGACGGTGCCGGTCACCAGGCCGGTCAGCGACCACACGACGTCCAGCCAGGACTGCGGGTCCCTGAGCGGAGTGAGCTGGCGGCGCCAGAACCCGGCGTCTCGCGGAGCACAGATGTAGGTGGGGGTGGGTGCGCTGCGACCGAGCATCCCGCGCAGCCGGATCCGCTCGAAGCGCGCGAACCCGCGGGCCACCATCACCCCGACCGCGATCAGCAGCACGCCGCCGATGAAGATCGAGAGGGCGACACCGAGCGTGAGGTCGACGAGCACGACGATGAACGCGACCAACGCGATCGGGAAGGCCGACAGGCTGTAGCCGCTCTCGACGAGCACGCGGCGTACGCCGCGCGGCTTGGTCGGCCGGGCGGTCGGAACCGGCTGGAACGTGGTTGCCATCGCCTCGTCGGGGTACATCGTCTGCGTCATGAACAGAACGCTAGGAACTCTCGGGCAGCGCCACGATCCTGCCAGCAAGACAGCCGGTGTCGGGCCAGCCCGACACCGATCGGGCACCACCACCGGACGACTAGGGTGAGGCACGTGCCCAAGCCTGGCTCAGCCGACACGGTGATCGTCGCCAACCGACTCCCCGTCGACCGGGTCGAGCAGCCCGACGGGACATCCGGCTGGCGGCGCTCGCCCGGCGGTCTGGTGTCCGCGCTGGAGCCGGTGCTGCGCGCCAACCGCGGCACCTGGGTGGGGTGGCCCGGCGACACCGGCGAGGACATCGAGCCGTTCACCGTCGACGGGCTCGACCTGGTGCCGATCTCGCTGTCGCAGCAGGAGGTCGAGGACTTCTACGAGGGCTTCTCCAACGCCACGCTCTGGCCGCTCTACCACGACGTGGTCGCGAAGCCGGAGTTCCACCGCGAGTGGTGGGACAGCTACGTCGCGGTCAACCGGAGGTTCGCCGAGAAGGCCGCGGAGGTCGCGGCCGAGGGCGCGACCGTCTGGGTGCACGACTACCAGCTGCAGCTGACGCCGGCGATGCTGCGCGAGCTGCGCCCCGACCTGCGCATCGGCTTCTACCTGCACATCCCGTTCCCGCCCAACGAGCTCTTCTCCCAGCTCCCGTGGCGCAGGCAGATCCTCGAGGGCCTGCTCGGCGCGGACCTGGTGGGCTTCCAGCTCAACGGTGCCGCACAGAACTTCGTCCGCCTGGTGCGCCAGCGCGTCGGTCACAAGACCCATCGCGACGTCGTCTACCTCCCCGACGGCCGCACCGTGCGGGCCGCGGCGTTCCCGATCTCGATCGACACGGCGGCCTACGAGGACCTCGCGCGCTCCGACTCGGTCACCGATCGGGCCAAGGAGATCCGGGAGGCGATCGGCAACCCCCGCACCGTGTTCCTGGGCGTCGACCGGCTGGACTACACCAAGGGGATCTACGCGCGGCTGCGCGCCTTCGGCGAGCTGATCGTCGACGGCCACTTCGACGTCGAGGACGCCGTGTTCGTGCAGGTCGCGACGCCGTCGCGGGAGCAGGTCGAGCAGTACCGGATCCTGCGTGACGACATCGAGCGGCTCGTCGGGCGCATCAACGGCGACCTCGGCAAGATCGGCCGGCCGGCCATCCACTACCTCCACGCCTCCTTCCCGCGGGAGGAGATGGCGGCGTTCTTCCGGGCCGCGGACGTCATGGTGGTGACGCCGCTGCGCGACGGCATGAACCTCGTCGCCAAGGAGTACGTCGCCTGCCGCTACGACGACACGGGCGCGCTGGTGCTCTCGGAGTTCGCCGGCGCCGCCGAGGAGCTGCGGCAGGCCTGGCTGATCAACCCCTACGACATCAACGGCATGAAGTCCGCGCTGCTCGAGGCCTACCGCGCCGACGGCAAGGAGACCGGTCGCCGCATGAAGGCGCTGCGCCGGACGGTCACCCAGAGGAACGTCGCCGCCTGGGCGGACGCGTTCCTGGCCGAGCTCGCCACCGATCCGTTCGAGCACGACAAGACGGTGCGACCGGCCCAGCGGTCCTGACGGTAGTTTCGACACATGGACCTGGTGCCGAAGCCGGATCAGGTGGTCGCCGCCGCCGGCAACGTCGCGCACCTCCTGCGCCACCGCAGCCTGGCCGACCTGCGGCCGATGCCGCGCTCGCTCGTCGACGCGGGCGACGCGCACGAGGTCCACCGCTACGACACCGCGCCGGTCGTCACGCCGCAGGGCGACCCGGTGCTGCTGGTGAGCCCGCTGGCAGCCCCGCCCGAGTGCTACGACCTGCGGCGCGGCTGCTCCCTCGTCGAGCACCTGGTGGCCGACGGGCGCCCGACGTACCTCGTGGAGTACGGCGACGTCTCGTTCCGCGACGCCGACCAGCGCATCGGGCCCTGGGGTCTGGACGCCGTCCCCGAGGCGGTCCGCGCGGCGTCGCGGGACGCCGGTGGCCGGCCGGTGCACCTCGTCGGCTGGGGGCTCGGCGGCATCTTCGCCGCGCTGGTCGCCGCCGACGGCGCCGACCTGCCGATCGCCTCGCTGACGCTGCTCGGGTCGCCGTTCGACGTCACCGGGGTGCCGATGGTCGCCCCGCTGCGGCCGCTGCTGACCGCGGCCGATGTCCCGGACCCCCTTCGCAACGCCCACCGGGTCCTGCGCGCGGTCAGTCCGCGCGTGGTGCGGTGGGCGGTCGGGCTGGCCACCTCGCCCGAGATCGTGAGCCGTCCGGTCGCGGTCGCCGCTCACCTCGATGACCGCGACTGGCTCGCCCAGGTCGAGGCGGTGGACCGGTTCCGGGGCGCGACCGCGGCGTACCCGGGCCGGAGCTTCGGGCAGCTCTACCACCGCTTCGCCGCCGGCAACGTCCTGGCCACCGGCACCGTCGCGGTGGGCGGGCGCACGGTCTCGCTCGCCGCCGTCACGGCACCGACGCTCGTCGTCGCCGGCGCCAGCGACGCCATCGCGCCGGTCGCGTCGGTGCGCTCGGCGGTGCCGCTGCTCACCGGCGCTCCGGAGGCGAGGTTGGAGATCGTCCCCGGCGGTCACCTCGGCCTCCTCACCGGCCGCGCCGCGCGCACGACGACCTGGCCGACGCTCGACGCGTGGTTCCGGGAGTGGGACGACGGCGCGGCACCGCCGACCGTCGAGGAGCCGATCGGGACCAACCGGCGCCGGCGGCACAGCTCGGCGGCTTCCCGGGCGCTGGCGCAGCGCTCCCAGTAGCCTCCGGGCATGCCAGCCACCGACAGCCTGCCGCGCCGCGTCCGGATCGGCTACGGCTCGGGGTCGGTCGCGACCGGTGCCTTCGGCACCGTGCCGGGACTGATGCTCCTGCCGTACCTCACCGACAGTCTCGGCATCGCCGCGCTCGCCGCGGGCTTCATCGTGTTCCTGCCGAAGGCGTGGGACGTGGTGCTCAACCCGATCGCCGGCCGGATCAGCGACCGCACCGTCGACCCCCGGGGTCCGCGCCGGCCGTGGCTGCTGCGCGCCGGGCTGCTGCTGGCCGCCGGGTTCGCGGTGCTCTTCGCCGCCCCCGGGATGGCGACCTGGCTCGAGGCCGTGTGGGTGCTGGTGCTCTTCCTCGGCTGCGCGACGGCGTACGCGTTCTTCCAGGTGCCCTACGTCGCGATGCCCGCCGAGATCACGGACTCCTACGACGAGCGCACCCGGCTGATGACCTGGCGGGTCGCGATCCTGGCGTTCACGATCCTGCTCGCCGGCGCGAGCGCGCCCGCGATCCAGAACGCGGTCGGCGGCCGCGCCGGCTACCGGGTGATGGGCGTCGCGATCGCCGTGATCATCCTCGTCGGGGTCGTCAGCGCCTACGTCGGCACCCGGAGCGCTCCGGTGGCCGCGCCGCAGCCCGGCGCCGGGAGCCTGCGCGACCAGCTGCGCATCGTCGCCGAGGCCCGCGACTTCCGGTGGCTGCTCACCACCTTCGTCATCCAGGCGCTCGCCACCGGCTGCATGCTCGCCGGCGTCGACTACGTCGCCGAGAACGTGCTCGACAGCGACGCGGCCACCACGTTCCTCTTCGTCTGCTTCGTCGGCCCGGCATTGCTGCTCACGCCGGTGTGGAGCGCGGTCGGGACCCGCATCGGCAAGAAGCGGGGCTACGTCGCCAGCTCGCTCTTCCTCGCCGCCGGCGCGCTGGCCGCGGTCACCGCGCAGTCCGCGCCGGTCGGGGTGGTCTACCTCGCCGTGGTGCTCGTCGGCGTCGGGTACGCCGGCTGCCAGGTCTTCCCGATGGCGATGCTCCCCGACGCCGCCGCCGTCGACGCGCGGCGTACCGGCTCCAACCGCGCCGGCGTCTACACCGGCGTGTGGACGGCCGGCGAGACGCTCGGCCTCGCGCTCGGCCCCGGGGTCTTCGCCCTGGTGCTCGCGCTGGGTGGCTACCGGTCCTCCACCGACGGCGACGTCGCCCAGCCGGACTCGGCGCTGACCGCCATCACGCTCGGCTTCTCGCTGCTGCCGGCCGTGCTCGTGCTGCTCAGCCTGGTGTGGCTGCGCCGCTACTCCCTGGGGGTCGCCGACGTCGACGGCCGCACGGATGAGACGGTGACCGCGTGAGCACTCCCCTCGACCGCCTGCGCGAGCTGCAGGCCGCCGACCTGCCGGTGCACGGTGGCCGCACCCTGGCCTACGTCTACGACTCCGGGCTCGCCGACGTCGACCGGGTCGGCCGCGAGGCCGTGGCGGCGTACGCCGGCTCCAACGGGCTCGACCCGACGGCGTTCCCCAGCCTGCTCCAGATGGAGAACGACCTGGTCGGCTTCTACGCGGGGCTCGTGGACGCGCCCGACACCGTCGTCGGGAGCGTGACCTCCGGCGGCACCGAGTCGTGCCTGCTCGCCGTGCAGGGCGCCCGCGACAGCCGACCCGACGTCGAGCGCCCACGCATGGTCGTGCCGTCGACCGTGCACGCCGCCTTCCTCAAGGCGGCGCACTACTTCGGCGTCGAGGCCGTCGTGGTGCCGGTGGGCCCCGACTTCCGGGCCGACCCGGCGGCCATGCTCGCCGCCGTCGACGCCGACCCTGACCGGACCGTGCTCGTGGTCGTGTCGGCGCCGTCGTACGCGCACGGCGTCGTCGACCCCGTCGCCGAGATCGCGCCGGCCGCCGCCGCCCGCGGCATCCGCTGCCACGTCGACGCGTGCATCGGTGGCTGGGTGCTGCCCTACGCCGCCCGCCTCGGTCGCGAGGTCCGGCCGTGGACCTTCGCGGTCGACGGCGTCACCTCGATCTCCGCCGACCTGCACAAGTACGGCTACACGCCCAAGGGCACCTCGCTGCTGCTGCACCGCACGCCGGAGCACCGCAAGCCGCAGTACTTTGCCTACGCCGACTGGCCGGGCTACACGATGCTGAACTCGACCATGCAGTCGACGAAGTCGGGCGGGCCCCTGGCCGGCGCGTGGGCCGTCGTGCAGTCGATCGGGGACACGGGGTACGAGCTCCTCTCCCGAGAGGTCTTCGAAGCGGTCGACGCGATCGTGGCAGGGGTCACCGACATCGCCGGGCTGAGCGTCCTGGTGCCGCCGGACTCGACGCTGGTCACGCTCGTCACGGACGCGTCGTGCGATCCCTTCACCGTGTGCGACGAGATGGGCGCGCGGGGCTGGTACGTCCAGCCGCAGATGTCCTACGCCGGGCACCCCGCGACCATCCACCTGTCGGTCAGCGCCGCGACCCTCGGCGGCGTCGCCGACTTCCTGACCGCCCTGCGTGCGTCGGTCGCCGCGGCCGTCGCCGCCGGGCCGGTCGCCGTCGACCCCGACGTGGCGGCGTTCATCGAGTCGCTCGACCCGGTCGCCCTCAGCGACGCCGACTTCGACGGGCTGCTCGTCGCGGCCGGCCTGATCGGCGGCGACGACCTCGCCCTCCCCGACCGGATGGCCGAGGTCAACGCGATGCTCGACCTCGCGTCACCGCGGATGCGCGAGGCGCTGCTGGTCGCGTTCCTCGACCGGCTGCAGCGGCCGAACCGGTAGGGCCGGCGGCCGCTAGCGCCGCTCGGCCTCAGCGGCGAACGCGACGACGCTGTCGAGCGAGTACGACCCGGCGTCGGTGCCGAGGCCGCCCGCGACCTGGGCGGCGGCGGCGCAGCCGAGCTCGGCGGCGCCGCGCAGGTCGCGACCGAGGGACAGTCCGCGGAGGAAGCCGGCCGAGAACGCGTCGCCGCAGCCCGTGGTGTCGACGACCTCCACGGCGTACGCCGGCACCTCGATGACCTCGTCGGCCGTGACGACGAGGGCGCCGCGCGCGCCCTGGGTGACCGCGACGCAGCCGGCGCCGGCGTCGACCAGCGCGCGAGCGCCCTCGGCCAGCGAGGAGGCGCCGGTGAAGCCCAGCACCTGCTCGTCGTTGGGCAGGAGGTAGTCGGTGTGCGGCAGCGCGTCGGCGACCCACGCGAGCATGTCGGGATCGCCCGGCGCGAGGATGTCGAGCGAGGTGACGGCACCAGCGGCCCGGGCCTTGCCGAGCAGCTGGCCGGCGGCCTCGCCGCCGAGGAACTCCGGCCCGCCGAGGTGCAGGTGCGTGACCGCGTCGAAGGCCGACGGGGGCAGGTCGTCGAGCGTGAACGCGCCGTTGGCGCCGATGCAGTGCCAGGCGGGGCGGTCGCCGTTGGGCCGCACGGGGATCACCGACGACGACGTCTGGTGCTCGTCCTTGCGCACCAGGCCCGAGACGTCGACGCCCTCCCGGGTCAGCAGCGCGAGCAGCACGTCCGCGATCGGGTCGGTGCCGACGGCGCCGTACGACGTGACCTCGGCGCCGAGCCGGCTCAGCACGAGCGCCGTGCCACCCGCGGTGCCGGCGGCCGACATCCGGATCGTCTCCACCAGCTGGCCGTCGGAGCCGGCCGGGATGGACTCGACCCCGATGACGTGGGTGTCGAGGACGTGGACGCCGACGGCGGCGATCTTCATGCGTTCTCCTGGGTGGTCCCGTAGCTGCGGTTCAGTGCCTGGGTGACGACGTCGGCCTGCTGCTCCTCGGTGAGCGCGCGCGGCGCGCCCAGCGCGCTGGCGCGGTGGTGCAGGGTCGCGAGCCACTCGAGCAGCAGGGCGTGCTCGACGGCCTTGTCGAGCGTCGCGCCGATGGCCACCGAGCCGTGGTTGGCCATCAGCACGGCCGGGCGACCCGCGAGCCCGGCCACGACGGCGCGGGCGAGCTCCGGCGTTCCGAAGGTCGCGTACGGCGCGACCGGGACCGCGCCGCCGAGCAGCAGCTGCTGGTAGTGCAGGACCGGCAGCTCGTCGAGGACGCAGGCGACGGCGGTCGAGTACGGCGCGTGCGTGTGCACCACGGCGGCGGCGTCGGTCGCGGCGTAGACGCCGAGGTGCAGGTCGAGCTCGGAGGTGGGCAGCAGCGCGCCGTCGAGGACCCGGCCGTCGAGCGACACGACCGTGACGTCGCCCGCGGTGCAGTCGCCGAGCACGACGCCGGTGCCGGTCACGGCGACGCGGTCGCCGTCGCGGGCGGAGACGTTGCCCGCGGTGCCGACCAGGAGGCCCTCGGCCGCGAGCCGGCGCGCGGCGGCGGCCACCTGCTCCCGGATCACCGGCGCACTCCCGCGAGGCCGGCGGGCGTGGCGTAGCGCTCGAGGTAGGCGGTCATCATCACGATGCCCTCCTCGACCAGCGCTTCGTCGCCGGCGAGCCGCTCCTCGTAGGCCAGCTGGAAGATCCGGTCGCCGATCTCGAGCGCGAGCTCGGCGATCCGGAGGGTGAGGTCGTCGCTCGCGATCCCGATGTCGAGGGCGTAGCCGCGCAGGTCGTGAGCGAGCTGCTCGAGGTGGGCCCGACCGAACTGGTGCAGCGTCGCACTCGCCCGACCGCGCAGGTAGACCTCGACGAACGCCGGGCGGCGGCCGTAGACCTTCACGAAGGCCAGCATCGTCGTGCGCACCATCGAGGCGACGGACACGACGTCCAGCGCCTGCAGGTCGGCGGCGACCTGCGTGTCCATCTCTCCCATGTCTCGCTGGGCCAGAGCGACGAGGACGTCGTCCTTGTCGGCGAAGTACTGGTAGAGCGAGGCGACCGGCACCCCGGCGCCCGCGGCGAGGTCGCGGGTGGTCAGGGCGTCGACGCCGCGCTCGACCACGAGCCGCTCGGCGGCGTCGAGGATGTCCTCGACCCGGCGGCGGCTGCGCTCCTGCTGGGGCACCCGCCGGATGACGGCGGGAGGCGTTCCGGCGACGGGCATGGCGGGAGCGTAGGGCCAGAACCCGAATCTGACACGGTTTCAGGTATTCCGGGGCTGGCCGACGAGCCCTCCCTGCTACGCGTGCCGGCGTACCGGGACCGCGCCCGGTCCCGGTCGCGGCGCGGCGTCGCGCCGCTCGACGATCACGTGGCCCTCCTCGCAGACCATCTCGGCGTGCACGACCGCCCCGCAGTCGCGGTGCGCGACCTCGACCGGCGGCCCGGCCGGGTCGGCGAGGTAGCGGGCGCCCCAGTCGGCGATGGCGACCAGCACCGGGTAGAGGTCGAAGCCCTTGGGGGTCAGCCGGTACTCGTGGCGCTCCCGCTTGCCCTCGGCGCGGTAGGGCACGCGGGTGAGGATGCCGTGCTCGACCAGCAGCGCGAGCCGGTCGCTGAGCACCTGGCGCGGGATGCCGCTGTGGCTGCGGATGTCCTCGAACCGGCGTACGCCGTTGATGACCTCGCGCAGCACGACGAAGGTCCAGCGCTCGCCGAGGATCGCCATCGCCCGGCCGACCGTGCAGTTGTCGGTCGACCAGGCCAGGGCCGGGATCTCAGTCGTGGTCACGGTCACAGCGTAGGCGGGGCTGGGTCTGGTTGACAGACCCAGCCTTGAACGGGAGGCTGGGTCCGTGACCCAGACCCAGCCCCTCGACCTGGACGCCCTCGCCACCATGAGCGGCCTCGACCAGCTCATGGCGATGCGCGACGGCCTGCTGCCGCCGGCGCCGATCGCGGAGACCCTCGGGATGGTGAACTTCGACGGCGAGCACGGCTCGATCTCGGTCGAGCTCGACCCCGAGCTGCGGCACTACAACCCGCTCGGCACCGTGCACGGCGGCGTCATCTCGACGCTGCTCGACACCGCCGCCGGGTGCTCGGTCCACTCGACGCTCGCCGCCGGCGAGGGCTACACGTCCCTCGACCTGACGGTGAAGTTCCTGCGGCCGGCGACCGTCGACTCGGGTCGGCTGCGGGCCGTCGGCACGGTCATCCAGCGCGGCCGTCGTACGGCGCTCGCGGAGGCGCAGCTCTTCGACGGCGCCGGCAAGCTGGTCGCGCACGCCACGTCGAGCTGCATGATCTTCTCCTAGAGTTCCCCCGTGAGCGCGCTCGCGGGGTTGGTCGACAAGGGCCTGATGGCGCCGGACTGGGCGGCGGCGCTCGCGCCGGTCGACGACCAGGTCGCCGCGATGGGGCGGTTCCTCCGCGAGGCGCTGGCCGCGGGGCGCAGCTACCAGCCCAGCGGCGACCAGGTGTTCCGGGCCTTCGAGCGACCCCTGAACCAGGTGCGGGTGCTCATCGTCGGGCAGGACCCCTACCCCAACCCCGAGCACCCGATCGGGCTGAGCTTCGCCGTACGCCGCGACGTCTGGCCGCTGCCGCCGAGCCTGGTCAACATCTACCTCGAGCTGCGCGACGACCTCGGGATCATGCCGCCGCGCCACGGCGACCTGACCGCGTGGGCCGACCAGGGCGTGATGCTGCTCAACCGCAGCCTCACCGTGCAGCCGGGCGCGTCCAACAGCCACCGCGGGCGCGGCTGGGAGCCGATCACCGAGCAGGCCATCACCGCGCTCGCGGCGCGCGGCGGTCCGTGCGTGGCGATCCTGTGGGGCGCCGACGCCCGCAAGCTCCGGCCGCTGCTCGGCACGATCCCGGCCATCGAGTCGGCCCACCCGTCGCCGCTCTCGGCGTACCGCGGCTTCCTCGGCTCGCGGCCGTTCAGCCGGACCAACGAGCTGCTCGCCGAGCAGGGCGCTCCACCGGTGGACTGGTCGCTCCCGATGGAATAAAGTTTAAGTCTCAACCATTGGAGTGAGCATGAACCGGATGCCCGCGCTCTACATCGGTCACGGCGCCCCGCCGCTCCTCGACGACCCCGTGTGGTCGGGCCAGCTCGCCGCGTGGGCGCAGGACCTCCCCCGCCCGAAGGCGATCCTCATCGTCAGCGCGCACTGGGAGTCCGCGCCGGTGATGCTCTCGGCGACCCCCGCCCCCCTGGTCTACGACTTCGGCGGCTTCGCGCCTCGCTACTACCAGATGACCTACGAGACGCCGGACGCCACGGCACTCGCCGCGCGGGTGGCCGCGATGATGCCGGCGTCCGAGCCGGTGCACCAGCAATCGAGCCGCGGGCTCGACCACGGCGCCTGGGTGCCGCTGAAGATCATGTACCCCGACGCCGACATCCCGGTCCTGCAGATGTCGCTGCCCACCGACGACCCGGTCAAGCTCATGGAGCTCGGCGCGCGCCTGCGGCCGCTGCGCGACGAGGGCGTCCTGATCATCGGGTCCGGGTTCCTCACCCACGGGCTGCCGTTCCTGACCGAGTGGCGCATCGACGCCGCCGTCCCCGGCTGGTCGTCGGACTTCGACGCCTGGGCCGGCGAGGCGCTCGCCCGCGGCGACGTCGACGCTCTCGCCGACTACCGCCACCAGGCGCCCGGTCTGCCCTACGCCCACCCGACCGTCGAGCACTACACGCCGCTCTTCGTCACCCTCGGCGCCGCCACCACCCCCGACGAGCCCGGCCTCCAGGTCATCGACGGGTTCTGGATGGGCCTCTCGAAGCGCTCCCTCCAGGTCGCCTGAGCCCGTCCCACCTGACCTGACGGTCGTGGATCCGGCAGATGCGCGACGCTCAGGTCAGGTGCGACGTCAACGGGTGATGTCGTCGAGCTCGACCAGGTCGGCCTCGGTCGGGCGCCAGCGGAGCGCGGCCGCGTTGGTGCGCACCTGGTCGCCGGACGTCGCGCCGGAGATCACCGAGGCGACCGCGGGCTGGGCGGCCAGGCCGGCGATGGCGACGTCGAGGGGCGACAGGCCGCGCGCTGCGGCGTACGACTCGACGGCCTCGATGCGGTCCCAGTCCGCCTTCGCGAGCCAGCCGGCCCGGCTCGGGTCCAGGTCGGCGCGAGAGCCGGCGGGCGCACGCTCGCCGCGGCGGTACTTGCCGGTGAGCAGGCCGTACTCCAAGGGGAAGAACGGCAGGATGCCGAGCCCGAACGCCTCGCAGGCCGGGGTGACCTCGGCCTCGACGGTGCGGTCGAGCAGCGAGTAGCGGTTCTGCACCGACACGAACCCCTCGAGGCCGGCGGTGCGGGCGGTCCAGGCGGCGTCGGCGACCTGCCAGCCGTCGAAGTTCGAGCAGCCGACGTAGCGGACCTTGCCCTCGCGCACCAGGTCGGTCAGCGCTGCCAGCGTCTCCTCGATCGGCGTGACGCCGTCGGGCTCGTGGAGCTGGTAGAGGTCGATGTGGTCGGTCCCGAGGCGGCGCAGCGAGGACTCGACCGCGCGGCGCAGGTAGCGGCGGGAGGCCCGCGCCCCGAAGTCGTCGCCGTTGGCACCCTGCATGTCCATGCCGAACTTCGTCGCCAGCACGAACTCCTCGCGCTGCCCCCGCAGCGCCTCGCCGAGCAGCTCCTCGCTGGCACCCGGCGGCGCGCCGTAGATGTCGGCGGTGTCGAGCAGCGTCACGCCGGTGTCGCGGGCGGCGCCCAGGATGTCGCGCACCCCGTCGAGGTCCACGCGCCGGCCGAACGCGTTGCAGCCGATGCCGACCGCGCTCACCATCAGCCCCGAGTCGCCCAGCGGGCGGTAGGTCATCTCGCTCACGGAAGCGACAGTACGGCGTGCCTCACACCCAGAAGGTGTCGTGCCGGAGCATGAACTCCGCGCGCTCCTCCTCGCTCATCGCCTCGCCGCGCGCGAGCGTCTCGAAGTAGTCCTCCCGCGGCCCGCCCGGCGCGAACATCAGCAGCATCGACGCCCCGCCGCCGCCCCGGAACCCGTGCAGCCCGCCCTCGGGCACGTAGAGGAAGTCGCCGCTGCGCGCGGTGACCCACGCGCGGCCGTCGTAGAGCCGCACCTCGCCCGAGAGCACGTAGAACTGCTCGGAGATCGAGCGGTGGAAGTGCGGGTCGGGCCCGGTCTCGACGTCGCCGAACGTCCAGCGGTAGAGCCCGAAGCGCCCCGCCGTCTGGTCGCCGGTCGCGATGTACTCGCACGTCCCGCCGGTGCGGTAGGTGATCTCCGGCGGCTCGTCGTCGCGGCGGACCCACGCCGAGACCTCACCGCCCTCCCCGTGGTAGGTGTCGGGCGGGTACGGGCGCGGCAGCGACATGCCCCCAACGTACGACTAGCGGATGCGCGTCTTCCGCATCATCTTCAGACCGCTCAGCATGCCGGCGACGTACTTGTCGTAGTCCTGGCCGGGCTTGGCGCCCATCACCTGCTTCTTGAGCACCGCGAGCTGCTGCACGTCGGTGTACTTGAGCAGGCCCTGGTCGCCGTGCCGCGCGCCGACGCCCGACTGCTTGACGCCGCCCGACGGCGTGCCCTTGGACGCGAACGCCGTCGCGAGGATGTCGTTGACGTTGACGTTGCCGGACTCGATCCGCTTGCCGACCTGGCAGGCGTTGGCGACGTCGCCGCCCCAGACCGAGGCGTTGAGGCCGTAGTCGGTGTCGTTGGCGAGCGCGACGGCCTCGTCGACCGTGCGGTAGCGGTGCAGCGCGACGACCGGGCCGAAGGTCTCGGTCACGCCGGCGAGCATGTCCTTGGTGACGCCCTCGAGGATCGTGGGCTCGAAGAAGGCTGGGCCGAGGTCCGGCCGCGGCTTCCCGCCGGTCACGACGGTCGCGCCCTTGGCGACCGCGTCGTCGACGTGCGCCTTCACCCGCTCCAGGTGGTCGGGCGAGACCAGCGAGCCCACGTCCGGGCCGAAGTCGTACGCCGCTCCGAGGACCAGCGCCTCGGTCGCCGCGACGAACTTGGCCTTGAACTCGTCGTAGCGCGACTCGGGCAGGTACATCCGCTCGATGTGCATGCAGATCTGCCCGGTGTTGCCGAACGCGCCGAAGATCGCGCCCTGCACGACCTCATCGAGGTCGGCGTCCTCGAGCACGACCATCGGGTTCTTGCCGCCGAGCTCGAGGCAGCAGCCGATGAGGTTGCGGCCGGCCCGCTCCCCGATGACGCGGCCGGTCGCCGTCGAGCCGGTGAACATGACGTAGTTCGCGTTGTCGATGAGCGTCGGTCCGACGTCGGGCCCTTCGCCGCACACCACCTGGAAGAGCCCCTTCGGCAGGCCCGCCTCCTCCAGCATCTGCACGCCGTACAGCGGCGACAGCGCGGTCTTGTTGTCGGGCTTGAGCACGATCGCGTTGCCGGCCATCAGCGCCGAGATCGAGTCGGAGATGCCCGTGGCGAAGGGGAAGTTCCACGGCGCGATGATGCCGACGACGCCCTTGGGCTGGCGGATCTCGGTCGAGGTCGAGAGCAGCGGGATCGGGCCGCCGCGCTTGACCGGCGCCAGCAGCTTGGGGGCCCGCTTGAGGTAGTGGCTCATCACCATCACCGGGTCGCAGGTCTCCTCGATCGCCATCCGGCGGTTCTTGCCGCTCTCGGCCTGGATCAGGTCGGTGGTCGTGTGCGCACGCTCGATGAAGAGGGCGTGTGCCCGCTTGAAGACGTCGAGCCGTTGCTTCAGCGGCCAGGCCGCCCACTCGCGCTGGGCCGCCCGCGCCGCGGCGAACGCCTGCTCGATGTCGGAGGGCGTCGACTGGGGCAGCTCGACGAGCAGCTCGCCGGTGTAGACCTCGGTCAGCTTCCACGTGCCGCCGTCGCTGCCGGGCACCCGCGCGACCAGGCCGCGCAGGAAGTCGTCGGTCAGGGTGGCCGGTCGCCGCAGTGCCATCTCAGTTCCTCCCCAGCACGAGATCCGCACCTCGTTCACCGATCATGATGGCCGGTGCGTTGGTGTTGCCGCCGGTGATCGACGGCATGATCGAGGCGTCGCACACCCGCAGGCCGTCGACGCCGCGGACCCGCAGGTCCGGCGTGACGACCGCCAGCTCGTCGACGCCCATCCGGCAGGTGCCGACACCGTGGTAGACCGACGTCGCCCGGTTGAGGATCGCGTCGCGGAGCGCCTGCCCGCGCAGCGCCGTACCGGGGTGGATCTCCTCCTTGACCGCGCCGCCGAAGGCCGCGCTGCCGAAGATCTCCCGCGTCATCTCCGAGCCCTCGGCGAGCACCTCCAGGTCCGCGGGGTCGGCGAGGTACTGGAAGTCGATCAACGGCTGCGCCGTCGGGTCCGCCGACGCGAGGCGCAGGGTGCCGCGGCTCTTGGGGTAGATCAGCGTCGCCAGCACCGTCAGCGCGGTGCGCTTGTCGACGTCGTGGCGGATCGGCTCGTCCTGGTTGGGCGAGACGTAGGCCCACGGCAGCAGGTGCAGCTGCAGGTCGGGCAGGTCGGTCGCCTGCGAGGTCCGCACGAAGGCGACCGACTCGAAGACCGAGTTGGCCAGGAACGTCCGCCCCGGCCGCAAGGTCTCCATCAGCACGCCCTTGGCGAAGTACGCCGGCGTGCCGCGCATCTTCGTCGACGTGACGTGGAAGGTCAGCGCGTGGAAGAGGTGGTCGTGCAGGTTGTCGCCGACCGGCAGGTCGGCGAGCACGTCGATGCCGTGGTCGCGCAGGTGCTGCGCGTGCCCGATGCCCGAGAGCATCAGCAGCTGCGCGGAACCGACGAACCCGGCCGACAGGATGACCTCCTTGCCGGCCCGCACGACGCGCTGCGACCCGTCCTTGTCGGTGACCTCGACCCCGGTCGCCCGGCCGCCCTCCACGACGACCCGGCGCACCAGCACCTCGCTCTGCAGCTCGAGGCTCGCGGGCGCGAGATCGTGCACGTAGCCGCGGGACGCCGAGTAGCGCAGGCCGTCCGCGGCGTTCTGCTGCATGAGGCTCACGCCCTCCTGGGAGGCCGCGTTGTAGTCCTCGAGCACCGGGACGCCGAGGGTCTCCGACGTCGCCTGGAGGAACTGGCGCGAGCCCTCCTGCGGGAACGCGTTGCGGGTGACCTTGATCGGCCCGCCGGCGCCGCGGTAGTCGTTGGCGCCGTCCTCGAAGTCCTCCATCCGGCGGTACGCCGCGTTGACCTCGTCGGCCGACCAGCCGGTGCAGCCCTCGGCGGCCCACGCGTCGTAGTTGGCCCGGTTGCCGCGCACGTAGACCATGCCGTTGATCGAGCTCGACCCGCCGACGACCTTGCCGCGCGGGACCGGCATCCTCCGGTCCAGCAGGTGCTTCTGCGGGATCGAGTAGAGGCCCCAGTCGACGCGCGCCTTGAGCGTGGGCTCGGCGTGCATCGGGCCGATCATCCCCGGCTTCCTCACCAGGTACTGCTCGTCGCTCCTGCCGGCCTCGAGCACGATGACGCTGGCACCGGACTCGGCCAGGCGGCCCGCGATCGTCGAGCCGGAGCTGCCCGAGCCCACCACGACGTAGTCGGCCTCGCTGCTGAACTTCTTCGCCACGGACACACCTTCACATACCGGCAGAATGTCTTGGTCCCGCCAACTGTAACGTGTTCTAGTTTGCTCGTACAGGGTGCGCACGAGTTGGATGCCAGGAGTGAAGATCCTGTCGATCCAGTCCTCGGTCGCCTACGGCCACGTCGGCAACTCCGCCGCGGTCTTCCCGCTCCAGCGGCTCGGGCACGAGGTCTGGCCGGTCCTCACCGTGCACTTCTCCAACCACACCGGGTACGGCGCGTGGCGCGGGCCGCTGCTCGCACCCGACGACGTCCGCGAGGTGATCGCCGGCATCGGCGACCGCGGCGTCCTCGGGGAGGCCGACGCGGTGCTGTCGGGCTACCAGGGCGACCCCGCCGTCGGGCAGATCATCCTCGACGCCGTCGCCCAGGTGAAGGAGCTCAACCCGGACGCGGTCTACTGCTGCGACCCGGTGATGGGCGACGTGGGTCGCGGCATGTTCGTCCGACCGGGCATCCCGGAGTTCATGCGCGACACCGTCGTGCCGCAGGCCGACATCGTCACGCCCAACCACTTCGAGCTGGACTTCCTCGCCGGCCGCGAGACCTCCACGCTGGCCGAGATCCTGGACGCCGTCGACGAGGTGCGCGAGCGCGGCCCCCGCGACGTCCTCGTCACCAGCGTCATCCACGGGGAGGTGCCGGAGGGCCGGCTCGACGTGGTCGCCGTGTCCGACGACGGCGCGTGGGCGGTCGAGACGCCGCTGCTGCCGATCACCCCCAACGGCTGCGGCGACGTCACCGCGGCCCTCTACCTCGCCCACCTGCGGACCACCGGCTCGGCCGCGGAGGCGCTCGCCCGCACGACGTCCTCGGTGTTCGCCGTGCTGGAGAGGACGATCGAGGCCGGCACCCGCGAGATCCAGCTGGTCGCCGCCCAGGACGCGATCGCGGAGCCGCCGATGACGTTCGAGGTGCGCAAGCTGCGCTAGTGACCGGCCGCTCGGGCGAGGGGTGGGGGTTTCATCAAGGGATGAAGGCGAACCCGCGGCTCCCTCGGCGAGCTCGGCGAGGGAAGCGCCGCTTCGACCTCATCCCTTGATGAAACGACGACAGCACGCGCTGCCCTGCCATGCCGGAGCACAGAGCCGGTGACAGGAGTCGAACCCGCGACATCCTCTTTACAAGAGAGGCGCTCTACCAACTGAGCTACACCGGCGACGCCGCGTGAGCGGCGAGGCCACATGCTACGGGTCCGGCTCGGCTCAGCTCATGCCGCCGTCGTGGGCGATGACCGCGCCGGTGATCATCCGGGCCGACGGGGAGGCGAGCCAGACGATCGTCTCGCCGATCTCGGCGGGCTTGATGGCGCCGCCGGGCAGCATCATCATCAGCCGGTCCGCGACCCGGGTGTCGAGGTCGTCGGTGAGCTTGTGGAAGACCTGCTCGACGATCGGGGTGTCGACGGTGCCCGGGCAGATCGCGTTGACCCGGATGCCCTCCGGCGAGAGCTCGAGCGCGAGCGCCTTGGTGAGCTGGGTGAGCCCGCCCTTGGCGGCGGCGTACGCCGTGGCGTAGGGCTGCGGCGCGTTGCCGGCCACCGACGAGACGTTGACGATGGTGCCCTTGGCCGCGCGGATGTGTGTCAGGGCCGCCTGGATCAGGAAGAACGGCCCCTTGAGGTCGACCGCGTGCACGCGGTCCCACTCCTCCTCGGTGACGGTCTCGATCCGGCCGAACTGCACGATGCCCGCGACGTTGGCCAGCACGTCGATGCGGCCGTCGGCGGCACACACGGCGACAGCGGCGTCCACGGCGGCCTTGTCGCCGACGTTGCACTCGACGTAGGTGACGCCGTCGGGGACGGTCGGGTTGATGTCGAGCCCGAAGACGGTGTCACCGAGGTCGCGGAAGAGCTCCGCAGTGGCGTAGCCGATGCCGGACGCGGCTCCGGTGATGACGACGACGCGGTTGCCGGGCTGGTTCATCTGGGACCTCTCGTGGATCGATCAGGGCGTGATGGTGAGGTGGTGCTCGAGCCGGCCGGAGCGACCGATGCCGAAGCGGCGCTCGGCGAAGCGGAGGCCGCCCTCCCCGGTCTCGAACCGGTCGACGTAGGTGCCGGTGACGATCGGCTGGAGCGGCACGTCGGGAAGCGCCTGCAAGACGAGGTACGTCGAGGTCACGGTCACCGTGCCGTCGACCCCCGGCTCGTCGAAGATCGCGTTGGCGACGACGTGCTGGGTGCCGGGCGTGCCGTCGTCGTGCAGCTTGACGAGCCCGGCGTACAGGCGCTCGACCTCGTCGGCGCCGGTCGCGATCACCGTGCCGTCCTCGGTCTTGAGCACCGCGTGCGCCATCAGCGCTCCCACCCCGGCGAAGTCCCCGGCGTCGATGAGGCGGCAGTACGTCGCGAGCAGGCCCCTGATCCGGTCCCCGTCGGTGAGCTGCACGGCCCGGACGCTACTAGAACGCGTTCTATTGGCATAGTCCTTGAAGGGAGGTTGAGGTTCAGAGCAGGCTGGGACCGTGAACCAGCTGACGATCGGCCACCTCGCCGAGCGGGCAGGGGTGGCGACCTCGGCGATCCGCTTCTACGAGTCGAAGGGGCTCATCACCTCCGTGCGCACGGTGGGCAACCAGCGTCGCTACGAGCAGTCGACGCTGCGACGGGTGGCGTTCATCCGGACCGCGCAGCAGGTGGGGCTGAGCCTCGAGGAGATCGGCGCCGCCCTGGGCACGCTCCCCGACGGGCGGACGCCGACGCGCGCCGACTGGCAGCGGCTCAGCCGCGCCTGGCGGAGCCGGCTCGACGAGCAGATCGCCCGCATCGAGGCGCTCCGCGACCGGCTCGACGGCTGCATCGGCTGCGGCTGCCTGAGCCTGAAGACCTGCGCGCTGAGCAACCCGGGCGACGCGGTCGCGGCGCAGGGGTCGGGCCCGGTGCTCCTCGGGCCGTAGCCTGAGGCCGTGGCCCTCCGCATCGTCGCCAACCGGCCGGACCCGGCGCTGCTCGGCCTGCCCTGGTCGACCCCGCTCGAGGAGTGGACCGAGCACGTGGTGCCGCTGCCCCGCGGCCTCTCGCGCCACGTCGTCCGCATCGTCCGCGTCGGCGGCCGCACCTACGCGGTCAAGGAGACGGTCGAGGACATCGCGTTCCGGGAGTACCGCCTGCTGCGCGACCTGCACCGGATCGGCCTCCCGGCCGTCGTCCCCCAGGGCGTCGTCTGCGGCCGCGTCGACGCCACCGGCGAGGAGCTGCCCGCCGCGCTCCTGACCGAGCACCTCCAGTTCTCGCTGCCCTACCGCAGCCTGTTCGCGCACGGCCTGACCGCCGACAACCTGCCCTCGCTCATCGACGCGATGGTCGTGCTGCTGGTGCGCCTGCACCTCGCCGACTTCTTCTGGGGCGACGTGTCGCTCTCCAACGTCCTCTTCCGGCGCAGCGCCGGAGGCTTCGCGGCCTACCTCGTCGACGCGGAGACCGGCGAGCTCAAGCCCTCGCTCTCCGACGGCCTGCGGCGGCACGACCTGACGGTCGCGACCGAGAACGTCTTCGCCGAGCTCCTCGACCTCCAGGCCAGCGACTCCCTCGACCACGAGGTCCGCGCGCACGACATCGTCGAGATGCTCCAGGAGCGCTACGACGCGCTGTGGTCGGAGCTCACCGACGCCGAGGAGTTCTCCACCCATGAGATGTGGCGCATCGAGCAGCGCGTGGAGCGGCTCAACGACCTCGGCTTCGACGTCGACGAGCTCGACATCGTCACCGACTGGGACGGCGAGCAGGTGCGGATCCAGCCGAAGGTGGTCGAGGCGGGCCACCACCAGCGCGAGCTCCAGGCGCTGACCGGCCTCAACGTCGAGGACGACCAGGCCCGGCGGATGCTCAACGACATCGCCACCTACACCGCCTCCCTCGACCTCGGCCGGGAGGACCGCAGCCTGGTCGCCAACCGGTGGCTCAGCGAGGTCTACGAGCCGCTGATCGCCATGGTGCCGGCCGAGGCGCGCGGCAAGCTCGAGCCGGCGGAGATCTTCCACGAGGTGCTCGTGCACCGGTGGTACCTCTCCGAGAACGCCGGGCGCGAGGTCTCGATCTTCGACACCGCCCGCGACTACATCGCCAACCACCTCCTGACGAGGCCGGACGAGACGGTCGCGTCCGACGACTGACTACGGCCGGCAGACCCGGCAGGCGGTCAGGTGCCCGTTGGCCTCCCCGACCGGGTGCAGGTCGGACCGGTGCGCGATCAGCGGGCAGTCGCGGCGGTGGATCGTGGTGCCCTCGCCCGCGGTCACCGGCAGCGCGGAGACGTCGACGCCGTCACTGGTCGACGCGGCCCGCGACGTCACGTCGGCGAGCACCAGCAGCGTGTCGGCCAGCCGGCGCTGCGACTCCTTGGCGTCGGCCGCCAGCCGGGCCAGCCACGCCCCGAAGTAGAGGAACCCGCCGGTGAACGTGAGCCCGAGGCCGAGCAGGCCGCCCGAGACCAGGTAGGACAGCTGGTCGTACTGGTAGGGCGTGTTGGCGGCGCCGTACCAGCCGAGCACGATGACGACCAGGCCCAGCGGGAGCAGGATCGCGCCCGCCCAGAACAGCACGAGCTGCAGGAGCTGGTAGTGGTTGTCCTTCAGCGGTGCGGCGCCGGAGCCGCGGCTGCCGGCCCGGGGCAGGCCCACGGTGAGCTGCTGGCCGGCCTGCTGGGGCGCAGCCGGCACGGAGGTCTGGATCGTCGTCATCGGGGAGCCTTTCGCAGGTCGGGCAGGCCGCTGTCGAGGCCGTGCATGCACGAGCCGGCGCCACCGAGGGCGATGACGCCGATCTTGCGCAGCCAGGTGCCGCCCGCGGCAGCGAGCGCGATGCCGCCGACCAGGAGCGCACCCGGCAGGGAGTAGAGCGGAGGGAGACCCGCGCCCGTGAGCTCGCTGGCCGGCAAGGCGTCCGCGGCGGCGGGAGCCGGAGCGCCCGCGTCCACGGGACCGGTCGCTGCCGGCGCACTGCCGGTCGGTACGCCGCCACCACCGCCGTCGGTGCCGGGCGACCCACCACCGCCCGAGTCGCCGGGCTTCTCCTCCGCCGCGTCGTCAGAGGGAGCGTCGTCGCCGGTCGGGAACGCGATGCCCTGCACGGTGTCGACCTTGGTGCTGGCCGTGCCGAGGGTCACCACGATCTTGGGCGCCAGGCCGGTCAAGGCCTGCAGCGCGCTCTTGAGCTCGGGCGGGTCGGACGGGAAGGCGGCGACGAGCGCGCCCACCGGCAGCGCGGCGAGCTGCTGCCTGAGCGTCTTGGCGTTGATCTCGAGGCGCAGCCCGGCGACCTGGTCGCTGGCCTTGTCGCCGTTGATGGTCTGCGCGGGCCTCGGCAGGGTCAGGGTGAGGCCGAGCTGCGCGAGCGCTGCGGTGAGCTCCGGCGGGAGCTCGGGCAGTGCCTGCTGCTGACCGGCGGCCTCGGCACCGGCCGGCCCCAGGGCGAACGTCTGGCCGGCCACCGTGATGCCGCCGAGGTGCACCGCCTCGGTGCTCGCTCCCGTCCGGCCGTCGCTCGTGCTGCGGCTGAGCGACGTCACGCCCTCGAGCACGACGAGGCCGCCGAGCAGGGACACGTTGCCGAGCGCGGACCGGGCGATGCTGGTGACCGACCCCGCGTCGGCGACGGTCCTGCTCGACGAGGTGTAGCCCTCGACGTCGACCAGCACGGCGAGCTGCGGCGGCAGGCCGGGCATCGAGCCGGTCGACGGCTGGTCGTCGTCGCCCTCCCCGGGCTCCTCCGACGACTCCTCGGCGGGCTCGGTGGGCGCCGGGGCGGCGAGCGGCAGGCCGCCGGTGATCACCTGGCCGAACGAGGTCAGCAGGTCCCCGCTGAGCGGCAGGCCGGGCAGACCCGCCGTACCGCCCTCCTCGGCCGCCGCGGGCGCCTCGCCGTCCTCTACCTGCGCGTCGGGCGAGAGGCCCACCTGCGCGACGGTCGTGTGCTTGCCCGCCTCGGTGCGCATGACGGTCCCGGGGAAGGGCTCGTCGCGCTGCTCGTCCGTGCCGGAGGGCTGGCTGGCGTTGACCTGCACGGGGTAGCCGTTCTCGCCGAGCTGCGGCGGCAGCCCGACCTGCTCGACGAAGGTCTTGAGCCCCTCGCCCACGGAGTCGCCGGGCCACAGCCAGCTGGCCCGCCCCTGCGAGCTGCCGGAGTCCGCCTCGACGGTCGAGTAGCCCAGCACGAGCTCGAGCTGCGGGTTCGCAGGGATCGGGATCGTCGGCTCGTAGATCTCGATCCGCACCGGCGCCGCGGTCGCGTCGGCGGTGTAGCCGCTGAAGGCCCGCGGCGCTGCCTCCTCCGCGGCGGTCGGCGATACCGGGAGCAGGGCACCGACGACGGCGGCCGCGGAGAGGGGAACGAGACAACGCTTCATGCTGCGCCTCCGAGGATGACGTCGGACATCGAGTCGAGGACCTCGGTGGGCTCGCCGGTCGCGACGACCCGGCCACCCACCATGACCGCTGCGTAGTCGGAGACCCGCAGCGCCGTGCGCGCGAACTGCTCGATGCACAGGATCGAGACACCGCTGGCGGCGATCTGCGCGACGGTGTCGTAGAGCTCGTCGACGATCAGCGGCGCGAGGCCCATCGACAGCTCGTCCAGCAGCAGCAGCGCGGGGTCGGAGGCGAGTGCCCGCGACATCGCCAGCATCTGCTGCTCGCCGCCGGACATCGTGCCGGCGAGCTGGTGCCGGCGCTGGTGCAGCCGCGGGAAGTAGGAGTACGCCGTGTCGAGGACCGCGTCGACCCCGACGCCGGCGTAGGACATCAGCGTGAGGTTCTCCTCGACCGTGAGGTTGGGGAAGACCGAGCGTCCCTCCGGGATCGTGCACAGTCCGAGCCGGGCCAGCTCCTCCGGCGACGCGCCCTGCACGTGCACGCCGCCGAGGTGGATGTCGCCGGAGGTCGCGCGGTGCTGGCCGCTGACGACCTTGACCAGGGTGGACTTGCCGGCGCCGTTGGGGCCGAGCAGCGCGACCACGGCGCCGCGCGGCACCACGAGGTCGACGCCGCGCAGCACCTCGATGCGGCCGTACGCCGCGTGCACCCCCACCACCTCGAGGATCGGGACGCTCATGGTGCCACCTGCTCGAGATCGATCTCCTGGGTGACGTCGTCGTCGGCGTAGCCCAGGTAGGCCCGCTGCACCTCCGGGTCGGTGCGGATCAGCGCCGGCGGCCCGGACGCGATCACCCGGCCGAAGTCGAGCACGTGGATGTCGTCGCAGACCGTCATCACGAGCGCCATGTCGTGCTCGACCATCACGATGCCGCGCCCCTCGGCGGCGAGCTCGGCGAGCAGCGCGCCGAAGGCCGCCGTCTCTGACTCGTCGAGGCCGGAGGACGGCTCGTCGAGGAGCAGCAGCTTCGGGTCGCCGGCCAGGCAGCGGGCCAGCTCCAGCAGCCGCGCGGTGCCCGTGGGGATCGAGTCGGCACGCTCGTCGGCGTACGCGAGGATGCCGACCCGATCCAGCAGTGCGTCCACGTCGGCGCCGGCGGGCCGGAGCAGGCCGGCCGGGCCGCGGTGGATGTCCTGGGCGACGCGGACGTTGTCGCGCACGGTCAGCGACCCGAACGCCTCCAGCCGCTGGAAGGTCCGACCCATCCCCCGGCGGGCGCGCCGGTGGACCGGCAGCCGGGTGATCCGCCGGTCAGCGAAGCGCACCGCGCCGTGCTGGGGTCGCTGGAGCCCGGTGATCACGTTGAAGCACGTCGTCTTGCCTGCCCCGTTGGGGCCGATCAGTCCGGTGATCCGGCCGGCCTCCGCCGCGAAGGACGCGTGGTCGACCGCGGTCACCCCGCCGAACCGGACCACGACGTCGTCAACCTCGAGCAGCGGCATGCGCGCCCACCTCCGTCAGCGGGACCTCGGAGTCCTCGTCGACCGCCACGCGGTCGGCGGGCAGCGGCAGCAGCGGTACGGCGGAGCGCACCCGGTCGCCGAACCGCCGGTCGAGCAGGTGGCCGAGCCGGAAGAGCTGGTTGGCCAGGCCGTTGGGGTCGCGACCGAGGGCGACGGCGCCGAAGCCGAGCACCGCGAACACGACACCGGCGAGCTCGGGGCGGTAGCTCTGCAGCACCGGCAGCAGCATCAGCCCGATGCCGCCCATCGCGGCGCCGGTGACCGATGTGACGCCGCAGACGACGGCGAGCAGCAGCAGGGGCAGGCTGTTGAAGAGCTGGAAGTCGGCGGCGCCGATCGTCCCGCGCAGCCCGGCGAACAGCGCACCGGCCAGGCCGGCCATCCCGGCGGACAGGCCGAAGAGCGCGACCCGGAACCACCGCATGTCGAGCCCGAGGGTCCCGCACGCGGCCGGGCTGTCGCGCATCGCGATCAGCACCCGGCCGAGGACGCCGCGGCGCAGCACCAGGAGCCCGACCGCCATCAGCACGAAGAAGGCCGCCATCACCAGCACGTAGCCGCCGAGCGAGTCGAAGCGGTGCCCGAGCACCGAGAGCCGCTCGGCCGGCAGCGTGCCGTTGAAGCCGAACGCGAAGTCGGCCTGGAAGACCAGCTTGTCCATGAGCACGCCGAAGGCCAGCGTCGACAGGGCGAGGTAGAGCCCGGTCAACCGCAGGACCGGGATCGCGACCAGGGCGCCGACCAGGCCGGCGATGAGCGCGGCCAGGAGCAGCCCGTAGAGGTTCGGCTCGTCGAGCTTGGCGTAGGCGAGCGCACCGACGCCGGCGAACGTGAACTGCGCGAGGGAGACGTGGCCGCCGTACCCGGTCAACAGCACGAGCGAGAGCATCACCATGGCGTACGTCGCGGCGGTGCCGACGAGCAGGAGGTTGGCGTTGGACATGCCGACCGCCAGCAGGGCGACGAGGACCAGCAGCGCGGCGCCACCCACGCCCGACCGCACGAGCGACGGCACGGGCGCGCTGACGATGCCCTTGACCTGGCCGATCCGGAGCTGGGCCTGGGGCATGACCACGATGACCGCGAAGAGGAACAGGGCGGGCACCACGGCCCGGAGCCCGGCGAGGTTGCCGTCGGTGGGCAGGTAGGCGACCGCGAACGACTGCAGGATGCCGAGTCCCATCGCGCCGACGAAGGTCAGCGGCAGGCTCTTGAGGCGGCCCAGCATCGCGGCGGCGTAGGCGTTGATCACCAGGAGCGTGAGGTCGTAGTAGGAGAGCCCGATCACCGGGGTGAGCAGGATCCCGGCCAGCGCTGCGAGCGAGACGCCGATCGCCCACGCCAGCGAGGCGACCCGGTCGGGGTTGCCGCCGAAGAGCCGCAGCAGCACCGGGTTGTCGACCGAGGCGCGCATCGCCGTACCGATCCGGGTGCGGTTGAGCAGCAGGTAGAGCGCGGCCGCGACCACCGCGGACAGCAGGATCGTGATGAGCTGGTGGGCCGTCACGTAGGTGCCGCCGATCTCGACGCCCCGGTCGGGCAGGAACGGCGGCAGCGTGCGCGGCTCGGGCGGCCAGATGTACTGCGCGAGGCCGATCAGGCCGACGAACAGCCCGACCGTCACGACGAGCGAGACGCTGACCGGCCCCTCGCCGAGCCCGCGGGTGACGAACCGCTGCACGAACCACCCCGTGGCCGGCGCGATGACACCCAGCACCAGCACCAGCGAGAGCCAGGTCGGCATCCCCTGGCGCTGGCTGAGGTCCCAGAACGTGAACGCCATGACCATGCCGAAGGCGCCGTGGGCGATGTTGAAGACCCGGGTCGTCGTGTAGGTGAGCACCAGCCCGCTGGCCGCGATGGCGTACGCCGCGCCCGTGAAGAGGCCCAGGATCGTGAACGAGAGCAGCGTGGACATGTCAGCTCCCGCTCAGCAGGGCGCCGCACATGTAGTCGCCGGGCGAGACCTGCGACCACGCGCCGCCGTTGAGCTGGAAGACCGCGCCGCAGGTGGCGGTGGTCTTCGCGCCGACCTGTTGCGGCACGTGCAGCCCGTTGCCGGTCCAGTCCTTGACCTTGCTCATCGCCGTCACGAGGTTGGCGCGGTCGAGCTGGCCGCCGAGCGCCACCGCCTGCTCGACGAAGAGACGGGCGGCGGACCAGGCGTACAGGCCGAAGAAGTTGGGGGTCGCGCCCGGCTTCACCTGGTCGAGCCAGGCGCGGTAGAGCGCCATCTCCTTGATCGCGGTGTTGTCGAAGAGCGCCGTGGTGGACCAGGAGTAGACGCCGTTGCCGTTGTCGCCCGCCTCCTGCACGAAGCGGTCGTCGTAGATCGTCGCGTCCTGGACGAAGGCGTCGGGCTTGAAGCCCTGCTGCTGCATGGCGTCGAGCAGCTTCGCGGTGTTCTGGTAGGGGCCGGTGTAGGTGACGAGCTTGATGCCCTTGTCCTTCATCTGCTGGACGTAGGGCGCGTAGTTGAACTCCGCCACGTCGATGCCCTGGAAGTAGTCGACCTTCCACCCGGCCTTCGCGTAGGCGTTCTTGAAGAACTGCGCGTTCGTGGCCGCCGCGCCGGCGTTGATGTAGAGCACCGCCGCGTGCTGCGCGGCGTCAGGGAACTTCTCCGCGAACCAGCGCGGCATCGCGCCGTTGACCTGGGACGGGTCGACCGACTGCGCGGCGAAGCAGGTCGCGCAGTCACGCCGCTCCGGCGTCGTGGTCGTCGACCGGATGTCGGGCAGGCCGCAGGACTGCGCCGTGCCGGCGCCACCGGAGTCGAAGGCGCCCATGGAGCCGACCGCGGCGAACGCCTCGTCGCACGCCTTGGTGTAGGCCTGCTGGTCGGCGCCGGCGTCGGCGCGGCTGTCGAGCAGCTCGACGCTCAGCTTGCGGCCACAGATGTCGTTGGTGGAGTTGAAGTACTCGACGTACGCGCGGGTCGCCTGCTGCGCGGACTCGAAGATGCCCGGCACCGGCCCGGAGATGTCGGCGACGTTGGCGAGCGTGATGGTGTCGTCGGTGATGCCGGTCTGGTTCTTGAAGCCGTCGCAGCTGCCGGCCTCGACCGTGCCGGCCGCGGCGTTCTCGCCGCTGCCCTGCGCGGCGGTGCCGCCGCCCCCGCCGGAGCCGCGGCCGCCGCTGCTGCCGGACCCACCCGTCGAGCCGGAGCTCCCGGCGGACCCCGTGCCGGTGCTGCTGCCCGTGCTCCCGGAGCCGCCGGTCGTGCCGCTGCCGCCCGTGCTGCCCCCGCCGGCCGTCGAGCCGGCCGGGAGCGCGCCGCCGCCGGTGAGTCCGCCGCCACCACCGCCGCCGGCCTGGGCGACCGTCTCCGGCTCGAGCCGGGAGCCGCATGCCGCCAGGGCGAGGCAGAGCGCCGCCGTCGCGGAGAGCGTCAGGAACCTGCGCATGGGGTTGTGCCTCCCGGGCCACCTAGAACACGTATCAGTTCCGTCAACGACGCCATCGGCGGAAGGTGACGCAGGACACGCAAGGCGTGGCAGTGCGGTTCAGACCAGTGGCACCCAGTCCCCGACCTCGAAGACGCCGTTGGGCTGGAGGGTGACCCACTGGATGCCCGTGGGTCGGCCGTCGCGGTAGGTCACCAGGCTGACGTCGGCGTTGCGACGCGGCTTGCTGCCGACGGCGATCGCGTACGCCGCGCCGCCCGTCGTACCCGTCGTGTAGGCGTAGCCGGACTCGCCGTTGTCGCCCACCACCTCGGCCGGAGCGACCCGGACGTGGAGGTGCCCGCCGAGCACCAGGTCGGCGCAGCCGCGCTCGAGCGCGGGGCGGCCCAGGTTGACGTCGTGCACCAGGATCGTGCTCACCCGGTCCTCGCTGTCGCAGGCGGCCTCCGCGATCCGGTCCGCGACCTCGTCGAAGGACAGGCCGGACTCGTCGCGCCACGAGCCGAGCCCGCTCGAGCGCGGGTCGCCGACGCCGAGCAGCGTGCTCCCGCCCGGGCCGTCGACGATCTCGCCGTCGAGCATCGTCCAGCCCGCGTCGGCGAGGTGGTCGTGCACGAAGTCGCCGTGGTCGTGGTTGCCGGTGACGCCCCACCGGTCGAAGCCCTCGAACGCCTTGCTGAGCGAGTCGAGCGAGAACGCCTCCCAGGTCCTGCCGGTGGAGGTGTCGTCACCACCGTCGAAGACGGCCGTCGCACCCGCGGCATCGGCGATCGCGCGGGCCACCGGGTCCATGCCGATGTTGTCGTGCCGGTCCGAGACGAACGCGACGACGGTGTCCCCGTCCTCGGGGACGCGGAGGTCGAGGTCGGCCGCACGCTCGGCCGCGGTCGCGTAGAACGCCTTGCTCTTGTCGTAGGTGTCGACCGCGCTCGTGATCAGCCGCCGGGTCTGCCCAGTGAGCACGTCGCCCCGCACCTCGACGTCGTCGAGATCCTCCGGCACCGGCACCGCCGGCCCGAGGAACTCCGACAGCGCGACCCAGTCGCCCTCGTCCTCCCGCGGCCGTGGGTCCGACCACGGCTGCCACAGGCAGACCCCGAGGACGACGACGACGCCGACGGCGACGAGCGCCTGCGCGGGTCCGAGCCGGTCCCGCAGCTCACGGCGCCGCCGCCGGCCGAGCAGCAGCCACACTCCGACGGGGAGCAGGGCGACGACCGCGCCACGGACGGCCGCGTCGCGGAGCATGTCCTCGATCGCCCCGGTCACGATGGCGACCTGGCCCTCCGGCTGGCCGGCGATGTAGCCGTAGCGACGCACGAGCTCGTCGGTCGAGGTGGCGTCGGTCTTCTCCAGCCGGATCTCGACACCGAGGCGCCGGCCCGTGTCGACCCGCACGTCGGGCAGCACCGGGCCGGTCTCGACCACGGCGTGCCCGGTCATCGTCGGCGCCACGACCGCGTCGTGGCTGGCCAGGTCGATGGAGCGGCTGCTCGAGAAGAACAGCACCGCGGTCACCGCGACGGCGCCGAGCAGCCAGGCCCCGGCGTACGCCAGGACCCGCAGCGCTACTCGCCCGGTCGGCACAGTCAGCGACGCGCCTCCGAGATGGCGTAGAGCGCCACGGACGCGGCGACACCGGCGTTGAGCGACTCGAGGTGGTTGGCCATCGGGATCGACACCAGCTGGTCGCAGGTCTCGGCGACCAGGCGCGAGAGCCCGTCGCCCTCGGAGCCGACCACGAGCACGAGCGGTCCGGTCGCCAGGTCGAGGTCGGGCAGGCTGACCTCGCCGTCGGCGGCCAGGCCGACGACCATGCAGCCCGCCTGCTGGTAGGCCTTGAGCTGCCGGGTCAGGTTGACGGTCTGCGCGACCGGGATGCGGGCCGCGGCACCGGCGCTGGTCTTCCACGCGGCGGCGGTCATCCCGGCCGCCCGGCGCTCGGGGATCACCACACCGTGCGCGCCGAAGCCGGCGGCGCTGCGGATGATCGCGCCGAGGTTGCGCGGGTCGGTCACGTGGTCGACGGCGACGATGAGCGGCTGCTCGGCGTTGACGGCGGCCACGTCGATCAGGTCGTCGGCGTGGGCGTACTCGTACGCCGGGATGCGCGCGGCCAGGCCCTGGTGGACGCCCGCGCCGACCATCCGGTCCATCTCGGACTTGGTGACCTCGAGCAGCTTGATGCCCTTGTCGGCCGCGAGCTGGAAGGCCTCCCGCAGCCGGTTGTCGCGCTCGGCGCCCTCGGAGACGTACAGCGCGTTGACCGGCACGCCCTCGCGCAGCGACTCGACGACGGGGTTGCGGCCGATGATCCACTCGGCGTCGCCGGACGTACGCCGCTTCGGCTTGGTGGCGGCGGCCTTCTCGGCGCGCTTCGCGACCTTGTGGGCCTTGTGGTACTCGCGGTCCTTGGCCTTCGGCGTCGGGCCCTTGCCCTCGAGGCCCCGCTTGACGCGGCCACCCGACCCGGCGGTCGGGTTGCCCTTGCCGGACTTCTTGATCGCGCCCTTGCGCTGTGAGTTGCCTGCCATCTACTTCGTTCCTGCTTCCAGTGACCACTTGGGTCCGTCGGGGGTGTCCTCGACCTCGATGCCGGCGGCCTTGATCCGGTCGCGGATCGCATCGGCGGTGGAGAAGTCCTTGTTGGCCCGGGCCTCGGCGCGCTGCTCGAGCAGCCCGGCGAGCAGCGTGTCGACGGCGTCGGTCAACCGCTGGTCGTCGGCGCGGGCGCCCCAGGCCGGGTCGGCGGGGTGCAGTCCGAGCACGTCGAGCATGGCCAGCACCTGGGCGGCGTACGGCGCCGGGTCGTCGGCCTTGTTGCCGTCGCGCACGGTGTCGTAGATGACGGCGACGGCGGCGGGCGTGCCGAGGTCGTCGTCCATCGCCGCGACGAACGCGGCCGGCAGCTCGCCCGGCGCGACCTCGCCGGCCCGCTCGAGGAAGCCCTCGATCCGGCGGAAGCCCGCGGCCGCCTCGTCCAGCGCCTCGAAGCTGAACTCGACGTGGCTGCGGTAGTGGGCGGCCACGACGTAGAAGCGCAGCTCGATGCCGCGGTACCTCTCCAGCACCGACGGGATCGTCAGCGAGTTGCCGAGGGACTTGCTCATCTTCTCGCCGGCGGTGGTGATCCACGCGTTGTGCATCCAGTACGACGCGAACGGGTGGCCCGCCGCGCGGGACTGGGCCTGCTCGTTCTCGTGGTGCGGGAAGCGCAGGTCGACGCCACCGCCGTGGATGTCGAACGCCGACCCGAGGTACTTGCCGGCCATCGCCGAGCACTCGATGTGCCAGCCGGGCCGGCCGCGGCCCCACGGGCTCGGCCACGACGCGGTCTCCGGCTCGGACTGCTTGCGGCCCTTCCAGAGCGCGAAGTCGCGAGGGTCGCGCTTGCCGCGCGGGTCGGCGTCCTCGGCGGCCTCCATGTCGTCGACCTGCTGGCGCGTCAGCTCGCCGTACGACGGCCACGAGCGCACGTCGAAGTAGACGTCGCCCGAGCCGTCGGCGGCGGGATAGGCGTGGCCCTTCTCGATCAACGTCTCGATCAGCTCGAGCATCTCCGGCACGTGGCCGGTCGCGAGCGGCTCGTAGGTCGGCGGCGCGACGTTGAGCGCTGCGTAGGCCTTGGCGAGCTCGCGCTGCATCACGGCCGCGTGGGCGTACCAGGGCCGGCCGAGGCTCTCGGCCTTCGCGAGGATCTTGTCGTCGATGTCGGTGACGTTGCGGATGAACGTGACGTCGTAGCCGGTGTGGCGCAGCCAGCGCTGGAGCACGTCGAAGTTGACGGCCGAGCGGACGTGGCCGACGTGCGGCTCGGACTGGACGGTGAGACCGCAGACGTAGATGCCCGCCTTCCCCTCCTCGAGGGGAACGAAGTCACGGACTTCGCGGGTCGCGGTGTCGTACAGCCTGAAGGTCACCCGTGAAGTCTAGGGTTTGTGGGTGCGCCGCCCGACATTCGCGATCTTCGCCTGTGCCCTGCTGACATCCCTCCTGGCGGCGCCCCCCGCCGGCGCGGCTCCCGCCCGCCAGATCTCCTACCAGACCTGGGACCTGCCGAGCGCGCAGCGGACGCTCCCGACTGGGGTCGACCGGCGCTCGTGGACGTCTCCGTGGGCGACGCCCGGCTTCGCGCTCACCCGGCTGGTCGCGTCGTGGGAGGCACGCACCCCGGGGCGCAGCCGCGTGCGCATCGACGTGCGGGGCAAGGCCGGCGCGTCCACCTCGAGCTGGGACACGCTGGCCGTCTGGGCGCAGGGTGACCGCCACTTCAAGCGGACGACGCGGGGCGAGCAGGCCGACGACCTCGGCTCCGTCAGCGTCGACACCTGGGTCGTGCCCGACGGCGTGACGTCCTACCAGCTGCGGGTCACGCTGCTGCGGCGGGCCGGCCAGAAGGCGTCGCCCCGGGTCGACACCGTCGGCGCGATGTCCTCGCTGCTGCCGTCGGTCTCGTCGGTGCCGACGTCGAAGCCGGGCGTGGCCCGCGGCGTCGTGCTCGACGTGCCGGCGTACTCGCAGATGGTGCACCGCGGCCACTACCCCGAGTACGGCGCCGGCGGCGAGGCGTGGTGCTCGCCGACCTCCACCGCGATGGTGCTCGGCTACTACGACGCGCTGCCCGGCGCCGCGGCGTACTCCTGGGTGCCGGCGGGGCACCCGGACCCGTGGGTCGACCACGTCGCCCGGATGACCTACGACTACGCCTACGAGGGCACCGGCAACTGGCCGTTCAACACCGCGTACGCCGCCACCCGCGTCGACCACGCCTTCGTGACCCGGCTGCGGTCGCTGCGCGAGGCGGAGGAGCTGGTCCGGGCCGGGATCCCCGTCGTCGCGTCGATCGCGTTCGACCCCGGCGGGCTGACCGGCGCACCCATCGGGTCGACCGACGGGCACCTGCTGGTGATCGTCGGCTTCACCGCCGACGGCGACGTGGTCGTCAACGACCCGGCGGCCGCCACCGACGCCGAGGTGCGGCGCACCTACGACCGCGGCGAGTTCGAGAACGCGTGGATCCCGACCTCCGGCGGCACGGTCTACGTCATCGCCGACGCCGCCCACCCGCTGCCGGCCGGGCACACCAACTGGTGAGGCACCGGGCGACCCGCCGTCGTTTCATCAAGGGATGAGGGTGAAGCAGCGCTTCCCTCGACGAACTCGCCAGGGAAAGCGCGGTTTCGACGTCATCCCTTGATGAAACCGCAGGCGGCCACAACTCAAGCACAGCCGGCTCAGGCGCCGTAGCCGCCGTCGACGTCCAGCTTCTGCCCGGACACGAACCCGGCCCGGTCGGACGCGAGGAAGCAGACCGCCTCGGCGACGTCGTGGGCGGTGCCGAAGCGGCGCAGCGGGATGTTGCGCCGGGTGACGGCGAGCGCCTCGTCCGAGAGCTCGCCGGAGTCGATCAGCCGGGCGGCCATGCCGTCGGTGAGCATGCCGGGACCGACGGCGTTGACGCGGACGCCGTACCGGCCCTCCTCGGCGGCGAGCGCCCTGACCATCGCCTCGACGGCGGCCTTGGGCGCCGACGAGAGCCCGTCGCGCACCGGGAAGCGCGTCGTCGCAGCGGTCGTGACCGCGACGATCGAGCCCTGGCTCGCGCGCAGGTGGCGCAGGGCCGGCCGCACGACGGCGAAGAAGCCCGCGGCGTCGGCCGCGAGCTGGGCGGCCATCTCCTCGGGCTCGACGGCGGAGAGGTGGGTCATCGGCACGTGCGGCCCGGCCGCGTGCACGAGCGTGTGGATGCCGCCGTGCGCCGCGACGACGTCGGCCACCACGCGGGCGGCGGCCTCGGCGGCGTCGGGGGCCGCGAGGTCGAGGGCGTGGGCGGATGCGTGGCGGCCCCACTCCCGGGCCGCCTCGACGACCGCGTTGCCGGCGTCCGGCCGGGTGCGGTAGGTGACGGCGACGTCGGACCCGCGGGTGGCCAGCATCCGGCTGATCGCCAGACCGATGCCGCCGCTGCCGCCCACCACCAACGCGGCGCCCTCGCTGTCGCGGAAGTCGTCCATCACCCCTCCTCGTCCTCGTCGGGCTCCACCGCGGTGACCTTGATCCGGTGCCACCCGGTCGCGCCGTCCGGCACCGTGCCGTGCTCCTCGCCGGTCTGGGTCTCGCCGTGGGCGTCGATGGCCCGGACGGCGAGCACGTGGTCGCCCGGCGCGAGGTCGAGCGTCGCGGCCCACTGCACCCACGTGTCCGAGCTGGGCACGGTCCCGAGGGCGGCGCGCTGCCAGGGCCCGTCGTCCACCGACACCTCGACCGCCTGGATCCCCGTGTGCTGCGCCCAGGCCACGCCCGCGACCCGGGCGCCACCCGTGGCGATCTCGCCACCGCCGCGCGGCACGTCGATGCGGGACGCGATCTTGACCGGCCCCTTCTCGGCCCAGCCGCGCTGCGTCCAGTAGGCCTCGATGTCGGCGAAGCGGGTGACCTCGATGTCCACCACCCACTTGCAGGCGGACACGTAGCCGTAGAGCCCCGGCACGATCGTGCGCACGGGGAAGCCGTGCTCGATCGGCAGCGGCCGGCCGTTCATCGCGACGGCGAGCATCGCGTCGCGGCTGTCGGTGAGCACGCTGAGCGGGGTGCCGCAGGTCCAGCCGTCCTCCGACGTCTGCAGCACAGCGTCCGCGCCCGGCTGCACCCCCGCCTCCTCGAGCAGGTCGGCGAGCCGGACCCCGCTCCACCAGGCGTTGCCGATCAGGTCGCCACCGACCTCGTTGGAGACGCAGTTGAGCGTGATCCAGGCCTGGGTCATCCGCCGATTGATGAGCTGCTGGTAGGTCAGCACGACCTCGCGCTCGACCAGCCCATGGATGCGGACGCGCCAGTCGACGGGCTCGATGGCCGGCACCACGAACGCCGTGTCGATCCGGTAGAAGTCCTCCGCCCGGGTGGCCCAGGGCGTGATCCCCTCGACGTCGAGGCGTACGCCGGGGGGCAGCGTCGGCTCCGTGACGCCGGGGAGCCGCAGCAGCCTGCGCGCCTCCTCGACGTGCCGCCGGCCGCGGCCGACGACCCGGCCCACGCCGCCGGCGGCGACGCTGGCGCCCAGGATCAGGCCGGCGCGCAGCAGGAAGGTGCGCCGGGTGTGCTCGGTCCCCGCCGGCGGGGCCGACCCCGGGGCCGGCTCGGGGGCCGCCGCCAGCCGGCGCAGCGGCTCGGTCAGCAGCGAGAGGCAGACCAGCCAGGTCGCGAACCCGACCGCCACCGGCAGCAGGTCGATCGTCGCACCCCGCGGCTGCCACCGCACCGCGGCCGCGCCGACCAGCGCGAGCACGCCGTACACGATCACCGGCGCCCACCACGACCGCCGCGCCAGCAGCCCCGCCCAGGCGAACGCGGCCCCGGCCCCGAGCAGGATCACCAGCAGCAGGAACGGCTTGTCCCAGTGGCCGAGGACCTTGATCGCGCGCTCGACCACCGGCCCGGGCGTGAGCCGGATGATCCGCTCGGCGATGGCCGTGACCGGGGCGTCGCGGGTCGTCAGCACCATCGCCATGCAGTAGCTGGCGGCCAGGCCGGCGTACCCGGCGATCAGGCCGGCGACCGACCAACCGGCCCGGGAGCTCCTCACGCGCCCGATTGTGGCGCAGTCCGGCATGATCGGGCTGTGCAGCCCCTCCCCCGTGTCGGCATCGGCACCGACGTCCACCGCCTCGTCGACGGCGCGCCGCTCCACCTCGGGGGTCTCGCCTGGCCCGGCGAGCCGCAGGGCCTGGAGGGGCACTCCGACGCCGACGTGGCCGCACACGCCGCGTGCGACGCGCTGCTCTCGGCGGCCGGTCTCGGCGACCTCGGCTCCCACTTCGGCACCTCCGAGCCGCAGTGGGCCGGCGCCGCCGGCGCGACCCTGCTCGCCGAGTCCGCGGCCCGGGTGCGCGCGGCCGGGTTCGTCGTGGGCAACGTCGCGATCCAGGTGGTCGGCAACCGACCGCGCCTCGGCCCGCGCCGCGCGGAGGCGGAGGCCGCGCTCTCCGCCGCCGTCGGGGCGCCGGTGAGCATCTCCGCCACCACGACCGACGGCCTCGGCCTCACCGGCCGCGGCGAGGGCGTCGCGGCGATCGCGACCGCCGTCGTCTGGAGCGCTCCCGAGCCGACGACCTAGCTGTACTGATCGGTGAGGTTGGTCAACCTGGTGATGGGTGCTGACCCGCCGATCGCGGTGTGGGGCCTGTGGTGGTTGTACTCGTGGAGCCATCCTGCCAGCGCGGCTCGGCGGGCGTTCTCGGAGCGGTAGAGCTTCTTGAAGGCCCAGCCGTGGGCCAGGGTGCGGTGGAAGCGCTCGATCTTGCCGTTGGTCTGGGGTCGGTAGGGCCGGGTGCGCTTGGGTGTGATGCCGAGATCGGTGCAGGTATCGCGCCACAGGAACGACCGGTAGCAGCCGCCGTTGTCGGTCAGCACCCGTTCGACGCTCACGCCGCGCACGGCGAACCAGACCACCGCGCGGGTCAGGACGGCGGCTGCGGTGGCTGCGGTCTCGTCGTCGTGACACTCGGCGTAGGCCAGGCGGGTGTAGTCGTCGATGACGGTGTGCACGAAACAGGTCCCGACCTTGGGGTGGTACTTGCGTGCCTTGATCCCGGTCCGGTCGCGGGTGGCTTGGCGGTTGTGGGCGCCTTGATGCTTGCCCACGTAGCGCCATCCGCCGCCGTCGGGGATGTTGCCGAGCTTCTTGACGTCTTGGTGCAGCAGCGAGCCGGGGTGGTCGTGCTCGTAGCGTCGGATCGGTTCCCCGGTGGCTCGGTCGACGTGGGTGAGCCGGTTGATCCGGCACCGCACCAGCACCTTGTGCACCGTGGACGGGGCGAGGCTCACCTGGTCGGCGATCTGGACCGGCCCGAGACGCTGCTTCCAGCGCAGGTGCACGATCTTGCGGACCACCGGTTGTGGAGTCGCGCGCGGTGAGTGGTGAGGCCGCGAGGATGCGTCGTTCATGCCGGCCTCGCCGAGTCGTCGGTACCGCTCGGCCCACCGCTTCGCGGTCGGCCAGGACACGTCGTAGCGTTCCGCGGCGCGAGCGATCGGCCAGCCGTCCTCGACGATCAGGCGCGCGAGCCGCAGGCGGGCGCGAGGCGTCAGAGCCGCGTTGACATGGGTAGCGTGGGACACGAAGACCTCCAGGGTTGTGGAAGCGGTTCTTAGACAGCTCCACTCCACGCCCGGAGGTCTTCGCCTTCCAAGCTCATTCAGATCGTGTCGTCACACGATCTCGACCAACGTGCCCGATCAGTACACCTAGCCGACGACCTAGCCGACGACGACTCGGCGCGGCCCGACCATCACCATGCCGTCGTCCACGCGCACGTCGTAGGCCGGCACGGTGACGTGCGGGTCGTCCAGGCAGCGGCCGGTGCGCAGGTCGAAGGCGTGCTTGTGCAGCACCGAGGCGACGAACGGCACGCCGTCGCGGACCCCGACGATGCCCTTGGCGAGCACGGAGGCGTGGGCGAACGGGTCGTGGTTGCCCAGCGCGTAGACCTCGTCGTCCTCGGTCCGGAAGATCGCCAGCGCCTGCCCGTGCACCAGCGCCGTCGCCCCGCGGGCGACGTCCAGCTCGGTGACACGGCAGACCGGTTGCCACATGACGAGCAACGTAGGCGCGTCGTGTCACGCCGCTGCTTCGCCGTGTGACGGCCGTGTAAAACTCACCCGGTGCCCGCCGCCGTCGTGATCCTCGCCGCCGGGGCCGGCGCCCGCGTCGGCGCCGGCTCCAACAAGGTCCTGCTCCCGCTCGGCGACCGCCCGGTGCTGGCGTGGTCGGTGCGCGACGCGCTCGCCGCGGCCGACGTACGACGGGTGCTCGTCGTCGTCCGGGCCGGCGAGGCCGACGCGGTCGGCGAGGCCCTGGCGCCGGTCCTCGGCGACGCCGAGGTCGGCATCGTCGAGGGCGGCGCGACCCGGCACGCCTCCGAGTGGTCCGCCCTCCAGGCGCTCGCCCCCGAGATCGACGCCGGCGCGGTCGACGTCGTGGCGATCCACGACGGCGCCCGGCCGCTGGCGGGCACCGCCCTGTTCGAGTCGACGATCGCGGCCGCGCGGGAGACCGGCGGCGCCATCCCCGGCGTGCGGCTCCCCGGGCTGCTCGCCCTCGACGGCCGGGCGCTGCCCGCGGAGCTCGACGGGGTGCAGACCCCACAGGCCTTCCGCGCACCCGACCTGCTCGCGGCGTACGCCGCGGCGGCCGCCGACGGCTTCGACGGCACCGATACCGCCGCCTGCTGGTCGCGCTACAGCGACCTGCCCGTGGCGGCCGTGCCGAGCAGCGCGACGAACCTGAAGATCACCTTCCCCGAGGACCTCGAGCTCGCGCTCAGGCTCGGGTGAGCTCCGCCAGCAGCCGCACGTCGTCCTCAGAGCCGACCCGGCGCGCGGACGGGGGTGCCTCGACGAGCTCGACCGGGAAGCGGCGGCGCAGCTCGGTCACGAGCTCCACGAAGTCCGTCGCAGGGGGCTCCTGCAGCTGCTCGAGCACCGCGGGCGGCAGCACGATCGGCGAGGCGACCGCGACCAGTCCCTCGCGGTCGACCGTCTCGCCGACGACGCCGCCCTCGACCACCTTGACCGTGTCGGTCACCGGCCGCACCCCGACCACGACGCAGGCGTGCTCGACGGCGCGCTCGACGCAGGTGGCGATGAAGTCGGGCGGGGTCATCGGGCACAGCGGGTCGTGCAGCACGAACGGCTCTCCGGCCTCGGCCACCGCGCGCCACGGCGTACCAGTGTCGACCGGCGTCACCCCCGCCTCACCGAGCGCCCAGGCGGCGGCCGCCACCAGCGCCTCGCCGTGGATGAGCGCGTACGGCAGCCGGCCGCGACCCTCGTCCACGACCGTGCCCAGCGCGGGCGTCGGCTCGTCGTCGTCCACGGCACCGACCCTAAATGCAACGTGGCCCCCGGCAGAGCCGGGGGCCACGTCGTCGAGACTTCAGGACGCGAGCACCTCGTCGAGGAGTGCCTCGGCCTTGTCCTCGTTGGTGTGCTCGGCGAGCGCGAGCTCGGACACCAGGATCTGGCGGGCCTTCGCGAGCATCCGCTTCTCCCCGGCCGAGAGGCCGCGGTCGCGCTCCCGGCGCCACAGGTCGCGGACGACCTCGGCCACCTTCATCACATCGCCGCTGTGCAGCTTCTCGAGGTTCGCCTTGTAGCGACGCGACCAGTTGGTCGGCTCCTCGACGTGCGCCGCGCGGAGGATGTCGAACACACGGTCGAGACCCTCCTTGTCGACGACGTCCCGGACGCCCACGAGGTCGAGGTTGCACGCCGGCACGCGGACCACGAGGTCCTGCTGTGCGACGATCCGGAGAACGAGGTACTGCCTGTCTTCTCCCTTGATGGTCCGCATCTCGATGTCTTCGATGACTGCGGCTCCGTGGTTCGGGTAAACAACCGTTTCGCCGACGGTGAAAGTCATATGTCAGGTACCCCTTCCTAGGTGTCGAGTCTAACACGCCTCCGAAGCAGCCCCCGCATCGTTTGCGCAGGTCAGGGGCACTATGCGGTCTTGACAGATCGCTGGTCGATGTGGTGGCGGGGGCCCGGGCCGCGCTCGTCGGAGCCGGATCAGGCATACCTCGGGCGCCTGTGGTCGATACTGCGGGCATGTCGTCCACGGCCACCGCAACCGACCCGCCGCCGAGCGCCGGACGGCGCGGGGAGCGGCGCCGCGCGCTCGCCCACACCACCCCGGTGCTCCTCGCGCGCGCGGCGCACCCGCGGCAGGGACTGCTGACCGCAGCCGGGCTCGCCGCCGCGGCCGCGATCGCCGGCCGCCCGGGTCGCGAGGTCGGCCTGGTCCTCGCGACGGTGCTGGTCGGGCAGACCGTCCTCGGCTGGCACAACGACATCGTCGACCGCCGGCGCGACGGGCGCCGACTGCCGAGCGGCAAGCCGATCGCCGACGGCTACCTCGAGGTCGGGACGGCCTGGTTCGCGCTCGCCTGCGCGCTGCTGCTCCTGGTGCCGGTGGCGATCTCCAACGGCGTGGTCGCCGGCTCGCTCTACCTGGTCTCCGTGACGATCGGGCTGATCGGCAACGTCGCGCTGCGCCGGTCCTGGCTCTCGTGGGTGCCGTGGGCGGCGTCGTACGCGCTCTACCCGGCCTTCCTCTCGTACGGCGGCTGGGGCGGCCAGACGACCGGCAACCCGCCCGAGCCGGCCCTGGTCGCGCTCGCCGCCGCGGTCGGCGTCGGCGTGCACTTCCTGTGCGCGCTGCCCGGCCTGGTCGCCGACCACGAGGACGGCTTCCGGCACCTGCCCCTCCGGGTCGCCCTCAAGGTCGGCGCGACCCGCGTGCTCGTGCTGTCGCTCGCCTGGACCCTCCTCGCGCTGGTCGCGATGCTGATCGTGGGCGACGCCGTGGGCCTCAGCCGCTAGCGCGGCGGCCGAGCGGGTGACCGGCCGCATCGGGCCGGCGCGCTGCCGCTAGGCTGTGCGGGCACCCGTCCTAGCACAGTGAAGGCCGTGAAATGCCGCTTCGTCGCCCCGCTCGCCTGCTCGCCGCAGGCGCGCTCGTCCTCGCCGCGCCCGCACTGACGTCCTGCGGCTTCGACTACGCGACCGACCGGGTCTACACCCCCGGCGTCGGCACCAACGACCGCAGCCAGACCGTCGACGTCCTGGGCGCCGTCGTCGTGAGCGCCGAGGACGGCTCCGGGACCCTGGTCGCGACGTTCGTCAACAACGACAACGAGGCCGACGCCACGATCACCGACGTCGCTGGCGCCGGCGACGACGCCGAGCTGACCGTCGAGGGCTTCAGCACGATCACCGTGCCGGCCAACGGCCTGGTCAACCTCGCCGACGCCGAGACGCCGATCACGGTGTCCGGCGACTTCGACTCCGGTGCCTTCCTGACGCTGCAGTTCACCTTCGGCGACGGCAGCACGGTCGAGCAGGACGTGCCGACCGTCCCCGACTGCTACGAGTACGCCGGGCTCGACGAGTCCGCCGACACCCCGACCCCGGCCGACGAGTGCGAGCCGCAGGCCCCGGTCGGCGAGGTCGAGTCCGCCGAGCACTGACACCACCGCTCCCGGGAGGGATCCGATGACCTACACGCTGGTCCTGCTCCGCCACGGCGAGAGCGAGTGGAACGCCAAGAACCTCTTCACCGGGTGGGTCGACGTCCCGCTCAACGACAAGGGCCGTGCCGAGGGCATCCGCGCCGGCGAGCTGATCCGCGACGCCGGCGTCCTGCCCGACGTCGTGCACACCTCGCTGCTGCGACGCGCGATCAACACCGCGACCGCCGCCCTCGACGTCGCCGACCGGCACTGGATCCCGGTCAAGCGGTCCTGGCGGCTCAACGAGCGCCACTACGGCGCGCTCCAGGGCAAGAACAAGAAGGAAACGCTCGAGGCCTACGGCGAGGAGCAGTTCATGCTCTGGCGCCGGTCCTTCGACGTACCCCCGCCGCCGATCGACGACGACGACCCGTGGTCCCAGGCGGGCGACCCGCGCTACGCCGACCTCGGCGACGAGCTGCCCCGCACCGAGTGCCTGAAGGACGTCATCGCCCGCTTCCTGCCCTACTGGGAGTCCGCGATCGTCCCCGACCTGAGGGCCGGCCAGACCGTCCTCGTCGCCGCCCACGGCAACAGCCTGCGCGCGCTGGTCAAGCACCTCGACGGCATCAGCGACGCCGACATCGCCGGGCTCAACATCCCGACCGGCATGCCGCTCGTCTACGAGCTCGACGACGACCTCCAGCCCACCGTTCCCGGGGGCCGCTACCTCGACCCCGAGGCCGCGGCCGAGGCCGCCGCGGCCGTCGCCAACCAGGGCCGCTGAGCGATAGCCACAGACGTTCTGGTCGTTCCCGACGTCCGGGAGCGACCAGACCGTCGCTGGCTATCGTCGAGGGTCAGGCGGGGGCGTCGACCGAGCGGGGGTGCTCGCCGGTGACGACGAAGACCACCCGGTTGGCGACCGAGACGGCGTGGTCGGCGATCCGCTCGTAGTAGCGACCGAGGAGCGCGACGTCGACGGCAGCCTCGACGCCGTGGCTCCAGTCGTTGGAGAGCAGCGACGCGAAGCTGTCGCGGCGCAGGGTGTCCATCTCCTCGTCGACGTGCACGAGCGCGAGGGCGTCCTCGACGTTGCGGTCGGCGATGATCTTGCCGACCCGCATCACCATGTCCTCGGCGACCTGGGCCATGCGCTCGACGGTCGGGCGGATCTCGGCCGGTACGGCGACGTTGGGCACCCGCAGGCGGGCGATCTTGGCGACGTGCACGGACAGGTCGCCCATCCGCTCCAGGTCGCTGACCATCCGCAGCGCCGCGACGACGGTGCGCAGGTCGCTGGCGACCGGCTGCTGCAGCGACAGCAGCAGGAACGCGGAGTCCTCCACCCGCTCGCGCGCCCGGTCGATCTCGACGTCGGCGCTGATCACCGCCTCGGCGGTCGTCGGGTCACCGGTCAGCAGCGCCTCGGTCGCCAACCGCACCGCGGTCTCGACACTGCCGCAGATGGCGGTCAGGTCGTCGAAGATGGCATCGAGCTGTTCGTGGAAGGCCTCTCGCATGGCGGTGAGCCTAGGTAGCCCAGATGACCGGCGGCGGACGGACCGTGAACGCGGAGTGAACTTATGGCAAGCGCGGCCGCCCGAAGGCAGATCCCCGGTGAATCGGCTCGTACGATCGCGGTGTGGACGCGACGACGCAGGCTTTTCTGGCCGCGATCATCGGCGCCGTCGTCGCCGGCGGAGCCGTGCTCGCCTGGCACGTGAGCGACCGCCAGCAGCACGCCGCGTCCGCCCCTTCCGAGGAGCCGCAGGTGCCGGCCGGCGTGGCCACCGTGCTGTCCGTGCTGCGCAGCAGCGCGGTCGTCGTCGACGACAGCGACACGGTGCTCAAGGCCTCCGCGCCGGCGTACGCGATGGGCCTCGTCCGAGGTCCAACGCTCGCGTCGTCGGAGCTCGCGACGTTGGTGCAGCAGGTACGCCGCGACGGGCAGATCCGCGAGACCGAGCTGGTGATCGCGCGGCCCGGTGGGCCCTCGCGCCACGTCACCGCGCGGGTCGCGCCCCTGGGCGCCCGCCTGGTGCTGGCGCTCGTGGAGGACCGCACCCGTGAGCGCCGCGTCGAGGCCGTGCGTCGCGACTTCGTCGCCAATGTCAGCCACGAGCTCAAGACGCCGGTGGGCGCGATCAGGCTGCTGTCGGAGGCCGTCCACGACGCCGCCGGCGATCCGGAGGCGGTCAAGCGGTTCTCGGCCCGGATGCTGACCGAGAGCGAACGTTTGGCGCGGCTCGTGCAGCAGATCATCGAGCTGTCGCGGCTGCAGGGCGACGACCCGCTCGAGGCCCCGCTGCCGGTCTCGATCGACGACGTCATCCGGACCGCGGTCGACACCAGCGCGATCGACGCGGCCGCGAAGCAGATCGAGGTGGTCGTCGGCGGCGTCCACGACCTGACCATCCTCGGCAACAACGAGCAGGTGACCGCCGCGGTGGCGAACCTCGTCGCCAACGCCGTCTCCTACTCCGAGGGAGGCTCGACCGTGCTGGTCTCCACGAAGGCCGACGAGCACACGATCTCGATCTCCGTCGTCGACCAGGGCATCGGCATCCCGACCGAGGAGATCGACCGCATCTTCGAGCGGTTCTACCGGGTCGACCCGGCCCGGCACCGTTCGACCGGTGGCACGGGTCTCGGCCTGTCCATCGTCAAGCACGTCGCCGCCACCCACGGTGGCGAGGTCGACGTGTGGTCCGTCGAGGGCCAGGGGTCTACCTTCACCTTGACCCTTCCCCGTTACCTCCCCACGCGGGAGAGCCAGGAGGCACGCCGGTGACCCGGGTACTCGTCGTCGAGGACGAAGAGAGCTACAGCGACGCCCTCGCCTACATGCTCCGCAAGGAGGGCTTCGAGGTGGCGATCGCCGCCGACGGGCACGCAGCACTCACCGAGTTCGACCGCAACGGCGCCGACATCGTGCTGCTCGACCTGATGCTGCCCGGCCTGCCGGGCACCGAGGTGTGCCGCCAGATCCGGCAGACCTCGAGCGTGCCGGTGATCATGGTCAGCGCCAAGGACGACGAGGTCGACAAGGTCGTGGGGCTCGAGCTGGGCGCCGACGACTACGTCACCAAGCCGTACTCCCCGCGGGAGCTGGTCGCCCGGATCCGCGCCGTGCTGCGTCGCGGCCAGGAGGCGGAGCCCGCCACGACGACGCTCGAGGCCGGCCCGGTGCGCATGGACGTCGAGCGGCACGTGGTGACCGTCGACGGCTCCGCGCAGCGCCTGCCGCTCAAGGAGTTCGAGCTCCTCGAGATGTTCCTGCGCAACCCCGGTCGGGTCCTGACCCGCGGTCAGCTGATCGACCGGGTCTGGGGCTCCGACTACGTCGGGGACACCAAGACCCTCGACGTCCACGTGAAGCGGCTACGAGCCAAGATCGAGCCGGACCCGGGCGAGCCGAAGTACCTCGTCACCGTGCGCGGGCTCGGCTACAAGCTGGATCTCTGACCCCCCAGGTCAGAGATCCAGCCTGTCACTCAGCCTTCGCCTTGGCCGGCGCGCTGCCGAACCAGGTCTGGTAGATCTCGTCGTACCGGCCCTTCGCCACGAGGTCGGCGAGCACGTCGTTGATCGTGCGCAGCAGGTCCGTGTTGCCGTCCTTGCGCACCGCCAGGCCGTACTGCTCACCGGTGTTGAAGTCGGCGGCCACCTCGAAGTCGGGGTTCTCGTTGAGCACGTCACCCACGACCGTGTTGTCGTAGAACGCGGCGTCCACGTCGCCCCGGGCCATGGCGGATGCGATCTCCGACAGGTCGTCGATCGCGACGACCTCGGCCGACGCGGGGGCGTAGTCGCGGACGTAGAGCTCGCCGGTGGTGCCGGTCTGGACGCCGATCTTCCCGTCGCCGAGGTCGTCGAGCGATGCCACGCTGGATCCGGCGGGGACCACCATCGTCTGCGCCGCGTTGAAGTACGGGCTGGAGAAGTCCAGCACGCGGGCCCGCTCGCCGGTGATCGTCAGTCCGGCCGCGGCCATGTCGCAGGTCCCCGCGTTGAGGGGAGCGCCGGACGCGATGCCGTCGAAGTCGGTGTCGACGAAGACCGGTCGCACCTTCAGCCGCTTCGCGACCTCGGTCGCCAGGTCGACGTCGAAGCCGGCGAACTCCCCCTTCTCCTTGAACTCGAACGGCTCGTAGGGAAGGCTCGTGCAGACCGTCAGCCGGCCTTCCTTGACGAGCTGGGGGTCCAGAGGGGCCGGCCCGGCTTCGGCGTCGCCGCTGCAACCTGCGAGCGCCGATCCGAGGAGGAGCATCCCCGCCGCGGACAGCGCCAGCCGGCCGGTCATGGCTCGAGTGGTCATGTCAGTGCACCTCCACGGCGACGTTCTGGGTGAGCTGCTGCAGTGCGTACTCCGTCACCCGGATCAGCGCCTGCTTCGCGGAGTCCCGATTGCGCGCATCGATCCGCATGATCGGCACGTGGGGCGGCAGGGCGAGCGCCCGGGCGACGTCCTCGAGCGGGTACTGCTCGGAACCGTCGAAAGCGTTGACGGCGACGATGAAGGGCAGGCCCTTGGACTCGAAGTAGTCCAGGGGGGAGAACGAGTCGTCGAGCCGAGCGGTGTCCACCAGCACGATCGCGCCGATGGCGCCGACGCACAGGTCGTCCCACATGAACCAGAACCGCCGCTGCCCCGGCGTCCCGAAGAGGTAGAGCACGAGGTCCTTGTCGAGAGTCAGCCGGCCGAAGTCCATGGCCACCGTCGTCGACGCCTTGCCCGGCACGGCCGACAGGTCGTCGACGCCCTCCGACTCGTTGGTCACGAGAGCCTCGGTGCGGAGCGGCACGATCTCCGACACCGATCCCACCAGGGTGGTCTTGCCGACCCCGAACCCGCCGGCGACGACGATCTTCGTCGACGCTGCCCGGCGAGCAGCACTAGTACGCGCGTAGTCCACGGAGAGTCCTTTCGATGAGCTGGATCCGCTCGTCCGTCGACGAACCGTCGGTGATGGTGTCCTGTACCTCGACGAGCCCCTGCTCGACCAGATCCCCGAGCAGGACGCGGACCACCCCGATCGGCATCGAGGTGAGGGCGGAGACCTCCGCGACGGAGCGCCTGTCGCAGGTGTCGAGCACCTGCCGAGACACCCCGGTCAGGCCGGTCTCGAACGCCCGGGGCCTCCGCAGGCGCGCCTCGACGGGCAGGTTGACCGACGTCGACGTGCGACCGGATGTGATCGTGTACGGCCGGACCCGACGCGCCGTGGGGCGCTCGGGCTCCGCACCGTTCGAGTCAGGGGTCACCACGTCACCGACCGTCAGAATGCCGGAGCGACACGCGGGGTCGCCTGTACGGCGCGCCCAACCCGCTCGACAAGCAGCGCCATCTCGTAGCCGACCTGACCGAGGTCGGCCGTCCCGGCCGTGAGCACCGCGAGGTTCGAGCCGTCGCCGACGCTCATGAGCATGAGATAGCCCTGCTCCATCTCGACCACGGTCTGGAGCACGGCCCCACCCGCGAAGAGGCGAGCGGCTCCGACGGCCAGGCTGGCCAGGCCGGAGGACACCGCGCCCAGCTGCTCGGCCCGATCGGCCGGGATGCTCGCGCTGGCCGCCATCAGCAGGCCGTCGGAGGAGACCAGGACCGCATGCGCGGCGTCCGCCACCTCCTCGACGAACCGGCTGACCAGCCAGTCGAGGCTGCGCTCGTCGGCCGCCTCGGCAGCGATGCGAACGGGGAACTCGGTCATCAGTGGCCTGCTTTCGTGGTCGTGTCCTCTGCTGTCCCTGCTGTGGTGGATGCCGCGCTCCGGCCGCGCGACACACCGGCCGCGTGCGCGGCCAGCCGCGCCCGGATGGCCTCCGGGTCACGGACGGTGGTGGAGGGCGGTTTGGCGATCCCTCCAGGGACCAGCTGGGCACCCGGCTGGCGTACCGGGAGCCCGGCGGCGGTCACGTGGGTCGCGGTCGACAGGCGATTCACCCTGTCCGCCCGCTCCCACCCGGCCTCCACCTCGCTCGGTGCCCATGACCCGGGTTGCGGGGGGGCGCCGAGCCAGCCCGAACGCACCGAGCTGAAGATCGGAGTCACGCTGTCGTCCGGCCCCGGCGGGTCCGCACCCGGACCGTCGAGGTAGTCGCCCGCGGTGCGCGGAACGACCCGTTCCGACGGCTGGGTCCACGCGGAAGGGCCGGACGGCGCCGGCGGGGGCGGTGCCCACTCCTGCACCGGTGGAGCCGGCTGGACCGGCTGGACCGGCTGGACCGGCACGATCGGCTGGACCGCCGGCTGGACCGGCACGATCGGCTCCATCGGCGCGCCCGGCACGTCGGAGGTCCCGGGCTGCCGCTGAGGGAGGCTCGGAGGCAGCGGTGCCCACTCCTGCGCCGGAGTCGGCTGCACCGGCTGGACCGGCTGGACCGGCTGGACCGGCACGATCGGCGCCATCGGCGCACCCGGCACGTCGGAGGTTCCTGGCTGCCGCCGGGGAAGGGCCGGCGGCACGGAGGCACCTGCGGGAGCGGGCGCCGCCACGGGGTCCGCCGGCGCGGCAGGCTCGGGCGCCGGCAACGACACACGGGAGAGCGGCACCACCGGGGCCAGCGGCGCCACGGGCTCCGGCGAGGCGGAGGGAGCGAAGGGCTCGACGGGCGGGACGGCCGCGAGCGGCGCGATGGAGGGCACAGCGGCCAGGGGCGCCTCCGGCCCGCTGTCCCGCACCAGGATGTCCGGGGGGAGGGTGAGGCTGGCGGTCATGCCCTCGTGCTCGTTGCGGTGCAGCGTCACGAGGATGCCGTGCCGCTGCGCCAGTCGGCTGACCACGAACAGGCCCATGCGGCGAGCTGTGTCAGGCGTGATGTCGCCGCCGGAGCGGAGCAGCCGGTTGAGGTCGCCGAGCGCCTCCGGCGGGACACCGAGGCCGGAGTCGATCACCTCGATCGTCAGCCCGCTCGGCGTGATCGAGGACGAGAGCGACACGGCGGTGGTCGGGGAGGAGAACGTCAGCGCGTTGTCGAGAAGCTCGGTGATCATGTGGACGACGTCCGCGGCAGCGATGGCGCTCACCTGGATGGGGCTGGCACTGAGGATCCGGACCCGCTGGTAGTCCTGCACGCCGGAGGTTGCGGCCTGCATCGTGTCGGAGACCGAGAGCGGCTCTTGGACCAGGCCACGCGTCGGTGCATCGGCCAGGATGAGAAGGCTGTCCGACGTACGCCGCATCCGAGCGGCGAGGTGGTCGAGGCGGAAGAGGCTGTCCAGCCGGCGCGGGTCCTCCTCGTCCTGCTCCAGGACCTCGATCTGCGCGAGCTGCTGGTTGATGAGGGAGTTGGTGCGCCGCGAGAGGATCACGAACATCTCGGCGACCTGAGCACGCACGGCGGCCTCGCCGGCCGCGAGCAGCACCGCCTGGCGGTGCAGGTCGTCGACGGCGCGGGCCAGCTGGCCGATCTCCTCCGCGGTGGTCACGGCGATGGGCTGGACCTCGCTGACCTCGGCGCCGGCCCGGATCCGCTGGACCTCCTCGGGAAGTCGCTCGTGGGCGATCGTGAGGGCACCCTCGCGGACCGTGCGGATCGGCCGCAGCAGCGCCCTCGAGACGAGCACCGCGAGCAGGACGGCGAGGAGCAGCGCCGCGGCCATGGCGCCGGCGTTCACCAGCGCGCTGTACCGGGCCGTGTCGGCCGCGTCGGCGAGCTGGGAGTCGATGTCGTCGAGCGTGCCGCCGACCAGCGTGTCGTAGTCGTCGTACGCGTTCTCCCCGCCGAGGTTGTCGGTGCCAGTCCGCACGGACCGGGCGCGGTCGGCGTTGGCGGTGCGCAGCGCCGCGATGGTGTCGGCGTGCTCGGCGCCGAGCGCGTCGGCGAGGCTGTCGACGGCCGCGCCCTCGACGCCGATCTCGGCGAAGAGGTCCTGGGAGCCGGTCTCACCGGACCTGTCGGTCTTGGCGAGCGCCTGCTGCATGGCGAGCGAGAAGCGACCGCCGAGGGAGTCGGCGAGCACCTCGAGCTGCGGCAGCGGCTCCATCTGGGCGTTCGCGATGCTGGTGACCAGCTGGGAGACCCCGGACTGCAGCTGGCGGAGCTGGGCGAGCCAGGTGGCAGCGGAGAGCGCGTCGCTCTCACCGCGCATCGCCTGGCTGAGGTCGAGAAGCGAGTCGATCTCGTACTGCTGCTCGGTCGTCAGCTCGGCGTCCGCGGCTGTCTGGGAGAGCTGGTTGGCCGTCCTCGTGAGCTGGGCCACCGCCGACTCCAGGTGCTCCTGGCTGGCGGGCGAGGTGTCCTGCGCCGCCACCATCGCCTGCTCGGCGGCGGTGAGGTAGTTGACGGCGGGAGGCAGGACGGTGACCTGCTGGGCGCTCGTCGCGGCGTTGTTCGCCTCCGCCAGGTCCGCCTGCACCCGGAGACCGCCGAGCGTGGCGGCGAGCAGCAGCGGGATCGCCAGCGAGAGCGCCATCTTGCGACGCAATGGCCAACCGGAGACTGCGAACGGTCGTCTCCGTCGAGCTCGTGCTGCGCGCTTCTCCGTCATCGGTCCCCCTGCCCCTTCGCTACCCCGGTCCGTTGGGTGCGACGTGTTCACGGAGGTGGTATCGGCCCCGCCGAGGCGGGAGTTGAGGGCTGTGGCGGCATATCGCGTGACGCTGTCCGTTTTCCGCATGCTGGGCGTCGGTGGCGGCACCTACGATCGACGGGTGACGAGTACGAGCACCACCACCCCGGTCGACGAGCCGGCCACGACGACCCCGGCGTGGGCGCCGGTTGCCGCGGTCGGGGTCACGCTGGTGTTCTGGGCCTCGGCGTTCGTCGCGATCCGTCATCTCGGGCACGACTTCTCCCCCGGCGCGCTCTCCCTCGGCCGGCTGCTGGTCGGCGCGCTGGTGCTCGGCGTCGCCGCGCTCGTCACGGCCGGCGTCCCGCACCCGACCCCGCGCCAGTGGCTCTCGATCGTCACGATCGGCGTGCTGTGGTTCGGGGTCTACAACGTGGCGCTCAACGCCGGCGAGCGCCGCGTGGACGCCGGCACGGCCGCGATGCTGATCCAGATCTCACCGGTGCTGATCGCACTGCTGGCGGCGGTCTTCCTCAACGAGAGGTTCACGGTCTACCTCGGCCTCGGGCTCGCCCTCGCCTTCTCCGGTGTGGGCCTGATCAGCCTCTCGACGAGTGGCGGAAGCAACCACGACGTGGTCGGCGTGCTGCTGTGCCTGGTCTCGGCGCTGGTCTACTCGATCAGCGTGATCCTCCAGAAGCCGCTCGTCGCACGGCTGCCGGCGATCCACGTGACCTGGCTGGCGTGCACGATCGGTGCCGTCGTCTGCCTTCCGTTCGTCGGCCAGCTGGTCGACCAGGCCCAGGACGCGCCCGTCTCGTCCTCGCTCTGGCTGGTCTACCTCGGCGTCTTCCCGACCGCCCTCGCCTTCACCACCTACGCCTACGCGCTCCGGCACATGAGCGCGACCAGCCTCGGCGTCACCACCTACCTGGTGCCGCCGATCACGATCGTGATGGGCGTGGTCCTGCTCGACGAGGCTCCGCCTGCGATGGCCTACGTCGGCGGCGCGCTCGCCCTCGTCGGCGTCGCGGTGGCGCGCCGCAAGCCGCGCACGGTGGCCGAGCGGATGTCGCCGCCCGCTTGAGCCGTCGGCGTCAGGCGTCCTCGCGCATCACGTCAGCGAGGTGGCCGCGAAGTGCCGCCATCGCGCGGGTGCGGAGCTGACTGATCCGCGACTCGGTGACGTCGAGGATGAGGCCGATCTCGCCGAGGGTGAAGCCCTCGAAGAAGTAGAGCGCCATGATGATCCGATCGCGCTCGGGGAGACGGGCCAGGGCCTGCAACAGCTCGTCGCGGGAGTCGTCGGCCTCGAACATCTCGTCCAGCCGCGGCGCCAGGTCGCCGACCTGGGCGAGCTCCTCGTCGGCTGCGGATGACACCGAGGTGCTCTTCCCGCGCGCGGTCCGCAGCTCCGCCAGGCTCATGCCGGCCTCGGCGGCGATCTCCTCGTCCGTCGGCGTGCGGCCGAGCTGCAGCCGCAGCCGCTCCGCGGCCTGGTCGAGCGTGCGGAGCTGGCTGCGGACCGAGCGCGGCACCCAGTCCGCAGCCCGGATGCTGTCCATGATGGCCCCGCGGATGCGGGGCACCGCGTAGGTCTGGAACTGGAGGCCGCGGTCGGGCTCGAACTTGTCGATCGCGTCCATCAGCCCGAACACGCCCTCGGAGACCAGGTCTGCCGAGTCGACGTTCGCGGGCAGCTCGGCGCGCACCCGCCCGGCGACGTACTTCACCAGCGGGGAGTACTGGAGCACGAGCTGGTTGCGGACCTCGGGGTCGCCACCGGTCTCCTGGTACTGGCGCCAGAGGTCGGGCGCGCTCGGCTGTGCGCTGACGTCGATGGATCCGCTCACGGTCCCCTCGCGATCCTCTTCCGAGTTCAGATGCGTTGGTGGTCGGCTGCTCGCCGCCGCCATTGTGGGGTCGCTAGGGGCGCTGTGTCTCAGTCATCGAGGAATCCGAGCTCCGCCAGGACCTCGGTGGCCTGCCGGCCCTCCAGCGGGTTGGGGGGCTCGGCGTAGAACGGGGATGTGCCCGACTCCCCGGCCGGGGCGCCGAGAGTGTCCCAGGAGGACGCGACGAACGGGCGCGGCGGGGAGGCAGCGGGCGGGTCGGCGACGACCGGCGGCGCGGGAGGTGCCGGCGGTGCGGGAGGTGCCGGCGGGAGGTCGGGGACCAGCGGGGTCACCTCGACCAGTGGCGGCACCTCGACCAGTGGCGGCACTTCGGCGAGCGGCGGCATTTCGGCGATCGGCGGCACCTCGACCAGCGGCGGCACCTCCGCGAACACCGGGGTCTGCACCAGCGGCGGCACCTCCGCCGGGAGCGAGACGTCGACCAGAGGCTGGACCTCCGTCATCGGTGCCGGCTGCGACAGACCGAGGGGGTCTGAGGGATCGATGGAGCTGACCGCCTCCGGGGTGGCGCCGAAGGCGTCGGTCCACGGCGCGACGCCCGTGAGGTCCGGCAGCGTGACCAGGATCGACTCGAGGTCGTAGGCGGCGCTGGCGTCCGGCGCCATGTTCGCTTCGGTCACGTCCTGCCCCCGTCCGTCGTCATCGTCCCACTTCGACATCGATCCCACCCGAGAGTTGCGCGGAGCACGCCTCCTGCCCCGGCGAGCATGTCAGTCCGACGCCGCGTCAGCCGGGCCACGTGGGCCAGCTCGTGTCATGAGCTGCTCTCACGGTGCGGGTTGTCGCTTCGCCGTCCCCATCCAGATGGTCGGCCGTCGCGCGCGGCGACTTGAGGGCGTCGGCCAGAAATGAGACGGGGCCTGCGGACGAGTCGTCCGCAGGCCCCGCCGTACGCGACGGAGCTAGCAGGCGGTGAAGCCGTCCTGCAGCCCACCCAGCGTGCTGTCGTAGCTCAGGCACTGGCCGGCGCCCTCGGAGGAGTTGTCGTTCTCCGCCGTGATCGTGTACGAGCCGGTCTCCGCGCCAGGGGCGACCGTGACCGTGTTGCCCTTGCTGGAGACGAAGTCAACCAGGCTGGTCGTACCGGAGCCTCCGTCGGCCGCCGAGTCGGCGGCGATCGCGGTGGACGGGTTGTCGACGATCCAGGTCTCTACGTTGGTCGCCGCGTTCTTGAGGTCGGACTTGAGACCCGCGTCGACTGCCTTGTGGCGCTGGTTGAGGAAGATCGGGATCGCGATCGCGGCGAGGATGCCGACGATGACGATGACGACGAGGAGCTCGATCAGGGTGAAGCCCTGGTCCTTCTCCTCCATGGACTTCTTCATTCGCTGAAGCTGAAGCATGGTGTTGTCTCCTGTGTCGGGGCGTTGCCCGGTCCTGTGGACACCGCCCGAGAGGGACGGTGGTGCGTTGCCACCGGGGATGTCGGACCCGTCGCCCGAGCGCTTGAGACTGGTCTGGACCATCACCCCCGGCTGGCTCAAGCCGAGGAGTCGCGACGCCGAGACTCCCCCGAGAGGCGTGGCAGATCGGGCTGCGCCGGTGCGTCAACGCCATCAGGCGCGACCCGACCGAGGAGCCCAGCCAGATGCCCCCACCGACCCGCAGGCCGGCCGCCGCCGCCGCGGGCTACACGCTGGTCGAGGTCATGACGACGATCGGCATCGCGGGCGTCCTGATGGCGATCTCGGTCGGCGGCTGGACCCAGTACGCGCAGGCGAAGTCGCAGGAGGGCGCCGCCCAGGAGATCCAGTCGGTGCTGCGCCAGGCGCAGCAGCGCGCCGTGACCGAGGGCAGCTCGATGTGCGTGCAGTTCGACACCGCCGTCGACACGTTCGCGCTCTACCGCCGGCCCTGCGACGACTCCGCCCGGGTGCTCCTGGAGGGCCCCTTCGACATCGACTCGCGGGTCCACCTGGCAGAGGCGGACTTCACGGGGGCGAGCGGCTCGGGGGCCGGGGTCACCTTCACCCCCCGGGGGACAGCCTCACCAGGCACCCTCCGCATCACCCGAGAGGGCACGGACCGCGTGTACGTCGTGAGCGTGGAGGGGTTGACCGGCCGTGTCTCGACCAGCTGACGACCAGCGCGCCCCGCGCGACCGCGGATTCACCCTCGTCGAGGTCCTGGTCGCCCTCGGCATCGTCATGGTGCTCGTGGCCGCCGTGCTGCCCCTGCTCGTCTCCGGCATCCGCTCCAACGACATCGCCCGTGCCGCCGCCCAGTCCAAGGGCTTCGCGCAGGCGGAGCTGGAGCGGATGCGGAACCTGCCCTTCTACATCGCGCCGTCCGCCGGGGACTACCGCGACGTCTTCGACCGCTACTTCCGGAACGTCTCCACGCCGGCGGCGGCCGCGCAGTGCGGGACGACCGGCAACCATCCCACCCCGAAGACCACCTGGACCGGGTACGTGTCGGCGTCCGCCGACCGCTGCTCGTGGGAGCCGAGCGGCGCGTTCTACCGCTACGTGCGCACGGAGAGCACCAACCCCGAGCTCAAGGGATTCGTCGTCGTGGTCGACACCCGGTTCCTCTCCGACACGACCCCGCCGACGGTGATCGCGCCGTACACGGGCTACAACACCCAGACGGTCGGCAAGTCGTACCCGCCCGCCTCCCAGGCGAGCGTGACCGTGGCCGTCTTCCAGGCCAGCAAGCGACTGCGGGAGCCCATCGTCTCCTCCACCCAGATCAGCCGCCGCGAGATCCCGGCCGCACGGATGAGCAGCACCCTGGACGTCACCGCGGTGGACCTGGGCACCGCGAACACCGACGGCCTGCCGGTGACGCTCTCTGCGGGACTGGTCAAGCTCGCCGGCGAGCTGACCTACTCGAGCACCGCGAACGCCGTGCTCGCCTCGACCACCACGGGCGCCGCGACCGGCGAGCAGGCGGGCGGGGCCGGGATCACTGCCGCTGCCCCGCCGGACGTCAGCGACTCGCAGGACGACGAGAGCGCGGGGCAGCTCAACGGCGCCGGGTGCGAGCTCGCGTGCTGGGGCAACACCCGCCGCTCGGCAGTCGCTCTGAGCGCCGGGAACGCCCTGCCGAACGCCGGCTCCCCGACGAGCCCGCTCCAGGCGATCCTCCGGGACACCGTGCACAACGGCCTCTCCCTCGCCGCCGGCGCCGGCGCGCAGTACCGCCCGGCTCTGGCGCTCGCGCCGAGCAAGGGTCTGGTCACCATGCACTCGGGTTCGGACACGAACCCGGGGGTCAGCGGTGGATGTGCGAGCACGTCGTCGGGCGGGTCGGTGCGCGTCGCCTCCAGCGGGTGGCTGCGCACGACCGCGATCGACGACGCGGCGAGTCCCCTCCTCGTGGAGTCGTGCGGCGTTGCCCGCACCGCACCGGTGTCGGTGCTGCCCACGACGTTCGCCCCCGACGGCGTCGTGCGCATCACGCTGACCGATGCCAAGGTCCGGTGCGCGGTCAGCGGAGCCGCGCACGCGGCCACCGCCAGCGTCGGCTACACCGCCGCCGTCGAGGTCTGGGGCCCGTCCGGCTACACGACCGTCGCCACGGTCACGGAGACCACCGCGAGCGATCTCCTCGCGACCGTGCCGCTGACGACACCGGTGGGTGGTGGCCACACCCTCGGCGACTACATCTCCTCGTGGTCGGCCGTGTCGTCCTCCGAGGTCACCAAGACGGCGGCCACGGGCGCGGCGACGGTCAATGTGCCCGGCATCATCTCGCTGACCACCCAGCCGACCCGCGAGGACGCCTCCGGTGCGTCGGACCCGCTGTCGTCGGTGACCGTGTCGGTCGGCGTCCTCTCGTGCAGTGCGGCGGACGCGCGATGAGCACCTCGACCCCGATCGATCCGGGGACCTCGCAGCGGGACCAGGGCTTCACGCTCGTCGAGGTGCTGGTGGCGATGGGCCTGTTCGCGGTCGTGTCGACGCTGCTGCTGGGCCTGGTGCTCTCGACGGCGAACGTCACCGACGACACCCGAGCCGCGGCCAACGTGACGGAGGAGTCGCGGATCGCGACCGAGCGGATGGCTCGCGAGCTCCGCCAGGCGGCGGCGGTCGACGCGGTGGAGCTCTCGACCCTCGGGGCGAGCACCACGGCCCTCACGTTCTGGACCGACTTCGACGGCGACGGCGTGCGCGACGAGAGCGCCGTCGATCCCGAGGTGCTGACCTACCGCTGGTACCCCGCGAGCCGTCGGCTGACCCTGACGGCCAACGACGCCGACGGCACCGCCGTGACCAGGCCGGTGCTGGCCGGGCTCGTCCGCAACTTCAACCTCCAGCTGCGCAGCAGCCTCTGGCAGTACGACGGCGCGGGTGGGACCGCCGACGGCGTGACGACCTGGGACGAGCTCGATGCTTCCGGAGCGCCGGTCGGCAACGGCAACGGCAAGCCCGACGGGCCGGAGCTGGACCGCATCGACCTCGTGTCGATCACGCTGACCGTCACCGACGGCACCACGGAGCGGGTCTTCACCATGCAGGCCGACCTGCGCAACCGGGAGCAGAACTGAGGAGCGCAGCATGAGCACTGTCCGCCCCCTGACGGGCCGACGCGGCACCGTGAATCGGCCCGCGGCCCGCGACGAGGGATCCGCACTGCTGATCACCATGATGGTGATGGCCGTCCTCACGGTGCTCGGGACCACCGTCCTGACGGTCACCGTCAACAACGTGTCCGCGTCCCGACGTGCCCTCGACTCCGCCTCCGCGCTCGACGCCGCGGATGCCGGTGTGACCCAGGCGCTCTCCTACCTGCGCAGCACCGGAGCCGCCTCCCTCGCGTGCTCGCCGACCTGCGCCAGCAACCCGTGGGGGAACAAGGCGAACCCGCGCAAGATCAACGTTCCGGGCAGCAGCCGACAGCGCTACGAAGTGTGGATCGAGCCGGTGCCGGCCACCAATCCCACGTTCTACCGCGTGCACTCGCAGGGCATCGCGGGCACCGGCTCCCGCGCCGTCCAGGTCGACGCCACGCTCATCGCCGGCGCCAACCGGGTCCCCCTGGGCGTCTTCGCGCGCACGATCGAGGGCGGCGGCTCGGCGAGCGTCACGCGCGAGAGCGTCTTCTCCACCGGATGCGTCTACAACCGGTCGAAGATCGAGATGGGGACGTCGATCGACGCCGCGTACAACATCCGGGCGGCGGTGCACTCCGCCCGGATCATCACCGACAGCAACGGCAACACCTCGACCTGCCCTGCCAACGACCACAAGGCGATCCACCGGACGGGTCCGTGCGACAGCGCATACCCCTACGACCAGGACACCAACGGCGGCGCCACGAGCGCACCGTGTGACGGCGCGACGGCGTACCCGCCGTACTACGCGGCGAAGGACCTCGACGGCAACGGGACCAACGACGTCAACGGCTCCTACATCCGAGACGCGGCCGCCCTGATGAAGCTGTTCAACATCACCGACCAGCCGTTCACGCCGACCCAGCTCGACGACCTCCGCAACGTCGCACGGAGCCAGGGCAACTACTGGACCTCGTCCACCGGCTTTGCGAGCCCGAACCCGACGACCGCGCCCAACGCGGTGATGTTCTTCGACCTGCTCGGAAGCGACCCGGGCGGCACGGTGGACCTCAACGACGTCACCGGCTGGGGTCGCGCAAAGAACCTGGGCGCGACCGACGCTGCCTGCCCGAAGCGGTCGCTGCTGATCATCATCGACGGCGGCAACGCGAAGATGAACTCCAACCAACAGCTGTCCGCGAGCCTGGTGCTGACGTCCCAGGCGCCGTACGGCGTGGTCACCCACGCCAACGGCACCGCCGACTTCATCGGCACGATCTTCGCCGACCACGTCAACCTCGTCGGCAACTTCGACACCTCGCTCGACAAGTGCTTCCTGGCCAACCTGAGCCCCGGGCTCTACTCCATCCAGGTGCAGAACTACCGCGAGGTCGATCGCTGAGACCCCCGGTCAGCTTGACCGCCGGCTGAACGGCTCTAGCGTCGGCTGCACGCACGAGCGCGCTCCGGCGTACCGGTGGCCCCAGGTCTGGCACCGGCCGGGCCGCTCGACGCTCGTGGACGCGGGTGACTGGACGCCCGGATCCGGGGACGGACAGGCCGGGCCGATCAGCTCGAGCCCTACGGCTCGACTGAGAAGAACGTGCGCCGTCCGGCTGCTCAAGCACGTCAAGGTCGAGACCCTCGGCACGCAGAGGCAGAGGCCGTCTGCTGACGACCACGCTTGCGAAGACGATCACGCGCGGCGCGCTGAGCGCGGCGGGTGGCTCGACCGCGCGCGGGGTAGGCGAGCGCGCCCGAGCCAGGGCCGCCACGAGAGACGTGGCGAGTCGACGGAGGCTCGGGCGCGGCGGCCGGCTACTTGATGAGGTTGAAGATCGAGAACATCGGCAGGTAGAGGCAGATGATCATGCCCCCGACGACGACACCCAAGAAGGCGATCATCAG